>JAWLAZ010000002.1:0-680829 GCA_041395205.1 bacterium
ACGTGAACGAGACCTACGGCTTCGAAACCGGCGACATGCTCCTGAAGGAAATCAGCGCGATCATCATGGAGAACGTGCGCAGCACGGACTTCGTCTCGCGCTACAGCGGCGAGCGCTTCGTCGTGGTGCTGCCCGAAACGCACAACAAGAATGCCGAGATCCTCGCCAACCGCCTCAGGCGCTTCGTCGAGAACAACAGTTTCTTCATCAGCAATACAAACGTTTTCATCAAGGTCACCGTCTCTATCGGCGTGTCAAGCTACCTGGATCACAAGCCCGCGAACCTGGCGCAGTTCATCGAGTTCGCGGACACGGCCCTGTTCTTCTCGAAGCGCAACGGCCGCAACCAGGTCGTGGGGTACAGTTACGTTATTAACCTCATGATGCACGACACCGATAATGAGAGCTGAGGTTGATGGAGAGAATGAACACGCTTAAGCTCAGTGCCCTGGCACTGCTGCTGTTGCTGCTGGTCAGCACGGCAGTTCCCGCCCAGGATGGAATTGATACCGAAGCGGACCCGCCGAAGATCCCTACCCTCGAGGAAGTGCAGACCGGCAAGGCCGCGATCGCGCAGTTCATCCCGATGGACTTCAGCTTCCAGATCGGCGTGATCGGGACCTTCGTCAAGGAGGTCTCCACCGAGACGGGCAGCGTCAACCAGGTGAAGTCCCCGTTGATCCTGATCAACCCGGCCAACGGCGGGATCGGTGTCTACGCCAAGAACTTCCCCGCGCGCATCGTTGCCAATTCCCTCAACGGCGACTGGGTGGTGGGCATTGCGCCCTCGAGCGCCGTGCCGGGCTCCAGCGGCTCCAGCTACCGCGAAGCCGCCGTCAGCCTCAACATGAAGGAAGGCGACCTGAACCTGATCAGCGAATTCCCGCTGCACTCCAACTTCCAGGCGGTGTTCGACCGCCAGGATGAGAACGTCGTCTACTACTGCGTGAATGAACCGGCCCAGGTCAACCAGATCTTCGGCCTCAACCTGAAGAAGGATGAGCAGGGGCGGATCCCCGCCGAGGGCAACCGCTTCAATCTCTACGGCCTGCGCCCGGAGAAGGATCCCTTCATGTGGATCAACGACCCGCAGAGCACCCGCGACTACCCCGTGCTCACCCTGCTCAACATGCGTGACGGCAAGACCGGCCGCAGCGTGGAATTCCCCGGCGCTGAGCGCGTGATGGTCAGCCCGGACGGCGACCATGTGCTCGTCGTCGTGAGCAGCGGCGCGGAAAGCAGCGTGGGCTACTACGCCTTCGAGGACCAGAGCTTCCACCAGGTGCCCTCGCTCGTGATGGTCAAGCCCGAGTTCAAGTGGCTGGACTCCGAGGACAGCCTGCAGGTCGTGGCCCGGGAAAGCACCAGCACCGAGGACCGCTTCCGGCTCGTCAACCTCAGCACCGGCGAGAGCCGCGTGCTGTTCAGTGCGCGTTTCAAGGTCGGTTTCTGGGACATCTCCCCTGACAACGACGCGCTGGTGTTCGTCACCGAATCTGACAACGACCCGATCCTCTTCGTGGTCCCGCTCGATCCCAACGAGAAGACCATCAACCGCATCCAGCTCAGTGGCGTCTCCGACATCACCTGGCTCGGCTGCCTCTCCACGCCGCCGCGCAAGTCCGGCGGGGGCTGGCTCGACAATCTGCTGCCCTTCTGAGGATCTTCACGGGGCGGATGCTATAGTGCCGCCCATGCCAGGCCTGAACCTCCACACCCTGACAAGCTCCGTGACCCGCGTGGCCGCCGATGCCGGCCGGCTGCTGGAGGGTTACTTCAACCGGCTTGACGACGTGGAGATCCGCACCAAGACAAGCGCCGCCGACATGGTCAGCGAAGCCGACACCATGGCCGAGGACCTGATCCGCGAACGCCTCAGTGCGCTGCTGCCCGCCGCAGGTTTCATCGGCGAGGAAAGCTATGATGCCTCTGCACCGCGCCAGGAACTCAACTGGGTGGTCGATCCGCTGGACGGCACCTCCAACTTCCTCAGCGGCCTGCAGATCTGGGCCGTGAGCATCGCGCTCACCGATGAGCACCTGCAGCCCCTGATCGGCGTGGTGCACAGTCCGGAGCTACGCAACACCTGGAGCGCGGCCCGCGGCATGGGCACCACCTGCAACGGCGTGGGCGTCACCGTGCGCCCCACCCCGCCGGGCGGCCAGCTCATCAATGCGATGCTGGCAACGGGCTTCCCCTACGACATCAAGGGCCCCGACGGCCAGAAGAACATCCACAACTTCGTGCGCATGCAGACCCACTTCCACAAGATCCGCCGGCTGGGCAGTGCCGCTGTCGACCTCGCACTCGTGGCGGACGGGACCTTCGACGGGATGTGGGAGCTGAAGCTGCGCAGCTGGGACAGCGCGGCCGGGATCCTGCTCGTGACCGAGGCCGGCGGGCTCTGCGAGCAGATCAGCGGCGAGGCCTACACCCCCGGTGACGACGACCTGCTCGTGGCCAGCCGCACTGACCTGCTGGAGCTGATGCGCAGCATCCTGCGCCCCACGGATTGACAATCGTTCAATCGCGGTGAACATTCGGTTCAGCACCGCTTGGGCCATCCCGGTTCTGTTAAGATCCATTGGAAAAACCCACCACTGGAACACGGGATGATTCTTGTATTCAGCACCAATGATGAAGTTGTCAACGGGATCCACCATGCCTGTGAGCAGGCCCTGCTGGAATTCGAGTCCGGCCGCGAATTCACTGCGGCAGCCCTGCGCGAGAAGATCTCCCGCCTGCAGGTGCTGGTGCTGGACCTGACCTGCGCCACGCTCAGCACGGACCGCGTGCTCGCCGTGCTCGACGAGTTCGAGCAGGCCGAGATCCCGCCGGTGCTCTATCTGCTCAGCGGCCCGGCGGACCTCGAGCACATCACGGACTCCGGCAGCATTGCCAATCTGGACTACGCCTTCCTGCCGGTCGACCCGGGCCAGATCTGCCAGCGCATGCAGGTGCTGCACACCCTCGGGCAGCGCCGCCGCCTGAGCATGGAGACCGCGATCAGCGATCGCCTTACCGGGCTCTACAACCGCAAGTACTTCCTGCGCCGTCTCGACGAGGAGATGTACCGCACCTCGCGCTACAACAACGACGTCGGCGCGCTGCTTGTCGACATCGACTTCGAGATCCCCGGCGGCCAGCTCACCGAGACCACCGCCACCCAGCTCCTGCCGCAGATCGCGAATTTCTTCCAGGACCGCCTGCGCCGCTCGGACATCGTCTCGCGCTTCAAGTGGTCCCAGATGGCGATGCTGCTGCCGGAGATCGGAGCCCAGGACTGCGAGGCCCTCGCGATGGACATCCACCAGAAGCTGCACAGCACTGAGTGGCTCTGCGACGGCCAGCAGGTCGTGGTCCAGCCCACGGTCGCCTGGCTGCTCTTCCCGGTGGAGAACCTCAACACCAGCATCGACGTGATGACCGGGCTCGAGGATGCCGTGCAGCATGGCCGCCGCAACCAGCGCGGAGTGATCAGCTACGTCGAGGATGCCGGTGTGCTGCTGAAGAGCATCTGATGAAACCTTAGCCACTCACATAATGTATTCTTCAGGTGAAGCGCCACCCGCAGCGCGATTGCCGCGGGAGAATGCGCTGCGGAGGAATACATGCGCCACCTGTACAGCATCCTGCTGTCCGTGATCCTGCTGCTGGCAAGCTGCCAGGCCGCGCTCGCGGGCTATGAAGCCGACTACACCATGACCATGCGCATGGATGGCAATGCCTTCGCCGGCATGGCCCAGCAGTTCGGTGAGATGGGCATGGACGGCAAGGACGCCGCCGACATCCCCGCTGAGATGCAGCAGGACATGCAGCTCATGCACGGCAAGGTCTACTGGGTGGACGGCAAGTCCCGCATCGACATGTACTACGACCCCTCCATCGCCGGCGCGATGGGTGCTTCCGGCGATGTGGACCTCAGTAAGCCCTTTCAGAGCATCATCATCTATGAGCAGTCCGGCACCAGCTATACCCTGATGCACAACGAGAAGCGCGCGATCATGTTCGAGCAGATGGTGCCTGGCATGGAGCAGCACGGCGGGATGATGGACATGCAGCCCGACAGCATGATCCGTAACTACGACCAGATGGTAGCCGACCTGCGCGAACAGGAAGGCGTGGAAGTCAGCGAACTCAGCCCGACGATGATCAACGGCGTGGCCGTCAAGGGCGTGGCCTTCATGATGGACATGCAGTCCATGATGCAGGGACTCGAAGGCATGGAGGGCATGGAAGGCCTGGGTGAACTGTTCTCGAATGGCGACGGCGCGGCTGCCGGCGCGGAAGGCATGGAAGGCCTCGAGGACTTCGGCGGCCTGCTGACCGGGATTCTCTCGATGATGGGCGACATGAGCGGTGAGATCTGGTGGAGTGATGAACTCGACATCATGATGCGCATGGACATGAGCATCATGGGCATGCACACCAGCATGGAACTCGACAGCATCTTCGACTGGCAGGATGAAGGCGGTACCTTCTCCGTGCCGGACGAGTATGAGCTCGTGACCCAGGAGCAGTACTTCGACGAGCAGATGCAGGAAGTGCAGCAGATGATGGACAGCCTGCCCTCAGCCGCCGATGGCAACACGGGCAGTGATGACTACTACAACGTCTACGAGGATGGCGCGAAGCTCAGACCGCGCGGCAGCCAGGGCTGATCACTCAGCCTGAACAGGCAGTTCGATGATCTGCAGCTGATTCGTACCGGCAGCCAGCGCGGCCAGCAGGCTGCCATCATGGTTGAACCTGAACAGCCTCGCCTGCAGCTCCGCTTCAAGGGCTTCACCACCCGTGCCCGGCTGCAGCAGCAGACCGGCCTCTGTGGGCAGGGCCAGCCATGCTGCATTGCGGCTCAGCTGGCAGCCCCAGCCGAGCTCCGCTCCGGCATCCAGCTTCCTGATTTCCGACCCTGAGGCCGGCAACTGCCAGTCCTCCAGCTTGCCATTGCGCGTCCGCAGCAGCAGGTCCCCGCTGTCCAGCAGCTGCAACTCCGCTCCGGCCGCATCTCCCAGCAGCACGCGGCTGCGGTTGCCATCCGGGTTGATCAGCACCACCAGCGGCAGCGCGGGATAGCTGCCGGCATGTGAGCGGCAGAGCACTGCCAGCTCCCCGCTGCGCGGCAGGAAGGCCAGCCCGTCGATCAGATCCAGCTCCGTGCGCTCCAGCAGCGGCACGAAGGCCGAATCCGCCAGCCGGAACATCGCCAGGCTGAGCGGCTGCTTCGGCTGTAGGAAGGGCCGGGCCGACATGAAGAGGTTGGCACCCGCCTCATCCCAGCAGACCTCATCCGGCCAGAACTCCATCGGCAGGCGGTAGGTACTCGCCGCTTCCACGCCGTCATGACTGATGCGGAACACACTCAGGCGGCTGGCACTCAGCACACTTTCCCCACGCTCCACCAGCGCCAGCGAATTGCCAAGCGGTGCCAGCGTCAGGCGGAACTGCTCCGGATCCCCGCCGCAGCGTTCCAGGCTGCGCGGTACGCTGAGTTCAGTAATCCCCTGCCCGGCCTGTGCCAGCAGCACCCCGGCCTCGCCGGCCTCACGGTAGACCACGACAAGCGTCTCCCGGTCCAGCCAGCGCATGTCCACCACCTCGCGCCCGGCAGGCAGCGCCGCCACCGTCCCAGCCTGCGCCTGCGCAGCTCCCTGACCGAGATACAGCCAGCAGCACAGGCAGAACATGATCGTGATTGCACGCATTGAACCAGGATGAAACCACAGCAGGGCCGCGCCGTCAACTTGACATTCAATGCGGCTGCCCTGCTGCCGATGTAGATATGTAAACAACTGCCAGGAAGCCAAGATGTCCTTCTTCGACAAGAATCTCGCGATGCTGCGCCAGGCCAGCGAAGTGCTGGCTGACAAACTGCAGGCCCACCACGATGAGCACGGCGATCTGACCCAGGTCGGCAGCGTGTTCGTGGAGCCCAGCCGCAGCGGTCCGCCGACCCTGCGCTACAGCGACGGCGAGCGCGACTTCTTCCTGCACAGCCCCTACGACCCGCTGCGGGAGGCACAGCAGTGGGCGGAGAGTGCGATCGAGAAGAGCGCGGATGGCAACTTCACGGTGATCTTCGGTCTGGGGCTCGGCTACGGTGCGCTGGAGATCCTGCGCCGCATCCCGGCGGATGAGCGCGTGCTGATCTACGAACCCAACTGGGAGCTGTTCTACCTGGCGATGTGCCATACCGACCTCACGGAGATCATGACCCGCAGCAAAACGACGGTGAGCTGCGACCACAACATCCAGAATGCGATGTTCACCTACATGAACCTCTTCGAGCTCGCAGCCTTCCGCGGCGTGCGCATGATCTCCAATCCGGCCTTTGACAAGCTGCCGGAGTCGCAGCTCTTCGACCGCCTTGCTGACAAGATCCGCTATGAGATGACCGCCGTCGGCGGCAACGTCCAGACCCTGATGGTGATGGGCGAGATGCAGCAGATGAACATCATGCTGAACTTCCCGCAGGTGCTGGACAACCCGCCCTTCAGACACCTGATCGAGCGCTTCCGCGGCAGGCCGGTGGTGATCGTCTCCGCCGGTCCGAGCCTCGAGAAGAACATGCACCTGCTCAATGAAATGAAGAACCGCGCCGTGATCATCGCGGTGGACACCGCCGTGAAGATCCTGATGGCGCAGGGCATCACCCCGCACATCGTCGTCACCGGAGACCCGCAGGAGGCCAATGCCAGGCACCTGCGCAATGTCGACCTGCCCGAGGCCTACCTGATCGCCGAACCCCAGAGCCCGATCAGTTCCGTACGTGACTGGACCGGGCCGCGCTTCATGTGCAGCTTCCATGACAACATCATGCGCTGGGTGGACCGCGTCGTCGGCGACCGCGGCCGCGTGCTGGTCTGGGGCTCGGTGGCCGTGATGGCCTATGACATCGCCGTCAAGCTCGGCGGCGACCCGATCGTGTTCATCGGCCAGGACCTCTCCTTCCCCGGCGGCCGGACCTACGCCAGCGGCACCTACTTCGAGACCGAGCAGAAGCAGGAGATGACCGTTGCCAAACTGCAGCGCGAGGGCACGCTGCTGATCGAGATGACGGACATCTACGGCCAGCCGGTGCAGACCAACCGCCAGATGTACTCCTACTACAACTTCCTGCTGAACCGCTTCAAGTCCTCGGAGGTGCATGGCCGGACCCTGATCAATGCCACCGAGGGCGGGATCCTGCAGTCCGACGAGATCCGCCCGATGCCGCTCGCCGAGGTGATGGAGAAATACATGCAGGAGGAGTTCGACCCCCTGGCTATGCTCGCCGAGGCGCATGCGCTTGGCAACGACATCGAATACCCGAACCTGCTCAATGAGCTGGATGCGCTGATCGCGCAGTTCCGGCTTGCGGTGGAGAACTGCCGCAAGGGCATCACCGCGGTCGAGCGCACGCTGAAGGCGCTCGAGAACGAGGACGGCAGCATCGCCGCCAAGCGTGAGATCGTCGAGCAGTACAACCGGCTCGTGGCCCTGCGCAAGGAGATCTTCCTGCACCAGGAGATGAGCAAGATGGTGGAGATGTCCAACCAGGCGGGAATCTACGCCTTCGCCCAGGGCGTGCGCAGCACCCCGCTGCCGGAGACCGGCGTTGACAACGACTACATCCGCAGTGCCTGCTACCACTACCATACGCTATACCAGACCACGAGGCAGGCGGCGGGTAACCTCCTGCCCCTGTTCGAGGCCGCACGCAGTGCCGCCCGCGAACGGATGCTGGCCGGCAGCGGCCGGGAACTGGAGCTGGTTGCCAACTAGGAGGCCAGGCTGTCAGCCTGGCGAGGAGCTGGGACCTGGGTTGTAGGGTGTAGCGGAAAGCTATACCAATACATGATCAAAATGGACCTTCATATGGAAGAAGGACCGGCGCGGCCCCGCCGCGATTGACAGGCGATCCTGCAAGCTATGAAGAATGAGCAATGAACTCGTCCACCCGCCCGGTACTCTGTGAACTCTGAGCCTCTGTGTTTGATCCGGAACCGCGCCAAGTCAGACTGCGCCGCTTCGGTTTGACATTGAATTTCCTCAACGGATGCCTTAGCGCCTTCGCGGCTTAGCGTTGAAAACTTCTTCGCAATAGCTCTCGATTTCTCCCAAGAGATATGTACCGGCGCGGCCCTGCCGCGATTGACAGGCAATCCTCCAGGCAATGAGCAATGAAGAATGAGCAATGACTGAAAACACCACGTAGCGGGCAAGATCGCACCATGGCTGTGATCGTGTGGATTGTATTGCTATCTCCCATGCGTCGCCAGGCGACACCGGTCCTTGCAGGAAGTGATTAGTCAGGAAGGAGGGTCGTAGATCTATACTCTCCAGATGAGTTTCTTCAACGAAGCGCCCCCCGCCCCGGCCAT
This sequence comes from bacterium, assembly GCA_041395205.1. Lineage (GTDB taxonomy): Bacteria > 4484-113 > 4484-113 > 4484-113 > JAFGCY01 > JAHEFU01. Next base: position 8,364 of record JAWLAZ010000002.1, read on the forward strand.
CGAGCCCACGCCTGCCTTCGCGGCCTACCTCGAGCGCTACCGTGCCAGCCAGCCGAGCATCCAAAACTTCCTGTACCTGAACCATGCCTCGGTCGGCCCGCTCTCGGACTGGGTGATCGCCGCCGTCAATGAGCAGCTCTCCCAGCAGCAGATGGCGGACAGCGTCGACCAGGACCCCTGGTTCGACGGCTGGCGGCTCTCACGCCAGCGCGTGGCGGAGCTGATCGGGGCCGGGGACCGCAGCGAGATCTGCCTGCTCTCCAGCACGCATACCGCGCTTTTGCGCGCCTTCCAGGCCATCCCGGTGGAGCCCGGTAACGAGGTGCTCTGCCCCGCCGACGACTTCCCCAGCCTGTTCACCGCGATGTCCGAGCTGACATCCCGCGGCGCCGTGCTACGTGCCGTACCAAGCGGCCAGGGCGACGGGATTGTCAGAACCGCCGACATTCTCGCCGCGCTCACGCCGCGCACGAAACTCGTTGCCACGAGCTGGGTGAATTTCTTCCACGGCTACACCATGGACCTCGCTGCCATAGGCCGGGCCTGCCGTGACAACGGCAGCTGGTTCGCCGTGGACTGCATGCAGGGTCTCGGCGCGCTGACTCTCGACGTGAAAGCCACGGGCGCGCACTTCATCGCCGGGCATGGGGCCAAGTGGCTCTGCGCTCCGCTGGCCAGCGGCTTCCTCTGGGTGGACCCCGAGCTGGACCCCGGGCTGGTCACGCCGCGCACGGAGGGCTGGTTCGCCCTGGAGCTGAACCACCTGAGCTACACCGACCGCACGGTCAGGCCGAAGCACAATGCCAACCGCTTCAGCCTCGGCACAGTGCCCTTCCCCTCGGCCTTCGGCCTGCGCCGCGCCTGCGAGGTCTTCCTCGAGGCCGGGCCGCAGCGCGTGGAGGAGCGCGCCCTGGGCTTCGCCGACCGCATTGCCGCTTGCGTGCGCGACTGCGGGCTGGACCTCTACTACGACCGCAGCGAGCACAGAAGCGCGATCCTCTCCTTCACCCTGCCGGCGGGCAGCCCGCTCAGTGATGTGCTGAAGGGCCGCAGGGTGATCCACTCCGTGCGCGAGGGCCGCCTGCGCTTGAGCCCGCACTGGTACCACTCCGACGCGGAGATCGACAGCGTCTGCGAATACATCCGGGAGAGTGCCAGGGTGCAGGTCTGATTGCGGACCTGCAATACTTCTGTTAAGCTGTTATTGCAATGAAGCCACCGCAGGCTAGTAACAGGGACAGACAGCAGACAGAAGAGCCGCAGGCGCTCGAGGAGCTGAGCAGTTCTGACTGCGCGGAGATTCAGTTTGCAGGCGAGGCTCTTGTAAAGGAAACACTTGAGCGGCTTGATGAGAAGCTGCAGGCGGGTCGCAAATATCTGGCTGACAACTGAGTTGTCATGTACAGGTTCCTAAGCCTGGCCGACCTGATTCTGATCCACCGGCACGAACTGCGCATCACTCCGGATGAGCCCACGGGCATTCACAGCAGAGCTGCCCTGGAATCTGCTGTCTACGCGCCGATCAACTGCCATTACTACGACCCGGAGGCAGACGTCTTTGATGTTGCCGCCCGGTACGTCCTGCATCTCGCCTTGAATCATCCATTTCTGGCAGGCAACAAGCGCACCGCGCACGCAGCCTGCATCCTGTTTCTCGATATCAACGGTTACAGTTTCGAGCGCTCGGACACTGAGTTTGCCATCCTCATCGAGCGGGTAATTCTCAATCAGGCGGATTCTGAGGATGTATCCAGTTTCCTTCGGACACACTCCAGGCCTGCACAATAAGCCCTCCCTTGCAACTTCCCCGGCGGGCGAGTACTCTCAATGTGGTGAGACACCGCTATCCAGAGGACGCCGATGGCCCTGCAGACTGAACGCGACAGGGTGGCACACCTGCTGCGCCGCGCCGGCTTCGGCGCCAGCCTCAGCCAGATCGACTGGCATGCGGCGCGCGGCCTGGAGGCCACCCTCGACTACCTGATCGACTACGACTCCGTCGAGGAAGCCCCGCAGATCGACGTGCTGGAGCTGACCAACATGAAGGGCAACCTCCCGGCGCCGATCGTCTCCGGCTGGTGGCTCTACGGCATGCTCACCACCCAGCGCCCGCTGCAGGCCAAGCTCACGCTGTTCTGGCATGACCACTTCGGCTGCAGCGCCGAGAAGGTCCAGAACGGCTACCTGATGGTCCAGCACATCCGCCTGCTCAGCGAGCTCGCCAGCTCTGACCTGCGCACCCTGTTCGTGGCCGTGGCCCAGAACCCGACGATGCTGCGCTTCCTTGACAACAACACGAACGTCAAGGGCCAGCCCAACGAGAACTTCGCCCGCGAACTGATGGAGCTGTTCACGATGGGTATCGGCAACTACACCGAGAAGGATGTGCAGGAGGCCGCCCGGGCCTTCACCGGCTGGAGCTTCCAGCGTCCCAACCGCATCCAGGCCGCCGTGCGCGGCGCGGTGGAGCCGCAGTTCCAGTTCCGCCAGGGCGCGCATGACGAGGGCATCAAGACCGTGCTCGGCGTGAGTGGCAACCTGAACGGCGACGACGTGATCGACATCCTGCTGGAGCAGCCGGTCACGGCGCGCTACATCGCCGGCAAGCTCTGGAGCTGGTTCGTATATGAGAACCCGGAGGAGCAGGTCGTCGAGCGCATCGCCGGGGTGTTCCGCGCTGGCAACTACAGTGTGCGCCGCCTGCTCAGGCATATCCTCACGAGCGAGGAGTTCTACTCCGCGCGGGCCGAGCGGGCGCTCTACAAGAGCCCGGCGGACTTCGTGGTCGGGATCAGCCGCAGCGTGGACCTGCCGGGGATCATCGACCTCTTCAACCTCTTCCAGGAAAGTGACAAGGAGAAGCGCCGTCTGCTGCGCGGTGCGATGGGCGGCGTGATGGGCAGCATGATGAACATGGGCCAGCACCTGCTCTACCCGCCCACCGTGGCGGGCTGGGACGGCGGCAGCGCCTGGATCAACAGCGCCACGATGCTGGAGCGCATCAAGTTCGCCGACCTGCTGTTCGAGCGCAGGGACGGTGTGATCAACTGGAACTTCCTCGTCGGCAACCGCCGCTTCGAGAGTGTCAATGAAGTGGTGGACCGGCTCTGTGAGGTCTTCGACGCCGGCCTGCCGGAGGCCAAGCGCGGGATCATCGCTGCGCATGTCGAGGGCCTGCTGGACCGCACCCGCGGTGAGAAGCAGTACCGCCAGCAGATGCTGCACGAGGCCTGCCGCCTGATCTTCGGCAGCCCCGAGTTCCAGTTCTGCTGACGGAGGCCAGATGTGAGTCTGGCAACGGGAGCCCCGGAGCGATCCGGGCAACGGAGGTCAGCTGTAAAGCTGACAAGGAGGTCAACCGTCAGGTTGACACGGAGGCCTGAATTTATTCTGGCAACGGGAGCCCCGGAGCAATCCGGACAACGGAGGTCAGCTGTAAAGCTGACAAGGAGGTCAACCGTCAGGTTGACACGGAGGCCAGAATTTATTCTGGCAACGGGAGCCCGGAGCAATCCGGGCAACGGAATCGGGCGATCCCCGAGCCGCAACAATGACTGATCTGGAAGTTGTCCGGTTTGCACCGGACCTCCAACGGAGAGACAATGGCTGACAAGCATTCGAGAAGGGATTTCCTGGTCCGCAGCGGCAGTGTGCTCGCACTCGGCCTGCTGACCCCCGCCTGGCTGCGCGGCGTGGCCATGGCCCAGAAGCTGGAGCGCCTGCAGGGCGTCAGCCCGCGCAATGCCAACGTGCTCGTGGTCTGCCAGCTCAGCGGTGGCAACGACGGCCTCAACACCGTGATCCCCTACAGCGTCAAGGACTACTACCGCCTGCGCCCCGGGATCGGCATCCCCGAGAAGGAGCAGATCCCGATCTCCGATGAACTGGCCCTGCATCCCGCGCTGAAACCGCTCAAGGGCCTCTGGGACGAGGGCCGGCTGGCGATCGTCAACGGCGCCGGCTACCCCGAGCACAACCGCAGCCACTTCCGTTCCATGAAGATCTGGCAGACCGCCAGCCCCGAGACCCAGAGCGAGACCGGCTGGCTTGGCAACTACCTCGACCGCCTGCCCGACCCCGTCAGCCCCGTGGCCGGCCTCTGCCTTGACAGCAGCGCCAGCCCGGCGCTCACCGGCCAGCGCGTCAGCGTGCCGACGATTGCCAGCCTCGATGACATCTCCGAGCTTGCCGGGACCCAGGATGCCGAGTCCGCAATGCGCGCCATCCAGCAAATGGATGGCAATGCCCGGTTCGCGCATGTCAGCGCCAGCACAAACAGTGCACTGGACGCCGTGCATGAACTCAACAGCCTGCTCGGCAAGTATCAGAACTGCGTGGAGTATGAATCCGACAATTTCTCCAGCGGCTTCCGCCAGCTGGCGCGGCTGATCGCCGTTTCGCCCCTGACCCGCGTGGCCTACCTCAGTGTCGGCGGCTTCGACACCCATGCCAGCCAGCAGGACAAGCACGCCACGCTGCTCGCCGGCTTCGCCAGCGGACTGGCGCGCTTCATGGAGGAGATGCAGGCCATCGGCATGCGTGACAGGGTCACGGTGCTGGCCTTCAGCGAATTCGGGCGGCGCGTCAAGGAGAACGGCTCCGGCGGCACGGACCACGGCCAGGCCGGCCCGATCTTCATCGCCGGTGGCAATGTGCAGGGCGGCCTGCACGGTGAATACCCGAGCCTCAGTGATCTTGACGACGGCGACCTGCGTTACAACACGGACTTCCGCCGCGTGTATGCCACCCTGCTCGACAGGTGGCTGGATGCCGACAGCGAGAAGCTGCTGGGCCAGCGCTTTGACAACCTGCCTCTCCTGAGGAGTTAGGAGCTGGGAGCTGGGGTGTAGCCAGGCTATGGAGGTCGAGCGCAAGCTCGGCGTCGGAGGTCTGGCGCAAGCCAGGCAATCGAGCTGCTAACACGCTGCGGCGTGGTTATCGAACGTAATTTACAGTTCAGCATGTTGCGCAAGCATGATCGGCGATGCTCAACCTGATCCCCGATAGCGGCCGAGCTGGCGCTCGACCAACCGCGCCTGACTGGCGTCAGGCCTCCCTAAGCGTCCGCGTCCTTCAGCTTGATCGTCTTCCACTTGCCGGTGTTGAAGCGCCAGGCCACCAGCGAGGCCTCGACATACACCGAGATCGCCATCCCCCACCACAGGCCCGGCAGGCCCCAGCCCAGTCCGATTCCCGTGCCCAGCAGGTCATCGAAGGCCAGGATCCCCATCAGCGGCAGGCGCACGATCCACATCGCGGTGAAGGCGATCCAGGCCGTGATCGCCGTGTCGCCACTGCCGCGCAGTGCGCCGTTTAGCGTCATGCCGACACCCAGTCCCGGCAGGCAGAAGGCCATGATCCGCAGGAACTCCGCCGCCGGGGCCAGCACCTCCGGCGTGGCCTTGCCGATGAAGAGCGTGATGAACTGCGGGGCGAAGACGTAGAACAGGATCCCCATCGTCCACATGATCACCTGGCTGCCTGCCACGCAGTACAGCGCACTGATCCGTGCCTGGTCCACCTGGCGCGCGCCGAGGTTCTGGCCCACGAGCGTGGCCGCCGCGATGCTGAAGGCGAAGGCCGGCATGAAAGCCAGGCTCTCGGCCTGCAGGCCGACGTGCAGCGCACTCTGGCCCACGACGCTGCCCGGCAGCAGCGTGATGATCTTGATGATCGCGAGCATCGCCATCGCGCGCATGCCCACCTGCAGCGTGACCGGGAAGCCCAGCGAGAACATTTCCCAGGCCTTGGCCATGGGCCGCTTGATCGCCGCCCAGTCGAGCGAGATGTCGCCCTCGCTGCGCAGCATCACGAAGGCCACCACGCCCGCGGTGACGGTTGTCAGCGTCGTGCTCCAGGCGGCACCCGCCACCTCATAGCGCGGGATCAGGAACCAGTTGCCCGCGAAGTTGACAATGTTCGTGACGACCAGCAGCCAGAGCGGGAACATCGTCTTGCCGTGGCTGTTGAAGACGCTCACGCAGGCCATCTGGAAGCCCACGCCCCCCAGCCCGATCAGCAGGATGCGCATGTAGTCCCAGGCATAGCGCTGTGCCAGGGCCTGGTTGCCGGCCACGTCGCCATGCCCGCTCGTGACCATCATCTTGACCGGACCGGGGCCGATCGCCAGTCCGACGAGCAGCAGCACGGTGCCGATCAGCAAGCCCGCCAGCACGCCGACGATCGCATAGTGCCGGGCCTTCTCCTCGTCATTCATCCCGAGCAGGCGGGCCACGTAGGCCGTGATCCCCGTGCCGAGCCCCATGAACACCGCCATCAGCATCCACATGCTCGTACGGCCCACCGCCAGGCTGGAGAGCGCCTCGGCTCCCAGCGGGCTGACCATCCGCGTGTCAACGAAGCCCACCAGCGTCTGCAGTGCATTCGTGGCCGTCACCGGCAGTGCGAGGATCAGGATCATGCGCACGAGCTCAGCCGGTGAGTTCCAGCTGATCATGGATTTCCTGCGGGCAGCGGCGGCAATGGCCTTGGACACGATCCTAATAATACAGAGCTATCCCCTAAAATACTCTGCACACTTCGGGAATATTCACATAATCAGGTGGAGTGTTACCACCCGGGAGGATGCCATGTCGGAAGTGATCGTCTACAGTGCGGACTGGTGCGGGGACTGCGTGCGTGCCAAGAATTTCCTGAAGCAGCACGACATCGCCTTCGAGGAGCGCAACATCATGACTGATGCAGCGCTCGCCGAGGAAGTCGTGCAGTACAACATTGAAGCCGGATTCGGCCCCAAGCGCCGCATCCCGATCATCCTGCACCAGGGCCGGATCCTCAGCGAGCCCAGCAATGATGAGCTCGCCGAGGCATTCGGAATCACTCTCTGATCAGCCTGCGCCTGCAATCGACAGGCTGGCCCCTTCCTGCGGGGCATCTTCGAGCTTGCTGACACTGCCATCTGGCCAGCGGACCTCGATGCTTTCCACTGCCAGGCCCTCGGGCAGGCTGAACACTGCCGCGCCGTTGTAGCTGCTCAGGTATGAACTGCGCACGCTGACATGCCGGCTGCGGCTGCTGCCGTCCGCCAGCTGCAGGCTGACCACGGCCCCGATCGCATCGGGATTGCCTGCCGGGCCCTGCAGATCCACTGCATAGACCCGCGCGCTGCTCTGTCCGCCCTGCATGATGCGGGTCTCGGCATTGCAGCAGCTCAGCAGGATGTCGATCCTGCCATCGGCATTCAGATCGGTCGCGACAACGCCCCGCATGTCATCGTGCAGCATGATCCCGCTTTCTGCGGGTTCAACGGAGCGGAACCCCAGTTCCCCGTCACCCAGCAGCAGCGTGCCGGTGCCGATGTTCCAGCGACCGGTCTCCGGCTGGGTCCAGCGGAAGTTGTTGGCGAGGAACAGGTCAGTCCTGCCGTCACCGTTGAAATCCTCGGCGGAGATGCCGTAGACCGGGGCCAGCTGCGCCATCTCCGGCAGATGCACGGTGCGGTACTGCCCATTGCCGTCATTCACGAAGATGCAGCTTGAGATCTCCGTGACCTCGAAATATTCACTGTCATAGATTCCCTTGCCGTAGACATCCTCAAGGCTGGCCTCGGAGAAGCTCTTCCATGTCGGGAAGTTCTCGGGGATCGTCCGGATCGCGTAGCCGCTGCAGGAACGGCCACGTCCCGGGATCAGCTCACCGTTGCCACGGTAGCCGACCTCGATCAGGTCGCGCGTGCCGTTGCCATCCATGTCGCCGGCATACATCGCGGCGGGCTTGCCCTCACCGGGGTGGTACTTGGTGTTCTCGCCGATGTTGCCGGCGATGATCTCGGGACTGCCGTCGCCGTTCAGATCCGCCAGCGTGATGCTGTTCCACCAGGCCTTGCCGCCCAGCTCCTGGCTGAGCCGCAGCTGACCGTCCACATTGCCGAACAGCAGCACGCTGCCCCAGCTCTGGCAGGCCACCAGCTCAGGCCGGCCGTCGCCATCGAGGTCCTGCAGGGCCGCATCCGTGATCAGGCGCGGGTTCAGCAGCTCCGGGCAGATCTCCGCCGTGGCATCGCTGAACACGCCCGTGCCATCATTCGTGAGGATCCATGAGCGCGTGCCGCGACCGAGCGCACGGCCGGCGAGATGTCCGCAGATCAGCAGGTCCAGGTCGCCGTCACCGTCGATGTCTGCGCAGTCCGCCGCCGCCGTCGAGACATTCTCCTCAAGTCCAAGCGGCATCGGGCGGAAGTTCTGCCCGCCATTGTTCATGAGCAGCCGGTCACGGTAGTCGCGGCTGCCCGGCTCGGACTCCATCCCGCCGGCGGTGATCAGCATGTCCGTCCAGCCGTCGCCATCCGCATCGAAGCACAGCACAGCCATTTCCTCGATGCCCGCATCCAGCTCCGGCATGAACTTGCCGGCATCACTGAAGCCACCGCTGGCATCACCCAGCAGCAGGCTGCCACGCTGCCCACTCGCGCCGGCGATGTAGATGTCCGGATGGCCGTCACCGTTGAAGTCGGCAACACCGGCGCCACCGCCGTGGTAGCCCTGCATGAAGGGCAGCAGCGGCTCATCCCCGAACTCAAGATCATCCGTGTCACGCTCGGTGCGGAAGACACCGAGACCCTTCTGCTCAAACAGCTTCTCCTGCTCGCTGGGCTGCCACTGCGGCAGCTCAGCCGCACGCCGCACATGGTGGTGCTGCCCGGCCGCCAGGTTCGCGACCGTCTGCAGCGCACCGTCCGGCCAGCGGATCTCCAGGCTGTCAATGCTCTGCGCCTCGCCCAGTCCGAACACGGCCTCCGCAGGCTCGCCCGTGGCATAGCCGCGGTTGGCGATCAGGTCGCGGGTCAGGATCATGTCACCGACATGCGCCCAGAGCCTGGCGCCCCAGGCCTGCGGATTCGCGCCATCCTGCCCGAGGCTGACCACCACGCGCCCGCCACCGGGGCTGTCATTGCGGTAGAGGTCCGCAGTATCCATCACGTTGTTGCTGACCATGTCCAGGTCGCCGTCGTTGTCAAAATCCGCCAGTGCGAAGCTCGGCGTGAAGGTCTCGCGGGTGATCCCCCAGTTGCCCTCGACCACCCCGAACTGCAGGCTGCCGGGAGCCTTGCGCTGGAACACGTAGTTCGTGGACAGCAGCATCGGCTGGGCCAGCGTGATCTCCTCGATCTGCTCGGCCGGGGCATGCATCGCCGCCATGCGCCGGACCGTGTTCATCTCATCCACGTCAGCGGCGTCACGGATGAAGCCGTTGGCAACCACCAGGTCCTCCCAGCCGTCGCAGTCGAGATCGGCGAAGCGGTTGGACCAGGTCCATTCCGCGGCCTTCACTCCGGCGAATTCCGCCATTTCAGTCATGTATCCGTTTCCGCGGTTCAGCCAGAGCATGTTGCGCATCACCGGCTGCGTCTCCTCCTTGACCAGCAGCGTGCGGAATTCCTTCATGTCACCGCTCTGGCGCTTGGCCCGGCCCTTCTCACGGCTCAGCATGTCACCGGCGTAGAGGTCCGGCAGCCCGTCATTGTTGATGTCGCCGGAATCCGCGCCCATCGAGAAGTACGGGCTCTTCAGCAGCAGTTCACTGCTGCGTTCGCTGAAGGTGCCGTCGCCGTTGTTGACGAACATGCTGTCCGGGGTCTCCAGGTCACTGGTGATGTAGAGGTCGGTCCAGCCGTCATTGTTGATGTCCACCGCCTGGGGGTGCATGCTCCAGCTCACCACATCCAGCCCGGCCGCAGCCGTCGCATCCGTGAAGTGCCCCGTGCCGTCGTTGAGCAGGAACTGGTCCGGATCAGGCTTCATCATCATGTCGCCGTACTTGGTCCGGTAGAACTTGTCCCGGTGCTCCTCCGGAATGATGATGTCGTCATTGCGGTCGCCGGTCCCGTACAGGCCGCGGATCACACCCTTGTCGTGCGGATGGTCGAGATGGCTCGCGATGTACATGTCGAGGTCGCCGTCATTGTCCGCATCGAACACCGCGGCGCTGGCGGTCGCGAAGCCGTTGTCAACCCCTCGCTGCGCCGCCTCATCGCGCACGAAGCTGCCATTCTCATTGATGTACAGGGCATTGGCACGGTTCTTGTAGCCCACGTAGAGGTCGGGATCACCGTCCGCATCCGCATCGAAGAACACGGCACTGGCACCGCGGCCACCGCTGTTGCTGATGTCGCAGGGCATATCCGCCGTCACGTCCGTGAAGTGCATGCCGCCGTCATTGCGGAACAGCCGGCTCGGTTCCTCGATCGCGACGAGGAACACATCGAGATCCCCGTCCGCGTCGTAGTCCGCCGTGGCAACACCACTCACGGTCGAGAAGGCCCCGAGGATCACCAGCCGGTCAGTGACCGTATTGCTGAAGACGAGGCCGCTCTCCTGCGGATCAAGCATGCTGAAGCCCGCAGCGCTGCCGCCGGGTGCATTCAGAGGTGTGCTTGTCACCAGCTCAGCGGAGCCGGTGCCGGAACCCTGGGAGTTCCCGCCATTGCCAGCATGCTGTTCCACGTCGCCACGCATGCATCCCGAAAGTGCCATGCCTGCAAGCACGGCTGCCAAAATTCGCGTATCCACTGCCAAACTCCTGGTCCAGAATTGCCGTAACACCGACGGCCCGTCTCCGCCTTCAGCCCCTCAGGAGCTTTGGCGGTCAGTCAACAATCCCAAATCAGATCAGATCAGATGCCCTGCTTCACCTCCACTCGTGTATCCCCCGCAGCCAGCTGCACATCCTGGCTGCTGCCGTCCGCCCAGCGGATGCTGAGGCTCGCCGCACTGCGGCCCTCGGGAATCCCGAAGTGGACGGGAGCCGTGCAGGATGCAAGATAGCTGGCGCTGTCCCCGGCTGTACGCCTGAGTATCGTTCCGTCATCTAGCGCCAGAAGTAGCTGCGCTCCGATGCCGGTACTGTTGCCGGGCAGTCCACGGAGCTCGACCAGCAGCCCGCTGCCCCTGCTCAGACTCCCCGAACCCATGGCAGCCTGCGGTCTGTCATTGCTTGCCGCCACCAGCAGGTCCATGTTGCCATCCCCGTCGAGATCAGCAGCCAGGCTGCCTCGCTGATCCATCGGCAGCCACAGGCCCGCCGCAGCCATCTCCATTGCCGAGAAGCCGCCCTCGCCGTTGCCCAGCAGCAGCACGCCGTAGCCCGCGTTCCACAGGCCGGTCTCGGGCTGCGTTGCCGTGAAGTTCTGGGAGATCCAGGCGTCAAGCCGGCCATCATTGTCAAAGTCCGCGACGGCCGCACTGAAGGCGGGAGCAAGCTGCGCCTCCTCCGGAAGCGCCTGCGCCGTCCAGCCGCCGGTGCCGCTCAGGCAGATCACGCTGTGCAGGTCCTCGCAGCTCAGCAGTTCAGCGCCCTCAAGCCCCGCTCCGTAGATATCCTGCAGTGTGGCCTGGGAGAACTGCGTCCAGGTCGGGAAGTTCCTCGGGATCGTGGTTATTGCATATCCGCTGCAGGACCGGCCACGGCCCGGCATCACCTGGTCTCCCTTCCACTTGGCCTCCACGACATCCCGGGTCCCGTTGCCATCGAAGTCCGCGCAGTAGGTCTGCTGCGGCTTTTCGGCACTCGGATGGTACTTGGTGTTCAGGCCGGCATTGCAGGCCAGCACATCGGGGGTGCCATCGCCGTTGAAGTCCGCGCAGGCCAGGCCGCGCCACCAGCCATCGCCTGTCAGCTTGCGGTCGAAGGCCAGCTCTCCGGCGCTGTTGCGCCACAGTTCAACCGGTCCCCAGTGCCTGGCGATGAGCAGGTCGGCCCAGCCGTCATCGTCCATGTCGGCAAACACCGCATCGCTCACCTGGCTTGCGCCTGAGAGGCCGGGGGCCAGCTCGTCCGTCGCGTCCCTGAAATTCGCATTGCCATCGTTGACAAGCAGGAAGTTGCGGCCGGACTGTCCATAGTGGAACAGCCGCGCACTGCCGCAGGCCAGGATGTCAAGATCGCCATCACGGTCGAAGTCCACCGCCAGCGCCTTGCCGATCACCGCATTGCCCAGCGGCAGCGCCGCGGCCTGCCAGCCCTCCGCGCCACGCAGCAGCAGCTGGTTGCCGGCGCTTTCGTTGCCATCACCCTCCTCAAGCGAGGCGGAACAGAACAGCAGGTCAGGCTGCCCGTCGACATTGGCATCGAAGCTGAGGATGCTCGTGGTTTCCGCATCGCGCGGGATGATCCCCGTCAGTCCGTTGTCAACTGCTTCCCAGCCGCCCTGCGTACCACGCTCCAGCCAGGTTCCGTCCTGCCCCGCGGCACCGCCGAGCAGCAGCTCGGGAGCACCGTCAGCATCGCTGTCCAGCAGGGCCATCCCTGTTCCGAGCGAACTCTGCTGCAGGGGCAGCAGCGGCTCCAGTTCAAATTCCGCAGCTGCCGTGTTCTGCTCCACCTGCTCCCAGGGCAGTTCCGCGGCCGTGAACATGGCGGGGGCCTCTTCAGCTTCCCACAGCGGCAGCCCGGCATCCTTGCTGATCGTATACAGGTATCCGGCTTCCAGGCCTTCAACCGTCTGCAGCCTGCCGTCGGGCCAGCGGATCTCCAGGCTGTCGATCTCACCGGCGCTGCCCAGCCCGAACTGCTGGCGGGTGCTCTCGCCCGTGGCGAAGCCGCGCGAGATGATCACATCGCGCATCAGCACGCGACCGTCCACATGTGCCCACATGCGGGCGCCGACCGCCTCGCTGTTCGGGCCATCCTGGCGCAGGTCCACCAGCAGCCGCTGGCCGGCCGCGGTGTCATTGCGGTACAGACAGCTGACGTCATTCGTGTTGTTGATCAGCATGTCCGGGTCACCGTCGCCATCCAGGTCGTCAATCACCACGCCGCAGCTCATGGTGCTGCGGTTCAGGCCCCAGTTGTTCTCCGCCAGCTGGAAGCCGATGTCCGCGGAAGGCTTGCGCACGAAGAGCAGGTTGTCAGTCAGGTAGTCGTCCAGGGTGTTCCAGAAGTTCTCCAGCTCCTCGTCGCTGGCTCCCCGTGAGATCAGCGAGTTGGCCTCGTTGCGGGAGTCAACATCCATCGAGTCCCGCAGCATGCCGTTGGTGACGAACAGTTCCTCGGTGCCGTCGCAGTCCAGGTCCGCGAGACGCACGGACCATGTCCATTCACTGGAATTCACTCCGGCATACTGGGCGATCTCACTCATCCAGGCATCACCGCGGTTGAGGTAGAGCATGTTGCGCATCTGCGGCTGGGGCACCGCGTTCATCATCTCCCAGCGCCACTCATACATGTCACCGCTCTGGCGCTTGCTGCGCTCATAGCTGCGTGATGACATGTCCGCGGTCATCAGGTCCGGCAGTCCGTCTCCGTTGATGTCTCCGGTGTCCACGCCCATGCTGAACATCGGAGTTTTGCGCACTCGCCTCGGTGCCACGTCGCTGAAGCGGCCCTTCCCGTCGTTGAGGAACAGCCGGTCCGCGGTCTCGAAGTCGCTGCTGACGTAGAGGTCGATGTCGCCGTCATTGTCAAAATCGCAGGCCTGGGGCTGGAAGCTCCAGCCCTCGAACATGAGCCCGCTCTGCTCGGTCACGTCCTCAAAGCTGCCCGTGCCGTCATTGCGCAGCATCCGGTCAGCCTGCGGCCGGGGCTTGGCCCTGCCCGACTCACTGATGTAGAAGAACTCCTCCATCCCGGGCTCGATGAAGGCCGGCTCGCCGCGCTCATCAAGGGGAGCGGTGATCGGCCTGTTCGTGCGGTGCATGTACACCTTGTAGTTGACGTTGCTGTGCCGGTAGTTGGTGAAGTAGACGTCCAGGTCGCCGTCACCCTCCATGTCGAAGAAGGCGGCACTGACCGTGCTGCTGGCATCATCCAGTCCGCTGCCTTCGGACTGCTCGGTGAAGACACCTTCAGCACTGCCTGCAAAGAACTGGTTGGGTGCCACCCTGTTGCAGACGACGAGGTCCAGGATTCCGTCTCCCGTCAGGTCGACGAAATGCGCCGAGGATCCAAGGTTGTTGCCACCATCAAGTCCCGCACCTGATTCGGCAGTGACGTCAGTGAACTTCATCGCGCCGTCATTGCGATACAGTCTGTTGGGACTCTCCAGGCCCGTCAGGAAGATGTCCAGGTCCCCGTCCGCATCATAATCTCCCGCGGCAACCCCGCCCTGCAGGTGGATCTCCTGCTGGAGCAGCAGCGGGTCATTCACCGCATTGATGAAATCTATCCCGCATTCCTCCGTTCCGAGCCTCGTGAATGTTCCGCTGCTCTCAGCGGACAATGCGAGGGCCTTGCGGCTTACAAGGTTGCCGGCTCCGGTGCTTCCGGCATGCTGCGGTGCAGTGCCGCCACCCTGCTGGCAGGAGTACAGCAGCAGCAATGGCAGTGCCAGCAGCAGCAGCTTGCAGCTGCCGGGACCGGCCGGTGTTTGGGCCAATCTTTGCGTGTTCGTGTCCAAATCCAACTCCAGTATTATTGCCCGGCCTGTAGCTCAGCAAACTGCCGGCAGGCCCAGGCCGGTGATGCAGCAGCCCGTCAGACTGCTCCCTGCATTACTTCAATGCTCTTCCCACCAGCCGGCACAGCCACTTCCTGGCTGCTGCCGTCAGCCCAGCGGATGCTGAGGCTCGTCGCACTGCGGCCCTCGGGAATCCCGAAGTGCACCGGTGCGGTACTGCTTGCGAGGTAACTCGCACTGTCACCGGCCGTGCGCGTCAGCACACTGCCATCGTCAAGTGTCAGGCTCAGGCGGGCGCCCAGCCCGTCAGGGTTGCCGATTCCGCCGATCAGCAGCACATTCAGGCCGCTGCCCCGGCTGTGGCTGCCGCGGTTCATCGCCACGCGCGGATGGCCGTTGCTGATCGCCAGCAGCAGGTCGGCATTGCCATCGCCGTCGAGGTCAGCACTGGCGCTGCCGCGCTGGTCGTTGTAGACCCGCACGCCGCATTCCGGAACGGAGACACTGCGGAAGCTGCCGTCGCCATTGCCCAGCAGCAGCGCGCCGTAACCGCTGTCCCACTGCCCGGCCTCCGGCTGGGACTGCTCGAGATTGCCGGCGATGAAGGCATCCAGGTTGCCGTCGTTGTCATAATCAGCCACCGCGGCACTGAAGGCCACCGTCCACTGCGCCATGCCCGGCAGCGGGCTGGGCGTCCAGTCCCCATCCCTGCTGAGCAGCACCACGCTGTCAACGGTCTCGCAGGTGAAGGCCTCCGCCTCGTCCAGTGAATCACCGTAGACATCGCGCAGCGAAGCCTCGGAGAACTGCGACCAGGTCGGGAAGCGGCGCGGGATCGTGCGGATCGCGTAGCCGCTGCAGGAGCGGCCGCGGCCCGGCAGCATCGTGCCGTCGGAGTTCCAGGTGGCCTCCACCACGTCGCGGCTGCCGTTGTTGTCAAAGTCGAAGCAGTATGTGGTCTGCGGGCGCTCCACGCTCGGGTGGTACTTGGTGTTCTCGCCGAAGTTGCAAGCGATCACGTCCGGGGTGCCGTCACGGTTGAAGTCACCCGTTGCCAGGCCGCGCCACCAGCCGTTCTCAGTCAGATCCTCGGCATACATCAGCTGGCCGTCGATGTTCAGCCAGAGCTCCACCGGGCCCCAGAAACGCGAGACCAGCAGGTCCTGCCAGCCGTCGCCGTCCATGTCCTCGAACAGCGCATCGGCGATCCCGCCCTTGTTGCTCAGGCCCGGAGCCAGTTCCCCGGCATCGCGGAAGTTGCCGCTGCCGTCATTGACGAGCAGGTAGCTGCGGTCCGTCAGGCCGAACTGGTAGGGGCGCACATGACCGCAGAGCAGCAGGTCCACGTCACCGTCGCGGTCAATGTCCGCCACGGCGATCTGCCCGACGCTGCTGTTCTCCGTCGGCAGGCGCTTGGGGCGCAGCCCGGTCTCGAGGTTCTGCAGCAGGTAGTTGCGGAAGCTGCCGTCCAGCGGGTTGCCTTCAATGCCACCCGTTGCCAGGATCAGGTCGCGGCGGCCGTCGGCATCCACATCCAGCACGCGGATCGCCGTGACCTCGGCCTCGCGGCCCACGAGTTCGGCGAGATTGCTGCCCATGTCATTCCACTTTCCGCTTGCATCGCGCTCCAGCCAGACACCGTCCTGACCGGCGGCACCACCGAGGATCAGCTCCTGCAGGCCGTCGCCATCCGTGTCACTGAGCGCCATGCCGGTGCCGAGCGTGCTCATCTGCCACGGCAGCAGCGGCTCCTTCTCATACTCCACCGCCGCGGTGTTGACTTCCTGCTGCTCCCAGGCGAGTTCGCTCGTATCGAACAGCGGGTCCAGCTCGGCGGGCTTCCAGTCCTCGAGATCCGCACTGCGGTGGATCGTGTAATGGTTCCCGGCCTCGAGACCCTCCACGACCTGCAGCTTGTTGTCAGGCCAGCGGATCTCCAGCCTGTCGATCCGTCCGGCATTGCCGAGCCCGAAGTGCAGGCGGCTGCTCTCCCCGCTGGCGAAGCCGCGGCTGACGATCACGTCCCGGCTCAGCAGCTGCTCGCCGAGATGCGCCCAGACCCGGGCACCGACGGCGTTGGGGTTGCCCCCCTCCTGCACGAGGTCAATGCTCAGGCGCTTGCTGGTGGAGATGTCATTGCGGAACACCCCGGCCTTGTCGAAGGTGTAGTTGATGATCAGGTCCGGATCGCCGTCGCCGTCATAGTCGGCAAGGCTGGCCCCGGAGCTGTAGGTATCCTCGGTCAGGCCCCAGTTGTTGTCGGGGCTCTTGAAGCTCAGGTCGCCGTTGTTGCGGAAGATGTAGTCCTGCACACGGTAGACCGGCTGGTTGGCGATGTAGTCCTGGATCGCGGTGGAATCCTCACCGCTGGCGACGAAGGCCTGGATCTGGTTCGTGGTGTCAACGTCCATCGCGTCGCGGGTGAAGCCCGTCGCGGTGTAGAGGTCCTCATAGCCATCGCAGTCCATGTCGGCGAAGCGCGTGGCCCAGGTCCAGTCGCTGCTCTTCAGGCCCGCGAGGCTGGCCAGCTCACTCATCCAGCCGCCGCCGGTGTTCACGAACAGCATGTTGCGCATCTGCGGCTGCGGGTCCTGGTTCATGAACTCCCAGCGCCATTCGTACATGTCGCCGCTCTGGCGCTTGGAGCGCTGCTTGCCGCGCGCGCTCATGTCCGCCACGAACAGGTCCGGCAGGCCGTCATTGTTGATGTCGCCGCTGTCGGCACCCATGCCGTAGAGCGCGGTCTTGCGGAACATCTCCGCCGTGACGAGCCTGAAGTTGCCCTTGCCGTCATTCAGGAGCGCCCGGTCGGGGGTCTCGAAGTCACTGGTGACGTACAGGTCGTCATCACCGTCATTGTCAAAGTCAACCGCCTGGGCCTGGAAGCTGAAGCTCACGAAGTCCAGCCCGCGCTCCTCGGTCACATCCGTGAAGCGGCCACTGCCGTCATTGAGCAGCAGGCTGTCACGGTCCGGGCGGTGGCGCGGCCAGCCCTTGTCATCCACATACAGTTCCTCCTGCAGCTGGGCAGGGATCACCGCCTTCTGGCCATCCTGCGGAATCAGCGACTGCAGCACACTCGGGGCCGTGGTGCTCATTGCATAGTTGCAGACATAGATGTCGAGATCGCCATCCTCATCTGCATCAAACAGCGCGGCGGAGGTCGCGGCGCGCGGATCATCCGCACCGTGTTCCGCCGGAGCCTCGCTGAACTTCCCCGTGCCGTCCCCGAAATACAGGTCGTTGCCCGTGTCGGAGTTGCCGACATACAGGTCGAGCTTGCCGTCCCCGTTGAGGTCCGCGAAGGCTGCACAGGCCCCCAGCTTCTCGCCGCCACCGATGTCAGCCCCGGCCTCCGCCGTGATGTCCGTGAACTTCATCGCTCCGTCGTTGCGGTACAGCTTGTTGGCGCTGTTCACACCGGCGAAGAACAGGTCCATGTCCCCGTCTCCGTCAATGTCACCGCTGGCCACGCCGCTGTGCGTCGCGACCTGCGAGACGATCAGCTCCCGCTGACTGACCTCATTCTCGAAGTCAATCCCGCTCTCCTCGGCACTGAGTTTCACGAAGCTTCCGCCGCCAGCTGCGGCTGCCAGCGGTGTGCTTTCCACCGTCTTGCCGGAGGCACTGCTGCTGGCCCGCGACTTGCCGGATCCCGACGTCGATTTGGGACTTCCCCCGCCGCAGGACCCGAGGGACAGGAGCAGCAGGACGCATAGCATGCACAACAGGCTGGTCCGACCGCTGGCATGGCTGCGCGTCAGATTGCGCGCACTGGGGGAGTCAGACATAGTACTCTTCCTCTGATTCAAGGCGACCCTTCCTCAACAACCAAAGTTCAACCGGTTAGGACTTACGAAGCTTTCCGGCACTGATCCTGCAGGGCGTACCCGTACATCCATCACATGCCGCACCCGGAACCCAGTGATTATAACGATAAAGCTTTGATTAATCCAACATTGAGTGCAGGCCGCCGCCCCGGACTGCCGTATAGTCTGGCGGAAGGGTAAATGCACCTGCCACGCTACAGGCGGGGTCAGCGGTGCTTGATATAATTATCGGTCTCCGGGAGGGTACCCGGATCAATGTTCTGTAACAACCCAAGGAGTAGTAATGTCCGCTACACCACAGTCTGCCAAGGCAGTGCCAGACCTCAGTGTCCACGGATTCAGGAACCTCGGTGAGGTGCATTACAACCTGAGCAGGGCTGCGCTTTATGAGCACACCCTCAACCGCGGGGAGGGCTACCTCTCCAGCCACGGTGCGCTGATGTGCGACACGGGCAAGACCACGGGCCGCATGCCCAAGGACCGCTTCATCGTTGACCAGCCCGCGATCCACGACCACGTCGACTGGAACGCGATCAACCAGGCCACGGATGAGGCCACCTGGGAGATGCGCTTCAAGCAGGTCCAGGCCTACCTTGAGGGCAAGGAGGTCTTCGTCCAGGACGTATTCGCGGGTGCCGAGCAGCAGTACCGCCTCGGCGTGCGTGTGATCTCCGAGAAGCCCTTCCAGGCCCTGTTCACGCAGAACCAGTTCATCAGCCTCGACCAGGCCAGCGCCCCGGAGTCGCACAATGCCGACTGGGTGGTGGTCTGCGTGCCCTTCTGCAAGGCTGAGGACCGCGAGACCGGTGTGCACGTGCTGCTCAACTTCGAGAAGCAGATGATCCTCGTGCTCGGCTCCGACTACGCCGGCGAGATCAAGAAGGGCATCTTCACGGTGCTCAACTACCTGAACCCCCTGCGCGGCGTGATGAGCATGCACTGCAGCGCCAACACCGGTGCCAACGGCAGGAGCGCCGTGTTCTTCGGCCTCTCCGGCACCGGCAAGACCAGCCTCTCCGCCGATCCGCACCGCACCCTGATCGGTGATGACGAGCACGGCTGGCATGACGGCGGCGTCTTCAACTACGAGGGCGGCTGCTACGCCAAGACCATCAACCTCAGCAAGGCTGGCGAGCCCGAGATCTGGGACGCCTGCCACCGCTTCGGCACCGTGATCGAGAACGTCGGCTTTGACCCGGCGACCCGCATCATCGACTTCGACGACAAGAGCAAGACAGAGAACACGCGCTGCGGCTACGACCTGCGCATCATCGGCAACAGCTCGAAGACCCTCAGCGGCCCGACCCCCAGCGACATCGTGTTCCTGACCTGCGACGCCTACGGCGTGCTGCCTCCGCTGAGCAAGCTCACGGCTGAGCAGGCCCAGGTCTGGTTCCTGCTGGGCTACACAGCCAAGGTGGCCGGCACCGAGGTCGGCGTGACCGAGCCCAGTCCGACCTTCAGCACCTGCTTCGGCGCGGCCTTCATGCCGCTGCGTCCCAGCGTCTACGCCAACATGCTCTCCGAGCGCATCGAGAAGCACAACTGCCGCGTCTGGCTGCTCAACACGGGCTGGAGCGGTGGCGGCTACGGCGTCGGCCGCCGCATCAGCATCACCTACAGCCGTGCCATGCTGCATGCCGCGCTGGATGGCAAGCTGGACAGCGTCGAGACCTGGAATGATGCGAACTTCCACCTCAGCGTGCCCGTCAGCTGCCCCGGCGTGCCGGATGAGCTGCTGCGTCCGCGCGACACCTGGGGTGACAAGGATGCCTATGATGCCGCGGCCCGCAAGCTGGCCGGCATGTTCGGTGATGCCTTCGGCAAGTACAGTGCTGATGTCAGCGATGCCGTGAAGGCCGCTGTCCCCGGCGCCTAGGAGGCCCGGTGCAAACCGGGCAATGGAGGCCCGATGTCAGTCGGGCGACGGAGGCCCGGTGCAAACCGGGCACGGAGGCCAGGCTGTAAGCCTGGCAATTACCAGTCACGCCCTGGCGTGACTGGCCTGCAATCAGCGGCCCACTCAAGGGGAGGCTCCGGCCTCCCCTTTTTCATATCCTGTCCTACAATGCCAGCGGGGTGCAAGCCCCGGGAGGACAAGCATGTACAAGGCACTCCGCCTGCTGGCAATCATCCTGCTGCTGCCTGCTGCCGGCTACGCCCAGCAGGCTCCGGCCCCCTTCGTCTATCCGCCCGTCAACCGCGGCCTGCTCTGCGCCGGCGATCCTGCCCGCTGGCCCCGCAGCGGTGAATACGACATCTCGCAGCTGGCTGATCCAATGGACATCGACGGCATGCTTGCTGCCAGGGAAATGCAGAGCACCATCTACGAAATGCCGGATCTGCCTTCATTTCAGGGTTGGTATACCCACGTCAGCGTGCAGAGCAATCCCGTTGAACTCAGGCTCGCGCCCGGACGCCTGAGCGCTTTTACCTATGACAGGCAGTGGGACTTCGACCCGGCCAGCGGCGAGCTGCTGGACATGCAGGAACTGCCCTGGGACAGCTACCGAGATACAACGCATGCTTCAATCGAGAACTGGCAGAGCCGGGAGCCTGGTCAGCTCCAGCCCATAGCTGAGATAGCAGACTGGTCCGGGATTCATGAGGATCTGCGTGCCCGGCCCGGCAGCGAGATCCTCGGGCTTGATGATCAAGGTCTATGGCTGATATCCGGCAATAGCGGAGGTGATTTCACCCGTCCCTTCTTCCGCCACATCGAACTCTACGCGCCTGACACCGCGGAACAGTTGCAGTCCTGGAACATCCCACTGACTTATCTGGCACTTGGTGCTGAGCTCGGTCATGAGCATCCGCTGGTGCTGATCGGTGACGAGGAGATCAGCCTCTTCAGTTCTGGCAGCGGTGTCTCGAAATTCGCCGCCATCGGCGGTGCAGCGATCACTGCTGCGCATTACGATGGCGACAGCCTGACGGTCGCTGCAGCGCCCGCCACCAGCCTGTTCAATTTTGCCAACGTGGAAACCGACCCCGTAATTGCCGAGGGCCTGCCCCTGCTCCGGCGTTATGCCATCCCATCCGGCGAACTGCTCTGGGAGCATCAGGCTGAGGAACTGTCCGGCAAACCGCTGCTCAGCCTTGACGCTACCAATGGTTCCCTGCTGGCAGGTGGGCCGTTCGGCTTCTGCATCTACTCCGCCGCGGACGGCAGTCTGCTGCTGGAACAGGATGACAACAGCCAGTACCGCATGTCCAGCTACCTCGAATGCGGCCCGGCCGGGATCTACTGGTCCGGCGAATACACGGGCGAGCAACGCGGCGCGGAACTCTACAATCCGGCAACGGACACCCATATCCGCATCCCGGCCCTGGAGCAGCTGTATGTGAAGGACCTGATCCTCAGTGGCAACACCCTCTACGTATTGGCGGAAACGCATCCCACCGGACATGACTACTGGAGTGCCAACAGCCATCTGCTGGCCCTGCAGCTCGGCAGCGACGGCCTGCCGCTGTCCGGCAGTCCCGTGATTGTCAACGCACCGCCTGATTACGCGGATCTGGCGGATCAGTTCTGCGCCCTGCGCGATCCAAGTCTTGACGACGAGCTGATGAAACAGATCATCCAGACGGGCATCAATGCCTTCCGGCCGCTCCTGAAACGTATCCCGCAGCTGGACGGCGTACAGCTCGACAGCCTGGCCCTGCTCGCCGCCCAGATGTCGCCGCCGCCGGCCCCCGATGCCTGGATGGATATGTATGACAGCGTGGATGCCCTGGTGGACTGGCTGATCAGCAATGGCAGCCCAGAGCTCACGGAACACATGCTGCGCTGGGCGGACTCCGGCTCCCTGGGCTGGATGGAATTCACCGGTCCCGGAATCATCGCGGCCTGCGGCGGACCCCGGGCAAAGCAGTGGCTGGATGCCTACTACGCCCCGCTGCTCGCGGAGTCTGTCAACGAGCCCGCCTTGCCATTCGCCTTCCAGCCCGAGCTGGCGGTGATCGGCGACATCTTCCAGCCTGATGGCCAGGGCAGCCTTCTCTGGCAGGCCCGCTCCACTGATGCCGCCGGCCTGCACTACCTGGCTTATGTGGCTGACGGCCTGGCCAGTGAACGCGACATCTTCATCGGTGTGGATGCAGACGGCGACGGCCTGTATGAGGAGGTGCTGCCCACCGGCCTCGCGCATACCTATTTCTATATGGTGCATCCCGGCGGTCCACGCCGCGTTGACGAGCTGGCCGGTGAATACGGCGAGGGCGGCCAGCCTTCCCTGCCCCTGGCTCTGGAGATTGACAATGACAGGCTGACGATCGGCCACTACCGCCCGCTGCTGGAGACCATCGAGTTTGACCACAGTGAGGAAGGCGGCCCGCAGGGTTCCTATCAGGAGATGCAGGGCGCGGAATATATGCTGGACAGCCTCAGCCTGGCAGAGCTGCGCCGTGACAGCGACGGCGACGGGCTGACGGATATCGCTGAAGGCCTGATCCAGACCGATCCGCAGCAGCCCGACACGGATGGCGATGGCCTGCCGGACAGCCGTGACCGCAACCCGCTCGTGAACATGGCAACGCTTGGCCCGACGGAGCGCGCCGCATCCCGCGGCCTGGCCTTCTTCACGCAGTACAACCGCGGCTTCGAGTGGTGGTGGCGCAGCCGCCTGGAGGGCCAGCCGCTCTGCGCACGCTACATCGTCAGCGAGGAGGGGCTGGGCCCGCTGGGCCTCGCCGGACAGCAGGGCAGCTGGAACATCAGCCTGGCAACGCCGGAGGGTCAGGCGCGCTATGAAGCCGGACTGCAGGGCTACAACCGCTTCAACTCGATCAGCGTGAGCATGGGCGAGGAGATCCGCATCGGCAATCAGCAACTCGGCGCGCTGACCACGCTCGGCCCGCAGTTCCCTGCTGCTACTGACCGCCTGATGCATGTGAACATGGCCCTGCAGGGCCAGTACATCACGCTCGTGGAAATCGAGGGCGAGTACTACCCGGTCACTGTCGTCGGCAGCTGGATCAGCTGAGGGAGGCCTAAACGGAGGCCCGGTGCAAACCGGGCAAGGAGGCCAGGCTGTAAGCCTGGCGCTGGAGGCCTAAACGGAGGCCTGATGTAAGTCAGGCGAAAGGAGGCCCGATGTCAGTCGGGCAATGGAGGCGCGCAATTCACTTGCGCGCAATGCCACAAGACGTTCGATCACTGTTGTTGCTCCATTCAAATGTCCATTGTGCGCAAGCAAGTTGCGTACCCCCTCCCCCTGCCTTCTGCCTTCTGCATTTTGCCTTTCGCCCCATCCCTCTCCTGCTTACTACCTTTTGCCTATCAGCTGCATTAACATTGTATATCCTTGACTATCCTTCTGTTTATGGTAATTTTTGTGTAGTTATCCGTAGTGCGGCAATACGCCGAACTGCGAGGGAGATGAACGTATGTCCGTTTGTGCAAAGCTCCATGACGACCCCACCGTGCGTGTGATGCTCTGGTGCCTGCTGGGCAATGGCCAGCTCACGGAGAGCAGCCTGCGCGAATTCGGGCTGAGCCGCGCTGAGTCCCAGGCGATCATGCGCGACGAGGAAGGCCTGCTGCGCCGGATGCGCATGCGCTATGCGATCAGCCGCCAGATCACGGTCGCGGACCTCGCGGCCCTGCTGCGTGAACGCCTCAGCCATCACATCGAGAATGCGCAGAAGTCCAGCGAACTGTCCTCGCTGCTGCGCTGCCTGGCGGGCCTGCCTGACTGGATCTTCCCGGAATGGGAGAAGGCGCAGATCGCAGCCAGCGCGGAACCGCTGCTGCCGATGGCCCTCAGCCAGGGAGTGGTACCGCAGCGCGCGTAGGAACTCGAACTCGAGCGCGTGATGGAGCGCGAGCATTCAGCTCGCCGGAGCGCGTGATGGAGCGCGAGCATTCAGCTCGCCGGAGCGCGGGCATTCAGCCCGCACAAGGGAGAAATCCACATGCCAATCGACGAGCATGGACACCGTGGTCTGTACAACCATGGCCGCCTGCCGCACTTCGACCATCACTCACTCTTTCAGGCAATCACATTCCGCCTGGCGGATTCCCTGCATCCGTCACGCTTTGTGGGTAATGCTCCGGGGAAGAACATGCGGGATGACCCACGCGCGATTTTCGCCGGCGATGATGATCTCGATACGTGTTACGGCAATTGCTGGCTGAGGGATCCCCGTGTCGCAGACATCGTGGAGGGCAGCCTGCTGCATTATGATGGCGAGCGCTACCTGCTGCTGGCCTGGGTGGTCATGCCAAACCATGTGCATGTGCTGATCGCACAGCGCAAGGGCTTCCCCCTTGCCGGAATTGTACGCGGCTGGAAATCCTTCACGGCCAGGCAGGCCAACCTGGTGCTGGGACGCTCAGGCAGTTTCTGGCAGCTTGACTACTTTGACCGGTTCATCCGTGACCAGCGCCATCTGCATAATGTGGCCGAATATATTCATGAGAACCCCGTCAAGGCCCGGCTCTGCCGGACAGCCGCAGACTGGAAGTGGTCATCCTACTGCAGAATCGCACAGCGACTGGAAGATGTTCACTGAAATATGCACCGCAGGCTGAATGCCTGCGGACCGGCGAGCTGAATGCTCGCGCTCCGTATCCTTTGCGAGCTTGGTGGTAAACAGCAACCTTTGCGAGCTTCGTGGTGAATAGCAGCTTTAGTGTGCTTTGCAGGCTGAATGCCTGCAAGCCGGCGAGCTGAATGCTCGCGCTCCATTTCCTTCACGAGCTTGGTGGTAAACAGCAACCTTCGCGAGCTTCGTGGTGAATAGCATCTTTAGTGTGCTTTGCAGACTGAATGCCTGCAAGCCGGCGAGCTGAATGCTCGCGCTCCATATCTTTCGTGAATTTCGTGGTGAATAGCTCTCAGGCACACATCTGCCCCACGTTCGCGCGAAAAAAAAACCGGCCCCCGCGGGGACCGGTCATTCAGTTCGAACTTCTGCGGATCAGAGATCCGCGGGATCGACTAGTACAGCTCGATGGCGTCGTAGTCGCCGTTCAGGTCAGCGTAGAGGCAGTCCTTCCACAGCTTGTACCACTTGCCGCTGCAGCAGTTGTTCCAGCGGCCGACGCTCAGGCGCATCCAGGAGATGTACAGGTCGTCATCACCCGGCTTCTCGATGCGCACGCGGGCGATGTCCATCGGGTTGACGGGCTTGTCCAGCTGGCCGGTCAGAGAACCGCAGCTGTAGCAGGGATCGCAGAACGGACCGGCGATCTCAGCGGAGCCGAGCACGTTGCCGTCGCAATCCATGAAGTGTACCCACAGGGGGTCGCTGCTGCCGCCGTTCGCCTCACACACGCAGTAGCAATCGATGTCGATCGATACGCAGGTGACCTCACAACAGTCGCAGGGCACGTTCAGACCGCACAGCTCGAGAGTGCGACCCTGCTCCATGTCGGCTGCCATCAGGAACGGCAGAGCGGCAATTAACAGGATGATCAACGCATTACGCATCACAATACCTCTAACTTGGACCATACAGGTTTTGACTCGGCAGATTATATCAGATGTGTCAAGTTTTTTGGGATAAGTCGTGGATAGATATGGTATTGGTGAAATTCCAGCCCGGAGCCGTACATGTCACTGCAACTCGGAGACAGCCTCCCCAGCTTCAAGCTGCCGGCCACTGCCGGTGAAACGCTCAGCACTGATCAGCTCAGGGGCGAGCAGGCCACAGTGGTCCTCTTCTGGTGCAACCACTGCCCCTATGTGATTCCCAACCAGCAGCGCGTGATCAGCATGCAGGAGGAATATGGGGCAAAAGGGGTCCGCTTTGCCGCAATCTGCAGCAACAATGCCGAGTCTCATCCGGCTGACAGCTTTGAGAACATGCAGGTCCGGGCCCGCGAAATGGGCTACAACTTCCCCTACCTCCACGATGAGGACCAGAGCGTGGCCCGCAGCTTCGGGGCTGAACGCACGCCGCATGTGTTCCTGTTCAACGCCGCGGGAGAGCTGGCCTACACAGGCCGCATTGATGACAGCCCGCAGGATCCCGCAAAGGTCCAGAGTCCTGATCTGCGCAATGCCATTGACGCCCTGCTCAGCGGGCGGCAGCCTGATCCGGCCATGACCGGGGCCATGGGCTGCGGCATCAAGTGGAAATAGGCTCGGTGTCGCTGGCTGCCTGAGAGCGGTAGTGCTCCAGTGCGCTGTCCAGCATCAGCTTCCAGAGGCCGGCGAACTTCACGCTGGGCTCCCAGCCCAGTTCCATCCAGGCCCGGGCCGGATCCCCGACCTGCTCCTTCGGATCCCCCGCGCGCAGCAGGTCCGCGCTGTGCCGCAGATGCCTCGCATGCTCCAGCCCCAGCTCGGTGAAGACAGCGTCCACCAGTTCCTGCACGCTGTGCAGTTCACCCGTGGCCAGTACCAGCTCCAGCGGCCGCTCGACCTCCAGCATCCAGGCGAAGGCCCGCGCAAAATCCGGGGCATAGCCCCAGTCCCGCCGCGCATTCAGCGCTCCCAGCTCCAGCTGCTGCTGCAGGCCGAGGCTGATCCGGGCCGCACTGTTGACGATCTTCGCGAACACGAAATCCTCACTGCGGCGCGGGCTTTCATGGTTGAAGGGGATCGCACAGGACACGTACAGCCCTTCTTCCCGGGCTGCCTGGGCCAGGCGGCTGACCTCCAGCTTCTGGCGGCCATAGGTGTTGATCGGCCGCCGCTCCGTTTCCTCATTCTGCGGCTCAGTCAGGGGGTCGCCGAAGATTGCACTGCTGCTGAGCAGCAGCACCCGGCTCTGGGGACTGTCGCGGCGCAGCCAGTCCACCACCACTTCCGCGCTGGCCACATTGATCGTATGGCTCTCGATCGGCTGCTCCTCGCACTGCGCCGGTCGCGAGAGCGCGGCGAGGTGGATCACGCGTGCCGGCTGCAGCTGACGCAGCAGGCTGCGCAGCCCGCCGAGGTTCAGCATATCGAGGCTCGTGAGCTCGCAGTTGCGGTGCGCATCCAGGGCCTGGGTCTCCGGCGGCAGGACCTGGCCCGGGCGCACGGTGCCGATCACGCGCATGCCTTGCTCCAGCAGCAGCTCAGCCAGGTAGCCGCCGTCCTGGCCCTCGATTCCCGTGATGAGCGTACTCACGCGCATATCTTATGACACGGCGTGATCTTTACTTCCCGGGTTATGCTATACTCCTGTTTGGATAAAGTTGGAGGAAGATCAGGCATGTCAGGCGTCAACAAAGTGATCATACTGGGCAATGTCGGCCGTGATCCCGAAGTGCGCTATACGCAGAACGGGACTGCCGTCGCCAATTTCAGCATCGCCACATCCGAGGTCTTTGGCGGCCGCGACGGCGGTGAGCGCAAGGAACAGACGGAGTGGCACAACATCGTCTGCTGGGGCCGCCAGGCGGAGATCGCCGGGCAGTACGTCAAGAAGGGCCGCCAGCTCTACGTGGAAGGCCGGCTGCAGACCCGCGACTGGGTTGATCCGCAGGGCGTGAAGCACTACCGCACAGAAATCATCTGCCGCAGCTTCCAGCTGCTCGGCCGCCGCGACGAAAATGAAGGCGGCGGTGGCGGCTACGGTGGCGGTGGTGGCGGCAGCTATGGCGGCGGCGGTGGCGGCGGCAGCTATGGCGGCGGCGGTGGCGGTGGCAGCTACGGCGGCGGTGGTGGTGGTGGTGGCAGCTACGGCGGTGGCGGCAACTATGGCGGCGGTGGTGGATCCGCGGATATCGACGATTACGACATCGGCGATCTCGGCCCGCCGCTGGACATGGACGACAGTCCGCTCAGCCCCGGAGACTGATAAGTTAGACAGGCTGCCTTCCGGCGGCCCGGAGTGCGCATGAAGCCTTTTCTGATATCGGTGGTGGTGGCCCTGCTGCTCGTGGCCGGCGGCTTCTGGTATGCCAGCCGGAATCCAGACGCCCTGCCCGAGGACCTGCGCAACAGGATGGAGGTCGGCCAGGACACAAGCCCGCCTGCCCGCGGTCCGCTGGACTACCACATCCTCGCCGACCAGGGCGGTGTGCCGCGCAGCGAGGCGGAGCGCGCCGGGCTGAGCAGTGGCAGCTGGGCCTACCTGGCGGCGCTCAAGCCGCTTGAGGATCTGGAGCAGACCGGCATTGAACAGCTGCAGTCCGCACGGGTCAACGGCAAGCTCTATGACCTCGGCTTCCGCTTCAACAGCAGCCATGACGAATCCCAGGTACTGGAATACAACATCGGCGGCGAATGGGACAGCCTGACCTTCGGCTTCGGCTTCTCCGATGAAGAGGCCTCGGATCCCTCCGGCCGTTTCGCCATTGAATTCAGCGTGCAGGGTGACGGCACTGAACTGTACGGACCCGTTTCACTCACGCCCAACGACATGCCGGTGTTCAGGGAAGTCGAGGTGAAGGGAGTGCGCCGCGTGACCTTCATTTCCCGGCGCATCGGAACCCCCAACATGTTTGCGCCGCTGCTGCTGGACCCC
Source organism: bacterium (assembly GCA_041395205.1). Classification (GTDB taxonomy): domain Bacteria; phylum 4484-113; class 4484-113; order 4484-113; family JAFGCY01; genus JAHEFU01. Next base: position 36,954 of record JAWLAZ010000002.1, read on the forward strand.
TTCGTCAAGAAGGAAAGCGCCAGCCCCGGCGAGTGAAGGTCCGACTGAAACAATCCACAGCAGCGAGCGTCAATAACTACGTGAGAAACATCCTCCCCCTGGCAGCCCTGCTGCTCTTCGTGCATCTAAACCCAGCCCAGGCGGCTGAGTCCAGCTCCGCGGACTTCAGTGCGGAATTCACCGCAACACTGGAGTACAACAGCGGCGAACTCAACTCTCCGAAGAAGATCCCGGCCGTGGACTTCGATGGCAGCATCCTGATCAGCGGCAAGCGCATGCGCGTGGAGACCGTCAACAGCCTGACCCAGGAACCGACCGTCGCCATCCTCGACATCGACAAGGGCACGGCCGCCCTGCTCTTCCCCTTCAACCTGAACGGCGAGCGCATGCCGCTCGGGGATGACTTCCGCGGCAGCTACCTTGACCTCTTCCGCAGCTTTGCGATGCGCGACAAACTGGGCGAGGTCAAGGGCTGGAAGCTGGCAACGGAGAAGCTTGAAGGCGGCGGCAGCCGCTATGTCTATACGGGCCAGAGCAGCCGCAGCGTCAGCTTCGAGATCGCCGACAAGGGCCAGCCGCATCAGCTCGTGATCCGCTCACCAAAGGTGACTGTGACGATCCGCCTCGACAGTGTCGATCCCAGCGCCAGACCCGCCGCCGACAGTTTCAGCATCCCCGCTGACTACAGCATGCGTGACTCGGAAACGAAGCTCGCTGACATCCTGCCCTCGCTATAATCAAGCCGATGCCCTACTCCCTACCCGACGATGCTGCCGTCAAGCAGTACTACGCAGAGCATGTCAACTCCGGCCTGCTCGGCCTGCTGGGCTTCATGGGCCTGGACAGCGCCGAGGTCGAGGCCGAGGGCTGGCTGGTGCGCACCAATGACGGCCGCGAGTTCATCGACTGCGTGGCCGGCTACGGCAGCTACAACTTCGGGCACCGCAACCCCGATGTCGTGCGCGCCGTACGAGAGCAGCTGGAGCGCATGCCGATGTCCAGCAAGCTGCTCTTGAACCCGGTGCAGGCCACCCTGGCCCAGCGCCTGGCGGCGATCACGCCCGGTGAGCTGAAGTACAGCTTCATCAGCAACAGCGGCACGGAAGCCGTCGAGGCCGCCATCAAGCTGGCCCGGCTGCGCAGCGGCAGGCCGGACATCATCAGTGCGAAGAACGCCTACCACGGCAAGACGCTCGGCAGCCTCTCGAGCACGCACCGCGAGCATTTCCAGTCGCCCTTCCGCCCGCTGATTGCCAATTTCGGCGTGGTACCCTTCGGCGATCTGGATGCGCTGGAGGCCGCGATCTCGGACACAACCGCTGCAGTGATGCTCGAACCCGTGCAGGGTGAGGGCGGCATCCGTGTCCCACCCGCTGGCTACCTGAGTGGCGTGCGCGAGCTCACGAAACAGCGCGGCGTGCTGCTGATCCTCGATGAGGTGCAGACCGGGATGGGCCGCACCGGCCGCAACTTCGCCTGCGAACGCGAGGGCGTGGAGCCGGACATCCTCGTGCTCGCCAAGTCGCTGGGCGGCGGCGTGATGCCGATCGGGGCCACGCTTGGCACCGAGTACGTCTGGGAGCTGTTCCAGGAGAATCCGCTGGTGCATACCAGCACCTTCGGTGGCAACGAGCTGGCCTGCAGTGCCGCGATCGCCGCACTGGACCTGCTGGAGCACGGGGGCTACGCCGCAATGGCGGAGCGCAACGGGGCTTACTTCATCGAGGCCCTGCAGGGCCTGCAGCGCGATTTCCCCGATGTACTCGCGGAGGTCCGCGGCCAGGGCATGATGATCGGCATCGACTGCGTCAGCAAGGACGTCTGCGAGCTGATGATCGCCAGCGTGATCGAGGAGAAGGTCTTCATCGCCTTCGCCCTCAACAACCCGGAGGTGCTGCGCATCGAACCGCCGCTGCACATGCCGGTCGAGGTGATTGACGAAGTCATGATCCGCCTGCGCCGCGCCTGCGAGGGCACGCGCATGATTCTTGAACAGTTCAGCCAGATGCAGGGATAGATTGACCATGTTTGAAATCCGCAAGACCATGCACATTCCGCAGCCCCCCGCGCGCGTCTACGCCGCGGCCCGCCAGGTGGAGAAGTTCCCCGAGGTGCTGCCCAACCTCGACAGCGCGCGTGTACTGGAGGACGAGGGCAACGGCAGCCTGATCACGGAGTGGACGGCCACGCTCAAGGTCGGCCCGATGAGCAAGAAGATCGTCTGGACCGAGCGCGACATCTGGAACGAGGCCGAGCTGAGCTGCCGCTTCGAGCTGGTCAAGGGCGACATGAAGGTTTACAACGGCAGCTGGGCCTTCGTCGAGCAGGACGGCGGCACGCAGGTCCAGCTTAACGTGGACTTCGAGCTCGGGATCCCGATGCTTGGCCCGATGGTCAACAGCATCGCCAATCAGGTTATGGAGCAGAACTGCGACGAACTGCTGGAGGGCCTGAAGGCCATCGCCGCCCAGGAAGCCGGTTCGGCTGGTTAGCGCGCGGCCCGGAAAAAACCTATAATCTTGAGTATCCGTTCTCAACAGGTGCTCATATGCGGCAACTGAAATCCTTAGTAACCTGCCTCGGCCTGCTGCTGCTCTTCAGCTGCGGCGGCAGTGGCAGTGGCGATTCCGGCAATGCGCCCCTTCCGGCTGGCAACAGTACGCCCCTTGCCGAGGAGGGGGACCGCGCCATTTCGCTCGTGCTCGAGGCCACACCGCTGGCCGGCGACGAATGGTCGCTGATGCTCAGTGCGGATGACGCTGCCGATCTCTACCAGCTGGCCGGCAGCCTGCTGTTCGACCCGCTGCGTTATGAGGTGCTGAGCACGGAAGCCGGGGGCGGGCTCGGCGGACCGGAGGAGGCCTACTTCCTCAGTTCCGGCGAGGACAGCGGCACGCTCGATTTCGCCTATACCAGCCGCTACTGGGGCCGTCAGAACAGCGGTGACCTGAACCTGCTGCGCCTGCGCCTGCGCGCTCTCGACGGCTTCTCGCTCGCGGACTTCAGCCTGCCCCTCGAAGCGGATGTGCTGCGCTTACGCGACTCCCAGAGACGTGAGCTTCAGCCCAGCCTGCGGAGGTCCGGATCATGATCCGCAGCACAATTCTCATCACCTTGTTCGTGCTGCTGCTCAGCGTGGTTGCCAATGCCACCGTCCGCCCGCCGGATGAATGGTTCGACAGCCCTGACAAGCTGAAACTCTGGGAGGAGATGTACCCGGTCCTCAACGACTGGGAGTTCGGCCCCCAGCCGCCGCTGGGCGGGTCTGCGCTGGAGCGTTTCGACGGAATCCGCAAGTACCTCGGCTTTGACCGTGACGGCATTGCCGCCGCTGAAGGCCTGGAGCGCGGCAGTGCCGGGACCCAGCGCTTCGACCTGAACCTAGACGGCATGATCGACCATTTCGACCTGCTCGAACTGGGTTACGAGGTCGCCGCTGAGAACAAGGGCACGAGCATCGCCCCGCCGGAGGGCACCAACCAGTGGATGGTGCTGCGCGCCGACTTTCAGGACCAGAGCGCCAACTACGGCACCTACGACGTCGACTACTTCAATGAGCGCTTCTTCTCGCTCGGCACCGCGCCGAAGCCCAGCATCAATGACTACTACCAGGAGACCAGCTACGGCAAGCTGGCGATCAACGGCACGGTGGACACCTCCGGCAGCGGCGGCGACGGCTGGTACAGGGGTGAGCATGACAAGCAGTGGTACATTGACAACGGCGGACGCTGGCTCGTGAAGGAGGCCGTGCTCAACGCCGACCCCTTCGTGGACTTCAGCGACTTCGACGTGGACGGCGACGGCTACGTCGACACCGTGCTCTGCTACTACCCGAACACCGTCTTCAGCGGGGGCCTCTGGCCTCACCGCTCCAGCGGTCTGAACATCCACGTGGACGGCGTGATCGTCGACAGCTATTTCATCTCCGGCTACAACACTGGCAATGACAGCCACACGATGGTGATCGCCGCGCATGAGTACGGCCACATCCTCGGCCTGCCGGACCTCTACGACGTCAACGGCGGCAGTGCCGGGATGGGAGTCTGGAGCCTGATGGCCTACAACTATGACAACGGCCAGAAGCCGCCGAGCCTTGACCCCTGGTGCAAGTGCCAGCTGGGCTGGGTGGAAGCGAAGAACATCACGGAGAACCAGGTGGGCTACAGCCTGCCCTACTACCAGGACAATCCGGAGGTGCTGAGGGTCTGGACCAACGGCCAGACCGAGGACCAGTACTTCCTGATGGCCAATTACCGCAGGCTCGGCACGGATGCCAACCGCCCGGGTGAGGGCCTGCTGCTGCTGCACATCGACGAGACCCGTGCCGGTGGCAACGGCGACAATGCCGACGAGGACCGCAAGCATGTCGACGTGGAGAGCGCCCGCGGCTATGAGAATCCCAACCTCACGAATCCCAAGGATCCGCTGGACAACGGCAACAACGGACATGCCAACGACCTGTTCTTCGCCGGCAACTCAGACACGGACTACACGGGGATCTTTGACGACACGTCAAACCCCTTCAGCCGCAACTACCCGAACCCCGGCGCCAACACCTTCATCAGCCTCAGCAACATCTCGGCACCGGGCAACAACATGACCCTCGACATCACCGTGGAGACCGCCACTGCGCCCACGGTGGCAATCACCAGCCACAGTGACGGCGACAGCGTGAGCGGCACGATCAATGTCACGGCCACCGCAAGCGCGACCGCCGGGCGCAGCATCGACCATGTGGACTTCTACCTCAACGGTGCCTTCTACGGTGCGGACAGCACTGACCCCTATGAACTGGCGATCGACACCCGCGGTGTCTACGATGGCAACGCCCGGCTGCTGAAGGCAGTGGCCGTGGATGACCAGGGCGAGATCGACACCGACGGCAAGCTGCTGGATCTCAGCAACAGCCCGGAGAGCTTCCCGCTGACGGAGGGCTTTGAAGCAGGCGTGGGTGCCTGGGCCAGCTACAACCTCAATGGCGACCGCTTCTGGCAGGCCAAGAACACCGGCTCCTCAGGCAGCTGGAGCGCCGGGATCGGCAGCGAGGGCAGCGGCTATGACTACAACGAGCATGACGCACTGGTCAGCCCGCGCATCGACCTGACGGGCAGCACCCATCCCATTGCCCGCTACCAGCACCGCCACAATGTCAGTGCCGGTGAGAATACCTGCAAGGTCTTCGTCACCGCTGACGAGGGAGTGACGCTGACGCCGCTGGCCAGCTACACCGGCAGTTCCCTGAGCTGGCACCCCGGGGCCGTGGACCTGCTGCCCTGGGCCGGACAGCAGATCCGCATCGTGCTCAGGTTCGACGGCAGCGGCCTCAACAGGCAGAACGGCACCGCCGGTTGGTGGGTGGATGAGCTGAATGTCCGTGAACTCAGTGCCGCGCCGCAGATCATCTCTATCACCCCCGGCGACGGCTCCACCCTGACCGGCATGGAAACCATCACGGTGGATGCTACTGACGACGAAGGTGTGCTGCAGGTGGACTTCCTGATCAACGGCACGGACCTGATCTTCCAGGACTTCAGCGCGCCCTTCACGACGGACTGGAACAGCGACTGGCTGTTCAACGGGGCCCAGGGCTTCACGGCGGTGGCCTACGACGGCGATCTGCAGTCCACGAGCCTGACTGTCAACTGGACCACCAGCAATGCCGGCCTGCCCCTGCCCTGGAATGAATCCTTCACGGTCAACCCCGTGCCCGCCTGGCGCGTGATTGACGTGAACGGTGAGGGCTACTGGCACCGCGTCGGCACGGGTGGCTATGGCGGCGGGCCCGGGATGTTCTATGGCAAGGACAGCGGGGACCACGGTGACAACCAGTACGACTGGCTGATCTCCCCGACCTTCGACTTCCAGGGCATCGTGGATCCGGGGCTTGGCTACCTGCACCACTACGATATCGAACTGGATTATGACTACGGCCGCTGCTATGTGACCACGGACCTGAACACCTGGAGCGAGCTGCATGTGTTCACGGGCCTCAATCAGAATGCCTGGCGCGAGGCCGGGGCACGCCTGGACGGCTACCTCGGGCAGAAGGTCAAGCTGGCCTGGTTCTTTGAGGCTGACGGCGGCGTGGATGAGCAGGGCTGGTTCGTGGATGAGCCGCAGCTGATCAGCGCGGCCCAGATCTCCACCGTCACACCGGGCAGCGTGGTCAACGGTGCCAGCATCACGATCAGTGGCAGCGGCTTCGGCAGCAATCCTCCCGAGGACTTCGGCAAGGTCTTCGTGAGCGGAATCCAGGCCGCGATCACGAGCTGGAACGATACGGAAATCGTCTGCACCGTCCCCGCTGCAGCAGCCAGTGGAAATGTGGTCATTCGTAGAAGAGGGATTGATTCAGACGGGTATTCAATTACAATAAAACTGCCGCCGCCATCCCTGACAGGACTGGAGCAGAGATAACGCGGCGCATGGTTTGGGCATAGGGCTGGACCTCGGGTCCTGCAGATACGGGCCGGATTTTCCATCAGGCAGGTGGTAAGCATGCGTGTGATACATGTACTCGCGGCGGCGGTGCTCGCCGTTGTGCTGTTCGTGGCCTGCGGCGGAGGCGGCGGGTCGCAGGAGGCCGGCACCCGCCTGGGCCAGCCGCAACCCGCGGAGCAACTCAGCCGCGGCACCCTCAACCTGGCCATGGACAGCCTGGCCGGCAGTGATGGTACGACCCGCGTGCTGCTGAAGGCCGAGCAGGCCAGTGATCTCTACCAGATCGCCGGCACCCTGCAGTACGATCCCGGCCTGTATGAGGTGCTGCTGGTGGAAGCCGGCGGTGGTCTCGGCAGTCCCGATGACAGCTACTTCATCGACGGCGAGGGTACGCCCGGCCGCATCGACTTCGCCTATACGCGCCGCTACTTCGGCGCCGGGATCAGCGGTGAGCCCCTGCTGCTGAGCGTCAAGGTCCGGCCGCTGGGCAATTTCAGCCTGAGCGACTTCCGCCTCGACACCAGCGCTGGCAGCTACCGCCTGCGCGACAGCCAGAAGCGGGACATGGAGTTCACGGTTCAGGGACGGGAGGTCGGCAATGAATAGGCTTCCCATTGCAGTGATCCTGCTGATCCTCGCCCTGAGCAGCACCGCGCTGGCGACCGTCCGTCCCCCGGATGAATGGCTGCGCAGCGCTGACAACCGCGCCCGCTGGGAGGAGATCTTCCCGCAGCTCAATGAAATGGAATTCGGCGAGACCGATCCCCTGCCCGGCCCCGGCGTGACCCGCCCCTCCGACCTGCGCCCCCATCTCGGCCGCAGCGTCAGTGAGGCTTCCGAGGCCAGCGTGGAAGGCCGCAGCCTGGACCTGAACCTCGACGGCGTGATCAACCACTTCGACCTGCTGGAGCTGGGCTATGAGGTGGAGCGCACCACGCGTACGACGAGCATCGCACCCTCCGAGGGCACAGCCCAGTGGTGCGTGCTGCGTGCCGACTTCAGCGACCAGGCCGCCGACTACGGCACCTACGACGTCAACTACTTCGAGGACAAGTTCTTCAACACCGGCGTGACCCCGCCCAGTGCCAACGACTACTACCAGCAGGTCTCCTACGGCAAGCTGGAGATCGACGGCGCGGTGGCGACGGGCGGCACGGGTGGCGACGGCTGGTACCGCGCCCAGAACAGCAAGGGCTTCTACGATGCCAGCTCCAACAATGCCCGCAACCTGATCTTCGAAATGGTGATGGCCAGCGATGACGACGTGGACTACAGCCAGTTCGACGTTGACAAGGACGGCTACGTCGATACCCTGATCGTCTTCTACGCCGGTCCCGTCATCTTCGGCGGCGGCCTGCACCCGCACCGCTGGAGCGGTGTGAATGCGCATGTCGACGGCGTGATCGTGGACAGCTACTTCCTGACCGGCTACGACACCAATGACAGTTACAGCATGGTCATCACCTGCCATGAGTACGGCCACATCCTCGGCCTGCCGGACCTCTATGACACGGACTACAGCTCCGAGGGCATGGCGCGCTGGAGCCTGATGGCCAACAACTACGATGACAACCAGCTGATCCCGAGCCCGGACCCCTGGTGCAAGATGCAGCTCGGCTGGGTGGAGCCGGTGGTGATCACGGAGAATGTCAACGACTATCCGCTCAACGCCTACGAGACGCATCCCGAGGTGCTGAAGGTCTGGACCAACGGCCAGCAGGAGGATGAGTACTTCCTGATCTGCAACATGCAGCAGATCCTCACGGACCAGACCCGCCCCGGCTCCGGCCTGCTGGTGCTGCACTGCGACGATTCACGCAGCAACAACACGAATGAGTACCGCAAGTGGGTGGATGTGGAAAGCGCGCGCGGCCTGGATGATCCGGGCAGCACGCAGCCGCGCGATCCGATTGACAACGGCAGCGGCGGGCACTTCAACGATCTCTGGTATTTGGGCAACACCGATCCGGACTTCACCGGTGAATTCAGCGGTGCGAGCAACCCGACGAGCAACAACTATCCCGCGCCGGGCAGCGGCACCAGCGTACGGCTTTCGGACTTCTCCGCGAGCGCTGCCGTGATGACGCTCGACATCGAGGTCACGAGTGCCAACGCCCCCACGGTGGCAATCACCAGCCACGTGGAGAATGACAACGAGAGCTTCGAGATGACCGCCACGGCGGATGCCACTGCGGCCGGCGGGCGCAGCATTGACCGCGTGGAGTTCTACCTCAACGGTGCCTACTACGGTGCGGACAGCACTGCGCCGTACGAACTGACCTTCCTGACAACCGGCGTCTATGACGGCCTGCGGCCGCTGAAGGCCATCGCCGTGGATGACCAGGGCGAAATCGCCACCGACAGCGTGAACATCAACATCAGCAATGCGCCCGCGAGCTACCCCTGGACTGAGGAATTCGGGCTGGGCATCTCCCCCTGGGCCTCCTACAGCTTCGGCGGCACCCGCCGCTGGGAGGACAAGTCCGTCAACGTCAGTCCCGACTACAGCGCCGGTGTCGGTGCGGAGAACGGCGGCTATGACCGCAATGAGCACGACCTGCTCGTCAGCCCCGCGATCGACATGACCGGGGCCGGCTCGCCGATCGTGCGCTGGTACCAGCGCTACAACGTCTCCAGCGGTGAGAACACCGCCAAGCTGCTGATCACGACCGACGACGGTGCCAACTGGGATACGCTGGCGAGCTACACCGGCAACAACCTGAACTGGCATGTGGTCAGTGCGGACCTCAGTGCCTATGCCGGCCTGACGATCCGTCTGGGCTACCGCCTCGACAGTTCATCCCTGAACTGGATCGGCAACGGCACCGGCGGCTTCTGGATTGACGACGTGACCGTCAAGGAACAGAGCGCTCCGCCGCAGATCCTCAGCGTGACTCCCGCTGACGGCGAGATCCTGAGCGGGCTGGAGACGATCACCGTGGATGCCACTGACGACGAGGCGATCTCCAGCGTGCAGTTCATCCTGGACGGCACGACCCTGGCAACCGACACAACCGCGCCCTTCAGCACGCAGTGGAACAGCGACCTGGTGTTCGACCAGGCGGTGCAGTTCACGGCCATCGCCACTGACACCGACGGCCAGAGCGTGAGCCTGGACCTTGACTGGACGACCTTCAACCCCGGTCTGGCCCTGCCCTGGAACGAGGACTGGGAGGGTGCGGTTGAGCCCTTCTGGTACATCGAGAACCAGGGCGGCGCGGGCTTCTGGCACGCGCGCGCCGGCCAGGGCTTCGGCGGGACCACGGCGATGTTCTTCGGGCGTGACACCCAGAACTACGGCCGCTTCCAGGGTGACAGCCTGGTCAGCCCGACCCTCCTGATTGACAACGTGACGACCCCCGGGCTCGGGATGCTGCACCACTACGACATGGGAGATGCCGACGACTTCTGCATCATCTATGCCACGACGGACTTCGGCACCTGGACCGAGCTGGCGGCCTTCAACAGCCTCAACCAGCCGGACTGGCGCGCGGACGGCCTGCTGCTGAGCGACTGGATGGGCGAGCGCATCAAGCTCAACTGGTACTTCTTCAGTGACTTCAACAACCACGGAGACGGCTACTGGCTGGATGACGTGACCGTGCGCGAAGCGCCGCACATCGATTCAGTCAGTCCGGGCGTGCTGCACGAAGGTGACAGCGTGACGGTGACCGGTACGAACTTCGGCAATGACGTGCCGAATGAATTCGCCACGCTGCTGTTCGGCAGTGCTGCGGCGTCAATCGTGAGCTGGACTTCCACGGAGATCCAGGCCACGGTGCCCGCCGGGGCGACCGGCACGGTGCAGGTGCTCAGCCGGGGCATCCCCAGCAACACCCATCAGGTGGTTGTGAGGATGCCCGCGCCGACGCTGACCGACATCGGCACGGCGACCAACTAGGAGTGAATTGACAACGGGCCGGGCCCGCCTTCAGCAGTACTCGTAGGTACCGCGGATGGAGGCGAGGTCCGGCTCGTTCTGTTCAGTCAGATACTTCTCAAGCCCCTGCTGCACATCCAGCGGCAGGCGCGGGTTCATGAACAGCCCGGTGCCGAGCTGGATCGCCGTGGCCCCCGCGAGGATGTGCTGGATCGCACTGTCCGCATCCCAGATCCCGCCGCAGCCGACGATCGGGTAGTCCTTCATCGCCCTGTGCACGCGCCAGATGTGGTAGAGCACGGCAGGCAGGATCGCCGCGCCTGACAAGCCCGCGCTCGGGCGGCCGAGATTGCTCTTCCTCGTGCGGATGTCAATGCTGATCCCGTTGAGTGTATTGCTGATCGTGATGCTGTCCGCACCGCTCTCCCGTGAAGCCTCGGCATAGGGCAGCATGTCCGTCACGTTCGGCGTCATCTTGCTTACGATCAGCTGCTCCGTCTCCGCGCGGCAGGCGCGAGTCACTGCGCGCAGCACATCCAGGTCAGTGGCGAAGGTCGTGCCGCTGTCGACGTTCGGGCAGCTCAGGTCCAGCTCGAAGCCGATCATCCCACCCTGCCCCTGCTCCTCGCAGTGCCGCTGCACACGGCGCACGAGCTCGGCGAATTCGTCGACGGTATGCCCGACGACGTTGACGATGTAGCTGTAGCCCAGCTGATTGATGCGCGGCAGCACCTCACCGAGCAGCACATCCACGCCGGGGTTCTGCAGGCCGATGCAGTTGAGCAGGCCCGCGGGCGTCTCACGCAGGCGCGGGGCCTCGTTGCCAAGCCGCGGGTTGACGCTCACCGCCTTGGTGATCACGCCGCCGAAGCTGGCCGGATGGACGATCGGGAGGTATTCCTCGCCGTAGCCGCAGCAGCCGCTGGCCAGCAGGATCGGGTCCCGGAGGACTGTGCCGCGCGGCAGCCTGGTCTCGAGTGACGGGCTCATGCGCGGATAATGTTAGCAGCCATTCACTGCCATCAGCTTCAGCTGATGTCGCTGCGCAGCACGGCCACGCCCCCGCTGACGCCGAGGTACTTGCCGATGTAGGCCAGGCGCGTACACTTGATCAGCGACTGGTATTCATCATGCCCCTGCCAGACATGGAAGGTCAGCACGCCACGGCTGATCTCACGCAGCCAGTGCCGCAGCTGCTCATTGTTCTCCACCGCCTCGCGCACGCGCTGGCTCAGCCAGTCCAGCTGGCTGGCGACGTCGGCGCGGATGATCAGCGTGTCCTCCAGGTTGCGCAGGGACTGCCAGACGCGCTCCTGGCTTTCGTCGAGGTCCATGTCGGCCACGAACATCCCGGCTTCGTCGTAGTTCAGTTCACCTTCGAGGTAACGCTCCAGCACGCTTTCGAAGAGCTGGCTGACACCGGGCGCCAGGCGCTCGCGCTCATCGCGCAGGCCCTCCATGCGGCCGCGCAGTTCACTGTCCCGTGTGCGGGGGCTGTTGTCCATGAAGTCATCTTCAGTAAAGGGGCTCATTGCCATCCTCCCTGCCCGGTAAGCTCCATCAGCTTCTGCCGGGCGCGTCTCAGGTGTGTGCGGACCGTGTTCAGCGGAATGTCCTGGATCCTCGCGATCTCCTCATAGGAGAGCTCCTGCAGGTAGTACAGGTTCAGCACCGCCCGGTAGTGTTCCGGGAGCTGTGCGAGGATCTGATCAAGGCTGCGGCGCATGTCCTGCCGTTCATACTCCTCAGCCGGTTCCGAGCCGCCGGCGATGCGCTGGCTGATCGGGACGCTGTCATCAGCATTGTCATCAATGCTCGTGCTCTTGAGTTTCGCCGCCTTGCTGCGCAGGTAGCTGATCGCGTGGTTGCGCGCCAGGCGGAAGATCCATGAGCTGAAGCTGCTCATGAACTGGTAGGTGTCCATCTTGCGATAGGCGCGGATGAAGGACTCCTGCACCAGGTCGGGGATCAGGCTCTTGTTGTCGATCACCCCGTCGATCGCCGCCCAGACGATGCGCCGGTGGCGCTCCACCAGGCGGTCGTAGTCCGACCAGTCGCCGGCCTGGCAGCGGCGGATGATCGCTTCATCGGAGAAGCGGTCCTCCATTGCCCTTGCTTCTGCACTCTGTGCTGGGGACTCATTCATCGCGGTGTATCCAGGCTCGTGCGCAAGTATAACGGCAGTGTGCTCAACCGGCGGCGGGACCCTGGACATGCTGATATGTACGCCCGCAGCGAGCATGCAGTTTCAGCGGCGTCAGTTAAGGACTGGCAATATCCCGGCAAAAAGCCGCTGAGGGCCAGCAGGCCGCGCGGAGAGTGCATAGAATCTCAGCAGGTACAATGAAGCCCGGACTGACAAACAGTCCAATTATGGCCTGAGGTTTCCAGAATCATGAGCACTCCCCGCATGCAGAAGACCCAGCTCTGCGACATCCGCGACATCGCACTCGCCACCGAGGGTCGGCGCCGTACCGAATGGGCCGCCTCCGAAATGCCGGTGATCGAGCAGATCCGCACCCGTTTCGACAAGAGCAAACCGCTGAAGGGGCACCGCATTTCCGCCTGCCTGCATGTCACGAGCGAGACCGCGAACCTGGCGATCACCCTCAAGGCCGGCGGAGCTGACATCAGGCTCTGCGCCAGCAACCCGCTCTCCACCCAGGATGACGTGGCGGCGCACCTCGTGAAGGACCACGGCATCAGCGTCTATGCCGTGCACGGCGCGGATAACAGGCAGTACTACCGCCATATCAATTCGGTGCTGGACCTCGAACCGACCATGACCCAGGATGACGGCTGCGACCTGGTGAACACGATCCACAGCAAGCGCCGCAACCTGATCGAGAACATCATCGGCGGCACGGAGGAAACCACCACCGGCGTGATCCGCCTGCGCGCAATGGAAAAGGACGGCAAGCTGGCCTTCCCGGTGATCGCCGTGAATGACGCCGACACCAAGCACCTGTTTGACAACCGCTACGGCACGGGCCAGAGCACCATCGACGGCATCATCCGCGCCACCAACCTACTGCTCTGCGGGCGCACGGTGGTTGTGGCCGGCTACGGCTGGTGCGGCCGCGGCGTGGCGATGCGCGCACGCGGACTCGGTTCACATGTGATCGTGACGGAGATCGACCCCACCAAGGCCATCGAGGCCGTGATGGACGGCTTCCAGGTGATGCCCATGGAAAAGGCGGCCCCGCTCGGTGACATCTTCGTAACGCTGACGGGCAATATCAATGTCATAGATACCGTGCACTTCCGCAAGATGAAGGACGGCGCGGTGGTCTGCAACAGCGGCCACTTCGACGTGGAGATCAACATGAAGGCGCTGCGCCAGCTCTCACGCAAGAGCCGCAACCTGCGCCCCGAGGTGATCGAATATGAGCTCAGCCCGAACAGGCGCATCCGCGTGATCAGCGAGGGCCGGCTCGTGAACCTGAGTGCGGCGGAAGGCCATCCGGCTGCGGTGATGGACATGAGCTTCGCCAACCAGGCGCTGGCCGCCGAGTACCTGGCGAAGCAGGCCGGCAAACTGGAGAACCGCGTTTATGTGATGCCGCGGGATCTCGATGAAAAGGTAGCAAAGCTCAAGCTGCGCACAATGGGCTTCACGATCGACAAGCTCAGCGCTGAGCAGGAGAAGTATCTGAGCAGCTATGACATGGGAACCTGATTGCAGGGAATAATCCAATTGAACTGTGGTTCAGGTAACAAGTCATAATATGTATGTCCGTTTTCACATGGAGCCTCCGTGTGCTCACGGGAAAGTCCTTCCGAGAGGTGAAACAGTGAAGAAAGTACTCCTACTGGTGGCCCTCAGCGTCTTCGCGCTCATGGGCCGGGCATTCGCAGGAGACAACACGCTCGACATCCCGGTCTTTGATCTCAAGGATCTCAAGCCGGGCCTCAGCGGCAAGGCCAGGACGGTGATCCGGGGGACGAAGATCGAGGAGTTCGACGTCGAGGTGATCGAGCTGATTCCCGACGGAGGCTTTGATGGCGGACCGCTGATCCTCGCCCACTTCACGGGGCCGGTGGTTGACCATTCCAACGGCATCGCCGGTGGCTACTCCGGCAGCCCCGTCTACATCGATGGCAAGCTGCTCGGTGCCGTGAGTGCGGCGATCCCCTTCACAGATACGCATGTCGGCGGCGTGACGCCCATCAGCTCGATGCTGGCGGCGCTGCCCGATGTGGATGAACCTGACTACGGCACCAACACCGTGCTGCCCGAGACCGAGAACAGCGGCATCCCGATCGACGAGGATGGCAACGTGATCAGCTACGTGGACAGCCTGGATCAGGCCATGGCCTTCAACGACGCCGCGCGCGCCGCGGGCCGGCATGCCTACCAGGCAGTGCTGGCAACGACACCGCTCTATGTCTCCGGTGTCAACCACAAGGTCTTCGGCCTCTATGAGGAGCAAATGCGCGACATGCTCGGCAGCAACCTCGAGCTGATCGAGAAGCCCAGCGGCAGCTCCGCCGGCGAGGGTCTGTTCCTGCGCCAGGAGAGTGACGGAGCCGGGCTGCTGCTTGAATCCGACACAAGCGGTCCGCCGCTGGTCGGTGGTGACGCGGTGGCGGCTTCGCTGATCACCGGCGACATCGAGATGCAGGCCATCGGCACCGTGACCTACAGTGACGACAAGGGCCGCTTCCTGATGTTCGGCCACCCCTTCTTCGGGGCCGGGGCCACCAACCTGCCCGTCAGCAAGGCCTACATCACCTGGACTTACAGCAGCAGTCAGCGCGCCTTCAAGGACGGCGTGCGGCTTGAGCCCACGCTGGGCACGATGACCAAGGACCACGGGGCGGCCTGCGGCGGCACCTTCAAGCTGATGCCGGACATGGTGCCTGTCAAGGTCAAGATCAAGGACATCGACACCGGCCGTGACCAGAGCTTCGAGTTCGAGGTCATGAAGCACCCGGACTGGACGCCGATGCTGATGGCGATGGCCGTCAACCAGGCGGCGGCCGAGGTGCTGGACCGCCAGCCCAAGGGCACGATGAAGCTCAGCTACCACGTGGAAGGCACGGGACTGCGCGAGCCGCTGCGCCGCGTGAACTACTACAGCAACGACCTGGACGTGATCGGTGACGGCGCCTTCGAGATCATGCCGCTTGCCAACCTGCTGCAGAACAACATCTACCGCGAGGTTGACATGACGCGCCTGAACGTGATGATCGAGGTCACGGGCAACCGCATCAATGCCTCGATTGACAACGCCGAGATCATCAGTGATGAGAGCGACGAAGCCGCGGAGGGCGGCGATGACCCGGCCCTGCCCCCCGCCGTCAGTGAGGACCAGGAACTGCTGGAGGCCATGAACGGCGGGCTGGATCCCAGCCAGCAGGGTGGCGAGGAGCAGTCCGAGGAAGGCGACCCGCTGATGGGCCAGATGATGTTCGAGGCCGGGCATCCGATGGATCAGATTCCGAAGTTCGCCCCCGGTGAGACCATCCGCGTGAAGGTCAAGCTGCAGCCCTACCGCACCGATCCGATCTGGCGTGAGTTCCACCTGACCGTGCCCGCGGACTTCCCCAGTGGCAACACGACGCTGATCGTCCACGGCGGCGGCGACCTCGTGAGCATGGCGCCGCTCGGTGGCAAGGGCCGCTCCCTGTTCGGGATGGGTCCGATCATCGACATCACCAAGCAGGACTTTGACGACATCCTCGACCAGATCATCGAGTGGCCGACCAACAACGAGCTCCTGATCACGCTGGTGCGGCCCTATGACCCGAACGCAATGGCGGCCAGCCTCTCCGGCGACGAGATGCCCGATGAGAAGTACGACGAGAAGTACCAGATGGAATGGGTGATCTACAACGGCTTCCAGCTGCCGGTGATCATTGCCAGCGAGGAGGAGCAGGCCCAGATGGAGGAGCAGTCCTCCGGCCAGCCCGGGGAGACCGCCGGTGATGAGGAAGGCGCTGGCATGGGCAGCGATGACCTGCTGGAACAGAAGCGCCGCAACCTCGAGCGGAACGCCTTCGAGGACTGAGGCTGCGAATCACGATCAACGGAAAGGAGTGCCAGTGGCGCTCCCTTTTTTATATCAAGTGCGGTTATCGCTTGCCATGCAACTGCTTGTCAGCACATTGCCAGACTTAATTTCAATGCACGCAACGCCTTTATGGACAGAGAGCTGTATACCCACTCCGAAGAGTACTAGCTCTTCGCCTCGAACAAGGCGAAGACCGTGTATGGCTCATATGATCTTGTTTCAAATGCATTTGCCCTGCTTCGATTCATTTCGGCAATGGCCAATGAGATGAATTGTTTAGCAACTTGCGCTCAAGCGAGTTGCGCAAAAATTTTTCCAGCTCCATAGTGCTCAAATAGTTCTGTAATGAATTCTGGCCTCCCAATTCCACCCGAATTGAATCTGATCAACATGGTTTCCTATGTTGCCATAAGTTACGATATGCAATCATCTGTCAGATGACGGCTGCACTGGCGCGCTTCTGAAAGCCCATCTCGCTCTTCTGCATGCTCTGCTTGGCGAACTCCTCGTAACGGACCACGAGCTTCTCCCACTCGGCAAGGTCCGGCCCGATGGTCTTCAGGCTCTCCTCCAGGTCCACCATTGACAGCGGCCGCGGCTCGGCGCCGTTGATGGCCTCACGCCAGGGAATCGCCGCTGCGTTCTCCACGAGCTGGCGGATGCTGTCAGCGCTGTACTTGGCGGTGCGTGCCGCCAGGGAGGGTATGTCGATGTCGTCACTGACGAAGGGCTTGCGGCTCAGGTAGAGCCGGAAGATCTCCTCGCGGCTGGCGAGGTCCGGCGGCGGGATGAACAGCAGGTTGCCAAGCCGGCCCGGACGCCGGAGTGCGAAGTCCACGTCCCAGGGCGCATTGGTGGCACCGAGCACCATCACGTTCTCATTGCGGCTGGCAATTCCGTCCAGCTCCGTGAGCAGCTGGCTGATCAGCTTCTTCTCCCAGCCGGCCTGGAAGCTGGCCCGGCTGCCGCCGATACTGTCCATCTCGTCGAGGAAGATGATGCTCGGGGCATGCTTGCGCGCTGCCGAAAAGATCATGCTGATCGCCTTCTCGGAGTTGCCGACCCACTTGTCGAGCACACTCGCGAGACTGACGTTGATGAAGGTCACACCGCATTCACCGGCCGCCGCCCTCGCGAGCAGGGTCTTGCCGCAGCCCGGGGGGCCGAAGAACATCAGTCCGCCGCCGGCCACCTTGCCGTACCTGCGGCTGATCTCGGGGAACTTCAGCGGGTATTCAATCGTTTCGCGGATCTTCTGCTTGGCAACACTCAGGCCGCCGATGTCCGTGAAGCGGGCCTCGGGGATCTTGATGTCGCCGATGAAGCTGGAATCATCACCGCGCAGGAACAGCGAGTAGAGATCGTCCTCGATGCCGTAGCCCTGCTTGCGGATCTGCATGCTGCGCAGCAGCTGGCGGGCCTCCATGTTCTGCGGCTCCGCCTCCAGCACCTTCTCGAGATCCGCGTTGGCATCCTCGAAGAAGTCGAGCTGCTCATAGACGCGGATGCGTGACAGCCGGACCTCGGTGTTCTCCGGATCGCGCTTCAGCAGGTCGTCATATTCAGTCAGTGCTTCAGTATTGCGGCCGAGCTGATACAACGCATCGGCACGGCGGGCCAGCATCTCCGTGTCCAGCTCGAAGCGCTTGCTGTACTCCTCGATGGAATCGAGGGCGGCGTCGTAGTCATCCTGGCGCGTCATCACATCGATGCGGTCGCCGTGGAAGCCGGCGTCATCGGGGAACAGCTCGCAGAGCACGTCGAGGTCATGGCGGGCCAGACCGTGGCTGCCGTTGAGGATGTTGCCGTTGTAACGGCGGCTGAGCAGCTCACGGTCGAAGGGATGCAGCATCAGCCCGAGCGATGCGAGGTTGACCACCGCATTCGTGCGGTCCTCCTCCTCAAGGCGGTTGAGGGCTTCGACGATCGTGACCTTGGTGGCGATCACGTGGCTGCCGCGCTCGAGGATGCGGTTCAGCACCGTTTCCAGCGGCACGGACAGGGCCGGGATGAAGCGCTCCGCCGGACAGAAGGCCTGGACCTTGGTCAGCAGCTCCAGCACGCGGTCGGCGAGACTGTCCGACTGGGCCTGCTCCACGATCGCACCCAGCACCTTGTCGAGGCCGTTCACGACCTCCGACTTGTCGCTGAGCAGGTAGCGGTCGGCGAACAGCAGCAGCTGCCTGCGGTTGAGCAGGGTCAGGCCGGGGGCCTTGCTGATTTCATGGAACAGGCGGATTCTTTCCTGGTCACTGGCGATCCGGATCTTCAGGAGGGCTTCGTCGAAGTCCAGCCTGCCGTCGCTTGCGGCAGGCAGTCCGGCAGTACGATCCTGATCATCCCGCTGCGGCTTCCTGCCGCTTTCGGAGTGCTTGGTCATGTCAGTAGGGCATTATACCGCCGCGCCCTGCGGAAGCTTTCAAGTCTGACAAGGCACTCATCCATGATTGGCTACTGTTTCCTGCTGAAGCAGTGAAATGGCAAGTTCAAGTCCACACATTTCATTTGATCTATGTATAATCTGACTAATCGTGACTGGGGACGATTCACACAATCAGGGGGACAGCTCCGGCAGCAGTGAGCGCCTGTTGCGTACGCTTGCGTATGAAGCGGTCGGCAAGGGGGACATGGATACCCTGCTGAGCCTCACCAAGTGCAAGCTGGAGACCTGGCCCCGGGAACGCATCAAGGACTCGGACGGCTGGTACATCCTTGCGATCCTTTCCCAGGTAGGCTCTGACAGCCGCCGCTTCGGCCTGGCGGCTACGGAGATCAGCCGCAAGGTGGCACTGACCGCTCGCCTCAGTTACTTCAACACCACCTGCATGGCGGATGTGGTCTGCCGCACCGTGGCCCTGGCGGCCTTTGAGGATCTGGTGCAGGAGCATGTCGTGCGCTGCCTGGAAGTCGAGGGGCACTGGGGCCATTACGCCGCCGCCCGGCTGGGTCTGGCGGCCTTCCGCCAGAAGAACATCGAGATCCTCGATCTCTGCCTGCGCAGGATCCGCCTGCACGACGAGTCCTCTTCGCGAACCGTAGACACCGGGCTGGAGATCACCCAGCTGGAATGCTTCATGGACATCCTACGCGGCCGCCAGCCGCGGCTGGACAGGCTGGTGGATCTGCTCAAGCAGACTGACCCCAGCCTGCGCGTGCGCTACTACTACACCCTGAGCCTGCTGCTGGATCCGGAGGACCTGGACGAGCTGGTATTCTCCGGAATGCTCGGCACCCGGCATGCAATGCTCGTGGACTGAATCGCCGCTCACAGCTCGGATTTTCCGTGGTAGAATTCTCTTCCCTTCGGGCGGTGGCTCAGTCAGGCAGAGCGCTACGTTCGGGACGTAGAGGTCGCGAGTTCGAATCTCGCCCGCCCGATATTCCCTCCATTCCAGTCGGGAAAGCACGCGGTAACGCAATCCATCCATGAAGACCATCATCGTATTCGGCAGTTTTGTGGGAAACACTGAGACCATGGCGGGTTACATCCGCGAGGGTCTGCGCCAGGAAGGCATCGAGTGCGAGATGCGCGACGTGATGGACGTCAGCGCTGAGCTGCTCAGTGATTACGAACTGCTGATCCTCGGCAGCCCGACCTACGAACCGAAGATGATCCAGGAAGACATGCTGCCCTTCTATGACCAGCTCGCCGCCATGAAGCTCTCAGGCCGGCGCGGCGCGGCCTTCGGCCCGGGGGACAGTGCCTGGCCGGATTTCTGCACCGCCGTGGAGATGCTGGAAGAGCGCATGCGCGAGTGCGGGATCGAGATGCTGATCGAAAGCCATATGGTGGACGGCATCGTCGAGGAGCATGAGGACGAGACCCTGGACTGGGCCCGCCGCCTGGCACGGGCCGCGCTGAAGGGCTAGACCGTCAGCCAGTCCGGGATGCAGTCCAGGCGCAGCAGGTCCTCGGTGGTCTCACGGCGCGCCAGCAGGCCCTCGCGCTCCGCAGCGAGCAGCAGCACCGCCGGCCGGGCCACGCGGTTGTAGTTGCTGGCCATGCTCCAGGTATATGCTCCCGTGGAGAAGAAGGCCAGCAGGTCGCCGGCATGCAGCTCGCACATCTCCACGTCGTGGATCAGCATGTCGCCGGTTTCGCAGCACTTGCCGGAGACTGACCAGAGCTGGTCGGGAGCATCAAACATGCGCCGGGCCGGTGCCACGGGATGGCGGGCCTCGTAGAGCGCGAAGCGCGGATTGTCGGTCATCCCGCCGTCCACGCTGGCGTAGTTGCGGATGTTCTCGATCTGCTTGGTGGACTGCACCGTGTAGAGCGTCACCCCGGTTTCCCCGATGATGCTGCGCCCCGGCTCATCACAGATCAGCGGCACATCGACATTATTGTCCTCACACCACTGGGTCACGAAGGCGTATAGCTGGGACATGTGCTGCGCGGGGTCCATCGCCGCATCGCGCTCACGGTAGCGGATGCCGATCCCGCCACCGAGGTTGAGTTCGTCGAGCGGTGCGCCGAGCTCTCCCTGGACATAGGCATAGAATTCCAGCATGCGGCCCGCGGCGGCCACGAAGGGCTCGCTTTCCAGTACCTGGCTGCCGATGTGGCAGTGCAGGCCCACGAGCTCGAGCTCCGGACAGCGCAGCACCTGCAGCACGGCCTGCTCAGCCAGCCCACCCTCGAGGTTGAAGCCGAACTTGCTGTCCTGCTGGCCGGTCTGCACATAGCGATGCGTCGTGGGGCGGACACCGGGGGTGACGCGCACGAAGACCTTCTGGCGGATCCCGGCCTCACGGGCGAGTTCAGCCAGGCGGGAGATCTCCTCCAGGTTGTCAATCACGATCCGCCCCACCCTGTTTTCCAGGGCATACTGCAGCTCGCTTCTGTCCTTGGCGTTGCCATGCATCAGGATCATCTCAGGCGGTACACCGCCGGCCAGGGCCGTAGCCATTTCACCCATCGAGACGACGTCAATGCCGAGGCCCTCGCTGTGCATCAGGGCTGCGAGCCCACTGGTCAGCAGGGCCTTGGAGGCATAGTACATCCGATAGCGCAGGCCGCTCTCCGGGGGATGCATCCAGGCACGGCAGTTGCGCCGCAGGGCGTCCTCGAGGATCACCACCAGCGGTGAGCCATGGCGCGCGACAAGATCATGCGCGGCATGCCCGGCGAGCAGCAGCTCGCCCTGCGCGTCAATCTCAATTTCCGGCAGCCGGGGGTAGAAATAGGGTGACTGGTTCATCTATCTGTGCCTGCGAATGATCCAGGAGAATTGGACGGATATTGTCTCACATGCTGAGACATGTCTGGAAGTGTTTCCTCAGTGCAGCTCGGCGCGGATCGCCTGCTGGATGCGGCGTGCATCCTCCTCCTGCAGCATGGCACCAGGTGTGTGGAGGCTGACCCTGTCACTGCCATGGCGCGGGATGATGTGGAAGTGCAGGTAAGGCACGCTCTGCCCGGCATCGATGCCCGTATTGGTGAGCACCGTGATCCCGCCGGCATCCATGGCCCTGCGCACAGCCGGCATCAGCCGCCGCAGGGTGGCCATGCAGGCGGCAAGCTCTTCCGTGCTGCACTCAAGAATGTTCTCGGAGTAGCTGCGTGGGATCACGAGGGTATGGCCCTCGGACTGCGGGAAGATGTCGAGGAAGGCATATGTCAGCTCATCGCTGTGGATCTCCCAGCTGGGGAGTTCCCCGCGCAGGATCTTCCCGAAGATGTTGTCCGCCTGTGCTTCCTTCATTACATGCTCCTTGGCCTCAGTCTGAACCGGCCCTGATTTTAGACGATATACTCAAGATCCATGTCCCATTCCGTCATGCGGGCTGCAGCTGCGGGAGTCAACGCCGAGACCCAGGCGATGGCCTTTCGTGAGCTGGCCGCGATGCTGAAGGCCGGCATGCCGCTGGATGGCGCACTGGACATGGCCGGCAAGAGCGGCCCCTTCCACTTCCGCAATGCGATGCATGACATCGCGGCGATGGTCAGCAACGGCGAACCGGCCAGCGAGGGCTTCCGCCAGTACAAGACGATGTTCCACAGCGTGGTCCCGGCGATCGTGGGCAGCGCGGAACAGACCGGCAACCTCGATTACGCCTTCGCGCTGCTGGCGGAGTTCTTCGAGGATGAGGCGGACCTGAAGCGCACCCTGCAGAATGCGATGATCTACCCCGGCTGCGTGACGATCACCGCGATCGGGGCGGTGTTCGTGCTGGCCTTCCTCGGCTTCATCCAGAACACGATCGGCGTGATGCTGCTGAAGGCAGTGGTGGCGATCTTCCTGTTCTGGCTGGCGCTGCGCTTCCGCTTCTTCCAGAACCTGGTGCGCTACGTGGCGATGCTGATCCCCTTCTTCGGCGGAATCATGCACCAGCTGGCGGTGGCGCGCTTCTGCCAGACCTTCGGGCTGATGACGCGTGCGGGGGTGCCCTACCTCGAGGGCCTGGAGGCCACGATGCCGGTGGTGCAGCACCCGCTGGTGGACCGCGCGGTGCAGAACCTCTACTACGGCGTGAAGAACGGCTCGACCATTGAGCAGTGCATCCGCAGCCAGCCCGCCTTCCCGGCGATCATGACGAATCTCGTGGGGGCCGGTGAGGCCACGGGCTCGATTGACGAAATGCTGCTGAAGACGGCGAAGTACCTGAAGGATGACGCCAAGCACAAGATCGCCAACTCGGCGAAGATGGCCGGACCGACGATGATCATCGTCTTGGGTATAATCGTTGCGCTGATCCTCGTGAGCTTCCTGCAGGGCTACTTCAACATGCTGTGGAGCATCGTCGAGAACTAGGGATCGGCGCGGAGGCCATCCATTAGCAAGGACGAAAAGCTGCAGAACCGGGGATCGCTGCTCAGCGATCTGGAGCGCCTGATCGTCCTGCAGCTGAAGAACCGCTTCCTCTGGATGCTTCTGGGCATCGCCGCACTGCTGATCCTGCAGCTGACGATGCTGAAGATCAACGGTGAGAAGGGCCTGAGCCCCTACGGCCCCGGCCTCAATACCTTCGATCTGCTGGCAACCCTGCTGTTCATCATCGAAATGGCAACGGTCGGCGTGATGCTGCTCAGCCTGCTGGGCGAGCCGGCCCTGAAGGAAGCATGGGGAAAGCGCTGGCCGGACAGGCCATTCAGCCGGCTTGCGGCCGGACTGAGCAGTACGCCGGTGCAGTTCATCTGCGCCGTGGCCCTGCTCCTGCCGACGCTCTGGATCCACCGCTACCCCGAACTGAGCCAGGCACAGGGCATCAGCATCCCGCTGACGCTGCTGCAGCGCTGGCTGCTGGCCTTCCTGAGCCTGCAGGTCGCCACGAACCTGGCGCTGATCCTGCGCTGGTTCACGCCGCTGCCGCGCTGGGCGAACTGTGCCCTGGCATATGCGAGTTACTGGGGCTTCGGCTACTGGCTGACCCTGATGAGCTTCACCGATGACCGCTTCATGCGGCTCAATGATGTGTTCTTCCACAACCAGCTCAGCCGGCACCTGAGCGGCTATCCGGAACTGATGCGGACCAGTGTCACACTGGACATCCACAAGGACTTCCAGGGCTGGTTCCTGGCACTGCTCGGCGCGGCCGTGCTGACAACGCTGCTCTGGGTGCCGCGCGCCGCGCTCGGTGATGAGCGCAGCGGACGGCGCAGGGCACGAGCTGCGCGGGGCGAAGCTGGCGCGGCTGCTGCCGGCGGGGATGCAGCCGCCGATGGTGACGCCGCGCATGGCTGAGTTCAGCCTGCCGGGCCTGAAGATCACGATTGACAACGATTGTGCCGATGGAATCCCCGCCGGTCCCCTATCAAACCTGCTGAATGACCAGCAGCAACGATATGGCAATGATGCACTGATGGGCTGGAGAAGGATCTGTGCGGATGAGGGCAACGTCAACCGTGCCATGGAAACTGCCGCTGCACTGAGCAAGTCAGCCCAGGAGCTTCTGCTGATCGGAATGGGTGGCAGCGTGAATGGGGCCAGGGCTGTATATCGCGCCCTGGATCTCCGTCGCAGCGTACATCATACGGTTGAGTTCATGGACAACCCTGATCCCCTGAGCATGATCTCGCTCCTTTCAGTCATCGATCCTGACCGGACATCCGTCCTGGCAGTGTCGCGCAGTGGCAACACCGTAGAAACTCTTGCGATGCTAGCCACGGTCATGCAGTACCTTCCTGCAGGACGCCAGCCAGCTGACGGTCCATTGACAGCTGTTTGTTGCCTGCCCGGTGACAATCAGCTTGCTGAACTGGCTGCAAGACACGGATGGTTGCAACACGATGCACACCGGAACATCGGAGGCCGCTTCAGTGTATTCAGTGCAGCTGGGCTGATCCCCCTGGCATTCAGTGGAATAGATATTTCCAAACTGAACGTGGTCGCAGCAGAGGCTGCGGAACAGGTTGAGGAATGCGACCTGTCTGATAACCCCGCCTGGCAATTGAGTTCCCTGCTGGTTTCCAGCAGAGAATCCGTGCTGTACAGCTATGCTGATGTTCTTGCCGGATTCTCAGACTGGTGGAAACAGCTCATTGCCGAATCCAGTGGCAGGAGGATGGCTAAGTCCGGCAGTGTCGGAATCACACCGGTTATCGCCCGCGGCACTGCTGACCAGCATTCCATCAACCAGCTTCTACTGGATTCCCCGGGAGACCGCAGCTGCTGCTTCATTGGTTTTGACGATCACGGATTTGACGTGGAACTCGCTAGTGACAATGATTTCCTTGCCACTGGAAGCAACCATCTCGGCGGTTTGACGATGAGCGAGATGATGAGGGCCAGCCTTGAGGGCACACGTGACGCGCTAATGGCTGAAGGCGTCGGCTGTGCGAACATCATGCTGGAGCGCCCGGATGAACGATCCATGGCCAGCCTCCTGCAGCTCTGGCACTATACGACAGCCTGTATTGGAATCAGACTGGGAATAAATCCATATGACCAACCAGCCGTAGAACGCAGTAAACAAATCACCGCTGAGAAACTCCTCAACCGCTATAGTCAGTAAACACATTTGAAGCCGCCCTTTGAGGAGATCCCAAGATGAAATTGATCGTCAGCCTGCCGCGCAATGACATCGCCATGGCCACCGCCGCCGCCGAGGCCGGGGCGGATGCCATCAAGCTGCACATGAATGTCGAGCACCGCGCCAGCGGCACGCGCTTCGGCAGCTTCAGCGAGGAAGTGGAGACCGTGCGCGCGATCTGCAATGCCGTGGACTGCGAGGTGGGCCTGATGCCCGGCGCGGAGATTGCCAGCCTGCCGACGCGCGCTGAGCTGGATGAGCTGTACGGAATCGGCGTGAGCTTCGTGGACATCTACACTCAGCACATGCCGCTGTGGTTCCTCGACCTGCAGCAGAAGCTGGTGGTGGCCTTTGACAGCTTCGACGGCTTCGTGGAGCATGCCTTCTTCATGTCGCATGTGTACTATCCGCGGGGGGCCAACCGCAACCGGATCTTCATGGTGGAGGCCAGCATCACGAAGCCCGAGGACTACGGCAAGCCATTCAGCTACCACGATGCCCGGCGTCTGCGGATCCTGCAGGAATACGTGGATGCGCCGCTGCTGGTGCCGACGCAGAAGCACATCACGCCGGAGGATGCGCGCTGGCTGGTGCGGGTCGGGACCGGGGGGCTGATGATCGGGGCGATCGTGGCCGGGCGCACGGCGGAAAGCATAGCGGAGGCCACACGCAGCTACCGGCGGGTGATCGACGAGGAACTGGCGACGCTCTAGCCGGCAGGCGGGGCAGCGGGTGCAGGCGGTGCGACCGTCAGCTCCAGCGAAGTTGTCAGCGCCTTGATCGAGTCATCCGTGAAGGGCTGGGAACCCTCGACCTGCACTGCCACGAAGGCCCCACGGTGGATCGTGACATACATCACGGCGTAGTGCGTCTTACTGCCGACACTGCGGCTCCAGGCGAAGTACGGCAGACTGCGCTGCGTGCCATCCGAGAGCTTCACGATTGCCTGACCGGAAGGCTCGCGGCCATGGGTGGCCATGATCTTCGTGAACTGCGCATCCCAGGCGGCCGGCGTGGGATAGGCCGCCGTGTTCAGGAACTGCTCCTCGGGGGGTGTGATGCCGCTGTCACGGGCCTCTGCCAGCGAGACGAGGTACTGCTCCTTGCCGTAGACCAGCACGCGGTAGAGCGGGTCATCGGTGGTCTTGCCACCCTTCGGGAAGCGGATCGCCTGGGCACCGTTGCTTCCCTCGCTGTAGGTGATCACGCAGCCGGGCTCGAAGCTGAAGGAGAAGTGGAAGGCGCTGACATTCACGCGCTCCGTCTTCTCGGACTGGGCGAAGGCGAAGGCCGTGAACAGGAGCAGGCACAGGCAGGTTGAAAGGATGAATCTCACATGCGGATTATACGGTGCGGGAAGGGAGCGGGGAGAGAACGGGAGCGAATGAGTTGTAGCGGCGGCAACTGGCGACGCCTGCGAGGGAATGCTTCGAAGGAATGAGGAATGAGCAAAGAGTCTGGATTCCAGTCAATCAGTCAATAAGTCACGAAGTCAACAAGCTGCGTCTGAGCATGCACGTTGCTGTGAATTGACTGATTGACTCATTGACTCATTGACTGGGTTGGCTTTGTTGCCAATCGCAGGCTGTGGTTACTTCATGCCATTCCCTCCCAAGCACGGCGGGGCCGCGCCGGTACATGGTCCTTTTGATGCATCACACAAATGAAGTACCGGCGGCGCCTGGCGACGCCTGAGAGGGAATGCTTCGAAGCAATGAGGAGTGAGTCCGGAAAGCTCTGTGTGCTCTGTGGCTCTGTGCCAACAAAACCGCCACGGCATTACCTCGTTGCCACCCGAGTGCATATGAGGCACTGCAGATCAAAGCCTGACTGACATCAGGCCTCCGTTGTCATCCTGACGGATGACCCCCTTGTCAGCTTTGCAGCTGACCTCCATTGCCCGGATTGCTCCGGGGCTCCATCTACCGCTAAAGCGGGTATCTCCATTGCCCGGATTGCTCCGGCCTCCAAACCCCGGCTGAAGCCGGAGCTCCGCTAGAGCAGGAGGCCGTGCAGCTCGGAGATGCTGTCAATCACATGCGCGGCATCTGACAATTCGCTGTCCTCGCCATAGCCATAGCGGCAGCCGATGAAGGGCAGCCCCGCATGCTGCGCCGCTTCCCAGTCGCTGCGGCGGTCGCCGATCATCACCGCCGCTCCCCACCCCAGTCCTCGTGCGCCAGCTTCAGGCGCTCACCCTTGGTGCCGTAGTCCGGCGGGCCATAGGGGTACATCTGTGAGAACCATTCGCCATAGCCCGCCGCTTCCCAGATATGCATCAGGTAGCGCGGGCTGCCATTGCTGACCAGAAGCAGGATCCGCCCCGCCGCCCTGAGCGCCGTGAGCAGTTCCACCGCCCCCTCGTAGAGCCAGGGGCGCGCGTCAATCGCATCCTTCTCATGGTCCAGGCAGTATTCCTCGAAGTCCTCCACGAGGCTGCGCGGCTGGCCGGGCATCATCAGCGCGTAGAACTCCTTCGCGTCGGCCCCGATGTGGCGCTGGACCCATTCGATCCCGGGCGTTTCCAGGCCGAGTGAATGCTCGGCGACATAGCGGCGATGGGCCTGCAGCACACTCAGGCAGACCTCGGCCCCGGCCGGGTAGAGCGTGCCGTCATTGTCAAAGGCGATGATGCGTGCCGCGCGGAAATCCACGGGCTGCATGGTAGCATATCGGCATGGGAAACACCTTCCGGGGCAAGTGCGTGGCGGACGGGATCCGCGTCGCCGTGGTCGCTGCGAGCTTCAATGAACTGGTCGTCAACCAGCTCGTGGAGGGCGCGGAGGATGCGCTCGAGCGCGTCAGCATGTCGGAGAGCGAGATGGACACCTACTGGGTGCCGGGCTGCTTCGAGATTCCGCAGACCGTCTCCTGGCTGCTGGAACAGGGCGGCTATGACGGCGTGCTGGCACTCGGCTGCCTGATCCGGGGGGAGACCGACCACTACGAGCATCTCGCCACCGAGGTCACGCGTGGGCTGGGCAGCCTGGCAACGATTTCCAGCGTGCCGATCGCCTATGGCGTGCTGACCTGCGAGAGCCTGGAGCAGGCCCTGCACCGCGCCGGCTCCAAGCATGGCAACAAGGGTGCGGAAAGCATGCAGTCCCTGATCGAGATGATCAACCTCACGGCCGTGATCGGCGTCGAGATCGAGGATGGCGACGAGCCGGACGAGGCCTAGGTCACGTCCTCGAGGCCGATCACGATCAGGCGCTGGTAGATCAGATCAAAGATCCCCACATGGCCTGCGTTGAGCGGCAGCACGAAGCCCTCATTGATGATCGAGGGATCCTGATTCGCACCCTCACGGCGCAGGCGCTGGGCCTCGCTGCCCCCAAGCAGGTCACCGGGGCCGGGGATGCGCCGCCGCCCGTCGGGGGTCATGCCCGAGGCGTCATGCACCTCGATGTAGTCCTGGGCATCCGCACTGCCGACGAGCGCCCAGTGTGAGGTGTCGCGGGTCTGCAGCACCGCCAGAGCCTCCCCGGCGGCGAAACGCAGTGGCGTACCGAGCTCGTCACCTGCGGCATCGGCAATCGCCGCGGCGAGGTCCGTGCCCTCCGGATCGGGCAGCAGTTTGCCTTCCACTTCATCAAAGGCCAGCAGCTCGAGCACGGCGTTGACAGCGAGGAACTGCGGGCCCTCCTCGCGCATGCGCCAGCCGGTTGCCAGAATCCCGGGCAGCTGCTGGACCTCGGCAAGCGTGTTGTGTCCCTCCCAGAGCACGAGCTCGCCGGGCCGGCGGCCGGGAGCACTGATGCAGAGGCCGTGCTTGCCGGTCCAGGCCACGAAGGGCAGATCCTCCGGGCCATCCCAGAGCGGCGCAAGGTTACTGGGGGTCACATCCAGCTCAGTGCCGGTGTCGCTGTCAACCATCAGCATGCGCACGGCATCACCGCCGCTGGCATCCTGGCCGAGCAGCAGGCGGCCGTCGGGGAAGAACTGCACCACGCGCCGGGCGCCGCCGAGCTTGTGCGGGATGTTCAGCATGGGCTCGATCCCGCGCGGGCGGAGCTGGATCAGGCTGGCCTGGCCGCCCTCGCTGGCCAGGTCGTTGCCGGCGAAGCAGTTGGGCTGGCCGCTGAGCACCTGGCCGGCACCGAGCAGCAGCTCCTCGCCGAGGGAATGGGCCTCGAGGCTGAAGGGGCTGCCCTGGGAGATCGTGCCGGAGCCGATGCTGCTCACGCTGCCGCCGCCGCTGCCTGTGCGGTTGCCGCCCGAGGATGGGCAGCCGCTGGCAAGCAGCAGGAGCGGCAGCGCGATGATTGCCAGAATTGTGCGTGTCCGGCCCTGCATCACCAGCCGCGCGTCGCCATGCGCTCGCTGTCGTCCATGCTGGCAACGTCCAGCCCGCTCATGGCCTCACCTAGTCCGGCGCTGACCTCGGCCAGCTTGTGCGGGTTGTCATAGTGCAGCACGGCCTGCACGATGGCCTCGGCCCGCGGACGCGGGTCGTCACTCTTGAAGATCCCGCTGCCGACGAAGACCGTCTCGGCCCCGAGCTGCATCATCAGTGCGGCATCGGCGGGCGTCGCCACTCCGCCGGCGGCGAAGTTCGGGACCGGCAGGCGGCCGCTGGCCGCGACCTTGCAGACAAGGTCATAGGGAGCCTGCAGCTCCTTGGCGGCGGTCATCAGCTCCTCCCTCGGGAGCACGCTGAGCGCCTTGATCTCGCCCTGGACATGGCGCATGTGGCGCACGGCCTCGACGATGTTGCCGGTGCCGGGCTCACCCTTGGTGCGGATCATCGCCGCGCCCTCGCCGATGCGGCGCAGGGCCTCGCCGAGATCCTTGGCACCGCAGACGAAGGGCACCTTGAAGGAGTGCTTGTCAACATGGAAGGCCTCATCGGCGGGGGTCAGGACCTCGCTTTCGTCGATGAAGTCCACACCGAGCGCCTGCAGGATCTGGGCCTCGACGAAGTGCCCGATGCGGCACTTGGCCATCACCGGGATGCTGACGGCCTCCATGATCTCGCGGATCATCGTCACGCTGCTCATGCGGGCGATCCCGCCCGCGCGGCGGATGTCGGCGGGGACGCGCTCCAGCGCCATCACCGCCACCGCCCCGGCCTGCTCGGCGATCACCGCCTGCTCGGCATTCGTGACATCCATGATCACGCCGCCCTTGAGCATCTCGGCCAGGCCGACCTTCGTGCTGTAACCGCCCTTCTTCGAGCCGTTGCTGCTGCCGTTCTTCTTAGACATCGCTGTGTGTTCTCCTAATGGGTCCGCCTCCCCGTGGCGGCGGTTGTCAGTCCGTGCGGGGCCAGAGTGCGGCTGCGATCCAGTCCAGCTGGGCTTCCAGCAGAAGCCTGAGCTGGGGCTGCTCTCCGGCGGGCGCAAGTTTAGCAAATGCGGCCCCGCTGGCTGCGGCCTGGTCCCGCTCTTCCATACCTTCAGTGAGCGCCGGTAATTGCATTGCGGCGCGCTGCCGGGCGGATTCCAGGCGCTGGCGCAGCCCGCTTTCGCTGAGCTGCCCGCTGAGGATCTCCTCGCGCAGCAGGGCCAGTTCGGCACGCTGGCTGCGGAAGAACTCCTGCCAGAAGCGTCCGCGCTCGGCTCCCAGCAGATTGTACAGCGCCGGATCCATTTCGCTGAGCTGGCGCAGGCGGCGCTCGGAGCTCGCGGCATAGTCCGCACAGCAGGCCAGGCTGTGTTCGGGATTGCGCAGGCTGCCCGTGGCCGCCAGGCCATCACCGAGCAGCAGCAGCTCGCTGAGCAGGGAGAGCTGCTCCGGGCCGGATAGTGCTTCCTCGACCCCCAGGCGGCGGGCCACCTCGCTCAGACTGGCGAGCGCCTGCAGCGGGGCACCCGGCTGGTCCTGGGCTGCAGCCGCGAACAGGCGGCAGCGGCTGCCGAGACTGCGGAACTGCCCGAGGCCCTCGCGCCCGGCACTGATCCACTGGTGCAGCTCGCGCGCATCACGCATCAGCACGCCAAGCTCCAGCAGCTGCGGCAGCTCCAGCAGGCCGGCGGCGGGCGGGGACGGCAGCGGGCGGCTGGCCGGCGGGTCGATGGCCGTGCAGACGTAGCTGTCCGTGGCCCGGGGATAGTTGACATAGTTGGCGACGCCGCCGAGGCTGTGGCGCAGAGCCAGGGACTCGTCCGCCTGCAGGCGGCCCAGCAGGGCCAGGGCATTGGCGTAGCCGAGCATGGTGCCGTCGCGGCGCTCTGCGTCCATGAGCAGGCAGCCGCGGCCGGAGGTATGGAAGTACAGGGCCTCCGACTCAATGCTGAGCTGGCTGCCGCCACCCTCCTCCACGCTGGCGATGATGCTCCAGGAGTAGACGTGGTCCGGCAGCAGGCTGGCCGGGATGCGGTAGCCGCCGTCCGTGAGCGGGATTTCCACCCAGAATTCGGAGGCACCAGCAGGACTGTAGTCCGCACTGCGGCCGTGGTCCAGCACACGTATGACGTAGCTGGCATTGAGCAGGCTCAGGCGGCGCTCGATGTACTGCTCGAAGGGCATGCCCTGCAGCTCATCACTGATGGCAAGGTCGAAGTAGAAGCCGCCCTCGGCGTACAGCTCCAGCGGCAGGGGCTGCACGGCACTGCCTCCCGGGCTGCGCGGGACCAGATGCAGCATGCCCACGAGCTGCTGGTCGGCAGCCTGCGCGGAGCGGAAATGCAGCAGGCCGCAGAGGATTGCCAGGGCGGCCGCGAATAATCTGTGAACCGGCAGGATGTTAGGATTATAGATGTGCCGCAGGCTGGACAGCAGTTTTCGCTCGGTGAGCGCTCAGCGGACTGGGAGCGCCTGCGCAACGTGCTGGAACGGATCCGCGGCGGCGGCCTGCAGTCCCTGAGCGAGGAGCAGCTTTCCGCCCTGCCCGGCCTGTACCGCAAGACCCTCTCCGACCTCTCACTGTTCCGCACGCGCGGTGACAACCCGATGCTCGTGGATCAGCTCAGTTCGCTGTGCAACGAGGCGCACGGGGTGATCTACGGCCGCAAGCTGGGCGAGAAGCGCACCGGGCTGGTTGAATACATCGTGGAGGAACTGCCGCGCGCGGTCCGCCGCAATGCCAGGCTGGTGCTGGCCAGCGCGGCGGTGATGGTGGTCTGCACTGTGATCGGCTGGCTGCACTGCCTCGTGGATGCCGACCTCGCACGCGCCGTACTCGGCCCGCAGATGGTGAACCAGTATCAGACCACGCTGCGTGCCGCCACGGAGGATGCCGACCTCGGGCTGGCGGCGCAGATCCCGCGCGAGGAGCGCAGCGGGATGTGGCTGTACATCACGAGCAACAACATCCGCGTGGGCTTCAACGCCTTCCTGCTGGGGATCCTCGGCGGGCTGCCCGCCCTGCTGATGATGGCCTTCAACGGCTACATGCTGGGGGCGATCGCCTACCTGTACTTCACCACGCCGCCCGGGATCGACGTCAACCTGCCGCTGTACTTCATTGCGGGAGTGGCGGCACACGGCGCGATCGAACTGCCGGCGATCACCGTGGCCGGGGCGGCCGGGATGAAGCTCGGCTTCTCCTGGGTCTTCCCCGGTCAGCGTGCGCGCGGCGAAAGCCTGCGGGCGGCGGTCGGTGATGCCGGCAAGCTGGTGCTGACCACCACGCTCACGCTGATCGTGGCCGGGATCATCGAAGCCTTCGTGACCCCGCTCACGCCGGAGGAGGGCCTGCCGCTGAACCTGCTCTACGCGCTGAAGATCAGCATCGGCGTGATCGTATTCAGCCTCTGGTTCTGCTGGCTGTACTTCGGCGGGCGCACGCGCAGCCTGGCGTGAACTGCTCGCGGGGAATCTGCTGCGGGATTGCCGGAAGAATGTGCTCCGGCCGGGCAGCGGGGATTACTTGTAGCGGTAGACGATGCGACCCTTGTTCAGGTCATAGGGCGACAGCGCAACCAGCACCCGGTCACCATTGAGGACACGGATGCGGAACTTGCGGATCTTGCCCGACAGGTAACCGAGGATCACGTTGCCGTTCTCCAGCTCGATGCGGAACATGCCGTTGCGCAGAGCTTCGACGACGCGACCCTCTACCTCAATTCCTTCTTCTTTCGACAAGTGCGACTCTCACAGAACAATACCTATGGTCAACCGCCACGGGTTACAGGCCCGCTCGGAGACGCATAATTCTATCATCAGGCCCCCTGAATCCATTTACGGACGAGGGGGGCATATAATCCTCACATGCCCGGCGAACTCTTCCTGATCGGCTCCCCCATCGGCAACCTCAGTGACATCTCGCGCCGCCAGCTGCGCACGCTCGGCAGCCTCGACATCCTCTACTGCGAGGATACGCGGGTCACGCACAAGCTGATCAGCCACTTCGGGATCAGCCGCGTCAACCTGCGCAGCCTGCCGGATGACAGCAAGCCGAGCGCCTGGAAGAAGGCGATCCACGAGGTGGATGCGGGGCGCAAGGTGGGCTTCATCACGGATGCGGGAATGCCGGGGGTGAGCGACCCCGGGCGCAAGCTGGTGCGCCAGGCCTTCGAGCACGGCATCCGCCCGCAGGTGATCCCGGGCTGCTCGGCGCTGGGGACGCTGCTCGCGGCCTGCCCCTTCGTGGACAACAGCTTCGCCTTCCACGGCTTCATCCCGAAGACGGGCGGCAAGCGCACGGAGGCCCTGAAGGCCATCGCCGAGAGCACGATCCCGGTGCTGTACTTCGACTCGCCGCACCGCGTGCGTGACAACATGCAGGAACTCTGCGAAATGCTGGATGAGGAGCGCGAGATCCTGATCGGGCGGGAGATGACGAAGCTGCATGAGGAATTCGTGCTGTTCCGGCCGGCGGAGATGGAGACGGTGTTCAAGCGGATCAAGATCGCTGGCGAGTTCACGCTGGCGGTCAGTGCGCGGCAGCTGAATGAGGCGGAGGAACATGACGACGCAGAGCTGCGGGAGAAGCTGGCCCTGCTGCAGGAGAATGGATTCTCGAGCAAGGATGCGGTGAAAGCGCTCAGCCTGGTGCTGGATGTGAAGCCGAACCGGCTGAAGAAGCTGGGCTTTGGGGGAACGTAGGCCAGACGCCTGGCCTGGCTCTCAAGGGACCGGGGACCGGGGACCAGGGACCTGTGCACAAACTTGAACAGTGAATGACACCTCGCATGCACTTGGGTGGCAACGAGTTGATGCCGGGACAGATCTCATCAAACACAGAGCCACAGAGGGCACAGAGCTTTCTGAGCACATCAAAGGAAGATCAAGCTGACTTCGGGGCATTTTCTCTCAGGCGTCGCGGGGCGCCGCCGGTACATAACCAGTAATGCGCGGACAGTGAAGCGTGAACAGGAGCGGCGCGGCCTTGCCGCGATTGGGAGGGAGTGCTGCGAAGCAAGTGTGGCAGATGGATTGGCAACGCCAACATTTTCTCTGCGCCTCATTCAGCCTCGGCGGCTCTGCGTCAAAAGAACCATTCAGGCGAGCACGATTCCGCTCGCGCGGCTGCGCGTCTCGCATGCTCTTGGGTGGCAACGAGGTGATGCCGGGACGGTTTTATTGTCGCAGAGGTGCAGAGGGCACAGAGAATTTTGATCACATCCAAGGGGGATCACGCTGACTGCGGGGCATTTTCTTTCAGGCGTCGCGGGGCGCCGCCGGTACTTTTTGTGTGTTGCATCCAATAAGACTATGTACCGGCGCGGCCCAGCCGCGATTGGGAGGGAGTGTCAGGAAGCAATGAGCAATGAGGAGTGAGCAATGAGCCACAATACTCTGTGCTCTCCGTGTACTCTGTGGTTAATCTTCATGGCATCCCTTGCCAAGGCAAGGTTTGACTACCGCTAAAGCGGATAGCTCCTAGCCAACCGTCTTCCTGAAGCGGACCGTGGCGATTGCCAGCAACGCCAGGCCCATGCAGCACAGCACCAGCGCTTCGTCCCAGAGCGCCTCCATCCCCGCGCTGCGCAGGATCACCCCGCGCAGGATCTCCACGAAGTAGGTGACGGGCAGCAGTGCGCTGATCAGGTAGATCGGCAGCGGCATGCTTTCGCGCGGGAAGATGAAGCCCGAGAGCAGGATCGAGGGCAGCAGGATCATGAAGCTCATCAGCATCGCCTGCAATTGCGTTCTGGCAATCGTGGAGATGATCAGGCCCAGACCCA
This sequence comes from bacterium, assembly GCA_041395205.1. Classification (GTDB taxonomy): domain Bacteria; phylum 4484-113; class 4484-113; order 4484-113; family JAFGCY01; genus JAHEFU01. The sequence continues at coordinate 72,338 of JAWLAZ010000002.1, forward strand.
GCGAGGAGAACACGAACACCAGGGCCAGCACCTCCAGCAGCGGCAGGCTGCCGGCGATCTCGACGGCGAACACGTACTGCGCGAAGAACAGCACCACGTTCATCTGGATCATCCCCAGCAGCAGGTACGGGAGGATCTTGCCGAGCATCAGCCCGCCGCGGCTGACGGGTGAGACCGCCAGCTGCTCCATCGTGCCCAGTTCCTTCTCGCGCACGATCGCGAAGCTCGTGAGTAGCATCGTCACGAGGAAGAGGATCACGCCCACGAGCCCCGGCACGAAGAAGTTGGCGGAGCGCAGCGCGGGATTGAAGAGGAAGCGCGGGCGCACATCCACGAGCTGGCTGCTGCCGGGCCCCTCCCCCAGCACCTGCTCGATTGACATGCGGATCCCGAGCGTCTGGGCGGTGGACATCGTCTGGCTGGCAATCGTGTTGTTGCTGCCATCGATCAAGACGAGGATCTGCGCGGGCCGCCTGCCTGACAGTTCGCGGCCGTAGCCTGCGGGGATCTGGATCCCGACGCTGGCCCGGCCGCTGACGATCGCCGCCTCCAGCTCCCGGTCGCTGGCAACATGGCCGAGGATGTCATAGAGCCCGGTGGCGCTGAAGCGGTTGAGGAACTCACGGCTCTGGGGCGTGTTGTCAAGATCGAGCACCAGCGTGCGCACGTTGCGGACCTCGGTATCGATGGCGTAGCCGAAGATCACGAGCTGCACGATCGGGATCATCAGCGTGATCACGAGCGTGGCCGGATTGCGCGATATCTGGATGAACTCCTTGTAGATGATCCCGCCCAGGCCGCGCATTATCCCCGCCTCCGCTGCGCTTCGGCGAGGCGCGTGAGCCGCACGAAGACATCCTCGAGCGTCGGCGCACCCTCGCGGAATTCCAGCCCGCCGCTCAGCTCGGAGAGCCGCGCGGGACTGACGGAGGCATCCGCCAGCAGGTGCAGGGTGTTGCCAAAGATCGTCACATCGCTGATCCCCGCCTGGGAACTGAGACTCTCCAGCGGGGAACTGCCGCCGTCCAGGCCGGCTTCATACCAGCACGCAGCCCCGGGGGTGACGCGCGGGTCCTCCTTCAGCTCGTCGGGCGTGCCGAGCAGCAGCATGCGGCTCAGGTAGATGTAGCCGAGGCGGTTGCAGCGCTCGGCCTCGTCCATGTAGTGCGTCGTCACGAACAGGGTCACGCCGCGTGCGGCCAGTTCGTAGAGGAAGTCCCAGAGCTCGCGCCTGGCAACGGGGTCGATGCCGGCCGTCGGCTCATCGAGGAACATCACGCGCGGCTCATGCAGCAGTGCGCAGGCCAGGGCCAGGCGCTGCTTCCAGCCGCCGCTGAGGGCCCCGGCACTGCGCCGCAGGTAGGGCTCGAGGTGCAGCTGCCTGACAACGGCCTCCATCCGTTCGCCGAGACGGCGGCCGAGGCCGTAGATCCGTCCGTAGAATGAGAGGTTCTCATGCACTGTCAGGTCCGGGTAGAGCGAGAACTTCTGGCTCATGTAGCCGATACTGCGCTTGACGGACTCGGCATCCCGGCTGCTGTCCATCCCGAGGATGTGGCCGCTGCCGGATGTGGGCCTGAGCAGGCCGCAGAGCATGCGGATCACGGTGGACTTGCCGCTGCCGTTGGGACCGAGGAAGCCGAAGATCTCGCCGGGGCGTACGTCGAAGGAGACGTCGTCAACGGCGGTGAAGCTCCCGAAGCGCATCGTGAGCTGCGAGGCGCTGATCGCGGGCTCCTCAGCCGTCCGTGCCATCGGGCTGCTCCGGGGCGGGAATCAGGATGTCGCAGATCAGGCCGGGACGCAGCTGCTGCATCTCGCCGGGATCGAGCTTGACGCGATAGACCTGCTCAACGCGCTTCTGCGTGGTCTGCAGATTGCGGGGGGTGAACTCGGCCTCAGGTGAGATCCAGCTCACGGTGGCGAGGGAATTGCCGGCAACGCCATCGAGGCTGTACTCAAGCTGCGTGCCGACGCTGATCCAGGCCAGCCGGTCCTCCGGGATGAAGCTCTGGATGTAGGTGCTGTCCGGCAGCAGCAGTTCACAGATGGTCTGGCCGGGGGCGACGGTGTCGCCGAGACTGACCGGCAGATTGACAATCTCACCCGCTGCAGGAGCGAGCACCGCCGATTCGTCGAGGCGCAGCTGCAGGGCGTCGCGGCCGGCTTCAAGGGCCTCAATGCGTGACTGCGCCGCACTCAGTTCCTCATCCCGCGCTCCGCGCTGCAGGCGCTGGTAGTCGCTGCGGGCGGCCTCAGCCTGCTGGCGGGCCTGCTCTATCTCGCTGTCCCGGGGACCATTCTGCAGCAGTTCCAGCCGTGCTTCAGCGGCCGCCACGGCTTCTCTTAGCTGCTCAATCCTGGCGCGGGCCGCCACGACCTGGCGCTCCTCAACGGTGGCCGCCTGGTACAGCAGCTCCAGCCGGCGCAGTTCATCCCGCGCGTCCTCAAGCTGGGTGCGGGCCTGGGCCACGGCCGACTCAGCGGCTGCGATGTCCTCCGGACGGCTGCCCTGCTGCAGACTCTCATAGGCCTGCCAGGCAGCCTCGGAACGGTGGCGTGAGGCGGCTAGTTCCTCCTGTGTGGGTCCGGCGGCCAGCAGGAGCAAGTCACTGCGTGCCGCCTTGATGCTCAGTTCAGCCTGGCTGATCTGCAAGGGCAGTTCCAGCGGATCAGTGCTGGCGATGAGCTGCCCCGCCGCGAGCTGTTCGCCTTCCTGGACCGGCAGCTCGCTGATCCGCCCGCCGATCTGGCTGGCAACGCGGCTGTAGCGGGCCTCGACCGTGCCACTGACGACGAGCTGCTGCTCACCGGCGCGCTGCGTGGCGAGCCAGTTGCGCACGGAGAAGGTGATCAACGTGAGCATCACGAGCAGCACCAGCAGCGGAATGGCTGCGCGGCCGGCTCTTGCTCCTGTGGCCTGCATGCCACCATTCTAGCGGGCAGCGGTGTAAGATGGGCGGATGCGATTGCGCATCATCCTGCTGCTGCTGCTGGCACTCATGCTGGCGGGCTGCCGGCGCGGCCCGGCCCTGCCTGAGGAGCCGGGGCTGCTGCAGGACGGGCTGGGGATCGGGCTCAGGCTGCTGATGAGCCCAGGGGAAGCGGAAGCGCTCACGACGGGTGAGAACGCGCGGATCCGCGTGATGAGCACTGACGACAAGCATGAGATCGGCGGCTACGACCCCGAGAGCGGCAGGGATGAAATCGATGCGCTGTACTACCTCGCCGATCCCGGGGATAGCTACGATCCGCTGGCGGGGAAGATCTATGACATCCGCTGCTTCCTCAACAGCGGCCATGGCAGCCCGCTGGAACTGCAGGGCCGGCAACTGGCAATCCAGGGCGCGGATGATCTTGAGGCGCTGCTCGGCGAGGCCGACGAGCGCAGTGAGGCCGGAGACGGGCAGATCCACCTGACATATCTGTTCGATGCGGGGATTGAAGGAGAGCAGCTGCAGCTGCGGCTGGTGACCAGCCACCACCTGGACCACAGCTGCTATGCACTGCGGCTGGTGCTGGAGCATAGATAGGGATTGCCGGCACAGCTATGCGGCCGTGAACGGCCTTCCACCGGTAGCAGGGCGTTTACGCCCGGCTCGCGCCCGAGCTCCGGAAAACGAAACCGGCCCCGCTTCATAGCGAGGCCGGTGGCGCTGGGTAGATTGTGGAAGAGAGATCGTTCCTAGTTGACCCGCAGGCCGATCGTGTTGCCGAAGTCCACGGCATTCTCCGCACCGTCGGAGAAGTAGGTACGGTGGATGCCCTTCTCGTCATAGACCTGGAATTCCAGGGTGAGCGGATCACCGGCCATGCTCTCCAGGCGGAAGTTCACGATCTCACCGAACATGTCCGGGGCAGCCGGGCTGCGGCGGTTGAGGCTCGTGACGTTGAAGTCCATCGCGCGTCTGCCGTTGCCAAGTTCCTCGACCTTGTGGAAGGCATCCGGCGGGAACAGCAGGCTGTCCGCGAAGCCCTTCCAGATCCCGTCGGGATCCCAGGGGTTGCCACCCGGCTTGCCGGCGTTGGCACTGCCCGGCACGTAGTCATAGCTCGCCGGGAAGACCACCCGCACCGCATTGGCATGGGCGATGCCCTCAGGCATGTTCTGGCCGATGACCGTCACGAGCGCCTTCTGGCCCTTGGCGAAGGGCACCGGGTTCATGCGGCGGCCGTTCTCGCTGATCGCCTCGGAGGGTGAACCGAACTGCAGCTCCTTGTCGAGCGGCACCACGCGGTACCAGCCGCCCGGGACATACTGTGCCCCGAACTCGTAGGCGAAGCGCTTGGTCTCACCGGGCTCGAGCTCCTCCTCCTCGTCAACCAGCAGCTGGCCGACGACGATGAAGCCGTTGTCACCATCCTCGCTCATCTCGATGTTGTAGGCGAAGATCCGCGCGCCGTAGTTCTGGCCCATCGGCGTGATGTCACCGAGGTTGATCTCGCCGTTGCTGTCCGCATCGATGTGGCGGCGCTTGTCATTCCAGCTGTTGGCAACCTTCTCACCGAAGTGCACGCCGATCGGGGTGATGTCGGTGATCCCGACCTCGCCGTCCTGGTTGTAGTCACCGGGGTTGGTGTAGTCCCACTCAAGCACCCAGTTGCCAGCCTCATTGCGGTGGAACTCCAGGTTCTTCGCGCGGCTCAGTGCCGGGTTGCGTCCCGCGGAGGAGACGAAGCGGGCCAGGTCGGCCTCGCCGGGCAGCAGCCTGAAGCTCAGCAGGGTGTCACCCGGCAGGGCAGCGGTGCCACCGCGCGCCGTCGTCACCGCGCCGAAGTCAATGCTGCCGGGCTGGCCCTCGATTGCCAGGGAAACGACCTCATTGCCCTGGGCGCTGAGCACGGACTGCACATTCTCGGAGTGCGCCGTACGCGGATCGAAGCTCACATTGAGGAACAGTTCCTCGCCGGCACTGAAGCCGTTGGCGGCGACCACTGTGACCTGCACGCCTTCAGCTTCGGGGACGGTCACGACATCGATGCCCTGCACGCCATGAACGGAGGTCGGACTGATGGAGCTGACCACGATCTCGGGCATGCTGCCGTCGAAGCCGGCCACCTCACTGCCCGCTCCGCCCTTCGTGCAGGAGGCGGCCGTGAAGAGCGTCGTGCCCAGCAGCAGGCCTCCGTACAGGTATGCGGTTATTCTGTCAGTTCTGTGCGCCATAGTAAACCTCCAGCGGTATCCAGTGGATGCCGTTTATTGATTCACCAATAGGGTAACCGCGGGGGAATTCGCTGCTTAAAGGCCAGCTAAACCGCCGGTTAAATCCGCATGATTCCTGTACTGGAATGGTTCAACAGTACCTGCGGTCAGAAATCCAGGCTGAATTACCCAGTACACAGTCAACAAGCAGGGGCCGCTTCGCGTCAGAGTTATATGTGTATGCCAATAATGCAGGATCATGCATGCAGCTGCTGCAGCGGTTAAGATCAGGCGGACGGAAAATCCATGCAGGACGATTTCAGACAGGACAACCCGGAACTGGGGGAACGGCCGGAGCGACGGCGGATCAGGCGTGAGGAGATCCCGCCGACGCCGATGACCTGGACGCTGCTGGGCATCTGCCTCGTGGTGTTCCTGTATGCCAATCTCTATCGAGGCGACGAGCTGTTCCAGCTGCAGCTGGCGCTGAACCCCGCCGACGGACGGACCCTGCCCGGCCTGTTCAGCCACATGTTCGTGCACGCGGACGGCTTCCATCTGTTCTCCAACATGCTCGGCCTGTACATCGTGGGCCGCTGGATGGAGATCCGCTATGGCTCCTGGCGCTTCCTGCTGCTGTTCTACATCAGTGCCGTGGTGGCGGGGATGGCTCAGGTGGTGGAAGCCCCGGGCAGCGACCTCGTGGGAGCCAGCGGGGGATTGTTCGCACTGTTCGCGGCCTTCGTGCGCCACTATCCGAACGTGCGCTTCTACATCATCTTCCCGCCCATTCCCTGGCCGCTGCCGGCCTGGCTGCTGGTGGGACTGATGGCCGCCTACAACATCGTGCTCTGGGCCGGGGCCATCCTGCAGGTGAGCTGGCTGTCAACCAACATCGCCTACACCGCGCATCTCGCCGGACTGCTGAGCGGCTTCGCACTGAGCCTGATCATGATTCCGCCGCAGGGAAGTGCTGAAGCAGGAGCGCGCCGGCACCGCGAGCTGGATGCGCAGCAGCATGACAGCTAGGCAAAGCCCCATACCTGCTCTACAATGCTGAATGGTTCCCTGCCCGCCTGGGCGGGGTGACTGCGAGCACAGAGTCGATGAAACACTGATAGCAAGGGAAATCGGAATGAATGATTCTGACAGCCTGAGATGGCTGGAGATATTCGGATATGGCTTCCTGATCTGGATCGTGGAGATCCTGGCCCGGGCTGCGCTGTATGGCGTGCAGGGCTACAGCGACCGCGCGCTCGTGGTGATCATCATCCTCGGTCTGGCGGTTGCCAGCGTGGCCACCATCCTCTATCTGCCGAAGTGCTCCGGCAACCGGCGGCTGGAGGGGCTGGTGATGGCGATTTCCTGGGCGGTGATCTGCATCGGGCTTGACATGCTGGTGTTCTCCAGCGGGCTTGGCCGCAATTTCGGCTATGAGTCGTTCAGCGCGGAGAAGTACATGGCCCGCGACGGCTGGATCTACTCCTACCTGATGATCGTGGGAATCTGCGCGGGCTTCCTGAGCCATGCTTCCGATTCGGTGCAGCGCCGGGCTGAGGGTACCAAGGCAGTGATGGACAACCTGCACTAAGAGTAGGCAGTAGTCAGTGGTCAGTGGTCAGTGGTCAGGAGTCAGTAAGCAGTAGGCAGTAGGCAGTAGGCAGTAGGCAGTAGGCAGTAGGCAGTAGGCAGTAGGCAGTAGGCAGTAGGCAGTAGGCAGAAGCAGAAAGTAGAAAGTAGAAAGCCGGCCCATGGGCCGGCTTTTGCGTTTCAGATGATTGTCAGACTGAGCTGACCACTGATCGCCAGACTGAGCCTGGCTGTCAAGGTCACAGGGTTCAGTGTGAGCCGCACTTGCCACAGCCGCAGCTCTGCTTCTTGCAGCCGCAGGAAGCCTTCTCCTTGCAGCCGCACTTCTGCTTGCCGCAACCACACTTGGGCTTCTCGCAGCCGCACTTGTGCTCGCACTTGTTGCAGCTGCCGCACTTCTGCTTGCCGCAGCGCTCATTGCAGAGCAGTTCCATGCCGGTCGGGCAGCACACGAGGCTGTAGCACTCCGTGCAGTTGTCAAGCAGGCAGAACTTCTCCGAGGGGCAGCAGGAGGCATCCAGCGGCGGTGAGACGTTATCCGTCATCGTGAAGGCCAGGCCGCTGGAAGCCATGCTCTCGGCACCGGCCAGCGAGAATGCCAGGCCATCGCCGTACATGATTTCATTGCTGATGCAGCCGCAGTCCTTCTCTTCCCAGCCACACTTCTTCTCGCAGCTGCACTTCTGCTCGCAGCCACACTTCGGCTTGCTGCAGCCGCACTTGGGCTTCTCGCAACCGCACTTGGGCTTCTCACAACCGCACTTGGGCTTTTCGCAACCGCACTTGGGCTTTTCGCAACCGCACTTGGGCTTCTCGCAACCGCACTTGGGCTTTTCGCAACCGCACTTGGGTTTCTCGCAACCGCACTTGGGCTTCTCACAGCCGCACTTGCTGTCGTTGCACTTGCCGCAGCTGGAGCAGGTGTTGATGACCGCCGTGGTGGAGATGGTTTCACTGGCCTGCGCACGAGTGGCGCTGCCCAGCAGCAGCAGCATGGCCGCGAGGAACAGAATCTGCCTCATGATATTCCCTTTACTCAACCCTGAGATACCGAGATGCTAGCATATCGGGCGAAAACTGTCCACAATTAATCAACAGATTGCAAATCCATCAACAGTCCGCCAACTCCATTTCTGGCTGAGATCAGTCCTGAAGCGGGCTCAGCCTGTTTCAGGCCATACGGCTCTTTGCTAGAATAAAGGGGATGAAGGGGCTGGCGAACCTCGCCTGGATCGCACTGCTGCTGGGCATGGGCGTGCTCGGCACGGCCCCCGCGCGTGCAGCAGCCCCCCGGGATGCCATCCGCAAGCTGCCCTCCATGGAAACCAGCATGCGCTGGATCACCCAGAACGACAATGAGGAACTGTTCCAGAGCATCTGGAAACTCGGCTGGAGCACGGGCGACATCCGCCAGGGCAGGCTGCAGACCCGCCTGAACTTCAACTACGAACTGAACCTGCAGGACAACCAGAATGCCAGCGGCAACTTCACCCGCAGCATCCGCCAGGACTACTACGACTTCCGCGTGGAACTCAAGTCGGCGGGCTACCTGAACGGGAACTACTTCTATTCACACCGCGACGTGAGCAGCAACCAGTTCCCCTCGAACTCCGCCCGTGATCTGGAACTGACGGATTTCAAGGCGGCCTACCTGGAACTCAATCCGGCCAATGCACCGCGCTTCACCTTCACGACAAGCGAGCGCACGACTTCCAACCAGAACGGCTACGACTTCAGCCGCGGCAGTGATGACATCTACTGGAAGGGCTTTGCGGAAAGCAGTGCCAACACGCCCCAGGGTGGCTACCGCGTGCAGTTCCACAATGAGTCACGGCTGACGCGCGACACCTTCAACCCCGACGGGCAGCAGACCAGCCAGGAGACGATGCGTGTGATCGGCGAGCGCAACATGCAGATCGGCAACATGGGCCGCCTGCAGATGTCCGCCAACTACTGGGAGGAGAGCAGCCGCAACTCCCTGCAGGAGAATGCGAGCACGCAGTCCGACCTGCAGTATGCCCTGAACTTCGGCGGCGACCTGCCCGGCTACCCGATGCACTATGACTACATCTTCCGCTCGCGGCACTGGGGTCCGCTGGCCAACCCCAGCAACCGCAGCATGGAACGCGAGGTGCGCCTGCGCTTCAACCCGCCCGTGCCGGCCGGGCGCGAGATGTCCATTGGCTACAGCAACCGCCTGCTGGACTACAACAGTGCCAATGACAGCACGGCCACGACGATCCAGCAGATCAACGTGGGCTTCCGCCCCAACAAGCTGACGACGGCCAGCCTGCTCTACCAGCTGCAGAATGACTTCAGCAATGTCAGCAATCAGCTGAACAAGGATGAAACCGTGCTCAACGGGCGGCTGGAGTACAAGGCCCCAGGCGGCATCAGCAGCTATGGACTGGGCTTCGAGCAGAAGCTCAATGGCAATGCCAACCGCCTGGACCGCAATGAGTACACGAAGTACAGCTACAGTGCCGGCAGCCGGCTGGGCCGCCAGGCCAATCTGCGCATGGAGATCTCCCAGGCCTTCAATGACAGCTTCAACTCCCAGAACCAGCTGGTGACACCGACCGATACGCTGCAGACCCGGGTCTACTACGACTTCAGCGGCCAGGCCCCGGGCGGTGGCGGAGGGACATTCAACCTCGGTGCGGAGTGGATCCGCAGCCTGGTGCGCCGCGAACTGAGCCAGCAGAAGAGTGACAACCACACCCTGAACCTGAATCTGTCCTACAATACGAATGCCAACTGGCGCTATGAACTGCATCTGAATTCGAACAGCGGCTGGGCCTACCAGGGCATCAGTGACTTCAGCGACCGCTATTCGAACAGCGACCGCATCGAGGCCAAGGTGAGCCACGTATTCTGATGAACAGCAGACTGATGACAATGGGTGGAGGCGCGGCGGCGATGCTGCTGGCAATGCTCGTGAGCGCCTGCGCCGGCAGTGAGACCGCACCGCTGGAGATCGAGGGCGTGCGGGCCGTGATTCTCGAGAACATCGACATCATCGAGGCCGGGATCAACGGCGAGGATGTGTTCCTCGCCAGCCAGCCGGTGGGCGCGCAGTTCACGATGGACAACAACGTGGCGGTGCGCTACGCCAGTGAGTGGAAGGAGGTCGGCACGGGTGCCTTCCGCAACTTCTGGAGCGGAGTGTTCATCTCCGATGCCAACATCGAGTTCACGCTGGAGCTGAGCGGACTGGAGCTCGTGGGCGACATTGCCACCGCGCACTGCAGCAGTGACTACAAGTCGCAGCGCCCGGACATCGTGCCGCCCGAGGTGCGGGTCTCGACCGACAGCGACTACCTGCAGTTCGAGCGCGTACGCGGCCAGTGGCTGCTGCGGCGCTGGGAGCTGCGTACTGACGAGGATCCGCCCGTGGAAGCGGAGGACGGCGGGGAAAGCACTGACGGTGGTGAAAATGGCGACGGCGGTGAGGCAGGCGCGGCCTAGGCCGGGGCGTCACCCGCGTCGTCAAACAGCGGGGCCTCCGGCAGGTCCTGCGGCACGGCCAGCCCGAGGTATTCATAGGCCCGGGCGGTTGCCACCCTGCCCCGCGGCGTACGCGCCAGCAGCCCGAGCTTCAGCATGTAGGGCTCATGCACCTCAGCCAGCACGTCCTTCTCCTCATGGAACACGGCGCTGAGCGTCTCCAGCCCGACCGGCCCGCCACCGAAGCGCTGGATGATCGCCGCGAGGATCTCACGGTCCATGCGGTCCAGCCCGAGCTGGCCGATCCCGATGCGCTCCAGCGCCTCGCGGGCGCGGGCCGCGGTGATGCGCACTTCGCCGCTGACCTGCACGAAGTCCCGCACGCGGCGCAGCAGGCGCAGCGCGATGCGCGGTGTACCACGGCTGTGGGCGGCGAGGAACAGGCGGGCATCGTCGTCAATCTCGAGATCCATCCCGGCGGTGGCGCGGCTGACGATCGCCGCCAGCTCCTCCGGCGTGTAGAACTCTAGGTGGAACTGGCCGCCGAAGCGGTCGCGCAGCGGGGCACTGAGCATCCCGGAGCGCGTGGTGGCCCCGACGAGCGTGAAGCGCTCCAGCGGGAGCGTGATCGTGCGCGCCCCGGGACCGCTGCCGGTGACGATGTCGACCTTGTAGTCCTCCATCGCACTGTAGAGCGTCTCCTCCACGGTGCGCGGCAGGCGGTGGATCTCATCGAGGAAGAACACCTGGCCGCTGCCGAGGCTGGAGAGGATCGCCACCAGGTCGCCAGGCTTGTCCATCAGCGGCCCGCTGCTGGCAACGAGCGTGGTCTCCATCTCATTGGCGATCAGGTGCGCGAGGGTTGTCTTGCCGAGCCCGGGAGGCCCGCTGAAGAGGATGTGCTCGACCGGCTCCTGGCGGATGCGCGCGGCGTCGATCATCACCGAGAGATTGTCAACGACCTGGCGCTGGCCGGCGAAGTCCGCGAAGCGCGTCGGCCGCAGGCTGTTGAACTCGCCATCCCCGCGCAGGGCGGAGAGGTTCATCATGCGCGGGCCGTCGTCAGGCATCAGAGCTCCTCCGCCCCGACTTCCTCCGGATGGTCCTCGTCGTCGGTGTCCTCATACAGTCCGTTGACAGCACGGTCGCTGATCAGGATCCCGTTGAGGTGGTCGACCTCGTGCTGCAGCACGCGCGCGAAGAAGCCCTGGAACTCCGCCTCATGCTGGCGGAAGTTGAGGTCCTGGAAGCGCATGATGATCCCGAGGTGGCGGGAGATGTCGCCGCGCAGGCCCGGGATCGAGAGGCAGCCCTCGCTGGCGACCTCCTCGTCCTCGCTGATGGCGACGATCTCCGGGTTGACGAAGGGATGCGTGACCCCGGTCTCGACGTCATGCGCGACGAGGAAGCGGATGCCCTTGTCAATCTGCGGGGCTGCCAGACCCACGCCGCGGGCCTCCTGCATGGTCTGCGCCATGTCGCGCCAGAGCGCCTCGAGGTCCAGCCCGTCTCCGGGACTGATGCGGCGGCACTGCCTGCGCAGGATCTTGGCGGGGACTTTCACGATCTCGTAAATCACCTGCCAATTATAACCCTGAGGCCGTGGGGGCCGGTGCTATCATGCGGGCATGTCAAGGCACATCCTGCTCATCGACGGCACGGGGCTGATCTTCCGGGCCTACTTCAGCATCAAGGGCGACATGACGACGCCGGAGGGCGTGCCCGTCAACGCCGTGTTCGGCGTGCTGCGCCTGCTGATGAAGATCTTCAAGGACAATGCCGTCACCGACAGCGCGATCGTGTTTGACGCGGGCAGCCAGACCTTCCGCAACCAGATGTACGACGGTTACAAGGCCAACCGTCCGGAACCGCCGGATGACCTGCGTCCGCAGTTCGGACTGACGATTGACATGGCAAAGCTGACAGGAGCGCCGGTCTATTCCATGAAGGGCTTCGAGGCGGATGACATCATCGCCACGCTCGCCAGTGATGCGCGTCGCCAGGGAAACAGGGTCAGCGTGCTGACCAGCGACCGCGACCTGCTGCAGCTGCTGGATCCCGGCACGCAGCTGCTGATGCCGGGCAAGATGGGTGCGGTGAATGAAGTGGATCTCGGTGAGTTCGAACTGAAGTACGGCTTCCCGGTGGAGCGTTTCGTGGATTTCAAGGCCCTGATGGGTGACCCCTCCGACAATATTCCCGGCGTGGCCGGCGTCGGTGAGAAGACCGCCGCCAAGCTCGTGGCCCAGCATGGCAAGCTGGAGTCGATCTACAGCAACATCGACTTCATCAAGCCGGATGGTCTCAGGAAGAAGCTGGAACCGGCGAAGGATGATGTGTTCCTGTTCCGCGATCTCGTGACCGTGAAACGGGATGTGCCGATTGAGTACGACTACGCGGCACGCACGATGCCGGATTTCGGCAGCGAGGCCTTCATAGAGAATCTGGCCGGGCTGGGCTTCAACCGGGTGCGCGAGGACAGCCGTAAACTCGGGGACCTGCAGCAGTAGCAGAAGGGGCTGAACTTAGGTCTGGTAGGTGCTCCAGTGGAGATCCGTGCGAGCAGTGAGGGGTAAGGCACCGCTATGGCGGCGACACGGGGCGACTGACGCTACATAGTCGTATCGGGATACAAAATCCGGCGACACACACTGATCCAGCGCGAATTCTCCTGCACTTATCCACATGATCTCGCTCTGGGCGTACTGTTTCACACTGATCCACAATCTATGCAAATTTGAAACAATTGCAAATAAACTAGTCAAACATGCAGAACAGCGTCTTGCCTTTTCATAATTCAGCAAATGTGATATTCGAAAGTTATCCACAATTCTGATTGGTTTATCCGATATTTGATTAAATAGACAATAAAATTGGGTCATTTCACGGAATTTTAGGAAATTTATCCACATTTCTCCCTGACTATCCGCACAAAATATCAACAAATCAGTATAATAAGACTCGTACTACAAACTGATTGTCAGTACATTATCAACACCCCACTATTTACACGGAGGATACGATGAAGCGCTTTGCTTGCGTCATCGCCTGTTTTGCCCTGTCCCTCACGATCTTCGGCTGCAGCGGCAGCAATGCCACGAGCGACCTGAACGGCAGGATCGTGAGTGATGCTCCCAGCAGTGCCCAGCTCGAGGCCGCCTGGGACATGTATGCCGCCAACTACAACTTCGACAACGTGACCGTCACGCTGAGCTTCGGTGCGATGTACAACGGCAGCGAATATGCCGCTGACATGTATCGCCTCGGTCAGGACATCAACGGCGAGCTGAACTACGACACGGGTATCCAGACCCAGGATGCCAGCGTGCTGTTCTGCGAGTTCACCGGCGACGGGATGGGCCCGAAGAAGTAACAGGCCTCAGGCCAGACATACTGGGACGGCGCAGGAGGCTGCCGTCTCAGATGAAGCTCTCGAAGGGCACCACCGCCAGGATATTGGCAACGTCGCGCACCCCGCCCCCGGCCGGTGCATTGACGATTTCATCCCCGAGGAACATCGTGGATGAGCCCCCTCCATCAAAGCCCATCGCATCAGTGCAGTCCAGCAGGTCCGTGCAGATCGCGGTGAGCTCCTCCCAGGTCGCGCCTCCGCTGCCCCCCGCCCTGTCCACGACGATGATGTAGCTGCGGCCTTCCAGCGTGCGGGCCACGGCCGTGCGGGCATTGGGCTTGCTGAAGTAGTTGCTGAACTTCTCGAGCTTGGGATCAAGCACGTCCTTGCCGTCCTTGAGCAGCAGCGGACCGCCGCCCAGCAGGTAGGGGTAGCTCTCCCAGCCCGGCGGGACATTGCTCTTGAGCTGCATCTCCATCCCGGGATAGACCTGCTTCAGCCACTCGAGCTGCTCCAGCGCCGGGCGGTGGATCGAAAGCACCACGCCGTCGGGCGGGATCGGCGTATCCTGGTGGTTGACACCGGTGATGATGTAGCGGTCCGGCTCCAGCAGGATGAAGGGCTTGTCCACGCGCTCGGGGCTGATGCGGTGCAGCACGATCTCCACGCCCCATTCATTGGTGCGGGTGCTCTTGCCGAATTCCGGCGTGAACACGATCAGCTCATTCTCCTTGCGCTTGCGGTTGTAGCCGTGGATCTGCTGGGAGAAGTCGATGGCGGGAATGTAGACGTAGCTGTGCAGGTTGAAGCGGTCGAAGTCGAGCTGGCCGTGCTCATCGATGCCGAGCACGGCGCGGTTGAGGAACTGCTCGAAGACGATGCGGCGCTTGATCTTGACGAGTCCGACAGGCAGGCGGGTCTTGCCGGTGTCGAAGAAACCGCCATTGATGGCGGCCACGGCATCCACGTTTTCCGCGAGCTTCTTCACGGGGGCCACGGAATTGAGCTTCTCGTTGGCAATCACCGGCATCAGGGCATAGCTCGCCAGGGGATCGATGGCCACGGTGTGGATGAACATGCTGCCGCGGCCGGTGTTGAGCTTGTAGTGATGGTAGGTCACACCTTCCGCCACCTCACGGCTGTCATCGGAGGCCACGCTGTACTCGAGGGCCTGGGCCTGGGCACATAGGCTGAACATGACGACGAGGGACAAAACGACGCTTCGCAATGTGGACATCGCGAGTATTGTAGCAACTCAGGCAAAGCAAGTCAGGAAGTGGCCATTTGTATCGGAAACTCTGAACCTCACCAGCGATGCTTGGCTAGATCGATTGAGGAAGAAGGGACTGGGACTTAGGGTGTAGCGGAAGGGAAGAAGGAAGAAGATCTAGCGCTCCAATGAATTGCCCTGATGGTGCAACCCGGTGGTTGGCGTCGCGGGGCGACGCCGGTACGAGTTTCTCCTGGAGCCATAGAAGCAGTTTCATCTCCAAATCCAAGCAAACACTACAATGTTACTTGTACCGGCGCGGCCCAGCCGCGCATGAAAGTGGCTGTATCAATCCTCTCCTGGCCACCGGGGACCAGGTAACAGATTGCCAGTACCCAGCAGATCATCGATCCGAGATTCCAGTGCCCCTGGATTATTGGCGATGTAATTGCGGATGGCAGCGAGTGACCGATCACTGCGGACAATACGATCATGGAAATTGTGCTGCCAAATAACCAGGTCCGGTCTGCCACCATGCCGGCGGACCTCCTTAGTGACACAACCCTTGAAGGAGCGGATTACCGTTGACAGATTGGGAGGCGACTCATCTGATTTACCATCAGATTCAATCTGAACCAGGGCATGCAGGTGGTTTGGCATGAAGCAGTACACGTCATTTCGGAAACTGCTGTAGATCTGGTCATTTCGTTGCCATACCTGCTCCGCAATCCAGCCTATGTTGCTCAAGACGATGCGATTGTCGGTCCCGAGTCGCCCGAAAATGCTGCGGTATCCTGCTGTGCTGATCGTCACGAAGTAATAGCCGGGAGCAGAGTAATCATGACCTGGATGCCTGTTCACGGGCCGTTTTTTAGGTAGCATGGAAGCATAATAGCAACATATGTAAGTAATTAGCTTGCATGAATATATATTCAGTAATTAATATGCCAGATAAGTTGGGCTAGTTGTTGAGAAGCAGTCTGCTGCCCCGGCGGCTTATCCGGATTCTAGAGCGCGGCGCTTGGCGTCGCGGGGAGACGCCGGTACTATGGTGGAAATGGGTGCTGGGAGACGGGGTGTAGCGGACGGGAATAGGAATAAGACCTGCCCTGTCAGCGGATTGCCATGTAGCTACGGCGTGGTGGTTGGCGTCGCGGGGCGACGCCGGTACGGGGAGGATATGGGAGCTGGGAGACGGGGTGTAGCAGGTGGGATTTGCGAGGGAAATGTGAGTAGTGTAGGAAGAAGACCTGCCCTGCCAGCGGATTGCCATGTAGCTACGGCGTGGCGGTTGGCGTCGCGGGGCGACGCCGGTACGTGGGAGGATATGGGAGCTGGGGTGTAGCGGAAAGTGCCTGCTTCGTCCCTCTTATAAAATTATCCGATGCGCCATTTCTCCATCATGATCGCGATGCTGCTGCTCTCCTGCCAGGCAGCCCTGGCAGCGGACCAGCCCCTGAGCTTCACCGGCCCGCCGGATACCCGGTACCGTGAGCTGAACTGCAAGGTCTACTTCTATCACGCCGTGATCCAGGATTTCCCGGATGAGAATGGCAAGCCGGCCATGCCCGAAGGCTTCGACTGGCTTGCTGATCTGCAGTCCCAGGGTGAAATGTTCGCGGATACGGGCATCGTGGAATGGTCGGATGCCGTGGATCAGATGGACGAGGGGCGGCAGTTCTACTGGCGCAACTCCCGCTTCAACTGCATCATCAACTACGAATGGGAGTTCGTGGAAGAGCCGGTACTGCGCTCCAGCATTGCCAACGATGAGGGTCCCTATTATTCCCCGGTGGACCACCCGGCCTACGGCGATGACCGTGACAACTATGACGGGCTGTTCCAGATCTACCGCCTGTTCCAGTATGACGCGGCGACGAAGCACATGCAGCGCGTGCCGGGCGGTGGCGGCTTCACCTGGGGCGCGGATGCGGAGACCGGCAAGTGCGGCTGGTCGTGGTGGGCGCATCCCCCGCGCGGGCATTACTGCGGCAGCGACTGGCTGATGGTGCATGAGTTCGGGCACCAGCTCGACAGTCTGTTCGAGCAGAGCGGGCATCCGGAGGTCTGGTTCAACCACCTGGCCCCGGAGCTGTCAAACACCGCACGCTTCGGCGAGCACTTCGATGCCAACGCCTTCATCCTGCGCCGTATCCGTGAGACGGACTGGGAGGACCTGGCCTGGGGCCGGACGCTGGAATTCGTCGATGACGACGGGGACTTCGTCCCACTCAACACACCGTACTTCCACAACACTGAGATTCCCTTTGACTATCACTTCGCGCCCTACACGGATCCGTATGACGAGGACCGGGACACGGATCACGACGGAGTTGACGACCGCACGGAGCTGCTGGCTTCCAACGGCAACCGTGAGGGGCATGGCGAGGAGCGCAGCTGGTTCATGCCGATCCAGGATCCGGAGGACCAGGATACCGACGGGGACGGCCTGCTGGACGGCGAGGACCCCTACCCGACCCTTGCGGACTTCGACAGCATTCCCTCCGCTGAGAGCGGCATGACCGGACTGATCAACTGTGGCCCCGCGGCGGATGCGGATTCCTTCTCGCTGGAGCTGCAGTACACGCTGGAGCAGAAGCTCGAGATATGGCTGTCCACTTCCGCCCTGGAATGGGAGCAGGGACGGCGCTTCAAGCTGATGCTGGACCTTGACAACAACGGCTGGTTCGTCGGCAATGACAACTACCGCTTCCTGGTCAACCGCGACGGCATTGAGCAGGCTGCGCGCAATCTCTGCCCGGAAAGCATTGAGCATCCAACGGAGGATCGCGAGTTCATGGATGCAGCGCCGTTCAAGGGTCTGACCCTGCAGGAAAGCTGGCTGGATGGCGACAGCGGACGGGTGATCGTGAAACTCACGCTGGACTGCGCGCTGTTCAATGAACTCGGCGCCGTGCCGGGGGAGATGATCGGCATCAATGCGGGGATCGCACCGGCAGGAGCGAAGCGTTTTGAGATGTTCACGGAACCCAATACGCTGCTTCCCGTGGAACTGCGCCGTTGATTGATACAATTACCGGCGGACACGCTGGGATGAAACGATGCTATTAGCCCTGCTGCAGAACACGATTCTCGTCGAAGGTGCCGGAGTGCTCTTCTGGCTGGTGATCTATGGCCTGACGGTCACGGTGATCTTGCTGTGGGTGCTCGTGCGCTTCAGCCGCAACATCCGCACCGGACGGCACCTGACCTGGGACATGCATACGAGTTACATCGACATCTCCGAGTTCAGCAACCGCAACATCCCGCTGAAGGTGAGCTACAAGGGCCATGAACCCGCGCATATCTGGGCCACCTACCTCGTGATCAAGAACACGGGCAAGCTGGACATCAGCAGCAATGACAGCCCGGAGAAGCGCCAGCTCGTGGTTGGCGCGGACGAGTGCCGCTACATCGGCTTCAACAAGCTGATCAGTGACAAGGCCAAGGTCGTACTCAACCCGCAGTTCCGCGAGAATGACGTGTGGTGCACGATTGAATTCGACCGGCTCGGCCCCGGGGATGAGATTCTCTGCTCGCTGCTGTTCATCGCCGATGAGCAGAAGCGCGTGGAGCTGGACGGCGTGCTGTTCGGCGAATACAGCCGCGTACACAGCGGCTACCGCGAGCGCATCAGCAACTGGCGGATGCTCTGGTGGCTCCTGATCTGGATCATCATCGTGGGCGCGATCGGCGGCTGGGTGATGATCGCGCGCAGCATCGCGGGGATCCAGCCCAGTATATACAACTTCCTGCTGCTGATGTTCATCTACATCGTGGCTCTCTCCGCAGCTTCGCTGCTGCTCAGGCCGATCCGCTTCTGGCAGCAGATCCCGCAGAAGTTCAGCGAGACTCCGGTGGAACGCAAGGGCCGCGTGCGCCGTTCGTTGGCCTATCTGTTCGGGATGATCGACGAGATCTAACCGCCTGACAGGCGAAGCCCGCTGAACCAGGCTTCCAGGCCCGCATCGTCATACTCCGCCCAGCCCCGTCCGCGGAAGTAGGTGCGCTGGCGCTTGGCATACTGGCGGGTGCGGATCACGGCCTGCTCCACGGCAGCCTCGTAGTCGAGAACACCGTCCAGCAGCAGCCCCGCCTCCCGGTAGGCGATGCCGTTGACAAGTTCGTCCACGGCACCGTAGCCTGCAGCGCGGATACGTGCCACTTCCTCCGGCAGGCCCAGCTCGAACATGCGGCGCACGCGCAGGCGGATGCGCTGCTGCAGTGCCTCGCGGCCGGGATCGAGCACGGCCAGCCCCGCGCAGTGCCAACGCTCCAGTTCGTGCTGGGCCTCGGCGAAGGCCTGCTGCTCGGCCTGCCAGGCCGTGTTGTCAGCCGCCTGCGGATCGAGCCCGAGCCGCTCGTGAATCTCTGTTGCGCGCAGTGGATCCAGACAGGCCTCCTCGGCGCTGCGGATCACGCGCACCGGGTTGTCAGGATCAGCGGGGCTGAGCCCGAGCTGACCGGCCCAGAAACGTGCTGATTGATCAGCGATCAGACTGCTGAGCCTGAGGCGCAGCTCCGCCCGCGGTGGCGCTCCGAGCTCCAGCCGGTTCAGCAGGGCATGGATGTAGAGCCCCGTTCCGCCGCAGATCCAGACCTGGCGCGGGTCGTCCCTTAGATCGCGCAGCCATTCTGAAAGGCGGATCAAGAATTGGTAGACGCTGAACTTTGTACCCAGATCCAGAATGTCGAGGCCATAATGTGGAAGCAGTGTCAGTTCCGCAGCCTCCGGTTTGCCCGTGCCGATGTCCATCAGCCGGTAGACCTGACGGGAATCCGCGGAGATCACCACGGCACTGCCGGCGGGCAGCCGCCCGAGCAGGAAGCCGGTTTTGCCGGCGGCCGTCGGGCCGGTGAGTACGTGGTAGCTGCGCCGCATGGGAAGCGTGATTTTAGCAAGCCTCCGGTGGGAACATGGACCACAGCACTGATGTAATGAACATCGAGCAGCAGATTGAGGAGCTTGCCCGTTATGAGGGCAAGGCGCTGGCGCTCGACATCTACATCGGCAGCCAGGCCGTGGCCACCACGGGCAGCCGGATCACCGCCGCGCTGATCAGCAAGCTCAGGCGCAGTGACCCGCAGCGCGTGCGCTTCAGCAAGAGCGGCGGCCAGCTGTTCCTGCCTGACCGTGACGTGGAGAACGTGGTGCGCGGCAGCGTGATCCCCTTCCGCGCCGAACTGGCCCTGGAAGCCGGCGTGAAGGAGGACCTTTCGCAGGAAGTGCGCGGGATGGCCACGCGCAAGGTGCGTGAGCTGTTCGAGAGCAGCCGCTTCCTGAGCAAGGTCGACCTGAATGCCGCCGCTGATGTTGCCAGCAACCTGATCCGCCGGGCGCAGTCGCTGGACTCCACGGCCTTCAAGCTGCACGACCTGCGCAGCTATGACGACTACACCTATTTCCACAGCGTGAATGTCTGCGTGCTGGGGATCTCACTGTTCCGCAACTGCACCGACAGCGAACAGCAGCTGCTGGACCTCGGGATCGGACTGCTGCTGCATGACATCGGCAAGAGCAAGGTGCCGCTGGAGATCCTCAACAAGCCGGGCCAGCTCACGGAGCATGAATTCAACCTGATGACGCGGCATGTGCGCCACGGGCTGGAGCTGCTGGAGGACGTGCCGGACGTGCCACCGCTCTGCCGGGAGATCGTACTCAACCACCATGAGCGCGTGAACGGCACGGGCTACATGCGCCAGCTGCGCGAGAATGAACTGAGCCTCTACGACATGCTCTCGAGCATCTGCGACGTGTTTGACGCCGTGACCACCGACCGCTGCTACCGGGCACGGATGGACTACCACCGCGCGGTCTCGATCCTGATCCGTGGGAGTGGCTCGCACTTCAACAACAAGCTGGTGAACCACTTCCTGCAGGGCATCGGGCGCTTCCCGGTCGGGACCTTCGTGCTGCTTTCCAACAGGGAGATCGGCGTGGTCAGCCGCGTGAACAGTGATGCCCTGAGCCTGCCGGAGATCAGCGTGATCTTCGATGCGGGGGCAGCCGGCTCAGCGAGCCGCGGCGCCTGGACCTGCTGCGCGACAGCGGGGTGTTCATCGACCGGCCGCTGGATACGAGCCCGCTGATCGCGATCTCCGGGCTGGGCGAGGCCGACACCGAGCACTGAGCAGGATGAGCCGGCATGGCGTGGTAATATGATCCCCCCACGGCCGCGTAGCTCAGGGGATAGAGCGTCAGCCTCCGGAGCTGAAAGTCGCAGGTTCGAATCCTGCCGCGGTCGATTTTTTGAGGTGCGGCGCCAACCGGGCGATGGGAGCTACACGCTTCAGCGGTAGCGAGCCAAGGGCACAGGGGAAGAATAACCACAGAGCACACAGTGAGCACAGAGGGCTTACGCTGCCAAGTATTGGGATGAACGGAATGTCGGTCTGCAGACCGACAGGGCCCTGTGGCTCATGAAGAGCCACACACCGTTGTCCAGGCGAGCTGAATGCTCGCGCTCCTGCGAGCTGAATGCTCGCGCTCCGATGTTGCTGAAAGGAGTGCCGCCGCTACGGGATCACTATTGAAACTACTCAAACTATCCGGACTGTGTTGTCAACCTGACGGTTGACCTCCATTGCCCGGATTGCTCCGGGCCTCCGTGTCAACCTGACGGTTGACCTCCATTGCCCGGATTGCGCCGGGCCTCCGTGTCAACCTGACGGTTGACCTCCATTGCCCGGATTGCTCCGGGCCTCCGTGTCAACCTGACGGTTGACCTCCTTGTCAGGCGGACGCCTGACCTCCCTGCCAGACCATCGGTCTGACCTCCATTGCCCGGATTGCTCCGGGCCTCCGTGTCAACCTGACGGTTGACCTCCTTGTCAGGCGTACGCCTGACCTCCCTGCCAGACCATGGGTCTGGCCTCCATTGCCCGGATTGCTCCAGGCCTCCATTGCCCGGATTGCGCCGGGCCTCCCTGCCAGACCATGGGTCTGGCCTCCATTGCCCGGATTGCTCCAGGCCTCCATTGCCCGGATTGCGCCGGGCCTCCTACTCCTCCGGGTTGGTGATCAGGCGCGCGCTGCGGTTCCAGGTGAGGTAGTACCAGCACCACTGGAACAGCACGAGCACGCGGTTGTCATATTCGACGATGTACATCAGGTGGATGAACAGCCAGGCCAGCCAGCCCATGAGACCCGTCATCCGCATCCGGCCCGCCGCGGCCACGGCACTGGCCCGGCCGATCGTGGCCATGCTGCCGCGGTCCCTGTAGCGGAAGCGCGGCATGCCCTGCCCCCGCCCCGCCAGCCGCTCGGTGATGCGCCGCGCCGCGAAGGCCGCCTGCTGCATCGCCACCTGGGCCACGCCCGGCAGCGGCCGGCCCTCGCCGTCGTCACAGTGCGCCATGTCGCCAACCACGAAGATGTCCGGATGGCCGGTGATGCTGCAGTCCGGCTCGACGATCACGCGGCCACTGCGGTCCAGCTCACAGCCCGTGGCCTCGCGCAGCGCTGCCCCGAGCGGGTTGGCACGCACTCCGGCGGCCCAGAGCACGTTGGCACTGTCCACGAACTGCTCCGCCCCGGCATCGCTGCGTACGAGCACGCCCTGTTCGCTGACATCCACGGCCTTGTGATTCAGGAGGATCTCCACCCCGAGCTTCTCCAGCGAGTGCTGGGCATTGGCTGACAGCTCCGGCGGATAACCCGGCAGCAGGCGCTCTCCGCCCTGCACCAGCAGGATGCGGGAATCGGCGGGGGTGATGGTGCGGAATTCATGCGTGAGCGTATGGCGGGCGATTTCGGCAATCGCCCCGGCCAGCTCCACGCCGGTCGGACCACCGCCGGCCACGACGAAGGTCAGCAGGCGGCGGATCCTTTCCGGGACCTGCTCCAGCTCGGCCTGTTCAAAGGCCGAGAGGATCCGCGCGCGGATGCGGGTCGCATCCTCCACGCTCTTCAGGCCCGGGGCATGCTGCTCCCAGCCATCGTTGCCAAAGTAGCTGGTCAGGCTGCCCGGCGCGAGGATCAGGCTGTCGTACTCGATCGCACCCTCACGCAGGTTCAGGCGCCTGCGCTGGGGGTCGAGGCCCGTGACCTCCCCCAGCAGCGTGCGCACATTGCGCTGGCGCTTGAGTACGGCGCGCACCGGGGCCGCGATGTTGGCCGGCGACAGCACGCCGGTGGCAACCTGGTAGAGCAGCGGCTGGAAGAGGTGGAAGTTGCGGCGGTCAACGATCGTGACGTCGAGATCACGACGATGGCGCAGTGCTTTGGCGGCATACAGGCCGCCGAAGCCGGCCCCGACGATCACTACTCTGTGTCTGGTCCCTTGCATGACGCGCTAGTATATCGTGACTTTTTTCACGTTATTTCAGTTGAGACTGATTTTCATCTGATTTCCGGAATCGCCGGGTCGAGGCAGAACAGATAGCTGCCGGTTTCAACGTAGACATGCCCCAGCCCATCCACGCTCGGGGCACTGTTCATCGGGCCGAGCTTGTCCTCGATCCAGGCCAGGCTGCCCTGGCTGTCATAGGCGTGCAGCTCCGCGCCGCGTACCGAGCCGTAGACATTGCCACGCTCATCGGCGCAGATCAGCATGGCCTGGCCCGTGGCCTCGCTGCGCCAGAGCTGGCGGCCCGCAGCATCGAAGGCGGAGATCCGCCCGTCCGGATGGGCCACGGCGCAGCCGCCACCCGGCAGGGCATCGAGCATGCGGTCCACGCTGAACTCAGTCACGTCGTCGCCACCGTCCAGGCTGCCGCGGCCTGGCTGGTAATCCGGGAAATCCGCGCGCCAGAGCAGCGTGCCCGCAGGGTCGTAGTAGCGCAGGGCGAGTGGGTAGTCGTAGATTGCCAGCGAGCCGTCGGCCAGTTCCAGCGTGGATGAGAAGTAGCCCAGTGAATCCTCACTCCGCCAGATCGGTGCGCCTTCCATGTCGGCCACGCAGAGCAGGCCATCGCGGTTGAGGTAGACCAGCTGGCGCGAGACGAAGGCCGCGAAGCCCGTCAGGCGCTCTGCGTTCAGGTCGCGGAACCAGAGCATCTCGCCCTGGCGTGAGACCGCCATCACGTTGCCACTCTCGAGGATCAGGAACAGCCGGTCGGCGGCGATCGCGGAGGATGTCAGGCTGTCTCCGGCGGGCATCAGCAGTTCCCACTGCAACTCCCCGCTGCTGTCGCGGCAGCTGAGCTTCTCCTGGTAGGGCATGCCGGGCACGGGGGAGCTGTAGCCGTCGCGCAGCATGTAGTAGACCTGGCCGTCCGGCGAGGCGAACCACATCAGGCCGTTGCCATAGAGCTGCGGGTCGGTGACGCTGTAGCGCACGCTGCCGCTGCGGATGTCAACCCAGTCCAGCGCACCGCTGGAGCTGCAGACGATGATGTTGTCACCGATGTAGTCGGCGGTCAGGTCGCGGGCATTGCCGAGGCTGTAGCTCCAGGCGACGCCCGGCCCCGGCAGGTAGCCCTGCGGATCACTGCGATAACAGCCCGCCAGCAGGGGCAGCAGCACAAGCAGCAGGAGCGGGTTCAGCCGGACCACGCATAGATCTTACAGGCAGATCAGAACTCGAGCAGCGAGGCGTGCAGCTTGAGCCAGTTGCGCCAGTGCCGCCAGCCCGGGCAGTGCCGCTCGACGAGTTGCCAGAAGCTGCGGCTGTGGTCCATGTGGCGCAGGTGGCAGAGCTCGTGGATGATCACGTAGTCGATCACCTCCGGGCGGCAGAGCATCAGGCGGCGGTTTAGGGTGATCGTGCCGGTGTTGCTGCAGGAACCCCAGCGCGAGCGGTAGTCCTTCAGCACCAGCGCGCTGCCGGCGAGACCGGTGCGGGCGCTGTGCTCACGCAGGCGCGGTTCGATGCAGGGCATGCCCTCGCGGTCGATCAGGCGGTCCAGCCCGAGGCGGATGCAGTGGCGCTGCATCTCCAGCGAGGCGGACTCGGGGGCGGGCAGCAGCATCAGGCCTTCAGTGGTGACCTGCGGCTCGACGCCGGGCTGCAGCTCGATGCGGCAGGCGCGGCCCAGCCAGGGCATGCTCCCGCCCTGCTCCGGGCGCAGCTCAAGCCGGCCCGCGAGCCGCGAGCGCATTTCGTGCTGGCTGGCCAGCACCCAGCCGCTGCGCTCCTCCACGAAGCGCCGGCCCTCGGCCTCGCTCACATGCGCGGGCAGGCGCAGCACCACGCTGCTGTCCTGGCGCACCTCAAGCGAGATCCGGCGGCGGCGGGCACTGCGCACGATTTCGTAGTCGGGAAGTTCGATGAGACATTCTAGCCTGCTGGGCCATGCCGGTGACGGGCTTGCCAGCCAGGCAGGCTGCGAAGATTGCCAGTAGTGATGCTTACCAGGTGTAGGCGCGGTAGCATCCCGGGTGCTCGGGGAGCCTGAGGGACAGGCGGCAGCGCAGCGCCATGTCCTCGAACATCTGCGCCTGCTGCAGGAGCTGTTCATTGGTCAGCAGGCAGTATGTGCCGAACTGCCACTCCCGGGCGAACCAGTCACGCAGGACCATGAGCAGCCGCCGGTCCAGCTGTTCCGCCAGCCGCGACTGCCTGATCCAGAACATGGCAACGGCATCGATTTCCTCCCAGCGCATCTCCGCGCCGGGCTGGACTGCCGCTTCCGCCAGCCAGCGCGCATTGCGCGGAAAGATGTAGATGCAGCCCAGGCATTCATTCTGCTCGGGGTTCATGACAGTGAAGGTGAAGGCCTCGCGTGCGTTGTGGCGCTGTTCGGCGCGCTCAAGATCAGCGCGGTTGTCAGCGAGCGAGAAGCCGTCCTCGGGCCAGCCGGACTGGTCCCAGCTGCGCAGGAAGTCCCGGCTTTCCATTACGGCGGCGTAATCCAGCCTGGCATCCGCCGCCAGCAGGGGCCGGATCAGGAAGTCAGCTGTGCGAATACCCTCAGGAATGGCAGCCTGTTCATCATTGAAGGCCATCGCCGCTATTGTCCACCATGTGCCTGCGGCTGGCAGTCCGTTCCGGCTGGGATAATCAGGCGCATGGAATGCTGGGGGGTCGGCCCCTTCGAGAATGAGCATGCGCTGAACTGGCTTGTGCGGCTGGCGGCGGCTGAGACGCATCCGGATCAGGTCGTGCGCCGCGTGCTGGACGGTGCGGGCAGCGTGCCGCTGGAGCTGGCAATCGAGGCCGTCTGCAGTGCGACACTCGCTGCCAACACCACCGTGCGCGTGAAGAAGATCGCGATGCCGCGTGAGGCCTGGCAGTGGATGGAGCGCGAGCGCTTCGACTGCAGCACGGTGCCGCGCAATGACTACCGCCGCGCCCTGCTGAGGCTGGCCGAAGGGAGTGAGCTGGAGGAGCGCTGGCAGCGCAGCACTGACTACGCCGAGTGGCGGCGGGTGCTGGTGCGCATCGAGCAGCGCTTCACGCCGACGCCGCATCTGAAGTTCGTGCTGCCGGATCATGCCAACGAGCGCGAGCCGTTCTGGTACTGGCGGATCCGCCAGCCGGCGCTGTACCGGCAGCTGCTGGCGGGAAGCTACGGCGTGGACAGGCGCGCGCATGAGCGGTTGCGCATCGAACTGCAGTGCAGCGAGGGGGAGTTCACGGAGGCGGCGATCCATGCTGCCGCGCAGATTGGCAACCGCCAGCTGCAGCTCAACGGGCTCGGCCGCCTGGAAAGTGCCGACGGCCAGCGCGGCTCGGTGTTCTTCCGCACGCACCGCGGGATGCAGCGCGAGGCCCTGCGCCTGCTGACGGCCTGCCTGCGGCGCTGCGGCCTGCCGCGGGACAGCGTGTTCTTCCATGCGGCGGCGGAGCGCAGCGGACCGTTCAACGTGGCGCGCCGGCTCTATCCGCAGCGGCTCAGGCGGCGCGAGGGCGTGGCCGGCACGGCGATGACGAAGCTCGTTGCCAGCCTGCGCTTCCAGAAGCCAGGGGCAGTCTTCTGCTACCAGGCGCTGCCGGGTTTCTGGCACTACGGGCGCGTGATGAGCATCTCGGCGGATGTCGGCGTGGGGCCGGACTGCATGCTGCTGCACTTCTACCGGGAGAGCAGCGTGGCGATGACGACCCTGCCGCAGTTCAGGCGGGAGGATCTGCTCTGCGGGCCGCTGGTGACGGACCGCACGCCCTGGGCCTGCGGGATGTTCCAGACAGTTGACAGGATCCCTCTGAGCGCGGAGGAGCAGCGGGCCGCCGGCGGGGCGGAGGCACCATTGCGGATTGAGCAGCTGGGGCGGCATGGGGAACCGCAGGCGGGCATGGAGGGACTGGCCGGGGCCGGCGTGGCGGGCTTCAGCAGCCACCTGCAGATTGACGAGCGGCTCTGCCTGGCGCATGACATTGCGCTGTCGCCACTGGAACTGGAGGAATGAGGAGGCCCGGAGCAATCCGGGCAAGGGAGAACACAGAGGGATTAACCACAGAGGGCACTGAGAGCGCAGAGGAAGAATTGGCAGAAGGCATGAGGCAGTAGGCAGAAGCAGAAGGCAGAATGAGAATCAGGAACCGTAGCGGCGGCAGCCCTGCCGCCTGTGAGTTGGCAGTAGGCAGTAGTCAGTGGGCAGAAAGCAGAAGCGGAGTGTAGCTCTTAGAGCTACAGGGCCATGTTGGTCTGGAGACCAACACTCCGGTAGCGGCGGCACCCTTGCCGCCGGGGGAAGCTCATGTCAATCCATGAATGTAACAATTCCTGCATCGGAATGATCCCAGCAATATGAAGCACTGGACATCAGCGCAGCGCATCATCTGGACTGTGTCAGTTTGCTGGCTGTTGTTTCTGCTGCTCTCGCGCTTCATTTCCTCCATCTACTACTACCGACATCCCGACTACTATTTTCGCCTGCCTCAGACCCTGTTACGCGATGCTCAGCAGTTCGTGTATCCGGAGTATCCCGCACCCTTCATAATGGGCATTCCCCTGGCGCTGGTGCTGTTATCAATTTACTTCACAGGTGGGCTGGATGGCCGCAGGCGGATGCCCCTGAGACTGCTCATCCTGCTGGTGTTGATAGTGTATGGACTGGTGCTTTATGGTATTGGCAATCTGTTTTCACCGGCCGCCAGCACAACCATAATCGTGAATATCTCATTATTGCTGGTCCTATGCAACTCATTCTGGAAACGCAACAGCACCGGGGCATTATCGTTAGCAACATCTTCCGCTGAATCAGTTCCGGAAGGTGAAACATGAGGCAGTTCCGCTCAATCCAGCGGGTGGCCTTTGGCAGCATCCTCGGCTGGGCGATTGCCCTGCCCCTGCTGCCACGGCTGGCGGAGCTGTATGCCGTCAGCACCTACAGCCACTTTGACTACGGGCCATGGAACGTCAGGGTGGACAGCAATCCGGCAGAACTGGTGCTTGCCAACTTCCCGCTGTACATCCTGGCTGCCTTATTGCTCTGGCGGCAGTGGGTCAGTCCCGGATTGCAGGTCAGCCAGGCACTAATGGTTTCCGTCGTGATCTACTACGTTTTCATACTGTTCACTGGGGGTTTCCCACGTGCACCGGGGCTGACCATGACCATGCTGAACGGGCTGATTCTGTCACTGATCGCAGTACTGGCTGTCTGGGATAGCGATCAGGTAAACGAATACGAAGCTATGCAGGAAGCGGATTGTAGCTCTTAGAGCTACAGGGCCATGTTGGTCTGGAGACCAACACACCGGCGGCGGCGGCACTTTGCAGCCTGTGAGTAGTCAGTGGGCAGTGGTCAGTGGTCAGAAGCGGAGTGTAGCTCTTGAGAGCTACAGGGCCATGTTGGTCTGGAGACCAACACTCCGATAGCGGCGACACACCTGCCGCCTGTGAGTAGACAGTGGTCAGTGGTCAGTAGGCAGAAGCGGAGTGTAGCTCTTGAGAGCTACAGGGCCATGTTGGTCTGGAGACCAACACTCCAACCTCGCGCTCCCATGCCCCACCCTGCCTTCTGCTCTTGCCTTCTGCCTGACTTACATCAGGCAGCCATTGATGCGGGCTGACTGCCCGCACTCCGGCGAGCTGAATGCTCGCGCTCCCATGCCCCACCCTGCCTTCTGCCTTTTGCCTTCTGCCTGACTTACATCAGGCCTCCTTGCCCGGATGGCTCCGGGCCTCCGCGTCAGGCCTCCGTTGTCCGGACAGCTCCGGACCTCCGAATACAATATCCCCATGGAACTGCTGTCCACGAGGGTCAACACCAACTCGGATGAATTCAGAGCCAACCGCGAGGCCCAGCTTGCGCTGGAGCGCCAGCTCGATGAGCGCATAGCAAAGGTCAAGCAGGGCGGTGGCGAGAAGTACCGCGAGCGCCACGAAAGCCAGGGCAAGCTCTTCGTACGCGAACGCCTGGCGCTGCTGCTGGACCCCGGTACGGCCTGGCTGGAGCTGTCCACCCTGGCCGGCTGGGAGATGTACGACACCTGGCTGCCAAGCGCGGGGATCGTGACCGGGATCGGTGTGATCTCCGGCGTGACCTGCGTGGTGGTTGCCAACGACGCCACCGTCAAGGGCGGCACCTACCACCCGATGACGGTCAAGAAACACCTGCGCGCCCAGCAGGTGGCGCTGGAGAACCACCTGCCCTGCGTCTACCTCGTTGACAGCGGCGGGGCCTTCCTGCCCCTGCAGAGCGAGGTCTTCCCGGACGTGGACGACTTCGGGCGGATCTTCTATAACCAGGCGCAGTTGTCGGCGCGCAACATCCCGCAGATCAGCGCGGTGCTCGGCAGTTGCACCGCCGGCGGAGCTTACGTACCGGCGATGTCGGACGAGGCGGTGATCACGAAGAACGGCACGATCTTCCTCGCCGGGCCGCCGCTCGTGAAGGCCGCCACCGGGGAGGAGATTTCCGCACTCGAGCTGGGCGGCGGCGAGGTGCATACCCGCATCAGCGGCGTGGCGGACAGGCTGGCGGATGACGACCCGCAGGCGATCCGCATCCTGCGTGAGATCGTTGCCAACCTCAACCGCCCCGACCCGCAGCCGCTCTCGCGCATCGCCGCCGAGGAGCCGAGGCACGACCCGGAGGAGCTGTACGGCATCGTGCCGGTGGACCTGAAGAAGCCGTATGATGTGAAGGAAGTGCTGGCGCGCATCGTGGATGGCAGCCGCTTCCACGAGTTCAAGCGCGAATATGGCGACACGCTGATCACGGGCTTTGCGCGCATCGAGGGCTGGAACGTGGGGATCCTTGCCAACCAGGGCATCCTGTTCTCGGAAAGCGCGCTGAAGGCCACGCACTTCATCGAGATGTGCTGCATGCGGCGTGTCCCCCTCATCTTTCTGCAGAACATCACCGGCTACATGGTGGGCCGGGCCGCCGAGCATGGCGGGATCGCGCGCGACGGGGCGAAGATGGTGCATGCCGTTGCCAATGCGCAGGTGCCGAAGTTCACGGTGGTGATCGGCGGCAGCTACGGCGCCGGCAACTACGGGATGTGTGGCCGGGCCTACGGGCCGCGCATGCTGTGGATGTGGCCGAACAGCCGCATCTCGGTGATGGGCGGGGAGCAGGCTGCAGGCGTGCTGGCCCAGGTGAAGCAGGAGCAGAATGAACGCAGCGGGCAGCCGCTGATGTCAGCCGATGAGGAGGCGGCCTTCAAGCAGCCGGTGCTGGACACCTACGAGCGTGAGGGCAACCCCTACTACTCCACGGCAAGGCTGTGGGACGACGGCATCATCCGCCTGCGCGACACGAGGAAGATGCTGGCACTGGGAATCGCAGCGTCATTGCACGCTCCGATCGGAGAGATGAGGTTCGGTGTGGTGAGGATGTAGATCAGGGACCGGGGACCTGGGACCAGGGACCAGGTTGCGGGGTGCAGTGACCACGGCATAGGATATTCGTCATTCGGTATGAACAACTTCGGAAAGATCTTGACTGAATTGATTGAGTCCATTTCTCGTGGAGAAGTGTCTCTACTCAGTTCGTTTCTGGATAAAGGCGGCCATCCAGACTTTGGTTTGGATCAGGATCAATCGCTGCTTGGCAAAGCTGTATATCACCACAATGTAGAGGCTACGGCGCTACTACTGCTACACAAAGCAAAATGCTGGGACAGGCTCGAATACAGTGATCATAATGTCCTTGCCTCAGCAGCATTCAATGGCTACCCAGACATTGTCAAAATGCTACTTGAACATGGGATGCCAGTTGATGCCCACTGGCGCATTAGGACAACGGCACTCCATGAAGCCTGCATGATGAGATGCGGAGCTGATTGCCCGGCATGGGATTATGACGATGAGGTAGGATCGCCGGCCGAAACCGCCAGATTTGTTGAGACAGCAAGCATCCTGGTACAAGCCGGTGCAGATGTGAATGCCGTCTGCGAAGACTGGCCTGGTCCCGACGTTGAATACACCCCTCTACATTTTGCCGTTGAAGCAGAATGTCTGGAACTGGTAGCGTTCCTGATAGCAAATGATGCTGACAAGGGAGCGACAAGCAGTGAAGGCAGGACAGCTCTTGATCTGGCAAGAGAACGGAATGCAAGCAACATAATTGAGTTTCTTGAAGCACTCGATGCAAACGTGTAGCAGGTGCTGGATAAATCAATGCCGCCGGACATCCCGGGTGGGGATTGAGCCACAGGCGAAATTCACAGGGCGGGAATGGCGAACAGGCCGGCGGCCATTGAGGATATAGGAGCTGGGTTGTAGGGTGTAGTGGAAGTAAGGCGTATCTGCCTCGCGAAGCACCCTGCCCTGTTGCCACTGCACGCGTGCTGGCGTCGCCGGGCGACGCCGGTCCTGTACTGCCTGGAAATCTCTGTGCTCTCTGTGGCTCTGTGTTTCGAATCGACGAGTGGGATTGTCAATTCAGCAGCTGGAGAGCTAACCGAAACCCGAACCCGGACACCCGAAACCTATTGTGCGGCTTGCGCCGCCGTACCGCGCCTGGCTTGCGCCAGACCTCCGCTTGTGCGCATGCAAGTTGCGCAGCTCCGGCTGCGCCTGCGCTACGCGCTCCGGATAATCGCGCCAGACCTCCGTTTGTGCGACAGCAAGTGTCGCAGCTCCGGCTACGCCTCAGCTCCCTGCCAGCACACCCCGGCTAAAGCCGGAGCACCCACCTGCTACACCCCGGCTAAAGCCGGAGCTCCCACCTCCACCCCGGCTGAAGCCGGAGCTCCTTGAGCGGCTTGCCCCGCAGCACCATTGCCCGACTTACATCGGGCCTCCGTCCGTCCCCCTGCTATCTTCTTCCTCATGTACACACCTGAAGCGCTGCTGGACATCATGGAGCGTGTCCAGCATGGCAACCAGAACATCCTTGAGCACTGCCGCCAGTTCACGGATGAGCAGTTCAACCGGGTATTGCCCGGTTTCGGCTTTCCCACGCTGGCAGGCCAGCTCTTCCACATGATCAATGCTGAGCAGTACTGGCTGATGGTACTGACCGGCCGCTTCGCCGACGGCGAGAGCTTCACCGAGCAGGACAAGTTCGACTGGACGATTGCCAACTTCCGCAGCGTTGATCCGCTGGAGGACTACCGCCGGCGGGTGTACGCCGTGACGGTGGACTACATCAGGGGCATGACCCCGGAGGAGCTGCTCCGCCCGCGCGAGGTGTTCTGCGACCCCGGCGTGAAGGAAGTCCAGATTCCGGCGCATGTGCTGATGCGGGTGGCAACGCATTACTTCCACCACCGCGGCGTGATCGCGGCGATGTGCCGCATGCTGGAGCAGCCCGTGCCGGAGGCCTATGCCTTCCTGGACTACCCGTTGCATGAGCGGCCGCCGTTCGTGGAGAATCAGTAGTCAGTGGTCAGAAATCAGTGGTCAGTGGTCAGTGGTCCGTAGTCAGTAGTCAGTTCCTGGCCAGACTAACGGTTTGTTCTCCCAGCTCCGGCTTGCGCCGCCGTACCGCGCCTGGCTTGTGCCAGACCTCCGTTGTCAGATAAACCACAATGAGCGCGAAGAGCACTAAGATTTTGTGGATCACAAAAATTGGCTTCGTGGGCTGAAGAAATCTTTGTGGACCTGGTGTGCTTTGTGGTGAATCAGGAATTGCCCGGATTGCTTCGGGCCTCCCATGCTATACTATACACATGTTTACAAGCAAGGATCTGCTGCGCTATCACGACATGGCGCACGACGGCCTCAGGCGGATGCTGGAGCATGTGCTCACGCTGCCGCAGGAGAAGTTCCGCGAGCCGCTGGAGGGCTTCGCCGCACCCTCCGTGCGGGCCCAGCTCTGCCACATGCTCGATGTCGAGGCCTTCTGGGTCAAGGCGATCCAGGGTGGTGGCGAGGACCATGACTGGGAACATGCAGAAGACCTGCAGACTCCGCTTGACCTTGAGGCTTACCGTCTGGAGGTGGCAGCTGCGACACGCCGCTGGCTGGAAAGCGAAAGCGATGAGGCCCTGAACAGCGAGCGTGAGGTGAATGACAACGGCTGGTTCAACAGCGGTGTCCCCGCCGAGATGCTGCTGCACCTGATGACGCATGCTTACCACCACAAGGGCCAGATCGCGGCGATGTGCCGCCAGCTCGGGCATCCCGCGCCGATGACGGACATGGTCTGGATCGGGCTGCAGCTCGGTGAGGGCGAGGAAAGGCAGTAGGAGTAGTCTGAACAGTTTTGATAGTCTGAATAGTAGAAGGCACTGAGGCTCAGTTGAAAACGCGTGGTTCCATCGAGAATTGGCAACTGTTCCATCCATAGGCGTTTTCACTCTTCACTATTGACACTATTGAAACTACCCAAACTATCAGCAATATTGCCAGACTTTCCCCTGGTCTGGGTAGTTTGGATAGTTTTGATAGTCTGAATAGTAGAAGGCGCTGAGGTTGAATTGAGAACATGTGATTCGATCGATAACTGGCAACCATTCCATTCGTGATGGATGGATGTTTCGGTGAAACCAACAGGCCTCGTGTCCTTTCACTATTAATACTATTGAAACTACCCAAACTATCAGCACTATTGCCAGACGGCTTCCCCGCCTTCACGCAGATGACGCAGGGGCTTCACGCAATCTTCGAGCGCGGCGGCTAGAGTCATGTCCCCATGTGTCCCAGGCGGAGGAGCCTCCAGGCGTTTGGCAATGCGCCCTGGCGGTGTATCATCCCCGTGAGACACATTCTCACAGGAGCTCTACGATGTACGTAGTACGAAATACCTTCATTGCCAAGCCGGGCAATGCCACCAAACTTGCCAAGCTGTTCTGCCGCGTGTTCGCCGGCAAGTACGACTTCCGCGTGATGACGGACTTCGTCTCCGACTTCAACACCGTGGTGCTGGAGACGACGCATGCCTCGCTTGCGGACTATGAGCAGACGATGGAGGATTATGCCCGCGGTGAGCTCGGCCTCTCGCCGGAACTTGCCGAGGAGATGAAGGCCTACACCAGCCTCTGGAAGACCGGCAGGCGGGAAGTCTTCAAGGTGATGGAAGCCTGATAAACAGGGAGCTGAAAGCAGAAACAGAATGAGAAACAGAAACAGAATGAGAATGAGAAACAGAGTGAGAATGAGAGGAGTGATAAGGATCAGGATCAGCCTTTTCAGGTGACATCAGCTGCACAATCTGGCAACGTGATCCTGCAAACTTCCTCTGTGATTCTGCTTCTCATTCTGCTTCTCATTCTCATTCAGTTTCTCCTTCAGCGCTCTGCTATCTTTGGAGGCATGTGTTTGCAGACAGGATCTGATCGACTTCCACAACAGGACGCACGAGGGGCTCATCACCTAGCTGAGCACTGCCGCGCGCTGACAGCGGAGCAGTTCCTGCAGCCGCTGGAGGGCTTCGGGATCCCCAGCCTGCAGCAGCAGTTCAACCATGTGATCGGTGCCGAACAGTACTGGACTAGCGTGATCCGCGGTGAGTACCGGCATGAGGAATTCGATGCCTCCGAGGATGAGCGCGACCAGATGACGATCGAGGGCCTGCTCGGCTGGCGCAGCGAGGTGGCGGCAGCGACTACGGCGATGCTGCAGCAGGCCAGCACTGACTGGCTGGCAACTCCGGCGCTGTTCATGGCCTGGCCGGGGAAGGAACGTGAGCTGCAGCCGCGCCATGTGATGATGCGGATCATCACCCACAACTTCCAGCACCGCGGGCAGATCGCCGCGATGTGCCGGCTGCACGGACATCCAGTGCCGCAGGGGCTGGACTTCCCGCTCGGGCCGGACCCGGCCCTGGACTGACCAGATGCATACACCCGACTCACTGATTGACCTGCACGTGCGCTGCCATCGCAGCCTGGCGAAGCTGTTCCGGCACTGCCGCAAGCTTGACAACGAACTCGCGCGGCGGGAACTGGCGGGCTTCGGCTTCCCGGACCTGCACAGCCAGCTCTTCCACATCGTGGATGTGGAGGACTGGTGGATGGGTGGCGTGAGCCTGATGAGCCGGGGCGGCAGCAAGGCGGAGGATTTCGCGGACATCCGCGCCCTGGACAGCTGGCGCAGTGAGGTTTCCCAGCGCACGCAGTCATACATTGAGCGTGCCAGCCGCAAGGAACTCAATGAGAAGCATGTGCTGCGCTGCGGCGGTGAAAAGGGCCCGAAGCTGGTGCCGGCCTTCGTGCTGATGCACGTGGTGACGCATGCCTACCACCACAAGGGCCAGGCCAGTGCGATGTGCCGGCTGCTCGGACATCCCGCGCCGGAGACCGACCTGCCGATGAAGGGCCGCAGCCACCGCTGAGGCAACTGCCTAGTAGGGATCGCGGGAGATTGTCACATGCCAGTGCTGGGGCTGGCTGGGCTTGCCGAAGCTGAATGTGGGAGAGCTCCAGTAGCGCAGCATCAGCTTGAAGTCCCCGCTGGGATCCTCCCAGCTCATGTCCACGATCCCGGTCTGCGGCAGGTAATCCATGGGCCGTCCGCCAAGGGATTTCCAGCCCGCGGCCGTGAGCTGCTGGTCCGTGGCCTTGATCAGCTGCTCGGGGGGATCGGGGTGGTTGAACATGATGCGCCAGTAGTTCTCCTCACGGCGCCCGCCCGACTTGCCGGTATGCTCAGCAACCTTCATCGCCGCCCCGCCGATCGTGCGGATGTCAGGATCGAAGTGCAGATCCGTGGCGGCACTGTCCACCACATAGCCCAGCTGCGGCCAGTTGGGCGGGACCTTCGTTTCCCCAGCGGAGGTCTTCATGCCGACGCGGCTGAACAAGGCGATCAGCACGGCGGCAACTGCCATGATGAGCAGGGTGATGCCGACCCATTTGAAGGCATCTCCGCGATGGTACCCGATGTGGCTGTAATCCTCCATATCCGCAGTTTATACCCACGGATGCCGGACAGTCAGCGGAGTCCTGGCGGAAATCACTGCGGCGGCTGCTTGTTGAACTGGCCACTGCCATCGCGGGCCTCGGCCAGCTTGCTGAGCATGTTCTGTTCCATGCCCTCATCCCAGAGGAAGTGGCTGCGGATCACGGGCAGCATGTCCTCGCGGAATTCCATGATCTGCGGCACCAGCAGCAGGTGCTCGACATAATTCGCCACGTCGATGCGCAGGGCGGTGCCCCGCAGCAGCTTGAGCATCAGGTTCACCCGTTTCCACATGCTGTCACGCATCGGGTACTGGCTGTGGATCGTCAGGTACTCAAAGGCCATTTCCAGCGGACGGATGAATTCATGGACAAAGGCCCAGCGGCAGACCGGAATCCAGATCTCGTAGTTGAGCTCCAGTAGGTGTTCGTGGTCGAGCAGCCTGAGGAACTGCTCCTCGCTGAGGGCACAGTTGCATTCATCTCCGGCATTCGCATAGAGCTGGATCATCGTCAGGATCCGCTCATGGTTGCCAAGTGCGGTGTTCAGGGGCACTTCCAGTTCCGCCAGCAGTGTGCGCACGGCCCGGCATTCCCAGTTGCCCTCAAATTCATGCTTCATGAAGAGAATCAGGAAACGCAGATAGGTGCGACGGACCTCCAGCTCCTCCAGATCCATACAGGACTCATGCTGGCCGAACAGCAATCCCTCCACGATCATCGCGGCTTCGGCGAACTCGCCCCGTGCGAAGTGCTCGAAAGCCGGCAGGGTATCCCTGCGGAGGTCATTTGCAATGTCTGTATAACGTTCGGTTGGCATCGGACCTGGACACCCCGGACAAACGCCACGGACATCCGATCCTATTATTCACATTTATCTGCGACTGGACAAATTCAGCTGCGGATTTTTCCGGTGCGGCGCTCCGTGCGGATCCTGTACCCCTGTTCCCGGGCATGCCGCATACGCTCCTCCACGGCCAGCTGCAGCTCCTCATCCCAGATTCCGAGCTCCTCCGCCCGTGGCTGCATTTCCATCCTGAATTCGTGGATCTGCGGCACCATGCGCATCAGCCGGATATATTCCTCGATGTCCCGTCGCGATGCAGTTCCGCGTCTGAGCTGGAACATCAGGTTCAGGCGCTGCCAGGATTCCTGGGGCATCACGTTCGAGGGGCTGATCGTGAGGTTCTCGAAGGCCTCTTCGAGCAGGTCCATCTTGCCGGTGCGGTAAGCCCAGAGTCCGACGCTGTCCCAGAGGTGAGAACTGATCTCAAGCAACTGCGCATGTCCAAGCAGCTCCCGGAATTCCTCGCGAGTCATGCCCGGTCCGCAGCCGTCACCGACATAGGCGCGCAGCTGCAGCAGTGTGTTGATGCGCTGATGGTTGCCAAGCTCCGTTTCCAGAGGCTGGCTGAGCCAGGTTATTGCCGATGTGACCTCTTCGCAGTTCCATCTGCCGTCAATCGACTGCTGAATCGCAAGTTGCAGGAAACGCAGATAGCACTGCTGGACCTCAAGGGTGTCAGGCTCCAGTCCCTGGAGCCGGGCAGGTGTCAGCAGTTCCGCGATCCGTTCAGCACATCCGGGGAAATCGCCCTTGCTGTAATGCAGGAAGAATGGTCTGGTAAGTTCACGAATATCGTCAATAATCAGCTTGTATCTCTCGCTGATCACGCATTAATGAAACCATTATCCTTTCAAATATGATAGTAGTTTGCCGAAGATTTAACTCTTGAATATGGGTACAAGAACTGGAGTATGCAATGACGGGAATCAGGGAAGAAGCGGATGTCTGCAATCCGCCGCTTGCAATTGCTCCAAGGAGACTGCCATGAATACCTGCCTGAAGCTAGCTGCCGCAGCCATGCTGCTGTTTGCGCTCTCCGCCTGTGGAGCAAACGGAGCCGGATCTGCACGCCCGGCCGAACTGCAGCTGGCAAGCGTTCCCACAGACCAGCTGCCCGGGACGCAACTGGACGGAGTGGAGGGACCACGGGCCGTGAGTGTGCAGGGCAACGGCACATATGAGCTGCAGCTGGACAGGATCCTGCAGGGCAGCCTGGCAGGCATGGATGGCGACGAACTGCTGCTCAGCCCCGCTGGCGGTGCGAGCTGGGCGCTGTACCGCATCAGCGGCTTCGATGGCGACATGTTCCCGCTCTGCGCGGAGGTGGAAGTCAGCCAGGGCAGCCAGCCCTACCGTCTGGCCTTCCCGGATTATGACAGCGGCCGCTGGAGTTTCAGCCCTGAACTGAGCGGCACGGCCACGGCGGACATTCCCGGCCCGGCGGGCCTGCAGCATCCGCTGCGCAGCGTCTCGGAATTCGGCAACAGCTACCTGCTGCTCCTGACTGAAGGCAGTGCGGAGCTCAGGATCGCGGGGATCACACTGGAAGTGTTCGGCGGCAGCGATGCGCCGCTGCCCCCCAGCGACCTGCGTGACAGCGATGGCCAGACCGAGATCATCCTCAGCTGGTTTCCCAGCGCCGACGAGGATGTGCCGGACTTCGCCGGCTACCTGCTGGAACGTGCGCCCTTCAATTCCGGCAACTACACGGAGCTGCTGCGCGGTCAGAGCCCGCTCAACACATACGTCGACGGGGATGTCACACCGCTTGTGAGCTACCGTTACCGCCTGCGCAGCCTCGACAGCTCCGGCAATCTCAGTTCCGCGATCTATCAGTTCGATGCCATGTGCGGACAGGGTACGGCGGAGGTCGTTGCCATCCTGGACATGCCCGCCGGCGACTACACGGGACCGGCGGAGGTGCAGTTCGACCTCTCCGGCAGCTACGTGACGGATGGCTCGCAGATTGACAACTATGAGCTGCTGATCGAGGGCCTGCCGCCGATCAGCGGACCATCCAGCAGTTACACACTGATGCTGCAGCCCGGCTGCTACAGCGTGGTTGCCGTCGCCCACAGCGGCGTGCTGAGTGACTTCGCAATCGGTTACGTGCGCGTCCTGCCGCAGTGGCAGGATCAGTCAGTGCTCGTGGACGAAATGCAGGGCAACTTCGGCTCAATGCTGCTGGCGCGCAGTGCGAGGCTGCCGGATGGCAGTCTCGTGCATGTCGGTTACGATGCCGGGCTGCACGTGATCAATGTCTGGCGGGAAACTGCGGAGGGCATGCGTTTCCATTCCTATTTTTCCGGTGACGACGAGATCATCGCCAGCTGCGAGCCGCTGCTCGATGGCAAGGTGCTGCACTTCGGCTTCAGTACCGCCGGCGCGGTGCAGATCATCAGCGTGGACAGCTCCGGTCCGCAGCGCCTCCTGCAGCCGCTGGGCCTGGAGGACGGGATCTTCTGCCTGGCACTGGACGGAGACGGACACCCCTGCCTGTTCCGGCAGATTGACAACGGCGGCAACTTCGACCTGATCTACTCGCGCTTCGACCAGGCGGCCCAGAGCCAGACCGTGCTCAGTGCGGTGCCGGGCGGGATCAGTGCCGTCGATGCGGTCTGGAACCCCAGCATCTCCGCCTTCGACATCTGTTACGGAGACAACGTGGCGCTGCTCTATGAGCAGTGGGAACCGCTCGCCGGCCACATCGCGGGCGGCGGACTCTACAACTTCAAGGTGCTGCAGGTGGATCTCGAGGCCGACCCGGTCAGCCAGCGCAGCACGATGCTCGTACTGCTGGACGTGGCTCCCTTTGACAGCTGGTACATGTACCAGGAGGAAGCCGGCAACTGGTCGCTGCCGGAGAAGCCGGCCCCGGGGCTGAAATGCTCACGCACCGCCGACCTGCTGGTCGACGGCGGTGAGATCCATGTGCTCGTGCAGCTCAACGACGGGATTGACGATCTCTTCAGATACTACTCACGGGATTCCGGCAACTGGCCGCTGCACAGCGAGACCCTCGTTGTCAACTCTGCGGAATCGCAGATGAGCCTGCTGCCCCTCGATGGCAACTCCCTGCTGGGTTGCATCCCCGTCAAGACCGGTACGCATGAGCTGCTGCAGTTCCCGCTCAGTGGCATTCCCGGCACTCTTGAGGAGATCGGCCATACCAGTGACGGACTGCGCGGGGAGCTGCATGCGACAGCCGGCAGCGACGGCCTGCATGTGGTCTGGCTCAATGAAGCATATGACGAGCTTGAGCACTTCCGCAGCA
The DNA here is from genome assembly GCA_041395205.1 of bacterium. Lineage (GTDB taxonomy): Bacteria > 4484-113 > 4484-113 > 4484-113 > JAFGCY01 > JAHEFU01. The sequence goes on from JAWLAZ010000002.1 coordinate 112,323, forward strand.
GCGACGGCCAGAGCTGGTCGGATACCGTGCCGGGCATCGGCAAGGTCACAGACCTGGATCTGGCAAGCACCTCCGGGGGCGAGGTCTATGTCTCGTTCGTGGATGTCAACTCCACCAAGCTGCAGTACTGGGACGGCGGCAGCTGGATGGCCCAGCTCGCCTATCCGGGAATTGCCGGCTTCCGCCCGAGCCTGATGAGCCAGCCCACCAATGAGCTGATGTTCTGGTATGTGCACCTGCAGCCTGCCAACGCACTGCGCTTCGTGGAGGGCAACCAGTCCACGCCCTGGAGTTACGTGTTCCAGAACCCCGCCCAGCCCACCTGGCAGGGTACGCTGATGGACGGCGGCTTCAGCTTCCAGGGTGTCAAGCCGCGCTGGTTCTCGCTGATCGGACCGAGCCTCGTAAATTCGGAACTGTTCTTCCATGACTACAACATCATGGATCCCGAACCACTCGGGATTCACCAGAACGGCACTGGGCAGATCAAGGTCTACGGCCGCACGATGGACTGCTGCCTGTACCAGAGCACGGCGGGCCTGAAGCAGTGCCTGTGGCTTACGGGTGCAGCTGGGCTGATGGACAGTGTGCGCATGACTCCTGAGCCGCCTTCCACCGAGCTTGAACCCGTGGTCGTGCCAGTGCGGGATCCAATCGAGGCGCTTGTGGAAACCGGGATCCGCAATCGCAGTGTCAACATGTCGCAGGCACACGGCAGCACGGCCCTGGCACTGGAGAGCGGGATGCTGGGTTACGACACCAAGCTGTTCTGGAGTGACTTCGGCCGCTTCACGCAGCTGCCCCTGCCAGCACAGCTTGACGACACGCGCGGTGCCTGGATCATGTCGCCGGAGATCGTGGTCGGCATGGATGGCCGCTGGCATGTGCTCTACCTTGACATCCCGAGCGGACAGATGCGCTGCATCAGTACGGTGGACTGAGCAGCTCAGGCATCCTCGTCGTCAGAACGCAGTTCATGCTGGAAGCCGCGGGCGCGGGCCAGGTTGCCGGCCGCATCAAAGGCCCGCTGCAGCGTGGGGTTCCAGCTCCCGGCCTGCTGCAGCGCGGGCAGGATGTTGATACGGAATTCGTCAATCTGCGGCAGGCTTTCCAGCGCCTGGATGTATGACATCACGTCATGCTCCGTCTGCTCCTGCCTGACGATCCTGTACATCAGGTAGATCCGCAGCCAGATTGATTCACGCACGAAGCGCGTCTGCTGCATCAGCGAGCATTCCACCGCGGCTTCCAGGGCCTCCAGCGCGCCGTTGCGCATGGCCCAGAGCGAGATGTCATGCCAGAAGCGGATGTCGCGGGATTCCTCCGGCACATCCGCGAGCATCTCCAGGAAGCGCTCGCGGCTGCAGCGCGCCAGACCGGCGGAATCCATGCTGGTCCAGAAGCGCAGGCGCAGTGCCAGGCGTTCCTGCTCCGCTTCCTTGAGCGCCGACTGCTCCTCGAACAGGGCACCGAGCCCCAGAGCGATTGAGAGAAACTCCTGGGGCCGGTCCAGGCAGGAGGCAGCAATGAACCCGATGCGGGTGTAGGTCAGATTCAGCCGGCGGAACGCGGATTCAGAAGCTGACATATCAGGCCGCGGCAAGTCATCCAGCAGGCGCTGCAGTTCTGCCGCAGCATCCTCGAACTGGCCGGCGGAATAGAAGCGGAAGGCTTCCGCCATGTCCCTGTTGAGGGACTTCAGGGCCTCTTCCCGCCAAACCTGGATTTCTGACTTCTGGTACATAAAATGAGGCACTAGGATAGCTGCTGATCCGACAGCCACTTTCTGTTCAGCTAATGGGCGAGCTCCGTACGCTGCAGCTGCGCGCGCAGATTTTGGAGTGAACTCTCCGCTGCCTCGCTCCACTGTCCACGATCCCGCAGCCGTTCGATGATCGAGACCTCCAGTTCCCGCAGCTGGGCTAGGTTGTCCACACAATCGATATAGTTCAGCAGTGCAGCTTCCCTGAGGCTCCCGCTGACGCTGCCGAACATCAGGTGAATCCTCTTCCAGACCGTGACTTCGTGTGCCGGGGCAGGATTGAGCAGTGCATGCTCCACCGCAGCCTGCAAGGGTTCCGCATAGCCGTTGCGGAAGGCCCAGAGGCTGACATCCGACCAGAAGCGGATGGAGCAGGCCTCCGGAGGGATCCGCTCGAGCATTGTCATGAATTCCTGCTCGGTGAATGGTTCAGCCAGCATCCCGTCGCGGATCGTAAGCTGGCGGACCAGCATGGATTCCCGCTCCGCATTACCCATAGCCGTGGACACCGGCTCACGCAGCTCCGCAAGAAATGCGTCCATTTCGCTGCGCATGTCTGTGCCGAATCCCGCGATGATGCCGAGGCGAGTATGCAGCAGATTCCAGCGCAGGGCCTCACGCCGATCGGCATCGGTCACCAATACTTCCAGCCGGTCAAGCTGCTGATCCAGCTCCTGCAAGGCCTCCGTGAGCTTGCCGGCTTCATAGAGCCGCAGCGCAGCGCCCATCAGCTCCCGGAGTTCGGGGAGAATCCTGTCAAGAATGTACTTCATGTTTTCCCTGAGATCCCCATCTAACAAAACAAGTATGAAGCCAGAATTGCTGATTCCACTCCTGCACCTAAACTAGGCTTCTGCAGTCACTCACCAGATTATTACCGGGATTCGCGATTTCCGCATTGACGGGCTTTCTCGCCATCATGCTGTCCGCCTGGCTCGCTTCATCCACGGGCCTGCTGATCGAAGGCATGGTAATCGGAATCGTGCTCGGGATCATTCTTGGCAACAGCCTGCGCCTGCCTGATTCACTGCATGAGGGGATCGCATTCTGCAGCAAGCCGATGCTGGAGGCCGCGGTCGTGATCGTGGGCTTCCGCATGAATTTCCTGGACCTTGCCGGGATCGGTCTGCCGGCCCTGCTGGCCGTGCTGATCAGCGTGCCGGGAATCCTGCTGCTGGCGATAATGCTGGGGCGGATCTTCCGCGTGCAGGGCAGCCTGCCGATTCTGCTCGGGGTCGGCACGGCGATCTGCGGCAGCAGTGCGATCGCGGCGGTCAGCCCCGTCGTGAAGGCCAGCCGCGAGGAAGCGGCGGTCAGCATTTCGGCGATCAACATCCTCAGCGCGGCCGGGGTGCTGGTGTTTTCCTGGCTGAGCTACATCCTGCCCCTGACTGACAGCGCCTATGGCGTGTGGAGTGGGCTGTCGATGCAGGCCGTGCCGACCGCCATCGCCGCCGCAGGGGCCCGGCTGGGCGGAGAGGCATTGGCGAGCGGCACGCTGGTGAAGATGGCGCGGGTGGCGATGCTGGTGCCGGTCAGCGTGGTGATCAGCCTGCTGGCCCAGCGCGGCAGGCAGGCGGAGGATGGAGCACCGGCCCGTGTCAGCATGCCGCTGTTCATCGTGCTGTTCCTCGCCGCCGGGATCATCAGCACGCTCGGGCTGGTTCCGGAGCCGGGACTGAAGGCCCTCGAATGGCTGTCCTCGACGATGCTCGTGATCTCAATGACCGCCATCGGGATCTCGGTGGACTTCGCTGCCCTGCGGCGCAGTGCGGGTACGGCACTGGGAAAAGGCGCGTTTCTTTTCCTTATCCTGTCTGTGTTTTCCTACTTCTGGTGCCTTTTCTTCCTGAATCGCTGATTCAGCCGGAATATTCCATCCCCAACTTATCCACAGGCCAGTTATTTGCGACAATAAGCTGTACATGGCTGAGGGTGGAAAGCATGTGGTTTTCGGGGCAAACGGGCCGGTCGGATCCGAGCTCGTGCGCATCCTCGCGGAACGCGGCCAGCAGGTGGTCGCCGCCTCACGGCGCGGCGGCTTCAAGGCCCCGGCCGGAGTCAAGGCTGTGGTTGGCGATGCCTCGCGGACCGAAGACACATACCGGCTCTGCATGGGCAGCGATACGGTCTACTGCTGTGTGGGCATCGACTACACCAAGTGGAGCGAAAGCTGGCCGGGCATCATCAACGGCCTGATCGAGGGCGTGAGCAATGCCGGCAGCCGGCTGGTCTTCGCTGACAACCTCTACAGCTACGGCCCCGTCAGCGAGGTGATGCAGGAGGACCTGCCGCTCACCAGCTATGGTGAGAAGCCTGCCCTCAGGGCCAGACTGGTGCGCAACCTGCTGCGCGCCCATGAAAGCGGACGCTGCCCGACCGTGATCGTCAAGGCCAGCGACTTCTACGGCCCCGGCGTGCGCAATGCGATGCTCGGCGAGCGGGTCTTCCCGAATGCCCTGGCCGGCAAGCCGGCGCAGATGCTCGGCGATGTCAGCAAGCGCCATGCCTATACATACGCCCCGGACTTCGCCCGCGCGCTGGCCACGGTCGCCCCGGACCGCAGTGCCTACGGGAAGATCTGGAACTGCCCGAACGCCCCGGCGCTGTCCACGGAGGAAGTGCTGGCCCTGGTCTACCGCGAGGCCGGCCACGAGCTGCGTATCCAGAGCATGCCGAAGCTGCTGCTGAACATCGTTGCCAGCTTCAACCCGCTGCTGCGCAGCGTGCGTGAGATGCTCTACCAGTTCGAAAGCGACTTCCTCGTGGACGACAGCCGCTTCCGCGAGAAGTACGGCTTCGAGCCCACTCCGCTGCTGGAGGGAATCCGTGCCACACTGGACTGGTACCGCCGCCAGGGAGATGGCAACGGTAACGGCAATGGCAATGGGAATGGACACGCACAGCCAGCGGCGGATCAGACGACGGCTGTGCAGCCCGACGGCGGCAAGGGTTAGCCCTTCCAGAGCAGCAGCACGGCCCCGACCACCAGCAAGGCACTTGGCAGCCAGCGTGTGTGCGTCTGCTCCCCGAACCAGCGTCCGCCGAGCCAGACGGCGATGAACACGCTGAGCTGCGTGACAGGTTCGACCACGCTCGGCTTCAGGTCCCGCAGGGCCACGAGCAGCATCACATAAGCTCCCATTCCGGATACCGCGCCGATCCAGGCGATGCCTGCGCGCTCGCGGTGCAGCGCGGCGATCTCGCCGAGGCGGCCGCGCCAGAGCAGGATCAGCGCGCCGATCAGCACCGCAGGCAGGTTGTCAAGGAAGGCATAGGCCAGCGGCGGGGCGAGACCGGCGACGCTCTTGTCGATCAGGCGTCCGGTGGCCAGCCCGAAGGCGTAGACCAGCATGCCCCAGGCCCCGGGCTGGCGCAGCACCAGCATTGGATGCAGCGAGCAGTGCCAGTCCGCGCCGGGTTTCAGGTTGAGCAGCACAACGCCGAGCATCACGACGAGGATCCCGGCCAGCGGGATCAGCCCGAAGCTGGCAGTGCCGAACACGATGTCGAGCAGGTAGAGGAACAGGAAGGCCGTGGCGTAGAGCGGCGTGAGGTAGCTGACCTCGCCGACGCTCATGGCATGTACATAGGTGTGGAAGGACAGTGCGTAGATCAGCCCGCTCGCCAGACAGGGCAGGATCCAGCCGCTGATGCCGGCGAAGTACTGCGGGTCCTGCCAGGCCTGCCAGAGCACGACGGGCAGGAGCAGGCCGATGCCGATCCCGAAGTAGAGCGTGGTGGCGGCGATGCTGCCCCGGCCTTGCCCCAGCGCCTTGACCAGCGGGCGCTCCAGCCCGAGGCCGATGATGCGCAGGAGGAGAGCCAGGAGGGCGATTGACACGGATAGAGAGTGTAGCGCGGGAGAGGGAGGAGCTCTCAGAGAACTTAACCACAGAGGGCACAGTGGACACAGAGTAACTTTTATTTGACTTATTTAATACTTCATGTTAGTATAGTACTATGGAAACAACGGATAATCGTGACCAACTGTCCCAGGCAGCAATTGGTGCAGCAATCGAAGTGCATCGAATACTGGGTCCTGGCCTGATGGAAAGCACTTATGAAAGTTGCCTTGCTTATGAACTCAGTCTGCGAAATGTGCCATTTGCTCAGCAACTGTCCCTGCCCGTGAACTATAAGGACCATGTCGTTTCCAGTGCGCTGAAAATGGATTTCGTGGTAGACAACGCACTGATACTCGAACTTAAGGCAGTGGAAGCCATCAACGATATCCATAAGGCGCAGTTGCTTACATATCTCAAACTGTCAGGTCTGCGGACCGGATTGATCATCAATTTCAATGTCAAACTGCTGAAGCATGGCATCCTGAGAATGGTCAATTAGGCTTTGACGATATTAAACTCTCTGTGCGCCCTGCGCACTCTGTGGTTAGACTTCTGCGTTCTCCTCTTCCTCCCAATACTCCAGTTCCTCCTCGATCCACTCACGGCATTGCCAGTACTTGCGCTCGAGGTCCTCACTGTCCCCCACGAAGTACAGCGGCTCCAGCCGTGCATGCACTTCCGCAGGGAGGTGGTGGTGCAGGTAGCGCGCGCCCCAGTCATAGCGGGCGGGGTCGTAACGGATGCGCAGCAGGCGCATCAGCGTTGCCAGCAGCATCTGGTTGTAGAAGCTCAGTGCATCTATCGGATGGCCGCGCTTCAGCTCCTTTTCAGGCAGGTGGCGGTAGAGACGGAAATGCTCCGCCACATAGGGCACCCGGGCCCGGGCCCTGGCAATCTGCTCCTGCATGTCGATGTGCACGGGATTGACGCAGCCCGTCCTGTCGAACAGGATCACGGGCATGCCGTGGATCTCGATCTCGTTGAATTGCGGAGTGTCACGCTGGCCGCGCCTGCGGAAGCAGAGATCGATCATCAGGTGTTCGGGGGCATCCGCGAGCTGATAGAAGCACTGGCTCATGCCGTGCCAGGCGGGCTCCGCCATGCGGTTGCGGGCGGAGATCGGCGACAACTCCGTCAGCACCTGCTCCACGAGCGCGAAGCCCTCTTCGATCCACTCGCCATCCACCTCGAACTGCACGTCGAGGTCGCTTAGTTCATCGTCGCGCCCGAAGGCCTTGCTGCCGCCGAGCCACATCGCATCCACCTGCTCCAGCGGCTCGAAGGCCGCGCGCAGCTTCTCGGTCAGCAATTCCGCTGTGATCTTCATTGTCATTTCCGTTGCTCCCCTAGCCGATCACCTGCAGCTCCGTCGGCAGGCTGTTGAGATTCTCGCAGCCTCCGTCGGTCAGCAGCAGCATGTCCTCGATGCGCACCCCACCCTCGCCGGGCAGATAGATTCCCGGCTCACAGGATGTGACATTCCCGGATTCCAGCACACCCTCGTAGTTCCAGAGCAGGCGCGGATCCTCATGGATGGCAATCCCCACTCCGTGACCGAGGCCATGCCCGAAGTGCTCTGCATGCCCGGCACCGGCAATGTATTCGCGTGCCACTTTGTCAACCTCACAGCCGCGCAGGCCGGGACGCAGGGCAATGCTGGCCAGCTCCTTGGCTTCGCGTACGGTGTTGTAGACAGCGCGCCATTGCTGCGGACAGTCGCCGATGAAGACGGTGCGCGTCATGTCACTGCAGTAGTTGCTGAGCCGCACCCCCATGTCGATTGTCAGCGGAGCGGCGGGCACCACCTGTCGATCGGTGTAGCCCGCATGCGGGCGGGAGGCGTGGTCGCCGCTGGCAACGATCGGCGGGAAGCTCATGCCCTCGGCCCCGAGCCGCCGTGCCTGGAATTCGATCTCCAGCGCGATCTCACGCTCCGTGGTGTCGCGGCCGATGCGCGACAGCACATGTGTGAACACGGCCTCGCCCATGGCCACCGCCTCGCGGATCAGGGCGATCTCGGCGGCGTCCTTGCGGAGGCGCAGGTTCTCAACCAGTTTCACGGTCGGGACCGGTTCAATGTTGGCAAGGGCCGCAAGCTGGCTGAAGCTCAGCTGTGACATATGCCCGGCCTCGATGCCAACGCGGCTGCGGTGGCTGTCCGGCAGCAGGCTGGCAAGGACATCCGGCAGGGGCCGGAGCGCGGAGTCCGCGATTTCAAGCGGCAGGCCGGCGATGTTCGCGGCAGCACGCTCGTGGTAGCGGAAGTCGGTGATGAAGCGTCCCGGTGCATCGGGACTGAGGAGGATGGCGGCGGTGCTGCCGGTGAAGCCGCTGAGGTAGAAGATGTTGTCGGGCTGCGTGACCAGCAGGTGGTCGAGCGCCAGCTCCGCGAGCTTCTCCCTCAGCGTATTGATACGCTGGGTATGCATGGTGCTTTCCTTCGATGACGGTAAAGACGCACCGGCCCCTCGCGGGACCGGGGTGGACGAATGGGGAGCTACCCCATGGACGATACGGCTGCCTGTTGGATCAGTTATACCGTATATCAGGGAGCAAGGAACAAGGAACAGGTTGCAGGTCAGTAAACAGTAAACAGTGGTCAGTGGTCAGAGGAACTGTCGCCCGTATCGCGCTTGAGCAGGTATTGGTTGCTGACAATCCCGTTGGCATAGGCGGCGGAGGACTTCAGTTCCAGGCCACAGGGCGGGACATTGCCATCGAAGAGCGGGATGCCCCGGCCCAGCAATACGGGGGCCAGGGAGATCGTCATTTCGTCAATCAGGCCCGCTGCCAGGAACTGGCGGATCACATCCCCGCCGTCAATGTAGAGATTGGCAAAGCCCCGGCCGGCAAGCTCACTTACGACCTCATGTGGAGTGCCGCTCGTGAGACTGGCGCACTCCGCATACTCCGCCGGGATCTCCCGCAGGGAACGGCTCAGCACCACCACCGGTTTGTCATAGTGCCAGACCCCGAAACCGAGCACGGTTTCGAAGCTGTGGCGGCCCATCACGATCGCGTCAATCCGTGCGATGTGCTCCGCCCAGCCATAATCGCTGCCGTCATCCGGGTCGGGAATGGACGTGAGCCAGTCCACCCCGCCCTGTTCGTCGGCAATGAATCCGTCGAGGCTCGTTGCAATGAATACGTAGTTGGCCATGGTGGGAATGAAGATAGCAGGTGGGGTCGTGATCGGTGGATGTCTTGCTCATTTCCGACAGATCCGTTATCAGAATGAATACCGGCTTCCAATTGTCCGACCAAATGCGCAGCTCCGGCTGCGCCTCCGCTACGCGCTCCGACAATTCACACCTGACTCGCTCCGGACCACCGTTGTCCGGATTGCTCCGGACCTCCCCTACTGCTGAAGCAGGTAGCTCCTACCCCAGCATGTACTTGAAGCGGTCCAGGTCCTCAAGGACCTTCATCGTGCCCAGTACCACGGCGCTCAGCGGGTCGTCGGCAACCTTGGTGACGATGCCCGTGTCACGGCTGATCAGGATGTCGAGATCGCGCAGCAGTGCACCGCCGCCGGCCAGCACGATGCCCTTGTCAATGATGTCGGCCGCCAGCTCCGGCGGGCATTCCTCGAGTGTGTAGCGCACGCAGCGCAGGATCTCGTCGATGCGCTCACCCATCGCCTCGCGGATGTCCTCGGTGGTGATCTCGACAACCTTCGGCAGGCCGGTGACCTGGTCCATACCGCGCATTTCCGTTGTCAGGTTCTCACTCTGGCTGTGGGCCGCGCCGATGGAGATCTTGATGCGCTCCGCGGTGCGCTCGCCGATCTGCATGTTGAAGCGACGCCGCGCGTAGACGATGATCGACTTGTCGAGCGCGTCCCCGGCGGTGCGGATCGAGTTGCTGACGACCACGCCGCCCAGCGAGATCACCGCGACCTCGGTGGTACCGCCGCCGATGTCCACGATCATGTTGCCGCCGGGTTCATCAATGGGCATGTTGCAGCCGATCGCCGCCGCCATTGGCTCGTCGATCAGGCCTTCCCAGCGAGCGCCGGTGCGGATCGCCGCATCGCGCACGGCCTTGCGCTCGACCGCCGTGATGCCGGAGGGGATGCCGATCACCACGCGGTGCGGGAGCTGGACCATGCCGAAGTCCGCCTTGGCCTTCTCGATGAAGGCGCGCAGCATCTGCTCCGTCTTCTCCCAGTCGGCGATCACGCCGTCGCGCAGCGGGCGCATGGCGATCACGCGAGAGGGGGTCTTGCCGATCATGGACTTGGCTTCCTCACCGACCGCCAGCACCTCATCGGTGCTCAGATCGATGGCCACCACACTGGGTTCGCGCAGCACGATGCCCCGCCCCTTGACGAACACGAGGGTGTTCGCCGTGCCGAGGTCGATGCCGATATCGGCCGATAAATGGCCGAACATGCCGAATAACCAGTCGTAGAAGCCCATTGCGCGTGGATATCTTACTCCCTATTCGGATCAATGCACAGCTTGTTAACGGGCCTGCAGTGTTAATGGGCTCTGGCAGTGGCGCGGACCGCGGGCTGGAGCTGCGTGGGTAACAGCTGATGGGGGATGTGCGGGGAAGTGGTGGGGAAAAGTTGGAACGGGCACCTTCCATCCATTCGGTTTGCACAGGATATAGGTAGTTCAGCCGGACGTTGGGAACCCGTTCCCTGTATGATTTGTAACACATTTGCTGTCGAGAATCAATACTCAGCTTTGCTGAGATGCACAATATCAATTCCCGTAGTGTTCCCTGCAAGGGGCTGGAACACTCTCACGGGGCCCTGCCCGCTCCGCAACATCCATCCCTGGCCGGACGTATAATCCCCAGCAATGGTGATGCGTCCCGACTCCAGCCACAACCCCGCCCGCTTCCACTGGGCCGCGCTCGGGCATCCGGCGCATGTGGCAGGAGCCAGTGCCGGCTGGCTCGCAACACTGGGGCTGGGGATCGCCTCGCTCACGTCCACGGTGAGTCCGGAACTGGCGGGCTGGGCGGCGCTCGGCAGCATGGCCTGGAGCGCGGTCTGGCTGCTGATGCTGCCCGGTAATCCACGCTTCCAGCGCCTGACGGATGCGCGCCTGGCAGAGCGCTACGAGCACGACTTCGACTACCAGAAGGAAGCCCTGCGCGGGCGGATCTCAACGGAGCTGACGGAGCGCCTGCGCGATATCGCGAAGCTGCGAGACAAAGCCCGGGAGATCCTGCGCGACAAATTCGGCTCCAACGACCCGTTTGCGAAGGACAACCTGCAGAAGCTGGACAGCCTGGCGATCAGCTACCTGCAGCTGCTGGTGGTGCTGACGGAGTACGACAGCTATCTGAACCTCGTTGATCCCGGCAGTCTGGAGCGCGAGCTCGCTGAGGCCCGCGAGCAGGTGCAGGCGGCCACGGATGAAGCCGTGCGTGAGGCCCGCCAAAGCCAGCTCAAGCTGCTGGAGAGCCGGCTGGAGAAGTACCACGGCACGGAGAACAGGCTGGAGCTGGTGCGCCAGCAGTGCCGCAATGTGGAAACCACGATGAAGCTGCTTGTGGACCAGGCGATGACGGCGGTGGACCCGCAGCGGGTGAGCCGCGACATCGAGCAGGTGCTTGAGAACATCCGCCAGAGCGAGACGCTCGGTGAGGAGCTGGCGGTCTACGACGACCTCGAGCGTGAACTCGACAAGCTGGGTCGCCGCGAGCTGGAGTAGCGCTTACTCAGCGCTGAAGTCCTCCTCCATCCAGCGCGTGTCCACGCCATCGGCATTCATGCAGATCACGCGCGGCTGCAGGCCCGTGGCGGCCTCCACGGCCTGATAGGCTTTAAGCGCGCTGTCACGGTCGATATATGAACCGCAGAACAGGCGGTAGCCTCCGGTAGGACGGTTGAGCATTCCGCAATCTCCGATGGCCTGCTTGACTGCATCACGGGCCGCGAGCGCCTGATCGACGCCGCTCAGACCCTCCACATAGACCAGGCGAACCTGCATCGCGAAGCGGCGACGGCGGTCCTGCTCAGCCAGCCACTCCTGTGCGGGTCGGCCCTTGCACTGCTGCGGATCAAGCTGAGCGGCCAGCCCCGCCAGCATTGTTTCCTCAGCGGGGCTGTGTTTATGGGCGTAGTCACCGCGGGCGCGGGCCACGAAGGCTCCTTCCAGGCCCTGGCGGCGCAGGTCGCGGGCGTAGTCCTCGGCATCGGCGCGGGTGCCGGAAGTGCTGACCCAGATCAGCGCTGCCTTGCGCTCGAGGTTCAGCAGCAGGCGCGGATAGCGGCGGTTGCCGAGGAAAGTGTAGTCAATCTGCGGATCCTCACCCGTGAAGTAGAACTGGGCATAGATATTCCACTGCCAGGGCTGGTCAATGGCCGGCTCAGCCCCAGAGCTGTAGTCCAGCCGGGCATCAAAGGGACGCTCCGCGACCTGCATTGGCAGAAGCTTACCGTCCTCATTCAGGGCGACGAACAGCTGCGGTTCCGCTTCCACTTCCTGAGCAGCCACCCTGCTGAAGCAGAGCATCAGCGTGGCGCAGGCGCAGGCCAGCACCAGCAGGCAGGCGATCCAGATGCGCCGGATGCGACGCTCGGGGATGGACAAGGCGGACATCGCCTTCACGTTACCACAGCCGTGATGCTCCGCTGTCGCATGGGTTCATGCCGCTAAGACCGGCTACCCGGGACTGTATTACACTGTGCAGATGCAAGCACGCAGTGTCCTGGTGCGAGAAACTTGGCTGATGGCAGCGAGCCTGCTGCTGGCCTGCCTGCTCTGCACCGGTTTGAGTTCCTGCCGCAATGGCGGGGGTACCCGCACGAAGCGGGAGGTACAACGCCAGACTGACCGGATCCGCCAGAATACCTACATCCTGCGCCAGCATGTCGAGCACTGGGCCGAGCAGCATGGCGGGCTCTACCCGGATGATGCGATGCAGCTGCTGGCCGAGCTTGATCCGCAGGAGATTCCGCGCAATCCGCTCAGTGAGGGTCCGGTGCAGGCCCTGTGGATCGATGCACGCCTGGATGAGAAGCCCGGCAACTTCTGCTACATCCCTGTCTATGACGAGGACCATGCCTCGGGTTATTACCTGCTGGGCTTCGGGGAGGAGCTGGCGGGTTCCGAGGATGTGGATGACAACGGCGAGGTGGACGGCGTGATGCTCGTGCTGCAGCCGGAGGGTGCGATCCAGCCCAGCCTCGGGGATGTGCTGAGCGGCAAGCGCGGGGCCAGGCCTGCACTTTACAAGGCGCTTGACAGCATCGCGGCTGAGCTGGCAATCATCGGGGAGCATGCCGCCGATGACAACGGCAGGGTCTACCCGGAGAGTCTGGCCGGGGAAGAACCCGTGCTGCCCCTGCCTGCCAATCCCTACACGGGAGAGATGATGCGCCAGGTCGCTGTACGCGATGAAACGCGCAGCGGAAACTTCAGCTACGTGCCTTTCAGCCTGCATGGGCTGGTACGCGGCTACTACCTCGTCGGCTATGGGAGGCCGGAGACCGCGGGCCTGGATGTGGATGGCGACGGAGTCGCTGACAATGCCGTTCGCGTGCTGCAGGCCGGTCCTGATGAGATGCCGGTGCTGCATGTGCTGCTCGGGCAGAATGACGACGGGCAGAGTGTGGATGAGCCGGAGGACGGCACGGCGGACGGCGAGCCCGCGGCCGGGGACAGCGGGGCCGGCTGAGCATGCCCCTGGCTGCCCTGCTGCTGGTCCTGAGTTCGGCGCTGATCCATGCGAGCTGGAATGCGCTGGCCAAGCGCTCCACTGACAAGTTCAGCTTCATCTGGCTGGCCTTCGTGCTCAATGCACTGTGGCAGCTGCCCTATGTCATCTGGTGCTTCAGCCAGGGACTGCTGACAACGTCGGCCTGGCCCTGGTATCTGGCAACGACGCTTGCGCACAGCGGTTACATCTGGCTGCTCAGTGAAAGCTATCGGCTGGGGGACTACTCCCTCGCTTATCCGATCAGCCGCGGGCTGGGCGTGGCACTCGTGCCGCTCGGCGGCTGGCTCCTGCTGCATGAGCAACTCAGCCAGGGCGGGGCGGCTGGCGTGGGCCTCGTGATCGCCGGGATCCTGTTCACGGGTCTGGCGAGCAGTCTGGGCCAGGGCCGGCCCGGACCTACGGCAATCCTCGCGGCCTGCGGCACGGGAATCTGCGTGGCGGCCTACAACCTGATTGACAAGCAGGCGATGCTGGCAACGGGGATCGCTCCCCTGCCCTGGATCTCGATGATGATGGTCAGCCAGAGCCTCGTGCTGCTGCCACTGGCAATGCAGCGCCGCGAGGCCCTGCGCAGTGAACTGCGTGGCAACCTGCCTGCCGTGCTGGCCTGTGCCTTCGGCACCTTCGGCGGCTACCTGCTGGTGCTGCACGCCTTCCGCATGGCGGCGACGGCCTACGTGGTGGCCAGCCGCGAAAGCAGCATCGTGTTCTCGGTGCTGATCGGCTTCCTGCTGCTCGGTGAGCGCCAGTTCAAGCGCCGCCTGAGCGGTGCCCTGGCAATCGTCGCCGGCGTGCTGCTGATCGCCCTGTTCGGCTGAGTCAGGCCTGCTGGCGCCAGGCCTCATAGGCGGCGATGCTGACCGCGTTGGCAAGATTCAGCGAACGCACCGGTCCGTCAAGCATCGGAATCCGCAGCAGCTTGTCAGGGTATCGCTCCAGCAACCAGTCCGGCAGACCGCGTGATTCCGGACCGAAGAGCAGCCAGCTGTCCGGCGCGATCCTCGTCTCGTACAGGCTCGCAGTGGCCCTGGTCGTGAACAGACAAAGCTGTGCGTCGGTTGGCAGTTGTGCGAGGAAGGCCTCGAGGGAATCGTGCATGACCGGCGCGACATGCTGCCAGTAGTCGAGGCCGCTGCGGCGCAGCTGCTCCGCACCGAGCTGGAAACCGAGGGGATGCACCAGGTGCAGCCGTGCTCCCGTTGCCAGGCAGCTGCGTCCGATTGCCCCGGTGTTGTGGGGGATCTCCGGTTCGACGAGCACGATCTGCAGCCGGGCGGGCAGTGGCGGCATGCGGGGATTATCGCACCGGCGGGCTCAGTGCACCACGCGGCTGAGTGTGTAGATGATGCCGCCGAGCGTGAGCAGCAGCGAGAGAATTGAGCAGATCGTCAGGAACTTCATGCTGGGCCTCGTTGACAGACCCTGGATTTTACCGATGCTGAACTGAATGAAAATACAGTTAGACTGGACCTCGGGTACTGTTTGCGGGCCTGACGAGCCATACGGTGGCGGGGCCTATACTGCTGCGATGGCAGACAAGGACTACACGCAGGACCTGCAGGCGCTGGGCAGCCACACCGACTACCCGACCAGCCCTGACATCTCGATCCTGGAATGCTTCCCCAATCCGAGCCCCGGCTCCGACTACAGCATCCGTTTCGACTGCCCGGAGTTCACGAGCATGTGCCCGGTGACCGGCCAGCCGGATTACGGCCGCTTTGAGTTCGAATACGAGCCTGATGAACTCTGCCTGGAAAGCAAGTCACTGAAGCTCTACCTGTTCAGCTTCCGCAATGAGGCCGCCTTCTGGGAGGAGCTGTCCAACAGGATCGCCGACGACCTGTTCACGCTGCTCAAGCCGCACTCCCTGACCCTGACCGGCTACATGAATCCGCGCGGGGCGATCAGCATCACCACCACGGTGCGCCGTGGCAGGGCTGCAGGCAGGCCTTAGGCTCAGGCTGTCTCAGCGGTTCCGGACTGCGGGGACGCAGTGCGGGCCAGCATGAAATAGCCCACGAAACCGGCGATCAGGGAGGCCCCGAGGATTCCCAGCTTGGCCGTTGCCAGCAGCTCCGCGTCCGCGAAGGCCAGGTTGGCAATGAACAGGCTCATGGTGAAGCCGACGCCACAGAGCATGGCCACGCCGATGATCTGCCCCCAGCCCACCTGGTCGGGCAGTTCCGCCACGCCGAGCTTCACCGCCAGCCAGGTGAAGGCCGAGACGCCGACGAGCTTGCCGAGCAGCAGCCCACCACCGATGCCGATGGCAACGGAATGCCCGGCATGGCTGAGAGCGTCCGCGCCCAGCACCACGCCGGCATTGGCCAGTGCGAAGAGCGGCATCACGAGATAGGCGATCCAGGGCTGGAGGGCATGCTCGATGCGCTGCAGCGGGGGCTCCACCTGGCTGCAGGCCTTCTCGAGCCCCACCACCCAGTCGTTGCCATGATGCGAGTCATGCGGCGTGTCCTCCTCGAGTTTCGTGAGCAGGCGGCGGCAGCGGCTGATGAAGTCCGGGACGCGCAGTACGCTCGTGGCCGGGATGGTCAGGGCCACGAGCACTCCGGCGATGGTGGCGTGGATCCCGGATTCATGCACGAAGTACCAGGTACAGATCCCGACTACGGCATAGGGCAGCGGGCTGCGCACCCCGGCGCGGTTGAAGATGTAGGCCAGGGCCAGGCAGCCGGCGGCGGCCAGCAGCATGTTGCCGGCCAGGTTGCCGCTGTAGAAGAAGGCGATCACGAGCACCGCGCCGAGGTCGTCAACGATTGCCACCGCAGTCAGGAATACCTTGAGTGCCAGCGGCACGCGGCTGCCGAGCATCGCCATGATCGCCAGGGCGAAGGCGATGTCCGTCGCCATCGGGATGCCCCAGCCGTCAGTGAACTCCGTGCCGCGGTTGACGAAGGCGTAGACCAGCGCCGGGAGCAGCATCCCGCCGACCGCGGCGAAGACCGGCAGCATCGCCCGGCGTACGGTGTTCAGTTCGCCGACGAGCACCTCGCGCTTGATCTCGAGGCCCACGAGGAAGAAGAACAGCGCCATCAGGCCGTCGTTGATCCAGTGGTAGAGCGGGTGCGTCATCTCGAGCGTGCCGAACTTCACGCCGAGCTTGGTCTTCCAGAGCAGGTAGTAGCTGTCACCCCAGGGGCTGTTGGCCCAGATCAGCGCGATCACCGCGCAGGCCAGCAGCACGATCCCGCCGCTGCTTTCCATGCGCACGAAGCTCTGGAACTGGGTCTCGACCCGCTCGCGGATATGCTCCAGCCGGCCCTTGCTGTCATTCATCATGCTGTCATGTTCATGCATTGCTGTACTCCCCTCAAGGATCCCAATCAGCCGAATCCTTCCTCGTCGTGATCTTCATCGTCCCATCCCGTGCACAATTCGAACCAGCGATCGTGCATTGCCTGCAGGAATTCATCATCCCCAACGGGCAATCCACTGGAACTGAACAGCACACTGTCGATCCCGCAGTGTGGACAGAGTGCCGTTGCCTGGGTGTAGTCCCTGCGATCTTCTCCGCGGTCACACCACTTGCGGATTTCTCGGGGCTGGTACACCCGCAGACAATAGAAACAGCCACAGAGGTCACTTTCCTCAAGCTGGCAATGGTGGCAACTGCTGTGCTTGTGGGCATCGGTCAGGAATCCGAAATCATATTTCTTCAATCGAGTCCGGTGACCAGGCCATGCCGACACCGGTAAGGATGCAATCGCTTTGACAGGCGCAGCGATCGCGCCAGAATCACCTCTGGCATTGCTGGCAGGCCAGGCATTGGCAGGCAGCTTCCACCCCGGCTCAAGCCGGAGCTCCGATTGCCCGGCTGACACCTGGCCTCCGAATGCGCCAGGCTGACACCTGGCCTCCGTGCTCCTAGGCGTCGACCTCGATCAGCACCGCATCGCCCTGGCCGCTGCCGGAGCAGATGCAGGCCACGCCCAGACCACCGCCGCGGCGGCGCAGCTCGTAAGCCAGGGTCATGATGATGCGCGCGCCGCTCATGCCGATCGGATGGCCGAAGGCCACTGCACCACCGTTGACATTCACCTTGTCAGCGTCCCACTCGAGGATCTGCCCGCAGGCCAGGGCCACGGCGGCAAAGGCCTCATTGCATTCAATCAGCTTGATGTCACTCATGCTGCGGCCCTGCTCAACAAGCAGCTTCTGCACGGCGAAGGCCGGGGCCACCGGGAACTGGTAGGGCTTCATGGCGACGTGGGCCTCGCCGAGGATGCGCGCCAGCGGCCGCTTTCCCATTTCCTTCGCGCGCTCCTCGCTGGCAACGATCAGGGCCGCACCGCCGTCGTTGACACTCGGGGCATTGCCGGCCGTGATCAGTTCCGTGCCGAGCACCGGACGGAGATTAGCCAGCACCTCGACCGTCGTGCCCGGACGCGGCTGCTCATCGCGCTCAAACACGAGGGGATCGCCCTTGCGCTGCGGGATCTCCACCGCCGTGATTTCCTCAGCGAGTCGGCCGCTGTCCATCGCATCCTGGGCCAGGGCCTGGCTGCGGGCACTGAATTCGTCGCAGGCCGCGCGGCTGATCTCATAGTCCTTGCTGATGGTGTTGCCATGCATCGCCATGTGCACGCCCTCGAAGGCGCACCACAGGCCGTCATGGATCATCAGGTCCACGAGCTTGCCGTCACCCATGCGCCCGCCCCAGCGGTGCTGCATGTCGGCATAGGGGGCATTGCTCATGCTCTCGAAGCCGCCCGCCATGAACAGGCTGCCCTGCCCGGCGCGGATCAGCGCGTCGCAGAGCGTGACGCTGCGCATCCCGGAGGCGCAGACCTTGTTGATGGTGATGCTCGGAGTGCTTTCAGCCAGCCCGCCGCGGATCAGCGCCTGGCGGCTGGGGATCTGACCCACGCCGGCACCGAGCACATGGCCCATGATCACGTCATCAAAGGCATCCGCCGCGATTCCGTTGCGCTCAACCAGCGTCCGGATGCAGTGGGCGCCGAGATCGGGGGCGCTGATGTCCTTCAGCGTGCCGCCGAATGCGCCGATTGCGGTGCGGGTTGCGTCGATGATTACGGATGCCATTGCGGATCTCCTAGATTCCAGGGGTTTGCTGGGACTGATTATACCCAGCGTGTCCGGCGCTTGACCTGTCGCGGCAGGCCTGCAATATGGGATGATTAGCCTGATGACAGATGCCAACTTCCGCTTCATGGCCCGCCAGCTGCTGCTGAGCGAACTGGGTGGCCAGCTCGCAGGTGAGGAGAGCGGCCTGATGCTCGGCCACGGTCCGCAGATCTGGGTCGGAATCAGCGATATCTACGCCATGGATGATGCCGAGGAAACCGTGGATGCCTGCCGTCAGTTTGCGGCGGACACCGGCGGAAATCTCGCCGGGATGATCCTGCCCTACGAGCCGGCCATGGGCAGCAGTGAGCGGATCCGTGAACTGGACGAGATGATGTTCCTGCTGGACCTGCCGCGTCGAGAGCAGGGCGTGCCTGACAATGTACAGACGATGTTCAGCGCCGGCAAGCATGCCGCTCCCGCCGGGCTGGAGCTGCGCCAGGCGGACTGGCAGGATGCTGAGGTGCGCAGGCTGATGGAGAACGCTGCGGATGCCCAGGAACAGCTCGCCGGTCCGGCACTCGCCACGCATCCCGGCTGGCCGACGCTCCTGGAATGCCATACCCTGAGCCGCGATGGCAAGGTGCTGGCAGTGGCGGGCACGATTGCCACTGAGCTCTCGGAGCGGCTGTGCTACATCGTGGTGGACCCTGCCCTGCGGCGCCAGGGCCTGGGCAGGGCTCTGGTCAACAAGCTGACCCAGGCCGCGCATGAGCAGGGACGGATGCTGATGAACTGCTGGACCCAGCGCGGCGGCAAGCTGCGTTACTTCACGAGCAAGGCGGGGTTCGAGGACAAGCTCAGCATCCGCTGGTACATGCCGGAAAAGTGATCAGATCCCGGCGGTGAGCGGACCGTCGAATTCCACTTCGCCGGTGACGAGGTTCAGGTTCATGTGCTCGGCGGTCACGTCCACGAAGGGCCCGATGTAGCGGACGGTGTCAGTCTGGACCATATTGCCGTTCTGATCCCAGACCAGATGCCGCGACTCGAAGAACATGTCGCGCCCCTGCAGCTCGCCGGTGATGGAGCCCTCCACGCGAACGCTGCCTTCCTCGCTGGCGAACAGGCCGTCGGTGACACTGAGCAGCACCACGCTGTCATCGCGCTGCAGGCGCATCGCCCCTTCCTCCAGGCGGAACTCACTGCCCTCGCGCACGCCCCTGCGCACCCAGAGCTTCATCTGCGTACGGCCATCCGGGCCGGTGATCTCGAAGTCGGCATCGTCGACGGAGATTTCACTGGGGGCGAGTTCGGCGAATGTCTGCTCAGTCTGTTCGGCGGCCTGCTGGGCTTCCTGCTCTTCCTTATCCACAGGCAGGCGCTTGATGGAATCGGGATCGAATTCATTGGCGAGACGGATCGCCTCCGGTGAGCGCAGCACGAACCACCAGATGAGCAGGCCGAACAGCATGATCAGCGCCAGCCAGCTCAGTCGGTACAGATTGACGATTCCCTTGCGCATCGTTCCTGCCGCTCTCACACGGCTGTGATAGTATTGCACCCGTGCGCATCGAGGCCGTGAAACTGGAGGGCGAGGATCAGGTTGTCCTGCCCCAGCTTCAGGTGGCGGATGTGGCACAGCTTGTCAACTCCGAGGTCTTCACCTGGATCGACATCAGCATCAGCAAGACTGACACCGAGCAGTTCAAGACCCTGATGATCGACGACCTCGACTTCCACCCGAAGACGGTTGAGGACTGCCTGGAGCTCACGACCCATCTCCAGGCCAAGATGGACGAGGAGCAGGAGTACAAGTTCATTTCCTTCCTGTACTTCGAGGGCAATCCGCGTGAGCAGCTGGTGGTGCGGGAGCTCAACATCTACTTCTCGCGCACCTATGTGATCACCGTGCATTCCCACGACATCGAGCAGTTCTCGAAGCTGTTCCGCAGGCCGCCCAGGCATATCGTGGAGTACCGTGAGCGGGCCATCCTGTTCCTGCACCATATCATCGACATGCTGACGGACAGCTACACGGGGACGCTGCGCCAGATCCAGAGCTATACCGATGAGCTGGAGTTCGAGGTGTTTGACGCCAAGCGGCCGCGGCTGCGGGCCAATCCCTTCAGCCGGCGCAAGGACACCACCACGGACATGAAGTTCATCCTGCGCAGCCGCCAGTCGCTGGTGATGATGCGGCGCACGCTGTCCAGTGAAAGCTCGCTGCTGAACCAGATCATCCGTGAATACAACTACGACGGCGCACCGGAGTCCTCAGAGGAGATCGCGATCTACTTCTCCGACATCCGCGACCACGTGCTGAACTACCTGGAGATCATCGAGAGCGAGGACCGCTCGCTCAACCACGTGATGGAGGTCCACAGCCTGATCACGGGCTACCAGACCAACGAGAAGCTCTACATCCTCACAATCATGTCGACACTGATGCTGCCGCTGACGCTGATCACCGGCTTCTGGGGCATGAACTTCGACAACCTGTGGTGGAACCACACACCGAACGGGATCTACATGGTCGCCCTGCTGATGCTGGCCGTGACCGTTTCGCTGATCGCCTTCTTCCGCAACCGCAACTGGATCTGATCAGCCGTTGCGCTTGCGCAGCAGCGGCTTGCGGCGGCTGCTGCCCGTGTTGCTGCGCTTGGCCGGGCGGCGCGGTTCATCCACTTCACCGTTGAGCAGGCGGCGGTATTCCCTGAGCCACATCTCGCGCGCATTCTCTTCCTGCATGCGGTTCAGCACATCGCCATGCGTGGCCGGTACACCGGCGGAACGCGCCAGGTTCACGAGCTGGGTCGGTTCGGCGCTGGGCACGAGGTCCAGCACGCGCTCGAAGCAGCGCAGGAAGTTCGTGACGGTGATCAGGCTCTCACCCGTGCTGCCGTTGTCACCGACGGGCGTGGCATTGACGAGCAGGTCCCAGCGCTTGACGCTGTCCCCGCCACCTTGGTCACGGCGCTTGCTCTTGCGGTAGCTCGGGGGCGGCAGCGGAATGCGGTCCGCGAAGAAGTCCACATCGTTGATCCAGCCGAAGAAGTTCTTCATGTCCTCGAGCTGGAAGAAGCTGATCTGGCGGCGGATGTCCTTGAACTGGCTGGCGATTTCCGCCGGACGGCGCGGATGCCCGAAGCCCACCATGTAGCGCGCGCAGTTCATGTTGCGCAGACCGGCCAGGGCCACGCGTGCCGCACCACCGGCGCCGAGCACGAGGGCCGTACGCACGCGGTCGATGCCCTGCTCACGCAGGTAGTCCACGAAGGCCAGCACGTCGGTGTTCTCACCGTAGACCAGCCCGCTGGGACGGCGCACGATGGTGTTCACCGCGCCGAGCCCGCGCGCCGAGGGCGTGATCTCCTGGCAGTAGGCCAGGCTGGGCTGCTTGTAGGGTTCGAGGATCTTCGCACCGAGGAATTCAGGTTCACTGAGCATGGCGCTCATCTGCTCGTGGAAGTGGGCGGGGTCGATGTCGAGCGTTTCCAGCTCAACCGGCAGTTCCTGTCCGGCGAGCGCGGCGCGATGCTGCTCCGCAGCGGCTTGCGCCTCGGACTTGGGGCCGATCAGGTACACTTTACGCTTCATCATTGACCGAGCGCATATTATAGACTGGCGATTCCAGATGACACATGTTGATAATGATCAGGGTGGCGTTACCGGCCCGCAGAGCCTCAGCCTCGAATTCGAGGGAAAGCAGTACACGCGCATTCCGATTCGTACACACATTCTAACGGAAAAGGACGACCCGGCTGCGGTACTTGACCAGTATGTAAGGCCGCACTGGCGCGAGGGGGACGTGGTGTTCCTCGCCGAGACCGGGGTCAGCATCATGCAGGGCCGGGCCCGGGACTACCGCAGGATCCACCCGACCCCGATCGCGCGCAAGCTGTCCACGCTGGTCACCAAGTCTCCATACGGTGTCGGACTGAGAAGCCCCTACGCCATGCAGTACGCAATCGAGCTGTCCGGCCTGCACCGGATCATCGCCGGCTGCGTCTGGCATGTGTTCGGCCGGCTGTTCGGCAAGACGGGCTGGTTCTACGCCGCCGCCGGCATCCAGGCCAAGATGATGGACGCCGAGCATACGATGGGCATCCCGGAGTTCTACGAATGCGTGATCCCGGGACCGGCAGACCCACGCGGCACCTGCATGAAGCTGAAGCAACAGAGCGGCATGGACTGTGCGATCGTGGATGTGAACGACATCTTCCACCCCTGGTGCATCGGCAGCACCCTGTCACGTGCTGACGAGAAGCTGCTGGAGAACTGCCTGACTGACAACCCGCTCGGGCAGGGCAATGAATGCACGCCCATGGGAATCTGGCGACGGGGATAGGAGGCATAGGGAAGCTGGAGGTGCGACACTTGCTGTCGCACAAAGGCGCCAATAAGCCGACAGGGAACATTGTGCGACAACAAGTGTCGCACCTCCTCCCCTCGGAAAGCAGACGGCCCCGGGTTTGAGCCGGGGCCATCCATCCATTCCTGGAACGTACCCAGACAAGATACGCACCGATACAACGCAGTGTCACAGACAGCGTCGGGGCTCCCCCCATTGCGGGAGCTGCTTGCCACCACCAATCGCGGCAGCGCCATGTGTTCCGGTCAGGGCGCGGATCCCGTTGCCAGGACCCGCTGCGCTGACAACCTGAGGATACCCCTGCCGGCGTGGTCAAAACTCGCATCGGCATCAAGCAGGCGTCAAGCATCGGTCAAACGATATCGGGGGTTTAAACAGGCGGTGCGAATTAGTGCGGGGAGTTGGAGAACAGGAGCTGCGTGGTGGAATCACCAAATGAAGCAGCTCCCCTCATTGCTCAAAAAAAACCGGGCCACCCGAAGGCAGCCCGGTCCTGCAATCTGCAGTCGTGTCCTCAGTTGGGACAGGCGATTCGCCTAGCCAATCTCAGCGTAGGTGGCACGGAGCACGTCCGCGCTCTTCTTCACACCCTCGAGCTCTTCATCCGACAGCTTCACATCGAGGTAGCCCTCGATGCCGTTGCGGCCGATGATCGTCGGCAGGGAGAGGGCCACGTTGCCCTCGATGCCATAGGAGCCGTCGGGCACGCTGCTCACGCAGAGCACGCGCTTCTCGTCCAGCAGGATGCTGCGCACGACCTCCGTGCAGCTCACGCCCACGGCCCAGCCCGCGCCGCCCTTGAGACGGATCACCTCGGCACCGGCCTTGCGGGTCTCCGCATAGCAGGTCTCGAGGGTCTCGCGGTCGGTGCAGTTGATGTCGTCAAGCAGCATGCCGGCATAGTTGGCCTGGCTCCAGACGGGAACCATGCTGTCGCCGTGCTCGCCCAGCAGGTAGGCGTTCACCTGGCGCGGGTCCCAGCCGTACTGCTCAGCGATGATGCTGCGGAAGCGCACGGTGTCCATCACGTTGCCAAGTCCGAAGACCTTCTGGCGGTTCTTGGAACCCATCAGGAAGGCCCGGTAGGTCAGCACGTCGACGGGGTTGACGACGACCAGCACGATCGCGTCCGGATTGACCTCGTTGAGGGTCTGCATCCACTTGTCAACGATGCTGAAGTTGGTGCGCACAAGGTCCAGGCGGGACTGGTCGGCCTTGCGGCGTGCTCCGGCCGGGATCACGACGATGTCGGCGCCGGCCAGCAGCTTGGGATCGGTGCCCGCGATGATGCGGGTGTTGCTCAGGCAGGATGTGGAATGCATCAGGTCAAGCCGTTCACCCTGGACCGGATCCTCGAGAATGTCGATCAGGACCAGTTCGTGGCAGATGCCTTCCTTGAGCAGGTCAAAGGCAAAGCTCACGCCCACGCGTCCGGCTCCGCCCACGATTGCTACACGACTCATGAAATCACCTCTAACACATGTTTGAAGGGACTAAATCTTAGCACCGTCCGCAGCTGGCTTCTGCGATGGAAGACCTCTGGGCTATACTTTTTGCCAAGGAGGAGGGCCCGCCGGGCCGCCCGGAGATGAGCAGATCACAGCTAGTAAGCCTGATTGCCGCAGCCCTGCTGCTCTGTTGCAGCGCCTGCAGCAAGGAAGAGGTGGAATCCAGTGAATATCTGGAATTCCTCGGCAGCAACTGGGGCATCGGTGTGGTGCTGGGCTCCAGCCCCGAGACGGTCGAGGCCACACTCGGCGAAGCCAACTTCGAGATCGCGGCCCGCAACAAGCTCAACACCGACCTGATCTGGACCCCGGTGGAGACCACGGCCCATGCTCTGGATGACAGCCAGCTGCGTCTGACCTTCACCGATGGTGAACTGACACGGCTGATGTGCATCCGGCACGTCTCCGAGGGCAAGGATGACACCGTGTTCGAGCCGCCCTTCATGATGAAGGTCGCGCCGGGCTGCACGCTCGGCTCGCTGAAGACGGACTTCATCAACCATCTCGGACCAGCGAGCTCCGAACGCACCGACAGCCTGATCTGGGACTACAACGCGCTGGACGGCAACCGCCTGCGCATCACGGCG
Source organism: bacterium (assembly GCA_041395205.1). Taxonomy (GTDB): domain Bacteria; phylum 4484-113; class 4484-113; order 4484-113; family JAFGCY01; genus JAHEFU01. Next base: position 137,129 of record JAWLAZ010000002.1, read on the forward strand.
GTGTTCAACCTCGACGACGAGAAGGGCACTGCGGTCTGCAATTCGCTGACGGTGCAGACAGGCAAGTCCCAGGGTGAGTCCCTGGCCGAGGAAAAGAAGAAGGCACCGGTGATCTAGGAGCAGGCCCCTGCCCTACAGCAGTTCGCCGATGGCCCGCGCTGCCGTGCCCAGTGGATCAGGCTTGCAGACCAGCCCGCGCAGCGTGTCGAACTCCGCCAGCATTGACTCGCGCTCTCCCGGCTCAAACAGCAGGCTGCTGGCAACATCCACGATCTTTCTGTGCTCACAGTCCTCCTGGATCAGTTCCGGGACCACGGCGCGGTTGGCCAGCAGGTTGGGGAAACCGTAGAAGGGCATCGAGAAGCGCATCAGCCGCCGCCCGACCCAGGCCAGGGCGGGATGCACGCGGTAGCACATCACGGCCGGGATCCCAAGGATCATGCATTCATGCAGGCCCGTGCCGCTCTTGACGATCATCAGCGCGCTGCGGGCCATCATGTCGTAGCGGTACGCGCTGTCAATCAGCAGCAGTTCGGTCAGGCCGGCGACGCGGGCGGCACTGAGCATGGCCTCGCGCAGTTCCTCATGGGCCACGGGAGCCACTGCGATGATCCGCGGCAGGTCCGGGGCCTCCCGGCAGGCTTCCTGCAGCAGGCGCACCGCACGGAAGATCTCCGGAGCGATGTCCGCGATCTCACCACGGCGGCTGCCGGGCATCACGCCGACGATCAGTGCATCGGCCAGGCTCGCCGCGTCCTCACCGATCAGGCGCTGGAACTCCGCGTCATCAAGCACGGGCCGGGCCAGCTGGCAGATCGGATGTCCGGGGTAAACGTGCGGAATCCCGAGCTGCTCGTAGGCATCAAGGCTGACGGGGTAGATCGGGATTGCCAGATCGCAGTACTGGCGGATCATCGCAAAGCGCGGGTTCCTGAGGCTGCGCTGCAGTTCAGCCGGATCGTAGCAGCTCTCCCAGCGCACGGGGGAGACGTAGTAGACGATGCGCCCCTGGTAGCCGCGCTGGCGCAGCAGCTTCGCGAGGTTGAGGTTCAGGAAGCGGTTGTCAACCAGCACCACCATCTCGAACCCACCGGCGAGGATGTGGCGCAGGGTCTGCTGCACGATGCGCGAGAAGAAGCTGGCCTTGAAGAGGTTGCGGATGATCCCGAGCTCACTCCAGGTGGCCACGTCGTTGATGATCGTCGCGCCGGCGGCCGCAAGCTTCGCTGAGCCGTTGGCCTCGGCCTGCACGGGAGCGAGACCGGCCTCGCGGCGCAGTTCCTGCAGGCGGGTGAGCAGGTGCGCGGCATGCATCTCCCCCGAGAGTTCCCCGGTGGAGAAGAAGATGCGCGGCGCTTTGCTGGAACTGGGATCCGGCACGCAGGGATTATATGGCAGAGCCCGCGAGACTTCGCCACTGCCGTGATTGCGGCCCGTCCCCGGTGCTGCAGCGGGCTGCCCTGCACCGTATAATAACGGCCTTATGCTGTCCAATGAGATCCGCGAAAGCTTCCTTGAGTTCTACCGCCAGAAGGGCCACACGGAACTGCCCAGTGCCTCCGTCGTACCCGTGGCGGACCCCACCCTGCTGCTGATCAACGCCGGGATGGCCCCCTTGAAGCGCTACTTCATGGGCCAGGAGAAGCCCCCCGCCCCCACCGCCACGAATGCCCAGAAGTGCATCCGCACCATTGACATTGAGCAGGTGGGCAAGACCAACCGGCACAACACCTTCTTCGAGATGCTCGGCAAGTTCAGCTTCGGAGCCTACTTCAAGGCGGAGGCGATGCGCTACACGATCGAGTGGATGAGCAGCCGCGACTGGCTGAACCTCGACACCTCACGGTTGTACATCACGCATCATGAGAAGGATGAGGAGACCCGCAATCTATGGCTGAAGGAACTGGGCTGGCCCGAGGCGCGGCTGTTCGGGCTGGGGGATGCTGACAACCGCTGGGCGGCCGGGGACACCGGGCCCTGGGGCTATGACACGGAATACTTCTGGGACTTCGCGCCTGACGGCCAGCCGGTGGACCGCGCGCGCTTCATCGAACTGAGCAACTCCGGGCGGATAGTTGAGATTGGCAACGATGTGTTCATGCAGTTCCAGCGCGCCGAAGGCGGGTCTGACAGCGAGCTGCCGAACAAGAACGTGGACTACGGCGGCGGGCTGGAGCGCTTCAGCATGGTCAAGCAGGACGTCCGCACCGTCTACAAGACGGACTGCATGGACTACCTGATCCGGGGCTTCGCCGAGGTTGTCAACAGGGCCACGAAGCACAGCCCCGGCGATGACGAACTGTTTGAGCTGGGAAGCCGCGGCTTCAACCCCTACTGGCTGGCCGCGGACCATATCCGCACGGCGACGGTGATGCTCGGCGACGGCATCAACCCCGGCAACAACGGCCGCAACTACGTGCTGCGCAAGCTGATCCGCCGCATCATCTCGCGGGCCTTCATCCTCGGAGTGCGCGAACCCTTCATCATGGGTCTCAGTGACCTCGTGATTGCCAAGCTCGGCAGCCATTACGCCGACCTGCAGCGCAACCGCGAGCGCCTGATCCTGCCCTGGATCACCAAGGAGGAGGAGCAGTTCTTCGCGGTGATGAACCGCAGCTTTGACGACGTGATGGAGCAGGTCCGCAGTGCCCGCGAGAGCGGCGGCAGCCTGAGCGGCAGCTTCGCCTTTGAGATGTATGACACCTACGGCTTCCCCTTCGAGGTCACGCGTGACCTCTGCGAGCTGGAGGGCGTGGCCCTGGATGAGGCCGGCTTCAATGAGGAGATGGAGGCCCAGCGCGAACGCGCCCGCAGCGCTGGCAGATTCGAGGGTGACATGGGCCGCCAGGAGGAGACGGCACTTGATGTCAAGTTCCTCGGCTACGAGATGACGAGCGCGGAGGTCACGGTGCGCAGCGTGGAAGCGCTGGCGGACATCCGCGGGATCGCGCCGCTGATCGCCCCGGAGGACCCGAAGAGCGGACCGGCGGTACCGGGGATCCGCATGGTGACGGACTCCACGCCCTTCTACAGCAACTCCGGCGGCCAGCCTGACGACAGCGGCTGGATGCCGCTTGACGGGCAGAACTATGCAATGCAGTCCGGCAACACGCGCGGCGTACACATCGTGCGCGGTGAGCCGGGCATCGAGGAAGGCAGCCGCGTGATCATCGCCGTGAACCAGGTGCGGCGTGAAGCCCTGCGCCGCCCGCATACCACGAACCACCTGATGCTGGAAGCACTCAAGCAGGTGCTCGGCGGTCATGTGACCCAGGCGGGATCACAGCTCAGCGAGGATGAGATCCGCTTTGACTTCAGCCACTTCCAGGCCGCCGGCCGTGAGGAGCTGCAGCGCATCGAGGAGCTCGTCAACCGCTGGATTATCGAGGACCATCCGGTGGTGCAGGACAGCATGCCGCTGACGCGGGCCAAGGAAATGGGCGTGACGGCGGTCTTCGATGAGAAGTATGGCAACGAGGTGCGGGTGATCAGCATCGGCGAGGGTGAGGATGACAGCGTGGAGGGCTGGGTCAGCCGCGAACTGTGCGGCGGCACCCACCTTGACCACACTTCCCAGGCCTGCCGCTTCGTGATCGTCAAGGAGGAAAGCGTGCAGTCCGGCATCCGGCGGATCTACGCGCTGACCGGCTTCAAGGCCCTGGCCTTTGCCAACGCCGCGCGTGAGGCCGCGGACGGCCTGGCGCTGCACTACAAGGTGCCGCTGCCGATCCCGACCGGCACGAGTGATCTGGAGGCCTATGCCGCGAAGGCCGGTGAATGGCGCGATGAGCTGCTGGGCCGGATCAGCGAAACCGAGCAGTCGGCGCGGGAGGCCCGCCAGCAGGCGGTCGAAGCGCGGCGTGAGCTGGAAGTGGGCGGCATGGTGGAAGGTCTGGCGGCCCAGGCCCAGGAGCTGAAGGGCCTGCGAGTGCTGGTGCGCGCGGTGGAGCTGGGCCAGCGCGAGGACGTGAAGTACCTCGTGGAGAAGCTCGGCGGCCAGGTCTGGAAGGACAGCTTCCTCGTGTTCCTCGCCGCCAATGTTGATGGCAAGGCGGTGCTCGTCGGCAAGCTTTCGAAGGAAGCGCTGGACAGCGGACTGAAGGCCGCGGACCTCGTGCGTGAGGCGGCGAAGATCTGCCAGGGCGGCGGCGGCGGCCGGCCGGACTTCGCGGAAGCCGGCGGCAAGGACGGCAGCATGAACAGTGCAGCCGCCGCGAAGGTCATGGAGCTCGTCAACGCCGTCCTCGGGAGCTGAAGCCGATGCTGCTGAAACTGACAATCACGGTGCTGGGCCTGCTGCTGGGCCTGGCTGGCAACGCCATGGCGGCGGCCCCCAAGGGTGCGCGCGAACTCACACTCACGACCACTGACGGGCACAGCATCGCCGCCTGGTACTGGAAGCCGCAGAAGAGCGGTGCGCCGGCGCTGATCCTGCTGCACATGCTGGGCAGCGACAAGTCCGCCTACAGCGACATGGCGGCGAAGCTAGTTGCCGAGGGCTATGCCGCGATCGCCATCGACCTGCGCGGACATGGCGACTCGCTGTTCCCGGATGGCGGTAACCCCGGCTTCAGGGCCCTGACGGAATCAGACTTCAGCGGGATGCTGAATGACGTGAAGGCCGCACACGAGTTCCTGGCAACACAGCAGGATGTCGACGCAGAGCGTGTCGGGGTGATCGGGGCCAGCATCGGTGCCAACCTGGCGATCATCTACGCCTCCTCCGACCTGCGCGTGCGCACGGCGGTGGCACTGTCGGCGGGCGATGACTACAAGGGCCTGCGCCCGTCCTCATTCATCGAGCGCTTCGGACGGCGGCCACTGTACCTGATCTGCGCGAAGGGCGACGACTACAGCTGGCAGAGCAGCGTGGCGCTGGAGAAGCTGGCAACGGCGGCGGATCCCGTCAGCCTGCGCGTGTTCGAAGGCAAGGCACACGGCACGAAGCTGCTGGAGGAACATGCCGGCCTGGATGACACGATCGTCTCCGGCTGGCTGCTGAATTACCTGCCACCCAAGCGCTGAAGCTGTCCCCGCCCCTGCACTGCGGCCATCCGGAACCGGCCGCGGGTCAACCACTCAGACGGCGAGCGCAGCCTGACGCACATGGTCCACGCGGATGCAGACCACCGCTTCGAATGGCACGTGGTAGCTGCCTTCGCAGTCCCCGGCCTTGATGATGAACATCCGCTGTCCATTGTTGACTTCCAGCAGCCGTCCGCAGACATCACTGCCGAAGCTGGTGCGGATCCGCACCTCTCCATCGCAATTCACAAGATCATCAAACATCCACTAATCACCCTGAAGAATTCTCCCGTAACCGGAAGCTGCTGGATTGTACCGGGGCTCAGATCACGGGGGGTTACAGGGTCATTAAATCTGTGGATATGTATGAAACACACTTAACAAACGTTAAGTATTGGATGCCATTTCACAAGCAGTAATCAGCACTTTTCCCCGGGAATGCGTGAAGCTGTTGGTTCGTGTGAAACATTACCCGCGAACTGTCCGGAGATCAGCTGATCCAGCGCTGGGCGATCCCGCAGCAGACATCCGCTGCGGCATGCAGATGCGTGCGGAATTCCCGTGAGAATTCCTCCAGCGCCGTATCCCCCACCTGGTTGCTGACGAACTTCAGTGACCAGAGCGGCAGGCCCAGCAGGCTGCAGAAGCTCGCGAGACCGTAGAGCTCCATGTCCTCGAGCTCGGCTGCGGGGAAGTCCGGACGCTCGCGGGCCTCACGCGTGCTGAAGCTGCAGCCGGAATTGCAGCGGCAGGCCGGGATGCCCTGCTCGGCCGGCAGGCCACCGGAGAGCCTGAGCGGCGGATGGTGCTTCTCCATCCCGGAAAGGGGCAGCTGCAGGTCCCACTTGGCAACCTGCTCCACGCAGCGCAGCCGGCCCGCAGGCAGGCGTGCCGCGGCATAGGCCCCGGCGGATCCGAAGTTGGCAACGGCTTCGATGGCGGGATGCTCGCGCAGGGCCAGGCCGGCCATCGCCGCCATGTTGTGGGCCCCGATCCCGCTGACCGCCAGCAGCAGCGGCCCGCGCCGGTACAGGCTGCGCAGGGGATCGGGCCGCGCGATCTCCACGAGCCCCAGCCCGCTGATCAGCGGCTGGGCTTCCTCGCGCATCGCGACGAGCAGCAGGTGGCTTGCGGACTGGCTGTGCATGACCTATCCTCCGCAGTATACGTCGTGTAGTGACAGGGGCGGCGGGATGTTCAGTTTCGTCATTGAGCGCGTCTACCTGCAGGTTCTGCTGCTGTTCTCGCTCGGCATCGCACTCGGGGGCCAGCTGGGAATGCCGGCGGGGATGCCCGGCCTGGCCTTCTGGCCGGCGCTTGTGCTGCTGGGCTGCCTGCTGGGCCTGCACTGGCTCTGGCATGCCTCCGGCAACTGGCTGGCCCGGCTACCCGCAGCGCTGGCACTCTGCCTGTGTGGCTACCTCTACTGCGGCATCGCTGTCCAGCAGGTCACGCGTGCGCCGCTGAACGCTGTGGCGGGGGAGGAGGACATCGCCTGCACGGCCACGGTGCGCAGCCTGCCGAAGTACCAGCGTGGGCACCTGCGCTTCATTGCCGAGTTCAGCCGCGCGGGTGAGCTGGAACGTAGCGCCGGACTGGGACGTTGCCAGATCTACCTGCAGTGTGAACCGGACTACCTACTCAGCCCCGGGGACCGCTTCAGCTTCCACGGCCTGCTTGAGGAAGTCGAGAACCCGCGCAACCGTGGTCAGTTCAACTACCGCGCCTATCTGCTGCAGCGTGGCACGCTGCTGAGCTGCTATATCCCGAGCGAGCGCTTCCTGCGCATCGAGGATGACAGCGGCAGCCAGCGGCTGGCCTGGCTCACGCGGCTGCGCGGCCGGCTGACGGCGAGCCTGACCGCCGGTCTGCCGGAATCGCGGCGGGACCTGGCGGTGAGTGTGGTCTATGGCGACAAGATCACGGACCTCGATGAGGAACTGCAGGAGCGTTTCCGCCGGGCCGGACTGACGCATATCCTCGTTGCCAGCGGCACGCAGGTCAGCCTGCTGATCGTGCTGATGGCGATGATGCTCTGGCGCAGCCCGCGCGGCTTCGACGCCCGCGGCACCTGGATCAGTCTGCTGCAGTTCCTGGTGACGATCAGCGTGGTGGCAATCTATGCCGGGATCACGGGCTATGAGACGAGCATCGTACGCGCCCTGTGCATGGGGATCCTGCTTTGTGCCGGGCGGCTGTTCCTGCGGCGCGTGGACGGATTGTCAACACTCTCCCAGGCTGGGCTGATCCTGCTCCTGACCCAGCCGCTGCAGCTCTTCACCCCGGGCTTCCAGCTGAGCTTCCTCGCGACCTTCGGGCTGATCTACCTGATGGGGATCCTCAGCCCTTACGCCGTGGGGCTGAATGGCTGGCGGCGCTTCCTGACGGATGGCCTGCTGACAACGGGTGGAGCACAGCTGTTCGTGACCCCCGTGCTGGCGGCGAGCTTCCACCAGTTCTCACTCGTGGGCCTGCTGAGCAACCTGCTGGCGGTGCCGCTCTCGCTCGTGCTGCTGGTCTGCGGAGCGCTTTCCAGCTTCGGGCTGAGTGCGCTACCGGGTGTCGGCAACCTGCTGAACTGGCTCGTGGGCAGTATCGCTGGATTACTGGACGGACTGGCGGCCTTCTTCGCCGGCCTGCCCTTCTCCAGCATCGCCGTGCCTGCTCCACCGGGAATCGTGATCGCGGCCTTCTACCTGCTGGTGCTGCTGGCGGGTGAATGGCTGCGCAACCGTGAGCGCATCAGCCTGAGGCAGCTGGCCGTGCTGCAGCCGGCCTGCCTGCTGCTGGGCTGGATCTGCGCCGGCTGGGTCGCCGGACGCCTGCTGCTGCCCAGTCCGGAGCTGGCGGTGCTGCGCCTGGAACGCAGTTTCGCGGTCTACCACGACAATCCCGTGGAGGGCCGCTGCCTGCTGGCCAGCAGCTACTGGCTGAGCCGCCGCCACAATGCCGACAACCTGCTCAGCGCGCTCAAGGCGCGCGGAGTGAACAGGCTCGACCGTGTGTACTGGATCGATGACATCCCCGACGACAATCCGCTGCAGAGCCTCAGCCCCGAGCAACTGTTGCTTGAGTCAGCCGAGGACGCGCCCTTCGAGCTGCTGGCCGGAGCGGATGGAGATACGGCGGGGATCAGTTGCAGCCTGGGCAGCGGCAGTGCCGCGGTGCTCTGGGACAGTCAGGCAGCAAGCTGTGAACTGGATGCGGGTGTGGTGGTGCTGGTGGCCAGTCAGGGCTGGGAGCCTGGCGCGGAGAACATCGGAGAGCTGGAACAGGCCCAGGTATGGCTGTCGGTGGATGCGGAGGGAGAAGCGGCGATCGCGGGGATCAGGGAAAGTTCGGCTGAGATAAGCATGAAGCCTGCCCCGTGGGACAGGCTTCTGTCATTCAGGCTGCTGCGCTAGCGCGCTGTGGTTCAGGCCTCAGCCTTTTCGCCGAACTGCCTGTTGAAGGCCAGCATCAGGCGGCTGACCTTGCGCGAGGCGTTCTGCTTCTTGATCAGGCGCTTGGTGGCGCTCTTGTAGATGCGCTTCACGGCGGCATCCAGCGCGGCCTTGGCGGCTTCCTTGTCCTCACCGGCCATCGCGGTGCGCGCCTTCTTGATGCTGGTCTTCAGCATCGTCTTGAAATGCACGTTGCGCTCATGGTTCCGGCGGGAGACCAGGATCTGCTTCTTTGCTGTCTTCGTATTCGCCACGTAGTTTCTCCGCTCAAAAGTGGAAGGAAGATTATAGCCCCAGATGTTACCGTGTCAAGGCCACAAACGCAATCCAGCCCGAATCTCGGATAGAATCTAGCCGTGAAAAACCATATCCTATCGCTGATTATCCCTGCCCTAATGCTGGGCCTGCTCTGCGGCTGCCCGGCGGACTCCCCACGCGACGAGGGGACTGAGCCCAAGGGCGGTCCAGTTGAGACCCAGCCCAGTGAGCTGGAAGCTCCCAAGCCCGCCAATACGGACAGTTCCGCGCTACAGCTGAATGCCACGGAGCTGAAGCTCGGCCAGCGCATCCAGCTCGCCATCCCGGAGTCCGGCAACTACATGCTGAAGGTGCTGAAGACCGGCCAGGATGCAAACGGCAAGGTGCAGACGGAGGAGCTGGATTCCTTCGAGCCGGTCAGCGGTGCGGACAGTTCCAATGGCTGGCTGCCGGAATCAACCGGCAAGTTCACGGTGGTGCTGCTGGACAGCAGCGGCAGCGAACTGGACCGCGAGAAATTCAGCGTGGCCGCCTGGCCCAAGGGTGATCCGGTCACCCAGCAGCCGCCCTTTGTCTCGATCAACGTCGGCGAAGTGACTGAGGACATGCTGCTCAAGGTCGGCCTGCCGATCGTGGCCTACTTCCAGGTGCCGGATGACTTCCCGCATGATTCCTGGATCGGGCTGTTCAGGGCGGATGGCAACTTCGAGGGCAGCGCTACCGCGGATGACGCGGTGGAATCCGCGCTGCTGAGCGGCAACAAGGGCCAGTTCACCTTCTTCCCCAAGGAGCCGGGTCGCTATGTCGTGCGTCTGTTCTCCTCATACGAGATCCCGGCCAGCCATGTCGGCGACAGCCAGGAGATCAGCGTGGTGCTGGAGTACGAACAGGCTCCGCAGTGATCAGGCCCGGCGGTAGCGCCGGAGCAGCTCGTCCACCACGTCGCTGATCTTCACACGCTCCTGGGTCAGGCTATCGCGGTCGCGCACGGTCACGGCTCCATCCTCTTCGCTGTCGAAGTCGTAGGTCAGACACCAGGGCGTGCCGATCTCATCATGGCGGCGATAGCGCTTGCCGATGCTGCCGGCGTCGTCAAACTCGACGCTCAGGCCGGCCTCCAGCAGCTCGCGGTACAGCGCATAGGACTTGCTGTCAGCCCCGCTGAGCTTCTTTGAAAGCGGCAGCACGGCGACGGTGATCGGCGAGATGCGCGGGTGCAGGCGCAGCACGATGCGGATGTCCGTGTCCTTACCCTCATGCTTGGTGTTCTGCTCATCCTCGTGGTAGGCGGCGGTCAGCACTGCGAGGAACATCCGCCCGAGGCCGACAGAGGTCTCGATGCAGGCCGGCAGGTAGGTTGCCAGTTCCTTGGCCTCCGCCTTGTCCATCCCCGCGCCGGTCAGGAGCGCCATCGCCTCGTCGTCAAAGTACTCGAAGCTCTTGCCGCTGTGCTTCTGATGCTGGCCGAGATCAAAGCTGCCACGGTGGTGCACACCCTCCAGCTCGCCCCAGCCGAAGGGGAACTCGAACTCGAAGTCCAGCGCGGCGCGGGCGTAATGTGCCAGCTTCTCCGCCGGATGGTCATGCACGCGGATCATCTCATCCGGCAGGCCGAGCTTCGTGTAGAAGCTGCGGCGCTCGCTGCGCCAGTATTCATACCAGTCCATCGTGCCTGCGGTGCCGGCCGGCTGACCGGGCACACTGCCTTCGTCAGTGGCATTCAGTTCGCGCAGCTTAGCCGTCAGCTCATCGGGACGCACGAAGAACTCCAGCTCCATCTGCTCGAATTCACGGGCGCGGAACAGGAAGTTGCGCGGGTTGATTTCGTTGCGGAAGGCCTTGCCCACCTGGCAGATCCCGAAGGGCACCTTCTGGCGCGAGGTCACGCGCACGTTGTCAAAGTCCACGAAGATCGGCTGGCAGGTCTCGGCACGCAGGTAACCGGTCTGGCCACCCTCCCCCGTCGCACCGATCTGCTGGCGGAACATCAGGTTGAACTGGCGCGGCACGGTGAAGCGGCTGGGCTTGCCGGTGTTCGGGTTCATCGGGTAGTAGCCGATGTGCTCCTTCAGTCCGTCCCAGAAGGCGGTCTCGTCACCGTTGCTGCCGGCATTGAGCCAGTTGAGCGCGTAGAGCTCGGCCTTCTCCGCATCCTCCTCACTTTCGTACTGGAGCTGGTCGATGCGGAAGCGCTCCTTGCTGTTCTTGTCGTCAATCAGGGCGTCGTTGAAAGCGCCTACATGCCCGCTGGCGGTCCAGACGGACTCGGGGCCGATGCAGGCGGAGTCGAGGCCGACGACGTTGTCACGGCTGCGCACCATGTAGTCCCACCAGAAGCGCTCGAGGTTCTTCTTCATCTCGACGCCCAGCGGTCCGTAGTCCCAGAAGCCGCTGAGGCCGGTGTAGACCTCGCTGTTGGCGAACACGAAGCCGCGCCGCTTGCAGAGCGTGACGATCTTGTCCATCAGCTCCATTGAGCTGACCTGCTGTCCGTGGGTACCCATGCGCCCGTTCTCCTTTGCCGCGCGACTGGCTGCCGCACTGGCGCGTGGAAGTATAGCTTCAACCGGGGATTGATTCCGACGGGAAGCGGGAAGAGCACGAGCCTGCGGCAGGCATTGATGAAGAAAACGAAAAAGGCGTCCCGCAGGGGACGCCTTTTCATTTATTGGGAATGCCCCGTCTAGCCGACGACGCTTTCAACCGCGGGCTGGAAGCGATAGCCGAAGCCGCGCACGGTCTGGATGAACTGCGGGTTGCTGGGATCACCCTCGATCTTGTCACGCAGGGTGTGGATCGTCACGTCGACGGTCTTCTCACCGCTCGGGCTGTCATCGCCCCAGATGCTCTTGAACAGCTCATGGCGGCTGATCGCCACGCCGGGGTTCTCCGCAAGAGTCACGAGGATCTGGTATTCCTTGAGACGCAGCTTGACCTCTTCCTCGCTGCGGTAGACGATGCGCGCGGAGCAGTCGATGCGCACGTCGCCGAACTCGATCTCGGTCGGGCGCTCCTTCTCATAGCGGCGGATCACGGCCTTGATGCGGGCCTGGAACTCGGGAATGGAGAAGGGCTTGACGACGTAGTCGTCGGCACCGAGCTCGAAGGCCTGCAGCTTCTCATCCTCGGCACTGCTGGCGGTCAAGAGGATCACGGGGGTCTTGTCCTTCTTCGTGCGGCGCAGCCAGCGCAGCAGGTCGAAACCGTTCTCGCTGCCGTTCATGTTGATGTCAAGGACCACGAGATCGAAGGCCTCGGCATCGAGTTCATTGCGCCCCTCGGGAACATTGCGGGCGGTATGCACCTGGTAACCCGCCTGAGACAGCGCATCGCCGAGCATGTCGCGCAACTGCTGCTCATCATCAACTATCAGAACCGACTGTGCCATGGTTGTTCTTCCTTAACCCTGAGTTAGTTTTAGAATCTCTTATCCGTTTATCGGATGATTTTGCCTTTCCTTCAGTTAGTTAAACTGACGAAACACGTCATTTAACCTAACGTGTCGGATTATACAACGGATATCTGATCCGCAACTGTAGAAAATTAAACTTTACCAAGTCTTAAAACTGGAACATTATCCAGCGGAAAGGCGATAATATATCCCGACAATGAAGAATTCCAATGTACTCACAATATTCCTGATTGGACTATTCCTCGGCGTAACAGCCTGGCTGGGCTGGCGCACCTGGCAGATCCAGCAGGCCGGGATGCAGGGCCTGCCCATGACTGGTCTGGCGGATCACCAGATCGAGGCCGCTGTCCAGAAGCTGGTGGAACAGCCTGATCTGGACATGGCCCAGCGCCTGCTGCCGCAGCTGCGGGAGCTGCATGCCGGGAACCCCGGTCCCCGTGAACGGACCCTGCTGGCGATCGTGCTCTACTACGCGGCCAACATGGATTCAGATTACTATCATGATTACCTGCGCGAAGCCCTGCCCCTGATCATGGAGAACTATTCCGGCTCGCGGACTGACCAGGGCGGCAGTGGCGAGCTGCTGCTGAACTTCCTCGCCATGGCCCTGCAGGAGGATGAGTTTGAGCGCTGGAAGCGGGATCTGCTCAGCCGGGAGCCCTACATGCAGGAGGAGCTGGACCTGCTGGCCCTGGAGCTGTGGCTGGAGACCGATCAGCGAGAGGCCGCCAAGACGCTGATCGACCGCTACATTAAGCCCAATCTGCAGTCGCGTTCCGCAAGAACAATGGCCTTCAAAATTCACTGTATGTTAAATCAGTATGACCAGGCCAGCCAGTTTGAATCTGTAGCAATTGATGTTCCAGTGGCTTATAATTCTGCGGGGAAGGCCGGTAATTCTGAAGACAATAAACCAGTTGTTGATAGATACACCTACGTCACGACACTTGACTATCTGCTGCAAAATGCACGCTTCCAGGAAGCCCGGGAGTATATCGATCACACTTCCAATGAACTGCTTGATCCAGCGTATATCGCCATGCACCAGGCAATCATCCTCGCTTCGGAAGGCAAGCAGGACGGACCCGAATTCAAGAACTATCTCACGGAAATTGCGCAGTCTCCGTTCATGCAGATGTCACTGGCTGGTGCTGAGTCAAGTGTGTATGCGGCCTTGGCTGAAATCGGGAGTGGCGCGGACAGTCTTTCCCTGGCTGAGGCCTTGTATAGTGGAAATGAAACTGACACCCAGTTACTGCAGAATCTTTCCCTGATCTGCCTATACACCGATGTCGGTACAATTAGGCTTGAGGATTCCAGTGGTACCACCCACGAATTGAATGCCCTGCAGCTGGCACAGCAGGCCCTGGAATGTGCAAGAAACTTTGAGGACCGCCAGCAGTCACTGCTGCTGCTCGGCGTCGTCTATGCGGCTCAGCCGCGCAGCGCTGCCGATATTGAGCTGCAGCAGAAATCCCTTGAATATCTGCACAAGGGCCTGTTGACGGATGTTGAGGATCCGGAGGAAGGATTCCCCCTGAGCCTGCGCACCAACCTTGCCGGCATCACCTCCGATGAGTTCATTCAGGCACTGCGCCGGGCCAGCCCGCAGTATGACGTGGAGCTGCATGAACTGATCCGGGCCCATGTGGAGCATACCCAGCAGTACTACGGCCCCCAGGCACTGGGTAAGACCGAGCCCTGATATTCATCTGTACTAGACATTTGTAAACTTTCGCCGTGGAAGAATTTTTGATACTGTTTCCCACGAGGGTTGCGAAAAACTATGGGGCATCATCTGAGGGCACTTCAGAGACTTTCCATCCTGCTGCTCGTCTGGTTCCTGGCAGGCGGCCTGTGCGTGCGTGCGTACACGGCCTGGCAGGCGAACCGTGAAATGCGGCTGCGGATGGACGCCAACCAGGCTGACTATGACAGCAAGCTGGCGGAACTCACCAAACTGCTGGAGAACAAGCAGCGCCTGGACTCCGATACGGAGACCCAGGTGAACCTGCTGAAGCAGAAACTCGGCTACTGTGAGCCGGGGGAAATTCCGATCATCATCGTGGACAGAAGCGGCAGCAACTCCTGACAGCCCTATACTGTTAGGTACGATGCAGAAATTCACAGCCGCACTGATCCTCGTCTTCTGCTGCCTGCTGGGCTGCAACGCCTCAGACAGCGCACGCGCCCAGACCCAGGACCGTGACAACGGCAGCCAGTCCGAGATTGACCCCTCCCTGTATCTCGCGACGCGCAACTTCGACGAGCGCAAGGCCTGGGCGCATCTCGAGAAGCAGGTGGACTTCGGCTTCCGCGTACCCGGCAGCAGCGCGCACCGGGCCTGCAAGGACTACATCGTGAGCCAGCTCGAGCCGCTCTGCGACGCCGTCGAGGTCCAGGAATTCAGCATGATGCTGGGTGGCGAAGATACGAAGATGTTCAACATCGTCGGCCGCTACAACCTCGATGCCCCGCGCCGCATCATGCTGGCTGCGCACTGGGATACGCGGCCCACGGCGGACATGAACATCAAGGCCAGCAAGAAGCTGCCGATCCAGGGTGCGAATGACGGAGCCAGCGGGGTGGCGGTACTGCTGGAACTGGCGCGGGTGTTCTCCGAGCAGGACTTCGAGGTCGGGCTGGATTTCGTGTTCTTCGATGGTGAGGACTACGGCCCCGGCCTGGACATGATGTTCCTCGGCAGCAAGTACTACTGCAACAGCATGCCCAATGCGGAAATCGCCACCTACAACTACGGCGTACTGCTGGACATGGTCGGTGACAGCGAACTCGTGATCCGTCCGGAGAACCACAGCTCGCGCTCCGCGGAGATCTTCATGGCCGCCAAGGCGCTGAACGACGCAATGGGCTTCAAGGTCTTCCGTGAATCCGGAGCGCTGACGATCTATGACGACCACCTGTCCTTCATTGACCGCGGCATGCACTTCTACGACTTCATCGACTTCGAGTACGGGCCGGACAACCGCTACTGGCACACCACGGAGGACACCGTGGACAAGTGCAGCAAGGAAAGTCTGAAGGCCATCGGCGAAATCGTCGAGAACCTCGTGCTGAAGTTCCCCGACCTGTACGCGCCTGAGAGCTGAGACTGCTCAGTGGGCTGCGGGATCCGCGGCCGCAGCATCCTCCTCCGCATGTGCAGCATGGCCCGGCGGGTCGGCCGTGATGTCGATGCCCAGCAGCACCGCCGCCTGTTCGGCAGCGCTCATGTCGCCACCGTGGAAGATGCGGTTGACGTACTGCGGCCAGTGCTCCCTGAACGGAGTGCTGTTGAATTCATCGTGGCACTTCACGCAGAAGTCGTAGGCATAGCTCGTGACCGGCGGATCGGGGCGCGGGACGTTGTCAGGATCCTCCATCGCCTCATAGACATGCATGTCGGTGATGTTCGTGTGGCAGCTGATGCAGTTGATCGGCCGCAGCTCATTCTCACCCGGGTCGTAGACGATGTGGCACTTGATGCAGTCCAGGTTGTAGAGCTGGTTGTCATTCTCCAGCGTGATCCGGGCCCGGCTGTGCCCACTCGCCATGTAACTGTCGTACTGGTCCTGGTGGCAGGGCATGCAGTAGTCCGGCGGGAGGTAGATCGCATCCTTGTCAAAGGGCATGATCTCCGCGAAGACATCCTTCAGCCCGCCCTTGAATTCCTCGAGGATCGCCAGCACCTGCGGGTCATCGGCGAGGTCCTCCTCCAGCGGGATGTTGATGCCGCTGGCAACGTAGCCGCCCTGCTCCAGCGGGTCCATGCTCACGAAGCCCAGGTAGCGCCCGAGCTTCCAGTTGTTGAGCGCTGGCGGGTCGTTGGCAAACTCCAGGCTGGCGGCGAGGTCGTCGCGGTCGCCTGTCAGGAACAGGTCTGCGCGCCCGGCATACTTCTGCAGCATGCCCCCCAGCCAGATGTTGTCACCCTCGAGGCAGATGATGCGGCAGTCGGCCTTCCCGGCCTGGGCCAGGGCACTGTCGAGTGCGGCGACGGGATCGCTGATGCTCATGCCCTCGGGCAAGGTGAAAGCTGCGAACTCGCGCTGGCTGACGGCGGTGACCGCCACGCGGTTGCCGGCGATGCTGAAGGTCTCCATGGCCGAGCCATAGGGCTGGCCCCCACTGAGGATGTTGGCACTGATGAAGGGAATCCGGGTCTGCTCGCGCAGGCTGTCCAGCTCCGCTGCTCCCTGCTGGGCCTCACGGACGCCGAGGATGATGCCGTCGTAGCCCATGGTATCCAGGGCCCGCACGATGGAACGGCCCTTCATCATCTGGAAGGTGCCGGCTTCCTCGAAGAAGTGCGCTCCCTCGAGCTTGAGCACGGGGCCGGCGCTTTCCAGGGCTGCGAGCTTGCTGGCGCGGCGCGGCAGACCGCCGAGCTGATGCGCACTGCAGCCGCAGACCTCGAGATAGCCGCTGGTGTCATAGTTCCAGGCCACGCTGAAGCTCTCCCGCGGTGTGTTGCCACCCGGGCAGCTGATCAGCAGGGCCGCAAGTACGGCGAGTATCACCAGCTTGGTTGAAGGTTTCATGTCAGGCATCACTGCGCACCGCGATCGTGAAGTCGATCTCGACCGGCACGTTGAGCGGCAGGGCCACACTGCCCACGGCTGCCCGGGTATGCCGGCCGGCATCACCAAACAGTTCGACGAGCAGATCGCTGGCTCCGTTTATCACCTGGGGCTGCTGCCCGAAACCCGGCGGGCAGGCCACGAAGCCACGCACCCGCAGGAAGGATTCGACACCATTGAGGCTGCCCCCCAGGGCCTGGCGGACCCAGCCCAGAGCATTGACCACGCACTGCCGGGCACACTCCTGGCCCTGCTCCACGGATAGCTCATCCCCGACCCGGCCCAGATACAATGGCTGGCCATCCCGGATCGGGATCATCCCGGAGAGGTAGAGGATGTTGCCGTGGCGGCGGTAGGGCAGGTAGTTGGCCACGGGCATCGCAGGCGATCCCGGGTCGATGCCCAGATCCGACAGTTTCTTGTCAAAATCCATGAGCGATTCTATCACGACACAGTGTATTGAAGCGGTGTGCGGCAGGCTGCGGAGTGCCCTGCGGGGCCCCGCCACTTCCGGCAGCATAGTAAAATATTGCTGACGACCGAGGGAGGAAATCATGGAATTCGGTTACACCGAAGAGCAGAGCATGGTACGTGAGACGGTGCGCGACTTCGCCGAGAGCGAACTCGCCCCGGGCGCGCTGCAGCGTGACAAGGACAAGCAGTTCGCACGCGCGCAGTGGGAGAAGTACTGCGAGCTGGGCTTCGCCGGGATGACCGTTCCCGAGGAGTACGGCGGCACCGAGCTGGACAGCGTGAGCGAGGCAATCGTGATCGAGGAGCTGAGCCGCGTGGATGCCAGCTTCGGCGTGCTCGTGGCCGTGCATTCCGGTCTGACCGGCAAGACCCTCAACAACTGGGCGACCCCGGAGCAGAAGGCGAAGGTGCTGCCGCAGATGGCCAGCGGTGAATGGATCGCGGCCTATTCCCTCAGTGAGGCCGGCAGCGGCAGTGATGCGATGGCGATGTCCTGCGAGGCGAAGCTCGATGGCGATGCCTGGGTGCTGAACGGCACCAAGCTCTGGGTCACCAACGGCAGCGTCGCCAGCGTGTTCATCATCTTCGCGGTCAGCCATCCCGATGCCGAGCGCTCCAGCCAGCGGATCACGGCCTTCATTGTGCCGCGTGATGCCGAGGGTTTCAGTGTCAGCAAGACCGAGGACAAGCTCGGGATCCGTGCCAGCGACACGGCGGAGATCGTGCTGAAGGACGTGCGCGTGCCGCGCGACATGGTGCTCGGGCCCGAGGGCCAGGGTGCCAAGGTGGCCTACAACGCCCTCGACGTCAGCCGCATCGGCATTGCCAGCCAGGCACTGGGCATCGCCCAGGGAGCCTTCGACTTCGCGCTGCAGTATGCCCAGGAGCGCGAGACCTTCGGCAAGCCGATCATCGAGCACCAGACCATCGGCAACTACCTCGCGGACATGGCAACGCGGATCGATGCCGCCCGCCTGCTGGTCTACCGTGCCGCCTGGATGAGCAGCCAGGGCATGGTGCACACCAAGGAAAGCAGCATGGCCAAGCTCTATGCCGGCGATACCGCGGTCTGGGTCACGGACAAGGCCGTGCAGATCCTCGGCGGTTATGGCTACACCACTGACTTCCCGGTGGAGCGCTTCTTCCGTGATGCCAAGATCACGCAGATCTATGAAGGAACGAATGAGATCCAGCGCCTCGTGATCGCCCGCGCCCTGAAGGGCGTTGTCAAGGGAGTTGCCAAGGGCAGCTAGGCTGGACCGCTCCCGGAGCGGAAGGAATCTCCGATGGGATTTCCACGACTGCTGATGAGTCTCTGCGCCTGTCTGACAGGACTGGCACTCTGCGCCTGCCCTGCACGGAATGGATCCGGCAGGCTCGAAGTGCTGTATCAGGCACCGGAGGGCCGGGAATGGCGCGGCTGCTACCCCTATCCCGGCGGCGGCTTCCTGCTGTGCCGCGAGGACCGCGTGCAGCATGGCAGCATTTCGCGCCTGGATGAGGCAGGCAAGGAGATCTGGCACTGCGGACTGACGGCCACGGCGGAACTGCAGGTGCTGCACATTGACGACGCGGGCTCCATCTACGTGACATCCGGCGAGCATGGCCTGGAGGTGATCAGTGCGGAGGGCGGGAAGCTGTGGTCGGCACTGCACCTCCTGCCGACGCCGGAGCCGGACTGGCTGGGAGCAGCCGCTGAGCCGAAGTTCATGATCTGCGCCGATGAACTGCAGTGCCGGGATGCCAGCGGCAAGCTGCTCTGGACCCAGGAACACAAGGGCCACAGCAGGCATCTGGCGGTTGACAGGCAGGCCGATGGCTCTGTGAGACTGTACTATTCAGGTACGGAGCAACGCCCGGATGCCGCGGATGGCAACGTGGAGATCGTGCACCTGCTGCTGGACGGCGATGGCAACATCCTGGATTCCGGCAGCCGCTTTCAATCCGAAGGCCGCTGGAGTTTCAGCTATACGGGGCGTTTCCGCCTGCCTGGTGACGGACGGGTGTTCATGCTGCGTGACAACATGGTGTTCGAGCTGTTGCCTGGTGAGGGAATGCAGGTCTTCATCCAGCTCAGTGACAATGAGGAGTACAAGCGGATGTTCCTTGAAGGCGACATGTATCTCACGCCGGAGGGCAACTACCTGTTCGCCACCAACAACTGCAGCTTGCAGACCAGCAGCCTTGATCTGCTGGAGTACAGCCCGCAAGGCGAGCTGCTGCATGCCCACATCCTGCATACCTGGGACATCGGCAGTGAAGCCGGTGTGGCCCTGGACGGCCTCGCTTACTACGACATGTACAGCCGGCTGTGCTACTTCTATGTCGAGGCATCCCTGCATGCCATGCGTGGCAGCATCCGCGTGACGGACCTAACCGGCAAGGTGCTTGCCGAATATCCCGCCGGGAAGCTGCCCATCACCCGCTTCTTCCGTGAGGACAGCGGCACCATCGTTGCTCAGCGCCTGGATGGCACGCTGCTGAGGATCCCGCGTCCGGAGCCGGCGGAAGTTAACGATTGATTCCACCGGTGCTAGGATCAGCGCATGCGCTGCTATTCCTGCCTTGCTTATCTGCTGCTGCTGCCGCTGCTGAGCGGCTGTCCCACTGACAAAAGCGGCAAGCCGCCCGCCGCCCGCCGCGCCACGGAAGCGCTGTCTCCCGAGATCAAGGTGGTGCTCGATCTGGCCTACGAGGAGGGCCGCAACAACAACAGCTTCCCCCACCCCTCCGGCGGGTTCATCGTCTGCAGCGCAGGGGGCGGCCTGCAGGCTGCCGTGGCCCGCCGCGACGAAACCGGAAAGGTACTCTGGACCTGCGGCGTGGAGGGCAACATGGCCACCGCGCTGCTGCACGTTGACGACGCCGGCAGGATCTACGTGATTTCCGAGACTGAGGAACTGTTCGTGATCTCGGAGGAAGGCGAGCTGCTGTGGAGCATGCCGAAGATCCGCCACTGGCCCACCCCGGACAACTTCGGCAATGGAGATGACAACATCTACCTGCTGATCAATGAGGAACTGAAGTGCCTGGACCGGAACGGCAAGGTGATCTGGAACCGGACCAGGCTCGGCCGCTCCCAGACCCTGCTCGTTGACAGGCAGGAGCGGGAGAAGCCCCTGCTCTACTATGCCGCACTGGAACCGACGCAGGACATCCGCTACGGCGGGCGGCTGATCATCCGGATGTGCATGGACAGCCAGGGCGAGGGGATCTGGCGCAGGCAGCAGAAGGTGCGTGAGACCGCCTACACGAGCTTCTTCCCCGGGGCACTGGCCATGCTCGAGGACCGCAGCCTCGTAGTCCTGCTGAGCGATTCCGTGTTCAGCCTGGATGGCAAGGGCGAGGCCACGGCCCTGCTGGATGAGGAGGAACCGGCCGCTGAGGGTGCCGCTTCCCTCGTCGGCGCGGAGGCCCACCGCCTGGAGAATGGCAACATCCTGATCTGCAACAACAACCAGCGCCTGCGCAGCGGGGCGATGCGCATCCTCGAGCTCAGCCCGGCAGGAGAGAAGCTCAGCGACGTGACAATCGACGGCACCAGCGCCGGCTTCCTGAACAGCGGCGTCGGCAGTGCCTGGTATGACCTGCAGAGCGACCGGGTCTACCTGTTCCTGGAACGTGTGCAGGGCATCGGCAAGGGCCGGATCGCCGTGCTGGACCGCAAAGGCACGAAGCTCGCGGAATATGAAAGCGGCTTCGGTTACATCACCTTCTTCCAGAAGCGCAGTGACGGCCGGGTCCTGGCTCATCGCGAGGGTGGCGACCTGCTGCTGCTTCCCTAGAAAACGAAACGGGCCGCCCTGCAGGGCGGCCCAGTGCTGATGCTTCAGCGGAGTGACTACGGCGCGGGCACGTAGATCGCAATCTTCAGCTGCGAATTCGTGACGTCGTAGTAGGCGATCACCGGGCTGCCGTTGAGCAGGGTCATGTTGGCGAACTTGCCGACATCACCGGTGGAGTCAAGCACTGCGGTGTTCCAGCTCGTGCCGGTTGCATCCGTGGCCGTGGCGAACTTCAGATCACCGTTGCCACCGTCGTAGTAGGCGATCACGGGCACGCCGTCAACCACGGAGAGGGTCGTCCACTGGCCGTTGCCGGTACCGGAATCGATCACCACGGGGGTGTTCCAGCCCGCGCCGTTGGCGTCGGAAGCACGGCTGTAGCGCAGCTGGTTGAGGGCGAAGGCCTGGTAGCTGGCCGCCGGGTTGCCGGAGACAGTGTGCAGGCTCGGGTAGCGGCCGCCGGCCGTGGGAGCATCAACCGTCACGCTGCTGCCCCAGCTGGAGCCGCCGACGTTGGAGCTGCGCACGAACTTCAGGCCGGTATTGGTGCCGACGTAGTTGAAGAGGATGCCCGGGTTGCCGTTGATCACGGCGAGATCGGTGAACTCCATCTCCTCACTGCCGATCGCGGGATCGACATCAAGCGGAGTGCCCCAGCTCGTACCGTTGGCAGTGGTTGCTCCCACGAAGCGCAGCTTGTCCTGGCCGGACTTGATGCCGGAAGCAGCAGGCTTGCCGTCAACGAAGGCCAGCGAGGTGAAGGCACCGGCACCGCCGCCGCCGTCGATCTCGATGGAGTTGGCCCACCATGTGCTGCCGTCCGTGGCGGTCGCCTGGATGTAATCGAGCTTGCTCTGGGCACGCTTGAAGGTGATGCCCGGGAAGCCGCCGATGTCAGCCAGGGTGCAGTCATTGCCGACCTGGCCGGTGGTCTGCACCGCGATCGGTGTACCCCAGTTGTAGCCGGTGTTATCCGTCGTGCGCACGAAATACAGATCGTTGCCGGAGGCATCCTTGTAAGCCAGGCCGAGGCGGGCATTGGCACCCGAGTCAAAGCTGGCGATGGAGACCTTGCTGTCGAGGCTGACGTTCAGGATCACGTTGCCAGTGCTCCAGCCGCTGGTCACGTCCACATTCACGCTGGCGGTGTCCGTCAGGCCGTCGTCATCGGTGACGCGCACGCTGATCGTCTTCACGCCCGGCGCGATGTAGGTCGAACCGGTGTTCGGAGTGCTGCCGGTGCTGGTCTCGAAGCTGCCGTTGAAGTCCAGATCCCACTCGTAGAGCGTGATGCTGCCATCGGGGTCGGAACTGCCACTGGCATCGAAGCTCACGACCAGCGGTGCGGGACCGCTGTTCGGGGTGGCGGTGATGTCAGCCAGCGGGGGCTCCTGGGCATCGATGCCCGTACCGCCTCCGTCACTGAGGTGCGCCACATCAGTTGCGCCATCATTGTCGGTGACGCGCACCGCGGCATCGAAGCTGCCGCCGACGGTGTACTCGAAGGAGGTCGTCGGGCTGGTGCCGGAGTTCTCGTCCCAGATGCCGTCGCCGTCGAAGTCCCACTCATAGCTGACGATCGTGCCGTCACTGTCAGTGGAGGCGCTGGCGTCGAAGTTGACGGTCAGCGGCAGAGCACCTGAGAGCGGGCTGGCGGAGATCGCGGCGACCGGCGGGTCGTTGATGTCGATGCCGGTGCCGAGGCCGTTCTCGCTCAGGCTCTCGGTGTCGGTCGCGCCGTCATCATCGGTGACGCGCACCACGGCGTCAAAGACACCGGCGGTGGTGTACTCGAAGGAAGTGGTGGCAGTGGTACCGGTGTTGAGGTCCCAGTTGCCATCGCCGTCAAAGTCCCACTCGTAGCTGACGATCGTGCCGTCGCTGTCGGTGGAGCCGCTGGCGTCGAAGTTGACGGTCAGCGGCAGGGTGCCGGAGAGCGGGCTGGCGGTGATGTCGGCCACGGGCGGGTCGTTGGCACCGATGGTGCCGCCGCCGTTGTCACTGAGATGTGCAATGTCGGTCGCGCCGTCGTCATCCGTGACACGTACCGCCGGGTCGAAGTCACCGGAGGTGGTGTACTCGAAGGAGGTGGTGCCGGTGCTGCCGGTATTGGCATCCCAGCTGCCGTCGCCATCGAAGTCCCATTCGTAAGTGACGATCGTGCCGTCACTGTCGGTGGAGCCGCTGGCATCAAAGTTGACGGTCAGCGGCAGCGCTCCTGACAGCGGGCTGGCCGTGATGTCGGCGACGGGCGGATCATTGATGTCGATGCCGCTGCCGAGGCCGTTCTCGCTCAGGCTCTCGGTGTCGGTTGCGCCAAGGTCGTCAGTGACGCGCACCACGGCGTCAAACACGCCGGCGGTGGTGTACTCGAAGGAGGTGGTCGCCGTGGAACCGGTGTCGAGGTCCCAGCTGCCGTCACCGTCGAAGTCCCACTCGTACTTGACGATCGTGCCGTCGCTGTCAGTGGAGGCGCTGGCATCAAAGCTGACGGTCAGCGGCAGGGTGCCGGACAGCGGGCTGCCGGTGATGTCAGCCACCGGCGGATCATTGAGGTCGATGATGCCGCCGCCGTTCTCGCTGAGATGCGCGATGCCGGTGGCGCCGTCGTCATCGGTGACACGCACGGCCGGGTCGAAGTTGCCGGCGGTGGTGTACTCGAAGGAGGTGGTGGCGGTGGTACCCGTGTCCAGGTCCCAGCTGCCGTCACCGTCGAAGTCCCACTCGAACTTGACGATCGTGCCGTCGCTGTCGGAGGAAGCGCTGGCATCGAAGTCCACGGTCAGGGGCAGCGTGCCGGAGAGCGGGCTGCCGGTGATCACCGCGGTCGGGGCGGCGTTGATGGTGATCGTGCCGCCACCGTTCTCGGAGAGGCTGGCGACATCGGAGGCACCGTCGTCATCGGTGACGCGCACTGCCGGATCGAAGCTGCCGCTCGTGGTGTACTCGAAGGAGGTGGTGGCGGTGGTACCAGTGTCCAGGTCCCAGCTGCCATCGCCGTCGAAGTCCCACTCGTAGCTGACGATCGTGCCGTCCACGTCGCTGGAGGCGCTGGCATCGAAGTTGATTGTCAGGGGCAGGTTGCCGCTGAGGGTATCAGCGCTGATCGCCGCCGAGGGGGCGATGTTGACGGTGATGCCACCGCCGACGGTCTCGCTGATGCTGGCGGTGTCGGTGGCACCCTTGTTGTCAGTGACACGCACGGCCGGGTCGAAGGTCCCGCCAGCGGTGTATGTGAAGCTGGTGGTCGCAGTGGTGCCGGTGCTGCTCTCGAAGGTGCCGTCACCCTCGAAGTCCCACTCGTAGAGCACGATGCTGCCATCGAGATCGGAGGAACCGCTGGCGTCGAAGTTGACGGTCAGGGGCAGCGTGCCGCTCAGGGTGTCGGCGGCGATGTCGGCCACGGGCGCGCGGTTGACATCGAGGGTGCTGCCGCCGCTCTCGGTGAGACTGGCGGTGTCCACGGCGCCGTCGTCATCGGTGACGCGCACCACGGGGTCATAGGTCCCGGCGTTGCTGTAGACGAAGCCGGCGCTGGGGCTGGTGCCCGTGTTGCTGTCGAAGGTGCCGTCGCCGTCGAAGTCCCACTCGTAGAGCACGATCGTACCGTCGGTGTCGAAGGAAGCGCTGGCATCGAAGTTCACGGCCAGCGGCAGCTCACCGGAGCTGACGTCAGCGGAGATGGAGGCCGTGGGGGCCAGGTTGGCCTGCTCGGTCGGGGTGATGCCGACGCTCGCGCTGGACTTCAGGTTGAAGCTGTTGCTCACACGCACGCTGACATTCACGAGGCCGGTGGCGTTGTAGGTGAACTGCGCGGTGCTGCTGCCCTGCGCCAGGTCCTCACCGTTGTCAGCCTCATTGAAGGTGCCGTCGCCGTCCAGGTCCCACTCGTAGTCAACGATGCTGCTGGAGGGAGCCACGGAGGCGGAAGCATCGAAGTTGACCGTGAGCGGCACTTCGCCGGTGGTCACATCAGCCTGCAGGTCAGCCGTGGGCAGGGGAATGCCGACGGCGCCGTAGGCGGCGATGTTGGAGGGGGTACCCTCGAGGAAGTTGTCGGTCGGACGCACCCAGTAGTAGGCATCGGGGTCAGTCGTGCCGACGTCGAAGGCGAAGCGCAGGCGCTCGGTGAAGCGGCTGCCGCTGGCCTCCTCGTACAGGACCTGGCCCACGCGGCTGATGGTGCTCGGGGCATCATTGGCAGCCGGGTAGTCATTCTGGTCGAGGGTCTTGTAGACGTTGTAGGCCAGCACGCGGTTGCGGAAGTTCACACCGATCGGGGTGATGTCCGCGATGTTGATCTCATCGTTGCCGTCGCCGTCAATCACATCGTCAATGTCGAAGTAGCTGAACGGTCCGCCCTTGAGCAGGCGGGTGGCGATCGGGGTCAGATCCGCGACGTTGGTCTCGAGGTTCTGGTCGTAGTCACCGACGCTGGCATACCCCCAGCTCAGCTGGTGGTTCTCCTCGTCGGCGATCAGCACCGCGGCACTGCCGGCGGTCGTCGGCGTGGTGCGGGTGCCGCGCAGCAGGGTCGCGGGCTCGCGCATGAAGCGCAGCTCGGCGAGGGTGGCACTGCCGCTGAAGCCATCCTGGTTGAGGGGATCGATCAGCACCTGGCCATGCTGCACCAGACCGCGGGTCTGCATGAAGGTCGCGGTGAGCATGTCCTCGGGCTGTCCGAAGCGGGAAGCCACGTCCACCCCGATCGGGGAGAACTCATTGGCATCATAGAGCACCTGGAAGTACAGCGCACGAAGCTGTTCGGCGTTCTCAGCATTGATCCTGAGCGTCACAGTGGCGCTTCCCTCGACGACTTCCATGCTCAGGTCGGCATGGTCCTCTTCGCTCAGGAAGCTTTCAGGCAGGACGGAGAATTCGAAGTCACTGACTTCCTTCTCGGCCTCGCCAACGGGCAGGGAGACGGAAGGGCTCGAATTCAGGGCCGGAGCATTCGTGGTGTTCTCAACCACAGGTGCCAGCCCGTTGTTCACTCCCCCGCCGCCGCCGCAGCCTGCCACCACTGAAATGATCAGGGCAGCACAAAGACTACGCGTAAGCGCATCCAGTTTCATGAGTCAGTCCTCACAACCACATGGTGTAATTTCTTGGGCTGAATTGAATATTAGAAACTAAATATCAGCCAAATCAAATCGTCTTCCAGGCAGGACGATTCGTCTCATTTTCCCGCAGGAAATCGCTTTGTAAACCCTCCTTAATCCGAGTTTAATTAACTCAGGGAAAAATTGGCAAATTCCATACGGCAAGTCAGCTATTCGATGCAGAGGCTTCATGCAGGTTACAGACCGGTTCATGCTGAGTCCTGAAAAGGGGACCCTTGCAGTCTCAATTCGTATTGCCGGTCTGTCACTGCCTGTATAATTCAGGCGCCATGGATGTCAGATTAGCCATTGTGATACTGGCCGCCGGCAAGTCCACCCGCTTTCATTCGAAGAAGAGCAAGCTGCTGCATACCATCTGCGGCCAGACTGTGATCGAATGGGTGCTGGATGCGGTCCTGCCCCTTGAACCACACCAGGTGATCCTGGTGCATGGACCGCACAATGAGGCGGAGCTGCATGATGCTCTGGGGGACGACTACAGTGACGGTGAAATCACCGTGCCCCTGACCTATGCCCTGCAGCATCCGGCGCTCGGTACGGCCCATGCGCTGCTGCAGGCTGAGCCCGTGCTGGCTGAGGGAACCACCGATATCATCGTGCTGCCCGGGGATGCGCCGCTGATCGACGATGAGACCCTGCGCATGCTCTTCGAGGCCCGGGATGCCGCGGGTGCGGAACACAGCGTACTGACCGCGCTGATGGAGGATCCAACTGGCTATGGCCGGATCCTGCACGATGGAGATCCAGAAAACGGGATCATCGAGGCCATCGTTGAGGAAGCGGATGCCACGGAAGAGCAGCGCTACATCAATGAAGTGAACAGCGGGATGTACCTGTTCAGCGTACGGGTCTTCGAGCAGCTGCGCAAAGCGGCGGAGAGTATCGGCAAGAGCAGCGTGAAGGGTGAGTATTACCTGCCGGACATCGTGAAGATGGCCCCGACCGCTTCCTGCATGACCGAGGACTACGTCAGCATCAGCGGGATCAACGACCGTGAACAGCTCGCCTGGGCTGAGCAGGAAGTGCTGACCGCACTGCGCCGTTCCTGGATGCAGGCCGGCGTGACCTTCCGGATGCCGGAGACCGTCTACATGCACGCCGATGTCAAGCTCGACGAGGACGTGGAAATCGGCCCGAACTGCGTGCTGCTCAACGGCGCGGAGGTCGGGCGCGGAACCGTGATCGGCCCGGGCTGCGTGCTGGACAATGCCAACATCGGCGAGAACTGCACGCTCATGCACGTGCGCGCGCTGGACTGCGACGTGGATGACAACGTCACGATCGGCCCGTATGTCAACCTGCGCCCGGGGACGCACCTGCAGGACAACGTCAAGGTCGGCAACTTCGTGGAGACCAAGAACGCCGTGATCGGCACCGGCAGCAAGCTGCCGCACCTGCAGTACGTCGGCGATGCCGAGCTCGGTGAGAATGTCAACATCGGCGCCGGCACGATCTTCTGCAACTACGACGGTGTCAACAAGCACCGCATCAGCATCGGCAACAACGTCTTCGTGGGCAGCAACAGCAGCCTGCAGGCTCCGCTCACGATCGGCGAGGGCGCCTACGTGGCGATGGGCAGTGCGGTCACCAAGGACGTACCGCAGGATGCGCTGGCCGTGGGCCGCGCACGCCAGGAGAACAAGGAAGGCTACGCCGCCAGGCTGCGGGAGAAGGCCCAGCGCCTGAAGGAGCAGCGTGCCATGGAACGCGAGCGGGAGGCCGGCGAGGCTGGAGGCAAGTCATGAGTTACACGCAGAGGCCGCTGCGCCTGATCGCCGGCAATTCCAACCCCGAGCTCTGGGCTGAGATCAGCGAACGCCTCGGAGTGCCGCTGACATCCGCCACCGTCGAGAAGTTCAGCGACGGCGAGCTGAAGATCAAGGTCGAGGAAAGCATCCGCGAGGCGCACTGCTTCATCATGCAGAGCACCTGCGCGCCGGTGAATGACAACCTGATGGAGCTTCTGCTGCTGATCGATGCCCTGAAGCGCGCCAGCGCCTACCGCATCGGCGTTGTCACCCCCTACTACGGCTATGCCCGCCAGGACAAGAAGCTCCAGCCGCGTGAGCCGATCAGCGCGCGCGTCGTCGCCAACCTGATCGAGGGCACCGGAGCCAGCCGCGTGCTGGCGATGGACCTGCACTCCAACAGCATCCAGGGCTTCTTCAACTGCCCGGTGGACCACCTGAACGCCGCCAACGTGCTGTGCGACTACATCCGCAATGACGGCTGGGATGAAAGCGACGTGGTGATCGTCAGCCCGGATGTGGGTGGTGTGGAGCGTGCCAAGTTCGTGGCTGACCGCCTCGGCCTGCCGATCGCGATCATCGCCAAGCGCCGCCCGGAGGCCAATGTGGCTGAGGTGGTGGACGTCGTCGGTGACGTGAAGGGCAAGCGCGCGATCCTGTTTGATGACATCATCGACACCGCCGGCAGCATCACCGCCGGTGCGCACCGCCTGATGGAGGACGGGGCCAGCGCCGTACGGGTCTTCGCCACTCACGGGATCTTCAGCGGTTCCGCCGTGGAGCGGATC
The DNA here is from genome assembly GCA_041395205.1 of bacterium. Taxonomy (GTDB): domain Bacteria; phylum 4484-113; class 4484-113; order 4484-113; family JAFGCY01; genus JAHEFU01. The sequence continues at coordinate 165,765 of JAWLAZ010000002.1, forward strand.
CTCGAGAGCCCGATTGACCTCGTGACGGTCTGCAATACCATCCCGCGCCGGGATGCGACCTCCGTGCACAAGATCCGCTACATCTCCGTGGCCCAGGTGCTGGCCGAGGCCATCCGCCGCAACCATGCCGGGATGAGCATTTCCAGCCTGTTCAACTAGCCGCGCTCGCGCTCGATTTCCGGTTCGGACTGGGACAGCTCGTAGAGCTGGTCTGCGAGCTGCAGCATGTACTCAAGGGATTGCGAGGCGGGCCAGCCGCCCTGCCCCAGCCCGTGGTATCCCAGATGCGCACCGATCAGCGATGAGGCCAGCGGCAGCAGCACCTCTGCGTCGCCTTCGCCGATGCTGATGATCCGCTCGAGTTCGCGATAGCTGTCGCAGTAGTAGGCCAGCCAGAGTGCGGCCTGCAGCGTGTCCAGGCTGCGGCCACTGAGCCTGAGCTGGGCCGGCTGCATGGTTTCGATGGCGCGCAGGCGCTCACCGAATTCCGGCATGCGCGGTTCGACGAACTCCAGGATCTCCTCGATCAGGCCATCGGTGCCGACCATCAGCAGGTGCGCCAGTGCCAGATTGAAGGCCACGCTGGCCATCTTGCATTCCTCATCGGCATGCGTCAGACCGCAGATCAGCCGGGCCTCGCCGATCAGGTGGATGTCATCGTGATAGCGCACCAGGCCTGCCGGCAGTGTTCTGAGCAGGGCCCGGTCATTGCAGCGCACCGCTTCCGGCAGGCGCAGCCGGGCATCCGCCGCCGCACGCTCGAAGGTATAGCCGCGGCCCAGCAGCAGCAGGGCTTCGCCGGTCATCGGATCAGTGGTCTCGGTGGCGGCCCGGAACCAGCTCAGCAGGCGTTCGGTGAGGTCCTCCGCGCTGAAGCCCCGGTAATCGCGGTAGCTGCGGGCCACGCAGCTGAGCTGCCCGAGACCGCGCGCACCGGCCAGTGCGGCACCGGCCATCACGCCCCTGAACTGTTCCTGCAGCTCCACGGCTCTCAATTTAACACAGTGGATGAGCATCACTGCGCTTGCAGATAAATATCTACAGATGTTTAGATAAAAGCCCCTGAGCCACAGGTACAATATCGCGATGTTCACTGGACTGATCCGCCAGAACGGCATTCTGCGGGAACGCAGCGGCAAGACCATCCGCATCGACTGCGACATGGCCAGGCTGCAGCCCGCCCACGGAGACAGCGTGGCGGTGAATGGCGCCTGCCTGACCGTGGTACGCATGCATGAAGACGGGTTCGGTGCCGATCTACTGGATGAGACCCTGGAACTCACCACGCTTGGCCGTCTGGCAGCCGGCAGCCGCCTCAACCTGGAACCGGCCCTGCGCTTCGGGGACAGCCTCGGCGGACATCTGCTCAGCGGGCATGTCGAGGGCATAGGCCAGGTAGTGCGGAAAGTCAGCAGAAACGGTGGAGACTGTGAGCTTAGTGTGTCCATCCCCCCTGCATTGAACATCTATGCGATCCACAAGGGTAGTATTGCCATCGACGGGGTCAGCCTGACGATCCACGAGCTGGAAGACCATGCCGTGGTACTGGAGCTGATCCCGGAAACCCTGGCTGCCACGAATCTCGGCGGCCTGCGCGAGGGGGACCATGTCAACCTCGAGATGGACATGATGGTGAAGACGGTGCAGCACAGCGTGGAACGGATCCTCGCTGCGATGAACAAGGACTGAAACATGAACGAAGCAAACGGGAAAATGAATGGTGTAGAGTGCAAGCCGGACTGGATGCTGCGCGTGGAGCGTGCCGCCCAGGCCATGGCCGCCGGACAGATGGTGATCCTCGCCGATGACCCCGACCGTGAGAATGAAGGGGACATCGTGATCGCCTGCCAGTTCTGTGAGGCAGAGCACATCAATTTCATGCGTGAGCATGCCCGGGGGATGATCTGCGCGCCGCTGACCGCCAAGCGGCTCGAGGAATTGCAGATCCCGATGATGGTGGATGACAACACCTCCACGCTCGGGACCGCGATGGCGGTGAGCGTGGATGCCCTCAAGGGGACGACGACCGGCATCAGTGCCTCGGACATGGCGCTGACGATCCGCCTGCTGGCGGACCCCGCCACCCGTCCGCATGACCTGCAGCGACCCGGACATGTGGTGCCGCTGCGTGCCAAGGAAGGCGGGGTGCTCGTGCGCCTCGGCCAGACCGAAGGCAGCATTGACCTGGCGCGCATCGCCGGGATCTACCCCGCCGCCGTGGTCTGCGAAATCTGCAATGCGGACGGCACGATGGCCCGCCAGCCGGAGCTGGAGGAGATCAGCGAGCGCTTCGGCCTGCCGCTGGTGCATGTGCGTGATGTGCTGCGCTACCGCGAAGCCACAGAAAGCGGCAATGAGAAGCGTGACAACGGTTCACTGCGCCGCATCGAGCGCATCGATGATGCCAGCCTGCCGACGCGTTACGGTGAGTTCCGGATCGTGGGCTACGAGGTCCCCGGCACAGATGAGCACCATGTCGCGCTCGTGATGGGCGAGGTCACCGACCATGAGAATGTGCTGTGCCGGATGCACAGTGAATGCCTGACCGGCGATGTCTTCCACAGTGCGCGCTGCGACTGCGGCGACCAGCTGGAGATCGCCTTGCAGGCCATCGCCGAGGAAGGCCGTGGCGTGCTGCTCTACCTGCGCCAGGAGGGCCGCGGAATCGGGCTGATCAACAAGATCCGCGCCTACAACCTGCAGGACCAGGGCATGGACACCTACGATGCCAATATCGCGCTCGGCCTGCCTGCCGACAAGCGTGAGTACTGGATGGGCAATGCGATGCTTGAGGACCTCGGCGTGAAGAGCATCCGCCTGATGACCAACAACCCGGCCAAGATCATCGGCCTCGAGAGCTTCCGCGTGCGCATCAGCGGCCGCGTGCCCGTGCCGGTCAAGGGTGAGGTCGGTCCGGAGCTGGCGCGTTACCTGCGTACGAAGGTCGAGCGGATGGACCACCGCCTCGATCTGGACTCCATCGAGGAACTGCGCAGCGACAAGGCCTGAATCCGGCAGTAGAATCTGCGCATGGATCAGACTGACCAGCACGTCCTGAAAGCGGCATACGACGCTGCGGCCACGACACAGGAAGATGCCTGCTGCGGCAGCGGTGGCTGCGCAGCCTGCGGCGATGGCCCGGCACAGCCCGCCGGCGGCATTGTCAATGAACCTTTCCAGGCAGCCGTGCCTGATAGCTATGGCCTGTCCTGTGGTGACCCGGTTGCACTGGCGGAGCTGGCTGAAGGTGAATCCGTGGTCAATCTCGGCAGCGGCAGCGGCCGGGATGTCTTCAGCGCAGCCAGGCTGGTTGGCAAGCGTGGCAAGGTGATCGGCGTTGACTTCTCAGCATCGATGCTGGAACTGGCCCGTGAGCGTGAGCAGGCCTTCCGCGAGGAAAGCGGGCTTGCCAACACGGAGTTTCGTGAGGGCAACATCGCCGACCTGCCGCTGTTCAATGCCAGCGCGGATGCAGTGATTGCCAATTGCGTGATCAACCTCTGCCCGGACCGCATCGCGGTGTTCCGGGAAGCCCTGCGCGTGCTGCGCCCCGGTGGCCGGCTGGTGCTGAGCGATCTCGTGCTGGAGGATGATCCGGGCAAGGCGCAGCTGGCTGGCAACACTGATGCCAGCGCTGTCTATGCCACGGCGCTGAGCTGCGAAGCCTACATCGAGGCTGTCAGGGAGGCCGGCTTCGAGGATGTGCAGGTCCTGCGCCTGCAGCGCTATCGCGACGGCCAGGCCTGCGGGGACCCGGTCACATCCGGGATCCAGGAGCTGCTGCTGCGAAGCGCCGCCAGCCTGAGCCTCAGCGCGCGACGGCCCCTGTGAAGCGCGACAGGCGGAACTGGCTGATGTCATGCTGGGTGCCGCCGTCCACCAGCAGCTGGCTGGCGATCTCCCCGATCACCGGTGCGAACTTGTAGCCATGCCCGCTGCAGCAGCTCAGCAGCAGCACGCGTTCAGTGGCGGGATGGCGGTCGATGATGAAGTGCTCATCCGGGGTATTTGTGTAGACGCAGGTCCAGCTCGCGCGGGCCTCGGGCAGCAGCCAGGGCAGCCACTTGCTGGCAACGCCGTGCAATTCGCGGACTTCGTTGTCACTGACCGCAGGGTAGTCATGCGGATCGCCGAGCTGCCCGCCGTGGTGGAAGGCCAGCTTGATGCCATTGCCGAAATCCGGGATGCCGTAGAGCATCGGCTCCGCGCCACGGTCGATCGCCAGCGCCGGGAAGATCCCCGCGCCGTAGCCTGAGCCGTTGCGGCTGGAGAACTGCACCTGATACTGGCGCTCGGTCCGCAGCGGCAGGTCCAGTCCCGCCAGCCCGGCTGTCCAGGCTCCGGCGGCGATCACCAGCCGGTCCGCTTCGATCACTTCCTCAATTCCCACCGCCCGTGCAGTGATGCCATTGTCCGCAAGCTGCCAGCGGTCCAGCCCCGCGCCCGGACAGCAGGCTGCGCCGCTGTCCTCGCAGAGCTGCAGCAGCCGGCGCAGCACAGGCTCAACCTGCAGCACTCCGGCCAGCGGTTCGAGAATGGCAATATGTCCCTCGGGAATGCTCAGCCCCGGCCAGAGCTGCATGGCTTCGGCGGCCTGCAGGACCTTGACGTGGATGCGGTACTGCTCGGCGGAAGCCAGCGCTCCACTGGCCAGCCGGCCGTCATCGCGGCCGATCACCAGCACGCCGGTGCGTGACAGCAGCGCGCCACCGCCGGCCTGGACGCGGGGTCCCTCCTCCAGGCTGAAGCTCGTGCCGGTCATCTCGCGCGACAGTTCCACCCAGAGATCATCCGCGCGCTTGAGCAACGGGACATAGAACGGAGCTTCGAAATAGGCGCGACGGTGTACGCGGGTCTGGCCGTGGGAGGAGCCATGCGCATGGGGCACTGGATGCGGATCGAGGCCGATCACCTTCAGACCTCGCCGGGCCAGCCAGTACGCGGTCATCAGGCCGTGGATGCCGAGGCCTGCGACTATCACGTCATAGCGCATTCCTCATTATATGACCATGAATCAGATTCAGTGCTGGCGCTTGAGCTCCCGGTAGATGCGGATGCTGTGGAAGTGCGGTATGGCCAGGATGCAGACAAGGATCACGATGAAGCTGCCAATAACTGAGTAGAGTGGCGGCGCAAAGGCCAGGGGCACGATCAGCGCGCCGGTGATCAGGAGCATCTTCCCGCCGAGGCGGTTGGTGCTCTGCCAGACCCGCATGTCGCTGAGCGTATAGCTGTTGCGGAAGCCACCCCAGCGGTTCTGGGGCATCAGGGGCACGATCACGCCGAGGGCTATGAACAGCCCGGCCAGGCTGAACATCACGAAGCGACCGACATCCACGCCGACGCCCAGGGCATTGATGCCGATCATGTACTGGATCGCCAGCATGAAGGCTCCGGTGACCCAGGCTGTAGCCAGCATCATCCGCCCCGCCCTGGTCCGGCTGAGCAAGACGAACATGATCAGCAGCAGAGTGAAGATGATCGGAACGGCGAAGGCTCCTTCGAAGCGGCTGCCGAAGCGGTCGGGTGCCCCGCTCATGCCCCAGTGCACGGGGACCTGCTCAGGCATCTGCGAGTAGAACCAGCCGCCCACGGCCCAGCTCGCGATGAAGCAGAGCCCGGGCAGGATGTAATCCGTCAGTCTGACTGGTCCGGAGAGTAGCTGCTTGGCCATGGAATGCTCCCTGTTCCTGACACGTGGTCACAGATGATACGCAGATCTTACCCGCCCGGATTCAGCCGGGCAGTTCAGATTGCGTCTGAGCAGGGTTCAATCCCGGTTCAGCTGCCGGCGGACTGCTCCTGGGCATGCAGGCCCGCAGCATAGAAGATCAGGTCATTCCACTGCGGCGGCTCAATCCCGTTGGCGCGCAGCAGGTGCACCACCCCGCCGAGATGCCAGTAGCAATGCGTCAGGGCATGCACGAAGGCTTCCTCGGGGGTGATGGTCCAGACACCGGCACTGCGGGTCTGGTACGGCACTTCCTCGCGGGCGGCCTCGGTGCTGAAGGAAGCTGCGGCACTGGCATGCACCTCCAGGCATTCGCGGGCGAAGGCGGTCAGCGCCTGCCAGTCATCCGCCGGAACCTGGCTGTCGTCAAAGGGTTCGCGGCCGAGCGTGCGCTCAGCATAGCGGCGCACGGGACTGAAGGCATGCACGAGCATATGCCCAGCAGTGGGCCACTTGGGGTTGCCGGTAGCCACCGCCAGCCAGTCAGCATTGTCCTGGGCAGCGGCCCATTCATCCCACTTGCCGAGCTGCCAGCTCAGCCAGCGGCGCAGGGTCTCCAGCGAAATGCCGGTCTGCGGACCTTCGTTGAATGCAATGCTCATGTCAGTTCTCCCCGGGTCAGATGAGACTGATACCCCGGCTAAGCCTGCAGCATTTCAGCCGAGCTGCCGGAACATCAGCCAGTGCGGGCCGATGCCCTCGATCTCGAATTCCGGCCCGCTGCGCTGCATGCCGAACTTGAGGTAATAGCCCGCAGCGCTGACCCGGGCATTGCACCAGAGCAGGTCGCAGCCCCGCTCCGTCAGGCGCTGCAATGCACTGTCGAGGAGCTTGAAGCCGAGACCCCTGCCCTGCCAGTCGGGCAGTGTGGCCATGCCGCGCAGGCGGTACTGGCAACTGCCGGAGAGCTCTGGATGCGGGTCCGGGTAGAAGCTGCCGATCGTCAGCAGCTGCTCGCGGGCGAAACTGCCGAGGTGGAAGGCCCCGGGCATGCTGTCGATGTCATAGTCACAGGCTGCAAGCGGCTGACCCGGACGCAGCACCACACTGCGCACGGGCCAGGTCTCGCGTGCGCTGATTTCGCGCACCGTGAACTCCGGGGTCGAATTCTGCGTTGTCAATTCCGCTTCTCCCGCTGGAATTCCAGACAGTCAATGCGCATCAGCCGGCACCAGCTCAGGCTGAGGCGGTTGAGCGCTCCAGCCTGCCCGCGCACCTGCCCGCTGAGCATGCTCACGTTGTCGCCGCCCTGCCCTGCCCTGTCGCGCCAGGCACTGCGCCGTCTGAGGATCTGCAGGGGATGCGTTGCCAACCAGATGTGTGCCGCCAGTTCGCCGAGCCAGTCCGCCGGACGGGTGAACAGTTTGCGCAGGCCCGCCAGCAGGCCCACGAGCATGTACATGGGCAGCAGCCGCCAGATAACCGAGGCCGGCAGCCAGCCCAGCAGGTTGAGGATGCGGTTGCGTTCCTGGAAGAAGCGCAGGTGCGGACGGCCCAGGCTGCGGGTCGTGCTCGATGCGAGGTGCACAGCCACGGCGGAGGGGGCCTTGGCAACCTTGCCACCGGCAGCGCGCAGTGCGAAACCCAGCCAGACATCCTCCTGATAGGTGAAGTAGTCCTGCGGGAAGCACTGCGGCAGCCAGCCGGCGATGGACGCCCGCCGCAGCAGGCAGAGCCCGCCACTGGGGTAGAAGCATTCGTCCCGGCCGGCGAAGCTGTCCTGCACGATGTAGCCGTAGAGCGAGAGACCATGGTTGCGGCGTGACTCGACCAGTGCCTGCAGTGAGGCCTCGGGAATGTCCCAGACCACATCCGCCTCATCCTCGATCGCCAGGGCGTTCAGCAGCGGCACGATCTGACGTGGTTCCGCGATGTCCACCAGCCGGCCACTGACGGCGTCCGCCCCGCTGCGACGCCGGGCATACATCAGGCGCGCGATGCACTCCGGGTCCATCACGCTGTCATTGTTGACAAGCGCCAGGTACTCGCCGCGTGACAGGGCCACGGCCCAATTCACGCCGCCGCTGAAGCCGGTGTTGTGCTCGAGGCGCAGGAAGCGCACATCCGGGAAATCCAGTTCCAGCAGTGAGGCCTCGTCAGCCGCCGAGCCGTTGTCAACCACGATCACTTCGCAGGGCCTGTAGCTCTGGGCCAGCGCGCCCTCCAGACAGGCCCGGGTCAGGGCCAGGCCGTTGTAGTTGACGATCAGGATGCTCACCAGCGGGTACTGCGCCTCCGGCTGGTCTCCGGCCTGTTCCAGTGGCATGCCTGGCTGGGGAGCACCGGGCGGCATCAGGCTGCCGCGCGGGATGAACTGGGCCGCGACCCGGCCCGCTGGTACGCGGCGGCGGGCACCGGCACGCAGGCGGTAGCGGATCGCTCCCGGCAGGCAGGCCAGGTAGCTGAGGAGCGCCGGCCAGAGCCAGGGGCGCAGGAGCGTCCGCAGGGCATGCCAGAGTTCGTAGATCGTGAGCGGGATCCAGTTGCCAAGCTGGCTCGAGACGCTGTCATTGCGAACAAGCATCAGGTAGCGGTTCTTCTCGGCGATGCGCTGCACACGCAGGCTGGCGCGGCCGCCACTGCCATGCCCGCGGTGCTGGGCGCGGCAGGCCGGTTCATACCAGGCCTCCCAGCCGGCCAGCTGGGCCCGCCAGTCCAGGTCGACATCCTCGAAGTAGGCGAAGAAGTCGTGGCAGAAGACCTCACCATCGAAGCTGACCTGCTCCAGCATCTCGCGGCGGTAGGCAATTGCCGCCGCCGTGCCTCCGAAGACCGGTCCCGGGTTGTCAAACTGCCCCATGTCCGGCTCTCCGGCCCCGCGGCTGAGCGGGGTGCGGTCCTCGCGCATCAGGTGCCCCGTGCTGTCCAGCCGGCCGCTCATGTCGTCACGCAGGATCTTCGGCACGACAGTGCCGCAGCGTGGGCGGGCCTGCAGCACGGCCACGGCCCGGTGGGTGAAGTCCGGCTCAAGCAGGGCATCGCAGTTGAGCAGCACCACCACGTCGCCCGTGCTGTGGGCGATCCCGAGGTTGTTGCCACCGGCAAAGCCGAGGTTCCCGGGTGCCTGCACGAGCTTCAGTTCGTAGGCATTGAGATCCAGCGCATCGAACTGCGGGCTGGCATTGTTGACAAGGATCACCTCGCGCAGGGGGAAGTCCTGGGCAGCGATGGAGTCAAGGGCTCTGGGCAGCAGTCCCTCTGTGTTCCAGTTCACGAGGATGTAGGAGACCAGGGGGAGCTGTCCGGGCACAGCACAATTATAAGGACTGCGGCAAACGCCTGTCTGATCTGCTATGCTTGCCATGAGGTGGGACCATGCAAAGGGCTGGACTCAGGGAACTGACTGCGAAGCTGGCACCGGCGGCAGTGCTGATGCTGGCCGGGATTTGCCTGATGTTCGTAAGCAAGTACATTGACCGTGGCGAATCTCCCGAAGAACCGCAGTTTCTGGGAAACGTACGCGTAGAATCAAATGCTCGGGAAGGACAGGAACTGCCGGTGGTTGAACTCAGCGATGAGGATCTGGAAGCGAAGATCATTCTGGAGAATGGCCTCGAAATCCTTCCATCTGAGTTACTCAGACTCCTGGCGGAAAGGGAATCCCAGACGCTGATTGGTCCCGTGATATCGCCTCCGGATGCGCTGATCTCCAGCGAAATGCCCGTGATCTCCTATGGAGACAGACTGCAGTATGAGCAGAATCCATTGCACAAAGGCCTGCTGGATTTTGAATGGCAGCGCGAAGGTAGTTCAATACTCCTGCAGGTCAACCCCGCTGGCGAGGTCGCGATAGAGAGCTGGGTTCTGAGCCCGGAGAGCCGCGAGGTGCTCGAGGACAAGCTGCAGCGCGCCGTGCAGAATGATCCCGAGTGGCGGGTCAGACTGGCAATGCTCTCGGGCAAGGAATTCAGCTGGCCGGGAGATTCTGATTCTCCGGAGATGCCTGATCTGGAAGCAGGTTCACGCTGGATGCAGGACGGCTTCCCTCACGGAATGCTTGACAAGTCAGAGCTGCAGCGGATCAGGGCAATGGTGCAGGCCATCATCAGCCGGGAACTGGAACCGCTGGGCTTCCAGCTGGCACCGGATGATACTGATCAGCAGTCTGAGCAGCCTGAGACTCCTGCCTGAGAATTCCACTGCGCGGATACAATCCGGATTGCGGCTGCGTCATGTGCAGTATCCGACCGGAGGTGTAAGTGATGAAGAGAGTGTTGTTCGTTCCGATTGCCGCGCTGCTGGCTGTGCTTGCCGTTTACCTGGGTGCCGTCTCCGCGCGCGCTGCCAATGCCGGCGAACCGGCGCTGGTCAGCAGCAGTGCCCCTTCCAGTTCCGCATCTGTCAATCTGGCCAGTGCCATCGCTGATCGTGACGCCGAGGATGCCGAGGAAAACGTCGGGGTTGCCGAACTGTTCTTCGGGGAAGCCGCGAACTGTGAAGCGGGGGAATGCCCGCTCAACCTGTTCTACGGCGATGGCAGCGGCATTGCCCCGCTCGCCTGGAGCACCGGCAGCGGCCTCACCGAGCTGATTGATGAGCTGCTGGAAAGCGGCGACCTGACGGAAGCCGGAGCAGCACGCCTGCGCGAGCAGCTCAGCGCTCAGCATGGCCTGGCGATCAACGTGTTTGGCAATGCCCCCGTGGCGGGATTCCCCTCCCCGGCGACCGGCCGCTGGTTCAGCCCCGGAGCCGAGGGCGAACAGGACATGCACTTCCGCTTCAACGAGGACGGCGTCTGGAAGGAGCTGAAGATCGAGATTGGCGAGGACGGAATCGTCAGCGTCGAGGGCGAGGGCTACAGCCCCGAGGAGCTCGAGGAGATCCGCCGCCAGACCGAGGAGGACATCGCCGCCGGCCGGCCTGTGAGCGTCTATGGCAAGCATGGCCTGGGCCAGGCCTTCGTCTGGAATGACATCACTGACGGTGACAGCTTCGCGGTTGCCGTGCCGGACTTCAACGAACGCTGGACGGATGAGAATGGTGATTTCGATGCCGAGCGCTTCGCCGAAGGCTTTCCCGCTCCGCACAGCTTCAGCTGGTCGCCAGATGCCCCCGCCAGTGCGAAGCCGATCTTCATGTTCGGCTCGGATGATGAGGAACTGCGTGAGATGCTGAAGGAGATCGTGCGCGAGATCATGCAGGAAATGAAGGACGAGTAAGCTCGTGCCAGCTGCGTCGGCAATGGTGGCGCATGACTCAAGCCTGATAACCCGATGTGCAGAGGCCCGCTTCGGCGGGCCTTTCTGTTGGCAATCCGCCTCCTGCTTGAGTCCACGACCTGCTAGAATCCTGCGGTGGATGGATTCTGGCAGTGGGTGGAAGGGCTCAACCCGGTGGTGGCGATCATCGTGCTCACCTACACGCCGATCTTCGAGCTGCGTGCCAGCGTGCCCTACGGGATCTTCTTCACTGAGCTGCCGCTCTGGCAGGTGCTCATCGTCGCGATCCTCTCCAACTGGGCCGTCGCTCCCGTGGTCTACCTCTTCCTTAAGTACATGATGCGCTTCATCCTGCGCTGGAAGTGGTTCGCACGCATCTGGGAGAAGTACACACAGCGCTTCCAGCAGCGCATCCACAAGGCCGTGGAGGGCAAGGGTGCCTGGGGCCTGGCGCTGTTCATCGGCGTGCCCCTGCCCGGCAGCGGGGTCTACAGCGGCGCGCTGGCCGCCTACCTGCTGGGGATGGGCTTCCGGCGCTTCATGCTGATGTCGCTGTGCGGCGTGATCATGGCGGCGAGCATCGTGGCGGCGGTCGCCCTGAGCGGCGGCGGGCTGGCGGAGCTGCTGCTGAAGACCCCGGCAGCCCATAACTGAGCCGATATTCCCGCGAAATTCCCACAATCTGCGGCATTTTGCTTGACCTTGCCCCGATCCCTCACTATCATTCCTGCGGGTGTTTAGCTCAGTTGGTAGAGCAGCTGACTCTTAATCAGCGGGTCACGGGTTCGAATCCTGTAACACCCACCATTAACCCCCTCCCGAGGTACAGCGAGACGATGATCGACAGTTAGCCAGCGGTTTCCACGAAGAACCCGCGCGTCCGGCCCGAGCCGGAATGGCTACTGATCTGTCCGCAGCCTCCCCTGCCCCGACATATCGCCATTGACCCACAGCAGTCGCGCGTGCGCACGCATTACCGGCCCGATTGGCCGGGGAGGCCAGGCATGGCACTCGTGACACTGACTGATGCAGGGTTGCACTTCGGTGCAGCGGATGTGCTGGGCGGACTGAATCTGAGCATCGAAGCGGGGATGAAGGCAGCACTCGTCGGCGAGAACGGCAGCGGCAAGTCCAGCCTGCTGGCGCTGATTGCGGGAACGCTGGCGGCGGAGTATGGCTCAATTGAACGGCAGCGGGGCCTGCGGATCGCGTGGCTGGAGCAGCTGCCGGAGTATGCGGCGGGAAGCACGGCGCTGGATGCGGTGTTCGCGGCCAGGCCAGTGCTGGCTTTGCTGCGGCGCTGCATGGCGGAACTGGAAGCAGCCGGGATCAGCGAGGAGCAGGCGCTGCGCTATGCGGAACTCGTGGCGGAGTTCCAGGCGGCCGGTGGATATGATTTCGAGGCGCAGTGCCGGCTGGCCCTGCATGGCCTGGGGATCGATGCCGGGGCTGCCCTGCGGCCACTGGCAACACTCTCCGGTGGTGAACAGGCACGCACCGGGCTGGCGCGGGCTCTGCTGACGGACTGTGAGCTCTTGTTGCTGGATGAACCTGACAACCACCTCGACATCGAGGGCATCCGCTGGCTGGAGCAGGCGCTTGTGGAGCATCCCGCCAGCCTGCTGATCGCCAGCCATGACCGTGAACTTCTGGAGCGCGTCGCCAACTGCGTGATCGAGCTGGAGGACGGCACGGCCCGGCTGGAACGCGGCTCGCTCGCTGCCTACTTCGAGCGCAAGCACGAACGCATCGAGCGCCAGAAGCTGGAGTATCTGGAGCAGCAGCGGCGCGTGGAGAAGCTGCAGGCGGACATCCGCCGCACCGAACAGCATGCGCGCAGCATGGAGAACATGAGCACCAATGACCACTGGCGGCGCATTGCCAGGAAAATGGCGAAGACGGCAACGGTGCGCAAGCGGCGGCTGGAACGGGAACTGGAGGGAGAAACGGCGGTGGAGAAGCCGCTGGAGCGCAGCGGGCCCAGGTTGGCAATCGGCAGTGCCGCTGGCGGGGCCAGTGGGCTGCTGTGGCTGGATGGCATCTGCGCCGGATACGGCGAGCGGGAGCTTCTGGGCAATGTCAGCCTGACCCTGCAGCGCAGGCAGCGGCTTGCCATCACCGGACGCAATGGCAGCGGCAAGTCCACGCTGCTGAAGTGCATCCTCGGCGAGCTGGAGCCGCAGGCGGGCGAGGCCTGGATCGCCGGGGGCGCGGCAGTCTTCTACTGCGACCAGCAGCAGGCCGGACTGGACAGGGAGCTGAGCCTGTATCAGCAGCTGGAACGGAGCAGCCCGCTGACTGCCAACCAGATCCACTACCTGCTGGCGCGCATCGGCCTGAAGGGCCGCAACGAGCAGCTCGTCGGCAGCCTGAGCGGTGGTGAACGCACGCGGCTGCTGCTGGCGGTGCTTATGAACACGCATGCGGATCTCCTGATCCTTGATGAACCGAGCAACCACCTGGACCTGCCGAGCATCGAAGTGCTGCAGCAGGCACTGTGCAGCTTCAGTGGCGGAGTGCTGCTGGTCAGCCATGACCGGCGCCTTGTGCAGCATGTGGCAACGGACGTGAATGAGTTAGGAGATGGGAGGCTGCATACTGTATAACCATTGGTACAGGGATTTGCCCTGTTGATCCGGGGGACGATATGCAACCGAGTCACAGTGCGGAAAACCACGGCAAGCTGGCTGCGATGCTGGCGGGTGATGGCAAGCTACCCACCAGGGAATCACATATTGAGAATGGCTGGCTTTTTGCCAATGGCCAGCATTGGTTCAACTACTATGTTGGAAGTCATGCCTCAGCGTATCTGCGTGCCAGGGATGGAAAGGCGAGAGGCGGCAACATGTATCTCACCCGGGAATACCTCTTCTTCCCGGAGCTTGATAAGCTGGTTTACGTCCCGGATAGAAAACACTTTCTGCCAACAACATGCCACCTGAACAATGACTGTTTTCTGGTCAGTGATGCCGGCGGTATGGATATCCGCTCAGACAGGCACCCTGCGGTGATAGAAGTTCATCTACTCAACTTATCCAGTTTCTCCTGGACCACCACACCAGCCAATCTGCGACCCTTGCTCTCGGATGAATCACCACTGGGACTCGTACATGACCTTGTCTGGGATGATGTCAGCGAACAGTTGCTGGTCCTGATGTGCAGATTCAGCAGGCAGGAACAGACAACGAAGATCCAGAGACTGCTACTGAGCTGTAAACCTGGCAAAGATGGATTTCAACCTCGTGAAGTTTTGGAAATCAGCGAGTGTGATTCGATTGATATCGCCCTGCTTTCAACAGGAAGCAAACGCAGTGTTCTCCTGAGAAGTCCACACGATGGCACGATTGCCATCCATGCTGACAGTAATTGCATACCTGGCACTTTTGGAGACTATGATCTGGGGGAACTGGCAATTCATGAAGACGTCCAGATCACGGGAACTGATAACGACAAAGTTCATCTCCGCATTGGTGACGAACTCTGGATAGTGAATTCCAGAGGCGAAGTCAGACCCGGAAGTTGCCTCAGGAAGTACATAGAGATTATTGGCGACGATGGCGTAAAGCACCGCATTGTAACTGAGTACCGAGACTGATGCCCTTCCCGCCGCGCTTCAGTCTGGACTCCGTGCTGTTTGGCATGATGATGGTGCTGCTCTGGGCCGCTATCTTCGCCTTTCGTTATTGGCAGTACCTCTGTGCCGGCAAGCATGAGGACCCGCTTGATGTGCGCAAATGGGGCTGGATCTCGTTTGGCCTGTTTGCCGCCTGTCTTTCCAGCGGGGCCATATTCCTGCTGCGAATCTTCCTGCGGCCCTGAATTGTCCGTATAATCGCAAAGTAGAGCCATGTCTGATATCAAGGTGATCACGCAATACCTGCTGTTTGCACTCGGCACCATGCTGGGGCTTGCCGGAATCTCCTTCATATTCATCCGGTTCATGGCTGAAGCGCTAGGCTATGACCGGTATGATTTCGCCAGTCTAGATTCATTCCCCGCTACGTCTGCTCCGACATTGTGTGCTGTGCTTGCAATCCACTAACGCAGGTTGAAATGATTGCAGGAGAACTCAAATCCGCCTGGGAAAAATTGAGAAGCCGTCTGCTTGCAGTACAGCGCACCCGTGGACCGATTGGCAGGCTGCTGTCGTTGGCAATGGCCGCGCTGGTTGCCTACGCCATCTTCTTCACCCTGTTTCGTTCCGTGATCTACCCGAGCTACTGGCCGCTGCGTACATTGCACGTTCCTCTGTCCTCCGTCCGCAGCAGCTGGCCGCCGGACCCCAACCTGATCCTGGCCATACCTGGCTACTGCCCGGATGGATACGTTCCGTACAATGGCAACACTAACGGCACAGGCGATTATGGGCAACTATATTATTCCAACCACATGAGCTGGCAGGAAAACCTGGACTACATTGACCGGCAGTTGGCGAACCGCTCAACGGATGTATTCCATTCAAGCCGAAGGCATGACCGCCAGGGCGCATACTGGATCCTGAAAGATGGCAGGACCAGGGTGTATCTGAGTGGCATCACCAGTGGAAACCGGCAGGTGTGCAGTCTTGAAGTGGTCAGCGATCCGCAGCGCTGAGATTCATTGCACAAGCCGGATTATCTCCCGCTATACTTTATTTGACAGGTCCGCGGCCCTGCGGGGGAATGCAGCCCGGACCCAGACCCATTGAACAATGGGGTGGCAGCCCGGCTGCCGCAGTCAGAGGAAGGCACGCGCCGGGCGGTCAACACTACTCGAGCCAGTCATCCACGGCTGTGCGCTCCTGCGCCCCCTGAGCAGTAACGTAATGTCCGGCCTGGCCGGGAGGAAGAAATGTCAGACGCAGCCATGCAGCAGAACCAGGGCCTCGTGTGGGACCTGGACAGCTATTTCAAGGAATTCAATGGGCCGGAGATGCTGGCCTTCAAGGACACCCTGCGCAGTGAAATGGCGCAGATGCAGCAGGAAGCGGCAGACCTCGGCCAGCTCGGCAGCGAGACCGCCGATGCCTGGGCCGGACTGCTGGTCCGCAGTGAGAACTGGGGTTCGCGCTTCTACCATGTTTCCTCCTATGTCGGCTGCCTGAGCGCCGCCGATGCCCGCAATGCGGCCTACACCTCCGAGCAGGCCGTGCTGAGCCTGATCGGCGCGGAGAGCGCGAAGTTCGGCGTGGACGTGCTGCGCGCCTTCAAGGGCGTTGACGACGCCGTGTTCTCGGCCTTCGCCGCGCGTCCCGAACTCGAGGGCATGGGCCACTACCTGGCGCGGATCCGTGAGCAGGCCGAGTACCGCATGCAGCCCGAGCTGGAGAAGCTCGCCGCCGACCTGAGCGTGGACGGCTTCGCCACCTGGGGCCGGCTCTACGACACGGTTTCCGGCAAGCTCGAATTCGAGATGGAAGTCAACGGCGAGAAGAAGCAGGTGCCGATCTCCCAGTGGCGCTCGATGATGAGCGACGTTGACAGGGAGAAGGGCCGCGCTGCCTTCGAGGCCGGCAACCGCGCCTGGGCCGGGGTCACGGACATCTGCGCCGCCGCCCTGAATGCCATCGCCGGCACGCGCCTGACGCTCAACCGCCGCCGCGGGATCCCGCACTTCCTGGAGCCCGCACTGTTCCAGGCCAAGATGAGCAAGCCCTCACTGGATGCGATGTACACGGCGATCCATGACAACATCGCCGTTGCCAGGGACATCTTCAAGGCCAAGGCCGAGTTCATGGGCCGTCCCGGCATCTGCTGGTATGAGAAGGAAGCCCCGCTGCCGCTGGAGAGCGACTCCACCTACACCTGGCAGCAGGGCAGTGACATGGTCAGCGAGGCCTTCCACAAGGTCTACCCGGCGCTTGGCGAGTATTACGACAGGTTCATTGAACAGCGCTGGATGGAGAGCGAGGTCCGCCCGGGCAAGCGTCCCGGCGCGTTCTGCACGGGCTCACCGCATACCGGCGAGCAGCGCGTCTACATGACCTTCAACGGTTCGCTCGGCGATGTGACAACGCTCGCCCATGAGATGGGCCATGCCTGGCACGGGCACCTGCTGAAGGAACTGCGGCCCTTCGCGCGGCAGTATCCGATGACGCTCGCCGAGACGGCGTCGATCTTCGCCGAGCACATCCTCGCCGACGGGATCTACGCCGACGAGTCGATCAGCGACAGCGCCAAGCTGCAGATGCTGGATGCCGACCTCAACGGTGCGGCCGTGCTGCTGCTGGACATCACCACACGCTATGAATTCGAGAAGGCCTTCCACGAGGAGCGCGAGCAGGGTACGCTCAGTGTCGAGCGCTTCAGCGCGCTGATGGTCGAAACCCAGAAGCGCGTGCTGGGCGATGCGATGCCGGAGGGCGGCGAGGACCCGCTGTTCTGGGCCAGCAAGCTGCACTTCTACATCACGGGCGTGAGCTTCTACAACTACCCCTACACCGTGGGCTTCCTGCTGGCGCGCAACCTTGCCAACAGGCTGCATCAGGAAGGCAGCAGCTTCCTGCCGAAGTACGAGGCCTTCCTGATGATGACCGGCAGCGCGACCGTTGAGGAATGCGTTGCCAAATGCCTGGATGACGATGCGACGAAGCCTGAGTTCTGGGCGGCGAGCATCAACAGCCTGCGTCCCGAGGTTGACAAGTACCGTGAACTGCTGCGGGCCCGCAAGGCCTGAACCACAGCTGCAAGCTGAAATGATGAGGGGAACGGCATGCCGTTCCCCTCTGCGTTTTCTGTCAGTGTTCAGGCGCCAGTTACAAAGGCAAACAAAAATGACACCGATTGTCAGGCGATAGCATATCGCCGCTAATTCAGGGCTTGATTTCCTGCTCCTGCTTCTCACGGTTGAGCTGGTTGACTGTCTGCTGCAGTTCCTCCACCTGGCGCTGCAGTTCCAGCAGCTTCGCATCCAGGTCCTCCAGCCTGACCCGCTCCTCGCGGAAGCTGTCTATCTCATCCGCACTGCGCTTCGCGTAATCCGCGATCCACTGCACTTCCTCCAGCTCCGCCATCGCGCGCAGCGGCTCGATGCTGTCACGGACCTTGAGCCCGGCCAATGTGCCGATCACGCTCTGGCGCGTGCGTGACCAGGGGTCACTGAGCATCGTGGCAACGTACTCCGCGGCCTCGCCCTTGCGCTTGCCATCCTCGACCCGCTCCATCAGATCAGCATAGGTGCCGATCGCGGTATGGCGGTATTCGCGGCTGTTGCCAGGTGCCGCCAGCTCCTTCACGTAGTCCAGCTGCTCCACCGCGCGCAGCCGGCCGAGCGCATTGATGCCGCTGCGCACCATGTTGTTGCGGTCGCCACCGAGGCTGATCAGGTACAGGCATTCCTCGATGCACTTCTCGCGCTCGTAGTCCAGGGCCACGAGGCTGTCGAGCGCGCGGCTGCGCACATCCCAGGCCCTGTCATTGTGCAGGGCCATGAGCAGCCGCTCGTTGACACCTTCCTTGCCCTTGAAGTTGCGCAGCATCCCCGCGCTGTCGCGGCGCAGGCGGCCCTCCGGACTGTCCATCAGCTCCATCAGCAGTGCCAGCGTGCGCTCATCGCGCAGATCCGTCAGGGAGTCGAGGGCCTCAAGCCGCAGCGGGCGCAGCTCACCGGCATCGGCAATGCTGGCGCTGAGGGCCGCGAACACCTCGTCATTGCCGGCCCACTGCTTCAGGGCGCGGATCGCCTGCTGACGGGAGGGGCCGTCGCCGTGCTCCAGCATGTACAGCCACTGTTCGCGGCTGCGTTCCATCTCCAGTTCCTTGAGCAGCCAGTCACCCTTGTCAACGATGACCATCAGCGGCTCGCCGTCGACCGGGAAGTTGAAGACCTCACTGGCCTGCTCGACCTCGATTTCGTATAGGTGCGGCGCGCTGGCCGTGGTGATCTCGACCTGCAGCGGCAGGCGGAAGAGCGGCACGAGGTCCTTGACCTCCTGGGTCTGGGCGATCGTCAGCGCCAGGTTGCCACGCTCGCGTTCCCAGTTCTGGGTGACCTTCAGCTGAGGATGCCCCGCCATGTAGACCCACTGCTCGAAGAACCAGTCGAGGTTTTGGCCCGTGACCTCCTTGACGCTGGTCTGCAGGTCCGGGGTCTCGGCGAAGTCGAAGCGGTGCTTATTGCCATAGTGCTTCAGCACGGCGAAGAACAGCTCGTCGCCGATGATCCCGCGCAGCATGTGCAGCACGCTGGCCCCGCGGGTGTAGATGTCGTTGTTGTTGCGGTCGTCGGTGCGGTTGTAGAAGTCCGTGACCATCGGCCGTGGCGTGCGGTTGTCAGAACGGATCACCGCGCGGTGCGAGCCGTCCATGCTGACGCGCATCGCATCGTCGCCTTCATCCCAGTCGCGGTAGACCTCCTCGAAGTACTTGGCGAAGCCCTCGTTGAGCCACATGTGGTTCCACTCGCGCATCGTGACCATGTCCCCCCACCACTGATGCGCCAGTTCATGGGCGATCAGCCCAGTTTCGTCGCGGGTCTCGGCCTCGCCCTCGTCGTAGATCAGACGCGCGTGCATCGTGGTGGCGGTGGTGTTCTCCATCCCGCCGAAGATGAAGTTCTGCACAGCGACCTGCGCATACTTCTCATAGGGGTAGTCGATGCCGATGCGCTCCGAGAAGCACTCCATGATGTCCGGGGTCACGCCCACGCAGCGCATCGCGGTGGCGCGGTCCGTGCCCGGCGGGCAGACATAGAGCAGCTGCACGTCGCGCCAGCTGTCCTCATAGACCTCATACTCGGCGGCGGCAAGTGTGATCAGATAGCTGACCTGAGGCTGTTCCATGCTCCAGTGGAATTCCGTGATGCCATCGTGGTCCTCGCGGCTGAGCAGGTTGCCATTCGAGAGCGCGTAGAAGCCCTCGGGCACGCGGAAGATGCCCTCATAGCTGGCCTTGTCATTCGGGTAGTCGAAGCAGGGAATCCACCAGCGGTTGCTTTCGCCCTCGCCCTGGCTCCAGACCTCGGTGTACTGCCCGGCCTCCCCCGGCTGGAAGTACAGCCCGGTCTGCGGCGAGCAGGAGTAGTCAATGCGCAGGTTGATCAGCTGGCCGTAGTCCAGCGGTTCGCTGAGCCTGATGTAGAGCGTCTGGCGCGAATCATCGGCGTCGTCAATCAGCATCCAGCTCGTGAGCTGGTCCGAGACGACGGGATACTCGAAGCTGACGGGAGAGTCATCGATGCTGACGGCCGAGATCTGCATGTCCACGCAGTTGAGCTGGATCACGTCCAGGCCCGGCTGCAGGGAGCGCAGGCGCTGCTGCACATTGCCACTGACGGAGGCGTTGTCAAAATCAACATCCAGATCAAGGCGGATATGCTCGGTGTCAAAGGGGCGGCTCGGGGCAATCAGGTGCAGCGGGTCGGGCGCGAACCAGCCTGTCAGTCCACTGAGCCCCTGCTCGGCGGCGACCTGCTCCATCTCATAGCGGCAGGCACTGGCAGGGACAGAGTGCTGGATTGCGGCAAGCAGCACGGCGGCAAGCGTCAGCAGGAATCGGCGCATGGCAACTCCGGGGGGGCAGGCCGGCCCAACTCCGGTCCTGCGGGATATTCCATCATAGTGGATTCCGCCCGCTGCGGATACCCGCCCTGCCCCGGCCTCGCCCTCAGGCCTCGCGCCGCCGGGTTGCCAGCTTCAGGCACCACCAGGTGCAGATGAGCGAGAGCGCGATCCAGATCAGGCCCCAGAGCACAGAGGGAATCAGCGTGAGCTGCTGCAGGGCCACGGCATCACTGTGCATGTGCGGGCGGTCGAGCACGTCGCTCTTGATGTCGAGCACGGCGTACAGGCAGCTCGTGATGCCCAGCAGCTTGAGGATGAAGTCATGCCAGTCCGCATGCGCGCGTGAAGCAAGGAACAGCAGCAGGAAACCGGTCAGCAGGCAGAAGATGAAGCCGAAGCCGAACACGGGGCGCATGAAGATGATGCCGGTAAACAGCAGCAGCAGGCCGAGCGCGAAGGTCACATTCTGACGGCGCTTCACGAATCGTGCCGCGAGGATCAGCATCGCTCCCCAGAGCATGCTGCCGAGGTAGCCGGCGGAGGTGATCAGGAACAGGTTGCCGCCGGAGGTATAGGTCAGGCCACCCTGGCGGATATTGAGTTCAATGCCGTGGACCTGCCCACCGGTCATGAGCGCGGCCAGGGCATGGGACAGTTCGTGGAAGAAGACCACGAGGATCTTCAGCGGGGCGATGAAGACCGTGTTCCAGAGCAGCAGCACGATCACGAAGACGAGCAGCAGGCCCCAGACCTCATTGAGGTCATGCAGGCCGCGCCGCCTGCCCATTGTGCTGTCTTGCCCGTGTGACATTGTTCAGTCTGACGCCGGGCCGCTGCCGGCGGTTGCAGCAACGGGCCTCGTCGGTGTTATTATGCTGCAGTGCAGCCCAGTCCAGCCAATCCGCAGAGCATCCGCGAAATGTTCGGCATGCTCGCCCCGAGCTACGACCTCTCCAACAACCTGATCAGTTTCGGCCAGCACCTGCGCTGGAAGCGGCTGCTGGTGGAACTCAGCGGAGTCCAGCCGGGGATGCGCGTGCTGGACTGCGCCAGCGGCACCGGGGACATCGCCTTCGCCTTCGCCAGGGTGCTGGGAGCCAGTGGCAACGTGATCGCCTCGGACTTCAGTGCGGGGATGATGGCCGTGGGTGCCATGCGCCAGGTGCGCGGCAGTGAGCATGTCAGCTTTGAGCATGCGGATGTGACTGCCCTGCCCTACACGGATGATTCATTCGACTGCGCCAGCATCGGCTTCGGGATCCGCAATGTACCGTCGCCGGACAGGGCACTCAGGGAAATGGCGCGGGTGGTCAAGCCCGGGGGCTGCGTGATGGTACTGGAGACGGGCCAGCCACAGGGGGCTTTCATGAAGCCCACCTATTATGTATATAGCCGATACATCGTACCCTTGATCGGCGGACTGGTCTCCGGCAGCCTGCAGGCCTATAACTACCTGCACAGCTCCTCGCACAGCTTCCCGTGCGGTGAGGAATTCGTGGCGATCATGCGCCGCAGCGGCTGCTTCGGGCATATCGAAAGCCACAGGCTCTGCTGGGGAGCGGCTTACATCTACAAAGGTGTAGTCCTTTAGTTTCAGTTCAGTCCTGAGCTGATACGCCGATTAAATTCACCCCGGCTGAGCCCAGTTTATTCCTGTGCGCTTAATGTTTGCGGGGGCCTCTCCGATTTATTCGTAAGCGCCAATGTAATGTGGTTGACGTATGTCATTCGAGTGGAAATTTTATGTTTTAAACTCGAAATACTGTGTTACAATGGCGAATCCCGAAGTGGGATCTTTGTGTGAAGGATTTCTGAGGTTCAAGATGCCGGTAATCCAGAAGTGAAGATCTCGCGAAGGGAATAAGTCGGGATGGCGCGCTGTCTTCCCGCATGTATTTCAACCCACTAGTTATAGGAGTTGGAAGTGAGATATCTTATTTCTTCACTGCTGGCTCTGGTGATCATGTGTGGTACGGCGTTCGCAGGCTCCGCCTACGACGACGTCAGCACCGATCACTGGGCGTACAACGCTCTGGATTACCTCACGCACCGTGGTGTGCTTGAGGGTTATCCGGATGGATTCTTCAAGGGAGACCGTACCCTGACCCGCTACGAGTTCGCTCAGGCGATTGCTCGTCTGCTGGACACGGTTGGTGAGGGCTCTCCTGAAGACATCAACATCATGGCCGAAACCCTTCGCGCGGAATTCTCTGATCAGCTTGCCGGCCTGAGCGGGCGAGTTGACAATCTGGGCAACCAGATCCAGGACATGAACTCCACCATGATGGACCTTGAGGGCAGTGTCGCGGACAACACTAGCCGTATCGGTTCCCTCGAGGACAAGGTGGCTGGCCTCAAGCCCGGACCTGAGTGGAAGGGCGAGCTGCGCTACCGCTGGCAGTTCGAGGACTGGGCGAACAACGAGCGCTTCCGTCAGCGCATCCGTTTCCGTCTCGGTTACAACAAGCAGATCAACGATTGCGTGATGGTCGGCTTCCGCTTCGAGACCAACACCGGTAACGAAGCGACCTCCGGCAACCACACTCTCGGCAACGATGGCAAGACCGCCGACATCTTCCTCGATCAGGCTTACTTCAAGTACAGCCCGGGCTGGTTCGGTTATTACCAGGACTGCCCCGAGAAGGACTGCTGCGACAAGTGCAGCAGCTGCAACGGCAACAGCTGCGGTGGTAGCTGCGGTCAGTGCAACAGCGGTTGCAACACCTGCGGTAAGCAGGATGGCTGCACCTGCCATGCCAAGCTTGACATCTACGGTGGTATCTTCCCCAACATCCTGACTGACCCGAACGAGATGATTCTCGATGACGACGTCAACCTGCAGGGTCTGGGCGTGATGTACCACTTCAACCAGGACTTCCAGCTGACCTCCGTGGCGAGCATCGCCGTGGAGACCAACGGTAGTGACTACTTTGACGATGACACCTACTTCTTCGCCACCGAGCTGCGTCACGACAACTTCCTCGTCGATAACCTCGACGTGTGGGTCGGCAGCTACGGCTGGAAGGAGGAGAACAGCCTTCCCGCCAGCTACTTCACCGGCAACGGTTTCACGCTGGCTGATGGCAGCATCTTCGACTTCAACGGCGACGGCGTGATCAATGGCCTGGATCGCTTCAACAGCAACTTCAGCGTCACCAAGGCCGGCCTGCAGTACACCTGGCCCTGCACCTGGGACAAGCCCCTGAGCATCTACGGTGAGTACATGTTCACCTG
Organism: bacterium; assembly: GCA_041395205.1. GTDB lineage: Bacteria > 4484-113 > 4484-113 > 4484-113 > JAFGCY01 > JAHEFU01. The sequence continues at coordinate 189,367 of JAWLAZ010000002.1, forward strand.
CGACAGCGATGCTGACACCAACATCGCCATCGTGAACCAGGGTCTGGCCAGCGGCTTCATCTATGAGGATTCCGATGACACGGGTTACGTGCTCGGTGCCCAGTATGGTACGAAGCCCCAGCACTGCGGCGACTGGTACACCTTCGCCCGCTACAAGGAAGTCGGTGCCAACACCGTCATCCACGGTCTCGCTGACAGCGATGCCGGTGGTGCGAACCGCAATTCCTTCGAGTGGCACTGGAGCTACATGTGGAGCCCCAACGCGACCGTCGGCGTGACCTACTTCCTTACGAAGATGCACAACGCCTACGGCTTCCTGATCCCGGCCAACCTGGACGATCGTCAGATCATCCAGCTGGACTGGACCTTCAAGTTCTAATCACTGAACTTAAGCGGGCGGCCCTTCGGGGCCGCCCTTTTTTTTTGTTTCGATGCCACTGCTCCTTCACCGATGAACCCGCTCTCCCCTACACTATTCACATGGGGATCCAGTCCAGCCAGCGTCAGGCGCTGGAACAACTCAGCAGCAGCCTGCAGGGCAGTCTCGGGGAGAATCTCCGCTCACTCGTGCTCTATGGCAGCAGCGTACGCAATGACTTTAGCCGCAGCAGTTCAGACATCAACCTGCTGATCGTCCTGCAACACAACACGGCTGCCGCCCAGCGCGCCATCGGCACGGCAATCGAGCAGAGCAGCCTCAGAGTCAGCCCGCTGGTGCTGGGGCAGGACGGAAGCCAGCGCAGCATGCAGTGCTTCGCCCTCAAGTTCGCCGACATCATGCGCCGCGACGAACTGATCTTCGGTGTGGATCCCTTCTCAGGATTTGATGTTTCACTCGAGCGCAGGCGTTTTCTCGTGGAACAGGGCCTGCGCAATTCCAAACTGCGCCTGAGCAATGCCTATGTGCTGGCCCAGGCTGAACCGCAGCGCTATCTGCGGGCTCTGCGCCAGGCCGTCCCGCGGATCTTTGCTGATCTGGCGGAACTGCTGCGTCTGGATGGCAGTGAGATCCCTGATGAGCGGGAGCTGCAGGCGCCGCTGCTGGCCCGTGAACTGGGGCTGGAACCGGAGCTGCTCAAGAAGCTGATTGAACTGCGCAGCAAGCAAGCCGGGACCATGCAGCCGGATATCCATGTACTGCACAATGCCCTGCTGGCTGTTTTCGACAGAGCCTGTGAGTGGATGGTGTCACAGTGGGAACTATGAGCGGCGCTGGCCGCAGCCCGCAGTTCCTACGCTGCCCGAGCTGCCTGCGGCGCTTTGAACTGCCGCACGAGCACTATCCCGGACTGCTGCAGCAGTGCACGAGCTGCGGGACGACCTTCCGCCTGCATGAGGCCCTGCCCTGGCATGAGGAGCTGCCGCAGGAGTCCAGCCTGCCCTCACCCGGAATCGTTCAGCTGCTGAATACGGCGGAAAACAACCCGCATGTCCTGCCTGAGCCGACGGCAACTGAGCCGGAATTCGAGCTGCGGAACGCCAACGCCATCTGGGCCGTGATCGTCTTCACCGGCATCTGCCTGGTGGTGGTCAGCTATATGTTCTTTCCCTTCATGGACGGTCCGGCATTCCTGACCTACTACGCAGCTGCCGGACTCGGCCTGCTGGGCGCCGTGCAGATCCTGCGCCACAGCGTCGCCAGGCTGGACACATTCAACCTCACGGGGCTGATCTTCTTCCTGCTGATCGGAGCAGCGCGCTACCTGTATGGCATCAACCACGACATGACAAAGTGGGGCTACATGACGAACATCATGTTCATCGGCTCCTTCCTGTTTCTGGTCAGCATGTCCTCCACGAACCGCCGGGGTGGCGGTGGATCGGGTAGCAGTGGCTTCTTCGCCGCCGGGAGCTGCTCAAGCTGCAGCAGCTGTGGTGGAGGCGGCTGCGGTGGCGGCTGCGGCGGTGGCTGCGGAGGCTGCGGATGATCGGCATCGGCTGGCGCAGCAACCTTGCAGCCTGGATCCGGGAGCGGCCGGCAGGCATTGAATGCCTGGAGATCATCCCCGACCATTTCATGGACAGCGGCGGCAGTGTGCTTGAGCAGCTGGCAGTGGACTATCCGCTCTGCATGCATGGCCTGAGCTGCTCGCTGGCGACGCCCGGGCCCCTTGATGAGGAGTACGTCAGCAGCATGCAGCGCGTGGCAAGGGTCTGCCGGCCACGCTGGGCCAGTGAACACATCGCCTTCACGCGCGCCGGCGGGATCGACCTCGGCCACCTGAACCCTGTTCCTCCGACTCATGCCAATCTCAGGATCCTCGTGGAACATGCCCGGGAGCTGCAGGAACGGCTGGAACTGCCGCTGCTGCTGGAGAACATCACGAGCAGTCTGCGGCTTGAAGGTCAAATGCCTGAGAACGAATTCATCATTGAGCTCTGCCGCCAGGCGGACTGCGGGCTGCTGCTGGACGTGACGAATCTGTACATCAATTCGCGCAATCACGGCTTTGATCCACAGACCTGGCTGGACCTGCTGCCGCGCGGGATCGTGCGCCAGCTGCACGTGGTGGGCTTTACCGTGGATGAGTCCGGACGCCTGCATGACAGCCATGACCAGGCCCTGCAACCGGAGCTGCTGGAGCTGATTGCCCGCGTGATCCATGATTTCGAGCCGGAGGCCGTGATTCTTGAGCGCGACGATTCAGCGGCACGCAGCCCGGAGATCGCCCAGGAACTGGAGGCGCTGCATGCCCTGCGCTGAGCAGAGGAGCGAGACCGAACTGCTGGCAATCCTGCTGAGCAGTGCACGGCAGCGTGAGGGCTTCCTTGCCGACCGCCGGGCCTGGCTCGCCTTAATGCTTCCAGAACCTGATTCTGCCGGACTGCTCATCAGACTGGATGCAGCTCAGCTCGAAGCTCAGGCGGCAACCCTGCTGGGCAAGCGCTGGCGTGCGGTGGCGGAACTGATCCCTGAGAGCAGATTTGGCAATTCAGCGCTGTCAGCAGCCCTGTTCCGGGAATATGCTGATCAGTACTGGCCTGAAGGGCATCGCCGGCATGAACTGGACGCCCTTGCCTTCCTGCGCCATTGTCAGGCTCTCGGAATCAGGATCAGTGCCGCCGAACTCGCGCGCCTGGAAATCAGCCTCGGGCAGCGCAGCTTCAGACTGCTGCCGGTGCGGCTGCAATGCGGCAGGCGGCGCAAGCTGGGCATGCTGCTGCTGCTGCCTGGCTGCGGACGATCCTGCCGGGAACTGCTGCTGAGCCATGTCTAGGCCGCATCAGTAGCCGTAGTAGTCCTCATAGTAGTCATCCATCGCAGATGAATCGGAGTGTGGCTCGCGATTCAGCAGTTCCCAGCCGATGCCCAGCAATGCGGGCAGGAACATCACAAGGGTTGCCAGAACGATTCCTGCCAGGCCCGTGCTGCGCTTCGTGAGCTGCAGTCCGAGCAGGGCCAGCGCACTGCAGCTCAGCAGCAGGCCGGCCTGCAGCAGTTCCACACCTGCATAGAAATGGGCATTGAGCAGCAGGCCGCCGAACAGCGGCATGGCCACGAACAGCGCGGCCTGTGACAGTGACAGTGCCGGCCGGATCAGCGCGACCACGAACATCGCACCGAAAGCAGCACAGAGCACCCCGGTAAGCTGGCTGATGGTCGCCGTCTCACCAAGCAGGGCCAGCACCGCCAGACCCGTGAAGAAGAGCGCCAGCATCAGCGGAGCCCGGGGCCCGCTGCTTCTGTTGGCAACGATTTCCCAGCAGTTCCAGACCAGGAACAGCAGCAGTGTGAGCCCGGCAATCCAGATTCCGGCAGAGCCTTTCCAGGTATGCTGCTGCAGACTCTGGGTAGTGAGCCAGACGGTACCGAGACTGGCCAGCAGGCGCAGTACTCCGGTGGTCATACCCTGCAGTTTCTGCATCGAAACCAGCAGTCCGAGTGCCAGCCCGCCGATTGCCAGAATCGGCAACCAGCCCGCTGAATCGGTGACCGGCCATTTCGGGATGCCACGCATCAGTACCCAGCCGGTCAGAAACGAGACAGCAAGGATTGCCGCACTGGCCCAGTAAGGGCAGCGCTCCTGCTGGCGGTACTGGGCCTTCCAGAGAAACAGGCTGAGCGCAAATGCAACGAGACCCGGCACCAGCACACTGCTCACCAGCATCTGCAGGATCATCTCTTCCCTCCGGCGGACAACTGCGCCGCCACAGTCGACAGTCGTATTAAGCTCAGTGATCGCCGCCGGATCCCTGGCCACCTTCCGCACCGGAATCCTCCTGCCCTGCCCCGCTCTCCGATTCGTCCTTTGTACCATCCTCAGCCACGAACTGCAGACTGGCGGAGTTGATGCAGTAGCGCAGGCCGGTGGGCTGCGGGCCGTCCTCGAAGACATGACCGAGGTGTGAACCGCAGTTGCTGCAGAGCACCTCAACACGGCGCATACCGAGGCTCAGGTCCTCCTCCAGCTTGAGGTTGGACTGCTCCACGACGTCATAGAAGGAGGGCCAGCCGCTGCCACTGTCATACTTCGTATTCGAGTCGAAAAGATTCTGGCCACATACCGTGCATTCATAGTGGCCCTTTTCATGATGGTCCCAGTATTTGCCGGTGAAGGGCGGTTCCGTGCCCGCGCCGAAGCAGACATTCATCTGGTTGGCATCCAGCTTGCCCTTGACCTTCTCCTGCCATTCCTCGCTGCTTCTTGCCATTTCGCGTTTCCTTTCCTTGAATTCCAGAGCTTCCGCCTGAGTGATGGCCGGGGGATCAGTGCTGACAACGCTGGTCTGGTTCTTCGCCCAGATCCCCGCACCGGTGATTGCGGCGGCGGCCACAGCCGCGGTTGCCACGAGCGCGCCTACTGTGTTCATTTGTTTACCTACCTCTGCTGGATCATGATCATCTTATCCGATATCCAGAATGGACAGACGTTATCGATAATATGTTCGCAACAGACTAAAGGAGAAACTCCTGGCCGGGGCGTGCCACCTGCATCCCCGCATGTTCCACCTGCACACATGCCTCTGAACCCGGCTGCAGCAGCGGATTGCTGTGATTGAGGTGGAAGAAATGTATGCCGCAGCGCTTCTGCTGCGGCAGCGCCGCGAAGCGCCGGAGACTGTCACTGACGGTGGGATGCGGAATCTGGCGCATGTCGCGGCCGGGCAGTTCCGAACCACTGAAGAAAGTGCCGTCAAGCAGCGCGTGATCAACGCTTTGCAGGAGCTCCTCAATCGGTGGCTGGCAGTCCTCCCAGTTGTCAACATCCGGCAGGTAGAGCAGTGAAGCCCTTGTCCCGGAGATCCGGAAGGCCACGGTCTCACTGTATTCCGCTCGGTGTGGAACGGGCAGGGCTTCCACGTTCAGGCCTGGTGCCAGCTCCAGGCTGCCGCTGGGCTGCAGCTCACGCAGGCTGATGTTGCCAAGCCGCACGAGCTGGTCCCAGGGGCCATTGCTGCGCAGGAAATCCAGCAGGCGCGGCATACCGTACACCGGCAGATCAGGGGTTGCCAATGCCTCGCGCCCGAGATGCATCAGCCCTGTGTAGTGACCGATATGGGCATGCGTGAGCAGGATCCCCGCAAGGTCCGGGGCGGCATTGAGCGGCGGACAGAGCCCGTCGAGCATTGCCAGCTGACGCGGAAACTCCGGCGTGCAGTCGATCAGCCAGCGCCGGCCATCAGGGTGGCAGAGCGCCAGACAGGCTGGATGACTGTGCAGGGCATGATCGAGCCTTGCATGTTCACAGCAGGGATTGCGGCAGCCGATGGAGGGGTAACCCGCATCCTGTGCCGTTCCCAGCAGGATCGCCCGCGTGGCTTCGTCACTCACCGCTCAAGTGTACAACTCAGGCAGTCTCAGCCGTCAAGCTGCCGCGCCGGCCACAGCACGCTTTCAGCATCACTTTCCAGCAGGCGGCGGATTGCCCCGCGCAGATCGTCGGCAACATAGGGCTTCTGCACGAAACTCACGAGCCCCACTCCACCGAGTTCACGGCCGACTTCCAGTTCGTCATAGCCACTGCAGACAAGCACACGCAGATCCGGGCGCAGCTTGCGGATTTCGCGCAGGGCCTCGTCGCCACCGAGGTTGGGCATCGTCAGGTCGAGCATGGCCATCACGAAAGCATCCGGCCGGCGGCTGAATTCCTGCACGGCCTGCCTGCCGTCACAGGCCGTTGCCACTTCAAAGCCGAAGTTGCGCAGCATGCGCGTGCCGACCGTCAGCACGAGTTCGTCATCATCCGCGATCAGGACCAGCCCGCTGCCCTTCCACTTCCTGAGTTCACTGCGGCTGGACTGCTGTTCCGCAACTGCATTCACCGCGCTGACCGGCAGCAGCACGCGGACGGCCGTCCCCTGACCGGGGCTGCTGCAGATGCGGATGGCTCCACTGTGGCCGCGCACGATGCCCAGGGTGGCGGCCAGTCCCAGGCCGCGCCCCGTGAACTTCGTGGAGAAGAAGGGATCAAAGATCCGGCTGGCGGTTTCAGCGCTCATGCCGCAGCCGGTGTCGCGGACCTCAAAGAAGATGTATTGCCCGGGGCTGATGTCCTCCATGCTGAAGACCGCGCACTGCTCATCCCGGACGAGCTCCTCCGGATCGGCTATCTGCATGGAGCCGGTGTGCAGCACGATGCTGCCTGGATTGTCCTCCAGCGACTCCGAGGCGTTCGTGATCAGGTTCATGATCACCTGGCGGATCTGGGCCGGATCTGCCTCCACCTGTACGAGGCCGGCTGCAAGTTCATACTCCAGCCTGGCCTTCTTGGAAATGGAGACCTCCAGCAGATGAGCCATCTCGGCAACGACCTCATTGATGCTGATGCTCTCAATCACGAAGCGTCCCCGGCCGGAGTATGCCAGCATCTGCCGGGACAGGGATGCGGCACGCTGGGCTGCGAGCTGGATCTCACGGATGCTCTCGCCGGCCTCCGCATTGCCCTCCAGATCCTCGGCTGCCAGTTCGGCGTTGCCAAGGATCGATGTCAGCAGGTTGTTGAAGTCGTGGGCGATGCCGCCGGAGAGTACGCCGAGGCTTTCCAGCTTCTGGGCATGCAGCATCTGCTGCTGCAGCTGCAGCCGGTCCTGCTCAGCCATGTGCTGGTCAGTGATGTCCTGAATGGCACCCCAGAGCCGGACGGCTTCGCCATTGCGGAATTCCACCTGGCCCACAGTCCGTACGCGTGCCTGCCGGCCTCGTGCCGAGAGGAAATCCAGCTCCAGATCGTAGGGCTCACCCGACTCCACCGCCCGGCGGACAGCCTCCAGCAGTTCGTCGCGGCTATCACCGCTGAAGAAATCAAAGGCAGTGTTGATGTCAGGCTGGTAGTCCTCCGGCACTTCATGCAGCAGCTTCGTCTGGGGACTCCACTCCAGGCGCTGCGTTTCCATGTCAAACTCCCAGCCACCGACATTGGCAACCTCTCCGGCCTTGGACTGCATTTCCTTGGCCCGCCGCAGCTCAGCCTCGGCAAGCTCCCGCTCGGTGACATCAAAATTCAGGCCGATCATGCGCAGGGCCCTGCCCTGTTCATCCCAGAGTACGGTGGCGACACTGTTGATGTAGCGCAGCTCACCGTCCGGCTTGATGATCCTGAAAGATGTTTCGTATTTCTCGCGGCCTTCCCGGGCAGCCTGCAGCCTGGCCTGAGTCAGTTCGAGGTCATCGGGATGCAGGCGGCGGGACCAGTCCTCGATCCGCCCACGGAAGTCCTTCACGGGCACTCCGTAGATTTCATGCATGCGCCCGTCCCAGACCAGACGGTGCTCCACCAGGTCATAGTCCCAGATTCCGATACGCGCGGAATCCGCAGCCATCCGGAAACGCGATGCCATTTCCTGCTCGCGGCGCCGGCTGTCCGCCAGCTCCTGCTCAGCCTGCTTGCGTTCACTGATGTCAATCACACTGGCGCGCAGCAGCGGCTGTTCCTGCCCGGGGATCAGCACCATGCGCACCTCGCAGGGGAAGCCCCGGCCGGTGCTGTCCAGGTGCATCCATTCGAACTCCTGCGGCTGACCACCCAGCGCTGCATCCATGTGCCGCCGCAGCAACACACCGGATGGGGTACCATCCGGCTGAAGCTCCGGGCTGAGACTGAGCGGGCCTGAATCCATCAGCTGCTCACGGCTGCGGCGGAACAGCAGCTCTGCCTTGTGATTGACATGCACATAGCGGGCTGCGCTGGCGTCGAGAATCATCAGGCCTTCCACCGCGAACTCCACGATCGTGCGGTAGCGCTGCTCACTCTGCTGCAGGCGCTGCTGGGCCAGCTTCTGGTCGGTGATGTCCAGCAGCACGCCGCGGCGCCTGGTCCGGCCCTCCGCATCGCGGACCACCACGACGCTGTCACGCAGCCAGATCACCTCGCCGTCCGCACAGAGCAGACGGTATTCGTGGATGTGGTCATTGCCAAGTTCCGTCTGGCGGCGGCTGAATGCAACTGCCCGCTCACGGTCATCCGGATGCAGGACCGCCGACCAGAAATCCACATCAGTCCAGAGCTGAGGAGCGTGCCCGGTCAGTGCTTCGATCTGAGGACCCATGTATGTGTACTTCCAGCTTTCGCTGTCCATTTCCCAGGTCACACCATGCACGCTCTCGACCAGTTCGCGGAACTGCCGTTCATTCTCCTGCAAGGCCTGCACCTGCTCTTCCAGCTGGCGACCCTGCCTGCTGAGCCGCAGGTTGGACAGGCTGAACAGGCCCAGCAGCGGCAGCTGTTCCGCCTCAAGCCGGCCTCGAATCCGCGTGTCGAGTTTCAGGGTGAAATACACGATGGGCGCGCAGAGGGCTGCGATCAGCAGCCGTGTGTAGGCGATTCCGGTGAGGATCTGCCCGAGCTGCGGATCCGTGATGTTGGTGAACAACTGGTAGAGCGCGCCGTCCAGGACCTGCACTATGCACAGCACCCCATAGATGCGCAGCAACAGGTGCAGGCCCGCCACCTTCTGCTGCAGCAGTCCGTAGGTCGTTGTCAGGATCACGAAATCCAGCACCAGCACGACAATGCTTGCCAGCAGGCTCATGATCGAGAAGTCCAGTTCGGCGGCGAGCTCCAGATGGCCAAGCTGCAGCAGGTGCATGCGCGCCAGACCGAGGAAGACATGGATCAGCACGGAACTGCCGATGATCACGAACAGCATCATCCGGCCGGCCGGTGGTCCTTCCTGGACATAGGTGACGAGCAGCGACACCAGCAGTGCGCTGAAGAAAACGGCCGAGGCATGGAGCACGTCTATGCCGCAGACGCTGACGAAGGATCCCTGCACGGCGCTCAGCCACAGACAGGCCGTGACGAGACTGGTGCCGACGAAGAGCGGGATGTCGGTGATCCGGCTGCGCAGCAGGAACAGGCCCAGCACCAAGGCTATGCAGACCAGAGACTCCAGCAAGATGACAAGATAGTCAGGAATTACCTGCTCCTGATTAAGGCGAAACGCCTTCATCCCTTTCTTCAGGGATGATGTACTAATACTATTAATGGAAGGCGTGCAATGAAGGCTGTTAACGTGGATTTAGCGGGGACTTGCCGGAATTAAATCTGTTGATGGCATCCGCCGAAGTGCCTGCGCAGCAGGCCGTGACGATGTTCGAACATCCGTTGCAGGCGTGACTCCACGTAGCGTCCGGCGACAAGGCTGCCCAGTGTTCCGGCTGGCAATGCATAGCTGATGCTGTCCTGCATCTGGGTGCCGCCTGCCGGCAAGGGGAGGAAGCAGTGGCGGTGCTCCCAGTGCGCGAAGGGACCGCGGCGCTGGATGTCGATGAAGCCAGCAGGTTCGTCCAGCTCACTGATCAGGCTGTGCCAGGGAAGCTGCAGCGGCCCGATGCGCACGCTCAGCCGGACAAGCTGGCCCTGCTGCAGGCGCTGAGGCGGGCTGAGCTGGCGGACCCGTTCCCAGGGGGGCTGCAGCTCGAGGAAGGCTTCCGGCCGCGCATGCCAGTCAAACAGCTCCTGCTGGCTGCAGGCAAGTTCACTGCGCATCTCGTAGACAGGCACGGCATTCATTACCGTGACTGTATGCAGCCTGTTCCATCCTCCACCAAAATGTCACACTAATGCAGCTGATGACCGCCGCAGGCTCGCAATGCCCTGTAACATCACTGTCTGTATACTTGCCGGGATGAACAGATTCGCAAATGATTCAAAGCAATCTCTGCTTTCATTATTCGGTTGCACCCTGCTGCTCGGGCTGTTGTCAACCTCGGCGGTCTGCGCCGCTGAAGTGCAGATGGAACCGGTCAGCCCGGAGACGCTGTTCCGGGTCGTCGAAATCATTGATCCTGCACTGCTGCGGCTGGAGTACAACGGCTTTGACAATGTGGTGCGGGTGATCGGGATTGACGTACCGGGCCAGCCTGAAGCAGGAGTGGAGAACTGGATCAGCACTGCGATGAGCCTGCAGCTTGCGAGCCAGATCCTCGAGGACGGCCTGGTGCAGATCGTGGCCGATGATGAGGATCAGGTGCGCTTTGATGATGATGGCAACCTGCTCGTGCACATCATGCTGCCCAGTGCTTACAACTATGCCGAGGAGCTGCTGTACGGAGGGGCGGTGAGCCTGCGCAGCCGGGATGAATTCCGCGCTGACTTAATGGAGGACTATATGAAGGCGGAGGCCCTGGCACGCGAGCGGCATCTCGGAATCTGGCAACGCAATCCGCTGGACATCACGGGCTATGCGGATTTCCTGCTGCGCTCCGATCTCTCCGCTTCCGATCTGCAGGGCTTCGAGATCCTCGATGACAAGCAGATGCCCTATGGGCATAGCCTGCTGTACGGCAGGGATGCACAGCTGGAACTTTCCAATGCTGATCCGGCTCCGGCCCGGCTGCTGGTCTCGACCCTTGATGATGCGGTGGTCTCCAGCAACTTCGTCGTACTCTGGCCGGAGGATCTGAGCGACAAGGCGGATTATGCCAACCGAGTGCGCCAGCGCCTGCTGGAGATGCTGGAGCAGCGCTATGACTCCTCTCTGCTGGATGCCGATGAGAGCCAGCAGTACGGCCCGGAACTGGCAACCTCCCGGGTCTATGCGGATGCTGATGGAGACTGGGTCTGGCTGCGCGGCTTCAGTGATGCGGTCTGGCTGGACGTAGACGATCCGCTGCCTGCGGCCGCGATGGTCTACTACTCCACGGCTGAGTGGCAGCGCCTGACGGATGCTGATGCCGCTGCGGCGGTTGGCGAAGCAGTAGGAAACGAGTTCTGAGATAGCCAGGGGATTTCGGGGAGTTCTCACCCCCGCTCGGAATCGAACCAAGATCTGCCACTTAGGAGGCGGCCGTACTATCCATTGTACTACGGGGGCGTGAGCTGCCATTATACCGGTTTCCCCCTCCGCTTCATCGCTCTGCTACGCTGAGAACAGACAGGGTGCGCCGGAGAGCTGGCATTACTGGCAGGGAAGGAGGAATCTGCGGAAGGGGGGATTCGAACCCCCACGAGCTTGCGCTCACTAGGTCCTGAACCTAGCGTGTCTGCCATTCCACCACTTCCGCAGGCAGGGCAGTATTTATACCAACTGCGGGTGCAATTTGCAATATCCGTGAAGAAGTTATTTTCTGACCCATGGGCGGATTTGAGCGAGATTTGCGTGAGGCCAGATCAGGGCTTAACCGCTGCTGATTAGAATATGCATATGACTCACAGCGGCTTCTATCTTGATGTGGCCTCGCAGGCCATCTACAACGTCTACATCCTCAGCCTGCCGATCCTGCTGATTTCGCTCGCGGTGGGCTTCCTCGTGAGCATCTTCCAGGCGGTCACCAGCATCCAGGAGCAGACCCTGAGCTTCGTGCCGAAGATCGTGATCACCGGCCTCGCGCTGATCTACTTCGGGCCGGTCATGAATGAGCAGATCAGCGGCTTCGCCGGCAGCATCTTCGCCAACCTGCACCAGTACATCCGCTGAGGCCGGCCTAGAAGTACGGCGTATTGACCACGCCGTCCTGCAACAGGCCGCTGGAGGAGTTGTCAGTGATGCCGATGCGCACGCTGACATCCGTCACGCCCTCCACAGCGCCGGTCACTTCCTTGACCGCGTCGATCTGGCCCGGGTTGTCAACCTCACCGGTGACGAGCACCCGGCCCTCACCTTCATAGCTGACCTCGAAGGCGAACTCCTTCGTGCGGTCATCCGCCTTGAGGGCCTTGCTGACGGCCCCTTCGATCTTCGAGGCCTGTAACAGGTCGCAGGAGGCCTGCAGCAGCAGGCCGCTGAGCAGCAGCAGGAGCATGAAGTAGCGCATCACAAGATTATAGGAGGGGCGGCGGGACATTGTGGAAGCCATCCTCCGCCAGCCGCTCCGCCGGATGCACCAGCGGGTTCGTGCTGAACAGCGTCAGGCCGTAGGCTCCCGCCGCTCCGCGCCGGCGCAGGGCCCGGGCACAGGCCGCCAGCGTGCTGCCGGTGGTCAGCAGGTCGTCCACCACTATGTATGTCTCACCGCTGATCCGCAGACGCCACTGCTCAGCCACATCGAAGGCTCCGCTGACATTGCTGTGGCGCTGGGCCTGGGTCAGGCCCACCTGCGTCGGGGTCTCGCGGGTACGCACCAGCAGGTCGGTGCGCAGCGGCAGGCCCGTATGGTCCGCCAGCACCCGCGCCAGCAGCTCACTCTGATTGAAGCGCCGCTCCCGGCGGCGTGATGGATGCAGCGGCACGGGCAGGATCGCGGCGATCCTCAGCTGCGGCTCATCGAAGATCCGCGCGGCGCGCACCGGGATGCGCAGCAGGGCCCGCTCCGCCAGTTCCTGGCCAACGGCCAGATTGCCGTTGAACTTGAAGTCCGCCAGCAGCTGCCGGCCGAGTGCGTTGTAGATGTAGCCACTGCGGCTGCGCAGCACACCGATCTCGCGGCCGTGGCATTCGCTGCAGTCGGGGCTGGTGTAATGCGTACTGCGCCGGCGGCCGCAGCGCAGGCAGTAGCGCGGGATCACCAGTTCCAGCTCACGGCTGCATTCCTCGCAGAGTGCATCGGGGCCGGTTCGCTGGCAGGCGCTGCAGCGCGCGGGAAGCAGCAGCTGAACCATCCTGCGCAGCAGCTGCTTCATGGGACTTGCTCCTAACTCCGGATCCGCCGGATGATTTCGCTGGTACTGTGCCCGGGTACGAGTTCCACGAGCTCCACCCGGCCACCGCGGGCTTCGACGATCTCACGGCCCACCACGTCCTCGATCCTGTAGTCCGCGCCCTTGACCAGCACGTCCGGCTGGATCAGGCTGATCAGTTCATAGGGAGTATCCTCGGCGAAAGGGGCCACGGCGTCCACCATGCGCAGTGCCTCAAGCATCACGATGCGGTCCGCCAGGGGCAGGATCGGCCGCGCCACCTGGCCCTTGCCGAGCCGCTGCACGCTTTCGTCGGTGTTGATGCCAACCACCAGCACGTCGCCAAAACTGCGGGCCCGGGCCAGCTGTTCAATGTGCCCCGGGTGCAGCAGGTCGAACACGCCGTTCGTGAACACGACAACGCGTCCCGCACTGCGCCATTCACTGAGGCGCGACTCAAGCCGGGGATCCAGACTCGCCAAGGAATTCCTCCAGTTCCGCTGACATTTCCTCCAGGCGGACAGCCGTCACGCCCAGATGGCCGACTGCGATGCTGCCCGCCAGATTGCCAATCCGCGCCGCGATGAACAGGTCCGCGCCTCCGGCCAGGGCCATGGCGATCGCCGCCAGTGTGCTGTCACCAGCGCCGGCGACATCGAACACCTCGCGCGGCAGGCCCGGCAGATGGCGGTAGTGCCCGCCTGCATCCAGCACGTGCATGCCCTCCTGTCCGGCGGTGACGATCACCTGCCGGGCGCCCGCCAGCTCGCGCACCTGGCTGCAGACGCCGTGCATGTCACGGCGCTGGCCGCTGCCGTCCTGGCCGAAGAGTGCCAATGCTTCAGACATGTTTGGTTTGACGAGGTCGGCCCCCTGGTAGCGGCCGATATTGCCGGGCTTGGGATCGACAACGACCTGTACCCCGGCCTGCTGGGCCGCGGCAATCAGCCGTGGTACGAGATCCTCCGTGAGCACGCCCTTGGCATAGTCGGACAGGAGCAGGATGTCGAGCTCAGGCAGGGCCTCAATGACGCGCTGCAGCAGTTCATTGCGGGTCTCATTGGGGATGTCGCTCGTGGTTTCCTCGTCATAGCGGACGACCTGCTGATTCTGGGCCACGACGCGGGTCTTGACCGTGCTCGGGCGGCCGCTGATGCTGACAACGCCCTGCATTTCAGCCCCGCGCTCCGAGAGCATCGTGCGGATCTCCTCACCGGCCTCGTCGTCACCGAGCACACCGAAGAGGGAGAGCCTGCCGCCCATGCTCAGCACATTGTTGCCGACATTGGCAGCGCCGCCGGGCTGGGTCGTGCGATGGGTGATATGCACCACGGGTACAGGTGCCTCAGGGCTGATGCGGCTGGCCCGGCCGTAGATGAAGCGGTCGGCCATCAGGTCGCCGAGCACCCCGATGCGGGCCTCAGGAAAGGCCGCAAGTGCCGTCCGGATCTGGCTGTGTTCGTCCACGCGATGATTGTATCAGGCCCGCTGCAGGGCTCAGCGGCCGCTTTCCACCACATTCGGTCCGCTGCCCGTCGCAAAGGCACCGGCAGCGATGTCATCACGCACTTCACCCGTACCCTGCGAGGGCGTGGCCTGGGCCAGATCCTCGCTGACGAAGCTGCCCTGCACCAGCCCCACGAAAGTGAAGACGTCGTTGGCAGTGTCAACATAGACCTGGGCGCAGTAGACGCTGCTGTCCTCATCAGGCTTGACGAGCACGTTGTCACGCAGCAGGAAGAACTTGGCGGTTTCATCCTGCACCAGCTCACCGGCCTGCAGCAGCTTCTGTCCGGCGGTGACCCGGACCCCGCCATGCATCTCGATGCGCTTGCGTTCGAAGTTGTACTCCAGAGTGAGGGCCTCGGCCTCCATCGCCTGCTGCATGGTCTCACTCAGATCATCGCTGACCTCATCACGTTCGATCAGACCGCCGGCGAACAGCCACTCGCCGTCCGTCTGGTTGTAGCTGACGACCTGGCCGACACTGCCTTCAGCGTAGAAGTCCTTGGTCTGGTCGTTGATTTCGATGTATGCCGCCTTCACACCGCGCTTGGGCTGCTCGAAGCCGACCTGCCGGCCCGGACTGGAGAAGAACTTGGCAATCCCGCTGGCTTCCTCGTAGGCCAGCCGGTCGCAGGTGATCGTGGTCTTGCCGTCCGTCAGGGCCCTGAGCTTCTGCTCATCCTCAGGGGCCGCCAGCTCATTGTCGAAGATCCAGTCATACTTCTCGACCTCAAGCTTCACGCCGCCGCTCATCAGGTATTCCTTGGATTCATCGTCATAGTCAATGCGGTACATCGTGCCACGGAAGACGGGATGACCCATGCGCACGTTCTCGATGGCGATCATCTCCCGCGTCTCCCAGTTGTAGAAGAGCTTGCCGCAGCTCAGCTCGAACTCGCGGGCCGCGAAGTACTCACGCAGGCGGTCCTTGGAACCAAGCGACATGTCCGGTTCCGTCTTGTTGCGGTCGGCCAGCTTCTTGAAGCTCACGAAGCCGCTGGCCTGAAATTTCTTCTCATTGAATAGGATGCGCAGCTCATCGGTCTTCAGCGTGTACTTGGGATCGATGATGTTGACATTGCCGGTCAGTACGGCGATTTCGTTCTTCTCATCAATGTCCGCCACATCACCGCTGATCGTGATTTCGTCGAAGTAGATGATCACCCCGCCTTCCATGTGGAACTGCTTGGTCTCGGTGCTGCCGCGCACGTTGCCCGTCGGCACACTCAGCCAGGCGTAGTTGTCCATCAGCCCGATCCCGGGCCGGGCCTGCTGGCGGCTGATGATGTCCGGGACGTCACCCTCGGGCAGCTTGGTGCCTGGCAGCAGGCTGTCGAATTCGAGATTCTTCTCGTAGCGCTCGAGGAATTCCTCCGGAGTCATGTCCAGATTCAGGGAATTACCTTCAATCCCGAATTCCGAGAGATCAAACAGGTCGTCAAGTTCCGCCATGTCATCCGGCACGCTGCCTTCCTCGTCGGCAATGAAGCCCGGCGTTTCCGGGCGCACGGCTGCACCGGCTTCAGCTCCATCACGCGGCGCCTGCGAGGGATCTCCGCGATCCATGCGCTGGTCGAGTGTCTCGACACCGCTCAGGGGCCGAATGTTGTCCTCACCAGGAGCCTGGCCTTCCGCAACATTGGTGCTGCCGGTGCCTGACGGACTGCCGCCCTGCTGATCCGTCGGTGAACTGAGCAGGCCACTGGCACTGTCCTCGGGGCGCGCCACCGTTGGTGTCGCCTCATCCACGGGACGGACGGAACTGTCACCGCTGCGCTGCACCACGCTGTCGCCGGTGCTGTCGTCAGCGCTGTTGGCAGGCGGCTGACCACCCTGGGCGCGGTCGCGCTCCGCTGGACTGGCCGGGGTAGTACCATCCGCAGCCTGCTTGCCGGCTTCAGCAGCTTCCGCTCCGGTCTCTGAAGCGGGTTTGTCAGCGAGCTTGACCTCCACGGCCTTGTCAGTATTGCCTTCCTGCTTTGCAGCCTCGGTGGATTCCTGCTTGTCAGGATCCTTCTCGCCGGACAGCTTCTCCTTCTGCTCCTCACTGGCTGGTTTCTCCGCCGGCTTCTCGGAACCGCCGTTCTGGGCACGCACGCCCGTGGCACAGCACAGGCAGAGACAACTCAGGCAGAGCATCAGGAGCAGGCGGCGCAGCATCAGCCTTCCTCCCCTGCGGCGGCTGATCCATCGCCACTGCCTGCTTCAGTTCCGCCCGACTCAGCGGCATTCACCGAACCGTCACCGGTGCTGCGCGTCGGGGCGTTGTCAGGCACCGGCAGGGCCGGCACGTCATCCGGCGTATCCGCATCGGCCTTCGGCACCTCCAGCGGATTGACACTGCTGGCCAGCATGGAGCCCGAGTTCGGATTGCGCGTCGGCACGTTTTCGGAGACCTCAGGGTCTGTGATTTCCGCCGGACGCTCCTTTTCACGGGTGTCAGCCAGGGCACGGTTGATGTCGTTGGCAAATTTCGCCGGGATGCGCAGCGTGGCGCTCATCCCGCCCTTGATCTCCAGGAAGTCGCTGTCCTTGTGGAACACCAGCGAATTGCAGAGCAGGGTCTGGCTGTCCTTGTCCACGAACTTGACGTTGCCATCCGCGGTGATGCGCTTCTCCTCATCCTGGTAGACGATCGTCTCCGCATAGGTCTCGCGTTCATCCTGCTTCATGTGCACGCCGCCGGAGGCGATGAAGTCATTGTTGTCGAGGTAGACCACGGCGCGGTCCATCAGCAGTTCCATGTAGGCCGTGACCGCGCGCTCCATGTCGTGGTTGTCAACGCTGATCAGCTCCTCCTCGACCATCCAGCGGCCGTCGCCCTGGACCATCGTGACCTCACCGTCCAGCAGCACCTGCTTCTCGTCTCCCCAGTAGGTGATGCGGTCGGCGAGTGCCAGGCGGTCCTCCTGCTCAACCCTGGTGCGGCTGTGGGTCAGGATGTAGTCCCGGCCCCAGAAATACTCGATCTCATTCGAGGCGATGCGTGTCTCGTAGCGCTTGACGACGCGCAGGGCCTTGTCGTCATTGGCCTTCGGTTCGCTGGGCGGAACCAGCATCTCGATCTCGCCCACGCAGGAGAGCCACTTCTTGCCCATGTGGGCCTCGAGGTGGTGGCAGGTGATCGTGATCTCCTCCTTGGTGAAGGTCAGCGGCGTGGGCGGGAGCGGCACTCCTGCACCATCCTTCTGGTAGTCCTCGATTCGTACATCGCGTCCATCCATATCGCGCACGTTGAAGCGCCGGTCATAGAGGCGCGTGCTGGCGACAATCACCTGGTTGTCCATGTCGTAGATCACTTCCTCGGCCTTGAAACCGAGGGTCTTGATGTCCTCCAGGTTCAGCTCGCCGACATTCGTTATGTCACGCTCCTCGATGAACTCCGTATCGGACAGCTCACTGACACTGCCTTCCACCCTGCCCACGAACTCCATGTAGCGCAGGTCCTTGTCGGCCTGCATGTAATTGGCGCGGATGCTGTTGCCATCCGTCTTGTTCTCGACGTAGACGCTTTCGGGGAAGCGGAAGCTCGGGACCTTGGCGGCGTTGGGCTTGCTGACGAGGCGGGCATCCTTGACGCGCCGCCACTCCAGCAGAGGTGCCTCGATGTACATACCGTCGCGGGTCTCGATCTGCAGCTGCTCGAGCAGGAAGTCCTCCGTCTCTGTGTCGTAGGTCAGCAGTCCGGCGTCGATGCTGATGTTTAGCCGGCCGTCCTCGTACTGCTCCGCATGGGCTTCCTCGAACTCGGCGGTCTTCTGGTCCGTTGTCAGCTTGACCGACTTGCCGGTGATCTTCATCGAGAGCTGGCCGCTGTCGTCGACCACGCTCATGCTGACGATCTCACCGTCCTTGTCGACGATGATGTAGTAGTTGCTGTCCTCGCGGTCCTTGACCTTGGCGACTTCCTCAGTGCTGCGTTCGAAGACATACTGGACCAGGAAGTAGCTGCCGACAAGCGCCGCAATCGTGACGATCTGCCGTATCCAGTAGAAGATCGTGTCACGGATGCGCCGTCGTCGGTCCGCGATCCTTCGTTTTTCCGCCTTGTTCATGCCTTCCCGGGAAGTATTGATTCTAGCATCGCCGCTTCTTCTGACGGCTTTCCGACCTTATATGTTCTTTTGCTTTCAGCCCCGGCTGCGGGCTTCCCGAAGCAGTTCATCGACCACCTTCTCCGTGCCCTTGCCCCCTTCCACGCCGACCATCCGGCCCAGCTCGCTGCGCCGTCCCGCTTCATCCAGCAGTGTGATCTCCACGCTGGTGCGTTCCTTCGTGGCATGCTTGTGGACCAGCAGGTGCTCCGTGGCCCGGGCGGCTACAGCCGGCAGGTGGGATATGGCGAGCAGCTGCCGCCCCTGGGAGATCTCCTGCAGGACATCGGCCACGCTGCGGGCCGCACTGCCTCCCAGCCCGGCCTCGATCTCATCCATGAGCAGGATGCGCTGGCCATGGCGGTCGGCCAGGGTGGCCTTCAGACCCAGCAGCAGGCGGGAGGATTCACCGCCGGAGACGACCTGCGCCATCGGCCGGGCGGGCTCGCCCGGATTGAGCGTGATCAGGAACTCCACACTGTCCATGCCCTCCGGCCCCGGCTCCTTCAGGCTGCTGAGTTCGATTCGCAGCTCCGTATGCAGGAAGTCCAGCCGGCGGAAGTAGGCGGAACTGTCCTTCTCGATCTGCTTCGCTGCAGCACGGCGCAGCTTGCCCAGCTCCCCGGCCCTGGCCAGCAGCTGCGTACGGCTCTGCTCCAGCTTGCGCTCCACGATCTCCGGCGAACTCGAGACATCGGTGAGCAGGTTCAGCAGCTTCTGCTTCTCAACGAGCAGCGCTTCCAGCTCATCCGCCGTGCAGCCGTACTTGCGCTCCAGTTCATGCATGCGGTCCAGCCGGGCATGCAGGAATTCCAGGCGCTGGGGGTCATAGCTGACCTCGTCCGCCAGCTCATTGAGCTGGATCGCCAGTTCGCGCAGTCCTTCCAGCAGGCCGCTGCAGCGATCGAGGGCTTCCTCCACAACCTGACCGGTGCCGGAATCGCCCAGCAGCCTGGCGATCCCCGCGATCTCCTGCTCAGCCTTCGCCAGTTCGTCATAGGCCCCGGAGTAGTCATCATCACCACTCAGGTGCCGGGCCGCCGTCTGGGCCGCCGCGATGATCGCCTCGGCATTTTCCTGCAGGCGCAACTCCGCCTCGACCTCAGCCATCTGGCCGGGCAGCACTTCCGCCTCCTCCAGCTCGTGGACCTGGTACGTGAGGAAGTTGATCTCCTGCTCACGCCGCGTACTGGATTCACGCAGGGCGCGGAGCTGGCCAGCCAGTTCACGGTACTCCTCGTAGCTGGCAATAAAGGCACCGCGGGCCGTTGCCAGCTTCTCGCCGCCGAAGGTGTCCAGGATGCCGAGGTGGGAATCAGGGTTGAACAGCAGTGTGCTCTCAAACTGGCCGACGATCTCGATCAGGCCCGCCAGGGCCTCCCGCAGCTCCTGGGCACTGACCGGGCCGGAGTTGAGTGTGAGCCGGCTGCGGCCGTTCTCGCTGTAGCGGCGGCGGATCAGGTTGCTGCCCTCGCGGAACTGCTCCGGCATGCGCCTTGCTTCATCAGCGCTGAGCGCCAGTTCGAGTTCCACTTCGCAGCTCGTGGCCCCGCTGGCCAGCAGGCTGCGGTGCGTCCGGCCGCCGAGCACGAAGCCGATGGCGTCGAACAGCAGGGACTTGCCGGCACCGGACTCACCACTGATCACAGTGAAGCCCGTGCTGAATTCCAGTTCGAGACTGCGGATGAGGGAGAAATCCCTAATGCTGATCTTGTTCAGCATCCTCGCCCCCGTAGAGGTAGCCGTGCTGGAACTTCTCGCGCAGCACTTCGTAGAAATCCTCGTCGTGAGGCTTGAAGACCTTCAGGCGGCTGCCATAACTGACCACGCTGATGGAATCACCGCTGAGCAGCTTGACGCGCTGACCGCCGTCGAAGCTGACCATCAGCGGATAGCTGCCGCGTGCACCGCGGATCGTGACCCGGTTGTCAGGCGGCAGCACGAGCGGCTTTGTGAACAGTGAATGCGCGCAGATCGGCGAAAGCACGATTGCGTCGAGCTGCGGATGCAGCAGCGGTCCGCCGGCGGCGAGCGTATAGGCCGTGGAACCCGTGGAACTGCTGATGATGATCCCGTCGCCGCGGTAGCGGGCGATCAGCTTGTTGTTGTCAGTGGCGACGAACTCGCGGATGCGGTGCGAACCGGTACGGTAGACCACCACGTCGTTCACGGCCAGATGCGTGATATCGCCGGAGCTTTCGGACCTGACCGTACCTTTGAGGATCGAGCGTGTCTCCTGCGGCATTTCGCCTCTGGCAATGCGGGCCATGACCTGCGGGAATTCGTCGATGGCGACATTGCAGAGGAAACCGAGCCGGCCCGTCATCACTCCGAGCACGGGGATGTCATAGCGCACGGCGATCTTGGCCCCCGCCAGGAAGGTCCCGTCACCGCCGATCACCACGAGGAAATCAGTGCCGTCCTCGAGATCGACGTCGCCGTCGTGGCGCTTGGGCAGCAGGTAGTGGGCAATGCCGTGTTCCACGAGGGAGGGGTAGACCTTCTCCTCCAGGTAGCGGCGCGTGACCCTGGAAGGATGCAGTTGCAGTGCAGCCTTCATGCCAGTTCAGTTCCCGTTGCCTGGGCGGCCATGTTCAGATACTCCTCGTGTGTGCAATCCGCGCCGTGGTTCTCCAGCAGCACGAAGTACTCCTGGTTGCCCTTCTGGCCCTTCAGCGCAGATGGTAGCACCGCGCGCGGCCTGAGCCCCACATTATGCCAAGTGTCCCACAGCAGCTCAAGCGCGTGGCGGCGCAGCGCGGAACTGGCAACTATTCCATCTTCGAGCTCTGCTCCCATGCCACGGGCCGCCAGCTCGAACTGCGGCTTGACCAGCAGCAGCAGCCTTGCCTGTACTGCCAGCAAGGGCAGCACCGCCGGGATCACCGCTCCCCAGCCGATGAAACTCAGATCCCCGGTGACGAAGTCCAGCGCATCCGGAATCAGTTCCCGGTTCAGTTCGCGGGCATTGGTGCGCTCCAGCAGCACGACACGCGGGTCATTGCGGACACTGTCGGCCACCACGCCATAGGCCACATCCACCGCATACAGGCGGGCCACCTCTCTGTCCAGCAGGTACTGGCTGAAGCCGCCGGTGGAGACACCGAGGTCCATGGCAATGCAGCCTTTGAGTTCAAGGTCAAGCCTGTCGGCCACTGGTGCCAGCTTGTCATGCCCGCGGCTGACGGGACTTTCAACGCGGCCACGGATGCGGATGCTGCAGTCGGGGGCCGGGGTGAAGGCAGGCGAAGTGCGGGGCTGGTCGTCGACGAGCACATCGCCGCGCATGATCAGGCCGCGGGCCGTGCGTTCATCTGGAGCCAGGCCATGCTCCAGCAGGTATTCGAGCAGGCTCCTACGAGGCTCTGCCACTACGGATAGATGCCGAGGAAGTACAGCGTCAGCACCGCGATGAATACTCCAAGCACTCCGCCCACGAAGACCTCGATCGGATTATGGCCCAGCAGTTCTCGCAGGACCTTGTAGTCGAACTTTTCCTTGATGATCTTGCCCTGCAGCAGGTCCGGCACGATGCGGTTGAGCCACTGGGCGTGGTAACCGGCGCTGCGGCGGAGATTCGTGGCGTCATAGACCACGATCACGCTGAAGCACAGGGAGACGGCGAACATCGTGGAATGGAAGCCCTCGATGATGCCGACCGCAGTGGTCACGCTGGAAACGAAGGATGTATGGCTGGACGGCATCCCGCCCGTGTCCACCAGGCGCCGGAAATCCAGCCGCCCGGAACTGATCAAGGAAACGATCAGCTTGATGAACTGGGCAATGAACAGGCCGAAGAACCCGACCGTGATCAATGGGTTGTAGCTCAAGATGTGCCCCATAGAGCGCATGCTGATTATATCCGACGCGGCTGTGCTACACTTGCCCAGCCCCCTGAGGGAAGGCGGTGTGAATCCGCCACGGTACCAGCCACTGTATGGTGGAGGAAGGGCCAACTGCCACTCGCGCGAGCGGGGAAGGCGGCCCGGACTTTGAAGCCGAGTCAGGATACCTCGGGCAAGAATCCCAGCATGCCTTCTGGAGTTAAGCATGAAACGCAGCAATGCGCCCGACTCCGGACCCGTCCGGAGTCTCGATGCCTGAGCACCTCATCCTGCATAACTGCAGCGCGCGCCTCGAGCGACGCAGTATCCTCAGCGATGTCAGCCTCGAACTGGCCAGCCCCGGCCTGCACTGCCTGATCGGCTCCAACGGAGCGGGCAAGACCACCCTGCTGCGCCTGATCTGCGGCCTGCTGGAGCAGGTAAGCGGCGAAGTCAGCTTCAGGAAGTCAGACCTGCTTCGAATTCGGGCAGTTCAGCGTGCCAGCCTGCTGAGCTACGTGCCGCAGATCGCCGATGCGGGGGTGGCACTTTCCGTGTACGAAGCCCTGGAAGTGGCGCGCATGGCCAATCCGGCATCGCAAGTTGATCCCGCATCAGTATTGAGGCGGCTGAATCTGACGGAGCTGGCGGCGCGGCCGCTGTCCCGCCTGTCCGGTGGTGAGCTGAAGCGTGCGATGCTGGCCCAGGCTCTTGTGCAGGATACGCCGCTCATGCTGCTCGATGAACCGACTGCGCACCTGGACCCTCCGGCCCGTAAAGAGGTCATGCAGCTGCTGCAGGAAATTGCCAGGCAGGACGGCAAGCTCGTGCTGTGCAGCCTGCACTACCCGGATCTGGCGGCGCAGTACGCCGCCAGCGTGATCCTGCTGCGCGAGGGCCGGATCATGGCGAGCGGGGATCCACTGGAAATGACAACAGCGGAGATGCTGGCGGAGTTGTATGCCGGCAGCTCCGACCGCCTGGAGGCGGCATCATGAGAATCACATTCATCAGTGCAGTTTGGCTATTGCTCCTCACCCTGTCCGCTGCAGCCGCGGAGGGTTTCGTGGACGGTACGGGCCGCGAGATCGCCTACGGCCAGGATTGCCAGCGCATCGTCAGCCTGATGCCGAATGTCACCGAGATGGTGGCCTTCCTCGGATACGGCGACAGGCTTGTCGGCAAGAGCAGCTTCTGCAACTACCCGGACAGCATCCTCGCCGTTGACGACATCGGCGGGCAGATCGATGCCAGCCTGGAGAAGATCGTCTCCCTGCAGCCGGACATCGTGCTGGCCTACCAGGGCAACAGCCTGGAACTGGTGGACCAGCTCCGGCAACTCGGGATCCAGGTCTGTGCCTTCAGGGAAGCCAATACCGTCGAGCAGATCGGCGAGCAGCTGCGGATTCTCGACACGATCATCGGCACTCCCGGCAGGAGTGACAAAGCACTGGCCCCGGAGTTTGCAGGCTGGCTGGTCCGGGAATCCGCTGGCCGCGAGTACCATGCACTGTCGGGAAACCCGAGCTGCTTCTTCGGTTATCCCGGGGAACTCGTCTATACCTGTGGCAGTACCTCCTTCATCGATGACGTGATGCAACGCTGCGGGCTGGCCAATGCCGTCTCACTGCAAGACCGCTGGCCCGCTGTCAGCGCGGAGTTCATCATCTCCTCTGACCCGGACTGGATCCTGACAACCACGAGCTGCACCGAAGCGGAGGACCCGGCGGAAGTCAGGGCCGAGATGCTGGCGGAGCTGCGCAGCGACCCGGTATTCCGTGAACTGCGGGCCGTGAAGCAGGGGCAGCTGATCGTTGTCAACTCAGACCACCTGCTGCGTCCCGGCCCACGCATCCTGCTGGCAATTGAGGAGATCAGGGATCAGCTCAGTGCACCCGCAGTTGGTGCCGTCAGCAATCATGGGGCGGCCTCCGCACGCTGATGAAACGCCTGCTGCTTCCAGCCCTGCTGCTGCTGGTCCTGCTGTCAGCGGCTGTCTCCCTGTCCGTCGGACCCGGCGGGCTCGGTCCCGCGCAGCTGCTGGATGGCCTGAGCGGGCTGGAATCCACGATCCTCTGGAAGCTGCGCCTGCCGCGGGTGCTGATGGCGATCCTCGCCGGCAGCGCATTATCGGCAAGCGGCGTACTGATGCAGCTGTTCTTCCGCAATCCTCTTGCGGAGCCCTATATCACCGGAGTAAGTGCCGGGGCCGCACTCGGAGCCGTGGTGGCAACGAGCATCGGACTGACGAGCTCGCTGCTGATCGGCTTCCCGGCCCTGCTCGGGGCCATGCTGATCACACTGGCCCTGCATGCGACTTTCATCTCGGGGCGGCGGGACAGCGCCAGCATCCTGCTGATGGGGATCGCGCTCGGCACACTCTGCGGCGCGCTGGTCTGGCTGCTGCTTGTCAGCGGCAGCAGCGGCGGCACTGATCAGGTGATCGGCTGGTTGCTCGGCCGGGTCAGCACCGTCGGGATGTCCGAGGTACTGGTGATGCTGCCAGCAGTGCTGCTCGGCTGCGGACTTGCGCTGCACTGGCGGCGTGAGCTGGACGCGATGCTGCTCGGTGACGACAAGGCCCACAGCCTCGGCGTCGACATCCGCTCGCTGCGCCTGCGCCTGCTGGCGGTCAGTTCCCTGCTGGCCGGGATCAGCGTGGCCTTCTGCGGCGTGATCGCCTTCGTGGGCCTGATGGTTCCGCATGTGGCCCGCATGTACGGCTCCGCCCGGCATGCCGTACTGCTGCCCCTGGCGATGTGTGGCGGTGCACTGCTGCTTCTCAGCGTGGACATCGTCAGCCGCACAGCCGCCCCGCCCCGCGAGATTCCGCTGACGATCATCACGAGCCTGATCGGAGCTCCCTTCTTCCTCTGGGTGCTGCTGCGCCAGCGTGAGGTGCAGCTGTGAACCGCAGGATTCTGTGGCTGCTCCTGCTTCTGTTACTGCCCCTGCCCTGCATGGCGGAAACTGACAACGCAGTCGAGATAGATCTGGATCATCTTTATGAGGAATACGATCCGGATGCAGAGATCAGCATTGACGATTCGGATTCCGGCATTGCGATTGACCTGGGCAGCAGCCTGCTCAGTGACCAGCGCAGTCTGGCAATGCAGCTCGGGGACTGGTCAGCGCTGAGCATCATCGAGCGTTCGCGCTTCACGGCGCAGAGCAGCCTCGCCGGTCTGCTGGAAAGCCTGGCGGGCGCAGACGTGCGCAGCCTCGGTGGCCGCGGCCAGCTCAGCACGCTGAGTCTGCGCGGTGCCAGCGCCGGCCAGGTGCTGATCCTGCTGGACGGCCAGCCGCTCATCCCCCTGCAGGCCACGGACCTCTCCCTGATCTCTCCTGCCGGACTGGAGCGCATCGAGGTCCTGCGCGGGCCGCAGGCCCTGCAGTTCGGCCCGGGAGCGCTGGGCGGAGTTGTCAATCTCGTGACCATCAGACCAGAACGGGAGGAGAGCTTCCCGAGCTATGCGGACAGCGGGCTGCCCTTCCGGGAATACTTCGCTGAACTGAGCGATTACGAGTTCAGCCAGCGGGAATCCAGTCCCGCTCAGACACGCTATGCGATCCTGGCCGGCAGCAATGACAGCTACGAACTGAGCATCAGCCGCACCGAACCAGGCCAGAGCTGGTCATATGGCAGCCTCAGTGCCGGAAATGACTACAGCTTCCGACGCAGCGACGGCAGTCCGGCAGTGCGTGCCAATGCCGATGTGCTGCGCCACGAGCTGCTGGGCAGCTGGCAATCCGGTGACAGGCAGTGGCGGGCGGGCTTCAGTGATATCTCCCGCGGCATTCCCGGCAGTGCTGAGTTTCCGACCCTCAGTGCACGGCTGGACCGTCAGGCAGTCTGGCTGCAGAGTACACTGGGAGAGCGCCGCAGTGCCCTGTCCGCGCAGTTCACGCATGTGCGCGATCCACATCCCTACCTGAACCGGGGGGAAATAGACAGTCGTGATCTGCTCGTGCATGTTGAACATGAGATCCGCACTGAGCAGCAGCTGCTGCGGCCCCGCCTGGATTTTGCGGACACTGATTCCGCCGGACAGCGGCTGAGACCCGGGATTGACTACAGTGCCTGGCGGGAAGCCGAGAGCGGCAACTGGAAGTACCTCTACAGCTGGGGCGCCGCTGCATCCACTGACAGCGGTCTCGATCCCATGGCGGGGATCGCCCTCAGACGCACCTTTGGCAACAGTGCACAGCTGCGGGCCGGCCTGTCCCGCGCCGTGCGCCAGCCCAGTTTTGACGAACTGTATCTCAGCGACAGCGGCAGTGTGAGGGGCAATCCCGAGCTGGACCCCGAGGTGCTTGACAACCTGGAAATCGGCTACAGCCGCAGCTTCGGCCGGGCGCGGCTGGATACTGCTGCCTTCTACGGGATCTACCGGGATTCGATCATCTTCGCCCCGGTCAGCGCCTACCTGATCGAGGCCCGCAATACCGGCGAGGCCCGCATCGCCGGACTGGAGGGCAGCCTGGACTGGAAGCTGGCTGAAGAACTGTGGTGGACCAGCTCCGCCACCTGGCTGCCGCTGGCGGAGTATGCCAACGGCATTCCACTTACAGGCCGCAGTGCAATGCATGCCAACAGCAGCCTGCAGTACCGGCGCGAGCGCTTCAGCGGTTCGCTGTTGCTCGATCATACATCGTCCATTCCCGCCGATCTGTTCGGCAACCTGCGCACGGATCCGCGCAGCATCGTCAATCTGGAACTGGCACATGCTGCCGGTGACAGCGAACTGCGTCTCGGGCTTGGCAACCTGTTCAATCGCCCCGCCCGTGATGCCTGGAACTATCCCCTGCCTGGCAGGGAAATCAATCTGAGCTGGAGTGCTTCACTATGAAAATGCGTACCCTTGCATTGTGTTTCGCGCTGCTGACCACGTCAATCGCTGTCTCCTGCGGGGGAGGTGGCGGTGCAGGCCAGCCCCTGCCCAATCCGAGTACGATCCACGCCCTGGCGGCGAGCTCCGGCAGTGTGCGCATCAGTGCCCGGGCGGGCAGTGCTGATCCGGGTAGTGCCGTGAACATTGCCACGGGTGGCAGTGGTTCAGGCACGGCAGCCGCTGACGGCAGTTTCGCCTTCGATGCCCAGGTCCAGGCAGAGGCGCTTACCGTGCAGTACAGCCGCAATGGCAGCCAGCTGCTGACGGATGTGAGCGTGCGCGAGCAGGCTGCACTGCTGTCCCTCAACCATTTCAGCACGGGCAGCGGGCCCAATGACCTGCTGTTCAGCGGCGGCAGCCTGTTCATTGCCAACAGCCTGGACAACAGCGTTGTCCGTTACGGCCTGGACGGCATTGAGCAGGCCAGCGTGCTGTTCGCGGAATTCTCCTCGCCGAGCCACCTCACGGCGGATCGCGACCACATCTACTGTGTCAGCAATGGCAGCAACCAGCTCACGCGCCTGGCACTGACGGACCTGAGCTTCAATGCGGTCCAGGACGTGTTCCAGCTCAGCGACCCCGCTGCTGTCTTCATCGGGCCTGCCGCAGCAGCAGTACACGAGGACCGACTGTATGTGCCGCGCAGCCAGGTGCTGGCCTTCGCTGAGTTTGGCAGCGGCGATCCCACAACATATGGTGATGGCATCTTCAGCGTGGTGGACTACCGCAGTGCCGCCCCGACGGCCACGGACATCGCAAGCAGCGGCCGCAATCCGCAGTTCTGCGCAGTCAACAGGACACGCAGTGAATTGCTGGTGATCTGCGGTGGAGAGCTGAACTTTGACAGCAGCTTCACTCCCTACGTGACAACGGACAGCATTGTCGAATTCTACAGTCTGGAGAGCACGCCTGCCCTGCTGGGCAGTGTCAATCTGGGTGCGGTTGGCGCGGGTGCGATTGCCATCAGCAGCGATGGCTCAACCGCCTATCTCGGCAATTCCCTGAACGGCATACTCTACAAGCTTGATCTGGCATCCCGCAGCATCCTGCGTGGCGCTGACAACCCGATCGTGCTCACTGCGGAGTTCACCTACATCGGTGATGTGGAACTGAGCCGTGATGACAGCCTCTTGCTGGCGGTGAGCTTCAACACGGATGAGCTGTACATCATCGAAACCGCGACTGACACTCCCGGCACGGGAACCTACCCCGAACCGATCCGCATGTCCCAGGGTGCCGGCCTGCTGGCAGGCGCCGCTGCTGTCGAGATTGACGACGACGGCAATGCCTGGGTGCTCAACGGGCTTGCCAACAGCGTCAACCGCATCGACCTGCTGGACTAATCTCCTGTGCTGTCGCGCGGCATGACATCCGCCGGCTCACTGAGCTGGACCTGCATGTCCTCGGGCACGATCGTCGGGATGTTGCTCATTGGAATCTCGCGGGAGAGATTGGCCTCAAACACCGTCAGGATCTCACTGACCTGGGCCGCAGGCCTGATCAGCAGGCTCGTGCAGCCCAGCATGTCCAGCGGCGAGGGTCCGAGCACGTAGACCGGCACGGGACTGAATGACAGCAGATCCGAGGCAGGATCCGTTGCCAGGTCCTCACTGGCTCCAGCCTCACCGGCGGCGCAGATGATCAGGTCATCGGCATCGGGCGGCAACTCCTCGATCGCTTCACTCAGTTCCACCCAGCTCGTGAACACGGGCAGCACATGCAGGGTACTGCCTTCGCCCATCAGGTCCTCGGCATCCGTGAACTCGCGCAGGCGGCGGCGGCCCTCCGGGCTGTCATCCGTGATGATGCAGTGGAAGAGCGCTTTGTCATCATCGCGCCAGATCCGCCCCATGGTCCCGGACACGCTGTGGCGGCGGTAGAAGCCGGCGGCATTGTCCTCGGCTTCGTAATACAGCGAACTGTCATATGTGAGGCCGCTGAACACGATCTGGAATCCGTTGTCAAGCAACAGCCGGCCGGCATGGAACTGCAGCGGGTCGCCATCCAGCCAGACGAGATCGGCCTCGAATTCCTGCGCCTGCTCCAGCAGATGCGCAGCTGCCGCCTGCTGGCGCTCCACGCCGTTGATGCTGTCCATGCCCGTGAGCACGATGCGCAGGTCCAGCGGCTGGTTGCCATGCGTGACATCGTAGGTGCCGTAGTAATCGAAGTACTCATCAGCGTCCGCACTGCTCCAGGCATCGAAATGCAGCGCGCTGCCGAGCGCTCCCAGCATGTCCGCGGTCCAGGGATCGGTCTCGCTGCCACTGAAGGCTGCCAGCACGCGCCTGCGTTCCAGCGGGACAGGCGGGATTTCCGGTTCGGTCTCAGCTTCGCTGGCTTCAGACGCAGTTTGCTGTCCTGCATCTCCCTCATTGGCGGAGTCAGGCTTGTTGCAGCCCGCCAGCATCAGCAGGCCGAGCAGTATGCAGATCAGGCTTGGCACTGGCGCATTCTAGCACCCTCAGGCGCGGCTGGCGGCTCTGAGTTCGGCCAGCGGAATGCTGCGCGGCCGCACGATTGGCGAGCCGATGCCCCGGCTTACGACGTTCTGGGCCAGCATTCCGATGGAGAGTGAGACCCCGAACAGCACGGTATAGAACTCCAGCTGCGGAATCCCGCTGAGCCGCAGCAGTACGCCGGTGATGGCATCCACATTGGGATAAGGGTTCTTCGCGCGGCCCAGATCCTGCAGCAGTTTCGTGCCGGCCCTGTACACTCGGCTTGCCAGCCTGAAAGATGGATGCTCGAGATACTGCTCGGCGGCATAGCCATAGAGAATCTCGAAGCGTGGATCCGCCAGGCGCAGTACGGCATGCCCGAAGCCGGGAATCACCCGGCCGGCGGCCAGGCGCTGTTCGAGGCATGTGCGGATCTGCTCATCCTCAGCCTCAATCCCCAGTTCCTCGCTGAGCTGGTCAAGGAAGCGCACGAAGTCCTGGGCCGCCAGACCGTGGATGTGGCCGGCCAGGCCGTTGAGCCCCGCGCTGATCGCGTAGTACAGATCCGCAAGCGTGCTGCCCGTCACGTGTCCGGCCAGAGCGCAGACGTTGCCATTTTCATGATCGCTCTGCACCACGACATAGCGCTTCAGCATTGCGCGGAACTGCGGATCCTCGCGTCCGAGCAGGCCGAGGGCCAGGCCGGAGGTCCAGTCAGTGGATGCAGGGATATCCACATCCGGCAGGCCATAGCGCTGGCGGTAGACCAGTGCTGCCAGCAGTGGCATCCTGGCCAGCAGGTCCAGTGCGTCCTCCAGCGCCGGTCGCCAGAGTTCCGACTTCTTTGTAGAGTGGTAGGAACGCGCGAAATGGGATTCGTGCTGCATTGCCAGCAGTGCCGCATTGAACATCGTCATCGGATGACTGTCAGCCGGCATTGCCGCCAGCAGCGGGCGGATGTAACCAGGCAGCCCACTCCGCTGCTCCAGCTCGCCCTGCAGTTCCTGCAGATCAGCGGAATCCGGCTGGCAACCAGTCAGCAGCAGCCAGAATACTTCCTCCGGGCTGGCATCCTGCAGCTCAATGACGGGTCTGCCGCGGATCAGCAGCCCGAGCGAGGGATCCACGCTGCTCGTGTCGCAGACGATGCAGTGCATGCCCCGCATCCCCCCCAGCACCTGCCCGAGCCGCACCTCGTCAATCACAAGATCGCCGTGCGCCGCCAGCAGCTCGCTGATTTCAGCACGGGACTGCCCGAAGCAATCTTCGAGGATTGTGGTGAGTTTCTGCATCTGTCCTGGCTAGCCAAACCGCGGTTGGGAAACCGTGAAAAGGATTATACTGGATAGTCCAATCTGCGCAGGAAATTCGCAGCGAAACCGCAATCAGGGGAATTCGATACTGCGGATCAGGGTGATTGTATTGATATCTTTTACAATAATGGCATTCGACTGACTTAACGGCATTTTATTGACCTTCAGACCTATACATGCGTGGCCAATTACGCTAGGATTTAACGTGATGGGTTGGAAGTTCGCACAAATGAGTGACTGCCATCTCGGTCGCCGGCTGACAGATGTTGACAAGTCTCTGGCCGATGCGATTGCTACGGCAGTCCGAAACTCCATGGACGCCGGTTTCCGGCTTGCCCATGAAAAGGGCTGCCAGGCCCTGCTGATTCCGGGAAACGTGTTCGACGTCAAGGGACACAACCCGGATGAGCAGCTGCAGTTCTTCTATCAGCTGGTCAAGTCCTATCCCGCGATGGACGTGATCGTCACACCCGGCAACTCCGATGCCTATGGTGGCAACAACCCCTACTGCTTCTCCCGTGTCCCGGTCAATCTGCACCTGTTCACCAAGAAGCAGTGGGAAGTGCTTGACATCAAGGGCGTATCCATAACCGGGCGGGCATTCCTGATGGGTGAGGGCATTCCGCGGATGAGCTGGGCCGAGGTTCCGCGCCCGCCGCGCGACCGTCCCAGCCTGCTGATGCTGCATGGCACGCTGGAAGGCGTTGACGACGGCCTGGAGCATTCCCGCCCGATCAACCCGATCCTGCAGGAAGACCTCTACAAGAGCGAATACAGCTACATCGCGCTTGGGCACATGATGGTCCAGGCCGAGCTGAAGCATCTCAACAGTGACAAGGCGCTGGCTGCCTACAGCGGCCCGCCGCAGTGCTTCAGCTGGGATGAAGCCGGACCGGGCGGGATGCTCATCGGCGAACTCGACCGCTATGGCTGCGACCTTGAATTCCACAAGCTCGCCGGGATCAACTGGATCCAGCGCACCGTGAGCTTCCCCGAGCCCTATGTCGACGGATATGAATCACAGCTGCGGCGCGCCATGGAATCGCTTGATATCCAGCTGCGCCCGCAGGACATGCTGCGCCTCAAGCTGCAGGGAGAGATCCCCGTCAGCATGAAGCCCCAGCTTGAGAACCGCCTCGACGCGATCAAGAACGGCGTGGAGCGCCTGGTGGAACCTGATGTCAGTGAGCTGTCCTTCTTCAGCGGAATCGACCCGCTGAACCTGCCGAAGGACTCGCTGCTCTTCGCCTTCCTCGAACGCTGTGCAGACCTTGAACGGGCCGGACGCAAGGACATGAACGTGGTGCGCCTCGTCAGGCGCCTGGGCTGGCAGCTGTTCACCGGCCAGGGCATGCCACTGGAGATAAGTGAATGAAGATCCTCCAGATAGATTCCGCTCGTTTCGGCAGCCTGTCCATCGACACCCCCGTGGTGCTGGAGGAAGGGCTCAACCTCTGGATCGCCGAGAACCAGTCTGGCAAGACCACGCTGCTGACATTCCTGGAGTGGATGCTCTTCGGCCCCGCCAGCAAGCGCGGCGCCAAGGACCCCCAGTCCATCAAGCGCTGGACGCCCTGGATCGGCGGCACGCCATCCGGCCGGCTGGTGATCAAGCCCGAGCTGGAAGGCTGGCCCGAGAAGATCCTCGTCACCGCGCGCTTCAGCGACTACTTCGTGCAGGTCAGTGAATACAGCACGCAGCGCACACTCACTGACAAAATCACCCTCAGCAAGCAGGGAGAATGGGACCTGGGCCGGCGCCTGCTGAACCTCAGCCGCCAGTCCTTCAGGCACTCGCTCTCGGCAACCCAGGCGAATGTGATCGAAACCCTCGACCGCAGCAACCTGCGCCAGATCCTCACCTCCGACCTCGGCGAGCTCGTCGAGAACCCGGACGTGACCACCGTTGACAGAATCATCGAGGCCCTGGAGAATCCGCGCTTCACCCTTGGCGACAGCCCGCCGCGCAACATGCGCGAGCACCGCATGCATCTCGCCAAGGAACTGGATTACCTCAAGCTGGAACAGGGCCAGCTCAGCCAGCAGCTCAGTGAATACAACGAACTGCAGAAGGAACGCGACAGCGTGCTCAGCCAGCTCGAGCAGCAGGACCGCGTGATCCTCGGCCTGGAGAAGCAGCGCGA
Source organism: bacterium (assembly GCA_041395205.1). Lineage (GTDB taxonomy): Bacteria > 4484-113 > 4484-113 > 4484-113 > JAFGCY01 > JAHEFU01. The sequence continues at coordinate 222,579 of JAWLAZ010000002.1, forward strand.
CCAGCTTGATCTGGCCCGCAACTTCTACCTCTACCGTATGGCCAGCAAGCAGGCTGCGGTGGAACCTGCCCCGGCCCCGGTGGCCAGTCCGGCGATCACCGCAGACCTTGCGCATGAGGTTGACGTGCTCTACGGCAAGCTGGAGGCCATTGAGCAGCAGATCACCCGCGTCGAGCAGGAGATCAGCGCGCTGAACATCAGCTACGAATCCGCACAGAAGATGAGCAGCGACCGCCCGGATGAACGCCAGGGGGCCGACACCCGCGAACTGCTGCAGCAGGTCAGTGCCGCCGTGGAGACGGCTCACCGCGAATACACCGTGGCCGCCGACCGCGCCAAGCGCCTGGAGGATCAGATCCCCGAGGCGGAGAAGTCGCGCTACCAGTCACTCGACAAGATGTTCGCCCCGCACCGTGAACACCTTTCCTCCATTCTCGAATGGCAGGAGGAGCACAAGCAGGTCACGGTATCACTCGAGAAGCTGCGTGAGCGCAAGGTGGAGCTGGAAATCGTCAACCGCGACGAACTGCCCTGGTGGTCCTACTTCGGCTTCGGCTGTGTCTTCCTGGCTTTCCTGAGCATCATCGCACACTACAGCTTCATGCCCGTGGTGATCCGCGATAGCGTACCCTTCGCCGGCTGGATCCTCGCCGCCGTATTCCTCGTGATCGCGGGCTTCCTGCTCTTTCCCTACCTGCGCCGTGCACGAACGACCGGCCCGGCCTATACCGAACTGCAGAACAACGTGCTCCCCGCCATGGAGGAGCAGACGCAGAAGATGGATCAGCTCAACCGGCGCCGCATGCGCTTCCTTGAACTGTACAAGATTGACCGCCAGAACTGGGACCGTCTCGTGGAGGGCATTGAGGACTTCATCAAGCTCGATGTGCGCCTGCGTGAGTACAGCTCGGCGATCCGCGACCGCGACACCATCAAGCGCCGCATGGAGGCCGCCTGGACCGAGGTCGGGCAGATCGAGCCCCTGGCCCCGCTGGTCCCTGACATGGAATGGCTGCGCTCGATGATCCGCAAGCTGGCCGAGACGCCGAGCGTAATCAGCGGCAACAAGGTTGACATCCGCGAACTTGAGACCGCACTCAATGTGCAGAACCGTGAGCTCTCCCGCCTGGCCCAGGAACGCGACCAGATCAGCCGTGCCCTGGAAGCCAAGCTGCAGCCCATCGGCTTTGCCAGCAAGCTGCGTGAGGGACCGCGGGCCGCGATGGAGGCCTTCCGCAACCTGGCCAACGTGCGCAGCGCTCCGCGCGAGACCGCGCCATCCCAGGCTGATCCGGTGCTGCTGAGCAAGCCCTCGATCGAACTCAAGGACTTCAACGAGCGCTGGGATTCACTCTCGCAGACCGAGCAGAACCGTCTGACCCTGCTCTGCCGCGACAAGGTGAGCCACGAATCCGTCTGCCTGCGGCTCAGTGAAGTCGACAAGAAGATCCACGAGGCCCGCGACAGCCGCGAGTCAATCCGCCGTGCGCTGGACCAGATCCGCGACAACATGCACCGCTTCGGCAACATCGACAAGGTTGCCAGGGAAATGAAGCAGCGCAGCGAGCAGGCCGGCAAGCTGGACAGCCTGGTGCGCAACTGGGATGACGCCCTCTCCACCACGCGGGAGATCGTGCAGTCGCTCGTCAACCGCGCCAGCAGCGACACCGCTCCGGAGATCGACCGCGCCATGAAGAGCATTCTTGCCAACGCGCCGATCAAGGGCATTGAGGACGCCTCGCTGGACAGCAACCTGAGCCTGCGCCTGAAGGTCACCGGCGCTCCGGCGGACATCCCGAGCCATGAGCTCTGGACCTACATGTCAACCGGTGCGCAGCAGCAGCTGGCCCTGGCCCTGCGCCTCGCGATGGCCCGCACCGCCAGCGGCCGCACCGACCTGCCGCTGATGCTTGATGAACCGCTGGCCGATCTCGATGATGACCGCGCCGAGCTGGTGTTCAACTACATCACGGACCTCTCCGAGACGACGCAGATCATCGTCACCACCTGCCACCAGCAGCTCTATGACTGGCTGCGCCAGCGCCGTCATGAGCGTGTGAACCTGATGTCAATGCCGGTGAGCTAGGAGTGGAAGCGCGGCCCGCTGGCCGCACCAATGTGAAGCATGACAGGCCGGGTTGCGACCCGGCCTTTCCATTTCCGGAGTCAGCCTGTGGCTTCCGCAGGACTGAAGTCCACGAGCAGGTCACCGGGCATCACGCGTGCACCCTCGGCATGCGGATAGCCGTTGACAACGCCGGCCTGGGGTGCCTCAATGGTGTGCTCCATTTTCATGGCCTCGAGAATCACGAGTGCCGTCCCCGCGCTGACCGCCGTCCCGGGAGCCACGAGGGTGCGCAGTACCGTGCCCGGCATGCGGCTGCTCAGGGCTGCGCCATCGGCCCGGCCCTCATCCTCACTGCCTTCCTCGATGCGGCTGAAGCTGTAGTAGGCACTGCCGCGCTTGAGCTGGATCCGTTCATGCTCCACGCTGGCATCAAACACAAAGTGCTGCCCGGCGATGCTGAAGCTCAGGCGGCTGCCCTCCACGCGCAGGTCCGTGACAGTGTGTTCCGTGCCGTCAATCCGCACCGTGGCCTGACCCGCACTGCCGGGGATACTGACCACCTCGAAGCGCTGTTCACCGTGTCCGAGCTGCTCTCTCATGCATTGCTCCAGTTGCCATAGCTGTGGAAGGGGCTGGCTGCATCGGTCTGCTCGAGTCCGCGCTGCACGCGGCTGCCGAGCAGGCTCGCGGCCAGTGCGGCTGCCAGCTGCTCCGGCAGGCCCGGCTGCGGATCCGCATACTCCGCAAAGTGCCTGGCAATGAAGCCCGTGTCGGTCTCCCCGGCGGCGAAGGCCGGATGCGCGATGATCTCCGCGAGGATGCCGAGGTTGCTCGTCACGCCCAGCAGGCACATGTCGCTCAGGGCCTGAGACATGCGGCGGATCGCGGCTTCGCGGCCCTCGGCATGCACGATCAGCTTGGCCAGCATCGGGTCGTAATCCGCGCCGATTGCCAGCCCGGGCTTCAGCATGCTGTCCAGCCGCACGCCCGGGCCCTGCGGTTCACGCAGCACCCGCACACTGCCGACCTGCGGCAGGAAGCCGCTCGCCGCATCCTCGGCGCAGATCCGGCATTCGATGCTGTGTCCGCGCGGGCTGAGCTGCTCCTGGCTGAACGGCAGGGTCTCACCGGTGGCGATGCGGATCTGCCACTGCACGATGTCAATCCCGTAGACGTATTCCGTCACCGGGTGCTCCACCTGCAGGCGCGTATTCATCTCCAGGAAGTAGTATCCGCCGCCGGGGTCCATGATGAACTCGACGGTCCCCGCCCCCTCATAGCCCACCGCACGCGCGATGGCAACGGCGTCCGCTCCCATCCGCACCCGCAGTTCGCTGTCAACGGCCGTGCTCGGCGTCTCCTCAACGATCTTCTGATGCCGGCGCTGCACGCTGCATTCGCGCTCACCGAGGTGCAGGGTGTTGCCGGCGCGGTCCGCAAGGATCTGGATCTCGATATGCCGCGGATTCTCGATGTATTTCTCGAGGAACACGGTCGGGTCGCCGAATGCCTTGGCGGCCTCGCGGCGTGCGCCATCCAGTGCGGTCTGCAGCTCGGACTCTCCAGCAACTATGCGCATGCCCTTGCCGCCGCCGCCCATGCTGGCCTTGACCATCACCGGATAGCCGATCTGCGCGGCCGCAGCGATGTACTCCTCGTCACTTGCACCGATGCGGTCAAAGCCCGGCACGACGGGGGCCGTTGCCAGGAGCGCGGTTTCGCGGGCCGGAATCTTGGCTCCCATGCGGTCCATGCTCTCCGGCGTGGGTCCGATGAAGTGGATGCCGCTTTCCGTCACCAGCCGGGCGAAACCGGCATTCTCGGCGAGGAAGCCATAGCCGGGATGCAGGGCATCGCAGCCGGTGTCACGAGCGGCCTGCAGCACCTTCTGCTGGTCGAGATAGGACTGCGCCGCCTCAGCGGGTCCGAGGCAGACCGCCTCGTCAGCCAGCGTCACGTGCGGCGCCTGGGCATCTGCTTCGCTGTAGACCGCCACCGAGGCGATGCCGAGTTCGCGGCAGGCGCGGATGATGCGCACGGCGACCTCGCTGCGATTGGCGATCAGGATCTTCTTGAACACGCTCTGATTATAGGGTGGGTGTTTTATTGATAATGAAGAGCCCGAGAGCCAAACAACTTGAGGTTATAGCAGAACTTGACAGAAACGCATGCAGGAAGTTGACACGTGTGTGTGTGCATGTTAAAGTCTAATGTGATCATAGTGTTTCATCACAATTGGAGCATCTAAATGAGAAATCTGATCATACTCCTCTTGATCGGTATTGTTTGGCCATTGGGAAGCTGCCAGAGCACAGGAAAAGCAGAGGAGACGGGAAAAGCAGGGGAGACTAATCATCCAGATAAGCAATCCCTTATTGCCCTGATGGATGCCAGAACCCGCCAGATTCAACTTCCGCTGCAACAGATGCCCCTGCAACTTACCTATCTGGAGCTTGACTCCGAAGGTGAGTCCATTGATCCACTTGCCATGAGAGGTGGAATGGCGCTTCAACGTGCTTCGACGTATTATGCAATATCAACTGGTGACTATGAAGTTACTGTTCAGGAGCTCTTGGGCAATGGCTTCTGGCCCTATTCAACATTTCAGGAATCTGAACTGGATCTGCTAGTGCCAAGTTTCGACAAGGTCACGATGAACATGAGTGATCTTGGTCCATCTATTCTTGAAATGGAATCCTCAGAGTTCACATTGTATGCTCGATACAGGATCCTGCACGATTTCTATCGCTTCTTTTTCTTTGCGGATTCGACGGAAGAAGATACAGAACAGTATTTCAATGACCTGCTTTCAAATCCCGTAAGTGCATTTTGGATCAACCCGGAAAACCAATCCATTATGGAGAATTCACTTAAACGGGGTGACTTTACTCTTGGATCGATAAATGATTTTAAGGATACCAGTCCAGCTAAGGAATTCGATCTGTCAGTTCGCACGATCAATCTGCTCTCCGCTTCTGATAAGGCAGAATCACAAACATCGTTGAACTGTGGATTTTACTTTGTGGACCAGTGTGGATCTTCACTGAGTATTCCGAGTGGATGGTCCAGGGACTTCGTGGAGTGTTTTGGTGACATCTGTCCAAACATGCCTTGCTATGTTGAGTTCACATTGGGTGGCGGGACATGGGGATACACAAAATATGTGTTTGTTGCATGCAGACCGTGTACCACCAGTCCCTTGTCAGGGGAGATCAAGGTCTCACATGGTTCAAGTCCTCCTGCAAACATCTACGGTGGAGTATCCGCCACTATTACGGGTGACACATGCGTAGTCTATCCGCGCGCGTCAGCTGTTGACCCTGATGCGTGGGATGACTACAACAATTTCAAGACCGGACTAGGTTTGTCTAATCCCGTTGGTTCAAAACCAAATCCACCGGCCAATTGTCCTTGATTCCCAGTAGATGAAGGTTTGAATCCGACCCCGTAACTATTGTAGAAGACACATTCGCTCGTGCGATTATTGCGCGCCAGCGCATCGTGCGGCTCTAACTGAGAAGTAGCTTCAACCACTTTGCTGTTTGTTTTACGCTACCATTGCCAAGGTCGCGATAGTGAGTAAAGCGCGCACGGCGACCTCGCTGCGGTTGGCGATCAGGATCTTCTTGAACACGTTCTGATTATTGAAGGAGGAACAACCCAGAATACCATTGTCGTGTATCAACTGAACTGGTCATCACCTGGACAATTAGACATTGTATGCTTTCAGGAAGTTAACAAAGTTCCGCTTGTCTCTCAATAAGTCCTGACTTTGCAACACTGTACCAATACACTGAAATGCTAGGTCTCTGATTGAATCAATATTCTTAAAATGCACCGATAGTTTACCACCATGCAGAACCTCAGCCCTTTCAATCTTCAATTTCTGTAGGTCAAACTCATTGTTCGCCATTGTATCATCCTCACCTGCTAAAAACTTCAGAACGGCACCAATGTCTCCTCTACCATCATTGAATCGTCTTGGCAGTGACAGATTCAATGATAAAAGTGCACAAATACAATCATCCAACCTCCTTGGAGCTGTTTTGTCATCCAGTATTCGTAAGAGAACCTCTAAAGATGAGTAATAATTTACATATTTTTCCGTATCCGATTTTGCATATATTCCCCTTGAAAATAATCTAACGGCATTGAGAACTGTTCTGGTCATAGCAGTATCATTGTATGGAGTCGGGTTGCGAATCATTACAATGAGATCATTCAAACCTCTCCTTAAAAACTGTGCAATCATTTCCTCATTCAATTCAATTGGTCTAATGTTGCCAACATATCTTCTTGAATAGGAAACTTCTGATTCAGAGGAAAACACATGTATTCTGTTGTTAGAAGAAATTTCATGTAGAAACGCTATTATCGGTGGCGAATCAGGGTGCTCTATATTGAGATATGAAAAAAATGTCAGAATTTCTAATACTTGTCCTCCATACCATTCAATCTCAGTACTTGCATCCATGGAACTACCACCAACTTCCATTGACATGTAGTTTAATGCCCCTTGTGTATTCAAGAGACTGTAGTCATACTTACCAACAGTATCCCAGTAATTGCAACCGCACTCTTCTTCATACTTTAACTGCGCAAGCACATTCTGTATGCTTGGTTCATTGCTTCCAACCAACTGACATTCTCCAATACTAATCGAGTCACAAATTTGTGAAATACCTATAATTGGAACGAATACTCTGGTTGTAGAAGGTTGGTCAGCATGAAACAATGGTTGCTTGTAAATACAAATGTCTTTCAATGAAGTTCCTCCGGCTATTGGAAGTAACAATGATCCTGAAAATCTTATCCCCGTGGGAAGTAGATGCGCAGGTGCGTCATCTTCTCCAGGGCGTCGTGGTCCAGGTTGACCATCTCGTGCAGCAGTTCATACTGCGCCGGGTCCTCGCTGTCGCTGTAGCGCGCCCGCACCGTGAAGCGGTCCAGGAACACCGCGGCCCCGCTCACGTCCTCATTCACGCTGCCATCCTCATTGAAGGCCGGTGTGAAGGCCGGGTAGAGGTAGTCCGTGAACAGCGGCGGCAGGCCCTCCCAGGAGGGATCCAGCGCCCAGAGCGGGCCGACCACCATCCACTGCGTCTTGATGCGTGCGAAGCGCATCTCGCTGGACATCGCGTGGTCGCGCGGGATGATCTGGAAGCCGCCGATGATGTCGTAGGGCGAGGTGGAGACGTCGATCACGCCGGGGTGCGCCGCACGGATCCGCCCGCGCTCGGCATACTGCGTGCCGAGGAAGCGCCCCACCCCGGCCACGGGCTTCAGCACCTGGCCGATTGGGTAAGGGTCCATCCCCAGCTCCTTGATCCAGATCAGGCCGCCGAAGCCGTTCTCGAACTCGATCCACTCCGGATTGTACTTGCGGCGGCTGACATCAAGACGCAGCACATCACCCACAGCCGGCACGAAGTTCTCATCCACGCGCAGCCATTCCTCCTCGCCACGCTGGAAGAACAGCGGGCTGCCGACGAGCGGAGCCCAGCGGCCGCCGAAGATTTCGCTGCCGGCCTTGATGTCGGTGAACAGCGTGCTGCTCTGGTTGAAGTAGCTCTTGTAGGACTTGGGGTCGAAGGTCGTGAACTCGATCGGCACCAGCGAGAAGATCGTGGCCCGCCCGGTTTCGTAGTTGTGCTTCACCTTGAGGTGCATTGCATTCACCGCGCTGGCGGTGCAGGTGCCGTTCTCTGCCCAGCCACTTGCCGTGAAGCCTTCCTTGTTGTAGTTGGCAACCGGCGCCAGCACATGCCCGACCACGCCGCTGAACTCGTCACTGATGATGCGGATCTCGCCATCCACCACATTGTCGATCTCGATATGGAAGGTCGTGCGCTGCTGTGAAAGCAGGCTCTGGGGGTAAAGCCCAGCGATATCCGGCATCGTGGGCCAGTGCCGCAGCGACTCGTCGGTGAACTCGGAATGGCGGTCAACACCGCTGTCCGGCTCGACTGCCTCCTCTTCCGCCTGGACGGGCAGTGTGCCCAGCAGCAGCGTGGCGAGCAGCAGCAGCGCCAGGATGCTGCCGGAGCGCAGGCGTTCGCGGATCCACTCACCATTGGCAACCACGGGCTGTCCGTGGATCTCACGCAGGCGGCGGCGGAAGGCCAGGGCCCGGCGCGTCTCGCGGCGCTGCATGCTGAGCTTCCTGCTCTGCCGCAGCAGGCCAAGCAGGGCTGCCCCGATCAGCACGATGCCCGGCAGCCAGACCAGGCTGGCTTCGTAGTCCAGCCCGGAGACGAAGCTCATTTCGCGGATGTCAAGGCTGCGGTGCTGCAGCGCAGTGACCGCATACAGGGCAATCCAGTACCAGCCGAAGCCGCGCCAGAGCCGGCCCTGCTCAGAACTGCAGCACAGTGCAAACAGCGGCGCCAGCACTACGGTCAGCCCCGCAGTCTTCAGCCAGTAATGCCCTGCGAAGTACCAGTGCGTGTAGAGCGCGGTGAGGAAGCTTGCGAGCACGAATGCGCTGGCAAGCACGAACAGGAAAGCTGCAAGTCTGCTCTTCATATGTCTTCCCGGCTGCAGCAGCTGCCGCAGGACGAGCCATCATTATCGCATTCCCGGAGGTGCAGCTGCCCGGACGGCTCAGGCCTGGCGGTGTTCACGCTTCAGCTGGATGCGCTCGCTGACTTCCTGCACCAGGCTGAGGATCGTCGGCACCACGAACAGCGTGAAGATCGTGGAGACCAGCATGCCGCCCACCACGATCACGCCGAGGCCGCGGTACAACTCGGAGCCGCTGCCCTGACCCATCGCCAGCGGCAGCATGCCGAATACCGAGGTCAGCACGGACATGAAGATCGGGCGCAGGCGGGTGCGGCTGCTCTCCTTGAGGGCCTCGAGCGGGCTCATGCCCTCCTCCTGGTTGTTGAGCATCTGGTGCACGATCAGGATCGCATTGTTGACGACGATGCCCGAGAGGATGATCAGGCCGAGCATGCCGAGCACGTCGAACTGCACCACCCCGCCGGAGAGCGTATGCGCGAACCACATCGCGATGAAGCTGCCGCTCCAGGCCAGCGGGACCGTCACGAGGATGATGATCGGGTACGTGAAGGAGCGGAACAACGCCACCATCAGCAGGTAGATGATCACGATCGCCAGCGCACCCTGCACCACCAGTGAGCTGAGCGTGTTGCGCAGCTTGTCCGCCGCGTCGCCGAAGCGGATGCGGTAACCGGGGGCCAGTGTGGCCGAGAGCGGATCGATCACTTCCTGCTGGGTGATGTCGAGCGCGGTCTGCGTCGGGAAGGCCGGGTTGGTGTTCACGGTGAGCTGGATCGAGCGGTCACGGTTGTAGTGGCGGATCGAGGTCGGGCCCGTGTTGTCATCCACCGTCGCCACCTCATCCAGGCGCACGAACTCCCCGTTGCCGGCAAGCACCGTCAGGGCCTGCAGCTCATCGCGGGTGGTGTAGTGCTCCCGGTCGCCGCGCACGACGATGTCGTACTCACGGCCACGGTCGGTGAACTTGCTGGTCTGCAGGCCGGCGATCATCGTCTCCACCACGTTGGCAACATCGCTGAGGTTCAGCCCGAGCTGCGCCGCCTTGTAGCGGTCCACGTGGATCGCCAGTTCCGGCACGCCCTCGCTGTAGCCGCTGCGCACCGGCACGGGGCCGGGCTGCAGGTAGGGGCCGACCTTGCCGCGGATCTCCGCCTGGACACGCTCGGAGATCTTGCGGATCTCCTCCAGGTCCGGGCCGGTGATCTCCAGCGTGAACTCCTTGTCCGGCACGCGGAAGATCGAGGTGCGGCTGGCGAAGAAGAACTGGAAGCCGGGCTGCATGAAGCCGACTTCCATCAGCTTGCCGGCCATCTGGTCCATCATCCGGTCGGTGGCGAACTCATCCTTGACGCGCACACCCATGCCGGTGAAGAACGGCGCACTGGCAACCGAGAAGTACGTCTTGACCTTGGGCGAGAACTCCGGGTCATGGCCCACGAAGTTCTCGATGGCGGTGTAGGCCTCGCTCGTGACTTCATTGCTCTGCCCGACCACGCTCGGCGTGAAGCAGAAGATGAATGGCTGCGTACCCGTCGGCAGGTAGTTGGCACCGGGCAGCAGCAGCGTGCTGAAGTACCAGCCGACCGCCACGGCTCCGAGCAGGATCAGCCTGCCGGGCGTCGTACCCTTGCCGACTCCGGCGCAGGCCCAGTTGAGGAAACGTTGGTAGAAGCGCTCAACCGCCGTACCGAGCCACTGCAGGGTGATCAGGTCGAGGGTCTTGGCCAGCGCGGGGTTGCTGTCGTCAATCCGGTCGCGCCAGTTGCGCGAGCGCAGGATCACCGCACTGAAGCCCGGCACCACGGTGTAGGCACAGAGCAGCGAGATCACGATGCTGCTGACGATCGCGATCGCGATGTCCTTGAACAGCAGGCCGGCCTCGGTGGTGTTGAGGATGATCGGGATGAAGACCGCAATCGTCGTCAGTGTGGAGGCCAGGATCGCACCGGCGATCTCCGTGATCGCGTCATAGGCCGCCTGCAGCACGGGCTTGCCGAGCTCCTTCATGTGGCGGTCGATGTTCTCCAGCACCACGATTGCGTTGTCAACCACCATGCCCACGGAGAAGGCCAGGCCAGCCAGTGAGATGATGTTGATCGTGCGGCCGAGTGCCAGGAGAATGATGAACACGGTGATCAGCGAGACCGGGATCGTCACGATCACGATCAGGATCGGCCGTGCGCCGCGCAGGAACAGCGAGAGCACGATTGCGGCCAGCAGCGCGCCGAACAGCAGGTTGTTGCGCACGAGCGCAATCGCCTCCTCAATGTAGCTCAGCTCGCTGTAGGCCTCGCGGATCTCGATCTCGATCCCGCGCTCGGCAAAGTCGGAGTTGTACTCCGCGACGACGCCCATCACACCCTTGATGGTGCTGACGGTGTTGGCACCGCTCTGGCGCGAGACGCCGATGGCGACGGTCGGATTGCCGTCCGCCTTCACATAGCCCTGCTGGCGCTCGCGGCCATCCACCACGGTGCAGATGTCGCCGACACGGATCGTGCCGCGTGAGTCGTGGCGCACCACGGTGTTGCGGATGTCATCCAGCGATTCATACTTGCCCATCGTGCGCACGATGAGCTGGGTCTCGCCCTCATCAAGGTAACCACCGCGTACGTTGCGGTTCTCGCTTCTGATGCGGCCCATCAGCTCCTGCACGCCGATGCCGTGCAGGGTCATCTTCTCGAGGTCGGGCTCGACGACGATCTGACGCTCTCGTCCGCCGGCCACGAGCAGGGAACCGACTCCCTGCAGGCGCAGCAGGCGCGGTTCTATCACGTTCTTGACCATGTCGTACTTGTCGTCAACGCTGGCGTCGCCGCCGAGCGAGATCCACATGATCTGTTCGTTCTGGGCCGCGCTCACGAGCGCGATCACGGGGCCGACGATCTGCGTCTTGTCCGGCAGGTCCGTGACCAGATTGACCGCCTGCTGCACGTCCAGCAGCGCGCGGTTCTTGTCGACATTCTCCACGAACTCAAGGTTGATCGAGCTGTAGCCGTCATTGGAGGACGAGGTGATGCGCCGCAGGTCGTTGATCGTGTTGAGCTGCTCCTCGAGCTTGTTGGTGATCTGGTCCTCGATCTCGATCGGGCTCGCACCGAAGTAGAAGGTCTGGACACTGACCTCGGGCGGCTCGATCGCCGGCTTGAGCTGGACGGGAATCTGTCCCATCGCGATCGCGCCGAAGATCAGCAGGATGATCACCCCGACGAGCGTGGCGTAGGGGTTACTGATCGCGGCCTTGATCATCCGTTGCTCTCCTGGCCGCAGGGATTGTCATGACCTTCAGCGGCCTCATCGCCGCCGGCCTGCTGGCCACCCTCGGCTGCACCAGCTTCTTCATGCATGCCGGTACCGGCATCCACGCCGCCCTCGCTCCCGGCTTCAGCAGGGGGCTGCATCCCCTCCCCGCCTGCTCCGGGTGGCGGACCGCCCTCGCCGCCGCCGCCCATGTTCATCAGGTTGACGGGGATCAGCATCGCGGTCGGGTAGACCTGCTGCTTGCCGCGGGTGACGACCATCATCCCGGGCTGCAGCTCCTCGCTCATCACGACCACCATGTTGTCAACGCGGGCGCCGGTTTCGATGATCACCTGGCGGGCGCTGGTCTTCTGCGGGTCATTGGGGTCCGGGTCCATCACCCAGCACACCGTGCCGAGCGGGGCCTGGATCACCGAGTCCATGTTGATCATCTTCGTGGGCACGGATTCTCCGCGCAGGATCCGCCCCTCGACGGTCATCCCGGGCAGGATCCGTGCATCGCTGACCGCCACGCGCAGCGGGAACTGCCGCGTCTGGCCGTTCGCCGCCGGGCTGATGCTGATCACCGCGCCGTGGAAGACCTCGTCAGGGAAGGCCGCGAAGCGCATCTCCACGTCATCACCGGGGCTGACATTGCCTAGCTCCTCCTCCGGCAGGTTGAACCAGGCCTCCGTCGCACCGGCACTCACGACCTCCACGAGCGGAGTGCCCGGCCCCACGAACTGGCCGACCTCCACCAGCAGATTGCTGACAACGGCATCGAAGTCCGGTGCCACGGTGGTGCGTCCCAGCGAGACGTTGCTGCTGCGCAGGCTGGCTTCGGCCTGCTTCACGGCCGCTTCCGCCGCGGCAATATCCTCTTCACGGCTGCCGGCACGCATCGCGGCCAGCAGTTCACTGGCAGCCTGATAAGCGCTGCGGGCAGTTTCCACCTCGGTTCGGGCTGAGACAAGTGCCGTCTCGGCAATCACTCCGCCCCGCGCCAGGCTCTCCATGCGCTCAAGATTGTCCTCCGCCTGGTGCAGACGGGCCTCGGCGGCCTCCACCTGCGCTTCCTGGGCGCGGACATCCTCACTGCGTGGGCCATTCCGGGCCTTGCGCAGATTCTCGCGGGCCATTTCCACGGCAGCGGTGGCACCGTTGACTCCGGCCTGGTAACTGGCGGGGTCGATGCTGATCAGCCAGCCGTCGGACTTGAGGTGCTGCTCGCCGACGCGGTGGCGGATGCCGGTCACGCTGCCGGCCACTTCGGCTGCCAGCACGGCGCGCTGCTCCGCACGCGTTTCTCCGATGAGCTTGATCGCGGGGGAATAGTCGACCATCTGCACGGGCTCAACGAACACCGCCACCGGCGGCGGCCCGTCTCCCATGCCTCCCATGCCTGCTGCCTGGCCCTGGTCGCCACCGCGGTTGCAGCTGCACAGAAGCAGCGCGAGCAAAATGCCTGTATATCTCTTTCCCATCTCTTGTTCCTGACCCGGGCTGCAGTCCGCCCGGACTGCGCTAACGGATGTTTACTACCCTGCGCAACACTGCATATTCTGTTTGGACTGAAAACAGACAGGGGAATTTTAAATTACGGTTTGAACGGGATACCCTGCGGGAGCATTTCCCGTCCGGGTTTCAGCCAAGCTCAATCCCGTAGCGCTGAGCCTGGGCCTCACGCCAGGCACTGTGCTGCCGGTTGAATACATCGCGCAGCAGACCCATGAACAGTACGTCGTGATAACCACCCTGCTTGAAGACATGCTGCCTGAGCCGGCCTTCGTGCTGGAAGCCGATCCGCTCGTAGCTCTTCGTGCCGCGCGGATTGAAGTCCGCCACGGTCAGATGCAGGCGCTGCAGGTTCAGGGTGTTGAAGGCATAGTCACAGGCCAACATCCCGGCTGCTGTGCCGAGACCCCGTGACCAGCGCTCCTTATTCCCGAGCATGATGCCGTACATCGCATGAGAATCCGTGCGGTTGATCAGGTGCAGTCCGACCGTACCCACGAGCAGACCATCCGTCAGATCCACGATGCCCAGCACCACATCGGTATGGCTGCCGCGCATCGCCGCGATCCAGGCCAGTTCCTGGCCTTCGGTCAACCGGCCGGGGATGCCCAGGTATACGAGTACGGCCTGGTCATTCACCCAGTTGCAGAGCTGGGCTGCATCGGCGTCCTCAAGCGGACGCAGGCCGACCTTGTCATCCTGCAGGAAGTACTGACTGGGCATATGCGCATTATCCCACAACTGTGTTCAGCTGCCGCCGTCCCAGAAATAGCCCACAGGCGTGAGATCCCGTTCGCTGACGATGCCGTCCTGGTCCCAATCCATCCAGGGCAGCCAGCCTGGCTCGGCTGCCGTCAGCCCGATGGACTGGCACAGCAGCTGCTCGTCATCGCCATTGACCAGCCAGTCAGCGTTCACATCCCCCGGCCTGTTGAACAGATAGAGCGGCACGAGCAGGCTCTGCCCCGCCTTGTCATCAGCATCAAGGGCCGTTACGCGCAGCCAGAACTGCTGGTTCGGCCGTGTCAGCGAACTGAGCTGGATGTTCACCCCGGCCAGATTGGCGGAATCCAGCCGCAGATCCTCACCGCGGTCCGCGCCAAGGGGAATGTAGTCCAGCTCATAGCGGAAGCTGGCAACAGCCTGCACGTCCTGCGGATGCACTGCCACCACGGTATTGCCGTTTACTGCGCCGAATACCGTGCCGGCCAGCGGGGAAGCCAGGCTGAACTGTGCAGTGCCAGTTCCAGCCTCGCCGACATGAATCTCATCCAGCCACCAGCCCTCCGGCTGCCCGGCCTGTTCCCCGGCCAGCAGACCGTCACTCTGCAGCGAGAAGCAGATATGCAGCTGTTCGCCGATATATCCATCCAGCGGGATCTCGACAGTCTCCCACTCAGCCTGGTAGCCACTGAACCAGCCGGGATGCCCTTCGCCTGCAAGCAGTATCCAGCTTGCACCGTTGTCAGTACTGGCCAGCACGCTGAGGCGGTCGTAGCCGAAATCGTCATCCTGCACGTTGTAATGCTGGCTGAAGCGCAACACAGGGCTGGTTGCCGTACTCAGGTCAATGCGTGCCGAGACCAGGCAGTCGAATTCATCGCGGTCATACTCCAGGCTCTCCAGCTCGCCGCAGTACCAGCACTGGCTGCCGGCAGCGCTGTCCTGGTCCGTCCGTTGCCAGCGCCCCGCCCCGTACTGCCTGACGGACTGCTCCGTCCAGTCCGGCAGGAACTGATTCTCCAGCGCCAGGCGCAGCTGCTGGCTGCCCTGTGCAGCATCGAAGTACAGCAGGCTGCCTGCTGCCTGTTCAGCACCATCACTGAGCGGATAGCTGCCGGGTGTATTGTCAACCAGCACCAGGCTGCTGTCAGTGAATACAGCTGAGCCGGCATGGCTGCGCAGTTCCAGGCTGCGTGCAGAGAAGAGACTTGAACTGGTGTCCAGAGTGAACTGCCAGGGGGCAGCATCAAGACTGTCAACGAGATTTCCGCCCAGCAGCAGCTCAGCTGAGTCAGGCTCCAGCAGCACGGCTGCTTCCAGAGGCTGGGACCCACTGACGATCATCCCCGGCAACTCCGGCAGGCGCAGACCGGGGCTGAGACTGAGCAGGGCACCCGCATCGACCACCGGCACGGCATGTTCAAAGCCCGTGGTACTCCGCCCGGTCAGGGCCAGCAATTCACGCACGCGACCGCTGTCCAGTTCCGGCTGGCTGCTCCACAGCAGTCCGGCGGCTGCCGCAACCAGCGGGGCGGCCAGGCTCGTCCCCTGCTGGGTCGGATAGGCCAGGTTGCCGGAATTGAACTGATGCCCGCAGATGCGGATCTGCTCACCTGGGGCCGCCAGTTCCACGCTGGCGCTGAAGTTGCTGAAGCCGCTGCGCTGCAGCAGGCTGTCAACCGCGCCGACGCTGACCACTTCAGGCCAGGCTGCGGGCCAGTTGGGGTTTCCATCGGCGTCATTTCCCGCCGCCGCGATCAGCAGCATCCCGGATTCCTGCAGGTCCTGCAGCATGCCGCGCACGACCGGATCATCACCGTAGATCGTGAAGCTCTGCAGCAGGATTTCAGCACCGAGCTGCCGGGCCAGGTAGCCGGCCTCGATGTACTTGCCGATCGAGAAGTCCAGCCAGTCATTCGTGACCTTGAGCGGCAGCACGCTGATTCCCGGGGCAGCACCGGCCAGAGTCCGGCCGTTGCCAGTCGCGGCGGCAAGCAACCCGCAGACCGCCGTGCCGTGACCGTGCGCATCCTCGATCGAGGCATCGCCATTCACCAGATCCGCCTCGATTTCCGGGAAGGCAGAGGCCGGGTCAATCACCTGGCCGGCCAGTTCCTCATGCTGCAGGTTGCAACCGCTGTCAACGACGGCCACCATCACGGAGCTGTCTCCCAGACTCACGTCCCAGGCCTCGTCAAAGTTCATCGAATGCAGGTACCACTGTGGACCACCGAAACTGCTCGAGGCGAGATAATCCGGATCGTCCGGTTCGAAGGCCGGGATTGCCAGAGTGGACTGTTCAGCGGAAAGAATGAACTCGCCGAATTCATCCCTGATCCGCTGCAGGACAGCCTGCATGTCCTGGCCTTCACCCAGGCTGAATTCGGCGATCCGCGTCCGCCCGAGGTAGACCTCGCTGCCCCGCTGCAGATTCAGCCGCATGGCAATCTCCGCCGCCACGAGCTCGCAGTTCCGGTCATTGCGCAGCAGGGCATTGCGCCGGGCAGCTACAGGCAGTGATGTGTCAATTCCGGCAGCCTGCAGCTCCTCAGTGCTGATGCCGTAACGGAACTGGACCAGGCACTGACCATCAGCTAGCATTGCCGCTGGTACTGGATCTTCGTCAATCGAATCCCTGGGAGTAATGATTGAAGTGCTCTGTGCATCCCCACCGGAACCAGGACCCGGTCCGTCCACCTGCACACTGTTGCCGCATGAAATGCTTAGCAGCGGCAGAAAAAGGATGATCAGGCAAACAACCGCATGTGGAACTGATAGCCGGTACACAGGCAAACTATGCCAGATATCCTGATTGTTTGCTGGTATTGATTGAGTGATGAGCGCTAGGCTGCGCCTTTGTGGTTCTGGCGGAGGAGGAGGGATTCGAACCCCCGTGACGTTTCCGCCAAACAGTTTTCAAGACTGCCGCCTTAAACCACTCGGCCACTCCTCCGCAGGGGCTTGATTATACCCAAGCACCTATGGTCCCGGCTTCCGGTTTCGGGTTTCGGGTTTCCGGTTTCGGAAAATCGTGCGGCTGTCACGCCCGAGGACTGAGCGCTCCTCCGCTCCCAGGTCCCTGATATTCTCTTCCGGTCATGCTGGAACGACTGAATGAACTCTGTGCCATCGCCGCCGAGCACGCACTCGACATGCACATAGCCGAACAGGAGGACCAGCAGTTCGTTGAGCACATCTCCTTTGAGGGCATTGAAGGCATCGACAGTGAGGGCGAGATGTACCTGCGCCTGCTGTGGCGGATCCATCTCGGAATGGACTACAGCGAGGACGCTGCAATGGTCATGACCCCCGAGCACATTGAGGATGAGGAAGCGCTGGTGCTCAGCATGGCCGCGATCCTGCTGGAGCGCATCAATGCCCTGTTGCGCATGGAGCTCGACGAGGAGGAGTAAGGAGCCTCCCTACTCCACCCAGCTTTCACGCCAGCGCTGTTCGTAGGTGCTGATGATTCCCTCGTACTCCGGCTTCTTGCGCGGCCACCAGATCAGCGCGTAGTCGAAATGCGCCGCCAGGTTGTCATACTGCTCCAGTTCCGCGTAGCGGTCCTCGCTGTAGCGCTTGTAGATCTCTCCGAAACAGTACATGTGGTCCTCAAGGGCCAGCGCACGGAAATTGGCAAGCGCCTCATTGAGGCTGTCGCAGTCGGTATCAGGTACGCCCTTGGCATAGTCCTCAAACTGAGTGTTCAGATCCTCGATCTTGCCCGCATAGTCATCGAGCAGCACTACCAGCTTGACCGCTGCGGGGTTCAGCCGCCCGCGGTTGGTGCTGACCTCTCCCAGGCCGCGGATCACCTTGTCAACCTCGGAATGCAGCGTCGCCAGCGTGGAATACCAGGTTTTCGCTTCCTCGATCTCCGCAGCATACTGCTCATCCAGTTCAAGCTGGCGGCGTTGCTCACGGATCATCTGCCATTGATCACTGAAACCCGATGCGTCAATCGCACCGTAGCGGCTGAACAGCTCCGGGATGCTGTCACTGAGCAGGAAGGCCCGGTGCTCCGGCTGCTCCAGGCCGATGTAACCCTGCTGCAGGATCCCCATCACCTCAGCCGCCCGGGCCGCGTACTGCGCACGCAGCATCTCCACCGTCTCCGGCGCCTTCGTCAGCAGCTTCGGAACGGTTTCCTGCTCGAATTCCGCATAGTCGTCAAGCAGCCGGGAGCTTACCTCACTGGTCCTGTCGAGTTGCGCACTGATATCCGTCTGTCCGGGCAGGGGCGTCAGCTCGTCCATGATCCGTGCATAGGCCGCCTGGCTGTCATACAGCATCTGGGCATGCATCCGGAAGGGGCGCATGCTGCGGCTTTCATCCGCCAGCAGATCCGTGAGATCCTGGTTCTTCGGATAGGCCGGCTGGCCCTCGAAACCCAGTGCGCTGAAATCCAGTGCCTGCTCAGGTGCAGGCCTGGGCAGGCTGATCATCCCTCGGCTGTAGGCCACGAAGCCCACGGCGCACAGTCCGATCAGACAGACGGCGATAACGATGATCGCCGTGAGCTCACTGCCCCGCCGGCGCGTCTCCTCCGGCAGCACAGCGTTGCCACTGGCCAGCTGCTGTTCCAGCAGCCTGTCCACATCGGTCTGCAGCCTGGCCTTGTCAGGAACCGGCTCCGGCGGAGTGGAATCGGGCTTCCGCGCGGTATTGACAACAGAAGCCCTGACTTCCTCTGCGGCAGGCGGTTCCTCTGCAGCCGGCACTTCAGGACGCGGGGTCGCGAGGATCCGCTGTTCCAGAGCACTGAGCTGCACGGGCTCCTCCGGCTGGCTGGCCCGCTCCCGGGCCTCGCGCTCCACCCGCGCGGCAAGCTCCGCTTCACTGGTGACGCGGTCCACGCCGCAGCGCAGGCAGCGCTCGTCCCAGTCATCGTTGACATACTCACAGGAGCTGCATTGCCACATGCCTATATAGACCGCCTGGTGCCTGTTCGGTTCACCCGCGCATTATATAGGCCAGCCCTGCCCGCCCTACTGGATCAGTTGCAGCACCGCCTGCGGCAGCTGGTTGGCCTGGGCAAGTGCCGCCACTCCGGACTGCAGCAGGATCTGGTTGCGGGTGCTCGTGAGTGTTTCCAGTGCCACGTCCACATCGCGGATCCGGCTTTCGGAAGCGGTCAGGTTCTCGCTGGCCACGTCCAGGTTGCGGATCGTGCTTTCGAGGCGGTTCTGGATCGCACCGAGCCGGCTGCGCTGGTCACTGACGCGGTTGATCGCCACGTCCAGCAGCGAGATCGCCTCCTGCGCAAGGCCGCCGTCCACCACCAGCAGGCCCTCGATCCCGAGCGCCGTGGCCGAGGTGTCGGCGATGAAGCTGTCGATGGTCTGGCCCTGGTTGGCACCGATCTGCAACTGGAAACCGCGCGGAGCCACGTGGATGAAGAAACTGTCAACCTCGCCCGAGAACGAGATGGCCGGTGATTCATAGGCCAGCGGGAAGGCGAAGCTCGTCATTCCGTTCACTCCGCCGGCGAGGTTGGTCGGCGGCTGGGGGTCGAGCTTCAGCCCGAGCGTGTTGTCAAAGATGATACGCAGGCCGGGCAGCAGGCCGTTGATCTCATTGGAGTCGGTGAGTACGCTGCCCACGCTGGCATTCTCTTCCAGGTTGAAGGCGCTGATGCTGTAGAGCGGGCTCTGGGCCTTTGCCACTTCCACGAGTGAGAGCGTCTTCAGCATGCTCTCATCGGCTGCCAGCACGATCTCCGCACCGGGCACGGGCGTGGTGATGCTCAGCGTGCCCTTGGCATTGCCAAGCGTGTTGACATGCACGAGATCCGGCGGGTTGTCCGGGTTGATGATCGCACTGCGCACCACACCCGTGCCGTCCGGGTTCCAGATCGCGAGGCTGATCTTGCCGGCCAGGTCCTCCAGCGTGTCATTGCTGCCGATGTTGATCGTCGTGCGGTTGGCGGTGCCCCGCAGGTAGACATCAAGCTGCACGTTGCCCCGCCCGTTGAAGACCTCGAATTCCTGGAAGCGCGCGATGCTCGCCAGCGTGTTCTGCTGGTCTGCGGTCAGCACGTTGCCGGTGCCGACGTTGAAGGTCGCGGTCTCACCGGGCTGCAGGATGCCGTCGAAGGTCAGCTTGAGGTTCTCGAGCACGCTGCCGCCTCCGTCGAAGGTCGCGCCGATGGAACTCAGCGGACCGACCTGTGCCCCGCGCGCCGCGGCGATCGCGTCCCCCTGGTCCCAGCCCGTGGCCACGAGGTCGGTGTACTTCTGGTTGTCAAAGCTGAACACGGCATAGGTGCGGGAACTGACCGCGCTCACGAGGTAGGTGCCGTTGCTGGGCATCGGCCCGTCCTGCCAGACCCGGCCATAGTCCTGCAGCGAATTGCCGCCGCTGGACTTGCTCCAGCTCACCTCGTCCGTGCGCGTTACGCCGGCGATGGAGACCACACTCCAGTCGTAGCGCGTGTCAAAGCGCACCTGCAGCGTGCCTGTGCTGGCATCACCGATGCTGAAGCGTGCGCCGCTGTCACCGGCGGGGCGGGTCATGGTGCTGCTCCAGGCGGAGGTGTTGTTGAAGAAGCTCAGATCGAAGCCGCTGAACAGGCGGTTGCTCTGGCCCGTGGCACCGAAGCTCAGGTGGAACTGCGAACCGCTGCCGTCGTAGTCAACGAACTGCGTGTTGAGGATCGTCACACCGCCGGTCAGGGTCACGCTGAAGTTGTTGTTGTTGGCAGCGCCGTCGAAGGCCACGCCGGCCGTCAGGCCGCCGAGCGCGGCACTGAGCTGGCTGGCCAGCACGGCGTTCGTGGTGTTGAGCGAGAGGATCGTGATCGAGACGGTCTGCACGCCGCTGATGGTGTCGAGCGTCAGCATCAGCTTGTCACCGACACTGAGCTCCTCGGCCTGCAGGTTCTGGCCGATGGTGTCACCGCCGCCGCTGCCGCTGGCCGCGCCGATGCGCACACTGCCATCCAGCGCACTGCCGACGGCCACGCTGCCCAGCGCGGTGGGCGGGACCTCCAGCTGGTAGATCCCGGTGTTGCCGGAGCCGCTGGCGCTGGCCGTCTTCAGGCTGGCATCCGCACGCCAGGTGTTCAGGTAGTTCAGGAGGCCGACGCTGTCTGCGGGATGGCTCACCGCGAATACATCGCTCTTCTGCTTCTGCAGCACGCCGGAACTCTTGGCGACGGCGCGCATCACGAAGTTGCCACCGAGCCCGACATTGCCGACGACCACGCCCTTGACGCGCTCGAAGTCGTCAGTCGAGATCAGCGCTCCGAGCGTGCCGTCCAGCAGGCGCTTGGAGTTGAACTCGGTCGTGCGCGAGATGCGGTTGATCTCATCCGTCAGTTCGCTGATCTCGAGCTGCAGGGCCTGGCGGTCATTGGCGGTGTAGACGCCGTTGGCGGCCTGCACGGCCAGCTCACGCATGCGCTGCAGGATGTTGTGAACCTCGTTCAACGCGCCTTCCGCGGTCTGGATCAGCGAGATGCCATCCAGCGAGTTGGCGGAAGCGCGGTTCAGGCCCTTGATCTGGGCCCGCAGCTTCTCGGAGATTGACAGGCCGGCGGCGTCATCGGCGGCGCGGTTGATGCGCAGTCCGGATGACAGGCGCTCAAGCGAGCGGCTGATCGCCATGCCCGTGACCTTCAGGTTGCGGTTGGCATTGATGGCAACCGGGTTCTGGTTGATCCTCAGTATCGACATCCACTATTCCTCCATGAATACGGGGGAGAAATGAATGGATCACTGGTCCAGCCGCGCAGGCCTCCGCATCCTTCCACTTTTCTCCCGGGGACCGCTCGGGCATCCTTGCCACATGGTCCATCAGGGGGTGTATCGGCATGAATGGCGGGGGCTTTAGGGAGGTCCGGAGCAATCCGGACAGAAAAGAGTGACGATGCGAAGATTTGGAAGTGCGACACTTGCTTTCGCACAACTGGATTGGACTAATGACATGCACATAGGATCGTGCGACAACAAGTGTCGCACCGCCGCCATCCCCGATAATATCCCCGGAGGCAGATATGAAGATCTATACACGCGGCGGTGACAAGGGCAAGACGAGCCTGTTCAGCGGGGAGCGCGTCAGCAAGGCCAGCCCGCTCGTCGAGGCCTACGGCACGGTGGACGAGCTCAACAGCGTGCTCGGTGTGGCCCGTGCGCTGCATGAGCACAATGACAAATTGGCGGCGATCATGCACCAGCTGCAGTGTGAACTGTTTGAATGCAGTGCCACGCTCGCCGCCGGCAAGCCGGACGACCCGCGCGTCAGTGATGACGATGTTGCCAACATGGAGCAGTGGATTGATGAGCTGACCGCCGAGATGCCGCCGCTCACGAACTTCATCCTGCCCGCCGGGCATCCCGTCTCCGCGGCCCTGCACCACGCGCGCACCGTCTCACGCCGTGCCGAGCGGCTGGCGGTGTCAGCCTTCGAGAGTGAGGAGGGTCGCTTTGATGCCGTCGCGTTACGTTATCTGAACCGTCTGGCGGATCTGCTGTTCGTGCTGGCGCGCTATGCCAACCATGTGCATGGCGCGCCTGAGGAACCCTGGCAGAGCCGTCAGCAGCGCTCCTGAAGCACCTGGCTGAGCCGTGCCAGCAGGCGGGAGACTCCCAGCGGCAAGCGCTGGGCAAAGCCGGGATAGCCTGATTCCAGGGCAGCGGGATCAGTCGGCTCCGGCAGTCTGCGCGGCGGGCTCGTGATCCGCGGTTCCACGGCATAGCGCAGGGCCGTTGCCAGTGAACCATCACCGCTGAGCATCGAGAATTCCAGCCCATCACCGTCCCCGTGCACCTGCAGACAGGTCTCGGGCTGATCTCTGCGGACCAGCGTGAGGATGCAGCTGAAGCGCTGCTGGTAGTGGCGCTGCCCCAGCGGCAGCACACTCAGCCTGGCGTCGCAGTCTCCGCGGCTCGTTGCCAGCGGCACGCTGAATTCCACGCGCGGGCTGTCCATCGCACTGCGCAGGCAGTGCATCGCCAGCACGTCTAGCAGCGCGGAAAGAGCCGGGTTGCGGCGCAGTTCAGTGTCGCGGCAGAGCTGGTCGAGACTCATCGGGTCATTGGCTCCGCCATAGAGCAGGCGCAGGATCAGGCGCGTACTGCGCTGGTCCGCGGCCTCACCATCCTCGCCGATGATCGCCAGGCGCTCCAGCCCGCCACCCACGCTGAGCGGATTGCGCAGGCGCTCGAACTCCGCCGCTTCACGGATCAGGGCACAGAGTCCCTGGCCTGAACTGCGCCAGCGGAAATGGTTGTGAAGCATGCCGACGGCTGGGCGCAGGCCCGCGCTCCAGAATTCCGACAGCTCCAGCAGCAGGCCCGGGTTCAGTTCGCAGTCACGCTGCAGCAGCTCAGAGAGCGTGTTGACATTCTCGGCAGCAAGTGGCAAAGCATGGCGCAGCAGCAGGTCCATCGCAGTATGGCAGTCTGCGCTGTCATCTGCCCCGACCGCCAGTGCCAGGGTGCGCAGCATGCCCGTGCCATCACGGCTGCCCGGGCTGGGGGGAGCCAGCGCGAAGCGGATCATCCCGCTGTGGCGGCCGATGTAGCGCAGGGTCAGGCGGTCTCCGACCCGGAAGCTGTAGGCGCTTTCCGCCACCAGGCAGGAATCGCCTAGTTCCAGCTCCAGCAGGCCGCTGTCCACGCGGCTGACCCGGGCGGTGTAGACCTCACCGGGGAGCAGCTCTGCTGCCCCGCTTTCCACGACACTGAAGGAGGACGAGAATGTGCCACTGCGCTGACGCGTCTGCATTTACCTGGATATCGGCATGGGGAGCGCGCGGCTGAAGGATGGCAAGACAAGCAGTCAAGGAGTAAAGGAGTGATTGAATCAATGAGTTGACGCGTCAAGGAGGCAACACCGGAAGGACCGTTGTGCAAGCAAGCCTGCAAATCGGGATGCCTGCGTGATGGATTCAACGTCGGACATTTGACTGTCCGACTGTCAAGCCTGACCTGCAGCAAAATGCAGGAAGCACTCCCCTCACTGTCCACTTGCATGATTCAGTCAATCCCGGTCAGGCATCCTGTTCTGCCTGGCCTGCATTCCGGTACCAGCTCAGAGGGATCATGCTTCTGCTTCTGCCAACTGCATCAGGTCCATCTTCAGCTTCTGCTTCTGCATCTGTTTCTGTTTCTGATTCTTATTCTGCCAACTGCCAACTGACCACTGACCACTGACCGCTGACCACTGCCTACTGACCCTTCCGGTACCAGTCCACGAATCTGGCAATCCCTTCCGCAAGGCTGACCGTCGGTGCATAGCCAAGCTGCGCGCTCGCCAGCGAGATGTCCGCACAGGTATGCGGCGGGTCTCCGGGCTGCTCGGGCAGCTGCCTGATCCTCGCCTCAACGCCGCAGGCCGCTTCAATCAGGCTGATCACGGTGCTGAGACTGTGGCGCTCACTGTCACCGATGTTGAACACGCCGTAGCCGATCTCACTGTCAAGTGCGGCGAGGATGCCGCTGACAACATCTGCGATGTAGGTGTAGTCCCGGCTGGTGCTGCCGTCGCCGTACATCGTCAGTTCCTCGCCGTTGAGGATCATCCGGGTGAAGCGATGGATCGCCATGTCCGGGCGCTGGCGTTCGCCGTGCGCCGTGAAGAAGCGCAGCGCGACGAGCGGCAGGCCATGCACCTGGTGGTAGATATGGCCGTACTTCTCGCAGGCGATCTTCGTCGCGCCGTATACGCTCACCGGGCTGAGCAGCGGGTCATCTTCGCGGTAGGGAATCGCCGGAGACAGGCCATAGGCCGAGGAAGTCGATGCCAGGATGAAGCGCGGTGAGCCATGCCGGCGGGCGGCCTCCAGCAGGTTGATCGTACCGCCGACGTTGACATCATTGAAGCGCTGCGGCTCATCGAGGCTGAGACGCACACCGGCCAGGGCCGCGAGATGCACCACCGCATCGAACTGCCCGCGCGAGAACAGGTCGAGCATCGCCGCCGGGTTGCAGATCTCACCCTCCACCACTCCGCAGCCGTGCTGGTCCTCACACCAGGAGATATTGCGCCACTTGATGGCCGGGTCGTAGAACTCATCGAAGTTGTCAAGAATCGTGACGAGATCCCCGCGCCTGAGCAGGGCCTCGCAGAGATGGCTGCCGATGAAGCCGGCACCGCCGGTGACGAGCACACGCATGCGGGAAGTTTACAGGAGGTTATACCCATGGTTGGGAGGTCATGCCCATGGCATGACAGGTAACCAGTCCCATGGACTGGCAAATAATCACCACTAATGTTGACCTTGAGCACTTCCCATGGACTGGCAAAAATTCATCGTTAAAGCAGACCGTGGGCACTTCCCAGGGAGCGGCTGACACGCTCCACACTTTCTTCTGGTTCAAAATGCATTACAAGGCAGGCCGTGGGCCTGCTGTCCTGCCAGACCAAGGGTCTGGCCTCCAGCCGCGCACTAAGATACTCCCGTGGATTCCCTCTTCACCGACCCGAACGAGCAGAAGCGCCTGACGCCGCTGGCGGAGCGCATGCGCCCGCGCTCGCTGGATGAGGTGGTCGGCCAGCCGGAGCTGGTGAAGACACTGAAGGGACTGCAGCAGCAGGCCGCACTGCCGAGCATCATCCTCTGGGGGCCGCCGGGCTGCGGCAAGACCACCATCGCCCGCCTGCTGGCTGCCGAGAAGTACGAATTCCTGCCCTTCAGCGCGGTGGTGGTCGGCGTGAAGGAGATCCGCGAGCAGGTGGAGCATGCGCTCAGGCGCCGCAGGCTGGAGAACCGAGGCACCCTGCTCTTCCTCGATGAGATCCACCGCTTCAACAAGGCGCAGCAGGATGTGCTGCTGCCGCATGTGGAGGCCGGGACCCTGGTGCTGGTCGGGGCCACCACGGAGAATCCGAGCTTCGAGGTCAATTCGGCCCTGCTCTCACGTGCCCGGGTGCTGACCCTGCGCGGGCTGGAACCGGATGAGCTGCGTGAACTGCTGCTGCGCGCGCTGACGGATGCCGACCGCGGCCTGAGCCGGAATGCCGCGGATATTGACGACGCCGTGCTGGACGGCATTTCGCAGTTCGCCGCCGGCGATGCCCGCTTCGCGCTGAATTCGCTGGAGATCTGTGACAACCTCAGCCGGCGCACCGAGGGCCAAGAGCAGCGCAGCGAGCCGCTGCGGATTGACATGGCAATCCTCGAGGAAGCCGTGGCCGGCCGCGCCCTGCACTATGACAAGGGCGGCGAGGAGCATTACAACATCATCTCCGCCCTGCACAAGGCCGTCCGCGGCTCCGATCCGGATGCTGCGCTGTACTGGACCGCGCGCATGCTGGAAAGCGGTGAGGACCCGAAGTACGTCGTCCGGCGGATGGTGCGCATGGCCAGCGAGGACATCGGCCTGGCAGACCCCTGGGCGCTGGTGCATGCGATAGCAGCGAAGGATGCCGTGGAATTCCTCGGCATGCCGGAATGCAACAATGCCGTGGCCCAGCTGGCGATCTACCTGGCCAGTGCCCCGAAGAGCAATGGTGTCTACAAGTCCTATGCCGCCGCCCGCGAGGTAGTCAACCTGCATGGCGCATTGCCGGTACCGCTGCACATCCGCAATGCCCCGACGAAGCTGATGAAGGAAATGGATTACGGCAAGGGCTACAAGTATGCCCAGGAGTACAAGGGCGGCTTCGTGCCTGACAACTACTGGCCGGAGCGCCTTGCCGATGAACCTCCACAGCTTTTGAAGCTCAAGGGCCGCGGCATGGAGAAAGGCATCCTCGAACGCCTGAAGCACTGGTGGGGCGAACGCTTCGGTGCCGAGCGCGGAGCCTATGAGGACGAACAGTAGCGGCGTGGTAGCCGCGCCAGCTCTTTAGGCAATCACTGCTTCGTCCATGCACACAATCACTAATACAATGCTGCGAGTAAGCCCAACCTCGACCTTGCACGCATGGACGGCCCCAACGCTGCGGGAATGCACTACTCCGACCTTGCGCGCATGGACTGCCCCAACGCTGCGGGCAAACGCTATTTCGAGTTGCACGCATAGACTCCCCAATGCTGCGGGAACGCCCTACTCCGACCTTGCGCGCATGGACGGCCCCAACGCTGCGGGCAAGCGCTACTCCTACCTTGCGCGTATAGACCGCCCCAACGTTGCGGGAATGCGCTACTCCGACCCTGTTGGCCAACACTGTCGTGGCCTGTCCCGGCAATGATCCACTGCCATTCCCTGACCGGTCACCGTCTCAACTGAACTCATCCAAGTCTGTGTCATTTCCTCACAGGCGTCACCTTCCTTTGCGCAATATCACAATTGTTCAGCCATGTAGCCGGGCTCGCACTCAACTGCATCCAGTACAACAACTCTCAAGTGTCGCCGACACATGTTTCCGGCACTTGAGCTCAGATTCTGGCAAGCCGCACAGGGCCCGGGCGAAAACTCTCCTTCCGGGTATACCGGCAAACTTGTCATAACGACACCAGGCATGAGCCTGGCCGCAGATCAGCAGAACCAGGCAGCCTGCCGGAACCGCATCCGGCTACTGCCTGTCACATGCGACAGGCTAGAATTGGCGGAAGCATGGACGGTGCATTTACAACCGAGGCCATCGGCCGGATCCTGACTCTCCTGCTCAGCTTCCTGCTGCTGCAGCCGGGGCTGCTGTACTGGCAGCTCAGCGAAATCCGGCGCAGCCAGCGGATAGAGCAGCGACGCTTTGGCCAGAGCTTCGGCTGTTCCTGCCTCGGGCAGTTCGCCGCCTTCGTGCTGACACTGCTCCTGCTTGGAAATGGATTCAACGCCCTCTGCGGAGCGCTGTTCGCCATCCTGTGCAGCATCTGCTCCTACATCGTTCTGCGTTTCGTTGTCAAACTGCCGCACCCGACCGCACTGCAGAGTGCAATCTGGATCGCCACGGTGTCCCTGCCCGCCCAGACATATGCCTTCGGCTGGGTAGTGCCAGGCTGACTGTTTCCATCGCATTGATCAGACTTGGTTGACTACCACAAAGCTCGCGAAGCACACAAGGAACTGGGATGCCCACAAAGCAGCCCTTTGCCGGCAAGTCGCAAGCATTGGGCAACCCTTTGTGTCATGCCTGCACATAGCGCAGAATCTCCTGCCTGCTCCCACGTATGCCAGGCTGACAGCCTGGATGCACAGCTCCGAACAG
Source organism: bacterium (assembly GCA_041395205.1). Lineage (GTDB taxonomy): Bacteria > 4484-113 > 4484-113 > 4484-113 > JAFGCY01 > JAHEFU01. Next base: position 250,747 of record JAWLAZ010000002.1, read on the forward strand.
CATCCTTGCTTGCCCTGGCCAGATTGAGTGACAGCTGACGATAACCTTCCGGCAGAGACTTCGGAAAGAAATCTGAGCTCCGTCCACCATGCAATTCATGGGAGGTTTGTCAGAATGAATTCTGGCCTCCGACCACCTCGTAATTCCTGCAGGAGTTGTCAGAATGAACTCTGACTTCCATCCATTTCGCAATTCATGGAAGAGTTGTCAGAATGAACTCTGACTTCCATCCACCTCGCAATTCATGGGAGAGTTGTCAGAATGAGTTCTGAGTTCAAACCTCTTCGCATTTCCTGGAAGTGAAATCAGAATGAGTTCTGAGCTCCAACCAGCTCGCTATTCCTAGCCGGCGCGGTTCTCCAGCAGGGCATCGACCACGCTCACCACGTGACGGATGTCCATCCCGTCGGCGCTGCTGAATTCCCAGTCCTCCGCATCCTCGCACAGACCGGCGCGCACCGGGTCGCTGTGGATGAACTCGATGGCGGCGAACATATGCTCCTCATCGCGGATCACCTGCTCACGGTACTGCCGGCTCCAGACCCGGCCGAGCGTGCCGCATTCCTCCTCGAACTGCTCCTCCGTCCAGTCCATCAGCGCCAGCAGCACCCGTTCGATGCTGTAGCCGCTGTTGGCACCGGCCAGCATATGGACATGGCTTGGCATGATCACGAAGCTCACCAGCTCGAACTGGCGGCCATTGAAGCTCTGCAGGGCGCGGTCCAGGATCCCGGCGGCCTGCGGCTGAGCCAGCAGGCAACTGCCGTAGCCGCTGTCCAGCAGATGGTGCAGGCGGCGCTGGCGCTCGCGCGTTTCCTCCAGCGGCAGGCTGTCCACGATGCTCGCCAGCTTGTCCTCCGGCAGGGCATCCCTCAACATGAGGGTCACCAGGCGCAGGGCCCCGGGGCCGGTCCGGACCAGCGGGGGCTGGTCGTTGAAGATCTGACTGTGCTCGAAGCGATTCATATGCGCTCCTTTACTTGTGTTGACTGAATTATAACCGAGAACAAACATCTGTCAAGCCTTTATCCGCATTTAATATATATTCATATTGTCAATCAGCCGACTTTGCTTTACGGATTGCCTTGTCAGTACACCATTACTTAACCTCGGTGCAGTCTCGCACTCTGCACGGCAAGCCTGATAATGTATGCACATCCGCCGAGGAGCGCTGACCCATGAAACAGTCAACACTGCATCCGTACCGGACCCGCCCGCACTCTGCCAACACCCTCCTGCGCCTGAGCGGCCCGAGCCTGCTCTTGCTATGCTGCCTTGCCATAGGCGCACTGCCCGCTCGAGCCGAGCTGGAAGGTTCGGAAAACTACTACGGTGCATATACCCTGGATGAACTCAATGCACTGGAGCAGGCCCTGCAGGCCGGCAACATGACGCTTGCCGACCTGCAGTTCGACAAGGACTACGCCAAAGGCCATGAATGCTTCCCGATCATCCGCGAAATGATGCAGGACCCGCTGCAGATCGCGTCGTGGATGGATGAGATGGCGGGCAAGTGCGAAACAATGCCATTCACTAATGTGGCGGGAATTCAGCAGTTGTGGGATTGGCTAGAACCAGGCAACCCGAGTAGGCACATGGGCGTGGACGATAAGGCTGAAGCTGACTATGCATACCAGAACCTTGATTCATACAGCTGGATTGAGCAATATGCCAAGCAGTGCGATTCTCCCGATGACATTGTTGCCTTACTTCGCCAGATTGTAGATGTAACTACGATCGTTTCCTTCAGTGGAAATCAATCCGCAATCGGGTACAACAGAAATCCTGATGAGATTGAACGAGCCAGCTTCGAAAACCTTGATCTGCAGTTGTCATATTTCCCGCGATACCTGGCATGGCATGACATCTTTGAATCCCCGGTAAGGGATGCTGGTGGGCTCGACGATTACTTCTCTTCACATGGATTGTCACAATCCCCGGAACGGGGCTTCCCAGCTATGCATTTGATTCCTGGCAAAAGGTAGATTCAGGCGAAGGAACGGAAATGATTTTCGGGCAGCTTTCAATTCCAAGACTTTCCAGGATCCCAACAACATGTTACACAATATCCTCTGGAATGATCCGCGCCAGTGGATTGGAGCATTCCGCAGGAAGCTTATCCAACTGATCAACCGGTAATCATGGTGTTTGGCGATAAGCGGATTGCCGTGGGGACATTCGGAAACGATCACTATTCCGGGGAGTTTGACGCACTGCTGGATCCCGGAGGCGATGACCATTACGAGGACTGCCGAATAGGTGGATGCCTCGGAACGTCGCGTGACCATGTCGGCTACTTCGTGGATCTGGCTGGCGACGATTACTACGACTGTGCTGATGTTGACTACACGCTCGGTGGAGCAATCATCGGCTATGCCGCCTTTTACGACCTCGGCTCCGAGACGACCGCTATGAAGCAGGCAGCTGCTCACTCGGCGCTGCCATGGCAGGAGTTGCCACCTTCTACGACGACGGCGGTTCGGACAGCTACCGCTCCAAGATATTCACCCAGGGTGCAGCGGCCTTCGGCATTGGCATCATGTATGACGACGCCCAGGGAGATACTCCTGCGTTCGACATCGCCGAGGGCAACGAGAAGGAGATTGACGCCTTCGAGCGCAGCGCCGACAGCCCCGATATCCTCTCCGCCGTTGACAACGACACATACTCCGCCTGGAGCATGGCCCAGGCCTTCGCCCGTACACGCGGTGTTGCCCTGTGCATCAATACCCGTGGCAATGAAATCTACGAGGCCGGCGGTGTGTACCTGCATGCACCGCTGTTCGGCGACCGCTACCAGTCCTTCAGCCAGGGCTTCGCCATCGGCGAGCGCGACATTGACTACGCCGGCGGGATCGCGATGCTGATCGACTACGAGGGCAACGACCGCTATCTCGGCGACATCTACAACCAGGGCGTGGGCTACTGGTACTCGGGCGGCTTCCTCTGGGACGGCGCTGGCAACGACCTCTACGAAATGACGCAGTACGGCCAGGGCAGCGGCATCCACCTCGCCGTTGGCGGGCTGGTGGATGTCAGCGGCTCGGACACCTACGTGATGCACAGCGGGCTCGGCCAGGGCGGCAGCCATGACTTCGCGGCCAGCATCCTGCACGACCGCGGCGGTGACGACCGCTATTTCGGCAACACCAGCTGCAACGGCACCGGCCTTACGAACAGCGTCGGGATCCACATCGACCGCAGCGGCAATGACACCTATGCTTCGAGAAAGGACGGCGGGCTGAACGCCGGGCGCGCCGCCCGGGACAGCGCCAGCATCGGCGTACTCGTGGATCTGGCCGGTTCTGACAGCTACCTCGCCGATGGCAACCAGGCCGACAGCTCGATGTGGAGCAATACGCGCTACGGCGTGGGCTGGGACATCGCGCCGCCGCCGGATGCGGAGGAGACCGCCAGCACGAGCGGCCCCAACCAGCCTCCCGGTGATGACGTGGAAATGCCCGCGATCATCGCCTATGAAGGTGAGCTGACCCAGGAGGTCTTCGACGAGCTGTGGGCAATCGCCATCCGCTGGGAGGTCGGTGAGAACGTGGCCATCGTGCCCGAGGCCCGCAAGCGGATCGTGGCCTTCGGCATGCCGGTGCTGCCCTACGTCGTCGCCGAGATGGATGACGACTATTCACTGGCGGTGCGCGCCTTCAATGACATCTACCCGCAGCTGATGGAGCTGGACCGCCCGGCTGTGCTCAGTGCCCTGCGCAGCGCGGCCGACACGGATGTGTACACCCAGCGCAATTGCGTGCTGCGTGTGATCGGTGATCTGAAGCTTAGTGATCTGGGTGATGTTGCCACTGAGTTCCTTGCAGATCCGCAGCTGCGCCGCCGCGCCATCCAGGTACTGGGCATGATCGGCAGCCACGCCGCCGACGCGGAACTGCAGGCGATGCTGCGTGATCCTGCCACTGACGAGAAGGATCTGCAGGCTGCGGTTGTCAGCGCCGCAGGACTGAGAATCAACGCTGCCTGGGAATTCCTGGCCCTGCTGGACCATCCGCACATCTCCGTTCGCGATGCCGTGATGGGACAACTTGCCGCCAACTGGGGGATCTACGGGGCTGAACTGCTGCCGAAGACCTATGAACAGTGTGCTCTGCGCTCTGCTGAAATGGATTCCCCGCAGGAACGCATCAGCACCACGCAGCTACGCTGCCTGCTGCATGTGTTGCAGCGCGTGGAAGACCAGCCTGACATAGACCTCGTGGACAGCGTTGCCAGCTTGCTTGCCGATCCGGACTGGGGCATTCGGGCTGATGCCCTGACACTGCTCCACCGCTGGCAGACACTCGAAGCTCCACTGGCCCAGGCACAGATTGATGACATGCAGTTGCAGGCTGAAATGGCAATGGAAAGCGAGACCCATCCCTACGTGCTCAACGTCTGGCAGCAGGGGCAGTGATGCCGGAGCAGCTCTGGCCGGAGGATGGACTGGATGAGGCAGCGGTGCTGGCGCGGGTGCGCGAAGCGCTTGACGGCATCATTGACCACCGCCATCCCGGCTACCCGCTGATCCTCTCCTTCCCGATGACGCGCCCGCTGGACATCGCCATTGAAGCTTTCGCCGAAGCGATGCCACGCCAGCCCAACAACATCATCACGACCACCAACTGTGAGGGCGAACCTGAATGGGCCGGCACCCGCGCACTGGAACGCCAGGCCATCCACATGGCGGCGGAACTGCTTGGCATGGCTGACCCCGTTGCCGACGCCGACGGCTATATCTGCCCCGGCGGCACGGAGGCCAACCTGCAGGGGATGTGGCTCGGGCGCAACCGCCTGCGCGCGCAGGGCTGCCGGCGGATCGGCATCATCGCCAGCTGCGAGGCGCATTACTCAGTGATGAAGGGCTCCGACCTGCTCGGCCTCGGGCCTGAGAATGCCACCGCCGAGCCCCTGCCCCGCGGCTGGCTGCGCATCCGCCCTGAACGTGGCTCGAGCGGACTGGCACTCTGCACCGTGCGTCCAGATGGCGGGATCGACCTCGGCTCGATGCGCAGGGAACTAGACGCCCTGCTGCATGAGGGCTTCGACGGGATCATCCTCGTTGCCAATGCCGGCAGCTCGCACATCGGTGCAGTTGACGACGTGCAGGGCATGCTCGGCCTGCTGCGGGAGTACCGCCAGCGCTACCCGCGCCTCGCCTGGCATGTGCATGTGGATGCGGCATTCGGCGGCCTGGCCCTGCCCTTCAGTGAGCACAACCCGGGTGGCTGGGATTTTGCCAACCCGGATGTGGACAGCATCACCATCGACCCGCACAAGTTCGGGCGCACGCCCGCGCCTGCCGGGATGTTCATCTGCCGCAAGGGCCAGCTGGACCATGTCTGCCGGATGGTCAGCTACCTGCACGAGGGACGCGATGACACGATCAGCGGCTCGCGCAGCGGGGCGGCGGCCGTGGCCTGCTGGGCTGCCTTCGCCGCGATGGGCCGCAGTGGCTACCGCCGCCAGTTCAACGAAATGATGCTGCTCAAGCAGCAGCTGCTGCGGGGCCTGGCCGGCATCCCCCAGCTCAGGGTGATCGACAGCCCGCAGAACACCTTCGGCTTCCATATCGGAGACGACGTGAACGACCAGTTGCGTGAACGGCTTACGGCACTCTTCGCGGACCACACGCGCTATGTGCTGCGCTGGAGCCATGTCTTCGCCTACGAGAAGGATGGCTGGCAGTACTGCCGCCCGGTCTACAAGGTGCTTGTGATGCCGCACCTCGACGAGTCGAAGGTTGAGCGCTTCCTTGCGGACATCCGGGATTGCATCGGAGACTGAGCTAGAAGATCCGCGAGCCGAACTTGAAGAGGATCAGGGCCTGCAGCCCGAGCAGAATCACCAGCCAGACGATGATCCCGAGCATGCGGCGCTCGATGCCCGTGATGCGCTGGGAGTTGTCAACGAGCTGCTCGGTCATCAGCTCCGCCAGCTCCAGCTCCTGCAGGCGCTGCAGCTGGGCCATCTCCTCCTCGTAGTCCTCCGTGGCGGCGGCCAGCCCGGCGGTATGCCAGCGCCGCTGACGCAGTTCCTCATGCCAGTTCATCAGCTGGCGGACCTTGAACTGCCGGATCTCGGACCAGAACTGGTCCTCGGAGAGTACGCGCACCTTGCCGGTCTGCCTGTCCCGGACCCTGCGCACCACTACGGGGCTGTGCATTTCCTCGCGCTCAAGCTCCACCCGCTCGTCGCGCTCACTGCCGTCCCTCTGGGCCACACTGCTATCTGGCCGTTCCACTGGGTCAATTGTACCCTGATTTGTCCCGGCATTGCTGTAATATGGAAGTGTATGTCCATGGCACGCAGACTCGGCAGCCAGGCCGCCTGGCGCTACGTGAAACGGCCCGATTCCTAAGCGGCGCGATCCCTTTCGCACATTTTCACGTACCGACCCGAGGAGACATACATGGACCGGAAACCCTTTTACGACCAGATGCACGGCGACGGCAGCCTGGACTATGAGAAGTACCTGAACACCCAGGAACTGCTGGGCTGCCAGAAGGATTTCTCCGAGTTCGTCAACGAGGACGAACTGATGTTCCAGATCGTGCACCAGAGCGAGGAGCTCTGGATGAAGCTGATCGGCTACACCCTGCTTGGCATCATCGACTGGATGGAACAGCGCAATACGCACCGCGTGGTGACGCTGTTCAGGCGGGTACACACCATCCAGCTGCTGATGATCGACCACCTGCCGGTGCTGGAGACGATGAGCCCGCATGAGTACCAGCCGATCCGCCTGAACCTTGGCAACGGCAGCGGGCAGGAATCGCCTGGCTTCAACAACCTGCTGAGCCTGGTCAACCCGCTGTGGGATGCCTATAAGGCGTGCTACCTCGACCACTACGGCAGGACCATCGAGCAGGTCTACAACTCCCAGTACAGCCATGATGACTGCTACATGGTGGCGGAATGCCTCGCGGACTACGACGAGCTGTTCCAGAAATTCCGCTACCACCACATCCAGCTGATTCACCGCTCGATCGGGCTAGGCGCGAAGAGCCTGAAGGGCCGCAGCGTGGAGATGCTGAACCGTGGCATGGCGCAGAAGCTGTTCCCCGAGCTGTGGGAGATCCGCAACCAGATGACCGACGCCTGGGGCGGCACCTACGGCGTGGTGCGCGACAGCATCCACTGACGGAGGCCCGGAGCAATCCGGGCAACGGAGGCCAGGCTGTTAGCCTGGCAAGGAGCTCAGTTGTAAAGCTGACAACGGAGTGAAGAAGGAATCAACCACAAAGCTCAGGAAGAGCACAAAGTTAGATAGACGAACACGAAGTTGCCATGTGAATCCTTTGTGAACATCAACTGACTTCGTGATCTTGGTGTCCTTCGTGGTGAAATCGAAAATTGCCAGGCTTACACTTGGCCTCCACTCAAATCTCGGACATCACACCGATGTCATATCAGAGGAAATTGAAATGACAAATGACAACGCCTGGGACTACCTGCAGCCCGAACCCTTCTACGTCAAGAGCGTCGTGCCGATCCGCCAGATCAGCGCGCAGGAACGCCGCCGCCGCCTGGAGACGGCAAAGTACAACCTCTTCAACCTCGCCAGTGACGACGTGTTCATCGACCTGCTGACCGACAGCGGTACCGGCGCGATGAGCCACAATCAGTGGGCAGCGCTGATGCGCGGCGACGAGGCCTATGCCGGCAGCCTGAGCTTCAGGCGCCTGCGCAACTCCATCGAGGAGATCTTCGGCTTCGAGCACATCCTGCCGACCCACCAGGGACGCTCGGCAGAGCTCGTGCTGATGACGCACTTCCTCAAACCCGGCGACCATGTCCCCAACAACATCCACTTCGATACCACCGCCGCGCACGTGCAGTACCAGCAGGCCATCGATGTCAACCTCGTGCACGAGCGCATCTACGACCTGCAGTCCGAGCACCCCTTCAAGGGCAACATGGACACGGCGAAGCTGGAAGCCTATCTGCGCGAGCATGGCGACAGGATTCCGCTGGTCTGCATGACCCTGACCTGCAACAGCGGCGGCGGCCAGCCCGTCAGCCTCGAGAATCTCAAGCGCGTCGGCGAGATCTGCCGCCAGTTCGGCAAGCCGCTGCTGATTGACAGCGCGCGCGTGATCGAGAACGCCTGGTTCATCCAGCAGCGCGAGCAGGGCTTCGCCAACTGGAGCATCGGCGCGATCCTGCGCGAGATCATGGCCCAGGCCGACGGCATGTGGATGAGCGCCAAGAAGGACGGGCTTGTCAACATGGGCGGCTTCATCGCCGTGCGCAGCCACGAACTCTACGAACAGCTGCGCATGTACGAGATCCTCTTCGACGGCTTCTCCACCTACGGCGGGATGAGCGGGCGCGACATGGACGCCCTGGCCCAGGGCCTGCAGGAATGCTGCAGCCCGGACTACCTCGCCTACCGCACCGGCCAGGTGGCGCACCTCTCGGTGCTGTTGCGCGAGGCCGGGATCAGCGTGACCTGGCCTCCGGGCGGGCACGCGGTCTACGTGGACGCCATGCAGTTCTGCCCACACCTGCCGCGCGAGCAGTTCCCGGCCCAGGCGCTCAGCCTCGCGCTCTACCTCGAGGGCGGGGTGCGCTCGGTGGAAATCGGCAGCGTGCTGCGCGGCCGCGATGCGGTGACGAAGCAGGATCGCTTCGAGGGACTGGACCTCGTGCGCCTCGCAATCCCGCATCGCACCTACAGCTATACGCAACTGGAGTTCGTTGCCAACACTCTGATCCGCATGAAGGCGGACCATGAGAACATCCGCGGCGTGCGCTTCGTGAAGGAAACACCGGTGCTGCGCCACTTCACCAGCGAGTTCGAATTGATCTAGGAGGTCGAAGCTTGCTTCGGCAATGGAGCTACCCGCTTCAGCGGTAGTGGAGTCACTGCGAAGCTGCACCATTGGAGGCACTGCGAAGCAGTGACATCGGAGCTGTAGCGTAATTCGCACTACAGGTTTCGGGTTTCCGGTTTCGGCAATCGGAGGCACCGCGAAGCAATTCTATTGGAGGTCGCGCGCAAGCTCGGCGCGGTATCCCGGCGCAAGCCGGACGGAGTGTTTCTCTGAGAGCAACAGGGCCCTGTAGCTCTGAGAGCTACACACCGTCAATTCAAGGTAAAATCAAAGCATGAAAACTCGCCGGGCCACAACGCTCGCATTGGTCCCGTTCATGCTCGGGATGATCCTGCTGGCAGGCTGCAAGGGCGGCACCAGTCCTGAAGCGCTTTCTCCTGATTCCAGTAACTCCGCCTTCAAGTTCCCCGAGCTGCATGATGCCCTGGCTGCCGAGTTCACCCGCCTGGGCATCGACCCTGACAAGGTGCCAGCCAAGGTGGCCAGCGGCGATGCCAACGCCGTGTTCGACCTAACACTTACGGTTGACGATCCCGACGGCGAAGGCCCCACCCCCGCCAGCGGCGTGACGCTCAAGTGGACCGAGCGCATGCTGGGGGACTACGACCAGAACGGCCTCGTGAATGCTTCGGATATCACGCCGCTTGGGCAGAACTTCCAGCAGAGTGTCATCTATGACGATCCCTTCAGTCACAACGGTCTGGAATACTGGCCCACGGGCAACCCTGATGACGGTGGCAGCGGTTCTGCCAACTGGCGGCGCGCTCGCGTGGATGGCAATGATGACGGGCTTGTCGGCCTCTCCGATATCACCAGCATCGCTCAGCACTGGAATGAACAGCTTTCCGGCTATGTGGTGCAGATGGCGGTCAACCGCGGCGACGGCGAACTGAACTGGACTGATGTGGACAGCGGTAACGGCATTGCTCCCAGCATCGCGCGACCCAGCGTCAACAATGCAGCACCTGTGCGTTATGAGTTGTACATCCCGCTAGGCGAAGCCCAGTTCGCTCATCATTTCAGGGTGCTGCCATTCGATGCCGGCACAGATGAGCGTGGGGCATTGTCCAACCGGGCGGACTTCTACCCGGTTGACCAGGGCGATACTACACCGCCGTACTGGCTCGACACGGTCGGCGTGCAGCAACTTGTCCCGTCCAGCGAACAGATCAGGGTGGAGTTTGGCAATGCAGAGGACAGCCAGTCACCACCGGTGAGCTACCGGGTCTACTGGGAGGAAACTACCGAAGGCAGCCTTGATCCCTTCGACTACGGCAGCGCCCAGTCAGAGGATGTGACAGAGTCTCCCTTCACCATCACTGGCCTGACAAATGAGCAATACTACCGCGTAGCTGTGCGCGCAGTTGACAGCGCGGAACCGCCGAACGAGGAACAGAACCTGAAGGTACTCGGAGCGCTGGTGGAGCCGCGTGACGTGTACCCGCCGGAGTGGCAGGACAGTACTGGCCTTGTGACTATGTTTTACGGCGATGGACGGGCTGTGCTGGGTTACAGCCACGCGATAGACAACACCGCAGATGAGAATGGCACCTGGAGCAGTGGTCCGGTTCGATATCGGATCTATTACGGCCCGGGCCAGACTCCTGATTTTGACAATGCAACTGTGATTGAGATTGAGGATCAGGGAGCCCCCTACAACTACAGCCTGATCGAAGATTTGGACACGGAAGTGGACCGCTGGTTTGTGGTCCGCGCTGTGGACAGCGCTGATCCGGAGAATGAGGATGGCAATCTGGAAGTGCAGCTTGGCAAGGGTGTGATAGTGAGACGCTATGAGCTGCCCGGTCCGGGGCCGGACGTTCCAGCCGGAGTGGTGCAGGTGGAAGCCGAGCTGATATCCAATCCGCAGGCCACGGTCGGGGGCTATGCCGCTGTCTATCAGGATCCGAACAACCTGCAGGTCTATGCAAGTTTCCACGAGATCACTCCAGAAGGTTTCATCCACAGGGCTGATCTGGATCTGGGTAGTTTTGAGGAGGAAATTGAGTCTCCAGCGGTGAGGATGTTCAGTCTGGATAAGGATGGAAAATTTGGGGTATTCATGAATCTTCCTGTTGAAGATCTCTTCAATCAGTTCAAACTGCAGTGGACGAGGGAGGGAGAAGATCCCGTCACATATAGTTCTGACACGAGAACACTCCGCCTACTTGGGACAAACTACAATGACGAATTCTGGTATATCAGTCAGCAATGGAATGGACAGGTAATTGATGGAGAGTTGAAGGTCTATTCACAACTGCTTGGTGATGTAGCATCTGAACCATTCTTCACAGAAACGGAAAGTGAATCTCTATGGCAGTTGCATAATGAATCTTGTCTTGTCAATGGTGATGTCGCGCTGTTTGTGCCAATTGAAATTGAAGATATTGTTACCTGGTATCTAGGGACAATCAGTGGGCAGGACGGCAGCATTGGTTTAGAAAATGTAGATTACCCGAGCCTTGAATACGAACCTCGCGAAATGTATGGGTTTGGAGTTGATGAACCCATCCGCCAGTGGTTCTATTCAGAAATAGCAGAGAGCCGATTCTTTCTGTTTGAATCCGATAGTGAGTCTTACACTACTCCATTGTTCGATGGTGTGAAACAAGGTGGATTCTCACACTCTTCTCTGATTGATTTCGACAATATGTATCTCGAGTTTTCGATCACTCCAGATCATTGGAACAAGTTTGGGTTCTATAGAGAAAGCTTGACGATGCGGTTGATCAGAATCGAAGGTAATGAATATCTGATACCAAGAATGAGAGATTTAGAGTTTGATACATCATCTGCAACCAAGATACCCCTTAAGGGATTCATTGCAGACCTGGTTAGTGAGAGAGATCTGGAAACAAATGAGATTATCAGGCATTGCGAGATCATAGATCAATAAATCCAAAAGGGAGATCAAGATGGGAAGGAATCAGGGAATTTCAGTAGTGTTCGTACTAATTTGTATGCTGATGCTCGCAGCATGCGGCTCCGGTGCAACGAAGTTTGAGCTTGAAAATCAGCCAGTTACAATAGGCTTGAAGGACTTCAGCCGAGTACAGGGTGGGCAGGATGAACTGCTGACAATTGACGTCACGGAGCGTCCTGACGATGTTGAAATCAGGGTGCTGATCAATCAGGACACAGAAACTTCCTTTCAAGTTTTTGAATGCCCTCTGCGATTCTGTTCTCTCTCTGCGACTCTGCGTCAACAAAACCAATCTGGCGATCTCACTGCCACTCGCGCGACTGCGCGGTATGTCATTTTCCTTGTCTGAATTACATCGGGACTCCAACTACCGCTAAAGCGGATAGCTCCTTCTCCTCGCGCGCCCTCACCTCCCCTATAATCGCCCTGTGAATGATCCTGAGACCATCTCCCCGGCCACGCATAAGCGCCATGTTGGCAACGAAGTGTTCGATGTGCCGGCGGGCACCTACCTGCTGAACCACGCAGTGGGCTGCCTGTCCGAGCGTGCGCGCCGCGCCAGCCGTCTGTTCATCGGGCACTGGGCCGAAGGCGGCTGCAACTCCTGGCCGCTGTGGCTGCGTGAGATCGAGGGCTTCCACAAGGCGCTCAGCGGCCTGCTCGGTGGCAATGCCAGCAACTACTGCATGCAGTCCAACCTGTCGAGCGGGCTGTGCAAGCTGATGCCGGCCCTGCCCGGCAACGGCCGCAGTGTGGTGCTGCTCAGTGAAATGGACTTCCCCTCGATGAGCTATGCCGCCCAGCAGGTGGCCCATCATCTCGGCTGGCAGCCGCGTTTCCTCGCTGACGAGGATGGCGTGACAAGCCTGGAGCGCTGGGATGCAGCACTGACCGGCGACGTGAAGCTGGTGCTGATCATGCATTCCTGCAGCAACAACAGCTACCTGAACCCCGTTGCCGAAATCTGCCGGATCTGCCGCGAGCGCGGGATCATCTCCGTGGTTGACATCGCGCAGTCGGTCGGCGTGGTGCCGATTGACATCCCGGCCTGGGGCGCGGACTTCGTGCTGGGCTGCAGTGTGAAGTGGCTCTGCGGCGGCCAGGGGGCGAGCTTCCTCTGGGCCTCGGACGAGATGCTCGGGCAGTGCCAGCCGGTGGACGTCGGCTGGTGGAGCCATGAGAACCCCTTTGAGATGGACATCCACGACTTCCGCTACAACGCGAATGCCTGGCGTTTCATGGGCGGCACGCCCGTGCCCCAGCCGGCGATGATTGCCAGTGCCGCAATCCGCTGCACGCAGGCCATCGGCATAGACACGATCCGCAGCCATAACCTGGCCCTGAAGGGCATGCTGCGCAGTGCCGCACTCGCGAACGGGCATGTTGTCAACACGCCTGAAGGGTGCGGACGTGGAAGGTGGCACACTGGCGCTCAGCCTGCGCAATCACGAAGCGCTGTCAGCGAAACTGCAGCAGGCCGGAGTACACCACGACAAGCGTCCGCGTTTCGGGATGCGGCTCTCGCCGCATGTCTACAACACTGAGGATGAAATCCAGCGGGTCTGCGAACTGCTCGCGGAGGGCTGAGCCCGCTACTCCTTGCCCTGGCTGTGGTCGTATTCCTCGACCACCGTGGCCTTCTGTGCTCCGTTGGAAAGCAGGTCACCCTTGTTGACACGGAACAGATGCTCGAATGCGAAGCAGAGGATCAGGAAGATGCAGATGCACGCCGCGTTGAAGGCCTTGCGCCGCACTTCGTCGTCAATCCCGGGCTTGAGGGCCTTCATGCCGAAGCCGATGTAGGCCACCAGCAGCACGATCTTCGCCAGCAGCCAGTGCTCACTCAGCAGGTCAAAGGGACCCATGATGATCAGCCCGACTGCGCTCGCCAGCAGCACCGTGTCGATGATGTGCGGCAGGACCTTCGTGGTGAATTTGGCCTTCAGGTTCACGCGCTGCTTGAGCAGCACGAAGCGGTAGATGAAGCCGCTGATGCTCAGGAGCGCGCAGGTGACATGCAGCAGTTTGACGGCGGAATAGGCTTCCATTGATTGCTCCGGCAGATCAGCCTGAAGCTTAGCATGCGCGGGGCTGGCGGCCCGACGGGGGAACGGCATCCGGCCGTGATTTGTGAAGGCCCGGTGAAGTCTGGCCAAACAGGCGAAATTTTTCCGGAAATTGCTGCGTCAATAACTGTAAAGGGTTTAAAATCAGAGTGACCCACCGGCGAATATCTAGGTGAAGGAAGTCATGAGAACGACAGGGTGGAAGTCAGCAGGTCTTGCAGCGCTCATCATGCTGGTGATGGCAGCGCCTGCATCCGCCCTCTTTGATCTGGCCCTGATTGGCAACATCCTCTTCCCGCACCACAAGCAGGTGGACGGCACCGCACTCCTGACCCATGCCTACCCTGAAGCCCTGCCCAACGACGGCCGCAGTGAATCCGAGATCCAGGTGATGCTCGTCGACGACGGCCAGCCGCTGGCCGGTGAGACCGTCGAAGCCCGCATCACGGATGGCGGAGGCTTCCTCGCCAGCACCAGCGCCGTGACCGACGAGGCCGGGATGGCCAGCTTCGGATACCGCAGCGGGATGCTCCCCACCTCGGCGAAGATCAGCTTCTCGGTGGCCCAGCATGAACTGACGAGTGAGCTGGAGATTCCGATCGCCCCCGTGACCTACCTGAACCTCGAACTCGTCAGTCCCGAGGACTACCTGCTGTACCTGGACCGCCAGTCCAGCGCAGCCAACTACTATCGTCTGCAGATGAACGCCTTCCCCGACCAGCTGGCCGCGGACGGCAGCAGCGTGGCGACGCTCAGCGCGAAGCTGACACATGCCGATGGCACCCCGGCTCCCGGTGTGCCGCTCAAGGCCGTGATCCAGGCCGGAGAGGGCCAGCTGCTGATCGAGCAGCAGGCAACCGATGCCCAGGGCAACTACAGCGTGGACGTGCTCAGCGGCCGCCAGCCGGGCGTGCTGAGTGTGGCCCTGATCGAGCCCAGCACGGGCCTGAGCGAGAGCTTCAACTTCACGCTGGTGGAAAGCACCGGTGCCCACATCGAGCTCTTCTATTCCAATGAGTTCAGCAACGGCCTGGCCCGCAAGGGTGCCGTGATTCCCGCCGACGGCGTGAATGAACTGAACCTCGTCGCCGAGGTCACCGACCTCTTCGGCCTGCCGCTCTCCGGCGTGGAGATCCGCGTGGAATTCATCGATGAGGAGAACGGCTCGATCCAGGTGATCGACCCGGTCACCGATGCCAGCGGCCGCGTGGAACTGAGCTACTTCTCCGGGACCTTCACCGGACCGGTGCGGATCCGGGCATATGTCGCCAGCGGTCTGGACAGCGCCGGCAGCCTGCTCGGCAACTGATCACTCAGCCTCCCTCGCCCTTGCCCCGTATAGCAGTTTCGCTTGTCTGTGCACGCAGATACACATTCCCAGACCATTGGAACAGATGGCGGATTAACGCACAGTAGATGCGCTTGCTTCAGAATCCCAGCGCGCTGTTGAGAGCCCTGCGGTAGAAGTCCGCCGCATCACGCACCAGAGCTTCGAAGTCCTCGCTGCCACTGAGGCCCTCCACATGCGGACCGTGCAGCTGCGGGTAGATCACGCTGCGGCTGAAGTTGAACACCGCACCGTTGCCTCGCTTGTCCGTGAAGGCCCGCGCATCATCCACCTTGCCGCCCTGGGTGCCGATCCCCGGCACGAGGAACAGAGCATGCGGCGCGGCATGGCGGATAGCCTCACCGTCGTAGGGATGCGTAGCCCCGGCCACGAGGCCCATGGAGCTGAAGCCGCATTCGCCGATGAATTCCTCACCCCACAGCTCGATCTGCTCCGCCACGATCAGGTAGAGCGAGCGGTCATCCACCAGCCGGTCCTGGAAGTCCAGTGCGCTGGGGTTGGAGGTCTTGCAGAGGATGAACATCCCGCGGTCCTCCGCGAGGTATGGGAAGTACGGCAGTACGCTGTCCAGCCCGAGGTAGGGGTTGTGCGTCACTGCGGCGCAGGACATGGGAGCGGGAGGATCACCGGGCAGCTCGAAGTAGGCCCGGGCGTAGGCTTCCACGGTGGAGCCGATGTCGCCGCGCTTGCAGTCCATGATGAAGATGCTGTCAGGGTTGTCACGCAGCAGCTCCTCCAGCACGGCGATGCCGGCGCTGCCGAACTGCTCGAAGAAGGCGATCTGCGGCTTGAAGGCGCAGGCCAGGCCCTCGCTGGCACGGATCACGCTGCTGCAGAAGTCGCGCAGCACCAGCGCGCGTGCGGCAGCATCCGTGGCCTGTTCCCAGGCCGCCTTCAGTTCCGCGGGGAACTTGCCGGGATTGGGATCCAGGCCGACCACCACCCGCGAGTCATTCTCGCGGATCCGCTCACTCAGTCTGTCAGCGAAGTTCACAGCAGCCATGTGTTAATTCTACTGCCCGCCGCGGGGTGTGGTTCGCGTGAAGGATCAGAGGTAGCCGCGCAGGTAGACCGGCTCGGCATAGCCCTCGGGACAGGGCTCGGCGCAGGCCAGCATCGCTCCCGCCGGCAGGCGGTCCAGCCACTGCAACCGTCCGCTGCAACGGGCCAGCAGGTCCTGCATATGCGCCAGTGAGCGGTCCTGCTGCAGCACCTCCGGCACCTTGTCGCTGACCACATGCTCCGCACTGTCCAGCAGCTCGGTGAGTTTTGGCTCGTCGATCAGGCGTGTGAGCTGTCCATCACAGATGTAATACTGCCCACGGCGGGCATCCCGCAAAGCCAGCGCCAGGGGATTGCCAGCAGAGAGCTGCATCGCGCGCAGGCTGTCGAACTGCGCCAGCGCCATCCCGGATGCACTGGCCAGGCCGTTGGCAAAACTCAGGGCCACGCGGGTGCCGATGAAGGTCCCGGGCCCCTGCCCCACGAGAATCCGTTTGATCCCGCTGCCATCCTCCAGACCGGCAGCATCCAGCAGCAGGGCGTAGAGCCCGCTCATGTCGCGTGACAGTTCGCTGCGCGGCTCGGCCACGACGCAACCCAGCTCGCCGGCGGAGTCATCCGTCAGGCTGAACTGCACCCCGGGCCCGGAACTGTCGAGACAGAGGATCATCCGAGCATCCCCCCGAGCACCGTTGCCACTTCATCCTCCCAGCTCAGCAACAGCACGCGGCGGTCCGCGTCGCCATTCCCCTGGCGGAATTCAATGTGCAGCCAGGGCAGGCCAAGCTGCGCGGGCAGGTCCCGCTTCGGCCATTCCACGGCGAGGATCCCTTCCGCGGTTTCCTCGATCAGGCCCAGCTCCTCGATGTCCGCCTCACCCGCAGTTCGGTAGAGGTCGGCATGCACCAGCGGCAGGCGCCCGCCCTCGTAGCGCTTCATGATGTTGTAGCTCGGGCTGCGCACCACGGAGCTGATTCCCAGCCCGCGGGCCAGGCCCTGCACGAAGGTGGTCTTGCCCGTGCCGTAGTCACCGCTGAGCAGGATCAGCAGCGGACCGGCGACGATCCCGCCGATACGCTCCGCCAGGCGCTGGGTGGCTTCGGCACTGCCTGTCTCGAGCTCAAGCATCAGTGGTGGAACACCACCTTCGAGAGATCGAACACCGGTCCCTTTTTGCAGACCGTCTCGTTGGCACGCTGGCCCTCGTTGTCAATATGCGTGGCGCAGCCGAGGCAGGCCCCGACTCCGCAGGCCATGTACTCCTCGAGGCTGGCCCAGCAGGGCACGCTGCCATCCAGGCGCGCGCGCAGGGCGTTCATCATCGGGTTGGGGCCACAGGTGTAGATCACATCGTGGCTGCGGCCGCTGTCGAAGTAGCAGTCCACGCAGTTGCCACGATAACCGTGGCTGCCGTCATCCGTGGACAGGAGCATGTTGCAGTTGTAGGGCTCGAGCATGCGCAGCACGAGGTCCGGCTTGGAGGCTCCGCCAAAGTAAGCATCAATCTCCACGCCGCTGCCCTCAAGCTGCCTTGCCAGGAACAGCAGCGGGGCCAGACCCACACCACCGCCGATCAGCGCAATGCGTCTGTGCGCTGGATCCACCGGGAAGCGTCCGCCGAGCGGGAACAGCACGTTGAGGGACTCGCCGGGGCTGACACTGGACAGCGCGCGGCTCATGCGGCCTAAGTGCTTGTAGTAAACCTCCAGCGTATTGGCAGCGAGGTCCACTCCGAGGATGGACAGGGGACGCAGGAGCGACCAGTTGTCCTCTGGGTCGCACTGCAGACTTAGGAATTCACCGGCGCGGATGCCGGACAGATCCTGTTCGGAGCGCAGGGAGATCACCCAGTGCCCCGGGCCGTATTCCTCATTGGCGGTTACCGTGCAGCGCTCGAAGTGCATATGACTATTATCGATCAGGCCATGCTGCTGCGCTCGACATTGCGCACCGTGGTACAGATGCCCGTGCCCTGCACCACCTCGACCAGCCGGCCGGGGGTGGTCACGTCGGCCACGACGATCGGCAGGTTGTTGTCACGGCACATCACGAAGGCCGGGCCGTCGAGCACCTTGAGGTTCTTCTCAATCGCTTCCTGGAAACTCAGTTCGCTGTAGCGCCGGGCCGTGGGATCCAGCTCCGGGTCGGCCGTGTAGATGCCGTCGACGCGGGTGCCCTTGATGAACACGTCGGCCCCGATCTCACAGGCGCGCAGCGCGGCCGCGGTATCGGTGGAGAAATAGGGGTTGCCGGTGCCGGCGGCGAAGATCACGACACGGCCCTTCTCCAGGTGGCGGATCGCGCGGCGGCGGATGTAGGGCTCGGCCACCGCCTCCATGTGGATCGCGGACATCACGCGGGTGTAGACCCCGCTCTGCTCCAGCACGTCCTGCAGGGCCATCGCATTTATCACCGTGCCGAGCATGCCCATGTAGTCAGCATTGGCGCGGTCCATGCCCTTCTCGGCGATCTCCGCACCGCGGATGATGTTGCCGCCCCCGATCACGAGTGCAAGCTGAGCGCCGGTCTCCAGCACCTTGCGCACTTCGGCGGCGTAATGGGTCAGCTCACCCGGCGCGATGCCGGAGTCAAGGTCGCCCTTGAGCGATTCGCCCGACATCTTGAGGATGATTCTGCGGTACAGCATGCCGGAATAATAGCACCGGCGGAATGCGCCGGCGGGGATAAAGGTTCAGCACGGATGCCCGCTGGCGCGGGAGGAGATGGGCAGTGGTCGTTGGTCAGTGGTTGGCAGGGATGAGCAATTCAGAGTGAGCGATGAGTTCATGCTGCATCCAAACTCTCACATAATGCTTTGCTCTGATTCAATCCTCGCCGTTCTTACAAACCGTCACCCCCGGATCATTGCTCAATGCTTAATGAGTGATGGCCGAGCTTGTGCTCGACCTCCGCGCCTGACTCGCGTCAGACCTCGGTATGGAGGCCAGGCAGTTTGCCTGGCAATCGCCAAGCTTACAGCTCGACCTCCGCGCCTGACTCGCGTCAGACCTCGGTATGGAGGCCAGGCAGTTTGCCTGGCAATCGCCAAGCTTACAGCTTGGCCTCCGAGCCTGGCTTGCGCCAGACCTCCAAAAACCGGAGTGTGGCCCGAGGGCCACATGGCCATGCCGGTCAGACCGGCACTCCGTCAGGTGAGTGAAGAGTAGAAGAGTAAAGCGTAAGGAGCCAAAACAGCGGCTGAGATCTCTTGCGAGATACCGACCAGACTCAAAACAGATTACAGTTCACTCTTGACTTGCAACGGAACTGGGAATCCCCGGCCGGGCGTCGTAGTCCATCCGGCCTGCGCAGGCCCTTGTCAGGCAGCGCACCATATCAAGCGCTTGATGTTAGGGATTATCCTCATTTTGAACGTAATGTCAAATAAATTAACAATTGAGTAATGAGGATGGGAAACGGGAGAGGGTCTATCACGTTTGTAAAGAATGGAGTTGAGGAAATAGAGGCTAGCGCTGAGGCGGGTAGCTCTTGTTTGCCCCGATTGCTCCGGGTCTCCCCTTACCACCACACAGTCGGGTCATCGGAATCACTGGAGGGTCGCCGGCGCGGTTCATCCTGCTGCCTGTCGCTGCCCAGCCCTTCACGCTCGATCCGGTCCAGCAGCTCCGAATAGTCCGCGGGCGGGATATAGCCCGGCAGCAGCTGCGCCACCTGCAGACGCCAGTGGATGAACTGACTCGTTGCGGCATCCTCGTTCGGATTGGAATAAGTGCCCTCATCACTGAGGAAGCCGCGCATCCCGAACAGGTCCAGCTTGGCAACCCGCTCGCCATCCCCTTCCCGCTCCGCCCTGCGCTGCGGAGCTTCATGCATGGCATCGCGCAGGTAGCGACCGCCGTTGACCTCATGCTCGACGCCATCGCGGATGAATTCATCACCGCTGCCGAAGTAGCCGCCCATCAGGTCGCCATCGCGCAGCATGCTCAGCTCGCCGGTGCGCTCGAACTGCTGGATGTCATCGGCATCAAAGTCGCCATCGCCATCGCGGTCGGCATGCTTCGCCAGATACTCATGCAGGGCGCGGCGCTGTTCCGCAGTCAGGTCGTCACCATGAGTGCCGCTCTCGGAGCGCTGCTGCGCTTCCGCCACTTCGTAGGGGTCCGGCCACCAGCCGTCATAGTCAGTTGCGGCATGGACCAGCCGGCCACAGGCCAGCAGAGCCAGCAGGCAGATTGCAGACAGACGGTGCATCGCTCCTCCCCGTCCCAGCGCAGCGGGACCTGAGCCGATTGTAACAGAGCGGGAGCGCTGCTTCAGCTATCCAGCAGGTAGCGCGCTGCGGCCTGCATCTTGGCAACGAAGACCTTCTTGTCGAAGCGCTGGGCGTGCTCCCTGATGCGCGCGCTGTCAAAGCTGCCACGCTCGAGTGCATCAATCGCGCCATCCAGCGACTGCGGAGTCTGCTCCGGGAACAGCACGCCGGTCACGCCGTCCACAACGGTCTCTGCCGTGCCTCCCTTTCCGAGTGCCACCACCGGGCGGCCGCAGGCCTGGGCCTCCACTGGGATGATCCCGAAGTCCTCCTCGGCGGGAAAGACCAGCGCGCGGCAGTTCTGGTAGAGCACGCGCAGTTCCTCATCGCTCACGGCACCGATGAACTCCACATTGCGCTTCGCCATCTTCCGCAGGCGGCCGCCCAGCGGCCCGTCGCCGACGACTAGCAGCTTCTCCTGGCGGTGGTTGAAGGTCTCGATCACGAGATCCAGGCGCTTGTAGGGCACGAAGCGGCTGACAGCCAGGTAGTAGTCACGCTGGCCGTGGGGGTCTATGTTGAAGTAGTCAGTGTCAACCGGGGGGAAGACCACCGGGGCCTCCCGCCCGTAGATGCGCTGGATGCGGCGCTGCACGGTGCCGGAAATCGCGATGAACTTGTCAACGCGCTGCGCGCTCTGCAGGTCCCACATCCGCAGGTAGTGCGCACTCCAGCGGAAGGCCCTGCCCGCCAGCGGGCTGAGCCGCGTATGCTCGAGGTAGGTCTGGTAGAGGTCCCAGACGTAGCGCATCGGGGTGTAGCAGTAACAGAGGTGGCGCTGGCCGCTGTGGGTCAGCACGCCCTTGGCAACGGCATGGCTGGAGGAGATCACGAGGTCATAGCCGCGCAGGTCCAGCTGCTCGATGCTATAGGGCATGAGCGGCAGGTAGCGCTGCCAGTTGCGCGTGGCACCGGGCATGCGCTGCAGCGGCGAGGTGAAGACCGTGGCCCCGTCCAGTTCCGGGGGCGAGGTGGAGCGGTCATGCACGAGCGTGAAGATCGGTGCTTCAGGGAACATCTGATGCAGCAGGATCAGGCAGCGCTCGGCTCCGCCGAAGGTCGTGATCCAGTCATGCACGAGTGCGATCCGCGGCCTAGCGGCCATTGTCATTCACCTCAAACTGGATTACGCTCGGTATCGTACTCAAGGGAAGGTTCCGCATAGTCAGGAAATTCTGCGCTCCGATCGTGTCAACGGGCGAGGCACCGACATCCAGCAGCTGGTAGCTCTGCGTCGGCTCCAGCACCCGCGGCTTGACGGTCAGATCCATCCTGCGGGCGAAGACCGCATCGGAGCTGATCCAATATATCAGGCGGTACTGCTCCTCTCCGGGCAGGTAGAACCAGAAGCCGAACAGTGAGTCCGGGTCCGGGTAGATCCGGAAGGCCTGGATCGGATTGACATCCAGTCCTGAGGAGTATTCCTGGGACATCATCACGTCGTAGGCTTCCGGCTGTTCATAAATGCGGTTGCTGTAGCGGAAGTGCGGCAGCACCTGGTAGCCGGCGCTGATCGTGTTGTTGAGCGTGCGCAGGGCGAAGTAGCTGGCCTTGTAGTTGCCCATGCCGTCGATCAGCCCGCAGCACTGTGCCGGGCGCAGCATGCTGGCATCACTGTCCTGGATCGCCGAGATGATGATGCGTTCCACCCCGAGCCAGCCGAGGAACAGCACGGCCCGGCAGTAGGCGCTGGCCTGCTGGACCTGGTCCACGCCGATGTCGGTGATGTCATAGCTGGTGCTGAAGCCAAGCGAAGTGACCCAGACCGGCTTGCCGCGGTCATGGCACCAGTCCATGATTTCCTGCATGTAGCGCAGTGAATGCTGCGAGCGGGTACGGCGCGAGATGTGCTCGATCCCGTCGGCGGGCGGGAAGAGATTGAAGGCCATGATGTCGATGCTGTCGAGTCCGCCGCCATCCTCGAGCATCTGCAGGAAGGTCAGGTCCGAACCACGGATCCCCGCGCAGACTATGCGCGCGCCGGGATCAGCCTCGCGGATGGCCCGGCCACTGTGCCGCAGCAGCTCGATGTAGTCGCGGCTCTGGATGCCGATCTTGTAGTTGATGTCGTCAAGCAGCTGGTAATTGTCAAAGGTCGCACCGTAGCGCTCGGCGATCAGCGTGCAGAATTCGGTGAAGTAGTCGCGGCTGGCACTGACGGCGGTCAGCACCGGGAGGATCTCGAAGCCATCACGGCTCAGGCGGCTGACAACCTGATCCAGCATCGCCCAGTCCTCATCCGACTCGCCCTGGAAGGCCTCCATCGGAATGCTGAGCCGCACCAGGCGGCAGCCGGTCTCGCGGGCCACCTCCACCTGCTGGCGGGTCAGGTCGTAGTTGTCAAGATGGATGCCCAGCGGATGGTGGCCGGGTTCGGCCCAGGAGGTGTTGACCGGCTCCGGGTTGAGTATCGCCAGAGTGTCCTTGCGCGGCAGGTCAGGGATGGTATCCGGAAGGCGGATCCACTCCGCACTCTGGCCATGCGCCGCCGGTCCGGCCAGCAGGCAGGACAGGGCCAGCATCAGGGCTGCGATGCGCCTGATCATGTATCGAGCTTGCGGATCTTGTTGTACATGTCCAGATGGCTGGAAGCCACGTTCGCGAAGCTGAAGCGCCTCGCGAACTCACGCTGGCGCGTGATCACCTCATTCCACTCCTTTTCCAGCCTGCCCGAAAGCAGGTCGATCAGCAGGACGGCGAGCGAGGTCGCATTGTTCTCGGCAGGGGCGAAATAGGGATGCTCCTCCGTGCTGCCATGACCGACCACCAGCGGCAGCTCGAGATGCGAGATGCTGGCCACGCTGGAGCGCTTGGAGGAGAAGCCCTCGGCGAACTGGAACACACCGAGCATGCAGCGCGTTGCCAGCTGGGCCAGCCTGTCCTGCGGGATATGGCCGACACGCACCACGGCGTCCGTCAGGTTGAACTCCGTGATCAGTCCGAGCACATGCTCGCGCAGGCTGCTGCCCTCCGGAAAGTCGCCACCGAGATACAGGATCGGCTGCTTGCCGGCTTCACGCATCACGTGCATGGCCTCCAGCAGTTTCCTGAAACCCTTGCCCCTGGCGGGCAGGCCGTAGTGGAAGATGCTCCAGGGCTCACGCGTGGAGGGTCCCTCCAGCTCAGGCCAGCCGATCAGGGGCTGGCCTTCCGCCGCGTTCCAGACATCGGCCAGCTCCCGCTGGCTGTCGAGCACGTTGCCAACCGGCAGCGCACAGATCATCCGGCTGCCGGACTTGCGCGAGATCGCCTCCATCTCCGCTTCATTGGTGACGAAGATCAGGTCCGAGCGCGGGATCATCTGGTCGATCACGAGCTTGCGCAGCGGATGGCTGGTCGTCCACTCATGCAGGGTGATGGCAATCCGTGAACGCGAGTTCATGCCGGCGAGGTTCTCCGGGAGATACCCCGGTAGCAGGGACTTGCCGAAGCCCTTGCTGGGATACTGCACATGCACGATGTCGTAGGCACCACTCACCAGTTCCTTCTTGAAGGAAGGCAGGCTCAGCATGCTGAAGCCGTCCATCGGGTGCAGGAACAGGGTGTGCAGCTTCTCAAAGGGCCGCCGCACGGGGCCGTGATCCTTCGAGTAGTAGAGGTGCACCTCACCGTCAAGCGCCAGGTGCTGGGCCAGCTCGTATGTATAGTCACCGACACCGCAATGCGTGTCCCCCGCGCTGCCGGTCACGAGTGCAATCTTCACCGCACAATTCTAGCCTATTTGCCATGGCCTCCGGGTGCGCTGGCAGGCTGCTGCTATACTCGGCACGGAGGGAAGGAATGCAGTATCTGTCACGCGCGGATCTGATCGAGGAGATGAAGAAGATCGCCCTTTTGGAGGGCGACTTCACGCTGCGCAGCGGCCAGAAGAGCCGCTGGTACTTCGACAAGTACCGCTTTGAGGGCCAGCCGCGGATCATGCACAGCGTCGCGCACCATATGTCGCGCCTGATTCCGGCTGACACCCACCGCCTGGCGGGGGTGGAGCTCGGCGGGATCCCGATGGTGACTGCACTCTCCATGCACACCGACATCCCCTGCGTATTCATCCGCAAGGCCGCCAAGGAGTACGGCACGGCAGCCCAGGTGGAAGGCAGCTTCGAGAAGACGGACAGGCTGCTGATCATTGAGGACGTGGTGACCACCGGCGGGCAGGTGATCGAAATGCTGACCAGCATGCGCGAGGAAGGCTTCAACATCATCGGCTGCATGGCGGTGCTGAACCGTAAGCAGGGTGCGGATGAAGCCTTCGAGAAGGAACAGATCCCCTTCTGGAGCCTGTTTTCCCGCGATGATTTCGGCTTCTAATCGAGAATTCAGTCACAGATAGCCTCTCAACCCTTATAATCCGGGCGTTCTTGACGAGGCGCATGTGAGCAGAGGCAAACCCACAGGTCCGGCATTTCCCTGGAAGATCTTCTCGGTCGTGCTGATCGGCACATTTCTTGGTCCGATCGGCGGCCTGATGGTGGGCGTGGCCCTGCCGACCCTGTCCCGTGAGTATCAGACGG
This sequence comes from bacterium, assembly GCA_041395205.1. Lineage (GTDB taxonomy): Bacteria > 4484-113 > 4484-113 > 4484-113 > JAFGCY01 > JAHEFU01. Next base: position 275,710 of record JAWLAZ010000002.1, read on the forward strand.
ACGTCAACAGCACGATCTGGGTGCTCCTCAGCTACCTCGTGATGACGACCTTCATGCTGCCCATCGTCGGGCGGCTGGGGACGCAGTACGGCCTCAAGCGCATCTACGTCAGCGGCTTCCTGATCGACCTGCTCGGCACGGTGCTCTGCGCCCTGGCGCCAGGCAGCAGCATTGCCTACCTCGTCGCCTACCGCGTGATCCAGGCGCTCGGCAGCGTGATGGTATTCGCGCTGTTCAGTGCGATCATCACGCGCTATGTCCCGGAGGAGCGCCGCGGCATGGCCTTCGGGATGACCGGCGGGATGGTGGCGATCAGCATGCTGATCGGCTTCCCGCTGGCTGGTGCTTTGTGCGCACATGCCGGCTGGCCCTGGATCTTCTGGGTGCAGGTCCCGATCCAGTTCGTGGGCCTGATCGTGGGTTCGATGTTCCTGCCGGATGACCGGCTCGGTGAGCGCCAGGCCTTCAGCCCGCTGTCAGTGCTGAGCTGGCTGGGGCTGACCACCGGTTTCGCCGTGATCGCGGAATGCTTCAAGGGCAACCTCTCCAGCCAGCTGCTGGGCTGGCTCGGACCGGCCTGGCTGCTCTGCCTGGCCGGGTTCTACTTCGCCGAGCGAGGAGCAGCGCCCCTGTTTGAATACTCGATCTTCCGGCGCCGGCCCTTCTGGGTCTGTGCACTGGGCCTGATGCTCAACAACTTCGTGATCCAGGTCTGGCTGATCTTCACCACCTACTACCTTGAGGACTACCTGGGGATGGACCAGCTGCAGAGCGGCAGGCTATTGGGCCTGTCACTGCTGGCAACCTTCTTCTCCGCCCCGCTCGCCGGACGGCTGGTGGACCGCATCGGCCAGCGCCGTCCACTGCTGGCCGGGCTGGTGATCAACCTGCTGAGCATGCTGACCATGGCCATGGGGCTCAGGCAGGGCAGCATGCCGGTCATGTCCGTGGGCATTGTGCTGCTGGGACTGGGTGGTGGACTGTTCAACGCCCCCGCGATGTCGACAATGATGAGCACGGTCCCGGACGAGCAGCAGGCCAAGGCCTCCAGCGTCAATTCGCTGACCCGCAACATCGGCTTCCTGCTGGGAGCCAGCGGCGGAGCGCTGCTGTTCTCGGCCTTCCTCGTCAACTCGGGACCGCAGGGCCATGCCTACCTGCAGGCATTCCAGTCAGCACTGCTCAACCCGGATACCGTACCGCTGGAAGCCTTCCGCTTCAGCTTCTCCGGCCTGCTGTTTGTCTGCGCCGGGCTGCTGCTGCTGGCTACGCTGCTGGCCTGGAAGCTGCCGGAGCGGGTCCAGCGCGAAGCAGCGCAGGGCTGAGTGAAGTAACAGCCCCGCATGCAGCAGGATAAGGACACTCTAACGGGATGATATGGCCATAGGGAGCAGTGTCATCACCAAGCCTGACATGCCTGTGTCTGGACAGCGTGTCAGACGCTGTCAAACGTAGACGCTTCAACAACCCGGAACGGACATCCGGCCGCAGAATGCCAACCCCGTTAGTGGTACTCGTTCTGCTTGCCAACACTGTGTCCTGATTCATAACCTTCCTTGCCAACCGACCTGAGCTTCCTGCAAGTTCCTGGGACTGGCGCGATGGCCTTAACCATGTTCCGGCGTGCAGGCAGAAAGTGAAAAGGCCACCCCGCAGGGTGGCCTGATCAGTTCAATGTCAGGTATGGCCTAGAAGAATTCGCTCATGCGGGCCAGGTCGCTGCGGGTCAGGTTGGAATCCGAGCTGCTGTCCGGCAGGTAGGCCGTGGCGGCGGGATGCTGGCCGATGGTGACTTCCACATCGAACAGGTTGCCGTTGCGCAGGATGCCGAAGATGAAGATGTCATCACGCTGTGCGGTGGACACGAGCACCTCGAGCTGCTGCACGTTCTTGATGAGCTGGTAAGGCACCTTGACCGTGTCCTCACCGGTGTTCTCGTCCTGGTTGACAACGGTCACCGTCATCAGCCAGTCCATGCGGCGCAGGCCATACTCGGCGGCCGGGCCCTCACGCCACACACCGTTGATCAGGATACCGGTGTCCCAGTACTGGTCAGGCATGCCGAAGAACATCTTCAGGTCATCGGACTGCGTGCGCAGGCCGGATGTACCCTGGGAGCCGGCATAGGGCTGGATGCCCAGCCAGGGATGCCAGACCACGTCCTCGTCATTGGCGGGACGGGTGCTTTCGTGGTTGGAGATGATCTCGTCAGCCACGCGCTTCACGATCCAGCTCGGGGAGAAGAAGCTGATGCGCTGCAGGCTGCCGCCACCACCCTGGATGTCGTGGAAGCCGATGACCTCACCGAGGTCATTGAAGAGCGGGCAGCCCTCATTGCCGATGTTGATCGGCACGTCGGCCTGGATCATGTTCGGGATCAGGATCTTGCGGCTGTTGCGGAAGGTACGGATCGCGGAGATGATGCCGCTGGTCACGGTACCGCCGTAACCGCCGGAATAACCGATGGCCAGCACGGGCTCACCCTGCTCGTAGGGCAGGCTGCCGATGTCGGAGTTGTAGAGTTCGCCGCGCATCTTGATCGGCTTCAGGTCGTGATCAGCATCGGGGTTGATCTTGATCACGCCCACGCCGTACTGCAGATCGGCACCGATGAACTCGGCCTCATACTCGTGGCCGTCCTCGAAGCGCACGTTGAGGTAGATACCGTCATCAATGGAATTGCTGTCCGTGAGGATGTAGCCGTTCTCCGTGTAGACGACGCCGGTGATCTGCCGTGTGAGCAGGCTCTGGGTCGAGATGTCGAAGGTCGCATAGTTGACCGCGAGCGAGTTGATGTCGATCGACACCACGCTGTCGCGCACTTCTTCGACGACGTCAATCGCCTTGTAGTCCTGCGCGAGAGCCTGTCCCGCCAGCGACGCCGTAAGGATTACTGCCAAGCAAAAAGCCCGCATGCCATATCTCCTAAACCCTACCTGATTAGACCGAAAACTCGGAGTCATAGGTCCGTTTCACTCCCACCTCAACGAAGATGGGATCCTTGATGATCTTGCCATCCCGCTTGACCACCAGTTCCATCTCGTTCCCGATTTCCTGCGAGAAGACATACAGGCGCAGCTTCTCGGGATCGGTGAACTTCTGTCCGTCAACACTGACGATGATATCACCCTTCCGCAGGCCTGACCGGCTGGCCGGGCTGTCACGGCGGATGTTGTAGATCTCGATGTAGTCAGGGCGGTACTTCTCTGTGAACTCGGTGTATTCATCAACACTCACCCAGTTCGGGAAGATGATGTCCATCCCTGTCCAGGGCTTCTCGAACTTGCCCTTCTCCAGCAGCTGGAACACGAAGTCCTTTGCCAGGTTGATCGGAATCGCGTGGTTCGAGTTCTGGGCCATCTGGAAGGAACCGCCCCAGAAGTTGATGCCGATCACCTCGCCGCGGTTGTTGAACAGCGGCCCGCCGGAGTTTCCGGGGTTGATCGGCGTGGATACCTTGAAAGCGTAATCAAAATTGGTACCGTACTGACGGCCGAGATCCGCCTGGGCCTGGCGGTTGATGCCAAGCAGGAACTCAATCGGCCAGTCCCGGCCGCTGACTTCACCGGTGGTGGCTGTCTGCATCAGCATGCCGGCCTCATACGGATTGGAGCGGTCAGTGCCTACGGCGTCATTGAAGTCGCCGGGAGCTCCCATGGCCAGGCCCAGCTCGCCGATCTGCACGGCATCGCTGTCACCCAGCACCACCGGGAAGACCGTGCGCTCATTCATGGGCAGCTCACGCTCATCCGGCAGGCCGTAGATCTCCAGCAGGGCAATGTCAATGCCGGGTTCAGTTCCCAGCATATGGGCCTTGTAGACTGCGCCATCCCAGAAGGTGACGGAGGAAACACTGGAGGTGCCACTCACATGGTGATTGGTGATGGCATAACCGATGCCCGTGTCGTAGTCAATCTCGAACACGAAGCCGGATCCACCACCCCAGCCGCCGATGGTTGGACCACCGAGTTCAATGCCCTGCACCTTGATCACGCCCTTCCGGACCTGGTTGACGATGTCCTCGGTGGAGAGCACATCCTCCTGCTGCGCGAGCGCAGTGCTTGCCAGCGTGGCGATCATCAGAATTGTCAGCAGGACTGTCCTCATATTCGGCTCCAGCCGGTTCTCAGACGGAGAACTCAGCGTCGTACGTACGCTTGGGACCGATCTCAAGGAAGATCGGCTCCTTGACCATGCGGCCATTGCGCTTCACCATGATCTCAATTTCAGTGCCGATGTCCTGGCTGAAGACATACAGGCGCAGCTTCTCGGGATCCTCGAAGTTCTGGCCGTCGACGCTGGTGATCACATCGCCCTTGCGCAGACCGGCACGCTCAGCGGGGCTGTCCTTGCGGACTCCATAGACTTCCACATAATCCGGGCGGTACTTCTCCGCGAATTCGGTGTACTCATCCGGGCCGATCCAGCTGGGGAAGATGATGTCCACACCCATCCAGGGCTTTTCGAACTTGCCCTTCTCCAGGAACTGGAACACGAAGTCCTTAGCCAGGTTGATCGGAATGGCATGGTTCTGGTTCTGGCCAAGGGCCCAGGAACCACCATAGAAATTGATGCCGATCACTTCGCCCTTCTGGTTGAAGAGCGGACCGCCGGAGTTACCACCGTTGATGGCGGTTGCCATGCGGAAGGCGTAGTCGAAATTGGTGCCGTACTGAGCGCCGAGAGAACCACGGTTCTGGCGATTGATCCCGAGCAGGAATTCAATCGGCCAGTCACGGCCGGTGACGACACCCTGGGTGGCGGTGGTCAGCAGCAGGAAGGTCTCATAGGGATTGGAACGGTCGATGTTCACCGCATCCTGGCCGTCGCCGGGGTTACCCATTGCCAGACCAAGCTCACCGATGCGCACCGCGTCACTGTCACCGAGCACCACGGGCACGATCGTCTTCTCATCCTCGGGCAGCTCACGCTCATCCGGGATGTCGTAGATCTCGAGCAGACAGACGTCAATGCCGGGCTCAGTCGCCAGGTGGCGGGCCTTGTACACCGCGCCGTCCCAGAAGGTCACGGCGCTGGCACTGCTGTTGCCGCTCACGTGATGGTTGGTGATCGCATAGGCCGTGTTCGTGTCGTAGTCGACCTCGAACACGAAACCGGATCCACCGCCCCAGCCACCGACCGTCGGCGCACCGAGCTCAATGCCCTGGACGCGGATCACGCCCTTCTTGACCTTGCGGATCACATCCTCGATGCTCATGGACGAATCGTCCTGCGCATACGCGCTGGCCATCATCGCCACAAGCGCCATTACCGTCAATGCGAAAAGCTTCTTAATCATGCCCTGCTCCCTTGCTAGAGATCACTGCCAGCCAAGTGCTGGATGGGACAAAATCAGCGGATTAACCGTGGGGATTACCGCTGTAGCCACCACCGTCCTCGTCATCCGAGTCACCGCTGGTGTCCTCGACAATCTGCACCTGTGCGACCTTCTTCTCCCACTCGCCGCTCATGGCATTCCTGCGCAGGAAGCGCACGATCACGAGCTGGCCGGGGACGAATTCACGGCGCGTCCGGGTGTAGTTGTAATGGAACTCGATGAGGGTGTCGTCAATCTGGTAGATGATGTCACCGGCCATCAGTCCGCCGATCTCAGCGGGAGAATTGGCATCCACGAAGGAAACCCACTCGCCGTACTCGAGCGGCTCGGCAGTACCGTTGCCATCCATGTCGAATTCCCAGGGCACGTAGCCGGCCTTCTGCAGGCCGGGGCTGACGAACTGGGACTCGACACCCCAGAGGGTGTCGACGGCGTCACCACTGATGATGCGGTCGGCCATGAACACGATCTCATTGATCGGTACACCGAGGTTCAGGCCATGAGCCGTCACCGACTTGTCAACCATGCCGATCACCTTGCCGTCCACGTCCACGATCGGCGCGCCGTAGAAGGTGTGCTCCCAGGCGGCGTCGAACTGGATGAACTCGTTGGTGGGCTGGTCGCCCTCAGCGCTCGGGATCTCCTTGCGGATGGCGCTGATGATGCCGGAGGTGGCGAAGGTGTCGTGGTTGTTGTTGGACTTGCCGACGATCGCCATCGGCTGGCCGAGCTTCATCTTCTCGCTGTCGCCAACCTGGACACCCAGCGGCTTGAAGTCCGGACCCCAGTCCACCTTGAGCACCGCGAGCTTGTAGGCCTCACTCTCTCCGACGATCTCAGCCTTGAAGCTGCGACCGTCATTGAGGATCACGCGCACGAACTCAGCATCATGAGTGATGAAGGTGTTCGTGATCACGTATTCCGGATCCTTGTAGATGAAGCCGGAGCCGAACAGCCCGTAGAGCGGACGTGCTCCGCGGGTGTACGACCAGTAGGCGTACTCGCTGTCAAGGGTAGGCTCCTCGAAGCGGGTCTCCACCGCAACGACGGACGGAGTGACGATCGCCGTGGCGGCGTGCACCTTATCCTCGTAACGATAGCCTTCATCGGTCTGCGCGCTGGCCAGAACCGGCAGACAGACCGACACAGTAGCTGCGAGCAGCCCTGTGACAAACCCATTGCAGTAGACTTTCATCTACCAACCTCCTTGATGTTCATTAGTATGAACTGGCGAAGTACGCCATATACTGCGCATCGTCCCCCGAAAACAGGCATTTTACACCATTATCGGGTTTTTGCGGGGCCATCACACGCGTGGTGGCACTGGTTTCTTCCTTGACGCGGGCCTCTGTCGAGGCCTTGCCGTCCCAGGGTGCGAGGACGAATCCACGGCCGCTTGAGATCACTTCCCTGAACTCATCATAGGAACCGACCTGGAAGATGCGCGCTTCGACATCACTCTGGCTGCGGACATGCAGCCTGGACTGGAAGGCATCAAGTTCCGAAGCTATAGACACCCCGTCCAGGGCACCCGTTTCATAATTGACGGCAACTTTGCGCTTTTCGCCACTGAGCCGGTCCACGAGGATGGCCACACCTTCCTCAATGTCGCGGGGACCGACCTCCATGCGGAAGGGCACGCCGCGCATTTCCCAGTCCGCGAACTTGTATCCGGGCCGGAAACCATCGCGGTCATCGACCTTCACACCGAGTACTTCGCCGTTGAACATGACGCTGCGCAGGCCGGCTGCCAGCGTGTGGCAGGCACGGTTCACGTCCTCGACATTGTCTCCCCGGGTTATGGGCACGATTGCGAAGTGGATCGGAGCCACCTTCGGGGGCAGGATCAGGCCCTTGTCATCGCCATGCACCATCAGCATTCCGCCCATGATGCGGTGGCTGACGCCCCAGCTCGTGGTCCACGCGAACTGCTCGGTGTTGTCCTCAGCCAGGAACTTGACTTCATATGCCTTTGCGAAATTCTGGCCGAGGAAGTGGCTAGTGCCACTCTGCAGGGCCTTGCCGTCGGGCATCATGGCCTCAATGCCCCATGTTTCCACCGCGCCTGCGAACTTCTCGCTGTCGCTCTTGATGCCATGCAGGACATGCATGGCGAGATCGTCACCGGCCAACTGGCGGTACTGCTCCAGCATGCGCGCGGTTTCCTCGCGGGCTTCCTGCTCGTGGGCATGCGCGGTATGGCCTTCCTGCCAGAGGAATTCCAGGGTGCGCAGGAAGGGGCGTGTGGCCTTTTCCCAGCGCACGACATTGGCCCACTGGTTGTGCAGGTAAGGCAGATCCCGGTAGCTCTGCAGCCATTTGGCCCACATCACGCCGATGATCACCTCACTTGTGGGGCGGATCGCCAGCGGTTCATCCAGATCCTTTCCACCACCCTTGGTGACCCAGGCCACTTCAGGGGCGAAACCCTCGACGTGCTCGGCCTCGCGGTCCAGCAGGCTCTTGGGGATGAACATGGGATAATAGGTGTTCTCGTGGCCGGTGGCGATAATGCGGTCGTTGAGAAGCTTCTTGATCTTCTCCCAGATGGCGAAGCCGTACGGTCGGTACACCTGGCAGCCGCGGACCGGGGAATAGTCCGCGAGCTCAGCCTGGAGAATGACGTCCGTGTACCACTGTGACGCATTCTCGCTGCGAGGTGTAATGAACCGTTTGTCGTCGTTCTTCGCCAACTCAATATCCTTATGTGATCCCGTCGTGGGGAGGTTTGCCGCGGGGATTATAGCTCAGCGCAAGGGCTGGCGTAGTGGCCTGCAATCCGGCTTCACCCTCCTAAGCCCACTTGGTTTATCAACAATCTATCAACAGGACAGTTAATTTATCCCGTCTGCAGGCCAAGCTGTCAAGCGGCGCTGCCACTGAATCCGGCGGATACCTGGCGAATTGAGCTGAGACAGTATTCAACCTCGGCTTCGGTGGTGAAGTATCCGACGCTCAGGCGGACAGTTCCACCCTGCTCCAGGGTGCCATAGTGGGCATGAGCACTCGGGGCACAGTGCAGTCCCGGCCGGGTACTGATCCCGAACTCAGAGGACAGCACCTCCGAAAAGACGATCGGGTCAACCCCCGCAACTGTGAAACTGACAACCCAGCCGCGATCAGGGCTGGCCGGCGGACCGATCAACGTCAGCCCGGGTATGCCTGCAAGACCCACAAGCAGCGCCGTGGTCCGCGCGCAGCAGACCCGGGAGATCTCAGCCATGCCGGTCTGCTCGAACCAGTCCATTGCTGCATCGAGAGCAATAATGCCAGCAACGTTGGGGGTTCCTGATTCATAGCGGTGCGGGCGCTCCTCGGGCTGGAACAGCAGTTCACTGCGATGCCCGGTGCCGCCGATGCGCCAGGGCTCGATCTCGCGCCTGCGGTCCAGATACAGCAGTCCCATGCCCGGCAGGCTCATCATGGCTTTGTGGGCGGGCAGTGCCATGGCCGTGCACTGCAGCCGCGTTACATCAATGGAATGTGACCCCGCGGCCTGGCTGGCATCCAGCAGGTAGTCGATCCCGGCCCCAGCCGCGATTGCCCCGATTTCGGCGGCAGGCTGCATCACTCCGCTGACATTGCTGATCCAGTTGATGATGATGATGCTGGTCTCCGGACGGAGCAAGCCGCGAATGGCTGCCGGGTCGACCAGGCCTGAGGCATCCGCAGGCAGGACATCGAACTCCAGCTGGCCCTTTCGGCGGCGGTGCTGAAGCTGGCGCATCACGGAATGATGCTCAAGTGGACTGACAAGAACGTGCGAGCCGTGGGCCACAAGCCCGTTCAATGCAAGATTCAGGCTGTCGGTGGAACTGTAGGTGTAGATGATCTCCTCGGGAGCCTGTGCTCCGAAGAATCCGGCCAGGCGTGCACGGCAGCGTCGCAGTACGTCGTCCGCCCTGAAGGCGGCTCTGTGAGTGCTGCGGGCCACGGTCAGCGACTGGTCCAGGCAGGCCCGCACGGCCTCCACCACCTGCGGGGGCTTTGGGTAGCTCGTGGCTGCGTTGTCAAAATACACCGGGGCTGCCCTGCCCTGCTCCATCTCTTTCCCTTTCTGAGCCATCAGCAACTAGTATCCCATCCCGCGTCCGGCTATCGCCTGAAATGGAAACGCCGCGGGGCCAGGAGCTCCCGCGGCGTCTGCCGTTGAATTCCGTTTCTGTGCTTAACCAGCGGCCAGCGAGACCTGCTGACGGGCCGCAAGCTGCAGTTCGGAATCACCTTCCAGCAGCTTGAAGACGTCCTTCAGGTCCACGATGGCGGAACCATCATAGAGACGGTCGTAGATGCTGCCGAGCACCTTGTAGTCCTCCGCCGTGTCCAGCGTCAGACGGTAGTTGGCATTGGCAAGATGCGCAGGCGGGTCCAGGCGGCGCATCACGAACGGGCCGGGATTGCGGCGCAGGTAGAGCGTGACATGCTCGCGGTGATCCGGATGCTTGGCGAGGAAGTCCAGCTTCTCCAGGGTCTTCAGGGTGAAGGCCTCGGTGGTCAGACCGGTGGACATGCCCTCGGTGATCACATAGTCCAGTTCGGGCTCGGACTGCAGCAGACCGACCTGCTGGTCGATCACCTCGCTGGCCACCAGCGGATTGTCACCGGTGGCACGCACGATGATGTCGGCCTTGGTTTCATAGGCGGCCTGGATGTAACGGGCGAGAACGTCGGAGGCGTGGCCACGCACGACGGTCACGTCCATGCCTGCCAGGGCATCCGCCAGGCTGTCCTCCTTGTGCTCGGAGGGGATCGCCACGCAGACCTCGTCAATCTCGCTCGCGGCCTTGAGCCTGTCGATGATGTGGGAGATGACCGGTTTGCCCTTGAGTTCGGCCATTACCTTACCCGGGACCCGGGAGCTGTCAAGACGAGCCTGCAGAATAGCTACTCTTTTCATGTGCAGTATGCCTCCAAGGGGATGGATTTGGTTCGGGGAAGAAAGGAGAATGTTGGAATGTCAGAAGCACGGGAAGAAGTGTCCCGTGCCATAGCTTCGGTTTGTGTATCACCAACCAACATCCACAGTATACAGGTTTATCAGACTAATCACAATCAACAACCGCTTTTCGCACAAGCGAGTCCTGCGGCACACGCAAGGTTAGAGAAAGGTATAATCGCCATGCGGCCGAACCCATTATCAGGCCGCGTGGCTATCCCGGCCCTGAGGTTCGAGAGGAATGAAGAGAATTCTGCCACTTGCGCTCTGCGCCCTGATCTGCGCCCTGCTTCTGCAGTCCTGTTCCGGGGGGCAGGCGGGGAGCCCGCCGCCTGCGGGCAACGGCGATCCGTCCACTCCCGTTCCCGGTGACAGTACCGGTTATCCTGACGGTCTGGTGCTGCGCGATGCGAGCGGCAAACTGAGCGGGATTCAGATCAGCTGGGCTCCCGTCCCTGACAATGCAGCGGAAGCCGTGAGCGGCTACCACATCTACCGCTCCGCTTCGAGCATAGATGATGCATCCCGCGGCAACAGCAGTCTCTGGCTCGCGGATCCCGGTTTCGGACAGGATGGCGATGGCAACAACACCATCTTCCCGCATTCCGTCCCGGACGGGGGAGCCAAGCTCAGCTATGTCAATGCGGCCGATGCGGGATTCCAGCTCAATGTCGGCGAGTCCTGGTACTACCGCATAAGCACGGTGAATGAAAGCGGCGAGGAAAGTGCACTGAGCCCCGAGGTCAAGGTTGATGTCGCCCTCCACAGCATCACCGACCTGGGATCCACATCGGCACCGGTCGGAGCCTCCCTCGTGATCGAGGGAATGAACTTCGGTGCCTATGACGACACAACCGACCAGGTGATAATGATTGGCAACGAATGGAATGCCACCACACATGAATTCGACGTGATTGACATCGAAGCCACGATACTCGACTGGCAACCAAATGAAATCACCGTGGAGGTTCCCGCAGGTACGACCAAGGGTCGGGTGAAGGTACTGATAGACGGCCTGGCTGCGCAGTCCTTTGCGCTGTTCGAGAACGCCGACCCCTATATCACCTCGATAAGCCCTTACGAGCGCTTCCTCGACCAGAACCTCCAGATCGGCGGTGCCAACTTCGGCAGCGCCATGGATGCGAGCCACTTCGTGGTTGCCGATGACGTTGATCAGGACGTGGCTGGCAACTACAGTGTCTACACCACAGCCAGCGTCACCCTGAAACTCAAGCAGGGCACGGCTTTCGGCGAGGTGGAGATCCAGGTTGAGTCCGATGGCAAGCGCAGCAATTCGGCATTCATGTTCCTCAAGAACCGCCCGCCGACCGCAGCGTATTCAATGAACAAGAACAGCGGCAAGGTCCCGCTGCAGGTCAACTTCAATGCGGCTGGTTCCACGGACGTCGAGGGTCCGATCGTGAAGTACACGATGGACTTCGGCGACGGCAGTCCTGCGGAAGTCAAGCTTGAGGGAGAGACCCCCACCTTCACGCACTTCTACAATGCCTCAGGCACCTACAACCCGGTGCTGACGGTTGAGGACGCGGACGGTCTGGAGGATACTGAGCAGAAGACCGTGAATGCGCTGCCCAGCACGGAAGTGATGCTGATTGAGAACCCTGACAACGGGCAGGGCATGGGCAACCAGTATGTACCGAACATCGCCGCGATCCGAGCTGATGTTGACGCCCTCGGTCTGGACTACCTCTCCGGCGGTTACTCACCCGGGATCGGCCAGGTGGCGATTGACAATGGGGTCAAGGCCGTGATCTGGTTCCGCGGCGGCCCCGGTCCGGGTGATCCGATCCAGGACTGGCCTCGCAACTGGAGCGAGGATGAGAAGGACGACCTGACCCTGATCCTCAATTCCGGAGTGGATCTGCTCCTGATCAGCCAGAATCACCAGTTCACCGGCGATGACAGCAGCGGTAACGACTGGTCAGCCCTTTACGGATTGACGAAGCAGACGGACAGGATCCAGGAGCCGGGCGGCGCCAGGCCCTTCACATGGATGTTTGGTGCACCCACTGACATCACATACACCAACATGACTGAGAGCATTCCCAGCTCGCCGGTGTGCCTGAAGGGAGCCAGCTTCCCGGGTGGCGTGTTCCTGAGCACGACTGCTGCCGAGCAGTACAACGGTCCGGGCAGTTCTGGAAATGTCCCGACCGCCATCACGATCGCCAATAACCGGATCCAGATGGGCCTCGCAGTGGATACGGGTCTGATCGGTACGTCAATTCACCCGAACTTCGTGACGGGAGTGGTGGCCGATGAGGCTGTCCAGCCCTTCAAGCTCTGCTACAGCCACGGCCTGACCACTGCACCGGACAGCAATATCGGTTTCAGTGGAGGCGGTTACAGCCATACCAACGGTGGAGCCAGGTTGTGGGTGATCGGCTGGAGCTACAGTGAAATGACGCCGACGGGTGCCAGCCGCCAGGATGTTCTGCAGAATGTGCTGGCCTGGCTGGACAGCAGCATCACATTCCCCTGAGCCTTCAGGAGTATCGGATTTCACCAGGGCAGGGGCCGGTCCCCTGCCCTTTTTTGTTTTCAATTAATTAAAGGTAATATAAGGTTGTGGCCCGGCATAATCCAGACCGGCCATTCAGAGGACTATTCATGACTGTTAGACATCTGAGCCTGTTATCCCTGGCATTAATGCTGATTCTCTGTACGACCTGTGGATCAGGCCCAGGGAGAAACTCGCAGCCGGAGAAAGCCGGCAATCCGCATGGTTCCGGGCTGCAGTACTCAGGCAGTGCCCAGCTGCTGCGTGATGCCAGCGGTTTGCCTAGTGGAATACAGCTCAACTGGGATCCCGTTCCCGATGATGAGGATGAAACAGTTGTCGGATACCACATCTACCGCTCGACTGACCCGATCTCGGACTCCAGCCGCGGAGACAGCAGCTTCTGGCTGGAATCTGACGGATTCGGCGATGATGGCAATGGCAACCCCACCATCTATCCCGCAAGTCTGCTGCCCTCCGGCCAGCAGTACGGGCACATTGATCCAAAGACCACCGGCTTCGAGCTCAACTTCGGGGAAATCTGGTACTACCGCTTCAGCGCAATCAACGACAGCGGTGACGAGGGACTGCTCTCCGAGGAAGTGGTGGTCACCATCAGCCAGCACCGTGTCAACAGCCTGAGTGTCCTCAACGGGTTCGTCGGCGACCAGCTGATAGTGGAAGGGGCAGGTTTCGGAATCTACGATCCCACGATTGATGAGGTGACCTTCAGCGGCAGTACATGGGACGCCAGCCAGGCTCCGCCTCTGTTCGTACCTGTGGACATTCCCGCCAACGTCATCAGCTGGAGCAATACTCAGATTCTGGTGGAAGTACCGTTTGGTGCAGGCAAGGGCCGTGTCAAGGTCTGGATTGACGGCACGCCAGCCTTCCCACTGCAGCAGTTCACCTGCCAGAGTCCGTACCTCGACAGCATCACGCCATACGCCAGATTCTCCGAAGAAGCATATGAATTCGGTGGTGCCAACTTTGGTGATGCCTTCGACACCGACAGTCGCGTACTGCTGGATGGCGTGCCGGTCGGCATTCCTGACAGCTACATCTTCTACACCGGATCGCTTATCCGCTTCGTCGTGCCATCTGGTACGGCCTTTGGTGAACACACGATTGCCGTGGAGAATGCCGGGCAGACCACGGATACAGGCTTCATCAACGTCCTCAACCATCCACCGGTTGCCGATTTCGTGATGAGCAATTCCAGTGGACCGGCTCCCCTGAGTGTCACTTTCAACGCAGCGCCTTCAAATGACCTGGATGACGGAATCGCTTCCTGGCGCTTTGACTGGGATGACGGAAGTTCGGAAACACGCACTGACGGCAGCGATCTGATCTTCACACATGTTTTCCCGAGTACCGGCACAAAACCGGTGACCCTGACCGTGACTGACCTTGCGGGTGCCACGGATTCGATCACGAAGTTCGTCTCCGTGACGCCTGCAGGAGACATCCTGCTCGTTGCGGACCAGTTCAACGGTGCAGGTACCGGCAATGAATTCGTTGCCAACTTCAATGCACTGCTCAATGATCTCAATACCCTGAATGCGGACTATGTGATAGGAAACTATGCCGTCGGCATCAGTCAGATGGCGATGGACCAGGGATTCAAGGTCGTGATCTGGAACCGCGGTGGCCCGGGCCCCGGTGATCCGATCCAGGACTGGCCGCGCAACTGGAACGCTGACGAGAAGGCGGATTTCCTTGCAATCCTGAATGCGGGAATCCCCACGCTGCTCGTGAGCCAGAACCACCAGTTCACAGCGGACTTCGCCACGAGCCCTTCCTTCGATCTGCGCTATGGCATGGCTCTGCAGAATGACACAGTCGTCGAGAACGGCTCAACCCGCGACTTCCCCTGGGCCTTCGGCACGGCCACGGACTTCGTGCATTCCGAGTTCGGCACGAGCTTCGTCTTCCCCAGTTCTCCGGTCTGCCTGCTTCCGCAGAACACGCCGCCGAACCTGATCCGCATCAACCCGAATGCCGCGGAGCAGTATAGCGGGCCCGGTTCCTCGCCGAGGCAACCCAGTACCTGCCGGCTTGGTCCGCGGATCCAGGGAGCGATCATCTACGACTTCGCGGAAGCTGGTAACTCGATGCATCCGGATTTCATCCCGGGAATGGCATTCCCGGATGCTGATCCGGACCAGTGGCTGTGTTTCAGCTACGGGCTGGAGACGGCACCGGACGCCAACATCGGCTTCGGGGCAACCGGATACGTGCACAGCAGTGGTTTGGCAAAGCTGTGGGTGATCGGCTGGAGTTACAGCGAGGCGGGATTCGGACCGGATCCGATCACCCGCCACGACGTACTGCAGAACATGCTTGCCTGGCTGGACAGCAGTGTGTTCCCCTAGGACGGTGCGGAAAGCCCCGGCCCCCCACGGCTGCGGCTAAGATGAATGCTTATGAGGATGGCATTTTCGCTGATACTGGCACTGCTGCTGGCGGGCAGCGCGTGGGCTCAGGCTCCCGAAGACCTGCGGCCACTGGCTGCACGTACCTTCACCCGCAGCTTCGCCGATGGCAACGTCAGTCTGGAGTACACGCTGCGGGCGGGTCCATTGATGGAGCCCGGCAAGCGGCGCTTCATCGAGATCGACATTGATACCCTGCTCAGGGCGGATGCCGAGGAGCGCGGGGAGTACGCGATCCCGCTCAATGGCTTCATTGCGATAGCCCTGCCGCGTGGGATTGAGCCTGACGGCGAACTGCGGATGAAGTGGTACAACGACAGGACCGCGCGCTACGACTTCATGTACAGCGCACCCTATCCGGATTCAGTGCTGCTGAACGGGATGGACCAGGCGGCACTGGATGCGACCAGCAGTGAAGCCACGCTCATCCTCAGTGGAATGCAGGGCCTGTCAGAGGGGCTGGACAGCGGGATCAGCTTCAGCGGACCGCGGGATCCACGCCTGCTCGGCAGTGACCCGAACTATGCAATCACGGGCACCAGCTGGCTGATCCCCTGTACGAGCCTGTTCCAGCAGCTGGTTGATCCATTCACGCCTGAACGCAGCATGCAGTTCAACCCGCGCCTGAAGGCCAGCCTGCCGGTGCGCATCTCCGAAAACGTTGCCAACCCGCGGATCCTCGTCTACGTCGGTTCGCTGAGCACGGCGCTGGGACAGACGACCGTGATGTCGGACGCCATACCTGCCAATGTGCGCCTGCTGGACGAGGCACCGCCAGTTCCGCCGGCAACATCAACTGAAGGAGATGCGGCCGCTGTAGCAGTTGAAGGCGATGCACTGCCTGAGACCCCGCCGGCCGTGGCACTGCGGGCCATCGCCTACAGCTATGGCTGGGCTGCCTGGGAAAGCGAGGTGGACCTCTCGGCAATGATCGTGCCATCCGCGCTCGTGGAGGGCTATCAGCCTCTGGAAACCGAGATGCCAGACGGGCCGGTGAACCTGGACCCCATGCCCGGAAGCGGCAAGCAAGGCGGGATCAGCATCGGCGCGGCGGATCAGTCGGAGCGGCGTGAGATCGCCGGCAATCAGGACAGTGCAGCGGAAGCCGGAGAGCAGGAAGGCACGCCGATCACGCTGGAGGCGGCGGCGGAAAGCAGCGAAGCGATCACCGGCGGCAGTGACGCAGATAATTACGAATCTGATACTGCAGCAATTGCCGAGGATAGTGGCCAGAGCAGCGGCGACACAGAGTCTGACGAGCAGACGGCGAACTCCGGCGAACCGGAAACCTCGGATACAGGAAATCCGGAAGAGCAGGCCCAGTCCACCGAGCCCTCCGGAAGTCAGGAGGAGGATGTCGCTCCGGGCAGTCTGGCGGAGCTCAAGGAGCGCGTGGAGGAGCGGCGCGACCGCGAAAGTGGCAACAGCGTGGAGATCGAGCTGCCATCCGGCGACCGGGAAACCACTCCAGCAGCGGAAGCCCAGCAGGCGGCGGAGAATGTGAATGCCGCCCAGGATGGGGAGATCCGCAACAGCCAGCCGGAGACAGCTGCGGATGAAGCTGAAAACAGCGCTGAGCTGCCGGAGCGTGAGGATATCCCGGCATTCGCCTTCCCGGAGGAGGCGGAGGCGGAGGCGGACCACACGGAAGTTGCTTCTGACACGACAACCGTCAGTGGCGAATCTGAGCAGGTGCGCGAGGTGGAACCCGGCACCCTGCCCGGACCGGAGAGCCAGTTCAGTGTGCCGCTCAAGCAGATCACGGGCCGCGACGGGCGCAAGCCGGGTGGCAACAGCGGCTCAGGCGGGGCACCGGATTACACCCAGCTCTACATCGGTGGTGGTCCTGGCAGCAGCGCGGCGGCGGGCACCACTCCAGGGGATCTCGGCGACATGGTGTTCGTGCCCGGCGGCAAGTTCCTGATGGGCACGGACGAACTGGCCAGCGCCGGTGATGAGGATGAACGCCCGCTGCATGAGGTGCAGGTGGCGGATTTCTACATTGACAAGTATCCGGTCACGAACCGGCAGTACTACCAGTTCGTGCTGAGCGATGGCTACAAGCCGCAGGGCAACTGGCAGAAGTACTTCGAACCGGGCACGGCGGACATGCCCGTGCGCGGCGTGACCTGGGAGGATGCGGAGGCCTACTGCCGCTGGGCCGGCAAGCGCCTGCCGACGGAAGCCGAATGGGAGAAGGCCGCGCGTGGAGAAGACGGCCGGCTCTATCCCTGGGGCAATGACTGGTCGAGTGACATCCTGCCACGCGGTTCGCTGAACTACCGGCTGGTGCTGAACCAGAAGGCGGCCTCACCCTATGGTGTGCTGGCGCTCGTCGGTGTGCTCTGGCAGTGGACATCCAGTTCGCATGCACCCTACCCCTTCGATCCGGCGGCGGGAGGCGAACTGAAGGTGCTGCGCGGCGGGGCCTTCAGCAACGGCCGCAACATCATCCGCTGTGCCAACCGCTACCCGGAGGATCCCTCGGTGAGCTTCAACACCTTCACCTTCCGCTGCGCGCGCGACGCCAACTGAGCAGGCGCTTCAGCCCGGCTGTCTGAGAGTCAGGGCTCGTTGCCAGACTGCGCTGTCGAGTTCCGCCTGCGGCAGCACATCCACACATGCGGCGATGCTCATGCCGTTGAGCGGGAAATCTGCTTCGAGTTCCTCGAGCGGCAGCAGCACGAAGGCCCGTAGATGGGCGCGGGGATGTGGAACTTCAAGCAGGCTGCCCTGCCCTTCCCAGTGCTGCAGCCAGATCAGATCGATGTCAATCAGGCGGTCAGCCATGGCAGCAACTGGCTGGCTGCGATCCCGGCCCAGTGCTGATTCGCAGTCGGCAATAATCGAGTCGAAGTCCGCATCGGCACGCGTGGTGCTGAAACGCAGGACGGCATTGAGGTAGCTGCTGGCGGACTCGTAGCCCCAGGGCGGAGTCTCGAGCACATGGCTCACGGCCTCGATCGTGACGGCCTTCACCGCCGCGAGGCTGTCAACGGCGCGCTGCAGATTGGCGGCTCTGTCCCCGAGGTTGCTTCCCAGCGCAATGTAGCCTGTCCGGCGCACGCGCGATGATAGCACGGCCCGGCGGGTATCATTCCTGCGTGAACATCCTGCTCGTCAAGCGCTGGCTGAAGGAGGAGGGCCCGCGACTGATCGGGGCCCGGCTGCGCCGCGCGCGGCAGCTGGACGAGCGCTCGATCGTGCTGGAGTTCGACAGCGACTACGGCGAGCAGCGCCTGCTCCTGAGCATGCTGGAGGAATACCCCGTGATCGCGCGGCCGGAGGCTGAGATGGATCCCGGGGAGCGGCCGGATGGCAACTTCGTCAAGGCCCTGAACTTCCATCTGCAGGGCTACCGCATCGTGAGCATCGTGCAGCAGGGCTACGACCGCAGCCTGGTGTTCACTCTGAAGCACAAGGACATGTACGGCGCGGAGACCACGAAGGAACTGCGCCAGGAACTGGCCGGACGCAGTGCCAACGCCTTCCTGATCAGCGAACGCGGAATGCTCGTGAGCATCTTCAAGAAGCTGCGCTTTGACCCGCAGCGCACGCGCAACATCGCCACGGGCCAGCCGCTGCCCGAGCCGCCGCCGCTGGGCAAGTTCGTTGCCAGCGAGGGTGGCCTGGAGGGCCTGGCAGATGAACTGGCGGCGATTGCCGCAAAGGAAGGCGTGGAGGGCGAGCGCGCGATGGAGAAGCTCTTCACCAACCGCGTGGCCTGCAGTGACAACCGCATCTGGCCGGCCCTGGAGCCGCTGCTGCCGGTGGACTACAGCCTCGAGAGCCTGCTGGACTTCATCAGCCAGCTGCAGCGCGGTGAGTTGACCGGCACGCTGTTCGGACTCGAGGAACCGGGCGATGCCAACAGCGTCGCGCTGGACTTGTGGGAGCGGGCCCGTGGCAGGCGCGGTCCACAGGCTCCGCGCAGCAACCAGAAGCTGGAGCAGGCCCAGCGCCTGCTGGACAACCTGCGTGAGCAGGTCCAGCAGAGCAGCCGGGCCGACGAATTCGAGCTGATTGCGCTCGAACTGCTGCGTGTCAGTGCCGACTACGAGGAGCCGGAGCAGGCGGCGGCCTTCCTGCGCCAGTGGCGGGATGACAACCCGGAGCTGGCGGCGCAGATCACGATCGGGAAAAGCGTGTATGACAACGCCCAGGAACTGGTGCACTGGTGCCAGCGCCTGCGCCGCGCCGGGGCTCGGCTGGAGGAGCGGATCGCCAGCGCGGAAAGTGAGCTGGCCGAGGCCCAGCAGCAGCCCCAGCACAAGCAGCCGGCAAAGCCGAAGGCGATCAGGAGCACTCTGGAGACGAGCGCCGGCAAGCTGGAGAAGCACGGGGTGAAGTACCTGCGCTTCCTCTCCAGCGATGGGATGGACATCCTCTGCGGGCTGAGTGACAACAGCAATGACGGACTGATCCGAGTTTTTGGCAACGGGCGGCACATGTGGTTCCACGTGCGCGACTGGCCGGGCAGCCATGTGATCGTGCTGTCGAACGGCAGGGAGCTGCCCTGGACCACGCTGGAAGAGGCCGCGCTCGTGGCGGGCTACCACAGCAAGGCACGCAATGAACTGGAGGCGGACGTGAGCTACCTGCCGATGACGCAGCTCAGCCGGCCGAAGAACGCACGGCCGGGACAGGTGCTGAAGAAGAGCGAAAGCGTGGTGAGCATCAGGCCGGATCGCTTCAGGGTGGTGCGGGAGCATCTGCTGCGGTGGCAAAAGGGATAGGATCTAGGATCTCGGAGCTGGGGTGTAGGGGATGTGTCGCGCTTAGCGCGACCATATCATTCAAGGTGACGCGAAGCGTCACACCCGCCCTACACCCTACAACCCAGATCCCACACCCTCATTCTGCTTCAACCTGGATCCTAAATCCCATATCCCCGTTTGCTACACCCTAAAACCGAGGTCCTATGTCCTCATCAGTTCCCACGCCGCTTCTGCCTCAGACCGGATCAGGTCAGCCTTGCGGTCGCGGCGGATTTTTTCAGGCAGCCACTTCAGCATGCCGTACTGGAAGGCCGTCGGACGGTATTCCTTATGTCCCGGGTTGACCATGAATTGCATCATCGCCCCAAGGCAGCTCTTCTCCGGCGGGACCTGCGGCTCGTTGCCACTGAGCAGGCGCGAAGCGTTGATGCCGGCCAGCAGGCCGGTGCTGATCGCTGACATATAGCCCTCCAGCCCGGTGAGCTGGCCGGTGATGATCAGGTTTTGGTGCTCCCGCACCTGCAGTGTTGGCAACATCACCTTCGGAGCCTCCACGTAGCTGTTGCGGTGCATGCGGCCGTAGCGCATGATCTTCACCTGCTCCAGCCCCGGGATCATCGCGAACACGCGGTCCTGCTCACCGAAGCGCAGGCGGGTCTGGAATCCGACGAGGGACATCGCATTCTGGAAGGCGTCCTCCCAGCGCAGCTGCACCGCGGCATAGGGCATGCGTCCGGTGCGCGGGTCCACGAGGCCCTTGGGCTTGAGGCAGCCGTGGCGCATCGTGCCTTCGCCACGGTTGGCAAGTTCCTCGATCGGCAGGCAACCCTCGAACAGCAGGTACCTGTCAGCGGCGTTGATCGGGTAGACCTCGGCGGCCAGCAGGGCTGCGCGGAAGGCTTCGTACTCATCCTTCTCGAATGGGCAGTTGAGGTAGTCATCTCCCCCACCCTTGTCATAACGGCTCTGCGAGAACACCACATCGTGGTTGATGCCCTGGGTGCTGATCACTGGCGAGGTGGCATCGTAGAAGTAGCAGCCGTCGCCGAGCAATTCGCTGAGCTGCTGCCAGAGTCCGTCACTGGTGAGCGGCCCGGTTGCAAGGATCACCAGCCGGCCCGTTGCCAGCTGGGCCTGCAGCTCCTCGAAACGCTCACGCCGGAGCGTGACCAGTTGATCTGCCTCAATCGTTTCGGTGACCTTCGCCGAGAACTGCTCGCGGTCCAGCACGAGGGCTGCTCCACCGGGCAGGCGGCATTCACGGGCGATCTGCAAAAGCTTGCAGCCTAGCTGGTCCAGTTCCAGCTTGAGCAGGCCCTGGGCGCGCACCGGATCCTCACTCTTGAAGGAGTTGGAGCAGACCAGCTCGGCGAGCCCCTCGGAAACATGCGCCTCGGTCATCACCGCCGGGCGCATCTCCCACAGCTCGCTGGCAATCCCCCGTGCGGACAGCTGCAGGGCAACCTCGCAGCCGGAGAGGCCGCCACCGATGATCAGGGGCGGGAGACTGCGGTCCAGCAGGACCGCCTGTATGCTGTTGCGTTCTTCAGTCACGGGGCATATATGTTAACCGCAATCAGGCGCACGGCAGTTCTGGCCGCAGGGCCTTCCCTGCTAAACTAGTCCGGATGCAGGATTCAGGAAGATACGAGGGTCCCGATCCGCTCGGGGACAGTGAGAACACACATCCGGCCGGCCGGCCGGACCCGCTCAACCCCTTCAGCGCAATGCAGTCGGATGACCCGCGCGCGCCGCAGCATGACGCTGCCAGCGGGGCCTTTGCCGCGGCTGACAGGCATACGGACCTCGGCAGCAGTGCTCCCGCGGGCAAGCCGGTGCATACCCAGCGCGCGGCGGAATCGCTGTGCCGTGAGATCGCCAAGGCAGTGGTCGGCCAGGATGAGGTGATTGAGCTGATGCTGACCACCGTATTCGCCGGCGGGCATCTGCTGTTCGAGGGCGTGCCGGGCCTGGCGAAGACCCTGCTCGTGAAGAGCCTGGCGCGTGCCCTGGGCGGCGAGTTCAGCCGCATCCAGTTCACCCCGGATCTGCTGCCCAGTGATATCACGGGCACGAGCATCTACGACATGAATGAGCGGCAGTTCTCCTTCCGGCGTGGACCGATCTTCGGCGACTTCGTGCTCGCCGACGAGGTTAACCGCACTCCGCCCAAGACCCAGGCCGCACTGCTGGAGGCGATGGAGGAACGCGTGGTGACCGTCGACGGCACGAACTACGAACTGCCGCGGCACTTCACGGTGTTCGCCACCCAGAACCCGGTGGAGTATGAAGGCACCTACCCGCTGCCGGAGGCCCAGCTGGACCGCTTCCTGCTGAAGGTCAGCATCGACTACCCGCCCGAGGAGCATGAGCGCAACATCCTGCGACGTTACGACCAGGGCTTCAACCCGCATGACATCGAGGCCGCGGGGATCAGCCAGGTGGTGGGCAGTGAGGAGCGCGCGCGGATCGACCGCGAGATCAACGGGATCCGTGTCGAGGACGGCGTGCTGAACTACATCATCAGCATCGTGCGGGCCACGCGCCGCAACCGCAGCATCGCGCTCGGGGCCAGCCCACGCGCCGGGATCGCACTGCTGAAGGGTGCCAAGGCGCTCAGCGCATTGCGCGGCAAGAGCTACATCACGCCGGATGAGGTGCTGAGCCTCGCCGCTCCCGTGCTCAGGCACAGGATTCTGCTCACGCCCGAAAGCGAGATCGAGGGTGGTCTCGTGGACGGAGTGGTGGAGAACCTGATCGGCAGCATCCCGGTGCCGCGCTAAACAAACAGGGCTAGACCCGCACTTCCTCGGGAATGTTGAGGCGCTGGCGCACCTCATCCATCACGCGTTCGTAGAGCAGGTTCGGCTTCTTGCGGCGTGAGCGGCGGATGATGCAGCCCCGGATTTCGAAGGCGTCGTTGGCGATGTCCACCAGGCCCTCATTGGAGAGATTCATCACGGCGCGGTTCATCTTGTCGAGCTTCTCGACCTTGAACTCGGCTTCCTTGACGCTCTGCGGCGGTTCATTGACCTTGATCACGATCGGGCGGTGGCCGCTGTTGACGGCCTCCCCGACCATGCTGAAGCTGTCACAGGTCACGACCACGCCATCCGCCAGCACGAAGAAGCCTGGCAGAGGATTGAGCTCCGAGTTGTTGGCATCGAGGAAGTAGGACACGGATGGGTTGCCGACGTAGTTGGCGATCAGCCAGTTGCGGCACCAGTCCGGTGTACGGCGGCTGGTGCTGACCAGCAGCTTCTGTTCATGCACTTCGGCCGTCTTCAGCACCTCGCGCAGGCCCTCGATCACGGTTTCCTCGCGCCAGGGCGCGGAGTTGCTGGGGCCGCCGATGGCCACGGCGATGTATTCGAAGTCTGGGTTCAGGTTGTTGTCACGCGCGAGCTGGTTCGCCATGTCGAAGCTGGCGATTTCGTCGTGGTGGCTCAGCGCGGCGGGGGTGACGATGATGTTCTCGGGCAGATGCTCGCGGTCCTTCACGTCATGCGGCGGCACGAGATTCAGGCGGAAGAGCTTGCGGGGCAGCAGCGAGGGCGTCATGCAGACGATCGGGTCAGCCTGCAGCATGCGGGCCAGCACGAGGTTGGCGGTGGCCACACTGGTGCCGGTGGAGACGGTGAAGATCCGCAGGTCCTTGTCCTGCGGCAGCTTGCCATTGCCCATGGTGGTCAGGCCGATGGGCAGCTCCTCGAACATCTTGCGCTCAACAAGGCCGCGGGCACCGGCGCGCGTGATCGCCCCGCGTCCGAGCGAGGCGAAGCGCAGCCTGAGCGGCAGCTCGTTGAAATCCTTGCGAAGCGTCACGACCATCGGATTCTCGTCGCCGAGCATGCGCGCAGCAACGAGGCTCTGATTGAGGTGCCCCTTCTTTCCGTCTGATGCGATTACGACTCTAACAGGCAATGCTTACCCCGAAAAGTGCTCAAGCACGCGGCCGAGCAGTGTTTCCGCCTTGTCCATATCCCCGTACGCAATGAATATCGAAATATCCGTCAATCCGGTAATAACCTCCAATACATTTATGCGTGCATTGGCGAGCACACCGGTGACCTCGGCGAGCACACCCGGTTCATCGATGAAGCGGGAACTGCGTAGACGAAGTTCACCAACATTACCCCTCAGGCTAATGTTTGTCAACTCCGGGAATTCCTCTGTCAACTTGGCATGCAGGCTGGAATAGGCCTTGTCCGCGATGCTGCTCGGCAGGTAGTAACAGATGAAGCGCCGGGAAGTGGATGCCGCTGCCGGGCTGAGATGGTTCTCGTCCATCCACTGCACGAGGGCACTGAGCAGCCCCACCCGCTCGGTCAGATCGCCGACGAGGGTAAGCATGCTCAATTCATCCGGGTTGCGGTAGAGCGTGGTCTCGCTGGCTCCGAGCACGGAGGTGCCGGAGCTGTCCAGGCGATCCAGCTCACGGTAATCGATCAGCCGGGCACGCAGGCCGGGATTACGATACTTGAGCGCACGGGGATGGATCACCTGGGTGCCTGCGGAACTGATCACTTCTAGATCCGTCAAAGTGAGTTCCTCAAGCAGACGCGGGTTTTCAGCCAGGCGGGGATCAGCGCTGAGCACACCCTGGACATCAGTGACGATCACGACCTCATCCGCGCTGATGTGTGTGGCCACGATGAAGGCGGTCACATCCGAGCCACCGCGGCCCATCGCCAGCACCTTGCCGCTGCTGTCCTGCACGAAGAAGCCACTGATCACCGGCACGCTGCCGACGCGCAGCTGGGGCAGCACGAAACGCCGGAAGCGGCCGACGGTATGCTGCGTGCGCAGGGTGATGGCCCGCTCCTCATTGGCCTTGGCGGTGCTGAGCGGCAGGCTGTCGTCGACATCAGCAATGATCGGCCAGCGGTCACCATGCCGCGGCAGGAAGGGCTGGGTGCTCACATCAAAGCTTCGCAGGGCGGCGCACATCAGCTGCACGCTCTGTTCCTCGCCGAGGGCCGCGAATTCACTGACGGCGGCGAAGTCCGGACTGCCGGCACTGGAGACTTCGAAGGCACGCAAAAGCTCGCTCGTGGCATTGCCGGGCGCGCTGCAGACCACGGCGATCTGTTCGCCATACTGCACCAGGCGCGCGACATGCTCCGCCGCGTTGCGGATCAGCTCCGGCGTGGCTAGCGAGGTTCCCCCGAACTTGATGACTCTGCGCACGGCACAATTCTAGCCGAACCCGGGACAATCCCGCGGATGCGCTGGCAACCGGCCTGCATTGGCTAGAATACTGCGGTGAAAGCATTGAGAATCCCCACGATCCTGCTGCTGGCCTGCCTTGGCCTGATCAGCGCGGCCGGAACGGAAACACCGGGTCGGATCAGCTGGCTGTGGCGCAGCGGCCAGAGCAGCGAGGCCCTGAGCCTTGTGGATCAGGAACTGGCAGATGGCAATACGGAGCCCGCCTTCCTGCAGGCGGCAGCCGAAGCGATGCTTGCCGAACATCGCTATCAGCGCGCCGCGGAGTTGTATGCCGCGCTGGCACAGGCCAGCGTCGCGGATGATGCACGCTTCCTGGATGCCAAGGTTCACGAATGGCGCGCGCGCTATCTGGCTGAAGGAGAGAATGCCCGCGCGGACTGGATTGCCATGGAACGCAGGCGGATCGGCAACAGCCGGGACTCGGCCGCAAATGGCATCTTCGGTGAGAGCAAGGCGGGCAGCGTGAAGAACCGCACCCAGCTGATCCTCGAACTGGCCTACTGCCTGGAGGAGGAGAGTGGCAACCGGCCGGGCCGGCCCACTGATCTGCTGGAGCGCTACCCGGACAGCACGGTCGTACTGCGCCTGGCTGCAGCGGATGCAGCGGAGCTGGGCTCGATCAACAATGATGAGGAGCGCATTTCGGCCATCGCACAGTTCCTGGCCGGCTGGCCGCGCAACTACTGGCGGCATGTGGCCTACCGCTACTGGCTGTACTCAGCCTGGCGGATGCATGACCGCGTGGAATTCAGCAAGGCCTCCGCGGCGTATCTGGCGGAGTTCGGAGGCAGTGCCGAAGCCCATGGCGCTGTGAGCCGCTACATGCTGGATCTGGACATGCCGCTCGATGAGGGCATGAGCCATGCGAAGCGCAGCCTGGAGCTGTTCGAGCTGGAGCTGCAGACCAGCGGTGACCTCACGGCACTCAGCACGCTCAACAATGAAACGAAGAACATGCCGGCGCAGCTGCCCTACCTGCCACCGGACAGACGCCGGACCTTCATTCTGTATACCTACAGCCGCCATAACCTGGCGCGCTACTACAACCGTCTCGGCCAGCATGGCAAGGCCCTTGACATGGTGACGCCGGTGATCGGGGTGGAGCCCTTCACCCTGCGTGAGGATGAAAGCCTGGCACCCTTCCTGCTGGAGGCCGGCAACGCGCACCTCGCCAATGGCAACCAGGAGAGCGCCTACCGCTTCCTGCTGTGGGCGGCCTTCGTCGGCGACAGTGCCGACCGCTACAGCGGCCAGGCCGCGGAGAAGCTCAAGAAGCTGGAGAACAGCCTCGGTGCGGAGAGCGTGCAGTACGAGGTCAGCCGCATGCTGCCCTCGGGCAGTGAAGTCAGCACGATACCCGTATTCACGGATCTTTCTGTCAGCACCGAGATCTACCGCCAGCATGCCGCCCGCGTCTGCTGGGTGGATGTCAACTCCGACAGCGCACCTGACATCCTGCTCGATGGCAGCACCCTGCTGATGAACGAACTGGGCCGCTTCCGGGACCGCACGAAGGAAAGCGGCCTGCAGGCCGGCAGCGCTGGAGCCGTGGCAGGTGATCTAGACAACGACGGGGATGCTGACCTCTATGCCTTCGGCAGCGGGCGCGAGCCTGACCGCATCTACATCAACAACGGCGGGAAGTTCGGGATTGCCAGTGGCAACAACAGCGATGGCCGCTCCAGTGAGGGTGCGGCCCTGGTCGACATCAACGGCGACGGGCTGCTGGACATCTACACCGCCAACTTCGAGTCCCCGACCGGGATCCGGGCAGAACCGGACAGCCTGCTGCTCAACGAGGGTGCGAGCGGTTTCGCGCTGCGCAATGCCGAGCAGAACGGGCTCGTGCCGCCGCTCGGCGAAAGCCAGGCCGGCCGCGGCGTGAGCGTCGGCGACATGGATGACGACGGCTATCCTGACATCTACGTCAGCAACTACCGCCTCGGGGAGAACATGCTGTTCAGCTCGATGGGCAACGGCAGCTTCCGCCAGCTGGCCCGCCGCTGGGGCATCGCCGGCTACTGGAAGGACGGCAACTGGGGCAACAGCATCGGCAGCGCGATGGGAGACATCGACAACGACGGAGACCTGGATCTGTTCGTTGCCAACCTCACCAACCCGCGCTACGAGCATGTCTCGGACCGCAGCATGCTGCTGGAGAACCAGCTGCGTGAGGGCGGAACCTTCGAGGACCGCACGGAAACCGCGCGCATCCGCTTCAGTGCGACCGACGCCTGCCCGCTGATCTTCGATGCCAACAATGACGGCTGGCAGGACATATTCGTGACCAGCATCTATCCCGGCCGCAGCAGCCACCTGTATGTCAATGACGGCCGCGGGCACTTCGTCGACCTGAGCTACATCGCCAACGCCCGCCTGCAGGATGCCTACGGCGCAGCGGTCGCGGACTATGACAACGACGGAGACCTGGACCTGGCGATCGCCAGTCCGAGCGGCTGCAGCCTGCTGCGCAATGATTCCCCGCCCCGCAACTGGGTGGGCTTTGAACTGAGTGGCGGGCGCGGCACGGGTGAGATCGCTCCCTCCGGGCAGAGCTTCAGCAACCGCAGTGCGATCGGGGCGCGGCTGACGATCCGCAGCGATGGCCAGGTGCTTGTGCGCGAGCTGCAGAGCGGGACCGCCAGCGGCTGTGGCAATGAGCTGCGTGTGCTGTTCGGACTGGGCGACATGCGCGGGCCCTTCGACGTGGAGGTGCGCTACCCCGGCGGCATCACCCAGACTGTCTTCATCCGCCGCCCGAACAAGTACTTCGAGCTGAGCGAAACCATCAGCAGTTCACAGGGAGATGGCGAACGCGATGTCCCGGCTGAGGAACCGGAGCCGGCAGAGGAAAGTGGCAGCGGAATCATTTCCCGGGACGGACTGATTCCTGACTGAACCCCGGTTCTGACGGGCTGAACGGGAAGTTAACCGGCACTTCACCGGACTTATTGGCACACCCATAACGATATGGGTATTCTCTTGGTGCAGGAAATTCCAAAGGGAAGCAGGGCATGATCACCATGGCAAGCACGAGAGAGAACATCCACAGCAGCCTGATCTGCCAGATCGACAGAATGGAGCTGCTTGTCGCAGGCAAGCCGCGCCTGTCAGAGTTCGGGCGGATCGCGCTTGCCAACGTCTTCCTGCAGCTGCGCAAGGAAGCGCTGCGTTCCACCCCTGACAGCGCCATCGTCAGGGAGTCACTGGCAACCTGGAACGCCATCACCGGTGAGGAATTCCTGGCTGAGCGCCTGCAGCGCGAGTTCGAGAAGCTGTCCGCGGCCTGGCAGGGTGAACGCTGATCAGTAGCGCCGCCAGAAGGCAGGCAGGACCAGCACTGATATCGCCAGGACCTCGAGACGGCCGACGAGCATCAGAAGCGTCATCCAGAGCTTGGCAACGGGATGCAGCAGTGACCAGTTCTCCGTCGGTCCGACCATCCCGAGTGCGGGGCCGACGTTCGCCGCCGCACTGATCGAAGCGGTGATTGCCGTGATCATGTCGTGGTTGCAGGCGAGCATCAGCAGTACACCGCTGAGAATCCAGAGCATGAACAGCAGCATGTAGCCGATCACGCTTTCCTCGATCTCCCGGTCGATGGTCTGGCCGTTGACCCGCAGCGGCAGCACCGCCTTCGGCCGGTAGGCCTTCTCGAGCTGCTTCCAGACCCAGCGCATGGTGATCAGCACGCGTACGACCTTCATGCCGCCCCCGGTGGAGCCTGCACAACCCCCGACGAACATCAGGGCAACGATCGCCCCCTGGGCCAGGGGTGTCCACTGCTCGAAGTCCACGGTGCCGAAACCCGTGGTGGTGATGATCGTCAGGGTCGTGAAGATGCTGTCGCGCATCACGATCCCGAGGTTGGACAGTACCCAGCCCTGCTGATGCAGGATGTTCGTGGCAAAGGCCACGAAGGCCACGGCGATGATCAGTATGTACAGCCTGAACTCGCTGTCGCGCCAGAACAGGAAGCGCCTGCGCCAGGCCTGGTAGTAGAGCGAGAAGTTGGCACCGGCCACGAACATGAAGAAGGTGATGATCAGCTGGATCGAGGTGCCGTATCCGGCGATGCTGTTGTTCTTTGTTGAG
This sequence comes from bacterium, assembly GCA_041395205.1. Classification (GTDB taxonomy): domain Bacteria; phylum 4484-113; class 4484-113; order 4484-113; family JAFGCY01; genus JAHEFU01. Next base: position 304,985 of record JAWLAZ010000002.1, read on the forward strand.
AAGCCTCCGGTTGCCATCGTCCCGAAGGAGTGGCAGACCGAGTCAAAGAAGGTCATGCCGGCAGCCCAGAGGATCAGGATCTGGATCAGCGTGATCCCCATGTAGATCAGCCAGAGCGTACGGGCGGTATCCACCGCCTTCGGATGGATGCCGGAGACGCTCGGCCCGGTGGCTTCAATCCGGTAGAGGAACTTGCCACCCACGCCGAGCGCAGGCAGGATGGCAACGAAGAGCACGATGATTCCCATGCCGCCCAGCAGGTGCGTCATGCTGCGCCAGAGCAGGATGCTGCGCGGGAGGATCTCGATTTCCGTGATCACCGAGGCCCCCGTGGTGGTGAAGCCGCTGACGGATTCAAACACCGCATCAATCCAGGATGGCAGCACACCACTGACAACGTAGGGAATGGCGCTCAGGATGCCGGCCACGATCCAGCCGACCGCGACGATGAACAGACCTTCCTTGCGATGCAGCTGCTCCGAATCACTTGATCCGGTTGCCCAGATCCTCGCCAGGGCCAGCAAAGCAGCGCCCATGCCGACCGTCACACCGAGGGCCACGGCAAAGGCCTGGCGGGTCGGATAGGTCGTCTGCTCCTCAGCCAGGCTCATCAGCAGCGGGACAAGCATGCTGCCGACCAGCACCAGCAGGAACATGCCGATGGGCTTGAGCGTGCCGCGGTAATTCACTCGGCACCCTCCATGTCGAGCGGGGCATCCCCTTCCACGACATCCTCGAAGCGCAGCAGGTTCTCCACATAGGCAATCCGGTCATGCAGTGCGAGCATCACGACCGAGTCCCCCGGAGTGATCATGTCCTGGCCACCGGGAATGATGGCACGGTTGCCATTGATGATCGCCCCGATCAGGATGCCCTTGGGCAGCTTGAGGTTCATGAGCGGGGTATTGATCAGGTGGCTGTTGTGGCCGGCCACGAATTCAATGACCTCGGCCTGGCCTTCATGCAGCAGCGAGACGCTGTTGACACGACCGCCCCGGGTGAAACGCAGTACCTGGGCCGCGGCAAGGATGCGCGGGGCCAGTGAGGCGGTCAGGCCCAGCTTGGGGCCGATCTCCGCGAACTGCGGCTTGTCGACGATGGCGATGTTGCGCTCGACGCCGTTCTCCTTGGCCATCAGCGCGGTCATGATGTTCTTCTCGTCACTGCCGGTGCAGGCCACGAAGGCATCGGTGGCCTCCAGGTACTCCTCGCGCAGCACGTCGATGTCGCCGCCGTCGTTGTCGATCACCTTGACGTGTGTCAGCTCCTCGGTCAGCTCCCAGGCGCGGCGCCGGTCGTCCTCGAACAGCTTGACGCGATAGCGCGGCACGTCGAAGTAGTGCGCGATCGCGGCCCCGATCTTGCCGCCGCCGACGATCACGATGCGCTTGATGGCGTCCTTGTGTTCCCCCACGCCCTTCTGCACGTAGGGAATCGCCTCGCGCCGGCAGATGACGAAGATCCTGTCACTTTCCTGGATCACGTCATCGCCGCTGGGAATCATCACCTCGCCATTGCGGATCAGCGCTGCGACGAGTGCACCGGGCATGCGCAGTTCCTTGATCGGCCTGCGCGTGAATGGACTGCCAGGCTCAACCTCAAAGGGCCGCAGGTAAAGCCGGCCATATCCGAATTCGGCGATGCCACTGCCCGCTCCGGGAGTGATCAGCGCCGTGGCTTCCGAGGCGGTCAGCATCGGCGGATTGATGATCATGTCGATGCCGAGATGTTCGCGATAGAACAGCGGGTGGCCGGTGATCACATCCGGGTTGTCGATGCGGGCCACGGCGCTCTTCACACCGAGCTTCCTGCCGAACAGGCAGGCCAGCATGTTCACTTCATCATTGTTGCTGATCGCCAGCAGCAGGTCTGCACTGCCTACCTCGACCTTGGAAAGGTCATCCACGCTCGTGCCGCTGCCCAGCAGGGTCTCGATGTCGAGGTGGTCGTTGATGTGCTGGACGCGCTCGGCGTTGTTGTCGATCAGGGAGATGTCATGGTTCTCCGCGACCAGATATCTGGCCAGATAGGCCCCGACCTCTCCTGCGCCGATGATCACGATTCGCATGGCGTATTCTACCCCGCTTGAATTGTGGCAAAAAAAAGGATCCGGGAAGTCCCGGATCCTGCTTTCAGGTCTGGTTCGCTCAGGCCTTGGCTACCGCCACGATCTGGCTGAAGGCCTGGGGATCACGCGCGGCGATCTCGGCAAGCACCTTGCGGTTGATCTGCACGTTGTTCCTCTTCAGACCGCTCATCAGGCGGCTGTAGGTCATGCCATTGGCGCGGCTCGCAGCATTGATGCGGGCGATCCACAGGGCGCGGAACTCACGCTTGCGTGTGCGGCGGTGGATGTAGGCATAATGCAGGGCATGCCACACGGCTTCCTTGGCAGCACGGTACAGGCGTCCACGTGTGCCACGGAAGCCTGAGGCCATCTTCAAGATACGCTTGCGCCGTCTGCGACTGGCGACTGCTGTCTTTGCTCTTGTCATCAGATCTTACCTCCCGGAGAGATAAGCTTCTTGAAACGCGGGCTGTCGCAGGCGGCCACCTGCTTGAGGATGGCGAGCTTGCGCTTGCGCTTCTTGCTCTTCTTGGAAAGGATGTGGCCAATTCCGGACTGCTTGTGCATCAGCTTTCCGGAGCCACTGACCTTCAGGCGCTTTGCAGTCGCCTTGTGCGTCTTCATCTTCGGCATCTAATTACTCCATTGAGGCCGGCAGCGTTGCACCTACGGCGTAGCCTTCTTGAGCGGAGAGAGAATGGCATAGAGTCGGTTGCCGATCATGCCCTTGCTCTTCTGCTCAACCACGCAGATGTCCGCGATCCTGGATGTCAGCTTGTCCAGCTGCTCCAGTCCCTTGGTATCCGCGTAGGCCCTCTCCCTGCCCCGAAGGATCAGGTTGAAGCGCAGTTTGTGCCCCTTCTCGACCAGCTGCCTGGCCTTCTTCATTTTTGTCTCGATATCGTGGTCCGAGATCTTCATGGAGAAGCTGATTTCCTTGAGTTCGGTCTTGCCCTTCGCCGAAACCTGCTTCTTCTTCTTGGACTGGTAAGAAAGCTTGCCGTAGTCCAGGACCTTGCACACCGGAGGATTTGCATTGCCGGCAACTTCCACCAGATCCAGACCGGCTTCCTGCGCGATGACGAGTGCTTCCTGAATAGGAATCACTCCCCGCTTCTCGCCGTTCTGATCGATCAACAGGACCTCGCGGGCCCTGATCTGCCGGTTTACCCTATGCTCAGCTATGAAACATACTCCTAGTGGTGATTATCGAGCCTAAGAATATATCAGACCGGATGGGCGCTGTCAATGGACTTTGGGCGCAATAACCTGGCACGGGAGCCGTGATCCGACAGGGCCGGGCGGATGAATGATAAAATCCCGTCCGTGCAGGCGTCAAGTGTGACCATCAGGGTGATTGTGGCCAAACCGGGCCTGGACGGCCACGACCGTGGCGCGCGGGTGATCGCCCGGGCCTTGCGCGATGCCGGGATCGAGGTCATCTACACCGGCCTGCACCAGACCCCGGAGAAGATCGTGGCGGCCTGCCGCCAGGAGGACCCGGACGTGCTGTGCCTGTCCATCCTCAGCGGTGCGCACATGACGCTGATCCCGCGGATCCTGGAAGGCATGCGCGAGCAGCAGCTGGAGGATATTCCGGTGCTGGCGGGCGGAATCATCCCGGATGCTGATGCGGAGTCCCTGCGCAAGCAGGGGGTGAACGAGGTACTGGGGCCCGGAACCAGCACGGAGCGGATCGTGGAACTGATCCGCAGCCTGGCGGAAGAGCGCCGCAGCCAAGAGGAAAACAGATGAGCAGGATTGAGATCCGCGTACCCGACATGGGCGGCATGAAGAGCGAGAAGATCCGCTTCGCGGCCTGGCTGAAGGCAGTCGGGGACAGTGTGAGGCTGGATGAGGACCTGTTCGAGGTCGAACTGGACAAGGCGAATGTGGTCTGCGAAGCACAGGCCGAGGGCCGGCTGGCTGAAATCACCGTCGCGGATGGCGAAGTCCATACCGGAGACGTCATAGGTTACCTGGATGCATGACAGAAAGTACCTGAGGGAATGCCCGGAGATCGCGCGGCAGAGTCTGGCCACCCGTGGCGAGGAATTCGCACGCAAGATCGACCGCTTCCTTGAGATCGACGTGGAGCGCCGCCGGCAGCAGACCGAGCTCGACGAGCTGCGCAGCGAGCGCAACTCCGCCAGCAAGGAGATCGGCGAGCTGATGAAGGCCGGCCGCCGTGATGAGGCGGAGGAGCGCAAGGGCTATACGCGTACCATCAACAGCCGCATCGAGCAGCTGGAGGCCCAGCACGGCATGCTCGCCGACGAGGAGGAGGACATCCTCCTGAGCCTGCCGAACTTCCCCGACCCCTCTATCCCGGTGGGACCCGAGGGCAACCAGGTTGAGCTCAAGGCGCATGGAGACCCAAAGAAGTTCGATTTCGCCGCACGCGACCACATGGAGCTCTGCCAGCGGCTGGAACTTGCGAACTTCGAGGCCGGGGCACGCATCAGCGGCAGCGGCTTCCCCGTGATGCATGGCAACGGTGCCGTGCTGCAGCGTGCGCTGATCAGCCTGATGGCGGACGTGCATGTGCTGCGCCACGGCTACACCGAGCTGCGCGTGCCCTTCATGGTGCACCCGCGCTGTCCGCTCGGTACGGGGCAGCTGCCGAAGTTCGGCAGCGAGATGTACCACGTCTACGTTGACAAGAAGCTCAGTGAGGACGAGCCGGAGAGCGGTCCGCACTACTACCTGATCCCCACCGCCGAGGTCCCGGTCGTCAACTACTACCGCGAGCAGATCCTCGAGCAGCCGAGCCTGCCGATCAAGTTCATGGCCTACAGCCCCTGCTGGCGCGTGGAAGCCGGCAGCTACGGCAAGGATGCCAAGGGCCTGACCCGCCTGCATCAGTTCGAGAAGGTTGAGCTTGTGCGGATCTGCGCTCCCGAGGACGGACTGGCGCAGCTGGAGGAGATCACGGCGGATGCCGAGCATATCCTCGAGATCCTCGGGCTGGCCTACCGGCGGATCGTGCTGCCTTCCGGCGACATGGCCTTCGGCAGTGCCAAGACCTATGACCTTGAAGTCTGGTGCCCCGGTGAACAGGCCTGGCGCGAGGTCAGCTCCGCCAGCCTGACAACCGACTACCAGGCCCGCCGGGCCAGCATCCGCTACCGCAGCGAACCCGGCGGCAAGCCGCAGTTCCCGCACATGCTGAATGCCAGCGGCCTGGCCCTGCCGCGCCTGATGATCGCGCTGCTGGAGACCTACCAGACCGTGGATGGCAACGTGGTGCTGCCTGAGGTGCTGCACAAGTACATGCCGCATACCTCGATCCTCACGCCTCCGGAGGCCGGGGCTCCGCCGATGATCTGATGGGCAGCCGGCCCTCCTACCCCACCAGCCGCCTGGAGTATGAACTGCCGGCGGAACTGATCGCCCAGCATCCGGCCCGCGAGCGGCGTGCCTCCAGGCTGCTGCACGTGGATGTTGCCAACGCGTGCATCAGCGACCGCAGCTTCACCGAGCTGCCGGAGCTGCTGCCCGGGCACTGCCTGATCATGATGAACAGCAGCCGCGTGATTCCCGCGCGGATATATGGCAGGCGCGCCAGCGGCGGCCGGGTCGAGCTGCTGTACCACGGCAGCATGGGAGCCGGCCAATTCCGCGTGCTGATGAAGAGCAGTGCCAGCCTGGCAGCCGGTGAGCAGCTGGAGCTGCCGGAGGGCTGGAGCTGTGAACTGCTGGAACCGAAGCAGCTGGATGGCAGCCTGGTCCGGATCAGTGATGCGGCGGGACATCCCATTGACAATCCTGCGATGCACGCATTTCTGGACAGGCATGGCAGCATGCCCCTGCCTCCCTACATCCGCAGGACGGCTGGCGACCAGGAGACGGAGGTGATTGACGACCGCGAGCGCTATCAGACGGTGTATGCCGACGAACGGGGCTCGGTGGCGGCACCGACGGCCGGGCTGCATTTCGACGAAGCGATGCTCAGCCAGCTGAGTGAAGCGGGGCACAGGATCAGGTACCTGACCCTGCATGTCGGGATGGGCACCTTCGCTCCGCTGCGGGTGGAGGACCTTGCGGATCACCGCATGCACAGCGAGGACTTCAGCGCTGCTCTGCCGGTCGTACTTGAATATCTCAGTGCCCTGCAGGCCGGCCAGCCGGTGCTGGCGGTCGGCACCACGAGCCTGCGAGTGCTGCATACGATTGTCAGCGAAGGCCGCATGCCGGTTCCGGATGCCGTGACCGTGCACGGCAGCACCGAGACCTTCATCTATCCCGGCCAGCCGACCGTGGCTGCCGACCTGCTGCTGACAAACTTCCATCTGCCGCGCTCCACCCTGCTGGCCCTCGTCTACAGCTTCGGCGGCGAGGAGCTGATGCGGCGTGTCTATAATCATGCGGTGGCTGAACGCTACCGCTTCTTCAGCTACGGCGACTGCATGCTGATCGACCGGAGGAACTCCGCACCATGAAAGCACTGCTGCTGATCGGCGGGCAGGCCACGCGCCTCAGCCCGCTCAACAAACACATTGCCAAGTCCCTGATGCCGGTCTGCGACCGCGAGGTGCTCAACTACCAGATCGGGCAGCTGGCGCGCGCCGGGGTCTCGCAGATCATCCTGGCTGCCGGCTACATGGTGGAACAGCTCGCGGACTATGTCAGCGGCTACAGCGGCGGGCTGGAGTTCGCGATCAGCCTGGAGGAGGAGCCACTGGGCACGGCCGGGGCGATCGCCCATGCGGGGGAGCTCGTTGACAACGACAGGCTGGTCGTGCTGAATGCCGACATCATCAGTGACGTGGACATCGCGGAGGTGGTGAGCGCACATGAGGCCGGGGGCCGGCCGGCAACGCTTGTGGGCTACAGCGTGCAGGACCCGGCGCGCTACGGCCTGCTGCGGCTTGATGGCAGTGCAATCACCGGCTTCACCGAGAAGCCGGAGGGCCAGCTCGATGACGACGCAAAGCACTTCATCAATGCCGGGATCTACGTGCTGGAACCCTCCGTCGTCAATGCGATTCCAGCGGGACGCAGCGTCAGCATCGAGCGCGAGACATTCCCGCAGCTGATCACGGCGCATGGAGCCTTGACGCACTTCCCGCATGAACGCCTGTGGGAGGACATCGGGACCTTCGAAAGCTACTTCCGGGCCAACTTCGCGCTTGTTGCCAGCCGCTACACCTACGGTGACAATGCATTGTGGGGCGGGCGTGAGGACTTCGCGCTGTTCAAGGACATGGTCTACATGCACGAAAGCGTGGAGCTTGGCAAGGGTGTCGACCTGTTCCACCGCGTGATCGCGATGGCGCGCAGCAGCATCGGCGCCGGCAGCCGCCTGCAGAACTCGATCCTGCTGCCCGGTGCAACAGTCGGAGAGCGTTGCCAGCTGACGGACTGCATCATCGGCTCGGGTGTGAGTGTTCCCGAGGGCACGCGCATCAACAGGATGGTGATGGTCGAGGGTGAGCAGAACACAGCGTTCTATCCGGATGCCCACGACATGGGCATCAGCTAGAAGCTGATCGGCGGGATTCCGGAATCGATGCCGTCGGCAAGCCCGCCGAGCTTCGGCTCCAGCTGCACCAGTCCACGTCCCAGTCCTTCCGTTGAGACTTCCAGCAGTTCGCTGAACAGTACGGGCGCTGTGTCCTCGCGAGCGAAGAACTGGCGGAAGAACAGCAGCCGGTCGCCACTGATGTCCGCGAGATTGATGTAGACCGAATCGTCCGAGGAATGCAGGCGGCGCTTGTGCAGGCCACTGGGGTCCGTGGCCCAGATCTCCCAGCGTGTGGATTCCTCGCCGTTTGTGGGGCAGCAGTAGAAGAGCACGCCGTCCTGTTCGAGGATCGTCAGCTTGGGCGGGATGTCCTCATGCAGGATCCGCACTGCCCCGTCGGCGGGGTCGAGGGTTGCCAGCCGGAACAGTCCGCTGTAGTTGGCACGCTGGGACTTGCCGCGCGCATCAGGCTGGAACAGCAGCGTTGCCAGTTTGCCATCCTGCAGGCGCAGCAGCGGCGGCAGCCAGCTCTCGGAGGAATACGACATGTGGAAGGGGAAGTTCCATTCCACGTCCTCATCCAGCGCAGTGTCCGGAATGTCGGCGTAGTAGCTGACCATGCTGCGTGCAGGTGTGGCGGGATCGGAACTGATCCGCATCCAGCTCGCCGGCCGCTGGGCCTCGCCACCGGAGACGGAGATCCAGCTGGCACCGTCCGCGAGCCGGCGCGTGCTGTGCAGCAGTCCGCGGTCCAGCTGCAGGGCATCCACCGGCCAGGCTTCGAGCTGGCCATCACCGATGAACTGCGCCGGATAGAGCGCATCGCCGGCTGCCACAGGTGTTGCCGTTCCGCTGGAGTCCAGCGTCAGCAGATGGGTGGTCTGATCAGAGACCCGTCCATCCGGATCCTGGACGGCGGCCTGGACCAGCACAGCACTGTGGTCAGGCTGCGCCATGATCCGCAGCGGAATCTGGCCTTCCTCCAGCTCCAGATCCGTCACCCTGCGCTGGAAGACATCGGCCTGCACCAGCCACTGATTGTCAGGTGTGTCGGGAATCCGTGCATCGTAGTTGCGCAACTGGATCAGGAACTGCAGCTCATCCCCGCTGCGGATGTAGGCTGCAGCGCGGATGTCCACGCCGTCGGGGCTGACGGCCCGCCGTTCCGCGTAGACCTGACCGGAGGTGTTGAGCCATTCGGACTCGACCGCGGGATAGCTTACGACCTGCTTCGCCGGCAATTCAGCGGCCTGCTCTGCCTGCTGGCAGCCGCATAGCATGAGGAGCAATGTGGGATACAGCTTGCGCATGGGAGATCAGACTAGCATGCAGCACAGGTGGTGCAATGAATCCGTCTCGCTATAATCGGGGCGTGAAACTCGGCATCGGCGCACTGGCGGCAGGCAACCCCACCGGGCTTGGACGCCTGTGCCGCAATGCCGTGATCGGGCTCGCCGCCAGCGCGGCAGGGCATGAGGTGCATGTCTTCCTGCGCGATGCCAGTGATCAGGAGAGAATCAGGGAGGAAGCTACTCCGCCACTGCGCCTGGCACTGGATGCCCTGCATTACCACATCGGCAGCTTCCCGCGCATCCCCTTCCTGCAGCGCTACTGGCTGGAACAGCAGTGGATACCGCAACTGGCACATGAGTTGGGGATAGACGCCTACCTTGGATGCGACTTCAGCCTGCCAGGCTCCCTGACATTCCGCCGCAGGCTGGTGCTGCTGCCGGACATGCTGCCCTTCACCCGGCCCGAGACCGTTTCGCTGGCCGCAGGGGTTCTCTACAGACGGGCCATCGCACATGCGGTACGCAGCGGTGCCGGGCTGCTGTGCATTTCCGAAGCAACGCGCACGAACCTGTTGGAGCGCTTCCCGGGTGCAGCGGACCAGGCTGATGTGCTGTATCCTCCGCTGTCGCCGATCCTCTGGACCTATGCCTCCCGTCATGGCAGTGTGGATCTCGATATGCAGGTGCAGGGCTCCCTGCACATGTTCAAATCGCAACGGCCCTACATCCTGGCGGTTGGCGTGCGCGGACCGCGCAAGAACACTGATCTGCTTGTGCGGATCTACCGCGAGCTGGTGCTCAGCGGGGACTACGGTGGTTCGCTGGTGCTGGCAGGGGGCGACGGAGAATTCCATACGGCGAACAGCAGCCCGCGGCTGGCCGTCGTGGCACTGGGGCAACAGCCTGGAACGCAGGCGGATGATTCACCGGCGATCCACGACATCGGACGCGTGAATGATTTCGACCTGAGCCGGCTGTATCGCGCGGCGGATCTGCTGGTCAACCTGAGCATTGAGGAAGGCTTCGGATACCCGGTGCTGGAGGCCCTGGCGCACGGGACCCCTGCACTGGTCAGCCGCGGCTCTGCGATGGGGGAAATCTCGGAGGGCGGGATAGCGGAAACCGGGCTGAACCCTCCGGAATGCCGGGTTAAACTGTTATCCACGCTCAATTCCCTGCCCCTGCTGCGGCGGGAAGCTGCTGGAATCCGGCTGCAGGATTACTCCGTGGAGGAGTACGGCCGGCTAATCATGGAACTGTTTGAAGCGATGGAGACTGAATGATGAGGAATGTCTGCGGACTTGTGCTGGGAGCCCTGTTGCTTATCTGCCTGTGCGGCTGCCCACCGACCACGGGTGGCCAGCAGGGGACGAATCAGGGCGGGAATGGCAATGCGGGCAAGCTGAAGCTTGGCGGAACCCTGCGCCTGCCCCTGGAGATTTCCGCGGATGACCCGGCTCTGGCCAGCATGGACTTCAGTGAACGGCGGCTGTATGCCCTGGCCCGTGCAATCGGTGCCACACTGACCGCGCCGGTGCCTGGAAAGGAAGAGGTCGTGCTGTCGCTGGCGACGGGAATTGAACCGAATGATGACGGCAGTGAATGGAGCATCAGGCTGCAGACCGGCAGCGACCCGCTGGCGCTGCCGATGCTGCTGCAGCAGCACTTCACCGGAATTGCCAACGGACAGCGCAATGCCCTGCATGCCCAGCTGCTTGACCTGCTGGAAGGCGCTGCGGCAGTTTCCTCCGGAAGCGCGATCTCCATCAGCGGAATCAGCATCGCGGATGACAGCATCAGTTTCAGCCTGACCAGACCCTACATGCAGTTTGACAAATGGCTGAGCCAGCCGGGGCTGGCGATCGCCGACGTACAGATTGAGATGGACAATGCAGACCCGCAGCGGGTCAGTAATGTCAGCAGCGGCGGCTTCGGTCCATGGAAGATTGACAGGATGGAGCAGGATGATTCTGGTGTCACTGAGCTCGTGCTGCTGCCCAACCCGGATTCACTGCTCGGGCAGCCCGTTGCCAGTGAACTGCGCTTCGTGCTGGAGCCGGACCGGGAGAAGCAGGTTGAGCTTTTCAGGGCCGGCCGACTTGATGTTGCCGGGGTTCCCGGCAGCATGCTGGACGAAGTCGGTGCAGACGAACAGCTCAAGGGCAATCTCCACAGCCATGAAACGGCTGTGTCACTGCTGGCACTGTTTGATCATGGGCAGGACCCCTGGGGCGATCAGCTGCTGCAGGACAAGATCGGCCTGCGCCGCTCACTGGGCCTGAGTATTGACCGCGAATCGCTGGAGGAGGAAAACCACGGGACGCTGCAGGGCTGGAGCCATTTCCTGCCCAGGCATTACATCCAGGCGATCCCGCAGGAGCTCCTGAACAACCCCGGCTATCCGCAGACCGCGATGCTGGAGGAAGCACGGGCCGCGCAGAAGCAGAGCGACCACGAACAGGGTTCACACCTGCCACTGGGAATGGATGCCGCCTACCTGGATTTTGACGATCTGGACGGACCGGTGCGCGACATCCTGCAGTTCTGGAGCGACATCAGCATCCACCTGCAGCCCTTCCCCCTGTCCGAGGAGGACATGCATAAACGCATTGATCTCAACAGCCATGAGCTGATCGTGTTCTGGAACTATCCTGCCTGGCCAGATGCGGAAAGCTGCGTGTACCCGCAGCTCTACAGTGGACTTGCCGGCAACGGCGGCAACTGGTCCAGAATAGACAATGCGGAGATTGACGACAGCATCCGCCAGGCCCAGGCCACCGCTGACAACCGCCTGCGCAATCTGCACCTCGGCAAGCTCAGCAGCATCATCGAGGAACGGGGGCTGTTCATCCCGGCGGCCTATGCCTCTCCCAGCCTGCTGATCAATCCACGGCTGCATGCCAGTCCGGGTGCCTACGACTTCGATGCCTCGCTGCAGGGCCAGGACTTCCGCGCCATCGGCCTCGAACAGTAGGCTTCAGTCGCGGAGCCGGATGCGCAGGGTGTTGGGATCCGGGCGCTCGGATTTCCAGCGGCCGTAGTCATCGAGCACGTTGACAACCTGGCGGATCGCCATGCCGTTGATCCCTCCGGCCTGCGGGACCAGCGCGGGGTCGACCCGGAAGCCGCCGAGCGTGCCGTCACTGAAGCGTGGCCACCAGCCGCTGCGCTCGACCATTTCGGTCAGGCGTCCGGCAAGCGGTGCCAGCAACGGCACACCGCTGACCTTTTCGCGGATCATCCCGCCCATGCCCTCATTCATCCATTCGCGGCTGGCGTACTGCAAGTTGCGAACGGATGGCAGGCTGCCCAGCAGCTGGCTTTCCACACTGCAGATCCCGCCCTCGATGTGCAGCAGGCGCCAGGCATGCGGATAGCTGACGGCGGCCGATGTCACCAGATTGACGATCCCGTCCTGCACATTCACACTCTGGGCGTGGATGTGGCCGCTGAGCACCAGGCGTACTCCGTAGCGCTGCAGCAGCTCACGCAGCCGGCCGGCTTCATGCACCTGCCAGTAGCGGAAGATCCGCGAGAGAATGTGGTTGGGTTCCTCCGCGGGTGAGTGGTCCATGATGCTGTGGTGGATGGCAACGATCGGCACATGCCCGCTGTCGCGGCAGTGCCTAAGCACCTGCTCCAGCCAGGCCAGCTGATCCGCGAGCACGAAGCCGTCGTCCTGCGAGCCGTCCTCGAAGCCCTCGTGGCGCAGCTCATCAAGGCTCAGGTTGCTGTCCATCACGATCAGGGTATGATCGCCGGGCAGCGGCACGACATAGCGGGTGGTTGCCCCGGGCAGGCCATGGCCGCGGTAGAAGTCGCAGAAGTCGTTGCGGTCGAGGATCTCCACGCCTGGATAGCGTGAATGCTCCGGCCGGCGGCGCAGCATGTCATGATTACCGGCCACGATCGAGCATGGCACATTGAGCTTCCTGACGATCTGCAGGGCAATCTCGTGATTGAACAGCTCGCTGTCGCGGGTCATGTCGCCAAGAATCACGGCAGCGTCAATGTCCTCAGCAGCATTCACTGCCTGGACCGTGGCCTCCGCCAGCTCCACGGAGAGGCTGTGCAGCTTGCGGCCCGGGTCGATTTCCAGGCGCGCATCCGCCTCCTCGCGCGAGACGGCGATGTGCAGGTCGCCGATGATTGCCAGTCTCAGTCTGTCAGCCATGCCTGCTTCAGCCTCCCAGCAGCTCCGTGGCCGCGGCATGCACAGCTTCAGCCGTGATCCCGAATTCGCGGTAGAGCACCTCAGCCGGGGCACTGGCGCCGAAGCCGTCCATGCCGATCACCCGGCCCTGCAGGCCCACGTAGCGCTCCCAGCCCCTGCGGATCCCGGCCTCCACCGCAACGCGTGCGGAGCAGGTGGGTGGCAGCACGGAATCGCGATAGGCCTGGGGTTGTTCGTCGAACAGTTCCCAGCTCGGCATGCTGACAACGCGGACGCGCCTGCCTTCCACAAGCAGGCGCTGGCCGGCCTGCAGGGCCAGCAGCGTTTCACTGCCCGTGCCGATCAGGATCAGTTCCGGGATATCGCCGCTGTCCAGCAGGATGTAGGCTCCCTGGCGCAGTCCGGCCGCAGCGGCAGGGTTGTCAGGCCGGAGTGCGGGCAGGTCCTGGCGGGTCAGCACCAGGCAGACCGGGCGGCTCTGCTGCTCAATGGCAAGCTGCCAGGCCTGGGCGGTTTCCTGGCTGTCCGCGGGACGCAGCATGAGGACGTTGGGCATCACGCGCAGGCTCATCAGGTGCTCCACCGGCTGGTGCGTGGGGCCGTCCTCGCCGAGGCCGATGGAGTCATGTGTGAATACGAAGATCGAGGGTACGCGCATCAGAGCCGCCAGGCGGATCGCCGGACGCATGTAGTCGGCGAACTGCAGGAAGGTCGCACCGTATCCCCGGACCCCGCCATGCAGACAGAGTCCGTTGACGATCGCAGTCATGGCATGCTCGCGCACCCCGAAGCGGATGTTGTTGCCAGCGGGTTCGGCGGCGGACTGCATGGCGCTGTGCTTCTGCCAGCTCTTGTTGCTGGGCTCGAGATCCGCACTGCCTCCGACGAGATTGCCAATCCGCTCGCCGAGCAGGTTGAGCAGCTTGCCGCTGCTGGCCCGGCTGGCGGATGAATCATCGGAAGCAAACAGGCTGTCCAGCCCCTCATTCCAGCCCGTGGGCAGCTCGCCCGCGAGCCAGCGTTGGAGCTGGGCAGCTGCATCGGGATGTGCAGCGGCATAGCTGCTGAAGTCGGCCTCCCACTGGCGTTGCCAGTCAGCGCCGCGCTCGATGAAACCTGCGCGCAGCTTTGCCACCGCTTCCGGCACGAGGAAGCGCTGCTCCGGCCAGCCGAAGACCTCACGCGTGGCGGCGACAGCCTCACTGCCCAGCGGTGAGCCATGGGACGAGGCACTGTCCTGCTTGGGACTGCCATAGCCGATATGGGTGCTGACGACGATCAGGCTGGGACGCGTCACATCGGAGCGTGCATCCCGGAGCGCGAGATCCACCGCCTGCATGTCGTTGCCATCCTCGACGCTCAGTACCTGCCAGCCATAGCTGCGGTAGCGTGCCGCCACATCCTCGGTGAATGCGAGATCGGTGCTGCCTTCGATGCTGATGCTGTTGCTGTCATACAGGCAGATCAGGCGACCCAGGCCGAGATGCCCGGCGAGCGAGCTGGCTTCGGAGGAGATGCCTTCCATCAGATCGCCATCTCCGCAGAACACGTAGGTATTGTGGTTGATGATGTCATGTCCGGGGCGGTTGGCCTGGGCGGCCAGCCAGCGCTCGGCCAGCGCCAGGCCCACGGCATGGGAGATCCCCTGCCCCAGCGGACCGGTCGTGACCTCCACGCCCGGGCATTCATGCAGCTCGGGATGCCCGGCGGTGGGGCTGCCCCACTGGCGGAAGTTGCGCAGGTCGTCGAGGCTGAGATCGTAGCCACTCAGGTGCAGCAGGGCATAGAGCAGCATCGAGGCATGGCCGTTGGACAGCACGCAGCGGTCACGATCCGCCCAGCCCGGATCCGCCGGATTGAAGCGCAGATGCCGGGTCCAGAGGGTCCAGGCCATGGCAGCCATGCCCATCGGCGCACCGGGGTGTCCTGAGTTGGCCTGTTCCACGGCATCGATTGCCAGAAAGCGGATCGTGCTGACGGCCAGGTAGTCCAGCTCCGCCTGATCCTGCGGCTGCAGGTTGACTGTGCGGTATTGCATCGCGCCATTATCCCAGAGGGATCAGCTGCCTGGACCGAGCCGCACTCGACCGCGCGGCAAGCTGTCAGTGATCTGCCCTTGCGGAAACAAATGGCAGGTGTGGCGTGATCAGCCGATACGCGGCAGAGCGCTCAGCACATCGTCGATCAGGCCGTAGTCCTTCGCCTCAGAGGGCTGCATGAACTTGTCGCGGTCGGTGTCCTTCTCGATCTGCTCCAGGCTCTTGCCAGTGTGCTTGACGTAGATCTCGTTGAGGATGCGCTTGCACTTCAGCATCTCCTCAGCCTGGATCTCCACGTCGCTGACCTTGCCCTGCATTCCGCCCCAGGGCTGGTGGATCATCACACGCGCGTTGGGCAGCGCATAGCGCTTGCCGGCCGCACCGCCGGTGAGGATCAGGGAGCCTGCGGAAGCCGCCATGCCCATGCAGCAGGTGCGCACGTCGGGTTTGACGGCCTGCATCGCATCGTAGATCGCCAGACCACCGTATAGGTCTCCGCCCGGGCTGTTGACGATCATCAGGATGTCCTTGCCGGGGTCCTCGCTTTCGAGGTACATGAGCTGCGCCAGGATGGAGTTGGCGAGCGACATCGTGATCTCCTCGCCCACGAACACCGTGCGGTCGCGCAGCAGGCGGCTGTAGAGATCAAATGGGTGCTCTATCTTCTGGCCAGGATCAATGATCGATGGAACTCTGCTCATGTTTGCCCTCCGGTCAGCGTGAATGCTAGCACATGGCTACCCGGCACACCGGCGGTTTGATCTGGATTTCCCACTGCGTTAAGCGGGATATGAAAAGGCCCCCGGGAATCCCGGGGGCCATGTTCAGCTCAGTTGACTGAACTGCCTTACTTAATGTTGCGAATGCTGTTCATGGAGGCCTGATGGCTGGCCTTCAGGGCATTCGAGATCTTCTGATACTTCCGCGACTCCATCTGAATGTCGTTCGAAATGATCAGTGCGAGCTCGAAGCTGTCAGGGTCCACCGCCGCACAGATGAACAGCGCACCACCGTCTCCGCTGCTGCGACTTCCTTCAATGACCAGGCTACAACTGAGACTGATGGCACCACCATTCAGCGGAATGGAACCCTGCGGTGCATCCTTGGCATACAGGCGGCCAATCACGACCGGCTTGTCCGGATCTCCTTCCAGGAAGCTGACCAGTAACTCGTCATCCATTTCCGGCAGGAAGTACCAACTGCCATCCGTATCAAGCAGGTTGTTGTCCAGGGGGAAGCTGACGCGGTACTGCCCGAAATCATCGCCTACCACATTCACATCAAGTTGGGCAGTAATGATGTTTCCATCAATGATTACATCGTCAGTGGCTGCGGAGTTACCGGCAGCGCCACCCATGGAAAGCAGGTCGATCCAGTCCTTGTGCTCCTTGTCAGCAGCGGTTCCCGCGGGAATCCCAAGCAGACTGTCAATGCCCACTCCCTCGCTGTCGACGAGCCAGGCATCCGCTCCCATCTGCAGGATGTTGCGGGTCGCAATGTCGCGATGGACAATGTTTTTCGAGCGGCGGTTGCTGCCGGCACCTGCACTGGAATCGTCGCCACCAGCCACACTGCCCTCAAACAGCGGATTCTCCGTGGTATTGCCACTTTCGAACAGCGGATTGTTCTCCAGGGCTTCCATCTCGGAATCGATCAGCTGGTCCCATTCCTGCATCAGCAGGTCGGGACGCTTGCGGATGCGGGAGAGCATCGTCTCCCAGGCCTGCAGGCTTTCCCACCTCCTGATGGTGTAGGTGGTCACGCCATTGACGTCACCGAGCGCAACAGTGATCTCATTCTCGTCGAGACCTTCGGTCTGAGTCCAGCTGAAATCTGAAATCATGCCACCCGTAGCCATTGGATTGGAGGTCATGCCACCGTTGTCAAGATCGTTGCCGAATCCCTCCTCCTCCTCGCCGGATTCACGCGCGGGCGTGTGGGTCTTGTTGCTGCGGCTGGAGTTGTAGTCAGCGCCCTCAGCACCGGCTTCGGCATCACCCGCTCCCCCGGAGCCATTGTCTCCATCAGGCGCAGCAACACTGCTCGTCTTGTTGGAGCGGGATGAATTGTGATCCTGAGCCTTCTGCCCTTCGCCATCCCCACCGGAACCAGTCCCACCATCCTCAGGCGCAGCAACACTGCTCGTCTTGTTGGAGCGGGAGGAGTTGTGGTCCTGGGCTTTGTCGTTGTCATCATCCTCATCGCCGTCACCGCCACCCTGGCCGGCGGCCCTGCTGCTGGATGTCTTGTTGGAGCGCGAGGAATTGTGATCCGTGGCACTGGACATCTTCTGGTTGGTCCACCAGCGTGCGGTCTCCTCATCAAGCGGGATGAAGACCTCGCAGCTGGCCTGGCTGCCGTCGACCAGCAGCCCGATCAGGATCGCGATGATCCCGTTCTGGCCACCGCGCTGGCCAAGGCTGGCAACTCCACGCTTGAGGGTGATGTTGGAGTACTTCACCCGGCCGGGTCGCTTCTGGGTGATCGGGTTGTCACCACTGCCCGCCGCACTGCGGCCGGGACGCTTGCGCAGGATGATGTCCTCGCCATCCTGGTACTCGATCACTCCGCTTAAGCTGCTGCCATCGGCAAAAACCAGCTGGTAGGCGACTTCACCGTCGCCATCCTGCGGATTGCGCCATGTCTCCTGCAGGTCGATCTGCAGTTCACCAAGCTCAAGTGCGGGATCCTCACCGCCATCACCGGCGGTACGGGCCGAACGGTACTCAACATGCGAGGTGTTGATGGTGATTCCGCGCTCCTTCTCCTCGGGGGCGTTGTCAATGGAGGAGAAGGATCCGCCGGTAAGCTTGCCGGCACCGCCATCCTTGGTGATTTCCTTGATGGTAACTGTGCGCTTCCATTCATGGGCTGCTCGGCCATCACCGCTGAAGCTGCTTTCCATGGTCATGAGAAAGCTCATGGAGGAATCGTTGATGTAGCCTCGCTTGAGCGTGATGTTCCCGTAGCGCACGCGACCGGGGCGCTTGCGCATGGTCATGTCGCCGTTATCCTGGAACTCCGCGGTACCGCCGTAGGAGGAACCACCAAGCAGGACCGCGAAGTTCGTGCGCATGTCAGCAAGGGGATCATCGCTGTCAACATCGATCACGAAGTCCACGACGATATCGCAGACTCCGTCGTCATCGCTGTCGGTGTCGTGCCAGTTCTCCATGCGCACGTCGAGCAGCTCCACGGATACACCGCCGCCTGCACCACCGCCGCCACCGGCCTGTCCCGGGGGAGGAATCGGCACCGGTCCCGGAGGGGCCGGAGTCCTGACAACATCAATGGGACCAGGGACGTCATGGCTCCGGTCACCGCCGGAACCATCTCCCGTCCCATCGCCGGCTCCGCCACCATTGTCAGCGGAATTGCCGTTGATGTTGTTGGAACGGCTGGAGTTGTAGTCCTGGGCCTCGGTGCTGCTGGAGGAACCGCCGTCGCCGGTGTTGCCGGATGACTCCTGCCCACGCTGTTCCAGCATTTCCTCGTTGAGCTTGCGCTTCTGGTAGTAACGGGCTGCGGAGGAGCTGTCGTCACCGCTGAATCTGATGCTGATTTCCTGCCGCATCTCCTGCCCGGTGTCCAGCAGGCCGATCAGGATCGCGATGATGCCCATCGTGCCGTCCGGATTCTCCGACAGCATGCCATGCTTGAGCGTGATGTTGGAATATTTGGTCCGGCCGGGACGCTTGCGCAGGATCAGGTCATTGCCATCCTGGTATTCGGTCGCCCCGTCATAGCTGCTGCCATCCGGGAATTCCAGGCGGTAGAGGATGTCCACCATGCCGTCGCCCGTGAACTGCTCCTCGTGGTTGATGACGAGGCCACGCAGCACGACATCACCTTCGTCACCATCCGGCACCTGCAGTGATTCGTACCCGGTACCACTGACAGACACACTATCAAGGCCACTGCCGGTCGGACCTGCGACAACACGCGGCTCCTCCCAGTCATCCTGGGCCATCGTTCCCCCATTGCCATCGATCCTGACGGAAGAACGGCACTCCTTGCCCTGGTATACATCCTTGACCCAGTCCGCAACTGCGCGGCTGTCGGATGAGCCACTGAACAGGCTTATGCTCAGAGTTGCATCCAGCGTGTGCTTTTCCTGATAGTAGTCGTAACCCTTCTTGCCACCGTATCCGGGCTTAAGGGTGATGTCCGAGTACTTCACGCGGCCCGGACGCTTGCGCACGAAGAGGTCTGTTCCGTCCTGGTACTCGACCACGGAGGAGGAACTGTCAAATGCATCACTGCTCAGCGTTGCCATAGCTCCGGCGAGAATGGATGAAGGAATCGGGGAAGCGGCGTCCAGCGAGAAGTCGATCACGAGATCCGCCTTGCCATCACCCTTGTACGTCCACTCAATCTTCGCGAAATTGAGGCTGATCTCCTCGACCGGCACCGGGTCGCCGGAGCTGCTGCCTCCGCCAGCCGCACCGGCATCGTTGCCGAAGTCGTAGCGGTTGGCATCGGGGTCACCCTGCTTGCTGCCACCACCGGGGCCACCGGAGGAACCGCCAGCCACGATGAAATGCTCGGTCTTGCCGCAGACCTGGTTTTCCCTGCCGCCGGAACTGCGTCCGCTGGCATCCTCGAACAGGTAGGAGACCTCCATGTTGGCATAGCGCTCGGAGGACGGGTCGGCGGCAATGCTCTCGCCTTCCTCGACCTTCCAGCTGGCCTCAACCTTGCCCTTCTTGCTGCTTGAGCTGTTCTCATCCCAGCTAACCACGCAGGGGGTCATGCTGCCGTCGATGGGGCTCGGCACTTCACAGCGCAGCTCCCATTCCTCCATACCCTCTCCGCTGATGTCGAAACTGCAACGGAAGACGATGTTGCCGCTGCTGTCCATGTCGAACATGCCATCGCGGAAGAGGTTCTCCTGCTCAATATAGGGCAGGATCGCGGCGATGCCACCGCCCGATGAGCTGGCACCGGAGGGCAGGTCAATGCGCTCGATCACGAGCACGATCTCCTCCATGGCGACATCCGTGCCCTTGCCATCGAGGGTGAAGCCCTTCCACTTGCAGGGCCAGGCCTCGAAGTAGCCTCCGCCACCGGAGCTGCTCGACTTCTGGGTGGGACCGAACTCCTGCTTGAAGTTGATCTTGTCAATACGCACGGTGGCTTTGCCGGTAATCTCCTCCGGCGAGGAGGATTCGATTTCCAGCAGTGCCTCGTACTCCGTGCCGGTATTGGGATCCGTCACCATCAGCTTCGGAGTTGCCTTGTCAAGCTGCCTGCCGAATACGCTGAATTCGAATTCGAGGGTTGCATCACCGTCATTGCCGCCGTCAGCCAGCTTCAGCACCGTGACATGGCCGCGGTGAACACTTGACTTGGCCAGCACTGGTGAAGACATGTCGATTTCCTTGCGGATCACGATTGGCTCATGCATGCGGCGGCCCGTCGCCATGCCGCTGGCGGCGTCACGCCTGCCGGTCGCCAGGCCACTGGCGGAATCCCGCGGTGCCACGGGCTCGGCCCAGCTCCAGGCCAGGATCTCAATCTCCCTGCTGCCTGAACTCTCGCTTGATTCACCATCGACACCGTCGAACTTCATGTAGCTCATGGCACAGCTGCAGGAACTGTCGCCAGCCTGCATAATGCCTTCGCCTGTCATCGTCTGGCCGCCGGGGAATTCCAGTTCCACCATGACGAGCACGCCGTCCTCAAACTCCGGCACACCGGCCATGTCAGACAGGCTTCGCAGCGGAACCTGGTTGCCGTCCGCGTCAACCGCAAAGGGATCGGACACGACACAGACGCCACCCAGACCCTCGCCGTCGGACACCAGTCCAGAAATGTCGATACTGCTGAAGCCCAGGGACTGGTAGAGCAGCGGAGTGGACTTGTCAATCTCCTTGGTGATCGTCAGCGGCTTGTG
Source organism: bacterium (assembly GCA_041395205.1). GTDB lineage: Bacteria > 4484-113 > 4484-113 > 4484-113 > JAFGCY01 > JAHEFU01. The sequence continues at coordinate 325,921 of JAWLAZ010000002.1, forward strand.
CTGGCGCTTGCCGGTCGGCAGACCGCTTGCGGCATCACGCCTGCCGGTTGCCAGACCACTCGCGGCATCACGCCTGCCGGTTGCCATACCACTTGCGGCATCGCGCGGGGCGCAGACACAGTATGGCGTTACATCGCCGCTCAGGCTGGAGCTGCTGGACAGCAGGCTGCTGTCAGGCAGGGCCACCTCTATCACGCAGGAGGCATCCAGCACACCGACCTCGGTTTCACCGCTGGACATGGAGGAGGAACCACCGAACAGCACGTCCAGGCCGACGACACAGCGCAGGCCGGGGAAGCGGTAGTCGAGCAGTTCGCTGTCAACATCACTGGCGGGTTTCACCGATCCGTCGGCCATGGAGACCATCGGACCGCTGCAGACGAAGAGCACCACGGCACCGCCGTCGCGTTCAACGATCTGCTGCATCTCATACTTGTCATGGAACAGGTAGTCCGGCACGTCGCCAGGCATGTAGTCGGACCACATGCCTTCGCCCAAGCCGCTGCCATCCACACTGAGCTTGATGGGCTTGTGCTGGCGCTTGCCGGTCGGCAGGCCGCTGGCCGCATCACGCTTACCGGTGGACTGACCGCTGCCGGTTTCCCGGCCGCTCTGGCCGGGTTCACAGCGACAGAAGGGAGTGACATTCACGCTGCTGCGTTCGCCTCCATCCGTGATGATCGCCCGGTGCTCCTCAGCGAACCTGACCTCCACCACACAGCTGTCATCGCGGAGCCCGACCTCGGTTTCACCTGAAGCGGTTTCGCCTTCAAGCTCAACATCCAGGCCGAATACGCAGCGCAGACCGGGGAAGCGCTCCTCGAGCAGGCTCTCGTCCACATCGGAGACCGGTACGACGGAGCCATCAGCCATCACGATCCGCCCGCTGCTGCAGGCGAAGGCCAGCACAAGGCTGCCCTCACGCATGCTGGCAACACCGGGTTCGATCTGCTCGAAGATGAAATAGTCAGGAAGGTTCGTTTCGGAACCCGGGACATTGGAAAGTTCCGAAAACTCCAGGGAGAAGCCGCCCTCCGGCTCGATCGCGGACAGGCGTCCGTCGTTGTCGTCCACGGCGCAACGGAGCCGCCAGACGTAGACATCCTCGCGGGAACGGCTGCGGGATGCCGCCTCGCGCACCTTCTGTACGGCAGGCAGCAGCAGTCCGATCTGGACCGTCGCCTGGCCGGAGGAAATCTCATCGATCTCGGTATCCATCTCGGTCTCGGAGCCATCCTGCGGATCAATCAGGAATACGTGCAGCTTGCCCATGTCGAGGTTTTCCCCGTCGAGAGCCAGACTGGCACCGAAGCGCAGGTTGTCACCTTCAACGACCAGGTTCTCATTCGTGACCAGGGCATTGAAGAGCAGCGGAGAGGACTTGTCGATTTCCTTCGTGATCTTGATGGGCTTGTGCTGGCGCTTACCGGTCGGCAGGCCACTGGCCGCATCACGCCGTCCGGTGGCCTGGCCGCTGGCAGCATCCCGCGGAGCGACCACGCAGTACTGGATCAGGAAGCACTCGAGGAATCCGCCATCGCCGGAGCTGCGCGGAACCTGGACATGCACCAGGGCCTCCGCCAGCGGATTGTGGCTGATCTCGACGTTGTAGGACTGGCCGTCAAGTTCCAGGTCAAAGCCCCAGGTCGGGTCAGCCGCGCCGAAGCGGTCGCTGAGCTGCTCGCTGCTCAGCTCCGAGACGGGCTTGACTGAACCGTCGCCCATCACGCACATCGCGTTCGCACAACGGATGCTGAGATCCAGCACCGAGTCGTCATCATCATCAGGGTCCAGGGCGTCGATCTGCACGTCCTCGAAGTAGAAATAGTCAACTTCATCCGCCGTGTCGATCGTGTCACCGTCGCTGTCATCATCCAGATAGTCCGGCCAGCCCTCGAACTGCAGCAGGTCGATCTCCAGAGTACTGGAGGCGGCCTCGTTGCCATCCGGGCTGAGCAGGCTCAGCACCAGCGTGCCGGGCGGCAGGCCGCCGCTGCGGGCTGCGGCCTCACGGACCTTCTGCACGGCCGGCAGCAGCAGGCCGATCCGGACCGTGCCGCCATCCCAGCGCAGGTCGTCAATCACGTCATCGCAGTCATTGTCCTCACCATCGAAGACGAAGTGGCAGACGGTTGTCACGAGGTCAAGGTTCTCACCCTGCAGCTCAAGGCTCAGGGGGCAGAGCAGCAGGTCGCCGCGCACCGTCACGGAACCACCCCCGCCCGGGGCGACCCCCATCAGCAGGGGAGTCGCCTTGTCGATTTCCTTCGTGATGCGCACAGGCTTGTGCTGGCGCTTGCCGGTGGCCATGCCGCTGGCCGCATCGCGGCGACCAGTGGGCCGGCCGCTGGAGGCATCACGCGGGGAGACCACGCAGTACTGGGTCAGTTCACCGTCGAACAGTCCGGCACTGCGGACCTTCTTCGAGATCTGGGTGGCATCGTTGTCATCATGCGGGAAGTTCAGGACGCAGCGGTAGGGCTGCGTAACGGGGCAACCCTGAACCTCGAAATTCACGCTCTCACCCTCAATCATGACGTCGAAGCCCCAGGTCGGACCGGCATCGCCGAAGCGATCCGCAAGGGCCTCAGGACTGACGTCCGCTACCGGGACATCGGAACCGTCAGGCAGGCGGCAACTGCCGTCGGAGCAGCGGATGCTGACACTCAGGCCGCTGGCGTCATTGACGATCTCCTCGATCTCGACGGTGTCAAAGTAGAAGTAGTCAACTGCAGTCGGTACACCATCACCGTCATCATCGGGATCCAGGTAGTCCGTGATGCCCTCAAGCTGCATCAGGTCGATGTCCACGGAACTGCTGGATACCTCGCTGCCATCGGGACCGATCAGGCTGAGTACGAGCGTACCCTGCGGCGGGCTGCCGCCATTGCGGGCAGCGGCCTCACGCACCTTCTGCACAGCCGGCAGCAGCAGGCCGACCTGGACGCTTCCACCCTCATAGAGCAGGTCGTCAGGCGTGGAATCACAGTCGTTGTCCTCGCCATCAAAGATGAAGTGGCAGACGGTTGTCACGAGGTCAAGGTTCTCACCCTGAAGCCTGAGCTCCAGGGGGCAGAAGAGCTGGTCGCCCTGGGTCGACACACCGCCACCGCTACCGGGAGCGATGTTCATGATCAGCGGAGTGGCCTTGTCAATACGCTTGGTGAAGCGCACGGGCTTGTGCTGGCGCCTGCCGGTGGCCATGCCGCTGGCGGCATCACGCCGGCCGGTTGCCATGCCGCTGGAGGAATCACGCGGTGCACGGACCTCCGTGGCCTGGATCTCCACATCGACATCCCCGCCTGTCCAGCCGGAGCTGAGCAGCTGGCGCATGTCCGAGGAGCCCTTGCTGCCGACAACGACAATCTCCTTCGGCTTGCCTCCGGCGGCGGACTCGTCGAGGGTGGTGCTCAGCAGCAGGCCACCCGGCAGGTTGCAGACGAACTCCACGCCCTCCAGGTTGTCAGTCAGGGCTTCCTCGAACCATTCGATCACGATCACGCCCTGCAGGCTGCCGTCAGTCATGCGGCTCATGCCGAAGTCGGTGATCTCGAAGGCATCGCTGTCCTCGACGGTGTCCCCATCGGAATCCTCGTCGATGTATTCAAGTTCGGTCTCAAGCACGACGGGCTCGTCGCTGTCATCAGCGGCAAGATCCACGCTGCACATGGCGCGGATGCGGACCATACCGCCGCCGCCACCACCACCGCTGCCGCTGCTGCGGCTGGCAGACGCGGCAATCTCATTCGGTTCGAACACGAACACACTCAGATCGAAACTCGTGCTGCTGCTGGGCGTGATTTCCACGTCGTCAATGTCAACATCCTCGCCGGCGAGGCGCAGGCTGATGTTGAGGTCGTCGACGTCCAGTCCGTCAAGAGCCTGACCGGTCACCCGGCCGCTCACGATCAGATCCGCCAGGCCGTCACCGTTGATGTCGCCGACGGCCACGTTCACGCCGCCCTGGAACTCCATCAGCTTCGGGGTGGCCTTGTCCAGCTCGCGGAGCAGGGCCTCGGACGCCTCCAGCGGGCAGTCCACATCGAAGGGGCCACCCGGGCAGCTGATCCGGGCCTCAAACAGGAACGGAGTGGACTTGCCGAGACGCTTGCCGGGGCCGCGATGGCTGCAGGCCAGAGTCATGAGTGCGCTTTCACCGTCTGAGGAAACCCTAAGGTCGGAGATCACGCAGGCGCCATCCAGCGGCTCCTCAAAGCCCTGCAGCACGCCACCGCACATCTCAGAGGACAGGAAGACCGCTCCACCGTTGTCAAGCCAGGTGTCACCGCTGCGGCGCAGCAGTCCGAGGTTCTCGCCGGAGAGTCTGAGCACGATCTCAGTTGACAAGTCCTCGGCGAGCGGGCTGGCACTGTCGAAGTCGATGCCGCTGACGGAGGGACCGCGGCGCAGGCTCTCGGGAGCCATCCAGCGCACGGGACCGCTGCTGGCCTCAACGACGCTCTCGCCCTCCTCGACCTTCCATTCGAAGTCAACCTCACCCGCAAGGTTGCCCCCGCTGAAGAAGCTGCCCGGATCAACGGAGCAGGCCACCTGGCAGACCACCCTGACCGTGACGGTGCTCGGGAACATCGGATTGCCATTGTTCCAGCGCAGCTGCATTCCGCTGTCATCAGAGAATGGAGTCACAACCGGATTGCCGAAGGTCTTCTCGCTGAGGTTCTCGCCCTCTATCGTCAGCACCACGTCGAAGACCGCGTTGCCATTCTCATCAAACTCGATCAGCTCGGGCATCTCCACGCTGAGGCTGCTCAGCGAACTGCGAGACAGGGACTCCGGCGCCATCCAGCGGACGGGTCCGGTATCAGCCGTGGCACGCAAGCCCTCAACCATCACTTCAATCGTCGTGTTGGTGGACGCATCGGCATCAGTGACGATCTCCTGCTCTTCCTCAGCTTCGAAGACCAGGGTGCCGCGCACTTCCATAGTTCCATTGCTGATTTCATCGATGGACGGAATCGAAGAGGAATCAGGCTCGAAGCTGACACCGGAGATCTTTCCATCACCGCGCACGCTGAACTCGAGTGAATCGAGCAGTTCCTGGGTGAAGTTCTCAACACTGATCTTCAGCACGATGGGACAGCTGGCAGTCAGGTCATCACTGAACTGGATCTGGGCGGGAGCACTCACCTCAAGACCCTTGATGGCGGGAGGAATGGCCTCAGGCCACTCCAGCGGGATGCTGGACTCGGTCTCGAAGCTGCTGCCATCGGGGGAGCTGCAGACGACCACGAGCGGGCATTCCACCAGCGGCTGGCCGCCGCACATCTCGAGCCAGGCCTCCTCGGGTCCGCCACCGCCACCGGCAGCGATCTTCAGCACGGTCACGTGTCCGGTGAAGCCGTCGGCACTGCGCGCCAGGCGGAAGTCCCAGTCGGCGCCGCTTGTCAGCTCACGCTCGCCGAGGCTGATGCTCTCGATGGCGACGCCCTGCAGGTAGTCCTCGTTGAGGTTCTCACCCTCGAAGACGATGTCGAACTCGAAACTCGAGGCATCGGCGCAGCGCACCTTCTGGACTGCGGGCAGCAGCAGGCCGATCAGGATGGCCTGGCTGCCTTCATCCTCAAAACGCAGTGGGAATTCCACCGGCACCTGGGCCGCGGCATCCCCGATCTCAATCGTCATGATTGTGGAAAGAGTCTTGTATGTGTGATTGCGTCCGTCAGAACTGGAAACCGGTGGGAAGGTACAGGTGATGGAGCTGACATGCTGGCGCTTGTCAAGCTCGACATCGCCGGCCTCACACTCGATTTCCATGCCCTCGAAGACGGAGCCCTTCATGGACGGGGCGACGGCGATGGATACTGAAACCTCGTCACCTTCCTGCGCGAACTCCCGGCCGATCATCGCCGTAAGTTCCACGCTGTCCTCGTCCCATTCAATCTCCTCGGGGCTGACCACGCCGACGAGCGGGCTGCCCGGAGGCGGGACCACGGCCTTCAGCAACTTCTTCTCCGTCTTGACAATCTCGATCGGGCAGTCAATGGAGGAACTGAAACGGGACTGGCCGATCTGGCACTGCACGGTCAGCTCAATTTCATCACCGAAGTCGGCGGCACCCTTCACCTGCTTCTTGCTGGTGGGGTCCCAGCCGCGCACGATCACCCTGACCCTGGCGCCATCGGCATTCTCATCACTGAGTTTACTGCTTTCCACGGGAACCGCCGCCTGGTTGGCATCGATCACGCGAACCTGAGCCAGGCCGCTGCCACTCGGGACAGATCCGCGCAGCTCACCGATCAGCACAATCGCTTCCTGGTCGGGAGCAGGCTTGCCACTGGGCAGCAGCTTGAGGCTGCCCTCAACGTCAGTCATCTCGAACTCCAGTGTGCCGGGCTTTGAGAGCGAGCTCGTGTCCAGCCTGACTGCGCCGATGAAGCGCACGATGTTCGGATGGTTGACCGTGATCTCCAGGCTGCTCGCGCCGGTCCAGCCACTTGAAGGAGGATTCACGGAGAAGCTGAGGCTGGCATCATCGCAGTCCTCATCAACCACTTCACAGTCATCATCAATGCCGTTGCCGGAGACCCTTGCCATGATGTTGGCTTCATTGACGAATTCCTCGAGCGCCTTGCCATCTATCACGATGCGCAGGGGTTCATCCGGAGAATCCACCCGAATGCTCGAATTGCGGATGCCTGTCAGCTCAGGTTGTCCACCGCTGACCAGCAACGTGAGCGTGGTACTCGCCTCTTCCTCGGACTGATCACCGTCATCGGCTGCGATCAGATGTACGCAGACGCAGGTGATTTCAACTTCTCCAGGAGGAGCTTCGGGCGACAGCACGCAGCTGACATTCAGACTGCCGCGGCCCTGCTCAAAACTGCGGACCTGCAGGATGTCCGGTTCAAACCGCACCTCCTGAACATCTCCGATGTCCTCAGTCTCGAATGTCAGCTCAAGGGCTGCTCCCGGCGCATGTGCATCCGTGGATTCACCCTTGATGTCACCGAGCTTTATGTAGCCCGCAGCCAGGGCATTCTGGCTCAGAAAAGCGAAAAGCATCACTGCAAAGAGCGATGCGATGCGTGCGTGTCCAAGGAATTCCCTGGATGTTCGGAAAAAGGCAGTAAACCCAGCCATTGACCTTCTCCTCTGTGATCCCGATTACAGCGGCGTGCGCGAAATTTCGCAAACCACTTCTTATGCCCTTTGAATTTAAATAGTAAACATCAATTCAAGGGAATTGGAATGTCGGGACTAATTCAGCATAGACACTCACCGGAGAGCCGTCAATCGATTCCGGCCAGGGCCGGGCTGATTCAGACGTCCAGGGAAACTCTCGGGTAATGTATGTCCAGCTATGAGCAGCATAACACGTAGATGGAATATTGCAATTTTCACCTGCCTGGTTCTGATGCTGAACCTGCAGACGGTCCGCGCCCAGGATGCGGAAGTGACCGGGACAGGCCTGCGCGCCGACGTGGTGTTCGCCCAGCGCGCGAGTGGAGACGTCGCCCTCGACATCTACCTGCCTGAACAGCAGGCGGAGGAACTGCATCCCGTCGTGCTTTACATCCATGGTGGCGGCTGGCAGGGAGGCGACAAGGCTGAAGGCCGGATCTTCCTGAGCAACCCGGTGGCGAATGGCTGGATCGGCGTCAGTACCAACTACCGGCTGTCACAGCAGGCCACCTGGCCGGCGCAGATCGACGATGTGCGTGCCGCACTGGAGTGGATTGCGAAGCATGCCGGGGAACTGCATGCTGACCCCCAGCGCATCGTCGTGGCTGGCGGCAGCGCAGGCGGACACCTCTCCCTGATGTGCGGCCTAGACCAGCAGGCCTGGCAGGACTACACGGTAATCGGGTGTTTCTCACTCTACGGTCCCAGCGACTTCCTTGCTGAGGAATGGAATGGGCACAACATCCGCTACATGCTCGTAAACATGCTTGGTGCTGACCCCGTGGATGATCCGGAGCTGGCCCGCGATGCATCTCCGCTCTACTACGCTGACAGCCGGGATGTACCGGTGTTCATGGTGCATGGTGATGCGGATGCCCTGGTCCCCTATTCCCAGAGCGAAGAGCTGCTGGAGCAGCTCAACGGCCTGGGCGTGGATGCCCGTCTGCTGAGGGTACCGGGCGGCAACCACGGCAACTTCGATGAAACCAGTCCGGACTGGACCGAGATTGCCAGACAATTCCTGCAATGGAGCAACAGCCTGGCAGGGCACGGCGCTGATGTGGAAAATGGCGACAGCAACCCGGACGGTTCCGCTTCCTGAAGCCCGGCGCGCTGTAGACTCTTGCAATGCGCAAGCACATTGCACTGATTGCTTTGCTCGTTGCCAGCCTGGGGCTGGCCAGTGGACCGGCCCGCGCGCAGACCGATGAGGCCAGCAGCGCAGGACCGGCCCGGATCACAGTGCAGCCATATGTACTCCCCGCCGCTCCTGCGGAGCTGGAGGGCTGGGCCGGCACGGGCTGGAATGCCCTGCACTTCGCGGTGATCACGGGTCGCATGGATCTGGCCGAGGGTTTTGATGCCTCATTGCTCAGCGCGCCTGACAGCGCAGGCCTGACCCCGCTGCATTATGCCGTGGCCATGGGTCAGCAGGACCTTGTCGAACAGCTGCTGGCAAGGGGCGCGGATGCCAACGCCAGTGCCTGGGGTGGCTACTCCGTGATCCATGTCGCCTGCCAGTTCGGAAACACCGCGCTGGTGCAGCGCCTGCTGCAGGCCGGAGCCGATCCCCGCCGGCTGTACCGCGGAGACTGGCAATGGCTCAGTGACGGCGTGCTGGCCGATGACCCGCAGGAATTGCGTGAGGGCATGCAGCGCATGCTCGGCTCCTCCGACTGGGATGCGGGCCTGAGCTGTGTGCACCAGGCAGCGGCCAGTGGCAACAGCATCCTTTTGGAACTGCTGCTCGGCCAGAACCTTGATCCAGGGCTGCCCACCTTGCTGTTCGGCGTTTCCCCACTGCATCTCTGCACCCAGTCAGTGGAATGCACGAAACTGCTGCTGGATTCCGGAGCAGATCCGGATCCCGTGGAACGTTTCGGGGGCCAGACTCCCCTGCTTGGCGCGAGTTATAACGTAGCCGGCCTGCTGCTCGCAGCCGGTGCCGACCCAGACTCCCTGAACAGCTGGGGCTATGGACGGCTGCACACGGCGGACTCCCCGGCCATGGCACGCCTGCTGCTGGATGCCAGTGCGGAGATAGAACTGCGGGGTGCCTATGGCGAGACGCCGCTGATGAGCGCAGCCGACCGCGGTCTCGAAGGGCTGGTGGCCCTGCTGCTGGAGCGCGGCGCGGACATCAATGCCGCGGACTACATGGCGCGCACCGCGCTGGACCGCGCGATGGACAGCGGTCAGGACAGCGTTGCCAGCCTTCTGCTGTCCGCGGGCGGCAAGGCGGGATTCGACATGCACCCCTTTCACCAGATGGCCGCTCAGGCGGAGGATTCGATCCTGAGCCTGGCGCTGGAGGAGGGTGAGGATGTCAACGGGATGGACGGCTGCGGCTTCAGCGCGCTGCACTACGCCGCGATGACGGGCAGCACCAGCACCGCCCAGCTGCTGCTGGATGCAGATGCGGATGTCAACGCAGTTGATGCATGGGGGTCGGAACCGCTGGGCCGGGCCTCACTGTTCGACTCGGGGCTGGTGGAGGTCCTGCTTGAGCATGGCGCGGATCCCGATACGCCTGATCCCTGGAGCGGCAGCGTACTGCACAGGGCCTGCCAGCGCGGTGATGAAGCCGTCGGCAACATGCTCATCACCCACATGGCGGATGTCAACGCCCGTGACAGCCGGAATCGCACGCCGCTGATGCTGGCCGCGGCGTCGGGCAGCGCGATCCTCGTGCGCTCCCTGCTGGATGCCGGAGCAGATAAGGAACTGCGCGATGACGATGGCCGCACTGCCCTGCTGCATGCGCTGGAGGCGAGCAGCAGTTATGGCGAGTCCTGCTCGCGCCTGCTGCTGGAGGCGGGTGCGGATGTTGGAGCCCTTGACGCAGAGGGCCGTGGTACCCTGCACCAGCTTGCAGCGGGAGGCGGCATCCCACTGGCGGGCATGCTTGTGGAACGCGGTGCAGAGAGCGGGCTGCAGGATTCCCGGGGCTACACACCTGCCCGCCTGGCCAGGCTCTGCGGCAACAACCTGCTGGCTGACTGGCTGGAAACCGTGGAGTGATCCGCAGAAAAGACAACGGGGCACCCCCTGAGGAGTGCCCCGCTGTCTGATGATGGCAGACCATCAGTATCAGGGATCAGCTGTTTCCGATCTGAATCCAGACCTTGCGGGTGATCACCTGGCCTTCCACGGGCCAGCCCGCGGAGATCCAGAACCCGCCCGTGAAGTTGTCAGCGACGCGGAAGTCATTCCACTGCGGACGGAACTCACCGGCCTCCTGGGGATTCCAGCTCCAGACCACGTTCTCGTTGTCAGTGATGTCACCGAGCTCGGGATGCAGGAACTTCAGGCCGATCTCCACGGGATTCTCCAGGTAGATGTAGGGGTTGGCTTCGCTGCCTTCACCCAGCTCCGGAGGATTGGTCACGATCAGGGTCAGTTCAGCCGGCAGCTCGCAGTCCATCTGCTTGAACCACACGGTCTTGCTAAGGACCTGCTCACCGTTGGTGTAGGTGCAGGTCACATGGAACACACCAAGGAAACCGACATTGACGACGAAGTCCGAGAATTCCGGACGGAACTCTCCGGCGGCCGCCGGCTCGCTGCCCCAGGACAGGTGCGGATCCAGGGTGATCTCACCGAGTCCGCTGTGGAACACCTGGAAGAAGATCTCTTCGGTGCTGCCCTGGCAGAACTTGTAGGGAAGCTCCTGCGTACCCTCTCCACCCTCGTGCAGCAGGTCGGTGACCAGGGCGAGGTGCGGCTCCTCATTGCATTCCACCACGGTGAAGTACCTGGTGTCGCTCAGCACTGCGCCTTCGGCCTCGTAGATCAGCTTGACGTGGAACGGGCCCATCCATCCCATGCTGAGATTGAGCTGGTGCCACTCCGGATGCATGATCCCGGCATTCGGGGAATCCACGATCCAGGTGCTGTGCTCACTCTGGGTGATGTCCTCAAGCTGGCTGTGCCAGCCCTTGAGGCCGATCTCCTGCGTGCTGCTGCAGATCACCCAGGGATTCTCCTGCGTGCCGGAGCCGTCCACGACACCATTCAGTGACTTGATCTCGACATAGTTCTCGTTGCCACCGCACTGCACGGCCTTGAAGAACTTCGTGTCCTCCCAGGCTGCTCCCTGGCGGTGATGTACGGCGTGGATGTTGAAGTTGCCGGTGAAGCCCTCGGCCATGTTGAACTGGTGCCAGTCGGGATGCACGGCTCCGGAGTTCTCCGGGAACCAGGTCCAGGTGGTGTCGCCATGATCCGTAACGTCGCCGTATTCCTCGTGCCAGGCCTTGATCTGGAATTCCCAGACCTCGTCCACGCAGACGATGAACGGATTGCCTTCGGTGCCCTCGCCGCCGGAGATGCCCTCGCCGACCTTGATCTCGAAGACCTTGCCGCCACCTTCACACTGCTGGACCTTGAAGAACTTCGTGGAGACGAGGCGCTGCCCGGCGGATTCCCAGACGATCTCGATGTGGAAGCTGCCGAGGAAGTTCTCAGCAATGTTGAACTGGTGCCACTCCGGATGCACGATGCCGGCATTCTCGGGGTTGACGTGCCAGATCAAGTGCTCGCTGCCGGTGATGTCACCGAGTTCGCTGTGCCAGGCCTTGAGGCCGAATTCATGGATGTCACTGCAGATGATGTAGGGGTTCTCGGCATTGCCGGCACCGTCCACATAGCCGTCAAGGATCTTCAGGTCGAGGCTCGGTTCCTCGCCGCCGCCACCGGCCGGATCCACCACGAAGTACAGATGGTCGGAGAAGACCGCGCCCTCATGCTGCCACTGAACCTCGATCACCCACAGACCGGTGAACTGCTGGAAGAAGGTATAGCTCTTGTTGTCCCAGTTGAATTCGCCGCTGCCCTCGGGCTGCCAGCCCCAGCTCAGCATTTCGCTGTTGCTGATGTCGCCGAAGTCGCAGTGCCAGACGCTGAAGTCCAGGGTGGCACCGGCCGTGCTGACGACATAGGGATCCCAGATCGAACCGCTGCCGTCGAGCTCCGGATCGTCGAGACGCAGTTCCAGGCAGCCATCGATGCGGAAGAAGGCACCGTCACCATCGTCCTGACCGGCATTGCTGGCGGTCTTGGCGCTGGTGAGCAGCAGCACGTCCTCATCCTGGTAGCTGCCGCGCATCACGAAGTCGCCGTTGAAGGAGCTGCTGACATCCAGCATGCCGTTGGCAACGCTGCCGGCCTCACTCGGTTCCAGCCACAGGGCCAGGCCGGGGTCCATTGTGATGTCGCCATCCTCGGGGTCATAGACCGCGAAGCTCAGGCTGCCGCCGTTGCGCACGACGAAGGGATCGGCAGCCGATCCACTGCCGCCGTCGGCCTTGCTGCCGAAGCTGGCCGTGGGGGCGGTGATCACGATGTCGGCGAAGACGCTGTCTCCGCTCAGGCCGGCGCTGCCGCTGCCGTCCACGGGCTGGACCCAGGCATAGGCCAGGCGGCTGCCGGCGGGCACGGTGTAGCTGAAGCGCAGACGCTCACTGGCGGGATCACCTGCCGCACTCTCAAAGGCGACATTGGCGACCGGGCTGCCCTGCTCCGCGGAATCACCTGAGGAATACACGTTGTATCCGCCGAAGGCGTCATTGTTCCAGTTGGCACCCAGCACGCTCACGTCGCTGATGTTCACCTCACCATCACCGTTGGCATCCGCGACGCTCGCACGGCTGCTGACGGAGAAGGGTCCCACTGCCTGGTAGTCCCGGGCGATGGGCACGAGATCAGCCAGGTTCACGAGGCCGTCCTGGTTGGTGTCACCGGGATTGGCATAGAACCAGCTGAGCTGGCCGCTGAGGTTGTTGTAATCGATTTCCGCCGCAGCGTTGCCCAGTGCGGGAGGACTGCTCAGCTGGCGGGAGGCATCGAAGGAAGTGTTGTCAAAGCTCAGGCTGGCAACGATGCCGCTGCCGCTGAAACCGTGGTCCAGCGTGGAGGCCAGTCCGTAGTGCAGCAGGCCCGGCTCGCGGTCCATGCTGAGTGCCAGCAGCTCGTCATCCGCGCCGAGCAGGCCACTGCTCTGCTGGCTGCTGGGGTTGTAGCGCTCGGGATCGTAACTGAGGTGCAGCAGCAGGTCACGCAGGTCAACGGCATCACTGGCCATCACATTGACGATCGTGGACGAGCCGCTTTCCTCGACCTGCAGTGAGAGGCGGGCGCTGCCGCCGTCAATGCTTTCATCCGTGCTCAGGCTGAAGCCGTGCACGGTGTCCTGTCCGGGCAGGCCCGCACCGGAGCCTCCGCCGCAGGATGCACACAGCAGCACGAGCAGCGCCGCCGGTACAAACCATCGCAGTGCATTCATTCTCATCAACTTCTCCTTCCCAAAGTCAGAGTTGGTCATCGGAATTCCCGCTGGGCAGAATACTGATGCTTGAAGTGTACAGACTGTATGCCCACAGGACAGATACACTTGCATACAATTTCCGCCATACAGTCCCTGCAATCCAAGGGAACGATTGGAAATCAATCTAAAGCCTGTTATGATCATCACTGACACGAGCGCACCTGAAGTCAGTGATCAAACCCTGATTCACTGTATGGCTGAAATTTAACTCAGGTGTTTTTCCAGAAGATACAGTGCAGCTTAGGATAGACAAGGAGAGCAGTGTACCGGCCTACCAGCAGATCCACGAGCAGATCGTGAAGCTGGTGGAGGACGGCCTGCTGGAAGCCGGCAGCAGGTTGCCCAGCGTGCGCACGCTCTCACGCCAGCTCGGGGTATCTCTGGCTACGGTGCAGACCGCCTACGAGGAACTTGAGGCGATCAACATCATTGAATCCCGGCATGGCAGCGGGACTTTCGTTACAGGTGCGCCGCGCAAGGCTACAGGCACCAATCTCGGTACACGGGCTGAAATGTTCGGGGAACTGGATCAGCTTCCGGAGATGCGCTGGGAGCCCTATCAGTTCCGTACGGACTTCTTCCTCGTGCCTCCCCCACCCCGCCGGGAGTCGATGATCCGCTTCTCGATCGGCAATCCGGATCCGGCCCTGTTCCCCTTCAACCGCATCAAGCAGGTCACGAGCAACATGCTCTGGTCACCACAGGAGCACTTCTTTGACCTCGGCCATCCCCAGGGCTTCCTGCCGCTCGTGGAACATCTCGAGAAGGAGATGGCGCTGGCCGGAGTACCGATGGCGGAGAATGAGAATGACATCATTCTCACCGGGGGCTTCCAGCGTGGCATGAGCCTGATCCTGCGCCTGCTGCTGAACCCTGGGCAGAAGGTCGCGGTGGAATCCCCCTGCTATACGGGGATCCTGAATTTCCTGCTGGCGGAGCGCATCGACATCGAACCGATCCCCGTGGATGAGCACGGGATGGATACCGACTACCTCGCCACGGTGCTGAACCGCGATGAGGTCAAGGCGATCATCACCATTCCGACCTTCCACAACCCGACGGGAGTGACAATGTCGCTTGAGCGGCGTGAACACCTGATCAAGCTTGCGGCCCGGCACCGGATCCCGATCATCGAGGATGACTGGGGCCGGCCGCTGCGTTATGGCGGTGAAACACCTCCACTGCTCAAGGCGATGGACCCCGGCGGCTATGTGATCCACATCGGTACCTACAGCAAGAGCCTGCTGCCAGGGCTGCGCATCGGCTGGATCACCTGCCCTGCCGGACTGAGCGTGCCGCTCGTCTGCGCCAAGCTCGGCAGTGACAACGCGGACAGCTATTTCCTGCAGGCCCTGCTGCATGAATTCATCAGCAAGGGCTACTACAACAAGCATCTGCGCAAGACGACGCGGGAGTACCGCCGGCGCTGGCAGGCGATGACCGCAGCGCTGGAAGCCAACCTGCCGGAAGGCTGCAGCTTCCTGCGGCCGGAGGGCGGGTTCAGCTTCTGGCTGAATCTGCCGCAAAATATAATGAGCCTGCCGCTGCTGCGGCTGGCCCATGAAGCCGGCGTGGACTTCCTGCCGGCCAGCTACTGCACACCGGGCAAGAAGGACAGCAATGCCCTGCGACTGTCATTCTCACGCTGCAGCGTTGAGGAGATTGAACTGGGCATCCCGATCCTGTGCGAACTGATCGCCAGGGTCAGCCGGAATCCGTCATTGCTGGAACCGGGGAGATCATGATCCACAAGCAATACAACCGCCTGCCTATCCTGCTGGCCTGCCTGGCACTGGCATTCAGCGCCTCCGGCTGCGGGTCGGCCTCGAGCCGCATCAATCCAGGCATGCCGCAGGGAGAAGTTGGCAACATACGCATCGAGCGTGGCAGCGACACAGTGACTGTGCATTTCAGCAGCGTTGACGAATCGGGCAGCTTCCTGCACCTGCCCCTGCAGGAGGGAATCGGCATCTCCGGCGAGCAGTGGACCGGAGATGCGGGACTGCTGCATCTGAGCGTCGTGCACGAGGGAGAGCTGCATATCGGGGCCTGTGCCCAGCCGGGTGAACATTTCACTGACGTCAGTGTGGAACTGCAGCTGGCAGGCGGCGTGCTGCGGCACAGCAGCGGTGCTCCAGCGGGTGACAACAACAAGCTGATCGACCTGCAGGCCAGTGGTCTCGGTGACGGAAGTTACGAGCTGAACTGGTCAGAGGTCAATCGTGGTGACTACGACTTCAACGGTGAGGCCAACATCTC
This sequence comes from bacterium, assembly GCA_041395205.1. Classification (GTDB taxonomy): domain Bacteria; phylum 4484-113; class 4484-113; order 4484-113; family JAFGCY01; genus JAHEFU01. Next base: position 341,648 of record JAWLAZ010000002.1, read on the forward strand.
CGATATCGTGGGCATCGCCCGCAGCCTGGAAGAGAGTTACGACCAGGCGGATCCGGGTGCCCCGCTGCTGACAGCCTACTGGGTGGACGGTAATCAGGACGGCACCGTCACGGTGGCCGACATCAGCGTGATCGGCCAGAACTATGGCAACCAGGTGGCCGGCTACGCGGTGAGTGTCAACAACAGCATCATTGATCCTGACAGCGATGGCTTCACGGTCCTGCGGACTGACAGCATTCCAAGGGTCGGGTTGCCGAATACTTACATGACCCAGTACATCGGCAACGTGAATGACGACGTAAGCGTCGTGCCCCGCGACATTGAGCTTACTGAAGGAATCGACAGCACACCCGTGACCAGTCCGCAGTTCAGCATCGCACTGAACATCGACATGCAGCTGCCTGATACGGAGTTCTATGATCTCGACGGCAGTGGCGCATCCGGACCCTTCGGGGAGGGACGCTTTGCGGCTGCCATGCTGGACATAGACCAGCTGGAACCGCTGCGGCGGATCCTGCCCGGGGAGATTCCCAGTTCGGCGGAGATCGGCAATACCCTGCTCACGGCATCCGCAGCCCAGGTCTTCGACCTGCCGCTCAACCGGCCCGTGGCCCTGGCCCTGGCCTTCCTGCCGACGCGCAACCTGGCAAGCGAGGACCCGGTCGCGGCTCCGGATGGTTCGCCGATTGACAGCTTCTGGGACCTCGAACCCGTTGTCAATGTCTACATGCTGCCGCACGGTGCCCAGCTGGCTGCGCAGCAGTTCGCAGTCAATCTGCAGGTTCACAAGGTCAATGAATTCAAGGTGATCGGTACCAGCACCTTCAGTGGAATCGACGGCGCACTGGGCCGGCCGCTGGTGCAGGAATATGACGACCACTTCCTCAGCCGCAATACGGAGGACAACTCAGCACTCTTCCCGGATGCCTTTGCCAATGACGTGCGGCTGCAGGACGGGAAACCCGACCAGGATGTCTGGGGCGTGAGCAACAACCTGCTGCGCCGGACCTGGCTGGAGACCCGCAGCCTGGCCTTCAACAAGGCTGACTACGAGCTGGTTGCCAAGATCGAACTCGGGGACAGCATCAACACACAGGAAGGCTTCATCATCGCCAGGATCCAGAGTCTCATACTGGATGGAGTGGCCGTGCCTGAGCTGGACCTTCCGCAGGAACCGGTGGCGCTGAAGTTCACGGAACTCTCGGAATTCCGCAAGGAGCTGCCCGGTGCTGCGGGAATTGAGAATGTGCCCCCAAGTGTACTGCTGCAGGAAATGACGATCCACGTCAGTGGGCGTCTGCATCGCGAAGGCAGCCTTGAAGGCGGGGACATCTACTGGATAGACGACCTGCTGATTCCGGTGATCTGATTCAGGACTGGCCTTCTGGCGGAGTATCCCGGCCGTCAGTGCTGGAACGAACCGTCTCGTCCTCGTCATTCGCCGGCGTGTCCTCTGCGGGCGGACCAACCTCGCTATCCGCTTCGCCCGGCGAATCCTCCGCGGATTCATCCTCGTACTGCAGCTCGCTGAGCGGACCGTCAAAGCGGCTGATGCGTCCGGTCTCGTCAATGCTCAGTGTGGCCTCGCCATTGCTCATGCTGAAGCGGAACTGTGACGGACTGGCCCAGATCGCATCCTGCACCAGCCAGTCCCGGAAGTTGTCAACCTCCGGCAGAGGGTAGTCCCGGTACCAGCGTTCCACCTTGGCTGCGGCAAACTCCCCGTGCTCCTCCCGGTAGTCATGCTGCCAGTAGTACATGCACATCAGGGCCTGGCGCGCGTAGTCCTCGGAGTTCAGCTCCGGCAGTCCCGGCACGACGATACCACCGGCGAACTGCACGATGCCCCACATTTCCGGGCAGTGCATGGCCACGATGCCCTGCGGGCTCCAGACCCAGTTGTCAGGATCATCATCCGCAGTGGAGCCATAGCGGCTGCCTTCCACCTGCACCGCATGCTGCACCCGGGAGAAGTTCACGCGCCAGCGGTCACCGGGCAGCGGTGGGGCTGCGCCGGCGGTCAGTTCCGCAAGGCTGTCCCAGGGGATGGCCAGTTCCACGCTCCAGCCGTCATCCGTGTCGCTCGGGTCATTCACGGTTCCGTCCAGGCTGATGGCAATCTGCAGGCCCTGGATGTCCCAGCCGTCGATGCCTTCACCGCCGTCGCGGTAAGGGCGGTCGAGCAGCAGGTCCCAGACGGTTCCGAGCGCATTCACCTCGAGTTCGGCATAGAGGTGGTTGTCAGAATCTGGATCGATGAACAGTTCGAAGTCATTGTCGCGGTAGATCACGCTGTCACGTTCCGTGAGACTGGCCTGGATATGCGGTTCGGCCAGCTCAGCATAGACGTAGAGATAGCTGTCATCCCAGAGCATCTTGAAGCGGGTGCCCAGCATGGGTTCACTATCCGGCTCACCACTGATGTCCACGAAATAGTCACTCCAGGCAGCACTCTGCCAGGCGGTGTCTTCCGACAAGCCGTCGATCTGCGGAGCTGCGAAGACCTTGACGCACTGGTAGGTGCGCGGAGCGAATTCGATATCCGGATGCTCCACGGCCACGGCTGGCCGGGATATGACCAGAGTGCACAGCAGCACACCTGCACATAGAATGCCTGTTGATAACCTGTGAATCAGCACCTGAAGATATTACTATCCGTCCTGAGTCCGCTGCCCGTTCGCTTCAGATCAGGCCGAAGCGCCGTTTGAGCCGCAGATTGCGTGTCACTGCCTGTTCGAGGATGGCCTCGGGCAGTTCGCCGGATTCCGCCGCATGAGTTACATATTCAAGAACTTGTTGCTGCTGACCAGGATCCGCGCAGATCAGGATCATGCTGCAGCCTGCCAGTAGCACCTGCAGACAGGCCCCAGGCAATGCCTGCTCTCCTCTGATCGCCGCCATCTGCATGTCATCCGTGATTATCAGTCCAGGGAAGCCCAGTTTCCGCTGCAGCATTCCATCGACGATGGACGCTGACTGGCAGGCAGGCTTGTGGTCAAGGCCTGGATAGACGACATGTGAAAGCATCACAGCGCCGATGCCGGCGCGAACCAGACCGGCGAACGGACTGACGTGATCACGTAGCAGCTCATCCTGGGAAACCTCGGAGACGGGCAGTTCGGCATGACTGTCCAGGCCGGTTGCCCCATGTCCGGGGAAGTGCTTGGCGGTGGCAATCACTCCCCTTGCCTGCAGGCGCTGTGCATAAGCGCCAGCCAGCATTTCCACAACTTCAGGATCTGCACCAAAGCAGCGTCCTTCCAGCACATCACTGTGCTCCACAGGCTGCAGATCACATACCGGTGCAAAGTTCATGTTGATATGCAGGTCCAGCAGGCATTGAGCAGTCAGATCAGCCTGATCGTGCACCTTACTGATGGCTGCTTGCGGATCTGCTGCATATAGCTGGCCCAGGCTTGCGGCATCCTGCAGTTCCGGACACAGCGGTGGTCTCAATCTGGATACCGGACCGCCTTCCTGATCGACGGCAATTAAAGGCCTGATTCCACAACTCCGCACGACCTGCCCTGTGATTCCATCACAGAGGCTGCGCACCTGCTCAGCATCATGGATATCACGGCTGAACAGTACAGCTCCACCTGCGTGGAGCTTTGCCAGATGTTCCGTGAATCCACGCTGATCCCGTCTGTCGCTGCCAAGCATGAAAAGCTGACCGACTCTGTCCCGCAATTGCATTGGCAGTTCACATCCGTTGAATCGCTACTGAAATGATCCTTTCCCTGGTTCCATCAAGCATTTCCATATGGCTCCAGCATGTCTCCGGAATCGGTGACCATTCAGGAAGCTGGATGATAATCAATATAACTTTCACCCGGCAGGCCTTCAATCATTCGCGCCGGTGCTCCGATCGCAGTGTACAGCGCATTCGCCGCGGCGACATTGCCCAGGGCTGACTGTTCATTCCCATCAAGCATCTCATGCCGGGCCAGCTCGACATGCAGACGGGCGATTGAATAACGGTCATCTATATCATGCTGGATCAGCTTGCGGATCAGCTCCCCGGATTCCCCGGTATGTCCGGCCCGCCTCAGAACACGGATCAGCGCTTCATTGGTTTCAGGACTGACGTTTGGCGTCTCCTCAAAGACAAGCATGGCACGTCTGGCCAGCTCCTCGGCTTCCGCATGCCGGTTGCCGATGCTCGCCAGGTCCGCACGGACGGCAATGCACATATTGGCACTCTTGCGAAAGGCGATGATCCGGCAGACCTCCTCGCATTCCTGCACAGCGGCCGTGGCTTCATCCACCATCTTCAGTTCCGCATGCAGGCGGGCCTTCAGGAACCAGGCCGTTGACATGCTGATCACCGGTTCGGCTTCCCGCCAGACACTGACGGCTTCGTCAAACATCTTCAGGGCCTGGTCGAAGTCCGCCCGCATGTGCAGGGCGACCGCGAGGTTGCTCATGGTCCCGGCAAGCTTGGCAGGTGCCGAGAACAGATCACGGCGCTGCAGCGCCTGTTCATAGAATGAGATCGCCCGGGACAGTTCCCCGATCATCAGGGCCTCGTTGCCGAGCATGGTTTCGGCGCGCAGCACCATTGCATCATCGCCTGCTTCCGCAGCCTTGCGCATGGCGATCTCAGCGCTAGTGCGTACCATTTCATGCTTGTGGGTGTAGATTCCACAGGAGGCGAGCTGCATGTACAGGGCTGCCTGCAGATCCAGCGGCATCTCAGGATCAATCGTGCTCCTGATCAGCGATTCCGCCAGCTCCCAGCTGTAGCTGGGGCCGACCATCTCAGTGAGATTGCTGTGCTGCAGGCGGCGAGCGGCCTTCCAGCGGTCCTCGCGCGATCCGAGCGCTTCCAGGCTGTCCTGGACCGTCAGTTCAGCCACGCGGCAGCTAAGCTCCGCAGCCAGGGCCGCGATGTTCTCCTCACTGATGCGCTGGGTCTGGCCGCTGACCCAGCGGGTGATGGTCTTGCGGTCAACGCCGATGCGGCGCGCCAGCCACCACTGCTTGACCTCCTTCTCGTCAAGCAGGCGGCGCAGCACCTCAGCATTGATCAGAACTGTCTTCTTGCGGGCGATGCTCAGAGTATACAGGCCTGCGGGGCATCAAATCTGTCCCCTGATGTCCCGCATGGGACCGCCGCTGAAGGGTGTAAAACCCTGCCAATCCGGATATCATTCCGACGTCGGGCAGGCAATTGCCAGCAAGGCAGTTGCCAGAATCGTCCGCAATAGCTCTACGAGGTGATTGACATGTCTGCAGTACAGCAGCAGCAGTTTGACGCGTCGCGTGCCGAGGCCTTCGGCGGACGCATGGTCGGGATTGTCAACGATGCCAGCCTGGCACTGATGATCTCCCTGGGACACCGTACCGGCGCGCTGGAGGCGATGGCCGGCCTGGACTGGGCAGGCATTGACGCCATCGCGGACGCCAGCAACCTGCATCCGCGCTATGTGCGTGAATGGCTGGGGGCGATGGTCACCGGCGGCGTGGTGGAATTCGATCCGGAGACACAGCGCTATCGCCTGCCGGCCGAACATGCCGCCGTGATCACGAGCAAGGCCGGCTCCCACAATCTGGCAGTGCCGATGCAGTTCATCCCTGTGATGGGCAGTGTTGAAACGCAGCTCGTGGATGCATTCCGGCATGGCGGGGGCGTACCATACAGTGAGTTCGAGCGCTTCCACCCCGTGATGGCGGACTTCAGCGACCAGACCGTGCTCGCCGGGCTCGAGAACAGCATCATCCCGGCCGTTCCCGGCCTGCATGAGCGTCTGCAGTCCGGCATCGACTGCGTTGACATCGGCTGTGGCAGCGGGCATGCGGCGATCCGCATGGCGGAACTGTATCCGAACAGCCGCTTCACCGGCTACGACTTCGAGGAGCGTGCTGTCAACGCCGCCAACGAACTAGCTCGCAGCCGCGGCATCGGCAACATCAGCTTTGAGGTGCGAGATGTGGCCGACATGGATGAGACTGAGAGTTTCGACCTGGTGACCGCCTTCGACGTGATCCACGACCAGGCGGACCCGGCGGGTGTGCTTGCCAACGTGCGGCGCATGCTGCGCAGCGGCGGTGTGTTCCTGATGCAGGACATCAAGGCCTGCAGCCAGCTGCATGACAACATCGACCACATGGTCGGGACATTCCTCTACACGGTTTCCACCACGCACTGCATGACGGTCTCCCTTGCCAACGGCGGAGCGGGTCTCGGCACCTGCTGGGGCCGTGAACTGGCTGAGCGGATGATCGGGGATGCGGGCTTCAGCAGCCTGGATACGAAGGAGCTGTCCCACGATCCCTTCAACTACTACTACATCATGCATGTCTGATGCGGAACGGGCGGGCGGCACTGCGCCGTCCGCCCCACCCTGCCAGGAGGAGGCTTTTCAGGAAGTGCGCCCGGCCAGTCTGCGCCTCATCACCAGCCAGCCCAGGCCAGCCATGGCCGGGAACAGCATTGCCAGACTGAAGCAGCCATACATCCATGCTGCATCCCGGTCCTGCAGCAGGCTGACACTGAGCGGCAGTAGTGAGATCGGCAACAGGCGCTGCAGGGCGTTGAGCATGCTCAAGGCCGTGGCCCTGACGCCGGAGCCACTCAGCAGATTTGCCTGTTCACTGAGCAGCGGAGTGATCAGCCCCGTCAGCAGGTCGATCAAGGCACGCCCCGCGATGTAAGCCAGCAGTCCGAGCCAGCCCCGCAGCCCCATCAGCAGCAGGCCAGCCACCAGGCCGAGAGTGGCGATTCCCAGTACACGAAGCGGGCGGCGGATCCGCAGGTGGCCGGCCAGCCAGTTGCCAAATCCCTGCAGCAGTTCGAAACCGGCATACATGAATCCAAGCTGCTCAGTCGTGACAGCCATGGCGCTGTCCAGTTCCGCCGGCAGGTGGAAGTGTGCCAGCTCCGGTGCCAGCTCCACAGCTCCGGCAAACAGCAGCAGCGGCAACAGCCGGAGCAGGGAGAGACCAAGCGGAGCTGTGCTGCCCGCCCCAGCGGCTTCATCATGCTGATCAATATAGGGTGCTTCGAGCATCCGCATCACGACGATGAATCCGCAGCTGCTCAGCAGGAGTTCACCCCAGAAGGGCACTGTCCAGCCCACGCGCAGCGCCAGGCTGCCGCCGAGGATCTGTCCGGCAACCATTGCCAGCGTGGCGATGGCCAGACTGCGCGAGAGCAGCCTGCGGAAATCACCTTCCCTGCCAAGTCCACGACAGCTGTCGTACAGCAGAGCCTGATCCGCCCCGCTGCGGAAGGTATCACCCAGACCGCAGACCGCCATTGCCAGCCAGAAGGTCCAGAAATCATTGCCGGCGATGAACAGCAGGGAACTGGCCGCCTGGCAGATGATCCCGATCAGGATGCTGCGCCTGCGTCCGATGCGGTCGGCGATCCATCCAGTCGGTACCTCCGCCAGCACGATCACACCGTCACCGAGCAGGGTCAGCCAGGCCATCTCCCCGAGGCTCAACCCCTTGAAGCTGAACAGGTAGAGGTACCAGACGGCATTGCTGAGCCCTTCCCAGGTCAGGCTCAGGTACCATGGATAGAGTCGCAGATTGCGTGACAGCGCGTGGGTCACTCAACAATGTTAGTGCAGATGCAACCTGCAGGGCCAGCATAGGACTCTGACTGGCAGTCCAGAAGCTGGAGAGGGAACATGAGGAACACGATCACGATCACCCTGCTGGCAGGCCTGCTGCTGATGGCACTGGCGGTAAGCAGCACGGCGGGACCGGCCGAGGACGGCCTGCAGATCAGCCGCAACATCGCCTACCGCACGGATACCGGGTCACGCCGCGGCCTGACAGCGCTGGACATCTACGCTCCTGAGGATGCACAGGGCCTGCCCGTCGTGATGATGGTGCACGGCGGCGGCTGGAGCATCGGTGACAAGTCCAATGGCAGCAACGGTCTGGAGAAGGGACGCTTCTTCTGTGACGAGGGATACGTGTACGTCTCGGTCAATTACCGCCTCTCACCGGCCGTGCAGCACCCGGCACATATTGAGGATGTAGCTGCAGCCTATGCCTGGATCAGCGAGAATATCTCGGATTACGGAGGCGACCCGGAGCATATCAGCATCATGGGGCATAGCGCCGGGGCGCATCTCGTCGCCCTGCTCGGTGCTGATGAGCGCTGGCTCGGAGCACACGGACTACCGCTTGCTGACATAGATGCAGTAATCTGCCTGGACGGCGCGGGATACGACATTCCGGAACGCATGGGCAAGCCTCTCAGCCGCCTGCTGCGCAGGTTCATGACGGACGCCTTCGGCGAGGATGGCAGCTTCTGGGAGGATGCCTCACCGATTCTGCAGATTGACAACGAGCAGAGCTACCCGCCCTACCTGATTCTATATACAGCCAGGACTGAGGGACGGAACCAGAGCAGCGCGCTGGCCCGGACCCTGCAGTCTGCAGGCGGATATGCTGCAACACATCAGGCTTCCGACAAGTCGCATGGGACCGTCAATTCGGACATCGGAAAATCAGGCGACTGGCTGACGGAAATGGTGCTCAGCTTTCTCAGGAACCATGAACTGGAAAACTGAGCGGGAACGGAAGCTCGCTGATCGATTGGCAGTATGGCTGAAATGCAACCCTATGCACGCAGCAACTGGTCCAGCACTGCCCTGAACTCAGTATTGACGCTCCTGAATCTGTCACGCTGCTGCTCCAGCTGCCTGCCTGTCAATGCGCAGTCGTCCTGCCATTCCACAGGAAGCTGCCAGTTCCCCGCGTCCACTGCGAGCCTGGCTTCGCCCGCCATTACCTCCCTGCCGACGCTTCGGTATGCCTCACGGAAAGCCAGGCCTTCCTCACGGACACGCCGGTAGGCCTCCTGGGTCGCGAACAGATCAGGACTGCATGCTGCTGACAAGCGCTCCGCATTGAACCGCAGCAGGGGAATGATGTGGCTACTGATTTTCAGCAGTTCAATGATGGCTGTGACCGAGTTGAAGAGCGCGGGCTTGAGCAGCTGATAGTCCCGGTGGTAGCTGGATGGCAATCCACAGTGTACCTGTTCCAGCTCATTGCGCCAGGCCCGCAGCTGTCCGCAGCGCGCCCGCATCAATTCCAGCACATCCGGGTTGCGTTTCTGTGGCATGATCGAGGAACCAGTCGTGATCTCATCCGGCAGGGACACGAAACCGAATTCCTCCGTACTGTACAGGCTCAGGTCCCAGACCAGCTTCTCCAGCTGGTTGACGATGGAACAGATCCAGCCTGCCAGCGCGATTTCATGCCGGCCTCGGGAATTGGCGCAGTCGATCTCGCAGAGCTGTACCCGGCTGAAGCCAAGCAGATTCGCTGAATAAACCCGGTCCAGGGGAAGGGGCAGGCCGAACCCGGCCCCGCTGCCCAGTGGACAGCTGTCAATCCGTTCCAGCAGTCCCGCAGCGGCATGCAGTTCCTCAAGCAGTCCGGCGCTGAAGGCCAGCAGCCAGCGTCCCACCGTGCTGGGCATCGCCCGTCGCAGATGCGTATAGCCCGGCATCAGGGTCTGCATCCGCTCCGCTGCGCATTGGTTGAGGACGATTGCCAGCTCCGCTGTCTGATCAGTGATATCCAGCAGAGCCTGCTTCATGTAGAGCCGCAGTGCCGTCAGCACCTGGTCATTGCGGGAACGGCCGAGGTGTACATTGCCAGCCGCCTGTGGACAGAGCTGCTGCAGGGCCTGTTCGATCGCGGTATGGCAATCCTCCTGTTCCCGCGCGATTTTGAAACCGCCATTGCCAAACTGCTGCCGGAGCTGCTGCAGGCCTGCGATGATTTGTTCCGCATCCTGCGCGGGGATCAGCTCCTGCCTGGCAAGCATGCGTACATGCGCGGCTGTACCAAGCAGATCCCAGCCGACGAGCTGCAGGTCCAGTTCCGGATCGCTGCCCACGGTGAAGTCGTGTACCAGCCGGTCCAGCGGCAGATCCTTGCTCCAGAGTTGTCCATCACTCATTGCCGACCTCCCTGAAATATCCGAGCACCGTGTCCAGGTAGACCCTGGCTCCCTGTTCCAGCTCAGTTGCCAGGATGAACTCCTCCGGCCTGTGGCTGCGCTCGCTCTCGCCCGGCCCAAGCTTGACCGTCGGGATGCCACCGTACAGCGACCAGTCACTGCAGGTATTGCTGAAGTAGGTCTGTTTGCCGCTTGCAGCAAGCGCTGCCCTGACAATGGGGTGGCCCGCCTCAGTGCTGGCAGGCAGATAGCGCATGGAGCGGCAGTCAACCTCACACTCGAGCTGTTCGCGGATGTATGTCAGGGTGGCCGCATGATCCAGGTTGGGCGTCGTGCGCAGGTCGACCTGGAACTCACATCGGTCTGGCACCTGATTGTGGCTCAGTCCGCCACTGACAACCGTGACCTGGGGCCGCGAGACATGAATGCCCTCGAAAGGCTCGAATTCCATTTCACTCAGGCGGACTATGTCGCGCGCTGCGCTGTGGACAGCGTTCTGCAGTCCCAGCCCATGCGCATGCGCGGCATGTCCGGAGCTGCCCTGGCTCAGGCAGTTGAGCAGCAGCATCCCGCGCTGGGCATTGCAGGGGGCGAGGCCGGTCGGCTCGCCATTAATGGCGGCATCCACGGGTGCGATCTGCGACAGGGCGAGCTGGATGCCGTGCTCACCGCCAATCTCCTCCTCAGCACTGATCAGCACCACAAGCGTGCCTGGTCCGGACCAGCCCTGCCCGGCCAGCTCGGCGGCCGCCGTCAGCATGGCCGTGACACAGCCCTTGGCATCATTCGCACCCAGGCCTGTCAGCCGCCCGTCGGCGATGCGCGGCATCCAGGGATCTGCCTGCCAGCCGCTGCACTGCGGTACGGTGTCAATGTGGGAATTGAGCATCAAGCGCGGTGATCCCTGGCCGATCTCGAAAATGATGTTGTTGGCAATCCGGCTTGGCAGGAAGCCCCTGCCCCGGGCCCAGTCCTCCACGAAATCCGCGCAGGCATGCTCCTCGCGCGAGAGGCTGCGGATGGAAACGAGCTGGCTCAGCAGATCAAGCATCAGCCACCACCATAGTGCCGCTGCCTTCATTTGTGAAGATCTCGCGCAGCAGGGCATCCTCAGTCAGACCACTGACGAAGTGCACGCGCTCCACACCACCCTCTATTGCGTGCCTGGCGGCAGTGGCCTTGGGCAGCATGCCGCCGGAGATCGTGCCTGAGTTTTCCAGTTCCGTGAGTCCACTGAGATCCAGCTCAGGAATCAGGCTGGCGGGATCGTCCAAATCACTGAGGATCCCGGCCGGCTGCATCAGGAAGATCAGCTTGGCAGCCCCGGTGGCAACCGCCAGTGCAGCAGCCACGGTATCAGCATTGATGTTGAGCAGGGCTCCGGCACCGTCACTGGCCAGCGGAGCCACCACCGGCAGGCAGCCGGCATTGCTCAGCAGGCTGACGATCCGCGGATCAGTTTCCAGGATGTCACCGACCTCGCCATAGTCCACCAGCCCGCCGCATCCGTCAGGCACAGGGCCCCGGCGCTTCGCGATCAGCAGCCCGGCGTCTGCTCCGCTGACACCGACACCACGCACGCCTAGTGCCGTCAGCTCCGCACAGATCCGCGACTGCATCGAACCGCAGAGCGCCATGCTGACGGCCTCCAGCACCTGCCCGTCCGTGATCCGGCGCCCCGCATGCATCCTGACCGGCAGCTCCAGGCGCGCGCAGAGCGAGCCGATCTGCGGCGCACCACCGTGTACCAGCACCATGTTGATCCCCAGATGCTGCAGCATCGATACCTGCTCGAGGATCCGGCTGGCAACCGCTGGCTCGGCCAGCATTTCACCGCCAAGCTTGACAATGAACATCCGCCCGCGGTTGGCCCGCACATAGGGCGTGGCCGTGCGCAGGAAGTCGTAGTATCCGATCATCACTTTCCTCCGAGGAATACATCGTGCAGCAGGCTGCGCTGCACGTGCAGGCGGTTGTGGGCCTGCGGGACAACGAGGCTCAGTTCCGAATCCAGCGCGCGGGCACTGATCACCACGTCGCGGCGCACCGGCAGGCAGTGCATCAGCCTGCTGCGGATGCGGCCGCTTTCCAGCAGTGGAAGATCCACAATCCAGTCCGCATGCCGTGTTGCCAGCCTGCCGAAGTCCGTCTCCGGTCCAGGCCCCCAGCTCTTGACGTAGACGATCTCCGCCTCCTCACAGGCTGCCTCCTGATCATTGCTGAATTGCAGCTCCGCACCGCTGCGCCGGGCCAACTCAGATGCTTCCTGCAGCACTGCGGGCTGCAGCTCCAGTCCCGGGGGATGCACCACGGTGACATTGCAGCCACAGGCAGCTGCGCTCAGCAGGAAACTGTTGGGCACAGCCTGGGGCAGTGGCTTGATGTGCGGAGCCCAGCTCAGGGTCAGTCGCCGGCCGCGCAGGGAACCGAGCTGCTCGCGGACGGTCAGCATGTCCGCCAGGCCCTGGCAGGGGTGCTCCCGCGCGGATTCCATGCTGACGACGGGCACCGTGCTGCAGTCGCGGATTGCCAGCATCAGTTCATCCAGCACGTCGCGTGCAGGATTGCCTTCCGCAAAGCAGCGCACCGCCAGCGCATCCACGTAGCCGCCGAGCACCGGAATCGCCTCGCGGATGTGTTCCGGCCTGTCCCCGTCCATACGCACACCATCCGCCGTCTCCAGTTTCCAGCTACCGCCGTTGACATCGATCACGATTGCATGTCCGCCGCTGCGCAGCATCGCCGCCTCGAAGGAAGCACGCGTACGCAGAGACGGGTTGAAGAACAGCATGCCGAGGATCCTCCCGGCATATACCGGTCCCGGGTCCTTGCGCTTCCACTGCAGAGCGCGTTCCAGCACATTGTTGACGCCTGTCGGGCCCAGGTCACTGATGTGGGTCACATGCCTCATTCCATTCCTCCTACGGGTAGACCGGCGCGGCCTGCAGGCCGCAGTGCTCATCGAGCCCCAGCGCGATGTTCATCGCCTGGATCGCCTGCCCGGCCATGCCCTTGCCCAGGTTGTCAATGGCACACAGCACGGCAAGGCTGCTGCCCTCCGCCACGGCGCAGAGCCTGGCCTGGTTGCTGCCCAGCACGCTTGCCACTCTGGGAGACTCGCTCCGGACATGCACGAAGGCTGCATCCGCATAGTGATCCTGATACAGGCCCGCGAGTGCCTGCGCTTCGGCTGGATCCTGACAATCCAGGATCAGGGTGGCGAAGATTCCGCGTACGAACGGCACACTGTGGGGCACGAAGGCCAGTCTCACGGCATGGTTGGCAAGCTGCTCGAGCAGCATCTGGATTTCCGCCGCGTGCCTGTGCCGGAGCATGTTGTAGGCCCTTAAGTCATGAGCGCGGAAGGGATGGTGCGTGCCTTCCCCCGGGCGGTTGCCACTGCCACTGCTGCCCGTCATGCCACAGACTGCAACATGCCGACCACTGATCCTCCCAGCGAGTGGCAGCAGGCAGAGGTTGATCGCCGTGGCGAAGCAACCGGGACTGGCAATCCGCTCCGCAGTCTGCAGTTGCCCGCGATTGCATTCCGGCAGACCGTAAGTGAACTCAGCCAGGAACTGCGGACAGGGATGGGGACTGCCATAGTAGCGCTCCCATCCGGTTTCAGCGTCGAGTCTGAAGTCTGCTGAGAGGTCAATCACCAGCACCCTGCGCCGCTGGCCGATTGCCAGCAGTTCCTCCCGGATCAGCGGGTAGTTGTTGGCAAATTCACCATGTCCCATGGCGCTGAAAAGCAACAGCGGGTCATTGGATCCTGAATCCCGCAGCTCCAGTTCCGCCTGCATTTCCGGATAGTCACAGTCAAGCAGATGGGGATGCACTTCCCCGACCTCCCGTCCAGCGGCACTGCGGCTGACGAGCTGGCTGACATTGAGCAGCGGATGCATGCTGCTGTAGCGCAGCAGTTCTCCCGCTCCCATGCCGGCTGCTCCGAGAATGATCGCCTCAACTCCCTGCATCGGAGTCCTCCTTTCCGCCAGAACTGGCAAGCACGGATGCGGCCAGGCTGCCGAGGGCCTCTGCACTGAGCCGGGCATTGACGGCGGGCAGTTGCAGCTGTTCCTCAATGAAGCGGCGGCCCACCTGGTTGTCCGTCACCGGTCCGCTGACGACATCCACCCGCAGTCCATGCCTTTCCCGCAGCTGCAGCACCCCGCCGAACGCACCGGCGGGGTCATTGGCACAGTAGACCAGCATGCGGATGTTGACAGCCACGGCAGGGTCGTCAAGAATCTCCTGCACGCCATAACTGCCGAAGATCCCGTCACCCATTTCCACCACGATCAGATCCGGCCGGGCCGGACTGAGTCCGCTGATCACACGCCGGGCGGCGAGAACGGCGTTGCCGGGCACCGTGCTGGGAAATCCCGCATCCGTGAAATCCAGCACTTCCCGCGCACCGTAGTCCTGCATCGACAGGACATCGCGCAGCAGTGAGACTCCCGTGAGCTTTGCTCCGGCGACATGCAGCCCGGTGCGGCACAGTTCGCTGACAATCGCACTGGCAGCCACGGTCTTGCCGCTGTTCATGCAGCTTCCACAGACGATCAGCAGTGCCGGACTGTCCTTGAGCTCGGGCAGGCCTGTATCAGGCTGGCTGATGCTGGCAGCGACCGGCCGGCGTGACTGGAAGCCAGGAAAGGTCTGAACCTGGCCGAGCAACTCCAGTTCAAAGGGCGGTCCGACTTCCGGGTTGGCACTGGTGCAGACCCCGATCACGCCGCCCAGGTTGAGAAGCTGCAGGTTGTCTCCGACCTGTGCCTCCTCGGGGACATGCCCTTCATATCCATGCAGCGCCTGGCGGTTGCCCAGCACGCCGACGATCACGTCGCCACGCTTGACGGAAGTCATGCGCCCATGCACGTCTTCCAGCTGGCGGTAGGTGGACTTGTCATTCAGTACCCGGCAGGCGACAACACTGCCTTCCCGGCAGTCAATCTCAGTGCCGAGGCTCAGCAGGGCATCCAGCTTGAGGCCGCGTGTCACGCTGCCGATCTTGTCTGCTCTGATTCTCACTCTGCGACCCCCTGCTTTGCCTGCTGCTGCTGCTGCCAGCAGAGCTGCATCTGCAAGGCACGCAGGCGGTTGTGTGCGGCTACTTCCGCCCCGCTCCAGCCGGAAGCCTGCTCCCCATAGGCTGCTGGCTGGATTGCCATCAGCGAGTTTGGCGAACTGCTGCCGAGCACAGCCAGACTGTCATGGCGCAGCAGAATCCGGACGGATCCACTGACCATCCGCTGGCTGGATTCCAGCAGGGCCTCCAGATCAGCGCAGAGTGGATCCAGCGCCTGGCCTTCATGAATCATCCGTCCATAGAGATTGCCAAGCGTTTCCTTCCAGAACTGCTGGGATGCGCTGAGTGTGAGTTTCTCCAGTTCACGATGCGCCTCAATCAGGATATGGGCGGCGGGTGCGCTGTACCCTACCCTGCCCTTGATTCCGAGAACGGTATCTCCCAGATGCATGCCCTGGCCGATACCATAGGGAGCTCCAAGTGCATTGAGCCTTTCGATGATTTCAACCGCGGGCAGTTCCTCGCCATTGAGCGATATGGGAACTCCCTGCGTGAATCCTACGATTATCTCCTGTGGCGATGTGCCCTGGCTGACTGGCACAGGCCAGGCTTCAGTGGGCAGGCTTTCCCAGGAGGAGTGTGTTTCCGCACCTCCTACGGTCAGGCCCCACATCCCGGCATTGATGCTGTACTTTCCTGTGCCTGCATCCACTTCCACGCCATGTTCTGCGAGATACTCCACTTCAGCACTGCGGCTCAGGGCCAGTTCCCGCACCGGGGTCAGCAACATGCAGTGCGGTGCCATCACCTGGAAAACGGTGTCGAAGCGCAACTGGTCATTGCCGGCCCCGGTGCTGCCGTGCACTATTGCCGCGGCCTGCTGAGCTGAGGCATAGCGAGCGACATGCATCGCCTGGCAGAGCCGCTCTGAGGAAACACAGAGCGGATAGCCCGCTCCGCGGCGTGCATTCGCGTAAAGCAGATAGCGCAGATGTGATTCAAACAGATCCTCCCGGGCATCGATGGAGACATGCTGTGCAACGCCGCACTGGACTGCCCGCTGCTCCACTGCCTGGATTGCAGCTCCGTCCAGGCCACCGGTGTTGACGTGCACGCTGTGTACGCGGTAGCCCTGCTCCCGTAGCCAGACGACGCAGAATGAGGTGTCCAGTCCGCCGGAAAATGCGAGGACCGCAAGAGGTTTGTTGTTTAGGGAAATCATCAGGAGCTCCTGTAATGGGTCATTGGCAGAATTACAGGGCTGATGGTGCGCCAGAAAACACAAAGGCCCGCCAGGACAGCGGGCCGGTGCTTGCTTTGTGGAGGTTTTGCTATCCACGCGCGCCATCAGCCCGCTCTCGTCGGCGGATGCTGCGGCGTCGGCGCTGGATGCTGTGGATGTTCACTGACATCGGACTGCGAATGATACCAGAGCCTGAAACAAGTGTCAATTCACCTGGCCCCGGATAACAAAAGGCCCCCCGCCGTGGCGGGGGGCCGGTGAATCCTACTGCAGTGGATCCTAGCTGTTGGGGTTGGTACCAATCACGATCAGCAGATCTCCGGGGTCAGTACCGAAGCTGTCGCTGCCCTTGACGCGGTCATGGATCGACACCTCATAGGAGTGACCGGGGGAAAGAATACCCCAGGACTGACTCGGCGGAGGAGCCGGAATCTTCACGAAATCACGGTTGGTGATCGTGTGGATTGCCAGGAAGGTACCCGTCGGAGTCACGCCGACGAGACGCATGGCAACTTCCATGATGCGGGTGTCAGACGGTTGATCGACGTCCTTGACCTGGAGGTAGACGTTATCCAGGATGGTGTTCACCTTGTGAACCTTCTCCTCATTCTGGACCCAGTCGTAGACCGTACCACCGTTGAATTCGACCCACATTACATAGGGCTGCACGGGGTCGTTCACGAAGTTACCGTTGACGATATGGTTGCTCCAGCTACCATTGTCGAGGTCACGGGCTTCACGGTCGAAGGCGTCGATACCCCAGTTGACCGCATTCGGAGCGACGGTGTCATCGAACGGGGTCATGGTGAAGGTTCCCTCACCGACCTCGAGGAAGTCATTGCCCTGCGGGCTGAACAGGCCGAAGCCGTAATTGACGGGAGCGAAAGGTTCACCAGGCACTTCCGTCGGCAGGCCCTTGATGTCCACCACGATACGGCCCAGTCCGTGCTGGACCAGGATGATCGCGCTGCCGGCACTCGGAGGGGACCAGTACACCGGACCACTCGGAGTTGCCAGCGGAATGTCGGCACTCGTGACGTCGGTCTGCATCGTCATGGTGAAGTTCTTGATCAGCACCTGAGGCCAGATCGAGAAGCCCTGCGGGCTGTCGATCGGGGTCACGAAGATCGCGAATTCATCTCCATCCGTGCGCAGAATGTCGTTGAAGGCCAGAGTCTTGTCGGCCTCAAATCCATCATTATCCACACCCTTTTCGATTATCACCGCCTCAGTCTCCGGGTCCGGAGCCACGTCGCTCCAGCGGCGGATCTTCGGATTGGGGTAGAGGATCTGCAGGAAGTCAGTCTGCTCATTGCCCTTGTAGCCACTCGCGTTGGGAATGCTTGTCAGGTTTGCCGCTGCCGGGGCCGGACCGGAGGGAATGGTCTTGTTCTCCGGCATGTTGATGGAGGTCCAGGCCACGCCATTGAACCAGCGCACGACATAGTTGCTGCTACCCTGCAGGTTTGCACCGTTGACGACATACTCGAACACGAACTCGCCCGGGTTCTCGGTATTCTCACGAATGCCGAATTCACCAGTGCCGGGAGAACCGCTGGAGAAGCTGAAATCGTTGATACGGGTGCAGTTGCCGGGACCGGTGCCGACGACCTGCCAGATTTCGAGCTCGATGCTGTCGAAGTTGGCGGGCTGGCCCAGCTCACCCCAGTCAGAGGTGAAGAAGAAGGAACGCGTACCGATGACCAGCGCATACTCATCCTGGGGATCAAAGCCCTGCTTGAGGATCGGCCCGAAGACCGCCTGCTGCGGATCACGCTCGACATCGACGGTCCAGCTGTAGTCACGGTCAGACAGCACCTTGACGACGTAGTTCTTGCCGCCCAGCGTGCCATTGGCAAGTGAAGCATTGTTGCCGAGGAAGGTATTGAGCGTACCCTCCGGGCTGAACTCATCGGACTCGGGGTCGTAGTCCGGGAAGACCGTGCCGGCACCCGGGTCACCTGCGCCGCCGATGTCACCACCGCTGCCGTCATGCACCCAGGCTGAGGTGCTGCGGAAGCCCGCTGCACCGGCAGTGCCGAAGGTCCAGGCGGTGTTCGCACGGGCAGCTGCCAGGGCCGCATCATAGTGATCCTGGCTCATGCCGTCCGCCAGCGTGGTGGAATCGAAGGCCAGACCATCGAAGGTACCGGTGATCGAATTCATCTGGAAGCTGACACTGGCATTAGCAAGCACGCTGCCGCCGGCAATGCTGTTGTCAAAGATATCTGAGTTCGCACCCGTGCCGCCGTCGACACCCGTCATCTGGATGTCGAAGTTGCTGATGACGATCTCATTGGGAGTTTCAAGACCACCACCGCCCCAGGGCACGAAGGCCAGGGTGCCGTCGCCGTTGGTGTTGCCGGGGATCACGCAGATCTCCACGCCATTGGTGCCGTTGACATCCGCAGCAGAGATCTCACCAGCGGTGAAGATCGAGGCCACGTTGTAGTGACGGAAGATCGTGCGCAGGTCAGCCACGGCCGGGGTGCCGGTGGCTGCAATCGCATCCCCTGAAGGATTCAGCGTCTTCTCGGCGGAAAGCGTGGTGCTGCCCGAGCCGTCATCACGCAGGCCGACGCGGTAGCCGGACACACCCTCATTGAGGTGCACGCCCAGCGGGGTCAGCTCAGAGATGGTCACCGTGCCGTTGTTGTCATAGTCGGCACGGGTGGCGAGCGGGTTGGCTTCGCAGCTCTGGTTGAGGTAGATGCCGATCGGGGTGATGTCCGCGATCGTGCACTGGCCGTTCTGGTCGCCGTCGGCCATCATCCAGCCGTTGGTGAACCAGGCCTCATTCTCGGTTACCTCATCGGCAACGAAGCTCGGATTCGCGCCACAGCGGTTGACTTCGACGCCGGTGCTGCTCTTGTAGACATCGCCGATCACCGCGCTCGTGTTGCGGCTGGCGCCGGGAGCGAAGTAGATCGTGGCGAAGCGTCCGCTGACGCTGCCCGGATCGTAGTCACGGATGGCCGTCTGGCCAAGCTGGACGCTGTCAGTCAGGCCGAAGCTGGCGCCCAGTACGTCATCATCACTACCCAGCAGGCCGTGGAACTCGGTGCGGGAATAGTGCATGTTGATGCCATCGAATTCGACGTTGAGCGCAATCGTGCGATCCACGTCCTGCTCATCAACGTTGATGACCAGCGCGGTCTCGGAACCCACCTGCTCAATATAGGCATCGATGCTCGGGTTGAGACTCGCATCCTCGAAACCAGCCGCGTTGTAGCGTGTGATCTCGAAGGAATCTACGCTGATACCGGTGGCGTTCCGCTGGTCATCCGGCTGGCTGAGCCCAACATTCTTGCTGTTGGAGCAGCTAGCAGCGATCAGCAGGATGAGAATGCAGAGCACGCCGGTAAACATCTTACGTAAAGTCATGCTTCTCTCCTTCTCGGGTCCGGGTGCCTTGAGACAACCGCGGACCGCAGAATTGAACAGGGAGTCCAATAACATCAATTGTACCGGATTCCTGCTTTTCCGGACAATGGGCCTGCATCATCCGGGGGCTGGTAACGGCAGGCCCGGCCGGACGCGGATTACTCCACATCCGAACCGGGCCTGGTTCCTGTTACCTGTGTTCGAGCTAATTACTAGTTCACGGTAATCGTGTTGAAAGCGTGGCTGTTCGTGATGTCACCCCAGAAGAAGTCCGTCGCAGCGGAGCTGTCCTGGTAGTACGTACGGCTAACCACGTTCACCGCCTCGAAGCCGAGGGTGTAGGTGCCAGCGCTGGCGAAGGTGTACTCGAAGTTGAAGAGCAGACCGTTCGCGGTGATGTCGCTACCACCCAGCGGGGTGACGTTGAAGTCGGTACGGCTGGTGCCGTCGCCGAGGTCAGTACCGGTGATGAAGTTGTCCGGGGCCAGCAGGAAGCTGGTGGCACCCATGTCAGCCCACACACCGTCGATCGGGTTGGCGGAACCAACGTCCGGAGTGTCATCCGGGTTACCGACGTCGAAGGTGGTGGAGGCATAGGAAGCGCCGTTCTCGCAGACAACGCCGCAACCGTTCAGGTACTGGAAGTTGTTGGCGGTATCACCGGTGGCGATCACGACACGCACATTGCCGCCAGCGCTGGTGCTGCTGGAGGTGGCGATGGCGTAGAGGGTGTCGTCAGCCAGCGGGAAGGCGTCGAAGCTGCCGCTCACGGAGTCGGAATCGGTACCACCCTTACCGTCACTGACAGTGACGGTGACGGTGAAGTTACCGCCGGCCAGGATGTCGTTCGGGCTCACGCCGAACTGAGCGCTGGTGGCAGTGGTGGCGCTGGCGGCACCGACCGTGACATCGCCACTGTCAAGAGCAGCGGTGAAGGTCAGGCTGTCGCCATCGGCATCGGAACCGGTCACGGAGATCGTGCCGCCTGCAAAGGTCAGGCTGTCGATCGTCGGATCAGTGTTCTGGGTCTCACGCACCGTGAAGGTCACGGAGTCGCTCTGGCTGACGCCGGCGCTGTCGGTGACGGTCGCGGTAGCGGTGAAGGTCTTGGGAGCAGTCAGCGGGACGAAAGTCACACCAACGGTGCTGGTGCCAGCCACGGCCAGGGTGCTGGTCGTGTTGGTGGCAGCGCCGCCGAAGTTCCACGAGATGTTGAACGGACCGTTCACACCCACGATGGTGGCGCTGAAGTTGGCGGTCTCGCTCCCGGAGAGGATAGCGCCACTGGCACCAGTTCCAACGGGATCCGCCAGGGTAATCGCAAGCCTCTGGGGCTGGCCATTACCGATGTTAAGAGTATCGCAGCTAGACACGAGAGCCAGAAGCCCAAGCGCCACCAGGACGATAAAGTTTTTCACAACATTCCTCCTTAACCACATACACAGGTGTGTCGGAACGGTACAGGTTTAAGTCTGGCAATTATATCCGATACTCAGTTAAACCGCAACAGAAACTGTCGCAAAAGTAAATTCCGCGACGTCCGGATATTTCAGCCTTGTTATACCTTATTAATATTGTCACACCTGAACAATAAGATACTACCATGATTTCATCCCCGGGTCGCGGTAGCTCGCCCGAACCTGGACATCCAGTGTCTGATTCCTGGTCATCCACGCACTGTCCAGGATTCCCCTGGCCCGTGATGAACACCCTTGATGGTACATAATTCCTGCCCCACTGTGAAGGGCCGCACGGCAAATCCGGGCAAAACCCCGGTGGAATCGGCACCGATTCTGTTTATCGGCCCTCCGCTGCAGATCTGTCCACCTCCCATGCAGGTGATTATTCAAATCCTGATTAGTCAGCTCATGATCAGTCATTCACTCCACCACGATCGTGTTGTAGGGATGGTTGTTGCTGATGTCGGACCAGAAGTGGTCCTCAGCCGCTGTGCTGTCCTGGTAGTAGGTGCGGGAAACCACGCTTACCGCTTCAAAACCCAGATGGTATTCCCCGGGCGCGCTGAAAACATATTCAAAGCTGAACAGTATCCCCACCGGCTGGAAATCAGCGCCTACAAAAGGAATGATGGAAAAATCAGTTCGAATGCCTCCACTGAGATTGAATTCATCATGGATGAATCCAAATCCGTCATACGAATACTGTTTGCACCGGCACGTCTGCCCAGACTCCATCGACTGGCTGTCCGCAGCGCCATTGCATCAAATTCGCCATAATCAACTGAGCCTCCCACATAAGATGCCCCTCGATTCAACAATGGTAACACCGACCGAATTCAGATATCGGAAAGGATGGGCCGGTCGGCCGGTTGCCACAAAGATGCGCACCCTGTCACCTACTTTCACAGATGTCTTCGTAGCGATCGCATACAGGGTGTCATCCTCAAGCGGGAAGGCCTCTAAGTTTCCGCCTACCTGCTCGCTTTCCACGCTGGCACCATACTCGTCAGTCACCGTAGCGATGAAGCCACCGATGCCGATGTTGCCACCGGCGAGGATGTCATTGGGGTTGGGGGCCAATGCCTGAGCGAGATCCCAGACAGCGACGTTGCCATCCACGGTATCCGGCGAACCAAGGTCCTTGTCGTCTATCGCACTGCGCAGGCTGAAGCTGAGTGCGTCGTCATCCTCATCTGACGCCGTCACGGTCAGCAGGTTGCTGCTGAGACTCAGTGTTACATCCTCAATCACCGGAGTGGAATTGTTCCAGCCCAGAAGCTGGAAGTTCACACTGTCAGTCTGAGCGAAACCGGCAGAGTCAGTCACGGTTACAGACGCCGTGTAATCCTGCTGGCCGCTGATCAGCTGCATCGGAACGTCCACCGTGCTGGTACCGGCTACTGCAAGACTGCCGGTCGTATTTTCAGCTCCTCCGCCGAAGTTCCAGAAGATGTTGAATGGACCGTTGACGCCTGTCACCTCCGCAGTGAAGCGGGCCTGCTGCCCGCTGGCCAGCAGCGGCGCATCCTTGCCGAGCCCGACGGGGGCGTTGAGGATGATGGAAAGCCGCTGAGGGCCCTCACCGCCGGTGTTCAGCTGATGACCGCTGCAGGACGTCAGGAAAAGCAGAACCACGATCATTGTCAATGCTTGAAGCTTCATCTATTCCTCCTCCGGATGGACCTCAATCGTGTAGTCGTCAATCTGTGTGACCTTCATCCAGTCCTGCATGCTGGCACGCAACTGGAACCGGCTGGTTTCTGCTACCGGCAGGTGGGTCACATCCACGCTGAAGGTGACGGAATCAGAATTCTGGACTCCTCGAAAGTCAGTCACCGTGACAACAGCCGTAAAGTTCTGAGAATCCGGCAGCGCAGGGAATACCACATCGACACTTGTTTGCCCGGATGCTGCCAGGGAGCTGCTGGTATTCTCGGCGGCCCCGCCGAAGTTCCAGGCGAGATCGTATGGACCAGAAACACCGTTGACAGTAGCGCTGAACCTGGCACTCTCCCCGGCAAGGAGAGCAGGTGCCCCGGGCCCGGTCCCGACCGGTGCGGACAGGATCACGCGCGGCCCGCCCGGATTTCCAACGAAACTGGGGCCGTGTGAACAGCCGCACAGCGTTGCCAGGGCAAACGCAAGCAGTATGAGGTTGTATCTCAGCTTCATGTTTCACTCCACGATGATGGTGTTGTAGGCGTGGTTATTACTGATGTCAGACCAGAAGAAGTCCGTCGCTGCTGTGCTGTCCTGGTAATAGGTGCGGCTGACGATGTTCACCGCCTCGAAGCCCAGGTGATATGTGCCAGCTGATGCGAAGGTGTACTCGAAACTGAACAGGAGGCCATTGGCAGTGATGTCAGTGCCACCGAGCGGCGTCACATTGAAATCGGTGCGGCTTGTGCCGTTGCCGAGATCAGTGCCGGTTATGAAGTTGTCGGGGGCCAGCAGGAAGCTCGTGGCCCCCATGTCTCCCCAGACTCCGTCTATCGGGTTGGCAGAGCCGACATCAGGTGTGTCATCCGGCGAACCGACGTCGAAGGTGGTTGCAGCATAGGAAGCGCCGTTCTCGCACACAACCCCGCAGCCATTGAGGTATTGGAAATTGTTCGCGGTGTCCCCGGTGGCCACAGCAATCCGCACAGTGGAACCCGTACTCGTACTGCTACTGGTGGCAATGGCATAAAGGGTGTCATTCGCCAGAGGGAATGCATCAAACCCGCCACTGAGGCTGTCGGACGCGGTTCCACCATTTCCATCATCTGCGGTTACCGTGATCGTCCAGTTGCCACCGGTAAGAACGTCCCTGGGACTGAGTTTCCACTGAGCACTGGTCGAGGTTTCGTTGAAGGGTCCCTCAATGTCAATATTGCCGGAATCCAGGAAAGCCTGGAATGTCAATGAATCACCATCCGGGTCTGTGGCTGATACGGTAACTATTCCCCCACTGACTGTCAGTGAATCAATGCTCGGAAGGCTGGTATGGACCGGGCCAAGTGAAAACGTCACGCTGTCACTTGCCTGCCTGCCGTCCCCGGTCGTCATCGTCACAGTTGCAGTGAATTGGTTTGGAGATGATATAGATACGAAAATCACATTGACACTGCTTGTTCCTGCCTGAGCCAGTGTCGAAGTGGTGTTTGTGGCTGCACCACCGAAGTTCCAGTCAAATGTGAACGGACCATTGGGGTCCGTAGTCGTTGCCGAAAACCTGCCAGTTTCATTGCCGAACAGCCATGGGCCATTTGGTCCAGTGCCAACCGGTGCATGGATTATCACCTGAGTTCTATGAGGGCTGGCTGTGCCTTTGTTGAGGGTTTCGCAGCCACACAAGCTTGCCAGCGCAAGCACCAGCACTGCCAGTATCAGTCCCATCTGCTTCATGCAGACCTCCCCAGATTACGCCGCCTGTTGCGGCTTACGGCCGGTCAATGATCCCTGTACGGTCTATCCCTGAAAATCCCTATTCAACGCTCACGGTATTCGGCACCGTGCCGTTCGTCACATCCCCCCAGAAGAACTGGTTGGCAGAATCGTGATCCTGGTAGTAGGTGCGGCTCACCGTATCCGCGGGCTGGAAGCCGATGCGGTATTCACCGGGAGCGCCGAAGGCCAGCTCGAAGCTGAACAGCACGCCGCGCAGGCCCTGCTGCTCCGTCGCACCTTCCGGGATGATGAAGAAGTCAAGTGCACCGCGGCTGCCGGCGTAGTCCCGGCGGATGATTGCGTCGTCAGCGGGGAACTCCAGGTCCGTGGCCCCCAGCTCATGCCAGACGCCGTCAATCCCCGAAAGCCCGCCCGCATCGCTGCTGCCATCCGGCACACCGGCATCGAAGCTGCCCGGCACATAGTCCGAGCCATCCTCACAGGTCACGGCAATGGCCGCGAGCGCCTGGAAGGGCAGGCGCGTGGCTCCGGTGGCAACCACCACGCGCACGCCGTGTCCGGCCGGAACATCCCTTGGATCACGCACGGCGGCGGCACTCTGGGCCAGCGGCACGGCGTAGAGCGTGTCCTGCGCCAGCGTTATCCGCTCGGGCGTATAGCTGGCGCTGCCTTCGGTGATGTCATGCCCATCGGAGACCCGGATGCTGAGCTGCATGTCACGCTGCAGCCAGAAGCCGCTCAGCAGGTTCACCGGGAACTCCGTCTCCTCGCCGGTCTTCAGGCCGAGGACCGAGCCGAATTCATCGCGTACGGTGACCGTCAGGTCGTCGCCATCGGCATCCGAAGCGCTGACCCGCAGCAGCCCGTCACTGACAATGGCGGAGTCGATCACCGGGGCGTGGTTGCCGGGCGCGGGATCAACGGGAGGATCAACCGGCGGGTCCACGGGCGGATCGACCGGTGGGTCCACCGGGTCCGGATCCTCGCCGGGCGGGTCCACGCGGTAGCGGAAGCTGCTGGTGTCGGTCTCGCCCACCTTGTCGGTGACGCTGACTGTGACGGTGTATTCCTTCACCGCATCCGAACTGTTGAGCATCCCGACCTTCAGCAGGTTCGGGCTCAGCTCCTCGCTGAACTCGTGGTCGTTGACAACAGCGCCGCCGCCGAAGTCCCAGTGGATGATGAACGGTCCGTTGTAACCGTTGATGTTCACGCGCCAGACGGCCTCACTGCCACCGCGCAGCGTATTGGGGGGCACGATGATTGCCTCCACCAGCGGGACGCCTTGCTGCGGCGGCGGGCTGGAGGCCCCGCAGGCACTGAGGAGCACGAGCAGCAGCAGGCTGCACAGGAGTCTCGCCATGTCAGTCATCCCCCTGCCCCGGCCGAGGCGCATGTTCATGATTGCGGCTGTGCAGCCGGATCAGGCTGCACCGTGTAGCGCAGCGTGCCCGTGCCTTCCTTGCCGGCGTCACTGCGCACATCCACGCTGAGGATGTACTGGACGGGTTCCTCGGTGTCATTGACGAGCAGCACGGTGACGGAGTTGTCGGAATCGTCAGCACTCTGCTCGACGATGAGGTTCGGCAACGCGCCGCCGCCGAAGTCCCAGTGCACGTAGAGCGGGTTGTCATTGCGGTCGCCAAAGAGCTTGAACGTGGCTTCCTGGCCGCCGACGAGTTCGGACGGTGCCAGAATTGACACGCTGTGCTGCTCATTGTGGTACTGCGGTTCACCGATCCCATGTGTATTGCAGCCACCTGCCAGTCCACCCGCCAGGATCACGGCCAGAGCCCTGTGCGGCAAGGGAGTTTCAGCCAGAATAGTCCCTGTAAACAGTCTAGCGCGCCGGACGCAGGATGCAAGGAACACTCGCAGTGCAGTCAGGGGTGAACACTTCCGCTCACTCGCCGGAGGCATCAGCCAGCCCCTCGTCCGCCATCATTTCCAGCTCGGCTTCCATGTCTTCATGAGCGGTGTGCTGAGCCGCGTGGCAGTCCGCGCATGGTGAGTAGGCTTCATCCAGGTAGAGCCAGGCCGCGCGGCGGAATTCGTCGTAGTGCGCACTGACATAGGCCGGGCGCAGGCGCTCGCGCAGCTGGTCGAGATCCCAGCCGGGCAGCGGCTCAGCACCCCAGGGACCGCTGTCGGTGCGGTACTGGAAGCCGTAGTAGTCCGCCCAGCCGAAACGGCTGCGACGGTGCCGCCCCTGGTTGTAGAGGTCGAGCGGCAGGAAGATCCGGAAGCCACCCTCCGGGCTGGAGAGGTTCGTGTCATATGCGAAGAAGCTGATCTGGGTCGGGCCGAAGTAGCGGGTGGTGGTGACCTTGAACCCGTCGTCACCCTCGAGGAATTCACCGGCCTGCAGGCTGATGTTGAAATCCAGCGAGGGTTCGAACATCGCCAGCTCGCCGAGGATCATCGTGTCCTCCGGGTCATCCGCGCTGTCAGACTCAAGATAGGCACCGCTGGCCCCCAGCTTGAAGCGGTCCTCGCTGAAGTAGTAACCGGCCTCCGCCACCGCCCCGTAGTTGCCACGGCTGATCATGCCGGCCTGGCTCTGCAGGAAGAAGTTCTCATCCCAGCTGTCGTTCCAGTTGATGAAGGCATTCGTCATCACCGGGTCGGTCTTTTCGTTGATGTCATCCGTCACGAGGAAGTTCTGGCGGGCAATCAGCTTTGTGCCGCGTGCCAGGGCCAACTCCTCGGTGGCACCCAGCCCGAAGGATGTGCGCCAGCTCGGCTGGAAGGGCGCGGCGATCACGAAGCTGTTGATCGGCCGGATCGCCACGTCCAGCGCGCCGGGGCGGCGGTTGCCCTCGCTCGCGAATACGGTGTCCGCCGGGCACATGTTGTAGCGGTAGGGTACGGTCAGGAAGTTGCCACAGCTACCCTGCGGATCACTGAGGAAGTCCAGCAGCTCATCCATTTCCGCGATGAATGTCAGCTGCGGCACATCCTCCAGCTTGGGGGAGATCACCACGCGGCTGATCTCCGAGCCGGAGTGCGTGACCGCAGTCAGGGCCGCGATGGCCAGACCGTCAAGCTGCTCACGGAAACGGCGGTTCTCATACTCGATCACGAGTGTGTCGCCGTCCGTGCCGACGAGCACGTTCTCAAAGGACTGTTCCACCAGTGCATCGCGTACATGCGCCGCCAGCTCGCAGGGTTCCTCCACGCTGCAGGCGCAGCGCTCAATGGCCACCGGGCAGCAGATCAGCTCATGCCCGCGCGGATCGAGCGGGAAGGAATAGCTGCCCTGGTAGGCATCCTCATCATTGATGCGTCCGGCCTTGAGGGTCAGGCCCTTGAGCGGCCGGACTTCGAGGCCATAGTTGAACTGGTCGGACACGAATTCGCCGACCAGGCTGGCCTGGTCGAAGGGGCTCCAGCGGGCACCGCCGAAGAAGCCATCCAGCTTGTCCGTCCCCACGCCGGCGCTGAGCTCGAAATCCTCGATGCCCTGGTAGCCAAGCACGGCATACAGGGCCTCATTGGTCTGGCTCTCTCCGGCAATGTCAATCGCACCGACAGCCCCCTGCCAGCCGTCCTCATCGAAGAGCTGCAGCTTGGCACTGATGCTGCGGTCCTGGAAGTTCGTGGAGTTGTTGCTGTCCGGCAGATCCGGAAAGTCCCCGAAGCGCATCCCGACTTCAATGTTCGGCAGGTAGCCGAGCGTGATGGCATAGCTGCGCTCGAAGAATTCTCCGTTGGTCAGGATCGAAGTATTGAGATGCCGGCTCCAGGTGAAGACGGCACGACCTTCATTCACCACTTCGGCTGTTGGCGTGAACAGCAGTCCGCTGGCACCATCCACCTGGGTGTTTTCAGTGGCATGGACGCAGACAGTCATGGCGGCCCAGGCCGCGAGGCTGATCAGGAACTGGCTGCTTTGCCGGCGCATCCGACTATTCTAGTATGCGCCCGCTCTACAGGGAGCTGCCGCCACCCTGGTCGTGGGACACGACCACAGTGTATTCACCGAACTGGCTGACGCTGAAGGTCACCGTATTGTCTCCGTTGTTGGTCACGGGGGTGTTAACGAACTCCCAGACTCCAACATCGGTGCCGATATCGGAGCTTGGTGCCTTGTAGTCACCATTCCAGCGGAACAGCGCATAATCAGCTGCGCTGAAGGCAGTCCCGCTGTTGATCGGGATCGTCACCTGGCAGGCGATGCTCAGGTTCGTGTCATAGGGTTCAATCAGCACACCGCCGCCCTTGAAGAAGTCATTGGCTCCAAGGCCGGAGTTGTTGTCAATGCTGGCAGCGGCCTGCGCACTGAGAGCGCGGACGCTGATGTTGATGTAGTCCATCTTGCCGTTGCCATCGGTGTCGTAGATCTGCTCCACACCGCTGAAGAAGGTGTTGTCGCGGATCACGATGGTCACGGGTGTGCTGGTGGCGGTCAGTGACAGGTCGTTGCCGTCGCCGAGGAAGAAGCCCTCATCCGGGAAGGTCGTGATCCCGCCGCTGTCAACACCCGTGTTGAGCAGGGAGATCGTCGGCCAGTCCACTTCGGGGATCAGGGGGATGTCATGTCCGCCGCCCGGGCCGTCACCGACTGTGTCAATGCGATTTCCCGAGCTGCAGCCCGCCACAAGCAGCATCCATGCGAACAGCAGCAGAGTGATTCTAGATGTCATCCCGTTTTCACGCCTTCCTCAAGGAGATCTTCTGAGAATGCAATTCTATTTTGCACCCGCAGTGGCGTCAAGCACCGGAAGGCTGCATTATGTCACTGAGGAGCAGGCCGTAGCGCAGTCCGCGGTCGGTGAGGATGAAGGACTCAACGCCGTAGTGACGCAGCAATCCCCGGATGATGCTGACTCCGGCAAAGACGAAGGTCGCCCGGTCCGGGTTCATGTGCTTCATCTCCCGCACCTCGTCCAGTGAATAGCGCGCCATGCGCTCGAGCAGCATGGACAGCTGGGCCGCGGTCACGACCTTCAAATGCGGGTCGCTGCGCTCCTGGCCGCGCAGGCCTTCAAGCAGCCAGACGATCAGGCTGGCCGTACCACCCAGCCCCGCAAGTTTCACAGCTCCCGCGACCAGCTCTCCACCGCGGTAGGGGCCGACGGCATTGTCCAGCAGGCGGCTGAGCACATGTGCACTGATCCGCTCCCGCATTTCATCACTGACGGGATGGCTGATTTCCAGTTCATCGGTGAGATAGCGCGCGCCAAGCGTGATGGAACTGTCGCCCATCAGCTTGCCATTGCTGAACCAGCTCAGTTCGGTGCTGCCTCCACCGGTGTCGAAGAGCACGATGTTCTCATGCTCGCCGGGAATCTCCCGCATTGCTACATCGCTGGCGATCGCAGCCTCGCGTTCGCCGCTGATGATGCGGATGTCAAGGCCGGTGGCGGTGTTGAGTTCATCCAGGAACTGCTTGCCGTTGCCGGCCCGGCGCATGGCTGAGGTGCCGGCACCGACGATGTCCATTGCATGCAGGTCCCGGGCCTTGTGCGCAAAGCGCTCGACGACCTCAATTGTGCGGGAGCAGGCATCCGGGTCCAGTGGCGAGCCGGGGCTGAGATTGCGCCCGAGGCCGGTGACCTCGGCTTCATCGTGGACTACGGTGTAACTGCGGTCCGCGGCGATGTCCAGTACCAGCAGCTTGATTGAGTTGCTGCCTACGTCCAGGGCTGCCCTGATCGACATTATGCATCCTCCGGGCGGGGAGCATCCCCGCTGTCGGTCCGCTCTGACTGGCTGGCGGCCTCCGCCACGTCGCGGGCCAGCTGCTGCTGGAATCCCTGCTCCTCCAGTCCCTGCCAGAATATCAGAAGTTGCTGGTACAGTTCGCGGCGGCGCTGTGTGAGTTCCGTGAGCATCCGCAAAAGCCCACTGACCGGCCCCTCACGGAACTGCTCTTCCATGCGCCGCGCACTCTCCGCCAGCCCCTGGCTGGCACCGAAATGCTGGTCCAGCTCGCGGCGCAGTGTGCTCAGTTCCTGCATTGCCAGTTTCAGTTCATCCCGCAGGTAGTCCACCCAGACATCACAGTCGTGGATCTCGCCGAGGAAGTCCTGCAGCTGCTTGAACTGCTTCAGATGCGCCTTGAAGCCATCCGCGAAGAGGGGCTCAAAGAATTCAAAGCAGTAGCGCAGGCGCTTGGCGGCGATGCGCATGTCATGCAGCTCCGTGACCCTGTCCTCGAACTGCATATGCCGGCTCAGGTCCCAGAGCTCATTCATGCGGATGACAAAGATCTCCGGGAGCTGGCTGCGCACGCCCTGGCCGCTGTCCAGTGAATCAATCGGTCTGGCCTTCATGGCTGCCCTCCTCCACTGCGGATGTCGAAGGGCTTGCTGGAAAACAGCTCCACGAAACGCCGCGGATATTCATCCGCTTCCAGGCGGCGCAGCGCTTCCTCCAGTTCCGGCTGCTGAGCCAGGCGCAGACGGCGCTTGCTTTCCAGCATCCAGTTCAGGGCAGCACGGCGCTCACGATGTGCACCATGCAGCTGGGAATCCAGGTAGATGATCATCACGTCCAGATCACGTGCCACGCCGAAGGTATCGGCAAACTCCGCCAGATAGCGGGAATGCTTCCTGACCTGCGCCGGCTCCCACAGTGCGTGGAAGGTCTGTAGCGCGGTACGCAGACGCCGGGCAGAGACTCGGATCTGATGCACACCTTCCACCTGCTCATTGCGCCAGACCACTTCGCGCTGCGCCAGCAGATCCTGCATGTAGCGCAGCAGGATGAACTGGCACCACTGGCCCAGCGGCCAGGCAGGATCCGGCTGCGCCGAGACCAGCGGTGGGAAGTCCGGCATGCTGAACTGCGGCATCTCCGCCGCACTGCTGGTGGTGTTGTCAGGCATCTGGCTGATTCTAGCCCCGCTATGTGAAGATTAGTTGCTGCTACTTGCCCTTGAGCTGCGGGAAGGCAATCACCTCGCGGATGGCCGGAGTCCCACTGAGCACCATGATCAGGCGGTCAATGCCGATACCCAGACCACCCGTCGGCGGCATGCCGTATTCGAGGGCATTGAGGAAGTCCTCATCCAGCTCCGCGGATGCATATTCATCAGAGCGCTCAAAGGCCGCCAGCAGTTCCTTGCGGCCTGGCATGTCATAGTCCGAGGCGATGCGCCGCAGCATCCTGACCCCTGTCGAAACTGACTGCAGGCGCGGGTGACGCAGACCGAGCAGAGCCAGAGCTTCATTGAACTCAATCAGCCAGGGCACCATCCCGCTTTCCGGCATGCCATCCCAGCCAGCCTTCTCATTGCCTTCATTGCTGGAAAGCCAGCTGATCAGGCGCTCGAACTGCTCGAGAGCCTGCTGGCCCTTCTCGCCAAGCAGCACCTTACCCTCTGCCTGGCCTTCCTCGAAGAGCTGCTTCTCCGCCTGGCAATCCGCCAGCAGTGCGTCCGGCACACGGTCGCGGATCTGCTCCTCGAAACGCTCACGCTGTTCCAGCGGATCATTCAGCTCGCTGAAGGAGTTTGCCATTTCCATCGTGGCAATGAACAGCTCAAAGCGATAGGTCAGCTCCGGGTTGTCAGGATGGCTCTTGGCCAGCGGTGACAAGCCCTTCGGGTAGTCGTATATGAAAGTCGGCTGGATCAGGTTGGGTTCGACCTTCTCCTTGAAGATCTCATCCAGACAGGCCTCAAAGCCACGATCCTCCGGTAGCTTGATACCAAGCCGCTTGGCTTCGCGCTTCACATCCTCCAGCGTACTCAGCTTATCAAGGCCAACACCGGCCCATTTCTCCATGGCCTCATTGAATGTGATCTTTGCAAAGGGCTTGCTGAAGTCCAGCTTGTAATCGCCGTACTGCACCTCGCGGATCTTGAACACCGCTTCCGCGAGCCGCATCACCAGCTCCTCGGTCAGCTTCATGATGTCCGTGTAATCCACGTAGGCTTCGTAGAGTTCCAGCATCGTGAACTCAGGGTTGTGCCTGGTTGAGATGCCTTCATTGCGGAATACGCGGCCGATTTCATAGACGCGCTCGAAGCCGCCCACGATCAGACGCTTGAGGTGCAGCTCCAGAGCAATGCGCAGGTGGAAGTCCGACTTCAATGCATTCCAGTGAGTCTTGAAGGTCTCCGCGGTGGCTCCGCCGGCGGTGGCGTGCAGCACCGGAGTCTCGACTTCAAGGAAGCCCTTGCCATCCAGGAAGCGGCGGATCTCGCTGATGGCCTTGCTGCGGTTGCGCAGGCGCGTCAGCACCTCACGGTTGACGATCAGATCCACGTAGCGCTGGCGGTAACGCTGGTCGACATCCGTCAGGCCATGGAACTTCTCCGGCAGGGTCTGGAGGATCTTCGAGAGCAGCGTGAATTCCTTGACCTCGATTGAGATCTGCTCAGTGCGCGTGCGGAAGACCTTGCCCTTGGCGCCGATGATGTCGCCGAGGTCCAGCTGCTTGTAGAGCTCGAAGGCCTCCTCGCCGATGATGTCCTTCTTGAAGTAGAGCTGAATGCGGCCGCTTTCGTCCTGCAGATCCGCGAAGCCCGCCTTGCCATGCACACGCTTGGCAACCAGCCGGCCGGAGAGAGTGACCTCCCGGCCCTCGAACTGCGTGAACATGAGGAGGACGGCGCTGCTGCACTCCTTGCGGTCGAAGCGCACATGGCGGAAGGGGTCCTGCCCCGCTTCCTGCAATTCACGCAGCTTCTGCAGCTTGATCTCGCGGTAGTCGCCCTCATGCTCCTGCGGCTGGCCACCGTTTATCTGGTTCTCATCCACTTTGCAACCCCGCACAGTCACCCCGGAATTGGTGATGGGGGCTGCGCACACCTATTATCCACGATGGAAAGCATCCGTACCCTCAGCGGGTAGCCGGATCAGAGGCGTTCGCCGCCTTCCTTGCCGTAGAAATAGGTGCGCAGCGGCACGAGTCCCGCTTCCTCATTGTTCGGGATGCGCTCACTGCCACCGATCATCAGCACACCGTGGCGGGCAAGCGCCTTGGAGAAGCGGATGAACAGCTCGCGCTTCGCCTGGTCACGGAAATAGATCACCACGTTGCGGCAGAGGATTATGTCAATGTTGCTGGGGAAGCGGTCCTCCAGCAGGTTGTGCTGCTCAAAGCGCACGCGGCGGCGGACCTCGGCCTTTACCTGGTAATTGCCGTCCGGCAGCTTGTCGAAGTATTTGTCAACGATCCCGCTGGGGGATTCCTTGAGGCGCTCCGGGGGATAGATCGCCTCGCGGGCCTTGGCCAGGGCATTCTTGTCGAAGTCCCAACCCAGTACGCGGATGCCCGCCGGAGCATTGTTGCGCTCCAGCATGATGGCGAGTGTGTAGGGTTCATCACCGGTGCTGCAGCCGGCGCTCCAGATCGTCGCCTCGCGCCTGGCCTTGAGCAGCGGCTTGATGTACTCACGCTCCAGGATGTCGAACTTGTCGGCATTGCGGAAGAAGTTGCTGACGTTGATCGTGATCCTGTCAATGAAGCTCCGGTACTCCACATCATCCTTGCGGATCTGATTGAGGTAGTCAACGTAGGTCTTGCAGGAGGTCTTCTTCACGATGTGATTGAGTCTGCGGCGCAGCTGGTTCTGCTTGTAGAGGCTCAGATCAATGCCCTCCACGCTGTAGAGCGTGTCGAGGAACTTGATGTAGTCATCCTTGCTGTGGATGTAATCCGCTTCTGACGAGAGGTTGCTTTCTGAATCCAGATCCGTGTACTTGACCATGACATCCTTCCTGAAAGTTCTTAGGGAATTATCCCGTTGAGCGAATGGCTTTGCAGCAACTGCGGACAGGTTTACCTGAACTTGATTCAAGCCGATCTCCACCGGGCCGATCAATTGGCCGGAGATAAGTAACGAGTCATGCTCAGAAGCATCTACACATCAACGGCGGCCATGCTCACCCACATGGAGCAGACGGCGACCACGGCCAACAACCTGGCGAATGCCAACACCAGCGGATTCCGCAAGGACCTGCTGCTGTTCGACAGCCGCCCGGGCCGGGAAATCTGGCGCACGGATGACCCGACCTACGTTGACATCAACGGCCGCCAGCTGCCCAAGTACATGGGCAAGCTTTCAACGGGCCTGACTGATACCGAGGTCTACCGTGACGTGAGCAAGGGGCACATGATCCACACCGGCAAGCCGCTGGATGTGTTCCTGGACGGTCCCGGTTTCCTGAGGCTGGAGACCCCGCAGGGTGAACGCTTCAGCCGCGCCGGCAACCTGACGATGAATGAGGAGGGTTTCCTCACGAACCCCGAGGGTTACCGCGTGCTGGGCCTAGCTGGACCGGTCAGCATCACCGGCAAGGATGTGCAGATCGGTCGCAGTGGCAACGTGATTGTCGATGGTGAAACCGTCGCCGCACTGTCCATCGCGCACTTCGAGGACGTGCAGCAGCTGCGCAAGGATGGTGACAACCTCTGGCGCAACGAGGGCACGGCCGAGGTGCCGGGCCAGACCGCCGTGATCAGCGGCGTGCTCGAGGGCAGCAATGTCGATGTGAGCCGCGAGATGGTGAACCTGATCAGCCAGTCGCGGCATTTTGAGATGGCAAGCAAGTCCCTGCAGACGGGAGACGAGATCCTGAACCTGATCGTCAACCAGCTGGCGAGGATGCCGCAGTAGCCTGATTGACAGGCCCGGATTCCGGGCCGTGACTGTGGGAAGGCGGAATGAACGGCCGGACCGACACCTGCGGGTGAAGGAAGCCTGGCGAGGGCCCGAAGCGCCCTGCCGACGATCCGCCTCCGAACGGAGGACTGAACGACATGATGCGTTCGCTGTTCACGGGAGCCAGTGGTATGGCTGCCCAGCAGATGAGGATCGACGTGACCTCGCACAACCTCGCGAATGCCAACACAGTTGGCTTCCGCAGCAACCGTGCCGAGTTCATGGACCTGATCTACCAGAACCTGCGCGTTCCCGGCGGCACCAGTGCCAATGGCACGCCCTGGCCGGACGGCCTGCAGGTCGGTCTCGGTGTCAGCACCGGCGCGATCAGCAAGGACTTCCGGGTCGGCAGCCCGATGGAGACCGGCGCACCGCTGGATCTGATGATTGCCGGTGACGGATTCTTCCAGGTACAGCTGCCCGATGGCAGCACCGGCTATACCCGCGCCGGCAACTTCACGAAGGACGTGGACGGCTCCATCGTGATGAAGGGCCTCGGCTACTTCCTGCAGCCGGGCATCACCCTCGCCCAGGATTCCACCGACATCGTCGTCGGCCAGGACGGAACGGTCAGCGAGAAGGATGCCAACGGCGTTGCGAGTGAGATCGGCCAGATCCTGATCGTGCGCTTCGTGAATCCGGGCGGACTGGAAGCCGTCGGTGACAACCTCTTCAAGGCCACCGCCGCCTCCGGCGACCCGATCGAGGGCATCCCGACCCAGGCCGGCTACGGCAAGATCATGCAGAACTACCTGGAAGGCAGCAACGTGTCCGTTGTCGACGAGCTGGTGAATCTGATCATCAGCCAGCGCGCCTTCGAAGCCAACAGCAAGTCAGTCTCCACCAGCGACGAGATGCTGCAGACCGCAGTCAACCTGAAGAGGTAAGCCATGCCTGAGCGACTGATCATCATTGCGGCGATCTTCATCATCACGGGACTGTGCCTCTCCGGCAGGGCCATCGCGGCTGAGCTGCTCAGCCTGGAACTGCCGGGCAGCATCGAGCTCGATGGCAGCAGCTACACAGTTGGCGACGTCGTGAGTTCCCATTCCGGCCGCGAGGACTTCTGGCAGGCGATCCGCGCCGAGGAGCTCGGCAGTCTGCACGGCGCAAGCAGCACGGTCCTGGACCCGCAGGCGATGCTGGCAACGCTGGCGGCACGCGGCTATGACTGGCGCCTGATCGGCCTGAGCGGGGCTCGCGAAGTCCGCATCAGCCGCCGTGGGTGCGTGGTCAGCGCACAGCGCATTCGTGAGTTCATAGAAGCTGAAGTATCCCTGAATCTCGGTTGTGACCTGAGCCTGATCGAGAAACCCGGTCAGGCCATTGAAGATATCCATGTCAACGAAGCGGACTGCAGCCTGCGACTCGGCTATACGGCTGAGTCCGCCGGCAGCCTGCCCGTCAGTGTCGAAGTTGTCAGCAACGGCCGGGTACTGCAGAGCCTGATGCTGGCGCGCGTCCTGGACTTCCGGGTGCCGGCGGTGCGGACACTTGTGGCACTCAGCCGTGACATGACACTCGATGGCAGCATCCTGGCTGCGGAAGCGACGGACTGCCGGCCCGGGATGAGCATCTGCACGGACCCGCAGCTGATCACCGGACTGGTTGCCACGCGCAGCCTCCCCGCCGGCAGCCTGATCAGTCCGGAGCTGCTGCGCCGCCCCTGGGATGTGCAGCGTCGCGAACTGGTGCAGCTGGTCTACAGCGGCAGCGGACTGAGCTGCAGCGCCGAGGCTGAGGCCATGGCGGACGGCAGGACCGGTGACACCATCACGGTGCGCCGCACGGAGGACGGGGAGAAGTTCCTCGCCACGATCATTGCCGCAGGCAAGGTGGAAATCAGATGAGATACATGGCAATCCTGACAATCATGCTCCTGGTGATGACTGGCCGTGCCCTGGCGGACAGCCTGTTCAGCCAGCCCGAGGATTCGCGCCCCGGCCGCAGCGGAGTGACCGGCCGGCCCCCGGTGAGCGTGGAGATCGGCGACATCGTCAAGGTCAAGGTCCGCGAGAAGACCGATGCCAACATCGACCTCGGGCTGCAGATCCAGGACCAGTCGCAGGTTGACGCCGGCAATGCAGTGACGGACAAGCTGCTGAAGAAGGCCATCGGCCCGCTGTTCGATGTGATCGGCGTGGGTGACATCGCCTACAACAGCGGCACCAACTACAGCGGCGACGGCAAGACCGACCGCAAGGTCCGCGTCGACAGCATGCTCAGCGTGCGCGTCGTGGACATGGAGGAGAACGGCCTGCTGACGATCGCCGGCGTGAAGTACGTCACCGTCAACAACGAGAAGCAGTACATGCTGATCCGCGGGACGGTTGATCCGCGTGACCTGGACAGTGAGCTGGTCGTGGAAAGCGACCTGGTGGCGGATCTCGAGATCGAATACATCGGTGAGGGCGCGCTCTCCAAGCGCAGCAAGCCCGGCATCGTCACACGCTTCTTCGACATGATCTTCTGATCAGGATAGGGAATGGCAATGCAGAACAACAGAAACAACTTCATCGCGATCATCCTGCTTGCTATGGCTCTCTGCCTGGCAGGCCTCAGTCCAGCCCGTGCTGCAGCCATCAAGGATCTGGCCCAGCTGCGCGGCGTGCGCGACAACCAGCTGATCGGCATGGGCCTGGTGACCGGCCTCGGCGGAACGGGTGACGACGTCAAGAGCACGCCGCAGGCCGGAGATGCCCTGAGCAACCTGCTGGCCCGCTTCGGTTTCCAGGTGGATCCGGCATTGCTCAAGTCGAAGAACTTCGCGGCGGTGATGGTCACCGCCAATATGCCGGCCTACGCCAAGCAGGGAGACCGGCTGGACATCGAGGTCAGTGCCATCGGCAATGCCAAGTCCCTGGAAGGAGGCATGCTGCTGATGACCGAGCTGCGCGGCGCAGACACCTTCCACGGCACCGCAGGTGAGGCCCCGATCTATGCCCTGGCCCAGGGCAGCATCAGTCTCGGCAGTGTCAACGGCAGCGGCAGGGTCAAGATCCAGACCCGCGGAACGGTACCGGATGGCGCAATCATCGAGCATGAGATCGCCAGCAACATCACGAATGAGCGTGACCGTCTCGAGTACAACCTGCGCGACCCGGACTTCACGACCGCGGCGCGCATCGCCGAGGCGATCAACGAGGATTTCAACGGCAACAGCTTCGGCAGTCATGCACGGATCGCCAGTGCCCTGGACGGCGGGACGGTCGAGGTGCTGATCCCGCTCGAATCGCGTCTGAGTCTCGTGGACTTCATCAGCCACATCGAGCAGCTGGAAGTCAGTCCCGACAGCCAGGCCCGGGTGGTGATTGACCAGAGCACCGGCACGATCGCCATGGGGGGCAATGTCCGCATCCGTCCCGTGCATGTCAGCCATGGCAACATGAGCCTGAGCTTCGGCAACGGCCTGATTGAATCGGGCAGTGAAGCTCCTGACAACATGGTGATTCCCGACGGCAGCGACGCGGACATGGTGCTGCCACTCGGACCGGCGGATGACAATTCAGGTGACACCACGGCGGCGGAGGTCGCTGCCGGCCTGAACAAGCTGCGCCTCAGTGCGCAGGACATCGTGGAGATATTCCTGCAGATCCACAAGGTCGGCGCAATGGATGCCGAACTGATCGTGATCTGAGCGGGAGCAACAACAAGTATTCAAACAAAGTGGCTGGGGCAAGCCACGGAGGGCAAGCCCACTTTCTTCAAGCAGTTACCACCACACCCACTTCCAAGCGGGACCGCCCTGGCGCAAGGGGCGGTCTCTTTATTTTCTGCTGCGCTTCACGATCTGTCCGGGTTTGCCTCTACTCACCCATGGATTGCCGGCAATGTGGAAGCGCCAGTCCAGGTCGTCCTCAAACGAGAATCCGATCCGACGGCTGCTTGCCACGGACTCCCCTGGCAGAAGCGCACCGGGCAGCAGTCTGACTGCATGCCCTCCCATCAGGTCCAACCCATCATGCGCACGATCCAGCTGCAATGCCTTGCAGAGCAGGCCCGGCCCCTGGCAACGCAGCTGGGCATCCTCCAGCGGTTCCAGAGCCCTGATCAGTACGGCAGCTGCAGTTCCCTCCGGCTCGCAGACGATGTTGGCGCAGTGGTACATGCCGTAGATCAGGTAGACATACAAAGTACCAGGCGGACCGAACATCGTTTCAGTCCGGGCTGTCCTGCCCCTGTATGCATGGCAGCCAGGCTCACGCTGGTGATATGCTTCAGTTTCCACGATCCTGCCGCTGAGGATGCTCCGGTCGGGCAAGTGCCGCTGGATTATGCAACCCAGCAGGGATCGGGCAGCGCTGACGACGTCTCCGGCAAGAAGAGTGGCAAGCTGCGGGGCGTCCTGCATACCGGCGATTATAGGTTACTGGGGAAGAACGATGTCACGAACGCTTTTCACGATTCTGGCAATCTGCCTGCTGGCAATCACCCTTGCCGCATGCCGCGATGATTCCAGGCAGAATGCGACAGCGGGCAATTCTGAAGCGACAAGTGCGGCAACCCCGCCTGGTGAAACTGAAGGCTGGACCGCCGAATCCGCCGCTGACATGCCCTACGGGCCACGCAGCAAGTCCGCAATTGACTTCAAGGGGCTGTTCAACCGGGTCCCCTCCGCGCTGGACGTCGGCCGCAGCGGTGAGTTCGCTTTCTTCAAGATGATGCTAAGCGAGGGTGAACATGGCGTATTTCGCGTGCCCTTGCATGGTTCCGGGGCATTTGAACCTGTGGAGTTACTGCGTGATCCGGAGCAGAACATCGCTTACATCAAGGCTCATCCAAGTGCTGCCGAATGTCTCGTCACGACAAATCACATTGCCGCTGACGGACATGTGCATAACCGGGTGTGGAGAATAGCAGCCGGACTGCAGGAAGAAATCGTCTATGAGAATTGTGAAGGCCTTCCGGAGAACCATCTGGAAATCTGGATGAACAACCTCAAGCCTTTTTATTCCTGGGACGGCAGCCAGGTCATCATCCCGTTTGACCAGATGGGCGTGGTTGTCTGCACTGTCGGCAAACAGGACAGCCGCTTCATTCAACTGCCAGATCCGAAGATCCAGATCACCGGATTTGCCAGCGATGCGCTGCCGGATTCCGGAATGGGACGACTGGTCAGCTACATCGTCTGGGAGGCTCAGAGCCGCGATGAGAAATGCCGGCTGTTCACCCTTGATCTGGACAGGCTGGACAGATATGAACTGCAGGCTGACATAACCTGGATTGTCTACAACTTCGCTGCCCCCGATCTTGAGTTTGATCCCTGGGTGCTGCAGGGCTCGCGCCTTCCGGATTATCTCGAAGCGAAACGTCAGCCCAGACTGGCATACTTTGACAGGGAAAGCGGAACGCTGCGAGACATTGAACTCGGTGGCGATGCGGAGTTCAACCTCAGCATGGATCCACTCGGTCGCTCGACAGCATTCATGGACCACAACCGCCAGGGATTGGTGCTGCTTGATCTCGAAAGCGGCGAAAGTTCAGTAGATACCCGCTGGTTCAGCACGGAAGCCAGAATCTTCCAGACTGAAAATGCTCAATGCTATGTCTGGTACAAGGACATCTTTCTTCAGTCCTTCGCTGACTGAACCATTTTGGTGCAGACCTCCGGCACAGGCTAGAATGTTGATAGCTTAGGGAATGATGCAGGAGCCTCAGGGCTTGGCTTGGAGAAATGGAGTCAGCAAAGGCCGGCGCAATCAGACGGGTACTCATTACGGAGAAGTCCGGTTCCTCACTTGATGCATTCGCTGAAGTTTTCAAGGGTTCCGGAATCAAGGTTGAACACAGCCGCTCCGCGGAGGAAACCCGCCATCTCGTCAGGGATCTTGATTTCTGCGCATACATCGTGGTGGATGACCTCGAGAATGGTTCGGGTCTGGATCTCGTTCGCGAACTACACAGACATGACACCCATGCACCGATCGTGCTCGTTGCTGACATCACCCGCAGAAGAATCCCGCTGGAGGAAGTCAGCATCGGCTGGAACGGCTGCTACATCCTGCGTGACAAGCAGTCGAACTTCATTCAGTCCGCCCATTCATGGATCATGCATGCCCTGCAGGTCGTGGAGCAAGAACGCGACACGAGCCGCCGCGGGTCCGACAGCAGTGAGAACCGCGAATTGCTGCGCAGCCAGCGCCTGGAAAGCGTCGGGATGCTCGCCAGCGGCATCGCCCATGACTTCAACAACATCCTGATGGCGATCCTCGGCAATGCCAGCATTGCCAAGGACAAGATCGGCCGCGACCATGAAGCCCAGCGCTTCCTGAACATCATTGAGCAGTGCGCCGAACGTGCATCAGCACTCAGCACCAGCCTGATGCGCTATGCGCGGGGCGAGAAATCGGACTGGATCCCGATCTACCTGCCTGACCATGTCGACGAACTGCTGAACATCATCAGCACCGGCCTGCCCGGGCATGTGATGATCGAGAAGGAATTCGAGAAGGTCCAGCCCGTGGAGGGCGATGCCACAAAGCTGCAGCAGGTGATCATGAATCTCTGCCTGAATGCCGGCGATGCCATGAATGAGCGCAAGGTGCGCAGTGGCGGCCAGTCCTACATGGGCGTGCTGAGCATCGGGATCCACCCGGCCCAGCTCAGCCAGCTGCAGATCAGCGAGCATGCGCTTGACGAGCAGCGCATGGCACGCGGCTTTGTGCGCATGGACATCAGTGACAACGGCATCGGCATGAACCAGAACACCCTGCAGACCATCTTCCGCCCGTTCTTCACGACGAAGAAGTCAGGGCGTGGACTGGGACTGAGCAGCGTGCAGGGGATCATCGAGGAACAGGGCGGCTTCATTGATGTTGTCAGCGAGCCCGGCGTCGGCACGACCTTCAGCGTCTATCTGCCCTGCTGCGAGAACTACAGGGATGAGGACAGCCTGCTCACGGAGATGCTCAGCGAGCCGGCCGTGCTTGTCGTCGAAGGTGACGAGGAGATGCGGCGTCTGCTGGCACTCAACCTGCAGAATACCGATTACCAGGTGCTGCTGGTTGCGAATGTCGACGAGGCCCTCGCCGTGTTCCTGGAGCATCAGTCGCAGATCAACCTGATCCTGATCGGCCTCGCGGGTTCCATCACGCAGTCAGCCCGTGATCTGGAGAGCCTGCGCCGAGTCAACGAAAGCACACCGATCGTCGTCACTACCGAGCTGGAGCGCGAGGCGCTGCAGCCGCTCTTCGAGGCGGAACTGGCAACTGACTACGTGCAGCAGCCATTCAAGCCTGACGTGCTGGTACGCGTGATCCGCGACGTGATCCGCCGCTCCGGCAGGGGTTAATCCGCCGCGGGAGCACCGGCCTGCAGTTCCTCCCAGGCCTTGAAGGCCCGGCGGATGTGCGGGATCGTGATCGAGCCGCCGACGATCAGGCCGATGCTCAATGTCTCCTCGATCTCCTCAGTGCTGGCACCTTTCTGGAAGCTCTCGTTGATGTGGTAGAAGATACAGTCATCGCAGCGCAGTACGAGCGAAGCCACCAGGCCCATCAGCTCCTTGGTCTTCTCGGGCAGCGCGCCTTCACGGTAGACGGCTCCGTCGAGATTCCAGAAGCGCTTCATGCTCTGCCCGGCATTGCGCATCACGACCTCGTTGAGTTCGAGGCGCTTCTGGTTGTACTCATGGATATCGCGATATGACATTGCAGGCTCCCTGTTTCAAAAAAAATGGCGAGTTCTCACCCGCCTGTAATCAATTCCGTTTCGTCACCGGATCAGGTCCGGGCTGCCATCGCCTGCTCGAAGACCCGCAGGTTGGCATCCCGCGCCCCGGCCGGGCTGATCTCCAGCAGCTGCTCGCGGATGATGTCACCGGTGACTCCCTCCACCAGCTCGAAACTGGCAATCCTGCCGAGCACTGCGGTATTCTGCATCCGCACGTCAGGCAGGTCCTCGATGAACACACGTTCCAGCTTGCCCTGGCGCTCAGCCACCGCCTGCTCCAGTTCGCTGATGGCGGGATACTCCGTCTTGCCCATCCGCACGTGGATCGGCTGCTGCTCGGCATCGTAGTAGATGCAGGTTCCGCCCTCGCGCATGTAGTTGACAATGCCGCGGTAGGCTTCTAGCCGTTCCAGCCCGACGATCAGATCCGCCTCACCCGGCGTGATGCGGGGTGTGAACAGCTTGTCACGCGTACCGATGCGCAGGTGGCTGACGACGATCCCGCCGCGCTGCGCCAGGCCGTGGGTGTCAACGCCGAGCACGGCATAGCCTGCTGCCAGGCAGGACTGGATCAGCACCTCGCTGAGCAGGCCGATGCCCTGTCCGCCGACGCCGCAGATGAAAATGTTGTAGTTCTTCATTACTCGCCTGCCCCCTCACGCTTGGGCCGCCTGATTGCATCCTTCGGGCAGACCTGGATGCAGGAGCCGTTGCCATTGCAGAGATCATTGATGATGTAGGCCAGGCCATCGGGCTTGCGGCCGATCGCCGGACAGGCGAACTTCTCATAGCAGGTGCCGCACTTCTCGCAGGCACTCTCATCCACATACACGGGGGGCATCAGTCCCATTTACGATTCTCCTCTA
Organism: bacterium; assembly: GCA_041395205.1. Lineage (GTDB taxonomy): Bacteria > 4484-113 > 4484-113 > 4484-113 > JAFGCY01 > JAHEFU01. Next base: position 385,252 of record JAWLAZ010000002.1, read on the forward strand.
GCGGTTGACGGACTGCGCGTTCTTGGTGGCGGCAGCCCGCTTGCGCTTGTCCCTGATGAACTTCAGCATGCAGGGGTGCTTGGCGATCACGACGCCGAAACCTTCATGATTCATGGCATCGCGCATGTGATCCTTGAGCTTGTCCTGCATGTAGGCATCCACGCTGCGCAGGAACTTCACACCGAGAGCCTCGAGCACCTCGGGGATCTTGATCTTGTCTCCGATCTCACCGGTGGCCGCGTGCGGCTGGTGGCCGGTCATCGCCGTGGTGTAGTTCTCCAGCACCACGAGCGTGACATTGCGGTCGTACAGCACATTGTTGATGATCCCGGGCAGGCCGGCATGGAAGAAGGTCGAATCACCGATGAAGCAGACGACCTTGCGCTTGTCATTGCCGATGGCCAGGCCACCGGCCGTGCCATTGCTGTGTCCCATGCACAGCAGCACGGTGCCCATCTCATACGGCTTCATGCTGCCCAGTGAATGGCAGCCGATGTCGGCGACCGTGATCGTCTCCGGGAACTCCTCCTCGATCAGCTCGCGGATCGCGAAGAACGCGCTGCGGTGACCGCAGCCGGGGCACATCTGCGCCAGGCGCGGGCTGACTTCCTCGGCGGGTTCCGCGCGTGCTGGCTGAGGTTCGAAGCACTCCGGCCAGAAGCCGCTGAACAGGTCCCAGACACGCTGCGGCACGAATTCATGCATCAGGTGCTCGACCTCGGGCCGCACGAGGATCTTCGTCGCGACCTTGTTGTCAAAGGCAATGGCCTTGATCTCGCTTTCGAGAATCCTGTCCAGTTCCTCGAGGATGAACACTTCATCATGTGCATTGAGGAAGTCCACGATCTGCTCAGGGTTGAGCGGGAAGGTGATTCCCAGCTTTAGTACGTCAATCGGTGAACCGCTGCGGTCGAGACATTCCAGCACACTGTATGCGGGAATCGAATGCGTGATCACGCCGAGCCTGCGGCCGCTGACAGGCTCGCTGCCATTGGGGCTGATCACCCGGTTGGCTGGCGAACTGAGGGCATGCTTCTCCACTGCAGCCAGCTTGGCGAAGGCCTTGCGCTTCAGCGGGAAGACCGCAGTCGTGATCGGCCAGTACTCCAGGCCCTCCGCGTGATAGCGCGGTGTCCAGTCGTAGTCATGCTCGGGGATCGGTCCGAACTCAACCAGCTCGCGGGCGTGGCAGACATGTGTGGTCATCCGGAACAGCACGGGGAGCTTGAGCTTCTTGGAGAGCTCCACGGCCTCCATGAACATGGAGTAGGTCTCGGAAGGTGAACCGGGCTCGAAGATCGGCATCATCATCATCCGCCCGGCATGGCGGTTGTCCTGCTCGTTCTGGCTGGAGTTCGCGCCGGGGTCATCACCGATCACTACCACTATGCCACCCGTACAGTCCAGCATGCTGAGCTGCACGGCGCTGTCCAGGGCCACGTTCAGGCCGACGGACTTGAAGAACACGACGCTCAGATGGCCATTGATGGAAGCCCCGAAGGCCGTTTCAGTGGCGACCTTCTCATTGGTGGCCCATTCGAAATGGATCGGGCGCTGCTCCTCGGGAATGATCTCAATGGCCGCGGCAATCTCCGGAGTCGGAGAGCCGGGATAGGCAGAGACCACCATCACACCGGATTCCAGCATGGCCCGCACCAGGGCATGATTGCCCATCATCAGTCCGGTCCAGGCGTCTTTGCGGATCATGTTTTCGGCGAATTTGCTCATGCAGTCTTCTCTCCTCGTGCGCGGTGGAACGCGGCTTGCGGATGCCTGTCCGTGCCGGGCGCAGCCGGGTTTGCGCGGCTACATTATAGGGCATTCAGGTTGCCGGCCATCAGCGCTGACAGGCCGGACACCAGAAGGTGGAGCGCTGGGCCTGCACAGCTCGCTGTATTTCAGTACCGCAATGGCGGCAGCCTTCACCTGAATGCTGGTAGACACAGAGATACTTCTGATAGCCACCGACTTCGCCGTTGGCATTCTGGAAATCGCTGAAGGTCGTACCGCAGTGGCGGATGGCCTTGCGCAGGATCTTGCGGATCGATGCCGTGAGTACCCTGAGCTCAGGTTCGGTGAGACTGCTTACGGAGCGAAAGGGGTCAATCCCACAGTCGAAGAGGATTTCGCTGGCATAGATATTACCGATTCCGCAGATACGGTCCTGCCTCAGTAACCAGACCTTGACAGGCATTTCACTGCCCCTGATCAGTTCCCCCAATCTCCTGTGTGTGAAGCTGCGATCCAGCGGCTCTGCTCCGGCCGGCTGGGCTTCAAGCTCAGTGGCATAGAGCTTGATGGTTCCGAAGCGGCGCATGTCGAAGAAGTCCACCCGGCCCCTGTCCAGCTCAAGCACGGCGCGCAGGTGCCGCTCACCACGCTCACTGGCCTGTCCCTCCAGTGAATGGATCAGCCTGCCGGTCATCCTCAGATGGACTGCCAGGAACACTGGATCAGCCTGACCAGGGGTTCTGAGTTCGAATACCACTTCCTTGCCGATCCGCCGGACCTGTGCGATGCGTGCGCCACTCAGCTGAGAAGGCGGGTCAAAGGCCAGCAGGCTGTCCAGCACATGCAGGCGCCTGAGCTGCCTGCCGCGTACGAGCGGGTCCAGCTGGCGCGCCACGGTTTCGACTTCCGGCAATTCAGGCAAGTGCTTGTCAGTCCCCGTCGTAGGGGACGAAGTCGTCCTTGGTCACACCGCAGACCGGGCAGTACCAGTCATCCGGAATGTCCTCGAAGGCGGTTCCGGGAGGAATGCCGCCATCGGGGTCGCCTTCCTCCGGATCATAGACATATCCGCACGGCTCGCAAATGTACTTCTGCATCGGTAGTTCTCCTTGGACAGCCGGGCATGCCGGCTGCCGATATTTTAGCGAAAGGATGCAGCCTGTTTACCACCGCAGTTGCGCGACTATCGGATCATCAGTTCGGGAATGAGATCTTGCCGCCGTAGTAGCCCAGCGCCAGCACCAGCGGCATCATCAGATATACACTCATCGAATACCACCAGAATGCGGGGCCGGAACTGATGCTGGCATCAAGCGGCGCCAGGAACCAGATGGCCACTCCGGCGCAGGAGACGAGCAGGAGAATGGCGGACAGCACATTCTTCTGCAGGTAGGGCCAGGCCCAGCTCGCATTGTACTCGTACCACCAGGAGCTCAGTCCGGTGGCTACGGCCGGAAAGCTGAAGAGCGTTGAGATCAGCATGTTCACGAAGGCGGCAAAGCGCAGCTGTGTGCCAAGCGGCTCAGCGGTCAGCAGAGCTCCGGCCTGCAGCAGGCTGGCAACCATACCAAGCGCGACCGGATAATGCACCGTGACCGGATGCAGATGCCTGCGGTTGCTGTAGCCCCACAGCCAGGGAATGCGCTGCTCATCTTCCGGACTGTCCTCAAGCAGCCTGCCGACCACGACGAAACGCTCCATCACGTCTTCCTCGTGGGGAGCCGGAGCCATTTCCGGAGTCAGGTCGTTGCCGGCATGGTGCTTGCGGACATGGACGCCATTGCGCCAGAGCTTGCTGTCGGTGACGTCGTAGACGAGGCCCTTGTAGGCCACATAGGATCTGCGGCCTTCCTTGCCATCGTACTGGCTGAGTTCCTCAGCCGTGAATGTCTTCGCGGGATCGCTCATGCGGCGCTCATATTCTAGCGAGTGCCGAAATATTCACTAGCTCACCTGATCACCAGTGCTTTCCTCAGTTTTCAAGCTTGCCACCATCAATCCAGGCCTGGAACAGGTCTAGGTTCGCCTGGCTCCATTTTGGTCCCGGTTGCGGCATCTGGAAGGGATCAGAGTCCGCCAGGTTCACCCTGGTGTTGATCAGCGCTGAGTTGTCGCGCACATTTGCATACACACTCCAGTCCCTGCCTGCTTCCGGGAATGAACCTGAATGGCACATCAGGCAGTTTGTCTCACCAGTGCTGCCGTTGATCAATGGCAGAATGTCCGCTGTCCAGGTCGGTGCCGGTATCAAGCTGCCTGTAAAGTCCACGTTTCCCACATTGCCTGTACTGATATCCACATTTGCATTGGGCGGAGCAAACTCGTAGTTGACTAGACTCGGAGAGATCATATAGATCCCGGCTTCCAGTGCCGGGAAGCTGTAACTGCCTGAAGCATCAGTATTGGTTGTGGCCCCTCCCGGAATGGCAGTCAGCAGCACACCCTGTAACGGAGCGTCAGTGCCATCCTTGATCTGTCCCGAAATCGAGTGCAGTACTGGAGGAAACTCCACACTGGCACTTAAACTGTCAATGCTGAGCATGTCGCCATCAAAAGCCACGATCGCAAAGAACAGCCTGTTTCCTGTAAGCAGATGTCCATCCGCCTCATATCCGCCAATGTTGCGCGAGAATGAGGCGGATTGCAGAAGTGAACCGAATTCCCAGCGACCGCTTGCCGCATTGGCGACAGCCAGCCAGTATCCCTCACCAGGATCCAGACCGATCTGGCCCTTAAGCGAGAACAGCTCAGCGTCAACCACTGTGAATGCATAGATCGCCCACGATGCTTGCCCTGCCGAACTGTTCAGCAACAGTGAACCTCCAGATTCACTGACATCCGGGCTGTTGTCCAGTCTGGAGAGTGGAGAGATGACTTCATTGGTAATGGCACTGGTCAGATGACCGGATTTCAGTTCCCCGACCGCCGGAAGCCCTGCCATTTCGTCCATGGAAGCTGGCTGTATTGCTGCTTCACCACTCGTGTCGTTCTGAGTACTGCAGGCAGCCAGGGACAGCAAGACCAGGAAAAGAGTGCCGACGCGAAAATGAATTGTCCTTATGTTCAGCATGATTCATTTTACCGTCAGTTCATGGAAACAACTTGCCAAAATGCTGAAGGTCACTCTGCCTGGCATCTGCAGGAAATGAGATCTCAAACAATCATCAGGGTGCCATTCCTCCGTCAATCCAGTCCTGGTACAGCTGCAGCCAGGCTGGCAGCCACTTTGTGCCGTCCTTGGGCATGAAACCGGATGATCCCTGGGTGCGGTTGATGCGGTTACCAATGGTCGTAGACCGGTCAACGACGTCAGCGTAATTCGTCATATCGAGACCTTCCTCGGGGAATGAACCCGAATGGCACTCGATGCAGGCGTATTCGCTACCCATGTCACCTTGAATTATCGGCAGCAGATCCACCGAGAAGCTGACAACCGGGTTCTCAGTGCCGCTGAAGTCCTGCCCGCTGACATTGCTGGCCACGACGGTCACCGCGCGATTTACCGGAGCAAAGGACCAGCCACTGCGGGTGGGAGTCAATGTATAGGAACCGGGACTGACGTCAGCTATGGAGAATTCTCCAAGGCTGTTACTGATCGCCTGCTTGCCTCCGGGAGTGAGCGTCAGGCTTACACCGCCCAGGGGGGCATCAAACACATCCAGCACCGTACCGCTCACGCTGAACTTGAGGTCGAGGCTACCAGTGAAGTTCTGGTTGTTCACATCCGAGGCGGAGACATTGACATTGCGGCTCGAGGGTGCAAAGAGGTAGTCTGTCTTGGAGGGGATCAGGGTATATGCACCGACTTCCACTGCCGGGAAGCTGAAGGCACCCTGGGCATCGCTCGATGTGGTCATCCCTCCTGGATTGAGGGTCAGTAAAACGCCTTCGATGGGAGTGAGCGACCCAGTCTGCACCTTGCCACTCACGGCATGAGTGACAACCGGGATCTCAGTTCCGGTGAAGTCCACGCCAGTGAGTGCCGCATCAACTACCTGTATGTCGGCGCTGACAGGGTTGAAATCCCAGCCGCTGAAGCTCGGGGTCAGCGTCCAGTTGCCCATTGGAATCGCCAGGAAGCCGAAGTTGCCATTTTCATCCGTCTGCAGGCTGCCGCCACCAGGGCTAAGGGTGATGCTCACGCCAGGCATCGGGTTGGAATTCTCATCAAGCACCGTACCAGAGACTGGGAAGCTCGGCAACGGCGGTACATCCGCCAGCAGGCGGATGCCGTTGACGATCATCGTCTGCTTCCCCTGCCCCACCAGCACGAAATACAGCTTGCCCTGCGGGGAGATCCAGTTGGTTTCGCCCAGGGTATTGACCGACACGTTTGCGGGAGAACTTGAAAAGGGCGTGGAGAACATCCAGCGCCCGCTGCTGTAGTTGGCAACACCGATCAGGAGCTTCTGGTTCGCAGCGGTTCCGAAGTCAACAAAAAGATTGAAGAACTCCATGTCCGCTCTGTCGATGGAATACAGTGCCCAGGCCGGCTCGCTCTCCGTGCTGGTGAACAGCACACTGGAATTCTGATTGGCTACATTGCCACCGGTGGTGAAGTAGAACTGAGTTCCGAGCTCCAGCTGCTGGATCTCAGCCGTGCCGCGCACAGCATCCAGTTCAGCAATGCCGGGCAAGGCCTGATTGCCGGTGGTCTGAGCTGGCAGTGCAGGCTGGGTCGATTCCAGACTCTGGTTCCTGCCGCCACAGGCACTGACTATGCAAAGCAGCAGGGCCAGGCCTGCCGGAATTCCAATCCACTTGTTCATCTTCCCGATCCTGTAGAATCCAGATATTTCAGTGCGGGTGGACCGTCAGCATAAGCATGGTTTGATCCACCCGCATTATTGCGCAGATTCAGTTACTGCTCAAGCAGTCCATCGTCGATCCACTTCTGGAACAGCGCGCGGTTGGCGGCGCTCCATTTATCGCCATCCTTCGGCATCCAGTCTAAGTTCCTGTTGACTTCGGTCTTGATGTTGTTGGCATTGTCCTTGACAACCTGGTAGGTGGAGAAGTCGAGATCACCTTCCGGGAACTGTCCCGAATGGCAATCCAGGCAGGTATCCTCACCGGTGCTGCCGTTCATCAATGGCGCGATGTCAGCAATGTATGTCACCGGAACCGCGGTGCTCGTAGCAAGGAAATCCATGCCGGTCAGGTTGCTGGACACGACATTGGCATTCAGGGACTTGGGACCAAAGGTAAAGTCCGTCTTGGAGGGGGTCAGCACGTAGTTGCCGGCCTCAATTCCGCCGAAGTTGTAGTTCCCATTGCCGTCAGTGGAAGTGCTTGCCGTGCCCGGAGTGAGGGCCACGTTCACGCCGGAGATGCCGATCCCGTCGGAATCCGCGATGCGGCCGCTGATGCTGAAGCTCGGCGGCGGCGGGACATCAGCCACCATCAGCAGGTCAGTGATCTGCACGTCCCTGTCGTCAAAGCTGGCAACCACGAAGAACATGTTGCCCTGGGGCGACACGTAGTTGCGGGTGGCGTTGCTGCTGAGCTGGGTCGTGACCTGAGTCAGTTGCGCCTTGGGCTGCCAGTCCCAGCGGCCGGTCTGGTAGTTGGCCAGAGCAATGAATGCACCGGGCCCCTTGGGATAGGTGAAGGTCAGGCGCAGGGAGATCAGCGGATCCGTACCGGTATGGTAGGAATACAGTGCCCAGCTCGCCGCCTCGGCGCTGCTGTCCAGCAGCAGATTCTCACCAGGGGTCCCTATCACACCACCAGTGGACATGAACTGCTGGGGGCTGATGTCGATCTGCGTTGCCACACTGAGATCGCGCTGGGTGTCGAGTACATTGAGTTCAGGCAGGCTGAGGCCGGCAGCCGATTCCTGACTGATGAGCTGAAGATTCTGGTTGCTGCTGCCATTTCCGCCGCAGGCCATCAGGGCGGCCATCAGCGAAATGAACAACGCGACAAGAATTGCGCGGGTCTGGATTCCCATAAACTACCTCAACAGGTTGTGATTCAGCCGGCCCGGAAATCCAGAAAACCCTCTGGCAAGGGTGCAATCCGGAATTCCCGTTCCGAATGCATATCCCATATCACCAATATTGAGACTACCATATCAGAAGTGTGTTCCGCAACATGATCGCGCGATTCTGTTGAGATGTGTCCAGAAAAGACAGGGCCCGCAACCGCGAGCCCTGTGATGAAATCGGTAAGCTATGCGGGGGAAATCACATCTCTGGTTTTCCGGCATCGATCCATGCCTGGAACAGGTCAATGCTGGCCTGGCTCCAGTGCTGGCTGGGCGGCATGAATCCGGAACTCTGGCTCACTGAGTTCAGTACCGCATTGGCGTTGGCGGATACCGAGGAGTACGATTCAAGATTGGGGCTGATCCCGCCGTGGCAACCGGTGCAGGATTTCTCGCCTGTGTTTCCACTCAGCAGGGGAGCAATGTCCGCGTTGTAAGTGGGGATGGGATCAGTGGTCTGGTGCACGATCTGAATGTCCTGGATGCTCAGATCGTTGTCATCAAAGCCCATGACGACTAGATACAGCCGGTTCAGCGGTGAGACGTAGTTGCCTGCACCACCTGTCAGGGGCCGGGACAGGCTGGTCTGGCTGAACTCCAGCCAGTCCCATCTGCCTGCATTGAAGTCTCCGAGCGCCACCCAGCAGAGCGGTTCAGCACTGTAGGAAACAGTCAGATTCAGCTCCTGCAGGTCCAGACCGCTGACATCCACGTTGTACATTGCCCAGCTCAGGCCCTGAGCGGAACTGTCCAGCAGCAGGTCCGGCGTCTGCTCAGTCAGCGTCCCACCGCTGGAACTGTAGTCCAGCGGACTGATGCTCATCGCATCAAGTGCCGCCGTCTGCCGGGGTTCAGTTATGAGGCCCGCCCCGGGCAGGGCAGGCAGGCCTGCCAGCTGCAGGTCGTTCACAGGTGAGAAGTCGATGTAGCCGCTGCTGCCGGGAGCGGTGCAGGCTCCGAGCAGGAGCGCCAGCATTGCCACTATCACACCTCGATACATTCTGATCATCATCGCTGCACATCCTTGTTGAACGCCCATCGGACAGGTCCGGCACATGGTCATCCCGGTCAGGTGGATGCGTCATGATCTCGAGTACCAATTGAAGTCTGTAATGAGAATAACATATTTCCGGATATTTTTGCTCCAATATGTCCTGATTATCTGGTCTCCCCGGAATTCCTGGCGAATCCCCGGGCTGCGCTTGCAAGCTGGCCTGATCGAAAGTAGACTTTCGCTCCTGGATCGAGGAGAAGATGACATGGCCGGAAATCAGAATCAGAAGGTGAAGCCACGGCTGCTCAAGGGCATGCAGGATAGCTGGCCCGAGCTGGCGCGTGCGCGCCGTGAAATGCTCAGCGAGATCGAGGCGGTCTGCCGCAACTTCGGCTTCCTGCCGCTGGACACCCCGATCATGGAGGCCCGAGAGGCCCTGCTCGGTCCGGAGCCGAGCGCTGAACAGCTTGCCAACATCTTCCACTTCGAGAACCAGGACAAGGAACAGGTCGGACTGCGCTACGACCTGACGGTGCCGCTTTCGCGCCTGTTCTGCCAGAACTTCCAGGACATCCCCCGCCCCTTCCGCCGCTATCAGACCGGCAGCGTGTTCCGCTGGGACAAGCCGGAGCCGGGACGTTTCAGGGAATTCCAGCAGTTCGACATCGACACCGTCGGCAGCGCCAGCCTGGCTGCGGATGCGGAGATCCTCGCCGTCGTCGATGCGATCTTCCGGCGTCTGAAGGTCCGCAACTACGTGATCCGCTTCAGCAACCGCAAGATCCTCAATGCCCTTGGTGAGTTCTGCGGAGCGGATGAGCGCCAGGGCCGCGACATCTATCGTGTGATTGACAAGCTCGACAAGTTCGACCGTGAGCGCATCCGCCAGGAACTTGGCCCCGGCCTCAAGGATGAAAGTGGCGCTGAGATCACCGGCCTCGGTCTGGACGTTGATCAGATCAGCCGGATTGATGCCTTCCTGGACCTGCCCAACTCCGGTGATGCCACGGAATCCCTCCAGGCAGCGCGCGCACTGTTCACCGGCAATGCACTTGGCAACGAAGGTCTGGACGAGATCGAGGAGCTGATCGGTATGCTCGAGGCCTATGGCCTGCGCAATTCAAGCTGGATCTTCGACCTGCACCTGGCCCGCGGCCTCGGCTACTACACCGGTCCGGTGTTCGAGGTCACGCTCACCGACCTGCCCAGCTACGGCTCAGTATTCGGTGGCGGCCGCTATGACGACCTCGTGGAGCGCTTTCTCGGCGAGGGCCAGGGTGTGCCCGCAGTCGGTGCCAGTGTCGGCGTGGACCGTTTGCTGGCCGCACTGACTGAGCTGGGGCGCATCGAACAGCGCCGGGCCACGAGCGAGGTGCTCGTGACCGTGATGGACAAGGCGCGCATCGCAGACTACATCGCAATCACGAGCGAACTGCGCAATGCGGGGATCCCTGCGGAGATGTTCCTCGGCGGTGGCAACCTGCAGAAGCAGCTCAAGTACGCAGACCGGCTGGGGATTCCCTTCGCGGTGATCGCCGGCAGCGATGAGTTCGAGAAGGCGGAACTGAGCATCAAGGATCTTGAACTGGGCCGGCGGATCGCCGAGGAGGTAGAGGACCGGGATGAGTGGAAGGAGCAGAAGCAGCAGTTCACGATCAGCCGCAGTGAGCTGGTCGGAACGATCCGCGAACGTCTGCAGCGCGGACCGGCTTAGTCGGAACCGCCCCTGCCCGTCCGCGCCAGTTCGAGGATGAATTCGCGAGCTTCCTCCTCCGTACTGATCAGGCCCTCGGCCGTGGCCTCGAGCATAGCTTTCTTGCAGCGACCCACGAAGGGGCCGGGGCGGAGCTCAAGCAGGCGCATGATCGCGTTGCCATCCAGCAGCACGGGTGGCCTCGCCACCGCACTGTCATTGATGAAGTTGTCAGCGATCTGCCGGGCTGCACTGATGTGCCGCCGCAGGCTCTCCTCGCTGTCACTGCCCAGGGCCGCCGAGCAGTCCGCCAGGCTGTGCAGCAGCTGTGGCAGAGTGGCCTCCCCAAGGCTGCGGATGAAGCGGTAGATCAGCTTCGCGGGCAGCGGCTCAGTCGCGCAGTAGAAGCCGAGCCGCAGGTGTTCATGAATCATGCACTTCAGGAAGTCATGCTGCGCGCCTGAGCAGCGCAGGCGCGTGAAGTCCCCGCTGACAAGCTCCACCCCGGTCTTCTGGTGGCCGATGAAGCTGATGTATCCATCCTCTTCCTCCCTGCGCGTGGCCGGCTTGCCGACATCATGCAGCAGCAGGGCCAGCCGCGTGAGTGAGAGCACACTGGCCCCGCCTTCCGGCACCGCTTCCATGGCCTTGACGAAGTCTTCCCGGTACGCCTCCAGTTCCGCCGGCAGTTGCCGCAGCAGTTCGTCCAGCTTGTCCAGGGCCAGCAGGGTATGTTGCCAGACATCCAGGTGGTGATAGTGATTCTGGACGCAGCCGACACTGTCACGCAATGCCGGGAACAGTTGCCAGAGTACGCCGCAGTCGGCTGCAAGCTGCAGGAGGCCCGTATCAAGCCCTGGTTGCCCGAACCAGCGCAGCAGTTCCTCCCGCTGGCGTTCACCCGAACTGTTCGGCAGCAGTGTGGCATTGCGTTGCCAGGCTGCGACGGTCTCCGCATCCGGCTGCAGCTCAAGCTGGGCCGCCAGCCGGAAGCCGCGCAGCAGGCGCAGGGGATCCTCCTGCAGGTTGTGTTCACTGATCATCCGCAGGCGGCCCGCCGCCAGATCCTCAAAGCTGCCGGGCACGCTCAGGATGTCATCCGCTGTCATGGTCCCGGACAGCACCTTCCTGAGCGGAATGGCAACTGCATTGACCGTGTAGTCCCGGCGCAGCAGATCCGTCCGGATATCCACGGAATGCATCGGCGTGATGTCAATTTCCAGTTCACCGCTGACGATCCGGCTGGATGCGAAGCGCTGGTTGACGGTGAAGGCCTGGCGGCCCGTATGCCGCTCCAGCAGGTGTACCACGGAGTCCATCGGATCCGGAGTCACGAGGTCCAGGTCATGCACCGGCCGGCCCAGCCAGGCGTCACGCAGGGCACCTCCGACGATCCAGCAGTCCGGCCCCGGATCAGCCAGACCCGCCAGCTGCTGCGCCAGAGCCTGCATCCCCGCCTGGAGCCGCTGAAATTCCACGCGGCAATTATGGCACGCGCTATGCTGGGGAGATGCCGCTCATCGCGCAGCTCAAGCCCCGCCGCCAGGAGAAATGGACGGAAGTGATACCCGAGGAGGGAGAATCGCTGCTGCTCCCGACCGGCACCCTGCCCGGCTGGTGGGAAGCCGGCTTCAGCGTGCCGGAGGAGGAATGGCAACGCACCGCGCGGATGTCGCGCTTCCACCTGATGTACGACCGGGCCTGCCGCCTGCTGGCCCGGCGCGAGCATTTCGGCAGGGAGCTGCAGCGCAAGCTGTCCCAGAACAACCGTGAGCATGACCTGGTCGATGAGGTGCTCCGGCTCTGCCGCGAGCGTGGCTTCATTGATGAGGAACGCGCGGCGCAGACCGCCTCCGAGCAGTTATTGGCAAAGGGGGCGATCGGGGCCCCGAGGCTGATGCAGGAACTGCTGCGCCGCGGCTGTGAGCGGGATCTGGCCCAGCGCATGGTGCAGGAACACTGTGGCGGAGTTGACAGTTTCAGCAGCGCACTGGAATTGCTGGAAGGCCGGCGCAGAACCTATGAGGGCAAGCTGCAGCAGTACCAGCGCAGGCTTGGTGAAGCTACTGACCGGGCAACGGAAATGCAGATCAGAGCCAAACTGTCCGCTTCAATGCTGTCCTTTCTGGCAGGTCGCGGATTCACTGATTCGGAATCACGCCAGGCTGTGCGGGAATTCTGCGGACGGATCATGGGCCAGGATCCGGACTGAACCTTCAGTCCTCAAGCGCAATGATGTCAGCTTCCAGCTCGCGGCAGACTCGCTGCACGGTATCCGGATCATCGCCGATAACCTTGATCTCCGTGTACCACTCCCCTTCCATCTTGGGATAGCTGCCGAAGTCGAGCGCGGGCCACTGCTGCTGGTATCGGCGCAGCAGCGGGGCGAACACGGATTCCGGCAGACGCACACGGAAACTGGCAATCTGCTGCGGTGTTCCGCTGAATTCGTCAGCCACCGCCGCCCACATCTCGCGCATCACGGAGGGCACACCGGCCAGCACGTAGCAGTTGCCAAGCACGAAACCCGGGGCTGAAGTTGACTGGGTGCGGATCAGCCTGGCACCCTTCGGCAGCGTACACATCGCGAGCTGCCCTTCATTCAACTCCGCACCCTTGCGCCTGCGCCACTCTTCGGCAGCATCCTCAAACAGCACACATTCCTGTCCGAAGGCCATGGCCACGGCATCGCGCGTCAGGTCATCCGGTGTCGGCCCGATCCCGCCGCTGGTGATCACCCTGTCAAACAGACCCGACATGCTGCGCAGCATCGCGGCGATCAGATCGAGGTCGTCAGGAATGGTCACGATCCGTTCCAGGCGAACGCCGCGGCGCGCCAGTTCTCCCGCAAGGAAGTGGCTGTTCGTATCCTGAGTGTCGCCACGCAGGATCTCATTGCCGATCACCAGCAGTGCCACTGACATGTGCCCGTCTGCCATATTGGTTACAATATCATCAAGTTGGCATTCAAGCTGTCCATCCTGCTGATCTGGCTGAGCGTGCCCCTCGCCGCCTACCATTTCGCCACCCGCAGCTATTCCGAGTACCAGCGCATAGAGCAGGATCAGCTCAAGGTGCTTGACGACTGGGAGAGCTACCTGAGAACTCATACCGGGGCCCTGACGGCCCAGAGCCGCGAGACCACCCGTGTCCTCGTGCCGGGGGAGCGCGATGAGTGGAAACAGGCATGGCAGTCACTGGTGTCAGCGCGCGAGGCTGAGCGTGCCCGCCTGCCGCAACTGCGCGCCAGCCACTACCCCCTGAGTATCCAGCGCCTGCAGGACCTTGATTCACGCCTGGAGGATCTGCAGGAGGACATTGAACGGGCGGAACAGTACTGGTATGACAGCATCCGGATCCGCAGCAGCATAGAACAGCTGATGAGTCAGATTGATGCGGCGCGCAGCACCGCTGACTATTACGAGCGGATCCGCGCCTATGGCATCCACCGCATGCTGCTGGACGACATCTCGCTGATGGAGGATGCCCTGCGCCAGCGCTGGAATGACCTGCGCCGCGCGGAGCAGCAGGCATCAGGCAGGCTCAGTGATGCCCAGCGGGATTCACGCGGGATGTTTGACGACATGGACGAACTCAGGGAGCTGCGCCGGCGTGATACCGAGGAGTCATACCAGGCGGACCTGCATCAGCGACTTGAGGAATTCAACCTGGCGGAGGAGCTCAGAAAGCTGGCGGCCGGGGACGACGCGGACGCCGCCCCCGGCCAGCCGGGAATAGTCTGAAGTTGAAGCTCAGCTCACGAGCCCGCTGAACTCAGGCGTGGACATGATCTCGGCCTTGAGGTTCGGGTTGCGGGTGATCGCCGTGTTCAGGCACTTGCGCGCATCATCGATGTTGCGCTTCATGACATGCGCGAGAGCGCTGTCAACATAGAAGCGCGGCTTGTCCTCGAAGCGCTCCAGCGCTTCCTCGAAGACCTCAAGCGCCTTGTCATATTCCTTCTGGCGGATGATCGAGATGCCCTTGTAGTGGTAGGCCTGCCACTTGTCGGGGCGCAGGCGGATGGCATTGTCAAAGTGATCGACGGCCTTGGCGAACTGCTCCAGCTCCGCCAGCAGCAGGCCGCGGCGGTAGTAGCTGTCAGCGTGGTTCTCATTGAGCTTGAGCGCCTGGGCAAAGGTATCGGCGGCACTGAGCTGGTCGCCCAGCCCGTCCTCGGCAATGCCCTTCTGGTAATAGACCTCGGCGTTCTTCTTGTCGTAGCGCAACAGGTAGTTGATGCACTCCAGCGCTTCGTCGTAGCGGTTCAGGCGGTTGAGCGCCACGGTCTTGTTGAGCCAGGTCTCGAGGTGCGTACGGTCGCACTCCAGGGCCTTGTCATAGGCCTGCACTGCGGCTGTGTAGTAGCGCACCACTTCCTCGCGGGATTCGGCGGCCTCGCCGAGCTTGCGATTGGCTTCACCCAGTTCGAACCAGCCTCGCAGGTCCTGTGAGTTGCGGTTGAGGAACTTCGTCAGGAACTCGATCTGGCCGTTGAACTCACCGAGGTTGCCAAGCAGCAGGGCCTTGCGGTACCAGACCATGTCGTTGTCATTGTTCAGCTCGAGGGACTTGTCAAAGGCCTGCATGGCCTTCTCGCGATCACCGAGCTGTTCCTGCACGAGACCGCGGTTGTACCAGATCCGCGCATCCTCGGGGAAGCGGTCCAGGTACTTGTCGGTATACTCCAGAGCTTCGTCATAATGCTCCGTACCGTAGTACGACAGACCGAGGTTGGCCCAGGCCTCGGGATCACCGGGCTGCGTGTGGGTGAACTCCTCGAAGCTCTCCTGCGCCTTGTCATACTTGCTGATCATCAGCTCAGCCGTACCGCGCTGCTTGAAGCTCATGTCGTCATCCTCGTTGAGCTCGATGCAGTGCTCGAATTCGTGGATGGCCTGGCCGTCCTGGCCCATCTTGCCGAGCAGGATACCGCAGTTGAAGCGGGCATTGAAGAAGCGGGAGTTGATGTCACGGGCCCGCTTGAAGCAGTTCAGTGCCGTCAGGATGTTGCCCTGTTCGTAGTAGCACAGACCGAGGTTGTACCAGGCCTTGTAGTAACCACCGTTGACGGAGACTGCGCTTTCATAGCTTTCGATTTCAGCGCGGCGGTCTCCAAGCTTGTGGGCGGCGAGACCGCGGTTGTACCAGATATAGTCGATGTTGCCCTTCAGTTCGAGGACCTTGTCGTAGTTTGCCATCTCCTCGGAATACTGGCCCAGGTCATGCTGGCACATCGCCCTGGCGATGTAGGTGCCCCAGCTCTTGGGCTCCAGAGCAAGTGAGCGGTCAAAGAACTCCAGCGCCTCGCGATAACGGCCCATGCTGTAGTTGGCCCAGCCGAGGCCCCAGTAGACATGCGGGTTCTCGGGGAAGTGCTTGGCAACGTCCGTAAGTTTCACCTCTGCATCAGCATACTGCTGGTGCTTGAGGTCATTGAAGCAGTGGTTGATGAGCTTGCGCTCGGCATCCCGTGCCGCACGCTCCTTCTCTTCCTTCTTCTTGAACATGCCGCTCTGCTCGGACTTCCAGACCTCATGGATGAGGTTGTAGTCACGCACGAGGAAACCCTCGTCCAGCAGGTCGCGGTGCACGAGATCGGCAAGCGTGGCACCGACACGGCCTTCACGCTCACGCAGCTCGCCATAACCCATCTTGTTGAAGCGGAAGAAGGCCACATCCAGCTCGGACTCAATCGCAGCGAAGCCCAGCTTGCCGGCGACCTTCTCGAAGAGGAAGTCGGCGTCGTCAGTTTCGAAGATGCGGAAGTCCTTGCCCTTGTCGAGGCCGATCGCCATCAGGTCGGTGATCGTCTCAGGCACATGCTTCATGTTGCCCTGGTAGCCCCAGTAGAGACCGCCGGAAAGCACATCCGGATAGTCATGCACGATTTCCATCAGCATGTTCATCACGGAGTATTCGGTACCGCTGTAGCCCATCACGACCAGGCCGACGTTGCTCATGGACTTCACGAGGAAGTCGCGCAGGTCGTCATTGTGCTTGGCCATGCCCTCTCGCAGGTAGCGCACGTCGTACCGGTCGAGGTCACCATGGACCTTGACGACGTAGCGATGCTCCTCGTCCTTTACCTCGACTAGCTGGTCGGGGCCCTTGATGGTCACGCAGTTCGTGCCGCGCAGCCAGTAGAAGGCATCCTCAGTCAGCGTGTCCCAGTTGGTAGTGTACACACGGTTGTTGAGCTTGCCTTCCTTGACGCCGATGGCGAAGTTGAGCTGCGCCGGGCTGGGGAAGCGGCCTTCCATGTAGCGGCGGAACAGCTCGGTGCGCAGGTAGACCGAGGGGAATTCCTTCTCGAGCGCTGAAATGTAAGCGTAGTTCGGGTTGAACCACTTCTCGCGGCTGACCCAGTCCGACAGTTCGTCTGCGGTCATCTGGCCACGTTTGGCGGGATTGGTCTTCTCAAAGACCTTGACGATGATCTCGTCGATGATGTCCCGGGAAAGGGGTATGCCTGCACTGACTGACATGCCCGCCCCGAAGAAGAACTGGAACTTGCCGGGACGCGAGTAGAACTTCTCGAGGAATTCATCCTGGGAGATGATCGCCTCGTTTAGAACGTCCTTGCGGTCACGCTGTTCCACCTTGATGCGACGACGGATTGACATAGGAAGCTACCCCTTGCATAGGATTCGAAAGAGACGTCTGATTATAGCAAACATGGGTCTTCCCATGAGCCTTCACGGGGGCGGACTATAATCCAGCGGTGCGCATCACTTCCGGAGAACTAAAGGGCCGCGAGATCCGACTGGCCAGAGGCAGCCGCGCCAGGCCGGCCACCGGCTTCGTGCGCGAGCTGGTGATGAATCTATTCACACCGGACAGACTGCGCAGCGGAGCCTTCCTGGATATCTGCGCAGGAAGCGGCATAGTCGGTTTCGAGGCCCTGTCACGTGGGGCTGGAATGCTGTTCAGCGTCGAGGTGGACCGCCGCACCGGTGATGACATCCGCAGCATGGCGCGGGACTTCGCCGTCGAGGAGCGCTTCCGCCTGCTGCGCGTGGATGGCCGCCGCTGCATGCCTGCAGTCAGCAAGCAGCTGCCGGAGGGAATGCAACTTTCCTGCTGTTTCCTTGATCCTCCATACATCAAGGACATGGCCCGCTCGCTCCTGCCCGGACTGCTCGCAGCGGCAGATGTGTGGACGGACGATGCACTTATAATCATGCGAACTCCGGATGAACTGAACGAGTCCGAATCAGGTCTCGAATTCCTGGGCAGGAGACGCGCCGGCAATGCGTGGCTGTGGATATTCAGGCCTCCACAGCAGGCGATTCCCGGGGAGTAGATAGATGAGAGACCTCACGGTACCTGAGCAGAAGGAAATCTGGGACCGCCGCAATGCCAATGAGTCCTTCAGGGATCTGGCCCCGGACCCACGTGTGCTGCATTACATCGGCGATCTGCCGCAGCAGTCGCGGCGTGCCCTGGATCTGGGCTGCGGAAATGGCCGGCATCTGCGCCAGCTCGCGGAAATCGGATGGCGCTGCACGGGAATTGACTGGAGCAATGAAGCGCTGGTCCAGACGCGTCAGGCGCTCAGTGGATTTGAGCAGACCACCAATGTGCTCAATGGCGACTTCCGCCGCACGACCTTCAGCGGCAACTACTTCCATCTGATTCTGGCAATCGATGTGATTCATCATGGCAAGCGCCGCGATCTGGAGCGCGCCATCGCCGAGATCAAGCGCATCAAGGCCATCAGCGGCGATGTGCTGGTCAGCCTGCCGGGAATGCGCAATGCCCCCGCTGAACATCAGGCTGACTGGATCGAGGAACAGACCGTCGTACTGCGCAATGGCCTGGAAGTCGGAATCCCCCATCACTTCATCAAGGAAGAGGATATCGGCAAGCTGTTCAGGACCTTCCGCAAGATCAGCGCGGAGCGAGTTGTGCTGCCAATGCCGCCAGGGGTGGAGCCACTGCACAGCATGCACGAGAATGAGTGGTACTGGATCCGGCTCAGCGGCTGAACCGCAGCGGCAATCCGCCTGGCTGGTTCAGAGGAATCAACGGAGAGGGAGGGATTCGAACCCTCGGTACGTATTACCGTACACCCGCTTTCCAGGCGAGCACCTTAAACCACTCGGTCACCTCTCCTGAGGGCTGCTAATTATAGCGCCGGAGAACGGAATCGTCTGCCCTGTACTGCACTTTCGGTCCTTCAGTGGCGGATGGTGCTGCGGGTCTTGCGGATCGTCGTTGCCGCATCCTTCTTCTCGATCAGTTCAATCACCTTGCCGGCGATGTCGATGCCCGTCGCCCCTTCGCTGCCTTCCAGTCCGGGGCTGCTGTTGACTTCCATCACCACCGGGCCGTGATTGCTGCGCAGCATATCCACGCCGGCAAAGCCCAGTCCGAGCTTCTTCGCACTCCGCACGGCCGTCATGCGCTCCTCGGGAGTGAGCTTGACCCGGCTGGCCGTGCCACCGCGGTGCAGGTTGGAGCGGAATTCCCCGGCCTGGGCAGTGCGCTTCATGGCACTCACCACCTTGTCGCCGATCACGATTGCACGGATGTCTGAAGCACCGGCTTCCTTGATGAACTCCTGCACGAGGATGTTGGCACTCAGACCCCGGAAGGCCTCGATCACGGAACCCGCGGCCTGGTTGGTTTCCGCCAGTACAACGCCGATGCCCTGGGTTCCCTCAATCAGCTTGACGACGAGCGGAGCTCCTCCGACAAGCTTGATCAGTCCGTCGACGTCCTTGGTGCTGTGGGCAAACCCGGTCACCGGCAGGCCGATGCCCTCGCGGGCCAGGATCTGCAGGCTGCGCAGCTTGTCCCGCGAACGTGAGATCGCCTGGCTCTCGTTGACGCTGAAGACGTTCATCATCTCGAACTGCCGTACAACCGCCGTGCCATAGAAGGTGTAGCTGGCACCGATGCGGGGGATCACCGCATCGTAGCCCGTCAGGGGATGTCCCTGATACATGACCTTCGGTCTGTGCGAGGTGATGTCCATATAGCAGCGCAGGTAATCCACCACGCGTATCTCATGCCCCCGGGCCTCACCCGCTTCCTTCAGCCTGCGCGTCGAATACAGCGACGGCTTGCGTGACAGGATCAGAATCTTCATCAGGAGTCCTCTCCATTGGAAATGTCATTCGTAACACTGGTCCGCAACCTGCGATGGCGACGGCCAGCCAGATAGGATTCACCGGTGTTCACGAGGAACCGGCCACGCAGTGCCTGACGGCCGATCAGCATCCGGAACTTCATGCTGTGCCGGCCGATCAGGGTCAGTTCGATCGGCAGCCTCTGGCCCATCAACTCCAGTGTTGTCAGGATGACCGGCCGGAACGTGGTCTTGCCGTGGCTGCTGCGTACATGGCGGTGGTCTATCACGGGTGCAGTGATCGTGATCGCCCGGTCCTCATTGCCCTGGCGCGGATGGATCGTGAAGCGCACCATCTCCATCCCGTTCTCGGTGTGGACAAGGATGTCATGTGCATGCAGAGCGGAAGTCCGGGCACCGGTATCAATCTTGGCCTTGATCCAGGGTCGCGCGAGATCAGGCAGGCGCACCCATTCGCGCCAGCCGATCACGGGCAGCTCAGCCGCTTCCAGTTCCGCATCACCGTTTCGCCTTCTGCCCGTCACGCAGTCACCCTGTGACCGGGCAGCAGATTTCCGCACCTTCTCATATGGGCTGATTGTACGGTATGAGTAGCGCAATCAGCGCCGGCCTGAATCCGGCTTCCATGATTTGCGGCTCAGTTCCCGCGGTCCCGTGGCAACGATCAGGTTGTAGCCCGGCAGGTAGCTAAGCTTGCGTGGCAGAATCCGCATGCGCTTCCGCTGCGTCCGCCAGGGCGAGCTCCAGTGCCCGCTGTCCGGCGATCTGGCGGAAGATCATCGGCACGACAATCAGGGTCAGCCCGGTGCTGACCAGCAGTCCACCGATGATCGCCCAGGCCATCGGGGCCCACATGCTGCCTCCCCAGATGCCAAGCGGCAGCAGTCCGCCGACCGTCGTTGCCGTTGTCAGGATGATCGGCCTGAGTCTGGAGGCTCCCGCGCTGGCAATAGCCTCGTCAAGCGGGGATCCCTGGCGCAGCCGTTCCATGATGAAGTCCATCAGCACGATGCTGTTGTTGACGACGATGCCCGCCAGCGAGATCAGCCCCAGTCCGGCGGTGAAGCCGAAGGGCCAGCCACTCACATACAGCCCGAGGATCGCGCCGATCAGTGACAGCGGAATGGCGATGAATACCACCAGGGCGATACGGATGCTGCGGAACTGGGCCACCAGCACGAGGATGATCAGCAGCAGGGCCACCCCGCTGGCTGATCCCAGACCTGCGAATGCCTCGCTGCTTTCCTCGGCCTCACCACTGATGATGATCCGGTAGCCGGGCTTGAGTGCAATCGCATCCAGCGCGGGCCGGGCATCCTTCAGGGCTTCGCTGGCCAGCCGGCCGTTGTCCATGTTGGCGCTGACGACGAGTTCCCGCTCACGGTCCGTCCGGTCAATCTGGCTCGTGACGTGGCGGGACTCATAGTGCGCCACACTGCTGAGCGGCACCGGGCTGTTGCCGGGGCCGCTGTGCAGGTAGAAGCTCTCGAGATCCGTGGCCTCATCTCGCCGTTCGCGCATCACGCGCATCATCACCGGTATGGTGCGGCTCGGTGCCCGGTACTGCGTGACCTCCAGCCCGCTGGTGTTGATGAGCGTCACCCGGTTGACATCGAAGCGCGTCATGCCGATGGCGCGCAGCTGGCTTTCATCAACCACCAGCTCCAGATGTCTGCTGTCGACCCCGAAGCTGTCACGGATGTCTATCACGTTGTCCGCTGTCCGCAGAGCTGCCTTGATCTCGCGGCCGATGGACTTCAGCTCCTCGAGATTCTCGCCGCGGACCTTGATCTGGATCGGAGCACCGACCGGAGGACCCTGCTCCAGACTGCGCACGATCACTTCCGCTCCGGCCACGCGCTGCTGGGCCTCCCGCCGGAGCAGCGGCACGAGCCTGGCGGATTCCGCCCTGTCAACCGTGTTCACCAGGAACTCCGCATACCAGGAGGCCCGGGCCAGCGGTACGCGGTTGTAGTAGTACATCGGACCACCCTGGCCGATGTTGGCAACGAAGCTCGTGACACCCTCCTGGCCGGCGAGGATCCGCTCCATGTCCTCGACGGCGCGTTCAGTCTCACTCAGGGCCGTACCTTCAGGCATGTACAGATCTATCGTGAACTGGTTGCGGTCGGCGGAGGGAAAGAACTGCACCCCGAGCTGCCCGAAAAGGATCAGGCTGCCAACGAAGGTCAGCGTCACGATCGTGCCGGTCAGCAGGCGCTGCCGCTGCGTCCAGGCCAAGACCGGGGCATAGGCCCGCTCCAGCCAGCCCATCAGTCCTCCAAGGGGGCTGAAGTTCAGAGCTCCCCGTCCCGGACGGATTGCCACGCTGCAGATCGCCGGAGTGACCGTCAGCGCGATCAGGTAACTCAGCAGGATCGCCGCGCTGACGGTCAGCGGGATGTCCCTGACGAATTCGCCACTCTCCGCATGCATCGCCAGCAGCGGCAGGAAGGCGAAGACGGTGGTCAGGGTGCTTGTCAGCATCGGCATTGCCAGTTCAGTGGTGGCCTGGATCGCTGCCTCGCGGCGCTCGACCCCGCGTTCCATGTAGCGCGAGACGTTGTCGGCCACCACGATTGCATTGTCAACGAGCATGCCGATTGCGATGATCAGCCCGGCGATGCTCATCTGCTGCAGGCTGGTGCCGAGCAGGCTCATCACCGCGAAGCAGGAGACCAGCACGAGCGGGATCGCCAGCCCGACCGGAATGGTGCTGCGCAGTCCCATGAACAGGAACACCACGAGCACGACAAGCAGGATGCCAGTGTACAGGTTCGAGAGGAAGTTGCCGATCTGCAGCCCGACCTGCATCGGCTGGTCATGTACGACGGTCAGTTCCAGGTCCGAGGGTATGCTCGCGCGGATATCCGCGATCTCGGCATCGATCTGGCTGCCGAGCTGCATCACGTTGCGGCCACTCTTCATCACGACGCTGATCAGCACGGCCTGCTGGCCATTGACACGGGTCAGGTAGTTTGCCGGATCCTCATATCCGTAGCGCACATCTCCGAGGTCCCCGACGCGCAGCTGCCCTCCGCCCTGCATGCCGCTCACCGGCAGCCGGCGGATAGCTTCAAGGGAGTCAAACTCTCCGCTGGAATCAATCGTCCAGCGTGAACCCTCACTCTCCAGTTCGCCGCCGGGCATCAGCACATTCGTACCCTGCAGGCTCCCCAGCAGGCTGTCCAGATTGATGTTGTAGCGGGCCATGCGCAGCTGGTCAAACTCCAGCCAGATCCGCTCCTGCTGCTCTCCCCAGACCTGCACGCGACCGGCGGCGGGCAGCAGGCTGATGCGCTTGCGGATTCTTTCAGCGAAGGCCGCCAGTTCCCGTGGGCTGTAGTTGGCACCGCTCACGGCTATGATGTGGCTGGAGGTGTCGAAGAATTCGTCGTCAACTATCGGCTCGCTGGCGCCCTCCGGCAGGGTGTCGCGCATCGTGGCGATCTTCGCGCGCAGTCTGTCCCAGATCTGCGGCACCTCCCTGACGGGGGTGTCATCATCAAGCTTGATGAACATCACGGAAACCGAATAGCGCGAGGCTGATTCAATCTCGTTGACCTCAGCGATTTCGGCGGCCACGTCCTCCAGCGGCTTGGTGACATACTGCTCGATGTCCTCAGGCATCGCGCCGGGAAAGAAGGTGATCAGCCTGGCCCCGCGGATCGTGATCTCCGGATCCTCGCGCCGGCTCATCGTGAAGAAGTAGCTCAGCCCCCAGAGCACGATCAGCAGCACGCAGATCGTCGTCAGGGTCGGAAAGCGTACCGCAAGCCTGGTTATCAGCATGATCAGCGGCTCCGGTTGTCTAGTCCCGTGATCTCGGAAATGCCCAGGGCATCCACGATCACCACGGAATCACCATCGGCCAGGCGGTGCTGCCCGTTGACAATCACCTGGTCGTCAGCGGCAAGCCCGTCGACGAACACCAGTCCGCCCCGATCGGCCCGGCGCTCAATGGGGATCCTCACGGCCCGGCCATCCCTGGCAACGAACACAGCGTCGCCGATGATCGCATTCTCGCGGATCACCAGTCCTCCGGGGTTCTCGCTGAATCCCAGCGTCACCAGTGCCACCATGCCCGGCACAATGCCCTCGGGAGGTGAATTCATCTCAAGCATCACGGGAAAAGCTCTCGTAAGGGCACTGGCACGGGGAGCAATCGTCACGAGTGTTGCCTGTGCAGCTTCATCAGGACTGGCGGGAAAACTCACATCCGCCACGTCACCGGGACTGATGGCAGCGAAATCGCCTTCCGGGATCTCCGTGCGGATCTCGAGCGTAGTGAGATCAGCGAGTTCAATCACGGGACTGCCCGCCAGCACATTCTGTCCAGGCTCCAGCATCCGCATCGTGACCGTGCCACTGATCGGCGCACGCAGCTCGGTGTAAGCCAGCTGGGTTCGCGCCATCTCCAGCCCGCCACTGCTGGCCTGCAATGCTCCCTTAGCAAGATCAATCTGCTCCTGGCGCGGGCCTTCCTCCGCCAGCTCAAGCTGCTGTCGGGCCTGCACCACACTTTCCTCGGCCTGGCGCCTGGTCATGTTCAGCGCATCCAGTTCGCTGCGGCTGACAACTCCCTGGGCGAACAGCAGGCTCAGGCGTTCATGATCACGGGTGATGCGCTCAAGCGCCGCCTCAGCGCTGGCAACAGCAGCCTGGGCCTGGATCAGCTCCTGCGGCCGGCTGCCATTCTCCAGCAGTCTGAGCTGGGCCTCTGCCTGCTGACTTGCACCTTCCGCCTGATGCTTCTGTGCCTGGTACAAGTCATCGTCCAGCCTGGCAAGCAACTGCCCCTCCGAAACCCGTTCACCTTCCTCCACGAGCACTACGGCAACCTTGCCGCTGAGCTGGAATCCGAGCTGGACCTGGGAGGAACTCTGCACCGTGCCTGACAGAGGAGCGCGGAAATCAACCTGGCTTCCCATGCGCGGGTTCTCCACGCGAACGGCAATGGCTGTGATTTCAGTCGCCGCATCAGACCTGGCGCTGTAACGGGGACCGTTGCACGAAGCCAGAATCAGGCAGGCAAGCAGTGCTGACATCGCATGAAACTGTGCCGCGTGTACATTTTTCGTGAGATGCATTTCCCTTTCCCAAACTTTCGCGTCAGAGTAGATTACCAGTATTTATGCCGATTATTTTATATACACTGTTATTTAGTTCGTGAAATTTCATGACGGATTTAACCCGAAGGACGGCTTCACAAGCCTGCGGCAAATGGCAATGCTAAAATCAGCATTCCCCGCTGGGAATCTGGACCTGAACCACCATGCCACATCGCTTCCAGTCAACTGAAGTAGAGCTTTTCGAATTCCTGCTAGAGGATGAATTCGAGTTCGCGGCACCACCGGAACGGGTCTGGCAGGCCCTGACAGTCGAGATCGGCTCCTGGTGGAAAGCACCCTATACCCTGCTGAGTGATGCGGAGGAAGTCCGGCTGGAACCCTCGATCGGAGGCCGGTTCATGGAATCCTGCGGCGGAGAGGATGGTGCACTGCTCGGGCTGGTGACGGAGATCGTGCATCGCCGGCTGATCCGCATTCGCATTCTGCGGCCACGGGCCGGGATCTTCCCACATGAGGTCTGCTTCACACTTGAAAGGCAAAGTGACGGGAACTGCATGCTCAAGCTCCGTCATGAATCATGGCTCAAGCGTGGTGAACATGCGGAGATCAGCAAGCACAGCATTCTGACGACCTGGCAGGCCGTGCTCGACGACAGACTGCGCAAGTTCCTGAGTGCCACGGATTAGGCTGCTCTGATAATCCGCAGAAAAACAGCAGGCCGCCCGTGGGCGGCCTGCTGTTTTCTTTCTGAGCAGTTTTTAGTCGACAGCGAATCCAGCATCAATGTTGGAAGCAGCACTCCCGATGTAACCGGACTTGCGGGATACCGCATAGTAGAAGTACCCGGTGTCACCTTCCACATCAGTATCGACATAGGAGGAAACCACGGTTGTTCCGATTGAAACGTAGGGACCATCAATCACATCGGCTCGGAAGACCTCATAATCGTCCGGGTCCGGTCCAGTCAAAGGCGGCAGCCAGGTTACGGTAACCTGAAATGGCTGATCGTCGGAGGCGTTCAGAGCCTGCGGCGCACTCAGTCCCACGAAGCCGCTGTCGAAGTCACTCTGCGGCGACTCATCCCAGGCCGGCTTGAAGGCGCTGACCTTGTAGTAATAGACCGCACCGTCCGAGGCAGTCGTGTCGTCATAGGTGTTGACATACCCGGTGAAGGCGAGCAACGCGTAGCTGCCGTCCTCTGCGTCAGAGCGGTAGATGTTGTAGCCACTGGGTACCTGGCTGCCACCGGAATGCGTCCAGCTCAATGTGATCAGAGTCGGACTTGAATCATCGGAGGCGGCAAGGTCGGTGGGCGCCTGAAGCTGCGACACGAAGCCGCTGGCAACATCACTGAAATCGCTGCCGCCTGGGAAATCCGCAGCGGTACTCTGGATGTAGTAGTAGTAGATCTTGCCATCGGGCACGCTGGTGTCCTGGTAGAACTCCACAGGGCCGACACTGGCGACGAGCACCTTGAGGCCTCCTTCCGAGGTACTGCGGAAGATGTCATATCCCTCGGGGGCAAACCCGCTTGCCGGAGCATCCCAGCCTATGCTGATGCGATCGGGCAACAGTCCCTGGCCGCAGATCACTCCTGTGGGCGGGTTGATGATGCCCATGAAGCCTTCATCCGCCGCACTGGGTTCACTGACACCCGCAGTATCATGCAGGGAACGCACACGGTACCAGTAGGGTGTCTGATCGGTCACGGAAGTGTCGTTGTAGGACTTGAAGGCAAATCCCAGGGCTGCGATCTCGGTATAGGTGCCGTTTTCGCTGTCGGCCCGCTCGACGCTCCAGCCCTTGGGCTGGATGCCACTCGGCGGATCCTCCCAGGAGATGAAAACCTTTCCTCCGAATGTCCCGTCACTGGCCTGCGCATTGACCGGGGGATTGGGAGGCAGTACACCGGTCACGTTGATGGTACGGAAATTCGTGCCCTCCATGCCTTCATTGTCAATCGCATGCACCCTGGTCACATAGGTTCCGGGAATGGCATACTCATGCTCCAGCGTGGGGACATCCGTGGTTTCATCAATCGTGCCGTCATTGTTGAAATCCCATTGCCATTCAACCAGTTCACCATCAGTGTCAGTGAAATCGGCAGTGAGGTTCACGGTGAGCGGCCAGGGGCCGAGGGTCGTATCAGCCTCCAGGGTCCCGCTCGGGGCAAAGCCCGTACCGATCCTCACGAAGTCCACCTGGCCCTGCTCCAGTCCCGTCATCACGACAGCGAAGAAGATGTGGCCTTCCGGACTGATGTAGTCACTGAAGTCTGTAAGGTCCAGAGTCCGGCTGCCGTCTCCGCCATACCAGTCCCAGCGGCCGCTGACATAGTTGGCAATCGCAAAGTACAGGTCCCCTTCGCTGGCGGGGGGGTCGGAGACCCCGAAGATCAGCTGGATCGCCTGGTCATAGTCCCCGAGATTGAAGGCATAGATTCCGAAAGCGGGAGTAATGAGGCTTGAATCCAGCTGCGGTGCGAACTCCGGGCTGTAGACAGCCACATTTCCACTGGCGACCACCCTTGAGTTGGGTAATGCTGTGGCATAGTCAGCACCGGGGATCAGACGGTCCTCGTCCGTGTAACTGATACCGCGATCAAGATCGCTGATCGGTCCGAGGTCCAGTCCGGTAGCAACCGGAACATTCTCATTCTGCTGAGCAACATGCAGTTGCTGGTCATTGCCAGGCTGTCCAGCCCCCGAACCGCAGCTGCTCAGCGCCGCGCCAAGGATCAGCATCACCGGAATCAGCAATTGTGCGAAAAGGTCTCTGCGCAACAAAGTTTTCTCCGAAGTTAACTGAGTGAAGTCAGAGTTAATATACCATCGAAGGGAACTGACTGTAAGGCCCAATCAGGCGTCAAGCCCTGAACGGTTCAGCTTCAGAGACTGTCTGCAATGTATCCGGAGAAATGATTACATGAATTCCCTCGACATTTCCCGCAGGTTCAACTGGGCATTGCACTGGCTCACAGGGAGCCTGCTGGTTCTGTTCAGCCTGACCCTGTTATCCATATCGGCGGCTCAGGCGGGGCAGGAAACTGAACCACTAGTCTCAACGGCATCAGGCACCTTGCAGGGTTTCATGTCCGGCGATGTGGAAGTTTTCCTTGGTGTTCCCTTTGCGCAGCCCCCGGTTGGGGAACTGCGTTGGCGGGAACCACAGCCATTGAAGAGCTGGGAAGGTATCAGAACCGCGTTGGAGTATGGCCCCGCCTGCCCGCAACCAGCCAACCTGCTGTTTGCTGATGCAGGAGAATCCTCTGAGGACTGCCTGTACCTCAACATCTGGACCGCAGGCCATTCCCAGCGCAGGCAGCCGGTGATTGTCTACCTGCATGGCGGAGCATTCATCTATGGCAGTGGCAGTCAGCAGGCATATGACGGTGCCGCACTGGCAGCCCGCGGAATTGTAGTCGTGACCCTGAACTACCGGCTGGGAGCTCTTGGATTCCTGGCCCATCCGGAGCTCAGTGCTCAATCCCCCACGCATACCAGCGGGAACTACGGCCTGCTGGACCAGCTTGCCGCGCTACGCTGGGTCAGGGACAACATATCCGCCTTCGGTGGCGACCCGGGCAATGTAACGCTGATGGGCGAATCAGCCGGCGCAGTCAGCGTGTGTACGCTGATGAGCAGCCCGCTCAGCAGTGGGTTGTTCCAACAGGCTGTGGTGATGAGTGGCGGTGCACCGGGCCGTCTGCGGAACCTGAGCAGCCAACGCAACGGACTGGCAAGCATGGAATCGCTTGGAGAGGACTGGGCTGCCCAGCGCATGCAGCGCCTGGGTCTCCACGACTTCAGCGAACTGCGCCAGGTGCCATGGCAGTCGCTGCAGGGTGCCGGCATCGCCGGGATCGGACCACGGGATATTGACATCGTGGACATGATGTCCATGGATGGCACGATCTGCATAGATGGCTACCTGCTGCAGGACAGCCCAGCGGAGATATTCCGCAGCGGCAAACAACTGCCAGTCCCCGTGATGTGCGGCTCACTGCGCAATGAAGGTGCAATGTTCACGCTGGGCATGCGCTTTCGCAACATGCAGCAGTATGAGGGCGTGCTGGAGCGGATTTTCGGTCCGCGTCTGGACATCGCCACTGAGCTGTATCCGGCGGCTGATACGAATATGGCGCTTGCGCAGCTCAGCACTTTCATCAGTGACGGATTCGGGGCCGGAGTGCGCAACGTGGCACGCAGTACTGATTCAGCTGGCAACGCAGCCTGGCTCTACCGCTTTGACTATGTGAATCCGCTGGCGCGCCTCACCGGTATCGGAACATTCCATGGCTCAGAGGTGCCCTACTTCTTCGGATCCTTCCCGGTACCGGCAGCCTATGGGCGCGGCAGCGAACTGCTGTCGAGCAGGCTCGGCGACTACCTGGAGTCTTTTGCACGCACTGGCAACCCCAATGGCTCAGACAACCTGGAGTGGCCAGCCTATGACCAGAGCCAGGAAGCACTGTTGCAGATCAACCTGCCGATGTCCCGGGGGGCTGTCGAACGCACCAGGCAATTCGACCTGATCAGCGAAAGTGGGTTGTGGTGATTCCCCCTGGTCAGTCCGTGGAAAGGATGTTGCCAAAGCTGTAACCGACTAGACTCAGGTCCGCTTCGGTCACGATCCCATCCTCATCGCTGTCCCACCAGGGCATGATCTCACCAGGAGTCAGGGGAGTGGCGATCAGGGGCTTCAGAGCATCGCGGTCCAGCTCATCCACGCTGCCATCCGCATTGACATCTCCCACGAGCGAATAGATGAGGATTGGCAGTGCGTCGGTGGTGACGGTGATGCTGCGGCGGCTGGCACGGAGCTGGATGTCGTAGGCTCCGTTGAGGATCTCTCCGGGAACCAGTGACATTCCGTCAAACGGAGCGGTGTCTGAACTGGCGATCACATTCCCGCCGAGCAGCAGTTCCACGAGCTCAGCATCGGCAGCTGTACCGACGCCTGCCACAGTGTCGTCGCCACTGCGATAGACCTGCCCGGCTGTGAAGCCGCTGAGCTCAACGGTCAGCGGTTCACCCAGCGTGTAATCGAAGCTGTTGCTGTCTCCGTTGTCAACGCTGCTGAGCACGATGGCATGAGCGCCGGCGCTGCCGTCGAGCTGCAGGGTGACACTCGTGTCCGCCCAGCTCACGATGCTCAGCGCGGTGGCATCCTCCAGCGCGGCAGTGCCTTGCGCAGCGCCGAAGTGGCGTCCGGTCAGCGTGATCTCCTCACCGGCCTGATAGCCCAGATTGTCAACGCTGAGGATTTCAGCGCGCGGCACGAACTGCACTGTGTTGCTGGTGTTGCCTGCCTTCAGCACCTGGACATCGGCCAGCAGGGCATCCACCGGCACAACGATCTCAATCGCCGTATCGCTCCAGCTGTTGATGGTACCCGTGAAGCTCACTCCATCCCAGAGCACCTCATCACCCGGATCCTGGGTTGCACCGAAGTTCACGCCCGTGATGGTGGTCGCCTGTTCCACGAAGCCGGGATTCGGATCCAGTTCTCCGATCGTCGGGTTGAGGATCGTCAGACTGTTGTCGGTGAAGGACACAACTCCTTCGATCAGCACACCCAGCGGCCCGCTGACTGCCGGCTCGGGAACGGTGACCGTGATCGCCGTATCCTGCCAGTCCACGATCGCACCCTGCACCGTGCCGCCGTCATAGGTCGGGAAGACCACGAAATCCGTGGCGGCGTTGTAACTCAGGAAGTTTGTACCGTCGACTACGACGTCATCTCCCCAGGAGGCAATGTCCGGTGTGACGCTTCCCGCCGTGTGCAGGCTGATCGTCCAGCTCAGCTCATTGCTGGGGTCACTCTCGTCCCCGTCCAGGTTGACGACAGTCAGGCGGTAGAAGTAGGTCTGGCCAACCACCACCGCGAAAATGTCGTCGTGGGTCACGGAAGCACCACTGCCCGGATTGGGGATCAGGTTGCCATCGTTGACCCGCAGCCCGGGGTCAATGCTTCCGCCTGGGGAGGGATCAGGGATGGACTGCGTATCGCGGTACAGGTAGTACCCGGTTGCGCGCGGGTCAGCCACCCTGTTCCAGGTCACGTAAATGCCCGCCGGTGCCCCGGAGACGGCGCGCTCGCCCGCGCCGACTCCGAGGAGCACCGGTGACTGCAGGGATTCCCCTGGATTGAGATCAGCCGCCGCGGAGTCGCCCCCGCAGGAACTGATGGAGACGGCCGTCAGGAGGGCCATCGCCATGCCGGTCAGCTTCAAGAGTATCCCTTTCATGTCAGGTCCTGTTCAGTCAGAGTTGAGATCAGAGCTGGCCCACGCCAGTCAGGTCAGGTGCGGCAAGCACCACGGTCACGTTCGAGCCGCTGGTCGCGTTATCGATGTCGCTGCCGACGGAAGCGTCATTGATGTGGACGGTAATCGTACCAGTCGTCGCACCCGCCGGTACCTCGACGATGATCGTCGACTGGCCCCAGCTGATGATGTTCGTGGCCACCACGCCACCACCGCCGTTGAAGGTCACGGTGCTGCCGTTCTGGGTGGTGCCGAAACCGCTGCCGGTGATCGTGACGTTCTGGCCTTCGACAATGCGGCCGGGAGCAACGTTCGTGATCGACGGCGATACGTCAAAGCCGATTCCGTTGGTGCCATTGGTGTCGTTACGGGTCACGACCACGTTGCCATCAACGCAGCCTGCATTGACGGTGGCGGTGATTGAGTCATTGGTCCAGCTGCTGACGCTGCAGAGGACTCCGCCGAGGGTCACCGTTCCCGCTCCCTGTGTGGTGCCGAAGTTGGTTCCGGTAAGCACAATGCTTGTGCCAGTTGCACCGCTCAGCGGAGCGACGGTGTTGAGGTGTGGCAGGAGCAGGAAGTTCGTGCCATTGCTGACATTGCCAGCCACGTCGACCGTAAGGGAGACGGTCAGGCCAAACGCAGCGGCAGGCACCTTGCAGACGATCTCAGTGTCCGTCCAGTTCTGGATGTCCGAGAGCTGGATCGGTGTGCTGCCGAAGAATACCTCAGTGAGGGTACCGGTGGTGTTCGGATCGGGTCCGAAGTCCGTACCGGAAATGGTGATGTCCAGGTTCTGGACCCAGTCCTGCAGCGGACTGACCAGTGTGACCACCGGTTCGTTGTAGTTGATCTCCTGACCGGTCGGTGCCAGTACCAGCACGCCATTGATCTGGACACCAACAAGACCATCGGCAGCCCCATACGGGATGGTGCAGACGATCTGGTCATTGCCCCAGCTCGTGACACTCGCCTCAACGTTGGTGGTGCCGCTGGAGTTCGTGAAGAACACGAAGTCCGTGCCGGTCTGGGTGCTGCCGAAGTTGCTGCCGTTGATCGTCACGCTGTCGCCGATGCTGCCACCGCCCTGGGTCACAGTCGTGATCGTATGCTGGGCGATGGTGATCGACAGCTCATTGGACATGTCGCTTTCATCACTCGTGGAGTTGACAACCGTCATCCTGTAGAAGAACTGGTCGTTGATGGCGGGCGGCGGGGTCATGATGTCATCAAAGGTCAGGGTCTGGGTCCCGGTTCCGCTCTGGGGGATGATGCTTCCGCCATTGATGCGCTTGCCCTCCTGCCCGGCGGGATTGCCGCCCGGCAGGGTGACTGTATCCCTGTAGATGTAGTAACCCTGTACGCCCGTGACGTTCACGCGCGTCCACTGGATCTGCACACCGACGGGCACGCCGCTGGCATCCTTGATCACGCCGAGCACGAGGTTCCCGTCAGTGCTCTGCTGATTGATTATCTGCAGACCCTGCTGCTGGGCAGGTACCTGCTGCAGCGAAGTGTCGGAAGCTCCACCGCCACCGCCGCAGCCTGCCAGTACCAAGAGGGACAGGAGCCCCAGTACCAGTCTTCTCATTGCAACCACCTACCTTCTTTGCTTACCGGAGTGACCCCGCTCTTCCTGTGCCGGGTAGCTCCTCTCATCCTCTTTCCACCCCGCCCCGGCGGGTCAGGGCCCGCCGCGTGTCCGCCTAGATCTGGTCCAGTCCCTGGAGATCAGGCGCTGCAAGCACCACCGTGAAGGGGAGCTTGTTGGATTCAGTAAAGGTCTGGAAGACCCATACTCCGTTTGCGTCACTCAAGGCACCCGCCGGTACCTCGCAGACGATCTGCGTATTGCCCCATGAAGTGATGTTCGTCGCCACCACTGTTCCGCCCGCTCCATCTGAGAAGCGCACCTCACCGCTGCCCTGGCTGTCACCGAAGCCGGCACCGGTCAGAATCACGCTGTCCCCGACCCTGGCACGGTCCGGGCTGACCGTTGTCAGGCTGAGCGGTAAGGGCGTGCCGGTGATCTCGATCTCGTCAAGGGCGAAGCCGACGCTGAAGCCACGGCCTCCCTGGAACAGGAAGCGGAAGTAGACATCCTTGTTAAGGTAGGATGGATCGAGTTCCACGCTCTGGTTGTGCGGCTGGCCCAGAAATCCTGGGTACCGCCATCATTGCGCCACCAGCCGGTGTAGTACGGAGTTGTTCCGTCCCTGAACCAGTTGAATGACTCCAGGTCCTGCCAGCTGTTTCCATCATCATCAGAAATCTGGAGTACAAGCATGGCCTCACCGGAAATGGATGCGTTCCAGAATGCCGCTCTGAACGCGGTTGCCATATTGAACTCAACATCCGTGTAACCGTAGAGCCCGATGCGCGGTGTCATCAGCCAGTCATCATCCTGGCCCTGGTAGACTCCGGCATTCGGATCCTGCGTACATGCCGTTGTTGGGCGTGGGGAAGCTCGTCTGGGCAAAGGCCAGTGACTTGCCGGTATCACCAAATGCAGGGTCTGTGCGCAGCTGGAACTCAAGACCCATGTTGTCATCGTGCAGATTCCAGAGGTTGAGCAGGCTGCTGTCGGTCACATTTGCGTAGCCATTGAAGTCCTCACTGAAGATCATTGCCACGCCGCCCTGCTGCCCGTTGCTGACGGTCACATTGCGGGTCACGCTGCGTACGGGGTCATTGCCGCTGGCGTTGTAGGCCACGGCCTTCAGCTCTATCGTGCTGTCCCGCGCGCTGCGTGTGTTCCAGCTGAATCCGTCATAGGGCGCGGGTCCGTTCTCCACATGCTTCAGGCAGCCGTCCACGAAGTACTCAACCCGGTCCCCGGCATTGCTGGTCACATCAAATGTGACGTCGCCGCTGACCGTGGCCCCGTCCGCCGGGGAGTCGAAGCTCAGTGTCGGAATCGTGGCCCGTCATTATTGAAGACGTTCAGCGTCATGGTTGCCGCACCGCGGCTGCTGGTGGGATCAGTGTCACCCCGGTGTTGTTGCTGGCATTGTCATGGGCGTTGGGAGTGGTGCCGTCATCGAAGAAGTCCACTCCGTCAGCGCCGTTGAATCCGCTGTACCAGCAGGCATCATCTTCCATCGGGTCCTGCACCACTCCGGCGCATTCCAGATGTACGCGCTGAGGGTTAAAGGCATTGTCCCGGTTGATGGCTGTCGTCAGCTTCTCGTCAATGTGCCAGATGCAGAGTCCACCGCTGCCAAACAGGCTGGAATCCCATGAATGCGTACCGTCACGGTATTCCACAAGGAAATATTCCGGCCCGGGAGCGCCGTTGCGCCAGTTGCGCAGCAGGGAATCCCCGGGTTCGAGATGCGTCACACGGCTGAGGGTATAGCCGGTCGGAGATGTCGTCGTCGGCACGTCCACCGGATCCACGAAGCGCAGCTTGTAGCGTGACCAGCCGCACATCGCCTGCGGATGCACCCTGGCCCGTGTACCATTCAGCCATCAGGCCATACTGTCCCACACCGTTGACAGCGGGACTGCCTCCGGTATCGTACAGATCAGGCAGGCCCAGCTCATGTCCGAATTCGTGGCACCAGGTGCGCAGCGGGGCTTCCTCGCCGGTCCAGATTCCGGAATTGATCACGATGTTGTCAGCCGTCATGTAGATGGCAATGAAACGGAAATGCCAGAAGATCGTTGCGCTGTTGCTCGATCCGGCATAGATCACCGTCAGGCCATCAAGGAATCCGTCATTGTTGGAGTCATAGTCCGCGAAGTCCACATGCGGGTCGATCTGCTGCAGTGCATCCTCGATCACGTCAAACACACCACCGGAACCCGTGATCGAGGCCCGCGTCACGTTTGCCGTGATCCAGCCGTCGGTGTCGCAGACCAAGGGATCGTTGAAGACATCGCCATCGAGGTTCAACTTCCCGTTGCTCATGGCGTTGTAGTAATTGGAGACGCTGCTCTCCTCGATGTTGACCATCGGGGTCTGGTCGTACCAGTTGTTGTCAGCCCAGGCAGCGTTGTGGTTGCCGTCATTGACGATGCTCCCGCTGGAACTGAATGTCTTGTCAGTCGGAGCCTGGTCGCTGAACTTGAGCAGGATTGTCAGACCCTTGGGTGAACCGTGGGGCACCGTCACTGAAGTGCCGCGTTCCGTGAAGTCCAGACCCAGGCCAAGTACGTCACGCTCGTCAATCACATCATTCATGTCATAGTTGACCCGCAGTGATCCTGCAGGCTGATCCGGTGAAGTGATCTGCGTCGGCAAGCCGTAGCCTGAATCAATCAGCGCCAGTTGATCCTCCACGCTGAGCTGACGAGGATTGTTGACTTCAGCATGCAGGTCACGCATCCACTGCCGCGTGGGCTCCAGCTCTCCGCGAGCCTCAACCTCAGCCCACTGCTCGGCACTCAGATCCGTGAAGGCACTGGCGCGCTGCGTGCCGAATGCCAGCAGCAGCATGCAGACCGCAATCAGGCTGGTGCTTGCAAGGCGCATCATTTCTGCACCTCGAGCTCAAGCGCGATGTCCTGAGCCGCATTGTCACGGCCGATCAGGAATTCCGCATCACTGATCAGGTTGAAGCCGGGGTCAGCCTGAGCATCCAGCACCTGGAACTCAAGCTGGTAAAGCACGCCGGTATTCTGGCCCAGGGCCTCGCCGCGCCTGTTGCTGAATGCCACTGGCACGAAGTCCGGCTGGCGATCATTGCTGTAGAAGATCGCATCTGCAGCTGGAAGATTGCCCGGACGGGCAGGACCGAGCGGGCGGACTGCCTCGGGGTTGAATGTCAGTCGTGATGACAGCTGGTAGAGCGCAGCTGCATTGGCAGCCGCAAGCTCCACATGGATCGAGCCGTCAGCCTGCTCAGCGCTGCTGAGCGTGAGCTTCACACCAGCCGTATTGCCTTCAGGCTTGCCGGACTGTTCAGAGCGACTGTTGCCACCGCCGCCGCAGGCGCAGAGCGCAAGCAACACCAGCAGGGCCAGGGTCAAGGCAGGTATGCGTGTCCTGCCGCCTTCCGCGGTTCTCCTCATCATGCTCCTCAGTCCAGTTGTTACCCAACCATCGATCCGCCGGCAGGCACAGCAGGACTGCTGCAGCCAATTACCAGGGGAAGGATGAATATTGCC
Organism: bacterium; assembly: GCA_041395205.1. Classification (GTDB taxonomy): domain Bacteria; phylum 4484-113; class 4484-113; order 4484-113; family JAFGCY01; genus JAHEFU01. The sequence goes on from JAWLAZ010000002.1 coordinate 421,208, forward strand.
TGGGCAGTGCCTGCCTGTGGCGCAGCCCGTGGCGTGCTCCATTCGTCGCAAATGGAGTCTGATCCAGTACCAATAATGTACAACGAATCCTGTGGATCTGCATAGGTCCACCGATTTCACACCATTATTCAAAAATGGAATGAAGCGGTCTGATCAGATGGGCTGTACCCCGTCCCGCCGCAGTTCACTCTCAGTGGTTCCGGTGTTCACCGTCTCCAGAGGCTCAACAAGCAGGATCAGGCATTCCTTTTCAGCCACCGGCCTGTGCTCCACCCCATGCGGCACGATCAGGAACTGTCCCGCTTCCAGCACGCGCGCACCATCCCGGAATTCCAGGCGCAGCCTGCCCTGCACCACGAGAAACATCTCATCCTCGTGCGCATGGCTGTGCCAGACGAACTCCCCCTGTATCCGGGCAAGCTTGATTGCGGTGGAATTGACCATCCCGAGCAGCGCGGGATGCCAGAGGCCAGCCAGGGCCTGCTGCTTTTCAAGGGGATCAATCACGGGAGGCAGAGCGCTCATCAGCGCATCATACCTCCCGTGCAGTAATCAGTCTCAGGCCTTCTTCAGATAGCGGTCGAACCAGCCGCTGATACGCTCGAGCCGCTCAATCCGGCGATCCGTCCGGCCACCGCGGCTCAACCCGTGGCTCTCCTCGGGGAAGCGCACGAACTCCGTCTCCACGCCCTGCAGCTTGAGCTGCACATAGACCTGCTCCCCCTGCTCAATCGGGCAGCGCAGGTCGTTTTCGCTGTGGACCACGAGCGTGGGCGTCTTGGCCTTCGGGATGAAGGTCATCGGGCTCATCGCCAGGAAACGCTCCTTGTCCTCCCAGGGCGTCTTGGCATCCTTGCCGAACACATGGTGGAACAGGAAGCCCACGTCGCTCGAACCCTGGAAGCTCAGGAAGTTGGAAACGCAGCGCTGGGTCACGGCCGCGGCAAAGCGCTGGGTGTGGCCGATGATCCAGTTGGTCATGTAGCCGCCGTAGCTGCCGCCGGTCACGCCGACGCGCTCCTTGTCAATGTTCGTGAACCTGCGCAGCACGGCATCAGTGAACTTCATGCAGTCGCTGTAGTCATTGTCACCCCAGGCCCGCGAGATCGCGCTGACATGCGCTTCTCCGTAGCCGTGGCTGCCGCGCGGATTGCAGAAGAACACGACGTAGCCCAGCCCGCTGAGATAGTGGAACTCATGCATGATGCTGCGGCCGTAGGCCACGTGCGGACCGCCGTGGATGTAGAGGATCGCTGGATACTTCTTCCGGCCGTCATAGTCCGGCGGGGTCAGTACCCAGCCGTGGATCCGGTTGCCATCGCGGCCCTTGACCCACATCTCGGTGATCTCGCCGATGTCGCGGCGGTTGAGCCAGCTCGAGTTGACACTGCTCAGGCGCTTCAGTGCCGCGCCGCCCGCCAGGTTCGTGCTGATCAGGTCACCGGGATTGACAATCTCGCTGAAGCTCGCGAACAGCGTGCCGCGGCCGAAGTCGATGTCATAGTCCAGCAGCACGCCGGGCTCGCTGAAGACCGGGGCTGCACTGCCGTCGGTGATGGCGAAGCGGTAGAGCTCGGTGTTGGCATCCGTGGTCACCACGTTGTAGACCGTGCTGCTGTCCGGACTCCAGAGCGGTTTGCGGGAGCCCATCAGGCCCCAGGTGTCATTGATCGAGAGGTTGTCAGTCGGACGGTCCAGGCCCTCGCCCAGTTCGCGGATCTTCCCGCCCTTGAAGGGCACGAGGAACAGGCGGATGTTGCCCTCGCTCCAGGACTTCGTGCAGTCCGGCCAGCCGCGGAAGGCGATCCATTTGCCGTCCGGGCTGACACTCGGGTTGTCAGCGGGGCCGCTGTAGGTTTCGATGCGGCGCGGCTTGCCCTTGCCGCTGGCGCGGATCACCCAGATGTCCGAGCGGTCGGTTTCCAGCTCGGGGTCGGCACTCTTGTTGGAGGAGAACACCACATGCTCACCGTCCGGGCTCCAGCTCGGATTGAGGTTGTGGTATTCATCGGCGAACAGCTTCGTGCTGCTGCCGCTGGCAACGCTGACCACGTGGATCTCCGTCTTGCCCTTCGGCAGCCAGCCGGCACCGTCCAGCCGGTAGAAGAAGTTCGTGATGTGCCGGAACTTCGGCGCACCGGGTTTGCCGCCCGGGCCGGCCTTCTCCTCCAGCTCAATCTGCTCCGCATCAGTCGGGCTGAAGCTGAACACGATGCGCCTGGAATCAGGTGACCACTCGAAGGAAGTGACCGAGCCCTTCAGTTCCGTGAGTTGCCAGGCCTCGCCGCCGTCTACCGGGATCAGCCAGAGCTGCGGGCGGCCGCGGCGGCTGGAGAGGAAGGCGATCAGTTTGCCATCAGGCGAATACTGCGGGCTGAAGTCACTGTGCTCGCCACGCGTGAACTGCCGGAGGCTGCCCTGCCCCACCGGCCGCACGAACAGGTGCCGGTACTTCCTGTTGCTCTTCGGGTCGATGGAGTCCACGCTCGTCACGAGCTGCCTGCCATCCGGACTCAGGCGGCATTCGTACATCTGCCTGAGTTTGTAGAGGTCCTGCTTGCCGATCGGCCGGGGCTTCGTTGCCATTTTACTGCTCCGTCACAGTCCACGCGGGGCGTGGTGGAATGGCTCATTCTAGCAGCGGAGCCTATATGTATGGAGCTGACTGCCTGATCAACACCGGTGAACATCTGCAGCAATCACTGCGCCGAGCTGCTTCACGAAAACCTTATGATCATCGATTGCCAGCAGTATGCTGTTCACTCGCCGCCGGATGCCGAATGCTCCATGAACTAGTACCGGCTCCCGCAGCCGCAGCCTGCAGTTCGGATCTCCGCAGAGCAGCATCCGCAGTTCACCCGCAGCAGATTGCCTTCCCTGCTCCTGCAGCATGTCCAGGCTCTCGATCAGTTCCAGTGGCACAACCGCCGTCCAGCGCAGTCCACAGCGCAGCAGCAGTGAGCCATCCCGGATCTCCAGCGGCCGCCGCGTGCTGGCAACGTAGTCCGCGCGCAGCCAGAGCAGGCCATAGGCGCTCAGGCCACTGAGCAGCCAGGCCAGACCGTGGCTCCAGAGGGAGGCCACCAGGGCATGCACCGCCACCAGCTCGAATCCGGCAAGGATGCTGACAGCCAGCACCAGACTGCCATAGCTGCAGCGCTCATGGTAGCTGAACACATCCCTCGCGGTCTTGCTGGAGTCATGCAGTGCAGGCCTGCTGCAGGCATAGTGCAGCATTGCCAGTTCTGAGGCCAGCAGTTCCGCTATCCTGTTGCGACCAGTCACCTCAGCAGTGCAGTCACGCAGGATCTGCAGCATGTCCACCGAGCCCGCATCTGCCTTACGCCTGCTCGCCAGCAATCGTAGATAACGCCGCACCGTCAGAACGATGAAGCCGATAAGCAGGAGTTCCAGCGGTGCGGCGATGATTGCCAATGGAGTCAGCAATCCCGGGTACTGCCCGGGCAGCAGCAGTTCCGCGAAGAGCAGGCTGCCCGCGAAGCAGGCGGCCACGGCTGCCCAGGGCAGGCGCTGTGGTCTGGCAATCAGCAGCCAGTATCCAAGCGTCAGGGTTACGGTCAGGTCCAGCGAAACTGCATCGGCCAGCAGCTGTGGCTGAGGCAGTGCTGGCAGGCGCAGGCAGATCAGCAGGGCAATGCCGTAGATGCAGCCCGCCAGCAGCAGGAATGGCCACAGCAGGGCCCTGCCCTGCCGCTCGATTACCATTCCGCCACTTGCTTCCCGCATTCAATACCTCCCTGTATTGCCTGAAGCTGCGAGCGGAGCCGCCCGGACCGCCTGTGCAGACCCGGGCGGCCTGCCCGTCGCTTCTATCCTTCCTTGCTTTCGTACTTGCCCTTCAGCATTTCCACCACCGCCGGGTCCGCCAGCGTCATGGTGTCGCCGATGGCCTTGCCCTCCGCGATGTCACGCAGCAGGCGCCGCATGATCTTGCCGCTGCGGGTCTTCGGCAGGTCAGCCGTGAAGATGATCTCCTCGGGCTTGGCAATCGCGCCGATCTTCGTACCGACGTGGTTGCGCAGTTCCTTGTTGAGCTCGTCAGTGCCCTCCACGCCCTTCATCAGGGTCACGAAGGCCACCAGCGCCTGGCCCTTCAGCTCATGCGGCTTGCCGACCACGGCGCTCTCAGCCACGGCCGGGTGGTCCACCAGCGCGCTCTCCACCTCCATCGTGCCGATGCGGTGGCCGCTGACGTTCAGTACGTCGTCAATCCGTCCGAGCACCATGAACATCCCGTCCGCGGTCTGCTTGGCACCGTCGCCCGGGAAGTACAGGTCACGGCGGGCATTGCCATCCGCGTCATGCCACTTGTCGAAGTAGGTGTTCACGAAGCGCTCGTCGTCACCCCAGATCGTGCGCGCCATGCTCGGCCAGGGCTCAGTCAGGGCCAGCAGGCCGCTGGCCGACTTCCCTTCGGCGGGCTTGATCTGATTGCCATGCACATCGAGGATCGCCGCCCGGAAGCCCGGCAGGGGCCGTCCGGCGAAGCCGGGACGCGTGCTGTCTACTCCGGGCAGGGTCGTGATCACGATCCCGCCGGTCTCCGTCTGCCACCAGGTGTCGACGATCGGGCAGTTGTTGTGGCCGATGTGCTCGTTGTACCAGATCCAGGCCTCGGGGTTGATCGGCTCGCCGACGCTGCCCAGCAGCCTGAGGCTCGAGAGGTCATGCTTCTCCGGCAGGTCGCTGCCCCACTGCATGAAGGCCCGGATCGCAGTCGGTGCGGTGTAGAACACGTTGACACGGTGCCTGGCGACGATCTCCCAGAAGCGGTCGTTCTCCGGCCAGTTTGGTGCGCCCTCGTACATCAGCACGGTGGCCCCGGCCTGCAGCGGTCCGTAGACGATGTAGCTGTGGCCGGTGATCCAGCCGATGTCGGCAGTGCACCAGTAGATGTCCTCGTCGTGGATGTCGAAGACGTACTTCGTGGTGTAGTGCGTGACGACACTGTAGCCGCCGGTCGTGTGCACGATGCCCTTCGGCTTGCCTGTGGTGCCGCTCGTGTAGAGGATGAACAGCTGGTCCTCGGAGTCCATCACCTCGCAGGGGCAGTCCGGACTGGCATCCCGCATGATTTCGTGGTACCAGACATCGCGGCCCGTCTGCATGTCACAGCTGAAGGGCTCGCCCTGGGGCCGCTTGACGACGACGATGTGCTCGATGCTCGGGCAATTCTCGACGGCCTTGTCAGAGTCCTCCTTGAGGCTCAGGACCTTGCCGCGCCGGTATCCTCCGTCCGCCGTGATCAGCAATCTGCACGCGCTGTCATTGATGCGGTCCGCGAGGCTCTCCGGCGAGAAGCCGCCGAACACCACACTGTGGATCGCCCCGATGCGGGCGCAGGCCAGCATCGCCACCGCAGCCTCGATCATCATCGGCATGAAGATGGCAACGCGGTCGCCGCGTCCCACCCCGAGCTGCTTCATGGCGTTGGCAAACCGGGAGACCTCGCGGTGCAGCTGCTCATAGGTCAGCGTGCGCTGCTCGAAGTTCTCGCCTTCCCAGATGATCGCCGCCTTGTTGCGCCGCCAGCTGCCGATGTGCCGGTCGAGGCAGTTGTGGGTGATGTTGAGCTTGCCGCCCAGGAACCACTGTGCCCTGGGCGGTTGCCAGTCCAGTACGGTCTCGAAGTCCTGGAACCATTCCAGCTCGCGGGCCTGGCGGGCCCAGAAGGCTTCGGGGTCAGCCCCGGCCTCCAGGTAAAGGGTCTCGTCATGGGTGTTTGCCCTGCGGCGGAAATCCTCGGACGGATGGAACTGCCGGTCCTCATGCAGCAGATCCTCGAAGTTCTGATCCTGTTGCATCTGTGTGTCACTCATGGATTCACTCCTCCTGAGGAAGTGCTTCCATTGTATCCCTTTCTCGCTGGCAGCGCGGCTGGCGGCAGGCAATGAGAAGCCGTATCAGCGCAGCCCTTCGTACCTGCGCTCGAGCCGCGTGGCCAGCACCGGATCCAGATCCCGTAGCTTGCGCAGGTCCTCTACGGCGCGGCCGACGAGATCCATCTCCATGAACAGCTCGAAGCGTTCCAGGCGCAGGGCCACGAGAATCGCGACGGTGCGGTCCACGGTCTTGCGCAGCGCCGCCGTCAGCACGTCCTTGGCCGCTTCCAGCTCGCCGAGCCGCCGGCAGGCCTGGGCCCTGAGCAGCAGCACCCCGGCGTGGATGTAGGTGTCGTTGTCAACGCCTTCCGTCAGCGCGACGACCTCCCGGTATTCGGCCGGCCCGGCCTTGGCGTGATCGAGCAGGTATTCACACAGCGAGAGCAGCACCACGATGTCGCGCGGCAGCCGGTCATGCAGGCGGCGCAGCACGTACATCGCATCATTGTGGTGGCGCAGGCGCTGGTTGGCTTCGACCATTGCCAGCATCACGCCGTTGAGCGTGGGGCCGACATGTGCGGTGGCAGTCGCAGTGACCGGCAGGTCGAACATCACCGCCACGCGGTGCCGCAGGAACTCATCCCCGAGGTCCTCCGGTTTTTCCATGGCGCGGCCCAGCAGGTCTGCGGCCTTCTGGTCCATCCCGAGCTTAAGCGCCAGCATCCCGGCGAGGAACTGTGCATCGGCCACCTTGGTCATGGCCTGCAGCAGCTCGTAGGCCTTGCGCGGCTTGCCTGCAAGCAGCAGCCGGCAGGCATCGAGGAAGTTGCGGTCCTCGCCCTTCATGAGCACGCGCTTCAGCATCGGCGGCGTCAGTTCCCGCGGATCGGCGATGATCCCATAGCGCGCCTGCTTGCCGCGGATCAGCCTGCTCTGCACACGGCGCTTGCCGTTGCCGCTGTTCCAGTAGACCAGCTCGCGCAGGATGCGGGCATCGTTGTCATTCACGAAGGGGGCAGACAGCGAGTAGGAGATCTCATCCGAGAACAGCTTGCCGGAACTGCCGCGCCGGGGTGCCTGCTGCTCGATTCCGGTGATGTAGACCTTGACCGGTCCGCTGCGGCGTCCGCTCCTGCTCATCGCGCGCAGCTCTCCCCGCAGGTCCCCCGATCAGTCTGGACAGCTCGCTGCTGCATGCCGCACTAGTCTAGCAGCGACAGGCTCTGGATGTCCTCGGGCGTGATGTTGGCGGGATACTGGTCCATGATCGCGAAGGACTCGATGCGCACATCAGGGTCATGCGCCAGGTTCAGTTCACGCTGCATTCCCAGCAGCTCCAGACCGTTGGCACTGTGGGTGATCAGCACGCGCGGACGCGCCGGAGACTTGACCGGAACCTCGATCGGGATCGCGATCTCGCCCGTTGACAAGCGGAAGCGTGATCCCCGCGGATAGAGCAGCACATGCTTCAGGAAGGCCACGAAGATCCGCGGGCTGACCGCGGTCTTGGTCTGGGCCAGCAGCATCTCATAGGCCTGATAGGGCTGGAAGCGGTCCCGGTGGAAGCGCGTCGTCATCAGGGCCGCGAACTTGTCCGCCAGCCCGACGATCTGCGAGAACTCGTGGATCGTGTCCCCGCGCTTGTTCTTGGGATAGCCTCCACCGTAGTAATGCTCATGATGCTCAAATGCCACAAGCGACATGCTGAAGCCGAAGTCGCTCACGGCCTCAAGCAGGCGCCGGCCGAAGTAGACGTGCTTCTTGATTTCGGCGAACTCCAGCTCGGTCAGTCGGCCGGGCTTGCTGAGGATCTCCTGGGGCACCTTCAGCATGCCGATGTCATAGAACAGCGCCGAGAGGCTGAGATCGAGCAGCGTCGGCAGGCTGTAACCCAGCCCGGCCCCGATGCACAGCGAGTACATCCAGGTCACGGGGCAGTGGCGCAGGGTCTCGAGCTGGAACATGCGCGAGAGCCGCAACAGCTCCAGCAGCCTCCGTGAACTGAACAGCACATCGAAGGTGTGCTCAATCGTGGTGTTCACCACCTTGCTCACGCTTTCATCCCGCGCGCAGTTGGCCGGCCGGGCCCAGGCCGGCACCAGCTCCAGGAAGGTATCGCGCGCCAGGCACTGCAGGTGGTGGTAGTCCGGCGGGCGGTCCTGGCAGCACAGCAGGCCCTTGTATATATCGAGGTCCTCATCGCTGAACACGACATGCACGTAGTCCACGCCGAACTTGTTCAGCTTGTCGATCCGCTCAGGGTCCAGCACGGCACCATGCCGCAGCAGCAGCCGGCCGTTCATCTCCAGGTTGCGTCCGAGCGTCATTCCCGGGGTGACCTTGGCAAGCGGCACGCGGAAGTCCGGCTGGCGGATGATGGAAATTGCCCTGCTCATCCGGCTTGCACCGGTCCCGGGCATGGAATATCAAGGTATGCTGCGCCGTACATATACGCAGATTATGCGTTCCAGCGCGCTGGAGGGTAGTTCAAGGCAGGCCAAATCGGCCTGAAATCCGGCTTGGCTCAGCTGCCGGAGCCGGAATCCCCATCACTGCTGGATGGCGCGGCGGGCTTGCTGCTGCCATTCTCGCTGGGCTTGGAATCCGTGACGTAGAACCCGCTGCCGCGGAACTGGATGCCGGCGCTGGAAAAGACCTTCACGGTCCTGCGTGACTTGCACTTCGGGCAGCTTTCCTTGCTGTTGTCAGTCATCGAGCGTTCGACCTCGAACACTTCGCCGCATTCCTCACACTGGAAATCGTACAGGGGCATTGCTTCCTCCGGGACCGATATTCTAACAGAACAGCATTGCTGATTCTGCTACCCTGCTGATCCCACTCCTGATCTAGCCTGCCCTGGCGTTTCAGTCTGCACTCAGCAGCCTGAAGCTTTCCCCGGCCTGACTGGCCAGCCGCATGTCCATCCGCCAGGAGCGCAGGGTGTTGATCCAGCTTTCCTGGCTGCGGGCGTAGGGAGCTGGGCCTGTGCTGCCCGGCTGGAAATCCACGCTGCCATCAGCTTCGATCTCCATCCCGAACGGCTCAGGCAGACCCTGGCGATCAAGCGCGGCCAGCCCGCTGCGCCATTCACCCAGCTCCAGCTGCTGTTCCAGCGTCCAGTCCATGCCGAGCTCCGGATCACTGAGCAATTGCTGCAGGGCGGCGTGCGGCCGCCAGAGCTGGGCCGGGCCATTCCCGTGCAGCACTGCCAGTCGCTGCTGCATCTCAACGTATGCCTGCACGGCTATATGTTCCCGTGCCAGCGGGTTTTCCATCCCGGTCAGATCCGCCGGCGGGCGCAGTGCGCCTTCCCGCTGCGATCGCGCCAGCTGTGCCAGCACACCCTGCACCGCCTGGCTGGCACTGTCCACCGGCAATGCATCGTCAGCATCCAGCAGCCCCAGTGGCCAGGGCCGGGGCAGTTCAGTTCGCACAGCGCGGTTGCCGGACTGCATTGCCGCCGCTGCAGCTTCCAGCTTGCCACCTGCGATCTGCAGTTCCGCACTGCGGTAATGCCAGTATGCATTGTCCGGCCAGAGCCTGAGGGCTTCGCTGAGCAGCAGCTGCTGCTCCGCCGGCGCTGCGTTGTCAGCCAGCAGGCGGCAGGCCGCCTCGCTGCGCAGTCCCCGTTCCCACGCCCCCTCCAGTCCGGCCAGACATGGCTCAGCCGCCAGGTAGCCGGTGGATCCACAGTCACTGCGCAGCAGGCAGCGCAGCTCCCAGTAGCGCATGTCGCCGGAGAATTCCGCTTCCCAGCCGAGCAGCCGCTCACTACTGATCCTTCCGCAGTCCCTGATGTCAATCAGAGCGCTTCCGGCAAGGTAGTCATCCGGCACCAGCAGGCGCTGGCCACTGGCCCGCAGGTCGTCGTCTATCAGGGATGCCAGCCGGTCGTAGAGTCCGTTGCCACTGGCGGGCAGCTGCGAGGCTGAACCGCGCGGGCTGGCTGCCAGCCAGACCAGGCAGAATAGTGGCAACAGCCATGCAGCCGCCTTCAATGGCGGCAGTCGCCAGTATGCGTGTCGGGTTCGCGTCCTCACAGCCAGTGAAGATTATATGTACGCAGCATGGCGGCTGCAAGCCGCGCTCCGGCATCCCTGAGAATCCGCAGCACCGGTATCCCGCGCCCCAGCCCGGATCGGGGATCATGTCTGTGTGGTTGGCAGGTCAATCCTTCGGCCTGCCCTGCTGCACTACGGATATGGGTGCCGCTGCCCGCCCCGGCAGCGGACCGGGCCGTGTCCGGCGGGGACTGCATCCAGTTTCGTCCCTGTGAATGGTCCCCTCCGGACACGGCAAATTCCCTGTTTTCCGGCACCGCTGCAACTATCCCTCCGACCCCCCGCTCAGATCTCCTGTCCATGGGGATTGGGAAATCCTGAACAGGAGGCCCTGGATGGGAATCTTGAAACACGTCGGAATCTTGCTCATCTGCTGCCTTGCCGTGCTGGCCACGGCCTGCGGTGGATCACAGACGTCTGAGCTCAGCGGCTCAATGACAACGGAGGACAGCACGGCGAACACTGCGCTGGACCTTTCATCCTATGAACCTGATGCCGTAACGGGCATGCCCCAGCTGCCGCTGGAGGAAGGCACGGAGCGCAGTTCCTCGGACTGGGACATCTCCCTGACCCAGGTGCTCGGCAGCGACTACCTGCTGCAGAAGGGCAGCCTGGTGGACGGCACCGACCTGCTGATCGGCGCCGGTGAGGGCAGCGTGCAGGGTGAGAATGGCAACTTCGCCTACGGCATGTACCGCCTGAGCTGCGAGCCGGGCACGCGGCCGCTCTCCCTCAACATCGAATGCACGCCCTCCGGCCTTGACGAACCCTACTTCGTGGCCGTTGCCAACTACACCGACCTGCGCTGGAGCTGGTTCGGTCCCGTGAACATGCCCGAGTTCCAGCTGGAGCTGGCCGGGATCAACAAGCAGTTCAGCACCCATCTCGGCAACCTCTATTTCCTGATTCTCTCCCCAGAGGGCAAGGTCGCCACCCATTCACAGACCAGCCTGATCTGCGGTGCACCGCAGGGCGACGAAATGCCTGGCTGCCCGCACCACCTGATCGCCAGTGACGGCCAGGTCCCCGATGCGGTAGCCATTGACTGGCTGGCGGGCAATGACAACGCCGGCTACCAGGTGTTCAGGCATGCCGCCGAGGATGGTGCCGACTGGCAGCTGATCGGTGAGACCCAGCAGACGCACTTCATCGACCACCAGGCTCCCGACTGGAAGCTGTTCTTCTACCGCGTCCGGGCCGTGAATGGCAATGGTGAAAGCTGCTTCAGCAACATCGATACGGGCTTCGCCGGCGGCGGCGAGGAACCCTGCATCATCACCGGCCAGGTGACCGGCATCGGCGGCGAGCCCCTGCCCGGCGTGGCGGTCGGCCTGCTGGGCTTTGATGAGCAGATGATCCGCTTCACCAACCAGGAGGGCAAGTTCATCTACCGCGACCTGCCCCCGGGCCAGTATCTCGTCGTCCCCCTGAATGAGGACCTGAAGTTCTTCCCGCCTGCCCGTCTGGCGGACCTGACCCAGCAGCTGCATGCTGACATGCACTTCAACGCGGCCCCCGAGGCGATCTTCCACCGGGTGCACGGCTTCACCGTGGCCGTCACCCCGCCGGACTCTCCGCTGCCGCCGGTGCTGCCGCTGGAGGGCGTGACCGTGCGCATCAACCCGCTTGGTGATCCTGACAACTTCCTGACCACCACCTCCGATGCCCTGGGCCACTACCACTTCGAGGACCTCCCGGAAGGCATCTACATGGTGCGGGCCTTCCTGCAGGGCCTGGAGTTCACGCCGGACGTGCATGAGGTCGTGATCAACGGCGTCAATCCTCCCGACCGCCGTGACTTCTTCGGCCTGCCCGCCGGTGAACCCGGCAACTGATCCAGCCATCCCACATGGACGGCCGGAACTCCGGTTCCGGCTCAGAAAAAAACAGGCCCCCGGGATTCCCGGGGGCCTTCTCATTTCATCCTGACAACTGCGGTTCAGGGATCAATGATGTAGATCGTGAAGAACTCGACGTAGCAGAAGGGTGCCACGTTGATGCTCACATTGAAGCTCGGCTGCCCCTCCGGCAGTGCCGGGTCAGGAATCACCTGGAATGGAGTCGATTCTCCGGGCACGTAGGGTACGACCGGGAAGGCGGCCCCGCCGATCGGCATGAAGGGGTCGGGCTCAAAGTAGTTGATGAAACCCGGAATCTCGCCCGGTGCGAAGAAGCCGGACTGGCTGATCTCGAAGCTGTTGCCGACGACCTTGATCTCGGTCGGCGCATCCAGCACCAGTTCAGTCAGCTGGATGTCAATCCACAGTTCGGTATCCATGGCATCGTTGTTGTGCATCTGGATCTGCGGACGCGGATTGCTCGGCACATCGTTGTTGGTGCTGAGGAAGAAGCCCGAGGATCCGTTCGTTGTCGAATCATGCACCGTGAACGGCACGCTGCCGATCTTCTCCATCGTCACGCTGTCCAGCAGGTCCACGCTGCCGGTAGTTCCATCAGGGAGCTTGACCGGGGGATCCAGCGGTCCCGGGAATGAGCTGGGATCCATGAGGAATGTCGGGATGTCGATGCACCAGATCCAGAATCCGCCAACCGGCCATTCATCTCCGGGCGAGCCGTCGTTGCCATCCAGCTGGCTTACATTCGCGCCGCTGGCACTGGCCGTACCGCCGAGCCCGCCGGCTCCGACGGGGAAGCCGTCACCGCCGTTTCCTCCATCGCCGCCGAGCGCATCGCCATCGCCGTCATTGCCTGCAGTTGCCAGGCCGGTCACATCGCCCTTCAGGCCGCCGTCAGCAGTGGCATCTCCGCCATCACCGCCATTGCCTGCCTGGGCCTTGAAGCAGGGAGCACCATCTCCGCCGTCTCCGCCAGTGGCGAAGGCATCGCCACCCGTACCGGACTCCGCGCCGTTGTTGGTGCCGGTGAAGCCGCTGCCGGCGGTGTAGTTGGCAAGGCCGCCCTTGCCACCCGTGGCGGTAGCTTCGCCACCATCACCAGCCGTCATGCAGCAGGTATCATTGCCGCCGTTGCCGCCGGTCGCATCCGCGATGCCACCGTCACCACCGAAGGCCTTGCCGAGCGTGATGCTGGCCCCGCCGAAGACGTTGCCGCGCACGCTCATGCCCCACAGCGGTACATCGCCGCCCTTGCCACCAGTGGCCGTGGCATCACAGCCGTCCGTGGCCGGGCATCCGTCCATGCCGTTGCCACCCGTGGCCGTGGCCGTGCCACCGTTGCCGCCCCAGCCGGGATTCATGGTGAAGCCGTTGTTGATGCGGATCAGGTTGCCGGCCGTGATGCGGTACTTGTTGTTGGGCTTGCCGCCGTTGCCGCCGATGGCGGTTGCCTGCGGGCAGCAGGCCAGGGCGTTGGCATCACCGCCCTCGCCGCCGCTGCCCAGCGTGATCGTGGCATTGTCGAAGGTGATCGCCTTGCTGGCATGCATGCGCAGCATGAAGCGGTTGTCCTCGCCGTCCTCACCGGTTGCCATGTTGCAGTTGGTGACATTCGCACCGTCGCGGCCGTCCGGACCCGAGATGTTCCAGTCCGTGGCCTTGATCTGGCCCCGACGCTGGTAAACCCTCAGGATCACGCGCTTGACGTGGTTGGGCTGCACGGGGACCTTGCCCCAGTTCTTCCTGAGATGCCAGGTCCAGTAGGGACCGTAGTACTTGACGTGGTTGCTCGCGCCACGGCTGACGCTGCTGACTCCGTTGGCCCCGGCCTCCTCAAGTGGCATGAAGGTGAAGTCGAATTCGTCGAAGGCACCATTGACGATGTCGTCCTCGGCCTGCTCCGGGGTGATCAGGTCATCCTCATCACTGACGATCAGCAGGTTGCCGTTCACGTCAAACGGGTCGCCGTCGAAGTCGGCATTGCCCTCGGCCACGATCTTCACGGACTTCGCATCATCCGCGGGGACCGCCGGCTCGTCCGGCAGCTCCTGTACGATCTGGCCGGTCACGAGGATGTCGCCCTTGACGATGATGCAGATGTCGGTGTCGCCGCCGTGCAGCGTACCCGCGATGGTCAGATCACCGTTGACGGTCAGCACAGCGTCATTGCTGAACTCAACCGTGTTGCCATCACCGATTGTCGCCGGCCCTTCGATGCTCAGATCAGCATCGATCGTCCCCGGCAGCTCCTGGCTGGCATGCGGCGTGCCGCTCAGCATCACGGTGTTCTCCTCGGCGTTGGCCGGGTCGGCACCATCACGCACGCGGACCGCGAAGGCGTACTCCGTTTCGTTCGTGAGTCCCGTGACCACGAGGCTCTGCTCGCTGCCGGCATTCTCGTCGTCCTTGGCCAGTCCGCTGACCTCCATCGTCTGGGCAGTGCCGAAATCCACGGTACTGCCTTCATTCCAGTAGACGGTGTAGGTACCCGGCCAGCTCTGCAGGTCGTCGGCCTCATACCAGTTGACGCGCATGCTCCCGTCACCGGGAACCACACTCATCACACCGGCATCTTCCGGTGCTCCTCCGACCCAGAACGGCGGGGAGTTGTCCGCGGCTCCGGCACCTGCCATGTTCGAACTGATGCCTTCGGTTGATTCACTCACAGGACGCAGCCAGAAGCTCTCCGCTCCGCTGCCGCTGATGGAGGCAAGCGTGGCTTCATAGCGGGCCCGGAACTGAGCCTTGCTCGCACCTGTATCATCGCCGACGTCGATGCTGCCGAGCGCAGTCGCAGCTCCGTTGCCAGCTTCCGGATCCGCCGGATAGTCCGACGCGTCCCCGCCATACAGGGTCCAGCTTTCGATGCGGTTGCCGAAGTTGACACCGATCGGGGTGATGTCAGCCAGTGTGATCAGGCCGTTGGAATCGCCATCCACAACTGACAGCGCACTGTCGAAGGGATAGCTCGAACCGTCCGCCGGCGCGGCGTTGAAGTTCACGCCAAGCGGTGTGATGTCGGCAATCCCGACTTCCGAGTTCTGGTCGTAGTCTCCGACATTGACATAGCTGAAGCTCAGTGCACCGCTGCCGCTGTCAACACTGAGATCCGGAATCCGGCTGGAGACACCGCTCGGCACCGCACTGGCCTGCCGGCCGGCCAGCACCGCACCGTTGCTGAAGCGGATCCGGGCTATGCTGAAGCGTCCGCTCGTACCCGGCTCCGCCTGGGGATGTATGACCGTGCTGCCCAGATGCACGCTGCCCGGGACATCCGTCACGGCCAGCTGCAACTGGTCTTCGGAGTTGCGACCCGGCCAGAACTGCAGTTCCGCATCCTGGGGATGCATCAAGGTCTGATCATAGTCCAGTCTGAGATGCAGGCTGCGCAGGTCCTTGGCATCGGTCAGCACGCTGACAGTACGTCCGCTGTCATCGTTCTCGATCTCCAGGCTGAAGTCCGCGGATCCACCGTACTGGAAACTGCTGTCGAGGATCCGCAGGTCAAAGCCCTGGCTGCTGACCAGGTCGTAACCCGCCTGGCCGTTGTCATTTCCCGGACCGGATGGTCCGGAAAGCTGGGACGAGCCTCCGCAGGCGGCTAGTGAAACAAGTAACGCCGCACTGAGCAGGCCAAGGAACAAGTGCTTCATGACACTCTCCTCAATCCAGTAGATTACAGAAGGCAATCTCTGGGCCTAACCGTCCGCAACTGAGTATTTATCCTGTGCGGACGGAGAAACTGCCGGTCGGCTGAAGCGGCATCGCATACACACGAGTGACATCGCATCAACCACGAACATTACCCTTTGTCGGGAACACTCTAACACCGGCCCTACAAAGCGCAAACCCGCCACATATAATCTGGCGGTGATCGAATTCAATGCCGTCGGTTTCGGCAGCGGGGACAGCGCACTGCTGCGCGATTTCTCCTGGCAGCTGCCGGACCCAGGCATCTACCTGCTGCTCGGTGGCAACGGCACGGGAAAATCGCTGCTCAGCTCGCTGCTGGCTGGAAGAGTCAGGGCCGCATCGGGTGTTGTCAGCCTGATGGGAGAGCCCGCATCGCGCCTCGCCGGACAGGTCTGGTATGCGGACGCGTCGATGTCCATCACCGAGGATGAGACAGTTGAGGAGTACATTGAGTATGAGCTGAGTTGCAGTGGCGCTGCCGGCTCTGCCGTTGACGACTGCCTCTCGCTGCTGGACCGCCTGCACCGTGGCATGGGCGACAGCCTGCTTTCCCAGCTGCCACACCACGAGCTGTTGCTGGTGCAGATCGCCATTGCCACACTGGTTGAGGGACCGCTCAGGATCCTGGACGGGCATCTGACCTGGCTGGACGACCACTACTGCCGGGTTGCGGCTCAGATGCTGCAGGGATTCAGTGTGAAGCAGGAGAACTTCATGCTGCTCACCGCCTCGCGCGTGGCGGGCGAGCTTCCCGACCTGCAGGACACCTGGCTGTTGTCCCGGGCCTGGCCCGTTCAGCTGAGCCGGGTTTCCAGCCAGGACGCAATCGATACCGGGATGCAGAAGATCGTGAACAGCACGGCGATCAGTGTCTATTACCGCAACACTAACCTCAGTCCGAATGATCTGGTTTCCGGGGAAAGTTACCGCGTACTGAGCAGGCTGGAGGGCGGTCTCAACCTGGAACTCTCAGGCAGTCTCGACGACTGTCTGGCGGAGCTTGCAGTGCGCGGAATTGAGATCCGGCGCATAGACCTGCAGCAGAACTAGATCGCCGCCGGGATGTCCAGCTCCTTCATGTAGTTCATGGCGTCTTCGCAGGAATCGTAGATGTTCACGTATTTGTCAATGCGGATCGTGGAAAGCAGCCGCTTCACGAGATTGTTGGGAGCACAGAACACGATGGCCCCCTTGGAATTCTTGACCTGCTTGATCAGCACCACGAGGTAGCCCAGTCCTGAACTGTCAAAGAAGCTCACCTTCTCCAGGTCGATGATGATTTTTTCGTACTGGTCGATCTTGTATGACTCAACCTTGTTGCGCGTGTCCGTCAGCGAGTTGATGTTGATCTCCCCCGCGAGCTGTAGCACGAAGATCCCTTCGGACATGTAGTAGCTAACCATTCAGATATGCCGCCTCTTTATTGACTAAGCCTCATATATTATCCAAGGATTCAGATCCGGACAAGCACTGTTAACTTCGTCTTCATCCAAATCCTCCGTAAATCAGCCCGGCTGCAGGCCAAGTTCAATTGCCTCATCCAGGGAATCGTAGATACCGATGTATCTTTCGATGCGGATTGTCGACAGCAGTCTGCGAACCAGATTGTTGGGATTGCAGAGTGCCACCAGCCCGCGGTTCATGCGGATCTGCTTGATCAGCACGATGAGATAGCCCAGTCCTGAGCTGTCAAAGAAGCTCACCTTTTCCAGGTCAATCACCACGCGCTCCTGGCATTCGACTCCACTCTCCTCCACCTGGTTGCGCGTTTCCGTGAGGGAATTGATGTTGATCTCCCCTGACAGACTGAGAATGAAAACGTTATCTTGCATCTGCTGGCTTACCATGGACTTTCACCCGGGTTACACTGTTCAGCAGATCTTACCTGTCCGATTGGATTAGTTCATAGCATTTCAACTGGATTTGACCAATTCCTGCCATTGGGCTAGCGCATATAATCCCTGCGCATGATCCTGCGCCGCCAGAACCGCACCGTCGACTTCCTGCTCTTTGGCCTGGGCAACCCCGGTCCGAAGTACGCCGGCACGCGGCACAACCTCGGCTGGTGGCTGCTTGATCTGCTGGCGGAACGCTTCAGCGCCACCGGCCGTCAGAGCCGCCATCGCAGCATCGTCGAATACTGCACGATCCGCGAGCACAGCGTGGCCCTGATCCGCCCCACCACCTTCATGAACCTCAGCGGGGAAAGCCTGCGGGCCTGGCTCAAGGAATTCCCGGATACACCGTTCGCCGTGGCCTACGACGACACCGCGCTGGCGGTGGGCAAGGTCCGGATCCGTGAGCGGGGCAGCGCGGGTGGCCACAACGGCATGAAAAGCATCATCGCCTGTCTCGGCACGGATGCCATTCTGCGAGTCCGCATCGGTGTCGGACATCCCGGCGAGGATGACATTGCAGACTATGTGCTGGAGAATCCGCCGGATGTGGACATGCCGGGATTCCGGGATGCCCTGAACATTGCTGCACTCTGCGTAGAGGAGCTGGTGGATGGCAGTGTGGGCCGGGCCCAGCATCTTGCCAGTGGCAGGGAACTGCCGGAGAAGAAGGATAAGCCGAAGCGCATCCCGCGCCCCCCGGTGAAGCTGACCATGCAGGACCTGCTGTCCGGCAGGCTGGGAGGCGGTACGGCAAAGCCACCTGAAATGAATCTCGACCCGGAAGATGAATCTGATACGGAGCCTGAGTCCTGATCCGGTTTACGGCAGCGGGCTGAAGCTCACAGGCAGCATGTCGGATTGATCCGGGAAGATGAACTCCCCGCTGATGCTGTTCGCGCCCTCTGCACCAAGGACATCGCCCTCGAAGAAGTAGTCGAATTCCATACCACGGTCGAAGTGCAGCACGAGATGTCCATCCGCCAGAGTACCGATTCCGTCCGCGCTCCCGAAGGCTTCCGGATCGTCCCCGCTCAGACGGGCGGCGTAGACCCGGCTCTGTTCCACCCGCGCCAGTTCCAGCCGCAGTACCCCCAGCACTCCCACCGTACTGTCGCTGCGGTAATCGCCGCTGATCTCCGTTGCCTGCAGCTGCCGCGGATCGACGAAATCACTTCCGCCGCTGCATGACAACGCAGCAAGCATCAGCAGGCAGAGCATCAGACTGGTCAAGCATCCCGGTTTCGGTGCCATCCCTCAATTATAGGTTCATGCAGCAGCATGCGGAGCCGCCAGCCGCGCTGTGTGCCGTATAATCGCCACATGTCCGAGCTGCTCGAAGTCCACACGACATTCGCCAAGATCATTGATGCCACGGAGATCTGCCGCAAGCTGGTGGACGAGAAGCTCGCCGCCTGTGCGCAGATGATTCCCGGCGTGACCAGCATCTATTACTGGGATGGCCGGACGCGCCGTGACAGTGAACTGCTGGTGCTGATCAAGACCACGAAGCAGGCCTGGCCAGCCCTGCGGGACCGTCTGAAGGAACTGCACCCCTTCGATGAACCGGAGATCATCGCCGTGCCGGTCGCCGAGGCCAGCCAGAGCTATGCCGACTGGGTCAGCGGCTATGTCGGTGGCAAGATCAGCCCTCCGGAAACACCTGCCGAGGCCGCGGAACGCAAGGACGAGGAAGGCTTCTGGTAAACCCGATGCTGCTAAATGTCTGAGTTCAGCTCAGGGAGCCTGTCCGCTGGCCAGATCACTGAGCGCCAGCAGAATGCCTGCTCACAGCGCGTGGCTCCCAGCCCGAGCACCATCTGCTCACTGGCGGTGTTTCCTTCAATCACATGGCAGCAGGCAATGCCTTCCGTGCGCAGCATGTGGTCAATCTGGAAGGCTGCCAGGCTGCGCGCATAACCCCTGCGGCGGTGCTCCTCGGGAGTGTAGATCATCCCCATCGTGCCATTCATGTGCGTACAGGACCAGCAGACCGGCACTCCCTCCACCTCGCACACGAAGCTCGGACCGTTCTCCAGGCACATCCTGGTGTAATGCCCCTCCTGGTCATAACTGATCCCCTGGCGCATCAGCTCGTGCAGTTCCAGTCCCTCTCCCAGTCTGCAGCTGTGCTGCACGAGCTCCGCAAAGCGCGGCACTCCATGGAAGTGGAACAGATATGCGGGAGGACTGTCCTCCCCATCCTCATTTGCCTGCCAGCCACTGGCCAGCGCTGCCTCATAGGCCTCGAGCGGTGCCGTGTTCAGGAACAGCGTGCAGCGTCCCTCGCGTTGCTGCATCCATGCCAGGGACTTCAGCAGGTGCTCCGCCGGCCAGCCACTTTCCGACTGCACACGCCCCGCCAGCAGATCTCCGAACATGGCCGGATATGCCTGGGGGTCACCGGCCGCGCAGAGCATGCCTCCCTGCAGCAGTAGCATGGCCCGCGGATTGTCGGGATCGTCAAGCAGCGTACTGGCCTGCTGATCCAGTTTCTCCATCCTGAGAGCTGTTCTCAATACCGAGAATGATTTCACGATATCCGGTTCCAAACTTCGGACCCGTGAACTGTGGCTGAACTCTTCGTACAACATCAGTAAAAGGTATCAGAATTGTCTCAACTGTTGAAGTCTGCACTAGTCAAGAGTGCATCAAGGCTGATTCTTAGATCAGTTTCTCGTAAAAGCATTCTCAAATTTTTCGGTTGTATGGTAAATTTACAGCCAGCTTACGGCAGTGGACTGTGATCAGTTTCCTGCCGATAATCGACCATACGCGCACATGAACGGTAAGCAACCAATATTCCCCAGATGGGTGGATGATGTAACGAGGCTGATTGCGATCTTGTTCGCAGGCGGTCTCCTGTATGTGGTCGTGCTCACTCTGTACGCCACCTCACCACGCAATACCGCGGTTGGCTACATGCCCGAGCAGCCGATTCCGTACAGCCACAAGCTGCACGTGAACGAGCTCGGCCTGGATTGCCGCTACTGCCATACGGGCGTGGAGACGGGGGCCAAGGCGAACATCCCGCCGACGCAGACCTGCATGAACTGCCACAACACCATCCACAACCAGAGTCCGAAGCTCGAGCCCCTGTTCGAAAGCTACCGGACCGGTAAACCGGTTGAATGGATCCGGGTGCATGATCTCCCGGACTTCGTCTTCTTCAACCACAGCATCCACGTCAACAAGGGCATCGGCTGCGTATCGTGCCATGGCCGCGTTGACAAGATGGAGGTCGTGTACCAGGACCAGCCGCTCAACATGGGCTGGTGTCTGGAATGCCACCGCAACCCCACGCCGAACATCCGTCCCCTGGACCGGATCACCGACCTGCGGCCGATCGAGGAAGTGCTCGGCATCAAGACGGAATCCGGCATTGAGGATGCCTGCAGCGAGCTTGCCGCTAAGTATCAAGTAAATCCGAAGGTGAACTGCTCGACATGTCATCGATGAAGAACAGCAGCAGTGTCATTTCCCGCAAGCAGCTCCAGGGCAGCGGCCGCACCTACTGGCGCAGCCTGAACGAGTTCGCGGGCTCGGCCGAGTACGAGGAGATGATGAAGCGGGAGTTTTCCGCTGTCGCCACCGAGGCCATCAACGACACGACACGCCGTGACTTCCTGCGGGTGATGGGCGCCTCGCTGGCTCTCGCCGGCATCGGCATCTCCGGCTGCACCTGGCCGCGGGAGAAGATCGCGCCGTTTGCCAACCGCCCGGAGGGCTACAGCCCCGGCACGCCCGTGCAGTTCGCCACCACCATGGAGCACATGGGCTACGGCACAGGACTGCTGGCCACGAGCTACGACGGTCGCCCGATCAAGGTCGACGGCAATCCGCGCCACCCCGCCAGCCTCGGCGGAGCGCAGATGCTGCACCAGGCCAGCGTGCTCAATGTCTATGACATCGACCGCCAGAAGAGCTACACGGACCGCAGTTCCGGTGCAGCCACCGAGCGCGACCGCAGTGCCTTCGTGAACTGGGTTGCCAACAATCAGATATTCAAAGGCAGGTTCGCAGTGCTGGCCGAGTCCAGCAGCTCCCCGACCCTGCAGTCCCTGCGCCGCAGTCTCGGTGACCGAGTGCTCTGGTTCGAGTACGAGCCGGTCTCGCGTGACAACGAGCGCGACGCGATGCAGCTGCTGTTCAACCAGGCCTGTCATCCCGTGATGGACCTGACCCAGGCCAGCGTGGTTGCCAGCTTTGATGATGATTTCCTGCTGAACCATCCTGCCAGCGTGATGTACAGCAAGCAGTTCGCCCAGGCCCGCAGCCTGGACAGCGGTGCGCCGACGCGCCTCTACTGCTTCGAGTCCGTCATGAGCGTCACCGGCGCGAATGCCGACCACCGCCGGCCCCTGCGTACTGCGGAGGTCGGTGCAGCGCTGGCTGCCCTTGCCGCCGAGATCTTCGTCAGCAAGCGCCACCCCCTGCCCCCGGGCACGGAGAATCTCGCAAGCCTGTTCCAGCAGTACAGCGGCCTGAGTCTTGATGCTTCAGTGATGGATGCCATCAAGCTGCTGGCCACGGACCTGGTCAGCCTGAAGGGCAAGGCCATTGTCACGGTCGGACCGCGCCAGCCCGCAGCGGTGCACATTCTCGGCGCCATGATCAACCAGGCGATGCAGAACACCGGCCACACTGTGCGCTATGTTTCCGACCCGGTGCAGGACCGCTTCAGCCACAGCCTGGCATTCAGCGAGCTGGCGGCTGCAGCAAGCCGTGAAGGTGTCCGCAACCTCGTGATCCTCGGCGGCGACCCCGTCGCCAGTGCCCCGCAGGACGCAGGTGTGGAGGGCATCCTCGGCGGCATGGAAAACATCGTGCACCTCACGAGCCATGCCAATGCCACAAGTGCCCTGGCCCACTGGGTCGTGCCCCGCGCCGAGTACCTGGAGAGCTGGGGCGATGCCTATGCCTGGGATGGCACCTACAGCGTGACCCAGCCCCTGATCGAACCCCTGTTCGACGGCATGAGCCCGCTGGAACTGCTGGCCCTCTGTGCCGGTGATGAACGCAATGCACACGACATCGTGATGCAGAACTTCAGCGAGCTCAGCGGCAGCACCGATCCTGAGCGGGATTGGCGTCGCATTCTGCATGAAGGCAGCAGCGCGATCCGGCTGGCCGCCCATTCAGAGACCGGAAACTTCGGTCTGGGCCTGGGACCGATGACGGCCCTGGCAAGCATGCCCGCAACGCAGGGCCTGGAACTGGTGTTCCTGCCTGACAACTGCATCTTCGACGGACGATATGCCAACAATGGCTGGCTGCAGGAGGCTCCGGACCCGGTGACCAAGCTCACCTGGGACAACGCCGCCGTCGTCAGCTTCAAGGATGCCGGTGAGCTGGGCCTGAAGGACGGAGACGTCGTCAAGGTCAGCATCGGCAATGTCAGCACGGAGCTGCCGGTCGTGATCCAGCCCGGCCAGGCCGCCGGATCGGTCAGCCTGTCCATGGGTTACGGCCACAGCAAGCTGGGTCGCATCGCCGACGGAGTCGGCAGCGACATCTTCATGCTGCGTGATTCAGAGCATCCGGACTTCATTCCAGGCGGCAGCCTGAGCCGCACCGGCCGCACGATGGAACTGGCTTCCGTGCAGGACCACCATGCGATTGACGAACTGGGCATGAAGGAGCGTGAGCGCCGCATTCCGACGCTCGTGCGCGAGGCCGATTACCGGCACTACAAGAGCAGCCCTGACTTCGCCCAGCACATGGTGCACCAGCCGGCCGACACCCAGCTGTTCGTGACCCCGCAGTTCAATGGTCACAGATGGGGCATGTCGATCGACCTCAATGCCTGCACCGGCTGCGGTGCCTGCCTCGTGGCCTGCGTAGCCGAGAACAATATCCCCGTTGTCGGCAAGCAGCGCGTGCTCGAGGGTCGTGAACTGCACTGGGTGCGCGTTGACCGCTACTTCAGCGGGGACGTTGCCAACCCACAGTCCGTACACATGCCCATCGCCTGCCAGCAGTGCGAGAACGCCCCCTGCGAACAGGTCTGCCCCGTCGCCGCCACCGTGCACAGCGATGAGGGCCTGAATGACATGGTCTACAACCGCTGCGTCGGCACCCGTTACTGCAGCAACAACTGCCCCTACAAGGTGCGCCGCTTCAACTACTTCAACTACCAGAAGACGATCAGCGACACCGAGCGCCTCGTGAAGAACCCCGAGGTCACGGTGCGCAGCCGCGGCGTGATGGAGAAGTGCACCTACTGCGTGCAGCGTATCCAGAATGCCAAGATCAGGGCCAAGGTCGAGAAGCGCGAGCTGCGCGACGGAGAGATCCGTACCGCCTGCCAGCAGACCTGCCCCAGTGATGCCATCACTTTCGGAGACCTCAGCGGTATCGGCACAATGGTCTCACAGCGTCATGCGGATCCCCGCAGCTATGAGATCCTCGGCGAACTGAGCAACCGCACCCGTACCCGCTACATGGCCAGGGTTCGCAACTTCGCGGAAGGCAGCCCCGAGCTCGCCGCTGACCAGGCCCGCCTGGCCGCCGGTGCCCATGGTGGCGGACACGGCGAGGGGCATGAGGCCCCACACGGCGAGGACGCAAGCAATCACGAGGCAGAGCACTAGGAATCAGTATGGCGAAGACAATAACCAAACCGCTCAGCCAGCTGAGCACTGAACTGGACAACACGAGAGATGCGATCAGCCAGCAGCCGCTCATCACCGGCGGCAAGGGCTTTGCGGACATCACTGAAATCGTTGCCAGAGTAGCGGAGTACCCGAGCGCTCCCAAGGCCTGGTACATCGCCTTCGGCGGTGCGATCATGCTGTTTGGCCTGCTGTTCGCGATGCTGGCCTACCTGATCTCCACCGGTGTCGGTGTCTGGGGTGTCAACACTCCGGTCGCCTGGGGTTTCGCGATCGTGAACTTCGTGTTCTGGATCGGTATCGGCCACGCCGGAACGCTGATCTCCGCGATCCTCTACCTCTTCCGCCAGAAATGGAGGACCGGCATCAACCGCTTCGCGGAAGCGATGACGATCTTCGCGGTGTTCGCCGCCGGCATCTTCCCGCTGGTCCACGTCGGACGTGTCTGGGTGGTCTACTGGATCTTCCCGATCCCCAACCAGCAGCAGCTCTGGCCGCAGTTCCGCAGCCCGCTGCTCTGGGACGTGTTCGCGATCACGACCTACCTGCTGACCTCCCTGCTGTTCTGGTACATGGGCATGGTGCCTGATCTGGCCACCTTCCGTGACCGGGCCAAGACCAAGCTGCGCAAGATCATGTACGGCCTGTTCGCACTGGGCTGGCGCGGTTCCAACCGCCAGTGGATCCACTACGAGAAGGCCTACCTGCTGCTCGCCGCCCTGGCAACGCCGCTGGTGCTTTCAGTGCACTCCGTGGTGTCCTTCGACTTCGCAACTTCCCAGCTTCCGGGCTGGCACACCACGATCTTCCCGCCCTACTTCGTGGCGGGCGCCATCTTCGGCGGCTTCGCGATGGTGGTCTTCCTGGCTGTTCCGGCACGCCAGCTCTTCGGGCTGCGCAACCTGATCACGCTCCAGCACTTCGAGCACATGAACAAGATCATTCTCGGTACGGGCATGATCGTCGGCTACGCCTATGCGATGGAGTTCTTCATCGCCTGGTACGGCGGCAATGCGCTGGAGAGCTTCACCTTCCAGAACCGTGCCTTCGGTCCCTATGCCTGGGCCTACTGGATCATGGTCACCTGCAATGTCTTCATCCCGCAGGTGTTCTGGTTCAAGAAGGCCCGCACGAACCTCTGGATTATGTGGATCGTGTCCATCTTCGTGAATATCGGCATGTGGTTTGAGCGCTTCGTGATCGTCGTCAGCTCGCTCTCACGTGACTTCCTGCCGTCCAGCTGGGACTACTACGTCCCGACCTGGGTTGACCTGTGTACCCTGGCCGGCAGCTTCGGACTGTTCTTCTTCTTCTTCCTGCTGTTCTGCCGCTACCTGCCGATCGTGGCAATGGCCGAGGTCAAGGCGGTACTGCCTGAGGCCCATCCCGGCCATGGCGGGCATGCAGCTGCGGAGGCAAAGGCATGAGCCAGACAGAGGCAAAGACAATGACCATCGAGGAACCCACCGAGGGCCGCAGGCTGCTCGGCTACCTTCTCGAGTTTGACGATGTGGACCAGCTCACCCACGGTGCCGAGAAGCTGCGCGATGCCGGCTACTCCAACTGGGACTGCCACACGCCCTACCCCGTGCATGGCCTGGACAGGGCGATGGGTGCCAGGCCTTCACACGTGCAGTGGATCGTGCTGGCCTGCGGCTTCACCGGACTGTGCACCGGCCTGTTCATCCAGTGGTGGATGAACGCCGTGCAGTTCCCCGGAGTGGTTGTCACCGGTTACCAGTACTTCATCTCCGGCAAGCCCTTCTGGAGCGTTCCCGCCAACATCCCCGTGATGTTCGAGATGACGATCCTGTTCTCGGCCTTCGCCTCGTTCTTCGGCATGCTCGGTGTCAACCGCCTGCCGCAGTTCAACCACTTCACCATGTACAGCGACCGCTTCGGCCGCGTGACTGACGACCGGTTCTTCATCAGCGTCAGCGCCGAGGATCCGAAGTTCGATGTCCGCAAGACGCGTGACATGCTCGCCGGCCTCAAGGGCACGTATCTTGAGGTGCTGGAGGACTGAAATGGCAGACAAGAAGCAGCAGACTCCTCCGGTTGAGCCCTTCATCAACTGGTCCCGGATCCCGAAGAACTGGATCTGGGTCAGCGTGATCCTGGCCAACCTCTCGCTCGTACCTCTCGGTGTGGTCTACGCGCATCGCAACCTGCACTGGCGCCAGCCCCGCACATCCATCATCCCGGACATGGACAACCAGTACCGCTGGAATCCCCAGCAGTATGATCCGGAGTTCAAGGATGGCCGCGTGATGCGAAGCTGGGTGGAGGGCACCGTCCCGGTGGGCATGCTCCACGAGGATGACCACCTCTACCGCGGCATTGAAGGTGAGCGCTTTGCCACCACATTCCCGGATGAGATCCAGATTGACAACAATCTGATCGAGCGTGGTGAGAACCGCTACCAGATCTACTGCGCGGTCTGCCACGGTGAGGCCGGCTACGGCGACGGCATGATCGAGAAGCGTGCCTCCCAGCTGGCCATCAGCGGCAACCACCGCGGGCTTTCCTGGGTCACGCCCCTGAGCTATCACAGCGATG
The DNA here is from genome assembly GCA_041395205.1 of bacterium. Lineage (GTDB taxonomy): Bacteria > 4484-113 > 4484-113 > 4484-113 > JAFGCY01 > JAHEFU01. Next base: position 447,729 of record JAWLAZ010000002.1, read on the forward strand.
AGCTGCGTGCCCGTCCGGTGGGCCATATCTTCAACACGATTTCCAACGGTATCCGGACAATGCCCGGATACAAGTCACAGATTCCCGTCGAGGATCGCTGGGCCATCGTGGCCTACATCCGCACTCTCCAGCTCAGCCAGTGGACGCCTGTCACCCAGGTCGACCAGGCTGACCGCGAGCGCCTGCTCAAGCAGATTGAGGCCAACCGCAGCCAGGCTCCGGCCATGGATGCTGAGGCTGGCACCGAGCAGGCCGGCAGCGATGCGGAGACGACGGAGATGACGGAAGGCACCCAGCCGGAGGGCGATGCTCCCGCCGCTGAAGGTGCCATGGATACTGCAAATCAGGCAGAAGCAGACGGAGGCAACGGTTAGCGCCATGGCTCATTCACATGGAATAACTCCCGAGCAGCTCAGAAAGGACAACCCCTACCTTGGGGAGCTGGCCAGGTTCGGCCCGATCGCCCTTGGAATCGGTATCCTGCTGATTGCCGCCGGCTTCGTCATGAACGGGGGAGAGGCGCAGCAGCGCTTCTACTTCTCCTACATCCACAACTACGTGTTCTTCATGAGCATCAGCATCGGCGCTCTGCTGTTCACGCTGGTCAACCACGTGGCTCGCGCTTCCTGGAGTGTGGTGATCCGCCGCATTCCGGAGTTCCTGGCCGGTTCGCTGTGGATGATGTTCTTCGCGGGAATTCCGATCCTGCTGCTCGTCAATTCAGGCAATGTCGAGGTTTACCAGTGGGTGAACATCGGGCAGTGGATTGATGCCGCCGAGCAGCAGATCGTCCACAACAAGGAAGCCTATCTGAACACGATGTTCTTCAACATCCGCTTCGTGATGTACTTCGTCGTGTTCTTCCTGTTCGGCCGCGCCCTGCTGCTGAGCAATTCGCTGAAGCAGGACAACATGGCCGACGGTGACGAGAAGGACCGCGGCACGCTCAGGGTCTGGCAGCTCAGTGCTCCGGGCCTGCTGATCAACTTCCTCGTGATGACCTTCTTCGCGATTGACCTGATCATGTCCCTGGATCCGATCTGGTTCAGCACGATGTTCGGCGTCTACTACTTCGCGGGGGCGATGATCGGCTTCTTCAGCACGATGATCCTGATCTTCAAGTGGCTGCAGAGCAAGGGGCGTCTCAAGGAAGCCGTGACCGTGGAACATTACCACGACTTCGGCAAGTTCCTGTTCGCCTTCGTGTTCTTCTGGGGCTACATCGCCTTCAGCCAGTACATGCTGATCTGGTACGCGAGCATTCCCGAGGAGACCCGCTGGTTCCACATCCGGCAGAATGCCGACTGGACCCCGCTGGCCTGGTTCATGCTGTTCGGGCACTTCGCCCTGCCCTTCGCCTTCCTGATCAGCCGCTACATCAAGCGCCACAACGTGCTGCTGGCCGTCGGCGCAGTCTGGATGCTGGTCCTGCACTGGCTGGACCACTTCTACCAGGTGATTCCGGAATACCAGCGCATCACGGGCAGTGCCGTGGGCGGGGGACTGCCCTTTGCCTTCTCGGACATCCTCTGCCTGCTGGCGATCGGCTTCTTCTGGTTCGGCTGCTTCCTGATCACGGCCGGCAAGAACCCCATCGCCCCGCTGGGTGATCCGCAGATCGCCAAGTCGCTGAAGTTTGACAACGTGAAGGTCTAGGTCGAAAGCCATGAGTGACTACAAGGTAAAGCACGACGACCACGCAGTGGAGGAGGAGCGCCACGACATCGGCGAGGACCTCGGCATGCCCACCATCTGGGGCGTGACGATCTCCTTCTTCTTCTTCTGCATCGCGATTTCCGCCTGGCTGGTCGGCGTCTTCGGCAAGACGGCCCGCCACGAGAACGACATCAAGGTCTACCACTCCGAGGCTGAAGTGCTGAACGCCACGCGAGAGGCGCAGCGTGCAGTGCTGCATGACTCGACGGTCGTGGATGCCGACAAGGGCATGGTCAGCGTCACCATTGACGAAGCCAAGCGTGAGATCGTGGGACGGCTGATCAACCTGCAGCGCAATCCGCCCGAGGCAACCCTCGGCCTGGATGGCAATCCCGCCGGGGCACAGCCTGCGGCGGGGAATCCCTGTGCGGCTGCTGAGGAGCAGCTGAACCCCTGTGCCCCTGCTGAGGGTGGGCCGGAGGATGAGGTCCTGGCCGAACCCGGCACCGCCAAAGGTGCAATGCTGGGTTCTCACTAGGTATAGATACCTATGGTTATTGGCATGATGAGGAACTGGGTTAGAGTCGGACTGCTGGGCCTGGCGGGACTGCCGCTGCTGGCCACGGCTGCGCTCGCCCAGCTCAACAACCGGGTCCCTGAGGAAATCAGCCGGGTAGAGATCGTCGAGCATCTCGACGAGCACATCCCGACTGACCTGGCCTTCACGGATGAAAACGGCAATGCTGTCCTGCTCGCGGATTACTTCGATGATGACAGGCCGGTGCTGCTGAACCTGGTTTACCTGAACTGCCCGATGCTCTGCACGCTGGTTGTGAACGGCACGTTTGATGCCCTGAGCCTGGCGGACATGGGCGAGAACCAGTTCAACATGATCACCGTCAGCTTCGTGGACGGCGAGACGCCGGCAATGGCCCGGGCCAAGATGGACAACTACATCGGCCGCTACGGGCTGCCCAACGGCGCTGCCGAATGGCATATCCTGACCGGCAAGGATGAATCCATCCTGCCGCTCTGCCAGGCCATCGGCTTCGGTTTCGAGTATGTCGAGGAGCGCAATGAATACAGCCACCAGGCTGCAGCCTTCGTGCTCACCCCCGATGCGCGCGTCGCGCGTTATCTCTACGGTGTGACCTTTGATCCGGCCACGGTGAAGTATTCACTCATCGAAGCCTCAGAGGGCCGCATCGGCACAACCGTTGACAAGGTTTTCCTGTACTGCTTCCACTACGACGCCGCGGCCGGAACCTATTCGGCCCAGGCCTGGAACATCGCCAGGGTGCTCCTGACCCTGTTCGCACTGGCCCTGTTTGCCTTCCTCGGAGCATTCTGGACGGCGGACCGGGTTCGGCGCAAGCTTAGGAATAATGGTCCTGTTGAGGGGACCTCGTAAGACGAGGAAAATTCAATGAACTTTGCAAGTGCAACAGCTGGCAGCCTGCACCTGGCCCTTCTGGAGGGCCGGGGCCAGACCTTCTGGCTGCCGGAACAGGCATCCTCTGCAGCGGGTGGTGTGGATCTCTCCTTCTACATCATCTACTGGATCATGGTGTTCTTCTTCGTGCTGCTGATGGGTCTGACCTTCATGTTCGTGGTCAAGTACCACAAGGGGGTCCACCCCAAGGCCGAGCACACCCCGCACCATAACCTCCCGATGGAGCTGTCCTGGATCCTGATTCCCCTCGCGCTCGTGATCGTCATCTTCTGGTACGGCTTCAAGGGCTACATGCACCTGACCTCCCCGCCCGCCAATGCCTACCAGATCCGCGTCGTCGGCAAGCAGTGGACCTGGCAGTTCATCTACCCCAACGGCGGCATCAGCGGCGGTAAACTCATGGATGAGCAGGGCAATGACATTCCTGAGTCCTTCCTGCACGTCCCTGTGGACACCGACGTCGTGCTGATCATGGAGTCGGAGGACGTACTGCACAGCTTCTACATTCCGCAGTTCCGCGTCAAGCAGGACGTCGTACCCGGCCGATACACGAAGGTCTGGTTCAAGGCCACCAGGGAAGGCACCTACAACATCTTTTGCACCGAGTACTGCGGCAAGGACCATTCGAGCATGCTCAGCAAGGTCGTGGTGGAATCCCGTGCCAATTTCGACATCTACCTCGACAAGCTCAAGGATCGTTCCCCCTACTCCCCCGCGGAGAACGGTGAGTACTACTACGGCGTGTTCGGCTGCGTGCAGTGCCACGACAGCAAGGACAAGGTGACGATCACCGGCCCGACCTTCGTGGATGCCTTCGGGGGCCAGGTCAGCCTCGAAAGCGGCGAAACCGTGCCGATGGATGAGAACTACGTGCGTGAGTCAATCCTCGAGCCCAACGCCAAGATCCATGCCGGATTCCAGGGTGTGATGCCTACCTTCAAGGGCAAGATCAAGGATGAACAGATCAATGACATCATCGCCTTCCTGAAGACCATCAGCAACAACGTTCCCGAGGATGTCAAGGAAGCGCTCCGCAAGGTACCCGAGCCGTCAGGCGAAGGTGCCGGAGGCGAAAGCATGAGCGTTGAAGACGGCGCAGCTGAAGAGGGCGCCGCCGCGGAGGACGCGGCAGCAGATGCCGCGGAAGGTATCCAGGAGTAGGACAGACATGGCAAGTACCGGTCAGACAGTAAAGAGCATTCTCACGAGCCCGGTGCATCCTGAGGTCAACTACCTCAATGCAACGAAGGGCTTCAGTTCCTGGTTCTTCACGCTGGATCACAAGCGCATCGGCGTGATGTACATGGTTTCAATCCTCACCGCCTTCTTCCTGGGAGGCGTGTTCGCGATGCTGATCCGCACGGAGCTGCTGACACCCGGCGAGCTCATGTTCAACAGCGCGACATACAACAAGGTCTTCACCCTGCACGGTGCGATCATGGTGTTCCTGGTGCTGATTCCGGGAATCCCGGCGGCACTTGGCAACTTCGTGCTGCCCCTGATGCTCGGAGCCAAGGATGTCGCTTTCCCGCGCCTCAACCTGCTGTCCTATCACCTCTACGTGATCGGTCTTGTGATGGCGCTGCTGGTGCTGGGACTGGGCGGCGTTGATACGGGCTGGACCTTCTATACGCCCTACTCCATCAATTCGCAGACGCCGGTGGTGCTGATGACTTCAGCAGCCTTCATCCTCGGCTTCAGTTCGATCTTCACCGGTCTGAACTTCATCGTGACCATCCACAAGATGCGTCCGCCGACGATGACCTGGTTCAAGATGCCGCTGCTGCTCTGGGCGCTGTATTCCACCGCGGTGATCCAGCTCGTGGCTACCCCGGTGCTGGGCATTACGCTTCTGCTGCTGATCGTCGAGCGCGTGATGCACATCGGCATCTTCAATCCGGCGCTCGGTGGTGACCCGGTGCTGTTCCAGCATTTCTTCTGGTTCTACAGCCACCCGGCGGTCTACATCATGATCCTGCCCGCGATGGGTGTGATCTCCGAGCTGGTATCGACCTTCAGCCGCAAGCACATCTTCGGCTACCGCTTCATCGCCTACAGCTCGATCGCCATCGCGATCTTCAGCTTCATCGTGTGGGGCCACCACATGTTCACCAGCGGCCAGTCCAACCTGATGAACATGGTGTTCAGCGCCCTGACCTTCAGCGTGTCCATCCCCTCCGCCGTGAAGATGTTCAACTGGCTGACGACGATGTACAAGGGTTCGATCAACCTGGCGACGCCGATGATCTACACCCTGTCCTTCATGTTCATCTTCGCGATCGCCGGCCTGACAGGCCTGCCCCTGGCAACCCTGGCCACTGACATCCACCTGCACGATACCTACTTCGTGGTTGCGCACTTCCACTACACGATGATGGGCTCCACGCTGTTCGCCTTCATCGCCGGCCTCCACTACTGGTGGCCGAAGATGACGGGCCGCATGTACAACCAGAAGCTCGCGCGCTTTGCCGCCTGGTTCGTGTCAATCGGCTTCAACGTGACTTTCTTCAGCCAGTTCCCGCTGGGCTCACTGGGCATGCCGCGCCGCTACCACCTCTACGAGGCGATGCCCGACTGGCAGATCTACCATCAGATCTCAACGCTTGGTGCCTACATGCAGATGATCGGCTTCCTGATCGCTGCCTACGCACTGATCTCATCCCTGAGCAAGGGCAAGCTCGCCCCACGCAACCCCTGGGGCGGCGCAACCCTGGAGTGGGAAACCTCCACTCCGCCGATCACGTTCAACTTCGAGGATACCCCCGAAGCCGGCGACCCCTACGATGTGGAGTCCTGGCAGTGGAGTGACGAGGAAGGTGGTTACGTCAAGGTGCGCCCGTCAGTTGCTGACGAGGACCACGCGGAGTAACACAGGAGTTATTGACGATGTCGCATCACGATCATCCTTCACATGTGCACCATCACTTCGAGAACGAGACTCAGCAGTTCGACTCGGACAAAATGGGCATGTGGCTGTTCCTGGTCACGGAGATCATGATCTTCGCGGGGCTGTTCTGCGCGTACGTCATCTACCGCACGCACAACCCCGAGATCTTCCACTACGGACACCAGTTCCTCGACAAGAACATGGGTGCACTGAATACCCTGATCCTGCTCACCTCCAGCCTCACGATGGCCTGGGGCGTGCGAGCCGCTCAGCTCAGTCAGAAGAAGACCCTGCTCACGATGCTCGGTCTGACGATGCTCTGCGCCTTTGGCTTCCTCGTGATCAAGTACTTCGAGTACAGCGCGAAGATCCACCACGGTACCCTGTATGGCGACCGCTATGTCTGGCAGACTGAAGAACATGGCGGCGAGCATGGAGCCGGTGGAGACGGAGCTGAAATGCACAGCCTGGCCGAGGCGGCCCAGGATGCCAATGCCGTGCACCAGGATGCCATGGCGGGCGGTGCGCAGCTTACCGATGCCTCAATGAAGCTGCCAAGCTCCCAGTATGCTCCGGCACCCGCAGGTCCCGAAGGCTTCGACATCAACGAACCCGCTGAGGCGAAGGCCGAGGAAGCCACTCACAAGTTCGAGCAGCCGGCCAAGGCGCATCTGTTCTTCAGCATCTACTTCATCATGACCGGCCTGCACGGTATTCACGTGGTGATCGGCATCATCTGCATCTTCGTGATCTTCGTGCTGTCGGCCAAGGGTGCCTACAACTCGACCTATTACACACCGGTGGACCTGGTGGGCCTGTACTGGCACCTGGTCGACCTGATCTGGATCTACCTGTTCCCGCTGCTGTACCTCGTGGACTAGCGGCATAATCGGAGACAAGCTGACATGAGCAACAAATCACATCATCTTGAGCCGGGACATCCCACCGTCGGGCACGTCAGCCCGCTGCCGCAGCTGTTCATGGTCTTCGGCGCTCTGGTGGACCTCACGGTGCTGACCGTGGGTCTCTCCGGCAAGCTGCCGGGCACCACCGGCATGCTGATCGCGATGGGCATCGCCACCATCAAGGCCCTGCTTGTGGCGCTGTACTTCATGCACCTGCGCTATGACCGCCCCTTCAACGGTTATGTGTTCCTCGCGGCCATCATGTTCGTGGCCTGCTTCTTCGGATTTGCCTCCTTGGATACGGCGACATACCGCCGCGACATCGCTCCCTATGAGGCCAACAAGCTGATGGAGTCCGAAGGCAAGCCTGAGAACATGTACAAGACGGCACGCGATGAATGGCAGAGCAAGCATGGCGGAGAAGGTACCAGCCTGCATACCAGTGGAGAGGAAGCCGCAGCTCCGGCGGAAGGCCACTGAGCGGTATCGTTAAGCAAGGAGCGGATATCATGGAGCCCGGACGGCCAGCAAGACAGCCGTTGACAGCGGCCACCATGGGGATGTACCTCGGCCTGGTCTCCGGCACCATGGGCTTTCTGGCCGTGATCGTTTGTTACCTGCTGATCCGCAACATGCATGCCAGCGACTGGCTGCCTCCCCAGGGTGCACCATTCCCTGCCACGCTGTACATGAGCACGCTTGTGATCCTCGTCAGCAGCGGCACGATGCAGTACGCACTCAACTCGATCCGGCATGCCAGCGTGCACAACCTGCGCAATGGCCTGCTGGGAACGCTCGTGCTGTCACTGACCTTCTACGTGCTGCAGTGGAGCAGCTACCGGGTGATCGTTGCCAGTCCTGAGTACGAAGCGGCCAACTACCTGTTCAGCGGGACCTTCTTCATGATGTCAGCCCTGCATGCCGCCCACCTGCTCGGCGGTGTGATTCCCCTGATCGTGCTTTACCGTGCCGCCGGCCGCGACTGCTACTCCGAGGAAAGCCACCAGGCCGTGACCAGCACCAACATCTACTGGCACTTCCTGACGGTGATGTGGTGTGCACTGTTTGCCGTGATGCTCAGCGCGAAGTTCATCGGCTAGCCAGCTCCACGGGATCAATCAGCTGTGCATCCGGATACATCGCATGCCAGGCGAACCACAGTGCACTGATCCCCGTGAGGCAGTTGCCATCCGCATCCCTGGCCAGCACCGCCGGCGGATCCAGCGTGGAGCTGTATGGTATGAACTGCAGGCTCAGGCCGGAGAGCTCCAGCACACGGTCATCCCCAGCAAGCCGCTCCACGTCCGCGAAGCTGACAAGCTTCCAGCCCGCTGCATCCTGCAGGGCGAACACCCTGTCCATCGCTTTCAGGCCATCTGCCGGAGGAGGCGGATCCACCGGGAAGCGCGGTTCGCCGATTTCGTAATATCGCAGGTAGGGGTTTGAATTGTAGTCACGCGGCTCACCGGTCTCGCGTGCCAGCAGCGTCGTATCGGGATACTGAGCTAGCCACTCTCCCCAATGCGAGAGATCCGCGGGCAGCAGCTCCAGTCCGCTCCCGGCCATCGGTCCGGCCACGGCGCGCAGTTGCAGCTGGCTCCAGAGGCTGCTCTCCGCCAGTTGCGAGCGGCGGTCATACATCACGATGTTTGAATTGATGAGCAGTCCGCTGGAGCCGAACTCCAGGATCTCCCCATCCACTTCCCTGCTGAACACTGTGGCTGAATCCGTCAGCGGGCAGTAGACCACCGCGATCGGCACTCCGCCCAGAGTGTCGTTGACAATCTCGTGATAGTTGAGGATGTTGATCTGGTAAGCGCGTTGTTCCCCGTTGAGGCTGACCCCGACCACACGGTCTCCACTGACGATGAACTTGCGGTGGTAAAGCCGCCGTTCGCGCTTGTTGATCTCCGGCACCTCGCTGCCCTGCACCACGGGTGGGTCCTGCAGGGAGTGGATCCCGTCGCGTGGCAGACCGGATGGCGTAAAGTGCTCAAGCGGAATCAGGCTGTTGCTCGTGCTGAAGCCGTAGTCCGCCAGGCTCAGTGTCCCCTGCTGCACCGCCAGCCCTCCCCCCTGCATGGCCGGCAGCAACAGCCGCAGGCTGATTGCCAGCATGGCAATGAACACCAGGCTCCACAGCCACCACAGCCCGCGCAGGTCAAGCACCCTGAGCTCCTGCGTCCCATTGCTGCCTGTCTCCGGCTGTGGCGTTTCGCTGGTCATATGTCCTTCCCTGACGCCCCATTATCCCACCGGATCAGGCTCCATCCGGATTCAGTCCAGCAGCGGGAAGATCTTACTCTCCGGATGCATGGCGTACCAGGCGAACCAGTAGGCATGCACGAATCGTATATCTGCGTCAGGCAGGGCCTCGACCAGCACCTGCGGCTCGCTGTCCGGATCCGCCGGAGTGCTGAGTATGAAGCGCGCACCATGCAACTCCAGACGGTTGCCACTCCCCAGCTCGCGCCTGAGCTGGCGCAGTGGCAGGACCAGCCAGCCGCTGCCGTTGTCAACTGCGATCACCTGTTCGAAGGCATGCAGCGGGCTGTCCTCCGGCAACTGTGGCCAGGCAGGATAGCGCAGCCTGGCCTCCGTGCGGTAGTCAGCATACGCATCCCTTGTGTACTCCGGCAGTTCCTCAAGCTCCGGGACCGCAACACTGCTGCCTGGATGCAGCTCCAGCCAGCTCCCCCAGTCAATCAGCTGCAGCGGCAACTGCTCCAGTTCCCTACCAGACAGCGGCCCGCTCACGGCCTGGCCGCGCAGCTGGCTCCAGAGGCTCTCCTCGCCTCGCCGGGCTCTGTCAAACATCAGCATGTTCGAATTGTGCAACAGCCCGCTCACCCCGAATTCCAGTTCGCGGCCGTCCTGCTCGCGGCGGAATGCCAGCAGTGCATCACTCAGCGGACAGTAGCTGATCAGCACAGCCCTGCCCTGCAGATTGTCATTCACGATCTGGTGGCGGCTGAGCATGGCCAGTGGATAGGCCCGGAACTCACCTTCCAGCTCCAGCCCGGCCACGAGGTCCGCAGCCGCCAGGTACGGCGTCAGCCCGGCCGTCTGCCTGTCGAAGTTCAGCTCCGCCAGTGCTTCGGCGTCCAGCGCCTGCGGCCGGCCTAGTGCTTCTATCTGATCCCGGGCTGCGGCCTGGCTGCGGATCTGATCCGTGGGTATCAGACAGTCGCGCAGATCAAATCCGCTGAGGCGCGTCGCCTGTGCGACCTTGACTGGAACTGCCTGGCCAGCGAAACTGCCGAGCAGCGGCAGCATTGCCAGTAGTGTCAGTAATTTCAATCTAAGTGGCCAGTTGCATCCGGCGGCTGTTGGCATCTCCACATCCCGCTGCGTTGTCAGTGGCCTGCCTGCTCCGGCGTGTCCTGCAGCAGGCCGCTGCTCGCTTCCCCACTTATGCTACCAGTCTCCGCGGGGAAATTGCCACTGTGGCCGTGGGGCTGGATGTCCAGCACCATCAAGAGCAGCATCAGCGGCAGGTAGATCACCGTGGCGAAGAACAGCCGCCGAGCATCCATGTACTCCCGGCCCCGCACCAGCTTGTATCCCAGGTAGACCAGTGCGGCCCCCAGCAGCAGTGAGCCGTAGCCATACCACCAGCCGCTGTATCCGAACACCGTCAGGCTCAGGCCGATCGGCAGCAGGATCAGGCTGTAATACAGCATGATCGGAAATGTGAAGCGGGCCTGCGGGTCGTGGCTCGGCAGCATCTGGTAGCCGCCGTGCTTGTAGTCCTCGCGGTACATCCAGCTCAGGGCCAGGAAGTGCGGAATCTGCCAGACGAACAGGAAGGCCGCCAGCAGCCAGGCTCCGAGCGGCAGATAGCCGTAGACTGCGCTGAAGCCCATCATCGGCGGGATGGCTCCGCAGATCCCGCCCACCAGTGTATTGAGTGGGTTGCGGATCTTCATCGGCGTATACCAGAGCAGGTAGATCAGCTGCGTCAGCAGCGCCAGCAGCGCGGTGAGCCAGTTCACATGCATAGCCAGCATCACCACACCACTGATTCCGGTCAGCAGGCCGATCGCCAGTGCCACAGACGGTGAGAACAGCCCGCTGGGGATCGGACGCTTGCGGGTCCGCACCATCCGCGCATCGCGGTGGCGCTCCATGTACTGGTTCAGCGCCGCACTGCCGCAGGCAGCCAGCAGGGTCCCGCTCACCGTCCACCACAGCAGGGGAAACTGCACCATCCCCCGTGAGGCGATCAGGAAGCCCACGGTGGTCGTGACGACCACCAGCAGGTTAAGGTTGAACTTAACCAGCTTGAACAGTCCCTTGATGGATTCACGTGGCATGAATGGTTCTTCCGGCTGCCGCCTGCTCCGGCTGAAGCTTGCACTGATGCGGCCTGAGCATACATCAGGGCGGCTGGCGGCGGGGCTATTTTACCCTAGATCGCCCTGCGTTCCCGCGCAGCTGCTCCCGGTGGGATAATGCTTCCGTCCAGTCTGGAGGAAAGCATGGCAGACGTGAAAAGGAGTTCGCAGGGCCGCACGGACATTCTGGCAATCGGCTTTGCGATGGTGGTGGCGATGTGGACCGGCGGGTACGTGATCCGCCTGGCACACGCCGTCCGCTCGGAGCTGGTGTTCTTCGTGATGATCGCCATCCTGCTGGCCGGTGGCTGGTTCAGCGGCCGCCACAGTGGTCGCGGGATCGCCGGAGGCCTGATGAGCGGGATGTTCGCGGGCCTGATCAACCTGCTCGTGCTCGGCAGCGTCGTCGGCAACGAACAGGTCGAGGGTGTGCCGAGCATCGCGATCTGGGGGCCGTTGTCGATCATCGCGCATGGCCTGATCTGCAGCATCGGCGCACTCATTGGACGCAGCGGCTACAGTTCCGCCCGTCCGCCCTGCAACTGGACTGCCATACTAGCCAACACCGCTGCCGTGGCGACCTTCGTGCTGCTCTTCGCCGGCGGGATCCTCACCAGCGAACGCGCCGGGATGGCCGTCCCGGACTGGCCCAATTCCTTCGGCACCAACATGTTCCTCTTTCCGCTGGAGCGCATGACCGGCGGGATCTACTACGAGCATGCCCACCGCCTGCTCGGCACGCTCGTCGGCCTGATCTCGATCTTCCTCGCTGTGCATCTCGCGCTGGTGGAAAAACGCCCGGCCGTTAAGGTGCTGGGCTTCAGCGTGCTCCTGATGGTGATCATCCAGGGGATCTTCGGCGGCAAGCGCGTTGAGCTCAACGACCTGACCCTGGCCTTCGTGCATGGCTCATTCGCCCAGGCGGTGCTGGCAAGCTTCGTGGCAATCACCGCCCTCGTCAGCACCACCTGGAAATCCGCAATCGAGCCGATTGCCGCACGGGGCGCTGCTTCGGACAAGCTGTTGATGCGCATACTCTGCGGCATGCTGCTGGTGCAGATCACGCTCGGCTCCCTGATCCGCCACATCGACATGCAGACCCACCTGCACATCACCCTGGCCGTGATCATCGTGGGCTTCGCCTTCTTCCTCGGAATCCGCATCGCCAGCCGCTACGAGGAGCAGCCCCTGCTGGCCCGGCTTGGCAACGGACTGGTGGGGATCGTGGTCCTGCAGCTGCTGCTGGGCTTCTGGGCACTCGTCGGCCGCGGCGTGGCGGCCAAGGCCGGCCAGCTCTACAGCGCGACCCATACGGAGATCGCCGCGGACCCGCCCACGATCTACGTGCTCAGTGCCAGCATCCACCAGATCGTCGGGGCCAGCCTGCTGGCCTGGGCCGTGCTGCTGGCACTGTGGTGCAACCGCCTGCTGCGCGAGCCCTCCGCCGGTGAAGCTTCCGATTCAGCCCAGGCTCAGTGAGCCCAGCCCGCGCTGAGCTGTGACTGCATCTCCGCTGCATCATTGGTCGGTGCATTGCATGATCCCTTGCGGCAGACGAAGGCCGTGGGCTTCTCCTCCCACTGGGCCTTGCCCTGCAGCACGGGCTGCAGCCCGAGCATCTGCTCGTCAGGCCCCGCGGCCGGGACATGCATCGTCAGCACGAAGCTGCGACCACCGCTGCGGGCCAGGCTGAGCAGCTCCTGCGTGGCGGGATCAGCGGGATCACCGGCGATCACCACCTCATAGAACGGACCGTTGGACAAGAGCGCGGCATCCAGCCAGTTGGCCATTTCCAGACCGTTGGCATAACGGTTGCCGGACTGCGGATCATCAACGAAGTTGCCGAGCTGGGAATGGTATGCAGCGAGGTCGCTCTCGACAGTGGCGAAGTATTCCGTGTTGCCGGTCAGGGCAGCCTCGCGCAGCAGGCCCTTCAGCATCTGGCTGATGCCGCAGGGTTCCACGGTGTCGTAGATCTCGATGCGGCGGCCCAGCGGCTGCTCCACGAAGTCCGGCGTCATGTACCAGACGGCATCCTCAGCCCGGAAGTGCTCGTTGGCAAAGCTCAGGGCCTCGCTCCCGAGCTGCAGTGCGGCACTGTCGCCGCTGGCAACATACAGGTCGAACAGGCCGTTGGCCAGATTGGCATAGTCATCCAGCAGGGCATCGCCGACAGGCTCGTGTCCGGTGCTGGCGCGGTGGAAGGCCCCGCTGGGCTGGCCCTGCACATGTGCGGAGCTGATGTAGTCGCGGATGCCTTCCGCAGCCTGCAGGTACTGCTCGTCGCCATAGGCGGCATAGGCCTGGGCGAAGGCACTCAGCGTCAGGCCGTTCCAGGATGTGACGATCTTCCTGTCCAGCGTCGGTGCAACGCGCTTTGCCCGGTAGTCGCGGATCTGCTGGCGGTATTTGTCGAACAGCGCGTCCACTGCCTCGCGGCTCAGGCCGCTGGCCTCCATCACCTTCTCGGGCTTCGCCCGGCGGCTGAGCACCGTCACATTGGCGATCTTGCCGTGGAAGTCGGCGAAGTTGCCCTCCTCCGTGATCCCGAACATGCTGTTCAGGGCCGCGCCGTCCTGCTCTCCGGCGATCTCGATCATCTCGGCCGGGGTGAAGCAGTAGAAGCTGCCTTCCACACCACCGCTGTCGGCGTCGAAGCTGGAGTAGAAGCCGCCCTGCTCATCCCGCATCTCACGCAGCATGAAGTCCAGCGTGTCCTTAGCGATGAAGCGGTAGTCGTCGTTGTCAAACAGTTCACCGGCCTCGATGTAGAGGCTGGCCAGCTGCGCATTGTCATACAGCAGCTTCTCGAAGTGCGGCACGGTCCAGCTGTCGTCAACCACATAGCGGTGGAAGCCGCCGCCGATGTGGTCATACAGCCCGCCGCGCATCATCTCGTCAAGTGTCTTCACGAGCATGCGCCGGGCATCCTCGTCACCGGTCTTGCGGTAGTAATGCATCAGGAATAGCCAGCGCACCGGCGTCGGGAACTTCTGCGGGCTGACGAAGCCGCCCCAGGTCTCATCGAACAGCGGCACGGCGGTGTCCACGATCTCGTCCAGCAGAGCCTGGTCAATCTCCCCGGCCGGTCCCGTCTCGGGCAGAGTTGCCACGTAGCTCGCCACCATGTCACTCTGGTTGAGCAGCTCCTCACGGTTCTCCTCCCAGACCTGGACCACGCGCTCGGTCAGCGCCATGAACTCGGCCTTCGGGCGGTAGGTGGAGCCTGTCACCGGCTTCAGCGCGGGAGTCAGGAACATGTTGAGCGGCCAGCCGCTTTCGCCGGACAGGCCCACGAGCGCGGGCTGGTAGGTGGCATCGATGTCAGGACGCTCCTCGCGGTCCACCTTGATGCAGACAAAGTGCTCGTTCAGGTAGTCCGCGATCTCCTGGTCCTCGAAGACCTCCTCCTCCATCACATGGCACCAGTGACAGGAGCTGTAGCCCACCGACAGGAAGATCAGCTTGTTCTCGGCGATGGCACGCTGCAGGGCCTCATCCTTCCAGGGGTACCAGTCCACCGGGTTTTCCACATGCTGCTGCAGATAGAGCGAGGTTTCCCCCTGCAGATGGTTCTTCGCCCCGGCGGCATCAGCCCCCTGCTGCTCCGTGTTTTCCATGGTCGGATCCGCTTCACTACCATTGCCGGTATCGCTGTCGCCGGAACCTGGACAGGCGCTGAGCGCCAGGCAGGCCAGCACTGCGACAAGCGCCAGCAGGCGAGCGGGAAGGTATGCGATGGATGTGAAGCGGTTCATGACAGTCCTGCGGCCCTGTAGGGAGAATAAGCGTCAGGCCAGATCCGGCCTGAGCGCCAGTTTAGCATGTGACCCTCCGCACACCTTACATGTTCATCTTAGGCCTGCCGGACAGCGGCGCAGCGCCTGAAGCAAGGCGTGCATCAGATCCCCGCCCCTGCACTGAAACGGCTGGTCCGCGGATCATGCTGCAGCACGCGGCTGCCCGCCGGCACTGAATGCGTCAGCCAGACATTGCCGCCGATCACACTCCCGCTGCCGATCTCCACCGCTCCGAGGATCGTCGCTCCGCTGTAGACGGTGACGTCGTCACCGAGCTGCGGATGCCGGCGCAGGCCCCGCACGGCACGGCCACGCTCATCCAGCGGAATGCTGCGCGCTCCGAGCGTCACGCCCTGGTAGATCCGCGCATTCCTGCCGATCACGGCGGTCTCGCCGATCACGAGACCGGTGCCATGGTCGATGCAGCAGGCTTCGGCGATGCTGGCAGCCGGGTGGATGTCGATCCCGGTGGCACGCTGGGCCAGCCAGGCCAGCATGCGTGGCAGCAGCGGCACGCCCTGCGACTCCAGCTGATGTGCCACACGGTGGTGCAGCAGGGCCTCCAGTCCGGGGCTCGCCAGCTGCACCTCCAGCAGGCTGCGGCTGGAGGGATCGCCATCATGGATCGCCCTGGCATCGGTCTGCAGCAGCCTGCGCAGTTCCGGCAGTGACTCGCAGAACCGCTCAAGCTGGCTGGTGATCTCCGCTTCCACTTCGTCCTGTGCGCGTGCCGGATCCTCTGCAACATAGGCATGCCGCAGCTCCAGCCCGAGCTGGCTCAGGCTGAGCCGCAGCTGGCCCTGCAGGCTGTGGCGGCTGCCGTCCGTGCTTGACAGCTCCGGGATCAGCACGCTGCGCAGGCCGCGTATGATACTCTCCAGCTCTTCGAGCGCCGGCAGTCGCTGCACACGCCTGGCCGCGGGTTGCCCGGCACTGCCCAGGCTGGCCTGGATGCCGCTGACAGCCGCGCTAATCAGGCCCGCCAGACGCTGCCCGTTGCCGATCTCAATGCTGTACTGCGACAACTGCTTCTGCATTGCCAGCCTCCCTGTTCTCCGGCTGTTCATAGAGCCAGGTACTCAGATAGCGCTCCCCATAGCTCGGAATGACAACCACGATCCGCTTGCCGCTGTTCTCCGGGCGCGATGCAATCCGTACAGCCGCCGCCACCGCGGCTCCTGCGGAAATCCCGACGAGGATGCCCTCCTCGCGCGCCATGCGCCTGGCAAACTCGCCCGCTTCCTCAGTTGTCACCTGTTCGATACCGTCGATGATCCCGGTGTTCAGCACACCCGGCACGAAGCCTGCCCCGATGCCCTGCAGCTTGTGCGGGCCGGGTTTGCCACCACTCAGCACGGGGCTGTCTGCGGGTTCCACCGCAATCGTGCGCAGCGCCGGGTTGCGCAGCTTCAGCACTTCGCTCACCCCGGTGATCGTGCCGCCGGTGCCGACCCCTGCCACGAAGTAGTCCAGCCGGCCTCCGCTGTCCGCCCAGATCTCTTCCGCCGTGCTGCGGCGATGGACCTCCGGGTTGGCGGGATTGTCAAACTGCCGCATCAGCAGGTAGCGCGGATCACCGGCTGCCAGCTCCGCCGCCTTCGCAATCGCCCCGGGCATGCCTTTCTCCCCCGGAGTGAGGATCAGCTCAGCCCCGAAGGCGGCCAGCAGGCGGCGGCGCTCGATGCTCATTGTCTCCGGCATCGTCAGCACGAGCTTCAGCCCGCGCGCTGCCGCGACCATCGCGAGTGCAATGCCGGTGTTGCCACTGGTGGCTTCCAGCAGGATCGTTTCCGGTCCGATCAGGCCCTGGGAGAAAGCGCTGTCAACCATGGCCAGGCCGATGCGGTCCTTGACACTGGCTCCCGGATTCTGGAATTCCAGCTTGGCAATGATCTCCGCAGCGCCTGCGGGGGCAATGCGCTGCAGGCGCACGAGCGGGGTCCGGCCGATGAGTTGCGTGATGTTGTCGTGAATGCGTTCCATGTTCTGCTCCTGTGTGGGCGGCCGCCGTGCATACGCGCACGGAAGCCAGGTGGTGAGGTTGATGTCTTGTTCAGTCGCTGCCTGTCCCGTCTCTGCGGGACCGGTGGTCTATTCCGGATTCAGGAGCAGTGTCGACATCGCCCGGAGCAGTGACAGCATGTATGCGCGCAGCAGGCTGCGGCCGGGGGCCGGTGCTGGCGGAATGCTGTCTGGGAGAATGCCATGCGGATCAATACCGAGTATAGCGCGGGATTAATCTTCAGCTTTCAGGAAAATACCGGGACGCGTCAGTCCTTGTCCCAGTTCTTGAGCATGCGCATCGCGTCGTCAATCAGTTCAGGGTTGCCGAGCGCACGCGGGTTCTTGAGCACGCTGATCAGCAGGCGGATGGAATCACGCAGCGCGTACTGCTGCTTCTCGATGCGCGCCAGGTCGTGGTGGATGTTGGCGGGGTTGTCGGTACACCTGCCCCAGTAGCTGACCAGATCCTCCAGCGGGGGGTTGGGAGCAAAGCTCTTCTCCAGGACTTCGACCGCCGCCTTGTCCCGGGCCGCCACCATCTGCATCTGATACTTCGAGCCCCCGGTGCTTCCCGCGATGTCCTCATCGCTAAGCGGTTTGACGGCCCGGCATTTGTTGCAGATCGGCGCTGCATCCACATTCGAGTAATTACATTTAGCGCACTGCCACATAAACTCACCTGGTGGATGGCCAGGCCATCCGTTTTAAGTACTAAATGAGAATACAAAAATCCGCCCGAGCTTTCCATACCGTAAGTACATTTTCCCCGGATTTGATTGATTTAGCTGGTGGATTCGGTGGTTTTGCAGTGTCAGTCGCGGCGGATCCGCAGCATATCGTCATCGTCGAGCTCGATCATCAGAGCATCCGCCACTCTGTGAACGCGTGCCAGCCCCGCGCTGCCCGTTGGCACGAGCCCCGGTTCATCGCCCCGGATATAGGACTCAAAGCGGCTGCGCGTATGCTCGTCCATGTGCTTGAACATCTCATTTATGAGGGTGATCAGGCCCTCCTGGCGAGTACGCATGCGCAGGATGATCTCAACTCCGGCGAGGTTCACACCCATGTCGCGCGTCAGGGAGCTGATCGCCTTGAGGCGGGCCACGTCATTCTCGGAAAAGCGCCGCGTGCCGCCGGCACTGCGCTTGGGGTTGACGAGACCCAGCTTCTCATACTGGCGGATGGTCTGGTCATGCAGGCCCGTCAGCTGGGCCACGATCCCGATTGAGTACACTCCGCGCTCACGCTGGTCCATGCTTCACCTCAGCTCCAGCGACCCAGCCGCGGATTCTGCTGCGTCAGATTTGAGAACTCGCGCAGAAGCTCCCGTCCGCGCATCCCGATCTCCTTCGGGACCACTATCTCCAGGCGCACGATCTGGTCCCCGCGCCCGGTGCCGCGCAGATGCGGGAAGCCCTTGCCGCGCAGGCGCATCTCACTGCCGCCCTGTGAGCCGGCGGGGATGGTCATCTGCACCTTGCCGGTCATCGTCGGCACTTCGATCCTGCCACCCAGCGCGGCCTCCTCAAAGGTGATGGGCACGTCCAGATAGATGTTGTCACCGCGCCGTTCGAAGTATGCATGCGGCTGGATCCTTACGTTCACATGCAGGTCCCCCGGCGGCCCGCCATTCACTCCCGGCTCGCCCTTGCCATGCAGCTTGACCCGTCCGCCGTCCTCGATCCCGCCCGGAATCGTGACTTCCAGTTCCTTGCCTTCGGCATCGCGCAGCCGCACCTTCTTGCCGAGATAGGCGTCGCCGAAGCTGATCGACAGCTCGCTTTGCATGTCGCGGCCACGGCGGCTGTACTGCTCACGGTGCTGGCCGCCGAAGGGGCTGCCGCTCCAGCTGCGCTCGGTGCCGAAGCCCTGGCGGAACATCTGCTCGAAGATGTCCTGCATGTTGCCGGCATCGCCGGATGTCGTATAGGTGTAGCCGCGGCCGGCACCCGGTCCGCCACCGCCGAAGATGTCGCCATATTCAGCACCCGCCGGGCCTCCGCCGCGCACACCGCGCTCGAAGTTCTCATGCCCGACCTGGTCGTAGATCTCTCGCTGCTGCTTGTCCATCAGTACGTCATAGGCGCGCTGCACTTCCTTGAAGCGATCCTCGGCACTGCTGTCTCCGGGATTCACGTCCGGGTGGTACTTGCGCGCAAGCTTACGGTAGGCCTTCTTGATCTCGGCCTCCTCCGCGCCTCGCTTCACACCCAGCACGCTGTAGAAATCCCTTGCCATTGTCCTGTCCTGGTACGGCATATCCCTGTCCGTCCACTTAGATTACATTACTGCCCCCCGGCAGATCACTCAGCTCGGCCGCAGCACCTGTACCATGGCCGGCTTCAGTACGCTTTCGCCGAGGCGGTAGCCCTCAACGAACACCTGGCCCACGGTCTCCTCCGTGACATCCGCGCTGTCCTCCACGCTCAGCGGCTGGTGCAGCTCGCTGTCGAAGGGCACGCCGCTCTCACTGATCTTCGTGATGCCATGCCTGTGGAAGGCGTTGTCAATGATGCGCATCGTGCTGCGCATGCCGTCGAGCAGCGGGTTCTCCCCGTCCGCCGTGCCGCTGAAGCCGGCCGTGGCCTGAGCCAGGCCGTCCAGCGCGGGGAACAGATCCCCCAGCAGGGATTCCACGGCATTGCGCCGTGCGGTCTCCATGTCCTTCATATGCCGCTTGCGCATGTTCTGGATGTCGGCCTCGCGACGCAGCAGCATGTCCTGCAGTTCCGCCGCCTTCTGGGCCCAGACCAGCTCCGGGCTGTCCTCTGTCCCAGCTTCCGTGGCAACATCCTGCCCATCCTCCGTGGCCGCCGCAGTCTCGGGCAGATCCTCCTCCGCGTGTGCCCGGCGGTCAATCACCACCGGTTCCTGCGGATCCTGCTGCTCACTGTACTCGTTCTTGCTCACGTCTTGCTCCTCTTGTGACGCGGGGAGGGAACCACGGCACCCTCCCCGCTACCTATCGCAGTCTCAGTTTCCGCGCGGTCGGTCAGCTGATCTCGACCTTGCGCGGCCTGGCCTCCTCGGCCTTCGGAATGCTGATGCTCAGCATCCCGTCGCTGTAGCTGGCCTTCACGCCCTCGCTGTCAACGTTCTTCGGCAGGCGGAAGCTGCGGGAGAAGCTGCCGTAGCTGCGCTCCACGAAGTGCCAGTTCTCGCCTTCCTTCTTCTCCTCCATGCGACGCTCGCCGGAGATGAAGAGCACGTTGTTCTCGACCTGGACCTCGATGTCCGAGGACTTCAGCCCGGGCAGCTCAACCAGCACGCTGAACTGCTGCTCGTCTTCCTTGACGTCGACGCTCGGTGACCAGACGCTGCCGCTGGGGCGCGTCTCCACCGGCATCATCTCGCCGAAGAAGCGCTCGAACATGCGGTCGATCTCAGTTCCGTTCCAGTTGCCGGACGGACGACGGGTAACGATCTTGGTGGTCATATACTGCCTCCTTCTTGCGACTTGCTATTTCCGGCCCATCCCGGGCCCATGCTTCCCGCTGACGCGGGCTTACCTGCCTTCGTTGTCATTCACCTCGGTGAACTCGGCATCGACGACGTTGGCATCGTCGCTGCCCTCCGCACCGGCGGCACCGGCGGCCTCCGCAGCCTGCCCGGCATCCTTGTACATGTACTCCGCGAGCTTGTAGCTGGCCTGGGTCAGCACCTCGGTGCGCTCCTTCACGAGACTGGTGTCCGTGCCCTCCAGCGCTTCCTTCAGGCTCGCGAGAGCGCTCTCCACCGCCTGCTTGTCAGCATCCGGCAGCTTCTCACCATGCTCCCTGAGCATCTTCTCGGTCTGGTAGACCATCGTGTCGGCGTTGTTGCGGACTTCGACTTCCTCGCGGCGCTTCTTGTCCTCATCGGCATAGCGCTCGGCGTCCTCAACCATCTTGTCGATCTCGGTGTTGTCCAGGTTGGACGAACCGGTGATCGTGATGTTCTGCTGCTTGCCGGTCGCCGTGTCCTTGGCGGTCACGTTGACAATGCCGTTGGCATCGATGTCGAAGGTCACCTCGATCTTCGGCACGCCGCGCGGCGCACTCGGGATGCCCTGCAGGTGGAACTTGCCGAGGCTCTTGTTGTAGCTCGCCATCTCACGCTCGCCCTGCAGCACGTGCACCTCCACCTCGGTCTGGTTGTCAGCCGCGGTGGTGTAGGTGTCCGTCTTCTTGGTCGGGATCGTGGTGTTGCGGTTGATCATCTTCGTGAACACACCGCCCTGGGTCTCGATTCCGAGGCTCAGCGGGGTGACGTCGAGCAGCAGGATGTCCTTGACCTCACCGCCCAGCACACCTGCCTGGATCGCGGCACCGATGGCAACCACCTCATCCGGGTTCACGCTGCGGTTGGGTTCCTTGCCGGTGAGCTTCTTGACGAGCTCCTGCACGGCCGGGATGCGGGTCGAACCACCGACGAGGATCACCTGGTCGATGTCGTCGCTGGTCACGCCGGCATCCGCCATCGCCTGGCGGGTCGGCTTGACCGTCATCTCCACCAGGTCATGCGTCAGCTCGTCGAACTTGCTGCGCGAAAGCGACAGGTCGAGGTGCTTGGGACCCTCGGCATCCGCCGTGATGAACGGCAGGTTGATCTCGGTGTTGCTCGTCGTGGAGAGTTCGATCTTGGCCTTCTCCGCCGCTTCCTTCAGACGCGACAGGGCACGCACGTCCTGCTTCAGGTCGATGCCGCTGTCCTTCCTGAACTCCGCCACGATCCAGTCCACGATCTTCTCGTCGAAGTCGTCACCGCCGAGCTTGTTGTTGCCGCTCGTGGCCTTGACTTCGAACACGCCGTCACCGAGCTCCAGCAGCGAGACATCGAAGGTACCGCCGCCGAGGTCGTAGACGAGGATCGTCTGGTCCTTGTCGGTCTTGTCCAGGCCGTAGGCCAGGGCCGCCGCCGTCGGCTCATTGATGATGCGCAGCACTTCAAGACCGGCGATCCTGCCGGCATCCTTGGTAGCCTGGCGCTGGCTGTCCTCGAAGTAGGCCGGCACCGTGATCACGGCCTGCGTGACCTTCTCGCCCAGGTAGGCTTCAGCGTCATGCTTCAACTTCTGGAGAGTCATGGCGCTGATCTCCTGCGGGCTGTAGTCCTTGCCGTCGATTGTGACCTTGTAGTCCAGGCCCATATGGCGCTTGATGGAAGCCACGGTGCGTTCGGGTGCGGTCACCAGCTGGCGCTTGGCGGCCGCTCCGACCACGCGCTCACCGTCCTTCTTGATATGTACAACGCTGGGAGTGGTGCGCGCGCCTTCCTTGTTCACGATCACAACCGGCTCGCCGCCCTCCAGCACCGAGATACAACTGTTCGTCGTACCCAGGTCGATTCCGATGACCTTTCCCATTGTTAGCTCCTCGCTTGTTCTTGATTACCGGGCCAAGCCCAATTGCTGACCCAGCAGATCTGAGTCCCATGATTCAGGGCCCACAGGGCCTGTAACTACTACTACCTGAACTGTAACGCTAATATTTCGCTTTGTCAAGTTGATCTTAGCGTCAATCACTCAGATAATAGCAATCACTTCACTCATATATCGCCTGTTTGGACGGCTTATCGCAGTTTCGTGTTTCAATTTTGCTGAGATTTCGCTGGAAACCGGGTCGCAGGTCAGGCCCGGAAGCGGAGCATCTATGTAAAGGAGAACATGATGAAGTACATTGCGAGTCTGCTGCTGGCCCTGCTCATCCACTGCACTGCTGCCCACGCGGCACCCGTCTGCGACTACAGCGGTGAGGACTGGGAATCCAGCTCCACGCGCGTGAGCGTCGTGCTCGATGTGGACGGCCATCCGGCCACACTGCACTTCAACAGCCTCTACTACATGTTCCGCTACATCAATGAGCAGCAGGCCGCCGGCCAGCAGCTCGGCCGCGTGCAGAACTTCAGCATGCTGGACTACGGCTCCCGGGGCGGCAGTGCTGAACACTACCTGAACGGAACCGGCGACACCCGTCCCGCCGGCTGGTTTCTCTGGACCAACCACGTGCTGCCCGGCAGTGCCTATCCCTACATCGCCGCCTTCGAGGATCAGCGCAAGGCCCAGGAGCGCATGAAGGAATGGGGTGGCGAGATCATGGACGCCGAGGAGATGGTGACCCAGCTCTTCGCCTTCTACGCCGGCCGTCACGGCATGGTGGACGAACACAGCGGCAAGGCGGATGCCGGGAAGTCCCACGATTCCCATTCCGCTGCCGGTTCACACTCCGGCGGACACCACTAGGCGCGGATTGGCAACGCCGCTGTGCTGATTGCCTGCCGGGCCTGCGCTATACTGGCAGCAGTCCAAGCAAGGGAGCATTGCCATGCTAAGCGCGTCACTGGAACAGGCCCTCAACGACCAGCTGCACCTCGAGTTCGAGTCGTCATACATCTACCTCTCGATGTCCGCCTGGTTCGAGTGGAAGAACATGCTTGGCTTTGCCAAGTGGATGAATGTCCAGCGCGACGAAGAGCAGTTCCATGCTTCCAAGTTCTACCACTTCATCCTTGACCGCGGCGGCCAGGTCAAGCTCCGCAGCCTGGCCCAGCCCAAGTGGGAATGGGGCAATCCGATCGAGGTCTTCGAGGCCGCGCTGGAGCATGAGATGCTTGTCACGAAGAGCATCCACGCCCTCGTTGACAAGGCAATGGAGGAGCGCGACCATCCCGGCTTCACCTTCCTGCAGTGGTTCGTGAGCGAGCAGGTGGAGGAAGAGGCCACGATCACCGCGATCATTGACCAGCTGAAGCTCGTGAAGGACAGCCAGAGCGGCATGTTCCTGATGGACAAGGAGCTTGGCCAGCGCGTGTTCGAAAACCCGATGCCCTGACCCGGCAAGCCAGGTTCAGGCTTCGCTGACCTTGCTCAGGACTTCAGCTGAGTGCTGCTGGACCGTGGGCTGCTCCGCAATCCCGTAGCGGTTGATCATCTCCACCAGCAGGTCCGGCTTGATGGGCTTGCTCAGGTAGTCATCCATGCCGCAGTCCAGGCAGCGCTGGCGGTCGCCTTCCATGGCATTGGCGGTCATGGCCACGATCGGGACCGTAGCCCGGCTGCCCTTCAGCTCCCTGATGCGGCGCGTGGCTTCAAAGCCGTCCATCACGGGCATCTGGCAGTCCATCAGCAGCAAGTCGTAGCTGCTGAGCTGCAGCATGTCGAGCGCTTCCTGGCCGTTCTCCGCCAGTTCCACGCTGAACCCGGCGCGAGTGATCAGATTGATGGCAACCTTCTGGTTGACGCGGTTGTCCTCGACCAGCAGGATCCTCACGCTGCGGCGCTCGGCTTCCTTCACACTGTGGCGCGTCACGAGATTGCGCTTGCCATCCTCGGCATTGCCCCGGCAGCCCTCGCTCAGCACCATCTGCAGGCAGCGCCCCAGCAGGCTGTTGCGCACCGGCTTCACGAGATAACCG
Organism: bacterium; assembly: GCA_041395205.1. Lineage (GTDB taxonomy): Bacteria > 4484-113 > 4484-113 > 4484-113 > JAFGCY01 > JAHEFU01. The sequence continues at coordinate 472,163 of JAWLAZ010000002.1, forward strand.
TCAATGCCGATCTCCGCCATCCGCCGCGCATCCCCGCGCCGCCCGGCACTGGTCAGAAGCACCAGCCGCAGGCCCGCAAACTCCTGGTTGGCACGGATCCGGGTTGCCAGCCGGCTGCCCTCCAGCTCCGGCATCACCTGGTCGAGGATCGCGATGTCGAAGGGCCGGCCGGCCACGCGCGCGTCCTCGATCAGATCCTCAGCCCCGAGGCTGGAATCCGTCAGCACCACGTCCATCCCGAAGTAGCGCAGCTGCTGCTCGAGGATCCGCAGGTTCGTGTGATTGTTGTCAACGACCAGCACGCGCCGGCCCTTCAGTTCAGCGGCCGTCCAGCTCTGGTCGCGTGCGGGGTTGTCATCTATCTTCAGGCGCACCGTGAACCAGAAGATCGAGCCCTTGCCCGGCTCACTGATCACGCCGATCTCGCCTCCCATCAGACTCGTCAGCTGGCGGCAGATCGCCAGGCCCAGCCCCGTCCCGCCGAAGTTGCGGGTCGTGGAGGTATCGGCCTGCGTGAAGGAGTCGAACAGCAGCGGCTGGATCTCGGGCTCGATCCCGATCCCGGTGTCGCGCACCTCGAAGCGCAGCATCGCCTGCCCGTCACGTTCCTTCACGACTCCCGCGCTGACAACGATCTCGCCTTCACTGGTGAACTTCAGGGCGTTGCCGATCAGGTTCAGCAGCACCTGGCGCAGGCGGCCGGGGTCGCCGAGCAGCAGCACCGGCATCCCGGGTTCGATCTGCTGCAGCAGCTCCAGCTGCTTCTCCTGGCACTTGGCGGCCAGCAGCTCCGTGCTGCCCTCGATCACCTCGCGCAGGTCGAAGGGGATCTCCTCCAGCTCAAGCTTGCCGGATTCGATCTTCGAGAAGTCGAGGATGTCGTTGATGATCGTCAGCAGCGATTCCGCACTGGCACTGGCGGTCTTGGCGAAGTCAACCTGCTCGTCGTCAAGCTGCGTGCCCTTCAGCAGGTCCAGCATCCCGACGAGCCCGTTCATCGGCGTGCGGATCTCATGGCTCATGTTGGCAAGGAAGTCGCTGCGGGCCCGGGTGGCGGACTCCGCCTGCTGGCGGGCGCGGTCCAGCTCGCGGTTCTTCGACTCGAGCTGCGCCGCCACTTCCGAGACGCGCTGCATGCTCTGCTTCATCTTCTCGAGCGCGTCCTCCTTCTCCTGCTCAATCCGCATCCGGTCCGTGATGTCATGCGCCACCCCGAGGAAGCCGATGCGGTTGCCATCCGAGTCCTTGATCACGCTGACGGTCAGGCGCACGGTGAAGCGCACGCCGTTCTTGTGGACATAGGTCCATTCCCGCGTGTCCGAACCGTTCTGGATCGCCTTGAACACGAAGACCCCGAATCCCCAGACCTCCTGGCAGCTTTCGCTGCTCAGCTCCTGGGCCCGCTCGTGGATCTGCGCCGGGTCATGCCAGATCGAGGGAGTCTGCCGACCCACCAGCTCGGCGGCACTGTAGCCGAGCATGCGCTCCGCTCCGCGGCTGAACAGGTTGATGATCCCGTGGCGGTCCGTGGCGATGATCGCCGTCTCCAGCGCGGCATCCAGCACGCCCTGCAGGTGGCTGCGGCTTTCGTCCAGCTCTCGTTCGGCGCGCTTCAGGGCATTGACATCCAGGTGCGTGCCGCTCATGCGCAGCGGCTTGCCCTCACGGTCATACTCAATGATCTTGCCCTTGTCGAGGATCCAGCACCAGCCGCCATCAGCCATCCGCAGGCGCTGCACCGCCTCATAGCGGTCCGTACGCCCTTCGAGGTAGTCCGTCAGCGCCGCCATCACGCGCGGCTTGTCTTCGGGATGCAGCAGCTCTGCCCATGAATCCACATTTGGATTGATCTGATCGAGGCTGTAGCCGAGCATTGCCGCCCAGCGCTCATTGAACTGGACCTCGCCCGTCTGCACATTCCAGCGCCAGGTGCCGAGATCGCCGCCACTGAGCGCCTGTTCCAGCTCTTCCTTCATCTCCTCCAGGCTGTCGTGCACGGAGTTACGACGGATGGAGACCAGGGCCACGGACCAGATTGCCAAAAGTGCCAGCGCGCGGTTGGCAAGCACCATCCACATCAGTCCACCAGACGGTGAAAGCAGCAGGCCGATGACAACAAGGATGCTGCTCAGCACGCCGACGCGCACGGTGCAGCGGCTGCTGAGCAGATTGCTCGTGAGCAGCACCGCCAGCACGTAGGGCACACCGGCGGCAACACCGAGCGGGATGCGGATGTCGATCAGGAACAGCACCAGCACCAGCGCCAGCACGAGCTGCCGCGGCCTGTTGAATACAATTGGCTCCGCCTGCCTGCTTTCGGCAGCGGGCTTTGTCCGTTCCTGCATTTCATAGAATTTAACTCTGCAATCGCAATTGGTAGTAAACATTGGGAATCAATCGGATTTGCAGCGGGTTAATTCGTCTGTACAGCTCAGCTCCCGCCCTCATGGACACAGGTCAGCCTGATTGCCATTCCGCTTACGGCCTGCCTATAATGGTGAAATGATGGCGAGGCTGTTCCGCTGGACAACCGGCGTCCCCTGGGACGAGTTCCTGATCGGCTGGAGAATCTACAATGCCCATCATCGGACGGCTATCCGCCGGCTGGCATTCTGGAGCGTCCTCGGGATGCTGATGCTCTGTCTCCCTGCCAGCTTCTTTCGGTTTGCCTCTATAGATGTAAGCGGATTCATTTTCCCTGCACAGCAAAGTGGCACATCGTTCATGGCCAATTCGTATTCCTCGCCACTTTTCATCGCTGCTGCCCTGATTCCACTTGTGGCAATGTTCATGCCAACGAAGGTCGAGGAAACCCTGCCCGGTCTGGGTGATTCCATCCGACTATCCGCCCGCCTTTCCTCGCTAGGTCTGCAGGCTGGCCTGGCAGGGATATTCGTCGTCGGTCTGGCAATGCTGGAATCGAGATCAAACTGGAAACCGTGGCTGTTTTCCGCGAGTGAGTTCCGGTCGACCTTCCCCGTGGAGTTGTTGGCAATCCTCCTGATTCTGGTGACGCTGCAGCGCTTCCATCCATTCACCGGACGAGTGAGCTCGTGGTGGATGATCAGTTATTCAGTCTGGCTGCCCAGTTACCTGCTGCTGCGGAATGCAGTCTGGGACAGGCCCTTCATGTTCTGGGACATTACGGGCTGGGACTACAGCCAGATCCACTGGGTTGGCAGTATCACTCCGCTGCTCTACTTCGCCATGCCCATTGGCCTGCTGTTTGCCATGATCAGACCGATGGTTGCACGAATAATGCTGCCTATCATGTGCCTGTCATCTGTGTTCTGTGCCTTCTTCCTTTCCCAGCACACTGAGTGGCTCATGAAGTATGCTTTCTTCCACATACTCAGCCTGGTCGGCTGGATCCTGATCGGTGTGCCGGGCGGCGGATATCTGGATTGCGTGGGGCTTGAACAATGAGTGCTTTCCCCACATGTTGCAGGATGAATGCCGAAATCTTCAAACGGCTGACCGGCGTACAATGGGATGAGTTCCACGTTGCCTGGCGGATGTACCAGGCGCAGCATGGTGCGCGCCTGCGCTACCTGGCATTTGCGCTGATGCTGCTGCTGATTGCAGTCTGTGCTTTGAGAAGTCACCTGGATTTCTACGCTCTCGATCTGGATGGCAACGGCAGTCTGTTTCCGGCGTATACTGCCAGATTGGGGATGCATGGCAGGTTTTCACTGTTGATCCTGCTTCCCCTGCTGTTCCCCCTGATTGGCATCTTCATTCCATCCAGCCTGCAGGATTCCCTTCCGGTGCATCAGCAGACAGTACTGCTCTGTGCCCGAATCCACTCGATTGCCATTCAGCTGATTCTCACGCTGATCACCACAATTTTTCTCGGCATCGGGAACCTTGATCTGGCATCACTACATATAGACATTGACTGGCTGGATGCAGCCAGCCACTTCCTGGCATTGGCTTTCGCATTGTGCACACTGCAACGCTTCTTCAAGCATGATGCCATTGGCAACGGATTCTGGAAGTTGTGTTATCTGCTCTGGATTGCCGTATATATCCTCATCCAGACCATCACATGGAAGGGGCACTACACCGGCGGCAATGACTTCGATAACTCTATTGTCGTGGAAGTTGGCAGCAATTTGCTGCCCACTTGGATTCTGCCATCACTGTTATTGCTCTGGATGATGTTGAATCGCAGGTTTGCCAGAATCTGCTTTCCGCTGTGCTGTCTGGCAACTCTATACTTCACGTTTGTCCAGCCCAACGTTTCGGCTGTGCTCCCGGAGCCAAACTGGCTGGTTCCAGTCGAGATCGCTGCCCGCCCACTTGTCGGTCTGGCCGACCATGCCTTCCACTACGTGACAGGCATCATTCAGTAGTTTGAATCTGCTTCCACATCCGCGAGCCACCCGCAGTCATCCCCGGCAGAAGCCGAAGCTCCCCCCGCTATAATTCCTCGCGATGACCAAGGTAGGACTGTTTGGCTATCCCGGCGGCGGGAAGAGCACCGTATTCCAGGCGCTGACGGCGCAGGCCGTCTCGCCGCAATTTCTCGGCTATGACCTGAAGCCCAACCAGGCCGTGGTCAGGATCCCGGACGAGCGGCTGGACTTCCTCGCGGAGCACTACAGCACGAAGAGCAAGGTGCATGCCACGCTCGAGGTGTTCGACATCCCCGGCTTCGATCCGGCCTCCACCGAGAAGAAGCTCAAGAACGCCGTGCTGGAGCTCTACCGCAAGATGGACACGCTGGCGCTGGTCGTCGGCCTGTTCGACGAACTGGCCGAGGAGGCGGCGAAGCAGATCCGCGGGATGATCGAGGAGCTGGTGCTGCTCGACTACGTGATCTTCGAGCGCGCCGTCCAGAGCCTTGAAAAGACCACCCGCGTCAAGCCCGACAAGGAACTGAAGGCCAAGCTCGAACTCTGCCAGCGCATCATGGCGCGCCTCGAGGAGGGCGAACCGCTGAGCCGCATGGGACTGGACGCCGATGAACTGAAGAGCCTCAGCGACCTGGCCCCGATGAGCATCAAGCCCGTGATCGCCGTGCTGAACATCGCCGATTCCGACATCGGCTCAGACCCGGCCTCCATTACGGGCATGCCCCAGGCCATCGCCGCCTGTGAGGAACTCGGCCTGCCGCACGTCGTGATGAGCGCTGCCCTCGAAGCTGAACTGAGCGGCATGACTGACGAGGACGCCGCGGAGTACATGTCCGAATACGGCATCAGCGAGCGCGCCCTGCCGCGCTTCATCCGCACCGCCTATTCCACCCTGAGCCTGATCACCTTCCTGACCGCCAGCGAGAAGGAATGCCGCAGCTGGTCCGTGCGCGCGGGCAGCACCGCGCAGCAGACCGCCGGCACGATCCACTCCGACCTGGCCCGCGGCTTCATCCGCGCCGAGACAATCGCCTTCGAGGACTTCAAGGCGCTCGGTGGTGAGAAGGAGGCCAAGGCCGCCGGCAAGTACCGCCTGGAGGGCAAGGAGTACATCACCCAGGACGGAGACATCATGAACATCCGCTTCAATGTCTGAGTGGCGCTTTGTCTCAGCGCGCAGATGCGTCGAATAGAATAAAAGGTCTAACACTCAGTGTCCAGGATGCCTGCATGCGACTGTTTCTCGCAACCCTGATCGCCCTGCTGCCCGCCACCGCGCTGGCGCAGGAGACAGCCGACGTCAAGGAAATGCACCGTGAAGCCGCCCAGCGCTACTTCGAGTCCTTCGACTCGGGCCTGCTGCTCAGCGGCCGGATCGAGCAGAACGGCAGCGAGGGTGAGTTTCGCGCCGTGTTCCACGATGACGTCTGGATCGTGAAATACAGCTATGGCGACCTGCAGTCCATCAGCTACTACGGCGAGAAGGGCAACTGGGCCGGCAGCAACTACACCCTGCCCTATCAGATCGAAGCCCAGGACAATCCCTCCAATGCGGTGATGAACCTGCTCGCCAGCGGGGATTATCTCAATGAACCCTACTGGGATGACCTGCACTACATCGATGAGGATGCCGGCGGCTACAACTTCATGTTCAGCCCGGAGGGCCTGCCGGAAGTCAAGCTCGTGATGTTCTCCGACAGGAACGACCCTGAATACATGCAGATCATGTCCAGCGAAGTACGCTTCGCCCCGGAGGATGCGGAGAGCCTGACCTACCGCACCTTCTACTACTACACCACCGATGACGAAGGCCGGCTGATCACCGAGAAGGAAACCTCCAGCGAGCTCGATCAGAACGGCAACCGCGTGAACTTCACCGAGTACATCGTGGATGACAGCGAGGTGGTGGAGGAGATTCCCGCGGAGTTCAGCTTCGACTTCGAGCGCCATCCGGTGGGCGAGCCGCAGCAGCTTGCTCCGGAGGGCGTGGACGTGGACATCGTCGTCAAGAACGGCTACATGTTCGTGCCCGTCAGCTTCGAGGGCAGTGACAACACGCATTACTTCCTGCTGGACACCGGCGCCAGCGCCTCGCTGTTCAGCCCCGCCGCCGCCGCCGATGCCAACTTCGAGACCTCGCTCAACACCAAGGCCCATGGCCACGGCAGCAGTGCGGACTTCTCGATCGGGCTGTGCACCAGTGCCTACATCGGCACCGCCGACGGCCAGCACGTGAAGCTCTCCGGCTTCCCGGCGACGGTGATCGACCCCGGCAGCAGCCAGACCCTGATCGACACGCTCGGCAGCTACGGCGCCTCGGGCCTGATGGGTGTGAGCATGTTCCACCAGTACGTCTCACGCTTCGACCTGGCGGGCAGCCGCATCACACTCTTCAACGCTGACAACTTCGATCCCGACACCGTGCTCAGCCGCCCCTATGCCTGGCTGGAGCTGGACGTCGAGGACCTGATCTACGCCCTCGGGCGCCTGGACAACTCCGTGCTCGGCGAGGTCGTGATCGACACCGGCCTGCAGCTCGACCTGGCCCTGCTCAGCGAGACGCTGGAGCACTACGGAGTGGAGCTTGAGAAGCAGTACTCCGGCGAGAGCACAGTCGTGGGCGGTGTGCGCAAGTTCGACTTCGTCAACGTTCCGAGCTTCGACATCGGCCCGCTGCACCTGGAGAACAAGATCGCCTCGCTCACCAGTGACGACCGCGGCACCATGAGCGGCCGCCTGCTGCTGGGCTACGTCGGCGTGTTCTTCTTCCAGCAGCAGCGCGTGACCCTGGACCTCTTCAACCAGAAGATGTACATCGAACCCAGCGAGGAAGTGCAGCAGCAGATGCGCGAGAACTACGAAGCGCAGAAGCAGGCTGCGGCCGATGCCGTGGCCGGCTCCGGCATCGAGGACTCGGCGGCAGAAACTCCTGAAAGCGGCAACGGGGGCTGAGCAGTCACCTTGGCCCCGCGTCTGTCAGTCCTGATCCTGCTGGCAATCATCGCCTGCCAGCTTCCCGGCCCCGCCTCCGCCCAGCAGGAGGAGGTGACGGACCGCAGCCGTGCGGTCTTCAGCCGCGTGAGCGAACTGCCGGCACTGTTTCCCTTCAATGACAGCCTGCCGGCCGAAGAGGTCCTGAGCCAGCATCTGGCGGTGATGCAGCCCACGCTTGACTACTTCGCGGATGGCGCGGTCAAGCTGGAGTTCCGCGAGGGAGAACCGGCTGAGGAAAAGGGCATCGGCGTCTGGGTGCAGGACCGCCGCTTCCGCCAGGAGCATTACTGGCTGGGTTTCACCGAGGTCTTCGGCTACGATGGCAACGAGCACTGGTACGGCAGCGACTTGGTGCTGCCCTACCCCGTCGATGCCGAGCATGGCACCGATGTCAGCCAGCAGTACATCCAGTACATGCAGTACATCAGTGCGCCGCAGCGTGGCTACATCTCCGCGGCGACGAGCATCCCGCTGCAGTTCCGCACCGGCTACCACGTGCTGAAGTACAGCCCGCCCGGCATGAGCGAGATCCTGCTGCTGATCGAACCCGGCAGCTGGCTGCTGCGCGGAATGCTGCAGGGCAATGAGCGCAGCATGGACGCCAGCGAGATCTTCCGCTACCTGGCATTTGACGACTGGCGGGAATTCGCGGAGGGTTGCATCTATCCCGAGCACATCCTGCTGCGCAAGTTCGGCAGTGAGGGCCTGATCGCCCGCGACCGGCACTTCACCACGCTCAGTCTGGCACGCGCTGACAAGCAGCCTGGCAACTTCTTCGAAAGCCGCACATCTCCGGCCGTGGAGCAGCCTGAACTTTCGAGCGTGCCCTACCAGCTGCCCTTCAGCTATACAGATGACAGCATCCTGATCAGCGCCACGGGGCCCGGCGGACAGCGCCTGCGCTTCAAGCTGGACACGGGTGCCAACGTCGGCCTGCTGCGCCGCGACGTGGCCGAGGAGCTGGGCTGCCGCCTGCTTGGCGACGAGGAAGTCACCGGGCATGGTGGCAAGGCGGAGGTGCAGTACACCCGCGTCAGCGGCATCAAGCTCAACGGCCGCATCCCCGTGCCTGATTTCCCGGCGGCCGTTCTCTCCGACGGCGGACGGCTCGAGGAGAACATGGAGGATGGCAACGTCTCCGGCCTGCTCAGCAGCCTGCTGCTCAACAACTACGTGGTGCGCCTGGATCTGCGCCGCCGCCGCATGTACCTCTATCCTCCGGATGAATTTGATCCCGAACAGCACCTGAATCCAGGCTACACCGGAGTAGATTTCCACCGTGACAGCCTCCCCTGGGTCGACATCGAGGTGGATGGCAGCATCCGGGGCGGAGCCTTCATCAACACCGGTGCCCTGCCCCAGTTCACGCTCTATGCCTGGGCCATCGACCGCGCCGGGATCAACTATGAGATCGAGACCATCGGCAGCGGCGTGACGATCCACGGGCGCACCGCCTTCTACGTGATCCGCCCGGACATCGTCAGCGTCGGTGATACGAGCATCGAACGCCCGCTGACCTTCGTGGAGATCCTCGCACCCGGTGAGGAGCCCAAGCAGTCCCGCATCGGCTCCTTTGGCAACTCGATGTTCCTTGAGCGCATCGTCACCTTCGACCTGCAGCACGGCAGGCTCTACCTCGAGGAAAACTCCGCGGAATAGGCAGCCGCGCTGCAGCCGCGCGGGCTATTGCTCCAGCTCCGCACAGGCATCCTCAACTCTCCGCAGATCATCCTCGTCGGCAATGTCCCGCCGGGCAGCCTCCCTGATCAATGCCGCATGGCGCAGCAGCAGCTCCCGCCGATCGGGCAAATCCGCAGCATCCAGCACCAGGCCCAGCGTTGCCAGCATGTGCAGCGTCAGGCGCAGGTCGCCGCGCAGGTTCAGGCGGATCTGGTCCAGTGCCAGGCTGCACAGCTCCTCAAAATCCGCAGTTGGCAGGATCAGCCGCAGCCTGCCATCCACCTGGCGCAGCCGCCGGGCCGGCAGCTCACGGTCTGCCAGCAGGCACAGCGCACTGCCCAGCCGGTCCAGGCAATGGACAGCCGTGAACGGCTCGTTCACCCCTGGTGACAATGCCCGCAGTGCCACCTCCACGAGCTGACGCATCCCATGCTCCACGTCCTGGGCGGAACTGGGCTGGTAGTCCAGACTGAGTGCGGACTGCACCGCCTTCTCCAACTGCTCCTGCGCGTCTCCAGCGCAGTCCAGGATTGCCAGCCGGCTGCCGCGCGCCGCATACTGTCCCGGCCGCAGCAGCAGCTGCACAACTGCATCGTGCTCCCCGGCACTGCGCAGCAGGCCCTCCTCATCAATGAACTGCAGGTAGCCATCACTGCGGGAGCGGGCGGCATGCTGCCCCTTGAAAGCAGCTGCCTGATCCGCTGCAGCATTGTCAATGTCCAGTTGCCCGTTAAGCTGATTGGAATCCCGCTCCTCCTCCGGCACCAGGCGCTCCACGGCGGCAATCAGCTCCCTGCCGGTGCGGGCGATGATCCGGTCGCCCTGGATCGAGAGGGCCACGTGATGGATGAAATGGATCAGCACCCCCATGTCGATCACGGCCAGCAGCACCGCAACCGTGACGGAGAGGTGCGGCACGAAGGGATCCTCCTCGCCGTGCAGGATCGTGCGCAGCACCAGCAGGCAGTACAGGAAAGTGGCGACGAAGGTCCCGAGCACGACCTGGGTGGAGCGGTCGCCCATGAAGTTGCGCAGCAGGCGTGGGCCGAACTGCGAGGATGCGAGGGTCAGGGCCACGAGCGTCATCGAGAACACCACGCCGGCGATCGTGATCATCGAGGAGGCGATGGTGGTCAGCACCGAGCCCGCACCCTGGGCGCTGCCACTGTAGAGCCAGTCTCCCAGCGGGCCGGAGAAGCCGCTGGAAGTGCTGAGCGCTTCGTCGAGGCGCACGGTCAGCACTGACAGCAGGCTGGCGGCCACGGCCAGCAGCGCCGGGATGAACCAGAAGCTGAAACGGATGCGCTCTATCAGGCTGGCAAGGAATGATCGGATGGCTGACTCCTGCAACTCCTCGTGCTCCGGGATTGCCCGCAGACAACCAGCATAACATGCCGGTCAGTTGGCAAGCGACTGCAGGGCCGGGGCGAATCAGCGATGAAGCTGCTCACAGGAGACCCGGAACCGGGCTATGAACGAAAAAAAAGCGCCCCTCCCGTGGGAGGGGCGCCGCTACTTCTGGTCAGGAAGTAAGTCGATTACCGGTCGCCGTCATAGTCTTCACCAGCGGTGAGGACCAGGATGATGGCATCGCGGACACCGTTCGGCTTACCATACTGCAGCTGATCGTTGGAGTCACCAACCTGAGCGGGGCCAAACGGGCTACCCTCAAGCTCATCAACAGCAGTCTGGGAACGCGTCCAGGGCCAGATCGCCAGTTCGGTCTTGCCGGTGTTGCCACCTGTGCCAATTCCGCCCGGACCACCACCAGGACCACCCTGCAGCGGACCAGTGGTACCGAAGCTGGGCTCCGTCACGCCGCCGGCCAGCCAGAGGCTGTTGCCCGCGTCGGAACGCTGGAAGTAGATGATCTGCTCTTCCTGGCCGAGGATATCCTTGCCCTTGGTACGGATGGAACCGTAGCCGCCCAGCATGTACTGGTCGGACTGCGTGGGCAGGATGGGAGCGCTGGCAGCGTCGTCGTTACCCACCGCGATGATGGGGCCGACGGACTTGTAGAAGAACATACCGGGGAGATACGGGAACGGCTTGTTGCCCTCCCACATATCCCAGAAGTTGTACTCGATGTTGGCGTAGGTGTTTTCGACATTACGGGTACCACCGTCGATATCGAAGTAAACCCACTGGGTGTAGCGGGCATCCGCAAGGACGGCGCCCATGCTGGTGCAGTAGGGACCGAAGCGGGTACCGTAGTCCTCGCCCGGGTTGCCCTGGCCGTTACGCAGCGGATCGCTGGAGTTCACGGCGCTGGTGGGCAGGGTCTCCTGCACGCGGTGGATGGCCACACCATTCGTGGTGAAGGGGTTCTTCGGATAAGCATCGATGTAGCCGCGGCGAAGCAGCGGGTCGCTGGCGCGCTCGGTCGGGTCGATATCCGTGATCTGGTTGAAGGCGCCCGCGGAAGCGGACTCAATCACCGTGGCGGCGTACTTGGGCTCACCACCGATCAGGTAGTTCGGGTACGGACCTTCGCTGTCCACAGCCCAGCGCTCAACAGAGAGCTGAATGTTGTGGAGGTTAGCCTTGACCTCAGCTTCCTTCGCTTTGTCCTTAACCTTGATGTAGTTAGGCAGGGCGATAGCGGCAAGAATACCAATAATGACGATGACAACCAGGAGCTCAATAAGAGTAAAGCCCTTGGCATTAGTTCTGTTGATCACTATCAGCCTCCTTCTGGTAAATTTGACAGTACTGTCGTTTTCCCCACCCGCCGTATGGGATCGGTCGGATCGGGTCTACAACCAATTTTGTTATGTACGCCACCGGAATTCCGGTGATGACCGGGGGAACCCAAAGGGAGTATTCGCTCCATTTGCCTTCCTCTCGGTCCAGGCTCCCGCGGGACCTGCCCGCAGGGTTTGATTCACTTCTTCAGGTTCAACCTACTGAATGATGTTCACCAGGTTGAAGATCGGCAGGTACAGGGACACCACGATCACACCGACGATGCTGCCGATCACCACGATCATGATGGGCTCGATCAGTGATGCCAGCGCACGGATCGTTGCGTCAATCTCAGCATCGTAGTAATCGGAGATCTTGAAGAGGATCTCCTCAAGGTTACCGGCTTCCTCGCCGACGCTGATCAGGTTCGTCACAAGCGGAGGGAACACCTTGGTGCGCTTCATCGGGCCGTGAATGGTCTCACCCTCACGGATGCGCTCACGGGTGTATTCGATCGCCCGCTTGATGACGTTGTTGCTTGCAGTGTTCTTGGAGACTTCGAGAGCCTCAAGGATCGGCACACCGGACTGCGTCAGGGTACCGAAGGTCCGGGTGAAGCGCGTGATGGCAACCTTGCGGGCCAGGGGGCCGAAGATCGGGATGCGCAGCACGATCGGATCCAGCAGGATATGACCCCACTTGGAGTTGCGGAACTTGATGAACAGGATGATGAACAGCGGAATCAGCAGCAGCCAGGGCCACTTGGCCAGCAGCCAGTCTGAGAGGTCCATCATCTTGCGGGTCAGCGCAGGCAGGCGCGCCTGGCCGCCGGAGAAGTCAGAATAGAACGCTGCGAACTGCGGCACGATGTACATCAGCATGAACAGGCTGATGCCCAGGGCGAACACGGTGACCGTGATCGGATACACCATGGCGCTCTTGACCTTGTTCTTCAGCTCCAGCTCATTCTCATAGAACTGAGCAACGCGCTCGAGGATTGCGTCCAGGGCACCGCCGATCTCACCGGCATGCACCATGCTCACGAAGAACAGGGAGAATGCGCGGGGCTGCTTCTGCATGGAAGACGCGAGGGTGGTACCGGACTGGATATCCAGCTTCACGCGGTGCAGGATCTCCCGGAAGCTGTTGTTCTGGGTCTGCTCCTCAATGGTGTCGATCGCCTCGGACAGCGTCAGACCTGCATTGAGCAGCAGGGCGAACTGGCGGGAGAAGATCGTCAGCTCCTTGAGGCCGACCTTGAACAGGCGCTCAATGAAGACGAAGGGGTTGAAGACACGGCGCTTCTCGACGATGCGAGTAACGAAGAATCCTTCCTGGCGGAGGGCCTCAACAACGGACTTCGGGTTGTCGGCTTCCACCTGGGAGTGGATCACCTTCCCTGAACTGTCCTTTGCCGTATAAACGAATGTCTTCATAGTTTGTCCCGGTCTCCGGTAGCTGGATAAGGGCACTCTATATTTAATACAGTGCGACCAGCATTTTACCAGATTAATTAGTTATTGGAAATGTTACAGGCAGCTCCGGAAATTCCTCGAAATGCCTTGTTGCAGTTCCCACCAGTAGTTCTACCCGCAATGGAGTGAGCCCGAAACAGGCCCGAGGCCCGGCCGGGCCTTCCATTTCTGCCACACGACGCATTCCACATCAACAGCTTCCATGACGGAGGAAGCCATGCCGTGGTTACATCTCCTCAGGTTCATCCTGGGGTGGCTTGTTGAGGAATGGCGAGGTGATCACGGCGCTCTCCGGCTGCTCAAGCGAGATCCTGCCGAAGCGGCCCATGCGGAAGTCCTTCATCAGACGCCGCGCCGCCTTGTCAACCAGATCATCGTTCTTGAGCGTATAGCCGCCATAGCGCGCCACCACTTCCAGCATTTCCCAGAAGTCCCCGGGCTGTTCCAGCTCATCCGGGACCTTGTAGTAGCGCCTGAGCTTCAGCCAGGCCTGGCGGTCCAGCCGCGAGCGCAGCAGTTCCACACTCTGCTCTCGCAGCGTGAAATCGTAGGGCATCAGGTTCAGGAGCATCCAGTAGGGCTTGCGCCGGTTGATCTGCTCCGGGTCGCGCAGCACACCTGCGGTATCCAGCACTTCCACATCATCGAAGATCCGCACCCACTGGCGGCCGCGGGTGATGCCCGGGATGTCGCCGGTCTTCAGGCGCTTCTGGCCGATCAGACGGTTGAGGAAAGTGCTCTTGCCGACATTCGGCACGCCGAGCGCTACCACACGCAGGGTGGCATTGCTGATGCCGAGCTTCTTCGCCACCTTGAGCTTGCGCTGCAGCAGCTGCGCCAGATAGTCGAGCACTTCCTCGAGGCCTTCCCCGGCGATGGAGTCAATCACGATGGTGTGGTAGCCCAGCTTCTGGAAGAAGTTCTTCCAGCGCCGCGTGGCCTGCCCGTCGGACTGGCGGCTGCGCGTCAGCAGGATCAGCTCCTTGCCCTTCAGCAGCGGATCCAGATAGAGCGTGGCCGCAACCGCGCGCGTATCGACGAGATAGGCGCCGACGTCGATGTAGGGTGCAATCTCCGGTGGGAACACCGGCTTTCTGGATGCCTGCTGGGCCACGGCGTTATTGTATCCGCAATCAGCCGGGCCGCTGCCAGGCGTGCATGCGCATCGCATCGCAGCTCAGCGAGGCCTTCATCAATGCGTGGTTGGAAGCTGGGAAGCCTCCGCCGCGCAGGTAGTTCTCCAGCTGCGGATCGATCTTCCAGCCTGCTGGCATGTTGAGCCTGGCCCAGTCCAGCAGTTCAGCATCACTCGGCAGGTGGCCGTAGTAATGCCCGTGAAGCAGTTCATGCTTGAGGCCATCCACGATGTGCCTGAGACTGCCGCTCACGAAGCCCGCACGCTGGAACAGGCTGGCCTGGCCGAGCACCATCTCACTCGCCTGCCTGCGCGGCGGAGTGCGGCTGGGATGGATCCGCGCCGGCAGGATCGCCAGACCAAGGTACATCAGCAGGATGCAGCAGACCGCCACCAGTGTCAGCCGGCCGCCCGTGCTGTGGGTCAGCAGGCTGCCGGCCGTCATGCGCTGGGCGTCATAGCCATGGATGTGCTCATCGAACAGCACCGGTGCCCCCTGGGCCGTGCCCTCGATCAGGGCCAGGGCCAGGCGGTGGTTGTCAGCGCGTTCGATCCAGTCGTTGGTCACCAGCTCAGGGGCATTGACGAACACGATCCGTCCGCCTTCCAGCGCCGAGAAGCTGACGATCGGGCTGAAGCCGCTCGCGGAGCTGGAATCCTCAACCTCCAGCAGGGGCTCGTAGCCGAACTGGGGCTGGTTCCAGCTGTGCGCGATCTCGACTTTGTCAACACCCGCGAGCAGTGGCGGACGGCTCTGCGCCAGCTCGAACTGCTGGCCCTGCATCCCGCCGCGCCAGGTACCGCTGCCGGACGCCCCGCCCGCGGCACCGCGCTTCGCCAGCGCTGCGGCCTCGCCGGGCGTCCAGTCCTCCTCGCTGGCATGCAGGGAACTCAGCAGCTCATCCAGTTCGCTGACGAAGGCCATGTTGTCATCGCAGAAGATGACAACGCTTCCCCCGTCCCGTACATGCAGTTCCAGGGCCTTCACATTCAGTGGATTCATCAGCATCTTGAAGGGATTGAGCGCGGACTCATCCGCAATCACCACGCAGCTGCCCTGCGGATACTCATGCTCACTGAGCAGATGGCGCGAGACGTCATTACCCCTGGCCGCCAGCAGTTCATACAGGGCGCGCACCCCCGCCGCATTGCTGGAATAGCTCGAATAGGGCGGCTGATATGGCTCCCGGCTGGCCGACAGGTGGCTGATGATCCAGGCTGCCACCCCGAGAAACACCGCCAGTGCCAGCAGCATCACCCGTCCATCACCCGTGCCGCGCCGCTCAGCCATCAGCCTGCTCCCCGCGCACGCGGATGCGCTGGTCCAGCGATCCGGCCAGTCCGGCTGCCGCCGCATACTGGCCGCTGCCGCATTCCAGTGAGCCGTACCAGACATCCTCGAACATTCCCACCAGTTCGCGGAAGTCCTCATGCAGCATGGGGAAGTCGCGCCGGACCTGGCGCACCAGCGAGGAGTTCGTTGTCAGCGTCGAGGATGGCAGGTCCAGGCTGCGCAGCACCGCGAGGAAGCGGTAGCGCATTGCCAGCCGGTACTCCCCGCGCCGGGCATGCTCCTCGGCGATCCTCGCCAGGTCGGCATCCGGGTCCGCTTCCGGATCAAGCCCGTCCCGGCCCCGCTTCGCCGCCGGCCGGCCAGCGCCCATGATCAGCTGGCGGATCAGCATTGCCATCAGTGCGAGCGCCAGCACAACAAGCACATATGTCAGCAGGGTGCCTCCGGCAGCACCGAGCCCGAGGCTGCGCCCCAGGCCGCTGAGCGTCCGGTTCAGCCACTGCACGAACCGGTCAATCGCACCATTGTTCTGCTGGGCGGGTGCGCTGCCATCCTGGAACTCCGGGCGGCTGAGGATCTCGCGCAGCAGGCCGGCGCTCTCATCACCGTCGCCCGTGCGCAGCGTACTTTCCAGCAGGCCGGCGAGTTCCACGGACTGCAGGGTGTTCTCATATCTGTGGCGCTCAAGGATGTCGTCAACACCGGCATGGGTCTCGCTGCCCCCGGCGACTTCCAGCAGGGCCTGCTCATCCTCAGGGGAGAGCAGTTCTCCCTGTTCCAGCCAGCCGCTGTCCTCCCCTGCCTCATCCGCCGCCTGAGCCAGCAGCGGCTGTGTTGAGCCCAGCAGCAGGCCGCAGCACAGGAGCAGGCAGGCAATCAGGGGCGCGATGCGCATTCACTGATTATATCCAGTATGTCGGGGCGGTGGCGCTCAGTGCCAGGGGCCGCGCACCGGCTGCAGGGACAGCGTGCCCTGCCTTGCGAACAGCCGCCAGCGCAGGCGCTGCAGCTCCAGCGGGTCCAGTTCGTCATTCACGAAGTAGCCGCTGAGCCGCACGCTTCCGGACAGGGCCACCGGCCGGCCCAGTCGCAGCACGCTCGTGCCCGGCAGCTGCTTCAGCTCATCACCCAGTTCACTGCGCAGGGTCTGGGCCGTGCTGAAGTCGCGCGTGAACAGCCGGAAGCGGTAGACCAGCCCGAAGGGTGGCAACAGTGCCAGGCGGCGCAGACCCATCTCCTGCATGTAGCGCCGGCCCAGCTCGTCGGGAGCCAGCTCGCTGCCCAGCAGGGCGGGCAGGCGCTCACTGACCAGCCAGGCCGGACTGTTGCCATCCGGCTCATACAGGCTCAGCAGCCGGGCCAGCATGTCCAGCTCATCCGGCCAGTTCTCGATGTAGCCGACCTGGTTGTCAGCATGCACATGCACCACCTGCTCCGGAAGGAAACCCTGTGGTGGCTCCAGCAGCTGCGAAGTACCGATCACGCACCAGGTTTCCGGCCCCGGCTGCACGGCGGCCTGGCTGCCCTGCATGATCAGATCGCCGCTGCGGCGCTGGACTGCCTCCAGGCCCGGCAGCTGCGAGGAGAGTGTCGCCAGACCGCATTTCTGGCAACGCAGCCGCGCTTCAGCCAGACCGCAGTCCGGGCAGGCATAGGCCTTCTGCTGCTGGCTGAAATGGATGCGCCGCGAGCCGCACTGCGGGCAGTCCGCCAGGCTGCCGCAGTCCACGCAGCGCAGGCCGCGGCTGCTGCCCAGCCGGTTGAAGTGCACGAGCCTCCGCACTCCGGGCTGGCGCAGTTGCAGTGGCAGGGGGTCGGTGTCAACGCTGCCGTCATGCCGCTCGACGCCCTCCGCCTGCGGACGCGGCTCCTCCAGCCGCACTATGTAAGGAGGCCCGCTGCCATCCAGCACGGACAGCCCGAGCTCCAGCAGCCCGAGCCGGCAGCCCCGTCCGGCGATCCCGGCCAGCAGGGCCTCACGGTAATCCAGATGCGGTTCACGCTCCGAGCCATACTGCGGATGGGTCGGGTCCACAAGGATCACGTCGTCAAATCCGGCCCAGGCAGTCAGCTTCCATGCGGCCGGACCGCCGCATACGACCTGCCCCCCCTCATCCAGCCTGTCAATGATGTAACTGGCAACACTGATCCCGCTGTCCGAGCCGTACCAGTGGATCCGCGGTGCCAGCCCTGCCAGCTCCGGCCAGATGTGCTGCTGCAGCCAGAGCTGGGGCAGCACGACCAGCAGCCGCCGGCCGGCGGCGATGGCCAGGGCGCTTTCCGCCCTGAGCATGCCCGTCAGCTCCGAGAGTGTTGCCCGGACATGGCGCAGCGCGGTTCCGCCCAGCTGCGGGATGTCCGCCAGCAGGC
Organism: bacterium; assembly: GCA_041395205.1. GTDB lineage: Bacteria > 4484-113 > 4484-113 > 4484-113 > JAFGCY01 > JAHEFU01. The sequence continues at coordinate 490,154 of JAWLAZ010000002.1, forward strand.
GCCAGCCCTCCGGCCAGTCCGCATCCTGCCAGCCTGATATCTCATCTATCTCATCCGCTGCGGGATAGTTCCAGCGCTCCTGCTTCTGCTCGCGGTGCAGCCAGCCCTGCGGATCGAAGGCATCCCCCAGCCCATGCAGGAAGCAGCCCGGCAGGTAGCCATCACTTGCCATTTCCGCCGATGGATGCTCCGCCTTGTACCAGCGCCGCAGCCGCACATCACTGCGCGTCACGCCCGGCGTGCCGGCGAACTGCAGCATGAGCCGGATCCCCCCCAGCCGCGCCAGCTCGCTGAGCCGCTTCCAGCCGTTCTCCCTGAGCAGGGTCCGCGCCCGGCCCGTGCCGAGCTTGCCGCAGAGCTTGCCGATGTTCAGGCGTTCATCCTCCGCGAGCTGCGTACTGTCGCCGATTGCCAGTTCCAGACGCAGCGCATTTGCGACCCCATCCAGCAGCAGGTGGCCCGCCACTTCATGCACACCCGCTGCCGCCAGTTCCGCGAGCCTCAGCAGCAGCGGACCGATGCGCGGCCACGAATGCTGCAGTTCAATCAGCGGCAGCAGCTTCGCCTGCTCCGGCGGCTCAGGGTCCTCACAGAGCACGAGGCCGGTTTCCAGCCTGCCGCGCAGCGAAATGGCAACCAGGCTCCCCGCTGCCAGCCCGGCCGGTCCGCTGTAGGTGAAGCCGAGCGAGGCCGTCCCCCGGGCCAGAGTGGCGACGATGTATGCCTGCTGCTCCACCCCGGCATTATCGCAGCAGCCCGGCCGGTGAAATAATATGTGTGTGGACTCCATCGGCAGAGAATGGCAGGGCTTCGACTACGAAGGCACGAAGGGCGAGCGCGCGGACATCGCCGTGACCGTCTGGCTGCGTGCCATGCCGGAGTTCGCCGAGGTCTCACGCTCGCGTGTGCAGAGCCTGATCGAGGACGGCGGCGTGCTCTGCGACGGCAAGCACATCCCGCGCGGGCAGCGTAACCTGCAGCCGGGGATGCACATCGACGTGCACATCGCCGCCTTGCGCGAACTGCTGCACCCGGTCCCCACCGAACAGATCGAACCGCTCGACATCCCGCTGACGATCCTGCATGCCGATGAACACATCGCGGTCGTCGTCAAGCCCGCCGGCCTGACCGTGCATCCCTCCGAGACCGAGAGCGGCCCGACGCTCACCGCCGCCCTGCTGCACCACCTCGGCACGCTCTCCGATGCCGGCGGAGCGGACCGCCCCGGGATCGTGCACCGCCTCGACAAGGAAACCAGCGGCATGATGGTCGTGGCCCGCAGCAACACGGCGCATATGTCCCTCTCCCGCCAGTTCGCCGACCGCATCACCGAGAAGGAATACCAGGCGCTGGTGATCGACCCGCCGCCGGAGCCGGCCGGGATCATCGACCTGCCGATCGAGCGCCATCCGCGCAGCCGCCAGAAGATGTGGACCGGCGGGCGGCGCGGACGCAGCGCGCATACCGAGTTCCGCACCGCTGAGCACTGGGGTCCGCTGACCCTGCTCGACATAGTGATCCACACCGGGCGCACGCATCAGATCCGCGTACATCTGCAGTCCATCGGCTGTGCGATTGTCAACGACGAGAAGTACGGCACCGGCCGCGTCACAACTCTGCTGCGTTTCCTCGAGACCGGAATCGAGCGCGGCAGCCTGCGCGCCTGGAGCAATGCCTGGCCGAAGCGGGAGCAGCGCCTGCAGCTGCTGGCCCTGCTGCGGGATTACCCCGGTTTCTTCCTGCATGCCCGGCGCCTGAGCTTCCTGCACCCGGCCACGGGAGAGCGCCTGCGCTTCGAGACCCCGGTCCCGGAAGTCTGGCAGGCAGTACACGCGCTGACAGGCAGGCGCTCCGACGGCGAACCTGGCTCTCCGGACGAGGACATGGATGAGCTCGCCCCGCAGTATCCCGGCGGCTGAGCGGGAAGCAACTCAGCAACCAGGGGCTGACAATCAGTCCTCCCTGCCTGCGTCCGGCACACGACACGCTATAATCACTGACCGCACAGGGGAATGGTGTAACGGTAGCACTACTGGTTTTGGTCCAGTCAGTTCGGGTTCGAATCCTGGTTCCCCTGTTCTCCTCCCCAGGCTCCCACATCCCCCGGTTTTGCATTAAGATCTATACATGCCATGGACGGTTGCGGAAGCCCGCTGCCGCCCAGGATGGATTTTGAGCATGAGGCCAAAGCAGTGAATATGCAGAACACTCTTGAGTTCAACGACAAGCCGGTCTGGCAGCAGCTGATCCGCATCGGCGGAAACCTGAAGCTCGGCTATCTCACGGGTGACAACCGTTACCAGCAGTGGGTGCTCAAGCTGCCTGGCAAGGTGGGCCGGATGTACAACATGTACATCCTCGGACGCCCGGAAGAGGTTGAGGCCTCCATTCCCAAGGGCTGGACGGACTGGCGTCCCTTCGGCCGCCTGCTGCGCGTGCTGCCTGCCATCGCTGATGCTCCGCGCAAGTACGGGCTCGGTGCACTGGACATCGCCCAGACCCTCAATGAGGACCGCATCAAGCATTTCCTGCTCAGCCTGCCCAGCAGCTTCAGTGTGGGCGGCCGCATCGTACGCTTCACCCGCGAGGAACTCGCCGAACTGGCGGAGGGACTTGACCAGTGGCTGATCGGCAAGCGCATCGTGCAGGAACTGCTGCTGCGCAATGAGCAGAGCCGCCAGCTCAGCATCACCCTGCCCGTCGAGCTCTGCGGACGGCTGGCCGATGAAGCCAGGCAGCGTATGAAGAGTGCGGGTCAGCTCGTGGTGGAGATCCTGCAGGAACGCTACGACGAGGCTGAGCAGGTCTGAGCGCCGGCTAGCCCGCCCCGTTTTCCGCAATCCAGTCCAGTGCCACATGCAGCTCATGCTGCAGTTCCTGCGCATGCGTGAACCAGACCATATGCGCTGCTCCCTCGATCTCCAGATAGCGCGCACGGGGCAGCAGGGCTGAAAGCTGGCGCGTCGGCCAGTTGGGACGGATGTCCGCCGCGCCGTTGATGAAGGCCACCGGCAGCCGCAGGCGGGACAGATCACGCTGGATGAATTCGCTGCGGCAGTACTCGCGCCAGCTGGCATTGCCAATCCGGTTCACCTCGGGATCGGCATGGAACTCCAGACCCTGCAGGTCGCCCCCCGTCTCATCCCAGCGCTGGTGGAACTCCGCGCTCCAGTGCCGGTCGTCCACGATCTTCCCCCCGGCGATGCCGATGATCCCGGCAATGTTGTCAGGATGCCTGAGTGCATGCAGCAGCGCGTGGTTCGGACCCTGGCTGTGCCCGAGCAGCACACAGTGCTCCATCCCGTAGTGGCGGCGCACGGCCTCCGCATCCGCGACCGTCGTTGCCAGCTCATACCGCCCGTCCCAGTCCGAGCGTCCGCAGCCCCGGCTCTCGAATCTGGCGACGCGGCAACGCTCCTCCAGCAGTGCGGCCACGGGAGCCAGGTAGTCGCTGCAGCCGGGTCCGCCGTTGAACATCAGCACGGGAATGCCATCCGGATTGCCGCTTACGCAGCTCCAGATCCGCGCGTGTGCGCTGTCAACGAATTGCTCGCTTTCCTGCATGCGGGGATTCTAGTCGCTGCTGCGCCGGCTGAACCAGCTGCGGATCTGCTGCCAGACGCTGCGCTGGTCCGGTCCGCCCGCACACAGGCGCTGCTGTTCGGCGGCTTCGCGGCGGCGGCCGAGCTTGCGGTAGGCCAGGGCCAGGGCGCTGTGCAGCATCTGCCCGCTGAAGCCCAGGCTGGCCGCCTCCTCCAGCTCCATCGCAGCGTTGTCAAACTGCTCGCGCAGCAGCAGGATCTGCCCGAGCAGCATCCGGTGCCGGGCGCTGGACGGGTTCTCATCCACGAGATTGCGCGCGAGCGCCGTGGCCTCGCCCAGCAGTTCCGCGTCGCACATCGCCACCACGAGCCTGGTTTCCGTGGCGCTGCTGGCCGGCAGCAGCTCCAGGCATTCCAGCAGGGCCTCACGCGCCATGTGCGTGTTGCCAAGTTCCAGCTGCACGAGCCCCAGCTCCAGGCTGGCCTCGCAGTCCGGTTCCATCTGTTCCAGCGCGGCGGTGATGTGGTCCAGCGCCTCATGCTGGCGGCCCAGCCGCCGGAGCACCACGCCCATGTGCAGCAGCAGCTCCGGTGTCGGCGTCAGCTCTCCGAGCGCACTGAGCGAGCTCAGCAGTTCGCGGTCCCGGCGCTGGTCGAGCATCTTCCTGACAACTGGAATGATGCTGCGCGCATCCGGCACGCCGAGCGCACGGCAGCCGGCCACGGCGCGTACTAGCTCTGTTGGACTGCCCTGTTCGAGCGCCGCTGCGGCAAAGTAGCGCCAGGCCCAGATGCAGTCGGCATCGCGCTGCACGCGCAGGCTGCACAGTTCACTGACTTCCGGGAAGCGCGCCTGCAGATACAGGCAACGGGCCAGACCCTCGAGGCAGGCCTCATCTCCGGGAGCGACCTGCAGCGCCTGGCGCATCCAGGCCTCGGCCTGGGCCGGGCGACCGGCATCCAGTTCCAGCAGGCCGCTGTTGTAATAGGGCACGGGGAAGTCCGGCCGCACCTCCATCGCCTTTGCATAGCAGCTGCGTGCCGCCTCCCGGCTGCCCAGGCAGGCATGCACGGCCCCGAGCGTCACGAGACAGTCCGGGTCGTCCGGCCGCAGTTCCAGGGAAAGCAGCAGCTGCTCGCGGGCCGGTTCATAGTGCCCGAGGTTGTAGAGCATGTTGCCGAAGTGGTTGCGCAGCGAGGCGTCGTCAGGATGCAGGCCGATGGCGCGGCGGTAGGTCGCCAGCGCCTCCTCGGTGCGGCCGAGCCGCTCCAGCACGATCGCGCTGTCATGCAGGCCCGGCAGGTTCTCCGGATCAAGCTCCAGCAGGCGCGCGAACCAGAAGGCCGCTGTCTCGTACTCACCGGATTCCGCATGCAGCAGCCCGGCGTTGTAGAGTGTCGAGCTGTTGCCCGGGTCACGCTCCACCGCCTGGCGCACGGCCAGCATCGCCTCCTCCTCGCGCCCGAGATCCCGCAGCGCGGTGGCGATGTCGCAGAGCAGTTCGGAGTCGTCCATGCCGAGCGTACTGGCTTCACGGAAACTCGTGAGTGCGGATTCGGGGTCCTCCAGATGCAGCTGCACGCGCCCCAGCAGCTGACGTGCCAGGGTCTCCTGCGGATTGCGGCGCACGACCTCGGTCAGCAGCTCCGCCGCCCGTGCATGCTGATCCGCTGCCCACCAGGCGCGGGCCAGGTTGCGCAGCAGGTTCAGATTGTCAGGTTCAATCCCGCGGGCCTGCTCCAGCACCTCGGCGGCCTCGGCATGCCGGTTGAGCGCGGCATAGCCCGCCGCCAGCCCGAACAGCATCCGCACGTCTCCGGGAGCCAGGCTCACCGCCTGGCGGTACTCCGCCAGCGCTTCATCCCGGCGGCTGAGCTGGGCCAGTGCCGTTGCCAGGCCGAGGTGCAGGCTGGCCCGGCCATCCACGCATTCCAGGGCCTCGCTGTAGCAGTCCAGCGCCTCATCATAGTCACCCATGCGGATCAGCAGGTTGCCAAGCATCTCCAGGATCGCCGGGTCCCCCGGACGCAGCACATTCGCCTGGCGCAGTTCCGCGAGCGCCTCCACCGGCCGGTCCAGCTTCTCCAGCAGGGCCGCGATCCGGCAGTGCAGCGCGGGGTCCTGTGGATACTCGCGCACCTGGCGCTCCAGTTCCAGCAGTTTCATGCGCAGTTCATCGGGTGTGTGCATCTCATTCAGCCTAACACCTGCAATCCCGGCGCGGGTTATTTTGCAGTGAAGGCTTGCGGACAGTCCGCTCCGCCCTGCTGTTCGCTGCTAAGCGTCCTGCTGTACCGTGCCGGCCAGCAGCTTGCCCAGCGCCTGGGTCAGGCGCGAAACCGCCGCATGCAGCGCTGCCTGGCCCGGCAGCTCCCAGCCATACTGCTCCTGCGGTCCCCTGCATTCGGTTGTCATCGGCACGTGCACGAACAGGCAGTGCGTGGGCATGCTGCGCCGCGCAGTGTATTCCAGCGCTGCATAGTAGACATGGTTGCAGACGAAGTTGCCGGCGTGATTGGAGATGGTGAAGCGCAGCTCGCCATCCTCCCCTGTTGCCGTTTCCGCCAGCAGCTCCGCCAGCGGCAGCCTGCTCTGCATCGCCAGCGGCGTGCCGGACACGATCTCCCGGCCGCTGCGCAGTTCGCCGGCATTGTCAGCCAGGCTGCAGTCATCGAGGTTGACGGCGACACGCTCCAGGCAGATCGCCTGGCGGTTCTGGGCCACGCCGAAACAGAGGCAGAGCTGCGGATGCAGTTCATCCAGCAGGGCCCGGATCCGCTGTTCGCTCCCCCCGTAGCTCGTGGGCAGCAGCTCCAGCCGCAGCGCCGCATCCGCATGGAAGTCCGCCGCACTGAGCTGTCCGAGCAGGCGCTGGCTGGGATTGTCAACCAGCCTGCCGAAGGGCTCGAACCCGGTCACGAGGATCTGCACGAAAGCAGCATAGCAGAGCCGCCCCGTCCTGCATTAGAATCGCGCTGTGCATACCCCCGACAGAATCAGCCGCATCGGCCGCGTGGTCGCCATGCGCCAGCAGGGTGCCGTCGTGCTGGAGAACATCCACGACCGCCACAATGCCCAGGCCGTGATGCGCTCCTGTGATGCCTTCGGCATCCAGCGCATCTGCCTCGTGTTCTCCCGCGAGCAGCGCTTCGACCCCCGCGTCTTCGGCCACAAGAGCAGTTCCAGCGCGCACAAATGGCTGCACTACTCATTCCATGAAAGCATCGAGGAGTGCTACGGCGAACTGCAGGCCGAGGGCTACCGCATCCTCGCCACCGACATCGGAGAGGACTGCGTGGAGCTTCCCGCGGCCGACCTGCTGCAGCCCCGCACGGCGCTCGTGTTCGGCAATGAACACCGCGGCCTGACCCGCAGCGCGCGCAGCCTGGCAGACGGCCTGATCACCGTGCCGATGCGTGGCATGGTGCAGAGCCTGAATCTGTCCGTCACAGCGGCACTCTGCCTCTATGAACTGACGCGCCAGCGCAGTCTGGCCGGGATGGAGCGCTTTGCGCTCGAAGCGGATGCCCAGGCTGCCCTGCAGCAGGAATTCCAGCTCTGGTGAGTCCGGAAGCTGCATGCAGGCGGTGGACATTTCCCTTTGTGTGTGATTTCCGTGGGATTCATGTGAAGGCTGCTTGCTAGAATATGCGCACCGGTGACTGTGGGAAGAGCGCCGGAGCGCATCATCGTGGAGTTGGGAATGTCCATTCTGAGGCTGTTTGCCAGCAGTCCCTTCGAGTCACTGCAGGAACTGCTGGAGAAGATCGACGTCTGTGTCAGCCACATCGATCCGATGCTGCGGGCCAACATCGCGGCGGATTTCGACGAGGTCAAGAACCACTTCCGTGCGATCACCAAGGCGGAGCATGAGGCGGATCTCGTCAAGGGCCAGATCCGCGGCAAGCTGCCCCGCACGCTGTTCCTGCCGATCGACCGCTGGCACTTCCTCGAGATCATCGCCAGCGCTGACAAGATCGCCGATGCCGCCGAGGACCTCGGCTACCTGCTCACCGTGCGCCACACACACATCCCGGAATCCCTCACCGGGGAATTCGTGAGCCTGATGGAGAAGAGTCTCGCGAGCTACGCCCTGATCAAGGAAGTCGTGGACGGCTTCGGCGTGCTCGTCGATGCCGGCTTCGCCGGCCCGATCGCCGAGGAATTCGTCGAGAAGACGGTGCGCATCGACCATCTGGAGTGGGAAACCGACAAGCAGATGTACAAGCTGACCCAGCACCTCTTCGAGCTGGAGAACCAGATCAGCGTGATCGACATCATCATGCTGCGAGACATCGCCCGCGAGATCGCCCGCCTGGCCGACGCCAGCGAGTCCCTGGGCAAGAAGATCCGCCGAGTACTGGCCAACTAGGCGGAGCTAGCAATGGAACACATCCAGATCATCTTCATCCTGTCCATCATCTTCGGGGCCTACATGGCCTGGAACATCGGTGCCAATGACGTCGCCAACGCATTCGGCACCTCCGTCGGCAGCAAGGCGCTGACGATCGGCGCGGCCGTCGGCCTGGCGGCGATCTTCGAGTTCGCCGGAGCCTACTTCGTCGGTGCGCATGTCACGGAGACCATCCGCAGCGGAATGGTGGATCACGACATCGTCTCCGCCGAGCCCGTGCTGTTCGCGATCGGCATGACGGCCGCCCTGCTCTCGGCGGCGATCTGGCTCAATCTCGCCAGCAAATGGGGCTGGCCCGTGTCCACCACGCACAGCATCGTCGGGGCGGTGATCGGCTTCGGGCTCGTGCTGGCAGGCACCGCCGCGATCAACTGGCCCAAGGTCTGGCAGGTCGTGATGTCCTGGGTGATCAGCCCCGTGGCCGGGGCCCTGCTCTCCGTGCTGGTCTACCTGGCCTTCGTGCTGCCGATCTACCGCAGCCGCGAGCCCGGCAAGCTGCTGCGGCGGCTGGTGCCGCTGGCAACCGGCCTGGTGTTCTTCCTGCTCACGCTCTCCATGGTCTTCAAGGGCCTGAAAAACCTGAAGATGAACCTGAGCTTCGGCCAGGCCAGCCTCTGGGGCCTGGCCATCGGGCTGCTGGCCGCGGTCGTGACCTACCTGATCATCAAGCGCATTCCGCTGAAGGAAGAGACGGACCCGGTCAAGAAGTTCAAGCAGACCGAGCCGATCTTCGCCGTGCTGCAGATCATCACCGCCAGCTACACAGCCTTCGCGCACGGTGCGAACGACGTCGCCAACGCCGTCGGCCCGCTGGCCGCGGTGCATTCCGTCTGGAAGGCCCATGGCGCGGAGCTGGTTGCCAAGGCTCCCGTGCCCAACTGGATCCTGCTGCTGGGCGGCGTGTTCATCGTGATCGGTCTCGCCACATTCGGCTACCGCGTGATGCAGACCATCGGCCGCAAGATCACCTCGATCACCCCCAGCCGTGGCTTCGCCGCCGAGTTCGGTGCCGCGACCACGGTGCTGATCTGCTCCCGGCTCAGCCTCCCGGTCTCCACCACGCATACGCTGGTCGGGGCCGTGATCGGCGTCGGCCTGGCGCGCGGCATGCGTTCGCTGGACATGAAGGTCGTGCGTGACATCGGCGCTTCCTGGCTCTACACCATCCCCTTCACCGCCGTGCTGACGATCCTGCTGTTCCTCGGGATGCGCGCCATCTTCGGCGCCTGAGCCTAGCGCAGCAGACGCGTCGCGAGAATCATCAGGACACCGTTGGCAAGATAGAACAGCCGCACCACCTTGCCCCGCCCATGCACATCCTGCCAGTCCGCTGTCGCCCGGAGCATGCCGGTGATCTTCCAGAGGATCGGCAGGGTCAGCAGGCTGCCGAGTGCCAGCCAGGAGAGCTCCCGCAGCGCGACAAGCGCGACGATCGTTGCCACCGCCGCGATTCCGAAGACATAAATCCCCTGCAGCGCTCGCTCCCTGCCGATGCGCACGGCGATGGTGCGCTTGCCTGCCCGGCTGTCCGTCTGCATGTCCGGCAGGGACTGGTAGAACAGGATCATCGCCACCATGATCCCCGTCGGCAGCGAAACCAGCAGCGCATCCATGCTCAGATGCCCCGTCTGCACCGAGTATGCGCCGGTTACCATCACCGGCCCCATGTTGACAAACACGGTCAGCTCCCCCAGTCCGTGATAGCCCAGCCTGAGCGGCGGTGCGGTGTAGAACAGGCTGGAGCAGAAGGCCAGCAGCATGTAGCCCGCCAGCCACCATTCGCGCGTTGCCATGAGCAGGTACAGCCCGCCCAGCGCAGCCAGGCCATAGAGCAGCACCATTGCCAGCGTGAGCTGCCGTGCGCTGATGAGACCCTGCTGCAGCACCCGGCTGCCGCCGATGCTCTCACCATCGTCAGTCCCGGCCAGGTGGTCGAACAGATCGTTGGCAAGATTGGTGCAGAGATGCACGAGGAAGGAGCTGAACACCACGATCCCGAACAGGGCCCAGTTGACGCTCACCTCGCGTGAGGCCAGCACCGTGCCGAGGATCAACGGGATCAGGGTTGCCACGAAGAACTGCGGGCGGCTGGCCTGATACCAGCTCGCAAGCCATCCCGGTCGCTGCAAGCTGTCCATCAGCGGTACTCCGTCCAGCGGCAGAAGCGCCGCTCCAGCAGGTCGAACAGTTCGTACATCATGATCCCGATCAGCGAAAGCACGATGATCCCGACCGCCATCGAAGGTATGTCCGTCTGCGACCAGGCGTTGTAGATGTAGGCACCGATGCCCTTCGTGGTGGCAATCGTCTCCACGAAGAACAGCACGGCGACGACCGTGCCAGTGGCGATCCGCAGGCTCGTGAACAGCGCCGGCAGGGTGGCCGGCCAGTAGACATGCAGGAACAGATCCCAGGCATTGCCGCCGAGGCTGCGCAGTGCCGTCACCGCGCTCGGTGGCACGCCTCGCGCCGCATCGCGCGTGCTGGCGAGCAGGTGGAAGAACAGGATAATCGCGATCAGCGCGATCTTGCTGCCGTTGCCAAGTCCCATCAGCATCAGCAGAAGCGGCAGGAACACGATCTTCGGCAGGGGATAGGTCAGGTACAGCACGGGCCTGAGCCAGCGGTCCAGCCGTGGGCTGCTGCCGGCCGCCAGACCGAGCGGCAGCGCCGCCGCCAGTGCAATCAGCATCCCGGCGAGGATCCGCCACAGGGAAGCCGCGATGTGCGCCCGGAACTTCGCCTCGCCCAGTTCCTCCCACAGGAGCGCGAAGGTCGCGCGCGGCTCGGCGATGATCTGCTCCCCGAGCCAGAGGTACAGCAGCCACCAGCAGAGCAGCAATGCGGCGATGGCAGCGAGGTATTCCCAGCGCAGCTTCATGCGGCGGCCCCGATCGCCTGGCGCAGTCTGGCAAGGGTCTGCATGTACTCAGCACCGTCACGATAGCCGGGTTCACGCGCCCCGTGGTTGTCAATCTCCGCAACGATCCTGCCCGGCGTGCCGTCCATCACGAGGATCCGCTCCCCGAGCATTGCCGCTTCCTGCAGGCTGTGGGTGACTGTCAGCATTGCGAAGCCCTCGCGGCGCCAGAGCTGCAGCAGCAGTTCCTGCAGGCGTTCGCGCGTCAGGCTGTCCAGCGCTCCGAATGGTTCGTCCAGCAGCATCAGCTCCGGCTTCAGCAGCAGGGCCCGCGCCAGGGCCACACGCTGCTGCTGGCCACCCGAGAGCTGGCCGGGGTAGCTTTCCAGCTTGCCTTCGATGCCGAGCTCAGCCAGCATCCGCGAAAGTTCGCTCTCCCCCAGCTGCTTCCCGCGCAGCTGCAGGCCGAGCAGCACATTGGCCCGCACGCTCTTCCAGGGAAACAGCCCATAGGCCTGCTGCACCAGTGCGATCCGTGGATCGGGCGCGAGATGCGGAGAGCCGTCGAAACTGACACTGCCCGCGCTGGGCTTGAGCAGGCCAGCGGCGATCATCAGGAGCGTACTCTTGCCGCAGCCGGAGGGGCCGAGCAGCACCAGGCTCTCGCCGCGCGCGAGGCTCAGTCCCGTGGCGCTGAGCACCGCCGCCGCCGTGGGACCGCCGTAGCTGTGGCTGATCCCTTCGAGGCGCAGCAGCTCAGGGGAGATAGGCTCCATTGACGAGCTCAGTATAGGCCAGGTCCCGCTTGACGATGCCCTCGGCCCTGAGCCAGGCCACCACGGTGGCAATCGTCGTGCTGTCCGGCACACCCATCTCCGCCGGGAAATCAGGCACGGGGAAGACCTGCTGCAGCGGCTCCGGCAGGCGCGTATGCTTGATCATCATTGCCCGTGCATCCTGCGGGTAGGCGGCGATCCAGGCATTGGCCCGCTCCACCGCGCTGAGGAAGCCCCGGACGGATTCGGCGTTGCCAGCGAGATAATCCTGGCGGAAGATCAGCACGGTCTGGCTGACCTGCATCCCGGTGTCATCAGCCAGCACCACCGCCCCACCCTTCTGGGCCGCAGTCACCAGCGGCTCGGGCAGGGTCGCTGCATCCAGTTCTCCGCTCATCAGCATCTGCATGCGCAGCCCGATGTTCTTCATGTCCAGCAGTTCAACATCCGCCGGATCCCCGCCCTTCTCCAGCAGCTGCTGCGTCACGTAGTCAATCACGCTCGCGCTGCTGATCCCGATCTCATGCTCGGCCAGACCTGCAATCCCGGTGATCCCGCTCTGCTTGCTGGCCAGCACGGCGAACATCCGCGTTCCCGGGCCGGTGCTGTAGTTGGTGGCCACGATCGCGATATCAAGGCCATTGCCCTCCACCACCAGCGGGGTAAAGAGGTCCCCGAAGTAGCCGTCAATCGCCCCCGCCTTCAGGGCTATGTCCTTTTCCGCGGCACTCTGGAAGGGCACGAGCTCGAAGTCCAGCCCGGCCTCGGTGAAATAGCCCAGCTCATCCGCCACAAATACCGGCAGGGCCTGCAGCACCGGCAGCACGCCGAACTGCATTTCGTCCGCGGCACTGGCCTGGCGGGACTGGCCGGCAGCGAGCAGAACGCCTGCACAGAGGGCAATGAAATATCTCAGATTGCGTTTCATATGTGGATCCTGTCAGCCGCGAAGCAGCGGCATGGGAATTCTATCACTGCAATTGCAATGATCAAGAAATCAGTATATCCGTTCATGCTTCAGCGCTCAACTGGACCTTTCACTGAAATTTTTCTGTCTAAAGTATAATGGGCCTGACCCACGGAAAATGTCATGACCAATCTACTGCGCAAATTCGCGGAAATGTTTGTCGAGTTCGACGACGACGGCAAGCCGGCTGCGACGGCCAGCCCCAGTCCGGCTGCGGGCCGGCCCCCCACATCGGGTGAGGACGTGCTGGCGGCCATCGAGAAGATCCGCACCGACCTAGAAAGCGAGGGCCACACGGACTTCGAGGAGGCCGAGGACATCCTGGATCCGGGCCTGCTCGCCAGCCACCGCGAGCGCAGTGGCAGTCCCGCTGCGGACAAATCCGAGACCGGCATGAAAATCAACATCGGTAACCCGCCGGAGCAGCCTTCCGCAGAGCCGCGCGGCAGTGCACCGCTGGCGGAGGGCTCCGCCAGCATCAATGTCCCGAAGCTGCTGAGCATTCCCGAGGTCTACATCCGGGCCCAGATCAGCAATGAAGGCCCGGGACACGTTGACCGGATCAGCGAGATGCTGGATGACCCGGAGCTCGAGGGCCTGCCGATGGACATCCGCGCTCGCAGCGTGAAGATGGCGCTCAAGGCCACGGGAATCGGCATCGAAAGCATCCTCGAGGATGCCGGACGCCGCGACCAGGCGCTGGAGGACTACAATTTCTACCTCGAGAAGAAGCTCGAGCAGATCCGGGGACAGGTCGAGGCTGACAACCAGCGCCTGCAGCAGGAGATTGATGCATTCGTGCAGCAGAAGCAGGAGCTGATGCAGCGCAACCGCGTGAGCCTCGAGGAGGCCGGCCGCATCCGCGAGGAGTTCCGCAAGGCCAAGCAGGCCGAGGAAAAGCGGCTCTACGACATCGTCACCCCCTTCGTCTCCCCGGGCGAGAACCCGGTGGAGCTCACCTGAGGGACAAGTAAACAAGGGAGAAGCACAGCATGAGACTCAAACCAGGTGCAAAGGTACTACTGACACTGGTGATCCTGATCCTGATCGGCGCCGGTGCCTGGAAGGCCGGGCTGCTCAACGGCATGATGAATGTCGTGGCCCCGGACCGCAAGGCCGGCGGCACGGTGGAGAAGGACGACTTCAACTTCGGCAAGCAGGATCCTGGCAGTGTCAGTAATGACAACCGCCAGGTGGCGGTCCCGCCCCAGGGCGGCGGCGGCAAGCTCAACCGCCCCATCCGCGTTGCAATCGTGCTCTGGGGTGGCTATGCCGGCGGCTTCTGCGCCAACAACGGTATGCTGCCCAACAAGGACAGCAAGTTCTGGAAGGATCACGGCATCGAGGTCGAACTGATCCAGATTGACGACTTCATCGCCAGCCGCGACGCCTTCCGTGCCGGTGGCGACAAGGGCGGCGTGGACATCATGTGGTCCACCGTCGACAGCTTCGCGCTTGAGTATCCCGGCCTGAAGGATCTCAACCCGCGCTGCATCCTGCAGTACGACTGGTCCCGCGGTGGCGACGCCATCGCCGTGAGCCGCGACATCCGCACCGCTTCCGATCTGAAGGGCAAGAAGATCTCCGTGGCGGAGGGTACGCCCAGCCACTTCTTCCTGCTCTACATGCTGGCCCAGGCCGGCCTCAACGCCAGCGATGTCAAGCCGGTGTTCACGAATGACGCCATCGAGGCCGCGGATCTCTTCAAGGCCGAGCAGGTCGACGCCTGCGTCTCCTGGAGCCCGAATGTCTACATGGTCGCCGATGAGCGTCCCGGGGCGCAGATCCTTGCCAGCACGCGGGAGGCCACGAGCCTGATCGCCGACATCTTCGTGGCCCGTGGTGACTTCATCCAGCAGTATCCCGATGCCGTGGCCGCCTTCTGCAAGGGCTGGCTCGAGGGCGTGGAGATTGCCAACAGCAACCCGGATCTCGCGGCCCAGCTGATGTACGACGGCTTCGACGGGCTGAGTTCGCTGGACGATTCCGTCGGCATGCTCGGCGACGTCAAGCTCCCGAACGCCGCGGAGAACCGCGCCTTCTTCGAGCTCGACAATTCCACACTGATCGGCTACGAGCAGCTCTATGACGCCGCCCAGAGCATCTGGGGCAAGGTCGGGCTGCTGGAGGAGAAGACCCGCCCGGGCCTGACTGTCAACACCTCCTTCCTGGATCTGGCAACGACCAACACGACCACCATCGCCGCGGCACCCGAGGAGGAGTTCAAGGAATTCAAGGAGCCGGAGAAGAACGCCGCGCCGATCGTCACGAAGCGCATCAGCGTCTACTTCGACACCGGCAGTTCCACGCTGGATCCGAATGCCCAGAAGATCCTCGAGGAGGGCGCCGAGCTGGCCCAGACCTTCGGCAGCGCCAAGGTGCGCGTGATCGGCAACACTGACAACGTCGGCAGCCGCGAGAGCAATGTCGAGCTCAGCCGCAAGCGGGCTCAGGCCGTGGTGGACTTCCTCGTCTCGAAGTACGGCTTCCCGCGTGACAAGTTCGAGGTCGTGGGCCTCGGCCCCGACAAGCCCATCGCTGACAACGGCAGCGAGTCGGGCCGCGCGCAGAACCGCCGCACGGACTTCGAGGTCTTCGGACAGTAGGTGACAGCCCTGCTCAGGATCCGCCAGCAACTTGACCCGCCCAGGCAGCGCCTGCTGATGCTTGCGAGCATCGCCACCGGCCTGATCCTGTGGTTCCTGCTTTCCACGCCGCTGCTGCCGCCCCTGCCCGGTGACGGGCTGGAGCTGCCGCACAGCTACGAAGGCGCGCTCGACCAGACCGAGGAGAACGGCCGGGGCCAGGCTGATGAGGAATCCGCCGAAGCCGCTCCCGCCAAGCGACCGATCGTGCCCGCCTACATCCTGCCCAGCCCGCTGGCCGTCGTCAGGGCCATCGGCTACCTGCATACGGACCAGGCGCTGGTCCGCAGCGCCTTCGCCAGTCTCAAGCGCATCACGCTCGGTTTCCTGACCGCGGTGCTCGTTGCCATTCCGCTGGGGATCCTGATGGGCACCTATCCCCCGCTCAAGACCTGGATCGAACCGCTCAGCGGGCCATTGCGCTTCCTGCCGATCTCGGCAGTGACCCCGCTGTTCATCCTCTGGTTCGGGATTGACGAGATGCAGAAGATCGCCTTCCTGTTCCTCGGGACGGTGGTCTACCTGCTGCCGATCGTCGTCGAGCAGGTTGAAAAGGTCGACGAGGTCTACCTCGAAACCGCCTATACCCTCGGGGCCAGCCCCTGGCAGGTGATCAGCCGCGTGCTGATTCCCGCCGCCGCTCCCGGGATCTGGGAGGCCTGCCGTGTGATCTACGGCATCGGCTGGACCTATGTGATCCTCGCTGAGGTGCTCAATGCCCGCTACGGCCTCGGCTACCTGATCACGCTCTCCGCCAAGCGCGGCCACATCGACTGGATCTACGCACTCGTGTTCGTGATCCTGCTGCTCGGCATCGGCACGAACAAGTTGTTCCTGCTCGGCGCACGCCGGCTCTTCGGCGGGAGGGAGGCCTGATGGACATCCGTGGCACCACGGCCGATTCACCGCTGCCCCCCGATGAGGACGCGATCATCGAGCTGCGCCGCATCTGCAAGGTCTACGGCCAGCCCGGTGCCGAGGACAGCGTCACCGCGGTCCAGGACATCAACTTCACGATCCGCGACCTGCCGGGCAGCGGCCAGTGCCGGGTGTTTCTCGGTCCCAGCGGCTGTGGCAAGTCCACGATCCTGCGCATCATCGCCGGTCTGATCGAGCCCAGCAGCGGCGAGGTGCTCGTCAACGGCCAGCCGGTCAAGGGCCCCAGTGCCGACCGTGGCATGGTCTTCCAGAGCTACAGCTCCTTCCCCTGGCTGAACGTGCTTGACAATGTGCGCTTCGGGATGGACCTCGCCGGGGTGCCCCGCAGCGAGGGCGACGATCGTGCGGCGGAACTGATCCGCCGCGTCGGGCTGGCCGGCACGGAGTGGATGCTGCCTGCCAACCTCTCCGGCGGGATGCGCCAGCGCGTCGCCATCGCCCGCTCGCTGGCCTGCCGCCCGCGCATCATCCTGATGGACGAGCCCTTCGGCGCGCTCGACCCACGTACGCGGCGCGACATGCAGGACCTCGTGGCCGGGCTGCTTGCTGACAACGAGCTGAACCAGACCTTCGTGTTCGTGACCCACGACATCGACGAGGCGATCTTCCTCGCGGACCGGATCCATGTGCTCAGTGCCAGGCCGGGCCGGATGGTCGGCGAACTCGAGGCCCCGCGTGCCACGGAGTACACGCGCAATGCCATGTCCCGCGGCGAGTACCAGGACCTTGCCAACCGCATCATCGCCATGATCTACGGCGATGAGGATGCCGCGCACGTACTGTCAGACCACCTGCTGCTGGAGGAGTGAGCATGCGCAACACCTTCGGCACCTACGTCAGGCATGCCTTCCGCAACCAGTACAACTACATCGCCATAGCGCTGTTCGGAGGCCTGGGCCTGATCGTTGATCCCGGCTGGCTCCTGATCGGCGGCGGGATGGAGCTGCTCTACCTCTGGCTGATGGCCGGAAATCCGCGCTTCATGCGCCACGTTGACAGCCTCGTGGAGGACGAGAAGGCGCTCAACTACGAGGCCCTGCGCGAACGGCTCTGGAACCAGATCGACCTCGAGCAGCGTGACAACTACCGCGCGCTGGAGCAGCAGGCCGTGCGCATCAGCAGCGACGAGCTGCCGCGCAGCCTGCAGGACGATCCCTTCTTCCAGGAGAACCGCCGCAAGGTGGCGACCCTGCTCGCCAACTACCTGCGCATGGCCGTGGCCGTCACGCGCTACAACCGCTACCTCGACAGTGCCGACCCGCAGAAGATCACTGACAACATCGAGCGCCTCGAACGGGAGCTCGGCGAGGCCAGTGAACGGGTGGTCGGCATCAAGAAGAAGAACATCGAGATCCTCCAGAAGCGGCTCGACAAGCTGGAGAAGGCGAGGAGCAATCTCGAATACCTCACCGCGCAGATGGAGACGGTCGAGGACACGATGCACCTCGTGGTTGACCAGATCACCACGCAGTCCGACCCCAAGGGCTCCAGCATGCAGATTGACAACCTGCTGTTCAACCTGCAGGAAACTGAACTGATCGCCCAGGAGATGGAGAGTGTGATGGAACTCGAGGACGGCCTGGACGAGAACTACAACCTGCCCCGCGAACGGGAATAGGCACCCGCTCAGCGGCCGACGGCCAGGCCATTGGCACCGAGCAGCTTCTCCAGCTCACCGAGGTTGCCATCGAGGATCTCCACCAGTCCGTCCGCCCCGTCCAGATCCCCGCCGCGCCCGAGCTGTTCCAGTTCCTGGGCCGTACTGCGGATGCGCTCCGCCATCATCTCCGCGCTGCTGCCCTTCAGGGTATGCGCCTCACGCTGCACCTTGAGGCTGTCGCCGTTCTGCACGGCTCCGCGGATCGTCTCCAGCCGGGTGCGGGTCTCACTCACGAACAGGCCGATCATCTGCTCCCAGAATTCCCGGTCGCCGGTCCGCTCCACCGAGGCCTCAATATCGAGGATCTGGTCCTCCTCAACGATCTCCGGCTCGCTGCGTTCGCTGAGCGTCGGCAGCTTGTGTCCCTCATGGTTGAGGATCATCTCGCGCGGCAGGGTCTGGATGTCCGCCTGCTGCGTCTCCGCTGACTCCAGCCCCAGCCCGAGATACTTCTCCAGCACCAGGCGCAGCTGCTCAACGTCAATCGGCTTCGGGATGTACTCATCCATCCCGGCCTGCATGTAGCGTTCGCGGTCACCCTTCAGCGCGTTGGCGGTCATCGCCACGATCGGCACGCGTCCGCGCCGCCCCGGCAGCTGGCGGATCCGTTCCGTGGCCTGCATCCCGTCCAGCCGCGGCATCTGGATGTCCATCAGCACCAGGTCGTATTCCTTGCGGCCCACGGCGGCCACGCCCTCCTCACCGTTCTCGGCGACATCCGCACTCAGTTCCCAGCGCGAGAGCAGGTTCATCGCCACCTTCTGGTTGATCACATTGTCCTCGACCAGCAGGATCCGGTAGTCGGATCGGTTCTCCGCCACGGTATGGCGGGTCACGAGCTCCTCACTGCGCTCATCCTGCAGCGTGCCGCGGCCCAGCAGGATGCGCAGCACACCGGCCAGCTGCTCCTGGCGGAAGGGCTTCGGCAGGTAGGCGGAGACGCCCGCGGCCTGCATGCGCCGTGCATCACCGCGCCGGGCGGTGGAGGTCAGCATCAGCACCGGCAGTGTTGCCAGCTGCTCATCGGCCCGCAGCTGGCGCGTCAGTTCCTCGCCGTCCATCGCCGGCATGTTGAAGTCCGTCAGCAGCAGGCTGAAGGGATCCGTGGCCACCGCACTGAGCAGCCGGCGCAGGGCCTCCTGGCCGGTTGCGGCCTCCTCCACCCGGCAGCCCCAGCCCATCAGCATGCCCTGCAGGATGCGCCGGTTGGTGGGCTGGTCGTCCACCACCATCACGCGCAGTCCACGCAGTTCCTCGATCGGCTGCTCCGGAATGCGCACGCTTTCCAGATCCTTTTCGAAGTAGAGGCGGATGAAGAAGCTCGTGCCCACCCCGGGCTGGCTGGTGAGCTTGATGTCACCCTGCATGGCCTGGGCCAGCTGCAGGCAGATCGCCAGTCCCAGCCCCGTGCCGCCATACTTGCGGGTCGTGGAGCTGTCCGCCTGGCTGAAGGGCTCAAACAGATGTTCCTGCATCTCCGGCGCGATTCCGATCCCGGTATCACTGATTTCGATCTCCAGCTCGGCACCGTCATCATCCTCCGCCAGGCTGTGCACGTTGACGATGATGCTGCCATTCTCCGTGAACTTCACGGCATTGCTGATCAGGTTGTTGACGATCTGCTTGAGCCGGCCGGGATCCCCCATCAGCTGCAGCGGCACTTCGCGCTCGATGTTGAGCAGGATCTCCACGCGGCGCTCGGCGGCCTTGACCGCGAAGATCTGCACGCTGGTCTCCAGCAGCTTGCGCAGATTGAAGCGGATGCTCTCCAGCTCCACCTTGCCAGCTTCGATCTTCGAGAAGTCGAGGATGTCATTGACGACGTCCAGCAGTGAGCTGGCAGCCTCCTGGGCCGTGCTCACGAACTCCGTCTGCTCGCCGTTCAGCTCCGTCTGGCGCAGCAGCCCGAGCATCCCGATCACGCCGTTGAGCGGGGTGCGGATCTCGTGGCTCATCGTTGCCAGGAACTCACTCTTGGCGGCCGTGGCCGATTCGGCCTGCACCACCAGCACCTCGAGCTCGCCGGTGCGGACCTGCAGCTGTTCCAGCATGCGATTGATGGCACCGCTGAGTTCGCCGATCTCATCCGGACCATGGTCATCCAGCCGCGCGCAGAACTTCCCGTTTTCCTTCAGCTTGCGGAAGAACTGGCTGATACGCTCCAGGCGCTTCAGCACACCACGATCGAAGGTCTGCCAGATCACCAGTCCCGCGAGAATTCCCAGCAACAGCAGGTTCAGGCGTGAATAGCGCATCACCCTGAGTGAATGCATCATCAGGGTGCGCGGGATGCGGCTGGTGATCAGTACCACGGGTATCCCGTTGAGATCCTCCAGCTCCAGGCTGGCCAGCAGGTTCTGTCCCTGTTCCTCAATTTCACAGGCGATCCCGGCCACCGGGTTGTCATCCCGCGCCTCATGGCTCATCATGTCACCATGCATGCGGTCCAGCAGGTCCTCCCCCGGTGCGAGCATCACCAGCTGCACCGGATGACCGATTCGCTCCTCGAGTTCCGCCGCCATTTCAGCGTCGATCAGCTTACCGAACACCAGCACACCGCTCGGTGGCCCGCTGTTGTCATTGTGCAGGATGTTGCGTGCGCTGAGCAGCATCACCCCGAGTTTCGTACGGACGATGCCGTTCACGGAACGCTGCGGCAGCTGTGAATCCAGCAGCGCACGGTAATCCAGCAGCGGTTCATCGCTGAGTTCCGTGACATCGCGCAGCAGCGTGTTGCCATGCCCGTGGATCAGGGCGCAGCGCAGCTGGCAATCGCCATCCACGAAGGCCATCATGTCCAGGCTGAGAGTGTCGAGGATGTGGTCGGAGAGGTTGTCGCTGATGTACTCCCCGTTCTCAACCTTCATGAATTCATAGCTGGAATCCCAGCTGGACCAGTCAAGGTTCTGGCGGTCCATGAATTCCAGCTGCGAATGCAGCTCATCCGCCACGCCGCGCATGCTCTCCAGAGCCTGCTGCTTCTCATACTGGTTGAACTGCGGGAGGATCAGGCTCATGTGCAGCACATAGTCGATCGCCACGACCGAAACGGTCAGCACCATGATCAGGATGCCGATCCGGCCCCGCAGTGAATGCGCCGCGAAGTACTGTCTGAAAACTGACAATTGAGCGAACCTCTGCAGAGAATATATCCGTGCAGGGAGCCTGCACCGTCACATCCCGCTTAAGTCCCGGTGAATTCGCGCCTGTGCCCCCTGTCCGTCGCGCATTAGAATACTCAGCCATGTGCGGAAGGTTCACGATGACGCGCAGCCTGGAGGACCTGATGCTGCGCTTCGACCTGCAGGATGCCACCGGTGTGGACCTGCGTCCCAACTACAACACCGCTCCCGGCCAGGAGATCGCCGTCGTGCATGTCGAGCACGGCAGCCGCGTGCTGGACATGATGCGCTGGGGCCTGATCCCATCCTGGGCCAAGGATCCCGCCGTCGGCTTCCGCATGATCAATGCCCGCAGTGAGACCGCCGCCGAGAAGCCGAGCTTCCGCTCCGCCTTCCGCCGCCGCCGTTGCATCATCCCCGCCGACGGCTTCTATGAATGGCACAAGACCACCTCCGGCACCAAGCAGCCCTACCTGATCGGCTCGCAGGACCAGCCGCTCATGGCCCTGGCCGGGCTCTGGGAAACCTGGGAGGACCCCGAGACCGGGGATGATGTGGACAGCGCCACGATCCTCACCACAGCCGCCAATCCCTTCATGGCCCGCATCCACGACCGCATGCCCGTGATCCTGCCCGACGCGGCGGCGGAACGGCGCTGGCTCGATCCGGAGAGCGACCCCCGTGCTCTCAGCGACCTGCTGGTGCAGTATCCCGGAGAGCGCCTGCGGATGCACGCGGTTTCCACGGACGTGAACAGCTCGCGCAACAACCGGCCCGACCTGGTTGAACCGATCTCAGCAAGCACGGGCGGCCTGCTGGACGGCGGCGGGCTCTGATGGAGCAGCTCGCTGCCCCGGGGTTGATCGCACTCGCGGGGCGGATCCTCGGAAATTCAGTTGTCAGCGTGCTGTTCAAGACGCTCAGCCGCAGCCATGGCAGCGTTGCGATCACCGCCGTCTTCGGCCTGATCGGCAGTCTTGCGCTCATTCCGGTGGTGCTGATCCTGGCCCTGCGCAATCCGGCAATCCTCAACGGTCTGCCGCCGGCCCTGCCCTGGCTGGCGCTCTCCAGCATCTTCTTCACCGTGGGCCTGATCACCTTCATGTGGGCCCTGCGCCAGGGCGACATCAACCTGCTGATCCCCCTCACCAGCCTCTCGTTCATCTTCCTCTACGCCATGGAACTGGCAACGGGCAGCAACCGCTTCAGCTGGCTGGCACTCGCCGGGATCCTGCTGGTGATGTTCGGGCTGATCATGCTCAACCTCAGCCCGGGGCTCAGTCTGGCAACGGCCCTCAATCCGCTGGCGGTGGTCCGCCGCCCGGGAGCCGCCGGCGCGCTGGCCTATGCCTTCCTGCTGGCCTGCTGCCGGATGTTCGACAGCCGCGGCGTAGCGCTCAGCGAGCCCCTGCCGTATGCCCTGGCCGGCGACCTGATGGTCACCGTGCTGGCCTTCGGGGTGCTCGCATTCCGTCACAGGCTGCGTGAGCCCATGCAGATCATCCGCGAGTCACCGCTGCCGGCCTTCAGCGCCTCGATCCTCGGAATCGGCAGCTACATCCTGCTCCTGGTCTGTTTCGGCTACTTCCACCCGAGCCAGATCGAGCCGACCTCTCAGATCTCCGTGATCCTCGCCGTGCTGATCGGCACGCTCCACTTCCGCGAACCGCTGCACCTGCGCATCCCGGGCGGGATCCTGATCTGCCTCGGCGCGGTGGCCGTGATCCTCAGCTGATCCTGCTCAGGCCTGGGCGCCGCCGTCGTCGCCGCCGTCCATGTCGCCGTAGTACTCCTGGAAGAAGTAGTCCTGGCAGTCCAGCACGTGGTTCATGGCGCTGTCCAGGTCCTCCGGCTCAAGGTCCTCGAGCTGCAGGTTGAGCGTGGCATAGACCACGCTGTCCACGGGGTTCAGGCAGAAGGTCCCGGCCGGCAGCTCGCAGTTGAGCTTCATGAGCATCGTCAGCTGGTCCAGCGGCTCATCCACGCTCAGCTCGTCCACATAGGCCAGCAGCCGCAGGAAGTAGCCGTCCTCCTCCGTGCCGTAGAGCACGGCGGTCAGCTCCAGCTCGTTCTCCTGGTCGAGCACGACGTTGTACAGCACGAAGCCGCCCTCGTCCTCGCTGTCAGACCAGGACAGCTCAAGCTGCCTGAGCAGTTCTTCCATCTTCTTCTTGCTTGCTTCCATCATCTACTTGCTCCATGTTGCCAGGAATTCGCGGAACTCCTGCAGATTGACACATTCCAGCTCCGTTGCCAGATTCTCCAGGCGCAGGCCCAGCTTGCGCTTGAGCGCGCTGTTCATCCAGGCCACGCGCGAGAGCCCGCCTTCATTGATCAGGAAGGACTGGCTGTGGATGTAGTCCTCGCCGATGCCGAGGTAGCCCGGCAGCTGCCGGCCCGCCACGCGCTCCAGCAGCGTCCCGAAGGTCTTGCCGTCGGGTGTGCGCCCCTCGTAGTCACTGCTCACGATGCAGATTACGTCGAATTCGTCCATGTAGTAGGCGATGCATTGCGGGATCGCCGTCGTCGGGTGCGGATGCTCGCGCAGCCCGTGCAGGTTGATGTGCGTCACATGCCCCTCCGAATGCCGGCGCGCCGCCTTGTTGGCACCCATGTACTGGCCCTTGCGGCGGTCGATGCAGATCCCGCGCGCGATCGTGCTCTGGTCCATGCCGTGCGTGAGCTGCGCCAGGCTGGCCAGCTCGTCATAGCTGCGCCCGCAGCAGGGCGGACGGTCCACGCTGACGACGCAGAAGGCATGCGGGGCGTAACTGCGGCAGGCATTGCAGACGATGAAGGGCAGCTTCTCCGGGTCGCGCCGGCGCATCTCCAGGCGGCGCTGCTCCTTGTATCCGAGGATGCTGCCGCGCAGGCTGGAGATCCGCAGCGGGTCGAAGATCATGTTCACTGCGACCACGCTCAGCACGAACTCCTCCTTGATGCAGGTGTGGATCGTGCGCCCGAGGTCGTCCGCCGTCATGTTGCTGTCGTACCAGCGCAGCCGCATCGAATTCTCGAGCAGCTCGGCCTTGATCTCCGTGCGCCGGTTGATCACATTGACGATGTGTTCCTCGATGAACATCGTCAGCGTCGCCGGGATCTCGCTCTCGCCGATGTCGATGATCAGCGCGAGGTCCTCACCCATCGTGCCGCGCACCTCGTAGCCGTCCACGCCGCCCATCGTGCGCACGACGTAGATCGAGTTGTCGGTGCCGCCCGCCTCGTGGAACTCCAGCTTGCCGCTGCGGCTGCGGCTCTTCCGGGGGTCGATCTCCAGCTGCTGGCGCACCCAGTTGCGGTGCTCCTCTTCGGGGATGCGCGGGTCAAACTCCACTACGCGGATCCCGAGCAGCTCCATGATGTCCATGATGAAGCCCTGCAGGCCGTCCAGCGGCGGCTCGACGATCACGCGCGCGAATTCATGCTGCAGGTTGAGCCGCGTGAACTCGCGCGGGTCGCCCGGCTGCAGGTGGGCGAAGCGCTCGGCCCAGCGGATCACGCGGTGGATGAAGCGCAGCATGTCCCAGTCGCTGTCGCAGAACATGATGCTGTTGTCAAAGAAGTCCAGCAGCATCTCACGCTCCATCGAGCAGCGCGAAAGCGTCATGCGCCTCAGCAGGTAGGGGTAGCGGAAGCGCGGCATCCAGGCGCTGTCCGCATCCTCATGCCGGCGCAGGTGCGCACTGGCCGCGGTCAGCTCGATCGCCGCCAGCACCGCGAGCGCATTGCCGCGCAGGGCCTCGGCCAGCTCCGCCTGCGGCAGATCGCGCCAGGCGCGCACGTCAAACAGGTAGTCATTGATCAGGGTCGCGGAACTGGGCAGCTCCTCGAGGGACAGCAGTTCCGTTGCCAGTGCACTGAGGTCCAGGCCGTAGTCATCGAGCCTGACGCTCACATCGCCTCCGGCAGTGGCAGGGCCAGCAGCCTGAAGCCCGTGCGCACGATCTGGCGGAAGGCGCGTACCAGCGCCGTGCGGAACACGCGCTGCGGCTCGGGCTCGCCGAGTACGCGGCAGTCACGGTAGAAGTCCGAGAAGGCACTGGCCAGCTCATAGAGATAGGTGCAGACGAAGGCCGGCTCATACTTCTCGGCCGCGCGGCGCGCCGTGGAGGGCCACATTGACAACAGCCGTGCCAGCGCCAGCTCGCTCTGGTCCAGCTCATAGCCCGGCTCATCCGGCACGGGGCCCTCCGGCCCGCCCTCGATCAGCTTGCCGGCCCGCGCATAGGCGTACTGCAGGTAGGGTGCGGAGCGCCCGCTGAAGGACAGCGCCTGCTCGAAGTCGAACACGATCTGCTGCGAGCCGCTGACCTGCAGCATGGTGTACTTGATCGCGGCGATGGCAATCGCCTGCGCCGTCTCCCGGATCTGCGCCTCATCCGTGATGATGCCCTTCTCGCGCACGGTCTCCTCCGCGCGGCGCAGAGCCTCATCCCGCAGGTCGCGGTAGGAGACGATGCTCCCGGCGCGGCTGCTCATCTTGCCCTCGGGCAGCACCACCAGCTCGTAGTCAATATGGCGGCAGTTCTCGGCGTTCGGGAAGCCCCACAGTCTGAGGATCGCCAGTACCTGCTGGAAGTACAGCTTCTGCTCAGCCCCGACGACGTACAGGCTCTCCTGCAGCTCGCTGCCGGTGGTCTCGCGGATCAGGTCGAACTTGTGCTTGGCCAGCCCCAGCTCCTTCGTCTGGTAGAGGCTGGTGCCATCGCTGCGCAGGATCACCATCTTGCCCAGCTTGCGGATCCGCTTTTTCTCGTCGTCACGGAACACCGGCGTGCCATCCGGCTTCAGCGCATCAGCCTGCTTCTCGAAGTCGACGAACATCGAGCCCCTGTATTCCTCGCTGTCGTCAATTTCGGCGATGCCTCGCTCCAGCAGCTCCTGGGCGGTCTTCTGCCCGAGCTTCGTGTCGTCAACGGTGGACTCGTAAAACCACAGGTCCGGGTCGGCAGTGAACTGCAGCAGCAGTTCATCGAAGATCAGCCTGAAGGCAGCATCACACTCATTGCGTGAATGCATCCAGCTGGCACGCTCCGGGCCGGCCGGGTTGTCCTCCCAGGCCTTCAGCCAGGTGCGCTGCTGCTGCTTGACCGCCGGGTCGTCGGAGAGCAGGTTGCCGGCACGGTAGCAGCTACCCCAGAACAGCAGCCGGTCAGGGCTGTCCTTGACCGCCAGCGATTCCGCGAACTGCTCGGCGTACTGCGCATCATTCAGGTGGATCTCACCCCACATCGCCTTCGCCACATGCGCCCCGACATCGCCGATGTAGGTCGCCTTGTAGACGGTATGTCCCTGGAATTCCAGCAGGTTGGCGATCGCCTGGCCAATGCTCGCGTTGCGCAGGTGCCCCACGTGGAAGTCCTTGTGGGTGTTGGGCTGCGCATACTCAACCATGATGCGGCGCTTGCTGTGCTGTGTATCAGTCATAGTTAGGGACTGCCTATTTTAGTGCCTGCGTGGCCCGCAAAGAAAACGGAGCTGCTGCGAAGCTGCACCATCGGAGGTCTGGCGCAAGCTCGGCACGGTGGCCCGGTGCAAACCGGGCAAGAACCCTATTACCACAAAGCGCACAGAGTTTACGAAGCAGTTTTCCGGATCACAAAGGTGAAATGGGATCGCAAAGAAATCCTTTGTGATCATTCCAAGCTTCGTGCGCTTCGTGATCTTAGTGGTGAATAAACTACGGAGGTCAAGCGCCAGCTCGGCACGGAGGCCCGGTGCAAACCGGGCAAGAAACCATTGACCGCGAAGGACACTGAGTTCACGAAGCAAATTTTCCGGATCACAAAGTCACTTTCCCGGAACTCGAAGCACTGCTTTGTGACCCAGAGTTACCTTCGTGAACTTCTCTGTGATCTTAGTGGTGAAACTTCCCCCGGAGGTCGAGCGCCAGCCTCCTCGGCACGGCTCCCCGCCTGCTGCTTCTCATTCTTGATTTTGCCTTCGGCCCACTGCCCACTGCCTACTGCCTACCGCCCACTTCTTCCAGCTTACTCGCCGCCGAAGCTCTCCCCACCTGCCAGCACCGTGCCCACGACATGCGCGCTGAGCCGTGCCGTATCGTAGTAGAAGTTCAGGTAGGCCCCGGCTTCCACCTCGGCTGGATGTACGGTGGCAGCGCGGCCTGCTGCAGCTCGCCGGCTGCCCGCTCCTCCGCCAGCCGCACACCCGCCTCATTGGCAAGCTGCCCGCTGAGTTGCTTGGCTTCCTTCTTGCCGAGTCCTTCGGTCTGCCTGGCAATCTCCTCCGCGGCGGCCTCGCGCCCGAGCATGAAGCAGACATTGCTGCTCACGCCCCAGTCCCGCGGCGGCTCAATCTCAAGCAGCGCCACCTTACCGTTCAGTCCGCGGCTGGCCAGCGCCCCATTGATGGCCGAAATGATTTCAGCGTGTGCTACCTGCATCTGCGTCTCCTGGCATGGCCACAGCCCTGCCTAGTCCACCCACTCGGCGATGAACACATTCGTCTCACCGGTCACGCTGCCATTGCGGTTGGCACACCACACGATGTACCTGCCGTCCGGGCTGAACATCGGGAAGCCGTCGAACTCCTCGTCCCAGGTGATGCGCACCGGCTCCATCTCGGGCTGGCTGAGCTTCAGCATGTAGACGTCGAAGTTGCGGCCGTCCGGGGCGTGGCGGTTGCTGCAGTAGACCACGGTGTCGTTGTCAGGATGCAGGTAGGGCGCGAAGTTGGCCGCGCCGTCGTTGGTCAGCTCGCGCTTGTTGCTGCCGTCGCTGTCCATCACCCACAGTTCCAGCACGCCGGGGCGGATCAGGTTGTCAGCCAGCAGCGCGCGGTAGTCATCCTCCTCAGCCTGGTCCTTGAACATGCTGCGGCGGTAGACGATCTTCGTGCCGTCGCAGTTGATGAACGGGCCGCCATCATAGCCGTAGGCATCCGTCAGCCACGCTCACGCCCTGCGTTCATGTTGTAGCGGTAGACGTCGATGTTGTCATGCTGCTTGCTGGCGTAGTACAGCCAGCCGCTGTTCCAGTCGACGCCCCTCGGCGTCATAGCCCGGGTTGTCCGTCAGGTTCTCCAGCACCTCGCCGGTGTTGATGTCCGCGAGGTAGATAGTCGTAGCTCTCATAGACAGGCCAGACATAGCCGCGGCTGAAGTCCGGCGTCGGCGGGCATTCCGGTCCGTTGTTGAACTCGGTGCTGGAGTAGATGTAGTGCTGCATGTCAGCGGTTAAGTAGCTGCAGGTCACGCGGCCCTTGCCGGAGCTGATCAGCTCAAGCGCGCCGGTCAGCAGGTCCAGGCGGAACACCTGGTCGCAGGGGAATTCATTCACCGCCGCCTGCAGGATCAGGCTCTTGCCATCCGGTGCCCAGTAGGCCTCGGCATAGTTGGCAGCGGCGATCTGCGGGTCATCCTTGAAGTTGCCGAAGGTCAGCTGGCGGATGTTCCTGAGATGCACTTCCTCGGCATGCAGCATTGACTGGTCGGTGGCCCCGACCGTCTCACGCGGCTGCGGGGGAGCACCATGTCCATGCCCATGTGCAGCACTGCTGCTGCCGCTTTCGCCCTGACCCTCCGACTGCACCGCCACGGTGAGCTGATCCACGTCGATGGTATGCGCCTGCACGGCATAGAGCTGAGCGCTGACGGCTATGCCGGCAAGCGCAAGTAGGGGGATCCTGATATTCACTGCCTTGATCTGCATATCGAGAATTGTAGCACGATACCAGATCTGTCAAGCGCCTGCGATATCTACTGCTGCGGCGTCCACTCTGGCTAGTCCAGCGGGTCATACATCCGGGCCCTCGGTGCCATAGGTGGTGTGAGTATGTATGGTCGGTATGTCCCGGTTTCCGGATCTGGCTGGGTAATCAATCAAGGAGATATGTCCCGTGGCTGGATCCATCAACACTGGTTTCCCCAGATTGAATTGCTCAGTGTGACGTCCGGCGAAGATTGAAGCTGCCCAGTAAGCCTTTTTCGTGATAACGATCTGGAGCGGGTCGTTCAGAACATTGGCTGCCGCATATCCGTTGGCCACGAGTCCGCCCGCGAGTGCGGATCCAATATGGAAGCAATGAAGCTATTGCCACTGGAATCAGCGCGCAGGTCAGTGGAGTATCTGAATAGACTTCCTGTGCATCGGCAATAGCGTCAAGGATCTCCTGCGACGGCAGGAAGAGTATAGCCTTCTGTACTGCATAATAAGCGCTTCATTTGCACCTCTGCTCGTTGTCAGTTCAGCCCAGCTGAACGGTGAATTCCAGTCAGGATCAGGTTGAGGAATAGCTGCCCCAGCCCCCTTTCATTGGTGAAAATCTGCGTCCAGGTTCCATCCGATCAACATCAGGTATCTTGGGCCTTCCAGCACGTTGCTCAATCTATCTGTTGTCAATACCGGATGGTGCCATCAGGCTTTTGTAACAAACCGGTTCGCAAAGGGACATACCAGTTCTGGGTCCTCCAGCCGGTAGCTGAACTCGGGTATCCGGAAATGCAACCAAAGCGGTTAACTCCCCAGAACCGGGCCTTGCCACCGAATGACCAGAATATCGGAAAATCTTCATCATCAAAGATACCCGTCCATCGCGCTTGTCGGAGATGTCCTTCACCTCGATTGTTCGCCATCTCACCGCTCATCTGACGAAAGTACGCTTTCGCCATCAGTCTTCTGTTTACAATGTGAAGCTGTACCTTACAGGCCGCCCTCGCGGCGACTGGCAGGTGAAAACGGAGGTTATTCCCTGTTCGATCTCCGGATCATCGAGCATTTTCGTCACAGTCCATGACCCGGTTTCCAGTTCCAGCTGGAAACACTCAAGCACGGGATACCCCCCTGCCCGTTGATATAGACTCCACGGATCCTGCGATTCCTGGTATCTGCACAGATTGAACTGCCACCGGCAGCGAGCTTCCTCGCAAGCTGTGAAGATTGTCATCCAGATAGATCTTTCTCAGGTCGTCGGGGTTGCGACCGTTTCCAGCATTGTTCCCTTGCTGTGTTCGACTCCACGATTATCACGGACATTGACGGCTAGCCGAACCGGTTGCCTGTTCCTCCAGGGCAGTCAAACACAGAGGAATGTCCTTGATAACGATGGCTTCAGGTACTGCACTGCAGAACTGATCAATCAGCCTGTCAGTTCCAATTGCAGGCAGCAGGTAGAGGTCATAGTGAACCGGTGTAGATTCCAGGTCAACCGCTGCGGCACACTCAATCCTGAGAAATCCGTCTCCGACCCTGATACTCGCGGATGCCGGTTGAAAGTCAGCGGCCTTCAAGCCATCCACATCAGCCCAGTAAGGCGGCTGTTGGTCATTGTCCCGTGGACTGTCCGGAACAATTGACAACTCGACCCCTGTTATCGTCCATGTTAGCGGGTCGGCCGTATCTGAAACACGCACGGCAAAGTGGTACTCCTGATTGAGCAATACGCTGGAAAACCAGATACCGTTCACAGCTGTTGCATAGGCAGCTGTTTCAAAATTGATCGGAGTCTCAGTACTCCAGTACACGGTATATCTGACTCGGGACTCCGGCGTAAAGCCTGCGGGAGCCTCGTCAGTCGCAGTTCTGAATTTGACTATGACAGCTCCTTGTTTGAGCTGACTTCGCTCAACAGGACAATGCCCACGTTGTCGTCCCAGACCGGTGGGAGATTGTCAATGGTCTGTCTCCCGCTGTACTGCCGCCGGGCTGGCAGGCGAGGACTGCTGGGCGAGGTTGGCTGAGCCCTGCGGGCCGGGGATGCCTGAGTCATAGGCAGCCACCCGATATTCATACTCCCCGGCATCAGGAGGAATGTCCACGAAACTGTAACGATACAGGCCCACAGCATTCAGTTCAGGCCGCAGCACCGTGAATCCGAGTGAATCATCCTCAAGGTTCGGCAGTTGCACCCATTGCTCACTGCCGATCCGCCTGCGAAACACCATGTATCCGCTGATGCGCTCGTTCCAGTGCTGGGCGATCACGGTCACATCAGCATTGCCGATCAGTCCATTGCCATCCCCATCGATGCGCGCCCGCTTCCAGTTGCCATCCGCATCGACATCCGGATCACCAGTTGGCCAGTGCGCGATGCCATCATGCAGCGCTGGATCATCGTATTCAACGGTCTTGCCCTGCTCGCGGGCCAGCGGGCTCAGGTCAGAAATGTTCACTGTGCCATTGCCGTCATAGTCGCCGAGTATCCGCTCTGTCCAGCTCAATAGGATGCTGCCATCCGGCTGCGCTGCCGAACTGAGATCAAACACCGTATTGCCTTCCGTGGATGGTGCTCTCAGAGCACTGCGCTGCGGGTCAATTCCCAGGCGCTCCAGCTCCGCATTGAGCAGTACTTCAAGACCGGCATCCGGCTGCGGCTTGTCCGGTGTGCTTCCGCCGGAACCGCAGGCGCTCAAAATCAACAGGCATAGCAGCAGCGGTATGCAGATTTTCCCCCGGGAGCAGATCAAACGAATCTCAGCCTTCATTGTATTTCTCCTGTCCCTCAACTGCATACAGCCTATCCGGTCAGCATGTTCCGCACAAGGTACACCTTTGCATATACATAATGGGTACATTATTGTGCTGGGTGCTTTGGCGACTGTTCCCCGTTGATAGCGCGTTCGCGCTAATTAGTGGAAATACAGTACAATCCAGCAGCCAGGTGGATAACTTCCACGGACATCGCAGCCGCCTGGGTCGTGACACGCGCTTGACCGGGACGGGCCACCTCGGGGTCTGCAGCAACGGTCGTGCTAAAATGCGCCTTCGGGCAAATCAGGTCGTGACAGGTAGCAGATGAATCAGAAGTACACGAAGGAATCTCTGGACAAGCTCAGGGCCCGGCTCGATGCTTCCACTTTCCTGCAGGAGCTGGGAGTCAACAAGGGTGACTACCACGCCACTGACACGGAGATCCAGGCCTACTGTCCCGTCTGCAACGACCGCTCCAAGATGACGCTCGTGATCGAGCAGGATTCCCGCACCGCCTACTGCCGCAACCTCTACTGCGAAGCCAGCAACATGAACTACGGCGGCGAGGACCTGCTGAGCATGTTCGCGCTGATCATCGGCAAGGATTACAACCTGGCCGCCGCCGACCTGGCCCGCACGCTCGGGATCACGCTTGAGCCCATCGGCGGACAGTCCGGCGGCGAGGATGCCTCCGGCTCCGGCGAACTGCTCGGCGGAGCCGCTGCAGTGGTCTCCGAGGACACCGGCGAGTTCCGCTTCGTGGAGGTCGGACACTTCACCCCCGCGGAAGGCGAGGACGGCAAGCTGCGTCCGGCGCAGATCTCCTTCGGCGGCCAGCGCGCCACGGGCCGCGGCCTGATGATCCGCCTCGACCAGACTGAGGAGTTCATGAGCCAGTACCGCAGCAATGTGTACCGCTCGCACTTCCTCTACAACACAAGCAATTACGAGGATCTGCAGAAGCAGATCGCCACCAGCCGCGTGAGCCTGCTCGGCGACTACTACGTGGTCTTCAAGGCCGGCAGCTCCGCCGAGATCGTGCACGCCATCAACCAGGCGATCGACCTCGTGGAGCGCTTCAAGCAGAACTACGACGTGCCCTATGACGCGGTGACGGTGTTCTACACCAGCCAGCACATCAGCGTGCACATTGACTACACCGTGTTCGGGATCAGCCCCTGCCGCAACCTGCACGAGGTCTTCCGGCGCATGACCTGCGCCACGATCGGCGTCGATCCGGAGAACCCCGAGCGCAGTGCGGCCTTCAGCCAGATCGACCTGAACGCCTACCGCCCGGACCTGATCACCAACTTCCCGGGCACGATCCTGACTATTGACGGCCGCGAGATCTACAAGATCCGCATGTCCTATTCGGCCTTCAAGAAGATGAGCTACCAGCGCCTGCACGAATTCTCGCTCAGGCGTCCGGACCTGCCGCAGCGCAGCCGCTGGCCGGAGACGATCAGCAAGGCCAGCGACTTCTTCAAGTCCTTCCGCGCCAGCCTCGAGCGGGACTCCAAGTCCGACGAGCGCGACGTGATCGCCAACATCTTCTACAGCCAGACCGACACCGGCGGCGGGATCAGCTCGCTCAAGCAGCTGGCCCCAACCCTGCTCAGGCGCCTGTTCGACGACCGCCGCCAGGTGCTGCCGACCCAGAGCGAGCATCTCAACCGCACGCTCAGCGGCGGGCTCTACCCCGGCAACCTCTACGTCGTGGCCGGCATCCCGGGCAGCGGCACCTCGACCTTCGTGCTGCAGCTCATGAATGACGCCGCGATGAACTCCGACGCCCAGTGCCTGTTCGTGGGCCTGCAGCGCGGCGTGGAGGAGGTCTTCAAGCGCAGCCTGTCCTACATCGGCCGGATCCCCAGCCCGATGATCGACGACAAGCGCCGCCGCCCGGCCGACCTCTACGAGGACAAGGACTTCAACCGCCGCATGTTCGCGGCCTTCGAGAAGTACCAGACCTTCAGTGACAACATCACGATCCTCGAGGGCAGCGCCGCCGGCAGCCTGGAGGGCATCCGCCAGCTGATCGTGGAGAAGAAGCAGGAGCTCGAGGAGCAGGGTGCCAACCACTCCAGCGTTCTGATGGTAATCGACTCCCTGCAGCTGATGGTCGCCATGCTGCGCGCCCGCAGCGGCAAGCCCAGCCTCAACGGTGACGGCAGCGGCGGACGCGAGATCGACGTCGACACCCTCACGAGCCACCTGAAGGCCATGGCCCGCGAGCTCGACATCACGATCCTCGCCACCTTCGAGTACTTCAACCGCGGCAACTCCACGCACCTCTTCCTCGAGAACAACCCGGCGGTGCTGGACCTGCTGCACAGCACGCAGTTCGCCGACACCGTCTTCATGATCTCGCGCCTGCGCAACAACCTTGACGAGCTCAAGGAGTACTACCGCGAGAGCTACAAGGGCACGCCGCTGGCGGCCCGCGTGGCGAAGATCGAGCAGAAGCTCAGCGAGATCGAGCAGAAGCACCTGGCAAGCGAGGACTTCCGCGACATGCACAGCGAGTTCAGCGTGCTGGACATCGTCAAGAACCGCATCGGCATCACCGAGAAGGTGCTGTTTGTGCACAGCAAGCCCGTCTCCTCCTTCAACCCGGTGGACTACCTCAACGGCGGCTTCTGATCAGCGCCTGACATCTCCCAGCTCCCCGGCCGCCAGGCTCGTCACATAACTGTCCAGCATCACAGGCAGAATCGCCCGCGCCTCGATGATCGGCTCGGCACTGTGCCGGATCTTCATGTTCAAGAGCACTCCCTGCAGTGAGGCATGGATGATCCCCGCGATAGCCTCGGCATGGTCCACGAGGCCCTGCACATGCTGGGCCGTGGCATAACCCCAGATCTTCTGCGCCACCACCGAACGCCAGACATCCGCCAGTTCCGCCAGCCGGCCCGCCAGCTCCGGGTTGGTGTCCGCCAGTTCATTGAGCCTGCTCATCAGCGGGTCGCCGCGGCCATAGCCCACCTCGGCATACTGCTGCTCGTAGTAGTCGAGGAAGCGTCGCACGATCTCGGAAGGGGATATCGTCCCGCTCAGCACCCGCACACGCATCGTGTTCTCGTACTGATGCCGCAGTCGCGAAAGCGCCGCCTCCGCCAGATCTTCCTTGCTCTGGAAGTAGTTGTAGATCGAACCCTTCGGCAGCCGTGCCGCGCGCGCCACGTCGCTGATGCTCATGGCGTGATAGCCATGCTGCCAGAGCTGCGACCAGGCCGCATCCAGAATGAGCTCACGATTATTGCTTGCACGGGGCATTTCAGGCTAAATCATAGCACACAAGACGACCGGTCATATTGAAGTACTGTTTCCAGTATTCATCAGGCCTCAGCAGGGGTTGTCTTGACTACTGTGCAGTTTAGTTTGACCAAAACAGCTTACAATTCGCGAATTTTCTGGAACAATTACTCCGGGTGCCCGGTCTTACTGGGTGTCTACAGCGTTAACCTCCATCCTTTCTGGTATTATGGGAAACTCGAGAGAGGGGGGTGAGGAAGCACCTCCCTCTCGCGAGCTTTTTATTTTTCTGACGCTGCCCCTTCCCCACTGCCCCCCAATCCGCGCCTGACTGTATGCCTTGCGGCTGCATACACATACAACATTCAGGGCTGATGATTACTG
Organism: bacterium; assembly: GCA_041395205.1. Taxonomy (GTDB): domain Bacteria; phylum 4484-113; class 4484-113; order 4484-113; family JAFGCY01; genus JAHEFU01. The sequence continues at coordinate 525,146 of JAWLAZ010000002.1, forward strand.
ATAATCCCTTATTACACGAAATCGTGTAAAAGCTTCCCCAAAAGGTGTAAATCGGGCTGCGCTGGATATATCCTATGGATGATGCAGGCCCTCCTCTCACAGGCTCAGCTGCTGCTTGAATCGCTCTGGACCACCAGCGCGCTGATGGCGCCCTACCTGCTGCTGGGCTTCCTGATCGCCGGGATCCTGCATGTGCTGATTCCGGAGGCCTGGATCGAGAAACACCTCGGCGGCCGCGGTCTCTGGCCCGTCACCAAGGCCAGCCTGGTCGGCGTGCCGATCCCGATCTGCTCCTGCGGCGTGATTCCCGTGGCAGCCGGCCTGCGGCGCAATGGCGCCAGCCGCGGCAGCACCGTCTCCTTCCTGCTGAGCACACCGCAGACAGGGGTGGACAGCATCGCCATCACCTGGGGCATGCTCGGCCCGGTATTCGCGATCTATCGCACGCTGGCGGCCTTCATCAGCGGCATCGTCGGCGGCCTGCTGGCGGACCTGTTCGGCGACGACGGCAATCCAGCCGCTCCGGCAGCCAGGGATCACAAGCACAGCCACAACGGGCATGCCCATTCCCACGCGAGTGCGCTGGAAGACGACTGCGGGCACTGCGCACCCACGGCGGCTCCTGCCACGGGCAACCGCCTGCTGGCGGCCCTGCACTACGGCTTCGTGACCCTGCCCCGTGATCTGGCCCGCAACCTGCTGTTCGGCCTGCTGCTGGCCGCCATCTTCAATGTCTTCATTCCCGACCATGCCCTGCCGGAGAATATCGGCAGCGGCATCGTGGGCTACCTGGCCCTGATGGCACTCGGCATCCCGTTGTATGTATGTGCCACGGGCAGCGTGCCGATGGTCGTGCCGCTCCTGGCCAAGGGCATCATCAGCCCCGGAGCTGCACTGGTATTCCTCGTGAGCGGTCCAGCCACCAACCTCGCCAGCATCGCCACCCTCTGGCGGATCCTCGGTCGCCGGACCTCGATCATCTACCTGCTGACCGTCGCCGGCCTCTCACTGCTCAGCGGCTATGTACTGGATGCCTTCCTGCCGCCAATCGAATTCGGCAGCTTCTCGCATCTGCATATCGAGGAGCTGAACTGGATGCATCATCTGAGCGCTCTGCTGCTCGGGGGAATGCTGATTACCGCTCTGCTGCCGCCGCCGCGCTCGCAGTCAGCGAAGCAGGCCCAGTCCGGGGAAACACCGGGAGATGCCACGGTGCTTGAGATCCGCGGCATGACCTGCAGCCACTGCAGCAGTTCCGCGGAGAAGGCCCTGGCCGGCCAGCCGGGTGTGAGTTCAGTCACCGTCGACCTGCACAGCGGCACGGCCGTCGTCAGCGGAGAGGACCTGCAGGTCGAACAGCTGATCGAGGCCGTTGACAGCATCGGCTTTCATGCCAGCCAGCGCGGCTGATCAGCCGAACAGCCCGGCCTGCTGCGCCTGGGCGGCGTGTCCCTCGATCTCCAGCAGCCGCTGCTTCATCCCGATCCCGCCGGCATAGCCGCGCAGGCTGCCGTCGCCACCGATCACGCGGTGGCAGGGAATCAGGATGTGGATCGGATTGCGACCGTTGGCATGCCCCACGGCCCGCACCGCACCTTCGTTGCCAAGCTCACGGGCCAGCTGCAGGTAGCTCATGGTGCTGCCCCAGGGTATCCGCAGCAGGGCCTGCCAGACCCCGAGCTGGAATTCGGTTCCATGAGGATCAAGTGGCACACTGAATTCACGCAGCTCTCCAGCCGCGTACGCATCAAGCTGCCGGCCGAGCTCCGCAAACAGCGGCAAGCCCGGACTGTGCATCCCGCGCTCGCCCTGCGGCATGTAACGGCTGTCCGTGCGCATCAGGATTGCCAGGCCACATCCGGAAGCTGCAGCCAGCAGCGTGCCGAAGGGGCTTTCAATCTCACTCCAGCTCAGGCTGTCAATCCGCTGCATGCCTGGATTATACGCGGCTGCATGGCAGTGCTTTTTGCGCCATGCCATCCCGCACGCCCATGATGCGGCCTCCTGCTGGCGCAACCAGCAGCTGCAGCCAAACCATAATTTAACGTCTCAATTGGCCGGACTTGTACCAGCTGTGTAAATCCCCCATGCGATCTGGGTTAAAGTCTTTGCATGCTGAACCGGCCCTGGCCGGGAGCGACGGCCGAGTTTCAGGCCGCCAACTTACTGACCGGCTGGTCGGGCTGCGTGTATGGGGTGTGCAGCCGCCTCCGGAGACTGGACTGAATTGATGAAAGGCAGCAAGCCGGGAGAGGAACGGGCCGAGCAGGCCCGCCAGCAGCGTGATGGCCAGACTGGCAAGCTGCACGCGGATGCTCAGTGGACCGTCACTGCCCAGGCAGAGCTCAGCCGCCTGCATGCACGCCTGCAGCAGCTCAATCCCCCCTCCGCCTCCGGCCCACAGCCCCCCTCGATCCAGTATGTCAACCAGCCGGAGCAGCTGCTGGAACTGGTGCACTGGAGCACCGGTGATCCACAGCTCGAGGCCCGTGCCCGCGCCCTGCCCGGCGGCCTGCCCCAGGCCATGGCGGAACTCTTCGAACGCCACGAGGTTGATATTGACAGCCTCCTGCTGGAATTCCTGCGTGATCCGGCGGCTGAACTGCGCCGTGAATTCAGCGACCCCGCAGCGCATGCGGGCCTGCCGCTGCAGCTGATCCTGCGGCCCCTGCAGGTGGCCCAGGCCGCTGCCCCGCTGCTGCAGCTGAGTCTCGGAACGGTCAGTGGCTACATCCCGGCGGACGATCTGCCCTCCGGCCTCGAACCTGCGCTGCAGTGCTTCTTTGACAACAGCACGGAAGGCCTGCTGCTGCTTGACATCGGTGACCGGCGCACGGTGCTGGCGGCCAACCCCGCCTGCTGCGCCATGCTCGGACTCGGGCTGCCCGAACTGCGCGGCCGCAATCTGGATGAACTGCTGATCCACTGCCCGGTCCCTCCCGGAGGAGTGGACGGCGCTGATCCCGCCAGCCGGCCGGTCGAGATGCTGTTCGCCACGGCCCAGGGTGCAGCCGTCACAGTCAGTGCCCGCCAGATCGAGATCCGTGATGCCGCCGGCCAGCTGAGCGGCCTGGCACTCATGATGACCGACATCTCCCAGACCCGGCGCTGGGCCAGCAGCATCGAACGCAGCGAGACCCGTCTGGCGATCGGCGAGGAACTGGCCCAGCTCGGCAGCTGGGAATATGAGGCCGGCAGTGCCCGGATCATCCTCACGGATGAACTATCGCGGATCTTCGAGCGGCCGCTTGAGCCCCAGACCGAGGTCCGCGAGCTGCTGCGCCAGCTCCTGCCCGAGGACCGCCGCCTGCTGCTTTCACAGTATCTGGAGAGCCTGCGCAGCGGCCGCGAGATTTCCTGTGACATCCGCATCATTACCCGCAGCGGCCGGCGCCGCAGCCTGCGCGTGCGCGGCCGGCAGATCAGCGACAGCAGTCCGCAGCCGCGCATCCTCGGTATGGCCCAGGATGTCACGGACCAGCTGCGGGCCCAGCGCATCCAGCAGCTGCTGCTGGAGATCTCCGAGGCCACGAGCCGCACCGCCAGCCTCGAGGAACTGCTGGCAACGGTCCACAATGCCCTGCGGCGCATGCTGCCGGCCAGCAACTTCTACGTCTCGCTCTACAACCCCCAGACCGAACTCTACGAATTCCCCTTCCACATTGATGAACTGGATGAGGACTTCCATCCGCAGCCGATGGACGGCAGCCTGACGGACATCGTGCGCCGCGAGGGCCGACCGATGGTTGTCAACCGGGACGAGCAGCAGCGGATGCGTACGATCGGACGGATCCGCCCGCACGGTCCGCTGAGCATGTCCTGGCTCGGCGTGCCGCTCTCCGACGGCGAGGATGTCAACGGCGTGATCGTGCTGCAGGACTACCGCAGCTACGGTGTCTACACCCAGCAGGACGTGGAGCTCGTCAGTTACCTCTCCGGCTACATCGCCCTCGCGATCCAGCGCCGGCGCACCACCGACCGCCTGCGCGAGAGTGAGTGGCAGTACCGCAGCCTCGTGGACACGATGTTCGAGGGCCTGAGCATGGCTGACGTGGAGGGCCGCTTCGTGTACGCGAACCCCGCGCTCGGCCGGATCATGGGCCTGCACCCCGAGCAGATGGTGGGCCGCAACATCCGCGACTTCCTCAGCCCGGAGATGGAGCGCGTCGCCAACCGCCAGCAGGAGCTGCGCCGCGGCGGCAGCTCCAACCGCTATGAGCTGCGCGTGCAGCGCGCCGACGGCCAGACCCGCGACCTCTATCTCTCCGTCTCGCCGCGCTATGACCGCGATGGCAACTACATCGGCAGCCACGCACTGGTGCAGGATGTGACGGAGATGCGCCAGGCCGAGGATGCGATCCGCGAGAGCGAGCAGCGCTTCCGGCACCTCGTGGAGCAGATGTCCGAGGGCCTGTCGAGCGTTGACAGCGAGGGCATCATGGAGTTTGCCAACCCCGCCCTGGAACGCATCATCGGCATCCCGGAGGGCACGGTCACCGGGCGCAGCATCTTCGACTTCATGGACAGCGGGCAGCAGGAGATGATCCGCCGCCAGCATGAACTGCGGCGGCGCGGCCAGAGCAGCACATATACGATGACGATCAACTCCGCCGAAGGCGAGGTGCGCACGGCGATGATTTCCGCCAGCCCGCGCTTCGGCCCGGACGGCGAATACATCGGCAGCCTGGCGCTCGTCCGCGACGTGACCGAGCAGGTGCGCACCGAGGAGATCCTGCGCGAGAGCGAGGAGCGCTACCGCAGCCTCGTCAACGACATCAGCGAGGGCATCTTCGCCGTCGATCCCGACAACCGCTTCACCTTCGCCAACCCGGCGCTGGAGCGCATCATGGGAGCGCCGCGGCGGACTGCAGGGCCGCAGTCTGCTGGAGTTCCTCGACAGCGAGCAGCGCGACGTCGTCAGCCGCCAGGACCGCCTGCGCCACGCCGGGATGAGCAGCAGCTACCGCCTGCGCATCCGCCGCGACGACGGGGAGCTGCGCACCTGCATGCTCAGTGCCAACCCCAACACCGCCGGCGACGGCAGCTACCGCGGTTCCAGCGGCATCGTGCAGGACATCACCGAGCAGGAGCGCACGCTCGAGCTCCTGCGTGCCAACGAGGAGAAGTTCCGCCACATCTACCACAACGCCCCGGTGATGATGTACTCCGTTGACAGCGAGGGCTACATCATCGATGTCAACCAGAAATGGCTGGACGAGACCGGCTACAGCCGCGAGGAGGTGATCGGCCACCGCAGCGACTTCCTGATGACCCCGGAGTCCACGCAGCGCATGCAGAGCGAGATCTTCCGCGCCTACCAGGGCAGCGGGCAGTTCCGCGACGAGGCCTTCAGCTACATCTGCCGCGACGGTTCGCTTATCGACGTCCTGATTGACTGCGAGCGCAGCATCGACCCCGCCGGCCGCTCGATCAGCCTCGCGATCGTGCGCAACGTGACGGAGCAGAATGCCGCCCAGCAGCAGCTGCGCCAGGTCGTGATCGCGGTGGAGAGCGCCAGCGAGGCGATCATGACAACGGACCGCCACGGCGTGATCACCTACGTCAATCCGGCCTTCGAGTCGATCACCGGCTACAGCCGCGATGAAGCCCTGGGCAGCACGCCGCGCATGCTGGCCAGCGGCGAGATGGACCCGGAGTTCCATCGCCAGCTCTGGGAGACGATCAGCCGCGGCGAGATCTGGCACGGAACCTTCGTCAACCGCCGCCGCGACGGCTCGCTCTATCAGGAGGAGGCCACGATCTCACCCGTACGCGGCCCGCGCGGGGAGCTGGTGGGCTTCGTGGCGGTCAAGCGTGACGTCACGAAGCAGCTCGCGCTGGAGGAGCAGCTCAAGCAGAGCCAGAAGATGGAGGCGATCGGCACCCTGGCGGGCGGCATCGCCCATGACTTCAACAACATCCTGTTCGCGATCGTCGGCAATTCCGAGATCGCACTCGACAGCATCCCCCCCGGCAACCGCGCCGTACCCTGCGTCCAGGCGATCCTCGAAGCCAGCAACCGTGCCACGGAACTGGTCAGCCAGGTGCTGTCCTACGCCCGCAAGCAGGAGAAGACGCACGCCCCGCTGCGCCTCGACCTGCTGGTGCGCGAGGTGCTGAAGCTGCTGCGGGCCTCCCTGCCGGCCACGGTGGAGATCCGCCAGGAACTGCTGGCCGGTGAGGCCACGGTGCTTGCCGATGCCACCGAGATCCACCAGCTGCTGATGAACCTCTGCACCAATGCCTGGCATGCCATGCTGGAAACCGGCGGCATGCTCAGCGTGGGACTGCATCAGGCCCAGCCTGATGCGGAGCTGCGCGCCCTGCATCCTGATCTGGATGGAAGGCCCTGCGTCTGCCTCTCCGTCAGCGACACCGGCAGCGGCATCGCCGAGGAGCACCTGCCGCGCATCTTCGAGCCCTTCTACACCACGAAGGAGGTCGGCAAGGGCACGGGCATGGGGCTCTCCGTGGTGCACGGCATCGTGCACAGCCTCGGCGGTGCGATCAGCGTCAGCAGCCGCCAGGGCGAGGGCACCTGCTTCAGGATCTACCTGCCGGTCTGCCAGGAGGAGGCCTCGTCGGACAGCATCAGCGGCCCGGCACAGGCCAGCGGGCGCGAGCGGATCCTGCTCGTTGACGACGAAGAGATGATCACGCACGTCGTCAGCGGGATGCTCGAGGCCCTCGGCTACGAAGTCACGGCCTGTGTCGGCAGCCCGCGGGCCTGGGAGCTGTTCAGCGCTGATCCGCAGGCCTTCGACCTCGTACTCACGGACCAGACCATGCCGCAGATCACCGGCGACGAACTGGCGCGGCGGATGCTGGCAATCCGGCCGGAACTGCCGATCGTGATCTGCACCGGCTACAGCCAGACCCTGCCACCGGAGGCCGCGAAGCGGCTCGGGATCCGCGAGTACCTCTTCAAGCCGGTGCGCATGCATGAACTGGCAGCGGCCCTGCGCAGCGTGCTTGACGGCGGACAGTCAGGCACGGGCTCAGCCGGCTGAGGTGAGCCGCTCCAGCAGCGGAGCAGCCCAGAGCTGCAGCGGGATCACGATGAACAGCGCCGGGAGGAAGTTCGTGACGCGGATGCTGCGCAGTTCCAGCACATTGATGCCGATCCCGAGGATCAGCACCCCGCCCACCGCGCTCATCTGGCTGATCAGCACCTCGCTCAGATGCGGCGAAAGCGCACCGGCGAGCAGGGTCAGCCCGACCTGGTAGACCAGCAGCGGAATCACGCTGAACAGCACACCAGGCCCGTATGTGGCAGCGAGTGCGATGCTCGTGAAGCCGTCCAGCACGCTCTTGACATACAGCAGCTGCGGGTTGCCACCGGTGCCCTCCTCCAGCGCACCGACAACCGTCATGCTGCCGACGCAGAAGATCAGGAAGGCCATCAGCAGGCCCTCGCTGAAGCGGCCCTCACTGCTGCGCAGGCGCTCCTTCAGCCTGTCGCCCAGTGCCTTCAGGCGGTCCTCCAGCCGGGCCCATTCACCGATGAGCCCGCCCAGCAGCACCGCGAACACCAGCACGAGCAGGTTCTGGACCTTGAGCGCCATCTGCATCCCGATCAGCAGGGTGCAGATCCCGATCCCCTGGAAGACGATCTCCCGCAGGCGCGGCGGCAGGCCATGGCGCAGCAGCAGGCCGAGGCTGCTGCCGGCGATCACCGCGAGTGCATTGACGATCGTGCCGACTGGTAGTTCCACGCAAAGAAGTTAGCACAGACCGCCGTCGGGGATAATCAGCGGATGCCAGACAACGGCAGTGCCATGCCCCTCGCCTGGAGCCTCGGAGCCTACTTCCTGCTGCAGGTCCTGCTCAACCTGCGCCTGCGCGGGGTCCCGCGCAATCAGACGGACAGCCGCAGCCGCCTGCTCAGCGCCGCCGCGCTCAACGGGATGCTCAATGCCCTGTTCTTCATCGCCGCCAGCAGCTACCTGATCATCACCGGAAAGGTGCCGGCCCCGCAACTGCCGCAGCCGCTCTGGGCCTGGCTGCTCGGCAGCATCCCCGCCGGCCTGCTGCTCTGGGGCCTGCGCCTGCGCCTGCGCGGCCTGGGCCAGCGCATCTTCGGCGGCAGTGCCTTCCTCGATCCGGCCGAGCAGCTGCTGCGCGAACCCGGCAGTCTGGCAACGCTCAACCGCAGCGCCCTGCAGCTCGGCCTGCTGGAGCCGCTCGGGCACGAGCTGTTCTTCCGCGCCTGCTGCCTGGCACTGATGCAGTCCGTCTACGGCAGCTGGCCCGCGATTCTGGCAACAGCGATCGTCGAGCTGCTGCTGCGCCTCAACCCCGCCTGGGCGATCTCCGTGCTCGTCAGCAGCGCGGCGCTCAGCGGCATGGCCCTGGCCGGCGGCGGGCCACTGGCAAGCATCTGCACCGCCATCGTGGCCGGCTTCCTGCAGAGCTACGTCACCGCCTACCAGGCCCTGCGCAGTGAACCGCCCTCCGCCTGAGCCGGGCTTGCAGCAAGCCGCGCCCTGCGGGACAATAGGGGCGGGATGATGAGGAAACACGGATGATCACACGCGAAGAGACCTGGGACGGATTCTGGGCGCAGCTGCTGCGCATCGACATGTTCGCCGGCCAGTGGGACGCCTACCGCAAGGTTGCCGACAGCCGCGCCGAATGGCTGGAGAAGAGCTTCGGGCTGGACCGCGAGCGCCCGCTCTTGTCCCTGGCCTGCGGCGAGGGCGGGATCGAGCTGGCCCTGGCGCGCCGCGGCTACAACGTGATCGGCATCGACCGCAGCCAGGTGCTCGTGAACTTCGCCCGCGACCGCGCCATCGAGGAGAACCTCAATGCGACCTTCGTGCATGCGGACCTCACGGAGAACTCCCAGCTGCCCGGCAACAACGGCACCGTGATCTGCTTCGACACGCTCGGGCTGCTCAATGACGACGACGAGTACCGCCTCGTGCAGCGTGCCGCCGGGGCCCTGCACCGCGACGGGATCCTGCTGATTGACAACCCGCTGCGCGAGGAACTCAGCACCGTACACCGCTGGCAGCGCATCCATGATGGCTACTTCCTGATGGAGGCCTGGCTCGACAAGGCCAGCGGGATCCAGATCCAGAACCCGATCTTCATCAGCCCCGAGGGTGAGGAAGTGCTGCTGCGCGATCCCTACGACCGCAAGCGGGAGAGCCATACCGGGGTGCAGCGCTACGTCTACACCCCCGCCGAGCTCGTCAACCTGCTGAAGAGCACCGGCCTGCCCGCCCGTGAGTTCCGGCACCAGCGCGGCGGCTACTACATGGTCGCCGGCAGCCGTCGCCTCGAGGAGTGAAACCCGGCTCCCCGCTGCCGCGTCTGACAACGCCATCCGCGGCGGGCACGCCGCAGAGGGGGAAACTTGCAGATCATCTCGGCTGAGAATCTGGTCTACAGCTACGGCCCGCAGCGCGCGGTCGACGGTGTCAGCTTCAGTGTCGGCCCCGGCGAGGTCTACGGCCTGCTCGGACCCAACGGCGCCGGCAAGACGACCCTGATCGGCATGCTCGCGAGCCTGCTCAGTCCCGGCGGCGGTCGCATCCTCTTCAACGGCGAGGACCTGACCGCCCGTCCACAGCTGCTGCGACCGCAGCTCGGCGTGGTGCCCCAGGAAATCTCGCTCTATGACGAGCTGACGGGCCGCGAGAACCTCGCCTTCTTCGGCGGGCTCTACGGCCTTTCAGGCAGCAAGCTCTGCACGCGCGTGGGCGAGGTGCTGGAGCGCGTCGGCCTGGCGAAGGATGCCGACCGCCGCCTCGGGGGCTACAGCGGCGGCATGAAGCGCCGCATCAACATCGGCGCCAGCCTGCTGCATCAGCCGCGCCTGCTGCTGATGGACGAGCCGACCGTCGGCGTCGACCCCCAGAGCCGCAACTACATCTATGAACTGATCGCCGGACTGGCACAGCAGGGCACGGCGATCATCTACACCACGCACTACATGGAGGAGGCCGCCCGGCTCTGCCGGCGCATCGGGATCATGGACCATGGCCGGATGATCGCCGAGGGTACGCTCGCCGAACTGCTGGAGCTGCTGCCCGTGCGCGACCTGATCCGCATCGGGATCAGCGGCGCAGAGCGTGCGGAGCTGGAAGCGCTTGCCGGCGGCAGTCTGGCCGCCTATGCCCCGCTGATCGGGGACGGCGAACTGACCCTGCAGGTTGACAACGCCGGGCGCAGCCTGGCCGCGATCAGCGCCGCACTCGGGCCGGAGGCGGCCCGCATCAGCGATCTGGCGGTGGAGCGCGCCAGTCTCGAGAATGTGTTCCTGCACCTGACCGGGCGCAGCCTGAGGGAGGACTGAGCATGCGGCGTATCCTGGCAATCTGCTTCGCTTCCCTGCGGATCTGGATCCGCCAGCCCGTGGCCGTCGTTGTCAGCCTGCTGGTCCCGGTGGTGGTGATGACGGTCTTCGGCTTCGTGTTCGGCGGGATGTCCGGCAGCTCCGATGCCAGCCCCGTGCGCGCGATGTTCGTGGACGAGGACGGCAGCGAGGCCAGCGGCCGCCTGCGTGATGCCCTGCAGGAACTGGACGGCCTGAAGATCTACACAAGCCAGCCCGTTGACGACGATGGGGAAGCCCGGCCCTGGACGCGCGAGGCCGCTCTCGCCGAGATCCGCGACGGCGGGACGGGGATGGCCGTGGTCGTGCCGCAGGGCTTCGGCCAGCGCCTTGACAACCTGGACTTCAGCGGGAATGCCCCGCAGATCGAGTTGCTGGCGGATTCCAGCCTGCAGATCGAGAATGCGATCATGCGCGGCATGCTGCAGCAGGTCAGCTTCATGACCGCAGGCAGCAGCATGGCCAGCCAGGGCATGGTGGTCATGGGTGACGAGCTCGGCATGGATCCGTCCGTCGTCAGCATGATGCAGGGCTGGATGCAGGACAACGCGGTCTGGGGTCCGCAGCCCGGCGGGGCGGATCAGCAGACTGACCCTGCGACCGGGAGCGCGGCGGGCAGCGGTTCCGCCAATGCTGATGCAGACAGTGGCGGCAATTCCGATCCTGACAATTCCTCCGGCGGTGGCATTACGGGCTTCGTTGACATCCGCGTGGTGGACGTGCTCGGCGAGGAGAAGGACAACCCCGTCTTCAGCCACCAGGTGGCGGGCGTGCTGACGATGTTCATGCTGTTCACGGTCGCCGCCAGCGGCGGCTCACTGCTGCGTGAGCGCCAGAACGGCACGATCCGCCGGATCATGATCTCCGCCACCCGCCCCGTGGACTACCTGCTCGGCAAGTATCTGGCCTTCTTCCTGATCGCCTACCTGCAGACCTGGGTGATGCTGATCGCCGGCTGGCTGATCTTCCGCGTTGACATCATCTCGCCGCTGCCCAGCCTGGCGGTATTCGGGGCACTGGTGGCCCTGGCCGCGACATCCTTCGGGATGGTGCTGGCCTCGGTCTGCCGCAGCGTCGAGCAGGTCAGTTCCATCTCCACGCTCGTGATCCTCGTGATGAGCTCGATCGGCGGCAGCATGATGCCGCGCTCGATCATGCCGGCTGCGATGCAGCGCCTGGGCGACTTCACCTTCAACGGCTGGGCGATGGAGGGCTTCACCGGGATCTTCTGGTACGGCAAGGACCTGAGCGGGATCGCCCTGCCCTGCCTGGTGATGGCGGGCCTGGCGCTGGTGCTCTTTGCCATCGCCGCGCGGCTGTTCAGCTCGAAGCTGGCCTACTGACGCTCAGGCGCCAGATAGCGCGGATTGCTGTGCAGGGGATAGGGGTCCAGCACCTTGACCGGTGCGCTGTTGAGCACCGCACGCATGTCCGGGCCACTGTGCTCCACTGCGACGAACTGCAGGTCCTCGTAATCGCAGACCGCAAGGGCGGGGTCCAGCGGGCTGCTGGAAACTACACTGAACCGGATCATGGCTCACCTCAATTCACAAAATACATGCCAGTCTTTTCGGCACTTACCAGTTGCTGCTTGCGCCCTGGGGCGCTGATTCTCAGATTTCCGGGTTCTCGTCGGGATCCGGCGCTTCCAGCTCATCCAGGGCACGCAGGCGCTCCGTGGCGGCCTTGTGGGCCAGCATGGAGATGTGTTTGCGGCGGATGTGGTTGAGTTTGTGGCGGTCGGTCAGGCGGCGGATGGCCTCATTGTTGACGATCCACTCCGCATCGTAGAGCGCGATCTCCGACAGCACCTGCTGGTCATCCAGACGGCGCACGGCCGCCAGACGCACATGGTAGTCAGGGTCACGCTGGGCGATGTAGGCGATCATCGAAGCCTCGGCCAGGCGGCTCACCGCAGCCAGGCGCACGTGGTAGTCCTCGTCATTGAGGGCCACGTAGCTCACGATCTTCTGGTTCGTCAGCTGCAGCACCGCCGCCTCGCGCACTGCGAAGCTCGGGTCATGCCTGGCAACCATCGCCAGCGTACGCTGGTTCTTGAGAGTCTCAACCGCGGCCAGACGCGCGGAATCGTCCCTGTGCCGAAGCACACCAACGAGGGAAATCATCGACAGAGTCGTCTTGCTAAGCATTACCATTTCAAGTACTCCCGCCTCTCAGAGGCCGGTCACATGCTGACCATGTTTTATACCACATGGCGCGGTGCGGATAACTTCAGCCGAAATGCCCGTAAAGCCCCGGTTCGCCTCCGCCATCCACCGGTCCAGCCGCAACTGAGCCGAAATGAATACCGGAAGTGATCCCTGCCCGGGAAGGGCCATACACTGTTTGGAGCCTTTATTCATCGTATTTGTTGCAGTTTCGCCGGTAACAACAGCACATTCAGCAAGGGGCCTGAGCCCCTCATAAAGTCAGACGTAAAAAAATCCGACCCGGTTACCCTGATCGGGTCCCGGGCCGGAAATTATGGCAATTTAACCGAAATTTGTCAGTTGGCGAACACGGTCACGAGCTGGCCATCGCGCTCCGGGCTGAGGATCAGCCGGATCACGGTCCGGCCCTGCTCAAGGGCATCGCTGACTTCCTGCAGTACGGGCTGGCGGCTGCTGCCGCGGTAGACCAGCATGCCGTTGCTGCGGCGCAGGCCCGCGGTCCCGCCTCCGAGCTCTCCGTCGCCACGCATGCCGTTGGCAAATCCGCCGTTGATGCGGCCGCGGCCACCATTGCCGCCACCGCCGCCGTTGCCGCCACCACCGTTGCCACCGCCGCCGCCGAAGCCGCCGCCATTGCCACCGCCACCGCGGTAGATGTACCAGCCGCTGTCGGTGCCGGGCAGCATCCCGAGGCTGTCTAGCATGTCAGTCATCACGTCCGGGTCGGCATAGTGGAACTGGTACATGTTGATCTCGTTGGTACCCTCGAGCTCCTGGTTGAGGCGCTCGGGGCTGGTCACGAGGATCACGGGCTTGTCGCCATAGGCCTGGGCACCACGCCCCTGGCCTGACATCCCGCTGCCTGACTGGCCCGGCCGGCCGGAGCCACCGCCGTAGACCGCGAATTCCAGGTTGTGCGTGCCGAGGATCAGCTTGAGCGCGGTGTCAAAGGGCACATTCACGAGATTGCCAACGAAGGTCCCGCCGCGCGAGGCATTCTGCGGCATGAACTGGTCGGCATCACGGAAGCCGGGGCTGCCATCGGCGCTGGAGGGCGGGTCCGGGACCTTCGGGTCGCGCGGTCCGCCGGTCGGATCATCAAAGGCATAGGGATCAATCATGATGCTGATCCCGCTGATCTCCGAGAGGTAGTTGATCACATCGTAGAGGTTCATGCCGCCCGGGGCCTGCAGGGTCACGCGGATGTCGCTCAGGCGCGTATCCTGCGGGCTGAACCCGTCATAGAACAGCCCGGAGTGGGGATCATCCTTGAGGCGCTGGCGGCTGTCCACTGAGCTGCCGTCGCGGTAACTGCTGCGGCGCTGGCCCGGCTTGTTGTCCGCCCAGTATTCGCCCAGTGGAGCCTGGCGGTAGATGCTGCCGTCATCCAGGCCCTGCAGGAATTCATCAATCTCCCGGCGGCTGCCGGAGATGTAGATCTCACCGGGGGGCTGGGCCGGCATCCAGTTCGCGAGGCTCTGGCCGGCGGGGCTGACGGTCAGGCTGCCGAGGTCCTCGGTCTCCACCACCACGCGGCCCTTGAGGTTCAGCAGGCCGCTGTCGGCTGCAAGCGCCAGCACCTGCTGGCTGTCGTACTGCGACAGGTCGAAGGTCGAAACCCCGAGGCTGTCGACATCCACGGCCGGCAGGCTCGGTGTCTCCGGGGCCCGGCGCTCGGGCTTGACGTACTCCGCCTCCGCTCCGGGCTCCAGGCTTTCCAGCGGATTGACCACCGGTGCCAGGCTATTGCGGTCAGCCTCGCTGCCGAAGATCTCCACCATCAGGCTTTTGCGGCTGGGCTGGCTGATGCGCAGGTACTGCTGGCTCGTCAGTTCCGCACGCGACAGGCCGATCTGCAGCTCCGTGCCGTCAGCACTGTCCAGCAGCAGGAAGCCGCTGACCAGGCTGTGCTCACCCACATGGCTGGCGAACTGCCCGGCGCTGACGGCCGGCAGCAGGATGCTGATCGTGGCCGCGTCGGCATTGCGGCTGTAGCCGTTCTGCACACTCATGTCGTGGGAGCTGCGGACGAGCAGCACCTCCCGGCCGTCGTACTGCTTCAGGTCCACGGCCAGCACCTGGTTGCGGAATCCGGCGTGGGCCGCGGATGCCAGCAGCAGGATCAGGGGAAGCACCAAGCTTGCAAGCTGCCTGTTCATTGAATCACTCCTTGGAGGGATACCGTTCTAATACTACCTTTCTGACACCTGTGTTGGGTATTCCGTCTCAGTGCGGCAGAAAAACAAAAAGGCGCCGTCCCTTGGGACGGCGCCGGTTTTGCAGTCGTTCGTGACTAGTTGTTGATCACCACGTTCGGAGTGATGGTCACCGCGTTCTGGGCGGGGTCGAAGGTCACGGGCAGCATGAAGAACTTCATGTGCTCATCGGTGAAGAAGTTCAGCTGCAGGTCGCGGCCATCGCCACCACCGAACACGATGTAGTCGGAACACCAGGGACGGACCTCGCGGTGGATGGAGGTCACGGGGTAGGTGCCGTTGGTCGGGAAGAATCCGGTCCTCACGCCGGGCAGCACCACGGTGCCGCTGGCGAGGTTGATCGTACCCTTCAGGTCAATCGTGTTGTAGTGGAAGCGCGGGTCGAACAGATCCGCAGTCTCCGGGGTGTAGATGCCGTCGATGAAGTTGGCGATGCTGTACTTGGTGAACAGCTGCTCGAATGTGTCATTGACTTCCTGGACGGTGTCATCGGCGGTGCCGAGGGTGTCATCCGCGCCGAGGTCGGTCACGACCTTCTGCAGGGCACCGACCTCCACGAGAGCGATCGGATCCTCCTCACCCTTCTTGCCGGCGGCGTAGATGCGCTTGCCGATGCCGGGCTCGTAGTGCTCGTACAGGTACAGGAAGAACATGAAGGTCGCACCGTACTGGGCGATCGTGTCAACCTGCGGGTTGCCGTCGGTCGGGACGGGCACGTGCTGGATGTCGCTGAGGTAGGGCACCACCTGGTTGGTGATCGCCCAGGGCACGATCTTGCCGCTGTTCACGGTGTAACCGCAGAGGTGGATGGAGAGCTGGCTCATGCCCTCGTTGATCCAGCTGAAGTTGGCTTCGGGATCACGCGGGCGCACCGGCATGCCGTTGTCGGCATACAGCTTGTGCTGGAACTCATGCGCCATCACGGAGAAGGCGGCATCCCAGGAGTCATCATTGTTCGGGAAGTTGTCGGAGGTGATGTACAGCGTGGAACCGACGTTCTCAAGCTGGCTGATCAGATCCTCACGGCCCTGCTCACGCAGCGCATCCGCAGTCGCCTGCTGCACGCCCCAGGTGTAGAAACCGCCGGGGTTGAAGCTGTTGTGAATGAAGATGTTGATGCGGTTGTCGAAGCGCAGGTTCGTGTCCGGCTCGCCCGGCAGCGGCTCAAGCAGTTCGCCGTTGGAGTCGAAGTCGTCACCGGTGAGCACGATGGAGCGGCTCAGGTCCTTCCAGATGTTGAGCTCGTCGTAGGTCTGGACCTCGCCGAAGGCCTCGGTCAGGGTCGGGAAGATCACGGTGTCGAACTCACGGGCCATGCGGTTCAGGCGGGCCTCGGTGTACTGCACGTTGTCAGGCACACCGTCGTTGATCTCGGTGGTCAGCCAGATGTAGCAGTGGGAACCGATCGCCACGAGGCGGCCGCCCTGGCTGTACAGGTACTCCGGCGGCCAGACGAGGTCCTGGACATCCTTCTCGGGCTCATCGGGACCGGGGTTGATCGTCGGCGGCGGGATCGTCGGCTCGGCGGCGAGGAACCAGCGCAGCTCACCCTTCTGCAGGGCGGAGGTGCTCTTCACGACCTCATCAGCCGCGAAGGGCACATTGCCGTTCGCATAGGCCTCACGCTCATAGAGCGCGGTCGGGCTCATCTGCACGTGGCTGTAGTCCATGCCGCTGTAGGCAGAGACATCACCAAGGGATTCAAGCGTCGCGGCCTGCAGGTCTCCGAAGTTGTAGTTCACGCTGGAACTGCTCTTGGAAACCAGGTCCGCCGTGACGGAATATGCGGAGTCAGGCAGCACCGGGCTGGCCTGGGTTCCGGGATTGTAATGGGCATCGAGGAAGGCGGGATTCGTGTTCACAGCCACGAATGCCACACGCTGTCCGGGAGAGAAGCTCTTTGCCAGCAGTTGAGCATTGTTGGTGCTGTTGGTCGGCACCGCGAAGATATTCGCACCGAGGCTCTGCTGGATCGGCTGGGAGGGATCAAACGGGTCAGCCGGACCAGGCTGCTGCTTGCCGCCGTAGCCCAGGGGCCCATCGAAGTTCTGCGCGGGAGGATTGTTGTTGCCCACGTTGACCTCGCCGGGCGTGGTCACCTCATCGGAGCCTCCACCGCCGCAGCTTGCCATTCCGAAAGCCAGAATGACAAACACCAAAACCGCCAGCAGGCGGTTGTAATTCCCGATTCGCATATCAACACCTCTGTGAAACTGTGGCATTAGCTTCGTCCCATCGCAAACATTTTATACCCATGACGCGGGATTTGACACTACCCTCGCCCGGGTTTCCTAAGACACATTCTCTTCCGGAGCATCCGGGGCCCGGTAGTCGTCGTCCTCGACGGCTTCCATATTGGCCTGGACGCTCTTCCCGACCTCGGATTCCAGGATCGCCCTGCCCTTCTGCAGGGTCTCCACGGTCTCCATGAACTGCCGTTCCATGTCCTCCAGCAGCTCGGTCGTATACAGCAGGGCATCGCGCTTCAGGCTCTCGCCTTCCATGCGGGCCTTCTCACGGATATGCTCAGCCTGCTGCTTCGCGATTATCACGACCTGCTCTTCATTGGTGAGATCCTCCAGGCGGCGCTCAGCGGTATCAATGATCCGCTTGTGCTCCTCCTTGGCGTTCTTGAGGATCAGGTCCTGCTTCTCCAGCACCTTGCGGGCCTCCGACAGCTCCTGGGGCAGGAGTTCACGGATGCTGCGCGTGATGCGGAAGAAATCCTCGTCACTGATCGCAATGCGGTTGCCGAGGTACCAGGGAGTTTTTTCCGCGAACGATTCCAGCTCGTCCAGGAGCAGTTCAATCTCGGTCAGCGGATCCTTCGACTGCATTTCGATCTCAACCTTCAGAAAATGACACAGGATGCGGCCCGAACCGGGCTCACCCTAATCTGGAAATTATAGCATCCCGGACCAGGGGAGTCACGAACTCGTCAAGCGGCCCCCCGGCCGCCGCGATCTCGCGGATCAGGCTGCTGGAAACGAACATGTAGCGCGGGTTCGTCACGAAGAAGCTTGTCTCAATTTCAGGAGCCAGCGCACGGTTCATCATCGCCATCTGGAACTCATAATCGAAGTCCCCGGCGGCCCGCAGGCCACGTACCAGCACCCGGGCCTCCACCGTGCGGGCGAAATCCACCAGCAGTCCGCTGAAGCTGCGGACCTCGATCTCACCCGGCATCCCGGCCACGCTCTGGCGCAGCAGCTCCACCCGCTCCTCCAGGCTGAACAGCGGATTCTTCCCATGCGAATGCGTGGTGGCAATGATCAGTCGCTCGAAAACCTGAGAGGAGCGCTCGATGATGTCGAGGTGCCCGAAGGTGACGGGGTCGAATGTTCCTGCGTAAACGGCCGTGGCCATGCCGGAAATATTAGGCCGCAGAATGCTGAGCGTCAAGTTTCACGGATATCACCCGCAGGTCAACGTTCACGCCGGATCAGGCCGGGTTACCCGCCACTTCCTTCTCATTGATCCAGCGCATGAACACCGGCCCCAGTCCGCCATTGCGGATCGAGTATTCATGCAGGCCCTCATCATCCCGGACCTGCACCACGATCTCACCCTGCTGACGGGTTGAGACATTGACCGAGGGGCTGCCGGTGTAGGAATCATCAAAGGTCCAGGTGGCGGTGTAGCCATTGGTGATCTTGAGAATCATCTGCCCGGGCTCTCCCCAGAGGATGTCGATGGAGGACTTCTCCACCCAGCCGTTGTAGCTGGCATCCTGGGGCTGGGCATCCAGCTTGAAATCCAGATAGGGCTGCCATTCGTCAAACACTTTCGCCGGCGGGGTGGTGCCGGCCTCCGGATCCGTTGCCGGAGTCTCAGGCTGGGCCGCCGGAGTCTGGGGCTGGGCCGGCGGAGTCTCAGGCTGGGCCGCCGGCTGCTGCGGCTGGGCAGCGGGGGTCTCGGGCTGGGCATTCTGGGCCTCGACCTTCTCCTTCACGGCCTGGCGCGCGATCTGCAGCAGCAGCTCATTGGCCTGCTTCAGGCCCTTGACCTCTCCGTGCAGCTGGCTCAGATCGTCAATGAACTGGCGCGTCTGGTCCTCATCGAGGGTCTTGCTGAGCGCCAGGATGCCGGCCATCTCCTCGATCTTGCGCAGGATGCGGTTGATCGACTCGCCGGTGTCGGTGCCGGTCACGAGCTCCTCGGCGCGGGCCGGGACCCACATCATGACCAGCACGGCGCAGAGCGCCAGGGAACGTGTCAGCATGTCAGGAAACCTCATTGCCTTCTCCATTGCGGGTGCTGCCCGCTGCTACTTATTCGGCAGGCACGGGCTGCAGGTTAAGAAAGAAAGGGAACTGCCCCGCACCGTGCGGCCGGTACGGGGCAGAAGGATGGATCAGCGGCGTTTCAGCGGCGGTAGCGCGGCTTGGCCTGCTTCTGCGGCTTGCGCCGGTAGCTGTCCCAGTAGTCGGAGGGGCACAGCTCGCCTTCGTAGTAGACCTTGCTGCCGAGACCGCCCTTGTCGATCCGGAAGCGGCGGTGGCCGTGGTCGTCGTTGACGATCACGTAGATGTCGCCGCGGTCCTGGCGCTCGATCTCGAAACGGGCGTTGGCACCCCAGGCGTTGTCAATCGTCCAGTCCACCTGGTAGTCCTTGCCACGGTAGTCATTGCTTACATGCACGTGCAGCTCGCCGTAGTCGCCGAGGTCGTAGTCAACCCGGGCATGCGCACCCCAGCCGTCGAAGTTGTCATAGCCGCTGTGGCGGCTGCGCCGGCCGCTGCCGTAGTCCTTCCAGTCGCTGTCATATCTTCCGTTGTCACGGTGGCTGTTGCCACCCCAGGAGCAGTAGTCACACTTGCCGCAGCCGTTGCAGGACGGCCGCCAGTTATCCTCCAGTTCGGCGAGCTGCCAGCGGATCTCGGCGAGGTCGTCACGCAGCTCGTCGATTTCCCAGCGGTTCATGCTGCGCTCATCGCTGAGATCGTGCAGCACGCGGTCGAGGTCGTCGCCGATCCTGTCGGGACCCTTACGCTGTCCGTAGGACAGGGCCTGGTTGCTGACCAGCACAAGCCCTGCCGCTGCTATTGCCAGAGTGATTCCTGCTTTCTTCATGTCTGCTCCTTCGTGGAAACCCTTCCACACGCTCCATGACGCAGGCCGCTGTCGCCAGTTCGAGAAAACCGCTGCCAATTTTCCTGCGTCTGTCTACATAAGAGGTGGGGGAGCCGGTGGTAAACTCACCCAACTGCACGCAAGGAGCCGCAAGAATGCCTGTCCTGATCATCATCCTGGTCATCGCCGTGATCCTCGTGGTCATGCTGATCGGTACCTACAACAAGCTCGTGGGCCTGCGCAACGGCGTCGAATCCAGCTGGCGCCAGGTGGATGTGCAGCTGCAGAAGCGCTATGACCTCGTGCCGAACCTGGTGGAAACCGTCAAGGGCTATGCGAAACATGAGCAGGAGACCCTCGAGAAGGTGATCGAGGCCCGCAACATGGCAATGAACGCCAATGGCGTGCATGACCAGCAGGCCGCGGAGAACATGCTCACGGGCACCCTGAAGAGCCTGTTTGCCCTCTCCGAGAGCTATCCCGACCTCAAGGCCAACCAGAACTTCCTGATGCTGCAGCAGGAACTGGCCAGCATCGAGAACAAGATCGCCTACTCCCGCCAGCACTACAACGATGTCGTGCGCGGCTACAACACGGTGCAGCAGCAGTTCCCCGCCAACATGGTGGCCCCGATGGCCGGTGCCCGCCCCGCGGAATACTTCGAGCTGGAGAACGAGGCCGCCCGTGAGGCGCCGAAGGTCAGCTTCAACTGACAATCATTGCAATTGAAATGATCTCAATGAAGCGATGAACTTCTGGCAACGCTGCGCGTCTTGGCTGCTGGTGGCCCATCGGACCACACACCGCCACGAGGAGCGACCATGAGATATGCAGCTTTACTCGCGATTCTGACCACCCTGATTGCCCTTGCAGGTTGCAAGGCGACCATCGAAGTCCCGCCGCGCAATTCATCCTATGACTACGAGAATGAACCGAACGACACGGACTACTATGCGGACTACATCCCCGGCTTCCCCTTCTACGGAGTGGACGGCTACTGCGGCGGGCCCGGGGACAGCGTTGACAAGTTCTACTTCGAACTGAGCCACAGCGGCACCGTGCACATCGACCTTTCGATTGACGACTACCGCCGTGGCGACCTTGACCTCACGCTGGAGGACAGCCGCTACGAGCTGGACAGCAGCGAGGGCTACGGCCGCTACGAATCCATCGACATCTGGCTCACCCCCGGAATCTACTACATCAGCGTCTTCTCGCAGGCGAATGACTACGGCTCCGGCTACGTGCTCAGCGGCGACTTCCACCGCGGCACGCACAGTGCCTCCGGCGTGGCCGGCAGTGCCGCCGGTGACGAGAATGCCGACCGCAGCGGCCTGCCGCTCAAGCGTGTCGACTACTCCGAAGCCGTGAAGCCCCTGCAGAACATCTCCTGATTTCCGGGAAATTTTCCCCGGCATGTTTTGACTCACGTCGGTCCGGGTATCCCAACTGGTTTGGGAAATCCCGGACCGCAATCCAACAGGAGAGCGTGACATGCACTGCATCAGGGAATACGGAAACGAGACCGCCAAGAAACTGGCAATCGTGATCATCGCCGCACTGGGAGGGATCCTGGCAATCGGCCTCAGCCCCCTCGGATCCGGCACTGAGCTGCAGGCCGCCCTCCACTTCAGCATCCCGGGCGGACTGCCCATGTAACAACGATTCCATCCCTTTCGCATAAAGCCTTTAGTACACCCGCAGTGGCCCGAGAGGGCCATTGCACTTTTCTGTCGCGGATTCGCCTTTGGCGGGGTCCATATATATAATCGGGATGGTGAGTGACAAGGACCAGCCGCAGATGACTGATGAGCAGCAGGAGCAGCCGAAGGGCTTGATGGCCTGGCTGCGCCATGCCTTCGCCATCGAGGAATTCTCCGAGAACAGCCTCAGCTCCGAGGAGAAGGAAGTGCTGGAGAACGTCGCCGCGATCATCCACAAGCGCGGGATGAGCACCCCGGCCATCCTCTGGATCGAGAGCCACCGCCACCTGAACTTCACCGGCAGCCAGCTCGTGAAGATCGTCGAGCCCCTGCATGACATCAGCTACGAATTCATGCGCTGGCTGATGATGAAGCTCGGGATGGGCTACGTCACGCCCGAGACCCTCTCCCGCCTGCAGTCCGCGCTGGAGAAGCGCTACAGCATCGAGTACCTGCTGCAGCAGATCGAGGAACTGGCCAGCCTGCCACCTGGCGTGTTGCCTGCAGATGCTGATCCGGATGCTGACGGGCAAGCCGGATCCGTCCAGCGCTGATTTCCTGCATTTTACCGTTTTTTAACCTATAGTCTATCCATGCTCCCGTCACATTCCGGCAAGTTCATCGGCCTGGCCTGCATTGTGTTCATGCTCGCAGGCTGTGCAGCCTCCCCATGGTCCCAGTCCCGGACTCCGACGCCGGTGTCACCGCCATTCCCGAATCTGCCAGCGCTGCCCGTGGACCGGCAGGCGGATGTGATCGTTGCTGACCACCTGCTGGGTTCAGAGCTGCTGGACAGGAGCGCCAATGCCTCCGTCAGCGGCGATGTGCTGGAACTGCAGAGCAGCATCAATTCCGTCTCCTGGGGAATCTGGCGCTTCAGCCCCGGATCCGTTGCCGAGCTGCAGGACATGGAGATCCTCGCGGAGCCGCAGGCGGGCGACGAACTCTACATCGGCCTTGCGGACTATGCCAGCGGACGCTGGGACTTCGACGGACCGCTGCCCGGCGGCAAGTTCTACGGCCTGGACAGCCAGCGGCATCTGAGCAGTCTTGGCAACGTCCATGTGATCGTGCTCGTGAGCAACGGCGCATCGGCCACGGTTGAGCAGCTGATCATGCAGCACGACTTCCACGGCTGGCAGCAGCTCACGGTGCCGACGGCCCTGCCCGTTGACTACCTCTCCCTGCGCGAGATCGACGGCCGGCCGGCCATCGCCGCCATCAGCCACGACCAGGAGCATCTCGGCTACTTCCTGAGCAGCACTGAACTGGGCCTGGCGGCGGAGGACTGGGACACGCAGATCGCGCTGGCGAACGGCAGCCTGCTGGGCGGCAGCCCGTACATGCTGCAGCTCGTCAACGGCAACCCCGCCGTGCTCTTCCTCGATTCCAGCGGCAACCACCTCAGCTACCTGCGCAGCGGCAGTCCGGACGGAGCCCTGAAGGCCGACTGGAGCGCACAGGTGGATATTGCCAACAGCAACAGCTACGTGCAGGCCTATTCCATGATCGACGCCTCCGGCCGGCCCGCGATCGCCTTCCTCGACCAGGCTGACAACAAGCTCAAGTACGTGCGCAGCAGCACCGCCAATGGCACCGGCGCCGCCGACTGGACGGGGATCATCACCGTCGACGGCACGGCGGAACAGGGGGCCTACGTCAGCGCTGCGGTGGTGGACGGCAAGCCGATGATCGCCTATGCTGACAACGTGGACCACGACCTCAACCTGATCTTCAGCGACACCGCCGACGGCGGAGCCCCGGGGGACTGGGGTGGAAAGCTCGCGCTGGAGGCGGCGCGCGACACCGGCTACCTCGTGGACCTGCAGCTCGTGGCCGGCAAGCCGGCGATTGCCTATTTCCAGATCGGTCCGGAACTGCAGCTGCGCTATGCCCGGTCGGAGACCGTGGACGGCCGCAAGGCCAAGGACTGGAGCTTCACGCGCATCGAGAGCTTCGTTGGCAACCTTGTGGTTCCGACCCTTGCCGTGCAGGGCGGCCTGCCGCGCATCGCCTACTGCGACCCGGCCTCCAACCAGTTCGAGGTCGCCCTGAGCCAGACCGCCAGCGGGGACAAGACGGCCAGCTGGGACCACCACATCCTGCAGCAGGAGGGTTCCGGCGGCGCGCCGCTCGCCCCGGGCTTCGGCGTGGTCAACGGCCAGCTGGCAGTCGCCTGGCAGGACATCGCGGACCTGGGCCTGCGCTATGCGGTGTACTTTCCCTGATTCTGACAACACCGTGAACTGAGCGGCACTGCCGCCCCGCAGTTCCGCACGGGCCTTCCAGTGAGCTATAATCCCTGCTGATCACGGGGCAGCCCCGCTGCCGGTGTGGAGTGTGCTGATGTTGAGATCCCTGCTGCTGTTGCTGAGCTGTTGCCTGACCCTGCTTGCGGCCTGCGCCGGCAGCGCCGGACCCGGAGCTGGTGCCGCTTCCCATGATTCCGCTGCCCTGCCCGGCCTGCCCATGGACCGTGTTGCCAGCGAACCCTTCGAGAGCATCCTCGCCGGCAGTGCATTCATCGACTCCACCGGCCCGCCGCGGGTGACTACCGTCGGCGATAACGCCATTCTGCAGTCAAATGCCTTCACCAATGCCTGGGCCATCTGGCAGTTCCCGCAGGCGGCTGATCCGATCCTCGAGATCACTGCACAACTGCGCATCGATCCTGACAACGAGGGCTACATCGCCATTGCTGACTACGCGACCGGCCGCTGGGACATGCTCGCGGCCGCCGACGGCAGCCAGACCCTCGGCATTGAGCAGGCCCGGCATGTCTCCCCGCTTGGCAATGTCTTCATCGCCATGATCGCGCGGCACTCCGACAAGATCCTCGCTGACGGCTTCAGTGTCAGCACGGACCGCACGGGCTGGCATGTCTTCCCGGTCGTGACGGACGGCGACGTGGGCCGCCAGTGCCGCATCGCCGGGGTGGATGGCAAGCCGGCAATCATTTCCCGCCGCTACATCAGTCCCACCGAGGCCGAACTGGTCTATGCCTACAGCCTGACCGAACTCGGCCTCTACCCCGATGACTGGTTCAGCATCGCCATCAATGACACTGCGGCGGGAGCCGCGACCGCCGACCTCGCGGTCATCAGTGGCAATCCGGCCGTGGCCTTCCAGGATGCCGGCAGCCGCACGCTGAAGTACCTGCGCAGCAGCACCGTACACGGCCATGCCCCCGCCAACTGGGCCACATCCATCGAGGTTGACGACGACTTCCGCGCCGGTGAGGGCCTTTCACTTGCCGAGGTGGACGGCCGGCCGGCGATCGCCTACCAGGTGGCGGGCAGCTTCAATGAACTGCGCTACGCCTGGAGCAGCACGGCCGACGGCAAGGACGGCGCGGACTGGGACTTCCGCGCGATTGAGTCCGGCGGCAACACCGGCTACTACCCGCAGCTGGCCGTGATCGGCGGCAATCCGGCGATCGGCTACTACGACCATGGCAACGACCGCGTCAGCTTTCTGCGCAGCACCAGCCCGGACGGCGAGGGCCTGGTGGACTGGATCCAGTACGTGAACCTGCTGGAGGGCAGCGGCAACCAGCTGCTCAGCCCCGTGGGCCTGCTGCTGGCTGACGGGCATCCCGGCCTGCTGCACATCACGACCGCCGGCGCTCTGGGCTGGCTGAGCTGCTTCACGAGCACGACCGGTGAGAGCAAGCCTGACTGGGATCTCAAATCCACGGTGAACGGCACGCAGAATCTGCAGTACACCGGTGCCGCGGCAGTCGTCGGGGGCTTCCCGGCCGCCGCCTGGCGCGACAGTGACACGGATGATGTCTGGTATGCGCGCAGCACGGTGGCAAATGGCAACGAAGCTCCCGGTGACTGGCCCGCATCCCTGGTGTTTGAGAATGACGGCGATTCCAACGCCTTCGACATCGACATGGCCGTCGTCGCGGGCCGCCCCGTACTCTGCTTCTACCGCAACAGCATCGATGCCACGCATGACGACCTCTACTACGCCGTGCTGCTGGACTGAGTAATTTAACCCGGTTTTGAACTGAAGCAGCTCCATGCTCTGCCCCGCTCCGTAGAATTAGTCAGATGCGTTGGATCTGTCTTTTTCTGTCGCTGTGCGCGGCATTTATATTGATGTCATGCTCCTCAGGGGGCAGCCAGCTCCCGGCTGGCAGTTCGGAGCTGCAGCAGGCCCTGCCTGCGGTGGAAAGTCTGCGCGTTCCGGCTGAGTTGCTCAATACCGCCACCGACGGCGCTGACTTCACTTTCAAGACCGACAATGCCGCCATCGACGGCACTGCCCTGAGCCTGAGCAGTACCCAGCAGGAGCCCTCCTGGGGTATCTGGCAGCTCGTGCCCGCGGATGACGAACAGCTCGTCAGTCTGCAGGTGCTGCTGGACGTCTCCGCCGGCAACGAGGCCTGGATCGCCGTTGCCAACCACGCCAGCGGCCGCTGGGACTTCAGTGAACCGCAGCAGGGAGGCTTCAGCCTGGAGCTCGATCAGGCCAGCCATCTCTCCGGGGCCGGCAGCCTGTTCGTCGCCGTGCTGGCGGCAGGTGGTGACAGCCTCGATGTGCTGCGCCTGCTGCTGCAGACTGACCGGACCGGCTGGCAACCGCTGCAGCTCGAAACTGGCGGCAGCAATATCAGTGCGGTGGCGCTCTTCGACATGAACGACCGGCCGGCCATTGCCTTCCAGCATGCGGAAGCCGGCGGCGACATGACCCTGAACATCGCGCTCTGCGACGACGCACTGGGACTGAGCCAGACGGACTGGAGCTTCGTCTCCGTGGATGCCACGGACGGCGCGGGAGCCTTCGTCGATGCAATGCTCGTGGATGGCAAGCCGGCAATCGCCTATCAGCGCGGTGCGACCGGGGACATGTACTACATCCGCAGTGCCACCACGGATGGTGCTGACAGCGCGGACTGGAACAGTCCCGTGGAAATCATGAGCGAGGGCGAGGTCGGTCTCTGGCCATCCATGGCGATCGTGCTTGGCAATCCGGCGATCTGCTTCCAGGACAACACGGAGTTTGATCTCTGGTACACGCGCTCCAGTGATACCGATGGCGAGCAGGAAGCGGACTGGCTGGTCCGCCAGCCCATCGATGACTTCATGGTCAGTGATGCCGGCACCTGCCTGCGCGTCGTCGACGGCAAGCCTGCGGTGACCTGCTACCACGCCGGCGCGGGAGGCATCCGCTACCGCCGATCCACCAGCAGCACCGGTTCCCTGCTCTCCGACTGGCTGGAATCCGTCGACATCCCGAGAGGCGGCCAGCCGGTGGCGGGCCAGACCCGGATCGTCATCAGCGACGGCCGGCCGGCCGTGTTGTCAACGAACCCCTTCAGCCGCTACCTGCTCTTCAGCCAGAGCAGTACGGCGGATGGCATGCAGCTGGAGGACTGGCCTGATGACCCACTGGCCTTCACTGATTCCGGCTTCGTGGACCTGCTGATCGCCGCCACTGAGATTGATGGCCGGCCCGCGGCGGCGATTCACGACTTCGGCACCGGTGCCGTCAGCTTCCTCCACTGCACCAGTCCGGATGGAATGGCCGGCGGCACGGAGGGCTGGACGGAAAGCACGGTAATCGCCTCCGGCGGCGCTTCCGTAATTGACATGGCGGAAGTGGACGGCCGCCCGCTGCTGGCCTGGTCCGGCAGTGGAGGCAAGCTCCTCTATGCGGTGCTGCTGGACTGAACGGAGCTCCGGCTTCAGCCGGGTAATGCAGCTTCACCGCTCAGTGGCAATGGCTGGCAATCGACCGGGAGGCAATGCCGTCCAAAGCTTGCTCCTGCATCCAGGCGCGGATTCCCGGCTGGCAGAGGAAGTCCCAGGAGGGGAGATCAAACCG
This sequence comes from bacterium, assembly GCA_041395205.1. Lineage (GTDB taxonomy): Bacteria > 4484-113 > 4484-113 > 4484-113 > JAFGCY01 > JAHEFU01. The sequence continues at coordinate 552,486 of JAWLAZ010000002.1, forward strand.
CAGGCGATGGCGGTGCAGTCCCCCTGCGCCAGGGAGGGACAGCCACACAGTGATCGGTAGGCTGCGGTCATCCACGATCACTTCTCTCCATGCAGTCAGCTGCGAGTTGTCAATTTCTTCCCGGCGCACTTCCGCCTCAGTGGCCGGGAAAACTGCTGACCATGATGATGGCAGCCTGACTCCGGACCCTTCGGCGACCGGGCCTACTACTCAACCTACATCGAATAGGGCGCGGGCAATCTCCGATTCCATGTAGGCCCGGTCTGCACAAGTCCGGTTTCACAGCGTTTCACACGGAGCCGTAGTCCCTTTCAGCAAGTATAATGTCTCCTTTGCAACCCCGACAGGAGTCAATGCACTAAATGGCTGAGCGCAAACTGGATGTGATCGTAGCGACGGACTGCGGTTCAACGACTACCAAGGCAATCATGATCGAGAGGAAGTCTGACGGCTACCGCCAGACCTTCCGCGGCGAGGCCCCGACCACTGTCGAGGCCCCCTTCGAGGACGTGACGCAGGGCGTGCTCAACGCCATGCAGGAGCTCGAGGAGCTCAGCGGACGCAAGATCATCGACTGGGATGCCCTCAACGACCCCAAGCGGGATCCGACGAAGCTGCCCTTCATCACCCCCGCCGAAGGCAATGACGGCGTGGACATCTACATCTCCACCAGCTCAGCCGGTGGCGGACTGCAGATGATGGTGGCCGGTGTGGTCAAGGCCATGACCGGTGAAAGCGCCCAGCGCGCCGCCCTCGGTGGCGGCGCGATCGTGATGGACATCCTCGCCAGCAACGACGGCCGCCTGCCGCATGAGCGCATCGAGCGCATCCGCCGCCTGCGTCCGGACATGATCCTGCTCTCCGGCGGTGTGGACGGCGGAACGACGAAGCACGTCGCCGAGATGGCCGAGCTGATCGCCGCGGCCGACCCCCGCCCGCGCCTCGGGCACAGCTTCCAGCTGCCCGTGATCTACGCCGGCAACAAGGATGCCAAGGACGAGGTGGAGATCGCCTTCCAGCGCCGGGACGAGAAGAAGCAGGTCGTGCTCGGCAAGGACGGCAAGCCCGAGGAGATGGTGGCGCTGTTCCCCGTCCCCAACCTGCGTCCGACGCTCGAGGAGGAGAACCTGATGCCGGCCCGCGCCAAGATCCAGGATCTCTTCGAGGAGCACGTGATGGCCCAGGCGCCCGGCTATGACAAGCTGCTCAAGTGGGTCGGCGCACCCGTGATGCCGACGCCCGCCGCAATGGGCTACATCATCCAGACTATCGCCACCCTCAACAGCATGAACGTGGTCGGCGTTGACATCGGCGGCGCGACCACCGACGTCTTCTCCAGCTATGAAGTGGAAACCTCCCCCGGTGTGGAGGAGCGCCTGTTCAACCGAAGCGTGTCCGCCAACCTCGGCATGTCCTACTCCATCTCCAACGTGATGGCGGAGGCCGGCTGGGAGAACGTGATGCGCTGGGTGCCCTTCGATGTCAACGAGCAGGAGCTGCGCGATGCCATCAAGAACAAGATGATCCGCCCCACGACGATTCCCCAGGCCCTGCGCAGCCTCGTGATCGAGCAGGCCCTGGCCCGCGAGGCGCTGCGCCTGAGCTTCGACCAGCACAAGCTGCTGGCAACGGGCCTGAAGGGCGTGCAGCGCGTCAAGTCCCTCGATGAGGCCTTCGCCGGCGCCGCCGAGGAGGACACCTTCATCAGGATGATGAACCTCGACCTGCTGGTCGGCTCCGGCGGCGTGCTGAGCCATGCCCCGCGCCGCAACCAGACGATGCACATGCTGATCGACGCCTTCCAGCCGGAGGGCTTCACCTTCCTCGGCGTGGACAGCATCTTCATGATGCCGCACCTCGGCGTGCTGGCCCAGGTGAATGGCGACGCCGCGCAGCAGGTCTTCGACCGCGACTGCATGGTCTACCTCGGCACGGTGGTGGCGGCGAAGGGCACGGCGCGCTTCGGCGATCCCTGCTTCGACTACTCCATCAAGTTTGACGACGGCACCGAGGAAAGCGGCTCGATGAAGTTCGGCGAGATGAAGCTGTTCGCGGACTTCACCGTCGGCGCGGAGGCCACCGTCACCGTCAAGCCGGCGAAGAAGTTCGACCTCGGCGAGGGCATGGGCAAGGAAGTCACGAAGAAGGTGCGCGGCGGCGTGGTCGGCCTGGTGCTCGACTCCCGCGGCCGCAAGATCGCGCTGAACACTGACGACGCCGAGCGCCGCCGCCAGCTCCTGAAATGGGGCGAGGAGATGCGCAGCCTGGCCAGCCTCGAGGGCTGACCAGGCCGGCAGGTCTAGTCCATCGCGCGGCGGATGTAGTCCATCATCGCCGCATCCGGGAATGCTTCCGGCAGCTGCTGCTGCAGCTCTGATCCATGCTCGCGCATGCGCTGCGCCGTGCCGCGTTCAAGCTGCGGGTTGCCAGCGCTGAACTCCGCCACCAGTGTCCGCCACTGGCTGGCCAGCTCACGCACCTGCGGGTCCCGGGGGTCCGTCCCCTGCTGCATCTGCGCACGCACGGCCGCGATCAACTTCGGCCACTGGGCCTCCACCTCGCGGATGCGCTGCTCGCCGACCGCCTCACGGCGTTCTGCATACAGCTCCCGCTCCTCATCGCTGAGACCGGCGGACAGGCCAGACATCAGCCGCAGGATCGCAAACATCTGCGCCGGTTTGGCAATGCCGCCCTGCTCGATGAGCTGCAGCACTCCGCCGATGCGCAGCTGCAGGTCCTGCAGCGTGCTGATCCGCGTTGCCAGTTCAGTGCGCAGCCGCGCCAGCTCCTCCGCCAGTCCGGAACCCTCGCCATCCAGCAGGCGCTGCATCCCCGCCAGCGGCACCCCGAGCTCCTGCAGCACGCGGATGCGCTGCAGGCGCAGCACCGCCTCCGCTCCATACAGGCGGTAACCGGACTCCGTACGCTCGCGGGGCTCGAGAATGCCGATCTCCCCGTAGTAATGCAGGGTGCGCACGCTGACGCCGCTCAGCTCGGCCAGCTCCCCCACCTGATACAGCTGTTCTTCCATGTTGATTCACGCTCCTTCTGTGATTGGCCGCAGAGAATACAGCCTCACGCCGCGTGAGGGTCAACAGCTTAGCGGAAGTTTCCTCAGGTCGTGTAGTGCGAGTTGAACTTGACGTAGCCGGTGGAGAGGTCGCAGCCCCAGCCCGTAGCCTCGGCGCTGCCAGCATTCAGGTTGACGATCACCTTCAGGTGCTGCTCGTGCATCGCCTCACGCACCTTCGCCAGGTCCTGCCCGGTCGGCTTGCCATTGCGCGCCACCTGGTAGACATCCTCGGCACCGATGCTCAGGTCCACCTTCTCCTGCTCGAAGGCCACACCGCTGCGCCCGGCCGCCGCGAGGATCCGGCCCCAGTTCGGGTCCTGCCCGAAGATCGCGGTCTTCACCAGTGAGCTGTCGGAGATCGTGCGCACCATCCGCCGTGCGCCCTCCTCGTCCGGCGCATTGATTACGCGGTATTCGATGAACTTCGTCGCCCCCTCACCGTCACTGACGATCAGCTTGGCAAGATCCTCCGTCAGGCTGAACAGTGCGCTGCGGAAATCGGCATAACCGGGGCTGTCCGGGGAACTGATCTCCACATTGCCCGCCATGCCGTTGCACATCACGAGTGCCATGTCGTTCGTGGAGGTGTCGCCATCCACGGTGATCATGTTGAAGCTGCGGTCCACCGCCTCGCGGAACAGGCTGTCCAGCAACGGGCGGGAGATCGCGATGTCGCAGGCGATGAAGCTCAGCATCGTGCCCATGTTCGGGTGGATCATGCCGCTGCCCTTGGCAACCCCCGCCAGCAGGACCTCGCGGCCCTGCACCGTGAAGCGGCGCGCGGCCTCCTTCGGGAAGGTATCCGTCGTCAGGATCGCATTGGCAAGGAAGTGGCTGGCGGCCTTCTTGCCGCTCAGCTTGCGCGCATTGACGCGGATGCCCTCCACCACCTTGTCCGTCGGGAAGCGCTGGCCGATCACGCCGGTGCTGGCCACGATCACCAGCTCACGGGCGATGCCCAGCTCCTCCGCGGTGGCGGTCACCATCGCCTCCGCGCCCTGGCGGCCCTGCTCACCGGTGCAGGCGTTGGCATTGCCGGCGTTGACGACCACGGCCTGCACCAGCCCGTCCGCGATGTGGCGGCGGCTGAGCTTGACCGGCTCGGCCACGACCTCATTGCGGGTGAACACGGCGCTGGCATGCGCGGGCTGCTCGGAGTGGATCAGCCCGAGGTCGCGCCGCTTGCTCTTGATGCCGACATGCGCGCCCCAGACACTGAAGCCCTTCACGCCGGATATGGTGTCATTGATTTCCATCTGCATTGCCATTGGGATCCGTCCTTTGTTCAGGGACTGAGAGCCACCTGCCCGAGGCCGCTGCCTTCCGGCAGTCCGGCCATGATGTTCATGTTCTGCACGGCCTGACCGGCCGCGCCCTTCACCAGGTTGTCAATCGCGGAAACGATCAGCAGGTTGCCGCTGCGCTGATCCAGCTTCGCATGGATGTCACAGAAGTTGCTGCCGCGCACGTCGGCGAGACTCGGCGGAGTACCGCGCAGGCGGATGAACTGCTCCGAGCCATATGTGTTCCCAAGCGCATCGTCAATCGCCTGCTGGTCCACGCCCTGCTTCGGCCGCGCGTAGATCGTGGACAGGATCCCGCGGCTGACCGGCAGCAGGTGCGGCGTGAACTGCAGGGTCACACTGCCGCCAGCGGCGCGTCCGAGCGCCTGCTCGATCTCCGGCGTATGGCGGTGGCTGGCCAGCCCGTAGGCGCTGAAGTTGCCATGCAGCTGCGGGAAGTGCAGGTTGGGCTTCGGCTTGTTGCCGGCCCCACTCACCCCGCTCTTGCTGTCAATGATGATCCCGGCAGGCTCGACCAGGCCTGCGCTCAACAGGGGCGTAAGCGGCAGGATCGCGGATGTCGGGTAGCAGCCGGGGTTGGCAACCAGCCGCGCAGCCCGGATCCGCTCACGGTTGAGCTCACTCATGCCGTAGGCGGCACTCTCCAGCAATGCCGGGCAGCTGTGCGCATGCTCGTACCAGTCCTCATATGTTGCGGCGTCCGCCAGGCGGAAGTCTCCGGACAGGTCGATCACGGGGGTCTTCCCAAGGTCGTGGCCTGCCACGAAGTCCATGCTGACACGATGCGGCAGCGCGAGGAAGATGTAGTCCAGCTCTGCCTCAGCCAGTGCGGAGTTGTCAGCGAGCACGGTGTCCACCACCCCCGTGAACTGCGGATGCAGGTCTGAGAAGCTCCGGCCGGCATTGCTGCCGGCTGTCAGGAGCGTGATCTCCGCCTGCCGGTGGCCGAGCAGGATGCGCACGAGCTCACTGCCGGTGTAGCCACTGGCACCGACCACCGCCAGCTTCAGCATGCGTTCGCCAGGCTCATCCATTGCCAATCTCCCTGATCGACTGCGTGAGCACGTCCACCACGCGGTCGAGGTCCGCCTCCGGCATGTTCAGCGGCGGCACCAGGCGCATCACCGTGTCAGCGGTGCAGTTGGAGAGCACGCCCTGTTCACGCATGCGGCTGACGACATCCGCGCCCTTGAAGCTCAGCTCCACGCCGATCATCAGGCCCAGCCCGCGTACGTCCGTCACCAGCGGGATGCCCTGCAGCTCCGTGCGGATACGCTTCATGACCCGCTCACCCTGCACAGCGGCACGCTCCACGAGCTGCTCCTGCTCGATCACCTCCAGCGTTGCCAGCGCAGCAGCGCAGGCCAGCGGGTTGCCACCGAAGGTCGTGCCGTGGTCGCCATACTGGATCGCCTCACGCACGCGGCCGTTGCAGAGGCAGGCCCCGACCGGGAAGCCGCCACCCATGGCCTTGGCGAGCGCCATCACATCCGGCTTGACATCGCTGTGCTCATGGCCGAACCAGCGTCCGGTGCGCCCGATGCCGCACTGCACCTCGTCATACACCAGTGCCATGTCGTTGGCATCACACAGTTCACGGCAGGCCTGCAGGAACTCATTCGGGAAGGGCCGCACGCCACCCTCACCCTGCACGGGCTCGAGGATGATTGCGCCGACCTCATCCGTGATCGCTGCCCTGAGCGCGTCGAGGTCTGCAAATGGCACGCGCTTGTATCCCGCCGGCAGCGGCTCATAGCCCTGGCGGTACTTCTCCGCCCCGAGCGTGACCTGTGCCAGGCTGCGTCCGTGGAAGCAGCCCTCGAATGCCAGCACGGTCCCGCCGCGTCCACGGCTATGGGCGAAGCGCCGCGCCAGCTTGAGCGCGCATTCCACCGCCTCCATGCCGCTGTTGCCGATGAAGATCCGCTCCATCCCGCTCAGTTCAACGAGGCGGCGGCTCAGTTCCACCTGCGGTTCGCTCAGGTAGAAGGCCGAGATATGCATCAGCTCCCCGGCCTGCCGGCGGATCGCCTCCACCACATGCGGATGGCAATGCCCGACGCTGTTCACCGCGATCCCGGCCAGCGCATCAATGTATTCCTTTCCATCGCTGTCCCACACGCGCGATCCGCTGCCGCGCACCAGCGCCAGCGGCTGGCGCTTCGTGACCGGCAGGTAGTACTGCTGATCCATTGCCAGCAGTTCGGCCGTGCTGTTCCGTGTATTCGTTGTCATTGCTTCTCCCTGATCACGGTGCCAGTCGCCGCACCGTCCAGCGCGGCCTGCAGTGCCTCCGGCCGCGTGCCATTGATTATCCTCGCTGAACTGGCCCCACCGCGCAGCGCGGCGAGGCAGCCCCTGAGCTTTGGGATCATCCCGCCGCTGATGCCCTCCGCCAGCAGCAGCTCCAGTTCATCCGTGTTAATCCCCTCCACCAGGCTGTCCCTGTCCGGCCAGTTGCGGTACAGGCCATCCACATCGGTCAGCACGAGATACTCATCCGCCCCCAGAGCCGCCGCCAGCGAACCGGCGAACATGTCGGCATTGATGTTGTAGTCGCTGCCATCCGGTCCGGGGCTGACCGGTGCCAACACCGGCAGGTAGCCATTGTCCAGCAGCAGCTTCACGAGCGCCGGGTCCATCCTGCCAACCTCGCCGACCTGGCCCAGTCCGGGAGGATTCAGCAGCGGTTCCGCAATGCAGGTGTTGCCATCCCGGCCGCACAGCCCGACGGCCGCTGCCCCGAGCCGGTGCAGGTCGCTGACAATCCGCCCGTTCAGCTCACCGCAGAGCACCATGCTGACAACCGCCATCTCCTCCGGCCCGGTCACACGCTGCCCCTCGATGAAGCGGCTCTCCAGGCCCTGCTGCTCCAGGCGCTGTGCGATGTAGGGCCCGCCGCCATGCACCAGCACCAGGCGCATCCCGCTGCGCTGCGCCCCCACCAGTCGCCTGAGCACAGCGTCCACCAGCCGCGGATCGAGCATGGCATTGCCACCGTACTTGACGAGGATCGTACGCGGACGGTCAGCGAAACCCGGGCTGCATGCAGCCTCAATGCTGGGAGTGGATTCGGGCATGTGATTGCTCCGTTGGCAGCTCAGGGCTGCGTGGCGATGTCCTCCATGTCGATCACGCGCGGCACATCCACCTGCTGCGCGCTGTTCATGCCCGCGCTGTACTGCTCGATGCCGGGCGTGACCACCTTGTCAATGTAGTGGCTGTGCATCAGCTTCAGCAGCGCGCCGTAGCTCAGCCGGAAGCGGATGCTGTCACCAAGCCTCAGTCCGGCGTCGTCATCCCCGACATACACCACCACGAGATCGCTGCTGCCACCGATCACGCGGTGCCCGGGATCCACCGGGCGCAGGCCGCCGATGTCCGTGTCCAGTGCGCCGACCGACAGCAGCGCACGGTAGCCGCGCTGGCCCGGCGTGAATTCGTTGTCATCGGAATACTCGAAGGAGCTGAGTGAGTCATGCGTTTCCACGAGCGGGATCAGGCCCTTCTCCTTGATCTCCACGATCTCGCCCTCCAGCGTGATCGCATCATCATGCAGGTCCGGCAGGCAGCCGCCGCTGATCAGATCCGTGCCGAGGAATACGCTTTCGCCGATGCGGAAGTGGTTCATCTCCTTCGGCACCCGGCCCTCCGGCAACATCGGCAGCCAGGCCGAGGAACCGGCGGAGATCATCGGCAGCGGATGCCTGAACTTCAGCTCCAGCAGTTCACGGTACAGCGCCAGCTGCATCATCTGCTCCACACTGGGTACTGCGCCACTCAGGCAGCCGAGGTTGGAGCCGATGCCCAGCACCTCGATATTGGACAGGCTGAACACGTGCTCGTAGAACTCCACGAGAGATCCCGGCAGGATGCCCTCGCGCAGGTCGCCGAGTTCGATCATGATGATGATGCGGTGCATCCGTCCCTGGCGCCGCGCCTCGAGGTTGATGGCCTCGATGATGTCAATCTCACTGTTGAGGCTGACCTCGCAGCGTTCGACGATCTCCGGGATCGCGCTGAAATGCGGCAGGCGCAGGTACCAGTTCTCCTGACTGTCATTCACGCGGTCGATGGCGCGGATGTTGCCAAGCCGGCTGTCGCCGATGCTGCGCACGCCGATCTCCTGCAGCGCGCGCAGGGTGTCGTGGTGGCCGCACAGCACCTTCGTGACCAGTGTCCAGCTGGCGCCGTGGCGCTCCATCCAGCCGTTGATTGTGTCGATGTTGTGCTGCAGCTTGTGCAGGTCTATCACCACGCGGTTCATCGCCTGTACCTCATCTCGTCATACACATGCTCGAAACCGAGCCGCTCATAGAGCCGCTTGGCCGGGTTGCCGAAGTCCACGTGCAGCTTGACCTGCCCATCACACTCCTCGATGCAGCGCCGGATCAGCTCCCCGCCGATCCCATGCCCGCGCATCTCCGGATTCACGCTGACGAACAGCAGGATGTTCTCCGGCACATAGCCGCCCATCCCGGTGTTGAGCATCACGAGCGCCCCGGCCAGCCGGCCCTGCAGCTCGACGAGCATGACGAAGCCGCCGGCGTATTTCTCCTGCGAGAACGCATAGGTGATCGCGTTGTCAATGTCAGCCGGCTGGTCCTCGTAGGGCTGCATCGTCCCGTGCAGGAACTCCACGAGCGCGGCGCGGCTGCACCAGTCCGGCCAGCTGTTGTCATCGCGCAGCAGGTGGTACTGCGGCGCTGCTTCAGTCCGTGCCTCACTCATGCCATCACCTCCTCGGCCTGCGGCTCCTCCACGAGTACCGGAGGTCCGTCGCGCGGGTCCGGCATGATGTAGGAGAATGCCACGAAGAAGATCGCCGATGCCAGGATGCCGAAGATGCTCAGGTCCAGGTTCGTGTCCCCGAACCACTGCAGTGGCCCCCTCAGCTGCTCCTGCTTGTCCATGATGTACAGGGTGATCGTCACCAGCCCGCCGGCCAGCATCCCGAGGAAGGCACCCCAGCGGCTGGCCTGCTTCCAGAAGAAGGCCCCGAGCGTCGGGATGAACAGGCCGCCGACCATGAAGCCGTAGGCATAGAGCATGCCCTCCAGCACCGCATCGAACTGTCCGGCGATCACGATCGCACCGACGCCGATCACGAGCGTGGCAACCTGGGAGACCCGCACGATCACAGCGTGCGAGGCCTGCTTCATGAAGTAGCGCTGGATGATGTCGTTGACAAAGTTCCCGCTGGCTGCCATCAGGCAGCTGTCGGCCGTGGACATGATCGCGCTGAAGTAGGCGGCGATCACGATGCCCGTCACACCGACGGGCAGCGCTTCAGCAATCAGGCGCGGCAGGCCGAGTTCCGGGGAGTCCAGCGCCGGATACAGCACCCGCGAGCACATCCCGAGGAACACCCCGGCAAATGCCATCACCGGGTACTCGAACAGCCCGGCGATGTACCAGGCGCGCTTCGCTTCCCTGACGTCCTTGCAGGCATAGATCCGCTGGTAGAGCGTCATGCCGATCAGCCAGATCGGGATGATCGTGATCATCCAGTTGGCAAAGGTCGTCCAGCCATGCGGCTGCACGTTGCCAAGACTCCAGAACTCCGCCGGCAGCGCGGCCACGAGGCTGCTCCAGCCGCCGATCTTCATGACCGCGAAGGGAATCCCGAGGAAGATCAGCCCGAACAGCAGCACGCCCCACTGGATGCTGTCAGTGTGGATCACGGCCTTCAGCCCGCCGATCACCGTATAGGCCACGGTGAACAGGCCGATCACATACAGCGAGAACTGCAGCGGTTCCAGGCCCAGGAGCGGCTTCGTGAAGATCGTCTCGCTGGCCAGCGTCGCCCCCGCCAGGGCCTGCGCCCCGGTGAAGCCCATGTAGCCGATGCCGCTGATCAGCGCCGCCAGCAGGGCCACGCGCGCGCCGAAGCGCCTGCGCAGGAAGTCGGGGTAGGTCAGCATTCCGTGCTGCATGTCCATGCCCTTCACATGCGGGATCACGAACACCGCCGCCAGCCAGGCCCCGACGAGGCCCGTGAACAGCAGCCAGGAGCCGCTCAGGCCCATGATGTAGCCGACGCCACCCAGCCCGATGCTGAAGCCGCCGCCGACATCGGTGGCAACCACGCTCAGGCCGACATGCGTCGAGCTGATGCTGCGCCCGCCGACGTAGTAGTCATCGGCGGTTTCGTTCTTGTTGTAGAAATAGAGTCCCACGCCCAGCACGCAGAGCATGTAGGCGCCGAACAGCACGTAGTCGATGATTTCCATGACATCTCCCGTGGTGCCCCGCCAGGCGCACCGACGCAGTTGTCAGTATCCGAAGCTTGATCCGGCTGAAATACCGGAAAGCCGCTGGCGAACCAACGGCGGCCTGTCCGGGTCGGACCCTGCAGGGGACAGGCGTCATGCAGAAACAGGGCCTGCGGCCCAACTGACTGCGGGGCATTATAGCACAAAAACGCAATGAACGCGAATTATGGCAACATGCTTAGGCAAAGCCACCACATTTGCAGCTTGATTCCGTCCTACGTCGCCAAAATATGCGACAATGCTGCTTGTTGCCAGAGTATGCAAGCACCCACCGGCACTGGGCTCAGCGTCATACTATGCAGCACTCATCCGGACACTGTGTTTCCGCATGGGGCTTACCGCGTTTTCATCTTCATTTCACCGCTCATGGTACTAATGGTCCATATTGGCGCGTTAATATGCAGCATATGGATAAACACAACATCCTCAGTCCGCTGGACCTGACCGGGAACCTGCTGCGCAGGCTCTGGGACTATCTGCAGGGTCTGCCCGGCTGCCAGCCGGAACCGGCCGGAGCCTGATGGAACGCGAATATCGGGAAGCGAAGATGAACAGCACACTGAGTGCCACACAGTTGTCATTCTGGCTCTCGCGGCTCTCGCGCCGTGATGACTGCATCCGCGGCATGGGCCGGCTGATGGGCTGGTATGAACTGGCGGTGGATCCGCTGATGGACCCGCAGCTCCTGCGTGAACCGCAGGCCATGGCCGGGCGGCTGGCCTGGCTGCGCGAGCAGCTCAATCTCTGGCTGCCCGGCGCTGACGAACGCAGCGCCGCCGCGCGCTTCCTGGCCTTCCTCGAGCTGAGCCTGCAGCCGCAGCTCCATGAGACGGCGGTCCTGCAGGAGCGCCTCGAACTGATCCGCAGCGAGCCGCTCGGTGAGCAGTCCGCGCTGATGCAGGCCTATGCCGGGATCGTGCTCGCCGGGATGTTTCCGGAGCGTGAGGAGCATGCCCTGAGCCTGGCCGGCTTCCAGCAGCTGATGCAGCAGGTCCCGAGCGGGCGCAGCAACCACGAGATGTGGCATGCCGCCGCGCAGTGGGCCTACCGCAACGGGCACAGCAGCGTGCTGGAGCAGGCCCTCGAATTCTGCGTGATGGGCTACCCGGGTGCCGTGGACGAACAGGCCTGGCGCATGACCAACCTGCTCTACCGCCTGCACAGCGGCCGCGCCATCAGCCAGGACGTGGAATGCCTGATCCACAGCTTCGAGCACCCCGTGCAGCTCAGCCACTTCCGCGAGGACCTGCTCGGCGACTGCGAGAACGCCGGGCTGATCAACCGCGAAATGGTCTACTGGCTGGAACGCCGCGACACTGAGCTGCGGCGCGAACTGCAGGCCATGGAGGAGGAGATCCGCGCCGCGGGCTAGGAGGTCCGGCGCAAGCCGGGCGCGGTGGTCGAGCGCTAGCTCGGCCCGGAGGTGCTGCGAAGCTGCACCATTGGAGGTCCGGCGCAAGCCGGGCTTGGAGGTCGAGCGCAAGCTCGGCGCGGAGGTCGAGCGCAAGCTCGGCGCGGAGGTCGAGCGCCAGCTCGGCGCGGAGGTGCGACACTTGCTGTCGCACAATGGGTTTCGGGTTTCCGGTTTCGGCAAACGGAGGTGTGATCCCGTCACAGCGGGACTGTCGCACAACGATGGCCACTGCCGCCTGCAAACTGATCGGCGGCCGCTCGCAGCAGCCACACTAAGAACCAATCACTTTTCCAATATTCTTGTGCGACAGCAAGTGTCGCACCTCCGGCTTCATCCCGCCATTCCATGGGAATGGCAACCTGTCAATCCATGGGATTGACCTCCCCTACACCCGCAGCAGCAGGTCGTCAATCCGGCTGCGAATCTCCACCGCCTGGCGGCGCAGCTGCTCCTCGGTGGCCGCCTCATGCTCCCCCAGCAGCAGTTCCAGCCGCTCCTGGCGCCGGATCATCTCCTCCATCATCATGTTGCCCCTGGCCAGCTGGGCCAGTATCCCCTGCATCAACTGCGCTTCCGAATAGATGTACATAGCGACATATTAACATATGTTTAGTATGCGGTCCAGTCCATTTCCGCCAGAAAAAGCAAAAAGCCCGGGGCATCTACCCCGGGCTTCCCTGTTCCGTTCAGTTGTCAGCGTGAGCGATCAGTCGGCGTAGCCGTACTTGTCGTCGCCGCCTTCCTTGCGCTCGCCACCTTCGCGGTTGCCACCGCCGCGGTTGTTCCAGTCGCCGCTCTGCGGACGATCACCGCCGCCGAAGCCACCACTGCGGCCTCCACTGCGTCCGCCGCCATCACGGTCGCCGCCTCCGCGGCCGCCACGGTCACCACCGTAGCCACCGCCGCGACCGCCACGGTCACCGCCGCCACGACCACCACGGTCACCGCCATAGCCACCGCCGCCGCGGCCACCACGGTCACCGCCGCCGCGTCCGCCCCGGTCACCGCCACCGCCGCCGCGACCGCCGCGGTCGCGCTGGGTGTACTCGATGTCGGTGCGGATCAGGCTGATCTTGCCGGCCTCGTCGATCTCCTCGATCTTGACCGGGATGATGTCGCCGATCTTCAGCTCATCCTCGATGTTCTCCACGCGGTGGTCAGCCACCTTGGAGACGTGCAGGAAGCCGTCACGGCCGGGCACCAGCTCGACGAATGCCGCAAACGGCATCAGCCTGACAACGGCGCCCTTGAACTCGTCGCCCTGCTTGACGGTGGTGGTCATCGCGCGGATGATTGACAACGCACGCTGCACACCCTCGTGGTCTGTGCCGGTCACGAACACGCGGCCCTCGTCGTCGATGTCGACCTCGGCACCGGTCTCGCTGACGATCTTCTTGATGTTCTTGCCGCTGGGCCCGATCACGAGGCCGATCTGGTCCACCTCGATCTGCAGCATCTCCAGCATCGGAGCGTACTGGCTGATCGACTCACGCGGCGCGGGGATCACTTCCTCCATCTGCTCGATCACGGTCACGTAGCCCTTGTAGGCCAGCTCAAGCGTCTCCCTGACCATTGCCATCGTCAGGCCCTCGATCTTCACGTCGAGCTGGATCGCGGTGATGCCCTCGCGGGTACCGGTCACCTTGAAGTCCATGTCGCCGTTGAAGTCCTCGAAACCGGAGAGGTCCATCAGCAGGCGGTAGTCGTCGCCCGCCGTCACGAGCCCGATCGAGATGCCGCCCACCGGGCGCTTGATCGGCACACCGGCCGCCATCAGCGCGAGGATCGAACCGCAGGTGCTCGCCATTGATGACGATGCATTGCTCTCGGTGGTCTCGCTCACGACGCGGATGGTGTACGGGAACACATCCTCATCCGGCAGCACGGGCACCACTGCCTTCTCCGCCAGCACGCCGTGACCGATCTCGCGGCGGCCGGGGCCGCGGCTCGGACGGGTCTCGCCGACGCTGTAGGGCGGGAAGTTGTAGTGGTGCATGTAGCGCTTGGAGGCATCGAAGTTGACGGTGTCAATCCGCTGGCGGTCGCCGCCGCTGCCAAGCGTCAGGCAGCTGAGCGCCTGGGTCTGGCCACGGGTGAACAGCGCGGAGCCGTGCACGCGGGGCAGCAGGTCCACCATGCACTCGATCGGGCGGATGTCGCCCGGGGCACGATGGTCGATGCGCGTGCCGTTCATGGTCATCGCGCGGGCTTCCTTCTTCACGAGCTTGCCGACGTAGCCCTTGATCTGGCCACCGTCAGCATCGGGGTCCGTTGCCTGGATATGCTCGACCGTCTCAGCCTTCAGACCGTCCAGTTTGCCGAACAGGTCCTCCTTGCCATCCGCCGGGATCAGCTCGCGGATCTTCGGCTCGGCAAAGGCGCGGATCTTCTCGGCGAGAGCCGCGTCCATCTCGGGCTTCGGGGTGTAGGCCGACTTCTCGCGGCTGTACTCCCTGCCGATCTCGGCGATCTTCGTGGCCAGCTCGCTGATGTAGCCGAAGGCCAGCTCGATGCCCTTGTAGACATCCTCGACCGCCACTTCCTTGCTCTCGTCCTCGATCATGTTGACACGGTTCTTCGTGCCGCTGACCAGCAGGTCGAGGTCGCTCTGCTCCATCTGCTCGAATGTCGGGTTGAGGATGTACTCACCGTCGATGCGGCCGATGCGGCAGGCGGCGATGGGATTCTCGTAGGGGATGTTGCTGATCGCGAGAGCCAGGGAGGCACCGTTGATCGCATAGACATCCGGGATCGCCTGATTGTCCTGGGACAGGGCGGTGACGATGATCTGTACGTCGTTGTGGTAATCGTCCGGGAACATCGGGCGGATCGTGCGGTCGATCTTGCGGGAGATCAGCACGGCCTGCTCCGAGGGACGGGCCTCACGCTTGATGAAGCCGCCGGGGAACTTGCCCGCCGCGTAGAACTTCTCCTCGTAGTCCACCATCAGCGGGAAGAAGTCGATGCCCTCCCGCGGCTGGCGGCTGGCGGTGGCGCAGCACAGCAGTACGAAATCCCCGTGCCTGAGGAGCACCGCTCCACCAGCCTGCTTGGCAATCACGCCGGATTCAATCGTAAACGTATCGGACCCCTGTGTAAGGTCCAGCTTGAATTTCTTCACTTCTAGCCTCTTGTGAGTTCATTTGCGCGCCACTTGCGCGCACACACGGCCAGGTAAAAAGGTTGCGGTAGATGTGCAGGAAGAAGAAAGGCTTGGCGTCAGAAAATGAAAAGGGAACCGGCCTACTTGCGCAGACCCAGTTCCTTGATCACTGCCTGATACTTGGAAAAGCTCTTCTTCTGCAGATATGCGAGGAACTTGCGGCGGCGGCCGACCATCTGCAGCAGGCCGCGGCGGGAGTGCTTGTCCTTCTTGTGGACCTTCAGGTGAGCGTTCAGGTCCTCGATGCGCTGGGTCAGCAGGGCGATCTGAACCTCTGCGGAACCCGTGTCCTTCTCATGATGCTGGAACTTCGAAAATATTCCTGCTCTTACGTCTGCATCCATTGCCATTGTCGTATTCTCCAGGACGCCACCTGGCGCCTAATTTCTTCTACCTTTTTACTTAGCTCGCGAGATTATATCACACAGGCAGGCACGCATACGGCGCATGGAAGCGGCCGCGAAGCGCTGGCTGACCCCGGAAGAAATCCGCCGAGCCCCCTTGCGGGGGATCAGGTATTTTACCGGGAATGCCGGGAAAATCAAGTGCCTGCGCGGATTATTGCCGCTCGGGCATCTCCATCAGCACGGTTTTGGAGATTCCGCCCAGGTTGAACAGCTCATTGACCTGTCCATCCACCGCGACCGTGGTCCCCACGGTGGGCAGTCCGCGCTCCGTGACCACGGTGATGCTGCCCGTGCCGTCGCTGATCTCGAACCACTTCACCACGAGGTTCATCGTGCTCGTGACCTCGCCCTCGACATGCACAACAGTGCCGTCATAGCTGCGCAGGTCGGCGAGGATCTCCCCGATCGGCACCGGCCGGCTGCCCGCGATGCGCTGGTAGGCCACATAGCCGAGCGCACCGGCGCCCAGCACCGCCACCACGAGAATCCCCGTCACCAGTGGGCTGAGCCCGCTTCTGCCCTTGCTGTCCCGTTCCTTACTGTCCATATATAGAGTTTAGCAGCTCAGGCCTGTGCAGGGATTGTGGAGAATCATGCGGATTGTGAAGAGGGTCCGCGATATATTAATAAGGTATGCGGACAGTGACATGCCTCAGCCTGCTATTCTGCCTGGCCCTGCTCTGCTCGGCCGCGCAGTCCGAGCCTGCGGCTGATCCAGGCCCTGAGCCCGCCGCAGCTCCCGCAGCGGCAGTCCCGCCGCCGGCCCCGCCCGTGGACAGCCGCCCGCTCTCGCTGGAGCAGGATCCGCTGCTGGACATCCCCCGCCCCCAGGCCCGGCTGGCCTACAGCCTCGTGATCGACAACCGCCGCGGCGGCGTGATCCGCATCGTCGACCCACCCGCGACCTTCATCTTCAACCGTCCCGGCGTGGATCTCGGCACCGTGGTCCAGCCCCTGCGCAGCACGCGCAGCGACATCCCCGCAGCCAGCCTGCCCTCACCCGCCAATGTGGTCAGCTACAGCGGCACGGACGCGATCCACGTCAAGGCCTGGAATGCCGGGGTCTATGACAGCAGCGCGGTGTTCAGCATCCTCCCCGCCGACAATGAGGCCTATCTCGATGAAGCCGCGGCTGCGGCCTGGGACAGCCTGCCCGGGCATGCGCTGCTGACGGACATCCCCGCCGGCCAGTCGATCTTCGGCGGGGCCTGGCCGCTGATCGTCGGCAACCCGGTGAATGTCTACCGTGGCCAGCAGATCCTCGACCTCTCCCCGCTCTACCCCGACATCGAAATCGGCGACCGCATCGTGGTCGGCGTGTACGTCCCGGCGGACTGGCCGGACGAGCTGCGCATTGCCAATACCGAGGACGGCGCGGTGGAGTTCCTGCTCGCCGGGCAGGAGCTGCAGCTCGCCCGCTGCACTGTGCCGCAGCAGGCCGCGCGGCGCGGCAGCCTGGCCGGCCCCTATCCCGCGGCCGGAATCGCACACTGTGACAGCACGGCCCTGGCAATCGGCGTGCCCGGTGGCGACGGCCGTGAATACCTCGGCGTGAATGCACAGGGGCATGGCCGCGAGGCCGGGCTGCAGCTCCTGAGCAGCACCGAGCTGGCCCTGGCCTGGCAGGCTCCGCTGTTCATGGGCTACCTCTACCCCTTCAATCCGCTGGACCCGCCCGCGAAGCTGCCCCTGCCCGTGATCCGCCTGCGCTTCGGCAGCGGCTCGAGCTGGGTGCCGCTCGGCAGTGTCACGGAGCAGCAGGCGCTGGCCACGGTCACCGCCCTGCGCCTGGACTGGCTGCCGGCGGGGACGGAAGAGGAAGCGAAGGTAATCACGGAAACACCGACACAGCTGGAGATCGGCCCGGCGAAGTAAGCCCAGAGCGCTGGCCGGTATTGCTCCCATCATTTGTTGATTCGTGGCGCAACTGTCTAAGTAGTTGCTTCACGCAGACAACGCTTACTACTCAAGTAGGCTCTTTCCACCAGAGATCCTGCGGGTCATTCGCATCCGTCCAGATTTCTCCCTCCAGCAGTACCTTACCTGGTAACTCACCATAGACTCTGATCAACCAGGTGCGCATTGGTTGCATTGACATCTCAGGAGAAGTCGGATTCGTTCCAGCCACAGGGCGAGGCATCATTTTGATACCAGCACTGCCCCTGATCGGTTTGAGGAGAATGCCGAATGGAACCCATTCTTCATTGTCAAAACTCTGATGCAAGTCACCTGTCAATGGATTCACTGCAGCTTCGCAATATTCAAGCTGCTCCATTTCCGACAAAGCGGAAAATTCAGTGTCGTTCATTACAGGCATCAGGCCTGCACTGGTAAATGCTTCAATTGCGTTCTCAGGATAAGATCCATGTTTTGACATGTATATCCTGGTGTAGGTAATGATCCGCTCCAGATAGATTTTCCTGCCACCAGGTGTGCGGTATTCTGACAGTAGTTTTCTCTCACTATCGCTCAAATCGGGTGCGAGATTCTTTTCTAACAGCCAATCGTTGGCATTAGTGGGATCATCAACGTCAATTGCCTGGCACACGGCCAACGCTTTGCTGAGCTTAAGTTTATTTGCAGCTGCGTGCAGATTTCCTGGTGACAACACAAGGAGTGAAAGTATCAGAACCAAAAGCCAAGCAGGCAAGCCCTTAGAATTCATCTCGTGTAGAACTCCATTTCGATAAGGATGCTTCCTTCGCTCTCTCCCCATACCAGCATTTTCCACTTCCTGTTGGAGATCACCTGCTCAGATGTCGGAGCATCATTGAACAGACCAATGTTACGTTGTACGGATTGTCCTGCCTCTGACTGTTGTTCACTAAGTGGCACTAGCAGTATCCCGCCAGGAATCCAGGTCTTAGAGGAAAAGGAAGTGTAGAACTTTCCCGTTATCGGATTTATTCCCTTGATGAATTCTTCCGCTAGTACAGACATCGACTGTTCCGTGGCGTCCCCGATATCAGTGAGATCCAACTCCGGGCGGCAGAATTCCAGACCATTGTCAGGCAGGCGTCCATGCTCATCATAAAATGCAACCAGTCCGCTGAACATAGTGTCAACACAGATGAGTTGCTCACCTCGAATGAAATGAACACCGCTAGCGCGCAACTCTCCTGGACTGAGCTCTGAAGGCATTTTCCTGAGCCCTCCATAATCTTGTAGGGTTCTTAGATGAAATACCTCCAGGGACTCTTGTGGAAGTGATTCCAGCTCGGCGAGAGTAGAATACTGAATTTCCTCAAGATTCCGCGTGAAGTCCAGTAGTAGTAATTCATCAGCCGTGACATTGACTCTTCTGAGTGCCGTATCCTTTTCTTGACCAGATAAAGCGCAACTACTGTGCACAAGTTCAGTGCTCAGCACAGTAATGGCCAACAGAGTGCGAAGCAGCAATCTGGCAGACATACAGGAAATTGACCGCTCTGGTTTCATTCTGGACACTCCTCACACACAAATTCCCAAAATTCTGCGCCGGTCCCGTGTGACTCGCATAGCTTGATCACGCCGCCAGAGCACAGACAGAGTTCTCCCGTGATGATTTGCATTATAGGAAAACCTGTTACGACAACTTGTCCGCCTGGTGCAAACTTGTTGATTTCTCCGGAAGTTACTTGGGGATTGGCTGTCACTCGCTGAACAAAAGAATAAGTATCACAGTCGGCACTGTATTCACTCGTGCAGCAAGTATTCTCATGCAGAAGATCCATAGAGAAGGATACAACTTGAATGTCATTGTTAAAGCAGCAGCACTCCAGCTCCCAAGGTTCGTATTCGATTCCTTGAAAATCTTCAGGCACGTATGGTGTTTCCTTGAAGTTTTCACAGTCTGCCCAAGTGATACTTGAATACATGATACTGATCGCCAAAGTGATCCAAAGAATGTTCTTCATTCTGCAACCCTCTTTTTGATGCTCAGTTAAGCTAAGTATAACGTTCATTTTTTTTTTTTTGCAACTTTTTCTAAGAAACCGGCTGGATTTTCTCTGCCTAATTCGATTCATTGGTTCAAGCTTGTGCATTATGGCATCAGTTCATATCGGCCCGGCGAAGTAAGCGACAGGCTCAGGCGGGCGGCCAGCCCTCGTCCATCCCGTAGTGCTCCAGCGCATCCAGACCCGCCGTATCCAGCTGCCAGTTCACATAGCCCTCGCGGATCACATCCAGGTACTTGCGGTTGGGCTTGTTGGCAGCGCCGCGCTCAGCCGTCGCGATGTAGATCAGCACCGGGTTGCCATCATGCTGCATCAGCTGCTCATCGCGGAAGTAATGCCCGCTGGCAATCCCCTCGAAATGGTCGAGGGCGGCTTCGCATTCCGGCGTCAGCAGCCAGAGTGCTCCGGGCACGGAACTGCCGGGCTGAGGAATAACAGTCGCCACACCGCCCCGGCCCCAGCGTGCCGTGCCCGCGCCTACGAATTCGAGGCGGTGCCCGCCGAGTGCATAGGGAGCGAGCGGCAGGGCGGCGGGGCAGCGCTCGGCCATCTGCGCACGTGAAAGATTGGAACCATAGGCGAAATACAGCCTGCGCGGGGAATCGGACATGGGACTAGGATAGTGGAAGAAGCGAGCAGGGAGCTGAAAGCGGAAAGCAGGAAAACTTGAATTAGTTGTCAATTTCAAACAAAGACTGATCCAGGCCGGACTGCCGAATGATGGATTTCAGTGTTCCAACTGGAATCTCGTTGCCCCTTGGAACAGGCACGGTTCGGTTTCGGCCGCCCACAAATCCGCGGTAGATTTGATGGCTGCCATGTACGCGCCTCAGTTCAAATCCCTATGATTCAAGGAGCCTGGCAAGTTCCTTGAAAGAGAAGCTGCGAAGCTTACCCACGACTGATCGGGAAAGCTTCAGTGAATCCCACCGGGTTGGCCAGCCGGTAATCCACTTCCTCGTCGTCCGCTACCAGCAGAAAACCTTCAATCGCTTCCTGCAGCATCCGGCGGGCATCCTCGCGACTCTCGCCGAAACTTGAGATATCCAGTTCCGGGCAGAGCGCTACGAACTGCTCTCCTTCACGGATCACCATGGCTGTCAATGCAAGCGTGCGCGACATAGCTGGATTATAACTGCACGAAGAAAGCAGGGAGCGGAAAGCGGATAGCAGGCGTGGTTGGCTGTTATGTTAGCCTGACGGAGGTGCGGCGTGACGGAGGTGCGGCACTTGCTGCCGCACAATTTTCCTTTCTAGTGATCCGTACCTGTGCGACAGCCACGCCAAGGCGTGGTCGCAACTCCATCTGCGCTCAGCTCTCAGCTTTCTACTTTCTGCCAGTGGCCTGTTTAGCCCCTCCCCAGCCCGGGTATTAGATATGGTTTGGAAATTCCCGGGGAATCCAGGGTCCCCGGGGTTTCCAGCCGGATTGCAGATTGACAACCTGTGCGTGGCACCCGGTGCGTCCGGGCGAGCCCTGAGTGAGCGATTCCCATATCCCATCATTCCCATCAATTCCATCTGCACTGGCCCCGGATCCCATCCCGGGGCCATTGTTTTTTTCTGCCTCACGCAAGCGTTCGGCAGAACATGAGTTTCCCGCTCGGGCAAGCACTCGCGGGTCTGGCGCTGCGGTCGGCTAAGCCGCCCGGGTCGGGTGGAAGTTACGGGAGGCCAGATGTCAGTCTGGCAATTGACAACTTTCCGGGCAATCAGCGAGAAGCTTGGCTTTGAGCTGTATTGCAGACCGGCGAGTGCTCGCACGAGCCGGCAAGAGACTCCGGAGCGCGAGCATTCAGCTCGCAGGAATGGCGGCATTCAGCCGCCAGCATCGCGCTGAAGGATCGGAGGTCTGGCGCAAGCCAGGCGCGGAGGCCCGGTGCGAGCCGGGCCATGGAGGCCAGATGTCAGTCTGGCAATTGGGAATCTAAAAATCAATTAGCGGCGACATGCTTTCGCCTGATCTTCTATGTACCATCCCCGCCTCGATGCCACGGCGCCCCGCTGTCGCCTGATCTTCTATATACCATCCCCGCCTCAATGCCACGGCTCTCCGCTGTCGCCTGATCTTCTATGCACCATCCCCGCCTCGATGCCAAGTCGACATGCTGTCGCATGATCTGCATTACGTCATCCAAACCAAGGTGTAGCGGCGGCGCCCCGCGACGCCTGGGAGGGAATTCACCATCTTAGACTCGTCAGACAGGATAGGCTATTGGCAACACTCCCTGCCGCGCGGCATGTGCCTCCGGTAGGCACTACTCGCGTGCTGGTCCAGCCAGGCTGGACCGCTACCCTGCATCATCGGGGCTGCCTGTTTCGCTCTGCGTCCCTGCGGCTCTGCGTTGAGGAATCTCCTTGCAGCCAGCTCAATCGCCGCCCCCAACCCTCTGCGCTCTCTGTGCCCTCTGTGGTTAATATTCCTCTGTGTGCTCGTTGTCAGCTTTACAGCTGACCTCCTCGCCCAGCATGCACCGGGCCTCCGTTGCCAATCCCAATAAACCCTCTGCGCTCTCCGTGCCCTCTGTGGTTAATCTTCCTCCGTTCGCTACTTGCCCGGATGGCTCCGGGCCTCCGATGCTCCCCTACTTCGCCGCGAATTCCAGGCGGATGCGGTTGAATTCCGCCTGCGATTCGAGGAAGCAGTCCAGCACGTCCGGGTCGAAGCGCTTGCCGCGGTCCGCCGTCATCATCTCCACCGTCTCCTCATGCGAGTAGGCCGGCTTGTAGGGCCGCGACGTCGTCAGCGCGTCATACACGTCGGCCACGCTGAAGATCCGTGCCGCCGCCGGGATGTCCCGGCCCTTCAGCATCTCCACATAGCCCTGCCCGTCCCAGCGTTCATGATGCGAGCGCGCGATCTCCTCCGCCATCGTCAGGAAGCCGCTCTCCACCTGCATCTGCTGGCGCGCGGCGCGGATCGTGTTGGCCCCGATCAGCGTGTGCGACATCATGATCGCGCGTTCGTGGTCGTCAAGGCTCGCCGGCTTCAAAAGGATCACGTCCGGGATCCCGACCTTGCCGATGTCATGCAGCATCACGGCGTCGTAGATGTCGCGGATGAACTGCTCGTCGATGATCCGCCGCCAGCCCTCGCGCCCGCGCAGCTCCGTTGCCAGCAGTGTGGCGTACTCGCGCACGCGCAGCAGGTGCCCGCCGGTCTCGTTGTCACGCGCCTCCGCCAGCTTGGCGAGCGCGAACACCGCGGTACGCTGGCTGAGGCTGATCGAGGCATCGCGCTCCTGGATGCCCTGCGCCATCAGGTTGATCGCCTCGCACAGCGTCGCCAGCTCGCTGGTCTCCGGATTGTCAACGCGCGCGCTGTAGTCACCGGCGGCGATCGCGTGGCTGACGCGGATCAGCTCGTCCACGCGCGTCAGCAGCAGGCGCTTCAGGGTGATCGTCACGATCACGCCGAGCACGAGGCACATCACCGCCACCACGATCCACTGCTGCTGGATCTGCGCATCGACGATCATGTCGATGTCCTCCAGCGGCGCATCCGCCACCACCACCCAGTCGTACTCCGCGAACACCGTGGCGTAGGCCAGGCGCGGCTGGGCCCAGCCGCCCTCGCCCTCCCAGTCCATGTCGTATTCCACGAAGCTTTCGTCATCGCGGAAGTAGAGCTTCAGCAGCTGCGAGATGAAGCGCGTGCCGATCGCATCGCTGAGCGTCGTCACATCCTTGCCGGCCAGTTCCCGGCTGAGCGGATGCATGAGCATCGTGCCGTCGCGCTTCAGCACGTAGACGAAGCCGTTGCCAAAGGGTCCGAAGCGCAGTTCCCCGAGCAGGTCCAGCGACATCTCGCGGGCCTGGCTGTTGCTGAGCACGCCCTTGCGCTCCTTCTTCTCCACCCCTTCAAGGATCGCGAGCGCGGCATGCGCCGCATCGACGATCTCATCCTCGCGGGCGGTGAGCAGCGCATCGCGGTTGCTCTGCGCCATCCAGAAGAAGGTCCAGCCGATGAAGATGATCAGGATGATGAGCAGCACCGCCAGAATGCGCGGTGTCTGGCCCGTACGCGACGGCCTGCCACCCTTGCTCTCAATCTCCGCCAGCGCAGTCGTGAACGACATCAGCCTGAAAGTGTGATTTCACAGCCCCTTTGATTTCCATCAGTGCGTGTCCCGGCTTACTCAGCCGGAGGCCTAGTATAGTCATCCAGGGCCTGTTCCACAAGTAGCAGCTCCGCCTTGACCTGCTCCATCTGCATCACTCCGCCCTCGCTGAACAGGTCCAGCAGTGCGCCGAGCAGGCGGTTCTCCTTCTCGAGGATGTCGCGCAGCTTGCCCAGTTCCTCGCGGCCGAGCGTGTCGCTCTCGGGCGTCAGGCCCTCGATCTCACCCACGCTCTCGAGCGCCACGCTGTGCAGCAGCGCCACATGCTCCAGCGAATTGATCGCGGTCTGGCCGTCGATCACGCCGTTCATGAAGTCCCCGAAGATGAAACCGGAGGTGCTGTAGACCGAGAAGCAGCTCACGGCCGTCATGCGCAGGTAGCCGTCCTGGTAGGCATCCGCCAGCTGCAGCACGCGGCCCTCGGGTTTTGTCTCAGCGCCCTGGGCCAGGCCGCTGCCCGGCAGTCCGAGCAGGATCAGCAGTGCCAGCAGGCAGGCATGGATGTTTCGCATCGCGGCTCCTTGAAAGGCAAAGCCGGACCACCCGCAGGCGATCCGGCCTCAGGATATCCAGAATTCGTTACTTGACGGTCAGGGTCCCGTCGGCGGTGGACTGCACCTCGGCAGCTTCCTCGCCGCTGGCGGCCTGCCCCACCTCAATCGGACCGATTTCGCCCTCGATCAGTTCAAACAGGCTCAGCTCGCCGCTGCGCGGGATGCTGGAGGCCACCACCACTTCCTGGGGGGCCACGAAGGCCTCGCTCTGCCACTGCGGGAAGAGCGGGTTGTCCTTGATGTAGTTCGAGAGCACGGTGTTGTTGTCATTGATCTGCTGGTTGATCAGCTCCACCACGTCCTCGGCATTGCCGCTGATCACGCGGTACGGCAGGGCTCCGCCGTCGCTGCGCTCACCGGTCTGGGTGTTGAGGAAGTAGCTGTAGATCACCTCGCGGCGGCGGTTCGTGCCCCGGCGGCGGTTGCGCTTGACCTGCATCCGCTTGTAGAGCACGCCGTCACGCCCGAGGAAGACGTTGTAGTCGATCACCTGGCCGAACTGGCGGGCCCAGCCCTCCAGCTCCTCGCCCTGGAAGTTCAGCGTGGCGTAGCGGTAGTTCACCGGGCCGGGCTTCCAGTAGCCGCTGTAACCGTCGTAGTAGTAGTAATAGCCGTTGTAGACGCCTTCCCAGTAGCCGAACAGGTCGTCCTGGTACCAGCCGTTGACGTACATGTCGCCGATGGCGGTCTGCCCGTTGTAGAGCGTGATCAGGGCCTTCATGGTGTCGCCGGACTGTACGGGGGCGGTACCGACCCACTCCAGTCCGCTGGACTGGTAGATGTAGCCCGCCTGGGCGAAGGCGGAGGTGCTCATGGCGAACATGAGCATGCATGCCGCGATCAGGATGCGCATAAGGTTACTCCCATATACATGGTTCGCTATATTTTACCCAATTGGTGGGGGATGTAGCTTAGCGGGTGGAGTGTAGCTGGAGTGTAGCTGGAGTGTAGCTCTTCAGAGCTACATGGCCCTGTCGGTCTTAGACCAACACACCGTAATTTTCGGTGTGTAGCTCTTCAGAGCTACATGGCCCTGTCGGTCTCCAGACCGACACTCCGTCACAGCTTCAGCCTGTACATCTCTTCCTTCGCCGGGTCGAGCACCGCGTGCAGGCGCACCTCCTCCACCCGGCCCTTGACCTGCTGCGCCGAGACGAAACGGAAGCAGTACTCCCCGCTCACCCCGTCCACCACGCTCTGGGTCACGAGGATGCTCCAGCCGAATTCCTTCGTCTGGCTCTCCACGCGGCTCGCCACGTTCGCCGCATCGCCGATCACCGTGTACTCCTGGCGCAGGTCCGAGCCGATGTTGCCCATGATCACGCGCCCGACGTTGATCCCGATCCCGATCTGGAAGCGCGGCAGCCCGCGCGCATCGAGCTGCGGCCAGAGCTCCTCATGCAGGGCGCGCACGATCTCCAGCGCCGTGCGCACGGCGTCATCCACCGGCTGCTCCGTCGGTACCGGCCCGCCGAAGCAGGCCACCATCCCGTCGCCGAGGAACTTGTTGATCCAGCCGTGGTTGCGGATCACGACGCCGTTGACAACACCCCAGTAGAGGTTGAGGAACTCCACCACCTGGGCCGCGCTCAGCTGCTCGCTGATCGTCGAGAAGCTGCGGATGTCATTGAACATCACGGCGGCGGTGCGCTCCACCCCGCCGAGATCCACGAGCAACGGGATTAACAGATATAATCAAGCCAGCACGGCAGGAAGGCACTACAACCGGTGCCGGGTCTCCAGCGCATGGGAGACTGGCCTCGAGATCTGGAGGCGGTATCGAACGACGTCAGATTCAGAGTTGGTAGGCGCGGATGGCTCTTCAGGAGCCAGACCGACACGTACAGCTTCAGCCTGTACGGGCACCGCGCAGGCGCACCTCCACCCACCGCAGACGAAACGGCCCGCCACCCGTCCACCACGCCTGGGTCACGAGGACCAGCCGAATTCCTTCGTCTGGCCACGCGGCTCGCCACGTGCCGCATCATCGTAGGTCCCATGATCACGCGCCGACGTCCATCGTTGAAGCGGCAGCGCGCATCGAGCTGCGGCCAGCAGGGCGCGCAATGCGACCAATCCACGGTTGCTCCTCGGACCGGCCGCCGAAGCAGGCCACCATCGTCGAGATCCAGCGGCGGATCACGACGTCGTTGACAACACCCAGAGAGGTTGAGGCACTGCGCCGCGCCAGTGGGATCGTCGAGAAGCTCGGGATCATCAGGCGGCGGTGCGCCCACCGCCGAGATCACAGGGGTCGCACGACGCTCAGCGGCAGGCCATAGCCCAGGAGCGTCATGCTCAGCGAGAGCTCGATTGCCGCGCGCGCAAACAGCAGCAGGTCGCAGAGCAGCACGAGCCCCGTGATCGCCAGCGCTGCCATCCAGACATTGCGCACCGGCTTCAGCTGGTTCGTCAGCCAGGCCAGCAGCGCCAGTGCGAAGCAGATCAGGAGCACCTGCACCGGCGCGAGCACCCGCACCGTGCGCCCGCTGACGAGCGTGTCGAAGGCGCTGGCATTGGTGTCTACGCCGAACATCGTGCCGTAGGGCGTCTGGAAGTAGTCGTTGTCAGCCTGGGCCCGGCTGCCGATGAACACATGGCTGCCGGTGTAGCGGCGCTGCAGCCGCTCGCGCTCCTCCGGGGCGAGGTCCGCGCGGTCGCGGTGCTCGAACAGCTCATTGGCGAAGATGCTCGAGAGGCTGGCCGAGACCTGCGCATCCGGCTCCAGCGGCCCGCAGTAGTTGATCCGGAAGCTGCGCGTCTGGCCCACGGCGTTGTCAAGCAGCGGTTCGAAGTCCAGCCCTTCCTGCGTGCAGTGCGTGCGGAAGGCCTGCACCGCCTGGGAGTAGAGCACCTCCTGCCCGTCCTGCAGGCTGTCCCAGGCCGTTTCGTCCGCGCGGTAGCCCAGCTTCTGCGTGGTGTTGGACAGCCCGAGCTGCGGCTCGGCCTCCATGATCACCGGCGCTGGCGTGATCTTGCTGCGCACCATGCCGCCCGGGACCTGCATGCTCTCGATCGCCGCCGCCAGCACCACCTCGCAGTGCTGCGAGCGCGCATAGACGATCGCATCGCGCAGGGCCTCATCCTCGGCGCTGTCCCAGCTGTCCTCGCCGGAGAACAGGATGTCCATCACGATGATCCGCGCCCCGCTGTCGGCCAGGCGGCGGATCAGCTCCCCGTGCCAGTCGCGCGGCAGCGGATAGGGCACGCTCAGTTCCTCGCGGAAGAGCTGGATGTCATTCTCGGTGATCCCGATCACGCGCAGCCGGCTGTCCGGCGGCACCGTGCCGCGAAAGGCGTAGAGCAGCTCCGTGGAGAAGGTGTCGATTCCGTTCAGCACACTGCGGCTGGCCGGGGTCACGTAGAGCATGAACAGCAGCCCGAAGCAGGCCAGCGCGAAGCCAAGCGAGATCCACAGCCGCTGTTCCTTCATCCGCACCTCCGCGCTGCGGGACGGTTCAGCGCTTGAACCGGTCCCGCGCTCCGGCCGTGGCCCCGGTCACGCTGTCAACGCTGACGTCGACGTCGTCACCGGGCTCGGCATCGATCGGGTTGTCAAAGCTGTCGCTCAGCTCCGCCTCATCCACCTCGACGGTGGTGAAGCCCAGCTCGGCGGGCCGGAACTCCAGCACGAAGATCTCACCGTTGCCCGTGATCCCCGCGTCACCCGCCGGCACCTGGCCGCTGATCGTGACCACGCCGCTCGAGTTGTTGCTGAAGAACACCGTGGAACCGCTGAACAGCCCGCTGCGGCGGCCGCGCTCGAATTCGAGCACGTTCGGGTCGAAGAGCACCGTGATGCTCCAGCGGCGCAGGTCGCTGACATCGCTGATCAGGCCGCGGATGCGCAGCGTGTCGGGGCTGAACAGCTGTCCGTCCCAGGTCACATCCGTGCGGCCCACGCCCTCGAGGTCGATCACGACCTGCTGGTCGATGAAGGGCGCGCTGATCGCCAGCTGGCGCACTTCACTGGCAATCGTCCCGCCGAAGGCGGAGGCGAAGTCCGGGTTGGCGGCGGCGATCCCGGCGAACAGCTCGTCCTCGTCCACCCTGGCGATGATCTGCCAGGTGAGGTCGAGGCGGCGGCCACTGCCGTCGGCGACGATGTCGTCGGCGAAGATCCCGCCGTTGCCGAACAGGAACTCCGTCTCCACAGTGGTGTCGTTGTCAACGTCGCGCGCCACCCACTGCCGGCCGCGGCTGGAGGTCAGCACGAGGTCGTACTGCTCGATGAAGTCCGTGTCGAGCTCCTCGAACACGAATTCCACCTCGCTGTCGTCCGGATAGAGCAGCTCCTCGCCGTCATCCGGGTCGAGCAGGGTGATGAAGCCGTCGGAGTTGTTGTCAAAGGGATCGAGCCCGAGCATCGTCTCGTCCACGTCGCTGATCCCGTCATTGTCGGTGTCGAACAGCTTCCAGCGCAGGGAGAGCGCCGGGTTGCCGCTCGGCTGGATCAGGCCCTGCAGCTGGTCGATCAGATCCTGGTTGGTGTCGATGAAGGGCTCGGCGTCATCCATGAAGCCCTCGAGGATCTCGTAGGCATCCCGCTGCGTGGTGGCGATGCCGCGCAGCAGCTCGCCGATCCCGTCCCTGAGCTCCGGGGAACTGATGCCCTCCAGCAGCTCAAGCTGGTCGCGGTACCAGTTGAAGGAATCACGCGGGTCGGAGGAGTCGTCAAAGCCGCTGAAGGCGGAGTTGGCAAGCCCGTCCGCGAGGGGCAGGATCATGCGCGGCTCGGCATCCTTCATGAAGGAGGCGTAGTCCTCGCCCAGCTCATCCAGCTCGTCCCAGGCGTAGAGCACCTGCACGTAAAGGTAGAGCATCTGGAAGCGCTGGTCATTGCGCTCGTAGCGGCTCCACTCCTTCTCGTAGTCACTGAGCTTGTCATACAGGTCGTCGGCGCGCTGCCCGAAGGGCCGCAGCGCGTCGGCAAGATCCAAAAGCGCCTGTTCATAGGCTTCATAGAGGCTGGTGTCCAGCATCTCGTCACGGAAGAGCTGCGCCCCGCTGCCCGCCGGGTCCGGGCCCTGCAGGTTGCCATAGCTGGCCAGCACCTCGGTGTCGATCGTCAGGTCCACGCGGCTGTCCGGGTCCGGGTCGCCGAAGGTGTCAACCGTATAGAGCGCCACGGTGCCGTCATAGCCGTAGCAGAGGCAGTCGAATTCATCGATCTCATCCATGCCCCATTCGGTGCCGCGCACCACGGCGAGCGCCGTCGGGGTCTTGACCTCGAACTGGCTGCCCGGTGACAGCGCATTCTGGATGTTGACGAGGATCCCCCCGCCCAGCGCCTCGAGGCTGGCCCCGCCGTCAGCGGAGAGCCTGTCAATCACGAGCTCGCTGTTCTGCTTGAGGATCAGTACGTTGTCCTGCGGGAAGAGCAGCTGGACCTTGGACTCCTCACCGGTGCGCAGCTTCCAGCCCGCGCCGATGCTCTCGCCCTTCTCGGCCATGCGCCACTCGTCGTCAGTCAGCTCGCTGTGGCGCACTTCGACCGTGCCCGCCATGCGCTCGATCACGACACCGAAGGCGTCGCTCTGGGCATGCGCCGGGACCGCCGCCAGCAGCAGCGCCGCCAGCAGGATGCCTGTAAGCCCGAAGTTGATGTTCAGTTTCATTGCCTTCTCCAGCACGGGGCTCAGCAGGAACATCAGAACCGGAATGAGATGAGTGCCTGCAGCCGGTTGTCTTCCTGCTCGGGCTGGCTGTCATAGTCGCGCACGTTGAAGTCATAGCTCAGGCGCAGATCCGTGTCCTCGCTCAGTTCGTAGTCCCAGCCTGCTCCCAGCCTGGTCTCCGTGTAGTCATTGGTCGAGGCCGGATCGGCCTGGTCCAGGTAGCCAACCCCGTAATATACCCGCAGCGAATGCCGGTCAAACCGGTAGTCGAAGTCCAGGTCGTAGTCGTCACGCGTGTAGTCGCGCAGCGCATCCAGCGCGTAGGCATTCTCGCTGCGCGCGATGTCCAGCGTCAGGCTGACATTGTGATGGCGCCAGGCCACGCTGCCGCGGTGCCCGATCGCCTCGTATTCCCGGATGGGGTCGCTGTAGCCATAATCCTTGAAGTCGTAGCCGTAGGCGAAGTTCCATTCCTCATCCGGGTTGTAATTCATTCCCAGCCCGTAGCCGCTCTGCTCGGTGTCACTGAGCGGGTCGAGGTCGAACTGCTTGTCACGGAAGCTCCAGTTCAGGTCGAAGTCGAACTCCTGGCTGAGGTTGCGCCGGTAGCGCACATCGCTCTTGTTCTCCTCGTAGTTCTCACCGGGGTCATAGAAGCGGTCGTGGTCGGTATGGCCGTACTTCAGGGAGAGCTGGCTGTGGTCATCGGCCTTCCAGTCGACATCGATGTCGTAGCTGCTCTCCTCATGGTTGCGGTCCTTGCGCACGTCGTAGTTCTTCAGCTCCAGCCCGACCTCGGCCCCGATGCTCAGGTCATTCGTCACATCCCAGTCCAGCGCGCTGCCATACTCCGTCTTCGAGTTGCCACGGTCGCTGCCGATGCTGTAGTTGTAGTCGTCAAACGAACCCTGCACCTCGCCCTCGAGGTCCTTGCTGAATTCATGCTCCAGCTTGAGCTTGCCGCTGTTGAGCTTGTAGCTGCGCGCCGAGAAGGTCTCGTAGACCTTGAGCTGGTACTTGTACTCCGCGTCGGCGGCCCAGCGGCCGTCGGCCCACTCCGGATCGAAGCGCAGCTTGAACTCGCCCTCCTGCAGGTCGTTGAGCGGGTCATCCTTGTCACGGTACAGCCCGAACTCCTCCTCGAGGCGCAGGTCGCCGTCCCAGAGGATGTCCTTGATCTTCTGCTCGGCCCCGAAGCTCCAGCTCTCGCTCTCCACGTAACTGATGTCGCGGCTGTACTGCTGGAAGAACTCGTACTCGTTGCCACCGGCCGCCGTCAGCTTCTGCGCGAATTCATAGTTCCAGGCCTCGTTGTCAGCGTAGGTGCTGTTGCCGGCCTGGTAGCCGATCTGTCCCTCGTACTCCCACTCCGCGCTCGGCTCGGGCCTGCGGGTCTCGCCGCCCCAGAAGGTGCTCTCCATCGGCGATTCGGTCACGCCGCTGCCGATCAGCTCATCGTAGACATCGCTGGAGAGCCCGCCGTAGAAGCTGGCCTCGCGGTCGAGGATCAGCACGTCGTTGTCAATCATCGCGATCACGCGGTACAGGTCGTCATGCCAGCCGCTGTAGGCCCGGCGCTCGGTGTCATCGGTGAGGCCATCCCCGCCGAGCCTGCCGTCCACGATCCCGCGCATTGCCACCAGCCGGGCCCGCGCCTCCAGCAGCAGCGGGGTGTAGCGCTGCAGCACGGCCAGGCGCAGGGCCGGGTCCTCCCCCGCCTGCTCCAGTCCGTGGCGGATCTCGGCCAGCAGTTCACCGCTGATGCGGAAGTTGGCGGAGATATTGCGCCAGAGCTCAATCGTCCCGGCGCTGAAGAGCTGCTGCCCCTCGTCGTCAATCCGGATCTCCAGGGCCTGGCTCTCACCCTCCAGCACGGAGGGGTCTGCCAGTTCCAGCCCGCTTGCATGGCCAGGCTCGAGTTCCAGGGCCCGGGTTTCCTGCGCGCGTGAAGGTACGGGCCAGGCTGTGCAACACAGCAACAGGACCGCAATCAAAGCGCGTCTGCCAGTTACCCCGAACATTCCGAAGTGCTCATTATATGGTATTGCGCCCGGATAGTCCATGTGCATAACCTGTGGATAACTTCGTATCATTTCCCGGGAAACATGAGAATGACGGAAAGCTTCCGCGGAAGCTGCGGCAAATCCGGAAATAACGCATAAATGAAGTTGACAGCCTGCGTGATAACTGTATAATCGTATGCTCTTATTCGGCGGTCCATTATGCCATTACCAAAGTACAAAACTCGACGCAGCCACACCCGCAGCAGGCGGGCTGCAAATTTTCTCAGCCAGATCAGTAAGCCTGAGATGAACAAGTGCCCGCGCTGCGCGACAGCAAAGCGCATGCACTTCGCCTGCCCAGAGTGCGGCTGGTACAGTGGACGCCAGGTATTCGTCAAGCGCGATCGCATCAAGAGCGAAAGCGACGACGAATAAATCACGAATTCTTCAGCCAGGGGAGTAATTATGGCTACTTTTGATGATGTCCAGCAGCTGATCTCAGAGAAGCTGTCGGTTGACGCAGCCGATGTCAAGCCCGAGTCCAGCTTCATCGACGATCTGGGAGCCGATTCCCTTGACCTGGCTGATCTCGTGATGGCGATCGAGGAACAGTACCAGATCGACTTCGCGAATGAGGACACCGAGCAGTTCAAGACCGTCAGTGACGTCGTGAACGCCATCGACCGCCTCAAGAGCTGACACATAACCGAATTCCGGTGGCACCCGGCTCCGTGACGGATAATGTTGCGGTGCGACGGGTGCCTTTTTTTTCTGCGATTTTCCGGATCCAGGCTCTGGGCCTGCTGCTGCTGCTGTTGCTGAGCGCCCAGGCTCTGGCCCAGGGTGAAAGCACCGAAGTGCTCGACGAGCGCTTCCCGGACATCACCGAACCGCAGTTCCGCCTGATGGAGCGGCATTCCTTCCCGGGCGAACTGCTGCGCAGCGCCGCCTGGCAGGATCCCTCCCACTTCCTCTGCCTGACCGCCGGACCGGAGGGCGCGCGGGTCTGGAGCGTCGACTACGAAAGCGGCGAGCGCTCGATGTTCATCAGCCCGCCCTTCTTCAATGAGCACATCGCCGGCTTCCCGGACTGCATGAACCTCTCCTGGAGCCTCTCCCCCAGCCTGCACTACATGTTCCTGCACTGGCAGGACAGCTCCGGCGAGGCGCGCTGGCGCCTGCTCGACATCTCCGATCCGCCCTTCTACATCAGCAAGAGCTTCGATCCCCCGGGAGGAATGCGTATCCACGACATCCTCTTCAGCGACGACGACCGCTTCGCGGTCTTCAGCAATGACGCCTGGAGCGAGGGCAGCGAAATCAGCCTGCTCGTGCTGGACCTGCAGAACGGCTCCGAGGCCTGGCGGCTGAGCACGCATGACCTGAGTTTCCTCCGGCGCATCTGGTGGGCCGGTGAAACCGGCTCACAGGTCTGCATGGCCAGCGCCGAGCTGCGCAACGGTGAATTCCGTGAGACCCCTGAACTGGCGATCATCGACGTGCAGCAGCAGCAGTTGAGCTTTGACGATGAACGGCGAGGCCTGCTGATGACGGACAATGCGGACTGGGGCAGCGTGGCCTGCCTGATGAGCCCTGAGCGGCCCGAGGCCCCCTTCTACATCCGTGCCGACACCCGTGACTTCGGCACGAACCTGCAGGTTCCGCTCAGCGATGAACCGCTGGACCTCATCTGCCTCTCCGAGCCGGGCCTGATCCTGCTGCGCAACACCGTCAACCACAGTGTCAGCCAGCTCTGGCTGATCAACCTGCACAGCGGTGACAAGCATCTCGTCAGCAGCGACTGCTCCTACTTCGAGGTGGACCGGCAGGGCAAGCTGCTCGTCGTGCCCCGGGGCAGCAATGAGCTGCATGTGCTGCAGCTCTTCCTGCCGCAGCACTGAGGCCGGGTCAGTAGGTGTCGCCCGGCGTGACCTCGCTCCCGCCGAGCTGGTAGCGGCTGCGCACCTCATAGCTCACGGCACGCCCGACCCAGACCGTCTCCATCAGCATGAACTCACGGTGTACCGTGTTGAACTCGATCGTCACCGGCTCGGGGCCGATGCGGTTGTGCTCCCGCAGGCGGCGCAGCATGTTGGCATTCATCTGCTTCACGCCGTACTCCATCTGCTTGCGGGCCTTGGCGAGGGTGATGTGCGGGTGGTATTCCTTGCGCACGCGGCTCGTGGGGATGATCTCCGCGATCTGGCCGGCCAGCGCGCCCATCTCCTCGCAGGGCTTCGCTCCCACGAACAGCACCCGGGCATTGTCCGGGTCCCCGAAGAAGTCGATCCCGTGCCATTCCAGCGTGAAGGGTGTGGAGCGCTTGCCGAGCTTCCGCATCGCCGCGTCGATCTCCGGGATCTGGCTCTCGCTGACCTCGCCGATGAAGTGCAGGGTCACATGGAAGTTCACGGGCGGGATGAAGTGCCAGTTGAACAGGTGCTTGCGGACCTCGGCCTGGCAGGCTTCAAGCTTGCTCTGCACGGTTCTGGAGGTCGTCAGTCCGAGAAACAGCCTTGGATCATAGCGAGGTTTCATCTTGTTCCGTGATACGCATCCCAGATGAATTATAGCCAGCGGAAGACTGACGACGGCTCTGGAAGGTAGTACTATCTCGCGGTGCTGAAGTACTTCATCAGCCAGGGCATGGTCCAGATCAGGCGCTATCTCGTGCAGAGCAGCCTGGCGATCCTCGGCGTCGCGATCGGGGTTGCCAACGTGATCATGCTGATCAGCATCACGGACCTCGGCCGCCGCCAGACCATGGGCCTGATCAATGAATTCGGGGCGAACGTCTTCATGGTCTCGCCCTACATCGACTTCAAGGCCGGGCCCTTCGCCAACATGAAGGGAGCCAGCGTGCAGCTCCCCGATGAAAGCTGGCGCGTGATTGAACCGCTGCCCGAGGTGGAGCATGTCGCCCCCGCGCTGATGCTGCCCGGCTACATCCTCAACGGCGAGGCCCAGACATACACCACCCTGTTCGGGATCAACGAGCACTTCCTCGCGGCCCGCGGCCATGAGATCGACACAGGCCGCTTCCTCAGTCCGGAGGACATGGCCGGCCAGGCCCGCGTGCTGGTGCTGGGACCGAGCGTGGCTGCGGCCCTGTTCGGCGAGGACAGTGATCCCGTCGGCCGCGAGGTGACGATCCGTGAGCAGGCCTTCACCGTGATCGGCCTGCTGAAGACCCGTGGGCGCGTGGGCATGGAGGACATGGACAACGCGGCCTACATGCCACTCGAGGTCGAGCAGGAGCTGCTGGGCTTCGTCGGTGTGACCGGGATCTTCGTGCGCTACCGCCAGCAGGCGGGCGAGGCTGCGGCAATGGAAGCCGTGCGCGCTGCCCTGCAGAGTACGCTCGGGCCGGATGAGATCCTCGAGGAAAGCTACTCCGTGTTCACCGTCAAGGATGCCGTGCAGCTCATGGACGAGGCGCTGGAGATCTTCAAGGTCGTGCTGCTCGGGGTCTCGAGCATCGCGCTGCTGGTGGCCGGCATCGGCATCATGAACGTGATGCTGATCCGCGTGATCCAGCGCCGCCCCGAAATCGGCATCCGCCGCGCGGTGGGAGCCAGCCAGGCCCAGGTTGCCATCCAGTTCCTGACCGAGGCCTGCGTCAAGGCCCTGATCGGGGCCGCGCTCGGAATCCTGATCGGCGTGATCGGGGTCCACATCTACTGCAACTACACGGAATGGGAGCCCTGGGTCAGCCCGCGCACCTTGGCGCTCGGGGCGCTGTTCAGCATCGCCGTCGGCGTACTCTTCGGTTCCTGGCCCGCCGCCCGCGCCGCGAGGCAGGATCCCGTGGCCTGCCTGCGCAGCGAACTCTGAGCTTCGGCTAGGATTGGCGCATGCCATCCGGCCACATGCAACACAGTCTCACACTCCGCCAGGCCCGGCGCGTGACCCTCGATGCCCTGCTGCTCGGTCCACGTCCGGGGCTCGGCCGTGGCAATTCCGCAGTGCTCAGGGCCATCGAGCATCTCGGCTACCTGCAGATTGACAGCATCGCCGTTGTCAACCGCGCCCACCACCACACACTCTGGTCCCGCATCCCGGGCTACAGCGCGGGCGGGGTCTATGAACTGCTGCGTAAGCGCCAGCTCTTCGAATACTGGGGCCATGCCGCCTCCTTCCTGCCAATCTCGGACTACCGCTACTACCTGCCGCTGATGCGCAGCTACCGCGAACGGCCGCGCATCTACATTGCGCGCTCGATCCAGAAGCACCGGGAGCTCTTCCCGCTGATCCTGCGCAAGCTGGAAACGGACGGGCCCTTGAGCAGTGCTGAATTCGGCAATGAGCACGGGGCGCGCGGCGGCAGCTGGTGGGACTGGAAGCCGGCCAAGTCCGCTCTCGAGCTGCTGCTCTGCTTCGGGGATGTGATGGTCAGCGAGCGGCGCGGCTTCCAGCGGGTCTACGACCTGCGCGAGCGTGTGCTTCCCGATGGTACCGACATGCGCGAGCCGGACGAGGAAGAGCTGGCGGAGTTCATCATCCGGCGCACCCTGCAGGCCTTCGGCATCGCCCGCGAACTGGAGATCCGCCACATGCTGCGCACCAGCCGGCTCGTGGACATCCGCGCTGCACTCAGCCGCATGCTGAATAGCGGCGAGCTTGTCAGTCTCAGCGTGGAGGGCCTGCCGGGCCGGAACTGGTATGCCCTGCCACAGCTGCTGGACAGCCTGCCAGCCACCGGCCGGCGCAGGCCGCGGCTCGCCGTGCTCTCCCCATTTGACAATCTAGTGATCCTGCGCGAGCGCCTGCAGCTGCTGTTCGGCTATGACTACCTGATCGAATGCTACGTGCCGGAGCCGAAGCGCCGCTATGGTTACTTCAGCCTGCCGCTGCTCTACGGCGAAGGCTTCGCCGGCAGGCTGGATGCGAAGGCTAGGCGCCGCGAGGGCGTGCTGGAGCTGCGCGCCCTGCATCTCGAGGAGGGCTTTGCCACATCCGCGGAATTTGAGCGGGAGCTCATGGACGGATTGCGGCGCTTCGCGGAATTCAACGGCTGCCACAGCCTGGAGCTTCTCGCCGGGGGCGAGAATGTCAGCTCCGCGATGCTGCAGCGCCTGCGCCGCCAGGCATAAAAAAACGGCGGCCGTGGCCGCCGTTGTCAGAACTCGTCCGGGTTGCTGCTCAGGAGACTGATGCACCCTCATCAGGCGGATCATTCACATCCACGTTCACGGGGCGTGCATCACCATCCTGCACGGTCACGACCTTGATGCAGGGGAAGTAGTTGCCGTCATGGCCCTTGAACTTCAGGGTGTAGGTCCCGGAGGGCAGGTCCTTCACGTAGGCGATGCCGCGTTCGGTGGCAACCTGCTGGATCTGGACCCCCTTGGAGTTGTAGACCTCAACCCAGGCATTCGCCGTCTGGTTGCCGGCCTTGGTCACGACGCTGATCTCCGCATTGCCCTCGTCATCGCAGGATACGAACAGGATGGCAAGCAGGAACAGGCCGATAAGAGCAATTTTCCTCATTATTCACCTCTTGCGGTTGGAAAACTGAATTCTAGCTCATGCACTGGCGCAATGCAAAACACCGGACTCAGCAGGTTGCTGTGATCGCCCGGTTCCGGCTAGCACAGCGGCCTTTCAGAACTTGGGACAAGCGATTTCGAGTATCTCCTCGTCCAGGTTCTCACACAAGCTATCAGTGATTTTGGGGTCTTCGAAAGTGGTTGCAACCAGCTTCACAAAGTCAACACTCACGAAGTAGACAATCCGATTTCAACAGGGAGCTTTACAAACAACTTAACGGAAGTAAACACAACTGGGAATTTCAGGGTAGAATATCGTAGCAGGCACACGCGGGTAGCTCGCGGTTGCGGAACAGAAGCAATATGTTTCTGTGGCAGCGCCCAATAGGGTCAAGCGAGTCCGGGGCCTGCTTTTTGCTAAAAATACTCCGAAGCCCATCTGTGAATCGGGAACTCGTCCAGGAACCTGGCCTCCGCAGGGGGTGGGATTATCTTTAGACCGTATCTATATGCCTTTCCTTCATATCTATAGATTCTTCTTCTCATATGCCAAACATATCTAGGTTCTGTAAAACCATATCTATGCTCAATTGCATAATAGTAGCTGGATGCAACAACATCGGCAATTATCAATCCTTCCAACTTTGCATGCTGCTTGATATGGAAGTTCTCCGGCACGATGTAACTCCATTCAATTCCTGCATTACTACTTGTGGTTGCCTCTCGCATTTTGACAAAATTTTCAGATAATTCATCATACGGCATGGTTCTCTGGGAAAACGTGATCCGAACGGGTTCTGAACATCTGGAATCTCTGGCATACCAGGAAACTCTCTCGAGTAAGTATCTGATCAGATAGTTGTATAATCTGTGATTTCCCCGGTAGCTGTCAGGATTGGTGAGACTTGGCTTGTGGCAGGCAATGGTGATTGTGATTAACGGGTGCTGGCCAACAGCAACTGACAATGGGAGTCGCTTTTCGTGTGACAGTTCCTGGAAGTGAATCGGCTTGAGGGATGTCCTCTTTATTCTCTCTTTGTATGGTCCAATCACGGACAGAATATTGAAATCTTCATCCTCATGCACAAGCACTGCAGAAATTATCAACCAATCAGAACTGCCTTGTCCAAACCTGAACCCTGGACAACCTGCCTCATCAATGTAACAAGATAAACCCGGAGACATTGCGAATTGTCATTCTCCCGCCTATCAGCATAACACTACCTAGCTTCTTGCAGCAGCCCCCCAAGTAACAAAATTCTATCATATCATGACTTTATGTTACAGCAAATATCATAAATGAAACGAAATGTCTTGTGCAAATGAATAACTGAGACGGCGTCAATCGGGTTCGTACACTTGAAAAGATGGACTCAGCCCTTGACCGGGGCGTTGTCCTCCAGCCGCGGGGCCTCTTCCTCCGTCAGTTCGACGCGCAGTGGCAGGACCTGACCGGAGCGTACATTCACCTCCCGCACGGCGGGCCAGGGCTTGTCCTTGCCATCCACGAAGCGCAGCTCATAGCTTCCCGGGAGGATGTGCCTGAACTCGCCGATACCACGGATGTTCGTGCTCGTGCGGCGGCTGATGCGCCCGTCCGTGCTTTCCAGCAGGATGTCACACTGGCGCTGCAGGCCCTGCAGCGTCACCGATACGGTGATCGTGGCCGGCTCGGGATCGAAGCAGGACTGCAGCGGCAGGAGCGCCGCCAGCAGCAGCACAAGCAGGATCCGCGGGTTGCAGGGTCGCAGCGGCATCACGGCTCAGGCCAGGCTGGCAAAGGCCTCACGCAGCAGGTCGATGGCCTTCTGGATGTTCTCACGGCTGTTGGCATAACTCAGGCGCAGGTAGCCCTCACCGTTCTTCCCGAAGGAAGTCCCGGCCAGCAGCGCCACGCCGTAGTTCTGCAGGATGTAGCGCTGCACGTCGAGGCTGGTGCGGCCGGCCTTCTCGGTGTATTCCTTGATGTTCGGGAAGACGTAGAACGCACCCTTGGGCATCGTGCAGCTCACGCCGGGAATGCTGTTGAGGCCATCCACGATCAGGCTGCGGCGCGCCTTGAACTCGGCGATCATCGCCTGGCTGCCGCTCTGGTCACCGAGCAGGGCCTCAATCCCCGCCACCTGGGTGAAGGCCGCGGTGCAGCTGAAGCTGTTCGTTGCAAGCAGCGTCAGGCGCTTGGCCAGCGCCGGGCTCGTCACGCTGAAGCCCAGCCTCCAGCCGGTCATCGCGTAGGTCTTGGAATGCCCGTCCAGGAAGATCAGCTGGTCGCGGAACTCCGGCACCTTCAGCATGCTGGCGTGCTCGCCCTCGTAGACGAAGCGGTTGTAGATCTCATCGCTGAGCACATAGAAGCCGTACTCACGGGCCAGCTCGGCCACGAAGTCCAGGTCGCCCTGGGTCAGCACCCCGCCGGTCGGGTTCTGCGGGGTGTTCAGGTAGAACAGCTTGGTCCTGTTGCTGACCAGCTGCTTGAGCTGCTCATGGTCAAAGCGGAAGCCGGTGTCCTCGGTGAGCGGCAGGCGCTTGATCACGCCGCCCATCAGCTGCACCGCCGCCTCGTAGCCCGGGTAGGTCGGATCGAAGATGATCACCTCATCGCCCGGATCCACGAGCGCCATCGCCGTCAGGAACACGATCGGCTTGGCACCGGGATAGATCACGATGTTCTCGCCGGTCACGCCCTCCACGCCGTAGCGCTGGCAGACGTACTCCGCATACTTCTCACGGTGCTCCATCGCTCCGGCGCTGCCGGTGTAATGCGTATAGCCGTGGTCCAGCGCCCAGTGCGCCTTGTCGATGATGTTGCGGGGCGTGTCGAAATCAGGCTCGCCGATCTGCAGGTGCACGATGTCGCGGCCCTGGGCCTCCAGTGCCTTGGCCTGGGCCAGCACGACGAATGCATCCTCGGTACCGCAGTCGTTCAGCCGGTTGGCGAAACGATCGGTGAAGTGCGGCTTTGCAGAGCTCATGGGTCCTCCAGTTCAATGCAGGCGGGTCCCCGTGCGGGTCCGCTGCTGATACGCAGAAAGTATAGCGCCAAAAGCAGTGTTAAAATCTGCTCGCGATTAAACCCCGAAAAGCCCCGGAGATCCCACACATGTCGCAGAAACCACTCGACTATCAGGCCAGCGGTGTGAGCATCGCGGCCCAGGATGAGGCCATTGCCGCCTTCCGGCGCGACGTGGAATCCACGCATGGTCCGGAAGTCGTGGCCGGAGTCGGTGCCTTCGGCGCCGCCTTCCAGCCCAGCCTTTTTGGGATCAGCGCTCCGGTGCTCGTCAACAGCACCGACAGCCTCGGCACCAAGACCATCGTCCACAGCCGCTTCGGCACATGGGAGAACGCCGGCCGAGATGTGGTGGGCTGCGTGGTGAATGACATCATCTGCAGCGGGGCGCGGCCGCTCTACTTCCTCGACTATCTCGGCATCAACAAGGTCGTGCCGGAGCAGATCCACCAGATGGTCGGCAAGGGCATCGCCGCCGCCTGCCGTGAAATCGGCTGCGCGCTGATCGGCGGTGAGATCGCGGAGATGCGTGACGTCTACAAGCCGGGCGATTTCGACCTGGCGGGCTTCGCCGTGGGGATGGTCGACCGCAGCCGGATGCTGGACGGATCAGCCTGCCGCGAGGGCAGTGTACTGATCGGCCTGCGCTCCAACGGCGTGCACTGCAATGGCTTTTCGCTGGTCCGGGCTGCCTTCAGTGAGCTCAACCACGACCAGTGGACCTGCCACAACGAGGCCCTCGGCTCCTCGCTGGCGCATGCCCTGCTGCAACCGACTGTCTGTTATGCAAATGCGGTCGGAGAGGCCTGCAACGCAGGCCTGCTGCAGGCTGCGGCCCACATCAGCGGCGGCGGGCTGCAGGACAATGTGCCACGGGTGGTCCCGGACGGCCTGGATGTAGAACTGGATCGGGCGGCGATTTCCGTTTTACCCGTGTTTGATATAATTCAGAGCCACGGAAACATCTCACGGGATGAGATGTGGCACGTATTCAACATGGGGATCGGGTTTGTGGTCGTGGTATCCCCCGAGGCCGTGGATGACGTAATGCGCATCTGCGGGGAGCATTCCCCGCAGTTGATCGGCAGGCTCACCCGTGGCAGCGGAGCGGCGGAACTGCGATTCAGGGACTGATCCGGAGGAACAGGATGAAAATCACTCTTATCAAGCTGGCAGTGCTGCTGGCCGTCGCGTCGATCAGTGCCCAGCTTTACTCCTGCGACAAGCTGCAGAACATCAAGGGCTCAATCGCCGGCCAGGTGATTGATGAGAACGGCGTGCCGATGGGCTTCACCTCCGTGGCCGTACTTGACGAGAACGGCGCGGAGCTCACCCGTCAGACCACCAACAACGAGGGCGGCTACTTCATCAGCGAACTGAGTGCCGGCACCTATTCGCTGGAGGTCTGGGTGATGGGTACGGAAAAGATGGAGATCATCTCCGGCAACGATACGAACGTCAAGCTCGGCATCGGCAAGACCGAAACCGTTGACCTGACGGTCAAGATGCCCGAGAAGAAGTAGCACCGGGCCGGGTAAAGCCCGGGCAATCACTGCCGATCTATAGCGCAGTGACAACGAATGACTTACAAGCGAGATCCCGCAGCAGCCGCAGAGCCGGCCTGCGGGATTTCCATTTCTCCCGCATCCCGCGCCGCGGTTTCACCCGTGTGAGCCTGGTGCTGGCGATTGCCATCTTCGCGCTGGTCTCGCTGCTGGCGGGCATCCAGGCCGGCGACATCGACCTCGCGGGCATGCTCCCCGCAGGCAAGTCCGCGAAGAAGGCCGCGAAACCGCAGAACCCCCTGCTGCTGGCCAGCCCTGCTCCCAGCGACGCAGCTGCGGAAGATCCCACAGCCGCAGCGGAGGCTGCCGTGCCAACTGAACCGCTGGTCGCAGCCGTGCCCGAGGGCGCGCTGCGCATCGACGGCCGCACGCGCCAGCTGATCTGCCGTGCCTTCGGCCGGATGGACCCCGTGTTCGCCGCCGAACGGCTGACTGCCCTCAATGACAACGATGCCACGCTCGTGCTGAGCTGCCAGAAGCGCCGCGACCTGGCCTTCATCCTGGAATCAAGCGAACCCGCGGTGGCTGCCAACTGGGTCAACATCCTGCTGCAGATGGATGATGCGCAGCAGCTGCTGCCCCCCGGTGAGAGCATCCTCGACCAGGTGAACGAATCGCTTGATGCCGCACCGCCGGCCGAGGCTGACAATCTCGTGCAGCCCACTGCCGGGCCCGCCGTCGCCATGCGGCCGGACTTCATGCTCAGCCCGGAGGAGCATGCGGCCTTCCTCGCTCAATTCCCGCAGTACCGTGCCGATACGGATACGGCGAGAGGGAGCGTGATTCCCGTGATTTCCGATTTCGAACTGACTGACTAGCGCGAAGGAAAGCGCAATCCATGCACTGAAAGGAGGTGCGTACATGAACCAGCTGGCAATGCTGCCCGTTGGCGAACAGGCCCTGGCCGGGCTGCCCGCAGCGGCAGGCATACCCGGCGAAGCGCGGGGAGCCCCGCCCGATGCGGCGGCCTTCTCCCTGATGCTCGGTGAACATCTCTGGACCTTGTCCCGCCCCGGCGGGACTGGAGGGGATGAAACAGCGGAAGGCGCACTGCCCGTGGCCGGCCAGGGAGAGGCGGATGCCAATCCCCTGAAGCTGCTGCGCGGCCTGCTGGCCGAGGCCGTGAATCTCGCCGTTGACAACGCCGGTGGCGCCGAACAGCTTGCCGGGCAGCTGCTCTCGCGGATCCGTGAGGCCCTGGCCGGTCTGGCGGAGATTCCCGGAGACGGTGCCGGGACGGGCGAGTCCACAGAGCAGGCAGGCAGTGCCAGCCTGGCTGTGAACGGTGAAGGCGCAAGCATTTCACTGCCGCCGGGTCTGAGCCGCCTGCTCAACCAGGCGCGTCCTGAGCCCAGTGGCAACCTTGAGTCCGTAGCGGCCGGGGAAGCTGTGGAGCATGCTGACAGGCCGGTTCCGCATGAATCGAAACAGCAGCCTGCCAACCCTGCCCTGCTCATGCCGCTGCTGCGCCAGGTGCTGCAGGAATTCTTCAGTGAACTGCGCGCGGCGGCTCCCGAGCTGGAACTGCAGCCTGTGAGCAGCGGTCCGGCGCTTCCGCCGCCGGTGCTCGCGGCCGGCTCCGCTCCGGACAAGGCCCAGCCCAGCCCGGAGATCCCGGATCCGATCCAGCTGTTCGCCGAATCTGACAGGCCGGTCGGCAGCCCGGGCGGCCTGGAGAACACGTCCGGGCAATCCATTGACAACACCGTCACTCTGCGCAGCGCCGCACAGCCCGGCCAGTCCGGGAGCAGCCCGCTGCTGGCAACGGACAAGGCAGTGCTCAGTCCCTCCGCGCGCTGGTTCAACAGCCAGGCGGGGCCGCAGCTGCCGCAGCCGCAGGCCATTCCCGCGATGCTGCAGGGCCCTGCGCCGACTGCCCAGCCGGCTGTCCAGCCCGCACAGCCTGGTGCGGCAGCGGCCCGGCAGCCGGTAACCGTGACCAGCCAGACCCTGGAACTGCCGGACGGCCAGTCCCTGCAGCTGCGGCTCAGGGCTGAAACTGCCAACGCACTTGACCCGACCAGCCGCTTCACGCTCAGCCTCGCCGATCCTGACAACCCGGAGGGGGAGCTGGAGATCGGCATGGAACTGAGCAGCCGCGGCCCGGACAGACTGTTCACTGCCGCTGAAATGCAGCGTGTCAGTGCTGCCCTGCAGCAGGTGCTCAGCGGTGACGGCATTGCCCAGGCGGCAGCAGCGCCCGGCCGCAGCACCACACGGATGGAGGCCAGCCCGGCCCCCGCACGCTCCGTCGCCATCCCGGAAGCGGATCTGGCAACGGAGGGCGTGGATGCCCCGGACACGGTGCAGACTGCCGGTCCCACACGCAGTACGGCTCCGGCCCACAGCGGCCAGGAAGGCAACGAAGGTGACGACTCCCCGCGGGGAGCGGCGGTTCCCGAGACGGACAAGGCCGAGGTCCAGCCGGCTGCGGCTCCCGCTGCCAGTGAGCGGGCCTCGCTGCTGAGCTCCGTGCTCAGCCGCCGGGGCAGCCATGAGCGTGGCAATGCCGCTCCCGGGCAGGACCTGCCGGGCAGTGTCAGCCAGCCCCGCGAGCGCGTGCTGCACCCCGTGGAGAACGGCAGCCTGAGCCTGCAGCCGCAGCTCAGCGCCCATCCGCAGGCCGCGGACAGCGTGCCCGGACGCCTGCTGCAGTTCAGTGCCCCGCAGGTCGGCACCGGGATCAGCGGCTATGCCCTCGATGAACTGCGCCAGCAGCTGCTGGACAAGGTCAGCGAGTTCCGCAATGCCGGGGACGGCCTCTACAACA
Organism: bacterium; assembly: GCA_041395205.1. GTDB lineage: Bacteria > 4484-113 > 4484-113 > 4484-113 > JAFGCY01 > JAHEFU01. The sequence continues at coordinate 597,190 of JAWLAZ010000002.1, forward strand.
TGAAGCTCGATCTCTACCCGAAGGAACTCGGGCGGATGGTCGTCAATCTCGCCGTGCGCGGTGACAACGTCGCCCTGCAGGTCGCGGTGCTGAGCCGCGGCCAGCGCAGCGAGCTGCAGCGCAGCCTGGACGCCCTGAAGGACAGCCTCGAGGAGGACGGCCTGAACGTGGTGGACCTGCGCGTGCTGGACATCGGGGAGCCTGCGGGTGGCAACCGCAATGCGAGCCAGGAGGGAAGGAGCTAGATGGAGATACTGAACACCCTGCCCGCGAATCTCGCCAACGGCGTGAACCAGCGGACCGTGCGCCTGCCTGATCCGGAGAACCCGGTGATCGCCGGTCCCGAGCAGACCGACAGCGGCCAGGACTTCATGCGCCTGATGATGGAACAGCTGCGCCACCAGGACCCGCTCAATCCGGCGGACGGTGCGCAGTTCACCCAGCAACTGGCGACGATGAACAGCCTGCAGGCCCTGCTCGACATCAAGGGCCTGCTGGAGAACCAGTCCACGGGCTCGGGCCTCGATGAGGCCACCGCCCTGCTGGGCTACACGGTTGAGGGCGTGGATGCCAACGGGACCCTCGTGGAGGGCCATGCCGACAGCGTCGAGGTGCTGGAAGGCGTGCCGATGCTGCTTGTGGGAGACAAGCTGCTGCTGCCGGGACAGGTGGTCTCGGTGCGCGAGGCACAGTAGTGGATGGACGGGAGATAGCCAGGATGGCTGATGGAGGAGAGCAGGATGGTTGAGGGACTCTTGCCGGGCCAGATCCGCCCGGTGGCAGCGGGACAGCAGGCGGGGCCTGCGGTCCGCCGCCAGGAAGTGCCGGATGTGCGGTTCAGGCAGTTCCTGGACGAATCGCTCAGGAGCGACGGCGGCGTGAAGTTCAGCGCACATGCGCTGAAGCGGATCAGCAGCCGCGGGATCGAACTGGGCAACAGGGAGATGAGTGAGATCGAGGACGCCGTCAGGCGTGCCGCCTCCAAGGGCTCAAGGGACAGCCTGCTGATGGCGGAGGACTTCGCACTGGTTGTCAACATACCGTCGCGCACGGTGATCACGGCCATGGACCGTGGCGCCATGCGCGAGGGGGTGATCACGAACGTTGACAGCGCCGTGTTCCTGCAGGGAACGCGGTAGGACAGCCCCGGCAGGGGCCAGATCAGGAGCGGTGAGCCGGACCATCCCCACCGGATGGAAGCTCAGGGACCCGCCGCCGGCAGCGGCGGGCCGCTCCTCCATGCAGCTTTCAATCATGGAGGAACCAGAACATGGCAGGCAGTGCCTTCTTCACGGCCGCGAGCGGCCTTCGTAACCACCAGTTGCGCATCGACGCAATTGCCAACAACATCGCCAACGTCAACACGACGGGCTTCAAGGGCTCGAACGTGATCTTCTCGGACGTGCTGAGCCAGACCCTGCGCGGGGCCAGCGCGCCGACCTCCAACTTCGGCGGCATCAACCCGAAACAGGTCGGGCTCGGGATGCAGATCGCGGCGATCCACAACCTGATGCAGCAGAGCGCGCTCGAGAACACCTCGCGCCCCACGGACTTCGCGATCAACGGCAGCGGCTTCTTCACACTCTCCAACGGCAGCAGCAACATGTACACCCGCGCCGGCGACTTCAACGTCGACCGTGAGGGCCGGCTCGTTGCCAACAATGGCTGGCGCGTGCAGGGCTACACCCAGCTCACCGCCGACGGCCAGAAGGTCGACCCCGGTTCCAAGATCAGCGACGTCGTGATCAACTTCGGCCAGAAGATCGAGGCCCGCCAGACCACGATGCTCAACTACGCGAGCAACCTCGACAGCTCGAGCTTCCGCTACGGCAGCGCTGACAACGAGACCGCGAGCTTCGGCTCCACCGGGATCCTGACCGTGGCCGGCGCCGCCGAGCCCTGGGCGATCGCCGCCGGGGACTCGATCACCGCTCTCTCCGCCGGACCGGAGACCATCGCCGTCAACGGCAACACCGTCACCTATGACACCAGTGCCGCCGCCGACCTCGAGGAGGCCGCGAACATCGTGACCGAGGCCATCAACATCGACCCGGTCAGCAGCCTGCAGGTCCAGGCCACCGTGCGTGAGGTCAACGGCGAGTTCCAGGTCGTGCTGCAGAGCCGCAACGCCGGCACGAGCATCGACATCACCGCCGTCAGCGACCCGGCCTCCAGCGGCCTGCTCGTCGCGCTCTACGAGGCCCCGAGCGAACCCGGCAGCTTCCTCGTCGGCCAGAACGCCGTGACTGTCACGGATGCCAAGGCCGCCACCGAGACCACCTCCGTGCCGATGGGCGTGGGCGTGAACCGCCCGGTGGCCGGTGACAGCTTCGTGATCAACGGCGTGACCGTCACGCTCGCGACCTCCGCCGGCCTGACCGACACCGCCGAGCAGAACGCGATCCTCGTCGCCAACTCGATCAACAACACCCCGAACATCCAGGTCACGGCGATTGCCAACCCCAACGGCACGCTGAGCCTCGTGCAGAACTACGCCGGTAAGCAGCGCCAGCCCGCCGGTGCGCCGCTGGATGCGGCCGAGGCCGACATCTACATCGACGGCACAGCCACCGCCGGCCTCGCCGCGCGCTACGGCTTCAACACCTTCCAGGACTGGGGCATCGGCGCGCTTGGTGCTGATGCGGGCATCATTGACAACGGCGAGAACGCCCGCGCCGAGCTGGTCTTCACCCCGGAGAACGGCTCGCCCGAGCTCGTGCGCTTCTTCGAGGACTGGCCCTACGACCGCAGCACCGCCCCCGCCGCCTGGTCGCCGACCTTCTACATGGCGAGCACGCTCGCCAACGTCCAGAACAGCATCGAGGGCAGCGGCCCGGACATGCCGCTCGTGCCCGGCGTGAACATCAGCATCGACGAGCTGATGCCCGGCGTTGCCAACTTCCGCACCGAGGACGCCTTCATGCACAGCACGAGCCGCATCGTCTACGACTCGCTGGGCAACCCGCACAACCTCGTGACGCAGTTCACGCACATCAACGAGAACGAGTGGGAGTATGAACTGAGCCTGCCCGAGGAGCCGAACATCCAGCTCACCAGCACCACGGGCCGGATCACCTTCGGCGAGAGCGGCCTGATCACCAGTGGCAACCCGCTCAACCCGGTGAGCTTCACCGCCCCCGGGGCCCAGCCGACCTCGATCGAGCTGACCTTCGACGGCAAGGGCAAGGGCATCAACGGCATCACGCAGTTCGCCTCGACCAGCACCACCGCCGCCCGTGAGCAGGACGGCTACCCGATGGGCGTGCTGACTGACTTCGAGGCCGACCAGACCGGCACGCTGATCGCCTTCTATGACAACGGCCAGCGCCGCCCGATCGCCCAGCTCAGCCTGGCGACCTTCAGCAACCCCGAGGGTCTGGAGCGCGCCGGCGACACGGCCTTCATCCCCACGACCAACTCCGGCTCCCCGGTGCAGCTGCGCCCCGGCAGCGGCGGCAGCGGCGTGGTCTTCAACGGCTTCCTGGAGCAGTCCAATGTGGACCTCGCCCAGGAATTCACGAACATGATCATCACCCAGCGCGGCCTGCAGGCCAACAGCCGGGTGTTCACCACCCAGGACGAGATCCTCAATGAGATCGTGAACCTGAAGCGGTAATCGCTGAGCACTGAACCTGCCTGAGGGCGGCCCTGCGGGGCCGCCTTCGCGCTTTTCAGGTAATGTTCAGTCCATCTCCGGAACTGAGATTGAATATCTGTATTCTTATAAGGTAATATATAGGCACCTTAAATCAAGATTTGGGTGAATCCCGGAATCCGGTCGGAACTGCAACATTTGCAGGATCTGGAAAGTCCAGATTCCGGGGGATAAATCCAAGTCAAATGACGGCTTCCGTCGGGAGGGTTGGGGTTAAGATTAGTATTAAGTGGGATTTAAGTAAGCAGGCGGGTTTCGGGATTACATTATTGGCGGGTATTCCTGATTTCCAGTACCAAACCTAGGGGTAAGTTGTCTGAACATGTACGGAGCAAGGCTTAGCGAACTGTGGGGTGTGCCCGAGGGCATCCAGCAATTCTTTCTACTGGAGCAGAAGCTGGCACTGGCGCTCAGCACTGAGCCGGTGTTCCTGGCCCGCGAGCAGTCGTCGGGCATGCGCATGTGGGTCAAGTTCTCCGACGGTTCGGATGTCTCACTGAAGCGCCTCGCGGTGGAGGCGGACGCCCTGCGTTCCATCAGCCACCCGCACATCATCGCCCTGAAGATCGACAAGCGGGACTTCGAGGTACCCTTCATCGGCTTTCCCTGGATGGCCGAGCAGCCCCTGGCCGACATGGACGTGGATGCGATGTCCACGCCGGACAGGATCCGCATGGCGCTCAGCATCCTGGAGATCATTGACCACCTGCAGGGCATGGATCATCCCGTGGCCCACAACCGGATTAACACCGAGAACCTGTGGATCTCGCCCAGCACCGGCTGGGTCAGGCTCGCCAGCTTCGGGCACGCCCTGCGTTCCCCGCTGGAGGCCGACCTGCTGGCGGACCGTGAGCAGACGCTCAACCTGCTCAGTGAACTGCTGGGGCGCGGAGCCTCCGGGGAGGAACTCAAGGACCAGATCGTTGAAACCGGACTTGCCTGGGCTGAAAGCAGGCAAAACGGAATGGATGAGCTGCATGGCCTGCTGCGCCGGCAGTTCCTGAACTCCGTCACTGCGGATCTCCAGGCAATTACCTGAGCTGGGTTAGGATAGGCTTCAATGTTAAAAAGGTTTGATTTCGGCAAATCTCTCAACCGGCAGGTGGAAGCGTACAAGCGGCTGAACCCCCAGCAGCAGCAGAAGCGCCGCCCCGCCCTGCTCAAGAGTCTTGAGGAATATGCCCGCCGCTATCTCGAGGAAGTGATCAACCCCAACTCCGCCAATCCCGGCCAGCTCAAGAGCGGTGCCGAGAACCTGGTGGAGGCGGCTGCGGTGCTTGACGAGACCCGCGTGGCCTTTGAGACCTTCAGTGACATGGTGGCGCGCAGCCGCAAGGTGCCCGTGGTTCCCGGCCTCGCCGGCCTGGTGGACCGCATGCTCGAGCTGGAGAGTGATTCCCGCGAGCACCGCCTGTCCCTGCTCAACTGGCGCATCACGACGGGCAACATGCGCCCCGAGCGCCATCTTTCGTACCTGAGTGAACGGGCCAGCCTCACGAATGAGGTCAGCCACTGGAAGGACTTCGCCTGGGGACTGTCCCAGATGATCAACAAGGGCACCGTCAAGCAGGGAGATGACCTCGCGGTGCGTTCCCTTGAAACCCTGATTGAGAATCGCCAGAGCCTCGGCGACAAGGCCGTGGAAGTCACGCTGATGATGGCCGAGGCCCAGATCCTGCGCAAGAACGACCGCCAGGCCGAGGACCTGCTCGTTGAGATCATCTCCGAGGGCCGCAGCGTCGGCGAGGACTTCTACCAGCTCGCCAATTCCCTGCTGGACCACCGCCCCCAGTGCTGCTGGGAGCTGCACCAGATCGTGATGGAGCATTCCATCAAGGACTACCGCAGCGGGCGCATCGGCTGGAACGTGCTCAGTGAGCGCCTCGAGCGCACGCACCAGCACCCGCTGGAGATTGCCAACTACCTGACGGTCCACAAGGAGATGGTGCGCGACGAGAAGCTCGCCGTGTACTGCCTGAAGCGCATCGTCAAGCTCGACAGCGAGCTGATCAAGGACAAGATCGGCAACTGGTTCCGCGCGTTCCAGCATGCCAAGCAGCAGCCGCCCAGCGCCGCCAATGAGTACCTGCAGATCGCGGCGGGCAAGGTTGCCAACATTGACTTCCCCGAGCTGCCGGAGTACGTGATCCCGGACAGCCGCCCGACCCCGGATGCCAGCGTCAACGGCGCGGGCCCGGCCCCGGGTGCCGATGCCAGCCTCGAGCTCGACCAGGAGGGCATCATCGACATCCAGGTGGAGGAGCCCGCCCCCGTCTATGACGACGAGGAGCCGGACTTCGCCACGGAGGATGTGAAGTACGACGACGAAGAGGATGAACCGGCCTGGGAGACCGCTGCGGAGGACGATGCCGCGGTGGAAGCCGAGGACGACTTCTCGCTCGACGACCTGCCGGATGACGAGGATGAGCTGGACGAGCCCGCGGCAGCGGTGCAGCCTCCCGCGCAGGAGCCGCAGCATGTCACGGCCGTGGTCTCAGCGGACTTCGACCTGGAGCGCCTGATCGAGAGCCTCGCGGACTGCGAGCGCCCCAACCAGGTCGGCGCCGTGCTGGAAAAGCACATAAATGCTGACAAACAGAGCGTCAATGAGCTGCACGCCATCAGCCACAACATCAATTCCTCCGGGCTGGCCCCCTGGCTCGTGGAGGAATCGCACCTGTGGTTCGCCGAGCAGCTGTTCCTGCAGGATGACAGCTCCGCCGCGGCCATGGAACTGCGCAGCATCCGCGTCCCCGACGAGGAGCATGCCAGCCGCCTGCGCCAGCGCGTGGAGCGCATGTTCGGCAGCCTGGACGGGGCTCCGGCCATCGCCGCGCACGTGGCGCGCCTGGCCCTGCGCACCGGTGACTACGAATCCGCCCTGGCCCGGGCCACGATGCTGCCCGAGGGTGAGGAGGACCGCCAGAACCTGCTGAAGTCCATCGAGCAGTGGATCAACGCCCAGGCGGACATCCCGCCGGACATGCTGTTCGCGCTGGCCAATGCGCAGCGCATGCAGTCCGAGGATCCGCTGGCCGGCTTCGAGGCCGCCACCGCGGCGAGCCTGCTGGATCTCAACAACGGCAACATCCAGCAGGGCTACAGCATCTGGGTGGAGTCCATCAACCCGCGCGACGTGCACATGCAGCGCGCCCGCCAGGCCAGCTACCTGACAACGGAGAAGGGCCACAGCGAGCTGCTGCCGATCGCGCTCGATGAAATCGACGCACTTGACAACTACCTCGATGAGGAGATTAGCCGCGAGCCGATCCAGTGGCTGGACAACCTGCGCCCGCTGCTGGATGACCTCGACGAGAACGACCCGGCGCGCAACCGCATGCGCTGGACGCGGATCTACCTGAACCTCACGCAGCGCATCGGCAACATCGAGCAGTTCGAGCAGGTGCTGCAGCATGCGGCATCGCTGATCGCGCCTGAAGCCACGATGGACCTCATCAATGAGTACGGCGAGAAGCTGCCCGCCGGGGTGCGCTTCACCGTGCGCTACCGCTCGCTGGTGCATGCCGGCAAGTGGCAGGAGGCCATCAGCCTGTTCGACTCCCCCGAGGAGTTCATCATCAACGACTCGATGACCATCGAGCAGATCTGCAGTGAACTGCCGGACGAGGCCCTGCTGCCCGCCACGGAGAAGCTGCTCGGGGCCTTCCGCAGCCGCAATGACAGCGGTGCCCGCCTAGGCCTGATCAAGTCCATGAGCGACCGCTACGAGTCCGGCGGGCTCGGGCTGGATTCCAACCCGCCGCTCAAGGGCCTGCTGGATGAGACCCTGATGGATCTCTGCCGCGAGGAATTCGAGCCGGCCCTGCGCTACCGCCTGCAGACCAACCGCGACATGGGCGACCTCGAGAACGTGGCCCGCGACCTGCTGGCCCTGGCCCGCGGCCATGACGAGAAGGCACTCGCCGAGCTGGAGGAGACCTTCTACCTGATGGTCAAGGCCCCGGAGCAGTCCACCACGGTGATCGAGATCGCCGAGGTGCTGGCCACGGCCTACAGCAAGCAGAGCCCGGATGCGGCGATCGCGATCCTCACCGCGGCCGGCAACAAGAATGAGAACCCCGAATGGGCCCTGCGCAAGATCTCGGAGCTGAACCTCGTGCCCCGGGACGTGGCGGGGCTGGTGCGCCTCGGCGACCTGGCCGTGGAGAATGGCAACCTCGAGGAGGGCATCACCATCGCCGGGCACCTGCTGGATGGCAACGCCCCGCTGGAGGCCCGTGAACTGGCCACGAAGCTCGTGGACAGCAATGCCAGCTCACCAGAGGCGATGATCGCGCTCGTGCGCTCGCTGCTGGTGCCGCCGGTGCGCGACCTCAAGCAGGCCACGAGCCGCCTGATGAAGCTGCGCCAGCTCTTCCAGCAGAAGGAGATCCACGCCAACGAGGCCCTGCGCCCGCTGCGCCAGTACGCCCAGGAACAGCTCGCCGACTGCAGCGACCAGGCGGACTGCATGCGCTTCAACCTGGCCCTGGCCGCGATCAGCGGCGACCAGGAGCGCGCCACCTCGCTCGTGCGCGAGATCAATTCCAACGGTGACGAGAACAGTCCCGAGCTGCTGGAGCTGTTTGACCAGCTGGCGCTCGTGGACACCGACCTCCCCAGCGCGATCGAGGTCAGCTGGGGCCGCGCCCTGTTCAATGCAGGACGCATCGACGAATCGCTGGACCGCCTCGCCGGTCTGCGTGATGCCGTCGGCGAATATCCCGAATACATCCAGCTGCTGGAGGAGATCAAGGAGAAGGCCGCCGGGCCGGGCGCCAGCATGCAGCTGGGCGAGGCCTACCTGCGCGTGCACCTCTGGCAGCGCAGCGCTGAGGAGTACGCGGCGGCCCTCGACAAGGACCCGAGCCTCGCCGAGCCTATCCTCACGCAGCTCAGACACCACCATGCGCTGGTGCCCAACCCGATGAAGTATCCCCTGCACCTGCTCGCGCTGAAGGCCGTGGCCCACAGCGAGCGGGTCAGCGACTGGGGCTGGGCCGTGAGCGCCCTGAACTGGCTCGTGCCGCGCTGGAGCGCCGAGGAACTCTACGAGCTGGCCAAGGACCTCTACCGCAACTACCCGAACGTGGAGATCGAGGAGGATGACCTCCCGCAGCTGCTGCTGCATCTCTACCGCCTGGCCAACAAGGTCGGAAGCCGCGCGGATGCGATCAACTACTTCAATGAGGCCCGCAAGCTGGCGGGCGGCATGAATGAGGAGCTGATCGGTGCGCTGCGCGAGCTGGACCTGAACGACCTGCCCGAGGATGAGGACCTGCTCTTCAAGATCCGCATGTTCCAGCTGGAAAGCGCGATGGTCGAGAAGGATGAGGACCGCGTCGTGGAATGCGCGGGCCTGCTGGCCCAGACCGGGGCCGAGGGCCGCGAACAGGCGGTCAGCATCCTCGGTGAATACCAGCAGCAGGCCGGTGACAGCCTGCCCGTGATCGTGGCCCGCCTGAAGCTGATCGACCTCAGCCATGCCGAGGGCCGCAACCTGTTCGTCAATGAACTGCTCAGTGCCCTGCAGGGCAACCTGCCCAAGCAGCAGGTGCGCTCGCTGATCAGCATCGTGCTCGATCTCGTGCAGGCCACCCCGGACAGCCCCGAGCTGATCGAGCTGCTGCTGCAGCTCTTCGGCAAGCTGGGCGACCAGTCCCGCGCCTGGCAGCTTTCGCTGCTCTACGTGGAGGGTGAGGAAGCCCCGGCTCCAACTGCGCTGAGCGTGATCTCCGACCTCGCTGCCGACCGCTACGCCATCGGCCAGCAGCTGGCCCGCGTGGAGATCCTGATGCTGCGCGGCGACCATGAGGCGGCAGTCGAGGCCCTGGAGGCCGTGGACGGCAGCGCACTCGGCGATCGCAGCCCCCTGGCCGTGAACCTCGCGGAGGCCCTGCTCAGCAGTCCCTCCCAGGCCCGCGCCCGCGCCTGGCTGATCGGCTGGTACCGCGCCAACGGGCGGATGGACCTCGCCGGCGACCACCTCGTGTGGGCCTATGCCACCGCTGATCCGCAGCCGCATGACTGGCTCGTGGCCGAGAAGAGCGGCGACCTCAAGTACCGCTATGCCATGCTGCTGGAGCGCATGGGCCGCCGGGATGAAGCCTTCGGGGTCTTCCAGGAAGCGCTCAGTGCCGGGCCGCAGGACAAGCTGGTGCTGGCTGCGCTCAACATCCGGCTCGCCGGGATCTATGAGGAGCAGAACCAGCTGGACCAGGCGCTGGAATTCGCCACGGCATCCGCCGAGCTGCAGCCCGAACGGGCCAGCCTGCAGGCGCATGTCGAGAAGCTGGTGCGCGACATCAACCGCCAGCGCATCGAGGAAACCCGCAACGAACCCGACAGCGTGCAGCGTACGCTGCGCATCGCTGAACTGGCACTCAACAACAATGAGGTCGAGGAAGCGATCAACGAGCTGCAGGCCGGCATCGGCCGCGGCCAGGTCGCGCCCGAGGTCTACCTGGTGCTGGCGGAGTGCTTCAACCTCTCCGGCGACTACAACATCGCGCGCCGGGCCTTCGCGGAACTGCTGCGCAATGACAAGCTGGACGATGCCGACCCCGAGCTGCGCCTGCGTACGCTCTACGGACTGGCCCAGGTCGAGGAAAGCCTCAGCAACCGCGAGGAAGCGATCCGCAACCTGGAGCAGATCCTCGTGCTGCGCCAGAACTTCCGGGACAGCCGCCAGCGTCTGGATGCCCTGTACAACCAGACCGGCGCCGCCCCGCGCGAGAGCCAGCCAGCTCCCGCGGCAACTCCGGCTCCGGCCGCCTCCTCGGACAAGTCGAGCATGATCAACGAGCTGGATGAAATCCTCTCGATGCTCGGTGACGACGACGAGGACTCATGATGGACGTATTGAATTAGAGAAGGACTGATCGGTTAGTGGACAATTCATCCTCTGAGAGGGAAATGGCTGAGGAGCTCAAGGCTACACGCGTGCGCGTGCAGGATCTGGAGCTGCAGGTCGAGGACCTCTCCGAAAGAATCAGCAACATCGCATCCCAGCTCGGAAAGCTGACCAAGGTCGTGCGCCAGCTGATGTCGGGCGACGGCGCAGTGCAGAACGGCAGCGGCCCGGCGGTGGCTGAACCCGCGGCTGCAGTACCCGTCCAGCAGAGTGCATCCGAGAGCCCCGCCCCGCGCGAGAACGACATCCCGCGCGAGATGCTGCAGGCGATCCGCATGATCACCGAGAACCGCAGCGAGGATGCCCAGAAGATCGTCACCTCGCAGCCGCGTGAAATGCTGGCGGACCATCCCGGAATCGTGGCCCTCGTCGCAGCTTCCCTGCGCATCCACAAGGGCGAATTCGGCGTGGCCCGCGCGGCGCTGGACAAGGCCCGCAAGCTGATCACGGACCAGCGCCTGATCAAGGTCGTGCGCTTCCTCGAGAAGCAGATCCCCGTCGACTAGCTCCCGGCCGGTTCAGGGCTCGCGCGTAGCCCCGCCCAGTTTCCACTGCCCGGCCATGAAGTCCGCGCTGCGCAGGCTGCTGCCCGCCAGGCTGGCCACATGCCGGCGTGTGAACTCCAGCAGCAGGCGTACATCCTCCGGGCCGCAGGGCTCTTCAGGATAGTCCAGCAGCGGGCGCGACTGCAGCCGCCGCCAGCTGCGCAGGCGTTCCCGGCTGATGCGGATCAGCCCGTACTCCGGCATCCCGCGCTGCAGCACCCCGGCATCCAGCAGGCCCTCGAAGGATGGCCGGCAGAATACGTCGCCCTCCAGCGGCTCGCCGCTCTCCTCATCATGGAACAGGTCCGGCAGCATGCCGTGCAGGCCGAGGAAGCGGATGCAGAATACGCAGGCCAGCGCGCAGCGCGCCTCCGCTGCGGGCTCGGAGCGCAGCAGGTTGACAACCAGCCTGTAGCCGTCGGCATTGCTGCCCTCATCGGCACTGGCGAGCCAGGAGCATTCCAGCATGAACCAGTAGAGCGAAAGCAGCTGCAGGTCCTGCTGCCAGTTGCGATGCTCGCGCCGGCTGCTGGCCCCGGTGAGGATCAGCATCCCACCTCCGCGTCCGGCGGCGGCGCTGATCTGCAGTTCGTCGGCGGGCTTGAGCTGGCCGGCGAGCTTGCTGCCGGGACGGCGCAGGCCGCGGGCCAGCAGGTTCAGTGCGCCATGCCCCGGGGTGAAGAGCCGCACGAGGCTGTCCGCCTCACCGCGCGGCAGGCTGCCCACGAGCAGGGCCGCTTCACTGCTGATCCCGCCTGGGGACACGCCTGAATCATATCAGGCTGCGCAACCCCCTCGTTTCGGCTGCCAATCCTGCCTGGGGGTGTTTCACTGCGGGGCCGGTTCACTGTATAATCGGTGTGGGCTGGCTGTATTCGTTCCCACGACTGCGGCTACTACTGGAAGGAGAAATCCCCGTGCGCATTTCATCTGTGAACATCGCCACGCTGCTGCTCGCCGCAATCCTGCTGGGCGCCTGCGCTGGCAATCCGGGCCTGCAGTCCGCAGCGCAGGACGGCAATGCTGAACTCGGCTATGCCAACTGGCAGCCGCAGCAGTCGATGGACCCCGTGCAGTCGCTGGACGGCGCACTGCGCAGCAGTGCCGGCCTGCAGGCCGGTGGCTTCAGGCTCACGGCACTCGACAGCGGCAACTATCCGGACAGCCAGGTGCAGTCCGCCCTGCGCATGCAGCGCAGCGGAGACACCCTGCAGATCAGCAGCAATGTGCCGCTGGCGAGCGCCATGCTCTATCTGCAGAGCAGCACGGGCAGCGAGCACGTGCAGCAGGTCAGCTTCGGCGATCCCGCCGGCGTTGCCATCAGTGCTGAGCTGGACAACGGTGTGCAGGCCATCGGCCTGACCGGCCGCAACGGGGCCCTGCTCCCGGCCGGCAGCGTGCTTGCGAGCGTGGAGCTGGCTCCCGGAGCCGCTGCAGCCAGCCGCAGCGTGAAGGCCATTGACGCCGTCAACAACCGCGTGGGCCTGGTGGATCAGCAGAAGCTGATCGCCCAGGACAACGGCGAGGCGCTGGCCACCCTCACCTGGCGTGAGCGCTGCACCGGTGACTACGACATCAACGGTGTCGTGACCATCGCCGACATCACGCCGCTGGGCATCAACCTCAACAAGAGCTATGACAAGGAAGACCCTGACGCCTCCCCCAAGGTCGAGGTGGCGGACGGCGACTGGAACGGCCTGATCACGCTTGCGGACATCACGCCGATCGGCCAGAACATCGGCACGCAGATCGTCGGCTACGACGTCTACCGCACGACCCTCAGCGATGTCTCGGAGGATCCGACCCCGGATGTCAAGGACGCGCGCTGGTCGAAGATCGAGAATGCCAGCGATCCCGGCCTGCCGAGCGCCCCGCGCTCCGGTGCCCCGGTTACGGGTTCGCGCCTGACCTACACCTTCCTTGACAACACGATTCCCGACAGCGGCGGCAGCTATGCCTGGGCCGTGCTGCCGATCGCCGCGCAGGACCAGACACCGCGCGAGGGCCCGGTCAGCAACATCGCCAAGAGCGGCGTGAGCGCCAAGGGTGCGCCGGTGGACATCGTGATCCAGGATCCGGCCGGCAGCAGCCTGACGCTTGGCGACGAATTCTGGGTGGCGGTGCGCATCAGCGACGTGATCGGCCTGTTCAGCGCCAACATGCGCCTTGAGTACGACTCCAGCCTGCTGGAGGTCGTGGAGGTGGACACGGCGGACCAGATCCTGCCGGACTACGTGGACGGCGCCTTCAGCGGTGTGAACCTGCTGGTCGACCCGCTGTTCATCGGGATTGACAACGTCGCTCCGGCTGACAGCCCCTACGTGCTGCTGGGCTTCAATGACACCCAGAAGCAGGGCACGCCGGTCGTGGACGGCAGTGGCAACGTGGGCTACATCAAGTTCCGCGCCATCGCCGAGGGCAGCAATGCCGAGGCGGTGCGCTGGCCGCAGAGCTCGACCTTCATCCTGATGTGGGGTGAGGAATTCGGCGTGCCGGCGGTGAACCCGATCCTCGGCCCGCCGCTGGATATCACGGTCGGCCCGGCGAGCTAGGGCGGGAGGCCCGATGTAAGTCGAGGCGAGAGAGCTCCGGCTTCAGCCGGAGTGGAGGCCCGATGTAAGTCGGGCGACACGATTGCACGGAGGAGGCTACGGCCCTCCTCTTTTTGATGGCTGCGCTGAGCGCGCTGCGCGCGAGCAGCGTAGTGTGCATGAGCGGTTTTCTCGCAGAGGCGCAGGCAGAGTTCGGTCCAGCCTATGGAATGCAAGTATTCTTTCTCGCCGGCAGCGCCGGTATGCTGGTTGCTGCAATGATTTCGAGTCCCTGCGTACTGGTCTCTGAACAATCCCGCTGCATCCCTATGCCCACTGCCAATTTGACAATGTACCGGCGCGGCCGCGGTGGGAAAAGCGCCCCGGTTTGCGTTAGCGGAACATGGAACCAGATTTTTCGGAGCCTGCCTCGTGTTTGATTGCACGGAGGAGGGCTACGGCCCTCCTCTATTTTGGGATGGCTGGCGCTGAGCCGCGCTGCGCGCGAGCAGCGTAGTGCTCGCATGAGCGGTTTTCCTGGCGCAGAGGCGCAGAGGCGCAGAGTTTTCTGGTCCAGCCTATTTGGAATGGCAGATCGATTCGCAGCATTCCCTTTCAAGCGCTGCGGGGCAGCGCCGGTACTGCTGGTTGCTGCAATGATTTCTGACTATAGTCCTCTGCGTACTCTGCGGCTCTCTGCGTTGAACAATCCCGCTGCATCCCTATGCTCCAGCATTGCCAATTTGGATAATGTACCGGCGCGGCCCCGCCGCGATTGGGAGAAAGCGCCCCGAAGTTTGCGTTGCCAGCGGAACATGGAACCAAATTGATTTTCTCTGTGAGCTCTGTGCCTCTGTGTTTGATCAGCACATCTGCATCCCTGCCTTGTTGCCGTTCGAGCTTAGCGAGCCGCGCTGCGCGCGAGAAGGGCATTGCTCGCATGGAAAGCAAATCAAACACAGAGTCTCAGAGGGCACAGAGTTTTCTGGTCCAGCCAAATTGGAATTGCAGATCGCTTCGCAGCATTCCCTTTCAAGCGCTGCGGGGCAGCGCCGGTACAGCTGCCTGTTGTCCATGGTTTCTGACTATAGTCCTCTGCGTACTCTGCGCCTCTGCGTTGAACAATCCCGCTGCATCCCTGCCTGGCAGCCGCCTGTTCCCTTCCCTATAATCTCAGTATGGCGAAAGTATCCGTATTCCAGGCCGTTTCCGAATTCCAGGCGCTGACCATCCGCGACATGCTGGATGAAAACGGCCTGCCCTGCATGATCCGCTCGGACCAGACCGCCGGCTACAACTTCACGCCGCGCGCCTTCTACGGTGAGATCCTCGTCTTCGAGGAGGATGAGGACCGCGCCCGCGAACTGATCGGAGGCTTCATGGGCACGCTCGGACAGCTCGCGGAATATCAGACCACTGACGAGGATGTGGATCAGTGAGAGGCATTCCGGCAATCAGCATCCTGGCCTGCCTGCTGGGTCTCACTGCCTGCCCGCAGGGCGGAGGCGGTGCTACCCGCACTGAATCAGCAGTGGGATCCACGCCTGACAGTTCTCACTCCCCTGCTGAGACACATGCCCCTGCTCCGGATGCCGTGCCGGATCCCGCACATGACGAACCCGTTGCCAATCCCTGTGAGACTGCGAGCGCGGACACAGCCCCGGCGGATGGCCTGGGCCTGCCGATGCGCGGCGTGGCCCGCCGCCAGGATGGCGGCCTGCGCTTCCTGCCCTGTCACAGCCCGCTGCTTTTGGACCTCGTGGACGGCAGCGGAGAGCTGGCGGGCCTGCTCGATGAATTCGGCACGGACCTCTACGTGCAGTTCAGCGGGCTGGCGAATGGCAACGTGGTGGAACTCAGGCGACTGTGGCGCGCGGCCAGCGTCAATGAGACGATCGGCTGCCGCGAGGACCAGAGCGGCCTGCTCTACCTGATGCGCGGCAATGAACCCTTCTGGGGGGCGGAGGTCCGCGAGAGCCGGGTGATCGCCCTGCTGAGGCCCGCTGACGACGGCAGCGGCATCAGCGAGCGCCTGTTCGACATCGTGGAGGATGAAGCCCTCGACAGCGGCCGGCTGTTCATTGCCAGCGCGCAGGAGGATGGCACGACCCTTGAACTGCGCCTGACGGAAAGCCCCTGCCGCGACAGCATGGCCGGGGACTGGTTCGGGATGCAGGCGCGGCTCAGCGTCGGCGGCAGCGAGTTCAGCGGCTGCGCCTGGCCCGGCGAGGCCCGGGTCTTCGGAGCGGAACAGTGAAGGAGCTGCTTGGCAATCTGTTCATCGTGGAACCCAGCAAGGCGACTGCGCTGAAGTATATCTCATTCCTCGTCAAACGCAGGGGTGGCAACCTGCTCTTCCCCTGCTTCTCCAACCAGTCCACGATCACGGAGCGCTTCGCCGAGCTGGATGCAATGGGCGGCGTCAGCATGCAGCTGCTGGGCGATAGCCATTTCCGCACCGCGCACTGCGATGAGGTCAGCGCGCATTTCGGCTGCAGCCTGCACTGCAGTGAGGCCGAGCGCGAGGCGGTGGAGCAGAAGTGCGTAAACGTCACAGCCTTTCCCTTTGAGCGGCACAGGCTGGCAGCGGACATCGAGGCCATCCCGACTCCCGGCCACCGGCCCGGCGGGGTCTGCTACCTCGTGAAGCTGGCGGCGGGCCGCGTGCTGTTCGCCGGGGATGCACTCTGGCACGACGGCACGGGATGGCGCAGCTACCCCTCCAGCAAGGGGCGCAGGCAGCTGATTGCCAGCTTCACTGCGCTGCAGGATATCCCGTTTGACTACCTCACCTGCAATACGAAGGTGCAGGACCAGGCAGCCTGCCTGCTGGAGCTGAAGGATGATTGGCAGCGCCGGGCCTTCCTGGATGAGCAGATCGCACTGATCAGCTGAGTGCTGCCGGCCTAGTTGTGGCCGGACTTGATGCGCATGTAGACCGCCTGCAGGATCGCGAATTCCTCCTCGGTGATCACGCTGCTTTCGTCGGCGATCAGGCGCAGCACGCTGCCGGCCTTGTCCTGCACCACTCCGGCGCGCTGGCAGTCCCGCCCGCTGAATTCGCCGCTGAAGCTGTAGCGCAGGCCTTCGGCATCACTGTAGGTGTAGTCAATTTCGTCCCAGGACCAGTTGCGGCCCTCGACGCTGCCCTGCCCCTCGCTGATCTCCGCGCCCGTGAAGCTGAAGGCCTGGCCATCCAGCTCATAGCTGTATTCCCATTCGCGCAGGCTCGACACATCCTCGCCGACCCAGCTCATGTAGTGCTCCACGAAGCGCTGCTCCGCGGGGTAGCAGGTGCGCTGGCAGATGTACTGGCGCTCCTCCAGCAGCTTGCCGGTGGGCGACATGCTGCGGATCTTGCCGGAGATGTGCACTCCGAAGATGCGCGTGGCGGCGGACTGGCCCGGGCCGTTCTGGGCCAGGGCGAGGCTGCAGGCCGTCAGCAGCCAGAGCCCGATGCAGATCAAAAATCCCCTCATATGCAAGTGATAGCAGAAATAGCCCGGCCCCGCAATCCCCTCAGCTGCGCGAAATGTTGCCACTGAGCGCGGCCCAGCGTGTGAGCATCGCAGCGTACTGCTCCTCATCCAGGCGGCTGCCGTCCTCGATGATGTAGACGAGGATCCGCCCGCTGGCATCCTCGATGCGGGTTTCGCGGTGCAGCCCGGTTCCCTCCAGGCGCAGCGTGCCCTCCACGCTCAGCCCGTCCGCCGCGGCAGGACTGACATAACGCTCATAATCCCAGGCCCAGTCCGCGCCGCCGAGCACGCCGCTGCGCTCCGCTTCACCCTCCGGGCCGGGCATACTGAATTCGCTGCCGCTGACCATGAGTTCAGTTTCGAAGCTGCGGCAGATCCCACCCGGTTCCAGCAGGCTGAGCTGTTCACGGATCAGACCCGCTGCGGGGTCCAGCGTGCGTGTCAGCAGGAATTCGGATTCGAGGAAGAGGTGGCTTGCGGGAATGTTCGTGCGCAGCCGTCCGCTGTAGTAATCAGTGCGGGGCTGCAGCGGCTCAGTGGCGGCGCTGCCGCCCAGTGCCAGCACGCAGAGCGCCAGCAGGGCGCAGCATAGATGTACCTTCCATGGCAGTAAGCGTTCCATGCAACCTCTGCAGAAAGGCTAACCGCCGGGAACTGACACTCAGTACTGAAGCAGGGCAAGCTATGGTGAAACCGGGCGGCCTAGCCCATCCGCTCGCGCAGCCAGGAGCTGCCCCAGTCGAGGATCGTGACCGCCACGAGGATGATCAGGAAGCAGGTGCTGGCCTTCTGGTACTGGAACAGGCGGATGTACTGATCCAAGAGGAAGCCGATCCCGCCCGCGCCGACGATGCCGAGGATGATCGACATGCGGATGTTGATGTCCCAGCGGTAGAGCGAGAAGGCCACGAACTGCGGCAGCACCTGCGGCAGGATGCCGAACCAGACGATCAGGTTGTTGCTGGCACCGGTGGCGCGCACGGCCTCCACGGGGGCGAGGTCCACGCTTTCGATGGCCTCGCTGAACAGCTTGCCGAGCATCCCGATGCTGTGCAGGGCGAGGGCCAGCACGCCGGGGAAGGGCCCGGGACCGACCATGAACACGAAGATGATCGCGAGGATGATCGGCGGGAAGGCGCGCAGCACATTGAAGATGAAGCGCACGGAGTTGTAGGCGATCTGCCCGGACACGCTGCCCTTCGTCAGGTTGCGCGCGGCGAGGAATGACAGGGGGAAACTCAGCAGCACCGAGAGCAGGGTGCCGACAAGGCTCATCATCACGGTCTCATTCATTTCGTCGAGCAGCACGGGCACGGTGCCGGGCTTGGGCTGGCCGGTCTTGCGGCTGAGCACGACCTCGCCCCCGGCATCGCGCTCCACCCAGGAGAAGTCCGGATGCGCGAGATCGTACATTACGCGCTTGATGTCCTTGCCGCCGCTGATCAGCGTATAGAGGTTGAACTCGGTGCGCTGGAAACTGGCAATCAGGTAGACGAGGAAGAGCGCGGTCAAGGTCCACTTCAGCCCGGTCCAGAGCGAGTCACGCAGCGTGCGCGGCTTCTGCGGCGGGATGATGCGCGCGGCCGGCTGGGGAGGCAGCTGCTCAGAAGTCGGCATAGTGCTCCCCGTAGATCTCGCGCAGGACCTCGTCAGTCAGCTCGGCAGGCCGGCCCTCGAAGAACACGCGGCCCTGGCGGAAAGCGACGATGCGGTCGCCGTACTCCTTCGCCAGTGACACACTGTGCAGGTTGGCAATCATCGCGATCCCGTCCTCGCGACAGATGCGCACGGCGTGGTCCAGCACCACACGCGCCGTGGCCGGGTCCAGCGCGCTGACCGGTTCATCGGCGAGCAGCACGGCGGGCTGCTGGCAGAGTGCGCGGGCGATGGCCACCCGCTGCTGCTGGCCGCCGGAGAGTTCGCGCGGGCGCTTGTGCCACTGCTCGAGGATCTCCACGCGCGAGAGACAGCGCAGGGCCAGCTGCTTCTCCTCGTCGGTCCAGTGGTAGAACAGCCCGCGCCAGAGCCCGACCTGGCCGGCGCGGCCGATCAGCACATTGTTGAGCACGCTGACGCGCGGCACCAGCCCGAAGCTCTGGAAGATCATCCCGACGCTGCGGCGCACGCGGCGGGCGTGCTCCGGCGAACTGTGAACTTCCTTCCCGCGGAACTGCACCGAGCCGTCGGTGGGCACGAGCAGGCCGTTTAAGCAACGCAAAAGCGTGGACTTGCCGGCACCCGAGCGGCCGATCACGCTCACGACCTCGCCGGGGCGGATGTGGAAGTCCACCGAGTCGAGCGCGCGCGTGCCGTCGGGGTAGGTCAGGCCAAGGCCCGTGGTCTGGAAGACTGCATCACTCAAGGCAATGATTCTAGCGGGAGGAAGGAGGTCTGGCGCAAGCCAGGCGCGGAGCTGCGACGCCAGTCGCGGAATCTGGAGCAGGGAGTTGAAAACAGAAAGCAGGCTCGCCTGCGCTCGGGTGGCAACGAGACATGAATGAAGCGGTTCTGAAGATTAACCACAGAGATACAGAGATCACAGAGGAAATCCGGGGGATTCGATTACCCGTTGGCAATGCGCACTTCGCTGCATTCTTTCCCAGGCGTCGCGGGGCGCTGCCGGTACATGATCCGAATTGGCAATGAACGAAAATACATGAATACAGGAATTCTTTAACGCTATGGCGCGAAGCCGCGAAGGAAGATATGAGATGAGTTTCCCCATTTGAAGTCTGTACCGGCGTCGCCCTGCGACGCTAGAGAGGGATTGTCACGAAGCAATCTGCAATTCCAGTTTTGCGGATTCAGAAACCTCTGTGCGCTCTGTGGCTCTGTGTTTGACATTTCTTCCATACTCGCTGCGCTCGGCTGGCAACGTGGCGGGGATGCAGCGGGTTTATTCAAACACAGAGGCGCAGAGATCACAGAGAAATTCAATTGGGGTCGGTGTTCCGTTGGCAATGCTTACTTCGCGGCGTGCTCTCCCAGGTGTCGCGGGGCGCGGCCGGTACACTTCTTCACGGTTCACGGTTCACGGTTCACTCTTCACGGTTCACGCTTCACGGTTCACGCTTCACCCCTGACACCCATTGCCGAGCTGGCGCTCGACCTCCAGATTGTGCGACATCAAGTGTCGCACCTCCCCGCTCGACCTCCAGATTGTGCGACAGCAAGTGTCGCACCTCCCCGCCAGACCTCCGACACACCGCTCAACAAAAAAGGGAGCGCCGCGGCGCTCCCTCAAGGTGGTTCGATGATCTGAACGGGCTGTCTAGCCGTCCACCTCGAAGGTGATCTTGCAGGTCACGCGGTACTTGGCGACCACGCCCTCCTTGACGGTGACGCTCTGGTCCTGGATCCAGGCACTCTTGATGTTGCGGACGGTCTTGCTGGCGTGGTTCACGGCATTGCAGGCCGCGTCCTCCCAGCTCGTCTCGGAATCCGCCATGATCTCGACGACTTTCAGTATCTTCATCTGATCGCTCCTCGATTCGGGGACCTCGCAGCGGCCCCGTGTGATGACACAAATATAGCGTACCGCCATTTAACCAACGTTCAGTCGGTTATTCATCCTTCTGCTGTTTCTCCTGCTTCCGCTGCTCATCCTGCTTCTGTTCCTGCCGCTCAGCAGGCTTCGGCTCAGGCGCGGAAGGAGCCGGCGCTCCGGCCACGGCCACTTCATTCGTGCCGCCGAGGATGATCAGCGACTGGTCGCTGTCGAGGCCTTCAGCCACGAGCAGCAGCAGTTCATCATCGAGGGGCTGGGCCAGGCTGACATTCAGCGAGATGCGGCGGCCGTTCTTCTCATACCATTCATCGAGCCGCTGCTGGATCTCCGCCGCCTGGGCGCCGGGCGGGAAGCTGAAGACGCGCAGGCCCTGCTGGCTGCCGAAGATCGTGAAGCCCGGCAGCAGTTCATTGTTGCCCTGGCTGCTTTCCAGCACCTGGTAGCTGTAGCCGCTGCCGCCCTCGGGCTGCGGGGCCCAGACGCGGAAGCCGGAGGGGAAGTCCGCCGCGCCGGGGAAGGCCGCGGGCGCGCTCGCGGCATCGTCCATCACGATGAAGCGCGAAGGCTCCGGGGCCGTGCTGAAGAAGCTCTGCAGATATTCGCCATGCTCGGTGGCCGGCGTCCAGCTCAGCCGGCCCTCGCCGGGTTCGGCCAGCCAGGCATGGGTGCTGGCCCCGCCATCACCGACCCAGGCCACGGCACAGTCCGGAGCGGCGTTGCCGATGGACTGCGCCATGCCGAAGCTGCCATTGGTACCTAGAGGCCAGGCATCATCGGTCTGCCAGAATCCGTTGGCAAGCGCATTGCCGCTGGCATCAGCCGTGGACTGGACATTATGGGCCGGATCATTCATGTTGACATCGAAGTGGAACGAGAAGCTGCCCGGCTGCGGATCAGCACTCGGCCGTGCGGATTCACCGAACAGGGCCAGGCTGCCGTAGGCGCGGCATTCACCCTGGGCCACGGAGAGGATCTGCTGCGGCGGCAGCATGCCCTGCAGGCCGTGGTCGAGCTGGGTCTCCGGGCTGTAGCGCCCGAGGTAGATCCGTCCGCCGCCGCCGTGCACGAGCGCACTGATCGGGCTGTTGGCGGACTCACCGGCGAACAGATCGGCGATCCGCCCGAGTGCCGGATCCGTCGCCGGGAAGGGATCGCGCTGGCCCTGGACCACAATCTGCGCCGGACCGGGACCGGCCGGCTCGAAGAGCGTGGTGCCAGTCACCTGTGGATCACGCATCCCGGTGCGCTCCTCGATCAGGCTCACGAGGCGCTGCAGTTCATGCTCATTCACCCGGCGCGCGGAGAGGGCCACGCGGGTCTCGTCACCGGCGGAGCGCACGCGCAGTGCCAGCTGCCCGGCGCTCTGGCCGAATTCGCTGCGCCAGTCATCGAGCGCGTGGTTCAGCCCGCTTTCACTGCTGCTGAAGGCCGGCTGGCCGGCCAGTTCATAGACGATGGTGTAGCCGTCGCTGGAGGCCCAGGCCGGCTCAGGGCCGAGCGGTGCCTGACGCAGAGGCAGCAGGCTGGCCAGCCCAGTCACGGCCAGCAGCAGGGCGCAGGCCAGTATGGCCCGCAGCCTGCCACCGGGGCCGCCCAGTAATCCCATCAGTCCCGTATTGTCTTGCTCAGGCAGCTCCGCCAGGCAGGCGACCTCGTTCAGGAGTGCCGTACGCCTGGGTTCGACCGCATGCACAGCAGCCGCGTCCTCCAGCAGGGCGTTGTCGGCGATCAGCTGCTGCAGGTATTCATCGGCCTGCACCAGGCGCTGCTCCGCCTCGCTGAGCTGTGCGACGGAAGTGATCCGTTCCAGGAGAATCCGTTCTTCAACATTCATGTGAATTGCCTCCGGCCGCCTCCACGGGCCGTCCCTTCATAGCAAAATGACTGAACCCCTCCGCCTGCAGGCGCTCCCGCAGGCTGCGGCGGCCGCGCATCAGGCGCAGGCGCACCGCACTGCCGCTCAGCCCGGTGATCACCGCGATCTCCTCCGTGCTGAGCCCTTCCATGTAGAACAGGCAGATCACCTCGCGATTCTGCTCCGGCAGGCTGTTGAGCACCGCCCAGAGATGGTTCTGCGCCGTGCTCTGGCTGTCGATGTGCCAGACCTGGCGCACGCCCTCCAGGGTGCGCTCGCGCGTGTCGCGCCGCCGGCAGCGGTCGATGAAGCGCCGGTGCACGATGCTCAGCAGCCAGGAACGGAAACTCTCATCCTCGCGCAGGCTGTCCAGCCGCCGCAGTGCCTGCAGCAGCGAGTCCTGCAGCAGGTCCTCAGCGTCCTCGCGCGTGCTGCAGAGGCGCGCGCAGAAGCGCCAGGCCAGGCTGTAGATCCCGTCCGTAAGCAGCAGGTCGAAGCGCCTGCGGATATCCGCATCCAGCATGCTGATTCCTCAGACGCGGGAGCGGCGGCGGATTGTTGCGCGGGAGCGGGAAATTCCCGCGGGTTATGCGCGCTGCGGGAGGCTGGCGACCAGCAGGTCGAGGCTGTTGCCGCCGTTGTGCTCCAGCTGGGCTCGCTCCCATTCAGGGAAGAGCCAGAGCGGGAGTCCCTTCAGGCTGCGCAGCAGGGTGGCCAGTTCGCTGGCCTGTTTCGCGGCCTCGATATGCTCGCTGAGGCGGTTGCGCAGCAGGCTCGCGAGCTCCGCCACACCCAGGCGCTGGCTCAGGGCATGGCGGCGCTTCATGCGGCGCAGCAGGCCCGACTCATCCTTGAGGATGGCGTGGGCTTCGCTGTCAGTGAAGCCGCTGCTCCTGAGCGCGTCCTTGTGCAGCTCACCCGAGCTGAGCAGGCACCAGAGCAGGGCGCGCACGGTGGGGTCGTCATGCAGTTTTTCACAAGGAGACATATGTCCTCTCCCCGGCGGGGCGGTGGAATGCTGAAGCAACCCCGCGGCATACTACACAAAAATTACCATAATGCGAATATTTGTCAAGGAATAGCAATGTTAATGCAGATTGAAGGCAGGAGGCAAAAGGCAGAAGGCAGTGGTCAGGAGCGCCGGAGGATGCCGGGGGAAACGAGGCAGGGAAGATGCGGTTTTGAAGATAAACCACAGAGATACAGAGAGCGCAGAGGAATCCTGAAAGAAACTATTGCCAATACCAGCAGGACCGGCGTCGCCCTGCGACGCTTGAAAGTAAATGCTGCGAAGTAATCTGCAATTCGAATTTCCAGATTCAGAAAACTCTGTGGGCTCTGAGTCTCTATGTTTGACACTTCTTCCTGGCTCGCTGCGCCCGGGTGGCAACGAGGCGGGGATGCAGCGGTTATGAAGACTAACCACAGAGATACAGAGAGCGCAGAGGAATCCAATTGCGATCGGTGATCCGTTGGCAATGCGTACTTCGCGGCAGCTTCTCCCAATCGCGGCCGGGCCGCGCCGGTACATTTTCTGTTTGGCAATGCAAGGTCATCATGTAAACGATGTCCTGGCACTAAATCATGTAAACGATGTCCTGGCACTCATCACTAAGGCGCTAAGCCGCTAAGGAAGAGAAGTGAAGTTCATCCCCACATGCAGCTGTACCGGCGCGGCCCCGCCGCGCTTGAAAGTGAATGCTGCGAAGTATTCTGCAATTCGAGTATTGCAGATTCAGAAGACTCTGTGGGCTCTGTGGCTCTGTGTTTGACAATTCTTCCAGGCTCGCATGCGCTCGATTGGCAACGAGGCAGGGATGCAGCGGTTCTGAAGATAAACCACAGAGATGCAGAGAGCGCAGAGAAATTCAGTTGGGATCGATTACCCGTTGGCAATGCGCACTTCGCGGCATGCTCTCCCAGGCGTAGTGACGGAGTGTAGCTCTTAGAGCCACAGGGCCTTGTTGGTCTCAGACCAACACTCCGCCGAGCTGGCGCTCGACCTCCAATGGCACAGCTGCGCGGCATGCCCTCCCAGGCGTAGTGACGGAGTGTAGCTCTTAGAGCTACATGGCCTTGTTGGTCTCAGACCAACACTCCGCCGAGCTCGCGCTCGACCTCCAATGGCACAGCTTCGCGTCGCAGCACATCCACGGTATACTCAATGACGTAGGGTATGCATCACACAGGGGTGGTAAATGTATAGATGGATCATTGCATTGCTGAGCGCAGTTTTCATGCTCGCTGCCATTGCTCATGCGCAGGAATCCGGCGACATTGCAGCAAGCGAGGAATATGAGCCACCGCCGATTGAGATCGTTGCGACAAATGCCGCCGGGTACGAAATGGTGTACTTCGGCATGCCCTATTTCAGCGTCGATTATTCGATACTTGACGATGCCACGGAAGCCCGCGTAGGCTGGAGCTGGATCAGTTCAGGCGAACCGCTGCTGTTCGAGTTCGACGGTCCATTGTCAGATCCCCGCGTGGACCCGCTCAACCCCGGCAGCTGCCCGGACGGCGTGGATCCGGCGGCGATGGCGGCTGTCGTTTCAGCCGAATGCATCATCCGCATGCCGGGGGTGGAGTATGCCTCGCGCTGGCCGCTGTACCCGATCGGCCGCGTCTACCAGGCACAACTGCCGGAGGGCGGGATGGCCTGGGTGCGCACCGCCGCGAATGCCCCGCCGCTGGAGAATCTCGTTGCCAATCTGGAGGGAGCCAGCTATCCCTTCGAGGAAGTGGAGCCACTGAGTGCGATTCTGGCAATGCAGCAGGGCGGACCCGCCCATGACCGCAGTGCAGACTGGAGATTGGAGGAGCAGCTGGCCGATGCTGACATGCACAGCTTCCTGGCCTACCACGGCAGGGAGGAGCGCGCTGCCGCACTGCTGGGGGCGCATGCCTGCCTGGAGCGGATGCTTGAGCTGTACCGCGAGCGGCACGGGGAGTACCCGCAGCGGATCGCGGAGCTGGCCCATGTCCCGGGGGCGGTCTGTGCTGCCCTGCCCCACAGCCCCTGGGACTTCGATCTGGAACTCGGGCATGCCGATCCCTTCACGGTTGGCAACGGTGACGTGCTCTACCTGCCCGTACTGAACGGGCAGCAGGCGGTGACGGAGTATCAGCTGCTGCTGATCTGCGATGAGCTGTTGCCGGACTGCATCGAGCACGAACTGGAAGCACTGCCGCGTGGACTGCATGCACTGGAGCCAAGGAAGTGATGGCAATTGCACATATTAGAATGAACCGGTGATGACAAGGGGACGGGAGACAGAATCTGTGATGGAGCTGCGGCAGCCCGACAACCCCGTTGAGCTGCTGCTCGAGCGCCTGCACAGGCAGTCACGCGAGTACCGGCGGGGCTGGTTCAGCCGGCCGATGTTCGTCACCATCGCGGCAGTGCTGTTCCTGATCACCGTGATCCTGATCAGCCGCCAGCACTGGGCGCTGTCCCTGCATGACCCGCTGGCCACCAATCCGCTGTATGTGCAGTCCAGCCGGATCGTGGCCGTGATGGCCTGCCTGTGGTTCTACTTCAACCTCTCAATGCTGATGGCCTTCTCGCGGACGCTCAGCGCCGCCAGCCAGGGGCTGCAGCTCCTGTCAACGGGACGTACGCGCAGCAATGCGCTCAGGATTGACGACCTGCTGCAGGGCAACCCGCTGGACAGCGCGACGATCCTCGACGGCCTGACGGCCTTTCACCGCCGGCGCTTCGCACCGCTGCTGTGGTTCCCGTGTTTCTATGTGCTGCTGGGTGCGGTGCTTAAGTTCCCATTACCATTGTTTGAAAACGGGAAAGTGCAATGGCACTGGCAGTTCCTGCTGTTTCCGCTGGTTGCGCCGCTTTTCTACTTCATCTGCATGGCGGTGTTCTGCCTGCTGCTGCATGTGGGCATCCTGGTCGGCCGGCGGATCGCGCATCCCGTAGGCCAGCAACTGATGCTGTGGCTGCTGATCGGCGCGCCGCTGCTTGTGATGTTGCTTGTACAGCTGGTGATTCGCGGCCAGGGCATACCGCAGGACAGCGCGAAACTGCTCAGCCTGGCAGCGATCGGCCTGATGCTGCTGGTCCCGCTGCTGCTGTCCAGACTACTACGTGGACGTGCGCTTGCTGCGATCGAGGCCATTGCCAGTGGACAGTATGACAGGCAGGCGCTGGAAGCACGCAGCTCGGCTGGCAGTGAGCGGGACAGCGCTCCCTCAAGCCTGCTGAAGCCCGTGTACGCAATAGTGCTCGGCCTGCCGCTGTTGCTCGCCATGAGTGTGTTCATACACACTTTGAAGATGCAACCGCTGCAAGTGGACACTGGCGACCCCTTCTTTGACTGGTACTTCGGCTATGCCCAGCAAACGGTCGAACGGTTGTGGATGAAGGGGCTGGATACGACTCCGGCTGATTCCGAGGATCCGGGTACGGATCTTGGTGGCGGGCATTACTACATCCATGAGCTGATGCAGCAGGCGGAACCGCAGTTCGGCGATGACCCGCGCTGGCAGCGGCTGCGCTATGAACTGCTGCGCAATGCAGCGGAAGAACCGCTGGCATTCGAGTTTGAAGGTGCAGCGGACAATGAGGAGCTTGCGAGCAAACTCATGGCGGACGCAATTGCCAGTGGCGTTGAAAATCCACCGGGGGGAGCTGTGGCTGTTCCAGGAGCGCTGGACGGAGTTTCGGGAGGCTGAGATCAGCCAGCCGCCGGGACTGACTACGGAGCAGGCGGATATGCGGCATGCTGAACTGCTGGAGGAAATCAGGCAGCTGGCAGCGCACCTCAATGAAGCGACCCCGCTGTACTGGATCGCAGTATCGGACATGAGACTGGACGATGATGAGCGCATCTCCCTGATCCGCGATGGCAACGCGATGCAGTGCAGCTTCCATACCGGGCACTTCCGCATGGAGCTGGCGCGATCCATCCCGGCTGAAATGCAGATCCAGCGCGACCAGATCCTCTGCGCCATGCAGCCCTATGAATACATAATGAGCGAGCCGTACACGGTTGTCAATGGCATCGAGCTGAAGAAGCTGATTGAGCGCCTGGCAGCACAGCAGGACCTGGCGGCCCTGGATGAGATCAACCGGATGCTGTGCCGGCTGATGGCAACGGAGGACATCAGTGACATCAATCCGCTGATGCTGCTTTCCTGCATGGGCAAGTTCGGCTCGGAGGTGCAGGCCAACTGCAAGCTGACAGCGGAGCAGGCGCAGGCGCTGAGGGAGTACGACCAGCTCAGGCGTAGCTTGCAGGATGACAACAAGAACATGCGGCGCAACTGGCCCTGGGACTTCACGGTGCAGCTGGACCGGACGAGCGCGGAGTACCTGCCGGATGCGCTGCCTGATGCGCTGTTCGCGCCGCTTGCTGCGCTGGAATACAGGCTCAGCCTCGGACGCCTGTTCGCATCCAGCTTCCACTATGAAATAAACACGATGACGCAGCAGCTGATCGATGAACTGGACTGGAGCCGGCGGCACATGGATGAGATCGAGCGGCTGTCACAGTTCGACTTCGAGACGCTCAGCTGGCGGAATGAGCATGCAGGGGATGATGAGTAGGGATGTGGCTCGCCTTTTGCTCTGATGGCAACGAGGAAGGATGAGGCGGTTATGAAGACTAACCACAGAGATACAGAGAGCGCAGAGGAATCCAATTGCGATCGGTGATCCGTTGGCAATGCGTACTTCGCGGCAGCTTCTCCCAATCGCGGCCGGGCCGCGCCGGTACATTTTCTGTTTGGCAATGCAAGGTCATCATGTAAACGATGTCCTGGCACTAAATCATGTAAACGATGTCCTGGCACTCATCACTAAGGCGCTAAGCCGCTAAGGAAGAGAAGTGAAGTTCATCCCCACATGCAGCTGTACCGGCGTCGCCCTGCGACGCTTGAAAGTGAATGCTGCGAAGTTGCTAGATTCCCACCTTGGCCAGGCCCAGAAAACTCTGTGGGCTCTGTGGCTCTGTGTTTGACAATTCTTCCAGGCTCGCATGCGCTCGATTGGCAACGAGGCAGGGATGCAGCGGTTCTGAAGATAAACCACAGAGATGCAGAGAGCGCAGAGAAATTCAGTTGGGATCGATTACCCGTTGGCAATGCGTACTTCGCGGCATGCTCTCCCAGGCGTCGCGGGGCGCCGCCGGTACTCACTTCCGATGGGATATTTCTTCCTGCATTCCTTCGCGACTTCGCGCCTTGGCGTTGAAGAAATCCATACCGCATTGCCTCGTTGTCATTCGAGTCAGGCTGTGGCGTGACGAGGCGCGCAACCGCGCGAGCAGTAACATGCTCGCCTGCAGGGTTTTATTGGCGCAGAGGCGCAGAGAATGAAGATGCGCAGAGAAATGCGATGTCACTGGGCTCATTGCTCAATCGTCATTGCTCATTGCTTCGCGGCATGCTCTCTCAGGCGTCGCGGGGCGCCGACGCTACACGTCTTCACGGTTCACGCTTCACTCTTCACGGTTCACCCTTCACTTCCGGTCCGGCTTGCGCTGGTCAACCACGCCGAGCTCGCGCTAGACAGGCATGTTGTGCGACCTGCGCCGCACCTCCCCGCCTGATCTCCGGCAGCAATGAACTAATCCATCTCCCCACGGGTACTAATCCGCATTGAATTGACTTGCCGCCTCAGCCGAGGCTTCGGCGGTCTGAATCCTCTTGCCATCTCACCCGAGGGCTCGATGGTCTGCAGGATTTCGCGAAACCGGTTCCGCTCAACCTGCGTGGGTCATCCATAGCAAACGGGTCACGCTGAAGTTGCAGGTGGTTGGAAGATGCATCGCGCAGGCAGCGAGAAGCTTTGCTTGGAGCTGTACTGCAGACCGACGAACGCTTGCGTGAGTCGGCAGAAGAATTCAGACCACTGAGCGCTTGCATCGCGCAAGAGGAGCGGAACTCGTTTCGCTCCGGTTTGCAGACCATCGAGTCTTTGGACGAGATGGCAAAGCAATTGACGCCGGGCTGCCCGCTCGCTATAATGCGCAGCTTCACTCGCAGCAGGCGTATTTCGAGGAGACGAGGCAGCCATGGAATTCATGCTTTCCAAGAACCGCAAGATCAAGCTGGCCCTGGGGTTCAGCGACATCTCCCTGATCCCCGGCGAGAGCACGGTCGACCCGAATGATGTCGACGTCTCCTGGCAGCTGGGCGAGCAGAGGTTCGAGCTGCCGATCCTCGCCGCCGCCATGGACGGCGTGGTCGATGTGAATATTGCGCGCATGTTCGGCGAATGGGGCGGGCTCGGAGTGCTGAACCTCGAAGGCATCTACACCCGCTACGACGACTACCAGGCGATCCTCGACCGGATCGTGGCCGCTGACAACGAGGAGGCCACGAAGATCTTCCAGGAGATCTACCGCGAGCCGGTCAAGCCTGAGCTGATCGCCAAGCGCATCAGGGAGATCCAGGCCGGCGGCGTGAAGGCTGCGGGCTCGCTGACGCCGGCCGGGATGATCAAATTCGGCCAGGTGGCCGAGGACAGCGGGATCGACATCCTCGTGCTGCAGAGCACCGTGACCAGCATGCGCCACCGTTCGAAGAGCGGCAACGTGCTGGACATCGCCGAACTGATCAACCGCGTCAAGGTGCCGCTGATGGTTGGCAACGTGAGCGGCTATGAGATCACCTACTCGCTGATGGAGGCCGGTGCGGATGCGATCTTCGTCGGCGTCGGGCCGGGCCAGGCCTGCACCACCCGCGGCGTGACCGGCGTGGGCGTGCCGCAGATCACCGCCACCGCGGACTGCGCGGCGGCCCGTGACGACTTCTACGTGCAGACCGGCAAGTACGTCGCGATCATCACCGACGGCGGGATGCGCAAGGGCGGCGAGATCTGCAAGGCGCTGGCCACGGGTGCCGACGCGATCATGACCGGCAGCATCTTCGCCGGCTGCCCGGAGAGCCCAGCCACCCCCTACCACTGGGGCATGGCGACACCGGACCCGAACCTGCCGCGTGGCACGCGGGTCAAGAGCGACGTGCATGTGCCGCTCAAGCAGGTGCTGTTCGGGCCCAGCCAGGTGACCGATGGCACGCAGAACCTCGTGGGTGCGATCAAGAGCTCGATGGGCCTGTGCGGCGCGCAGACGATCCGTGAATTCCACAATACGGACATCGCCTTCAGCTTCAGCTTCATGACGGAAGGCAAGGCGCTGCAGATCGGCCAGCAGGTCGGGATGGGCTCGAAGAAGTAGGCAGGAACACAAAGCTCATGCGCCAGGATGGAAAAAGGCCCCGGGGCCTGAGCACGGCTCTGTGAGGAGCCGGGGAAGAATCCCGGGGACAACCGGTTCATTATACCGGGAGCAACCTTCCCTGGCTGCTGAGCACGACGTCCATTGAATACTCAGGCCGCCGGTTTTGCACGGAATTCGCCAATAATCGAAATCAGCTCGCCTTAGTACTTCCGGCTCTTGTCAGACACGACTATAATCAGGTATGGTAATATCTGCTACCGCGTAAGTGCGCGGTCCCATCAGTCTTTATCAAGCTGATTATTCGGAAGAGGTTTTACTAGTGCTAGAGCATATCGACCGTCGGCTCGCGCAATTCTGCGATCCTGTCCGGGAAAACATCTACACCCGCGACCGGACTGCGTGCGACCAGATTCTCACTGAGGCCTGGCGCTGGCTGTCGCAGCAGAAGATTTCCTCTGACGAACTGCAGGCCATGAAGATGGTGCTGCACTTCCTGGAGTTCCAGGTCAGCGATGCCTTCACCGAGGACAAGGACCAGCAGCGCCAGCAGATCCTCTATGTGCTGCGCAGCATGAGTGAGCCGATCATCGACCCGCTCTCCTCCGTGATGCAGGCCCGGATCCTCCTGACCCTGCGCTGCTGGGCACACCGCTCCTACGACGTGCGGCTCTCGCTCAAGCAGTTCCAGCAGTGGTTCAACATGATTCCCGAGATCGACATCGATTCCAAGTGCTGGAACTACATCTCGTTCTGG
Organism: bacterium; assembly: GCA_041395205.1. Classification (GTDB taxonomy): domain Bacteria; phylum 4484-113; class 4484-113; order 4484-113; family JAFGCY01; genus JAHEFU01. Next base: position 628,631 of record JAWLAZ010000002.1, read on the forward strand.
GCCTTTGATACGCGCGCCGATGACTACCTGAAGGCCGCCTACCGCTACTTCCTCACCAGTCCGCTGGACTTCATGGTGGACTTCAGCCGCCAGCGCCTGAAGGTGATGGTCGGGCTGATCGAGGGTACCTGCAAGGTGCGCGACGTGGAGCGCCTGATCGAGCTGATGCCGCACTACTACCACATCCGCTGGTTCATGAAGAACATCATCCCGTTCTGCAAGCGCCTGCAGCTCTGGACCCCCGCGCTCGAGGGGGCCTTCAGCGTCAAGAGCCGCGAGCTGATGGAATCGCCGCAGGTCCCGCCGCGCACCGTGCCGCAGGGCCGCAAGATCCTCAACTTCTGAAGCCGGGCGCAGGCGTCCTCGGCTAGAATCTTTGCACCCCGTTCCCGGCTGGCAGGCATGATCCAACACCTCGACAACTGGCTGGCGCAGTACCGCACCCCCTTCTGGGAGGCGATCTATCTTGACAACAACGCGGCCTGCCAGGCCAGCCTGCAGCAGGCGCGCGATGCGCTGGCGAATGCGCCCTTCAGCGAGGATGAGCGCCAGGCGCTGGGGGTCTACGTCGACTTCATGCAGTACCAGCTCAAGCACTACTTCGCTGCCAACGCCATGCAGCGCGCCGAGCTGGCCCGCGGGCAGATCGTCAGCATCAGCATGGCCAGCCGCGGCCCGCTGGCAACGGTGATGGAGGCCCGCTGCAGCCTGACCCAGCGCTGCTGGGCACACGCGATGCACGGGATCGGGATCCCGCGCGGGCATGTTGACAGGTTCTTCGGGCAGGTCCCCGAGGAGGACCGCGACCACCAGTTGATGAACTACCTCTCCTTCTGGGCCTTCGCGATGCGGGACCTGGACTACATGGAGCAGAGCTACCGCTACTTCCTGCTGGTGCCGGTGGAGTTCATGGTGGACTTCAGCCGCCAGCGCGTGAAGGTGATGCAGGCCGCGCTGCGCCTGGAGCTGGAACGCCACGACCTGCTGCGCCTGATCGAACTGATGCATCCGCCGCCAACTGATGCCGCACCGTATGCATGCCGCCTGGTTCGAGAAGCTGCTGCTGCCGGTGCTGGAGGAAAAGAAGCTGATCAGCGAATCAACGATCGCGGCCTTCGAGCAGAAGCGCAGCGAACTGCTGGCCCGCCCGCCGGCGGTGCCGCCGCGCAGCCAGAGCCCGGGGAAGATCTCGCTGAACTTCTAGTGGAATAGTGGACTGTGGGCAGTGGGCAGTGGGCAGTAGGCAGTAGGCAGTGGGCAGTAGGCAGTGGGCAGTTGGCAGTAGGCAGTTGGCAGAAATCAGGGAACAGTAAGCAGTTGGCGGTTGGCGGTATTTCCATGTGTGCGGTCCGTCCAATACATAGGTATCAGTCCTAATCTTTCTGACCACTGACCACTGACCTCTGACCACTGATTTCTGACTACTGACTACTATTCTTCAGCTCAGTCCGACGAGGCCGGCGACGTAGCTCTGGCGGCTGCTGTGCTTGAGCGCCACCGCGATCAGCGCGGCCTTCAGCACCTCCGTCCAGTGCGAGCCGAGCACGCTCATGTGCTCAGCGCGGCCGCCCGGCAGGGGCTCGCCGAAGCGCTCGAAGAACACCGCCATGTGCATCACGATCTGCGGATTGACGATGTGCGAGGAGGTCAGCACGCGGTCCAGCCTTGTGTAGGGGATCTCGAGCACGCTGTTCTCGCCCCAGATGCTGCTGGCTTCACGGTCCCGGCGCACGAGGATCAGGCGGCGGTCGGTGATGCAGAGAGCGCGGCCGTTCTTGCCGCTCAGTTCATGGCGGATCTGCTCGTCATCCTCGAGCATGAAGTTCACCTTGCGGCCGAGCTCCTCGGGCAGCTCACTGCGGGTGCGCGCCGCCGGGAGGTCGATCAGCAGGCGGTCCTCCTGCAGCTGGATCTGGTACTGCAGCTCGAGGATCAGCTGGAAGGCGGTGTCGATGGCGTCGTTCTCACCGAACCACTCGGCGAAGACCTGGCCCTGGGCATTCGTCAGCTTGAGCTTGAAGCCGCTGGGACGCGTACCGTTGATGTAGTGGGGGCAGAGGTCGTCAATCTCGAGACCGCAGATTTCCCTGAGGCTGATCTCACGCACGCGGATGGAGCGCTTGAGAAAGTTCGAGCGCATACTGAGGTCTAGTAACCTCTGGTCCGTCAGAGCGAGAGCCTGGCTCTGCGTCACCAGCACATCATGCAGGAGGAGTTCTCCTTCCTGCAGCTGGTCCTTGATCGCCTTCCCAAATACTCCCGATGACTGACTAGTCCTGTTATTCCAGGGAGCCATCCACTAACAGTTTACACAATTAACCTTTCCTTTACAAATAATAAAAAATAAATCCAGCTAAAATAGGCAAATCTACACTGACTGTCGGTTAAATTCCCATCAAATTGCTACATTTCGCACATTCAGAGCAGGGATATTCCGGCTTTTTCCAGCATCTGCGCCGTTCTGACCAACGGCAAACCGACGATATTCGGGTAATCGCCACTGATCCGCTCGACGAGCAGGCTGCCCAGATCCTGGATGGCGTAGGCACCGGCCTTGTCCCAGGGCCGGGCCCGATCAAGGTAGCGCTGCAGAGCTTCCTGCGGCAGCTCACGGAAGCGGACCTCCGTCCGCTCCAGCTCCTGCAGGCAGAGCCCATCTGCGCTGCGCTGCAGCACGACGGCGGTGGCAACGTGGTGCACGCGGCCGCTGAGCAGGCTCAGCATGCGCAGGGCATCCGTCGGATCGGCGGGCTTGCCGAGGCGGTGCTCGTCGAGCAGCACCATGGTGTCGGCACTGAGCACGAGGCTCTCCGGGTTGGCGAGGCTGACCGGCCGGCCCTTGCGCCGCGCCAGCTCCAGCATGCGTGCCGGGAAGTCGCCGATGGAGGCTTCCGCGAGCACGGCGTCCTCATCGAGCTCCGGGCCGGTTTCCACTGAGTAAGTGACGCCGATGCTGTCCAGCAGGGCACGACGGCGCGGGGACTGTGAGGCGAGGATCAGCTGCATCCGGGGGATTCTAGCGGCTGCTGCAATGTAAGATTGAGCAATGGCGCATACAGTCAAGGGCATCATCCTCGCCGGCGGCACGGGCAGCCGGCTCTTCCCGCTCACACGCGTGACCAACAAGCACCTGCTGCCGGTCGGGCGCAAGCCGATGATCTTCCACCCGATCGAGAAGCTGATCGAGGCCGGCGTGCAGGACATCCTGATAGTGACCGGCACCGAGCACATGGGGGCGGTGGTCGGCCTCCTGGGCAGCGGCAAGGACTACGGCTGCCGCTTCACCTACAAGGTGCAGGATGAAGCGGGCGGGATCGCCCAGGCGCTCGGGCTGGCGCGCAACTTCGTCGGCAGCGACCGGATGTGCGTGATCCTCGGTGACAACATCTTCGAGGACCCGATCACGGATGCCGTGCGCGAGTTCAGCGAGGCAGCGGCAGGCAGTGCGCGGCTGATGCTGAAGCCCGTGGATGACCCGCAGCGCTTCGGCGTTGCCACCGTCGAGGGTGACAGGATCACGAAGATCGTGGAGAAGCCGGCGGAACCGGAGAGCAACCTGGCGGTGATCGGCGTGTACATGTATGACAACGGCGTGTTCGACGTGATCTCGACGCTGAAGCCCTCGGGGCGTGGCGAGCTGGAGATCAGCGATGTCAACCAGCACTACGTCGAACAGGGCATGGTGAGTTACAGCGTGCTCAGTGGCTGGTGGACGGACGCCGGCACCTTTGAAAGCCTCGCCCAGGCTAACCGGCTCGTGGGGGAATAGGAGCTACCCGCTTAAGCGGGGAGGCAACGGGGGTCGGGTTTCGGGTTTCGGTGATCGGCAGATAGGCTCGCATGCGCTCGGGTTGGCAACGGGGACGACTCGGGCGGAGCGGAAGATTATCCATCAGAGCGATTCCTGGGCTGGCTGAGCACGCAATGGAATATGGCGGGCGTGAACGCCCTTCCACCGCTAGCAGGGCGTTTACGCCCCGGAAATGAGAGTGGCATCTGCATTTCCAACACGACCCCCGGAATCAGCAGAAGGACCGGCGCCGCCCCGCGGCGATTGGGAGATGGCGCAGCAAGCTGCTAGTGTCCATCCAATACGAGGAAGCACCGGCGCTGGGACAGTCTATTCCTGCGAACTGACCGTTCGCAGTCCGGCGGGCTGAATGCCCGCGCTCCGCGCCGAGCTGGCGCTCGACCTCCCCGCCTGGCTTGCGCCAGACCTCCGTGGGCGGGAAATAATCCGCTGCTGTTTTCCGAACAACGGGGGCAGTGCAGCGTCTGGATTATTACCAGTTCGACGATACAGGTTTTCACGACACAGCAACTCCTGACCTGGTGAACCCCGCGACGCATCGGGGTTCACTTTTTTTCTTAGCCCGGAAAGTGTTCCCCCCAAAAAGACCAGAAACAGTTCCCCTATTTCTTAGAACAAATCCGCAGCGGGGGTGGTCTCTCTAATTACCAGTTCACATTGGCAGTCTTCAGAAACCGCAAGGGAGTTCTGATTTGACAGCGATGTAAGAGGCGCCGATTCAGCCCGGCGCCTTTTCCTTTTCTAGTTGCCCGCTCATGCAAGCATTCGCGGGTCTGCAATGCAGCTCAAAGCAAAGCTTCTCGCTGATTGCCCCTGCAGGAGATGTTTCGTTTGGGAGATGTAACTTCAGCGCGACCCGGACGGCTTTGCCGGCCGCAGCGCCAGACCAGATTCTGTTTCCATCTCGTGCAATCCCGCCTTTGGCGGGACTCGATGGTCTGCAATACAGCTCAAAGCAAAGCTTCTCGCTGATTGCGCGATGCGTCTTCAGGTGCTCAATTGCCAGACTGACATCTGGCCTCCTGTAACTTCAGCGCGACCCGGACGGCTTTGCCGGCCGCAGCGCCAGACCAGTGAACCTTCAGGTGAACTGGAAACAAAATGCGATGGACCGCGGCAGGCAGCCCATCGCAACACACACACACTGCGCCGGAGGATCTACCTCCGGCTGTTGTCATCTAGATGTCGTCGTCAGCGAGGATCTCATCCTCGTCCTCGAAGTCCTCATCATCCACGTCCGGCACCGGCACGCCGAGATCCGCTTCCGCCTCTGAGCGCTGGCCATTGGCCCTGAGGTCGATCCCGTCACGGCGCTTCCACTCGATCAGGAAGGCCGCCACGTTCTGGCTCAGATGGATGCTCACCCCGCGCGGGTTGTCATCCCAGTCGCTGCTCTCCGCCACACCGTCGCGCAGCTCCATCCCGTACTTCTCCAGGTTGAGCTTGGAGAGGCTGCCCGTGGCCTCGAGCCGCAGGGCGTAGTCCTCGGGGATGTGCAGCGTGATGCTGCCGGCGTTGTTGCGCACGTCCATCTCCACGCGGTCCTCGCGCCTGCCGAGCAGCAGCACCATGTTGCCGGCCTGGTTGTCAATCTCCAGGTCCTTCACATCGAGTTCGCTCAGATCGAAGTGCGCATCCGCCGCCGCATTGTGCAGGCTGGCGACGTAGGCCACGTCCGGATTGAGCTTCAGGCCGCTGCGCCCGATGCTGTGCTTGAGCGTGACATCGGCCTTGCCGCCCTTCACGTCGCTGAGGATCACCGGCTCCGTGGGGGTGTTCTTGACCTTGCCCTGGATCAGCGGGCTGCCGCTTTCACCGCCCTTGACCTTGACGCGCCCGGCGCGGATGTCGAGCGTGAGGTTGCAGCGCTTGATGCCATCCGGGATCTCGACCTTGACGGGGAAGTCCCTGAGCTCCGTGTAGCGTGCGGCCTTGCTGCGCTTGTACTGGCGCTGGGTGCGGCGGAAGGTGTCAACGAGCGAGTTCTGGAACTCCACCGCGACCTCGCCGAGATTCTCCAGGTTGATCTTCGGCAGCTTGATGTTCGGCACATCGAAGCGCGTGCCGGCACTGCCGGCGGCTCCGCTGCGGCTGCTTTCGCGGCTTTCCGAATCCTGCAGGGCGTTGATCAGCTTCAGCCCCTCCTCGGGGGTCAGCCGGCCTTCCTGCACCATTTCCAGGATCTTGATCTTCTCTCTGCTCATGTTGTCCTCTCCAATTGATCTATGCCGCGGCAGCCAGCCTGTCGACCGGAACACTGCGCTTCATCCACAGCAGGCAGGAGCCCCGCTGGGTGTCACCCAGCATCCGTGAGACGCTCTGCAGTTCCGCTGCCTCCAGCGGCTGCCAGCCCTGCCTGCGCAGGGTACTGATCAATTCACCCAGTTGTCCCAGCTCCACGTCCGAGACATCACGAAACATGTATTCCACACTGAACCGCATCGTTTCCCTTCCCACTGACGCCCGGCGTCAGTCCCTGAGGCGGCTCTCGGCCTCCTCGACCGTAAGCTCACCCCGCTCCAGGGCCGCGAGGATCTCCTCACGGCTTTCATGATCATCTTCATCTGCAGCGGCGGCCGCCGCCTCACCGGCGTAGGCCCCGCCATCCATCCCGAGGCTGGCCAGAAGCTGGTCAAGCCGGCCGCGGACCGTCGGATAGCTGATGTTCAGCACCGACTCAACCTCCTTCAGGTTGCCGCGGCAGGACAGGAAGGTCCGCAGGAACTCCAGCTTGTCCTGGGGCAGGCGGGCGAACTCATTGGCCATGAATACGCCGTTGAGCTCGGTGTCGCACTCATTGCAACGCAGGTGCGTGACGCTGAGCTGCCCGCTGCACACGGGACATTCGGAAATCAGCCTGTTGGCCTTCTTGTTGTTTCTGAACATCACATCAGCATAGTAACAAGCATTTTCAACTATGTCAAGATCATTTTTGAAAATATTGAGGTTGATCTTTCGAATTAGCTTCAGGTAAGTAAGAAATGCGCAGTTTTTCTGAGATTGGACTTCAGATGTGGAAAGGAGGAAGAGGAAGATATGGGAGGGAGAGGAGAGAGAAGATCAACCACAGGGAGCACGGAGAACACGGAATCAGAAGCAGAATGAGAATCAGCAGAGGGGACGGCGGCAATTGGGAGGGGCTCTTGCGGAGTGCCACTTTCATTTCCCGGGCGTAAACGCCCTGCTACTGGTGGAAGGGTGTGGCAGTTGCATATTCCTTCAGGAGGTAACTTAATGGAGAAGGACCGGCGCCGCCCTGCGGCGATTGGGAGGGGCTCTTGCAACCCCTTTGGAACCATCAAAACAAAGAAGGACCGGCGCCGCCTGGCGGCGATTGGTAGATGGCGTTACGATTCAAGCTCCACCAGTCCGCCGAAGTTCATCCAGATGCGGATTGTAGAGAATGTACTGGCGAATGCGGTTCAGGGATACTTCGCTGTTCACGATCTTCTCGTGGAATCCGTTCTGCCAGATTGCCAGTCCAGGATTTCCCGTTGTCAGGCGCGCTTCCTTCGTCACGGCCCCCTTGAATGAATTGATCACGGTTCCCAGCTTGGGTGGCCGTTCAGCATCAGCACCGTGGTGCTCTAGAAGCAGCAGGGCATGCAAGTGATTCGGCATGATTCTGTAAAGGTCATTGCTGACATTGCTGTAAACCTGATTGTTGCGTTGCCAGATTTCATCGGCAATCCTGCCAAGCATGCTCAGTTCCACGGTGTTCTGCTGTCCGATCCTGCCGAAGAGATTCCTGTTGCCAGCAGTGCAGATGGTGACGAAGTAGTAGCCGGGGGTGGAGTAATCATATCCGGCAAGACGATTGGAGTTTCTTTTGGGAACCAACATATGGCAATAATAGGGCAATTTGTGGCACTCCGCAACTATGCCTCCCAATCGCCGCGGGGCGGCGCCGGTCCTTTGCTCGTCTCGATGGATCCTGCATCTCTTTGCTGCGCCATCTCCCAGTCGCCGCGGGGCGGCGCCGGTCCTGCCTCGTGTTGGATGGACTCTAACCGGTGGCTGCATTACCTCCCAATTGCCGCGGGGCGGCACCGGTCCTGCCTCGTGTTGGATGGACTCTAGCCGGTTGCTGCATTACCTCCCAATCGCCGCGGGGCGGCGCCGGTCCTGCCTCGTGTTGGATGGACTCTAGCCGGTTGCTGCATTGCCTACCAATCGCCGCGGGGCGGCGCCGGTCCTTCCTCGTGTTGGATGGACTCTAACCGGTGGCTGCATTACCTCCCAATTGCCGCGGGGCGGCACCGCTACCCTCCCTGACCACTGACTTCTGACCATTGACCACTGACTTCTGACCACGGACCACTGACCACTGACCACTGACCACTGACCACTGATTACCCTCCACTGTTTTGCGGCAATTGCTGCTATCTACATTAATTCATTCTGAATAATGGCCTATTATTAGGTGTCATGACTCCACTTTTTGCGCTTTTTCGTCCGTTTTTGCCCGTCTGCGCCGCCCTGATATTGCTGCTGGCCAGTGTAGATGCGGCCTCCGCCCAGTATTACGAGCCCTTTGAGCAGGGCTATGAACTGCAGGCCGTCACCGATCAGAACAGCCTGCTGCAGTGCAGCCCGGCCCCCGATGTGATCGCCGCCCAGCAGGCTTCGCGACCCGGCACGAGTCTCAGTTGCCTGCTGAAACTGCAATCCGGGATGATGCGCGTGCTGGAGCAGGAATATGTGGAGGACCTCGACCCCTTCTTCGCCGAGCAGCGCATGCTGCCGGCCAGGGACTGGGCCGGTTTCCACCGCAAGCAGTGGCAGGCCAACTACTCCACTGAGGCCGGGCAGGTCTACATCGGCGTCGGAATACACTATGAGGACAACGAATACTGGGGCCTCGGGACGATCTGCAGCTACCTGCGCAGTGCCGACGGCAGCTTCCGGATGATCGCGCACCATGACCTGGGGCATGAATACATCGGCCGGGTCTTCGTACTGGATGCCAACCACGACGGCAGGCTGGACGTGATCGCCTCCTGGATGACGGGGGCCGGCAGCGGCGGCGGCGTGGACCTGCTGACGGTCAATGAGGATGGCGGGATCAGCTACTTCGGTGACAGCGCAGAGCCCTCGGACTTCGCCAGCTCGCTGTGGAGCGCGCATGGCTCCGTGGAACTGACGGACTATGACAACGACGGCGACTGGGAGCTGCAGCTCAGCTTCCCACTGTTCTTCAGCGCAGCCGGCTACTACTACCGCGACATCGTCAGTTTCGACAGCGCGGAGAACGCCTGGAGCTGGGACCCCGGCTTCGCGCCCGATTACTACGTCTCGCAGGACCGCTTCTATGAAAGGCTGTACGGCCAGGTGCAGCGGCTGGTGCATGACCCGGAGCAGTTCCACCGCGATACCGATGATTACTTCATGCAGTATTCCTGCTTCATTGACGGCGAGGAGTACAGCCTCGCACCCTTCATCAGCGATGACGGCATAATCAATGATGAACTGGTGGAGGAACTGCGTCTGATCGTGGAAGGCGGCGAGGAAGCAGTGCAACCCGTCGGCCGGATCCTGAATCTGAACATGCATGAGGCCTGACATGAAACTGGCAATCACCGCCGGCCTGCTACTGGCAACGCTGCTCATCTCCCCTGCCCTGGCGCAGTTTGAGCTCAACCCCGCGGATGAGCCTGCCACGCTGCCGATCCCGGTCGGGATGGGCCTGCTGGCCAGCGAGGAATACTTCCACCAGCGCTTCCCGGATGAGGATGCCGCGCCGGACTTCCTGCTGCGCTACCATCCGGCGGCGCATGCGCTCCTGGGCTGGGACGGGATGGACGGCCTGGGGGGCTACCGCGCGGAGGAGCATCTGCTGGACTCCGCCGAGGGCCAGCCCCTGCTCGGTGAGGCGGATGAGCGCTTCGACTCGCTGGAGATCGCGGTGTTTGGAATCGCCGAGGGCCGGCTGGAGCTTTACGACCATGCCTCGGGCCAGCCCGTGCTCAGGCAGACGGTGGAGTTTCCGCCGGTTTCCGCGGAGTATGTCTGGCTGGTGGATCTGACCGGCGATGGCCGCAGCGAGGTGGTGGTTTCCGGGATGACCGGGATCAGCAACGGCGGCGGGGCCTATGTGTTCCGGATGCTGGACGACGGACGGCTCGAGGCCATCAGTGAAGGTGAGGAAGGCGAGTTCTGGCCGCAGATGCTGTGGAGCTTCTATGGCTCGCTGGAGCTTCTGCGCACGGCGGACGGGCACTGGGTCTACCGCAGCATTTCCCCCGTCGGCCGCAATCTCAGCGACTACTTCTGGAGCTGGTTCTACGAATGGGATGCGGCTTCCGGGCGTTTCGTGATGGACGGTCCGTCGTATCATGCCGAGAAGCGGCAGCAGTATCAGTTCTTCCAGCGCTTCCAGCAGGTGCTGAAGGATTTCCTGGCGGACCCGGCGGCGTTCAGCATCGACGACCCGGCACTCGGCTACAGCTATGGCTTCTCCGATGATGACGGTGACTACAGCCTGGACTGCTTCACGGATGAGGATGGCAGCATCCTCGACTGGCTGCTCGAGGAGACGATCACGGAGCTGGATTACATGCTCGCGGATCCCGTGGATGGATCGGACCGGATGCAGTAACCATTGACTCCCGCCTGCGTCATGTTATTTAGTTAGATGTACGTACGGTGAAGGAGCGGACATGAAGCGTGGACTGGCTGGGATCGGACTGAGCGTGCTGGCGCTGTTGCTGACTGCGCTGCATGCCGCATCCTGTGGCGGAGCATCCGCCGCCGGTTCAGTGGATTCCGCTCCCGTTATCCAGGCCGCAGCGGCTCCGGCCTTCCCGCTGGATGACCCGCATTTCTCGCGCCAGGTGAAGGCGCTGGAAACCCTGGACGGCACGCAGACCTACTCCGACTGCGGAGCTCCGGGCTTCGCCGTGCATGACACGATCGCCACGGTGGGCGTGCTCGCCAGCAGCGAGGCCCAGCCCAGCGCCTGGGCGGTCTACCGCTTCCCGCTGAACAACCCCACCGACCTTGAATCGATCAAGGTCACCCTCCACCAGGGCAAGCTGGACGATTACTACTACGTGATGCTGGCTGACTACACCAGCAAGCGCTGGCAGCTCGTCGGGCAGAAGCTGTCCACCTCCCAGGTGCTGCCGGCGGACTGGCAGGGCCTCGACATCACCAGCCCGGCCAAGTTCGTCTATATCGCTGTGATCGTGGTGGACGGGCGCGACATCAACATCGCCGGGCTGGAGTCCAGCATCACGCAGGGAAATGGAGGGGACTACCCGATCTACGACGACTTCGAGGACAACGACACGCTTGACACCTGCTATCCGATCGGCGTGGGCAGCTATGTTGCCAGCACGCATGACGACTTCGTGCCCGAGATGCTGGAGATTGACGAGGCCCAGGACCACTGGGACTTCTACTGCATCGACCTGAATGCCGGTGAGCACTTCACCGCCACGCTGGAGTATGAGTACGTCAACCACTTCGACCAGCCCAACGGCACCTTCAACGATCTCGACATGCTGATGTACGCGCCGGGTGTGATGGACCTGCCATTGGACAACTTCAATGAGCAGTGGAGCAGCATCCGCATCTACTTCACGAACATGGAGCTCGTGAGCTTCGTGGCCCCCGGCACTGGCACCTACCGCATCGGGATCCGAGGCGACCTGGGCGACCAGTTCTCGGCGGACAGCAATGCGGAGTACGTGCTGAAGACCTTCGTGAGTGCGGATACGCACAAGGTCAGCGGCTTCATCACGCAGAATGAGCAGGAACCGGACAAGAAGTTCCTCGTGGTGCTGACGCCGGGCAACTTCAGCGGCGTGACCTCACTGGAGGCCGCACCCCACGGCGGCTATGAAATCAACGGCGTGCCGGATGGGACCTACACCATGGAAGTGCGCGGCAGCGCGGCCTGGAACCAGCATGACTACACCTATCCGAATACCAAGCAGGTGGTGGTCAGCGGCGGCGACGTGAACATCAGCATGAGCATCGACCCCTTCCCGGGCTAGGAGGTCTGGCGCGAGCCAGGCGCGGAGGTCGAGCGCCAGCTCGGCGCGGAGGTCTGGCGCAAGCCAGGCGCGGGAGGTCCGGCGCAAGCCGGAATCCTCACTCCTTTCGCAATACGCGTCGGGGATCCACTGTATCCATCAGCGATTCCAGACTGAAGCCATGCACACTGCTGTGTTGCCAGTCCGTCTGGCAAGCTGCCAGACCTGCCTTGACCGGATTGTCATGAATGTAGTCAAGCGTATGCTTCAGATGGTCAAGGCTGCGCATCGCCCGGTCAAAGTAACTGCCCTGCCAGAGTTTCCCCGATCTGCCGAGCAGGCGATTGATGCGCAGGGAGGAACGTGACTTGAGCAGTCGGACCGTATCACCCAGCCGGGCATGCTCCAGCTGCCTGATCAGCAGATGGACATGGTTTGGCATCACCACCCAGGCCAGTAGTGAGTAATGATCCTCCGCTGTCTCCATAAGGACATCCCTGAATGCAATGGCAGCACCTGCCGATGCCAGCAGACAGGTTCCCAGACAGCGATCCAGCTGATCATCCATAGTCTGGAACACACGCTCGCCGTCCAGCCTGCCCTGGAAGCTGTTGTGTGAGCGGCGCTCCCGAGGTGCGGCATCAGCCAGCACGAACGTCAGGAACTGCAGGCAACCCTTATCGTCAAAATGCGGCAGATTGTCGTGCTTGTAGAATCCGCGATGAGTATCAGGCTTCATGCCATGATTATATTTCTTATTTACTTTATGTCAAGGGATAGATGTTGAGGTTGTACATGAGTTCATCCGGAGCGGGTTCCGGATGGTGAGGGTGCAGGATGGACCGGCTTGCGCCGGGATACCATTGCCGAGCTGGCGCTCGACCTCCGACGCCTGGCTTGCGCCAGACCTCCGTTGTCCGGCTTGCGCCGGGATACCGCGCCGAGCTGGCGCTCGACCTCCATCGCCGAGCTGCCCCTCCCCCTCCAATGATGTAACCCGTATCGCGCACGGGCGTCCCTAGATATGTGTTGGACGGGTGCATTGATGGGACCGCTCCAGAACTTCCGGTACATTAACGGAGCTGGCCCCGGCAAGCAGGCACCGCGGGCTGAAAGTTGTTATCATTAACAGTTGTTAAGAACCGGTAATACCCGAGATTCCCACAGACCAGAACTGCGAGGACCGATGGTTATGACAGGAAAGATTCTAGGCAGACTGACGACCCTGCTGGCGGGCGCGGCGCTTTTCGTGCTGGCCTCCTGCGGTGGCAGCGGCGGCGGGCTGGACAGCCTGGACACGTCCGCCAGCGAAAGCTGGCCCGTGCACGGCTACCAGGACGCGGCGCGCAGCGGCAGCTTCATGGTGGTGGCGGTGGATGACACCGAGCGCAGCATCGTGGAGCCGACCAGCCGCCTGAGCCTCGAGGTCGAGGCCGGGGATGGCGGGCAGTACGTGCGCGTGTTCGGCAGCGGGCTTGAGCCCAGCAACCACGCCTACCTGCACCTGGCCTATGATCCCGCCAGCGTGCGTCCCGTGACCGCCGGGGCCGGGCGTGAGATCGCCGGCGACAGCATGTTCGTGAGCGTGACGAGCGAACCCGGGCTGGTGGCGATGGGCATCGGCACGATCGGCGGCCGCGAGGTGATCGCGGGCGAGGTTGAGCTGGCCGAGGTCTTCTTCGCCGACGGTCCGGCCCTGATGCTCGGGCGCGGGACTTCCGCCGTGGCCCAGAGCCCGGTCAACACCCTGCGCTGGGACGGCACAGATCCGACCAAGCTGCTCTGGAACTACCGCAACACCGGCGACTACGACCAGAACCGCCAGGTCGGCATTTCCGACATCACCCCGATCGGCATCTACCTCGGCAAGAGCAACACCGAGAGCGACTGGTTCAAGGCAGAGCCGAGCGACGGTGACAACAACGGCGTGATCAACATCTCCGACATCACCCCGATCGGTGTCAACTACAACAACCAGGTCTCCCAGTACCGGATTGACAGCGCGGCTTCCGAGAGCGGCAGCTTCAGCGGCACCGGCAGCAGCGTTGACTACGAACAGCACATCAAGCCCGCCGGCGGCGGCTTCTACAGCTTCGAATTCAGCCTCAGCCCGCTCCCCGCGGACGGGATGTGGTTCGCGGTCACCGCACTTGACAACGGCAACCCGGCCTCCGCCCATTCCAACGCCGTGCAGTACGGCGGCAGCGGCGGCGGCGGCTCCGCCCCGCAGAACCTCAGCGGCATCGTGAACGGTGCCAACTTCGAGCTCAGCTGGCAGGCCCCCGCCACGGGCACGCCTGACGGCTACAACGCCTATGTGAGCAGCACCGCCGGAATGAGCGGCGCGCTCAAGCTCAACAGCGCGCTGGTCAGCGGCACGAACTACATCGTGCCGAGCACGATCTCCACCGGCGGCACCTGGTACTTCGCCGTGACCGCGATGAGCGGCACGGACGAGAGCAGCTACAGCAACATCTGGACCAACGCCGTGGGCGGTGACACCGACCCGCCGGCCTGGAGCGGCACCGACATCGGCATCAAGGCCGCGACCCCCGGTGACGCCAGCGTCAACGTGGAGTGGTACACCGCGACGGACACCAGCGTGCCCGTGACCTACAACGTCTACTACGCCGAGACCGGCACGGGCATCAACTGGAACACCCCGCAGCTGACCGGCCAGAGCGGCACGAGCGCGATGGTCAACGGCCTGACGAACGGCACGAGCTACGACTTCGGCGTGCGCGCCGTGGACAGCGCCAGCAACGTGACGACGAACGAGAACTTCCTGAGCGCCACACCGACGGCCGGCGTTGACAACACTCCTCCGGCCTGGTTCCAGGGCGAGGGCATCAAGACGGCCGAACCTGACAACCAGACCGTGGCCGTGACCTGGTACAGCGCGGTGGATGCCACCAATCCGCCGGTGAGCTACCTGCTGTATTACGTCGAGGACACCGAGGCCTTCGACTGGGACAACCCGCAGGAGGTCTTTGACAGCAGCATCACCAGCCATACGGTGATCGGCCTGACCAATGACCAGCGCTACAAGTTCGCGGTCAAGGCCCAGGACAGCGCCGTCCCGCCGAACCGCACGGCGAACGAGAACTTCCTCTACGCCACCCCGCAGATCTTCCCCGGCTCCGGCCAGATCGGTGCAGTGACCGCCAGCGACACAGCCAGCGTGCGGATGCCCGGCGAGGAGGTGCCGCGCATCTTCAGCGTGGACCGCGGCACGGCCCTGAACTACACGACCTGGACCGGCAGTGCCTGGGTCACGCAAGACCTGAACACGATCCTCTCCAACCCGGACCGCAAGTACCACCCGCAGGCCGTGGCCCGTGGCAATGACATCCATGTGGTGTTCGGCACGCCCAATGCGATCTATGAGCTGCATGGCGACAAGGACAGTGACCCCAGCACCTGGACACTGACGACGATTGCCAGCAGCGGAATCAACTCGATCTTCGGGATCGGCCTGGATTACAGTGCCACGGACGACTACTTCGCGGTGAACTACGCCACTGACAACGGCGGCGAGAAGCTCTACTACAGTGAGCGTGATGCCGGTGCCAGCTGGACCCTGCCCACGAAGATCGCGGATGGCACGCCGCAGATCTGGCAGTGCGACATCACGATCAACGAGAATGACGGTTCACAGTGGGCCGTGGGAGCCTTCGGCGAGGCCGACTCCAACTCGGATGACCTTAAGTTCTACTACTTCACCCGGCCGAACCGCGTCGACGGCTGGACGGGCGGCCCCTCCGGCGAGGGTGGCGACGTGATGGTGGTCGACATCGATCCCAACAGCAACGTGCCGATCGTCGTCAATGCAGAGGTGCGCGTGGTTGACACCGGCTTCGGCAATGCCCCGATCAGCGATGCGGTGGTCTACCTCTGGAGCGGCTCGAGCTGGATCAAGAACGTGCTGGAGCAGGGCGACTTCATCGTGGACCTCGGCAACTTCACGCAGGAGACGATCCTCACCGGGCAGGACCCGCAGGTCGTGTTCTCCCCGACCGGCAAGGCCGTCGCGCTCTGGAGCAACCTGGACATGGAGGTGGACCTGATTGAGCAGTCCGCCCAGCTCACCGGCTCCTGGCGCTTCAGCCAGCGTCCGGACACCAGCTGGTCAAACCCCTCGACGATGATTCCCAACATCTCGTCGTCAAACTCCGTGACGGCCGGTGAGAGCTACCAGCACTGCGTGACCTGCGACCTCGGCTTCATTGACCAGGATGACAACTACATCAACCTGTTCAACAAGTACAGCCAACGCAACAACTACGTGGAGGGTACCCTCTACTACCGCCGCCAGAGCTGGAACTGAACACGGGCAGCCTGGCTGCACTGACAACGGAATCAACAAAGGCCCCGGGCAACCGGGGCCTTTTCAGTAGTGAGTGGTCTGTGGTCAGTGGTCAGTACCCATATTGTCCGACCAGTGATTTCTGACTACTGACTACTGACTACTGACTACTGATTACTGACCACTGACCACTATTCCCACAGGTCAGCCTGGTATTCGCCCTCGGGGCTTCTGTAGCCGAAGACCTCACGGAATTCGCGCTCCAGCGCATCGCCGACCTCATCGAGGGTGGGCGTGCGGCCGCTGATGCTCTCGATGCTGCCGACCTGCTTGCCGGTGATCCCGCAGGGAATGATCAGGTCGTAGAAGCTCAGGTCCGTTGTCACGTTCAGAGCCAGACCGTGGTAGCTCACCCCGCCGCGCACCGCCACGCCGAGTGCGGCGAGCTTGACCTCGCCGACCCAGACGCCGGTCAGGCCGGGGCTGCGCCCGCTCTCGATCCCCCATTCATGCAGGGTGCGGATCAGCGTCTCCTCCAGGCCGTGCATCAGCTCGCGCACGCCCATCCCCCGCGCGCGCAGGTTGACAACGGGATAGCCCACGAGCTGGCCGGGGCCGTGGAAGGTGATGTCCCCGCCGCGCTCGATCTCGCGCCAGTCCACGCCCAGTTCGCTCAGGCCCTCCCTGTCAACGATCAGGTTGGCACTGTCGCCGCTGCGCCCAAGCGTGATCACGGGATCGTGCTCGACGAGGATCAGGGTGTCGGGGATTTCATCCATGCGCCGGGCGGTGTGCAGTTCGAGCTGGCGCTCATAGCAGCGCGGCCAGTCCAGGCGCCCGAGGCGCAGCACATCCAGGGGCGGATGGACAGCCATATGGATATTCTATTGCAGTATGCCCGAGATGATATGGGCATTCACCACGAAGGACTCAAAGTCCGCAATGGGATACATGATCACAAAGTGCTAGCTTTCAGATTGTGGCAGCCGGATGAGACCAGGGCGAATCAGCAGCGCATCCCTTGGTGCAGTTTCACAGCACCTCCGACAGGAGGCCAGGCAGTTTGCCTGGCAATCGCCAAGCTTACAGCTTGGCCTCCAATAGCGCAGCTACGCAGCGCAACCCATGGTGCAACTTCACAGCACCTTCGGTTTGATAGGCCCGACCGGGCCATGCGGTGGCCTATCAACCACCGCTCATGCAGCGCCGCTCCGGAACATAGGCCCTCTCCCAGTTGATGCGCTTCACGCCGCCCGTGCCCTCGGCCCCGGGCTTCTCGAGCGCGAGCTTCTCACCGAGGCCCTTGAAGCTGTAGTTGGCCATCCACTCCCGCGGGCAGGCCACGAGCTCGAAGCGCGGGAAATGCCAGTGGCCATTTTCATTGACCTTGCAGACCGGCATGTCCTGGTAGCCCTCACCGACATAGGCCAGCCCGAATTCTGAATTGCGGCTGAACTGATGCTGGTCTCCCGGCTTGACCTCCTGCAGGTAGACCCGGCGGTCCAGATCGGCGAACACGGTCTTCGTATGGTGGCCGTACTGTGCGGCCCTGGTCAGACTTGAAAGGTCATTGGTATCCCGGGCGTCAAAGGCTGCGATCACCTTGCCGCTCTCAGCCTCCTCCACCTGGAAGAGGTAGCTGCCGCGCTGGCGCTCATTCCACTGCGGGCTGATCGTGAGGAACTGCCCGTCGCCGATGTCAAGGCGGATCTGATCAGTCTCACCTTCATGCACGGTCAGCTCGCGGGTCTCCTCGAAGAGCTTCATGCCCCAGCGGGCCTGCACCGTGAAGATGTGCTCACGCTGGCTGTGCTCGGCGGCGTCGCTGTCCACGGCCCAGCCGTGGTAATCCACGGCGATGCTGACTTCGGTATCCGCGGGGATCACGATGTCATCGCGGCTCAGGCCGACATCACCCACGGCCGTGACTTCCTGCGCGGCATCCGCTGCCGTGCTGCCATCAGCAGTGTCATTGCGGTCGCAACTGCCCGTCACACACAGCAGGCAGAGCAGGATCAGGCTCGCCAGAGCCTTCAGTTCGTGTCCCAGCAGTCTGTCCATGAGAATCCCCGAAACATGATTATCAGAAACTGGTTTAATTGTGCCCTATCAGCCGGGTAAAGTCAATTTGCGGGATGTTACTCTGCAGGCTCCGGCATTTAGTGAATGAAGGGTACCAGTTTCAACGTCAGGATACCGGATGCAAATCAGTCTCAGTACGCCAGCCCTTTATCAGTCAGGCTGCGTGAATCAGCGGAAACTGGTACCCTCTATTTTGAGAGGTACCGGTATATCGTGCACACCGGTTGCTGGATATAATCAGGATGAGGGATGTTTCTATCCATAGACAAGGAGCTTAGCCAGCCCGTCTACATGCAGATCCGCGACAAGATCGTGGAGATGATCAGAGGTGGGCTGCTTTCGGCCGGCGACAAGCTGCCCGGTACGCGCGAACTCGCCACGCAGCTGGGCGTCTCGCGCAAGACCGTGCTGCAGGCCTATCTGGAACTGGCCGCCGACTCCTGGGTGGAGAGCAAGCCCGGCAGCTGCACCTACGTGCTGGACCGCGATGCCTTCACCGGGCAGAGCAATGTCGGGCGGCGCGACTACGTCTCCGAGGGGCGGCGCAGTGAGCTGGAGATCCTCCCGGGCCAGCCGGACCATGAGGTCGCGCAGATGGACTGGAGTGACTACTCCATTCCCGCAGCCTGGTTCCGGATGCCGGCGCATTACCAGAAGTGGAAGGGCGAGGAGGAATGGATCAGCTTCAGCCGGGCCATCCCGGATGCCAAGCTCTTCCCCTTCGAGCGCATCAAGAAGGTCTCCGGCCAGATGCTGTGGGACCCGCAGGCCTACTTCTTTGACTACGGCAACCCGCAGGGCTACCTGCCGCTCTGCGAGTACATCGAGATGCAGCAGGCCCGCGACGGGCTGAATGTCGCCGACGGCCGCAATGACTTCGTGGTCTGCAGCGGTTTCCAGTCGGCGCTGAACCTGCTGCTGACGATCCTGCTGAAACCCGGCGACATGGTCGCCGTGGAGAACCCGACCTTCAACGCCATCATCAACCTGCTCGAGGCGCGCGGCATCCCGCACCGCGGGATCCCGATGGAGCATGACGGGATGGACATTGACTACCTCGAGCGCCTCGTGGAGAAGGAGAAGCCGCGCCTGCTGATCACGATCCCCACGATGCACAACCCGACCGGCGTGACCATGAGCCGGGAGAAGCGCCAGCGCCTGATCCGCATCGCGCAGCAGCACAAGCTGCCGGTGATCGAGGACAACTGGGCGATGCTGCTCGGGCACGAGGGTGAGCACCAGCCCTCGCTGAAGACGCTCGACAGCGCCGGCAACGTGATCCAGATCGGCAGCTTCTCCAAGGCCTTCCTGCCCGGCAGCCGCGTGGCCTGGGTGGTGATCCCCAGCGACCTGGCGATGACCTTCATCATTGCCAAGCGCTCGATGGACAGAAGTGACAGCTACTTCCTGCAGACGCTCGTACATGAGTTCATCAGGAAGGGCTACATGGACCTGCACTGCCGCAAGGTGGACCGCATCTACCGCGGCAGGCGTGAACTGATGGACGAAGTGATGCGTCAGCACTTCCCGGCGGAGGTCAGCTGGAAACGCCCGCGCGGCGGCTTCAGCTACTGGGTCTCCCTGCCCGCCGGGTTCAGCAGCAAGGACCTCCTCCGGGAGGCGGTGCAGGCCGGGATGGACTTCGCACCGGGCAACTATTTCCATGTCGGCCGCGAGGACAACGGATACTTCCGCCTGTCCTTCAGCACGCTCAACCAGTCGCAGATCCGCCAGGGTGTGCGGCGGCTGGGGGCGGTGATCCGCCGGGTGCTGGCCGACAGGGGCAGAGAGAAATCGAACAGGAGTGCATCATGAACTGGGTGAGATTGATGGGAGTGCTGGCCGTGAGCGCCGGCATCTGGGGGAGCACGGGCTGCGGCAGCAGCAAATCCGACAACGGCGGGCCACAGCCGCAGGTGCTGGCTCCGCAGGAGCTGAGCGCGGCCGGGCTGGCGCGCCTGCTCGTAAACGCCGACGGATCACAGACCAGCGTGAAGGGCACGGTCTCCGTGCGCGACTTCACGGTGCTGGACAACCTCGCGAATGAACCTTCCGAAACCGAGAACAAACCGGGGATCCTCGTGCGCGTGATCGACCCCGGTGACGACATCCTCGTGGCCGGCAACCCCGATGGCAACGGTAACTTCGAACTGCTGCTGAACGGCGCTGTGCAGCTCGGGCGGCTCGAGGTGGAATTCCGCGTCAGTGAGGACGTGGATGGCGACGGCAGCGGCGGGGACACGATCCGCCAGACCGTGCCGCTCTACCTGCAGCAGGGCCGCGTGCACAATGTGGATGTGGAGATCAGCCGCGCCACGGCGCTCAGCATCGACCCGGTGCTGATTCCCGAGAAGGGTGAGGCCGTACTCGCGAGCATTGACAAGCTGGATGCCGGCGGGCACGTCGCCACGGAGCTGGCCCAGCTGCAGGCCTCGGAGAGCCTGATCTCCGACTTCGACCGCGACGGCTTCATCGAACCCGGCGACGACATCAGCTTCGAGGATGTCAACTTCGACGGCACCGGCGACCCGCTGGAGGTTCCGGCCAGCGCCGGCCAGGGCGCGGCGGAGATCCGCACGCTGCTCGGCACGGTGGTCTCCGTCAGTGAGGAGCGCGGACTGATCAGCATCCGTGACAACGACGGCCGGATCGTGGATGTCAACGTGAGTTACTTCACCCCCGTGGAACGCTTCGTGGTAAGCAGCCAGGGCGGGGCCTTCTTCAGCCTGTCAATCACCGAGCTCTCGCAGCTCGACGTGCAGGTGACGGGCTTCCAGTCCGGCGGCGTGTTCACCGCGCTGTCGGTGACGACCTTCTAACTTCGCTGTTCCTGTCGCAAAAGAGGGGCATCGGTGAGCAATCACGGGTGCCCCTTTTGAGTTTCTGCCTCGCGCAAGCGCTCGGCAGTCTGACCCTGCGGCCACGCATTCGCGTGTCCGGGTCGGGTTGAAGTTAAGCTGTTGCCAAGGAAGATGCATCGAGCCGAAAGCACGGGGCTTAGCTCCGGGCTTATCGGCAGACCCGCGAATGCTTGCATGAGCGGGCAAGGCAAGCCGACGCTTCGCTTCGGGGCTCCCCTGACAAATATACTTCCTAGATATCCCTGCGTTAGAATCTCAATATGAAATTCACGGTTGAGGTTGAACCCGGTGAGGACGGCTGGATCATCGCTTCCTGCCCATCGCTCCCCGGTTGCCACAGCCAGGGCATGAGCCGCGATGTAGCGCTTGCCAACATCCGTGAGGCGATTCTTGCCTGGCTGGAAGCTAGCAGCAGGGATATCTGAAGTCTCTTTCCAGAGATGTCACGTTGGGTTCGGGTTACTTCCTCAGTGCTTTCAGAAATTCATCGTCTCCCACCCCGGACATATTGATTATCCGTTTGAGCAGTCCTTTCTTGACTTCCCGGTGACGTGGAACGCTGATGGTGAATTCCTGGCCAGGCTTGTCCATGACCATGTGGCTGCCAGTCTGGTGCCTGAATTGCCAACCCAGTCGTTCAAGAGCCTTGCGAATCCGGTCTCCTGACACGATTGGCAACTGAACCAAACTGCTAAACCTCCACTTCTTCCGTATCCGAAAACGCAAACTCAGGAGGTAAGGTTGCACTGGAGAATTCCTTACGCATCAACCTGACCTTTATCCATCCCTGAATTGCATCCTTGATGTTTTTTAGTGCTTCATCCCGGCTGTCGCCCTGGGACAGACAGCCCGGCAGTTCAGGCACTTCTGCAATGAACCCGCCGTCTTCATCCGGAGTGATGATTACCTTGAACTTCACATGCAGATTGTACCCGAGTTACCAATAATGCAATGAGCAGGCATGAATGTCGAAGATCAGGCGGCAGCATGCCGCCGCTGAGTTCGATGGGAGCGGAGCGCGAGCATTCAGCTCGCAGGACCGGCGGCAGTCAGCCGCCGTGTCGCAAGGCAGTCTATAGATTGGCAATCAAGGATTATCCATGCGGCACGTGGTGGCATTGAGGATAGTCATGGATGATGTCTCAGGTCAGAATCACGGGCTGAATGCTCGCGCTCCCCTCCCCCGTTGCCAGGCTTACACCTGGCCTCCTCGTTGCCCGGATTGCTCCGGGCCTCCGTCAGTCCTCGCAGTCGATCTCCAGCAGGCGGGCGATCCAGTGCTCCGGCAGGTCGCGCTCACGCGCCGTCTCCACGAGGAAGTCGCGGTAGGCGCTGCTCGGTGGGCGGTGCTCATCATCCGTGATCGTCAGCACGTAGGTGCTGGCCACCATGCGGTTGCCACCGCGGTCGTGGATGCGCACGCTGCGGCGGTGGTAGCGGTTGGGCACGCGCAGGTGCCGCTCCAGCGGCTTCAGGTCCTTGCCCCGCAGGTTGTAGAGCACGCCCCAGACCTCATCGTTGTCATTGTTCGTGCGGATCAGGCTGGGCAGCGAGGTCTCGCGCGGCGGGTAGAAGTACGGGAACACCAGGCGGTGGCGCGGCACGCAGACCACCTTCTCCACGCGCATGCCCTTCACGTAGCGGGCGATCGTGGACTGGTCCAGCAGCTCGTCGAAGGCGAACAGGTAGTGCACCTGGCTCGTGGCCGGCAGCAGCGCCGCGTCGTCGATCTGGCTGCCCAGCGATTCCAGCAGGGCCGCCGGCTGCACGCTGGCGGTGTCCTGGTCCTCGGATTCCTCGACATCCTCGGGACGGATCATCTCTTCCCTGTCGTCAGTCAATCTGTTACCTCGTTCTCCAACCACTCGACCGTGAAATGGTGACTTGCCCAGTCCAATGATACCGCTGAGATCGAATCCCTGCCGGGGGCCGGGGCCGAGTAGAGCTGCTTGAAGACCAGGTTGTGCCCGCTGAGCAGGTAATCCGGGGAGCTGAAGGAATCCGCCTGGCGCCTGAGGTGCTCCCAAAGCGGATGCGCGCTGTCCAGCAGTTCAGCACTGCGCCGGCTGCCGTCCAGCAGCTGCAGTTCCAGCAGGCCGCGCTCGTCGGTTGTGATGTCCGATTCGTCCAGGCTTTCCAGGGTACACAGCAGGATCAGCTGCCCGGCGAAGGCCGGATTCTGCAGCTCCAGCGGCTCAATGCGCAGCAGCAGGCGGCGGTCCGTGCTGTAGCCGATGTGCAGGTCCGGGCAGTCCGGCTCGCGCAGCAGCTCAGCCAGGCGTTCCCCGGCCCAGTCGATGCCAAGCAGCTGCTGCAGGCTCACGAGGCTCTGGATCGCCAGGTCGTACTGGATGCGCCGGGCCAGCTCATTGCCCGCCTCAGCCTCCCGCTCGATCCCGTCCAGCGCACTGCTCAGCTGGCCGAGCAGCAGGGTTGCCAGGGCATTGCCCTCGGCGAGCGAGGGCTCTGCGCTGTCCTGCGCGATGGCATGGCCGGCCAGGGCCAGCAGGCTCAGCAGCAGGATTGCCAGGCGCGCAAAGCTTCTCACAGCATGATCGTGGCGTTGCGGTCCGCGCCCACGGAGACGATCTTCACCGGTGCACCGGCCTCGCGCGCGATCAGCTCCAGGTAACTGTTCAGCTCCGCGGGCAGATCAGCCGCGCTGCGCAGGCTGCTGGTGCTGCACTTCCAGCCGGGCAGGGTCTCATAGACCGGCTGGCAGCGCTCCAGCACCTCGGGGGCCATGTCCGGCCAGTCCAGGCGCTGCCCGTCCAGCTCATAGGCCACGCAGACCTTGATTTCCTCAAATTCATCAAGCACGTCAGTCTTCATGATGGCGAGCTCGGTGAATCCGTTCAGCTGTGTGGCATAACGCAGCAGCGGCAGGTCCAGCCAGCCGCAGCGGCGCGGGCGGCCGCTGACCGTGCCGAACTCGGCACCGGTGCGGGCCATGGTCTGGCCGGCGGGGCCCTCGTCCTCCGTGGGGAAGGGCCCGGCACCGACACGGGTGTTGTAGGCCTTGGCAACGCCGACCACGCGGTCGAGGTCGCGCCAGCTCAGGCCGGTGCCCAGCAGGGCGCCGCCGCTGATCGGGTGGCTGGAGGTCACGAAGGGGTACGTGCCGTAGTCAATGTCGAGCAGCGTGCCCTGCGCACCCTCCAGCAGCAGGCGGGCATCCTCGGCCACCGCGCGGCGCACCATGCCGATGGTGTCCTGCACCAGCGGGGCGAGGATCTCCACGGTCGGGGCGACCTCAGCCCAGACGGCATCGGGGTCCATCAGCTCACGTTCGTAGTATCCGGTGAACAGCACGTTCTTGCGGCTGGCCAGGGCCTTGACGCGCTCCTCGAAGTCCGGCAGCAGCATGTCTCCGGCGCGCAGGCCGACGCGGAAGTACTTGTCGGCGTAGGCCGGTCCGATACCCTGCTTCGTGGTGCCGAGCGCGGCCTTGCCCTTGGCCTCCTCGAAGTAGAGATCCTGGGTCTTGTGGAAGGGCAGCACCAGGTGCGCATGCCTGCTGATGAACAGCTCGCCGCGGTAATGCCCGAGGCGGCGCAGGTTCTCGATCTCCCAGCAGAGCGTGACCGGGTTGGCAACCACGCCGTCGCAGAGGATGCAGCGGATGCCGTCAATCAGCATGCCGCTCGGCATCAGGTTGAACTTGTAGGTCTGGCCGTCGGAGATGACGGTGTGTCCGGCGTTGCTGCCACCCTGGTAGCGCAGTACGAAATCCTGGCCGCTGGACAGCAGATGTGCCAGCTTGCCCTTGCCTTCGTCGCCCCACTGGGCGCCGATGATCGTCGTGACGGGCATGTGCCTCACTCCTGAAAAAGAAGAATTGCCTTGTTTAAAAACACATTCTAGGCCCGGTGCATTCCGTGGTCAAATCGACCATGCACTGCTAAAATGCTAAGTTCGCGGCATCCAGATGCCGCAGACCGGATACTCATCGGCATGAACCTGTTGCGCTCCAGCCTGCCCTGCCTGCTCCTGCTGCTGCTCGGAGCCTGCAGCGGCCATGCCAAGGACGAGGCTGAGCAGGCCGACAGCCGTGACAACGGCCTGGCCTACCGCGTCGTCACCGAGCTGCCCGTCGTGGACGGGAAGAACATGCTCGTCGAGAAGTACGACTTCGGTCCGGCGGCGCAGCGCGTCAGCGATTCCGTCCCGAGCAGCACTGATGCGGCCGGAGAGCGGGGGCTCAGTCTGGTGCCCCCGCCCCAGGACCGGCAGGTGATGCTGAAGACCAGCAAGGGCAATGTCATTCTGCTGGTGCACACATCCTGGGCGCCGAATGGTGCCCGGCGCTTCATCGAACTCGTGGAGAACGGTTTCTATGACGGCGCGCCCTGGTTCCGCGTGACTGAGGATCTGGCCCAGACCGGGCTCAGTGCCGATCCCGAGCTGAATACGATGCAGGCCGGGACCAATGTTGCGCCGGATCCGATGCAGGGCAGCAATACGCGCGGGATGGTGGCCTTCGCCCAGGGGGCACAGGGCCAGCGCAATACCCAGTGGTTCGTGAACCTGAAGGACAATCCGCTGTTTGACACGCGCGGCTTCGTGCCCTTTGCGGAAGTGCAGCAGGGCATGGATGTGCTTGAATCCCTGTATGTGACAGGGGATCCCCGGGCGGGACTGGTCGAACAGATCGGTGAGGAAGGCGTCAGGGCATTCAGGGCGCAGTATCCCGAGGGCGATGTGATTGAATATGCACGGATGATGGACTGACGCCTCGTTCCGTGCATGTGCGCTCTGCTGGCGTGATAAAATGTGCGCTTATCCAGAGACCCATACCTGTCCTGCCGGGTGTCAGACGGCCGGACGAATACAAGGAACGGAGTAGACCTATGAACCGGACCACTGTCCTCACGCTCGTCAGCGTG
This sequence comes from bacterium, assembly GCA_041395205.1. GTDB lineage: Bacteria > 4484-113 > 4484-113 > 4484-113 > JAFGCY01 > JAHEFU01. Next base: position 654,556 of record JAWLAZ010000002.1, read on the forward strand.
TTTTTCCTGAGCCTGCTGTGCGGCTGTCCGCGCACGGACTCCACTGCCGGTGCCGGCAACGCTGGCACCACCACGACCAGCAGCTCCAGCACCAGCACGGAAAGTGCCGGCGGCGAGCATGAGAGTGGCAATGTCGCCGGGGAGAATCCCTGCGCCGGCCACGAGAATCCCTGTGCTGAGAATCCCTGTGGCGAAAATCCGTGTGGCGAGAACCCGTGCGGCGAGAACCCCTGCGGTGAGAATCCGTGTGGTGAGAATCCCTGCGCGGCCAATCCCTGCGGCGAGAACCCCTGTGGTGACAACCCCTGCAACCCCTGCGGAGGCAGCGAGGACAAGGTGACCACCGTGGTCTTCGAGACCACTGACGGCGACATCGTGATGGAAGTCCACAGCGCCTGGAGCCCGATCGGTTCCGAGCACTTCCTGGACCTCGTCAAGGCCGGCTTCTATGACGGAGCCCCCTGGTTCCGCGTGCTGGACGGTTTCGTGGCCCAGTGTGGTGTCTCCGCCGATCCCGCGATGAATGAGAAGTACAGCAATGCCACCATCCAGGATGAGCCGGTGGTGGTCGGCAACAAGCGCGGCTTCGTGGCCTTCGGCAAGAGCAGCATGCCCAACAGCCGCAGCACGCATATCTTCATCAACTTCGGTGACAACACGATGTCCCTCAACCCGCAGGGTTTCGCCTGCTTCGCGCAGGTCGTTGAGGGCATGGAGGTCGCTGACGGCCTGTTCCGCTGCGAGTTCCGCGACCAGGGTGGCCTGGGCCGCCAGGGCGGCATCGACGCCTTCAAGCAGATGTACCCGGATGCGGACTTCATCAAGAAGGCCTACATCCGCGAGTAACCCGCAATCAGTGCTGCCGGCCTGCGGGCCGGCAGCTTTTTCATTTCAAGCTCAGGAGGCCGGCATGGCAGGCAAGGTAACTGAAGTGGTGCTGGAGACCAGCAGCGGCGAGATCGTGCTCGAGGTGCTTGAGGACTGGTCCCCGCTGGGCAGCGAGCATTTCCTGGAACTGGTGCAGGCCGGTTTCTATGACGGTGCTCCCTGGTTCCGCGTGATTGACAACTTCGTGGCCCAGTGCGGGATCAGCGCGAATCCCGAGCACAACCAGGGCATCGGGGCCCGGACCGTCAAGGATGAGCCGCTGGTGGAAGGCAACAAGCGCGGCTACATCAGCTTCGGCCGGACGGGTGCGCCCAACAGCCGCAGCTCGCACATCTTCGTGAACTTCAAGGACAACCACTTCCTCGATGCGCAGGGCTTCCCGGCCTTCGCCCGCATCAAGGAAGGCATGGAGGTCGCCGACAGCCTGCACCGCTGTGAGTACGACGACCAGTACGGCCTGCAGCAGCCGGGCGGCATCGACGTGTTCAAGGACATGTTCCCGGAAGCCGATTACATCCTGAAGGCCTACGTCCGCGAGTAGGCGCTTCTGGTTCAGGGCAGGCCCCTGTAGAAGTTTCCCGCCCGTTTGCGTATATTTACGTGGACGGGTTGCGGCCCGAGACAGACATGGAGATCCACAGGTCAGAGCTGGAAGTCAGGCTGACGGACCGCCGCAGGCAGATCCTGCGCGAGGTCATCAGCAGCTATGTGCGCAATGTGCACCCGGTCAGTTCGTCGCTGATCAGCCGCAGCGTGCAGGCCAGCAGTGCCACGATCCGCAATGAACTGGCGGCGCTGGAGGAAATGGGCTTCCTGATGCAGCCGCATACCTCCGGCGGACGGATCCCCACGGACCTGGCATACCGCTTCCTCGTGGAGGAGCTGCTCAGTGACCTGAGCGCCACGCTTGACGACCGCGGGCGTGTGGCGGATGTCTATTCCCAGCTCTCCACGGAGACGGAAACCCTGCTGGAGGGCACGCTCGACCTGCTGACCGAGATGACCGGCTATGTGGCCTGGGTCAGCCTGCCCCGCCCCAACAACCTGGAGATCCGCAGTCTGAACTTCGTGGAGGCCGGCGACCAGGAGATCCTCGCCGTGCTCGTGACCGCCAACGGCGTGATGCAGAGCCGCAGGATCAACGTGCCGCTGGCAACCAGCAGCCTGAACCTGGCGCGGCTGAGTGAGACCCTGACGAACTACCTGCGCCACCGCAGCATCATCGAGGTGGACTACGCGGAGATGCACCGGATCTTCCTTGAGACGGTGAACCTGCCGGAGGGCCTGTTCCAGGCCGTGAGCCAGTTCATCGACAGCATGAGCTTCAGCGGCGAACGGGTGATGTTCAGCAATGCCCTGCGGCTCGTCGTGCAGCCCGAGTTCGCCACGAGCGAGAACCTCAACAGCGTGGTGAGCGTACTGCAGGACCGCGAGCGCTTCATCCGCAATCTGCGCAGCCGGCTCAACAGCCGCAGCGTGCAGACGATCATCGGCCGCGAGAACAGCGACCCGGACCTGCACCAGGTGAGCCTCGTGCTCAGCCGCTATGAGGTCCCGAATGCGGGTGAGGGCACACTCGGCGTGATCGGTCCCACCCGGCTGTTCTATGAGCGCACCCTGCCCTGGATCAAGCTGATCGGGGAAAGCATCGCCCACGCCCTTGAGGACAGTGGCGCCGGCCCGCAGGCCTGGAGGACGGATGAGCGGCACTGACCTGTATGAGATTCTCGGGGTAAGCCGGGAAGCGAGCGCGGACGAAATCAAGAAGAGCTACCGGCGCCTGGCGCGCCAGTTCCACCCGGACGTCAATTCCGATCCGGGGGCGGAGGAGCGCTTCAAGGAAATCAGCGTCGCCTACGAGGTGCTCTCCGATCCGCAGAAGCGCTCGCAGTATGACCAGTTCGGCACCGTCGGCGGTCCGGGCGGGATGGGCGGCGGCAGCCCCTTCGGGGAGGGCTTCGGCTCCATCAACGACCTGTTCGAGATGTTCTTCGGCGGCGGCGGAGGTGGCGGACGGCGCCAGCGCCGCGGCGAGGACATCCAGAGAAGCGTCCACCAGAAGCTGCGCGACTGCCTGACCGAACAGCATCTCGAACTCGACATCGAGCGGCGCGAGGCCTGTGAATCCTGCGGTGGCAGCCGCAGTGAGCCGGGCAGCCAGCCCCAGAACTGCGGCACCTGCGGTGGACGCGGCGTGGTGGTGCAGGTCCGTGAGACCCTGCTCGGTGCGATGCGCACCCAGACCGCCTGTCCGAAATGCCAAGGTGAGGGCGTGACGATCAGCGATCCCTGCCGCAGCTGCCGGGGCACGGGCTACCAGTACCGCAAGCGCCGCATCGACGTGAAGATCCCTGCCGGGATTGACGATGGCAACATCCTGCAGATGAGCGGGATGGGACATACTGCACCCGGCGGCGGGCATCCCGGCGATCTCTATGTTCAGGTCACGGTTGAGCCGGACAAGCAGTTCCAGCGCGACGGGGCGGACCTGTTCGTGGAGCTGCCGGTGCACTACACCGACCTCGTCTCCGGTGCCAACGTTGAAGTGCCGACGCTGGAGGGCAGCGAGAAGCTGCGAATCCCGGCCGGGACGGACAGCCACAGCCAGTTCACGCTGCGCGGGCACGGCCTGAACCGCCTGCGCGGGCATGGACGGGGCAACCTGCATGTGCGCGTGAAGCTCTACGTGCCGCAGAAGCTCAACCGCCAGCAGAAGCAGCTGCTGCAGGATCTCAAGGAAGAGGACATCAAGGCTGAAAAGAAGGGTGGGAATTTCCTGTACCAGCTGCTCAACATCCGGTAACTGCTACACTATAAACTTTATTCGGCCGGCTGCTTGCAGCGGGATCGAACCCAGATAGTCTTAGCAGGTCTGAACACAATCAGTATGGGCTTATTCGAAAAACTGTTCACGGGCTCAACCGGCAAGCAGACGGCGCGGATCAAGCAGGCATCCAAGCTCATGGAGGGCGGCAAGCTCGTGGAAGCGGCCGAACTCGTCAGTGAGCTGATGGCCGAGAATGCCGATGCCAAGACTGCTGAGGCCGAGCAGCGGGCGCAGGTCAGCACCCTGGCGATGGAGCTGTTCACAGCCTGGGTTTCCGCCGGCCGCTCCAATGAGGCACTGGCGCACGCGGAAAAGCTGGCCGGCTTTGACCCGCACCAGCTGCCGCCGATCGCCGACCGGCTGATTGACACGCGCTGGCTGGACCCACGCGTGTTCGAGCTGGTGCGCCATGCAGGGGAGCATGACAGCAATTCCAAGCGCCTGCTGCTGAACCTCGCCAAGAACCTCTACAGCCAGAAGGGTGAGAACCTTGACGAGACGGAGTTCCGCTTCCTGCGTGACACCGCGATCGCATATCCGCTCTGGAAGGACGGCCTGGGCGTGCTGGCCGACCACTACCTGCGTGACAACCGCCGCGACCCCGAGGCCCTGACGATCTACCGCAATGCCTACCAGAACCGCAAGGCGGACCGCCGCCTGCGCGAGGTGCTGCTCGAGAGCCTGATCATCAACAACGAGAAGGATGAATTCGCCGCCGGGGTCTACCGCGACGTGGTGGAGACTTCTGACAACCTGCAGGCCCTGCAGCTGCTGGCTAGCTACTACATCGAGCACGAGGACTTCCACCCGGGGACGATCCCCTACATCGAGCGTGCCCTGGAGCGCGGCAAGCTCGAGAACGAAGTGCTGCAGAAGCTGACCGACCTGGCGCTCAACAGCGGGCTGGACTTCCTTGACAAGCTCGGGATGTGCCTCGCGATCTACCGCCAGGGCTTCTCGGACCGCAACCTGCTGACCTTCCTCTCCGACAAGCTCGCCGAAAGCAACAAGTTTGACGACGAAGCGATCGAGATCATGACGCGGGCCTTCGAGCAGCGCACGGTCACGAAGCGCGCGGTGCTGATCCTCACCGAGCACTGCCTTGCCAACGACCGCGAGGACGACTTCGCGATGCGGGTCTACGAGAGCTACCTCTCGCAGTGGCCGGACCGCCCGCAGCGCCGGATCTACCAGATCCTCGCGCACCAGTATGCCGAGCTGACCCGCGTTGACGACCAGGCGCAGAAGATCTACGAGGAGGCCCTGGTTGACAACCCGACCGACCCCGTGATCTGCGCGATCCTGGCGCGGGCCTACCATGCCGCCGACCGCCGTGACGAAGCGGCGGACATGATCTACAAGCAGGCCTTCCAGTTCGTCGACGAGGACGTGCGGCGCATGCTGGCCGGAATCCTCGCCGAGATCAGGCTGGAGGCCAAGGCCTACAACGCCGAGACCCTCAACTACCTGATGGTGCTCGGCCGTCCCGAGAAGGGGCCGCTGGCCAGGGAATACGACGAAGCGCTCACGAACTGCTTCCTGAATACGGGACGCCGCGGCGAGCAGGCCCAGCAGGCCTACTACATGCTGTTCGAGCGTACGGAGAAATCCGACGACATCAACCCGCGCCTCGTGGAGCTGCTGGCCGAGATCATCCTCGAATCCGGCGTGCGCCCTGAGAGCGGCAGCGTGGAAATGCGGGTCTACCGCAAGCTCTTCGAACTGAAGAAGTTCAGCACCCCGGAGGAGATCTCCTTCGTGCTGATGTCTGACCTGATCAACACCGGCTCGGAGGGCAGCCTGCTGCTGAACGTCGCCGTGCGCTGCTTCGAGGCTGACAGTGACCGCCTGACGGAGACCCTGGCGCTGTCCGGACGCGCGCCGGTGCTGCAGGACATCGGCGATTTCTTCATCGAGCACTTCAACTACCCGCTGGCCAGCCGCGCCTATGAGGATGCGGCAAGACTCAGCCCCAGCAGCATCACGACCTTCAAGCTCGCCAAGATCTACATCATGGAGGGCCGGGCCGAGGAGGCGATCCGCCTGCTGGACAGCCTGGACAGCTCCGAGTTCGGTGCGAAGCGCGACTACTGGGTGGCCGCCGCGCACCAGATGCTCGGCCAGGTGAAGGAAGCCGGCAGCCTGCTGGCGAAGCTGGAAAGCGCGGACGAGATCCCGGACTTCCTGCTGGAGCTGCGCAGCTCCATCAATGAGGAACTGGATGGCAACCTTGAGAAGGGGCTGGAGGGCTACCTGCGCCTGGTGCGCGACCCGCGCCTGCTCAAGTTCCAGCGCTGGCTGGGCCTGCAGATCGGGATTGTCAGGATCCGGCTCGGACAGCTGGACGAGGCGATCCAGCACCTCGAGGAGATCCTGCGCCTCAACCCGAGCGGCCGCGCCGAGCAGGTCTTCCTCTCGCTCGCGCTGTTCTTCCAGGCGCACAACCTGCTGCGCGCTGACAAGCTCAGCGAGGGCCTGCCGCTGTTCACCCGCGCCGTGGAGGTCAACCGCAATGACCGCACGCTGCGCCAGGTGATCGTGGACGTGCTGCGGCTCTACGGCGAGAAGGCCTTCTTCGCCCGCGACCTGGACCGCGCCACCCGCGTGCTGGATGTCTCACACCGCATCCTGCCGAACCAGATGCTGACAAAGACTTACCTGGCCTACGCCTACCACCTCAAGAAGGAATACGCGAAGGCCATCATCTATTACCGCGAGATCTCCTGGAACGATGAGGACCCGGCGCTGGAGCGCTCCAACGCCTACGCCTACATGCTCAACCAGCAGCCCGACAAGGCCTGGCGGGTGTTCCTGGATCTCGCCAAGCGTGGCAACTTGCTCGTTGACAACTTCCCGCGCATGGTGGACTGCTTCCTGAGCGATGCGGAGGCCGCGGGCGGCAAGGTCTGGCAGAACGTGGACTTCCCCACGGACAGCCCGCCGCTGATGCAGGCCGCGGTGCTGATCCACGACGGGCTGTATGAGCGTGCCGTGACCCTGCTCGATGTGCTGCAGAAGAAGGACCCGCATGATACGCAGGTCCACTGGTACCTCGGGCGGGCCTACAGTGCGATGAACAAGCGCGACATGGCCGTGCACCACTGGAAGGAACTGCTGAAGATCTGCGCCCAGGCCAACAGCGCCGCCGACAAGAAGATCCGCCAGTTCACCGAGATCGGCATGGCCTTCCTCGAGTCCGGCTACGCCCAGGAGGCGATGCAGACCTGGGAGACCCTGCACAAGGTGGATGAGAGCAACCCGGACCTGCCGGTGCTGTATGCCGCCACGCTGGACCTGAATGCCTACCAGCTCGCCCGCAAGGACCAGCACAAGCTGGCGCTGGAGGAATGGAAGAAGGCGCTCAAGTTCGATGAGGACAACGCCGCGATCCAGCAGAACCTCTCGATCGGCTGGCTGCAGCTCGGCAACTACGAGGAGTGCACGCGCTCCTTCCACCGCCTCGGCAAGACCTGGCAGGTGATGATCAACCAGAATCCGCGCCGCTATGGCCATCTCTCGCAGGACATCAACACCATCGAGAAGGCCATGAACACCTTCGCACTCACGAAGGGCCGCCCGGAGTTCGACCTGACGAAGGTCCGGGCCGAGGACAGCATCGCCTTCTTCCAGAAGGCCAACCAGTTCTACTGGATGCTGAGCCTCGACAAGAATGCCACCGAGAGCCAGATCGAGCGCGAGTACTTCCGCCTGATCAAGATCTTCAACCCCGAGCGCCATGCGGACGACTTCATGCTGGTGGAGGAGGCCTACACGAACCTCTTCGCCAACAAGAAGAAGCGCCAGGCGATCAACCTCTTCGTCTACAACCCGGTGGATGTCGAGGCCACGCGCGGGCGGCTCACCAAGCTGCCGCGCGACGGCAGGATCAGCTTCGAGACCCTGCCGATGCCGAAGAGCGTGCCGGACCCGGATTACTCGCAGCTTGAGCCCTGGAAGGCCGACGAAGGCGAGCTGACGGCCCCGCTGCGCGAGCTGCTGAGCATCAACCTGAAGATTCCCGACGGGGCCCTGGTGTGAAGCAGACAGAGCGCTCCGAACGGCTTGCCAGGCTGATCGCTGAAATTGACTTCAGTTCTGAGCAATACTATAATCTCTTTCCTGTCGAGGATTCAGTCCAGCCCTCGCCCGACCTGTCGTCCGAGGTCTGGACAAACGTCTCATCCGTGATGGCGGATGTGGGCAAGCTGCGTGCGGAACTCTCGAGGCTGCGCCTCGGTGTCGAGCAGCTGCGGATGCCCGCGATTGAAGCCATCGGACTGGACCGCACGGCCGAGCAGCTGCGCAGCCTGGAAATGAAGATCAGGCCGCTGGAGCAGCTCATGTCACGGTCCGAGGATGAGTCGCAGATCAAGCGGCTCTTCAAGGACCTGCTGATCGCCGTGGATTCCCTCGACCGGGTGTTTGAGCTGATGGAGAAGCAGCCGGGCAGCGTGCCCCAGGGTGTGATGACCGGCCTGCAGTCCGTCTATCAGCTTATTCAGGACACCTTCAGCCGGCATGGCCTGAAGCAGATGCAGATCGACGCCGCGTTCGATCCGCACCAGCATCTGGCGATGGGAACCGAGCCGCACCCCGGGAAACGGGACGGCGAGATCTCCCGTGTGCTGCTGAAGGGTTACATGTTTGGCGAGCATGTCTTCCGCACCGCCCAGGTGGTGGTGGTCAGGAATGACGAAACAAAGGCTTGACCGGCAGGGTCAGATGAATGATGGCCTGCGAGGGTTGTAGCCGGACACGGGCAGAGTATTTGAAGCCGGCCTGATCCGGTAAGGAGACATAGATGGGTCAAATTGTTGGAATCGACCTCGGCACGACGAACTCGCTGATTGCGGCCATCATTGACGGCCAGCCCCAGCTCATTCCCAATGAGCGCGGCAAGTTCATCACCCCGTCCGTCGTCGGCTTCACCGAGACCGGTGAGCTGCTCGTCGGAGAGCCGGCCAAGAACCAGGCCGTTGCCAACCCGGAGCGCACCATCACCAGCATCAAGCGCCTGATGGGCACCGACCGCCGCATCAGCATCGGTGACAAGGAATTCTCCCCGCAGGAAATCAGCGCGGTGATCCTGAAGAAGCTGAAGCTGGATGCCGAGACCTACCTCAACGACATCGTCGAGGAGGCTGTGATCACGGTCCCGGCCTACTTCACCGATGCCCAGCGCCAGGCCACCAAGGATGCCGGTGAGATCGCCGGCTTCAAGGTTGAGCGTATCCTCAACGAGCCCACGGCCGCCGCCCTGGCCTACGGTTTCGAGCGCGGCGAGGCCAAGACCATCATGGTCTACGACCTTGGTGGAGGCACGTTCGATGTCTCCGTGATCCGCCTCGTGGACGGTGCCTTCAAGGTGCTGGCCACCACCGGCAACAACAACCTCGGTGGTGACGACTTCGACTACCGTGTGGTTGAGTTCCTGATTGACCGCTTCAAGGAGAAGGAGAAGATCGACCTGCGCTCGATCTCCGATGTCTCCCAGCAGCGCGCGATCATGCAGCGTCTCAAGGAAGCCGCGGAGAACGCGAAGATCGACCTTTCGAGCCTGCTTGAGACGAACATCAACCTGCCCTTCATCTACACCGGCGGCGATGAGCCGCTGCACCTCAATGAAACCCTGACCCGCGCCAAGTATGAGGACCTGGTGCAGGACCTGGTGGACCAGACCCTGCAGCCGATGGAGCTGGCGCTCAGTGACGCCAACCTCAAGCCCGAGGACCTCGGCGCCGTGATCCTCGTGGGCGGCATGACCCGCACGCCCGCCGTGGGCCGCCTGGTGAAGAACGTCACCGGCAAGGAAGCCTACACGGACATCAACCCGGAGGAGTGCGTCGCCGCCGGCGCCGCGATCCAGGCCGGGATCAAGCGCGGTAACCTGGAGGAGCTGGTGGTGGTCGACGTGGCCCCCTTCACGCTGGGCATCGAAACGGAGAACAACCGCTTCAGCCCGATCATCAGCCGCAACACCTCCATCCCCTGCTCCGAGAAGAAGCTCTACAAGACGACCATCGACGGCCAGACCGAAGCCCTGGTGCATGTGCTGCAGGGCGAGAGCATGAAGGCCACGGAGAACTCCAGCCTCGGCGAGTTCGTGCTGGGCGGGATCTCCACCGGCATGGCCGGTGAGAGCCTGGTCGAGGTCAGCTTCGACTACGACGTGAACGGCATCGTGAAGGTCACCGCCAAGGACCGCGCCACCGGCGTGGGCAAGGGCATCACCATCAAGGCCTCCAAGCAGCGCCTGACCGGTGAGGACATCTCCGACGCCGAGCGTGAAGTGGCCCAGATGAGCGGTGCGCTGATCGCGCAGCGTGAGAAGGGCAAGATCCTCTTCGAGAGCCAGGGTGTCTACGAGAAGCTGAAGACCCTCACGAAGCAGGTCGTCGACGGCCAGAAGAAGATGAACGAGATGGAGCTGTCCAAGCTGCGCTCGCTCACCGAGGACCTCGAGAAGGCGATCCGCGCCGAGGAAGAGGCCGAGATCGAGAAGCTGATGCACACCTCCGCCCTGATCCTGTCTGACTGGGGCATGTAGTGCTGGTCCTGGACGCCTGTCCACTCTGCAGAACGACGCTCACACAGGGCGCGAGTGCCTGTCCCGGCTGCGGGGCGGATCTCGCGCCCTGGTCATCCATTGCGGCGGCCAGCGCCAGCTATGTGACTGCTGCGCGTGAACACATCACCCAGGGACGGCTGGAGCAGGCGGAAGCCATCATCAGCCGCCTCGGCCAGCTCAGCGAGATTGATCCGCAGCTGCTGGCTTCGCTGAAGTGCCGCCTCGCCCTGGCCTGCCAGGACTCCGGGATGGCCCGCGAACTGCTGCCGCAGCTCAGCAGTGCGGAACAGCTGCTGCTCGCGGAACAGCTCAGCGAACTGGAACAGCGCGAGGCCCTGGCACGCGAACTCTACAACCAGGCCCTGACCGCGGCCCGGCGCGGGGAATACGTGCGCGCCGCCCGCCAGATGGAGATCTGCACCAGGCACCTGAGCTCGGACCCGGCACTCTGGGAGCTGAAGCTGAAACTGGACCTGAAGTGCGCCTACTACCTGCGCGTCTACGCCGATCTCAGGGCCCTGGACCGCCTCAATGCCCGTCCTGCGGCCTGGCTGCAGCTGGAAAGCCTGCTGCCGCCTGTGTGACTTACAGGGCGCTGGGACAAGGTTCAGGATTCACCACAAAGTCACGAAGGACACGAAGGATTACTCAGGATCACAAAGACTACTTTGTGTACGCAATTGATTACTTTGTGAGCCTGGTGCACTTCGTGCTTGAACTTCGCTTGCATGACTGCTCATTGCCTCAAAAAAAAACCGCCCCCCCGAATGGGGAGGCGGTTGGGTTAGACAGTCTGACTCGGGAATCAACCGGGCTCAGGGAGCAGCCGGAAGATCCACGGTGTACAGGTACTGGAACTGGTAGAGATCCGACTTGTCGTTGTCGTTCAGGTCGGAACCACCATGGTAGACGATCACGCTGTTGAGGGCACCACCGAGATCCACACTACCCGGGGCGGGCAGCGCGGCACTCGCGGCGTTCTCGGTGCGGGCATCCACACCACCGGTGTTCGGCAGCGGGGCGGTGTAGCTCCAGACGCCGGTGACCGGGTCAAAGACCTCAGCGGTATTGACCATCTGCTTCTGGCTGGTGTCGAAGGGATAGAAGGCACCGCCGATCACATAGATCTTGCCGCCGATCACATGCGCGACATGACCGCTGCGGGCTTCCTTCAGGGGCGGACCTTCGACCCAGAGGCCGCTGGAGAGGTTGAGGATCTCCATCGTGGCGGTGGACTGGCCACTGGCGCCACGGCCACCCATCACGTAGATGAAGCCGTTCAGGTAGACAGCAGCTCCATCGTAGCGCGGGGTCAGCATGTCGGCATTGAGGTTCGCGTACTCAGGCAGGAACAGCGGCGGGCGGGCCGGGTTGTGGCTCCAGAGGCTGCCGTTCACTTCATTGACATTGCCGGGGCTGAAACCGCCGAGATAGACGAAGTTCAGCGGCAGGCCGCCGTCGAAGCTGCTGTAGCGGGGCCAGGTCTGGGGGACCATCACGCCCATCGCTTCCTTGCGCGGGCCGCCACCGATGTTGTTTCCGGCAATTGACCAACCGGTGTTGCCGTCGAAGGCCGGCGCAGCGATCAGCTCGGCGAAGCGCAGCACGCCGTCGACGACGTTCTCACCACCGAGGTACCAGAGGGTCGGGTTGTCCTGCTCCTCATTGGCACTGATCCAGGCGAAGCCACCCGTGGCCTGCTGGACCATGGGCTGGACCTTCGCTGCCGAGCTTTCCAGCCCGATCTCGATGGTGCCGGCCTGGTCAGGCTGGGCATAGGGCTGCACGAACAGCTCGGACGTGCTGAGCGGGTTGCCATTGCTTTCACCGCCCATCAGGCGGAAGCGGCGCTCGGCCAGGAAGTTGCCATTGCCACCGCCGGCCTGGGCGGTGTAGGTGCCAAGCATCTGGTGATGGCTGCGGGGCACGAGGGCATACTCACCACCGACGCTCAGCTTGGTGCGCTGCACCAGGCTGACCGGGGCGTTGAGCACGACCTCATCAACCACCGTGGCATTCTGCAGGGCCCGGACACGGATCACCGCGCCGTAGTAGCCGACTGCAGGCCAGGTGGTGCCGTCGAAGGTCGCGGTGTAGCTGAAGCTGCCACCGCTGACGGGCTCGAAACCGGTCGGCTGATCCGCCAGGTCGGGGAAGTCGACGTTGCCGTCATTGTCGACATCCACCTGGTAGACGTACTCACCGGTGCTGCCGCTTACGTCGTAGTCCCAGGTGACGGAAGTGCTGTCGCTGCGGCCGGTGACGACGTCATACTGCAGCGGCGGGTTCTCGGAGAAGGCACCGCCGGCGCTGCTCACGCCATACTGACCGGTCACGTTGAGCTCGGTGTTGATCTGCGCCACGTTGCGGGACAGGATGTCCACGCTGCGGCTGCGGATCCGGCCCGTACCGTCGATGACCTGCACCTTGAGGGTGTAGGACTTCTCGGTCTCGGCATGGGCGTAGGGATTCACGAAGATCTTCTTCTCGAGATCGTAGTAGGGAATCGTCGGAGAGATGTCGCTGCTGTCGAAGTTGTTGTCGCTCTGGTAATCCCAGTAGTACTCGAAGGGAGCCACACCGGGCTTCTTCGGGTCAACAACCACGGACAGGTCCAGGGTCGGCTCGACACCGACCGCGGGCAGCTTGGCGCCACTCGGGTCCCACTCCAGGATCACGCGCCCGCCACTGGGGCTCGGGTTGGTGGTCAGGATGATGTCGAAGTCCGGCACCGGGTCAGGCCCGATCTCAGGATTGGCCTTCTGGACGGGCACCAGCACCTCGGACTGCGCTTCCTCACCCTTCTCATTGATCACGGAAAGCCCGACGAGGAAAACCTTCACACCATCGCCATCGTAGAAGAAGGTGTTCTGCGGATTCTGGACGGTGCTGTCCACGATGCCATCGCCGTTGAAGTCCCACTCATAGCTGAGCGTGCTCCCACCCTCTGCGTTGGTGCGGAAGTAGACCGGAGAACCGCTGCGGAATTCGTAACTGCCGTCGACATTCTGGAAGTCCGAGAGGATGTCGATACCGCCGATCACCACTTCACCGGAAGCGTTCACGAGAACGTTCACCAGTGAGCTGGAGACCTCGGTGCCCTCGCTGTCGACGACCTTCACGAAGGCCTCATAGGAGGTTGCTCCACCGGCATCAGCCTGGTTCAGGAAGTACTGGTTCGAGACACTGACCGTCCTGTCGAAGCTGTTGTTGATGTAGCGGTCCGGCGCGGCATCATTGTTGAAGTCGAATGAGTAGTAGAACGGGGCCACGCCGCCGGAGACATTCGTGGTGAATATCACCGAGAGCGGACTTGCTCCACTACTGGGCTGGGCGGACAGGAATTTCAGCGTAAGCGGTCCATCCGCAGGCGTACCCTCTCCACCGCCGCTGCCACCGCAGGCATTCGCCAGCAGGGACAGCAGCAGGATTGCTATCAGTGCGATCAAGCGTTTCACGCTCAAGTCCTCCTGTCTATTCATATCTCTCACCAATTCCCATCCAGTTCCGATCACGGAAGAATGAAGGTCTCGACAACGTTCTCGACGCCGTTCTCATCAACGCCGCCGAAGAGCTGGTAGGCATTGAAACCGCCGCCGAAGAGGGTGAACGAACCGCCGGTGCTGGAGCCGAGGTGGCTGCGCGGCATCAGCGGCAGGGGCTCACGCACGGAGAATCCGGCCTGAGTGCTGTTGGCATTGTAGCGGTGGCTGTAGGCGGATGAGCTGTAGTCCTCACCGGTCCAGCCGCCGAAGGCCATGATCCAGTCGGAACCGCCGTTCGGACGGTAACCGGCACCGCAGGCCTCAAGCGCTTCCGGATAGGCACCCTCGAAGGTTTCCCAGCTGCCGGAGTTGGGGTTCAGGCCGCTGTTGAAGGTGAAGATGTCGATATCCTGCACCGGCACACCGTTCTGGTCGATACCGCCGACGAGCGCGATCTGGTAGACCGGCCCGCTGCGGATCGGCACCGCGGTGGCATAGGCACGCGGGGTGGGCATCGTCGGCATCAGGCTGAAGATACCATCCTCGCGCGGACCCTGGTTGTTGTTCTCCATGCCAAGGGCGGTATCCCACCAGCGCATTTCGTTGACCACGGCACCGAATTCATCGATACCACCGAAGGTGAAGACATAGCTGAAGGGCTGGTCCGGGAAGGCCGGGGCACCGACATCAGCGCCGGTCTCGAAGGACGTGGCGGAGAGGCCGTAGAGGGCCTTCGGCAGGGTCGGAAGCGGGCCACTGCTGCTGCCGCCGTCGGGCTGACGGGCGGTAACCACCGGCACATGCTCATCCGGGCCGTTGCGGGGAATCTGATCAAGGTCGGGACGCAGCTTCCAGGTGCTCCAGATATCAGTCTGGTTGCTGGTCATCTGCCAGTCACCGTCGTTGGGGAACTGGAAGCTGTCGTAAGGCAGATCCTCGGCACCGAAGCCGAAGACCTCATAACGCTGCACGAGGTCGAGCGGAGCACCATCCGTGTCACCGGCCTGGGGCACGCGGCCACCCATCACATAGATCAGCGGCACACCGAGACCCTGGGTACCCGGAACGCCGAGGCCGAAGCCCGCACCGGGGTGGTCAGCATTGGGATGGCCCATCGGGGCAGCCTGCAGTTCCTCCCAGTAAGAACCATCCGGGTTCGACTCGGGGTTCTCATGGACAAACACTGCGGCACCGGAGCCGACGATCTCAAAGGGACGGCCACGCAGGGTCGAGGACTGAGCGGGACCATCGGGTTCCGTTCCGCGGTCACCGGGACCGGGGAAGGTCGGCGGCGTGCCGTCATTCAGACGCAGCATCACATTGTTGCCGACATTGGTGGAACCACCATATTCTCCAGGATTGCTCACTGAACCGCCGCCAAGGTTGAACTTGCCGAAGGAGGTGGCTCCGACGGAGCTGTTGAAGGGCGCGGCCTCAGGAATGAACATGTAGGCACTGTCGCCGGGCAGGACGTTCTGGATGTAGTTGCCGAATTCGTCGGTCAGCTCACCACCCATGATGAAGCTCAGGCCGCTCTTGTGCGAGGTCACCGCTGCATTGGCACGCGGGTTCCACGGGGCACCGGAAGCTGCCTGAACCTTGGGCTTGCTGTTGCCGGCAAGGACATCAAAGAAGGTGGAACCGGCCACGGGCGGGCGGATCGCGGAGTAGTAGTTGCTCGCGGTACGCGGCTTGGCGGTCACCCGGATGATGTTGCTGGCGGCGGTGTTGCCGAGGGCATCCACGGCCACGCAGCGCACGGCATAGTTGAAGTCAGAGCCGGGGGTGTCGCCCGTGTTGGCGAAGTGGAAGGTCGGGCTCTTGCGGGTCGTGCTGTGCGGGGTGACGATCGCCGCGCTGTTCAGGCTCGGGGGATTGCTGATCGCAACCGTGCCGACGCCGTTGTTGGTATCGTTGAACACATCCCAGTTGTAGACGATGGGCTCGGCACCGTTGGCGGCCTTGGCCTCGAAGTTCACGAGGAAGGGCACCTGGCCGGCGGATTCATCCGCGGTGATCTGGATCGTCATCGGCTGCTCGACGTTGGCCGTCACGGTGACGTACTCACTGTAACGGCTTTCATCGGTGGCGGTGTCATGCACGAGGATGCGGGCTTTGTACTCTCCGGCATCGACATAGGTGTGCTTCACGATCGAGCTGGCCGCGAAGGAGTTGGCCGCAAGCGGGAAGGTGGTGTTGTCACCGAATTCCCAGCGATACTCATACTTGCCGGAACCGCCGGAGACCACGCCGGTGAACTCCACCTGCAGCGGAGCCTGGCCATTGGAGGGGTTGGGGATTGCCGCAACCTGCAGCCCCTGGTTGGGCGGCAGGGCGTTGATCGCCACGCGGAAGTCGGGAGAGCCGTTGTTGTCATTGTCCGCCAGGTTCGTGGACTCAATGCCCCGGCTGTCGGTCACACGCAGCACCGGATAGACGAGGTAGAGGTCGGTGCCGACCAGCTCGCCGATGGAGGTGAAGGTGTGCAGCGGATTGGCAGTGAAGTTCTCAAACTGGCCATCGCCGTCGAAGTCCCAGGCATACTGGTAGGGGGCCTTGCCACCCTGGATGCGGGAGGTGAACTGCACGTTGAAGGGTACGTTGCCCAGCGTCTTGTCGACCTCGAAGGTCACACGCAGGGTGTTGTCATTGATGACGCCAGTACCGTCGGTGACAGTGATGGTCTTGCTGGTGGACACGCTGTCCCCATTGTTGTCCGTCACGGTCAGTCGGACCACGGAGCTCTGGGTAAAGGTGAAGCGACCAGTCGCGGCATTGCTATCCGTCACGCCATCGTCATTGAAGTCCCAGGCGTAGGTATAGGGAGCCGCTCCCCCGGAAGGCACCACATCGAAGGTCACCGCGAGCGGTGCCGGTCCGACGTCCGTGCTGGCCTGCACGAACAGGCTGAACGCCTCGCCCACGGGGGTAGTGGTGGAGCCGCCTCCGCCGCACCCCGCGACGAACGCGACAAAGCTGAGCAGCAGAACTGCCCACATTCTAGACGAACTAGAATTCATCCTTAGCCTCCTGACTATGTCAGCAATTTGCCCCAAAGCAAACCGTAGTACGCTTTATCTTACCCATCATCAACGGCTAAACCCACACGAGGCGGGTTTAATCCCGTAATTATGAACCATTCGCGAATTCTATTCAAGTCTTGGTACTAATCTTTAGCCCTTTCCACATACTTGAAATCCGCGGTGTTGACCCGGATCCGCTCACCTTCGTTGATGAACAGCGGAACCTGGACCGTGCCCCCACCCTCCACGGTGGCGGCCTTGGTGGCGTTTGTGGCGGTATCGCCCTTCACGCCGGGCTCACAGAACGTGATCTGGCGGACCACGGTGAGCGGCATTTCCACGGAGATCGGGTTATCACCGTGCATCGCGACGGTGATCTCCTCATTCTCCAGCAGCAGTTCGGCCTGCTTGCCGAGCATTTCCGTGGGCACATGGATCTGGTCGTAGGTCTCCTTGTCCATGAGCACCATGTCCTCGCCCTCGGAGTAGAGGTAGTCATAGACCTTCTTCTCCACGCGGACTTCCTCGAGCTTCACGTTCGGGCGGATCTTGTCCTCGTAGAGAGCGCCGGTCAGCAGGTTGCGCAGCTTGCAGCGCACGAAGGCTGGCCCCTTGCCGGGCTTGACATGCTGGAACTCCACGACCTGGATGAGCTTGCCATCCTGCTCGAAGATGATTCCATTCCGGAAATCGTTGGGGGTAATAGACACCTCTGTCTCCTTATACCTTTACCAGTGCACTTTCCCTGACCGGGCTGTCAGCCCACGACCTTCAGGTCAGTACTGAGCGTATTGAGATTCTCGGGGCCATCGGCCCTCACGACAAACATATCTTCAATGCGGATCCCACCTTCGCCGGGCAGGTAGATGCCGGGTTCGTTGGTGAGGATGTTGCCGACCCTGAGCTGCATCTCGGCGACCTGCGCCAGGCGCGGGCCCTCATGCACCTCAAGACCGACGCCATGTCCGAGGCCATGCCCGAACTTGTCGCCGTAGCCGGCATCGGTGATCACCTGGCGGGCCACGGCGTCGATCTCCCTGCCGAGTTTGCCGGGTTTCACGGCGTCATTGGCGCTGTCCTTGGCGAGCTTGACGATGTTGTAGATCTTCTCCCACTGCGGCGGGCAGTCACGGAAGAACACCGTACGGGTCATGTCCGAGCAGTAGCCATTGAGCAGCATGCCCATGTCGAAGGTCAGCGGTGTGCCGGGCACGATCCGATCCTGCGTGAAACGGGCATGCGGCTTGCTGGAATTGGCACCGGAGGCCACGATCGGGTCGAAGCTGGTCTTGGTGGCACCACGCTTGCGGGCCCGGTATTCGATCTCGGCGACGAGATCCGCCTCCGTGGTATCGGCACCGAGGGTAGCCAGCACTTCCAGCCATACCTGCTCATTGAGCAGCACGGCATTGCGGATCAGCTCGATCTCGGCCTCGCTCTTGACCTCGCGCAGGTCCTCGACCATGGCCTTGGTGGGCACCCACTTGTGGTGCTCATCGGCGCTGAGCATGTTCCACATGTCATATGACACATTCGTGGACTCGAAGCCGATGCGGCTCAGGCTCTCCTGGCCGGGAATCGAGGGCAGCACCACACGGATCAGGTTCTTCGCGGTGTTGTCCACCAGCTCATAGCTTTGGTCCACCTGCTGGGCGACCTGGGTGTGGTAGCGGAAGTCCGTGATGAACCAGCGCTTGGTGGGCGTGACGAGGATCATCGCCGTGGAGCCGGTGAAGCCGGTGAGGTACATGATGTTCGGCAGGGAGGTCACCAGCAGTGCATCAATACCCGCGGCAGCGAATCCGGCGCAGAGTTTTTCATTGCGTTCGTTGTACATGGGATTTCCGAAGAGGAAAGTTCGGCCAATTATACAGCGTGAAACCGCCAGCGCGATCCGCGCCGGGAAGCTGCAATAGCCGGGGGGCTGGACTGGTATAATCCAGTGGTGCCCGGAGCCTGCCACAGGACCGGGACACCATTACATTATGTACTCACCGAGTTGAGAGACTCACATGAGTGAAGCGGGACCTCCGAGGAGGCCTGCAGTCAGGAGTGTGAAATGTCTGATTTCCTCGTGGCGCGCTTGCGCCGCAAGTACCGCGATGGCCAGCCCATCCACTCCATCACAGCCTATGACTATTTCACGGCGCTGCTCGCCGCGGAGGCGGAGATGGATTTCGTGCTGGTCGGGGACAGCCTCTCCAACGTGATCCAGGGACATGGTACGACCGTGCCGGTGAACCTGGACGAGATGATCTACCACACCCGGATCGTGGCCCGGCACTTCCCGGCCCAGCGTGTGGTGATCGACATGCCCTTCGGCAGTTTCAAGGCCGAGACCCGGGAGACCGTGCGCAACTGCGTGCGGGCCTTCAAGGAAAGCGGCTGCGGAGCAGTGAAGTTCGAGGGGGCCACCGCGAGCAATATTGAGGCGACGCGCATCCTCACGGAAATGGGCGTGCCGGTGCTGGCGCACCTCGGCCTGCTGCCCCAGCAGGTGAACAGCGAGGGTGGCTTCCGGATGCAGGGCAGGACAGACAAGGCGGCCAGGGAACTGCTGCGCCAGGCGAAGGCGATGCAGGAAGCGGGCGCATTTGCGGTGATCCTGGAATGCGTGGTGCCGGAAGCGGCGGAGATGATCACGAATGAGCTGAAGATCCCGACGATCGGGATCGGCTGCGGCAATGTGACGAGCGGGCAGATCATCGTGGTGCATGACATCCTCGGGATGCTGCCGGGCAAGGCCCCGAGCTTCGCGAAGCAGTATGCCGACCTGTTCGGCACGGCGCTCGCGGCGGTGCAGCAGTACCGCAGCGAAGTCGGCAGCCGCGAATTCCCGGAACTCGGGACTGACAAGGCAGTGCAGGAAGCGAGGGAAATCCTTCCCGCCGAGCATACTCCGGACCGGCCGGCCTACCTCAGAAGCTGAAATGCTGATCGTCACCACAGTTGACGAGCTGCGGCGGCAGACCGGAATCCTGCTGCGCGAGCAGGGGGGACCGGTCGGCCTGGTGCCAACCATGGGTGCGCTGCACCAGGGGCACATGTCACTTGTGCACCGGGCGGGGGAAGAATGCGGCGTGCTGGTTGCCAGCATCTTCGTCAACCCGACGCAGTTCAATGAGCAGAGCGATCTTGACAACTATCCGCGCACGCTGGAGGCCGACAGTGCGCTGTGTGAAAGAAACGGCGTGGACATCGTGTTCGCCCCCTCCCCCGCCGAGGTCTATCCGCAGGGCTTTTCCACAAGCGTGCATGTCAGCGGCGTGAGCGAACGCTGGGAAGGTGAGTTCCGCCCCGGGCACTTCGACGGTGTGGCGACCGTGGTTGCCAAGCTGTTCGGGATGCTGATGCCGGACCGGGCCTACTTCGGCGAGAAGGACTTCCAGCAGCTGGCCGTGATCCGGCGGATGACGGCGGATCTGAACCTGCCGGTGGAGATCATCGGCTGCCCGACGGTGCGGGAGAGCGAGGGCCTGGCGTTGAGCAGCCGCAACACGCTGCTCAGCGAGGATGAACGGCGCAGCGCAGTGCTCATCTCACAGGCATTGCAGGCCGCACTCGTGGAAGGCATGACTGGCAACACCGATGCAGCGAACATTCTCAGCCTTTCAAAAGGCATTGTTGAGCAGGATGGCAAGCTCCAGATCGAATACCTCGCGGTCGTGGACCCGCAGACACTCGAACCCCGGGCGGGAGAACTGCAGGACCGGGACCGGATCATCACCGCTGTACGCTGCGGCGGCGTGCGACTGATTGACAACATGGAACTGCGCACCCTGAGTGCATTGCAGAAGACACCCCCGGCCGGACAGGCCACAGGAACAGGACAATGAAAGTGACGATGCTCAAGAGCAAGCTGCACCGCGCGTGCATCACCGATGCCAACGTCGAGTACGAGGGCAGCATGGGTGTCAGCGTGGAACTGATGGAGGCCGTGGGGCTGATGCCCTGGGAGAAGATCCTCGTTGCCAACCTCAACAACGGCAACCGGCTGGAGACCTACGTGATCCCGGTGGAGGAACCGGGGCAGATCATCCTCAACGGCGCGGCGGCGCACAAGGGCAAGGCCGGCGAGCGGATCATCGTGATGAGCTTCTGCGAGCTGGAGCACAGCGAGGCGCTGCGGCACATGCCGAGCAAGGTCGTGCTCAATGAGCGCAATGAGATCATCGAGCGCCTGGTGATGCCGGTGGATGCACCGGAGTCCCTGCGGCCCGGCTGCTAGGGCAGTACCCGCACAGCGTACTTCAGGCTCTGATTCGTCGCGTCGTAGTATGAGATCACGGGCCGCCCGTTGACAACGGCCATGCTGCAGTTCTGTCCGACGTCAGCGGGTGCGAGCGGGTCGTCCCCGTCCACTGTGAGGTAGGGATCCCAGTCCCAGCTGCCGGGCAGCTCGCCGGGCCGGGCCTGCTGGAACAGCAGGTCGCGGAGCAGGCCGACGGTGTAGTGGCAGACCGCGGGCCGGCCGTCCAGCTCCACGAGGCTGCTGTACTGCCCGGTGATCGTGGCTCCGGCGAGGCTGCTGTGGTTCCAGTCGGCGGCGATCTCCCCGCCCGCCGTATCGCTCCAGGCGAGCTTCATGTCGGCATGCAGCTGGTCGTAGTAGCTGATCGCCGGCCGGCCCGCGATCACAGCCAGGCTGGTGTAGAACCCGACATTGCTGGCGGTGTCGTTGTCAATGATGCGGATGTTCCAGTCATCCTCCCCTTCCCCCGCGGGAGTGCTGCTCCAGCAGTAACGCAGGTTGCCATTGGCGTAGTAGCTGACGGCGGGCCGGCCGTCGACCTCCGCCAGGCTGCAGTCCCAGCCGATGGTGCCCGAGCCGTCGTGGTCGATGGCAACCGGCGTGGACCAGTCCTCCGCCGCAGCCCCGTCCAGGCTTGAGCTTCTGGTGTAGAACAGGTCCAGTGCGGCAAAGGTTCCATAGGCAATCGCCGGACGGTCATTGATCACTGCGAGGCTGGTGAAATAGCCGGTGTCCGCAGCGGGATCCAGCTCGAAGGCGTTCCAGTTGCCAGGCGAGCTCCCGCTGGAATTGCTGCTCAGGGCATAGTGCAGGTGGTACAGCCCCAGCTCGTCCTCAGCGCGGAAGCTGATCGCGGGCCGGCCGTTGACTTCCGCCAGACTGCAGTCGCGGCCTGCCGAGAACTGCGTCGGAATGGTGATGTCGGTCCAGTCCGCAGCACTGACGCCGGTTTCGGTGGAACTCCAGGCATAGCGCAGTGTCTGATCCTCATTGTGGCGATAGGCAATCGCGGGGTGGCCGGCGATGCCGGCGACCGAGGAGTTGAAACCTGCTTCATGGCCTGCGGAAACGGTGATCACGCGCCAGCCGTCCTGGGCATAGCTGAAGAGCTGGGCCATCTCGACCGATGCCGTGTCCTGCGTCACGGCGGCCAGGTAGTGGAAGCCCGCCGCTGAGACCTGCCGCTCAGGACCGATGTCCAGCGTGGTCTGGCCGGCATATGGCCCGCTGAACTCCCAGCGCCCCGTCGCGAAATTGGCAATCCCGAGGTGGCAGCCTTCACCTTCCACACTGAGGATGTCGAAGAACACTGAATCAAGATATTCGGGGCGATCCGGCAGCTGCCAGACCGCCCAGCAGAGCTCCCCTGCGGCAGCACTCATCTGCAGTTCGCCGCCAGGCAGCTCTACGGAGTTGGCACTGCGTGCGTGGGTATCCCTTCCGAGGATTACATCTCTCTGCAGCCGGCTGCCCTCGCGCAGGCCATCCAGGCTGGCCAGGCTGGGCAGCATGTCTTCCATTGCCACGGGCGGAGCGGACTGAGGCGCGGGGCTGGCGGCGCATGATACAAGGCCGGCCAGCAGCGGCAGGACAAGCAGGCAGATTCGTACGGACATCGGCGGTCCCCTCCTGCCCGATCCGGGCAGCGACTTTCCCTGCGCATCATAACACCGGACCGCCCGGCAGGTCCCCGCAGGCTGCACGGCCGGCTCTCCGCTATAGTAGATCCGAGGCTGGAATGAGCGAACGATTCAAGGGACCCGAGCTGCTGGAGGAGTACAACTACGCGGTGTTCGCCGCGGAGGGCTTCGAGCCGCTGATGCGCTTCGAGCAGTCCCCGCCGCCGGGCAGCCTGGTAGCGGATTTCCAGCTCACGCTGCTGGCAACCGGTGACAGCGTCTCGATGCAGGAGATCAGCCGCAGGCACCTGCTGACCGTGTTCGAATTCGGCAGCGTGACTTGACCATACTGCACGATGGCGGGTCCATCGATGAACAGTGTGGCGGCGCAGTTCAGGGCGCGGGATGTCGGGAGTTACTTCATCTACACGAATGAAGCGCATCCGGGGGAGCTGATCCCGCATCATACGAGCTTCGGGCAGAAGCTGGCCCAGGCCCGGATGATGACCGAGCGGATCGGCACGGACAGGCCGATTCTCGTTGACAGCCTGCAGGGGCACTGCCACCAGTACTTCGGCTCGATGCCGAACATGACCTGGATCTTCAACCGGGCCGGGCGGCCGCTCTATTCCAGTGACTGGACGGACAGCAGCAGCGTTGCCAATGCGCTGGAGTACTACCTCGGTGTGGCAACGGAACGCCGCGGCGGTGCCAACGTGACCGGCTTCAACGTGCGCCGGCTGGATTACCGCGAACGGGACCGGGCGCGCTTCTTCGAGATCCTCGCGCTCGGCGGCCCGGCTGCGGTCGAGCAGTTCGAGGCGATGTTCGGCCCGCAGTGGCCCGTGGGGGATGAGTAGGATCTGGGAGCTCGGTTGTAGGTGGTAGCAGGCGAGGATGTAGGAGCTCGGAGCTGGGGTGTAGGGTTGTCGCCATGCATTCAGCCTGACCCTGTTCCATTCTCGTGATTAGCACGACGATTTCCCTGACAATCACTGGCATGGGACAAAGCTCCGGCATGCTGCTACCTTCAACCCAGGTCCAGGAACCTTGATTGCTACTCCCTTCAGCCCAGGTCCTCGCATGCTACAACCTAAATCCGAGCATCTCTGTCCTAGTCTGCTACACCCTACATTCGAGTTCCTATGTCCTAGTTGCCATTCCAGAGTGCAGTGGCGCGGTTGAAGGCCAGCGCGCCGATCTCCTGCCCCATCATCCGGCCCTGGCGGTCGGCATCCTGATGGTGGATCCCGCCATACAGGCGGCTGATCCCGGCTTCGTCGGCAGCTTCCTTGAAGGTGCTCCAGCGCAGGGTGACATTGGCGGCCGGAGTGCCGTTCTCGAACTTGAGCGAAGCCTTCGTGAACACGAATTCGCCGAGCATGTCATTGACACCGTCATTGTTGTAGTCGCGGTGCAGGCGGGTCACGCCGTCATAGAAGCTGTCGCTGCCACTGTAGAGGCGCAGCACCTCGGCGGCTGCCGCGCTGAAGGTGGAGTGCCCGCTGACGAAGTCCGGGAAGGCCGGGGTCACGAAGGTGCTGGCCTGGTAGGGACGCCAGTCCAGGCCGTCGATGGTCTGGGTCCCCTGGTTGGGTCCGCCCCAGGCCTGGACCTGCTCGCCCATGTGCAGGAAGCGGATGCTGCCGGCAGGCCGGCAGGAGTTGTAGTACCGCTTGGCATCCCAGGCGGCGATGCTGGCATCCAGCACCGCGCCGTTGAGTGCGAGGAACATCTTCGCATCATCGGCGATCGTGTGGCGGTCGCGGATCGAGATGCCCTGGGCCAGGCTGTTCCAGTGCCCCGGCGGGGTTTCACTGCGCGGGCCGTCGGCCCAGTATTCGGCGATGGCCTTGCGCTCATCAGTCAGGTTGGCGCTGAAGTCCAGCACCTCGTTGAACTGCGCCTCGAAGGCCTCCATGTTCGTCATGGTGTTGCCAAGCGCATCCGTATAGGGATCGCTGCTGCCGTAGACCGGCGGGCCCGGCGGCCGCAGCTGGCTGCCGCTGCTCATCGCGAAGGGGGTTACGGCACCCCAGTGCGGGGTCAGGAAGCTCTGGTCAAAGTAGGTGGAGGGATCATCGTTGTCAACCATGGGCTGGCCGTTGCCATCCAGCAGGCTGCCGTTCGGCACACGCAGCGGGCACCAGTGGCTCGGGTCGAATTCCGTCCCGGCGAAGGCATTCGGCTGGCTGGGGTCCGCGCTGTTCACCGGCTGGTAGAGCTCGGGGAAGGTATTGCTCGTGACATCCACGAAGTTGTTCTCCGCATTGCTGCCATCATTGCCACGCTGCTCGGATACGGCTGCGGCGGCCAGGTTGCCGATGCCCTGTGGCGTGGCCGGGTCAGTGCTGTCGCTGATGCTGTAGCCAAGCCCCGTGAGCAGGGCACTGAAGGCCCCGGTGTTGGCTTCATAGGCCGGGAAGAGGGACTTCAGGCTGGCATAGGCGGCGTAGCTGACCGCGGCACGCTGGTTGGCCTGCGTATGTTCCCCGGAGGGCCTGCGCATTGTGGCATCCAGCGCGGTCGGCAGCGCATTGGCGTCGTACATCGCCCAGGCGTCGTAGACCGAGGCGCTGTGGATGTAGAGAGCGCGGGAGATCACCGTCGGCCGGGGCGGGCCATTGCGGATCGCGGCAAGCATCACCTCGTTCCACTCCACCACGGCGGAGACGCGGAAGGGTTCGTCACCTGGATCCGGCTCAGCCGGCCCGCTGCCGTTGCAGGCAGCCAGCATCAGGAGCAGCAGTGCCATGAGGGAGAGGCGGGCCTGTCCAAGCCAGCCGGGTGTATGCCTGTTGTTCATCCGCATCCTCGCTTCGCCGGTGCGATCCACCGGCCATCTCTATTATCGCAGCCCCGGCGCGGAATGCAAGCCGGATGCAGCCTGGCGGCGGACTGAGACGCGGGGCTGTAGTAAAGTATGGCCGTGAATCAGGCAACGATCCTTCCCTATGGCAGGTACAGCCCGCAGATCGACGAAAGTGCGTGGCTGGCCCCCGGCGCAGTGATCACCGGTGACGTGAGCATCGCCGGGAACTGCACCGTGCTGTTCAACAGCGTGATCCGTGGCGACGTGAACCGCGTCGAGATCGGCTTCGGCAGCAATATCCAGGATCTCGTGATGCTGCACGTGGCGGATGCGCATCCCTGCATCATCGGCAGCTACGTGACCGTTGGGCACAGTGCGATCCTGCACGGCTGCACGGTGGAGGATGGCTGCCTGATCGGGATGGGGGCCCGGGTGCTGAACGGCGCGCTGATCGGGCGCGGGAGCATCATCGCCGCGGGGGCCGTGGTCGGCGAGGGGGCGGTGATCCCGCCGCTGAGCGTGGCCGTGGGGGTACCGGCCCAGGTCAAGGGCAGCGTCACGGAACGCACGCTCGTGAAGATCGGTGCCCGCGAGGCGATTGCCAACGCCGCCGACATCCCGGAGGAGCTGCGCGGCCTGGCGGGTACGCCCTTCGCGCGCAAGTACCGCCGCATCGCCCGAGCCTACATGGAGGGCAAAACCTACCGGCCCGGTGCGGATGAGGACGAGCTGGACTGACAGTCCGATTTGAGCCGTGCTACAGAAGGTATGGCTACATCCGTGCCAGCGTGGAATCGGCG
>JAWLAZ010000003.1:0-617254 GCA_041395205.1 bacterium
CGGCTAGACGCTGGGATCAAAGAGCGGCAGGATGATCCGGCTGGACTGGCCGGGCCCGAACTTCAGAGAATTGTTCTGCACCACAGCCGTGCCGGGGTTGAGCAGGTCGTAGTACTTGTCGCCATTGCCGGGGTTGGGGTTGTACTTGGGGAAGTTGCTGCCCTGGACATGCAGCACCACCTGGTGCCCGGCACCGAAGACATAGGCCCGGCTGCCGAGGTTGAAGTTCAGCTCCACGGTCTCGCCGCCGGAGTGGTCGCCGGGGGAGGCGTGGCTCAGGCGCATCACGCTGTCGCTGACGAGCATCAGCGTGCCGTCGGGGTAGCGGTCAATCAGCTTCACGCAGACATCGCTGTCAACGGCATCCGTGGAGACGAAGAGCTGCACCATCACCGGGCCGGCGATGCTCAGCGGCGAACCGAGCGCCGTGCCCGTGAACTCGAGGATGCGGCTGTCCGGCAGCAGCGCGGCCTGGTTGTACGGCCCGGCCGGCAGGGGCACGCTGTCCCAGATGGTCGGCAGCAGATTGCCGCCGATGGTGGTCACCGGGTTGCCAGGATCCAGGCTGAAGCCCAGCAGGCCCGGGCTGGCTTCCTCAGTGGCATCGAGGCTGCCGCTGCTCGTCATGTGCAGGGACAGCGGCGTATACGGCGGCGGCCAGTCCGGGAATTCATACCAGGTGTTGGCTGGCTCCGTGCTGTCCAGTTCCTCGCCGACGAAGTAGGCCAGCACGTGATTGCTGGCGGGCGGCTGCTTGAGCGGGATCGTCAGCAGGGCGGCACCCCATTCCACGCCATCCCAGGTTTCGGTGGGCAGCATGCTGGGCAGGACGGAGGGATCATGTCGGTCATTACTGGGGAAACTCAGATCGCCGACGACATTCGCTCTGGGGAAGTTGTGCTCCCAGGGGCCGATCACCAGCCACTGCTTGCCGGCAGCGCCCACACCGCCGTTGTCATTGAGGGCCTTCCAGCTGTCAATCGTGGAATCCACCTCGACGTCCCACCAGCCGGTCTCATGGTAGCCGGGAGCCTGTACGTCACCGGCACTGCCGGCGGTTTCGAAGGAATCGATGTAGGACTGGTCGCTGAAGTTGGCGAGCACCTCGTCGAAGAGTGCCGGCGGATAGTTGTTGGCAATCAGGAAGTGCGAGACATTGCTCTGCTTCAGCACGCCGTTGTCCACCATCGCCCACTCCGCGACGTTGCCGCTGGCGACGATCGGGTAGAAGCCCGCGAGCCTGTCACCCAGCCCGGAGGCCGCCTGGTAGTTCCAGATCCCCAGCGCGCTCGGGCCGCTGATCAGCAGCTTGCCGCCGTACCAGTGCCGCGCTTCCAGCCAGTCCACGGTGTCGATGGCGTCGTAGTGCTCCGGGCCGTTGTGATCGCGGAAGATGCTTTCCGTGCCGCCGCTGTCCGGCCAGCCGCCGCTGTCGGACAGGCGTCCGCGGAAATACTGGACCATCACCGTCACGTTGATGTCGGTCAGCAGCTTGACGAGACTGGTCTCGATCAGGGACTTGTCATAGGGGGTGCGGATCAGCACGGTGGGATAGGGCGGGTCCGGAATGAAGGGGTTGCTCTCCGCATACGGCAGGTAGATGTCCGTTGCCAGCATAGTGCCGTCCGCGGCCTCGATGAACTGGTGGTAGTCCACCGGATCACTGCCGGAGGGAATGTCCGGGAGGATCAGGTCGATGCCCTCGATGCGCACATTGCTGCCGTCATAGGCCACGAGGCCGAAGACGATGCTGCCCGTGCGATTGCCGTGGTTGCCCGTCAGGCCGGCGGGCACGATGATCGTGGAGCCGCTCTGGGACTGGCCATCGTGGACCATCCAGCGCTTCGATGGATAGTCCGGGAGCATCACGTAGACAGGGCCGCCGTTGTCAGTCTTGACATGGATCTCGTAGGGGTAGATATATGGCACCTGCTTCTGGTAGATCGCGCCGTCGGCGAAGACCAGGCGGTACAGGGCTCCCACATACTCCTTGCTGCCGGTGCTGATCACGAGTGCGCTGCCATCCTGGGAGAAGTTGCCGGTCCCCATCACGTTGGGGGTCCAGCCGTCCGCCATGCCGGAGATGTCACTCGTGCCTCTGCGCAGCGGTGTTGCCATCAGGCTTTCACTCAGGTCCGGGGCAGGCAGCTGTGTGCTGAGCTGCTGGCCGGGATCCGGCTGCTGCGGGGCATTGTTCAGCTCAGGCTGCTGGCCACGTCCCCCGCAGGATCCGAGCAGGAGCAGCAACAGCAGTGCCGTTAAATGAACAGGAAGGTGCTTGTGGGCAGACAGCATCAGGAACCTCTCGCAGTCAGTTGCGAAGATTCTATCTGATGGTTTCATGCTGGATGCCCAGGCGGAGTGCTACAGGCCCTGAATGCTCTCCACGCTGCCGCTCTGCTCAATCAGGGCGCGGCTGTCACCGGGATAGCCGGAGGGGAAGCCCTGGCTGCGCTCCAGGTTGACCCAGGCCTTGCGGATCTCCGCGATCGTGCTCAGATAGAGCAGGGCAGCGGACACGCTGTTGTCGAGGGCGTCCTGGTAGTCAATGAAGGGTACCACGCCTGCGGCATAGCCCACGGCAGCGCTGAGCAGGCCCTCGCGGCTGAGTTCGAGGTTCTTCTCGGCCACGCCGAGGCTCTGCTGCGCGGCCACCAGCCTGTTCCAGCTGATGGTCACATCGGCCTGGACCTGGGTCTCAAGTTCGAGGATGTTCTGGCTGATCGCGGCGAACTCGGTGTCGATGACCTCCTGCTCGATGCGGCTGCGGCCGCCGTCATGCAGGGTCCAGTTCAGGCGCACGCCGACCTGGTAGTTCATGGAACCGCCGAAGCTGTTCGGCTCCTGGTAGGCGGCATTGCCGAAGGCTTCGATGATCGGGCGGTTCTCCGCCAGGCTGCGCTCCAGGTCCTTGCTGAACAGCGAGGCATACTGCAGCTTGATTTCGGGGCGGGTCTCCAGCGCCGAGACGATGTACTCCTCCAGATCACCCGCCGGCATGCCCGGCAGCAGCATGTCCGCCGTGGCCAGCGTGGGCACGTACTGCGCATCGTTGACACCGAGCAGCGCATGGAAGCGCGTGGCTACGTTGCCAAGCTGGGCCCGGCTCGTCACCAGCGCCTGCCTGGCCTCCTCCACACGGGCTTCGGATCGGATCACGTCGAGACGCGGCACGGTGCCGGCGTCATAGCGCGCACGGCTCTGGCGCAGGAATTCCTCGGAGAGCTCCACCTCGTTCTTGCGGATCTTGACCTCGCCAAGTGCGAGGTTGAAGTCCCAGTAGGATTCCACCACGCTCTGCACGAGCTGCTGCTCGGTCATGTCCACGCTCTGGACCTGGATCGAATGGCGGGTCTCGGCGCTGTCCACGAGGTCGCGGGTCAGGCCGAAGTCGTAGATGCGCTGGGTGATCCCGAGCGCCAGGCTGCGGATGTTCTTGCCCTCGGTGGAGCTGGAGTTGTTCTGGTTGTTCGTGTTCTTCTCAGCGTTGTCAAACTGCCAGAAGCTGCTGCCGCTCAGCCCGATCTGCGGGCGCAGCGCGGTCCAGTTGACCTCGACGTTCTGGCAGGCGGCCTGGGCGGTCAGCCGGGTGCTGTTCAGGGCATGGTTGTTGACAATCGCAAGGTCCAGGGCCTCGCCGAGCGTGAGCTGGGGCAGGGGCTGCTCATACTCGCTGGCGAGCTCCAGCAGGATGTCGCGCGGATCCGAGCTGTGGCGCAGCTGGTCCAGCATGCGGTTGTCAGGGGTCAGTTCGCCGAGCAGGCGCTCCAGTTCATCCATGTCGGGCTGGACCGCCGGAACCTCGGAGGCCACACTGACACTGGCGGTCTCCGCAGCGGAATCCGCGGAGACGGCCGCGGCCGGCAGCATGACCACAAGCAGTGCGGCCAGCATGAGCGCGAATGCGGAAGCGGGGCGAATGACGCCGGGGGCTCTGTAATCCAATTCCATGCCTTCCTCTGTACCGGCCCCTCGGGGCCAGGGTCTGATTATATACCCAAGCCCTTCCGTTAACTGCTTAGTTGACAACACAAAAACAGCGCAGCGCAGCGCAGGTATTGCAGTCAGGCCGGCATGCAGCAGCAGGTTGAAGCAGTAGGAAATCAAACACAGAGTCACAGAGAACACAGAGCTTTACAATAAAGCCAAAATATGACATGATTAGACATCATGGAAAGTTCGGATAGAGATCAACTGACTGGTAGCGTGATCGGTGCAGCAATTGAAGTGCACAAGGCACTTGGGCCTGGGCTCCTGGAAAATGCCAATATCTACTGCATGAAGCAGGAACTGAGCCTGCGGAGACTGGCATTCCGGAGTGAAGTTGACCTGCCCATAGAGTACAAGGGCGTCAAGCTGGCAACCAGTTACAGGATGGACATGGTTGTCGAGGATTCATTGGTGGTGGAATACAAGTCAGTTGCCAATATGGACAAGCTGCATCAGGCACAGCTGATGACCTACCTGCGACTCTCTGGCATTAGGAAAGGCCTGCTGATCAACTTCTGCGTGCCATTGTTGAAGGAAGGATTAATCAGGGTCGTGATGTAAGCGAAAGCTGCCGTATCTTCTGGTCTGAATTGGCTGAATTCTCTGTGCGCTCTGTGTCTCTGTGTTGGATTTTCCAGCGAAACAAAAAGGCCCCGCCGGAGCGGGGCCTGTGAATGTGCTGGTTCGGTGAGGACTACACGTACTTGCTGTAGAACTCGACGATGTAGGCGGGATCGAAATTCTGCTCCGCCTCATCCGGATTCGGCAGGCGGTCAACCTTGAACTTGAAGCCGTCCTTGCCATCGCGCTGCAGCCAGAAGCCGGGGTTCGGATCCACGAGCTCATCCTGCAGGGTCTTGTAGAAGGGCTTGGCGAGCTTGCCGCCCTTGACCTCGATCACATCGCCGACTCGCAGCTGGTAGCTCGGACGGTCCAGCGGCTTGCCGTTCACGGAGAAGTGGCGGTGTGCGACCATCTGGCGGGCCTGGCGGCGGGTCGTGGCCATGCCGCTGCGGTAGATGGCGTTGTCAAGGCGGCGCTCAAGGCTGGTGAGCAGCATGTCAGCGGTATTCTCACCGGTGGCCTTTGCCTTCTTGAAGTAGTTACGGAACTGGCGCTCGTAGATGCCGTACATCATGCGGCAGACCTGGACCTCAGTGAGGTGCAGACCGTAGTCGGATTTCTTGCGGGCGCGGCGGCGTATCGGACCGCGACGGCTGAGGGGGTCCTTGTCCTCGAGCTTCTGGTCAACCTTGCGGCCAAGGGCGCGCGAATACTTACAGCGTGAGCCACGGATGTTCATTGAACAACCTCATCAAACGTGCTGGTCCGATGCATACACTAACTGCCAAGGGCAGGGGAACGGTCCCGGCTCCCACGGGGTCCTGCGGCACTCCAGCCATGGACTCACAGTACATCGACCGCGAGGGGGAAGTATACCACAACGAGGGTGTAGGAGCTGGGATGTAGGATGTAGCAAACGAGGGTGTGGGAGCTGGGGTGTGGGGCGTAGGGATGTTGGGAGTCGAGCTGCGCTCGACCGGGATTTGCTGGTGACACTTCGTGTCCCGAAAGTCGCACTCACTCCTGCCCCTGACTGCTGACCCATCTGTCCCTCTATCTGAATCCTGGATAGCTACACCCTGGATCCGAGATCCCATGTCCTTTATGCCAGGCCAGGGGCCTGGCCTCCGCTACACCCTACACCCCGGCTCCTACACCATCGCTACGTTTCCCACGTAATCCCGTTGTCCACGCGGTGCAGGTCAGCCTCCACCATCTTCCCGATCATCTCCTGGAAGCTCGTCCGCGGGGACCAGCCCAGCTGCTCCTTTGCTTCAGTGATGTCGCCGAGCAGGGTATTCACTTCCGCCGGGCGCAGGAAGCGCGGGTCGATCCGCACATGGTCCTCGTAGTTCAGGCCCACGGCACTGAAGGCCGCATCGCAGAGTTCGCGCACGCTGGACTGCTCACCGGTGGCGATCACGTAGTCGCGCGGCTCGTCCTGGTTGAGCATCCGCCACATCGCCTCCACGTAGTCCCGGGCATAGCCCCAGTCACGCTGGGCATCCAGGTTGCCGAGCGAGACATGGTCCAGCCTGCCGCGCTTGATATTGGCAGCGGCCCAGGTGACCTTGCGGGTCACGAATTCCAGCCCGCGGCGCTCGCTTTCATGGTTGAAGAGGATTCCGCTGCAGGCGTACAGGTCATAGCTTTCGCGGTAGTTGATGGTCATCCAGTGCCCATATACCTTACTGACTCCATATGGACTGCGCGGGTAAAAGGGCGTCGTACGCTTCTGCGGGGTTTCGCGGACCTTGCCGAACATCTCGCTGGAGCTTGCCTGGTAGAAGCGGATCGTGGGATCGACCATGCGCACCGCCTCGAGCATGTTCAGTACGCCGATCGCCGTCACACCGCTCGTGGCCTCCGGCGCTTCCCAGGAGAAGGGCACGAAACTCTGGGCCGCGAGATTGAAGACATACTTCGGACGGATGGCCTGCAGGCTGCGGGTCAGGCTCGTGACATCCAGCAGGTCGCCATTCACGAGATGCATACGCTCATGACCGGCCAGATGCTGGATCCGCCAGTTGCTGGCACTGGCCTTGCGGCGGATCAGACCATGCACCTCCAGCCCCTCCGCGAGCAGCAGATCGGCGAGGTAACTTCCGTCCTGGCCGGTGATTCCCGTGATGAATGCCTTGTCCATCGGCTAATTCTATCCGGAGGCTTTGGGATATCCGAGAGAAACAGGTTACAATGTTCGGCCTGTGCTTGCCTGCGGCCTGTTCCGGTGCTAGCATAATGACCGCTTCAAATCCGATCGGAGATAGTATTCAATGACTAACGAGTTTAACAACCTGCTGGAAGAGGATCTTGCTGGTCGATCCTTAGCAGTAGGTCAAGTTGTGGACGGGACCGTTGTCCAGATCAGCGAAGACGGAGTCTTCGTGGACATCGGCGCTAAATCTGAAGGCCATCTCGAGCTCGACCAGATTTTCCAGGAAGAGCTCGCGACACTCAAGGTGGGCGACCCGGTCAAGGTTCGCATCATCAAGAAAAAGAACGGTGAGTATCACCTTTCAAAGAAGAGCGTCGATTACGAAGCCGCCTGGAACCTGCTGGTCGCTGACCGCAAGGAAGACAAGATCATCGAGATCAAGGTCGTCGAGAAGGTCAAGAACGGCTACATGGCCGAGGCCTACGAACTGCTCCAGGGCTTCATCCACCACACGAACTTCAAGGGCCGTCCCACTGTCGGGGACGTTTACAAGGCCAAGATCCTCGACCTCAACCGCAAGGCGCGCAAGCTGGTGTTCACCCGCCGCGACCTGCTTGAGCGTGAGGAGACCGAGAGCCTCGAGCGCGACTTCGGCATGCTGCAGGAAGGCATGGTGATCGAAGGCCAGGTCGAGAAGCTCTCCCCCTACGGTGCATTCGTCAAGATCACCGATACGCTGACCGGTCTGCTGCACATCAGCGAGTTCAGCTTTGACCATGTCAAGAAGCCCAGCGAAGTGCTGAAGGCCGGTGACATGGTGCAGGCCAAGATCCTGCAGATTGACAAGGACAAGAAGAAGATCAGCCTGTCGCGCAAGGCGACCATGAAGGATCCGTTGATGACGATGATCCCGGGCGAGGAGCTGGACGGCAAGGTGGAGAGCCTGGCCGAGTTCGGCGTCTTCGTCAAGATGGACAACGGCGTCACGGGCCTCGTGCACATCAGCGAGATCAGCCACCGCCGCTGCAACCATCCGAGCGAGGTTGTCAGCGTGGGCGACCCGCTGCGCGTCAAGGTGCTGCGCATCCAGCCTGAGGACCGGCGCGTCAGCCTGTCCGCCAAGGCCTGTGAGCGCGATCCCTGGACTGAGGTCTACAGCCGCTACAGCGTCGGCCAGCGCGTCGAGGGCAACGTCAACCAGCTCATGCAGAGCGGCATGGTGATGAAGCTTGACGAGTTCTTCGAGGCCTTCATCCCGATCAGCGAAATCAGCGAGGAGCGCATCAACCATCCGAGCGACATGTTCGAAGAAGGTGCCGAGACCGCCGGAACGATCATCTCCATCGACACCGCCAAGCGCCGCATCCGCGTCAGCCTGCGCCGTGTGGATGAGTCCATCACCGACGCTCCCGCCGAGGTCAAGGGCATCGGCGACGCCGGTGGGATGGGCACGGAGATCACCGCTACGGCCGGCCGCGTGACGCTGGGCGACATCCTGGGCAGCAAGCTGGATCTGACGAACGTCGCCAGCAAGGAGAAGCCTGCCAAGGAGGAAGCCAAGGCTCCCGTTGCCACAGCCGCTCCGGTCGAGGAGCCCGCTCCCGCCGAGGAGCCGGCTGCCGAGGAGAACGGCGAGGCTGCTGACGAAAGCAGCGAGGGCTGAGTCCCGCGATGATCCTCGGGATCACGGGCGGCATCGCCAGCGGCAAGAGCACCGTGACCGGGATTCTCAGGCAACTGGGAGCCCGCGTGGTGGACTGTGACGACCTGGCCCGCTGCCTGACCGATCACGAGCCTGACATACTGAACACAATCCGCACCCGCTTCGGAGAGAAGTACTTCTCCGGGGCGGGTGCTCTGCTTCGGGGGGAGCTCGGCGGACTGATTCTGCGGGATGCACAGGCCCGCATGGAGCTGAATGCCATCCTGCATCCACCGGTGATTGCCGCATGCCGGCGCCTGGCAGAGGATGCCAGGAGCCGCAGTGAACCACTGGTAATCTGCGCGCCACTGCTGATCGAGGCTGATATGCTATATTTGGTCGATCGGGTCTGGCTCGTGAGGTGCAGGAGGGAGCAGCAGATCGAGCGGCTGATGCAGCGTAACGGCATCGAGCGCAGCCAGGCCGAGCTGTGGCTTTCCATCCAGCTGCCGCTGGAGGAAAAACATAAATATGCCGATGACGTCATAGATAACAGCGTCAATGGCACAGAGGGTTTAGCAGATGAGATTTCCCGCCGCTGGACTGCGTTCATCCGGTGAGTGGTTGAGGCAGGCCGCGCGCCTTGCGTGCGTGGCTGCGCTGCTGTGCGCGGTGATGTCAACCTGGGCTGGCAGGGCGGAAGCAAAACAGGAGATGAGCGCCGAGGAAGCCTATCGCGCCGTGCTCTCCTGGGCCACGCAGAACAACAACCGCCAGTACCTGGATGAACTGTACCTGCAGATCGAAAGTGCGGCTTCCCGCTACCGCGTGCCGCCGGAACTGGCCCTTGCCGTGATCGGTGCTGAAGCACGCTACGGCCAGCGCATCAGCTATGCCCGCTATGACTCATGGCAGCTCTATGACAAGACCACCGGCCAGACCCGGGAAAGCTACCCGGAGGTCACCGCCGACCTGCACACCATGCTCAGTGAGCTGCGCTACATCATGAGCCGCAGCAACACCATGGAGCAGGCGATCCATGAATACTGGTGCGGTCCCGACGGCGAATTCAACAAGGACAGCTACGAACAGTTCAGCACGGCCTTCTCGAAGATCTGGACCGCGCTTGAGGAATATGCCAAGGATCGCAAGAGCGCGCCCGCGCAGTCCGGTTCCGATGACTTCACCTACAAGGGTGCCACCACGAGCTGGGGGCATATTGAAGGCGGGGACATGAAGAACTGGAAGAGCAAGCTCCAGCCGATCCCCAAGAGCTATGCCGAACTGAAGGTCTACAAGGAGGAGTCGGCTTACAGCGCCGCGATCCGCAAGCTCAACAGCAAGGTCACGCAGGCCGATGCCGAAATGATCGCGCGCATCATCCTCAACTACTGCGACCAGGCCGATGTCAACACGGTCGACCCGCGCCTGATCATGAGCATCGTCTGCGCCGAGAGCCGCTTCAACAAGAACGCCCGCAGCCGCGTCGGTGCGCTGGGGCTGGGTCAGCTGATGCCGGCGACCGCCAAGGGGATGGGGATCTCCGACCCGATGGATCCCGTGCAGAACCTCTGGGGCTGCGTGCGCTACGTGGAGCGGGAAATCAACCGCTGGGCCAAGCATCCGGACGCGCTTGACAGGGTTCTCGCAAGCTATAATGCAGGCCCCGGTGCCGTGCAGAAATACAACGGCATCCCTCCCTACAAGGAGACCCAGAACTACGTGAAGATCGTCAAGCGCTACTACGCCGACTTCACGAATTAAGCACTCAGAGGAACACGGGAATGGCAATGGAGCACCATGCGGTGAAGCATACGGCGCTGCACAGGCGTCACCTTGATCTCGGCGCGCGGATGGGAGAATTCGCGGGCTACATGATGCCGCTGTGGTATTCGAGCATCAAGGAGGAGCACGAGGCCGTGCGCAGCGGGGTGGGGCTGTTCGACCTCTCCCACATGGGTGAGTTCTTCATCACCGGCCCGCAGGCCTTTGACCTCTGCCAGTACCTGACCTGCAACGACCTGCGCCGCATCGGCGACGGGCAGTGCCAGTACACGCTGTTCCCCACGCCGGAGGGCGGCACGGTGGACGACCTGATCGTCTACCAGCAGACCCCCGAAAGCTACATGATGGTTGTCAACGCCAGCAACATTGACAAGGACTACGCCTGGGTCACGAAGCACAACCGCTTTGACTGCACGGTGGAGAATGCCAGCGACGCATATTCCCTCGTGGCGGTGCAGGGCCCGAAGACCAACGCGCTGCTGGAGGCCTTCGGCATCAAGGGCATCGCCGCCATGCCGCAGTTCAGCTGGAAGCGCATGAAGCTGCACAGCCGCAACCTGATCGTCTGCGGCACCGGCTACACCGGTGAGCGCGGCTTCGAGATCATCGTTGCCAACGAGGATGCGGGCTGGCTCTGGGACGCGCTGATGAAGGTCGGTGCGCAGTTCGGCGTGAAGCCGATCGGGCTCGGCGCGCGTGACACCCTGCGCCTGGAGATGGCCTACAGCCTGTATGGCCAGGAGCTGGATGATGAGACCTCCGCCCTGGAGGCGGGCCTGGCCTGGTACGTGCGCACCGGCGTGGACTTCATCGGCGTCGAGAAGCTGCGTGAGCAGGAGCAGGCCGGTCCGGGCCGCAAGGTCGTGGGCCTCGTTGTCACCGAGGAGAAGCGCAGCGCCGCCCCGCGCCATGGCGCGCCGGTCTACAGCGCGGAGGGTGAGGACATCGGTGAGGTCACCAGTGGCAGCTTCAGCCCCTCGCTGGACAAAGGCATCGCGCTCGCCAGCCTGAAGCGCGGCTACTGGGAGCCGGGGATGCAGGTCCAGATCGAGATCCGCGGCCGGCGCATGAATGCCGAGATCGTCAACCTGCCCTTCTACCGCAAGCCCAAGCCGAAGAAGAAGGCAAAGGCCAAGTAGGAAGCGGGCTCCTCCTGCATTTCGTCATGCAATCGTCATGCCATCCGGCTGCTTCCGTGCGCACATACGCATTCAGGCTGGCAAGCAGCGCAGCCCACTTTCAGGTTCAGTCCCTGTGTAATTCCGGACTAGTGCAGGAAGTGGCGGTTGGGGGCGAAGATCAGCGGCACCTTGAGCTGGTTGGCCATGGCCACGACCTCCACGTCCCGCTTCGATCCACCCGGTGCCACGACGCAGCCGAACTTCGCCTTGGCAGCCATCTCGATGCTGTCGGCGAAGGGGAAGAAGCCGTCGCTGATCAGCACGGCACCCTTGCAGTCCTTGCCGGCGTTCTTGATGGCGATCTCCGCCGCATCCACGCGTGACATCTGGCCGAGACCGGCGCCGATCATCACACCGTCCCTGACGACGCACAGCGAGTTGCTCTTCAGATGGCGGATGATGCTCAGGCCGAAGAGGATGTCCTCGCGCAGCTCGTCATCCGGCTTGGTCTGGCTGACGAGGTCGAGGTTCTCCCACTTCTCCTCGATGTTGTCAAAATCCTGCAGCAGGGCTCCGAAGATGTTGATGTTGACCTTCGGGCTCTGCTGGCGCACGCTGCGCACCAGATCCAGGTCAACCTCGAGCAGGCGCCAGTTCTTCTTCTGCTTGAGCGTGTCGAGTGCGTCCTTCGTGTAGGAGGGGGCGATGACGACCTCGAGGAAGGTGCGCTTCAGCTCCTCCGCCATGGCCTTGTCCACCTCGCTGTTGAGGCTGACGATCCCGCCGAAGGCACTCTTGGCATCGGCCTCGCGCGCATTGATGTAGGTCCTGACGGCGTTGTCACCGATGGCGATCCCGCAGGGGTTGGTGTGCTTGACGACGCAGGCCGCAAAGGGCTTCGAGAAGTTGCCGGCGACCACGGACACCGCTGCCGCGGCATCCAGGTAGTTGTTGTAGCTCATGTCCTTGCCCTGGTGGACCTTGAAGGGCAGGGAGGGAATGCCGGTCATCGTGTAACGTGCGGCCTGCTGGTGCGGGTTCTCACCGTAACGCAGCTTCTCGCTCTTCTTGAGCGTAAGCGTGATGCGGTCCTCGAACATCTCGCTCGGCAGCTCGACCGTCATGTCCTCGCTGGCGTCGCTCAGTTCCACCGGCGCCGCTTCCTCGAAGTAGGCAGCAATGGCGGCTTCATACTCATATGTCTTCTTGAAGGCATCGCGGGCCAGCTTCAGGCGGTACTCATCGGAGACATCGCCATGGTCCTTGATGTAGCGCATCACCTCGCGGTACTGCTCGATGTCGCTGACGATGCAGACATTGCGGTGGTTCTTGGCCGCAGCACGCACCATGCTCGGACCGCCGATGTCAATCAATTCGATCGCCTCAGCCAGTTTGGTGCTGCCGGCCTTGACCTTCTCATGGAAGGGATAGAAGTTGACGACCACCATGTCGAAGGGCTTGATGCCGGCCTTCTTCATGTCCTTCTGATGCTCCGCATCACTGGGGTCGGCCAGGATGCCGCCGAACACCATTGGATGGATGGTCTTCACGCGGCCGCCGAGGATTTCCGGGGAACGGATGGACTTGGACAGTTCCTTGACGGGAACGTCCGCCTCCTTGAGCTTCAGATACGTGCCCCCAGTCGAATAGATCTCATAGCCGAGCTTGACGAGGTCCCTCGCAAACGTCGTAATGTAGCGTTTGTCAGAAACACTGATCAATGCCCTCTTCTTGCCAGTCATTGACAGCTCCCGGAAAAATATCGCGCATACTATACCACGCCCGGGAGAGTACTGCAGATTTGAATAATGCCGGTCCGGCGAGCGGCCAGCTCAGTCCTGCTGAGGCTGCTCCAGCTGCAGGATGTGGATGCGGTTTTCCATTTCATCCCTCACCGCCTGGTAGATCCTGCGCCTGAGCCTGCTCTCGAGCATCTGATAGATACCGCTCGGCTTGCCGCAGGCCGGGCAGTGCAGTTCCTCGCGCTGGTCCAGCAGTTTCACATCAAGCTCGCAGGCTTCCCGGCAGGCGGGGCAGACCAGGCGGACACGCTCGGGAAGGCGCACATGGATCATGCTCAGGCCTCCGGCTTGATGTAGGCGCTGAAGTGCTCAATCAGGTTCTGCTTGAGCATCTCGACGTTCTCGTATTCGACGATGTCATGCTGCATGTAGCCGAGCACCGGCGGGGCAGGGGCAGTCACGCTGTGCAGCAGGGCGCTGCGGCGGCCCAGCCCGTAGTTGATGCCGAGCAGCATCAGGGAGTTGGTGTCCCACTCATCCAGATTGAGCAGGGTGTAGCCGCCCTCCTGGCAGTTCTCGCAGCAGCGGCAGAGCTTCTCGTCGTCCGTGATTTCCTCATCGATGCGGTAGGGATTGAGGTTGAGTGACTTCAGGGCCGGAGCGATGGCCTCGTTGTACAGGTAGTCATTCTGATCCGTCCTGCGCAGGATCACCGTGACCTTGCGCCCCTGGTAGACCGGGAACTTGCGGCACTTGCCCTCGGGGAAGCGCCAGCAGCGGATCGGCGTCAGGGGCGGGCTGTCATCCAGCTGCACTCCATAGTCCATGCGGATGTCCCGGGCCAGGTCCGCAACCAGCTGGTCCTCGATGTTGATGCTGATGCTCGCGGTAGTTGCCGGCTGCGTGATCTCGCCGACGATGGATGGCACCGGGCTGCAGAGTGAGCATTCCTCACAGGTCTTGAGGCTGTAGAGCCGGATGTTGAGCGCCTTGCAGGCCATGCTGACAACGACCCGGCCTTCACCGCGGTAGGGCTTGAGCTCGGTGCCGACACTGAGGTAACGGCACTGGGGCTCGGCAACGATGCCCGGCACATCGCAGTTCTGGCAGGTCAAGGGATCGACTTCCGAGACGTAGGAATCCGTGCTGATCGTGCACGAGGCCGTGCCGCGGCTGACGCGGC
The DNA here is from genome assembly GCA_041395205.1 of bacterium. Classification (GTDB taxonomy): domain Bacteria; phylum 4484-113; class 4484-113; order 4484-113; family JAFGCY01; genus JAHEFU01. Next base: position 14,186 of record JAWLAZ010000003.1, read on the forward strand.
GGAAGGCACAGCGCGGCGTATTGAGGAATGTCTCCTCGCGGAACTCTTCTGGCTTCTGGTCCATGTGATTAGAGGATATATGCAGGATGTTGCGGAAGTGTGATTTGTTCCATTTCCCGGCGAACTGACCCGGCCGGGATATCGGATGGCCCCGGGCTATAATTGGTGCCTTGAAGCAGGAGACGCAGGCCAACAGAATCATCATCATCGACTGGTCCATGATCGGCGACCTCGTCATGCTGAGCCCTGCGGTGGACTGCATCGTTGAGAACTACCCGGATGCGATGATCAGCATCCTCGGCGCACCCGCCAGCATCAGTGTCTACAAGCATCACCCGCGCATCAGCGAGCTGATCCCCTATGACCGCAGCAAGGGTGACTGGGACATCGGCAACTTCCGCGCGGCCGCCCGCCTGCTGGCTGAGCGCAGCTTCGACCTGGGCTTCATCTTCCACAACAGCCTCGGCAGCGCGCTGATGGCCAAGCTCGGCAGGGTCCAGCGTCGCGTGGGTTACTGCAACGAAATGCGCGATGCGCTGCTGACGGACCGCCTGCGCATGTCCGACATCCCCCAGCACCTGATCGAGACCAAGCTTGACCTGCTGCGCCAGTTCGGGCTTGAGCCGCAGTCCACCACGGAGTATGTACACATTGACCAGAACCGTGCGCGGCGCTGGCTGCGGGAGAAGCTGGGACCGAACCTCGGACGCAGCCGGCCGATTGTCGGGATCAGCCTCGGGGCCACGCGCAACTACAAGATGTGGTCAGGGCAGGGCATGGAAGCACTGATCAACCGCTTCCCCGTGAACAGCATCGACCTCGTATTCCTCGGTGCTCCGCATGAGCGGCCGCTGTTCGAGGGGGTCTACAGCTACAACAACACCGTGGTGGATCTGGTCGGTGAGACAACCATCGAGGAACTGACCTGGGTGCTGGACAAGCTGGATCTGTACATCGGTCCGGACAGCGGGCCGATGCATCTGGCGACCGGGCGGGATACTCCGGTGGTGGCGCTGTTCGGTGCGACCAATCCTTCGGTCTGTGGTCCGTACAACTACGAAAAGGCACGCATCATCCGCAGTGAGAAGATCTGCAGTGAATGCGACAAGACCCAGGGCAAGAACATCAGTGCCTGCCTGCATACGATTGACCCGGATGAGGTCTACAGCGCCGCCGTCGAGCTGCTTTCAGCCCACAGTCCGAACTGGCAGGGCTAACTCAGCGGCATTCGGGATGCCACTTAACGGATATTTGTGTAATCCCGGTATTAAAATGTGATCGGCGTTATACACGGGGCATTGCGAAGCCGATTAAGTAGCAGGCCGGACGTCGCCGGCCCGGCGGAAACGAGATGGGGTTTACCGCCCGGATCCTTCCGGGGATCCAAACGAGGTGAGAATAGGAATGGTGGTCAATCGCAAGCTCAGCTTAATCCTCAGTGCATTCTGTGCAGTGCTGCTGCTGTTCGGCGCGGATACTCCCGCCGCGGAAGCGGCTGCCGGCTGCCGGATTGACATTGGCAGCAAGGCTCCCCAGCTAGCTGGTCCGGATCTCAACGGACAGTTCCATTCGCTGGAGGACTACCGGGGCAAGTGGGTCTATGTTGATTTCTGGGCCTCATGGTGCGCTCCCTGCATGCGCGAGCTGCCGTCGGTGATCGCACTCGACCAGGAATTTCAGAACAGCAATGAAGTGGCGGTGATCTCCGTCAGCCTGGATGATGACAGCACGCGCAAGGATCTGGAGAACATCCGCCAGAAGTACATGATTGACTATCCGGTGGTCTATGAAGGATCAGGCTGGGACAGCAGCAACCGCCAGAGCTGGTGCGTGGATGCGATTCCCGCGACCTTCCTGATCGACCCCGAAGGCAATGTCGTCTACAACGAAATCAATGCCGGCCAGGCCAGCCAGTTCCTCAAGCGCCAGCAGGAAGCCGTGCGCACGATCCAGGAACGCGGCGGGATGGTCACGCAGCCGGCCTCCGGCGGAGTGATCGCCAGCAGCGGCAATCCCGGGAATCCGCCCACCTCGGGCCTCTACACACCGCACAAGCGTATCCAGGTCCGTACCGGTGAAAACCTTGCTGAAGGTTCCCCGAGCACAGGACTGAGCAACTACCGGGACTTCGAAGTGATGGTGGACATCCTCGAGAACAGTCCAAACGTCAACCGCTACCAGCTGTTCATCAGCACCCTGGTACAGAAGGAAGACGGCAACTACGACAACATCGACCTGCGCTATGACATCGACATATCAACGAATTCGCAGGATCTGTATCACCCGTACAGCGTGAACATCACGGATCGCAGCGCTGAACTGAATCTCGCCGGAGACGGCAGTTCGCTCGTACCCGGCGTGCAGGTGATGGTTGATCCTTTCCAGCGCAAGTACCGTTTCATCATTCCCCTGCCGGCGCGGATCCTTGATATCCACTACGTGCTGGGTCTCTACGATGCAAACCTGGGGGAATACATCCGCAACCAGCCTACAGTGGTTGACCTGAGCTCATTCGGGATTGAATACTGAACTGAACCCCAGCTGGACGCTGAACAGCCGCTTATGGCTGGTGCTTGATCACGAAGCCAGCGCTCCCCGGAATGCGGCCGTGGCCTGTGCCCTGGCACTTTCCGGTGGGGTCGACGCCGTCCTCTGCCGCCTGCGCAACATTGACGATGAATCCCGCCGCAGCATAGCGCTCCAGGCACGCCGGTCCTGCAGGGCCTATAAGGTGCCATTCGTGGTCAGCCATGACAGCGAGCTGGCGCGGCTGACTGAGGCTGACGGCATCCAGTTCGGCAAGGCTGACGGCGAGCTGCACGAGCTGGCGGGCAAGGCAGCGGAGACAGGGGAGGGCATCCCCTGGGGTTACAGCGCGCATTCCGTTGAGGAAGCCCAGGCTGCGCTGGACGCAGGCGCTGCATGGGTATTCCTCGGCCCGGTCTTCAGTACAGCGGAAAAACTCCAGTATGGCGATCCGCTGGGACTGGATGCAGTTCTGGATGCGCTGGAAACTGACCAGCCGGAGCATTTCATCTTCATCGGCGGGATTGACAGTGCCAATCTGGGGAAGCTGACGGCACTGGGCGTGCGCCGGATTGCAGCGATCTCTGCATTGCAGCGCAATGTGGACCCGGCTGCCGCCGCGCAACAGCTGCGACGTCTACTGGGCTGAACCTTATTCGGTCTTGCGGGTCAGAATTGGCTTGAATCCGGCCGACTCGAGCTTCTGCACCCAGATCCGCGCTTCCTCACTCTTGCTGGTCTGAGTGACCTTGACCAGGAAGAAGGGCTTCTGATCATCAATGATGCTGCCCTGGTATCCATACTCCGCAAGTTTATCGACTACCTGCTGGGCCTCTTCACGGGAACCGACTTCGGCAGCATAGACACGATAGGTCACATTGCCGATCACCGGAGATTCCTCCGGCTGCTTTGGCTGCTCGGCGGGCTTGTCCTTATCGGGCTGAGCACTGGAGCTGTCCGTCTGCACACTGGTGCTGTCGGTGCTGGGCTGCTTGTCCGCCTGGTCGCCGGACTGAGTTTCGGTACTCTGCTGAGCATTGGGATTCGCCTTGCGGGAGGGATCCCCGGCCTCAAGTGCTACGGTGACCAGAGGGAAGCTTTCGCTGTAGTCGATCCCGGACAGATCAGCATTGACTGTCTGCGAGCCCGGGCTTCCCAGCGTCTCGGGTGCCTCAACGGGTCTGCCGGTCTGGCCATCCACGGGCGTCACCGCGGCATCGTCGCTCAGATCACCGACGGAGCCCTGGCGGTTCGCCATGGCATTGGCGATGCGGTCCTCGGTCTGCAGTTCATTGAGCTCATTCGCCTGGTCCGTGTTGACCGTGGGCTTGCCCCGGTTGCGCAGTGATACGCCGACGGTCTTCCATAGGAAACTGCCCGCGAAGATGCCGGCGACCACGATACCCACCAGCAGGACGGACATCCAGACCGTGGTGTACATGCGGTCGCGCTGTTTCTTGCGGATGTAGTAATCAGGCAGATAACCGTTGTCGTCCATCCCAGACTCCAGAATCGCAAATGCGTTGATCCTGACTGCGCGCGCGGATAATAGCATAAACGAGGAAGCCTGTCAGAATGTTCAACAACTGCACATAAGATATATTATGTTGAATACGTGAATATGGTTGCGTATGACCATAAAGGTGAATATTCTGAGACTGCGATCCTGCTCGGAAAACCGGAAGCAGATGCATCTTAACAATCCATCAGGCAGCCGGATGTCGGGTGTTCCTGACATCAAACAGGAAGGTGCTTCTAGTAGTTGAATGATGATCACTCTAACGGCACTGGGTTGTTTTCACTAGTCCTGCCTGTGGCCCGAGGTTCTTGTCCGCGCAGGCGGATGCCACAGTCTGCCTGAGAGCTGTCGGCAATTGCAGAGAATGCGGTCCGGCCTGAAACCTTCAGGACTGCAGTGCTATACTTACTGCCGTGTCCGAGACATTTGTGAGCCTGTTGTGGGTCCCCGGCGGCCAGGAACTGATCATCATCCTGATCGTGATCCTGGTGCTGTTCGGAGGTACCAAGCTGCCGCAGCTGATGCGCGGCATGGGGACGGGCATCAAGGAATTCAAGCAGGCCATCAAGGACGACGACGATAAGTCCGACAAGGACGAGGTCGCGAAGGGCTGAGTTCCGCTTCAGCCTGCCTTAGGCTGTTTTTGCAAAGCATCACTGAAATCCCTCCTAACTGCTGCAGTCCGTTCACCGCATGCACACCCTGACTGCCTATGCTGGGGCCGCGTTTCAACCCAGCTATTCCGGAGGTCTGCATGCACGTGCATCCCAGATTCGTTAATCTCCCCTTCCCCACCCGCAGCCTGGTGCTTGCCGCGGTGGTTTCCTTGTCCGCCGCCTGTTCGGGTAACGGCGGATCCGCCAATCCCGATCCTGTGTTCACACCGCCGCAGCAGGCTTCGGTCAGCAGCCCCTCAGTGCTGTTCACGCAGGGTGACGGCGTGGAGGTCCGTAATGGCGGCTACGGCAGCGCCATCGCCAATGTGCCTGGCAAACCGGATGAGATCTACATGATGACGGACCGCGGTCCGAACATCGACAACCAGGCCGGCACGGGGAAGATTTTCCCGATAGCTGATTTCTGCCCGACGATCGGACACTTCAAGGTCAGTAGCACCGGTCTGACCAAGATACGCGACATCCAGCTCAAGCGGCCGGATGGCACGCTGTTCACCGGCCTGCCGAACCCGGCCGGCATGGGAGCCACGGGTGAGGTGGCGGAGGATCTGAATGGCCAGGCACTGGGCACCGATCCATACGGCATCGACAGTGAGGGCCTGGTGGCCCTGGCCGACGGTACCTTCTGGATCAGTGATGAGTACGGTCCGCATATTGCGCATTTCGCTGCGGATGGCCGCGAGCTCGAGCGGATCAATCCCTTCGGTTCCGGAACCGGTGGCCGCAGCCTGCCGGCGGTGTATGCCACGCGGCGTGCCAACCGCGGGATGGAAGGACTGACCATCACGAACGACGGCCAGTGGCTGGTTGGAATCATGCAGAGCACGATGCGCAACCCCGACAAGGCCAGCACCCAGGATGCCGGCAGTGCGATCACGCGCATCCTGTTCTACAACATCGCAAGCGCTGAGACGCGCGAATATGTCTACGTCCAGAACGAAGGCGGCCTGTCCAACAGCGAGATCCTTGCGATCCCCGGCAGTGACAGCCAGTTCCTCGTGATTGAGCGTGATGGTTCCTACTTCGCCGACGGTGCCGTTTACAAATGCGTTTACAGGATTGATGTCACGGGAGCCACGGACATCAGTGACCCTGCGAATGGCACCAATGGCCGCCTGTATGACGGCCAGACGGTGGAGCAGCTTGTTGACGGGGCCGGACTGTCCTCCAAGGGCATCGTCCCCGTCACCAAGTCGCTCGTGATCAACATGCTGGACTACAACAGCTATCCGCACGACAAGCTGGAGGGGATTGCCATCTTTGATGCGAACACCCTGATCTGTGGCAATGACGATGATTTCGCCGTGGATGACAACGGCAATGGCGCGATGGTCCAGAAGCTGCTGCCCGCCACTTCCCAGCCGGATAACAACACCCTGTACTATGTGGATCTGGCCTCCCCGCTGTACTAGAGCGGGTTCGGGCCTGCCGGAAGCCCCGGGCGGCGGCATTGCTGTCCGGGATTTCCGGCGATTTTCGCGAAAGGTGTTGACATCCTGTGTGAGGGCGTTATAATAACGGCCTGGTGTCAATAGCGTGAGGGTCACACCCGGTCCCATCCCGAACCCGGAAGTTAAGCCTCACAGCGCCGATGATACTGCGGGGGCGACCCCGTGGGAAAGTAGGACGATGCCAGATTTTTTTTGACCAAAATTCTCAGCGTTCCTGCATGTACAGAACGCTGCGTGACAGATCCACCGCATAGTTGAAGCGGGACAGGAATCCCGAGCCGAGGATTCCATCAAGTTCCCCAAGCGGGCTTTGCTCCAGATTTCCCTCCAGTCCCAGCACGCTGAGCATGCCGTAGCTGAAGCCTTCCCTGGCCATGGCTGGCCAGTCCTGCCCCTCCAGTGTGAATTGCTCGAGCAGCAGTTCATCGCCGCTGAGCTTTCCATGAAAGCCGGTGAAGGCATCCAGCTGCCGGCCACTGGCTTCCAGTGCAGTGCCCAGCCGGCTGCAGCAGTCCGCACTCAGCATCAGCTCTCCGGAATAACCGGTGTCGAGCATCAGCAGCAGGGGTTGTCCCTGCCCTGCCCCGGCCCGGATCAGCAGTTTGTCATGCAGCTGCAGCAGTGGCACAGCGCGCCAGCCCGAGGGCGCCTGATATCCCTGCCGTGGGTGCAGGCGCAGTTCCAGTTCGTCGTTGCTGACTTCCACAACGCAGTCCCGTAGTGCCTGCAGGGCAAGGCTGCCCTGGAAGTCACTGCCTGGTAGCCGCTCCTCATAGACATAGGTCCGCAAAGGCAAGTGACGGATCCGCATTTCTCCGCTGCTGAGCAGTTCCGCTTCAGCGTAACGCAGGGCGTGATCCCCGAATATGAGTTCACGCTGCCCGTCGAGATCAGCTAGATACGAGTCGTGACCGGTAAAATGCAAACCAGCCGGTTTGGGATCACTCTCAAGCAGGTTGAGAATGCTCAGGCGCGTGCCGGAATCCAGCAGGAAGGCGTATTCCGCGTCGCCGATGCGGATATCCAGGGTTGGCCGGTTGGGATATCTGAAGGGAATCGAGACGGTTTCAGAGCGGATGAGCAACTGCTGATCGCGGGCATCGATATATGAAAGCAACCAGTTGGCTGAATCCAATGGTTCCCTGCCGGATTGTGCATAGCCGGGAGCCGGGCTCAGCATGAACAACAGGCCAAGCAGACACAGGCAGCGCATCAATGGTGTTCTAAGCACTGCCTGATTCTAATACCCTGGGGGCCAAAAGCTGTTATGCGTGAGCCTGGCGCTGGATCTGGTCGCTGCTCTGTTCCAGGCCGAAATTCTGGCTCAGGCCTCCCCCGCTGTCGGCCACGCCCAGCAGCCAGGGCAGGCGTGCAGCGCTGCTGATGCAGTAGCGGGCGCAACCCGGGCCGGATTCATTGTCGAGCCGGGCATACTCCCCGGTCATGCAGCGCACGGTGGTGCAGGCCAGACGGTTTGCTGCCTCGAAATGCTTCTGGGGATTGTTGCCGACGAACATCACATTCCCCGGGCGGCTGATCATGGACTTCAGCATGCTCCGCAGCGCGCGGTCATCAGGCAGGCGGGAGCGCAGGCCCTCGATTTCGTCTGCAAACACGATCCTGCTGAACAGCCGCTTCGCATCAAGTGCCGCGAGCACAGCCTTCTGGCTTTCCACATTGCCCTGCACCAGCAGACACAGTTCGTGCGAGTAGCGCAGGCTTTCCAGGGCTTCGCGCACACCGGCGAACATGTACAGGCTGCCGGGCATCGGTTCATAGCGGTTCACCCAGGCACTGAAGGCGCGGATGTTCATCACGGAATCACTCTGCCCGAAGCTCAGGAGAATATGGTTGTAGATCCCGGCGTCAGCCCTGCCATGCTGCTGCACGTAGTTGTCAACGCAGTGCGCAACCCGGTCAGGATCCATGCCGAGCCGTTCAGCGGCGAAGCACAGTGCGGGAATCAGCCATTCCTGGCGGTCGAAGAGCACATCATCAAGCAGCAGTACCAGACCCGTTATGTGGGTCAGTGCCTGGTTGCCATCATTTCTGGCCAGTCCACTCATATCTGTCTTCCAACCTCGAAGTAAATTGCAACGGCGGCAAACTGCCAGCCGACGTTCAATATTTGAACCTGATTTAATAATAGCCTAGATACGGGCCTTTGCAATAGGCTGGGTGAAAATTTCAATATTTACACATCGGCATTTCACGCCGGCTGTTCAGTGTCCGCCCGAACTTTTCATTTCGACACGGCATTTTCCGTCGTTGTCCATTGTGACGTGTACGAACAGGTCGCGGATCCGGCCCTGCGTCTTGCGGTAGTGCACACCTTCCAGAATCCGTGATGCGTTGTCATCCGACTCATACCCCAGCCGGCCCAGTTCGGCGATCAGGAATGTACAGGTCTGCAATGTGTCCATGCCGGAGGCGGCCATGAGCGAGATGTTGCCTGAGTCGTCCGTGTGTGACCACTCAATCTGCATGCTCTGCTCAAGCGGCAGCTCGCGGCGGATGGCATTGTCAATCCTGAAGGCCGGTGAGGTCTGAGCCTGCGCTGCCGCTGCGGAGCTGCCCGGCTGGCTGGCAGCCGACTGATTCGAGGAGGACGTACCGGGACTGCTGGCCGGTTTGAGGAAGGGACAGGCGCAGCACAGCGTGCAGCACAGAGCTGCCAGTGCGATTCCCGCCGGCTGCAGGAAGTGCCAGTGACTACTCGTCGCCACTGTCCTCGGAACTGCTGCTGTCACTGCTGGATTCACCGCTATCCAGATCGGCATCCTTGAGGGTGCCTTCACTCATCTTGTCGGCGATCCCGACCGCACCTTCACCGCCACCCTGGGTGGTGTCGGCTGTTTCCTTGAACATGTCACAGGAAGTGAATGCCAGCAGTGCTGCGATCAGAGCGGCGAAAAGATAGCGCATGTCCTTGCTCCAGGCCCCGGGATGGGGCGATAAGATCATAGCGGATCAGTCCCCCGCCGAGCAAACCCCGGAGGCCCATGACGGAAAATCGCGGCGATTGCCAGCCGCAGATGATTGACATAAGGCACACCAGCAGGTATTTTATGCGGGCTGAAGACAAGCCGACTTAGCTCAGCTGGCAGAGCAACTGATTTGTAATCAGTAGGTCACCAGTTCGAACCTGGTAGTCGGCTTTTTCCTCAGGGTACGTTAACAACATGCTGGTGGGGTGTCCGAGTGGTTAAAGGAGGCAGACTGTAAATCTGTTCGGCTTCGCCGTACACTGGTTCGAATCCAGTCCCCACCACCAAGTTCTCCCCCGCACACTGCATCTCCCCGACTCCTGACCTTTCTCATCACACACTGGCCTGTTCATTTGCCGGCGCTGTCAACGCAGGCTGCGGCAAGTCCGAGTTGTGATATACTTCCGTTTCCCGGCGGGCGGGAGTAGCTCAATGGCAGAGCTCCAGCCTTCCAAGCTGGCTATGCGGGTTCGATTCCCGTCTCCCGCTCCATCCGCCATGGTGTAAGTTGCCCGGGCTGCTTTGCTGTCCGCGAAAGTTTGGGGATTCTGGCGGATATTTATTGCATACCCCCTTCACAGGTGATAAACTTTTCGTTCTCAAGCCCACATAGCTCAGTTGGTTAGAGCGCGTCCTTGGTAAGGACGAGGTCACCAGTTCAACTCTGGTTGTGGGCTTTTCAAACCCTTGGGGTAGATTTTTTTTGCCCGGAGGTCTGCCTGGCCGGTGTCCCGGAAAGGCTGCTGTAGTACGGCCTGCGAGCAGGTCAGATCACTTAGGAGTCCGTAATGGGTAAGGCGAAATTTGATCGATCAAAACCGCACGTGAACGTCGGTACGATTGGCCACGTTGACCACGGCAAGACCACCTTGACGGCGGCCATCACCAAGGTTCTTTCAATGAAGAACTCCGATTCCGCCAAGTTCACGAGCTTTGATGAGATTGACAAGGCCCCCGAAGAGAAGGAGCGCGGTATCACCATCTCCACCGCCCACGTCGAGTATGAGACGGACAACCGTCACTATGCCCACGTGGACTGCCCTGGTCACGCCGACTACATCAAGAACATGATTACCGGTGCTGCCCAGATGGACGGTGCGATTCTCGTCGTGTCCGCCTCCGACGGCGTCATGCCCCAGACCCGCGAGCATATCCTGCTTGCCCGTCAGGTCGGCGTGCCCTACCTTGTCATCTTCCTCAACAAGGTCGACCTGGTCGACGATGAGGAGCTCGTCGAGCTCGTGGAGGAGGAGATCAAGGAAGTTCTCAGCACCTACGACTACCCCGCCGATGAGATCCCCTTCATCCGCGGTTCCGCGCTTGCCGCGCTGGAAGCCAGCGACCCGGCCAGCAAGGAGGCTGAGTGCATCATCAAGCTGATGGAAGCTCTTGATTCCTACGTGCCGGAGCCGGCCCGTGAGGTTGACAAGCCCTTCCTGATGCCTGTTGAGGACGTGTTCACGATCACCGGCCGCGGCACCGTCGCCACCGGTCGTATCGAGCGTGGCCAGGTCAAGGTCGGCGAGGAAATCGAGATCGTCGGCATCAAGCCCACCCGCAAGACCACCTGCACCGGCGTGGAGATGTTCCGCAAGCTGCTGGACAGCGGTATGGCCGGTGACAACGTCGGTCTGCTGCTGCGCGGCGTTGAGCGTACCGGCATCGAGCGCGGCCAGGTGCTGTGCAAGCCCGGTTCCATCACCCCGCACACCAAGTTCACGGCCCGCACCTACGTCCTGAAGAAGGAAGAGGGTGGCCGTCACAAGCCGTTCTTCAAGGGTTACCGCCCGCAGTTCTACATGCGTACGACTGACGTGACCGGTTCCATCGAGCTGGCCGAGGGCACCGAGATGGTCATGCCCGGTGACGAGATCGACTTCGTCGCCACGCTGATCGAGCCCATCGCCCTCGAGGACGGAATGCGCTTCGCCATCCGTGAAGGTGGCCGCACCATCGGTGCAGGCATCATCACGAAGGTGATCGAGTAAGCTGCAACCCAGTTAGTAACACGTCAGGATTGGTGAACAGAAATGGCTAAGAAGAAAGGTGAAAAGCGAATCCCCGTGATTCTGGAATGCAGCGAGTGCCACCGGCATCGTTACCACACGAGTCGCAACCGCCTTAACACGCCGAACAAGCTTGAGCTGAACAAGTACTGCAGGTTCTGCATGAAGGTCACTGTTCACAAGGAGACGAAGTAAGTTCTGGCAAAGGCCCATAGTTCAATGGCAGAACACTGGTCTCCAAAACCAGGAATGGGGGTTCGAATCCCTCTGGGCCTGCCATTACTAACAGGGAATCAGGAATGAGCACCATGGCAAACAAGAAACCAGCACGAGGCCAGGAAGAAGCCCCCCAGAGCAGAGGCGTGGGCGGCTATTTCGAGGACCTGCGCACGGAATGGAACAAGATCACCTTCCCTGATCGCAAGGATCTGACGCGTTCCACGATTTCCGTGTTCCTGATCACGGGGCTGCTGATGGGCATCATCGTCGGTTTCAACGCCATCGTGTCGGTCATCTTCAACGCGATCAGGTAAGAAAGGGGTAGTTCGAAATGCGCTGGTACGTTCTCCACGCCCTCAGTGGACATGAGGAAAAGGTTGCCCATACTCTCAGGCACATGCTTGAGCAGGGCAAGTTCGGCGCGGATGTCGAACAGATCCTCGTGCCCTTCGAGACCCGGGTGGAAAGCGTCAAGGGCAAGAAGAAGAACGTCGAGCGCAAGATGTACCCCGGCTACGTCCTGATCAAGATGAACCTCACGAATGAGCTCCGGCACCAGTTGAAGCAGGTGCAGGGAGTGATCGGCTTCATCGGCAGCGCGGATGCCCCGCAGCCCCTGACCGAGCCCGAGATCCGGCAGATCTTCGCCAGGATGGAGGAGCAGGAGCCTGAGGTTGAGCTTGAATACAAGGTCGGCGACACCGTCAAGGTCGTCAGCGGTCCCTTCGCCGAGGCAATCGGCAAGGTCCGCGAGATTGAGCTGGAGCGCCGCAAGGTGAAGATCATGGTATCGGTCTTCGGGCGTGACACGCAGGTCGAACTCGATTTCGAGCAGGTCGAGGAATTCGAGCCCGAGGATACTGCTCAGAACGGCGCGCTCTAAGCGCCCTGGGAAACAGATATGGCAAAGCAGATCAAGGCATATGTGAAGGTTCAGGTTGAAGGTGGCCAGGCCAAGCCGGCCCCCCCGCTGGGTCCGGCGCTCGGTCAGCATGGCGTGCAGATCATGGATTTCTGCCGCGCCTTCAATGACCAGACCAAGGACCAGATGGGTGAGATCCTCCCTACCCTCATCACGATCTATGAGGACCGCAGCTTTGACTTCCTCGTCAAGAGCCCGCCCGCCGCTGTGCTGCTGATGCGCGCCGCCGGCATGGAGCAGGGCAGCAGCCGTCCGAGCAAGCTGAAGGTCGCAAAGGTCACCTGGGACCAGTGCCGCGAAATCGCGGAGAAGAAGGCCAAGGACCTGAACGCCCTTGACACCGAGGCCGGTGCGCAGATCATCGCCGGCACGGCCCGCAGCATGGGCTACATCGTCGAGGGCCATCCCCAGGGTCGCGACGACAGGTTCAGCGTGATCAGCAAGGCGGAATTCGCCAAGATGAAGGCCGATCATGCGAGCAAGCCCGCCGCAGGTTCCAAGAAGAAGTAAGTAGGCAGGGAATCCTGCATACCTGACAACCCGCAAGGGAATCCAAGCTTTTTACAAGGAAGACAAACATGAGTGGTCGCAAGTACCTTGAAAAGCAGCAGGCCTTCGGAGACCGCAACGTCGCGAGGCCACCCGTAGAGGGGCTGGAACTTATCAAGAAACACGCCCGGGACTGGGAGAGTGTGGACGTGGATATCCGCCTTGGCATCAATACGCGCAAGGCTGACCAGAACATCCGCGGCACCACCATCCTTCCCAGCGGAACCGGCAAGACGCCCCGCGTCGTCGTGCTCTGCAAAGCCGACAAGGCTGAGGAAGCCACCACCGCCGGTGCCGATGAAGTCGGGCTCGAGGAGCTGATCGAGAAGATCAGCGGCGGCTGGGTTGATTTCGACATGGTGATCGCCACCCCCGACGTCATGAAGGACGTCTCCAAGGTTGCGAAGGTGCTCGGTCCCCGCGGCATGATGCCCAACCCCAAGAGCGGCACCGTCACGAACGACCTGGCCCAGGCCATCAGCGAAAGCAAGTCCGGTAAGGTGGAGTACCGTGCCGACAAGACCGGCATCGTGCACCTGAGCTTCGGCCGTGCCTCCTTCAGCATGGAAGAGCTGCAGAAGAACCTTGACCACCTGATGACGGTGATCCTCAAGGCCAAACCCAGCACCGTGAAGGGCAACTACGTGAAGAGCGTGTTCATCAGCTCCACGCAGTCACCCGCCGTCAAGCTGGACCACAGTAGTTTCTCGGCCTAGGGAGTGCGACATGAACAAGGATCAGAAGACAGCAAAACTTGAGACATACGAACAGACGATCGCTGACAGCGGTTTCCAGATCTTCACGGAGTTCAACAAGATCTCCGTGGGCAAGATGGAGGCCTTCCGCCAGGAGATCCGTGACCTGGGCGGCAGTGTGACCGTGCTGAAGAATACGCTGGCGCGCATCGCCTTCGAGCGCAACGGCATCGAGGAAGTCGCGGAGTTCCTGGCTGGTACGACCGTGATGTTCGCCGGACAGGAGGAGATCGCTCCGCTGGCCAAGGCCATCCAGGCCAAGGGCAAGGAGTTCCGCTTCCTGAAGGTCAAGGCGGTGGTCTTTGACGGCAAGGTGTATGGTGCTGAGCACTTCTCGACCTTCACCTCCATGCCGACCAAGAACGAAATCCGCGCGAAGCTGCTTGGCGTGATGAAGGCTCCGGCGAGCAACTTCGTCCGGATCATCAGCCCGGCGGGCCGTTTCGTGACCGTCCTGAGCCAGTACGCCGAGAAGCGCGCTGGATAAGCAAACCTGATATTCACTTTCCGCTGGCTGTATGGACCGGCCGGCGGGATTAGCAGCTGTTACGTGCTAATGCTTCTAATTATCCTGACGTCCTGGAGGATGTGATGAGTGTTGACGATCTGAAGACGAAAGCTTTGGCCCTCAGTGAGGATGATCTCCAGAGCTTCCTGCAGCAGGTTCTTGAGGAAATGCCGGTCGTGCGCATGAACGCGCTGGTCAAGCACCTTGAGGAGACCTGGGATGTGAGTGCGGCCGCTGCCGCCCCCGTGATGATCGCTGCTGCCGGTGGTGGCGGTGGTGATGAAGGCGGTGGCGCTGATGAGCAGTCCGAATTCGACGTGATCCTGGCCGAGGCTGGCGAGAGCAAGCTGGGCGTGATCAAGGTCATCCGTGAAGTCACCGGTCTCGGCATCAAGGAAGCCAAGGCCCTCGTTGACGGCGCTCCCAAGCCCGTCAAGGAGAAGGTCGGCAAGAGCGAGGCTGAGGAGATCAAGAAGAAGCTCGTTGAAGCGGGAGCAACAGTCGAATTAAAGTAACGGCGTACCAACTTCTGAATACATACCACCGGGGTCATCGGCCCCGGTGGTATTCGTCGCATACATGTTGTCTAGGAGCGCGCTGTGGGAAATCTCTTTGAAACCCGCCATTCCATCACGTCCCAGGAAGCAAGGCCCCTCCCCGACCTGCTGGAAGTTCCCATCAAGGCATTCGAGTGGTTCTGCTTCGATGGTATCCCGATGGTCTTCAAGGAAGTCTTCCCGATTGTGGTCAACAGCCACAAGAAGGACAAGAATTCCGATTTCGACGTGACCCTGACCCTGCACTTCGTTGACCACAAGATCACGCTGCCCACGACCACGGTACGCGAATGCTTTGACAAGGATTCATCGTACCAGGCCAAGCTGCACGCCGTGTTCGAGTTCGAGGTGGAGGTCCGCGAGAAGGAGACCCAGGCGGTCGTCAAGCAGGAGATCAAGCAGCAGGAACTCTATATCTGCGAGTTCCCCTTCATGACGCGCAACGGCACCTGCGTGATCAACGGCGTGGAGCGCGTCGTTGTCAACCAGCTCGTGCGCGCCCCCGGCGCATACTTCACCCATGGTGAGAAGCGCACCGCCAATGAGCGGGCCTGCATGGTCAAGCTCATCCCCTATCGCGGGGCCTGGCTGCGCTTCGAATATGACAAGAAGACCGCCTCCTATTACGTGCGCATGGACAGCCCGCGGCGCACGATCAAGATCCCGATCATGGACTTCATCAAGTCCATGGGCTTCAACGTGGATGAGGAGAACCGCATCATCCACTTCCCCAACGGGATCACCAGCGAAAACATCTACGACTTCTACTTCGACGAGATCTTCGCCGAGCGCGACAGGAAGCGTCGCAGTGAGAACATGGCTGCGTTCATGAAGTCCTACCCGAATCTGGCGGAGAGCTATGCGCTCGGCCCCAAGGGATTCGAGGGCTGGGAGCGGCCGTATATCTACATTGACGAGTACCTCGTGCCCAGCATGGAGAAGAGCCACGCCTCCACCATGCGTGAGGCCCTGCTCGACATCTGGCGCAAGCTGCACCCCACGGATCCCCCGGGAGACATCCCGATGGCCAGCATGCTGCCGAGCCGCTTCTTCGATGCCAAGCGCTACGACCTGCACAAGGTCGGCCGCTACATGCTCAACAAGAAGTTCGGCCTGGACATCCCCGGTGACATGATCACGCTGACGATCCCGGACATCATCGAGGCCCTCAAGGTCCTGCATGAGATCCAGAACTGGCGTGACGGCAAGGAGTTCCCGAGCCGCGATGGCATCGAAGTGCCGGAGGGTGCGCAGAAGATCATCCACGAGAATGCCCTGGACAAGAAGGTGCCCTACTACAAGGACCTCTACCAGAGCACCAAGTCGGTCGAGAAGTACATGCTGCACCAGCACATCAACACCTCGCCCACCGGCTACCTGGATGACATCGACCACCTGAACCTCGAGAACCGCCGCGTTGAGCACATCGGCGAGCAGCTCGTGAACCAGCTGCGCAAGGGCCTGCTGCGCGTCGAGCGCATCGTGCGTGAAAAGCTGATGCTGCCCGAGGCGGAGAATGAGATCCCGAAGAACCTGATCAACACCCGCCCGATCATCGGCGTGATCAAGGAGTTCTTCGGCAGCTCCCAGATGAGCCAGTTCATGGACAACGTGAACCCGCTCACCAGCCTGACGCACAAGCGCCGCTTCAGTGCACTCGGTCCCAAGGGTCTGACCCGCGAGGCCGCGCGCTTCGACTTCCGTGATGTGCACCACAGCCACTATGGCCGCATCTGCCCGATCGAGAGCCCGGAAGGTCCGAACATCGGACTGATCAGCTCCCTCTCGGCCTTCGCGCGTGTCAACGAGTACGGCTTCATCGAGACGCCGTTCTACAAGGTTGAGAACAGCATCGTCACCGACGAGCTTGTCTACCTGAGTGCTGACCAGGAGCTGGACTTCGCGATCGCGCCGTCCACCACGAAGCGTGACAGGGAAGGCAACATCACCGACAAGACGATGTTCATCCGCCGCCACGGTAACTTCGAGAAGGTCAGCGCGGATGAGATCAACTACGTGGAGGTCGCGCCCAACCAGTTCATCTCGGTGACCACGGCGCTGATCCCATTCCTTGAGCACGATGATGCCAACCGTGCACTGATGGGCTCGAACATGCAGCGCCAGGCGGTGCCGCTGATCTACCCCACGAGCCCGATCATCGGCACCGGCATCGAGCGCAAGCTGGCGGAGAACGCCGGCGGTCTGGAGATCTCCCCGTTCTGCGGCGAGGTGACCTACGTGGACAGCTCGAAGATCACCCTGCGCAAGGGTGTGGTCTTCGACAAGCACACCTTCGAGATCCTCGACATCCCCAACCTCGAAAAGATCGAGGGTGAGGAAACGCTCAACGAAAGCAAGTTCGACTACATGTTCACGCCGCCGCAGCTGCAGCACGAGATCTACCGCAAGCTGCCCTTCGAGGACCGCGGCTTCCGCAAGCTCAAGAAGAGCAATGACCACAGCGAGACCATCTGGCTGCGCAAGTTCCAGCGTTCCAACCAGGGCACGCTGATCAACCAGAGCATCCGTGTACGCAAGGGCTGCCCGGTGATCAAGGGTGACCTGCTGGCTGACAGCAGCAGCACGCACCTCGGTGAGCTCGCGCTCGGCCAGAACTGCATCGTGGCCTTCATGAGCTGGCGCGGGTACAACTTCGAGGATGCAATCCTGCTCAGCGAGCGCCTCAGCAAGAACAACACCTTCACCTCGATCCACATCGAGAAGCATGAGTGCGAGGCCCGCCAGACCAAGCTCGGTCCCGAGAAGATCACCCGTGAGATCACGGGCCTGCATGAGGAGTACATCGAGCGCAACCTTGACGACCGCGGCATCATCCGTGTCGGTGCGGAGGTCAAGAGTGGCGACGTGCTCGTTGGCAAGATCACCCCGAAGAGCGAGAGCGACCTGACCGGCGAGGAGAAGCTGATCCGCGCCGTGTTCGGTGACAAGGGCAAGGGCTTCAAGAACACCCCGCTCAAGGTGCCCCACGGTGCCGACGGTGTGATCATCAGCACTGACTACTTCAGCCGTGAGAACGGTGACGACCTGCCGCACAACGTGGTGGAGATGGCGCGCGTGCATGTTGCCAAGAAGCGCCACATCCAGGTCGGTGACAAGATGGCCGGCCGCCACGGCAACAAGGGTGTGATCTCGAACATCCTGCCCGAGGAGGACATGCCCTTCCTGCCCGACGGTACCCCGGTTGACATCATCCTCAACCCGCTCGGTGTGCCCTCGCGCATGAACATCGGCCAGGTGCTGGAGAACCACCTCGGTCTGGCCTGCAGCCAGATCGACATGGATGACGAGGCCATGCTGAGCTACATCAGCAAGGATGAGGACATCCCGACCTACGACAAGCACAGCGAGCGCATCGCGGGCGATCGCACGGCGATCCACTTCGAGCGCCGCGGCAACCCGCTGAAGGTCAAGCTCCCCGTGTTCCTCTCTCCCAAGGAGGACCAGATCCGCTTCATGTTCGACAAGCTGGGCCTGCCGATCGACGGCAAGACCACGCTCTATGACGGACTGACCGGTGAGGCCTTCAAGGAGCGCGTGATGGTGGGCGTGATGTACATCCTCAAGCTCAACCACCTCGTGGATGACAAGATCCATGCCCGTTCGACCGGCAGCTACGCGCTGATCACCCAGCAGCCGCTGGGCGGCAAGGCGCAGTTCGGCGGCCAGCGTCTCGGAGAGATGGAGGTCTGGGCGCTGGAGGGCTACGGTGCGGCCTATCTCCTCAAGGAGATGCTGACCGTCAAGTCCGATGACGTGATCGGGCGCAACAACACGTACAAGGCGATCGTTGACGGCCGCGTGATTCCCGAGCCGGGCATCCCGGAGAGCTTCTACGTGATTGTCAATGAACTCAAGAGCCTCGGCCTCGACGTGACCGTCATCAATGAGGGCGAGGACATCCAGGAGGCCATCCTGGGTGAGAAGACCGATTTCGCAATAACCGGAGGTGAGGTCTTTGATAGGCAGTAATCGTCCCCAGACGAACAACATCAAGAGTCTCAGGATCGGCCTGGCCAGCCCGGAGAAGATCATCTCCTGGAGCCACGGCGAGGTCAAGAAGCCGGAAACCTTCAACTACCGGACCTACAAGCCGGAGAAGGACGGACTGTTCTGCGAGCGGATCTTCGGTCCCGTCAAGGACTTCGAGTGCGCCTGCGGCAAGTACAAGAAGAAGCGCTACAAGAACCTGGTCTGCGAGCGCTGCGGTGTCGAGGTGACGAGCAACCGTTCGCGCCGTGAACGCCTCGGCCACATCCGCCTGGCCAGCCCGGTCGCGCACATCTGGTTCACCAAGTCGATCCCCAACCGCTTCAGCGCTCTTTTGGGCATCAGCGGCAAGGAGATCGAGAAGGTGATCTACTTCGTCTCCTACCTCGTGATCGGCATCGACGAGGAGTGGGTGCTGAAGAAGCTGCCAGAGATCTCGAAACTTGTCAACGGACGACTCGACGAACTGCAGGTCCGCAACATCAAGGCCCGTGAGCTCGTCAGCGTCAACCTGTTTGACCTGGCTTCCGAGGCGGATGTCACGGCCGCGCAGAAGAAGGACTTCAAGGCTGTTGCCAGTTCCATCAAGGATGCCGCCGCCGGTGACATCAGTGAGGAGCAGGAGAAGGTCCTCGAGGACCTGAAGAACGTACTGCTCAAGCAGGGCCTGCTGAAGCAGTACATGCTGGCAGCGCCGCTCACCGATGAGAACACCGGTGAGGTGATCGCCTATGCGCGTGAGCTTCCCGACTACGCCATCCTCTCCAAGGCGATGTATCTCGGCAAGTTCGAGATTGCCTTCGAGCTGCGCGACGAGGAACGTGACATCACGATCAAGAAGGAGATCGAGGAGATCAACAATGAGCACCTCAATCTCACTGAAGCCCTCGCGCTGCTGGAGAACATGAAGCCGCTGGACCGTCTCAACGACGTCCAGAAGGACCAGTACAACTACCTGAAGATGCTCTGCCTCGACGGCGACATGGGCGATCTCGATGAGCACATCAACATCGGGATCGGCGCCGCCGCCGTGCAGGAGACCCTGCGCAACATGGACTTCCCGGCGCTGGAGAAGGAGCTCGTTGACGACCTCGACGGCGCCACCAGCCAGAAGAAGCAGAAGCTGATCAAGCGCCTCAAGGTCTGCCGCGCCTTCCTGCACAGTGAGAACCGCCCCGAGTGGATGATCCTCACCGTGCTGCCGGTGCTGCCGCCGGAGCTGCGCCCGATGGTCGAGCTGGAGGGTGGCCGCTTCGCGTCCTCCGACCTGAACGACCTCTACCGCCGCGTGATCAACCGCAACAACCGTCTGAAGAAGCTGATCGACATCCGCGCCCCCGAGAGCATCCTGCGCAACGAGCGCCGCATGCTGCAGGAGTCCGTCGATGCGCTGATTGACAACGGCCGCAAGGGCCGCGCGGCTGTCAACGTGAACAACCGTGCGCTCAAGTCCCTGAGCGACATGCTCAAGGGTAAGCAGGGCCGCTTCCGCCAGAACCTGCTCGGAAAGCGTGTCGACTACTCCGGCCGTTCCGTGATCGTCGTCGGTCCGAAGCTCAAGCTGCACCAGTGCGGCCTGCCGAAGTACATGGCGCTCGAGCTGTTCAAGCCCTTCGTGCTCAACAAGCTGATCAACCCCGACGATCCGAACCAGAACATCGCCCAGGCCCGCCGCACGCTGGAGCGTGCCGAGGACCCGCGTGTGTGGGATGCCCTCGAGGAGATCACCCGCAGCCACCCGGTGCTGCTCAACCGCGCACCGACCCTGCACCGCCTCTCGATCCAGGCCTTCGAGCCCGTGCTGATCGAGGGCAAGGCGATCCAGCTGCATCCGCTGGTCTGCGCGGCCTACAACGCCGACTTCGACGGTGACCAGATGGCCGTGCACGTCCCGCTGTCAACGGCGGCCCAGGCCGAGGCGCGCGTGCTGATGCTCAGTGCCAACAACCTGCTGCTGCCGGCGGACGGTGCCCCGGTGATCGCGCCATCGCATGACATCGTGCTCGGGATCTACTACCTGACCTGCGCCACCGGAGAGGATACGGTTGATCCGAAGACCCTGCCGTTCTTCTACTCGCAGAATGATGCGCTGATGGCCTACCAGAATGCGAACATCAAGATGCAGCACCTGATCCAGGTGCCGATCCATCGCAGCGTGACCAGCGATACCGAGCTCTCGGATCCGGAGATCACGCGTGATGGAATGACGGTCACCACCGTCGGCCGCATCATCTTCAACAAGACGCTCGCCGACGTGATGCCCTACAACGAGGAGACCCAGGACTATCCCCTGCCCTACATCAACGCCGTCGTTGACAAGGGCTGCATGAGCTCGATCATCTCCGAGGCCTTCCAGATCTGCGGCCAGCGCGTCACCGTGCTGATCGCCGATGCGCTGAAGGACCTCGGCTTCGAAATGGCAACGCAGTCCGGGCTGACGATCGCCGCGAGCGACATCGTGATCCCGGCCGCCAAGGAGAAGATCCTCGGCGAGGCGGAGGACAAGGCCCAGGACATCTGGAACAAGCGCAAGAGCGGCGTGATCACGGAGACCGAGAAGGACCTCGAGGTCACCCGCATCTGGGACCAGGCCACCAAGGACCTGACCAAGGCGATGCGCGACAACTTCAGCCCGCTGAACTCCGTCTACATGATGGCAACCTCGGGAGCGCGAGGCAAGATCGACCAGGTGCGCCAGCTGGCCGCCATGCGCGGACTGCTGGTCGGACCGTCCGGCCGCGTGCTGGACTTCCCGATCAAGTCCAACTTCCGTGAGGGCCTGAGCGTGAGTGAGTACTTCATCTCCACGCACGGTGGCCGCAAGGGTCTGGTCGACACCGCCCTAAAGACCGCCGACTCGGGATACCTGACCCGCCGTCTGATCGACGTGGCACTCGACGTGTCCGTCACTGAGGAGGACTGCGGCACGGAAGAGTCGATCATGGCTGACCTGAGCCTGGCTGACAACATCCGCAAGGTCAAGAAGATCCTCGTGGGCCGCGTGCTCGCCGAGAACATCACCGATCCCGAGAGCGGAGAGACCGTGATCGAGAACGGCACCGAGATCAACAATGCCAGGGCCACGATCATCTACCGCCTCGGCCTGAAGGGTGTGCGCGTGCGCAGTGCCCTGACCTGCCGCACGCTGGGCGGCGTCTGCTCCAAGTGCTACGGCTGGGATCTGGCCGCCGGGCAGATCGCACAGGTCGGTGACCCGATCGGCGTCGTGGCCGCGCAGTCCATCGGTGAGCCCGGCACGCAGCTGACGATGCGTACCTTCCACACCGGAGGCGTGAAGTCCAGCGCAGACATCACCCAGGGTCTGCCGCTCGTCGAGCAGATCTTCGAGGTGCGTGGCGTGAAGAGCCCGAGCCTGCTCTGCGAGCAGGACGGTGAGGTGACAAGCATCAATGAGATGGTCTACGAGCGCGTGACCGTGCAGTCCATGGACGGCAGCCGTGAGAAGACCTACGAGGTGGTGCACCCCTACCAGGACCGCCTGAAGATCCACTTCCGCAGCAAGATCGCTCAGAACGATGCGCTTGACAACGCCGAGGAGATCCTCGCGGACTTCCCGGGCGTCGTCACGCAGCTGTTCACGGACACGGCGAAGACCTTCTGGAAGCTCGTGATCAAGGACAGCGATGGCAATGAGCATGAGTACGAGACGCCGCACGAGAACCGCACTCCGCGTGTGGCCGTCGGCCAGCAGGTGCTGCGCGGCGATGAGCTGTGCGAGGGCAACATGGACCTGCGCAAGTACCACCTGCTGATGGGAGACCTGGCGACCCAGCTCTACATCACGAACAAGATCCAGGAGATCTACGAGAGCCAGAACGTCAACACGAACTCCAAGCACATCGAGGTCGTTGCCAAGCAGATGGTGCGCTTCGTGGAAGTCGTCGATCCCGCCAAGGAGGACGAGTTCTACGAGGGCGACCTGATCGACCGCACCTACTTCGAGCAGCTCTGCGAGAAGCGCCGCAATGAAGGCAAGCCGGTCCCCGAGGGCCGCAGCCTGCTGCAGGGTATCTCGAAGAGCAGCCTCTCAACCGAGAGCTTCCTCGCCGCCGCCTCCTTCCAGGAGACGACGCGCGTGCTGACCGAGGCCGCGATCGAGGGCAAGGTCGACATGCTGAAGGGCCTCAAGGAGAACGTGATCATCGGTGGCCTGATCCCCGTCGGCACCGGCAAGGTCAATCAGGAGATCGAGAAGATGGCCAAGGAAGCGATCTTCCCCGAATCAGAGATTGCAGTCGAGCCGGATAAGGACGAGACCACCGCGGATTCGATCTTCTAGGATTCCTTCCACAACAGGACTCAATGCAGGCGCCGGATCACCTGGGAACAGGGCTGATCCGGCGCCTGTCCTATAATGGTGGCGGTGCAGCAACCTGACAGGATCGGCGACTACACGATCATCTCCCAGCTTGGCAAGGGTTCGATGGGCATTGTCTATGAAGGGCAGCCCGGCGACGGCTCGGAGAGCGTTGCCATCAAGGTCTTCTACCCCGACCCCGCGCTCAGCCGTGAGGAAACCCGCAACCTGCTGGACCGCTTCGAGCGCGAGGGCCAGAGCCTGTCGCGCATCCGCCAAGAGAACGTCGTCAAGGTGCTGGAGGCCGGCACCGACGGTGAGCGGGAGTTCATCGTCATGGAGAAGCTCGAGGGCTACAACCTCAAGGAGCTGCTCGAACTCGGCACGCGCTTCACGCTCAGCGAGACCCTGGAGATCATCCTGCAGCTGCTGGCCGGGCTCAGTGCCTGCCACCGCGGCGGGATCGTGCACCGTGACATCAAGCCCGCCAACCTGATCCGCAGCTCGACGGGCCAGGTCAAGCTCACCGACTTCGGCATTGCCCGCGTCGTCACCGACCAGACCCTGACCCGCGAGGGCACGATCGTCGGTACTCCGAACTACATGTCACCGGAGCAGATCCGCGGCGAGGAGGTGGATGCCCGCAGTGACATCTTCTCCGCCGGGGCGATGATGTATGAGCTGCTGACCGGGCGCAAGCCCTTCGAAGGCCCGGACATGACCGCGATCATGTACAACGTCACGAATGTCCATCCGCCCACGCCGAAGTTCTACAACGGTGCGCTGCCTGACGACATTGAGGAGATCATCTTCAAGGCGCTGGCCAAGAATCCGGATGACCGCTATGAAAGCGCGGAGGGCTTCGCCGGCGTGCTGCGCAAGCTGGAGCAGGACCTGCACTACCGTGATGACACGGAAGCCGTGCTGAACGCCCTGCCCAGTGCCCCGGTGGTGGATGCCCTGAGCCGCAGTCCCGGTGGCCTGGCAGCCGGGGCCGCAGCAGGAACCGCGCTCGGTGCTGGCAGCAGGCTCGCGGGCAGCACTCCCCCGCCCTCCTCTGCACTCGGCAGTGTCAGTCTGAGCGGGGCCGGTGGAATCATTCCCGGCACGATCTACTGCATTGACTGCGGCTTCTCCAACCGCGAGGATGATGAATTCTGCACACGCTGCATGCGGCCGCTGCTCAAGCGCTCGATGATGTTTCAGATGAGCAAGGCCCAGGCCCGGCGCATGCGCGACTTCAGCCGTGGTGACAAGTTCTTCATGGCCTGCCTGAGCGTGCTGATGGCGGGCTGCGCGATCCTGATCATCTGGCTGTTCTTCCGCCACATGATCTAGGCGGGCTACTCGCGCTCGAGGCGGCGTTCCTCACTGCGGCGGTTGTCCTCCTCGAATTCGTCGAGGCGGCTGCGGATTTCCTCCGGCAGCCGGGCATCCAGGTCTGCCAGTGGATCATAGGGTTCCTCCAGCCCGGCATAGACCTCAACCAGCGACTCGGCGAAGTCCGCCTCATCCCCGATGATGCTGCGCACGGTGGCCCCGCTTTCAGCATCGCGACCCTTCTCGAGGATCTGGCGCAGCTTGCGGTGTGTCTGCTTCAGACGCCGGACTTCCTCCGGTCCGCCGAGCACGGGATCATTCTCGGCCAGACGGATCTTGCGGCGGATGTAGCGGGTGTACTCGATCAGCAGGAAGCGCTCGTTGCCACCGAGGACACGGCGGTAGGCCTTCGTGATGTTGCGCAGGTTGGTGGCTCTCGTCCAGCGGCTGATCAGCACGGCGGCCCCGGCCCAGCTGACGGGTACGAGCAGTGTCGACCAGCCTCCCGGCAGATTCAGGTTCAGCGCCAGGAAGATGCTGGAGATGAACCAGGCCAGCCAGAGCAGGAAGGGCACGAGCTGCGGCACCTCGGAGGCTCCCCAGCTGCGGATCACCTGCGCGCTGGGACGGTACCTGCGGCCGGCCGGGCTCAGCCGCCATTTCAGATCCTGCAGCAGGCGCTCGGCGGCATCCCTCATCGCATGCCCCAGGTGCGCGGTGGATCCCCGCCGGCCAGCCAGGCATCCAGCTCATCACGGTAGGCCTTGACCTTGCGGAAGGACTCACGGGTCTGGTTGTCAAACTCGCGGGCCTGTTCACGGTCATAGCCGGCGTTGTCAATGAACACGATGCTGTCAAAGCCGTAGCTGACACCTTGGTACTCCGCCTGGTAGTATGCCCCGCTGCCGGCTTCGTTCGTGAAGCGCTGCGGGTCAGAGAGCACCTGGGCGCGGGTGTTGATCACCCAGTCCAGCCAGTCGCGCTCCAGTTCGAAGAAGCGCCGGTGGCTTTCGGCGGCAGGGACATAGGAGTTGGCGGAATAGTCGTAGCCGCGCACGCTGCGGTAGCTCAGACCACCAAGCGCGCCGTCGAGGTTGCGGTAGCAGAGCAGCTCATAGCTGCCATTGTCATCGAGGTCCGCCAGCTGGAACTCTCCCCACTGGGTATGCGCACCGCTGGTGTCGAGCGGCAGGGCCACGCCATCCGCTCCGACACTGAAGCCCAGCACGCTGGCATCCTCATAGCCGTCCGTGAAGCTCAGCAGCATGACGAGCCGCGCTTCAGAGCCGCGCTGTGTCGGCCAGGCGCTGAGCTTTGACAAAAAGCCCGGGATGCGTGAACCGGCGATGTTGATGACGTGCATCTCCCCGTCTGACAGGCCGATGCAGATCGAGGTTTCAAGCCGCTGTCCGCCACTGCCGAGCATGTCGCCATACTGGCCGGCCATCACGCGCAGGCTGCGCTCGGACTTGGGCCAGTGCAGCAGCACCCCGCTGAGGTTCTGCAGCTGCATCCCCAGTTCCTGGGCTGCGCTGAAACCGGCCTGGCTGTCAGCAGCGAGGGATTCCGCTTCGAGCCAGGGGTGGGCCTCACAGTTGAAACCGGGACCGCTGACTGCGCGCAGCAGCTCAGCCGCCTGTGCTGGCTGAGTTGCGGGAAGCAGCAGGAGGGCTGCCAGCAGCAGCCGGATGAGCAGGGTTGACGGGATGTCTTGCACTAGCAGATTGTACTACCGAGAATCCCGGGCGGCCCCGGCTGGACCATTGCTCTGGTGCTCCGGAGTGATGCAGCGTGGCGCTTGCTAGAATTATGCTCTGGTTAAACAAGTTTCCGGAGTGGGTGGATTCCATGCGTCGTGAAGTCTCCAGACGTGTAGTCAATGAAAGAGTGCTCGGTTCTGCCAATCCCATGGCCCGCTGGGGCCGGGACAGCAAGCAGTCCTGCTTCGGAGCCTTCTCGGGATTCTTCATCGGGATCCTGATCTTCTTCCTGACCTTCATGCTGCCCTTCAGTGCGGCTCGCACCGAGAAGGACAGCAAGGACATCGGCAAGCTCGAGGTGATGACGGTCGATGATGCGGCGAACTTCAGCGGCAAGGCACTGCTGAGCGGTACCGCCGAGCCGGTGGAGCAGCTGCGTGTGCCACGCGGCACGGCATCCAACATCATCGCCTTCCGCTACACGGTGGAGAAGTATGAGACCCGCATCGAGGAACATGACGAGACCCACACCGAGGTCCGCAACGGCAAGGATGTAGAGGTCACGGAACGCGTGCAGGAGGAGGTCACGGAATGGGTGACCGACAAGGACCGCTCGCGTGAGGAATGGAGTGACGTGCGCTTCGGGCACCTGCTGCTCGAGAGCGGCTCGGCCGGTCCGCGCTTCGACATTCCCTGGCAGGAGATCTACCGCGAGGGAGACGAGGGCACGAAACTGCGAGAGACGGTGGAGATCAAGCAGGGTGGCCAGCCCTGCCTGCTGGCGATCGAGATGCAGGATGGCAACGTGGTTGCCGAGCCGGACTTCTTTAGGCTGACTGACAAGACCAAGGACCAGCTCGTCAGCACGATGGACAGTGAGGAGGAAGGCGGACGCTGGATGAAGATCGTCTTCAGCGTGATCCTCTGGACGATCGCCTTCAACCTGATGCTCGGCCCGGCGATGCTGATGTTCAACATCTTCCCGGTCAAGCAGGTCGGCGGCTGCGCCCGTGGGATCGTCGGTTTCCTGGCCTTCCTGGCGGCGATTGTCACCACCTGGATCACCTACGTGCTGACGAAGTTCTGGTGGGTGATCGTGCTGCTGATCGTCGGACTCGCCGTGTTCATGATCGTGCGCGCCATGCAGCCCGGCAAGGCGGAACCGGACATGGATCTTGACGACGATCCCGAGCCGGGTGAGCCCGCCGCCGGCTGATCAGCCGAAGAGCTGCAGGTCGCTGATTTCCACGTGCTGGGCCCTCGTGTCCACCAGTGGAGTTTCGAGCAGGGCCAGGTCCAGGGTGTGGATCCGTTCCACGTCGTGCAATTCGTTGCCATTCGGGTCAAACACGTGGTTCAGCGCTCCGTCGAACAGCTCGACTCCGTTGTCAATCGAGGAGATGCAGCAGCCGATCACGTAGATGTTGTTCTCGATGGCCCGCGCGCGCAGCAGGGCTGACCAGATGTGGTCGCGGCGGGCCGGCCAGAGCGCGGGGCAGATCAGCAGGCCGATTCCGTGGTGCAGGCGCAGCGCCCGGACCTGTTCCGGGAAGCGGATGTCGTTGCAGATCGCCATGCCCACGCGCAGTCCCGCGAGCTGGAAGCTGGCATAGCTGCTGCCTGATTGCCACATCATGTGCTCCTGGTTGGGCCGGAACAGATGCACCTTGTCATAGCGGGCCAGTTCAGCACCGGCCTGCATGATCAATTGGCGGTTGCTGCCGTCCTCACTGATGCTGCCGAAGCAGCAGCAGACCTGTGGGAAGCGGCTGCTGATCTGGGCCAGGCTGCTGCGCAGTTCCTCCACGGGATTGTCACCGCGATAGCCTGTCAGGAACAGTTCAGGGAACACCGCCATTTCGCAGTTGCGTTCCGCAGCGATACGGACCTGCTGGGCCGTCTGGCGGAGATTGTGGTCGGTCTGGCCCACGTGCCAGCTGGACATGTAGACTCGCATGGGCTGATTCTAGGGCCTGTGTCCGCTTGATGAGGCTATAATCCGGATGATCAACGGAGGTGGGATATGTCGGACGCAAGCGTTCCACAGGGCTTCAATACGGTAACGCCCTATCTGATTCTTGATGGTGCCGCTGCGGAGATTGAGTTCCTGCAGAAGGTGTTTGATGCAGGCGTCAACGAACTGGTTGAAATGGGGGGAGGCAAGGTCAGGCACGCTGAACTGTACATCGGCAACTCAATGGTGATGCTTGCCGATTCCCGGGAGGATCTCCCCGCCAGGCCCACGATGATGTATGTCTACGTCGCGGATGTTGACGAAACCTACGCCAGGGCCATCGCCTGCGGTGCACATTCCGAGAAGGAACCCTCCGACGAATTCTACGGAGACCGGACTGCCGGACTGCGAACGGATCGTGGCATGCAGTGGTTCATTGCCACGCATACCGGCCGGACCTGGGATCCGGAATACTGAACCTATAATCTAGGCTCCACCGGTCCGTGAACCTGCGGGCCCTACAGGGAGTCAAGCGAGCGTGCTAGCAACGATCATTGCGGGAAGGGGTTTCGGGGCCTGGCTGGACCGGTACCAGGGCTTTCTGGATCCTGAGAACCCGTTCATCAGCTGGCTGGTCATCTTCGACCTCGCAATCCTGCTCACGCACCTGTTCATGGTCTTCTGGGTATACCGCGATGCCTCCTGGCGCTACAACCGCGGCGCTCCCTGGGCCCTGTTCAGCTTCATCTTTCCCCTGGGTGGCTGGCTGTTCTACCTGCTATACCGCATCTCGCCGCTGACGCAGTTTGACCGCGCCGAGCAGGAGCTCTTCGATGACGATGAGCATGAATGGACGGACTACGACGAATACAAGGCCAACCGCAGCGGCAGCCTGTTCCAGGAACTGTACGAAGCCAGCATGGAAGGCAGCGGCTACACCGCCGAGCAGCGCCAGAGCCGGCGCCGGGAGCTGCGGCGCCAGCTGACACCGGAAGAGAAAGTGGCACGGCGCGAGGAACGCCTGAAGGAAAAACAGCTGCGCCAGGAAAAACTGGAGCAGCTGCGCACGAAGAAGAAGGAAGACCGCCGGCAGGCGAAGCAGGATGCCCGGGAACGCAGCAAAATGACCGGCAGGCATGGTTTCAGCTTCCGCATGAGTGACCGCAGGCAGCGCCGCATCAAGCAGCAGCTGCAGATGCTGGAATCGCTGAAGGCCCTGCCCCGTGAAGATCAGATCATCGAGGAAATGATCTTCGAGATGGACTATGTCGGTGCGCAGCAGGCAGCCCAGGATGCGCTGGAGATCGCCCGGGAAATGAATGACGCCCAGGGCATCATTACCTACGAGAAGTACCTCGAGCGCGTGAACCGCCTGATCGACGAGGAACTGGCCGAGGAACGGGAGATCGATTCCCACGATCAGCACTGAGCCGGTGCTAGGATTTGCGCATGCTAGATGAGAAGGTAGTGGAGCGCTGGCGCAATGCCGTCAGCGGCCGAGAAGCCCAGCTTGAGCGGACCAGGGAGTGGTATGGCCGGCTGTTCTCGCTGATGGCGGATCTGCGCAGCCCCGGGGGCTGCCCCTGGGATGTGGAGCAGAGCCTGGCCAGTCTGCGCCAGTACATCCGCGAGGAAGCGGATGAGGTCTGCCAGGCGATTGACGACATTCTTGAGTACGAGAATGGCCTGCGCCAGGCGCATGGCATGGACAGTGACAATCCCCAGCCGCCGGATGGCGAGGAGAAGGCCCGCACGCAGAAGAAGGGGCTGAGCATTGCCCATCATCCGCACCGTGCAGACTTCCGCGCGGAGGCATCAGCTTCCGGGGCTCCCCTGCCCGCTGAGATCAGTCCGGCTGATGCCGCGAAACTCGATGAACTGTATGCGGAGCTGAGTGAGGAAATCGGTGATCTGGCGCTGCAGAGTGCCTTCCTCGCGGACATCCTGCATGGGATGGGACGCGGCGGTCTGGATCAGAGCCTGGAGCTGATCGTCACGAAGCTCGTGCGCCGTCATCCGCATGTCTACGGCGACAGGGAGGTGCAGGACAGTGCGGAAGTACTGGCCAACTGGCAGCAGATCAAGGCCGAGGAGAAAAAGCGGATTGAACCCTAAATCCCCTGGCAACGTCCACGGGTATAATCATCTGACCGTCCAGGACAGAACTAAACTCATGAATAGATACATCTCCACGACACTTGTAGTGATGCTGGCTGGCCTGTTCGCCTTCAGCGGCGGCAAGCAGCAGGCCAGTGCCCAGTCACCCTCGCGCAGTGCAGCCGTGCTGCCCGCCATGAGCGAGATCCACGACAGGCAGATCCTCGTGGAACTGTCGCCGGCGCGTGATGTGAAATCCGCCTCGGCGGTGCTCGGCAGCAAGGGTGTGAGCATGGTCGACGCCCTGCCCCTGAGCTACACGGAATACCTGATCGTGCGGGTGCCTGACGGTGCCGATTACGAGAGCAAGTTCCGCAGCCTTGAGTCGGACCCGACCTTTGCGAGTGTCACCCCGAACGTGCTGCGGCATGTGAGTGAGTTCGTGCCCAATGACCCGCTGTACCTCGGGACGGCCAGTGACACCACAACGGCACTGGCGAGTGGCAGCGGTTCCCCCGCGCTCTCCAACCAGTGGGGACTGCTGGCCAGCGGTGCGCATGAGGCCTGGGACGTGACGACGGGCAAGAACAGCATCGTGGTGGCCGTGCTGGACACGGGTGCCAAGCTGGATCACGAGGACCTGAAGAACCGGCTCTGGAACAATCCCGGAGAGGCCACGGACGGCAGTGACACGGATGGCAACGGTTTCGTTGACGACGTGCACGGCTATGACTTCCAGGGCTACAGCCTGCCGGTCGGCGGCGGGGCGGGCTCCGGCGGCGATGGCGATCCAACCGACGATGAGGCCTTCAGCTCAGACAGCGTGTTTGATTCACACGGAACGAGCACGGCCAGCATCGTGGCTGCCCAGTCCAACAACGGGACGGGCATGGCCGGCGTGGCGGGTGGCAGCAGTGCCTCCGACGGCGTGCGGCTGATGATCTGCCGGGTCGGCACCGCCAGCACGATCAGCCTGGCAGCCGAGATCGGAGCGATCGACTATGCGATCAACAACGGTGCGCATGTGATCACGATGAGCTTCGGCGGTGAGTCCGGCGGTGATTCCGAGGAGAATGCGATCAACCGCGCCTGGAATGCCGGCGTCTATGTCTGCGCCGCTTCCGGCAACTACCCCGCCGGTGCCGCCAATGTGGTGGACTGGCCGGCTGCCTTTGACAACTGCGTGGCGGTCGGTGCCACGACGATCTTCAACCCGGACAGTGTCAATGTCGGTCCGAGTGCCACGGTTGTCAACGAGTTCCGCCCGAGCTACAGCAAGACCGGCCCTGAGGTGGAGGTCTGCGCTCCCGGCACGCGCATCATCAGTGCCAACTGGGGTGGCGCAAATTCCGCGGTGAACGGTTACAACAGCACCTTCCAGCATCAGTTCACGGGAACATCCGCCGCGACTCCCGTGGTGGCCGGGCTGGCTGCGCTGATCTACAGCGTGCTGCCCGATCCCGAGGCGGCCAATGCCAACCAGACCGTGCGCGACCGGATCAATTCCACCGCCCTGGACCTCGGTCCGGCCGGACGAGATGAGGAGTACGGCTTCGGCCGGATCCGGATGGGTGAGGCACTGGCGGCCTTCGCGACCGGCAAGCCCGGTGATGCCAACGGTGATGGCTTCGTGGATGAGGATGACCTGGCGCTGATCATTGCCAATTACGGCAAGCGCTCATCAGATGCCGGCTTCACCGTGATCATGGACCTGAATGGCGACGGTGTGATCGACGAGCTGGACGTGCTGGAAATCGGCAAGCACTTCGAGCCGAAGCCCTAGCCTGGCAGGCTCATCCCGGTAATTGGCAAGATAAGGCTGGCAAGCGCCAGGCCTGTGCTTACCTGCCCGCCTCTTATGATCAGCGTGCGGCTGTTTTCGGGTGGCTGCGTACGAAGTCCGCGGCCTTGTCCACCGCCTTGCGTACCGCCTCGTGCATGTCTTCCTGCTCATCCGCACTCAGGTAGAAGGACGCATCAATCGCGAAGCGCACATAGCGGCTGGGCAGCTGGTTGAGGGCCAGACAGGCGATGTCCTCAAGGGCTCCGGGCTGCTGGAACTCCGGCTCGGCGGCATAGTTCGTGCAGATATGCTGGAACACGAGGGACTCGTAGTAGTTCTTGACTGAATCGAAATTGACGTACTGCATGCTTTCTCCCGCCTGGCGGAACTGGTTGTGTATGCGAGATGATAACTGCAGGGCCACTGCCCTGCGATCCGCTTAAGGCCGATTTAGCCGCTGATGTCGCGGCTGGCGCTGCCGATCCCGCGCTGGCGGCCCGTGCCGGCGGCATAGCCGCGCAGGGCACGGCCCGCTTCACTGCTCTTGCGGATCTGATTGCGCATCAGCATCAACCGGTTGGAAACCAGTTGCTCGAGGCGATGCTCCTCAGTGAGGATGTCGGCGAGCCGGCCAGCCAGTTCCTCCCGGCAGTCAGCGGCGACACGCAGCGGGTCAATCCCTGCCAGACGGCTGCGCTTTTCGTCAGTGATCTGCTCCAGATCATCGAGGGAATCATCCAGGATCACGGCGCGGACGCGCTGCTGCAATTCGTGGACTTCCTGAAGCTGTTGTTCGAGCCAGACTCGGCTGTGGTCATTGTGTGGCATGCTGCATCCTCCTGTATTGCAGGGAGCAGCGATAGCCTCAGCCGTTTACTCAGCCCTGCAGGTTCAGCCGGCCACCGAGCGGCGTGGCGGGCTGCAGTTCCGCGGCTTGCTCCCCAGTGAATGTATCGGCAAGGGGAAGCTCAGCTGCAGTGGCAGGTTGGGCACTGAGCGGCCGGGCCAGGCCGAAGGATTCGCACCAGGTGCCGTGCAGGGGCACGAGCATGCTCAGTACTTCGTCAAGAGGCGCGGCGGCCTTCTGCATGTCGGCATCCTTGAGCCTGCTGAGCATGAAGTCGTAGCATTGCTCGAGACCCTGCGCGATCTGCCCACCTTTCTCAAAGTCCAGGGTGGCCATCAGTTCGGCGATGATCGCATAACAGCGCAGGATGGCGTGATGGGCGGGTTCAACCTCAGCAGCGGCGACGTGGCGCTGGGCCATGCGGCAGAAGCGGATCGCCCCGGCGTACAGCATTTCCACCAGCTTGACGGGATCCGCCTGGTTGACAGCACTGTTCGTATAGGGATTGGCCGGGCTGCTCATTGTGCAGGGAGTATATCGGCGCTGACCGGGCGGTGCCGCACTTGGATTCAAATCTAACCGGGATTCAGGTTGGATCACACTGGACAGGAAAGCAAAAAAAATCCCCCCGCCGGAGCGGGGGGAGGAAACTCAGCTTGAACCGGAGATTACTCTCCAAGAAGCTGGGCAATGGCCGCTTCCCAGGCGGTGGCAGCACCACCACTGAGGGAACCCTTGGTACCGCGACGGCAGTTGCCATCCTTGTCGTACAGGAGGGTGCGGGGAACGGACATGCTCGGAGTGCCGTAGCTCGGCCAGTAGTCATAGATGGTGGGATGCTGACCCCACTGAGCACCGGAACCAGCCTCGGAGCTGTTCCAGTAAATCAGATACTGGCTGTCCCAGGCCTCAGCATCATGCCAGTCGGCCATGACCTGCGACATGCTGTAGGTATCAAGGCAGGTGAACTGCACGTAACCCTTGGAGCCCCAGGTGTTGGCCCAGCCGTCCATCTCGGGCATTTCAGCCTCACACGGACCGCACCACAGCTCACCGTAGTTCATGGTAATGACATTGCTGCCGAAGTAGTCACCAAAGCTCTCGTACTCGGCGGGAGTGCCATAGTGCTTGCTGTTGGGACCGGTCCAGTCACTCCAGTGGCTCTGGATCTGCTCGCCACTCACGTTGTCAATGATGGCATGCTCAGTGATGATGAGATCAAGGCTTGCGGAGTCGCTCTCGGTTCCGTTGTGCACGGTGACGTTGACGGTCACCTTTCCGACGGACGCTCCGGCCACGTTCCAGCTCACGCTGCTTCCAGTGCCGCTGATCGTACCGGCGCTGGCATTCCAGTCCACACTGGTCGGAGGAACATCAGTAGCAACGGTCAGGGTCGCGGGACCTTCACTGCCGCCGCTGTGATGCGTGCTCTTGCTGGTGGTGAAGCTGTTGATGCTGATCGGAACGATCACGACTTCACTGGGAACGCTGCTGACGACGTCACTGTAATCGCTCTCACCCTCATTGGTCAGGGTGGTCACAACGTAGTCATAGGAAGTACCGACGACAAGACCAGCATCCACATAGCTCTTCTCGAGCGGGAAGTTGGTGGTGTAGATCTTGGTGAAGGGACCGTCGATCTCACTGGTCAGACGGCGATAGACGCTGTAATTCTTGACGACGACCGGGGGCTGTGCCCACTTGATCTCAATCGCGGCGTTCACACCATCCTTGGCGGCAGCCGTGACGTTCAGCGGAGCGGGAATGGCGGCCTTGAAGGGCACCACGCTCACGACGCTGGTGAAGTCACTGAACAGGCCCTCGCTGTCCTTGGCGCGTACGCGGTAGTCAACGCTGGTGTTGTCAGCGCGGACATCGGTGTAGCTGCTGGAAGCACTGCCGGTGGTGCCAAGCACGCTGAAGAGGGTTTCATCCTCACTGCTCAGCTTGCTCTGGACTTCGTAGGCAACGACGTCGGCGGAGTCGGACTTCGTCCAGCTCACCTTGACGGTCAGGTTGCCGGTGGTCTCATCAGAAAGACCGCTGGCATTGGTCGGGGCATTCGGGGCACCCGGAACGACGGTGCTGCCGACCTCATTGGAGGGCACGCCTTCGTTCATGGAGCTGTCCATGGGCTTGACGAGGAAGTTCACGCCATTGACGCCGCCGGACACATTGACAGTCTTCACGTACTGTGGACGGGTCTTCTGGCCGGGGCTCCAGAAATCATCGCGGTCAGCGGTGATCTCACCGGGGGTCGCGCTGCTCTCGCTGCCGCCCTGGACCATGAAGACGGAATAGCCACTGATGGCATTGCCGTAGTACTGGCCGATCGGGGTGATGTCGGCCAGGCTGATCAGCCCGTTGCCATCACCATCCACCACGTCGAACTCGGCCTGGCTCGGGAAATCCGAAGCACTCTTGCCGAGGTGGATGCCAAGCGGAGTGATGTCGCCGACGTTGACTTCAGAGTTGTTGTCATAGTCACCGACATTCTTCTCGGTCCAGCTCAGCTCAACGCTGGTGGAATCCACGGGGCTGATGCTCAGGTCCACGGCATTGTTGGCGCCGCTGGCGGACTGGCTCACACCGCGCTCAGCACTGAAGGGACGGGTGCTGAAGTAGACGGTGGCCAGCAGGCCGCTGCCGTCCACGGGCTCGACACCCGGAACCTGGGACAGACCGACGGGCACGATGCCGCTGCGGTCAGTCAGGCTGAAGCTGAACGTCTCCCCGGGCTGGCCAAGGAAGTCGCTGAATTCCACGCGCTCCGGAGTGAAGCGGGAGGCGTCATATCCAAGCTCAAGGGCGGCGGTGGCGAGATCGTCGGCGCCGACGGCCTCAATCTTCACAACGGCACTGTTGTCATTTTCACTGACACTCAGTGACGGGGTGAAGGTGCCACGCCCATCGAGCGTGCTCACGGAGAAGTTCGAGACACCCTCGTTCCTCTCCGGCTCGGATACGCCCACGTTGGATGTCGAGCAAGCTGCTGCGAGCATTGCCAGACATGCAATGACTGCTATGAGAATCTTGCGACTCATATGTCCATCCTTTAAATGTGAGGGCTCATTAGTAACTTACAGCCATGGAACCCGGGTAGGATCCAGGGCAAAGCTTACACCGTTAAGTAATTTACCACACTTTCATTGCCTGCAGCACACATATATCTATGTACGCAAGCGATAACGCTGTATTAATAACAAATACAGCGTTATTCTCAGTTAGTAGAAAAAATGTGAAAGATGTGGGCTTGCAGATGCAGGATCAGCAGTTAACCGCCATGTAGGCAGAGATCAGAAGCGCTGCAGGAATTCGGCCTTGATACCGTCGAAGGCCGGTTCCAGCCGACAGACTCCGCCGGAACAGACGTAGCCCTCCCGGCGGTCGCCATATGTGAGGTGCCACTCCTGATCCTCGTCCGGATGATACTTGAATTCCCAGATGTTCCAGTTATTCTTGGCTGCATTGGGATCAAGAGTTTTTTCATGAACGAAAGCGGCCGTGAAGAGGCTGCGATATGCAAAGTCGATTTCGGCAAGCCAGTCGACATGTCCTGAAAATCCTGACAATGCAACCTTCTCACGCTCAAGGACAGTGCCCACCGAGTAATCTTCTCCCAAGGCCCTGGCCATAGTGACCTTGCTCTGGTCATGGTTCGTGAATTTGTCGTAAACCTGCCAGTGTTCCAGGATGTACGTGAAACCGTTGTAATCACGGCTGAAGAAGCTGGACCCGAACTCGCTGTGGGGATCATCCTGGAGCCGGAGGATATCCTGTTCATAGCTGAACTGGAAGTATGAACCATCGTTGAACGGATTCCAGGTCAGCAATCCTCCATATCCGAGGAAGTCATCTGCATCCGCACTGGCGGATTCCTGCCAGCGACGGATTGGCGGAAGCACATTGAAGGGATGATCCATTCCCTGATAATCAGCATATTCGCCAACGATGCTGTAGCTGTCTCCGAAATAGCCGATGTTCAGGTAACTGGCCTTGCCATCTGTGCCATCAAAATCAAAGTCATTTTCCCCCCACTCCTCCGCGGGGCGCTGCAGCATCGCTGTTTCGTAATATGCATTGAAATCGCCGTTTCGGTAGTTCAGATCAGCTCCGGCTACGTCATATCCGAGAATTCGCGGTTCTTCCAAAGTATTAGAGTACGCCGGGAACTGCACGTTGACAAAACCAAGACCTGCGGAAAGATCCCGGTTTACCTTGTACTCGCCGCGGGCACCGAGAATCTCCTTGTGACGGTTGGCAATCTCAAACTCCTGGGTGTCATCCTGCAGGTCCTTGTCCCAGCCATAGATCAGTTCGAGTCGACCGGGGCCGTCAGTGTACTCAGCCTTCAGACCCTCAGCTTCATTGTCAAAGTCAAGGAAGCGGGACTCGAACATGTTGACCAACAGTCCCTTGCCCCAGGTGGTTCCGTAACTGCCTGCGGTGATCTTCCACTTGCCATCGCGGAAGCGGATCCGGCCCTTCTCCCAGCGGAAGGGATCATTGGCATATGCAAAGTTGTTGACGTCGCTGAAGCGGAAGTAGGCATCCCAGCGGCCAAAGTCGCCAAGCAACTCGAGTTCCTTTTCCCACTTCTCCACGCTCGATATGTCATCGTCGCTGTAGCGGAAATCCAGCCGGCCGCTCCAGTCCAGTGTGGGAGGCATGCGCCGGCGCAGTTCGAAATCACGTTCCCAGAGATCGGAAGGCGGGTATGTGCCGAGGTCCTCTTCTCCTTCCCAGTAGAAGCGGCTGATGGCTTCCTCCACCGTTGATCCGGAGCTGCCACCGGACTCCTCGTACATCTGGCTGAAGATTTCCTCGCTGCTGCTGACGGTAGTCTCAGATGCGTGCAGGACCGCAGGCATGAGCAACAGCCCGCAAAGGGCCGCTCCCAGCGCGCGAATTGCGCTCACCATCAACTTTCCTCCCTGCTTGGACTTCCCGCCGCCTTTGCTTCGTCACAGTGCCGCGTTCAATTCCCCACGCGGTTGACGGTCAGCCGACCGCCTAATTCTCTTCCAGATCTCCGAGATCCTCACCGGCCAGAGCGCCCTTGATGGCTTCGTAGATCTCCTTCTCCTGACCGTTGCTGTACCCGTAGTGCTGGTAGACAATCTCACCATCCACGATCAGGAAGGTAGCCGGACTGGCCTTGACTCCGTAGTCCTTGCTGACTTCCTGGTCACCGTCGCGCAGCACCTTCCAGGGATACTTGTTGGTCTTGAAGAAAGGCTCGACGCCACTTTCCGTCAGAGATGTGTCCCGGCTGATGATGTACATGCCAAGACCGTCATCCTTAAGTTCCTTGTAGTAGTCGTTGAGGTACACAAGCAGCTTGTTGCAGGGAATGCAACCCACTTCCCAGAAATCGATCAGCACCACTTCGTGTTCGTCAACCAGATCATCCAGCGAGTAGCTGTCCCCCTCGAGATCATCGAGCTCGAACTCCGGGGCCGGCTTGGCCATCGCGCTCGTTCCTATAAGCAGGACAACGAGCATCAGCAGTGTTGCGATCAGTCGGATCATTCTTGCACCTCAGGGGAAAATTCTAGCATTTGCCGCTCGCTTAAGGGACACCGTATAAGCATATTTCGTTCAGTTGAATGGAGCCGCCAGCGGGCGTTTAACGCCTGCCTGTCACGGGAGCGATATACTGTGCATCAGCATTCAGCAATGCAAGGTGGCAAAGCATGTGTGGAATCCTCGGCGCCGTGATCCATGACGGCGACAATGACCTGAAGAGCATCCTGATCCCCGGCCTCAGGGCCGTGGAATACCGTGGCTACGACAGTGCGGGCATCGCCGTGATGAATGGCGAGGGTATCTCGGTCAGCAAGAAGGCGGGCAAGCTCAGCATCCTGGAGGACAGCCTGGGCGAGAACCCGATCGAGGGCAGCGTGGGCCTCGGGCATACGCGCTGGGCCACGCATGGGGCACCGAGCGATGAGAATGCGCATCCGCACTGGGACTACCAGAAGCGCATCATCCTCGTACACAACGGCATCATCGAGAACTATCTCGAGATCAAGGACGAACTGCTGGCCAAGGGCGTGGAGTTCGCCAGCGAGACGGACACTGAAGTGGCGGTCAACCTGATCGCGAGCTACTACACCAACGACCTGCCATCCGCCGTGCGCCTCGCCGGCAAGCGCTTCCGCGGCAGCTTCAGCATGTGTGTGATGGCCGCTGACCGTCCGCGCCTGCTCGTCGGCATCCGCAATGAAGTGCCGCTGCTGGTCGGGCATGGCCAGAATGCCACCTACCTCGCCAGCGACATCACGGCCTTCCTGGCCTACACCCGTGATGTGACATACCTGGAGGACGGCGAAATGGCCGTGCTCACTGAATCCGGGACCAGCTATTACGACCTGAAGACGGGCATGGAGATCGAGAAGCGCTCCGAGCGCGTGGAGTGGAACATCGAGCAGGCCCAGAAGGGTGGCTACGACACCTTCATGATGAAGGAGATCCACGAGCAGCCGGAGGTGGTGCGCCACCTGCTGGAGCGCCATCTGCCGAGCCCAGCGGAACCGGTTTACCTGCCGCAGCTCGATGAACTGACCGCCGAGAATGATTTCCGCCTGATCAGCCTGCTGGGCTGCGGCACGGCCTTCCATGCCTGCAAGGTAGGCAAGTACGTGCTCGAGGGCCTGGCGAAGATCCCCTGCCGCGTGATGTACGCACACGAAGCGCTCTACCATCAGGCACCGCTGAGCAGCGCGACCGTCAGCGTCGCCGTCAGCCAGAGCGGCGAGACCGCTGACACGCTGGGCGCCGTCAAGGTGCAGAAGGCCGCCGGCAGCAAGATCATCTCGATCTGCAACGTCGTCGGCAGCAGCCTGACCCGTCTCTCGGACCAGACGCTGTATACGCTCGCCGGACCGGAGATCAGCGTTGCCAGCACCAAGGCCTTCACCTGCCAGCTGACGATGATCTACCTGATGGCGCTGTGGATCGCCGAGAAGTTCGGACGCGAGGATCCCGCCGAGCTGCGCCGCCTCAAGGAGGAGCTGATTGCCACTCCGGACAAAATGAGTGCGATCCTGCAGAGCGAGAAGCAGATCGAGCATCTGGCCCGCGTCTACCGCCAGGTGCGCCACTTCTACTATCTCGGGCGCGGAATCTCCTACCCCGTTGCCATGGAAGGGGCGCTGAAGCTGAAGGAAATCAGCTATGTGCACGCCGAGGGCTATGCCGGCGGTGAGATGAAGCACGGTGCGATCGCGATGATCGAGCCCGGCTTCCCGAGCTGTATCCTCGCGCCGAAGTCCCCGCTGCTGGAGAAGATGGTTGCCAACATGGAGGAGATCCTCTCCCGCAACGGCGAAGTGATGGTGATCACGAATGCGCCGGACCGCTTCAGCAAGTACGACGTGCATGTCTTCCCCTTCCCGGACTGCCCGCAGGTGTTCAGCCCGCTCCTGATGAGCCTGCCGCTGCAGATCTTCGCCTTCTACAGCGCCAGGCTGCGCGGCCGCGACATCGACCAGCCGCGCAATCTGGCAAAGAGCGTGGTGGTGGAGTAACTGTAGCGGCGACATCCTGTCGCCGTCATTGTCGGCGTCTGGAAGACGCCGCTACGGAACATGCGCATTCACCATCTCACAGTAGGCTACTTCCGCCCTCCCCTGCGGGGGCTGACCCAGGGCGGCGAGGGCCGCTGGCTGGGCCGCTCGAAGTACGTGATCCACTGCCTGCTGCTGGAGCTGGAGGACCGGCTGGTGCTCGTTGACAGCGGGCTCGGGCGTGACGACATGAACAGCCCGACCCTGTCACTCGGCTGGGGTATGGCCTGGTTCGGCGGAGCATCCCCGGGTGAGACCGCAGCGCGCCAGATCAGTGCGCTGCATGCATCCAACGCGATCCGGCCGAGCCTCAGGGTCACGGACGTGATCCTCACGCATCTGGACAAGGACCACACCGGCGGGCTCTGTGACTTCCCGCAGGCCCGGGTGCATGTGCACTCGCTTGAGCATGCTGCCTGGAAGCGGCCGAAGGGCCCGGCGCTCGGCCAGCGCTACAGCGGCCGGCACCTGGCGCACAAGCCGCTCTGGGAGAACTACGCCGCCGATGAATTCAGTGACGACTGGTTCGGCTTCCGGGCAGCGCGGCTCAGGGATCTGCCGGGCACGCTGCGGATGATCCACCTGCCGGGGCATACGCTGGGACACTGCGGCCTGGCCATCTACACGAGCCAGGGCTGGCTGCTGCATGCCGGTGACTGCGTCTACCACAGCGCCTGGCTGCAGGGCTCACAGCCGCCGCCGGCGATCCGGCTCACCGAGCGCATGCTGGCCCAGGACTGGCGGGCCTGGAACGCCACGCGTGAACAGGTCACGGCGCTGCGCGAAAGTGGCAACGCTGTGGTCTTCACCTCGCATGACCCGGAGATGTTCCGCAAGCTGAAGAACAGCTGAGCAATAAAGAGGTTTGGCAATGAACATCAGCGAATTCGCTGGCTCTGCATCAACTTGAAGTTGACAATCAAGTCCTACTCCCGTGGAGGCATGCCCCGGCGCTTGCGGATGAAGTCCGCCAGCCGGTCAGTGTAGGGCTTCAGCCAGAAGCCGAACAGCACCAGCAGCACCGTGCCGATGGCGGAAATGTAGTAGCCGGCGCCGATGGCAATCCCCACGGCACTCATCACCCAGATCGTGGCGGCCGTTGTCACGCCTTCCACGTGCCGGCCCTCACGCAGGATTGAACCTGCCCCGAGGAAACCGATGCCCGTCATCACGGCGGCGGCGATGCGGGTGGGATCCCCTCCCCCGCCCAGCTGCGAGATATTCTGGCTGAGCTGGCAGAGCAGCGTGCCGGCAAGGGTCACGAGACCCATGGTGGTGATGCCGGCCGGTTTGTCGTGCACCTCACGCTCGAGCCCCACGAGGAAGCCGAGCACCACGGCCAGCACCAGCTGGCCGAGCTGCGGCAGGTAGTCGAGGATGACAGCCATCGGGGATAGAGTACAACCTTCCAGTGCACACCTGAATCATCCCACTACCTGTAAAATACGACTTTGCCCCAGGATAAACCCACACTCGATCTGACCACCGGCAGTGTCGGCAGGCACGTGATGATGCTGGCAGTTCCCGGCATGCTCACCAACCTGATGACCTTCAGCACGACGCTCGTGGACATGATGTGGGTGGGCCGCATCAGCCCGGAAGCGATTGCCGCGATCACCACGCACCAGTACATCTGGTTCCTGTTCAGCATCCTCAACCAGATGATCGGCCAGGGAAGCGTGACGCTGATCGCGCGCAGTTACGGCAGCGGTGACAGCCGACGCAGTGCCGAAGTGCTGGGAGAGACCTTCTTCTTC
Organism: bacterium; assembly: GCA_041395205.1. GTDB lineage: Bacteria > 4484-113 > 4484-113 > 4484-113 > JAFGCY01 > JAHEFU01. The sequence goes on from JAWLAZ010000003.1 coordinate 56,217, forward strand.
AAGCTGGTGGTGGCCGTGATCGTGATGCTGATCGGGCTTTTGACAATGGCCCCGGCCTACCGGCTGTTCGGGATCACCGATGAAACAGTGTTCCGCTACGGGATGCAGTACAGCGGGATCATGTTCGCGGCCACGCCGCTGCTGTTCAGTACCTTCACGCTGAAGACTGGCTTCAGGGCCGTCGGAGCAGCCACCCAGCTGTTCTGGGTCAGCCTGATGACGATGCTGATCAATCTCGTGCTGGACCCCTTCCTGATCTTTGAGCGCATCGACTTCATGATGCCGCTGACGGGCTGGCACGTGCAGCTGCCCGGACTCGGGATGGAAGTCGCCGGAGCGGCCTGGGCCAGCGTACTGGCCTTCGCGCTCACCTTCGTGACGACGCTGTTCCTGTTCCTGACGGGCCGGACCTTCATCCGCCTGAGCTTCCGCGATCTGTTCAGCCCCAGCCTGGACACAGCGAGGAAGATTCTGAAGATCGGCCTGCCGCCGGCCGCCGGCAATTCGCTGGAGCATTTTGCCAACGTGCTGATCGGCTCCGCCGTCAACACCTACGGCACCACGGTCTACGCCGCGCAGGGTGTCAACAACATGCTGCAGCGCCTGATCCAGTTCAGCATCATGGGCTTCTCATGGTCCACGATCACGATGGTCGGGCAGAACCTCGGTGCTGCCGAGGTGGCACGGGCCGAGAAGAGCGTGAAGCGCAGTGCGGCGATCATCGCCGGAGTGCTGTTCCTGGCGAGCCTCACCTTCTACTTCGCCGCGCCATCGATTGCCGCACTGTTCATGCCGGTGCGCGATGATGCCTCGCGCGAGACCGTGGACTGGATCGTGCGCATCCTGCGCATCAACTGCTTCCTGTACCTGCCGCTGGGCCTGAACCGGGTCTACCGGGCGGTGTTCGAGGGCAGCGGTGATACGCGTCCGGTGTTCTGGGCCAGCGCGCTGACAACCTGGGGGTTGCAGGTCCCGCTCGTGATGACGGGGGTCTACATCATGCGCGTGGCGGAGCCGGTGTTCATCTGGTGGGTGATGGTGGCCGGGAATGCCGTGGCGGCCTGCATCCTCTATGCACTGTTCCTGCGCGGGGCCTGGAAGCACCATAAGGTGTAGGAGGCCAGAATTCATTCTGGCAATGAACTGCTGCCTCAGCGAGAAAATGAAGGAGCCGGGGGTAGCCCGGCTCCTGCTTGATTCAATCCTTGTTGTCAGTGTGACCTGACGTATCTGCCTGACTTGCGTCAGGCCTCCGCTCTAGCCCTTGGCGACCGCACCGCCGCTCTTGCGGATGATCTCGTCGGAGATGCTGCGCGGGACCTCCACGTAGTTGTCAAACTCCATGGTGTAGGTGGCACGGCCCTGGGTCTTGTTGCGCAGGTCGGTGGAGAAGCCGAACATCTCGGCCATCGGCACCTTGGCGCTGATGGTCTGGAAGCCCTCCTCACCGGAGTTGATGTCCTCGACCTGGCCACGGCGGCCGTTGATGTCACCGTTGACGTTGCCGGCATATTCCTCAGGAGTGGTGACGACGACCTTCATCGCCGGCTCGAGGATCACCGGGGTGCTCTTGCGCATGGCGTCCTTGATGGCAATGCTGCCGGCGGCCTTGAAGGCCATTTCGCTGGAGTCGACCTCGTGGAAGGACCCGCCGGTGAGCGAGACCTCGACACCAAGCACCGGGTACCCGGCGAGCACGCCGGCCTTGAGCGCTTCCTCGCAGCCCTTCTCGATCGAGGGGATGTACTGCTTCGGAATGTCACCGCCGGTGATCAGGTTGTGGAAGAGGAAGGTCTTGCCTTCGCTGGTTTCCATGTCAAGCGGCTTGACGTCGATGATGCAGTGCCCGTACTGGCCCTTACCACCGGTCTGCTTGGCGAGCTTGCCGTGGACCTGGTCGATGCTGCCGCGGATGGTCTCACGGTAGGCGACCTGCGGCTTGCCGACGTTGGCCTCGACCTTGTACTCACGCATCAGACGGTCGACGATGATCTCGAGGTGCAGCTCGCCCATGCCGGAGATGATCACCTGGCCGGTCTCGTCGTTGTACGAGTAACGGAAGGTCGGATCCTCCTCGGCAAGCTTCAGCAGGCCGTCGGTCATCTTCTCGTTGTCCTGCTTGGTCTTCGGCTCGATGGCAACGTCCATCACGGTCTCGGGGATGTGGATGGACTCCAGCAGGATCTGGCTGTCCTTGAAGGTCAGGGTATCACCGGTGGTGGCGGTCTTCAGACCGATCACGGCAACGATGTCGCCCGCCTGGCACTCCTCGATCTCCTCGCGGGAGTTGGCATGCATGCGGATCAGGCGGCTGACGCGCTCGCCCTTGCCCTTGGCAACGTTGTAGATGCTGTCGCCCTTCTTGAGCTTGCCGCTGTAGATCCTGCAGTAGGTCAGACGGCCGACGTGGGGATCGGAGGCGATCTTGAAGGCCAGTGCGCTGAAGGGTGCGTTGACATCGCTGGGACGCACGTCCTCTTCATCCGTGCCGGGGATGGTGCCCTTGATGGCGGGCACGTCGACCGGGCTCGGCATGTAGCGGGTCACGGCATCCAGCAGGTTCTGCACACCCTTGTTCTTGAAGGCGGTGCCGCAGAACACGGGGATCAGGCCGTCGTTGACAACAGCACGGCGCAGGGCGGCCTTGAGCTCATCCTCGGTGATGGCTTCCTCGTCCTCGAGGTACTTCTCCATCAGCACGTCGTCAGTCTCGACGATGGCCTCGATCAGCTCGTGGCGCATCTCCTTGTACTTGTCCATGTAATCGGCGGGGACATCCTTGATCACGGGATCCAGGCCGGTGGTGGACTCATCGTAGTAGTAGGCCTGGCCCTCGAGCAGGTTGATCACGCCCTGGAAGCCACCCTCGGCACCGATCGGCAGCTGGGCGGCGACGGCGCGCGCCATCAGGCGGCTGCGCATCTTGGAGATCACGTTGAAGAAGTCGGCACCAGTGCGGTCCATCTTGTTGACAAAGGCGATGCGCGGCACGCGGTAGCGGTTGGCCTGGCGCCAGACCGTCTCGGACTGGGGCTGCACCGCACCGACGGCGCAGAGCACGAAGACCAGACCGTCAAGCACGCGCAGGGAACGCTCGACCTCGATGGTGAAGTCGACGTGGCCCGGGGTGTCAATGATGTTGATGGTCTTGTCGTCCCATTCGCAGGTGGTGGCGGCGCTGGTGATCGTGATGCCGCGCTCCTTCTCCTGCTCCATCCAGTCCATGGTGGCGCTGCCCTCATGGACCTCACCGACCTTGTGGGAGCGGCCCGTGTAGAACAGGATGCGCTCGGTCAGCGTGGTCTTGCCCGCGTCAATATGCGCGGCAATGCCGATGTTTCTAATCTTGCTCAGATCCGACATGGATTGTTCCTCGGAGTGTAATCGAGTCTAAGTTATACCGAATTTTCCGCTGCTTTATCTGTGGTGCTTGTGTGTTTTGCTGAACTCTACCACTTGAAACTGGCAAAGGCCTTGTTGGACTCCGCCATCTTGTGGGTATCGTCACGCTTCTTGACACTGGCGCCGGTGCCGTTGGCGGCATCGATCAGCTCTGCAGCAAGCTTCTGGGCGAAGCCCTTGCCGCCACGGGAGCGGGCTGCAGTGATCATCCAGCGCATGCCGAGGGCATAACGCTCCTCGGGACGCACCTCAACGGGGACCTGGTAAGTGGAACCACCGACTCGACGGCTCTTGGTCTTGATGCTCGGCAGGACGTTTTGCATGGCCTTCTCAAATATCTTGATCGGCTCCTGCTTGGTCCGCTGCTCGACGAGCATCAGTGCTGAATAGAACAGCTTCTGCGCAACACTCTTCTTGCCGTTGCGCATGATGTTGTTGATGAACTTGCTGACGAGAGTTGAGTTGTAGACCGGATCCGGCTCCGGGGTACGCTTAATAACCTTACGGGAATCACGAGGCATTTCTACTCAACTCCTACTTGGGCTTCTTGGTGCCATACTTACTGCGGCCCTGGCGGCGATCAGCCGTACCAGCGGCATCCAGCGTTCCGCGGACGATGTGGTAGCGCACACCCGGAAGATCGGGAACTCGGCCACCACGGATGAGGACCACGCTGTGCTCGGCCAGGTTGTGGCCGATGCCGGGGATGTATGCCGTCACTTCATAACCGCTGGTGAGCTTGACACGGGCGACCTTGCGCAGGGCGGAGTTCGGCTTCTTCGGCGTCACCGTCCAGACACGGGTGCAGACGCCGCGGCGCTGCGGGCAGGCCTTGAGCGCAGGGCTCTTGCTCTTCTTCTTGATCACACTGCGGCCACTGCGGACCAGCTGATTAATCGTCGGCATAGATAATGTTCCTCAGATGCGCACACGCGAAAACCGCGCATTGCGATAACAGACCGCAGACTTTAGCACAAACCGCGGCTTCCTGCAAGGACTGGAGGGGCTTTGTGTGAGATTTCGTGCTCAGTGGAAGTTGAACTTGTTGCGTTCGTATTCCGGATAGCTCACACGCTGGTGGCGCTGGGCGCAGAGGATGCTTTCGAAGGTCTCGCGCACGCGCTCGATATCGCCCAGAGTCAGGCCGCTGTCCACCAGCTGGCGTTCCTCGATCTTCTGGGTGATGACACTGGCGATGACCTCGCGCACCTCATCCAGTTCATGTGCACCACGGGCCCGGACCACGGCTTCGGTCACGTCCGCGAGCATCAGGACCCCGCTTTCGCGGGTCTGGGGAATCGGGCCATCGTAGCGGAACTTGCGCTCGTCCGGTTCGGGATGCTTGGCCGGATCCTGCTGGTGGGCCTTCATGGCCTTGTCGTAGAAGTATCTGATGAGGTAGGTTCCGTGATGTTCCCGGATGAAGGGCAGCAGGCGGGCAGGCAGACGCGCATCCTCGGCGAGTGCCAGGCCATCGCTGACATGGTCCTTGATGATGCGGGCACTGGTTTCCGCGGGCAGACCCTCATGCGGGTTCTTTGTCAGGTCGGTGATGTTCTCAGCGAAGAAGCCGCTGCGCTTGATCTTGCCGATGTCGTGATAGAGCGCGCCGACCTTGGCCAGGGCATCCTCAGCGCCGATGGCCTTGCAGGCCTGCTCCGTCAGCTCCGCCACCATCTGGCTGTGCATCCAGGTACCGGGAGCTTCATGCTTGAGGCGCTTCAGGACTTCATTCTCCTGATTGGCCAGTTCGAACAGCTTCGTCGGGGTAATCTGTGAATTGAAGATTTCCACGAGCGGCAGCAGGCCGATGGCAAAGAAGGTAGCGAGCACACCCGAAAGGAAGGCGATCGGGTAGATCGGCCATTGCTGGGTTTCAACCGTGATGGCAATCACGAGCAGGGCCAGCAATGTGTTGAGCATGCCGAGCAGGAAGGCAAAGGCCACCTGGGTGGTGCGCTTGCAGTCCGCTGACAGAACAACTGATGGAAGGATTGAACCGCAGAGCGTATAGAGCAGCAGGTTACCCTCGAAGTTCAGTCCCATCGAAAGCACCGCAGCCATCACCACTCCGACGTAGACGGAGAGGTGGTTGTCAAAGGCCATCACGATCACGGCTGCCAGAGCGCTGGCCGCGAAAGTCACTCCGTAATAGAAGTAGTTGAACGGCAGGCGGCCGATCACCAGACCGATCAGCAGGAAGATCAGGAACAGGCCGCTGATCTGGATCAGCACGCTGGTATCAGCGTAGATCTGCGGATTCTGCCTGGAGAGATAGGCCTGCCAGATCAGGAGGCCGATCAGCAGGAACAGGCCGATGCCGCCGAGCGTCCGCAGATGCTGGCGCACGAGATGCTTATCAATCGTGACGAGCTGGTCCTTGATGTTCTGTGTGACCAGTTGCCCCTCAGCCACGATCACACTGCCCTTCGTCACCGTCATCATCGCCAGCTGGCGGTCCTCGTCAGACAGCGGTTCACGTTCGTATGGCAGGAAGTTAGCGCGCAGGAAATAGTTGTAGACCTCCTGTGGCGAGGTATAGATCAGCGTGCCGACTGCGCCATCCGTGAGCGTGCGCAGTTTGGTCGGCGTGATCATCTCCTGCATCCGTGTGTCCAGTAGCTGGCGGGCAAACACCAGATTGCTGTTAAGGGTTTCCCTTTCCTGGTTCAGCAGGAACTCCAGCACGTTGGGATCCGTTATCTCATATTCACGTGCCAGGCTGCTGATGCGCAGATCCAGATTGACCGGGTCGTCGATTCCCTGCCCGGCCTCGCCGGAATCATTTCCGGCAGCTTCACCTGCCGTGCTCTCGGGATGCTTCAGCGCATAGAGATCCCAGAGTTCCGCTACGAACTGGTCATAGTTCTGCAGGACCCTGCCCCGCACCTCGGGGTAATGCGCATCGGACTTCTCACTTCCCATGATCCTGGAGAGCAGTTCGCTGTCGGTATAGGTGAATTCGAGCGGGGCGTAGATGGTGTATGGCAGCACCATCCCGACCTGGATCGGCTTCGGGAAGACGATCAGGTGCAGGTACATGATGCCCAGCACCAGAGCATAGAACAGCAGCGCCACGGCCACGCGATGCCAGCCGGTGTTTCCGCCGGCTGCCTCACGCTTGCGCCATCTGTCCAGTCGCTCCCGCAGGTTCATCAGTCACCCTTTCCATTATCAGGACGTTCACGCTGTTCATCGACATCATAGGCCTCAACGATGCGCTGCACGATGGGATGCCGCACGACGTCCTGCTTGGTCAGTTCGCAGATACCGATACCCGGACCGGATTGTTTCAGGATGCGGATCGCATGGCGGAAACCGCTGCGGTTCACGTTCTCCAGATCGGTCTGTGTGATGTCGCCTGTAACCACGATGCGGCTGCCCCGGCCCATGCGGGTCAGGAACATCTTCATCTGGCTGTAAGTGGTGTTCTGGGCCTCATCCAGAATGATGTAGCTGTTGTTCAGCGAGCGGCCGCGCATGAAAGCCAGTGGCGCGATCTCAATGATGTTGCGGTCCATCATGCGCTTGACACGCTCGAAACGCAACAGGTCATTCAGGGCGTCGAACAGCGGAATCAGATATGGATTGACCTTCTCCACCAGGCTGCCGGGCAGGAAGCCGAGCTTCTCACCGGCCTCCACGGCCGGTCTGGTCAGGACGATGCGCCGCACCTTCTTGCGCCGGTAGTGGTCGATCGCCGAGGCGATCGCGAGGTAGGTCTTGCCTGTCCCCGCCGGACCATGGCAGAGCACCACATCGTTGTGCTCAAGGGCGTCAAGATAGGCACGCTGTCCTTCGGTCTGGGGACGGAATTCCGGCAGGTGCTGGAGGAAATTGCCGTCAACCGGCACTTCGTCCGCGAAATCCTCTATCTCCTCACCGGACAGCTCATGGTTGCCCGTCCGCAGGCTCTTCAGCATCTTGCGCAGGGTCCGTTTGGCTGCCGTGACATCACTGCCGTTTCCGGCAATGAAGACATCCAGGCCCTTGGCGTAGATCTTTACATTGAACCTTCCGGTTATGGTTCGGAGATTACTGTCGAAGTCTCCGAATATCTCCTGCATCTCATCCTGAGATCTCAGTTGTATGGATTCGGTGGTTAAAATGGCCGACCTCTATACATGAGTTAGTCAAGCTATTTTACCACTGCAGGGGATCATTCAATACTTCAGGCACCGCTGTACACGGCATCCACACTGGACTGAGAGGCATCCAGGTCCTGGCTGGTGCCGTCTCCCCAGACTATTCTCAGACTCTTCACGCTCTCTCCATCCGGAATGCCGAAGGCCACAGGCTGAACTGCGCTGCTCAGGTAACCCTGACCGGCCTGGATCCATCTGGTCAGCTTTGCACCCCCGCTGAGTTCCAGTTCAATCCTGGAACCAACACCGGCGGGATTGGCAGCAGGGCCCTTCACGTCAATGAGGAATTCCTCATGCGCAAAACTGGAATTCGCCACGGCAGGCTTGCCGTTGGTGGCGGCGATCAGGATGCTGCTGTGTCCATCCCTGCGGGTGATCGGCAGGCAGCCACGGCCCTCGCCGTAGGAATAGATGCCGCTTTCATGGGGTTCGTGGTTGCTGAAGCTGCCATCTGCATTGCCGGTGAGCAGCGTTCCGTAGCCATTTATCCAGCGTGCCGTTTCAGGCTGGCAGGCATAGAAGTTGTCATTGAGGAACAGGTCCATGCGTCCGTCCGCGTTGAAATCCGCAGCAGCGATGCCGAAGACCGGGCTGAGCTGCGCCATGTCAGGCAGGTGTTCGCTGCGGAAGTTCATGCCGCCTTCATTCCAGAGGATGCAGCTGTAGAGCTCCTCAGCCTCAAAGCGTTCCTTGGCCTGTTCCAGTGGTCCGTAGATGTCGTTGAAGCTGGCATGCGCGAATTCATCCCAGGTCGGGAACTTCTGCGGAATCGTGGAGATCGCATAGCCTGAACAGCTGCGGCCACGGCCGGGCAAAGCAGTGCCGTCGCCGCCGAACTTGACCTCCACGAGGTCACGGGTGCCACTGTTGTCAAAGTCCTGGGCCACGAGCGTCATCGGATGGTCCGTGGTGGCCTTGTACTTGTTGTTCTTCCCCCAGTTGCCGCCGACGATGTCGGCATCGCCGTCGTTGTCCATATCGGCGATCGTGAAGCTGGCCCACATCCCGCTCGGGGAGATCGCCCGGGGCTCTCCGAAGGAATCACCACCATTGAGCATCACACTGATGTTGCCGAAATCCTCGGCGGTGAGGATGTCCTGGCGGCCGTCACCGTCAATATCGAAGAACTGAGCATCGCTGAAGCGGCCGCTCATGCCGCGGCCGGCCGTCCACTGCGCGGTGGCATCCGTGAACTTCCCGCTGCCGTCATTGCTGAGGATCACGGCAGGTGCACTGCTCAGGTAGCTATAGGGCACCTGGCGGGCGCAGATCAGCAGGTCGAGATCGCCATCGGCATCAATATCAGCGGCAGCTGCGGCACCACTGCTGAAGGTCGTGCCGGGCAGCAGAATCTCCTGCATGCCGCTTTCCAGATTCAGGAACAGGCGGTCCTGCAGCAGGGCCGGATTGTTGACCTCGTTGCCTCCACTGGTGATCAGCAGATCCGTGCGGCCGTCGCCGTTGGCTTCGAATGCCAGCACGGCCATGGACTCACTGCCCTGGGGCATCAGGCCGCTGAAGGCCGGGCTGCTGACGAACCCACCATCTTCCCTGCCGTTGAAAAGCACGCCCGGGCTTTCCGTACTTCCGGCAAAATACACATCCGTGTTGCCATCATTGTTGAAGTCCGCGAGTGCGGCACCGCCTCCCAGCGTGCTGCGCAGCATCGGCAGGAGTGGCTCGCGCTCGTATTCAATGTTGCCGGTATAGACTTCCGTACGCAGGAAGTTGAGGCTTTCCCGTTCGAACATGGGTGACAGGTCGGGGACGGCAGCAGGCCTTTCCGCCGCGTGGCGCTGGATCACATAATGCATGCCGCCGGCAAGATCCCTTTCGGTCTGGATCTGGCCGTCGGGCCAGGTGATCTTCAGCTCATCAATGTTCCCGGCATTGCCGATGCCCATGTAGGCGCGGCTGCTTTCGCCGGAACCGTAGCCTCGCGTGAGAATAATGTGCTGTGTATACAGCCTGTCGCCGCAGCGGGCATGCAGCTTGGCACCGACGGCCTCGCGGTTCGGGCCATCCTGCCGCAGGTCAAAGCTCACGTTGTTTCCGAGCCGGGTCAGATCATTGCGCATCACGGAAGGTGCTTTGCCGGTGTTATTGACAATGATGTCAAGATCGCCATCGCCGTCAAAATCCTGAATGGCGGCTCCCACCCCGATGGTTTCATCCGTAATGCCCCACTCCTCTGAAGTGCGCTTGTACTTGAGAGGTGTTTCCGCCGTGAACATCACGTCGACCTTCTCAAGCCTGGGTTGCGTCAGGATCCAGTCGTCAATCTGTGCCTGGCTGGCGCCGGAGGCCTTCATGCCCGCCACATGCGACAGCAGGTCCCAGTCAGAGCTGATGCTCTGGATATAGCCGTTCGTGGCAAACAGTTCCGGGATGCCGTCAGCATTGAAGTCATTGATGCGGCAGCTCCAGGTCCACTCCGTGGCCTTCGTGCCGGCGAACTCGGCCACCTCAGACATCCAGCCTGCGCCGCGGTTGAGGTACATGGAATTCTGCATCAGCTGATGCGGCTGGAAGTAGATCAGGTAGTCCCTGAACAGGTACATGTCGCCGGACGCCTTCTTCGACTCTACATAGCCATTGGGAGCCATATCGCAGACCCAGGCATCCATCAGTCCATCGCCATTCAGATCACCAGCATCAGACCCCATGCTGTAGAAGCTGGTGCGCCGCAACATCTCCCTTGCCTGATCAGTGAAGGTCCCGTTGCCATTGTTCACGTAATAGCGATCCGGGGTCTCAAAGTCGCCTGAAACCAGCAGGTCAGTGAAGCCATCCTCATTGAAATCGCAGGCCAGTGCCTGCAGGCTTTCCGTCACCTCTCGCACACCGGCAGCCTCAGTCATGTCGCTGAAGTGACCGGAGCCGTCGTTGACAAGCATGACATCGAATTCCGGCCGCAGATGGGGCTTGCCGATTTCATCCAGGTAGTAGTTCTTTGCGGATTCAGGAGTCAGATGCGGCCTTCCGTTCTCGTCAAAGCTGATCTCAACACCCGAGCGCTGTTCTTCAGTCATGAAATCGGCGGCACGCAGGTCACGGTTGTTACAGACGTAGAGGTCCAGGTCGCCATCGTTTTCGAGGTCAAAGACAGCCGCGCTGATCGTGGACCTGCCCAGTACTGCGCCACGCTCTACAGCCTCATCCGCGAAGTGTCCGCTGCCGTCGTTCATGAACAGACGGTTGCCGGAACCGCGAACGGCCACCCACAGATCCTGGTCACCATCGCCATCGGCGTCAAAGAAGACAGCTCCCGAACTGACGAAGCCGTTCACAGTCAGATCGTCGCCGGATTCGGCGGTTACATCCGTGAATCTGAAGCCCCCGTCATTGCGATACAGGGCATTGCCGTTCTCGATTCCGAGGATGTAGAAATCGACATCTCCATCTCCATCGAAATCTGCGCTTGCAATACCTGCCTGTGTATAGATGTCGCTGAGCAAGGCTGCACGACTCTCCGCCATGTTGATGAACTCAATGCCCGTATCCGCAGCGGTCAGGAAGCTGAATTTTCCCGTGCTCCCGGAGGATGGGGCATAGGCAGTGGCCGTAATGTGCTCTGCATTTCCTTCAGTACCTGCCGTATGCGACTGGTCGCTCGACTGGTCCTTGGTACAGGCCTGGCACAACAGTATCAATATGCACAGAATCGGGACATGGCGAAGTGAAGCAGTCATGGTCTGGGTCTCCATCAGGATTTCAGCCGGTCCGCACGGAATGGATAGCAGTGTGAAGAAGCGGCCCGTACATGAATTCTACTGAAAATATCCACGCTTGAACACCGGACCCGGAAAAATCAATGAGCAATTCACCCTCTGATTGGAATAATCACTTTCTGTAGCCGAGCATTTTCAGAGGCATCTGGAACAGCTCAGCAAATTGTGCTATACTTTGCCTCCCCCAAATCCGCGGGAGCTTGACTCCCCGGAATCTCGGAGCAGGCAGGAGTAGTTCAGTGGTAGAACACCACCTTGCCAAGGTGGGGGTCGCGGGTTCGAATCCCGTCTCCTGCTCCAATTCATCCCTCCAATCCATTGCCACAGACCAACCCCGGCGCGCGCCGATGGTAGAATCTTCGGCCTTAGATTTATCCAGACGGTGGTTTAAATGTCAGACGCTACGCTCGTTTCCCGCGAAAAGAACATCGCTCACATCCAGGTGCAGCTCAGCCCGGAGGATGTCGGCCGCCATTACAGGGCCTTCTACAAGGACATGGCCAAGCGCTTCAACATCCCGGGATTCCGCAAGGGCAAGATTCCCGCCAACGTCCTGCGCCAGAAGATCGGCCAGGAAGTGGTGGACGAGAATGTGGGCAACATGCTCAAGGACTTCGCCATCCAGGTCGGACTGCGCAGCCTGAACCTGATTCCACGTGCGGGCAACCCGCAGTGGCACAGCGAGCCCGAACCGCAGGAGGACGCGGCACTCAGCTACGAGCTGAGCCTGCCTGTCCTGCCGGAGGTGACGCTGCCGGATTTCAGCAAGTTTGAGATCACCGTGCCGAAGCTGAATGTCAACCAGGCCATGAAGGAGCGTTACCGTGAGCGCCTGGCCGAGCGCTTCACTGTGTGGGAGGATGCCGAGCAGGGAGCGGAGTTCGGCAACGGCATCCTGTTCAGCTTCACGTCCAGCAATGCCGAAAGCGGCGAGGACACTCCCTTCCGCCATGCTGAGATGCGCTATGTGATCGGCCGCGAAGGCAACCTGCCGGGCTGGGACACGGAACTCACCGGTCTCAAGGCCGGGGACGAAAAGACATTTGGATATGAGATGCCGGAGAACTTCGCTGACCTGCGTGTCGCCGGCAAGAAGCTGAACATCAGCCTGAAGGTTGACAAGGTCTTCTTGCTGAATGTGCCGGAGTTCACCGAGGAGTTCGTCAAGGAAAGCCTGCGGATGGAGTCGCTGGAGAAGTTTGACGAATTCGTGGCTGAGAGCCTGCAGCAGGAAACGGAGATCCAGTTTGAGTCAAACAAGCAGGATCTCGTGATGCAGCGCGTGCTTGAGGAAATGCAGACCGAGATCTCCGATGACATGATCAACGACGAGATCGACGGCCTGGTGCAGGAGAACGAGCAGACCCTGCGCCGCTACGGATCCAGCCTGGACGAGTATCTCAAGGAGAAGGGCCAGGAAATCAAGGATTTCCGCGAATCCCTCGTCAACACAGCTGAGCGCAAGATCAAGCTGTTCCTCGCCGTGCGTGAGGTGGCATCCCGGAACAACATCCAGGTCACGACGCAGGACATGCAGAACTATGCGCTGCGCCTGATGCGCGAGCAGGGTCTGGAAGTGGAGCAGATCAAGCAGCTGATGAACAACCGCGACTGGATCAATCAGGCGCACTACCACATCACGAGTGAGAAGGCCGTGCGCTTCATGGCCGATCAGGTGGTTGTGGATATTGACGAGAAGGAATACGACGAGTCTGAGGCCGCCTCCGAGGCCTGATCCAGGCCTGTCTGTCATCCAGTTTACGAGGTGAGATGATGCGTGCAGTCCTGAGTATGAGTCTGATGCTGCTGCTGGCATGCCTGGGCAACACTGCTAATGCAGAGGAAGAGATCCGGGCAAGTCTGCCGGGCTGGAAGTTCGAGCAGGCATTCACGCTTGATGCCGTGCCCGAACCGAGCGGACTCTGTTACTGCCCCCCGCGCAACAGCCTGTTCATCGTTGATGACGGCGCGCAGGACCGCCCCCCTGCCCTGTTCGAGCTTGATCTGGAAGGCAATGTCCTGCAGAAGCTGGAAATCGGCGGGGATCTGGAAGGCGTCTGCTTCTGCCCGGCGGATGGACTTGTATATGTGGCGGATGAACACGAGGAACGCGTGTACGCGATAGATCCGGACGGACTCAAGCTGCAGCAGACTTCGCGCATCAGCCGCATGCTGAATGCTGAGGAGCTCATGCAGGCCGGTGGCAATGGAGTCGAGGGGATTGAGTACATCCCGGCTGGCAACGGCGAGTGGAGCGACTGCTTCATCCTGCTAAACCAGGATGATCCGCATGGCCTGCTGGCGGTGCGCCGCTCAGATCTACAACCGGAGTCAGCTGGAGAAAGCATGGGCAGCGCCTGGTGGGATATTGCCGCGATCAATGCCGGATCCCTGCATTTTGACCAGGCCAGTGGCCAGCTCTGGGTCGTGCATTCCTGGATGAATGTCATGGAGCTCTGGGATATTGAGACAATGCAGGTCCTGAGCTGGGAAGTCGTGCCTGGTGCCGCCCAGGAAGCCGTGGCCATTGACGGCGAAGGGCGGCTGTGGATCGGCAGCGACAGCGGCGGGCTGGCCAGCTATACCGCCGTGGAATAAGCCGGGACTGACCTCCCCGCCCGATATAATCCCTGCGTGATTGACCTCCTGATCAGGTCGGCCGGCTGCCTCTTGAGCATGGCCGGAGCCAGCGACAAGCCCAGACGCGGACCCGCCATGGCTGAGTTGCCGCTGCTGCGCGACGCGGCGATCGGCGTAAACAGCCGGAGCGGGCTGATTGAATATGTCGGCCCCGACAGTGGCATCCCGGCGAAGCAGCTCAGCGGCGATCCCGAAATCCTGGATGCTGAGGGCCGGCTCGCGATGCCCGGATTCGTGGACAGCCACACGCACCTGGTATTCGCTGGCAATCGTGCGGATGAGTTCTACAGGCGCGCCTCCGGCGTGAGCTATGCGGAGATCGCCCGTCAGGGCGGCGGGATCAGGAAGACGATGGAAGCCACACGCGGTGCCAGCCGCCAGGAACTGTTCGAACTGGCCTGGCAACGCTATCTGCGCCTGCTTGACAATGGCACGACCTGCGTCGAATGCAAGAGCGGCTACGGCCTGAGCGTTGACAGCGAACGCATGGCAATGCAGGTCATCAGCGACCTGGCGCGCAAGGCACCGGGAGTGATGCAGCGCACATACATGGGTGCGCATCTGATTCCGCCGGAGTATGCGGACGACCGCATGACCTATGTCCGGCAGGTTGCCGATGAGCTTCAGCACTACGCCGAAGGCGGGCTCTGTGACTTCTACGACATCTTCGTGGATCCGCTGGCCTTCAGCCAGGTTGAGGCCCAGCAGATCGTTGATCGTGGCCGCGAGCTGGGAATGAAGCTGCGCCTGCATGCCGATGAATTCGGGGATGACGGCACGGCGGCCTGGGCAGTTGCCAACGCGGCTGTGTCCGCCGATCACCTCGGCGGAATCGGCCCCGGCGGGATAAGTGCGCTCGCGGCATCGGATACGGTGGCAACCCTGCTGCCGGGCACGATGTTCTTCAGCGGACACGGAGAATATGCCCCTGCCCGGCAGATGATCGATGCCGGCTGTGCGGTGGCGCTGGCCACGGATCTGAACCCGGGGAGCAGCCTGATGTACAGCCTGCCGCTGGTGATGACGCTGGCCGTTCTGGAAATGAAGATGACGGCGGCGGAATGCCTCAACGCCGTGACGATCAACGCCGCACATGCACTGGGACTGGGTGCCAGTCTGGGCAGCATCGAGGCCGGCAAACGCGCGGACATCATCATCCTCGACTGCGGCAGTCCTGATGAGCTGGCCTACCAGGTGGGGACGAATCTCGTAAGTGATGTGATCTGTGGCGGTGAGGTGATCAAGCGCCACGGTGTGATGTTCATCTGACAACCAAGTGATACAGACAGGGAGATGGCAATGACGGAAGTGGTGCTCCGCGGAGCAAGCCTGACAATCGAGGACGTGGCGGCCGTGGCCAGGCTTGGTGCCAGGCTCAGCATCGGCATCGAGGTGGAGGACGGCATCAGCCGGGCCCGTGAACTCGTGGAGCGCATGGTGCGTGACAACGTGCCGGTCTACGGTGTGACCACCGGGATCGGTGAGTTCGCCCGGGTGCGCATCGCCCCGGAGGACTGCGAGGAACTGCAGCGCCGCATCATCCGCAGCCACTGTGCCTCTACCGGCGACGTGCAGCCGGCGGAGGTTGTCAGGGCCGCGATGCTGCTGCGGGCGCACACGATGTCGCGCGGCCACAGCGGCGTGCGCCGTGAGGTGATCGATGCCTATGTGGAGATGGTCAACCGTGGCGTGGTCCCGGTCGTCTATGAAAAGGGCAGCGTGGGCTGCAGTGGCGACCTTTCACCGCTGAGCATGCTGGCCCTGGCCGTGATCGGCGAGGGCGAGGCCTTCTTTGAGGGCGAGCGCCTGCACAGTGCCGAGGCCCTGCAACGCGCCGGGATGGAGGTCATCAGTCCCAGCTACAAGGAAGGCCTGGGGATGATCAACGGCACGCAGATGATGTCCGGTGAGGCCTGCCTGCAGCTCGTGGACACGATCCGGCTTTACAAGCATGCCCTGCTGGCCTTCGCGATGGCGCTCGATGCCCTGCGCGCCGTGCAGCTGCCCTACGATCCCCGTGTACACGCGATCCGCCCCTACCACGGCTCGCAGGCCACGGCCCGTGCGCTGCGCCAGCTCTGGGACGGCAGCGGGATCATTGCCAACGGCACTGGCAAGGTACAGGATGGCTACAGCATGCGCTGCACCCCGCAGGTGATGGGTGCCAGCATCGACACCCTGCACCATGTGCGCTCCCAGGTCGAGACAGAGATCAACTCCGTGATTGACAATCCGCTGTTCTTCCCGGATGACGAGGCCTATCTCGCCGCCGGGAACTTCCATGGCCAGCCGCTGGCCATGGCCATGGACTTCCTCGCGATCGCCACCGCGGAAGTCGCCAGCCTCGCCGAGCGGCATACGAACCGCCTTCTGAATCCGGCGCTCTCCAACGGCCTGCCGGACTTCCTCGTGGAGGGCAAGGGCCTCAACAGCGGGCTGATGGTGGCGCAGTACACCCAGGCCGCACTCTGCAGCGAGAACCGGATCTACAGCCATCCGGCGGTGGTTGACAACGTCAGTGTCAGCGCGGACCAGGAGGACCATGTCAACATGGGCCCCGTGGCGATCCGCAAATACAAGGAGATGCTGAAGAACACGCAGACCGTTGTCGCCATCGAGATGCTCTGCGCGGCGCAGGCGATGGACTTCCGCAAGCCGGATGAGCCCGGCATCGGCACCGGGGCCGCCTGGCGGCGGATCCGGGAGACGATTCCCTTCATGGAGGACGACCGCCCGCTGCAGATTGACATCCTGAAGATGAATGAACTGCTGGACAGCGGCGAGATCCTGGCGGCGGCGGAAGCAGCCGCGGGCGAGATCGTCCTGTGAGCAGGAAGGACCGCCGCAGCGAGAAGGCCCGGCCCGGTGTGCTGGTCACGGGTGCCAGCAGCGGGATCGGCGAATCCATCGCCCGGGAGTTCGCCCGGCGTGGCCACGACCTCGTGCTCGTTGCCAGGCATGAGCAGCGCCTCAGTGAACTGGCCCGTTCCCTGCGCGATGAGCACGGCATCGGCGCCGTGCACCTGAGCTGCGACCTGTCCCAGGCGGATGCCCATGAGCAGGTGCACCGCTGGGTGCGCAAGCAGGGAGTAAGCGTTGACATCCTCGTCAACAACGCGGGCTTCGACGTCTTCGGCCCGGTCAGTGAAACGGACGCCAAGCAGGAAGCGGACATGCTGGCGGTGAACATCCGCGCGCTGACAATGCTCACGAAGCTCTTCCTGCCGCGGATGATCAAGCGCGGACGCGGACGGATCCTCAACATCGGCAGCACCGGCAGCTTCATCCCGACTCCCTACAACGCCGTCTACTGTGCCACCAAGGCCTATGTGCTGAGCTTCAGCGCCGCACTCGCGGAGGAATGCAGAGGCACTGGCGTCAGCGTGACCTGTCTCTGTCCCGGCGCCACGCATACGCGCTTCCATGAACGGGCCGGGATGCAGGGCATCACGCTGATGAAGTTCCCCGTGATGGATGCTGCAAGCGTTGCCAGGATCGGCGTCGCAGCCTGCCTCGGTGGGCGCAGGCTCGTGGTGCCCGGTGTATTCAACAAGCTCAGCATGTACACGATGTCGCTCATGCCGCTCGCCTGGAGAGTGAAGCTGGCGCGCAGTTTCATCACTGAGTAGTAACGGGCAAAACAAATCCGCGCGCTCAGCAGTCTATTAACTGCAAACGGTGCAGTCAATTCATCAGCAATGAACCGTGGAAACCCAGTACGGCGGCTGCATCGTTCCCATTGGCAACAACCCCGGGGCGGCTGCGTGCGCCTATGCTCCGCCCTGGGTCTGGTAACCGAGCACGGCATCGCGCAGGAGGATGGCAATGTCCTTCACCGGCTTATGCTCATGGCCCTCGGCGTTGGCGGCATCGCTCATCATCACGTTGCAGAACGGACAGGCCACGGCCACCTCGTCAGCGCCCGTGGCGGTCAGCTGGTCGTAGCGCCACTCGTTGACACGCTGGCCCTCGACCTCCTCCATGAACATCCGCCCGCCGCCCGCGCCGCAGCAGAAGCCCTTGTCACGGTTGTATTCAGCCTCCACGAGCTGCACGCCCGGCAGGCTGGCAACCACGCTGCGCGGTTCGTCATAGACCTTGTTGTAGCGGCCGAGGTAGCAGGAATCGTGGAAGACGATCCGCTGGCTGCCGTTTGAGTGCTCCGGCTTGAGCCGGCCCTCGTGCACAAGCCTCGTCAGCAGCTCACTGTGGTGGATCACTTCCTCGAAGACCACGCCGACCTGCTCATACTCAACCTTGAGCGTATTGAAGCAGTGCGGGCAGGTGGTGATCACGCGCTTGACCTTCGCCTCATTGAACTGCTCGGCGTTCATCTGCATCAGGGCGTTGGCAAGATACTCATGCCCGGCCCGGCGCGCGGGATCCCCGCTGCAGGCCTCGCTGGAAAGCACGGCGAAGCTCACGCCGGCATGGTTGAGCAGCTGCACCAGCGCCCGGGCGGTTTCCTTGTTGCGGTCGTCAAAACTGGAGAGACAGCCCACGAAGTAGATCCACTCCGCATCAGGCTTCTCTTCGAGCGTCGGAACATCTAGGCCCTCGGCCCACTCCATGCGTGTGTGCGCGGGCAGGCCCCAGGGGTTGCCCTGCCCTTCCAGGCCCTCGAAGGCTCCCTGCAGTTCCTTCGGGAAGCGGCCTTCCTCCTCGAGTACGAGGTGGCGGCGCATCTCGACGATCGGGGTCACGTGCTCAATGAACAGCGGGCAGTGCTCATCACAGGCCCCGCAGGTTGTGCAGGCCCAGAGCGCCTGGTCCGTATGCACGTCACCAACCAGGCTCTTTCCGCCCAGTTCCTCATCTGAAAGCCGCTCCACGACAGCCACTCCACCACCCTCAGCAGCGCTGCCTTCCATGCGCCGCGCAGCGGCCAGTTTCAGCAGCAGGTCCGGGGTATGGGCATAGAGCATTTCGCGGGTGCCGATGATGATCTGCTTCGGCGAGAGGGTCTTGCCTGTGCGGTTGGCGGGACAGAAGTGGTCACAGCGGCCGCATTCCGTGCAGCTGTAGGTATCCAGCCAGTTGCCCCAGTGCAGCTGCTGGATATGGTGGACGCCGAACTCCTCCAGATCCTCATTCTCGAAGTCGATGGCAGGCAGCTGGCCCTGCGGCTTCAGGTTGCGCAGATAGACGGTGAAGAAGGAAGTGATCACATGGAAATGCTTGCCGAGCGGCAGCAGGTTCAGGAAGAACAGCAGTGCCAGGCAGTGGATCCACCAGTTGATGGTGATTGTCAGCCCTGCACTGGCTGCGGGAATCGCGGAAGCCAGTGAGCTCTCGATGAAGGACAGAGGATGTGCGCTGTGTTCGCCGGCACTGACAGCGGCGGCATTCATGAGGATGTCCGTGACCATCAGGGTGCCGATCAGGCCGAGGATCAGCACGGCCTCGCTGCTCTGGGTGAGGCGCTTGGGCTTGAGCACCAGGCGGCGGAATGCTGCGTAGATCACGGCAACAAGTACCAGCACTTCCACGAGGTCACGCAGGAACAGATAGACTCCGCCGAGCAGGTCCTCACGGCCCAGCAGCGGGATATGCAGGTCAGCAGTCGGGAAGAATCCGGCGATCAGGAAATGCAGGGTGTTGAGCATCAGCACCATGAATCCCCAGAAGATCACGAAGTGCATCAGCCCGGCGCTGAAGTCGCCGCGCAGCAGCCTGGCCTGGCCGAAGACATTCACGATCACGCCCAGCAGGCGCGTGCCGACATCCCCGCGGGTGTCCTGGGATTGCGCGGCCTGCAGCACGCCGATACGGGCTCTGATGCTGCGTGCGAAGAAGAACATCGCCGTGAGAAACACGACGCTGTAGGCAATGATGTGTACTACGGGCATGTATCAGCTTCCCATGGGCTTGCCGGCATTCCGGCAAGTGTGCCGGTCCCCTGCAGCCTGCGACTGATTATAGATCGTTCAGTCGAAGACGGGTACCTTGTCCTCGGGGTTGCGGCTCAGCACGGCATGCACGCCGAGACGGCGATGCTCAGTCTCCATCAGGCTGGCGCAGAGCTCCGCCTCCATCTGGCCGATCTCCTCATAATCCGCAAGGATCTCCGCCTCGCTGCGCCGCGACCAGGTGTCCACGAAGCGCCCCACGGCCTTGACCGCGAGCGGGGCCAGGGGCTTGCCGAGGCTGACTACATCCTTCAGCGCGGACTTGGTGAGTG
Organism: bacterium; assembly: GCA_041395205.1. Taxonomy (GTDB): domain Bacteria; phylum 4484-113; class 4484-113; order 4484-113; family JAFGCY01; genus JAHEFU01. The sequence continues at coordinate 76,316 of JAWLAZ010000003.1, forward strand.
CTTTCAGACCGTCCAGGTCCTCCGCCTTGCGCAGGGCGGCTGCTTCCTTGGCGACCTTGTCATGCAGTTCCCGGTAGCGTTCCACACTGGTGCGCTCCGCGATTTCGGCAGCGAGTGAATCCAGCAGGGCCTGGCGTGCTGCCGCTCCAGCCTCACCTGCGGCAAATTCAGAGTTGCGCACAGGCTCAGCGGCCTGCGTGGCGAGCTCCAGCGCAGCATTGATCAGCATGGGCTCCGCCTTGGCTGCATGTGCCTGCCAGGCGGCTTCCCAGTCGTCACCGCTGACTGCCTTGCGATCCGGCTGATCCGGGGTGTCCACGACCTGCTGCACGATGCCGTACTCCAGCATCTGCTCCGCCTTGAGCGTATTGCCGGTCTGGCCCATCCATTTGGCGCGTTCCGGTCCACACTTGAGCATGATGTTCAAGATGCCGTTCCATCCCGGGATGATCCCCAGCAGGACCTCGGAGAGCTGGATCAGGGTGTCCTTGTCGCAGATCGCCCACTGCGCAAACAGCGGCCACTCGACGCTGCCGCCGTAGCGGTCACCGGTCAGCACACCGACGGTGCGCATGCGGGGCCAGAGTGCCTTGATGCGGGTGTCGAGCGAGGTGCCGCGGGAGAGATGGCGGTGGATCGCATCCACATCGCACTCCCCGCGGAATTCCGTGATGTCGGCGCCGGCATGAACCAGGTCATAGGCACCGCTCAGCAGGCAGAACTGCAGGCTCTGATCCTGCTCGAGCACGCTGACGGCTTCCTCCATCTCGAGCATGCCCTGGGTGTCCACGGCGTGCAGCCGGGCTCGGTTGGGATTGACATAGCGCAGGATCGCGCCGCGCTGTCCGTTGTGTTCCACGGCATCCAGGCTGACATAGCCCTTTTCACCCTTGTAGAGCTGCTCCGCTGAGCGTTCTGCCGACATCACCATCCTCCTGAGAGCGAGTGTTTTGGTCCGGGGCTGAAGATTACCACACGCGGGGCGGACCTTCAGGCTTGCTATCATATGCAGCGTGAACAAGCAGCCGGACAGGAAGCAGCAGGAGCTGCGGGAGTGGCAGGGCCGCATGAACTGGGCCAGCGAGGGGGAGCGGAACCTGTTCCTGCTGGCCTGCACCTGCAGCGTGCTGCTGCCGCCGCTGGGGATCAGCACGCTGGGGGTGGAAATCAGCCTGATGCTGCTCTTCAGCCATCTGGCGCTTTTGCTGTACTGCGCCACGAATGTGCAGCGCCGCTTCGCAATCGCCACCAGCCTGATCGTGATCATCTCGCTGGCGAACTTCCTGCTGGCTCATAACAGCGGCCTGAAGCACCCGGAACTGCTGGTCTACCTCTTCAGTGGGCTGGGACTGCTGAGCCTGCCCTTCGGGATCCGGGGTTTCCTCAGAGCCCAGCAGCGGGCGCGGGAACTGGTCTCGTGTACCGCGAAGGAGGATTTCCGCTGGATGCTGACTGCCGCACCCCTGCTGACGCGCTGGCGCTTTCATGACATGCTCAGGGAAAAAGGCATAACCAGCTGAGAGCTGATCAGTGCTGGCCTGCGAGTGGGTCAGACCCGTTTCTCCAGTACAAATCAGCACATTTCCGCGTGATTTCATTGACAGTACCGTGAAGCTGAGATATCATTCCTGCCGCGGGGTGGAGCGGTTGGTAGCTCGTCGGGCTCATAACCCGAAGGTCGAGGGTTCAAATCCCTCCCCCGCAACCAGCATCCTCCCCCGATCCCCACTAAGAAAATGGCAACGGCTTCAGTTCGTGCCGATGCAGTACAGCTTTCCATCGCTGCTGCCGAAGTAAACCCTGCCGTCCCCGGCAACGAGCGGTCCGCTGTCAACGAGCGCTCCGGTGGTGTAGGTCCAGCGCAGTGAACCGTCCGGGTTCACCGAGTGCAGCTTGAAGTCGTCGCTGCCGACATGGATGTTGCCTGCGGCGTCAATCGCCGGGGAACTGTCGATGTCCGCCCCGGCCTGGTAATGCCACTGCTCAGCCCCGCTGGCAGCGTCGATGCAGTAGAGCCGGCCGTCACCGCTGCCGATGAATACACGGCCGTTGCCATCAAGTGCCGGCGAGCAGTTCTCGACATAGCCGCCGGCCGTGAATTCCCAGAGCTTGCTGCCCAGCGGGCTCACGGCATGCAGGCGGCCGTTGCTGCTGCCGACGTAGATCGTGCCGTCGTCGGCGATGGCGGGACTGGAGCGCACCCAGCCCCCGGCGTCGTACTTCCATTTCAGGCTGCCGTCCGGATTGAGGGCATTGAGCTGGTTGTCCTTACCGCTACCGAAGTAGATGCTGCCGTCGGGAGCGATGGCCGGACTGCTGCGGACTTCCTCTCCGGCGGTGTATGTCCAGAGCAGATTGCCATCCGCGTCCAGGCAGTACAGCTTGTGGTCATTGCTGCCGCACAGCACATGCCCATCCTCGCTGATCGCCGGACTGGAGCGCACGATGCCTCCTGTGGTGTAGGTCCAGCGCTGTGTCCCGTCCGGATTTACGGCATGCAGCTTGAAGTCGTGGCTGCCGACGTAGATCGTTCCGTCGCGGGCAATGGCCGGCGAGGTGTAGATGTCAGCCCCGGCACTGTAGGTCCATTTCTCCGTGCCATCAGGATTCAGGGCGACCAGCTTCCCGGCATAGTTGCCGAAGTAGACCGTGCCATCATCCGCCATCACCGGGTTGCAGCGGATCCAGCTGCCCGTGGGATACGACCAGGCCAGGGCATTGCCTGCCGGGCCACTGGCAGAGGCCCGGGACTGGTGCCGGTTGTCCATGCCGAAGCGCCACCATTCACTGCGGTTGTCAGGATAGCCATTTACGGAGCTGCTGAGCGGTCCCTGGCCGACGGAGTTGACGGCCCGCACAGTGTAAGCATGTGGGAGCAGGTCGGGCAGTCCAGCGTCAGTGTAGTTCGTCACATTGCCGGGCATCGCCAGGGGCACGCCGGACCCATCACGGTAGATGTAATACTCGGCTGCGTGCTCCGCTGCATCCCAGCTGAGCTGTATGCTGCCTCTGAACTGTCCCTGGCTGGCAGCGAGATTGCCGACCAGGCCTGGTAACTGCGGCTGTACATTTCCGCTGACCGGCCCTGCCTGCATGCTCTCCCCCACTGCGCTGATCGCGCTGATCCAGTAGTCATGATTGTCGAAGTCACTGAGAGTGCTATCGAGGAAGCTTGTCACAATTCCAGTTTCCATCAGCAGGCTCGCTGCACTGTCACGATAAATGCGGTATCCCTTCGCATGATCTGCTTGCTGCCAGTCAAGCTCTACGCCGCCACTGACCGTGCCCTGGCTGGCGGTGAAGCCTTCTGGAGCAGCTGGAATCACACCAGGGAAGCCCTCAATGGAGATTGATGCCGGACCGATTCCAGCCGCATTGACTGCCCTGATGGTGTACTGATGTGTTGCACTGTCAGGTAGTTCGCTGTCAATGTAGCTGGTGTCACCCAGTTCGGCGAGCTCGGCTGTGTTGCCATCGCGATAGACCCGGTAACTGTCGGCATCCGCCACGGCTTCCCAACTCAGCTCGATTCCATCAAGTACGGTTCCCTGGCTGGCAAGCGGATTGAGGGGTGCTGCCGGCAGTGGCATGCTCCAGCCCTCCGCGCTGTCACTGTAGGCTGTCTGGCCTTCCGCAAGCAAAGCCGCAACTCTGTAGAAGCGATGCTGGCCCGGCTCAGGCGCTGTATCCGTGTAGCTTGTCAATCCATCCGTCGTTCCGATCTGCTCATAGATCGTCAGACTGAGCATGCGGCGCTCCACAACATAGCCAAGCGCAGCTTCCACGGGATCCCAGTTCAGTTCCACGGCACCTGCGAGGGTGCCCTGGCTGGCGATCAGATTCTGGGGACGGATGCCGCTGCTGAACAGTACTTCCGTGGAAGGCTGGCTGCTGCTGCCGTCTGATTCATCCAGGCCGACTACGAACAGTGCATCACCATCCTGCAGGTCCTCTGCCAGGACTGAGTAGCGCAGCCGTGGAGAGCCTGCTGCTGCATTCCCGGCGGACTGCGAGATCCTGAGGATTTCAGTCGTGCTGCCCTTGCGGGTCCGGCGGATGGAATAGGCACTGAGGCTGGAAGCGAAGTTGGCACCGATCGGGGTCACGTCGGCGATGGTGATCAACCCGTTGCCATCGCCATCCGCGAGCGCAGCGGATTGCCAGCCGGCTGAACTTTCTGACTTGCCGAAGTGCAGGCCGATCACGGTGAGATCGGAGATGTTGACCTGGCTGTTCTGGTCGTAGTCACCGATGCTGCGGTAGCTCCAGCTCAGTTCTGCACTGTCAGGTCCGGACTCCGCCAGCTGCAGGTCTGCAACTGCATTGAGCGCGCCCTGCGGTGCCGTGGAGCTTTCACGCTCTGAGAGTTCCAGGCTCTGGTCGAGGGCCGCCAGCAACTCCCGCCAGAGTTCAGGATCAACACCTGCCGGTGTCATCTCCATCTGCCGGCCAAGGACCGGCAGCGCATCACCCACCGGCTCACGCCGGGCATCCATTCCCGGCGGAGCAGGTGAGCTGGTGCTGCATGCGGCAAGCCCACACAGGAGCAAGGGAATGCAGCTGGAAACCCAGTTGCGACGACTCGTCAGTTGTGACTCATGCATCTCCCGTGGATTGACCGGGAATGCTCATGATTTGTGACAGATACATGTATGCAAAGCTCGCCAGCCGAGGTAGTTTGTGTAGTACAGTCTAGCGATCTGTCCGGGAGGATGTTACCAATGAGAGTGTTCCTGACACTGCTGGCCCTGCTTTGCTGCATGGCCGTCAATGCCATTGCGGCGGAGGAGAATCACATGAGCGATGAAGCTGCATCGATGCATGCACATATCACCGAAAACGGCTACTACCTGCACACCTCAGTCAGCACGGATTTCGCCACCACCGTGGAGAATGTGCGTGCGGCTCTGAAGGAGGAAGGCTTCGGCGTGCTTACGGAGATTGACTTCTCCGCCACGATGAAGGCCAAGCTCGACAAGGACACCCCGCCCTGCCTGATCCTCGGCGCCTGCAACCCGCCCTTCGCCTGGCAGGTCTTCGAGAGCGAGCCCTGGATCGGGGTGGAGATGCCCTGCAACGTCGTCGTGCGTCAGCTCGAGGATGGCAGCGTCGAGGTGGCCATGAAGAACCCCGCGATGCTGGTCGAGGCCACTGGCAATGACGAGCTGGGTGATGTCGGTGCGGAGCTGACTGCCCGCGTCGTCAGGGTGCTGGAGAACGTTTCACACCAGTAGAACTGGAAGGCCCAACCAAGATTCAACAGGCCGGAGCCCTGAGGGGTTCCGGCTTCTGCTTTTCTTGTCCTGCGCTCAGTGATCGTCGAGACTGGCCAGACGCTTGTCCAGCAGCTCCTGCGTATTGCAGGAACGGCAGGCGCTGCCACAGCCTGTTTCTGGCTTGCGGCACAGTCCCAGCAACTGCCGGAGCAGCTGAAATGCCGCCAGACCCACGATCAGAATGGTGATCACCCACTGGATTGTCAGTTCACTCATGCCAGCCCCGGCCAGATCCGGATACCGATCTGGTAGAACAGCATGCAGCTTACATAGGCCAGCAGGGTCATGTAGCCAACCATCACAGCCGGCCACTTCCAGCTGTTGGTCTCGCGCTTGACAACCGCCACGGTGCCCATGCACTGGCAGGCGAGGATGAAGAAGATGATGATGTTCAGGGCCACGAGCGGGCTGTAGACGCGCTCACCACTGGCGTGCTTCTCATTGCGCATGGCGTCCATCAGGCTCACGCTCGTTTCATCAGCTTCACCGACGTTGTAGACGATCGCCATCGTGCTGACGAAGACCTCGCGTGCCGCGAAGCTGGCCAGAAGGCCGATGCCGATCTTCCAGTCAAAGCCGAGCGGCCTGATCACCGGTTCAATCGCCTGGCCGAGCTTGCCGGCAATGCTGCCGCGCAGCATCTCACCGGACTGCAGGCTGTCGATCTCCTCCATCCGCAGTTCGAGCTGCTCGCCGCTGAGCATTGATTCCGCTGCGCTGCGCTGGGCATCATACTTGGCCTGCAGGCTGTTGTCATGCGGGAAGTAGGCGATGAACCAGAGGATGATGTTGATTGCCAGAATGATTGTCCCGGCCTGGGTCACGAACATCCTGCCGCGTTCCCAGACGGAATTGAGCACCGTCTTCCAGCTCGGGATGCGATAGGGTGGCAGCTCGATGATGAAGGGCTGCTGGCGGCCCTTGAGCACAGTCATGCGGAATGTCCGGGCCACGAGCAGAGCGGCGCAGATGCTGAACACGTATGCTCCCAGCAGCACGAAGCCCTGGGCTGTGAAGCCTGCGAACAGCGGCGTGGCCGGGATCAGCGCGCCGATCATCAGCGCATAGACCGGCAGGCGTGCACTGCAGCTGGTGAGCGGGACGGCCATGATCGTTGCCAGGCGGGTGCGTGGATCACTGATGTTGCGCGTTGACATGATGGCGGGGATCGCACAGGCGAAGCCGCTGAGCATCGGGATGAAGGCATGGCCCGTCAGTCCGAAGCGCCGCATGTGGCGGTTCATCACGAAGGCCGCACGCGCGAGGTAACCGCTGTCTTCCATCAGCACGATGAACAGGAACAGCAGCAGGATCTGCGGCAGGAAGATCAGCACGGCGCCCACCCCGCTGATGATGCCGTCCGTCAGCAGGTCACGCAGCGGGCCGGGGCTCATTGATCCCGCGACCGCCGTCGCCGCAGCCGCGGTCAGGCCGTCGATCATGTCCATGAAGGGCCCGGCCCAGGTGTAGATGCTCTGGAAGACCACGGCCATCACGAGCAGGAAGATACCCAGGCCGAACACGGGATGTGTCAGCACCCGGTCGACGCGGTCACTGCGGCTGGGCTTGAACTTCTCCTCGGAGGCCGAGCGCGTGGATTCAATCACGCTGCGGATCCAGGCATAGCGGCCGAGGCTTTCGGACTCCACCCACTTGACTCCGGCCCACTCCAGCTCGGCCCGCAGCTTGCCAACGAGCTCCCGGATGCCCGGCAGGTCGATCATGCGGTTCGTACCCCGGCGGTCCAGCAGCAGCTCAACGGCGATCTGGCGCAGGATGCGGCGCTCCATCGGCTTATGCCTGCCGATCTCCACCGCGAGGTGCTCGATGGCATGCAGCACCTTCTCGCCGATGCTCCAGGGCAGGTCCTCACCTTCGCGGCCGACGGCCTGAAGAATACTTCGCTTGAGTTCGGTCACACCCTTGTAGGTCGGGGCCACGGTCTCAACCACCGGCCGTCCCAGGTGCTGCTCGAGGATCACGGGATCCACCGGCTGGCCCATGCTGGCAGCCTCATCGTTCATGGTCAGGGCCACCACGCCGGGCAGGCCCAGATCCAGGACCTGGGTGGCGAAGTAGAGATTGCGCTCGAGGTTGCCGGCATCCAGGCAGACCACCACGATATCCACCGGCTTCTCCGAACCCATCAGGCCCAGCAGCACATCGCGGGTGATGCGCTCCACGTCGTTCGTGGGACGCAGGCTGTAGGCACCGGGCAGGTCGATGACCTCGATGCTGTGGCCCTCGAAGCTGAACTGCCCGGACTTGCGTTCCACGGTCACGCCGGGATAGTTGGCGACCTTCTGTTTTAGTCCCGTCAGGGCATTGAATAGTGTGGTCTTGCCGGTGTTGGGATTGCCGACGAGAGCCACGCGGATGGTCTGGGTTTCCGTAGCCGGCTTGCTGCCGGGCTGATCATGACTGGTGAGCATCAGAGCTCTCCCTGCAGCAGACTCATGCGGCTGACCCGGATCGCGTCCGCAAGCTCTCGGTCCAGGGCGATGCGGCTGGCATTCACATGCAGCAGCATCGGGTTGGAGGACTTGATCACCTTCAGGTCCACGCCTTCAATCACGCCCAGTTCGCGCAGACGCAGCGTGCCGCTTACCTGAGAATCAATCTCAGTAATGAGCACAATATCGCCGCTCCGGCATTCACTCAGTTTCACCATGCTATCCACAACCGCAAAAGCATAGCGCGCCGCAGAGCCGCTGATCAATGCTTGATACTCAAGTGTCATTAAACGGGAATAACAATCCGGTACGTGCACGTGTTCCTGGTATTCCTGAAGTGTTCCCAATGTTTCCGGGCTATCGACCGCATTTTATTCAAAAGGGAACACCCGAGGTGGACAGTTGGTCTGTATAAGCGGTTGAAGCAGCTTGCAATTGCCGCACTCAAGAGGCACTGGTGGCACTGTTTCCCTATTTTGGGTAGCTAGTGTTGCTTTTGTATACCTGCCCGCTCTGCCATAATCTGGGCAGTTGAAATGAATTTAAGCATTGACAAGGACAGTCGGGAACCGGTCTACGAACAGATCCGGAGACAGGTCACTGATCTGGTTAACGATGGCCTGCTGGCCGCGGGACAGAAGATTCCCAGCGTACGCGACCTGGCCAGGCAGCTTGGTGTATCCGTGAAGACGGTGTACAGCGCCTACGAGGCACTTGCTGCCGAGAAGATCATCGAGACCAGGCATGGGAGCGGTACCTACATCACCGAGCATCCGGAAGTGGTCAGCGGGCAGAATCTGCGTACCCGCGAGGAAATGGGCGGCAACCTGGAAGAGCTGCCGCCGATGCGCTGGGAGCCGTATTTCCTGCAAAGTGGCTTTTTTGTAATGCCACCGTACCGCGAAAAGAACCAGAAGCTGATCAGGATGAGTCTGGGTTCACCCGATCCTGCCTTGTTTCCCTTCGACAAGATCAAGCAGGTTGCCACAACCATGCTCTGGTATCCGAAGGAGTTCTTCTTTGACATCGGTCACCCGCAGGGATATCAACCCCTGGTGGAATTTCTTGAAAAGGAAATGGCACTAGAGGGAGTCCCGATGGCTGAAGGTGAGAATGACATCATTCTCACCGGTGGCTTCCAGCGCGCGTTGACACTTGTGCTTGACCGCATCCTCAAACCCGGTCAGATGGTCGCAGTTGAGTCCCCGACTTACAGCGGAATCATGAACCTGCTGATGTCAAAGGAGATTGGCTATGTATCCATTCCCATGGACAAGCATGGAATGGATACGGACTATCTGGCTGGCGTGCTCAACCAGGGCGAAGTACGGGCGATCATCACGATTCCGACTTATCACAACCCGACGGGTATAACAATGTCGAAGGCCAGGCGCGAGCATCTGTTGCGGCTGGCAGCCCGGCATCGTGTGCCGATCATTGAAGACGACTGGGGACGGCAGCTGAGATACGAAGGCAAGGCTTCTCCGCCACTAAAGGCCATAGATACCGGAGGCTATGTAATCCACATCGGGACATTCAGTAAGTGCTTCCTGCCCGGCCTGCGAATTGGCTGGGTGACCTGTCCGGCCCCGCTCAGTGTTTCGATTGTCAGGGCCAAGGCTGGATCTGATTCAGGAGATAGCTTCTTCAGCCAGGCACTGCTTCATGAAATCATCGTCAAGGGACATTTCAGCCGACATCTGCGAAAAACCATCCGCGAATACAAGAAAAGGCGTGACGCAATGTGTGCGGCACTGGCTGCCAATCTTCCTGAAGGCTGCAGTTTCCAGAAACCAGCTGGCGGGTTCTATGTCTGGGTGGAGATGCCAGCTGCCATCAAATCCCTGCCGCTGTTGACCCTTGCCAGAAATGCAGGAGTGGAATTCCTGCCGTCAAGTTACTGCATGCCGGATAGAAAGGATGGATCCGCCCTGCGGCTGTCATTCAGCAGGACATCAGTTGAAGAAATAGAGGAAGGCGTGGGGATCCTCTGCCGGGTGATCCGGGATTGCATTGCCAATCCGGATCTGCTCAGCGGGGGAGCGCATTCCTATGAGGATCTGTACAAATGAGGCTGAAATACATCATCACGATTGTGGGAGTGCTGCTGGCCCTGGCAGCCTGCCGCGGTTCCGGACCGGAACTGCAGCGGCAGACGGTTTCCGCGCAGGCACTTTACGGCTCTGTATTGACGGGCCTGACCATTGAGGAAACAGCAGGCATCGTAACCGTGCATGCGGATGCCGTTCCCGAGTCCGGCATGTTTGCCCTGCTCGCGTGTTCCACAGCCGGGGGGCTGGAACAACTGACGGGCAATGAGAATGACAACCTGCTGTTCATTGCAGTCAATACCGATGAAGGTCTGGAACTCGGCGTGGTTCCGGTTGAGGGCAATGCGGATACCGGGTTCTCCGCGAGCTTCAGACACGTCGACCGAATCACTCCCAGGAATCTCAGTCTGTTTGAAGATCCTTACAGAGTGGATGAGATCCTCGTAGTTCCTTCGCCGCTGGACGATTCCGTCAGCCTGAACTGGGTTGAGAAGAACATCGGTGACTATGACTTCAATGGCGAGGTCAATTCCGCCGACCTGATTCCGCTGTCACTGAATCTGGGCAAGAGTGGCTTCCGCAACAGTGCGGCTGCCAACACTACGCCACTGTACTACATTGATGGCGATGAAAACAATGAGATCAACGTCGCGGACATCGTGCCGATTGCCAGGAATTTTCGCCACACAATCTCCGGTTACAACATTCTCAGGAATGGCATTCCGGTTCTTGAGGAAGATGGTCAGACTCCGGCATTCTTCTCCAGGGAAGCTGAAAAGCCCTGGATCATCAACGATGCTCCGGTATTCTTCCAGGTCAGTGTGCAGGGCAGTTTCGAGGACCAGTACAGTCTTCTGCCCATAGATGCGGATGGCAAGGAGCAGAATCAGTCAATTGTGTTTGACGGAGTGGAACTGCAGAGCTACCTGCAACTCCGACCTGAACTCCTCGGCACTGGGGTCGGGCTCTTCGACCTGAACGGCGGCGGTCTGCTGTACGAGGAGTCTCTGTCCAATCCCGAATCATTCTTCTGCGTCATGCGTGTGATTGAGCCTGGGGACATTGTCAACGGTATCGGCAACCCGCCGGACATGCTGAACCCGGATTTCTGGAACACGGTTCCCCAGAGCTTTGATGAGGGCACCCATGATCCCGGCGAGGGCTATCGCTTTGACAAGCTGAAGCGCCCGGCGGATGAGAACGGCTTCCCCACCCCGTACATGCTGGAACTGCTGTTCGCACCCACGGTGGATCTGCTCAGCGGTGAAACGCGAAGCTACAGCGGCAGCAAGGTGCCGAACAACTTCTACTACCGCATGGCCGTCCCGGTCTACATTCCTTCCGGCCACCGCACGCTGCATGCGGACCTGACACTTGACTTCGTGCCGGCAGCGGATGGGCCTGGCTACGACGTGGTGCTCTACAGCCATCAGTACCAGAGCGGTGCGGAATTTGACAACTCGGCCACGCATATTGCCCTGAGCACTCATGCTGACAATGGTGGATATGATGCACTCGTACGGCATGTCAGCCTTGATGACTCCGGGCATCGCTACCTGGGCTCTGACTTCCAGTACAGCCCGTCCTTTGTTGACAGCAACGGTGACGGGATCAGCGACCAGCTGCAGCGCCGCCTGATCAGCCTCGCGGATGACCAGTACTACAGCTTCAGTCCCTTCCAGCTTCAGCTGCGCGGTGAGCCACTGGGCTATGATGCGGAGAAGGGCATTTTCCAGCTTGGCAATGTCTACAGGATCATTTCCGCCGACCTTGAAGTGCTCTACGCCGCCAAGCTCAGTGTCCAGTTAACGGAGAACACGGATTTCATCTGGAAGATCCGCAATGACAACACGATTCAGGAAGTCAAGGTTTCGCCGCATCTGCTGGACGGACTTGGTGACAATGCGGAGGCAGTACTGACAATCAGCCGGTTTGATGGTCCGAATCTCAGCAAATTCGGCTTGAATCCTCTCTTCTGGGTCGATGCCCAGACAATCACACTTGACCTCAGCAGCGCAAACTGAATTCCTCAACCAACCAAAGCCCGCAGGGACACTTTCCGGTAACTCCGGAAGTGTCCCTGTTTTTTGAGCGGTGTTTTTGATAGACTCATTTCCTTATCTGGGCCGTCGGGAGTCTGGGAATGAAATTGCTTACAGTCGGCGGGGCGCTGGCAGTCACAGCACTGGCCATGGTCCTGCTGCTGCCCGGCGCGCTTCTGGGACAGGAAGAGGAAGACCAGCAGCCCCTGCTGGAATGGCAGGGCGAGAGTCCGCACTGGGAACCCGGCCAGGAGTTCAGCGCCGTAGTCGGCAGCACCTGGATCGGCACCCGCGAATGCCTGTATTGCCATGAGGAAATGAAGATGGACTTCCTCGCTACGGCTCACGCCCGTTCACTGCCCAAGGCGGAAATCAGTCTGGATCGCCAGGGCTGTGAAGCCTGCCATGGAGCCGGCGGAGGACATCAGATGCTCAGGAGCCGCGGGGCGATCTTCGCCTTTGACTGGGAGAATTCCGAGCACGAGAACAATATCTGCCTGCGTTGCCATGAATGGCTGACCAGTACCCGCGAATGGGAGCGCACCACTCACGCCAAGGCCTCCCTGCGCTGCAGTGACTGCCATGACCCGCACCAGAGCCACGACAGTGGCCAGCGCCACCTGCTGCTGGCGGACGTCAATGAACTCTGCATCACCTGCCACATGGTCACGGCGGATGACTTCCGCAACTTCAGCCACCATCCGCTCAAGGTGGACGCTGCCAACGAACCCGATGGCGGTGTGATGAACTGTACGGACTGCCACGAGGTGCACCGCGGACATGGTCCGACCATGCTCAGGGAGCGCAAGGTGCGCAATCTCTGCCTGAGTTGCCACATGGACAAGGGCGGTCCCTTCAAGTTCGCTCACATGTCCGTAGACGACGCACTGGGAGAGAGCTGCATGAACTGCCACAGCGCACACGGCAGTGCCAACCCCGGGCTGACCCTGATGGACGGCCGCTCGCTCTGCCTGCAGTGCCACACTGACCGCAGTGAGCACAATGCCCCGACCACCTGCTGGACGACGGGCTGTCACCATGCGATGCATGGCAGCAACAATGATCCCTTCCTGAGGTTCTGAGCCATGAACAATCCAGCCAGAATCGCCATTGCCACTGCTTCAGCCCTGCTGACGTTGCTGCCGCTGGCGGCGAGCGCAGGGGAGGTTCAGATCTACATCGACGGTTATCCGCATGTCTATCAGATCCCGGATGAGCTGGAGATGTATGAACTGGAGCCCGTGCTGATTCTCGAAGACAACCGGGCCCTGCTGCAGGAGTACTGCCTGCAGTGCCCGCAGTCCGCGACGATCGGGATTGGCAACCAGAGTTGGGATCGCAGTCTTGAGGACCGTTCCAATTACCTCGGGGAACGCGAAATCCAGCCCTACATCCGTGACATCCGCTACCGGGACTACCTCAGCAGCACGGAGTGGAATGAGCTCTGGGGCAACGTGAACTACAGCGGGCGGATGCGCCTCGACCTCGACCACAGCGGTCCGCTGTGGAGCTATGACGGCAGCTACATGCACCATGAGGGTACGTCAATCGGCCCGGATGGCCGTGAGGAGGAAGAGGAACTGCTGCTCGGTCACAAGGACCGCACGCAGTTTTCCTTCATCCTGCGCACTGGTGGCATGGACGGCGGCAATCAGTTCCTGCGCGGGCAGTGGTACAAGGTGCGCACGGATGAAATGCCCTTCCAGCCGGTTGACCTGGAACACCTGCGCATCGGTGCAGGCTTCCGGATGGTGGAATGCCCGGGCATGCTGCAGGCTGAGATCTTCAGCGGATACTACAAATCCGACCGGCAGCTGATGGACAACACATACACCGGCGTGCAGGCGGATGGCTACCTCTATCTGGATGATGCCTGGACCCTGGATGCGGCGGCCAGCACCACGGATTATGACCTCAAGCTGCAGAATGGTTCCGCCACCCGCAGTGAAAGTTCAGCCGCCCTGAGCTATGACCTGAGTGATGAATGGAGCGTGAGTGCCGGGCTGGAAGCCTACCGTGATGACAGTGACATCAGTGCCGTGACTGACACCCGCAGCTTCACGGAGCGCAGTGCACGGCTTGACTACAATGCCGGTGGACGTGCCAGCGCCAGCCTGACCCTCTCCCGCCGCGAAGTCGACTACGAGCGCTTGACGATGGAGAATGATGACCTCTATCAGCTCAATCTGCGTGACCCCGAACTTAACCGTGCTGACCTTGCGGAGTTCCGGGTGGACGAGCAGGCGGACTACGACAGTCTGCGGCTGCGTTCAAACATCCGCCTGGATTCATGCAGCCGGCTGAGTGCGGATTTCCGCAGGGACGACTATGGCAGCCTGCCGGGTTCAGGGGACTACGAGACCCGCCTCGTCCAGCCATCTTACTTTGCCAACGAACGCAGCTGGGGCAGCCTGTTCTATGAGCGCAGCTTTGCCAACGGCGGACGGATGCAGGTCAATGCCTCTGAGCAGAGCCGCGAGAATGACGTGCGGGACAGCCGCTACTGCGCCCGCCGCTACTCTGTGAGCTATGGGGACATGATCAACTGCTGTTCGCGCTGGTCGGCCAGCATTGGCCGCAGCGAAACCGACCTCGACGGCAGCGGTGTCGATGTGATCTGGGACAGCAGCAGCACGGACTATGGCCTGGACTTCAGCGGCTATGGAGCCTGGGCCAGTTACCGCTTCAGCCTGGCGCACCACGTCAGGGAAGGTTCAGCCAGCGGTGACTACAATTCAGTCGGCCTGGAACTCGATCTGAATGATTCACCGATCGTGCTCAGCACCTGGTGGCGGGAGCAGCAGGCCGGCCTCAGTCCCCTCGCCTACTCAGATGATGTCGGACTTTCGCTGGGCTGGAACATCCAGTTCTGATATCCGCGCTAGAATGGTCAGCAGCTTGCCTCTGAGGAATGCTTATGACCAAGATCGGTGTGATTCTATCGGGATGCGGAGTCTTCGACGGTACTGAGATCCATGAAGCCGTTGCAGTGCTGCTGGCGCTCGCGCGCGCCGGAGTGCAGTACCGCTGCCTGGCACCCGACATCCAGCAGATGCATGTGGTGAATCACTTCACGGGAGAAGTGAATTCCGAGGAATACCGCAATGTCCTGCATGAGTCCGCAAGGATTGCCCGCGGTGACGTTGTCAGTCTGGGGAACGTGGCAGCCACGGAATTCGATGGCTATGTGTTTCCCGGAGGATTCGGTGCGGCGAAGAATCTCAGCAACTTCGCCATTGCCGGCGGCAACTGTGAGATCAATGAACAGGTCAGCCGGCTGGTGCGCGAAGCCCACGCAAAGCGAATCCCGATGGCCTTCCTCTGCATCAGCCCGGTGATAGCCGGCCGCCTGCTGGCCGGCAACGGCGTGCAGGTCACGATCGGAGATGATGATGAGGCGGTTGCGGCATTTGATGTGATGGGTGCCACGCACGTGCTCTGCCAGGCCTGCGAGATGGTGCGGGATGAAGAGAATCTAGTGATCAGCTCTCCTGCATATATGAAGGCTGACAACATTGCTGAGGTCTTTGACGATATCACCCTGAGTGTGAATGCCCTGCTGGAGATGGTCAGGCAGCACCAGAGCGTCAGCAGCGACGCCTGAACCGGAGAAGATGCCAGCCAGAAGGAGCGGACCGGGTAATGCCGTGCAGCATGCAATGCAACGTTTCCCGGGCTGGTCTGCCTGCGATGGTGGAAGTTTGGTCATCGGCTGCTCCGGCGGGATTGACAGCATTGTGCTTGCCCACGCCGCCATCAGAGAAGTGGCGGAACTGTCCGCTTCCGGCTTCTGGAAGGAAGACAATCCCGTAATCATCCTATGGCACCTGCGGCATGGCATCCGAGAAGAAGATGCAGAGGATGCTGAGTTCGTAGCGGAACAGGCAACACGCTGGGGAGTGAGTGCTGTAATTGAATCAGCGGATGTGCCTTCCAGCCGCGTTCCCGGATCAGACAGCATTGAATCCGTTGCCAGACGCATCCGCTATGCCAGGCTTGAACGCTTCATGCAGTCCGCTGGCAAGTGCATTGCAATCACGGCGCATCATGCCGATGACAACGCTGAGACGATTCTCTTCAACCTGGTACGCGGAACGGGACCGGCAGGTCTGCGGGGCATCAGCCCACAACTCAGCAACGGAATCCACAGGCCATTGTTAACTGTCAATTCAGGTGACATCATGGCATATGCCAGCGAGCAGGAACTCAGCTGGCGTGATGACCCCAGCAACACTGACCGCAGCTTCAGCCGAAATTTCCTCCGGCATGAAGTCATGCCCTTGCTGGCCAGCATCAATCCCGCTTACGTCGAGCACATCAATCGTCTGGCAACATACGCCACTGATCTGCTGGCCACGGCGGCAATGATGGAATTCCAGGTTGTTGAAACCGCTGACATCTTCCACGCCTTGCCACTGCTGCAGCGAACTGCTGCCAGACTGGGTCTTGTGAAGTTCAGTGATACCGAGCCTGAAAGCCTGACGACGACTTGCATCGCTTCAGCCCTGCGGCGTATCGGGAGCAATCCGGACTATCAGCTCATTTCTGAAGTGCACGGATCCTTGTGCGGGACATGCGAATCAGTGCATCACGGCAACTGGCATTTCCACTTCCCCTGCAACACGAGCGGGTTGATGTATTTCGAGTGCCTGGATCCCGGCGAGGATCCCGTTCCAACCGATATGCTTGTGGAGCTGAAGCAGGTCAGCCTGAATGCTGCCGCCAGACAGGAACTTGTCAGCCAGGCCCGAAGCCAGCTCCACATCGGCCAGCAGCAAGATCCGGCGCTTAAGGACTGGTGGGAATGGCTGCCTTCTCTGTTGCATGCTGAGAATTCCGGCAAGAGTGAGTGGCATGCTGTCCTGCCCTGCCCGGATGCAGGAATGTACAGATTCAGGACCCGGCGTCCCGGTGACCGCATCACGCTGCCGAACGGATCCACGCGTAAGGTCGGGGATGTCTTCACTGACCTGAAGGTCCCGGAATTCCTGCGTGACTGCTGGGCATTGCTTGTTGATTCAGCTGACGAAATCGTCTGGATCCCGGCACTTGCCGACAGCCGGCGCATGCACGAACTTTCGGAAAGCGGCGAATACCTGCTGGCCAGCATCAGACCTGTAGAATAGTTCCGTGCCGGCCTACTCCACCAGCGACACGATTACAGCACCGGCAACCGTCCCGGGACGCAGCGCAATTGCCATGCTGCGCATCAGCGGACCGGAGGCACTCGCAGTGCTGGCAGCAGTGCTGGCTCAGCCGCGGGATGATCTGCAGCATGCTCAGGCCAGGCTGCTCCAGCTGCGTCTGCCTGACAATGCCGGTTCATCACTGACTGAGCAGGCCATGGTCTGCTGTTACATGGCTCCGCAGAGCTACACGGGTGATGACCTGGTTGAGATTGCGATCCACGGCAACCCCCTGCTGCTGGAGTTGCTGCTCAATGCAGTGCAGCAGGCCGGTGCCAGGCTGGCGGAACCCGGCGAGTTCACCTACCGGGCCTTCGCCAACGGCAAGCTGGACCTGATGCAGGCCGAGGCCGTGCATGAACTGATCAATGCCGGCAGCAGCTCCGCGCTCAGACTGGCAGCCAGTTCACTGGGCGGCATGCAGGGCAGAGCCGTGACAGAATGGCAGCAGCGACTGCTTGGCTGGCTGGCAGCCATCGAGCTGATCCATGACTACGCCTCGGATGACCTCGATGCGAGTATTGAACCCTCGCAGCGGATAGAGGCCATGGACCTGCTGCAGGAACTTGAGGATTTCGCCGCTGAGCTTACAGACTCACTCGAGGCCAGCCGCCGCAGTGCCGTGATCCGCAGCGGCCTGAGTCTGGCAATCGTCGGGGCACCGAACGTCGGCAAGAGCACCCTGTTCAATGCCCTGCTGGGATATGAGCGGGCGCTTGTGCATCATGCTCCGGGGACTACCCGTGACTACCTGAGCGAGTCCGTGGAATTCGGCGGGATCAGTTTCGTCCTCGTCGACACCGCTGGCCAGCATGCCAGTCCTGATGCCGTGGAAAGTGCCGGCATGGAGCGCGCCCGCGACTGGCAGGAAAGTGCCGATCTGCTGATCATTGCCAATGCAGCGGACAACTCCACTTCCGGGAGTAACCAACAGGACTCAGATCCGCGTTGCATCCATGTCATGACCCGCTGTGACCTGCTTGCCGAATGGCCGGATGAAAGCGGACAACTTGCGGTCTGTGCCCTGGATGGCCGGGGCATTCCCGCACTGCGTCAATTGATCATCGAGCGCAGCGGCCTGGCTGATGACAGCTCCGCCCTCTCCTTCAATCGCAGGCAGGCCGCACTGGTCCAGCATTGCCTGGAACACGTAAACCTCGCAATTCTGGCAATCAAGGACGGGATGCCGCTCGATGCCGCGGCCCAGGATCTGCATCTGGCCCGTGAGGCACTGCGCGGTCTCAATGAATCCGGCAGCCGCCAGAGCGTGGTGGACAGCATCTTCAGCAGCTTCTGCGTAGGCAAGTAGGCATGCAGGACCGCAGCAAGGGCATCATCTTCGCCCAGCTCAATGCCCTGTGCGCCGGATTGCATTTCGCGGCAGGGGTCCAGCCCCTGGCCCAGCTCAAGCAGCAGTGCAGCTCCGACATCGCCGCCGGAATGCTGATTGCCGCGATGTACTACCTCGTGGCCGCCCCGGTCAACACCCTGTGGTGGGGGCTGACACAGCTCGGCTGGATACCGAGGATCGGCAGACCGCCCAGGGACGAACCAGGCAGTCGCGGCGGCCTCGGCCTGCTCTACAGCGCCATACACATCGTCGGCAGTGCGCTCGGGATTTCGCTGTTCTGGATGGGGATGCTGCATGCCACGACGGCCATTGCCGCCGTGCTCAGCCGGATGGAGATCGTATTCGTGATCGTGCTCGGCTTCCTGCTGCTCCGGGAGCGCTTCAGTCATTGGCAATGGCTCGGTTTCGCCCTCACCCTGTCGGGCATCCTGCTGATCCGCGGGACTTCCCTGCAGGGCGAAACCCGCGGAATCATGCTGCTGCTGTCCAGTGCCTTCAGTTTCGCCGTCAGCCTTATCGCCGGCAAGCTGGCAATGCGCTACGTCTCCGTGCAGCTGCTGATGCTCGTGCGTTCCTGGTGCCTGGCGGTGATGCTCTGCCTCGGCTGGTACCTGCTCTGGCCACACCTGCCACAACTCGACAGCCGCAACCTGCTGCTCGTGGTTGTCAGTGCTCTCGCCGGGCCCTTCCTGGCACGCAACAACTACATGCTGGCGGTGTCATACCTCCCGGCCAGCCAGGTGGTCCTGCTCAACCAGGCCCAGCCGCTGTATGCAGCCCTGCTGGGTTTCCTGCTGAATGCCGAGGTGCCGGGCCGGATGGTGCTTGTCGGCGGTCTGGCGATCATCATCGGCAACATCGTGCTGATCCTCGCCCGGGAACGTGCTGCGGAATCAGCCGTGCAGCAGCGCTGAGCGAGCGCCGGAACTAAGCTGCCACAGCACCCCGCCCACCGAGATCAGGAACAGCGCGGGGAAGACGAACAGCGCCAGCACGAAGAACACACCCTCTTCCGGAGCACTGAACCACAGCTTCAGCAGATAACTGATCACATTGTGGAGCAGGATGCTGAGCGGAGTCCCGACCACGCTGATCGCCGCCAGCAGCAGGAAGTTTCGCAGCATGCCGTTGCAGTTGCGTTCTCGCAGCACGAAGAGGATTTCGGCCGCGCCGAGTGCAGCCAGCAGGCCAACCGTGGGCAGGAAAGCGCTGCTCACCGCCTGCTTGAGCGAACTGCTGTTCGGAATGAAGGCGAAGGCCAGCAATGCGGCGAACACGGCCAGCATCAGCCAGAAGGTTGCCATGGTTCTCAAGGAGACACCCGCTGCGAGCTTTTCTGTCATCATCATCCTGATTCTCCCTTATCAATGAAACTGCTGCCAGCTCATTGATGTTCCTCATTCATCACTATAAACACAATAACATAGTTATCGTAAATTTTGCAGGATTGCCCAAAATGAGATCTGATCGCAAAAAAACCGGAGTCCCGCGGGACCCCGGTTCCTTGATTCGTAGGATTGCCAGTGCCTATTCAGTTACAGGCTTTTCGCCGTAGTGCTGCTCATACTGCTCGACCCAGTCCTCCGGCGGATTACCGTTGTCAAGCTTGATGTGGCACTGCTTGTACTTCTTGCCACTGCCGCAGTAGCACTTTGCATTGCGGCTGATCTTGGCAGCAGCGCGGCGCGTGGTCTCCACCTTGACGCGTTCCTGCGTGGCCACTCCCCCAGCAGCTCCGCCGCCGGAGCCCGCCACGGGCTTGTTCTCGCTGCGCACATTGTAGGCACTGCGGGCTTCGGGCTTCTGCTCCTGGATGTTCAGGCGCACGAGGAAGATCTTGCGGATCACATCGAGCTGGATCGTTTCCTTGAGGTTCTCGAATTCCGCGAAGGCCTCCTGGGCATAGACCACCACCGGGTCCTGCTGGCCATAGCCGCGCAGCGAGACACCGCTGCGCAGTTCGTCGAGCAGGCTCAGATGGTCAATCCAGTGTTCGTCGATGGCCTTGAGTGAGATCACGCGCTCGATCTCACGCATGCTCGGCCCACCTGCCTCGAAGGCCTGGGCTTCCACCTCCGCATCACTGACCTCCGGATTCTGGCGACGCAGGATGAATTCACCGATCTCCCGCTGCTTGTCGTCATAGCGCTTCACCACCATCTCGAACAGCAGGTCCTTGATCTCCTGCGAACTGCGGCCCTTGATATGCTCGGGCTCCAGGTCGTAGAGCGGGAAGTTCTGACGGGCATCGCTGTAGATTCCCGGCTCATTGATGTCGACATCGCGTCCATGCGCCGCACTGTTGTCGTCAACCACGCGGTCCACCGCGCCCTTGATGAACTCGAGCGTCTGTTCCCGCAGGTCGCCGCCGCCGAGGATCCGGTCGCGTTCGCCGTAGATCACCTGGCGCTGCTTGTTCATCACGTCGTCAAACTGCAGGATGTGCTTGCGGGTCTCGAAGTGCCGGCCCTCGACCTTCTTCTGGGCATTCTCGATGGATCGTGTCAGCATCCCGCTCTCGATCGGCACATCCTCCTCGATCTTCAGCATATCCATCAGCTGCTCAACGCGCTCTCCGCCGTACATCTTCATCAGGTCATCCTGGAGGGAGAGGAAGAAGCGCGATTCGCCGGCATCACCCTGGCGGCCGCTTCGTCCACGCAGCTGGTTGTCAATCCGCCGTGATTCATGGCGCTCACTGCCGATCACGTACAGCCCGCCGGCCTGGCGGACCTTCTCCGCTTCAGCATCGAAATCCGGCTTGAGCTGCTGCACGATGCTGCGCATCTCCTCGTCGTGTTCCTCGGGGTTCTTGCCTTCCTTCATCAGCTGTTCGCGGGCCACGAACTCCGGGTTGCCACCGAGCACGATGTCCGTTCCGCGGCCCGCCATGTTGGTGGCGATCGTCACCGCACCGAAGCGGCCGGCCTGGGCCACGATGAATGCTTCCTGTTCGTGATACTTCGCGTTCAGCACCTTGCAGGGCACGCCCTCCTTCTGGAGCATGCGGCCGAGGATCTCACTCTTGTCAATGGAGGTCGTACCGACGAGGATCGGCTGACCGATCTTGTTGCGCTCGCGCACCTCCTCGACGATCGCCTTGTACTTGGCAGGCACGTTCTTGTAGACGACGTCCGGCTGGTCCTTGCGGGCGATGGTCTTGTTGGTCGGCACCACCACCACGTCCATGCCGTAGATCTTCTTGAACTCCTCCTCCTCGGTCTTGGCCGTACCGGTCATGCCGGCCAGCTTGTTGTACATGCGGAAGAAGTTCTGCACGGTTACAGTCGCCAGGGTCTGGCTTTCCGGCTTGACGTCCAGCCCTTCCTTGGCCTCGATCGCCTGGTGCAGGCCCTCACCGAAACGGCGGCCGTACATCAGGCGCCCGGTGAATTCGTCAACGATCACGATCTGCTCATCCTTGACGATGTAGTGGTCGTCAAGGTAGTAGAGCGCATGGGCGCGCATCGCCTGCTGCACATAGTGCGCAAACTCCGTGTTGACATAGGCATAGAGGTTCTTGCCCGCTTCCGGGTCGTGCTCATCCTCCTGCAGCACGTCGTCCAGTGCCTTCTCCACCTTGGCGAGGCCGACCGGCGTCAGCGCCACGGTGTGCTGCTTGCGGTCGTACTCGTAGTCCCAGGTCTTGTCCTTGTCCTTGTCGATCTTCTTGGCAAGCTGCTGCTCCCAGAGATCCTTCGGCTTGTCCTCACCCGTGATCTCCTTGACCTCCAGGCTGCGGATCAGCTTGTCGACACGGCTGTACATGCTCGTATCCTCATTGCTGGTGCCGGAGATGATCAGCGGTGTGCGGGCCTCGTCGATCAGGATCGAGTCGCACTCGTCGACGATCCCGAAGTTGAGCGTGCCCTGGGTGATCTGTTCCTTGTGCACCACCATGTTGTCACGCAGGTAGTCGAAGCCGTATTCGTTGTTCGTGCCGTAGACGACATCGCAGTCGTAGACATCCTTGCGGGCCTGGCCGCGCAGGTCGTGCTGCAGCACTCCGACGGTCACACCGAGGAAGCGGTAAATCGGACCCATCCACTCAGCACCATGCCGTGCCAGATAGTCGTTGACAGTGATCAGGTGGCTGCCCTCACCCGTCAGCGAGTTCAGCACCAGTGCCGGAACCGCACCGAGGGTCTTGCCCTCACCGGTCTTCTGCTCGGCGATGCGGCCCTCGTGCAGGGCGATGGCGCCGATCATCTGTACATCATAGTTGCGCAGGCCCAGAGTGCGCACCGAGGCTTCGCGGGTCATGGCGAAGACCTCCGGCAGGTGCTTCGTGAGCAGATCATCGACCTGCTTGGAGGTCACACCATGCCGCTCCACGCCGTCCCGGATTTCCTTGCGGATCTCAGCCACGCGGGCCTTGATCTGTTCCTCGGAGAGTGCCTTGATTGAGGCTTCGAGTTCATTGATACGCTCAGCGACCTTGCGCAGTCTGGCGAGATCGCGCTTGTTTGAGTCAAACAGCTTTGCGAGAAAGTCCATGTGATCACCTGAATTGATTCATTGCATTATGCGTGGCCGGTGGGCCAGATCTGTTTGCAGTGAATCAGCTCAGGGAGCACGCGGTGCATGGGTACACAGGGCCAGCAGCCTTGAGCAGCCTGGCGGATACTGCGCTGCAATCGCCGCACGGCCCGGTATGGGCTGCGGCAGAACCTGCACCACCGGCAGGGACTGGCTGGCGATGCGGATCAGGGACCTGAGGTCAACATTCCCGAGCATCCGCAGCCGGGCCCGCAGCAGGGGCTGCACGGCCTCAGTTTCACTCAGTTCATGGCGGGAGCGGACATCGAACATCCTGACCGGCAGCTGCGCAGGCTGGCCCTGCGCCAGCAGTGTGGCGCAGATCAGCAGCAGTGCCGTCATGTACTGGTTCATGCTCTCCCCGGGATAGGACGCCTATCCGCGTTCGTATGCGTCAACCTCTTCCTGGACCTCGATGCAGTAACGGGCCCAGGGGATGGCCTGCAGACGGGCTGGCTGGATGCTCTTGCCCGTCTTCTGGCAGATACCGTAGTACCCCTCCTCGATCGCATTCAGGGCATCCTCGATGTCTCGCAGGGTCTTCTCGAGGTTACGGATCATCAGCTCATCCTTGACGAGCTCACTGCTCTCATTGATGTAATCGCTGTCCGGATCCCCGCTGCTGCGGTCGTAGCCCTTGTTCTCGTCGAGGCTCTTCTTGATCTTCTTCTGCAGTCCGGTGAGCTGCTTGGTCAGCTCGGCCTTCTTGTCTTCAAGCAACTTCTGGTACTTTGGGAGATCTGCTTCCTTGATGGCCATTCACTAGTCCTGTGCTGGATTTGAGGTGCCAAATATTACTAGAATACATGCACCTCTGCAAGTGTTATGATCAGCCAATGCAGATTATCGTGACCGGTGGGGCCGGTTTCATCGGGTCCAGGCTGGTCGCAGCCCTGGAAGCGCAGGATTCCGGACACCGCATCGTGGTCGTCGACGACTTCAGTTCCGGGGATTTCCGCAATCTCAGGCACTTCCGCGGTGACATCATCTCCCGCCCATGTGAGGAGCTGGACTGGGACCAGCACTTCGGCCGCCAGGAGATCGTGAGCATCTACCACCTGGCCAGCATCACGGACACCACGGTCAGCGACCAGCGCCAGATGGTGGAGCGCAACGTGGAATCATTCCGCCGCATCCTGCGTTTCAGCCAGAGCCGGGGCTTTCCGATCGTCTACGCCAGCAGTGCCGCAACCTACGGCCAGGCTGACGGCCTGATGAAAGTTGATCAGGACCCTGCTCCGGCGAATGTCTACGGCTTCAGCAAGATGGTGCTGGACAATCTCGGGCATGAAGCCCGTGAGCTCGGCATGCGGGTCAGCGGTGTGCGCTACTTCAACGTGTACGGACCACACGAGGCCCACAAGGGCCGCATGGCAAGCATGGTCTACCAGCTCTACCGCCAGATGAAGGCCGGCCAGCGCCCGCGGGTTTTCCGCGATGGCCAGCACCTGCGTGATTTCGTCTACGTGGACGACGTGGTGGACGGCACGATGCGTGCGGCCGGAGCTGAAGCCGGGGTCTACAACATCGGCAGCGGCAAGGCCCGCAGCTTCAATGACATCATCACGATCCTCAATGAATGTCTCGGCACGGACCATGAGCCGGAGTACATCGACAATCCCTACGAGCACTTCTACCAGAATCATACGGAAGCGGACATCAGCCGCAGCCGCAAGAAGCTGGGCTATGAGCCGCAGTTCGGCCTGAAGAAGGGCATCCGGGCCTATGTGGACTGGCTGGAACTGCACGACGCAGCCTGATGCCAAACCGCCGCAACTTCACTACCGGCAACCCATGGGAACAGGCCGCTGGCTTCAGCCGGGCCGTGCTCAGTGGTGACACTATCTACACCGCAGGCACTGTTGCCGTTAATCGCGAGGGCATCGTGCAGGGTGCTAACTGCTATGAGCAGTGCCGCTTTATCTGCTCTCTGCTGGAAGGCGTGCTTAAGCAGGCCGGAGCAACGCTGAGCGACGTCATACAGGTGCGCTGCTACCTGATTGACAAGGCTGATGCGGAGCAGTTCACGCGCTTCATGGCTGAAGTGTTCGGGCAGATCGCCCCGGCCGCGACCTGCGTGATCGTCAGTGGATTGTTCGGTGAAGGGACACTCGTTGAGCTGGAGTTCGTTGCCAGAATCCGTCAGGATCAGAATGAAGACTGAGCATCTTCCATGACTGACTGATCACTGGAATCTTCCTCACCATCCATCCCTGAATCACCTGCAGGCACCGGCTCGTCCGCTGCCGGCAACTCAAGCTGTTCATCGGGATTGCCGGGATCTATCTCAATCGTGAAATTCACCGCAGAATCCTGCGGGTCCTTCCAGAAGCCACGGATGGTGTTCTCCCCGGAGAAGGCGATGAAGGCCAGACGCGAAGGTTGACTGGCAACCGTGACCTGTGGAGCCTGCTGTACTTCCAGGGGCGGAAGCTGCAGCGGTGAGGGCAAGGCGAACATATAGCCGACGCAGACCATCGAGGCGACAACCGTGCCCAGTCCCCAGGCCATGAAGCTGCGAGCCAACCTGCGCTGCATGCTTCGATTCTAACTGATGGCTGGCAGCTGTGCCTTGCTATAATCAAACCATCAACTGAGACATTGCGAGGGACAGCATGCGCAATCACTTCCTCTGCCTGAGCGCCGGAAGACTGGCAATTCTACTGGGGCTGCTGCTGGCGGTCTTCAGCATTTCCTGCGACAAGCGGGACGCATACGGCGTGCCGGTTGGCGACACTGGCCTGCAGAGCGGCATCAACTACATGCAGCCCAACAAGTGGGAGTTTTCCTATCGCTTCAAGGTGGATGGGATTGATTCAATCAAGCTGTTGCGGGACAGGAATCCCAGTATCTTCAACCCGAAGAGCAAGGTGACGGGTCCCGGGACATTCGAGATCTGGTTCACCGGACCGATTGAGAGTGACGAAGTGCGCAAGGTTGAACTGATCTCAGTCACCCCGGAACCGACCAGGATTGAGTTCAGCGAGGAAGATGGAAAGACCTGGCTGTACTTTGACGCTGCCCCGGACAACAGGTTGCCATATCAGTTTGAGATTGAAGCCACCTGGAGTTTCTACACATTTGAGCGCTACGTCTACTGGAAGGACCTCGATGTAAGCAGGCCCTATGACAAGGAAAGCGAGCTCTACAAGAAGTACACCAGGGAAGAGTATCCTCTCGTTTTCCATGCCGGCCTCGTCAAGGATGCCAGCGAATGCGTGGATCCCGGAGATCCTGACAACCACTTCACCACTTCGCTCAACATCTACAACAAGATCATGTCCGAATACATGTACGACTACAAGCACATGTTCATGATTGGACTGGGCGAAGCTGGATTGATTCCCACCGACCGCGTATGGCTGAACAAACGCGGGATCTGTGATGAGTTTGCCAACATCTTCGTTGCCATGGCCCGCAGCCAGGGGATCCCGGCCAGGCCATGCTGTGGGTTCGCGCACATGCCAATCGATGACGCAACCCGCGGACTCAGCGATGAGGAGATAGAGCAACTCAAGGACATGAAGATGAACGTGAACCGCACCATCGGCATGCCGGGTGGACATGCCTGGGCTGAGTTCTATCTTGAAGGAGTTGGCTGGATTCCGCTGGATGCAACATGGGGTTCAAACGAAATGGTGATTCCCTCCGATCTCAGCCCGATGGGTAATCGCAGGAACATACCGATAGCCGACTACTACTTCGGCAAGATGGACCCGTACCGCATCACGCTGTTCAAGAGCTGGAACTATGAACTGATGCCTGCCCCGCGGACACCTGATGCGGATCCAATCGTGCCCTGGATGACAATGCCAAGCGTGCGCTACAGCGGTGTGAAGGACATGATCCACGGATATGACCCGACACGCGACCACCCGGAACTCGCGCGCATCGCCCACCTGATGCCCAAGGAAACACAGAGCCAACTCGTCTGGGACATGAAGAATTCCCGCCATCGTGTTGTACACATTGCCAATCCTCCACAGGAGGAAGTCAAGGAGCTGATCGCGCAGATCGAGTCTGAGGGCAATCACTTCGTTGAAGTCCCGATGTACAAATGGGATGCTGACCGCGTCGAGACTACGCTGTTCAGCTGGTAAGCCTGAGCCGGCTGTGCTAACATCAGCCTTACACGTGGGGAGCCCGACCGGGCTGAGAGGGCGCAAGCCGACCCATTGAACCTGATCCGGGTAATGCCGGCGCAGGGATGTGAACTCCGCCGCCAGGCCGGGGACTTTCCGCGTGCACCACTACCAGCTGGAGTGTACGTGCAGCACAGTGATCACAGACCGGTCCCACAGGAGCAGCGCGAGCTGCAGAGTGCTGACCTGCTCTATATCTGGTTCGGCGCAGCGATTGCCATTTCCGAGATCTGGGGCGGCGGCCTGCCTTCACTCGCAGGAGTGGGACTGGCAGCGGGGATCATCGCCATCCTGATCGGCCGGCTGGTCGGCAATGGACTGATGGGGGCCATGGCTGCCATCGGTGCCCAGAGCGGCCTGCCGACGATGCTGCTCACCCGCCCGGCCTTCGGTGTGCGCGGAGGCGTGCTCCCCGCAGTCTTCAACGTGCTGCAGCTGCTGGGCTGGACTGGCTGGATGCTGTTCGTGGGCTTCCTCTACATGGACCGGCTGGCGGGCTTCATCGGCCTGCCTGTAACCGAACAGCAGCCTGCCATGAAGTATCTCTGGATCCTGCTGCTCGGCGGGCTCTGCATCGTCTGGGCTGCCGGCGGACAGCGCTTCTGGCAACTGGCCCAGCGCATCAGTGCGATCCTGCTGTTCGTGCTGAGCATCGCCATGACGGCCATAGTCATTCTCAGCAACTCGTTGCCGGACATGAGCTTCAGCGGAATCGGACCGCTGCGGATGCTGGCGGCTGCGGATGTCGTGATCGCCATGAGTGTCTCCTGGCTGCCGCTCGTCGCGGACTACAGCCGCTTCGCCCGAGAACCCAGCGGAGCTGCCCGCGGTACCTTCTTGGGCTACTTCATCGGCGGAAGCTGGATGTACTTCGTCGGACTGCTGGTGGCCTGCTCACAGGGCCTCAGTTCCTATGGTGATGTCACCCCGGACCAGATGGTGATCCAGACCATGGGCCAGGCCGGGCTGGGCTGGGCTGTCATGGCTGTAGTGCTGGTGCTGCTCAGCACGGTGACAACAACATTCCTCGATATCTACAGCTGCGTGGTCAGTGCCCAGAGCCTGCTGCCGCGCATTCCTGACAGGATCGGAAACATCCTTACGGGACTGGCGGGGATCGGACTGGCCTGCTTCCTTGATGTTTTCGCCTTCGAGCCCTTCCTGCTGGCGATCGGCGCTGTGTTCCTGCCGATCTTTGCGGTGGTGCTCAGCGAACACTACCTGATCAAGCGCGGCGGGATTGACACTGAGCAGATCGACAAACGCAGTGGCATCTACTGGTACATGGCGGGTTGGAACCCGGCTGCCGTGCTGGCCTGGCTCGTGGGCTTCCTGGTCTATGACCGGGCGGGCGGCTGGGGCAGCATCAACTACTTCCTCGGGCTGGCCGGCGGTTCCATTGAAGCTGAACCCTTCGCCTGTGGTGCTTCCCTGCCCTGCCTGGCGGCCAGTGTGGCTGCATACCTGCTGCTGCGCCGGCTGCTGCCAGGTTCGCAGACTGACTCGAACGAGGTTTAGTCTTCCTTCTTGCCTGTCGTGGCCTGCTCATAGGTGAGCACCGAGAGGAAGGCCTCCTGCGGGATATCGACATTGCCGATCATCTTCATGCGCGCCTTGCCCTTCTTCTGACGCTCCAGCAGCTTGCGCTTGCGCGAGATGTCACCGCCGTAGCACTTGCTCGTAACATCCTTGCGCAGCGGAGCGATGTTCATGCGGGCGATCATCGTATTGCCGATCGCCGCCTGCAGCGGGATCTGGAACTGGTGGCGGCGGATCGTCTTCTGCAGCTTCTCCACGACCTTGCGGCCACGGTAGTGGGAATCGCTGCGATGGCAGATGAAGGACAGGGCCTCCGCCTTCTCGCCGTTGACGAGGATGTCAACCTTCACGAGATCGGACTGCTGGTACTCGTCGAAGTGGTACTCGAAGCTCGCCAGTCCGCGCGAGATCGTTTTCAGGTTGTCATAGAAGTCGTAGAGGATATCAGCCAGCGGCAGGCGGAATGAGAGGTTCATGCGGTCGTTGCCGATGTACTCCGATCCGAGGAACTCACCGCGCTTCTTCTTCGCCAGCTCGATGATCTGGGAGAAATACTTGCTGGGCACGATGATCGAGGCCTTGACCGTCGGTTCCTCGATGTGGCTGATCTTTGTCAGGTCCGGATACTTGCTCGGGTTGTCAACCGTGAGCATGTCTCCGCTCTTCATGAAGACGTGGTAGACCACGCTCGGGCTGGTGATCACCAGATCGATGTCGTACTCACGCTCGAGGCGCTCCTGCACGATCTCCATGTGCAGCAGCCCGAGGAAGCCGCAGCGGAAACCGAAGCCCAGTGCTTCCGAGGATTCCTGCTCGAAGTGCAGGGCGGCGTCATTGAGCTGCAGCTTCTCCAGCGCCTTCTTCAGTTCCTCAACATCCTCGGACTGGGTCGGATAGAAACTGCAGAACACCAGCGACTGCGCCTCGGCATATCCTTCAATCGGAGCAGGTGCAGGATTGATCGCAGTGGTGATCGTGTCGCCGACGCGGGCGTCGCCGACGCTCTTGATGCCACTGACGACATAACCAACTTCGCCGGCATGCAGACTGCCGATCGCGATCATCTCCGGCGAGAAGATTCCCACCTCACCGACTTCATACTTGCGATGGGTGGACATCATCATCAGCTGGTCGCGGGCGGTGATCCGGCCGTCGAAGACCCGGCAGTAGGTCACCACACCGCGGTACTTGTCGAAATGGCTGTCAAAGATCAGGGCCCTGAGCGGGGCCTCGCTGTCACCCTTCGGGGGTTCAACCCGCTTGATGACTTCCTCCAGCAGTTCCTGTACGCCAGCGCCGGTCTTGCCGGAAACCCGCAGCACATCCTCGGGCTTGCCGCCGATGATCGAGCAGATCTCCTCTGCCACTTCCTCGGGTCGCGCCACCGGCAGGTCAATCTTGTTCAGCACCGGGATGATCTCGAGGTCCGCATCCAGGGCCAGGTAGAGGTTCGCCAGCGTCTGGGCCTCAATTCCCTGGGCGGCATCAACAAGCAGGATCGCGCCTTCACAGGCTTTCAGGCTGCGTGAAACCTCGTATGTGAAATCGACATGCCCGGGAGTGTCGATCAGATTCATCTCATAGCTGTTGCCGTCCTGGCTCTGGAAGCTGAGCCGTACGGCCTGCAGCTTGATCGTGATGCCGCGTTCACGCTCAAGATCCATGCGGTCCAGGACCTGATCCTTCATCTTGCGTTCCTCCACGGCACCGCAGACATCGATGAATCGATCGGCAAGTGTCGACTTGCCGTGGTCGATGTGCGCGATGATGCAGAAATTGCGGATGAGATTTAGGTCGGTCATGGTCGCAGGGATGATATCAAATAATACAGGGATTGCCGCCTTCCGGACTTCACTGCCGGCGGAATATCATCTGGGATTGAAGGACCGGGAATTGCAGCCGATTCCTGTTGTGATAACATTTTGATAGTGGCTTTGGTTAACCTCAGGGCAACTGAAATGCAACGGAGGCAACACTTTGGAGATCACGACAAAGGCACGCAATGCGGAAATCAATGACGACCTCGAACTCTACGCCAACCGGAAGATAGAGAAGCTCTCCAAGTACAACAACAGACTGCAGAACGCCACCATCGTCTTTGAGGATGGGGCGAGCAAGGACAATACCCGCAGCCGCCGCGTGGAAGTGGTGGTCAATGTTCCCGGCCAGACCCTCGTGAGCGAGGATGAGGCCGAGAGCTTCTACATCGCAGTGGATGGTGCCGCCGACAAGATGAAGCGCCAGCTGCGCAAGCTCAAGACCAGGAGAGTCGGCAAGCAGCGCGATGCCGAGAAGTTCAGCGTGGCGGCCTCTGAGGCTGCCGCTGAGCATGAGGTCGTGCTGGACGACAGTCCGGAACAGGTATCCGGAGAGAAGCACATCGTCATCCGGACCTTCCCGCTCAAGCCCATGAACACGCGTGAAGCGGCAAGGATGCTGGAGAGCAACGGCCACAGCTTTCTCGTCTTCATCAATGAGCAGGGCTCGGCCAACTGCCTCTACAAGCGTGACGACGGCCACTATGGCCTGCTCGCACCGGAGAACACCGTCGACAGATAAGGCTCTGCCCTGAATCCGGATAGCGCTGGTGGCAGATGTATAATCTGCGCATGCTTGTCATCTGCCCCCAGTGCCAGGCGGAGAACGAGGACGTCGCCCGCTTCTGCAACCAGTGCGGCGCGGCCCTCGGCAACTCCCTGCCGGAGAATCGTCCCGTAGCCGCGACGCCCCAGCCTGCTGCGCAATCCAGTGCTGCTGCCCCCGGGATCAACTGGACAGCACTCATCGTGCTTGTGCTTGTACTCGGAGCCGGCTGGTTCATGTTCGGCATGAAGCACGACAACACCGGCGAAGCCGGCATGGCGGGTGGAGCTGCACCGATGATGGAGCAGATCCTCAAGCAGGTGGGCGACCTGAAGGCCCGGCTGGCGGATGACCCCGGTGATGTCGCAACGATCACGGAAATGTACGAGCTCTACGGGCAGGTCGGCAAGACCGCCGAGGTGACACCCTATACCCAGGCGGCACTTGAGCACATCGTTGCCAATGGCTCCAGCATGGAGCAGTCGGAACTGGGAGACAAGCTGCTGGCGCTCTTCATCGCGGCCTACGAGCATCAGGATGACCAAGTCTGCGTGGAGATCCTCACCGCCTATCACGAAGTCTTCCCGGAGAATGTCCGGATCCTCAAGGTACTCGGCGACCTGAGCTACGACAGCATGCAGTGGGAAGAGGCCATCGACTACTACGGCCAGTACACCGCGGCTGCTGTACTTGATGATGACCGCGACAACTACCTGAACGCGATGACGGACATGGGCAGTTGCTACATCCAGCTCGCCGGTGACCTGAACCCGAATCGTGAGCACCTGAACAGTGCGGCTGCCAAGTTCCGCGAGGTGCTGAGCCTGCAGCCCGACTTCTGGCAGGCGCACTACAACCTCGGGGTGACACATGGCAAGCTCGAGGACCAGGACACGGCCATCAGCGAATGGGAATGGTGCCGCGACAATACCGACAGCGAGATGGAGAAGTGGCGCGCTGAATACGCCATCGCCGAGATCCGCGGCGAGGAGCTGCCTCCGATGCCCAGCAGCCCGCATGGAGAGGGCTTCGGATCGATGGACAGCGTGCATGGCGAAGGTGGGATGATGAACCCCCACGGCGAGGGTGGCATGACCAATCCGCATGGCGAGGGGGGCGGCATGGCCCCGCCGCTGGATGGCAACAACCTGCCGCCCAATCCCCACAGCGAGGAGTTCCTGCAGGAACACAGCGAGACTGAGGGATCCGCTTCCGAATCCTCCGAAGGCAGCGCTGGATAGGCAGGCACTGGCCCTATAATCCCTGCCATGCAGGTTCTTGGTGTGATCCCGGCGCGCTATGCGTCCACCCGTTTCCCCGGCAAGCCGCTTGCCGACATCGCAGGCATGAGCATGGTCCAGCGCGTCTGGACCCAGGTCAGCCGTTGCAGCACGCTGACTGATGCCGTGGTTGCCACCGAGGACCAGCGCATCATCGATCATGTGCATTCCTTCGGCGGCAAGGCGATCATGACCAGTGCCGAGCATGCCAGTGGCACTGATCGCATCGGCGAAGTAGCCGAGGCTTTTCCGCAGATGGACTACCTGCTCAACATCCAGGGTGATGAACCCCTGCTCGACCCACAGGCGATTGATGACCTGGTGCGGGCCACGCTGGAGCAGCGCTGGGCCATGAGTACGCTCGTGCATCCGCTGGGCGGGGACCCGGATCATCCGGACGTTGGCAACCCCAACTGTGTCAAGGCCGTGATGGCACGCGACGGGCAGGCGCTCTATTTCTCGCGTTCGCCGATCCCCTACCCCCGTGACGCCTCAGCCGCACGCTACTTCAAGCATATCGGCATCTACATGTACGACCGGGCCACGCTCGCAAGGCTCTGCAGCCTGGAGCGCACACCGCTCGAAGCCAGTGAAAGCCTGGAGCAGCTGCGTGCCATGGAGAACGGCGTCAGCATCTACGCCATCGAGACCAGCTACAACCCGGTGGCGGTTGATGTGCCGGATGATGTGCTGCGCGCAGTCGAAAGACTTGGCTGATGCTGCGCGGGCCCGCGTCCCGCATTAGAATATATACGTGGTCAAGATCAGCAGCAGGCAGGGAATCGAGCGCACCAGGCGCAGCGTCAAGGCGCACAGCCGCGGACATCAGCCGCACATGTTCGCCGTACTGGAGACGGACCACCCCCCCGCTGAGGAATTCGTGATCCTCGTGCAGGACAGCGATGCTGAACCCAGCAACAAGTTCGAATTCCGCAGTCTCGTGACCTTCGGGGAACGTCAGGCCGTGCTTGGTGTGATCAGCCCGCGTTCGCAGTCCAGTGCGCTGCGCCACAGCAGCATCCAGGTCAAGCGCGGCCGGCTCGGCAGTAAGCCAGCCGAAACCCTGCTGATCCTCAATCGCCTGCAGCATGGCTTCCTTGACAACCCCGGCCCGGTGCTGAAGGGCACGCTGCGCAGCGTGGGCCGCGCCCTGGACCAGATCAGGTGCAGTGGCCGGCCGCATAACCTGCACTGGTGGCTGGCCATGGAACTCGCCATGAAGGGCTGGGTGCGGCGCAGCAGTGTCACGGGACTGGCCGACGATCTGGGGCTGGCCGTACCGGACTTCGGCCCGGAGGTGATTCCTGCCGACGGCCTGTACATCTGGACCGAGTTCCTGGACCGCACACTTGACGATCTCGAGAAGCAGCTTGATGCCCCCCGCAACCGCAATCCCTTCAACGACAGGCTGGTGGCAACGACCATCACGAACCTGCTCGGTATCCGTGATCCGGGTATCAGCGCCGTGCTGATCAATCGCTTCGCCCAGCGTCACAACTGTGAGGTCCTGCCGGATGTGCAGGTGCTGAGCTGCAGCCTGCCGGGCCGCTTCGTCTCTGAACTGTCGGCCGAGGATGAGCTGACGGGGCAGGAGATCGTGGCTCTGTACGATGCCGACGAGGGTGTGACACGCCATGCGCTGGAGCAGAAGTATCCCTCCCAGCTCAATGTGATTGCCAATCTGTTTCTCAGCGGCCGGCTGGTTGCCAGCCCGGAGGGCTTCATCTTCACCCGCGAGCAGCTGATCAGCTATCGTGACAGCCTGCTGGCAGCAGGCGAGGACCTCGCGCATCCCTCGGTACGCGCCATCAAGGATGAACTGGGGCTGGGCCGCAAGGCCGCCGAGGCCCTGCAGGGCCTGTTCGCGGATCTGTTCCGCGACGGCTTCATTCCACCCCAGCAGGAGCTGGGGGCTTGAGCAGCTCCGCACAGCCGTTGCTTGAGGTGGCAAATCTCAGCAAGTACTTCCCCGTCAGTGCAAGCTCCTTCGGCGGCAGTCGCCAGAGCATTCGCGCAGTACATGAAGTGAGCTTCAGACTGGGCCGTGGCGAGACTCTGGGGCTGGTCGGCGAAAGCGGCTGTGGCAAGAGCACCACCGCCCGGCTGGTGCTGCGGCTGGTTGAACCCAGTTCCGGCAGCATCCTGCTGGATGGCGATGAAGTCATGGACTTCAACCCTGCAAAACTGAAGCAGGCCCGGCACCGGATGCAGATCGTCTTCCAGGACCCGATGGGTTCACTAAATCCACGGCGCACCGTCGGCCAGAGCATTGCCGAGCCGCTGGAGGTCAACGGCTGGAAACGCGCGGATATTGAGTTGCGCATCCGCGAACTGCTGCAGGATGTGGAGCTGCCGGAAAGCTATGCCCAGCGCTACCCGCATGAATTCAGCGGCGGTCAGCGCCAGCGCGTGGCGATTGCCCGGGCCCTGGCCCTCAGGCCGGATCTGGTGATTGCCGACGAGCCCGTCAGCGCACTTGATGCCTCGATCCAGAGCCAGATCCTCAACCTGCTGGAGCGCCTCAAGCAGGAACATGGGCTGGCCTACCTGTTCATCTCCCACGACCTGTCAGTAGTCAGGCATATCTGCGACCGGGTGGCGGTGATGTACCTCGGGGAAATCGTGGAGCAGGGACCAACGGCGGAGGTTTATGACAATCCGCAGCATCCCTACACCCGGGCCCTGCTGAATGCCATTCCGATTCCGGGCAGCAATCCGCGGGCCGTGGAACCCCTCGAAGGCAGTCTGCCGAGTGCGATTGACCCACCCGCCGGCTGCGCCTTTGCCAGCCGCTGCCGGCATGCCATGCCGCGCTGCACCGAAGCCCAGCCGCCCATGTTCAATGTCGGTGCTGGCCATGATTCCCGCTGCTGGTTAAACGAAAACGGCAATCCGGCGTCCTGATACACGCATGAACAGACTCCCCATGATCCTGCGGGTCTACTGCATCCTCGCCATCCTGCTGCTGGGCTGGTACGGCTGGCATGTCAGCCGCCAGGTGCGCATGTTCCGCCAGGAAGCCACGCGCCTGCAGGAGGACATCGGCCCATTGACTCTTGAGGAATCAAAGGCCGAGGAAACCTACAACAGGCTGGAAGGCAAGCAGCGCCGTGAACGCGGTAGTTACACGGGTGAGGAAGCCGTGCTGGCCAGCGTCGCGGTGATGGATGCCAAGGCAAAGTATGAGCAGCTGCATACGGAGCTTCAGGAACTGGAAGAGCAGCACCTCGCACTGGAAACCACGGCAGCGTCCCTGCAGCTGCGCATCGTGCCTGTGCTGGCAATCGCGCTGCTGCACCTGTTCGGCTTCTTCATGATCCGCGTTGATTCCCCGCGTGAGCGTGCCTGAACTACTGGCCGTTCCTGTCCAGTGCGTCCAGGTTCAGCAGCGTGTTGCCATCCGTAACCACCAGCTTGATGTCGTCATTCAACTTGTCGATTGACAGCCACTTGAGGTAATTCGGGTTCTGCACCAGCGCTTCATTGAGAACCTTGATCTTCTCGGCCTGCGCGGAAGCTTCAATCAGCACCTGCTGCTTCTCCTGCTCGGCCTTCTCCAGCACGTACTTCATGCGCTCGGCTTCCTGCTGTGCCGCCTTCTTCTCGTTGATCTTCTCGGTCACGGCATCCGGCAGCTTGATGTTGCGGACCAGCACCTCATCCAGCAGCATGTCGTTGTCAGCGAGCACCCGGGTCAGCCGCTCCCCCAGTTCACGCGTGATCTGGTCACGCTCGGTGCTGTAGGCTGCAGTGGCTT
The DNA here is from genome assembly GCA_041395205.1 of bacterium. Lineage (GTDB taxonomy): Bacteria > 4484-113 > 4484-113 > 4484-113 > JAFGCY01 > JAHEFU01. The sequence continues at coordinate 112,515 of JAWLAZ010000003.1, forward strand.
CATGCTGGGCAAACACGCTGCGGATGGCCTCACGCACACTCGGGCGGATGATCTTCTCGCGGTAGTTGCTGCCGATGCTGTAGTGCAGCTCATTGAGCTGCGTGTCATCGAGGCGGAACAGCACCGTCAGGTCGATATCCATCTCCAGACCATCACTCGAGCGCACGCGGATTGCGTCATCCTGCTCACTGCGCTCCCCCTCCCCCATGCTGGCGGACATTGTGTATTCCTGGATCTGCACGTCATAGACCTTGCGCTCGTAGACTCCTGGCATCACGAGGGTCCAGCCCGGTTCCAGCGGCTTGGCCGTGAACTGCTTGCTGAAGCGGTTGAACAGCACCATGCGCTTGCCGACATCCACCGTGACGACGCTGCTGCCGAGAAATGCCGCCAGTACCACCAGCAGTACCAGTCCAGTCACCATACTGCGCATGCGCGCCAGCTCAGACTGGCTGAACCCGCCCTCGCTCATCTTGCGTGCATAGCTCCCGAGTATGATCGCGCCGATCACAATGGCGATCATCGTTATGAAGGGGCCCATCTTCCACCTCAGCTAGTCGATTGATGGGGCTAGGATACCATTGCGATCTCAGGCGGGATCGGAACTGGACTGTCGCTGCTCCATGATCACCCGGGCCTGGGCCCTGACCCGATGGAACTTCCGGCGGATGAACACCGTGCCTTCGAAGCGCTGCTGAAATCCCGCTTCGTCAAGCTGCAGCAACTCAGTGGCTGATACAGCCTGCGTAGCGCGTGGCTCGAAGCGCTCGATGCGGGACTGCATTGGATCGTCGTTGTAGGGACAGACCTGCTGGCAGGTATCGCAGCCGAACATCCATTGCTGCAGATCAACGCTGCCGTCAACCTCTTCCTTGCATTCCGTTGTCAGATAGCTGATGCAACGGTCGGCCATCAGGATCCCGGGACCGGTCAGGGCATCCTGCGGGCAGGCTGAGACGCATTTCGTGCAGGTCCCGCAACTGTAGTCCACCGGCTCATCCAGCGGCAGCTCCGCACTGCTCAGCAGACAGGCCAGGAAGAAGTAGCTGCCCAGTTCGCGGCTGACAACCAGGCTGTTGCGACCGCGCATGCCGATCCCGGCAGCCACCGCGAAGGCCTTCTCCGCAAGCGGTGAGCTGTCCACTGTTTCACGCCATGCATGGCCGGGAATCCGCGCATCAAGCCAGCGTCCCAGCTCCCGCAATCGGGGCCTGAGCACATTGTGGTAGTTGTCACCCCAGGCATAGCGTGCCACCTTGCCCTCGCCGTGCCCGCCATAGTCAGCTTCCCCCCTGTAATAGCTTGCAGCCAGCACGATCACGCTACGGCATTCCGGCAGCAGAAAGCGGGGGTCATAGCGCTTGTGCGGTTCGCGGTACAGGTAGTGCATGTCCCCGCCATAGCCCCGCTCCAGCCATCTCTCATGGTGCCTTGTTTCGTTCAGGACAGCATCCGGACTCGCCACGCGCAGCAGGTCAAATCCCAGGCCCTGTGCTGCAGCGAGCAGATCAATCTTCAGCTGGCTTGCATTCATGCGACTTTCCCGGAAATGGACAGCCGGGGCTACTCCGGGTCGGGGACTGCCTCAGTATCCTCCGCCGCACTTCCGTCATTCGCTTCAGACTGCTGCGGCTCTTCCTGCACTACCTGGCCTGGAGTGACCTGGATGGCTGACACATCATCAACTTCAATGCGTACCGCCGGTTTGCCATCCTTATCGGGATCGTAAGTCCCGTTCGTGACGTCGCGCAGGTATGTGAATATCCGCTCGGCAATCTGCTCGTTGAGCAGGGTTTCATCCTTGTCATTCATGCGCTGCACACTGCCTCGCCAGGCATCACCGACATACTGCGGATTCCATTCATCAGTATTGAAATTTCCATAGTCGAATGCGTTTGTGAAGCCGCACTCATGGCACCAGGTACAGCGATAGATGGCCAGATCCCGGTTGGGAACATTGGTGGAAATGTTCACCGGACCCTTGCGCACGCCCTTTGGATAGGTCAGGATGTCCTTGACACTGAGATCGCTGTCATTGGAAAACAGCCTTGCGTCCTCCACCAGGAACTGCCGCTGCCCGACCTGTTCCTGTTCGCCGCTGGTGAGCGGATTGCAGGATGCGGCCAGAACCAGCAGCGCGAAAATCGGAATTCCAGCAAACTTTGCAGACGCTCGCATCGTCATAAGCATAACTCCGGATCAGCCACATGTGAAACAGCGGCTGAAAGGATTGGATCTCACGAGGAATATAATTGCGCATATGAACATGTCGAGAACCATCAGTGCACTGGCACTCAGCATCCTGGCAGGCCTGCTGCTGGGATTCGGAATCACGACCATTTCCTCGCGTGCCGCGCGTGCGCATACGCTGATCCATGAGCAGATATCCAGTGACATCAGCGCTCTGATTCCCGGGAACATTGATTCCGAAGGCCACAACCTCGGCTTCCAGATCAATGGCCAGGCGACCCCTGGCACGGCGCAGTTCAGTGCTCAATCCAGTACCGGTGTGGGTGGCAGTTTCGTGAGCGACGTCTATGACATGGTCTCTCCGGCTGTGGTTCACATCACCAACCGCATCGAGCGCCAGGATTTCTTCCTGGGGTCGATAAACGAGGAGGCCACCGGCAGCGGCGTGATCGTCAGCAAGAGCGGCTACATCCTCACCAACTACCACGTGATCCAGAACGCATCTGACCTGATCGTCTTCACCAACGACGGGCAGTCCTACAGCGCGGACATCATTGGTGCTGATGCCGGTACCGATCTAGCCCTGATCAAGATCGAGGCTCCGCACGACCTGCCTGTCGCCAAGCTCGGAGACGACACCAAGCTGCGTGTCGGAGAATGGGTCGTTGCCATTGGCAACCCGCGCGGCCTGGACTGGACCGTGACGGTAGGCGTGGTCAGCGCCCTCAACCGTGAGATCACCAACCAGCTCACCAACCAGACCCTCTACGGCATGATCCAGACCGATGCCACCATCAACCCCGGCAATTCCGGTGGTCCGCTGCTGAATGCGCGCGGCGAGGTGATCGGCATCAACGACGTGATCGTCTCCAATTCCGGCGGCAGTGAGGGGATCGGTCTGGCCATCCCCGTCTCGACCGCCAAGGACGTACTGGAGGACCTGATCACCAATGGCCGCGTGAAGCGTCCCTGGCTCGGGATGCGGGTCTACCGCGTCGTGAATGAGGCTCTGGCCCGCCAGAACAACCTGCCCGTCGACCACGGCATCATTCCGCGTGAAGTCTACGAAGGCAGCCCTGCCGCCAACGCCGGGATCATCCGCTACTACGTGCAGCGCCGCAGCCGCCAGTTCGGTTACGACATCATCTCCGAGATCGACGGCACCCCGATCACCAATGAGCGGCAGTTGCTGGACATCGTGCGAAATCATGAACCGGGTGACAAGGTGGACCTCACGGTCTACCGCGTGATCGACGGCGCATATGAGAAGCTGCAACTCAGTGTGGAACTCACTGAACTGGACCAGCGGGCACCGCTGCTGGGCATTGTCTGATTCTTGAACCGGACTTGACCCGGATCGAACCGCAGCCAAATTCTCTGACTGATGGTGCTGCCCGCCTGCGGGTATCACTTCCCGGCGGATACCGTAGCAGGCTTCAGCCCTGCGCCGGTGCGCCGATATAGCCATCAGCAAGAGAGGAGATCCCGCAGGGCGGGAATCAGGCATGGGCTCAATCTCGTTCAGTGGTCTGGCGAGCGGTACTGACTGGAACTCGGTCATCGACCAGCTCGTTTCGCTTGAGCAGCGTTCGGTAGAGACTCTGCAGCAGCAGCGCAGTGACATCCTGTTCAAGCAGAGCGCTCTGTCGGATGTCAACCAGCGCCTGCAGTCCCTGGACCGGACCTTCAGCACACTGCGCTTCGAGAGCACCTGGCTGAGCCGCAGCATCAGCAGTTCCGATGCTGCCCGTGTGAGCGGCGTGGCCCAGAGCGGCGCGGCACTCGGCAACTACAACATCGAGGTCAACCGCCTGGCCCAGCCCAGCCGTGCCACGAGCGGACTGGATGAGACCCTCTACACCAAGGTTGCCAACCTCTCCCAGACCCAGAACATCGGCATCGCCGGGCTCACGCCCTTCTCGGACTTCCAGCCGACTCGCGCCCTGAGCACGACCCTGATCAAGGACACCCTGCAGGCCGGCCAGAGCGGAGCGCGGATCACGGCAGGTGACAGCATCAGCATCAGCGGGCTCCTGAAGGACGGCTCAGCCGTGAACGGGACCTTCACCTTCAACGGCGATGAGACTGACACCCTGGGCCGGCTGGCAACCGCCGTGGCCCAGGTCTTCCATGGCGAGATCGCCGGCAGCGTGGGCAGCAATGGCGAGCTGACCTTCATCGAGACCAACCCTTCCGTGGCCGGCGACGTGACCCTGAACACCACGCTCGCCCCGCTAGACCTGATCTTCAATGACAATGACTTCTCCGGCAGTACGCTGGATTTCGGCATCGGCAACAATGTCGCTGGTGCAGGGGCCACCACGAGAAGGCTGGTTGGCACCCAGAGCTTCACCAGTGCCGGGGTGCTGGAACTAAACGATGCCACGGACCTCGCGAGCCTGGATCAGATCACGACCGGTGTGCTGAACATCGGTGACAAGATCCGCATCAGCGGCACGAACGGTGGTGGATCCACCATCACCCCGGTGGACTTCACCTACACCGGTGCTGCCGGCGGGCAGACGATCGCGGATCTGGTGAATGCCATCAGCGGCGCATTCAGCGGGGCCACGGCCACTTATGAAAATGGCCACATCGTCCTGACCTCGGATACGCCCGGCGTAGCTGCCCAGACACTCTCCCTGAGTTTCGTGGATGCCGGTGCCACCACAAGCATGTCACTTGGCAGCTTCAGTGTCGCGGAAACCGGCCGTGATGCCGGAGCCCAGATGATCACCACCGGCAGCTTCACGGTTGAGGGTACCGGTGCCCATCTGCTCAGCAACACGGATGGTAAGGCCGGGAGGATCCGTGGCAATGTTTCGCTCCTGGATCCCAGCAACACCCTCAGCAGCTATGGCATCACGGACTTCGACCTCTTCACGATCGATGTTGACAACGCTTCAGGCGGAATTGACCCGGTCACGGTCACCGGTCTGAGTGAATACAGCACCCTGCAGGACTTCGTGGATGCCGTGAACCAGCAGGTACCCGCCGTCACGGCACAGCTCGTGGATGTCGGCGGGAGCTTCCGCATCGAACTGCTGGCCAACCAGGGCGGACGCGATGTCCGCCTGTATGACGGCGCGGGAGGGATCCTCGGCAGGATCTTCCAGGTCGGTGCCTCGGATCTCGACAGCAGCACGAATGACCTGAGCATCACCTTCGGCAGCACGACCGCCACCAACGACTACACGATGGTGGACTGGTTCACGCCTGACAACGGCGGACCGATGCAGCGCCGCGTGATCACCGGCGACGAGGGCGGGCCTGTGCTCGACCTGATCGGTGGCGTGGCTCTGAATGACGGCGGCGGCGGCTTCAACCCCGGCGTTGCCACGGTCCGGACCGGCAACAGCTCCGAGCTGAACACGCAGGTTGCCAGCAGCACGTATCTGTTCGGCGCGGATGACATCGGCCTGAACCCACCTGTGCGCGTGCCCTTCATCGACCCGAGCGTCAGCCTGGCACAGGCCGGATTCGCGATCACCCCGGCCAATGCCGACACTAATCCGCTGTTCCACACCAACGGCTTCTTCACCATCAACGGCGTCGCGATCAACATCGGTGATGTCAACAACACGACCATCAATGACGTGCTGGGCCGCATCAACTCCAGCGGCGCCGGTGTGACGGCCTTCTTCGACAGTGCCAACTCCCGCTTCTATCTGAAGAACAATGCCACCGGTCCGAGCGGAATCAGCCTCGGTGGCAACGGCGATACGAGCAACTTCCTCACGATTGCGGGGCTGAACCAGGCTTCCGGCGGCGTCACGATCCAGGGCCGCACGAAGGGCACGGTGGACACCGATCTCCCGCTGGCCCAGAGTGGCATGTCCCAGAACGTCTCCAGCGGGGTGTTCACGATCAACGGCGTGCGCATCACGGTGGATTCCGGCGTGGACAGCCTGACTGAGCTGATGGAGAAGATCAACCGCTCCGGTGCCGGAGTCAGGGCCAGCTATGACCCGACGGCGGACCGGCTGACACTGACGCAGGTACTCAGCGAGGATCTCACCGCGGTACAGATCAAGCTCGGGGATATCTCTGACACCAGCAATTTCCTCGAAGCGGTCAACCTCACACTGGACACCACAGTGCCAGCCAATGTCGGCAGCATCCGCCAGACCAGTTCCTTCAGTGTCAACGGAGTGAACTACGTCCGCAAGAGCAATGAGGTCGCGGACGTGGTTGACCGGGTCGCCATCAACCTGAACGGCATCACCAATGGCCCGGTCTCCCTGAGCGTGGAACAGGACAGCGACCGCATGTCCACCGCGATTCTTGACTTCCTCGTGGAATGGAACACCACGATGGAACAGATGAATGCCAAGCCCCTCACCCGTGAGGAGCGCAAGGGAATCCGCGCACTCACGGACGAGGATGCCCAGAACATGACGATCCAGGAGATCGACGAATACCTGAACAACCGCCAGTCCCTGATGATGCGGGACTTCACGGCAAATGACACCACGGTCCGGCAGATTACCCGCAAGATGCAGAACCTCGTGATGGGTGCTGTCAACAACAACGGGGTATTCGGCAGCCTGAGCACCATCGGTCTGGCAACGAGCGAAGTCGGCGCCGGTGTGGAGGCCGCCTCGGTCAGCCAGTCACGCCTGCTGGCCCCGACCTCCGACCGCGAGCAGCTGCGCCTGCTGATGGAAAGCAATGCTGATTTGCAGGACGCCATCAACAACCACAGTGAGGACCTCTACGAACTGTTTGCCGCGGCACTGGAAAGCCTCGTACAGGTCACCGGCAGCAAGAACCTCAGCGGCGGCATGACCGTCACCCAGCAGCTCAGCTTCGAAATCAGCAACGGCAAGGGCAGCACCGTTGTCAGTTTCAATGCGGGCAGCTACAGCCAGAACCAGATCATCAACCGCATCAACCAGGGCCTGGTCAGTGGTGGGCTGCAGAGCAGCATGCTGGCCTTCTTCGACAGCCAGAGCCAGCTCAACATCCGCAGTGCTTCAACCACGGAAGCCGCACGCCTGCAGATCCGAGATCTCTCCCTCGGCTCCGATACGATCCTCGCAGCCTTCGGCTGGACGGCCGGTACCTTCAGCGGCGAGGATCCGGATATCTCCGGCGGCGTTGCGATGCGTTCACGCAGCTACATCGATGGCATCACCGGTGTGGGTGGCATCGTCTTCGAGCGCATCAAGCAGAATGGTTCCTTCGACCGCCAGGTGAGCGGCCTGGATGATGCGATTGAACTGGCGCAGCAGCATGTCAGCAACTATGAAACCAGGTTGCGCAATAAATTCTCAAGGCTTGAGGTCAACCTGAGCCAGCTGCAGAGCCAGCAGCAGGCGCTGGAAGGCCAGATCAACGCCCTGAATGCGGCGACCAATGCCAAGAAATAGCCGGTGAAGCCTGCCAAGGCGGGACTTGCGCGGCTGCGTGGTGGTGGTATAATTCCTCTTCCCGATGGCTGGGTAGCTCAGCTGGTCTAGAGCGCGCGGCTCATAACCGCGAGGTCGAGGGTTCGAGTCCCTCCCCAGCTATTCTAGAGTCTTTCCAGATCCCGGTGCTGTACGCTGATGCGCCTGCCCTCTCCCTTGAGCTTCTCCGCCAGATGATTGACGAGGCTCACGCTGCGATGCTTGCCACCCGTGCAGCCGATCCCGACCACCAGATTGAACTTGTGCACTGCCGGATAATGGGGCAGAACCTGTTCCAGCAGCTTCTCGATGCTTAACGCCAGATTCACCGCCTGCTCATGCTGCATCACGTACTCGAATACCGGCCGGTCGTTGCCAGTCAGATTGCGCAGCCCGGCGACATAGAACGGATTGGGAATGATGCGTGTATCGAACAGGAAATCCGCATCCGGCGGCACACCGTACTTGAACCCGAAGCTCATCAGCGTCACGAGGATGCGCTTGCTCTCGCCGTCCTCGGAATAGAGCGCAAGTACACGGTTGCGCAGCTGCGATGGTGACAGACTGGATGTGTCAATGGAAACCGTGGACTGGTCGCGCAATGCCTCCAGCTTCTCGCGTTCCATGGCGATTGCGCGCTCGATTCCCCCTTCAGCCCCCAGCGGCGGGACGCGGCGGGCTTCCTTGAAGCGGTTGACGAGCACGTCGTCGTCACAGTCGATGTAGATGATGTCGAGCGGCCTGTCATCGGCGCTGAGCTTGTCCACGACGTCGCTCATCTCATCGAACATCGTGCCACTGCGCACATCGCAGACGATGGCAATCCCCTTCAGTCCGGCCTGGGCCTGCTCGCTGAGCTGCAGCAGCATCTCGATCAGGCGCGGTGGAATGTTGTCCAGACAGAAGTATCCGAGATCCTCAAAGCAGCGCAGCGCTGTGCTCTTGCCCGCTCCGGACATGCCCGTCACAATCACCAGTCTCGGCTTGGGATTTTCCATGCGCTGGATTATACACAGCCGAACAGGAACGGATGTGCAACTGAGAGACTTGTCTCATTTAAATTCCCTCAGCTGCTTTCAATCATTCTTCGGTTCGCTGGTCAGCACTGGCCATATCGTGACTGAATCAGCGGAAGCAATGTGAAGATGCATGAAAACTGGTGAAACACGAATTTTCCACCTGGGCACTGAGGCAAAGGTGCTTGACATTTACCTGTTCTGTGGAATAATACGTGCAGACGGGTGTCTCATTCAGACCCAGTGAAGAAGTTGAGGGACATCGCTCAGGGGGTTGAGAACTCGTCTCCAAACCAGCTTATCCCCTTACTGTCCCCCCCTTGGAGGCCGACGCAGATCGGCCTCCTTTTTCATTTTCTGGCAACGAAGTCCTGCAGCTGAATCAGCAAGCTATCCGGATCATGGAGGCATCTGAATCCATTGCTGACAACAGCGGCCGTGCCCTCGTCCGGAGGCAGTGCAGCCCAGCTGGGATCCGTGATGCCGAATTCAATTTCCAGGCCCCCGGCATACTGGACTCTCAGGCTGCGCAGCCGGCCGTAGTCCTCGAGGCCAGTTGCCACAGCTGTTCCGGCACAACTGATCCAGTCCTGGTTGTCAAGCAGCGTCGCGGGATCCTCTGCAAGGATGACAAGATCAATGTCAGACTGCGCAGTAGCCGTACCCCTGGCATGGGAGCCGGCAAGTGCGATGGCCAGCACCGTGCCGTGCTCTCTCAGTCCGGAGACAACAGCGCTGAGCGTCTCCGCCACCACGGACTCAATCAGTGAGCTTCCTCCGCTGCTGCTGTTCCTGCTTCAGCTGCCGGCTCAGGCGCCGGCATGTCGAGACTGTGCTCGATCCGGCTCCAGTATTCCTTGAAATTGAACTTCGGCGAGTTCTCCGCATCATGGCACTGCTTGCAGGTATCCTCGCTGCCGCGGATGATGCCCTTGTCATTGCGGCCATCGATGGCGAACTCAGCGGTGGGAATCTGCTCGATCTGCTCCAGCGTCCGGCCGGCTGCCGATTCCATCATGTAGATCACGTGATACTCACCGGGTCCATGGCAGGATTCACAGCTGACCCTGGCCAGCTCCTCCTGCTTGTCAATCTTGTTCCAGCCACCGTGTGGCGAGATGTAGAGCGTGGTATGGCAGCTCAGGCACTTGCTGTCCCGGTCGGCATTCTTCTGCTCCGGATCTTCCTTTGCGCGCTGCACGAGCGATTCAAAGGCCAGCTGGTGCTTGGTGAGCAGCATGCTTTCATAGATGTTCTGGTGACAGGTACGGCAGGTGAACTGCCCCATCACCGCCGGCCGCTGTTTGATGGTCTGGTTTGCGAGCTTCTCATTCTCGTACTTCTCGATTTCCGGCCAGATCTCATTGATCAGCCCCAGTACGGTGTCGTCACCCTTGACCTTGCTGCCAACGGCAAGCTGGCGCGCGGCAACCGTGCGGTCATCCTCCGCCGACTGGGGGAAATTGATCGTGACTTCCACAAGGTCGCGAGCCTTGAGGATCGGACCCTTCACGAAGTACGGCCAGACCACACCGTCACTCCCCGGCTTCTGGTTGGGGTTGCCCTGGTTGAAGCCGATCACCAGATCCAGGCCTTCGATATCCGCGATCGGCTGGGGATCGGCGACGCCTTCGACGCCATCAGACAGCGTGAAGATCCAGAAGTCCGCCTCCTTGCCATGCGCATCCAGCACCTGCTGGGTAGCCTTGGCCATTGGCATTACATCAAACCCGTACTTCTCCTCCACCTTGACGCCATCTTCAAGTGTGATCGTCACACCGGGGTCAATTGCGTGAATCACGCCTACCCTGTAGCCCTGCGGCAGCGTCAGGATCTGATACTTCCGGATGCGTTCATTCAATTCGCGGCTGTGGTCCTCGCCGGTCTGGGGCTTGCTGAAATGCAGATTGACCGCCGTGATCGGGACGCTGCCCTCTCCACCTGCGGCTTCCGCCTGCTTGATGAACTCCAGCAGGTCAGCCTGGCCGAACAGCAGGTCCGTCTTGCCCAGACCGATCATACCGTAATCCAGCTGGGCCATGCTCTTCAGAACCTGGCGGCTGTAGAGCCTGTCGATGAACTCCTTGCCTCCGAGTGTGCTGCCGAGATCCAGCGCCAGTACCTCACTGTCCCTGCCTTTCACGGGCTTGCTGGCTTCATCCCGCTGCTCACGCAGTACCCGGGCTCTGCGCAGTTCGCCACCGTACTGGCCTGATGCGCAACCACAGTTACGCAGGTATCCCATGGTGTTCCCGCTGACCAGCAGGGTCAGCCTGGACGGCGGTTCAGCCTTCCGGGCACCACCGCAGGACTGCAGCAGCATGCAGCAGGACAGAAGCAGGCACAGTCCGTGTAGTATTCGCATCAGTTCAGAGCTCCACTGGTATCGGACGTCCAATTGTAATACCTTGTTTGGTGGGACGGCTCGTCAGCGCCAGCAGCTCAACTCCGCTTGCATGCGCCTCACGCAGGGCTTGGCCATAGACCGGATCAATGCTGTCAGCGGGACGGAAGACTTCGCAGTCAGAGCGCTGAATGAAGAACAGCTGCAGGGCACGGTCCCCGGCCCGGACCATGCTGCTCAGTTCCTCGAGGTGCTTGCGACCTCGGGCCGTGACGGCGTCCGGGAACATGGCAACACCATGTTCAACCAGCGTCGTGGCCTTGACTTCCACCCAGCAGCGCTCCAGCATGTCACGTTCGTGGATGCGGCAGAGCAGGTCCACCCTGCTGGAGTTTCCGTAGGGCACTTCCGGGATGTATTCCTGGAATCCCGTCAGAGCAGCGATCTTCTGTGATCTGGCTGCATCCAGAATCATCCTGTTCGGCAGGCCGGTATCGACACAGATCCAGCTCCTGCCGGGTTTGACCATCCAGAGGCTGTGGCGGTACTTGCGCCGGCCTTCGCCGTGATCCAGCAGCAGGCAGGGACTGCCTTCCCTGATGCAGCCGAGCAGGCTGCCCGTATTGGGAACATGCACAGTCAGGCTGCTGCCATCGGCAAGCTGCACGTCAGCGAGAAAGCGCTTGTAGCGGCGCAGCAGAATCGCGTCCAGGGTGGCGGGCTTGCTCACGCGACCATTATCGCAGCCGGCCTGGCGGCATCAGCCCTGGCGGATCAGGCACATCTCCAGGCTGGGTAGTACACGCTGCAGGCAGCGTTCCCAGCGGTATTCATCACGGATCAGATCACCCGCCAGCTGTGCTGCAGTGGCATAGGGCAGCGGATCGTCCAGAATGCGTTGAATCATTTCCGGCAGTTCTGACGGATCCTCATACATGAGTGCTTCCACGGAATTGCCCAGCAGCGCGAGGATGTCCGGGTTGTGCTGAGTAAGTGTGATGCAGCCGCTGGCCAGTCCATCGCTGACACGGTTGCTCAGATAATCGCGGAACTGGCTCCTGTGCATCGGTATGTCGAGTGTGATGCGACTGTGGTTGTAGACAGTGTTGCTTTCCTGCAGGTAATGGCAGGGACCCCGGTAACAGTCGGAGAGCTGGCTGTCCTGCCATGAGGGATCGCCAAAAATAGCCAGCCGGATTTCTGCGGCACGGACCGCACTGAGGATCCGCTCGCGATTGACACTGTGGCAGCCTACGAAGCTGACGTCAAAGTCCGCGGTCAGCCGCTCATCATCACTGCGCAGGGGGAAGGGTGCATTGCCAGGTACGGCATCGGCAGGATGGAAGATGCGCGGCGATGTGCCGAGCGGTGCATGCAGCACGGATTCATAGCCGCGTTGCTGCAGCAGCTCAACCATTCTGCGCGAGGAGCAGACCATGTAGGTGAATTTCCACTGCGAAGCCTGCACGCTGTCCAGACGCTCAATCACGCGCGGATCACGGGCGTTGAGGAACAGCAGGTTCGGGATCTGGCATTCCTCCATCAGGTGATGCAGTTCCTGGATGCTGCCATCCTCGAGGATCGCGGACAGACCGACGGATACCCCGAAGTCGATGTTGTGCTTGCGGAACAGATCGCTGACGTAGAACTGGAAGATCTCATAGCTGCCGTGGCTGACGTAGCGTGTGTGCTTGTACATGTCGCGGATGCGGTCCATGCTCATCACCACGGGCACATCCTCCAGCTGCTGCAGGCCGTCCATGATCGGCAGCATCGTCTCCGGGTGCAGGTCACGGCTGCTGTCGGGAATCAGTACGTTGTAGCCGCCCATGCCCTAGCCTCCCTGCTGGCCGTTGCCATTTCCATTACCGTTGCCATTCAGTCCATGCCCGCCGGCGAACTGATGCAGGCTGGCATCCTCCATGCTCGCCTCGTCCACCTGCTCGGCGGCATACTCGCTCATGCGCATGCGCTCCATGGCCTCCGTGCGCACTTCCTCGTGATGCTGGCGCATTTCACTCGTCACCACTTCGCCGGTGATCACGCCGCTGGTGTCAGCACCTTCCATGTCCACCGCCTCGAGATTGACATTCTCCAGCTTGGAGCGTGTCAGCTTGGCATTGCGCATGTTGGTGTCCTCGAAGAAGGCATTGCTCAGGTCGCATTCGCTGAGGTCAGCTCCCTCGAGGTTCGTGCCGTACATCACGCTGTAGGTCAGGTCGGCATGGGAGATGTCGACATTCGCCATCTCCGCACCGCTCAGGGCAGCCAGCCTGAAGTAACCATTGCCAAGGTAGGCTCCGCTGAAGTCGCAGTTACGCAGGTCGGCCTTGGTCCAGAAGGTGCGTCTGGCATGCACGCCCCTGAAGGACACACCTTCAGCCTCGGCGGCGGAGAAGTCCGCCCCGTCCAGTTTCGCTTCCTCGAAGGTGGAGTTGTAGAGCTTCTGGAGCAGCAGGCTCGTGGTTGTCAGATCCGCGCCGGTGAAGTCACACTTGACTCCCTCGCCCTTGCTCAGATTGCTCAGGTGCAGGTTGGCACCCCGCAGGTTGCAGGCGCGCAGGCGCGTCATGCGCAGCAGGCAGTCCGATAGGTCCGTACCCTCCAGGTTGCAGCCGAACAGTTCGCACTGCGACAGATCCATGCGGGACATGTCCAGTCCCGAAAGGTCCACCTGGTTGAAGCGCTTGCCGTTGATCACGATCCGGGCCTCGGTGGCCGCGAAATGCTCGGCGCGCGCACTGATGTAGGCCTCACGGTCCTTGCACAGCAGTTCATGCCAGTCGATCTTGCTCATAACTCCTCCGTTGCTGGTACATCGGACGAAGTCCGGCCCGGCTGCAGTGCGCCTTTGTGTGAACCGATGAATTACTGGTGAATCGGAGTGATTAGAAGTTTTTTACTGACAGGCCGCAATATAATCCCTGCTGTGAAATACACCCCCGGCTACGAATGGTTCATCACACCCCACTGGCTGCGCCGTTTCGGTCCGCTGCGCCTGGTGGAAGGTTCGCTGCTGGACAGGATCGGGCTGCACTTCTTCACCATCTATGCAGTGCTCGGCGGGGTGATGTCCGGGACCTTCACCCTCAACAGTTTCGTGCTCAAGGAAGCCCTGCACGGCAGCAAGTTCCAGGTTGCCCTGATCTCAATGCTGGGCAGCGTCTGCCTGCTGCTCGGCATCTTCGGCAGTGAACTGGCGGACGGCCGGGACAAGCGGCCCTTCATCTTCTGGATCGGACTGATCAGCCGCGGCAGTTTCCTGCTCTACCTGTTCGTCTGGGATGCCTGGAGCTTCATCGCAGTTTCCACCATCTTCTTCGTGAGCAATGCCCTGCTGATGCCCAGTGTCTTCGCGATGTGGCAGACGAATGTCAGCCCGGCATCGCGCAACCGCCTGTGGGGCCTGACCGTCACATTGTCAACGATCGTGAGCATGGCCTGCGCTGCCGGAGCCGGCTACATCCTGGATATCAACCAGTTCAACTTCAAGTGGCTGTTCGCCGTCAGTGGCCTGATCGGGATGCTCGGCACGCTGATCCTGGCCCAGAGTCCGCTGCGCGGCAAGTACAAACTGGCAGCCGATCTGCCCAGGCCGGATTTCCGCAAGCTGCTGGTTGAGCCGATCCGGGGCTTCGTTGCACTGCTCAAGCGGGACCGCCCCTTCCTGCACTTCGAATCCGCATTCTTCCTCTATGGTTCAGCGCTGATGCTGATGTTCCCGGTGATGCCCTTCTACCTCAAGGACGTGATCGGCATGAGCTATGCGGAAATCGGCATCGCCCAGGGGCCACTGGCAATGGCGGGAGTGATCCTGCTCTCCCCCGTGTGGGGCAAGTTCATGGACGGTCGCGGCCCGGCAGCACTGTGCAGCGTGATCTTTGCGATTCTGTCAATCTTCCCGCTGAGCCTGATGCTCGGTCTGCACGGTTTCGAGCATGGATCACTGATCCTGATCGTGTACTGCGCCTACCTGGTGTTCGGGATCGGCATGAGCGGCATCAACGTGGCCTGGAGCCTGGCACCGGTCACCTTCGCGCGCGGAGCCGACGCCAGTCCCTACAGCGGAGCACATGTGACGATCACCGGAATCCGTGGTGCGATCGCCCCGCTGCTGGGCGCGATCATGATGAGTATCAGCTACGAGGTCGTCTTCATCAGCAGCGCGACCCTGTTCCTGCTCGGCAGCCTCGGTATGATCCTGCACCGCAGGCATTACCGCTATGACGGGGCAGATGCCTAGAGGCTGCGCAGATAGGCCATCAGGTCCTTTGTCTCCTGGGCCTTCTGGTTGGCCCGCCGCAGTCCCATGCGTGTCGGTCCTGTCATGCAGATCATCGCGCGCTCATAGAGAGCGTCCTCATTCGTCAGCATGTCACTCTTGTATTTCTTGGCGAGGTTCTTCAGCTCAACGGGCGATCCGGCGGTGTAGTCTGCCATGGTGATCTTTTCAGGACCCGGCTGGTAGTCCGCGCTGTGGCACATCGCACAGGCCTTGTTCTCCAGCGGCGTCCAGGCATGGGGATCCTTGAACAGCTCCGCTCCGCGCGCAACGGCTTCGTGGTCGATTCCGCTTTCCTTGTAGTTCTTCACTCCGCCGGTGATCTGTCCCCAGAAAACGGCAACGAGAATTCCGATTACCAGGAAAATGATCCAGCCATAATCAGCTTTCATGTCAGTCTCCGTCCTTAAGCTCGGTTGCCCCGAACAGCTCCATCGCGTCATCCGCGCTGACACGTTCATCCACAGGGGCACCGCCTCCGCCAACCCCGGACTGCGGCGCTCCGATTGTAGCACTCCCGGCCTCCGTTGAGATTCCTCCAGCGGCACCGGCTGCCAGCACTTCAACTGTTTCGCTGTCACCGGCGATGCGGATCAGCAGGCCGGTTGCCGCTCCATAAGCCTTGCGCATGGCCTGGCCGATCTGATCCCGGTGCTCGGGCTGGAGCGCATAGCGGGCTGCGACCCTGCCCGGGCCATTGTCATCAAACTCCAGCAGCAGATTACCCTCCGACTGCAACGGCCGGACACCGATCCGCACCAGCGCATAACTGGTGAGGCTGTTGCGCTCAAGCTCCTCCAGCATTGCCAGCCATTGCGCGTCAGCGGTTTCCTCAAAAGGTGCTTCCGGCGGGCGCTGGCGTGCATGCTCCTGCGGCCGGACAGGCGGCGCATGTTCCATGGACGGAGGTTCATGACGCTGTTCCTGCACGTTGTGAACATTTTGCAATTCCTGCATCCGTGCAGGAGGATCAGACTTCTGCGCCGGAGCCTGCTGCTGCTGCTGCGGCACTGCCTGCTGCTGCCTGGCTACCGGTGCCGGCTGGACTGCCATATTGTCAGCCTGCAGCAGATCATGGCAACGCAGCAGGCTGAGCTCCACCAGCAGTGCCGGGAAGCTTTCATGCTTGAGCAGGTTCAGGGCCTCCCACATCACGGCGAGTGCTTCGCGCATCCGGGGATCAGGGTTCTGCAGGTAGTCCTGCTTGATAGTTTCACTGAGCTGCACCATGAAGCGCCCGGCATCCGCGCCCTGCTCCACGAGTGAACCCCAGATCTCCAGCAGTTCCTCACGCCCGCCGTTCCTGATCAGCCCCAGCACGCGGCCCGGCAGTTCCGGGTTGCCAAGCTGGAACAGTTCCTGCGCGGCCTGCTCTGTGATCTCCATCTCGCAGTAGACGGTCAGCTGGTCCAGCAGGCTGATTGCATCACGTGCACTGCCCTCCGCCAGCCGGGCCAGCAGCATGCCGGCCTCAAGCTCCATGCTGAACCCTTCCTCACCGGCGATCCAGACAAGATGTCTGGCCAGATCGTCCAGTGGGATGCGCTGGAAGTCGAAGCGGATGCAGCGTGAGAGGATGGTGATCGGCAGCTTGTGAGGCTCCGTCGTGGCAAACAGGAACTTCACGTGTCCCGGCGGCTCCTCGAGCGTCTTCAGCAGTGCATTGAAGCCCTGCGCCGTGACCATGTGCACCTCGTCAATGATGTAGATCTTGAACGGAAACTCGATCGGTGCATAGCCGACCTTGTCCCGCAGATCACGGATGTCCTCTACCTTGTTGCGGCTGGCTGCATCGATCTCGATCACATCCACGGCATTGCCGTTGGCAATCGCCTCGCAGTTCACGCACTTGCCGCAGCAGTCGCCATCCTGCGGGTCCAGGCAGCACAGGGCCTTGGCAAAGATGCGTGCCACGCTGGTCTTGCCGGTTCCGCGTGGGCCGCAGAACAGGTAGGCATGGCTCAGCCGCCCGCGGCGGATGGCATTGCGCAGGATCGTCGTCACCGATCCCTGGCCGACCAGCTCCGCAAAGCGCTGGCTGCGGTACTTCCTGTAGAGAGTCTGGGACATCTGGTAATGCCTATTATAAATCGCTCGCTGAGCCTGCTGGACTGCTACAATTCCGACGTGCGCCTGCTGCTGCCCATCCTGATCTCAACTCTGCTGCTTCTGCTGGCGGTGTCTGCGCTGGCCCAGGATGAAGTTCAGGATGTAAATACGCCTGCGGCAGGCAGCATCACCCCGATCGGTGATTCTCCTGAGCCTGGGGAGGCCGTGCGCATCCGGCTGCGGGATTCCGCACTGGATCATGTACTCAACAACCCCGCGGGCTGGTCACTGCGCAGTGGCAATACCGAGATTCCCTCCATGCTGCGGATCTCGGAAGGCAGTCCAGGGACTGACTGGAGCGCGTTGACAATCGTTGATCCCGGCCGGCCGGAGAGCAATGACCGGCTTGTGATCCTCGACAGGGGAGACCCGCCCCTGCCCTTGGACCGGATCAGGCTCAGTTTCAGTGCCACGGATGTCCTGAGCAGTGTGCTGCCTGAAGCCGGCCCGACCCGTGCGGACTTCAGCCAGAGCGGCCGCGAACAGGTCGTGATGCAGCAGGTTGGCAGCGAAGGCGTGCTGCGTGTCACCGAGATCGAGTTCGCACCCCTGGACCTGAACCGCTACATCCGCCTGACGATTCGCAGAGGTGGCGGGCTTGCCATCTCAGAGGCCAGTGGCCGGCTGGCCGGAGAGCAGCCCGAACTGCACGAAGTCCCGGTGGCCATCGGTGCCATGCGGGCATTGCCGGCCGCCGGGGGCAGCATGTGGCCACTCGTCGTCTCCAGCAACCACCTGCCGCTGCGCAAGCTGAAGATCATCGCGGATGCACCGGAGATGTACCGGCGCGTACGCTTCGTGCGGATCGATGCCAGCCAGCATGAGATCGGCAGCGAGGCCGAGATGGTCTTTGCCGACGGATTGCAGGTCAATGGTCTGCAGCGCAGCAGTGTCTATCTGGAAATTCCGCCGGGCGGCAGTGCCCAGCAGCCCGCGCTGGTGGTCGAGGATGGCTCCGGCAATGCCCTGCCGATCCGCAGTCTGCAGGCCTATGCCGCCGAGGCCTGGATCTGTTTTGTCTGGCCGGCGGATGGGACACCGGTCCTGAGCGGAACCCCACCGGATCTGGCAACGGTGCCGACACTTGACGACACCGGCAGGCTGGCCGGAAGCTTCAGCAGCGTACTGCTTCCCGAAGTCACTCCTGAGGCGGCAGTCATGCCTGAGCAGGCTTCCGGCACCAGCGGCAGCAAGGGGCTGCTCGCCGAACTGGAGCTGGACAAGTACCTGCCACGCATCGCATTCGACGGTGCCTGGTTCATTCCACTTGGTCTTGCGCTGCTGGCAATCGGACTGCTGCTGCTCCTGAATGCACGCCTGCGGGATCTCAGGCGGTAGTGTCCAGGTCCCGCGGATTCTGGATGGCAATCGTCTTGAAGTCACCGTGCATGATGTCCGCCCAGTTCTTCTTGGTGGTCTTCAGCACCGCCAGGCTGCAGGTCTTCAGCACGGTGTCGTAGCTGTCAGTCAGCTCATCCACCAGGTTCTCCAGCGCCGGGTTGTGACCGACAAGCAGAACCGTTGCCACTGAATCGTCGAGTCCCGTCAGGATTTCCAGCATATCCGGAGAGTAGGCACCGTACATGGTCTCGTTCTCTTCCAGCGGTGGATCACCGCAGCGGCTGGCGACATTCCTGGCTGTCTTCAGTGCGCGGCTGGCCTGGCTGCTGATCACCAGATCAGGCCTGAGCCCCTTCTGGGAGATGTAGTCTCCCATGACGAGTGAGTTGCTCTCACCTCTGGCGGTGAGCTCCCTGTCAAAGTCACTCTTCTCCACGCTCTCAGCCGGCTCGGCCTTGCCATGCCTGAGAACGAGCAACGTCTTTGCCATCAATCACCTCTCAGTTCTTCCGCCACGGGCGGTTCAACGGTTCTCCCTTAGAATAGTCAGCGTGATAATCGCCTATCTAGCGATTTTAGCATTCTACGGATGGCTGATGATCAGCCGCCGGCTGACAGCCACGATCGCCATTCCGCTCTGCGCGCTTTCAATTGCCCTTCTGGCGATGTTCCCGCTGCTCGTCAGCAGCGGCCCCCTGGCCTACGGAAACGCCGTACTCACACAGGTACTGCAGCCCGGCATCAGCCTGCTGGCAAACTGGGTCTTCGCCGTGATCCTCGGTGCAGTGATCGCCGCCCAGCTGCGGATCAGCGGAGCAGCTGAACGGCTGGTACGCTACACCGCTGAATATGCCGGCGAGGACCGCTTCAGGCTCGGGCTGAGCATGCTCCTGATCATTGCCGTGCTGTTCACGACGCTTGGCGGACTGGGGGCCGTGATCCTCGTGGCCTCCATCTGCCTGCCGGTGCTCTTCAGTCTCGGCATCGAGCGTCGGATCGCCGGAGGAATTTTCCTGCTCGGGCTCAGCCTCGGAGGCGCGCTCAATCCCACCAACTGGCAGGGCTACCAGCAGATCCTCACCGGGGAGCAGATCCCGGAGAGCCTGCGCCTGGAACTGACGGATGTGATCCGCTTCGGCGTGGTGATGGCTGCCCTGTTCCTGCTGGTCAGCATCGCTTATCTGCTGCGCACGCTCAGCACGCGGCAGGACGGGCTGCGTAACCTCAGTGGCCTGCTGCTGGTCATCACCGGCTGTGGACTGGCCGCCTGGGGCATCGCATCATCCACGGCTGCGACAGGCATGTTCCTCAGCGCACTGCACTATCTGCTTTCCAGCCTGCTCTTGCTCCTGCTCGGTCTGCTCCTGCTGCGCCTGCTGCTGTTGCCTTTCAGTACTGACACCCAGGCCTGGACCGGCCGCACCGACAACTGGCTGGCGGCGGCCAGCCTGCTGCTGCCAATCCTGCTTCTGCTCTGGTCAGCGGCAATCAAGGCTGTATACGATTTCAATTCCCGCGGCATCGCAGTGGATGAACTCCCGCCGGCGCCGATCAGCATCGACATTCTGGCAGCCCTGACACTGGGGATCATCTTCTGCGCGCTGAGCACCGTCACACGCCGGGGCAAGGCGCTCAATCAGCTGATGCAGGCCCTGTTCGAGGGCGTGCAGATGGCGGCTCCGGCGGTGATCCTGCTGATCGGAATCGGGATCCTGCTCAAGGCCACCCGGCTCGAGGCGGTAACGGCGGTGTTTGAGCCAGTCTTCGCCGCATTGCCCGTCAGTTCTCCCTTCGCTTTCATCCTGACCTTCTTCCTTCTCAGCCCCCTGGCCCTCTACCGAGGCCCGCTCAACCTGTATGGGATGGGGATCACGATCATGGGTATATTAACTGGAGCAGGAGTGCTGCATGGCAGCCTGATCATGGCCGCATTCTTCTCCGTGGGAATGCTGCAGGGCGTCTGTGATCCGACGAACACTCACAACGTCTGGATCGCGAACTTCTGCAAGGTGCCGGTCAATGAGCTGACGCGCCTGCTTTTTCCCTGGGTTTCCATTATAGTTTTACTGGGCCTCATTGCCGGGGCCGTGATGTTCCGGGCGGACTTTCCCAGCCTGACTGGACTGCCCGGTCTATAGGTGGACAAGATGAAGAAGCTGCTGTTCAGAATCATGGCGATTGTCGCCCTGCTGGTCCTGGCATCCTGTGCCGGTTCGACCGCGCCCACTGATCTCGGCCCGGACAGCCGTGACGGTCTGAATGAGCTTGATTTCGAGCTCGTCACCGACCCCGACAGCAGCATCAGCAGCAGCCAGGTGGAAGGCTGGCTCACCTCCACGAGTGATGCCCAGGATGCGCGGGATTTCAGCGCCGCCACCAGCCAGGGGACGGGCAAGGTCACGCTCAACGACTTCAATTTCCTGCAGGGGATGTACTTTGAGCCCCAGAGCACTCCGGGCAGCGGTTTCAGCGGCCGCCTGAGCGTGCGCATGCAGAATGGCGCCTTCGCCAACAATACGTTTGACAACGTGCTGCTCTTCCTGTTCTGGGTGGATCCCGCCACCCGCGAGCTGAGCCTGCTGGACAGCTCCCGCGGCCGCCAGGGCAACTGGTTCGACTTTGACATCAATGCCCTCGGGCATATGCTGATTGCCGAGAACACCACCATACCCAGGCCCAGTGAAAGCTTCCGGGTCAGCCCCTTCGCAGACCAGGCGGCGACTGCCACAGGTGTGAACATCAACTTCTTCGCAATTCCCGAGAACGGAGTGGAGCCGATTAGCTACACCTGGAACATGGGCGACGGTACCACCCTCACGGGTGAGTCGATTGTCCACAGCTATCAGAGCCCCGGCAGCTACAACGTCACACTGGATGCCGTGGATGGCGCCGGCAAGGTCGCCCCGACGATCAGCACTCCGATCGACATCAGCAGCTCCGCGCCTCCGCTGGAGAATCTGGATGGCCAGTCCATCCCCAGCACGGGTGACGAACTGACATATACCTTCAGCGCCACGGTGACAGGTGGCCGGGCTCCCTACACCTATGAGTGGGACTTCGATGGCGACGGCAGCACAGACAGCACCAGCCCCCCGCCGGTGGACTTCACCTTCGAGGACTACGGCTTCTACGTCGGCACGCTCAAGATCACCGATGCCAACGGGGACACGATCACCACGGAAATCGTCAGTGATGCCCGCAAGCTCGGGCTGAGCGTGGATACCAGCAGCAATGATCTCGGCAAGCCCTTCAGCTTCACGCTGGATCCTCAGGGCCTGGATGTCAGCGACGACATTCTCGTGGACATGGATGACGGAAACACGCTGACCAACCCCGGTGTGACTTTCACATACACCTACAGCCTGGCAGGCACATATGTTGTCCGGGCGCGGGCTGAACGTACCTTTGAAGGCACCGTCTACACGGTTGAGAGTGCTCCGCTGAGCCTGCAGGTCTTTGACAACCCGCGTCCGGTGATCACCGGAATCACTCCGAATGAGGGTCCGGTCGGCAGCACGGTGATCATCAGCGGCCTGCAGTTCGGTACGCAGGACGCCGCTGACCAGGTGCTGCTCAACGGGCTGGCGATGACGGTGCTTGACTGGTCGGACACCCTGATCACGATTCAGATCACCAAAGGCGCAACCGACGGCAGCTTCATCGTACGCAAGGAACGTGACAGTGATCCCAGTGATCCGTTCAACGTCATTCCGGGATCTCCCGCGAATCCTGGGGGGCAGCAGACCTGATCCGGCTTACTCGCAGGCTGGCCGGTTATGCTAGAATCAGCCTGGGCCGCGGTGCACTCCGCTGCTACAAAACTGAGCGAAGTGGAATCACATGAAAGTTCTGCGCACTCTCTCCCTTCCGGCTGGCGTACTGTTACTCGGCCTGACCGCCACAGCATGTGGCGGCGGTGCTCAGCTTCCAGCTGCAGGAAACGCTGACGTCCTTCCCACGCTGGAACTGAAGGTTTACGACGAGAGTTTCCTCGGTGCTGACAGCAATGCGGACTTCAGCATCCGCAGTTCCTCCCGCGGGGAATTCGTGGAAAGCACACTGAGCGTCAGGGAAGCTGACAACCTGCGTGCCCTGTGCATCGAGATCAGCTACGATCCCGATCTCTATACGCCAGTCAGCATCCACCGCAGTGCCCGGCTTGAAAAGCAGCTGCCGGCCGGAAACCTGCTGGAACTCGCCAAGCTCAGCAATCCCGGCATCATTCACTATGCCCACATGCAGCCGCTGGACAGCCATGGCATCGATGGTAATGCCGAGCTGCTGACCGTGAGCTTCCGCCGCCAGGCCATGTCCGGCGAGCGGATCTCCAGTGCACCGCCCAAGGCCGCGCACAGCGTGCCGGAACTCAAGGGCAGCATCACCTCCGGCAAGCTCGAGTGGTTCTACCGCAACCGCGGCGACTATGACCAGAACGGTGAGGTCAACGTCGCCGACATCACCCAGCTCGGCGTCAAGCTCAATACGGTGAGCCCCGTGCCGGGCGAGTCCTTCGACATTGCCAGCGTGGAGTGGCAGGTCGATGGCGATGAGAATGGCAACATCAACATCAGCGACATCACCCCGCTCGGTGCCAACATCGGCAACAGCGTGAGCGGTGGCTACAACATCTACACCTCCGAGCTGGAGAGTGACTATCCCGCAACCGGCGGTGCCAATGGCGCAGGCAGCATCCTGCTTGGCAACCTCGGTGGCACTCCCCCGCTCTCCGAGGCGCTGAACTTCGCGAGCAAGAGCACGCAGCACCTGAGCTTCGAGTTCGTCCTCGGCGATCCCCTGCCCGGCAAGTACTACTGGGTCCGTCCCACTGACGGCTCCTCCGAAGGCATCCCGAGCACGCTGGCCGGACCACTGAGCGTGGAGAACATCCCCCTGCCCGTGATCGAGAGCATCAGCGATCTGGAAGTCGTGGTCGGTGACACGATAGTGATCACAGGTACGGGCTTTGGCATCAAGGACGGCAGCGATCAGATCACGCTCAATGACCTGCCGCTGGAGGTCGTGACCTGGACCAACACCCAGATCACGGCGAAGATTCCCGTCGGTGCCGGAGACGGCCCGCTGGTCGTGACCACCCTGCGCACCTCTGACCCCAGTGCCGACAGCGTCAATGTGGTCCCTGCAGCCCCTGGCCAGCCGGATGGCAGTACTGTCTAGCCGCATGTTCCGCACCAGTCCTGATGCAAGGCACGGACAGGCATGACCCTGCTCGCGCTGGCGATCGGCCCGACCCTGCTGCTGATGCACTTCTTCTACGTGCGCGACCTGCACGAGCGCGAGAGTCTCAGCCGGGTGATCCAGGTGTTCTTTCTCGGGATGCTGTCCGTGATTCCGGCCATCGCGCTTGAGTCCATCTATCAGATGCCGCCGGAGGCCGGTCTGGCCGGGATTGCAATCAACGCCTTCCTGCTCGTGGCCCTGCCGGAGGAGGTCAGCAAGCTCTGGCTCTTCAGGCTCTACGTAGAGAAGCACAGGAGCTACGACGAGGTCTACGACGGCATCATCTACATGGTTGCCATCAGCCTCGGCTTCGCCACCCTGGAGAACATCGCTTACGTATTCTTCAGTGGGTCCGATGGCCTGGCCGTGGCCGTGCTGCGCGCGGTGCTCGCCGTCCCCGGGCATACGCTCTGGGCCGTGATGATGGGCTACTACCTTGGCCTGGCCCGCTTCGGCAACACCGGCAGGCCACCACGCCTGCTCGTCTATACGGGTCTGCTGCTGGCCACCTTCTGGCATGGTGCCTATGACTACTTCGCCTTCGCAGTGGAGCTGGTGCCGGAGTCGCAGAGCTTCGCCATGCTTTCAGGCTGCCTGGCGATCATCCTGATCAACTGGGCGATCGCGCTCGTGATGGTCAACCGCGCACAGAAGCTCAGCAGCTTCCGCCGGCCAAGCCCGCTCCAGAACCCGCTGCAGGCGCTGCGCAGCAACTACTTCTACTGCCACTACTGCGGCCGCGCGAATCTGCGCATGAACGAATTCTGCACGGGCTGCGGCAGACAGCTGCGCTCAGGCGGCCACTCCAGCTAGATCGGACTCAGCTGTTGCGCCTGAGCTTCAGCATCCCGCCTTCCTCAAAGGCATGCTCGCTGTAATCCTTCAGCGGCTTGCGGGACGGACGCTTCAGCACCTCGCCTTCAAGGTCGTATTCACTGCCGTGGCAGGGGCAGACGAAACGGTCCATTCCCGGCGTGAATTCTATGGTGCACTTCAGATGCGTGCAGGTCGCACCCTTGATGATCCAGCGGCCGGTGTCCTCATTGATCTTGACCCAGCGCACGAAGATCTTCTCCTCTTCCTGATCATTGCCAAGGCTGTCCTGGAAGGAGGCCTTGACCAGCACGGGCTCCTTCTCATTCAGGTCCTTGACCTTGCCAAGCACGGCGATCCACTCACCCTTGGCGGCAGCGTCGATCTCCTTCTGGCTGGGCTGCTTGTCCTTTTGCTCATCATCCTTACCCGGCTCCTGGGCCAGGGCAGTCGAGCTGCGCGCCATGTCCAGCAGGCTCGCGCCGGCCATCAGCAGTCCCGCTTTCTGCAGGAAATCACGTCTGTCACTGTTCATTGCTACCCTCTCGTCATGGATTGCACATCACATGACCCATTCCCAGTCTAGCCCGGTGCATCGCCGCGCTGCTTGCGCATCCAGCGCAGTCCCGCCCAGATGAATTCCGAAAGGTCTCCATCGAGCGTCTTCTGTGTATTGCTCGTTTCCATGCCCGTGCGCAGATCCTTGATCATCTGATAGGGATGCAGCACGTAGTTGCGGATCTGGTTCCCCCAGGCGATGTCGGACTGCACACCGCGCAGATCCTCCACGCGCTCCTTGTGCAGTTCCAGCATCAGGGCCACCAGCTTGCTCTTGAGCTGCAGCATCGCGACGTCACGGTTCTGATGCTGGCTGCGCTGGTTCTGGCAGGAAACCACGATTCCCGTCGGCATATGAGTCAGACGCACCGCCGAGTTGGTCTTGTTCACATGCTGGCCACCCGCTCCGGATGAACGGAACACATCCATGCGGATATCGTCCTCATTGATCTCGACTTCAAGGTTGGCCGGGATTTCCGGAATCACACCGACGTTCGCGAAGCTCGTATGGCGCTTGTGGGCATTGTCAAAGGGTGAGATCCGCACGAGGCGGTGCACACCGTTCTCGACCTTCATGTAGCCGAAGGCATGCCGGCCGCTGACCCGGAAGTTGATCATCTGCACGCCTGCCTCCTCGGCCCGGCGCTCATCCAGCACCTCGATCTCCAGGCGCTCGGCGCGCGCCCACATGCTGTACATCCGAAACAGCATCTCGGCGAAGTCAGCCGAGTCAACGCCACCCGCGCCAGCCTGGATGGTGACGATGGCGGGCTGGTTGTCGTATTCGCCGTCAAGCAGGGATTCGATTTCAAGCCGGTCAAGCTTCCTCGTCAGACCGCGCAGCTCCTCAACCAGTTCCAGGTATTCGGAGCTGCCCTCCTCGATCGCTTCCTCCTGGTAGATCTCCCACAGCCCGTTCAGGTCCTCCAGGGACTGCGTGGCATCGTCGAAGGCATCAACCACTCCACTGAGGGAACTTATCTCCTGGCTGACCTCTCCGGAGGTCTTGTGATCGTCCCAGAAACCCGGCTCCTCACGGCGCGCACTCAGCTCAGCGAGGCGCGTCCTGCGTGAATCAACGTCAAAGATACCTCCGCATTTCTGCGATGAGATCGGAGTTCTTTGCCAGTTCCTGGCGGATTTCATGAGGTTGCATGACCGTAATTATATCCAATCAACCGGTAACGCTCTGTATACTCTCGCTTGCAGTGCGTGAACTCCGGCAATTCATCACACTTTTTCGACAACCGGCCCAGATCTGGTCCACTGAGGGCCAGGTGCTGCTGTCGAACGCATCCTTCAACAGCCTGTTCGGACTCGAGCCCGGCTTTGACTGGGAACCGCTGGGCTTTCGCTTCAGTGACGATCCGCAGATCATTGCCGCCGGTGCCGATCAGCTGATCAACAATGCCCTGAATGGCCGCTATGTTGATATCCAGGGTCTGCAGTATGTGCCTGAGCGCAATCCGCATTTCAGCTCCGGTGGCGGGGATGCGCTGAAGCTCTTCCTGAATCTGCAGCCGATCATGGGTGTGGAACATCTCGAATGCATCATCTGCGTCGTCTCCGACTACATGGCCGGCGGTGAACTGATGGAACAGCAGCTGATCCGCAGCCAGAAGATGGAGAATCTCGAGACCCTTGCCAACGGCGTGGCTCATGAGTTCAACAACCTGCTGACCGGGATCAAGGGCATGACCAGCCTGATCATGGATGAAGCCGAGCAGGAGTCAGAGATCCACAGCTTCGCCAAGGCCATCGATGTCAGCATCGAACGTGGCGCGCACCTGATCGAACAGCTGCTCAGCTACAGCCGCGAAATGCCCTACATGCTCAAGCGCAGCGATGTTGCCAGCTACTTCAGGGATTCGCTGCCGATGCTGCAGCTCCAGCTCAGCAAGCGCATCCAGCTGGAGATGCGCATCCTCAGCCAGGCGAACGTGATGCTGGACCGCCACCGCCTGGACCAGGCAATTGCCAGCCTGCTCGTCAATGCGCGCAATGCCATGGGCAAGAACGGCCAGATCATCCTCACGGTCAGCCACCTCTCACCGATCGGCGATGGCCAGCCCGTGCTCGACATGAACTGGGTCTGCATCAGCATTGAGGACAGCGGACCCGGGATTCCCCCCGAGATCCGCGAACGGATCTTCGAACCATTCTTCACCACCAGCCGCAATGCCAGTGCAACGGGGCTGGGGCTTAGTGTGGCGAGCAAGATCGTCAAGCTGCACAACGGACTGCTGCAGGCCGCGGATTCGGAGGAACTCGGCGGGGCCGCAATGCGGATCTACCTGCCAACCGTCAGCGAGGGCTGAACGGGATCAGCGCAGCATCCGCAGCCCTGCTGGCACGCAGCGCAGGCTGACTTCCCGCTTACCCCAGTCGTAGCATTCGCCGTCCGCTGCCAGTACCGCCACGGGGTCCTCGCTGGCAACGCTGAACTCCGGCACCTGGCGGTACTCCACCATGCCGCTGCCGATGTGCTGGCCCTTGATCGCCGCCGGCATCAGGCGGATCATGTCGAACTTGGACGTCTCACGGATCAGCAGCATGTCAATCAGGCCGTCGTCAATCCGCGCATCCGGGGCAATCTTCGTGCCACCGCCGATCAGTGCACTGTTCATCCCGAGAATCCAGTAGAAGTGTCCGCTCTCACTGAACTCCCCGGCCGTGATCCGCTGCTGGCTGGTGCGCATCTTCGCCAGGGCCAGCAGGAACAGCAGGTTGTAGTTGCTGCGGATGATGCCGCGCCGGCGTTCACGTTCCTGGAGAGTCTCGGTGTCTATCCCGAAACCCGCGCTGTTCATGTAGCGGATCTCGCCGATCAGGCCGTAGTCAGTCTCACGGGCCTCCAGGTCCTGCAGGTGCACCACACGCTTTTCCAGTGATGCCGGGAAGCCGATGAAGCTGGCGAAGTCGTTGCCTGTGCCGGAGGGCAAGATCGCCAGCACCTGGCGCTCGAGATCCACATGCTGCAGCACCCGGTTCAGCGTGCCATCCCCGCCGATCACCAGCACCAGTTCATGTGTGGAATGGCTGTTCGTGACAATGCGCCGCATGTCATCGAGGCTGTCCGGGCAGATGATCTGCACCCCGGGCAGGACCTGCGGCAGCAATTCACGGTAGCGCTCGAGCTGCATCAGCTGGGTGTGCGAAAGGATGGCGAGGCACTGTGCCGTCCCGAACTGCCGGTTGTTGCTGAGCTTCGACAAGCCTGCCACCTGGTGTAATGTAATTGCTGATTATGACATCAGGCCACCCGCAGCAGTTCCGCACCGGCATGCTCCGCGTTGCCAGACTGCTGTGCATCGGACTGATCTGCAGCCTGCTGGGGCTGATCCTGATGGGCAATGCGGCCCGGGCCTACAACGTCTACCAGGACCTGTTCGTGATGCTCAGTGCCCGCCCGCTCGGCATGGGGGGCGCGGCTGCAGCGGTCAGCGACCCGAGTTCCGTGTTCACCAACCCGGCCGCACTGGCGGGATACCGTGGCCTGAGGCTGATGCACAACCACAGTGCCCGGCACTTCCCCGGCAGTACGGAAGGCGGCCAGAGCGAATGGGATCAGCTGGACGGCGACAGCCAGGCGCTGGTGATCGGCCTGCCTGTTGGAACCTACGCACATGGCTTCACCTTCAGCGGCGAAATGGGCTACGACTTCCGCGGTCACCCGCAGGATGGTGCCCTCGGCTACCCCCGTGAACAGTACTGGGGCACGCAGAGCGTGGACGCCTTCGCCACCTCAGCCGCCCTGCCCCTGCGCGGCGGTATCGCCCTGCGCCGCGAGTTCAGTCGCTTCACTCCGGCTGAGGATGACGACTACGGGATTGCCTGGCTGCGACTGGGTGAAGGCCAGCAGACCGGGATCATGGCGCGGGTCTGGCCCGGTCTGGATTACGGCCGGAGCGAACTGAAGATGGACTACGACTGGACCCTGCTGGATGCTGACAGCTCACGCAATGCCTATGCGGAATTCACCAGCCGCCTGAAGCAGCAGCGCAGTGGCTGGGCCCTGCACCCCACTGCCTGGCTCTGTCTGGCCAGAGATGAGGTGCAGGAGAACTACATCCTGGAGAATGACAAGGGACAGAAGCTGACGAACCTGCCCGGGCTGGGCGTGATCCATACCGGCGACGCGCAGCGCAGGCGACTGCTGAGCGGCATCGAACTGCAGATTGGCAACGGCCTTGCCCTGCGGCGAGGCAGCTTCGATGGCCGGCCGACGCTCGGGATGAGCCTGCAGCTGCCCTTCCTGCGTGGCAACTATGCCGAGGTCGAGGACCTGCTGCCTGAGATCGTCGGCAGCGGCGAGAGCTTCAAGGACATCCACATCTACGGCTTCGAGACCGAGCTGTTCTGATCCTCAGGCTCAGGATGCTCCCCGCAGGAACAGACGCCGCGGCCCCAGGGATGCTCCATGCGCTCATATGAAATCACCACAGGGTAGCCATCCGGGTCGTAGATGAAGAAATAGTAGCGGCCCTCTTCCGGATTGGGAGCGGCACTGAGGCGCTGGCGTTTCCGGTAGAAGTGCTCGTACAGTTCCTCGAGCTCCTCCATGCTGTCAACGACCCAGCCGAAGTAGTGCTGTGGATCGGAAGGCGGAGTGCCGAGGCTGATCGTCAGCATCAGGTTGCAGCGCGTCAGCCAGGCAATGTCCTTCAGGCCGTGGTCATAGAAGAATCCCAGCACAGTCGTGTAGAAGTCGATGCTCGTCTTCATGTCCGAAACCGCGAGATGGATGTGCATGCTGCCGACTGGCCTGACGGGTCTGTTTGCCACGCCAGTATTCTAGCGGCAGCTCTTCAGCCACCCAGCAATGCCCATAGTCCCACCGCAGCACAGTAGATGCTGAAGTAGTACAGGCGTCGCCGGCGCAGCAGTACCAGCAGGAAGCGGATTGCCAGTACGCCGCAGACCGCGGCACTGGCGAAGCCGGCCAGCAATGCCGGCAGCGGCACATTACCGCTGGCGGTATCAGCCGCCATGTCCGGCAGGCTCAGCACCACGGCACCGAGGATTGCCGGCACACTCAGCAGGAAGGAATAACGCGCAGCCCTGCCATAGTCGAGCCCATACAGCAGCATGCTGCTGATCGTGCTGCCGCTGCGGCTGATGCCGGGCAGTACTGCGCAGGCCTGTGCCACTCCCGCAGCCAGTGCCCTGCCCCAGCCCGGTGTTGCCAGCGGATCCGGACCCGGAACCGCGCCGAGTCTTTTCTCCATGAACTCCGCGAGCAGCAGCAGCGCGGCGGTGATCAACAGACAGATCCCGACATAATGCACCGCCTGCGGACCGTCCACCAGGGCTTCAATGCGGTCCTTGAAGGGCAGAGCCAGGGCGGCAGTAACGATGGTGGCGAGCAGCAATGCTCCGATGTAGTTCCAGCGCTTCTCCCGCAGCAGGGCCAGCAGGTCGCGGCCATAGACCACAAGCACGCTGATCAGCGTGGCCAGATGCAGCACGATCTCCGTGGTCACCCCCTGTGGATTCATCCCGAGGATCTGCTGGGCCAGCACGAGGTGGCCGCTGGAACTGACTGGCAGGAATTCCGTCAGGCCCTGGATGATGCCGAGGATGATGTAGTCGAGGATCTGCAACGCGGGGCATTCTAGCACCGCCAGGCATCGCCCGGCCTATAATGGCGGCATGCCGGACAGCCACCCCCACGCCGCCCAGTTTGTCGCGCACATGCAGGCCACGCAGCAGAATTATGTGCAGCGCAATCTCGAGGGATATCTCGCCGGATTCAGCGATGAATACTTCTCGGTGCAGCTCAATACGCAATGGGGTGAGGACAAGCAGCAGCTTGCCGAGAAGATGGTCAAGGACATGCAGAAGTTCGAGCTGCTGGACATGCAGCTCAACGTGATCCGGGACTGGTATGCCGGAGACACGGGCTTCGGCCACCTGGAATATCTGACCCGTCTGCGCTTCGCGGACAGCGGGCGTGTGCTGATCGACAAGCGCCAGAACCTGATCGTCGGCCGCCACCTCGGTGAAGGGCGCTGGGAGCTGATTTCCAAGATCGTGATCACGGCTGCGAACTACTTCGAAAGTGAATCAACCCCGGATATCTGATGCATGCCATCCCGCATTTAGATCGCTTTGAGCGCATGCGGGATATGCTCTCTTAATGGACCGGAAACTCAAGATCGGGATCACCTGCTATCCCACCTTCGGGGGCAGTGGCGTGGTCGCCACTGAACTCGGCATTGCGCTCGCCAACTCCGGGCACGAGGTGCATTTCATCACGAACCGCCTGCCGGTCCGCCTGCAGAAGAGCCTCGATGCGGACATCTCCTTCCACGGCGTGAATGTGCTGAACTACGCGCTGTTTCCGCACGAGCCCTACACCCTGGCACTGGCCAGCAAGATGGCCCAGGTGGTGGACTCCTACAATCTCGACCTGCTGCATGTACACTACGCAATCCCGCACGCCGTCAGCGCGCATCTCGCCAAGGAGATGCTGGACGGCCGCTTCAAGGTGGTGACGACCCTGCACGGCACGGACATCACGCTCGTCGGCAATGACCCGAGCCTGCATCCGATCACGCGTTTCGCGATCAACAACAATGACGCAGTCACCGCTGTGTCAGCCTGGCTGCGGGATGAGACGATCCGTGAATTCAGTCCGAACATCGATATCGAAGTGATCGAGAACAGCGTAGACATCGAGCAGTTCAGTCCCGAGGTCGGCCGCGAATGGGCCGGCCGCCACTACTGCGAGGAAGGCCTGCCGAATCTGATCCATGTTTCCAACTTCCGCCCCGTGAAGCGGGCCCCTGATGTCGTTCACGTCTTTGCGAAAGTCCTGGAGCAGGAACCGGCACGGCTGCTGATGGTCGGTGATGGTCCGGACCTGCCGACGGCGATGCAGGCCGCGAAGGAGCTCGGTGTCAGTGACAAGGTCAGCTTCCTTGGCAACCGCGAGGATGTCAACTTCCTGATGGCCTCCAGCTGCATCATGCTGATGCCTTCCCAGAGTGAGAGCTTCGGGCTGGCCGCACTGGAAGCGATGGCCTGCGAATGCGCGGTGATCGCTTCCCGCACCGGTGGTCTGCCGGATCTGGTGCGTGATGGCGTCGATGGCTACATCTGCGAGCAGGGCGACATCGATGGCATGGCCGGCCGCGTGGTCAGCCTGCTGAGGGATCCCGCAAGATTAACGCAAATGAAACAGGCCGCCCGCAGCCGCGCGGTAGATTCTTACAGGGTGGAAATCATCATGGAGAAGTACCTGGCCCTCTATGACCGGGTGCTCAGCCAGCAGAGGAACACAGCGCTTGTCTAGCGGACAGCTTTTCGGTGTGATTGACAACTGCCTGCATGGTCTCGGTGAGAAGCTGGACATGCTCGGGCAGCTCTTTCGTGCGCATCCCGCCACCGATTCCGTGATCCAGCCCCTGGAAAGCATGCAGCACCGCGTCGCGCTCGAGGACCGCATGATCCGCCTGCGGCTCGGCATCGACATCCCCCGCCCCAACCGCATCAAGGACTACAGCCCGGAGCTGATGGGCGGCATCCCCGAGGACGAACTGGCGGAACGGATCATCCGCGACCTGCGTGCTTGCCAGGAGTACTGCCGCACCCTCGAGGAGTATTTCAAGTTCTTCAACCTCGAGAATGTCGCCCAGTTCTACAAGCTGATGCGCTTTGACTTCTATGAATTCGAGCGCAAGTGTGTCAATCTGACGGGCCGCCAGACCAGCGTGCTGCGTCTCCGGGACGAAGTAGCCACAGACATTCCGGAGGCTGCCGGGCGCTTCCGCCGCGCGATCTCGCTTCATCCCCTGTACTTCATCCTCGATTCCTCAATCTGCAGCAACCGTGACCCCGTCCGTGTCGCCTACGATGCCGTGGGTGGAGGCGTGAAGGTCCTGCAGACCCGCTTCAAGTCACTTGGCAACCGCAGGTATCTTGATCTGGCCCGCAAGCTGCGCGGGATCTGCCGTGAGAAGGACTGCCTGCTGATCATCAATGACCGCGTTGACATCGCGCTGATGAGCGGGGCCGACGGTGTGCATGTCGGTGCGGAGGATTTCACCGTGCAGGAGATCCGCCAGATCGGTGCCAGCCTGATCGTGGGACGCAGCGCCCGTACGATCCCTGATGCCATTCAGGCACAGGCCGACGGCGCGGACTACATCGGCAGCGGCGCGGTGTTCGCATCCTCAACCAAGCAGAGCGCACCGGTGATCGGCCTCAAGGGCCTCGAGAAGATCGTGCGCGCGGTGACGATTCCGGTCGTCGGCATCGGCGGGATCAACGAGGAGAACTGCGCATCCGTCGTCAATACGGGGGCCGCCGGCTTCTGCAGCATCGGTCCCTTCCGCGCCCGGCGCAGCGTGCGCAATCTGGCCGCGGACTTCAAGCGCTACAATCGGGGCATGCTCAAGGGGCAGCACCACTGATGATCAGCATCGTTGTCAACGGCCGCAGGCTGGAACTGGAGTCCGGCCTCAGCGGGCTGGAACTGCTCGAACAGCTGGACCGCAACAGCCATACACTCGTGATCGAACACAACGGGAAGATCATTCCCCTGCTTGAGTTCCATCAGGCCCGGGTTGACGACGGAGACGTGCTGGAGCTCGTCACTCTTGTGGGTGGCGGCTGAGCGGGTCGTAGACTCCGTTGCGGTGGATGTAATCCGCCACGCTGTCCGGCACCATGTAGCGCACTGGCCGCTCCTGCCTCAGCCGTGCGCGGATATCCGAACTGCTGATGTCAACGGGGTTGATGCTGACATACTCCCAGTTGACGCTGAACTCCTGCAGTTCATCAGGCAGGCCCCTGGAGAAGTCATGCGCGCCGCGCCTGGCGTAGATCACCAGCCGGCAGAGCTGCATGAAGATCTGCGCATCCTTCCAGCGGTGCAGCTGCTGCGCACTGTCGGCCCCGAGGATGAAGTACAGCTCAGCCTCCGGGTGGTTCTCGCGGAAGCGCATCACGGTGTCAACGCTGTAGGTCGTCCCGCCGCGGCGCAGGTCATGCGCGTCGACATAGAAGCGGTTGTCATCCTCGATCGCCATGCGCAGCATGCTCAGGCGCTGGGCATCGGTGGCGGAATCCTCCGGCGCATCCTTCAGCGGATTGCCGGCGCAGGGCACGAAGGCCACGCGCGAGAGGCGGCAGCGATACCAGGCTTCCTGGGCCACCAGCAGATGGCCGATGTGCAGCGGGTTGAAACTGCCCCCGAAGATTCCGATGCTTTCAGCTGACGACGCCACCGGTCAATTGTCCCATAAACAGCTCATATGCCTCAGCCCGGCCTTCCACGCGCAGCATGCGCTTCTCCGGCTGGCTGCCGCTCTCCACATCAAACTTCAGGCTTTCCAGAGGC
This sequence comes from bacterium, assembly GCA_041395205.1. Taxonomy (GTDB): domain Bacteria; phylum 4484-113; class 4484-113; order 4484-113; family JAFGCY01; genus JAHEFU01. The sequence continues at coordinate 147,142 of JAWLAZ010000003.1, forward strand.
AGCTCACGCGTCGCCGCGAGGAATACGGTCTCAAGCTGGCGGTAGCTCTGGCGCATCAGCCGTGCTGCGAGACCTTCCCAGGCAGCTTCAACATCATCGCCGAAGGGCTGCAGGTTGATGAACAGGTGCCTGGCCCAGTAGGCGTGGTGCAGCTGCTCCTGCTCAATTTCGCCGTCGTCAAACAGCACCACCGGCAGGTAGGCCACATCAAACATCTCATACAGCCCGCGGATCCGCAGCCAGCGCGGCTTGCGCTGGAACAGCTCATACTCGATCTCGTCGTGCTGCTTGTCGAGGATCAGCGGCAGCAGTAGATCTTCCTCGAGCACCGTTTCATGAGGCTCGATCAACATGCTCTCCGCGTAGATCCGCCAGCGCAGCGTGATCGAGTGCTCCTCGCCGGCCTCACCATCCTGGGCGATGCGCGGCGTGCGCCGGCTGCCCGTGGCATACTTCGGGTTGCCCCTGCCGCCCTTACCGCCCTGGGCCACCAGCAGGCGTGACTCACTGCTGGTCACATGTCCGATCTCCACTCCGGTGCGGCTGTCATACGCCAGTGTGCCAAGCGGCACGGTGATCTCGAAATCAGTGGCATCACTGCCCTTCTTCAGGCCGCCTGCGCCGTGCACACCGTTCTGCGCACTCAGGTCTGCATATTCGAGTGCAGCCAGGTTGTCCGAGTTCTTGCTGCCCACGAGGTAGATGCTGCCGCCGTTGCCGCCATCACCGCCATCCGGGCCGCCGAAGGCCTCATACTTGCGGCTGTCGAAGTGCACGGCACCATCCCCGCCCTTGCCGGCGCGGACCCGCACTGTCAGACTGTCTGTGAATCTCTCTGCCATGGCTCCCGCCCGAAATGAAAAAGGCGCAGCACCCGATGGATACTGCGCCGGAATTTCAGGTTGTGCTGCTTCAGCTGTTCGGCGTCACGAAGACGGTACGGCGGCCGCGGTGCATCTTGAAGCCCACGGTGCCCTCCACGAGGCTGAAGAGGGTGAAGTCGCGGCCCATGCCAACATTGTCGCCGGGCACGATCTTCATGCCGACCTGGCGCACGATGATGCTGCCGCCGTTGCAGGCCTGCCCACCGTAGAGCTTTACGCCCCGGTACTTCGGCTTGCTGTCGCGACCGTTCTTACTGCTGCCTAATCCCTTTTTATGTGCCATTGCTTAACCCTTGATGTCCGTCACGCGGAGATAGCTGATGTTGTCACGGTGACCCTTGCGGGAGTACTGACGCTTCTTGCTCTGGTAGGTACCGACGTAGATCTTCGGGCTGCGGCTGTGCCGCACGATCTCGAAGGTCACGCTTGCGCCGTCCAGGGCGGGCTGGCCCACACTGACCTTGTCACCCTCGTAGGTGGCGAGCACGCGCTCGGCATTGATGCTGCCGCCGGCTTCACCGGGCACCTGCACCGTGCGGATGGTCTGACCCTTCTCCACGCGGTACTGCTTGCCCTTGATCTCAACGATTGCAATCATGATATTCCTCTTTATGCCCCGGGCCGTCCTGCGGCCGCAAAGGCGGGAACGAATAAGATAGCATATATCCTCAGCGAGTCAATAGTCTAACGTGAAAGGGCCGGTAGTGCAGCAGGAATCAAGAATTCTGATCAGTGGAGCCTCGGGCTTCATCGGGTCTCATCTGGTCTCCTATCTCGAGGAACGGGGGCACAGTGTCTACCGCCTCGTTCGCAGCCAGCCCGCCACCAGCAACGAGGTGGGCTGGAAGCCCGGCACACGGCTCGACCCCTCCATGCTGCCTGATGGCATCACGGCCATCATCAACCTGAGCGGCAGCTCCATCGCGGTCCCCTTCAACGAGAAGAGCAAACGCAGCATCCTCTTCAGCCGTACCAGCAGTACGGAAACCCTGGTGCAGCTTGCACTGGAGCTGACTCCTCAACCGCTGAGCTTCATCTCCGCCTCCGGCATCGGGATCTACGGCGACCGTGGCTCCGAACTGCTGAATGAGGAGAGCGCCGCTGCACGCGACTTCGTGGCTGATGTCTGCGTACGCTGGGAAGCAGCACTCGCACCGCTCGCGGAAAGCAGGATCCGCACTGTGATCCTGCGCACCGGGATGGTCCTGCATCCGGACGGAGGTGCGCTTGAGAAGATGCTGCCTGCCTTCGATAAGGGGCTCGGGGCCGTACTGGGAGACGGACGGCAGTACATGAGCTGGATCAGCATGCGCGACTACCTGCGTATCGTGCGCTTCGCACTGGACAACCCGAAGCTCAGCGGGCCGCTCAATGTGGTTTCGCCACAGCCCGTGAGCAACAGAGAGTTCAGCCAGGCCCTGGCCCAGGCCCTCGGCAAGGGCCTGCATTTCGCGGCACCGGCCTGGGCCCTGACACTGGCCATGGGTGAAATGGCGAAGCTGCTGCTGCTGGCCAGCCAGCGTGTTGATCCGGCCGCCCTCCGCAAGGCAGGCTTTGACTGGAAGGATCGCAGCCTCGACCGCGCCCTGGCGGAATTCTTCTCCCGCTGAATCTGGCTTGATTCTGCGGCCTGTGCAGGCCCTGTGTTAGCTTATTGCAGCAGTCCCGCCCCGGGACCAGGGAAGCCTCATGAATCTGCAGCAGCTATTCGAGACACTGGATCAGTACACATCGCGCATCCCGCTGGATGTGCTGGATGATGCCCTGCGCCGCACGCAGGTCAGCTGCGACTGCGTCAGCGAGCAGCTGCATTTCGACGAGAACTTCTACCAGCGCAACCTGCTGCACGACGGTCCGGCCTATCAGGCGCTGGTGATCTGCTGGCTCAACGGACAGCGCAGCCTGATCCACGACCACATCGGCTCAAGCTGCGGCGTCAAGGTCCTGCGCGGCACGGCCAGCGAGACCACCTTCGGCTGGAGCGACAACCGCATGATCTACCCTGTCCGCACTGTTGAGCTGGCCCAGGGTACTGTCTGCGCCAGCCAGGATGAGGACATCCATCAGATCAGCAACCTGCAGGCCGGCGGCTCCGACCTCGTCACACTGCATATCTACAGCCCGCGGCTCGTGAAGATGGGCGTCTACAGCCTGACAGAATCACGCGTCGTGCGCGAGGACGAATCCCCGGTACGCAGCAACTGATTGCTCAGCCGGCTCGGTTGAGCAGCAGCGCCGCGAATTCGCAGTGCACTGTCCATGGGAACAGGTCCGCGACCTCCAGCTTCTCCAGCCGCCAGCCGCTGTCCAGCCTTGCCAGATCCCGGCAGAAGGCTGCGCCATCGCAGCCGATCAGCACCAGTGCCCCGGCTCCCTGATCACAGAGCGCCTTGCAGGCAGCACGGCTCAGCCCGCTGCGCGGCGGATCAAGAATGATCAGGTCGTTGGGGCGGCTCTGCATGCGCTCGATGTAGCTGTCCACATCGCGCTGGAAGCAGCGTGCGGACTGCCCGCTGAGATTGGCAACCGCGCTCGTGATGCTCACTTCTGAGCTGTCAACCACGCTGAAGGAACTGAAGCTGTCACAGAGCAGGCGGCTGAACAGGCCGCAGCCGCCATAGAGGTCATGCAGGCGATCTCCGGACAACTGCCAGCGCGCGAACAGCGTCCGGAACCAGCGGATTGCCGCTCCGCCGCTGGTCTGGAAGAAGCCCGAGGCAAGATTGGCAATCGGTGCACCATCCCTCAGAAGGAATGAGACCCTGCCCTCGGAATCCTGCCAGCCGTCGGCAGTGAGCTCCCAGAAGCGGCGTGGGTCGGATTCATGCCAGGCGATGACAGGCTCCTCCGGATTGCCGCAGACCAGCTCCCAGCGGCCCTCCAGGGCCGGCAGGTCCGCACTGGCGATCCCCGCTCGCAGATGCTCGATTGCTGCCGACAGGCCCGGACGCGCGGCCGTGCAAGCACCGATCTCCACGAGTTCGTGGCTGCCCCGCGCGTGGTAGCCGAGCCTGCCATCCGCAAGGTGGAGCTGGATCACATTGCGCAGGGTGTTGTCATCGGCAGCGCTCCATTCCCAGGCATGTTCCGGGCCAAGCTGCTTGGCGAGCAGGTCGGCAACCATCAGGCGCTTGAGTTCCGTCCCGCGCAGCGGTGCTCCCTGGAGGTCGCAACCGCCACAGGCCGCTGCCCAGGGACAGATCGGCGCGATCCGCTGCGCGTCCGCTTCAATGATCTCCAGCACCCGGCCCTCGGCATGGCGCGCCTTCCATTCGATCTCCGCCCTGACCAGCTCACCGGGGAACAGCGCCAGCGCGTGGCGCAGCAGGATGATCCTGCCATCCGTATGCCGCGTGATGCCGACGCCACCCCAGCCCAGGCGCTCGATGCGTCCCTCAAACAGCTCCGTCGCCACACTGCGGTCCTCACTCAAAGTCTGAACTCCCCGCTGGCAACTTCCAGCGCTTCACCGGCGATGCGGATCCTCGGGCTGTCAGCATCACCCTCAGCTCTGAACCAGATTCTTGAAGGCCGATGGATGCTGTATCCCTGGTCGAGGCCATGGAAACTGTCCTTGCCACTGTCCAGCTTGCCAAACCGATGTAGATAGGCTGCCATGCAGCAGGCGCTGCTGCCCGTGGCCGGGTCCTCAGGCACGCCGTGCAGCGGCGCGAACATTCTGGTGCTGAAACTGCCACCCCCGGCATAGCCACCGGGGCAGACCACCGTGATCTGATCCGTGCCATGCCTGGCTGCCAGTTCCTTCAGGGCCGTGTTGTCATACTGTGCTGCTTCCAGTGCTGCGCGATCACGCAGCGGGATGATGCAGTAGGTCGGACCCACGTCCAGCAGGCCGACCGGCAGGCTGTCATCAAGTTGTGCGGAATCCAGGCTGACCAGCCGTGCCGCCAGCTCGCGGTCATCCAGACTGCCGTGCCAGCTGACCGGAGGACTGTCAAAGGCCACCAGTCTGCGCTCGCCATGCATGACTCGCTCAATCCTGACAACATCGCGCATCAGTTCAAACTCGATGCCTTCCGCATCCGCTTCTAGTTCACTGAAGATGAAGGCGGCAGTCCCCACCACGGGATGCCCGGCGAAGATCATCTCGCGTTCCGGGGTGAAGATCCGCACCCTGTAGCGGCTATTGCCGCCGCCGCAGATGAAGGTGCACTCCGAGAGGTTCATCTCGCGGGTGAGCTGCTGCATCAGCTCCGTGCTGAGCTGCGCGGCATCCGGGAAGATCCCCAGTGGATTGCCTCCCAGCGCCCTGTCGGTGAATACGTCCCATTGCCTGAATGCGATTCTCACTTCACACCTCAACCCCGTGCCTAGCGCATCTTAGCACCAGCCATGCCTCCGTCTGGCAACTGCGCGGCTGCTACAATAGCAGTACTTCACTGATGCCGCATCCCAGGCCGCCTGCGCGGCCTCCATCTCCGGGAACCTGCATCAATGCTTGCTTCCCGGGCAGCGCCGTCAGTGTGCCATCCCGCATCGGAGAAGCACCTGCATGCCCGGCATGATCCATCACAGTTCCCGGCTGGAACTCAGCCAGTCCGCGCTCAGGCACAACCTCGACTTCCTGCGCCGCACGATCGGGGATCACCCGCAGATCTGTGTCGTCGTCAAGGCCAATGCCTACGGCCACGGCGTGCAGCAGTTCGTGCCGATGGCCGAGGCCTGCGGCGTCCGGCGCTTTGCCGTGGCCTCCAGCGGCGAGGCCCAGAGTGTGCATGCCTGCCTGACAACGAACAGCAGCGTGATGATCATGGGCATCATGCATGACAGTGATCTTGAGTGGGTGATCGAGCACGGCATCGAGTTCTATGTGTTCAGCCTCAGGCGTATTGAAAACGTCGCGCGCATGGCCGCCAGCATGGGCCGCCAGGCCAGCATCCACCTGGAGATTGAAACCGGTGGCAACCGCACGGGGCTCGAGCAGGCCAAGCTGCGCGAAGCACTGGCCATCATCCACCGCGAACGCCGGCATCTGAAGCTTGTAGGCTTCTGCACGCATCTGGCCGGGGCTGAATCACTCTCCGCGCGCTTCAGGATTGACAAACAGGTGGAGTCATTCTTCCGGGTCCGCAAACCGCTCCTGCGGCGTGCCAGCCAGCCGCTGTACCACGTTGCCAGCAGTGCCGCGGCCATGGTCCGCCCCGAAGTGCGGCTGGATCTCGTACGCATCGGCACCGCGGTCTACGGCCTCTACCCCAGTCCTGATGTTCACAACATCATGCTGCTCGGAGCCAGGCGCAGTGAGGATGTGCGCCTGCGCCGCGTGATTTCCTGGAAAACCAATGTGATGCAGGTGCGCGAGGTGGACCGCGATGAATTCGTGGGCTACGGCACCTACTTCCAGGCCCCGCGTGACTCACGCATCGCCGTGATCCCGATCGGTTATGGCAACGGCTATCCGCGTGAAATGAGCAACCGCGGCAATGTGCTGATCCGCGGCCGGCGCGCGCCCATCGTGGGCCTGGTGAACATGAACATGTGCTTCGCGGATGTCACGAACATCCCGGGTGTGGATGACGGGGATGAGGTGGTGCTGGTCGGACGTCAGAAGAAGCAGGAAATCACCATTGCGTCGTTCTCGGAGTTCAGCAGCGCGCTGAACACGGAGTTCCTCAGCCGCCTGCCGGCGGATATCCCGCGGCATGTGGTGAAGTGAATTGCATGCCGTCCGTTCAGTTCAGCGAAACACCCCTGAACATGAAGAAGGCTGCAGCCACCAGGCATAGTCCCGCCCAGAGATAGTCCCAGGAAAGCTGCTGCTTCACGTAGAAGAAGCAGAATCCGGCAAACACCAGCATCGTGACAACTTCCTGGATCACCTTGAGCTGCGGCAGGCTGAAGTACTGTGAGCCCAGCCGGTTGGCAGGAACCTGCAGGCAGTACTCAAGCAAGGCTACTCCCCAGCTGATCAGAATGACAAGCAACAGGGGTTTGCTGCGGAAATCCTTCAGATGGCCATACCAGGCATAGGTCATGAAGAGGTTGGAAAACACGAGCATCACAATCGGCAATACTCTGGGCAAGGCGGTCCTCGCTGGGTGGAGTGAATGGGAGGGAAAGCGGAGAGAGAGGGAATCGAACCCCCCACGAACAGTTTTATCTGCCCGCCACTGGTTTTGAAGACCAGACGGGACACCAGCCCCGATCCTCTCCAGGAGAGTTATAGCGCATGCATCGCTGCCTGAGTATGTTCTGTTCAGGCCAGGCGGCGGAAGTCGCCATCGCGCTTCAGCAGCCCGCTGTTCTCGAAGTACTGCAGCAGCGGAATGCCGTACTTGCGCGAGGTGCCGACGAGCTGGTTGAAGTCGCTGACAGTCATCTGCGCACCGTCAGCAAGCTGCTCCCTGAGCCGGCCCTCGATGCTGTTCACGAGCGTGGCGTCGAAGTACAAGGCCCCCGGCAGCAGTGCCAGTTCGCCATCCTCGACCAGCAGCTTGCAGAGCATCAGCAGGCGCTTCTTGTCAACGGGGACGTCCTTGACGACCTCATCCGGCTGGTCCGGCTTGATGCTGGCCAGCATCCGGGAGCGCAGTTCCTTCAGCGCCTCATTGTCCTTGGCCGTCAGCTTGACCGCGCGGCCCGGCAGGGCGAAGGTCCCGCCCTGCTTCAGCAAGCGTCCATCCTGCACGGCGGCATTCAGCGCCTGTTCCACCAGCTCCACCGGCAGGGCTCCGCTGCCGGCGGTGATGCCGTTTGCAAAGGCCTGGGCCGGCATACCCTTCAGGGTCAGTGGGTTCTCATCGTGGAAGCCTTCCAGCATCCTCAGGCTGCGCTGTACGATCCGCTCGCGGTTCTCCGGCGTTGTCAGCAGCTGTGAGCGGCCGCTGCCATGCACCAGCAGGCCACGCTGCCGTGCGCTCTGCATCGCGGCCTCCAGGCTCGTATCATCCACCAGCAGCAGCGGCAGTAGCTCAGCACGTTGTGCGCCATACTGCGCCTTGGCAACCTCATGCAGCAGCCGCGACTCCAGGCTTTCCTCGCGTAGCTCCTCCAGCTTCTCCGCGGCTTCACCGCGGCGGCGGCGGTGCTTCATCGGATGCGGATCCAGCACCACGCCACCACCGATCGTCTGCTTGCCGGTGCTTGCGCGCAGGATGAAGCGGTCCCCGGCGGCGATTGCCAGGGCCTCCCCCACCCTGAGCTGCACCATCGCGGTGCTGCCCGGCAGGGCGGACTCGCTGTCCAGCGGATGCACCTTGGCGCTCAGTTCCACCGTGCCGATATGCAGCTCAACCTCGCTGCCACGCCTGAGCGGGGCGAAGCCGCCTTCCAGCAGCTCGATCTCCGCATCCAGCATGAAGCTGCTCTCCAGTGCATCACGTTCGGCCAGCACTTCACCGCGCGAGATATCATCATGGCTGATCCCGGCCAGGTTGATCGCCGCGCGCATCCCGGCCCCGACTGTCTGCACATCCGCCCCGTGCACCTGGATTCCACGCACACGTACACGTCTGCCGGCGGGGTAGATGCTCATTTCGTCGTCAACACCGACACTGCCACTGACCGTCGTACCGGTCACAACCGTGCCCGCACCGTGGATGCTGAAGGCCCGGTCAATCGCCATGCGGAAGCGGCCCTCAGTGGCCCGCCGCGGCACCTGCATGGCAATCCCGCGGATCCGTTCCTTCAATTCATCGATGCCGAAGCCCGTGATGCTGCTCACCGGCACGATCGGGCAACCCTCCAGGAAACTGCCGCTGACAACCTCACGGATGTCCTCGATTGCCAGTTCGCGGATCTCCTCCTCAACCATGTCGACCTTGGTGAGGGCCACGAGGCCGTGGCGCACTCCGAGCAACCTGGCAATGTGCAGGTGCTCGGTGGTCTGGGGCATCACGCCGTCGTCAGCGGCGATCACCAGCAGCAGCAGGTCGATGCCCGTGGCCCCGGCCACCATGTTGCTGATGAAGCGTGCATGGCCCGGGACGTCGATGATCCCGATCCGCAGCTCCTCGCCCAGCTCCAGATGGGCGAAGCCGAGGTTGATCGTGATCCCGCGGCGCTTCTCCTCCTCGAGGGTGTCGGTGTCCACGCCGGTCAGGGCGCGCACGAGCGAGGTCTTGCCGTGGTCAATATGTCCGGAGGTGCCCAGCACCAGATAGCGCTGTTCAGGCATCCAGCTCACCGAAGACCGCGGCAATCCGCTCGTTGTCACCCTCCAGCAGGCTGGCGACATTGAGCAGCAGGCGGCCCTGGCTCACATAGCCGATCACCGGCAGGCTGGCCGCGCGCAGCTTCGCATCAATCTGCTCCGCGCTGAGATGCGGGGCTTCCACGCTCACGACCTGCGAGGGGAATTCCTGGTCCGGCAGCGTGCCACCACCGACACTCGCAGTCCCCTTGCCGATTTCAAAGGTCCAGTCCGGGCGCTGGGCCGCCAGTCTCGCCCGCAGATCCGCCGCCAGCAGGTTCAGGTCCTCGGCATCACGGCTGAGCTGCGTTGCCAGGATACTGACCGGGCCCTGCCCACTGTTGCGCAGATACTGCGTGACAATCGCACCGAGTGCGGCGATTCCCAGCTTGTCGAGCCGCAGCACGCGCCACAGCGCATTCCGGCGGATGCGTTCCACCCAGTCACGGCTGCCGAGGATGATCCCGGCCTGCGGTCCACCCAGCAGCTTGTCGCCGGAGATGCAGACGATGTCCGCGCCATCCGCCAGGCACTGCAGCACCTCAGGCTCGTCCAGTTCACCGAGACCCTGCTGGCGCACGTAGCCGCTGCCGAGATCCACGAGCACCGGCAGTGCGCTTCTGCTCCCCAGCTCCACGAGTTCGGCAACGCTGGCCTCCTCGGTGAACCCGCGGATGCGGTAGTTGCTGGCATGGGTCTTCAGCAGCAGCCCGCTGCTTTCGCAGACGGCATTTTCGTAGTCCTTGATCCGCGTGCGGTTGGTCGTGCCGACCTCGCGCAGCCGGCAACCTGCCGCCGGAATCACGTCAGGGACGCGATAGCTGCCGCCGATTTCCACGAGCTCACCGCGGCTGGTGATCACTTCCTGGCCACGCGCCATGGTGTTGAGCGCAATCATCACGGCGGCGGCGCAGTTGTTGACAACGGTGGCATCCTCGCAGCCGAACAGCGCGCAGAGCTGGCGGGCCAGCTGGCGGTCACGCTTGCCACGCTTGCCGGTTTCAAGGTCAAACTCCAGGCTGGAATAACCTGCGGCCGCCTCACTGATTGCCCGGCAGGTCTCATTCGTCAGAGCGGCGCGTCCGAGATTTGTATGCAGCAGGATTCCCGTGGCATTGATCACGGCCCGCACTGCCGGTGCGCACAGCTCACTCAGGCGTACGCTCAGCAGGCGCGCAACAGTGTGCTCATCCGTTTCACCGGCATATCGGCCCTCGAGCAGCGCCTGGCGGATCTCGCCGATCAGGGCGCGGGCCTGATTGACCACCACGCTGCGCTGGTATGACGCCAGCAGCTGAGCGCCTTCCGGGCTGCTGAGCACTGCTTCGAGATGCGGCAGTTCCCGCAGTCTGAGATTCACATCATTCATGTCGGTCTATCCGTGGACGCTGATCCGCCGGGGACGGCCACCCCGTACGCGTCCGATGATCGCGGTTGTCAGATTGTAGCCGGAAGCCGCGATCCGCTGGCGGAATTCCTCCGCGCGGACCTGCGGCAGGGATACCAGCAGGCCACCGCTGGTCTGGGCATCGTTGAGAATCATGCGCCAGTGCTCACTGCCGGGGGTGTAGTCGACGAAGCTGTCCGTGAATTCGGCATTGCGCTTCGTGCCGCCGCAGATATTGCCGGCCTCAGCCAGCTCGCGCGTACGTCCGATCAGCGGCACGGCTGCTGCATCAATCTCGATACCCAGTTCCGAAGTGGACAACATGTCCGAGGCATGGCCCAGCAGTCCGAAACCCGTGATGTCCGTCGAGGCATGCGCGCCGCAGTCATGCAGCAGCTCAGAGGCGATCCGGTTCAGCGTGCACATTGATGCCACGCATCCAGCCAGGTCGTCTTCCGTGGCATTGCCGGCATTGTAGGCATGCACAACCACGGCCGTGCCGATGGGCTTTGTCAGCACCAGCACGTCGCCATCCTGCACCGTCGTATTGCGCAGCAGCCGCTCAGGATGCACTACGCCGGTTACGCTCAGGCCGAACATCACCACATCGTTGAGGATCGTGTGCCCGCCGCTGATCACGGCACCGGCCTCCTCCACGATTTCGCGCGCGCCGTCCATCATGTCCACCAGCGCCCCCTGGTCCTCACCACGCGGTGCAGCCAGCAGGTTCAGGGCCGTGACCGGCCTGGCTCCCATCGCATAGATGTCGGATATGGCATTCGTGGCGGAGATCCGTCCGAAGGCCCGGGCATCCGAAATCATCGGCGGGAAGAAATCGGTGGACTGCACCAGCGCCAGATCCTCACGCAGGCGGAACACGCCAGCATCCGAGCCATGCAGTGGCCCGACCAGCAGGTCGCTGTGCTCCATCACCGGCAGCTGGGACATCATCTCCGCTAGGTCACACGGACCCATCTTGGCGGCTCAACCGCCGGCGGCACGGGCGACGGATTTCAGTTCCCTGGACATGTGGCCTCCTTTAATGATTTGCTGCCGGGCACGATAACCTCTGTGCGGGTGCTACCCTGACGGCTCCTATTTATACACAGAGGAAGATATAAAGTAGTTAAGATGGCGATTTATCTCGATCACGCAGCCAGCACGCCCGTGCATCCCGAGGCCGCAGCCGCCATGCAGGAAATCCATGCGGACCCGCTCCTGATGGCCAACCCCTCCAGTGCACATGCGGCCGGCCAGGCGGTCAAGGTGCGTCTCGAGGACTGCCGCCGGCGCGTGGCGGAGCGCTTCGCCTGTGAGCCGGCCAGTGTGATCTTCAACAGCGGAGGCACCGAAGGGGATAACCATGCCCTGCTCGGGATGCTCGGCAATGCTCCGGCTGGAAAACACCTGCTGATCAGCGCCATCGAGCACGAGGCTGTCTGGGAAACGGCGCAGGCCCTTGCGCAGAAGGGGTTGCGGCTGAGCATCGCCCCGGTCAGTGAAGCCGGTGAACTGGACCTGGAATTCGTGGAGAATCTCTTCCTGCAGGACAGGCCGGATGCCGTGAGCGTGATGGCTGTCAACAACGAAACCGGTGTGGTGCAGCCGGTGCGCGAGCTGGCGGCACTCTGTGCCGAACACGGCGTGCCCTTCCACAGCGACTGCGTGCGGGTGGTGGGCCACGGCCTCGAGGAGCTGATCACCGATGGCAACATCGGGCTGTTGAATGCCACGGCACACAAGTTCGGTGGTCCCCGCGGCTGCGGGGTACTGATCGACCGCCGCCGCTGTCTGCCGGCCTACAACCACGGCGGCGGACATGAGCATGGCTTGCGCAGCGGCACGGAGAATCTGGCGGGAATCGCCGGTCTGACAACGGCCCTGGAGCTTGCGGAGCGCGAACACGCGGTCAAGATTGAAACCCTGAGAAAGTACTTCGAGACGCAGCTCACGCGCCGCTGGCCGGACTGCGTGATCCACGGCAGTGCGGCGATCCGTGCCACGCATATCACGAGCGTGGCCTTTCCGGGCCATACCGCGGCCTACATGCAGCCCTGGCTGAGCCAGCGCGGCTGCTACGTCGGCACCGGCAGTGCCTGTCATGCCGGAGCCGGCAATGGCAGCCGGGTGCTGCGGGCGATGGGCGTGCCGCTGGAACTCGACAAGGCCACGCTGCGCATCAGCATGGGCTGGAATACGCGGCTCGTGGAGCTGGATGAATTCCTCGGATATCTGGAGGCCTGCCTGGCAGCCGAGCATGCAGTGGCGGGACAGGCCTGATGCCGGAGCAGAGCAACATCACCATCATCGGCAGCGCGGAACTGCGCATCCGCCCCAATGTCGAGCTGTCACGGCACTGCCGTTTCGGCGTGGGTGGCCCGGCGGACTGGTTCGTGGAGGTACGCAACGCCGAGGACATCCGCGAGGCCTACCGCTTCGCCCGCGAGCGCGGGCTGCCCTGCTTCACCTACAGCGGTGGCAGCAACCTGTTCTTTGACAGCAGCGGTTTCCGCGGGTTGGTGGTGCGTCTGGTTGGCGGCGGCTGGACGCTCGATCCGGAGACCTACGTCGTGGATGTCAGCTCCGGGACAGACCTGCCGCTCCTGGTCCGCAACCTGGCGCGGCTGGGAGTCGGCGGCGCGGACTTCCTCGGCAACATTCCCGGGGCGGTGGGCGGAGCGGTTGTCGGCAATGCCGGCTGCTACGGCCGCAGCATCGACGGCATGCTGCTCTCCGCGGAGATCTATGACATTGAAGCGGACAGCATGTCCACGGCCCTGCCGGATTTCTTCGAATTCAGCTACCGCCACAGCCGGCTCAAGCACGACCCGCTGCGGATGGTTGTCAGCGCCCGGCTGCAGTTCGCCCCTGCTGATCCCCTGGCAACGCTTGAGGCGGTGGAGGCGGAACTCAGCCACCGCCTGAGCAAGCACCCGCATGATTCACGCTGCGCAGGCAGCTTCTTCAAGAACATCTCCCGTGAGAAGAGTGCCTGGAAACTGATCAGCGAGGCCGGTCTGGCCGGCAGCCGCGTGGGCGGCGCCATGCTCTCACCGATGCATGCCAACTTCCTCGTCAATGATGACGCCGCCACGAGTGCTGACATCCTGGCGCTCTGCCGCCTGGTCCAGCGCGGGGTGCGCGACAGGCTCGGGCTCGAGCTGGAAACCGAGGTGCGCTACGTCGGCCCCTCAGGAATTGAGGAAATCCGGACTGACAACTGAGCTCAGCGCTCAGGTGGTGCTCGTCAGTTCCCGCGGCAGGCTGACCTTCAGCTTGTTGAAGCCGTTCAGTGCGGCGATCTTGTAGGCCTCAGCCATCGTCGGGTAGTTGAACACCGTATCGATGAAGTAATCCAGCCGCCCGCCGTTGATCATCACGCACTGGCCGATGTGGATCAGCTCCGTGCTTTCAAAGCCGATGATGTGTACGCCGAGGATGCGGTGGTCTTCCGGATCGAACAGCAGCTTGACCATCCCATCGCTGTTGCCGGTCATCTGGCCCTTGGCCGTATCGCCGAAGTAGCCCACGCCCGTTTCATAGCGCGTACCCGCCTTCTGCAGGCTCTCCTCCGATTCACCGATCATGGAGATATCGGGGCAGGTGTAGATGCCGTAGGGGAAGAGCGGCTCATAGGGAATGTCGTCAATCTGCAGGATCGCATTGGCAGCCTTGCGGCCCTGGTCAATCGAAGTCGCCGCCAGGCTGGGGAAGCCGATCACGTCACCGGCGGCGTAGATGTGGTCAATGTTGGTCTTGTAGTTGCTGTCTACCTTGAGGTAGTCCTTGTCCTCAACCTCCACGCCCGCCGCTGACAGGTTGAGCGTGTTGGTATTGCCCCAGCGCTGGGCGGCGATGAACATCATGTCGAACTGCAGCTCGTCCCCGGCACGCGTCGTGGCCCGCACGTCCTTCGGTCCCGCCACATGGATCTCGGACAGTTCCTCCTCCATGTGGAAGACCACGCCATGGCGGACCATGTGGCCCTTGAGCACCTCGATCAGTTCGCGGTCCACGAAGGGCAGCAGGCTCTTGTACTGGCTGACGACATGCACCTCGATTCCCAGCAGGCTGAACATCGCGGCATATTCAAGGCCGATCACCCCGCCACCGATGATGCATAGCTTGCGCGGCAGGTAGCGCATCTCGAGAATGTCATCAGTGTTGAAGATGTGGACGTTGTCATAGGGCGGGTTGTAGTGCGAATAGCTGCGAGCCCCGCTGCAGATGATGAAGTTCTTCGCGGTGTAGTCCTCGGTGCCGACCGTGTCCTCGACGCGCATCGTATGGGCATCAAGGAAGTGCCCATGCCCCGAGATCACGTCGACGTGGTTGCGTACGAGCTGCGAATGGATCACATCGATCTCACGGCGGATGATGCGGTTGCAGCGGTACAGCAGGTCATCCGCGGTGATGTTTTCCTTCACGCGGTAGTTGTCGCCGTACATCTTCTTCTCGTGGTAACCACTGAGGTAGATGATTGCTGAGCGGATGGTCTTGGAGGGGATGGTGCCGATATGGAGGCAGTTGCCGCCCACAACCTGGCGTTCATCTATGACCGCGACCTTGGCCCCGACCTTACCGCACTTGATGGCGGCTTTCTGACCGGCTGGGCCGCAGCCGACAACGATCACATCATAATCTGACATGGCGCACTAATTATCCCCCTGCGGACATGGCCCGCAAGGCGCTTGTTCAGGATTAAAGCCCGGCTTCACTCCGAGCGAAGTCAGACACCGGGATACTGTACCCTCTGACCGCGCTAATGACATATAAGTTGTCCGGTATTAAGGTATCAGCGTGGTAACCGGCAAGCACTATCCGGACAGGGGTGGGCAAGGTGGCTGACTTCGTGCCCCAGGGTCCGCTGTTTGACTCAGCCCGCAGCGGCCTGCAGCGCAGCGCGGAACGATTCGAGAAGCTGAGGGGGAATGCCAGCTATGTTGCAGCCAGCCTGCTGGCCCTGCCCGCCGGCCTGCTGCCCTGGGTGCTGCTTACACGCCTGTCCATGATACTCAGCATGTCCGCCGGACAGGCTGGCAGCAGCTTACTGCCGGGCAGTGCAAGCGATGGACCGTGGTTCGGGCTTGCCATGGCGCTCAGTCTGGTGTTCATCGTGATCAGTTGCGTCCTCGCGGACCGGGTCATGCAGCGCATGCAGAACGAAGCCAGCCGGATGTTCGCGCAGACGGATCTCGGATTCGTGATTCTCGAGGGCAGCCTGGCGCGGGAGATTGCCGGAAATCTGCGCTTCAGCGTAATGCCGGAAGTGCTGAGCCTGCCGCCCGAAGGCAGTACCGAGGATCAGATGCGCTTCTATGCGCTGTTTCACTCAGAATTCCATCGCCGGATCCAGAACAGGGAACTGCGGCCGGCTGCGATGGTCATGCGCCAGGATGCCGGAATCAATCTGCTGATCGCGCTCATCACAGGTCTGCTCTGTCTGGTACTGGTGGGTTATCTGCTCCTGCCGTTTGCAATAATCAGGATCTTTCGCAACTGGCCCCGGGTCAGTGCCTGCCAGCTTGCATTCGCTCAATATATGTCCAGGCAGGAAAGCTCGGAACTTAATTAGCTTTCAATGCATGGGTTCTGACAGTCTAGTTCAGGCAGATAAAACTGTATTGGTAGTTTAAAGATCGCCCATACGTGAACTGAACCCAGTGCAGGACATGAGCGGAATTAAGACTTGCCAGTAACGATTAAGCCCCGGTGAAATCCCTACTAACAAGCCACGCAGGAATTGACTGTGATTTCCAGTATTGCAAACCGCACTGTATCCCGGTATATTTTCATTGCAGAGGTGTGTACGCGAATCCAACTTGGAGAATGCCATGATTGATGACACAGGCATGAAGGATCTGCAGGTTTCGGAGGAAGTACAGGAACTTACAACCTGGCAGTGCGATAACTGCGGAACGACGAACACGTCGGATCTGACGCATTGCAAAGGCTGTGCCTACAGGCGCGATTTCAAGGCAGAGGAACTGCCGGACATCGACTTCGCCGCCCTCCATCAGACCATAGAATCCGAAGGTGAAACCCGGCTGCGGCGTCTGCACGGCTACCTGACGATAGCCAAGGACGTGCTGCTGCTGGTCTTCCTGATCTTCGCATTCTCCATGGGTATGCGACTCAATGCCAACTGGCCCTTCCAGACCGCCTACCAGCAGGATGCCCGTGAGCTGGCCGACCTGCTGCTGAACCTGCACGTCGCCGTGGACATGGGCATCGACCACGATGAATACGAGGCACAGCTCGTGCATATCACGGCGGAGAAGCTGAAGTTCGACGTGCTCTACAAGGACACCAACGAACTGCAGACCACGAGCTTCCAGAAGCTGCGCCAGGCCGCTGAGTACTTTGAGCTTGCCAACGAAACCTGGAACACCCAGCTCAGCCGGGAGGCCAGTGGCGCACGGGGCACGAGCGGCTTCAATAGCCGCAATGCCGGCAATGAAACCCGTGACTACTGGGCCACCGCATCCAGCAACCTGATGCTGGCAATCGAAGACCTGTAATGGACCGGGGAGCCTGCGGCACTGGCATATAATCTGCCGATGTCGCAGGTTCCCGACACCATCCGCACGGAAGCAGAGCAGCTCAGGACTGAGCTGGCTGACCACGCCTACCGCTACTACGTACTCGACGCGCCCGTCATCAGCGACGCCGAGTATGACCGGCTGTACCGCCGCCTGGAGGAGCTGGAGAAGCAGTACCCGGAGCTGGTGACGGCTGACAGCATCACCCAGAAGGTCGGTGGCCAGATCCTTTCCAAGTTCGAACCAGTTACGCATTCCGCGCGGATGTACAGCCTGGAGAACGCGCTCAGCGAGGAGGAGTTCATCGCCTTCGATGAGCGGATCACGAAGATGCTCGGCCAGGCGGGAGGAATGTTTGGCAACGACTATTTCTGTGAACCCAAGCTGGATGGCCTGGCGGTTTCCATCAGCTATGTGGATGGCCTGCTGACGCTGGCCGCCACGCGGGGAGACGGCACGGTCGGAGAGAATGTGACCGCCAACGTGCGCACGATCTCCTCGCTGCCACTGCGCCTGCGCAGGCCCGTCAGCATCACGGTGCGAGGCGAGATCTTCATCCGCACCGAGGACTTCGAAGCCCTCAACCGCAGCCGTGAGGAAGCCGGTGAGGAGCTGTATGCCAATGCACGCAATACCGCGGCCGGCAGCATCCGCCAGCTGGACAGCTCGGTCACGGCCGGGCGGCCGTTGTCAATCTATCTCTACAGCCTCGTGGAGGCCCAGGAGCTGGGCGTCACCAGCCAGTCCGGCGTGATCGAATTCCTCCGCGACTGCGGCCTGCCCGTCAATCCGCTCGGGCATGTCTGCAGCGGCCGCGACGAGGTACTGGCCTTCCACCGCGACCTGGCCAGCATGCGCAGCGGCGAGAGCGTGAACGGCGTCAGCCTGCCCTACGCCATCGACGGGATGGTTGTCAAACTGAACAACATCACGGTCTGGAACAGCCTGGGCTTCACCGCCAAGTTCCCGCGCTACATGCTGGCCTACAAGTGGCCGGAGGCGGAAGTGGCAACCCGCCTCAACGATGTGAGCTTCCAGATCAGCCGCCAGGGTGTCTACAGCCCCGTTGCGGAACTTGAGCCGGTGCAGCTTGACGGCGTGACGGTGGCGCGGGCCACACTGCACAACCTCGATGAGATCGAGCGCCTGGACATCATGCTTGGCGACGAGGTCTTCATCAAGCGCGGCGGCGAGGTGATCCCGAAGATCATCAGCCGCAGCCGCCGGGAGCGGGATGGCAGTGAGCGGGCCATTCCCCTGCCCTCCAGCTGCGAATCCTGCGGCAGCGAACTTGAGCTGGACAATGAGCGCAGCCACAATCTGCGCTGTCCGAACCGGGACTGCCAGGGCCGGCTGGTGGAGCGGATTGCCTACTTCGCCAGCCGCGGCGTGATGGACATCGAGGGCTTCTCGCGCAAGACCGCTGCCAAGCTGGTGCAGGAAGGACTGGTCAATGATCTGCCGGACCTGTACGCCATCTCCGCGGCCCAGCTCAGTGAGCTGGAAGGCTTCGCCGAAATCAGTGCCCAGAACATCCACGATGCAATCCAGGCCAGCAAGGCCCAGCCCCTGTGGCGCGTGATCAGCGCACTCGAGATCAGCCAGGTCGGCAGTCAGACCGCCAAGCTGCTGGCCCGGCGACTGGGGAGCATCGAGAAATTGGCAGCGGCCAGCACGGAGGATCTGGAGAAGATCAGCGGCATCGGCAAGGTGATGGCGGAGGACATCCGCGCCTGGTTCGCCGATGAACGCAACATGCAGCTCGTGACCGGCCTGGAGGCTGCCGGGCTGATGATGAGTGAGGAAGCCGACGGTGAAGCTGACAGCGGGCCTCTGCTCTTCGACGAGAAGACCGTGGTGCTGACCGGCACGATCAGCTTCGCGAGCCGCGACCAGCTCAAGGACTGGCTGGAACTGAACGGTGCCAAGGCCGCGAGCAGCGTGTCGAAGAAGACGCATGTCGTGATCGCCGGCCCGGGAGCCGGCAGCAAGCTGGAGAAGGCGCAGGGCTTTGGCCTCGAGATCTGGGACGAGGAGAAGCTGATCGAAGTGATGCGCACGCAGCCGAGCCGTCCAGCTGTCAAACCGGACTGGTGGCCGGCATAGGCCATACAGGTTTCCGAAAATACTTAACCACAAAGCTCACGAAGCACACAAAGTTTTCTTAATGGTCACGAAGGATGACTTTGTGATCTGAAATCCAACTTTGTGATCGTTGAGTCCTTTGTGGTAGATCAAACCAGTGTCCGGCTTGCGCCGGGATACCGCCGGAAAATCACCGCAAAGCTCGCAGAACACATAGTTCTATGAATGATCACGAAGGATTACTTTGTGATCCGCAAGTCAACTTTGTGATCATTGTGTCCTTTGCGGATGATCAAACCAGTGTCCGGCTTGCGCCGGGATACCTCGCCGAGCTTCGCGCTCGACCTCCGTGCCTGACTCGCGTCAGACCTCCGCGCCTGGCTTGCGCCAGACCTCCAAAAAGACCGGAGTGTGGCCCGAGGGCCACATGGCCATGCCGGTCAGACCGGCACTCCGAAGAGCAATGAGTAATGAAGAGTGAGCAATGAGAGTCATTAGGGTCGATGTGATCTCCGATCCTTGTCAGGCTCATTGCTCATTCATCATTGCTCATTGCTTGCCTGCTCGGATTGCTTTGAGCAGACAGGAAATGGCTGCATCCTGCTTCGCGGGATGCAGCACCCCTGATCAGTCCTGCCTGTGGCGGGACTGACCTCCTTGCCGAAGCAAGCTTCGGCCTCCGTGGGACTGGGAATCCCGGGCCGGGCGTCGTAGTCCATCCGGCCTGCGCTGACCCTTGTCAGGCAGCGCACCAAATCAAGCGCTTGATGTTAGGTATTTTCCTCATCTTGCACTAATAGTCAAGGTGTGGCAATGTTAATGCGCGAAGCTTGCGCGGAAAGGTCTGAACGGAATGAGGAGAAGAATACGGGGGGAGGGTCTCGAACCCACGACCTCCAGATCCACAATCTGGCGCTCTAACCAACTGAGCTACCCCCGCTAAGGGAGGGGAATTATACCGCCGATTTCCTCGATTGAACAGCCGTCCTAGGCGCTGGCGGCCTCGGCATTGATCAGTTCGACGATCTTCTGTGCGCCAAGCCCACATGCTGTCCACGAATACCAGCGGCTTGTTGCTGCCTTCGAGGATCTCCTTGGCCAGTTCCTCACGCGTACCCGTCAGCCGGATCACGATCGGCACCTTGCGCTCCAGCTTGTCATAGACATCCACGATGCCCTGGGCCACCAGGTCCGTACGGGTGATGCCGCCGAAGACATTGATGAAGATGCCCTTCACGTCCGGGTCGCGCAGCACGGCGATCAATGCCTTCTGCACACCCTCGGCCGTGGCACTGCCGCCGAAGTCGAGGAAGTTGTTGGGCGTGCCGCCCGCGCGCTTGACGACGTCCATCGTGGTCATCACGAGGCCCGCGCCATTGCCGCAGATGCCGACATTGCCGCCGGGCAGGTGCACATAGGTCAGGCCTTCCTCCATCGCCTTGACCTCATACTCATCCAGCTCGGAGCCGGCCTCACGCAGCCCGGCGATCTCCTTCTGGCGGTAAAGCGCATTGTCATCGAAGTTCATCTTGGCATCGATCGCCACGACCTCACCCTGCTTGGTGATCACCAGCGGGTTGATCTCCGCCATCTCGGCATCGGTGGCCATGAAGCAGTCGTAGAGCTTGTCGATGAAGCTCGCGATCGCGCGGGCCTTCGTCGTGTCCACGCCGCTCATGTAGACGGCCTGGCGGATCTCGTAATCCTGGATGCCGACGGTCGGGTCGATGTTGATCTTGGTGATCTTCTCGGGAGTGCTGGCTGCCACTTCCTCGATGTCCACACCACCGGCGGCGCTGAGGATCAGCACAACGCTCTTGTCCTCGCGGTTGAGCGTGAAGCCGAGGTAGTACTCGGTTTCGATGTCCACGGCATCCGCGACGAGCACACGGTCCACGGTCAGGCCCTTGATCTCCATTCCGAGGATCTTCGAGGCGACCTCAAAGGCCTCCTCGGGATTCTTGGCGAGCTTCACGCCTCCGGCCTTGCCGCGGCCACCGGCATGCACCTGGGCCTTGACGACCACCATGCGGCCGATCTTCTCGGCGATGGCCCGGACTTCCTCCGGCGTGCGTGCCAGCTCCCCATGGTTTGTGGGGATGCCGAACTTGCTCATGATTTCGCGTGCCTGATACTCGTGGATCTTCATTACAGGTCCTGTCTGGGAGTTTTGCCGGGCAAATTATAGCGCGGGGCCAGACTGCGTACCGGGATAAGCGCGGACTTAACCTGCGGCAGTGCATCAGGAAGTGCGTTTCGCGTCTGTTCATGAATGAAACGACAGCGCCGTCCGTCCGGAAGGCAGCACATTGGAATCCAGCAGTGGAAATGTGCTAGGCTTGCAATATCTGATGGGAATTCCGACCACAGTCAGAGTCATGGCTGTCCTGCTCGCAGGACTGCTCTGCATGCAGCTGGATCCCGGAGGCGCCGTGATCTGCCTCGCAGACAGCGGGCGGATCAGCTACAGCTTCAGCTGCACCTGCGACCTGCCCGGTGAGCATCGGGGCGGTTGTTCCGCCTGCGGGGACATGCACAGCGCCGGCAGTGAAACAGCCTCCTGCTGTGCTGAGTCCGAGCTGCCGGCCTGCTGCCGTACGAAGGCTCCGAAGCAGAGCAACGGCCAGCACGGGAAGAAGGGCTGCTGCCACAACATCCGCCTGGAAATGATTTCCGCTGGTGTGCCGTCCATTGCTTCCCCGCAATGGGAACTGGCACAGCAGCAGCTGCCGCTTCCGGCACTGATCCATGAATTCGACAGCGTGGACTGGTGTGAAGCCCGCCATGCGGCTGATCTCCCGCCACCTCTACCAGAGCGATCACGCTCAACTCTCTCCCAGCTTTCCTGCATCCGGCTGCTGCTGTAGTCGCTCGCTGACGCGCCTTTCCCCACCCGAGCCATCACGTATGATCACGTGACAGAGCTGCCGCGAGCACGCGGCACGAGGAGAGCAGACGGATGCAGATCAATCTGCGCCTGGCATTGCTCATGGGACTGGGCCTGCTGCTGACCACCATTCCCCGCGCGGACGCGAGCGAGTACACCTCGGTGGAGATCGGCAGGACCGGCCAGTACCTGCGCAACCAGGCAACGAGCCAGCCGAAACTGTACCTGCCCGATGACGAGGCGCTCAATGCGCGCATCGGTACGGTGATCGGCAACATGGATGAACTGCTGGCGGCCCTGCATGCCCTGCCCCCGGAGCTGGACAGCGAGGAGCTGTCCCGCGTGGTCAACCATGATGAGCTGCTGCTGCTTGTCAACATGGCCCTTGAGAACAGCCCGGAACTGCGGCCCTACCGCACGCAGCTCGGGATCCAGGCTGCGCGCACGCGCCAGGCAGGGGCCATGCGCGACCCGATGTTCATGTTCAACCTGATGAACTTCCCCGCACCACAGCTGCCGGTTGACGACACACCGATGACGATGGTCTCGCTCGGCTTCAGCCAGAGCTTCGAGGGCTACGGCAAGCGCAAGCTGCGCCGCAATATCAGCAACCTCGAGGAGCAGCTGACCCAGTACAGCCTGGCCCAGCGTGAGCTGGATCTCGTGGGCCAGGTCAGTGATGCCTACTTCGAGATGCTGGAGACCCAGGCCCGGCTGCGGATCCTCGACGAGAACATCGAGCTGATGCGGATCCTCATAGAACTGGCTGGCGTCAAGGCCGGCCTCGGACAGACCAGCCAGGCGAAGCTGATTGACAGCCAGCTTGAACTGAGCCGCATGACGGAGCGCCAGGTGCTGATGCAGTCGATGCTGGCCCGGCAGCGCAACCGCCTCGCTGGCCTGATTGGCAACGATCCGCGCTTCGACGCGATGGAACTGCAGCTCAGTGCCGGCTATCCGCTGGTGCATGATCCGGAGATTGACAACGCTGAGCTGTTCTCCGCCAGCCTGGAGCTGCGCCCGGACTTCCAGCGGCTGGAGCTGATGGAGTTCCAGCATGACCTGATGGTCGAACTGGCTGCGCGGGGCTACCGCCCGGACTACACGATCAGCACCAGCGTGGGACTCAAGTGGGGCATGCGCAACATGGTTTCCGCAGGAGTGAGCTTCCCGCTCATGACGCACAAGGAGGAGCGCCAGGATGCCGCGCTGCAGGAGGCGCGTGCCGAGCGGGCGCTCGTTGACGACAGCCGGGCGATGCTCGTGAACAACCTGGAGACGCAGATCACCGGGCTGGAGCTGGCGCTGGCCGAGGACTGCGAGATCATCCGGATCTACCGTGACGTACTGGTGCCGCAGGCCCGGCTCGGGCTGGAAAGCGAACTGCGCAGCTATGCCGCTGAAGGCGTGGAACTGGATGAACTCGTGAAGAGCCAGCTCGGACTGCTCAACCTGCAGCAGGAACTGGAGCTGCGCAACATCAGCTACCTTGCCAACCTGGCGCGCCTGCAGATCCTCACGGCAGGGGCCTTTGACCCGGGCCCCTACCTGCTCAGCGAGCCGGATTTCTCGAGCCTGATGGACGGCGTGAGCGAGATGGCACGTGAGGCGGCGCAGAGCGCGGAGGAGGAATCCGTCGCCAGAGAGATCAATCCCTTCATCGAGGAGCTGGATCTTCCTAGCGAGATCCCGCCGATCCATATCCCGGATGAGGCAGAAGGAGCAGGCCATGACTGACAGATCGCTAGAGCCGGACATGCAGGAAGAGGAGCTGTTCTATGAGGAAGCTCCGCGCAGCAGTCTGGCGGAAGGCATCGGCGTGGCTGTGGCCCTGCTGGCCCTCTTCGTAATCGGAATTGCGGGCTATGTCTGGCTCACACCCGGACTGGAATTTGCCGACCTGCTGCGCCGCTCTCCCGGTAGGTCCACGGACGGTACGCAGATGGCAGCGGCAGAGCAGCCGGATGAGCAGACCCGCTGTCCGCAGTGCAGCATGTACGCCATGCGCAGTGTGGCAGCAGTGCATGCCGGGTTTGCGGATGGCAGCAGCGGCTACTTTGATGGCTGGGGCTGCGTGGCCGACTGGGCCCGGGATCACGCCACGCATCTGAGCAGTGCCGAAGTCCGGGATATCGCCAGTGCGGATCGCGAAGCACAGTGGCTGAGCGCGGACACAGCAAGCTATCGCTTCGGTACAGCACGCCTCGACGGCAGCATGGCACCCTTTGTGGCAGCCTATGCTACGCCGGGCCATGCACAGGATGACGACGAGCGCGGCGGCGAGGTCATGGACTATTCAGCACTGCTGAGTGAGCTGGGACTTGTTGCCATTGCCGCTAGTGCAGAGACTGTCAACTCGAATGGCAGTGCAATTGATGGCAATCCTGTTGAACAGCAGTCTGATAAGGGTGCCGAGCAGCCTGAAGCGGTACCGGCTATCCCGGACGAGGAGCCTGAGGAGCCGGCTGTCAGCACTCCTGGCAATCAGGCAGACAGCCTGTTCAGTCAGGCAGGTTTCGCTGACAGCTCCTGCCCCTACTGCGGAATGTTCGCGGACCGCAGCCTGACCCATGTCGTGGTGCGCTGGAGCGATGGCAGCTACACGCAGCATGACAGTTTCGACTGTGTCTTCAACCTGATGGCCGACGAGGATCTCAGCATTGACGCGATCGAAGTCACGGCCTACGACATTGACAAACCGGGTAGCCGCTGGCTGGATGCCACAGCCGCCTGCTTCCTCTACGACACAAACACCGTGCAGGGATCCATGCCACCCTATGTGGCGGCCTTTGCCAATGCCACGGATGCCTCAAGCGCCCAGCCGGAGCTGGGTGGCCAAGTGCTCGATTACAACGGGCTGGCTGCCATGTGGCAGCAGTAACAGTATTTTCAAGGAGACGACAATGTACAAGTATCTGATCGCCATGCTGGCCATGTTCATCCTCGCCACCGCCGCCTGGGCGCAGCAGGAGGACGAGCCCATCCGCTGCGACCACTGCGGGATGTTCTGGGAGAAGAGCAGTACGCGGATGACGATGCAGCTCGAGATTGACGGCAAGCCGCAGGACTTCCACTTCGAGAGTATCGGCTGCGCCTTCAGTAACTTCGGAGAGTTGATGGAGAATGGCGCTACGGAAGTGAAGGTCCTGGACGCTCAGATCCTCGACTACCCGAGCTTCGGCACCAAGAACGAGCAGATGACCAAGGCCTTCGATGCCTGGTTCCTCGTTGACACAACGAAGCTCAAGGGCAGCATGGCACCCTGGATCGCTGCCTTCGCCAGCAAGGACACTGCAATGGAAATGCAGGAGAGCATGGGTGGGGAACTGATGGATCATGACCATCTGGCTGCCTACATGCAGGGTGACAGCGAAGAGATGAACCATGAGAGCCACGGCGAGATGCATGCGATGGCGGACGTCTACATCTGCCCCTGCAGCGGCGGCTGCTGTGACGACATCCAGAGTGACAAGCCCGGTGAATGCCCCAAGTGCGGCATGCAGCTTGTCAAGAAGGAAGGGAAGTAGGAGCAATCCATGCGCGTTTCACCGGCACTGATGACATTCCTGACCGGCCTGCTGCTGCTCAGCCTGGCCGGCATCATCTACCAGCGCTCGCTGGTGGAAAGCGGCGCATATGGCACAGGTGCTGCCAGCCAGGCGGCGGCACCCGCTGCCAGCGTGAAGTACGCCTGCCCGATGCGCTGCGTGGAGGCTGACAAGCCGGGTGACTGTCCGGTCTGTGGAATGGAAATGATGCCGGTGGAACTTGACAGTCCCGCCACGCTGACGGCCGGCGCTGCCAGCGTGACCGAGTACACATGCCCGATGCATCCGCAGATCGAGCAGGACCATCCCGGTACCTGCCCGATCTGCGGCATGGAGCTGGTGCTGAAGGCCAGTGATGATGCGGGGGTGGATCCGGCCGTGGCGGAGAGTGTCGCCGCGGTGAAGATCAGTCCGCTGCAGGGCCTGCTGGCTGATGTACAGGTGACGATGCCGGAGCGCCGGCTGGTCAGCCGCAGCGTGGATGCCATCGGCGAGGTGGAGGTCCCTGAGGACCGCATCAACATGGTGGTCAGCTGGCAACCGGGCCGGATTGACAATCTCGAACTTGACCGGAGCGGCGTGCGGGTGCAGCAGGGACAGCACCTGATGGACCTCTACAGTGAGGAACTGCTGCGTGCCCAGGATGAATACCTGATTGCACTCAGGGCCCGCGACCAGCTCAGCGACAGCAGCTATGACTACATAGCCGACAGCGGCAGGCAGCTGCTGAACAGTGCCGAGTCGCGGCTGACACGGCTGGGCTTCACCGCGGCACAGCTGACGACACTGGCGGAAACGCGGGAGACCAGCGAGCACATACCGCTCAGCAGCGCCTATGACGGGATCGTGCTCGACAAGTACGTGAATGAAGGCGACTACGTGATGGAGGGCAGCAAGCTCTACCGCGTAGCCGATCTCTCACAGCTCTGGGTGCAGATGGAGGTCTTCGAGGAGGACAGTGCCGGACTGGTACCCGGCTTGAAGATCAATCTGGACTGTCCGGTGCATCCCGGGATGATCTTCAGGGGCGAGCTTGAGCTGATTGAACCCATGCAGAGCAGCATGACCCGCACACAGCTGGCACGCGTCAGGGTTGACAACCCGGACATGATCCTGCGGCCCGGAATGCTCGTGCGCACCAGCTTTGAGCTGGATCGTCACGAAGCGCTGATGCTGCTGCGCAACGCCGTTCTGCAGACAGGTGAGGGTGCGGTGGTCTATGTCGCACATGACAGCGGGCTGTGGGAACCCCGCAATGTGACGACCGGGCTGATTGACGGCGACATGATCGAAATCACCAGCGGACTGGCGGAGGGTGAGGGCGTGGCCAGCACCGCCGTGTTCCTGCTGGACAGCGAGGCCCAGATCAAGGGCATCCCCCGTCTCAGTGAGGACAAGCCTGAAGTGGCAGCGGAACCCAGCGGGCATGTGCACTGAGTGGAAGTGAGCAGATGACAGACAGGCAGCCGGAGCAGCAGGAAAATCATGGAAGGGTGGAGCCCAGGGGCTTCTTCCCGGCCCTGATCGGCTACTGCGTCGACAATCCCTTCATTGTGCTGCTCTGCGTGGCGCTCGTGGCCCTGCTCGGCTACAGCACGATCCGCAGCACCAAGCTCGATGCCCTGCCTGACCTGTCTGACAACCAGGTGATCGTGCTGGCGGACTGGGCGGGACGCGGACCGAAGGTGATGGAGGACCAGGTCGCCTATCCACTCACGACCTCACTGTCCGCCCTGCCCCATGTCGCAGACATCCGCTCGATGTCCAACTTCGGCTTCTGCATGATCTACATCATCTTCGATGACGATGTGGACATCTACTGGGCCCGGACCCGTGTCAGTGAGCGCCTGACGACCATCGGCAGTGAACTGCCTGACGGAGTGGTGCCACGCCTTGGCCCGGAGGGCACCGGGGTCGGGCATGTCTACTGGTACCTGGTCACGAATGACGATGATCCCGCCACACCGCAGCATGACCTTGCCGAACTGCGCAGCATCCAGGACTGGTACATCCGTTACCAGCTGGCAACGGTCCCCGGGGTGGCCGAGGTTGCCAGCGGCGGCGGCTTCAGGCGGGAATACCACGTCGACATCCTTCCCGAGGAAATGCGGCGCTATGGCCTGAGCATCCGCCAGCTGACCATGGCCCTGAAGGACAACAACATGGATGTCGGTGGCCGCCTGCTGGAGCAGAGCGACACTGAGTTCTTCGTGCGCAGCGAAGGCTACCTCGGCAAGCGCGACGGGCAGTTCGTTGGTCCGGAGCAGGTGATCGAGGACATCGGCAACATCGTGGTTGCGCATACGCAGGACGGCGTGCCCGTACTGCTCAGCCAGATCGCGCTCGTGCAGCAGGGCTCGGCCGTGCGCCGCGGAGTGATTGACCACAATGGTGAAGGCGAGGCCGTGACCGGGATCATCGTGATGCAGTACGGCCAGAATGCGCAGAGCGTGATCGATGCGGTGAAGGAGAAGCTTGACGACATCCGCCGTGGCCTCCCGCCCGGTGTCGCCATTGAAACGGCACATGACCGCAGCTGGCTGATCGGCAAGAGTCTCGACACCCTGAAGCATGCGCTGCGGGAGGAAGCGGTGGTGGTCACGATCGTGATCATCCTCTTCCTGCTGAGCCTGCGGCCGAGCCTCGTCGTGGTGCTGACCCTGCCGATCGCGGTACTGATCGGCTTCATCGGCATGAATGCACTGGGTATCACGAGCAACATCATGAGCCTCGGCGGGATCGCGATCGCCATCGGCGTGATCGTTGACGACGGGATAGTGATGGTGGAGAACTGCCACGCCCATCTCGCAAAACTATGGGAGAGGTGCAGGAAAAAGGATCGGAAACCCACTCCGGCGGAAATCACGCAGACCATCAAGTTCGCGGCCCAGCAGGTCGGCAAGCCGGTGTTCTTCACCACGCTGATCATCATCACGAGCTTCGGTCCCGTGTTCTTCCTCACCGGCTCGGAAGGCAAGCTGTTCACGCCGCTGGCCTACACGAAGAGCCTCGTGATGCTGGCCAGTGCCGTGATGGCGGTCACGCTCGTGCCGGTGCTGATGCGGATGCTGATGCGCGGGCGGATGCTGCCTGAGGAAAGCAATCCGCTGTCGCGCTTCTTCAACTGGCTCTACCTGGGCCCGCTGAAGTTCTGCCTGCAGCTGCGCTGGCTGGCCGTCAGCGTGGCAATTGCCAGCCTGATCGCGACCTGGCCGATCTACAGGTCGCTCGGCAATGAGTTCATGCCCAACCTGAATGAGGGCGAACTGGTCTACATGCCGACCACGCTCCCCAATGTGAGTGTGACCGAGGCCAAGCGACTGCTGCAGCTGACGGACAGGATCATGTATGAGCATCCGCTGGTTGCCAACGTCGTGGGCAAGCTCGGCCGCGCCGACACCGCCACGGACCCCGCGCCGGTCAGCATGATCGAGACCTTCGTGCAGTTTTATCCGCGCGAGGAATGGGGGAAGATCGATCCGAAGTATGCGGACTACACCATCGGCGACATCCGCAATGATCTGGACCAGGCGATCCGCGTGCCGGGCCTGACCAATGGCTGGACGATGCCGATCATCAACCGCATCCAGATGCTGGCAACCGGTGTACGAACTGACATCGGCATCAAGATCTACGGCGACGATACGGAGGAACTGGCGCGGCTGGCGATTGAGGCCAGCCGGATTGCTGAGCAGGTGCCGGGTGTGGCGGATGTGTTCGCGGAACGCCTCAGCGGCGGTCGCTATCTCGACGTCGACATCGACCGTGAGGCTGCTGCACGCTATGGGCTGAACGTCGGCGATGTCCAGGAACAGATTGAGCTGCTGGTCGGCGGCATGAAACTCACGCGCACGGTGGAGGGCCGCGAGCGCTACAACGTGCAGGTGCGCTATGCCAGTGCCTATCGTGACAATCTGCAGACACTGGAGGATACGCTGATCGAGACCCCGCACCAGGGCTTGATCCCGCTTGGCAATGTGGCCACGATGCGCTACAGCAGTGGTCCACCATATCTTGCCAGCGAGAACAGCCTGCTGCGCACGGTGGTCTTTGCCAACATCCGCGGACGGGACATCGGCGGCACTGTGGAGGAACTGGAGGCCAGCCTTGACCGGGAGCTGGCCCTGCCCCAGGGTTACTACTTCCGCATCGCCGGCCAGTGGGAGAACATCACACGGGCCCGGGCCCGGCTGGCCCTGCTGATTCCGGCCGTGCTGATGATCATCTTCATCTTCCTCTATCTGACCTTTGACAGCTTCTGGGATACGCTGATCGTCTATGTCTCCCTGCCCTTCGCCTTCACCGGCGGAATCTGGTACCTGCACCTGCTGAACATGAACATCTCCGTGGCGGTCTGGGTGGGCTTCATCGCCCTGTTCGGAATGGCTGTCAATACCGGCGTGCTGATGATCGTCTACCTGCAGGAAGCGCTGGATAAGCGTCTCGAGAAAGGCTGGCTGCGGCCCGGTGACATCTACTCCGCGACAATCGAAGGAGCCGGACGGCGCGTGCGTCCGAAGCTGATGACAGTCAGCACTTCACTGATCGGCCTGCTGCCCTTGATGTGGGCCACGGGGATCGGCAGCGATGTACTGAAACCGATCGCAGCGCCGCTGATCGGCGGCCTGGCCAGCTCCACGATCATGGTGCTGTTCATCATCCCCGTGCTGTTCTTCTGGGAGCGCAGCTGGCAGCTGCGAGGCCTGGTGCGCCGCGAGGACGCATAGCAAAAGGCCGCCCCCGCAGGGACGGCCTCTCCTCAATCGATCGTCTCAGTCAATCAGAAGTTGTTGGCGGTGATGAGCGGCATCGGCACCACGCTGCCGACATAGGCGGCGTTGTCATCCACGTAGACCATCTGCCCGGTGTTGTCGAGATCCAGCTTGATCCCGAAACCGGAGACATCGTAGATGTAGT
This sequence comes from bacterium, assembly GCA_041395205.1. Lineage (GTDB taxonomy): Bacteria > 4484-113 > 4484-113 > 4484-113 > JAFGCY01 > JAHEFU01. The sequence continues at coordinate 177,544 of JAWLAZ010000003.1, forward strand.
CGATCATGCTGACCGGGGCACCGCTGACATCCAGCAGCATCTCGTTGCTGTCAACACCGAACCTGTAGTGGCCGGTCGGCAGGTTCATGCCCCAGGCACCGTTGGCAGCCGTCATCGTGGTGTAGGTCACACCGGTGCTGAGGTTCTCGAAGCTCACCTGGTAACCGGCATGCGGGCTGCCCGTGGCGTAATCCTCGTAGGCATTGCCCCAGACGTTCCACCAGGTCGGCTCCTTGTCGCCCGGCTTTTCGCGGTCCTTGAAGTTCAGGCTGATGTCGGTGATGTGCAGGGCCGTATCCGGCATCGCGATCAGCGCGATGTAGAGGTGGCCGGCGCCGCTGGTGAAGTCATAGCCGAGCGCCGTCATGTCCGTGAACCAGCTCGGGCTGTTCAGCGGTCCGTAGAAATCCCACTGCATGCCGGTGAAGTCGGCAATGGCAGCGTAGTACTTCTCCGTGGCGCTGCTGACCTGGGCAGCGACCTTCATGTCGAGCAGGTCGCTCTCAAGTGCGCCGAGCGGGATCTGGTAGATCGCATAGGCGATCTGCGGGCCACCCTGCGTACCGGGCAGGTTGCCCTTGAAGCCCTTCAGCAGGTAGCAGTTCGGATCACCGGGGTCAATCCCGCCGTTGAAGCTCAGGCCGGGGGTGAGATGGTTCGGATGGCCGACCCAGCTGGCACCCTTGCCTTCCTCCACAATCTGGCCGCCGTCAAACAGCTTGTCCAGATCCGCGAGACTGGGGATCTGGCTCTGCTCGGGCTGCTGCTCGATCACCACGGGGGTCTCGTCCGCGTTGTCAGCGGGCTGCTCGATGCCGACATTGCTGCCACCGCAGGAGGCACTGAGGGCGGCGGTCAGGATCACGAAGAGGGAAATCAGCGAAAGATTGAAACGCTTCACGGATTGCTCCTTTGGCCGGTCATGAAGCGGAACCGGATTGTATTGGCCTGGATTTTCCAAACCAGATGTGTTACCCGGGTTCAATTCCGCTTAAACAGGAGCTGTACGGAGAAGTCAGAAAAGCATGCAGCAGCATAGATGCGGCCTGACTTGCGATGTGTCTGATTCAGAAATTCACGATGAATTCAACACCGCCGCCATCACCTTCGGGATCGAAGAATGGTGAGATCAGCAGGCCGCGCGGCAGCTGCTGCTCCAGCTTCGCCATGCCATAGCCGAGGGCAGCACCTGCCAGCACATCCTCCGTGCGGTGCCGGTTCTCGCGGACGCGGGACCAGGCGATCAGCGATGCTCCGCCATACCAAAGGAGCGCCTGGTCCGGGTCATGATCCGCAGCAACCGTGGCTGCGGCAAAGGCCATGGTGGCATGATTGCTCGGGAAGCTGTAGCCCGGATGGCCGTCGGGGCGCTCGGAGCGCACCACCCGCTTCAGTCCCTCCGACACGATCAGGGATGAGAGGATGGCATCACCGGTCCGCAGCGCCTGGCCCTCGCCCTGCTCACCCTTGTCCAGCACAGGCACAAGCAGCGCAGCCGCAAGGAAGGCCACGGTACCCTCATCTCCAACCGTGCGCGCAAAACGTACTTCCGTGGAATCTCCCGCTGCCGCATGCGCAATCCCGGCCTGCAGCAGCAGGCAGCACAGCACTATGAGAATGTGCTTCACCAGCAGATTCTAGAACCTGCCGGGCCGTTCCACATTATCCGAACCTTATCTGGCTCGATCCGTTATCAGGGCAGGCTCGTGGGAATCCCCTGCGGGAAGCTGAACAGGTTCTGCGGGTCATATTTGGCCTTGATCTCCACGAGGCGCGGCAGGTTGGGACCGTAGTATTCCTGCAGGTACTGCGGGATGCGCTGGTCAACGTAGTTGACATAGGCACCTTTCGTCCACTGGATCATCTCCGTGCGGAATTGCTCCACCCAGTCGAGCGTGGGCTTGCCATCCTCCGGGGCTGTCCAGTAGGCATCGTACTGGACTATGAAGTCCGCCTCACGGGCGTAGACGGCCGTGGCATCAATCGCGATGTCACGCACGGCACCGCCGGCACCGAGCAGCTGCACCATTGAGGGCTGGCTCGGCGGGCAGGAAAGCTTCGGCAGGTTCTCCAGATACTTCTTCAGGGTGCCGATTCCATCGGCGCAGAGCGGCTCGAAGACATAGGCCGAGGTGCTCTTGAAGATCTGCTCATCGTCATGCGCATGCACGAACCACTGCGGGTTGAGCGGGTCGACGCGCAGGAAGGTCCGCGCTCCGACCACGAAGGGCACCGCGCTGATCGAGACAACGATCGGCGGGAAGCTGCCAAGCATGGGCTCCAGCAGCTGCTGGATCAGCGGCAGGTCCTTGTCATCCGCGGTGAACTGCCCATAGAGCTTGATCTGCCCCGTGGAGAGCAGCATCAGCGCACAGGAGATGCGGCGGTCAGTGTTCGGTGCCCACTTCTGCCAGGCATCGACCACCGCCTCAAAGCCGGCCCAGGGCAGGTGATGCTGAAGATCGCCACGTTGCCAACCGGATGCGTGTTGAAGGTGAAGGAAGTGACGATCCCGAAGTTGCCACCGCCTCCGCCCTGGCAGGCCCAGAAAAGGTCGGCATTCTGCTCCCGGCTGCAGTTGAGCACATTGCCATCCGCGGTGACGATCTCCACCCCGGCGAGGCTGTCGCAGGTCATGCCCCAGAGCCGCGTCGTCATGCCGAAGCCGCCGCCAAGCGTCAGGCCGGCCAGGCCGACGGAGGCACCGGTGGCGGTGGGGAAGCTCACGCCGACATCATTCAGGCCTTCCACCAGCGTGACCATGTCCAGCCCTGCGCCCACAGTGGCTGTAGTGCCACCCTGCTCCGCGCGGATGAAGGCGATCTCGCTCACGTCGATGATGATCCCCCCCTTGTTGAGGCTGCTGTAGGCTTCGTAGTTATGCCGGCCACTGCGGGCCCGCAGCGGGACCTTGTTCTCACGCGCCCAGTTGATGGCGTTGACGACATCCTGGGTATCCTGGCAGAACACGATCACCTGCGGTTCATTCTGGTTGTAGGGTGCCCACTCGGCAAAGCCCACCCGGGCCTCATCCCATCCGGTTGACTGGGTGTTCAGCACGCGGCCGGTCAGCTGTGTCATGTCTTTTCCTCCACAGTCCGATTTCAGCTTCATCCTAGCATGCGCCCGTGTCTTTTCTGTGACAATCCCGGACATCCGTCTCCACATTTGCATATCAGTGCAAGCGATTGCGCCTTCCATTGCCCTGATGTGTCATGCTACAATCCGCCCAGTCCCTGAATCATTCCCTGGAGGGTCAATGCTGAAAGTGCTCGGTACCCTGCTGGCTCTGGCAATCCTCGCGATGCTCGGCTTCGTGCTCTACATGTCCTTCAATGATGCGACGTCCCGGTCCAGCTTCTACAACGGAATCGGACTCGGTGTCGGGATCGGCTTCGGCCTGCTGTTCGGGATCATGTCCTTCAACTGGTTCGTGGGCTTCCTAGACCGGGTCAAGAGTGGCAAGCTGTGAACATTGACCTGCCACCTGAGTTCTTCACCGGCATCGGCATTCCCTTCGGGCTGTTCTACTTCGCGCTCGTGGCCCTGATCTGGACCGCAGTCGCCGGACCGCTGCAGGAATGGATTCTGGAAAACACCCTGGACCGCTGGCACAGACGCTCCTGCGCCGGCGCGGTGGATGCCAACGCCATGCCGGAAGCCGCGGGGCGCTTTGCGATCCTGATTTCCGACATCCACATCGACACCTGGCGCAATGGCTCACCGAAGCTGCCGGCCTTCATCGAGTTCATGGACTGGATCGTTGCCAATCCCCTGATCACGGATCTCTACATCAACGGCGACGTCTGTGACATCCCGCCATTCCCGCTGAACCAGAAGAATGTCGACACGCTCGTGATCGATGCGCGCAATCCGGAAGGCAAGCACTACCCGGACCTCGTACCCGGGGAGACCCTCGGGGTGTTCCCGGAATTTGACGACGTGATCTTCCAGGGTCTGGCAACGCTCAGTGACCGCCGTGAACTGCTGCGCCGGGACAATCCCGGGATGCCGGGGCTGAGCATCACCTACTCCACCGGCAACCATGACATCGGGATCTCCGGCCTGCGCTACGTACGCCCGGATCTGCCCTGGGGGCCGATGAAGGTCGCCTGGAACCCGGCGATGCGCATCATGCTCAATGATGACTACTGGGTCTTCATGCAGCATGGCCACCAGCATGATCCCTTCCTCTGGATCTACCTGCGCTACGCCCTGCTGGAACTGCTGCGGGATGGCACGAGCGCGGCGCAGCGGCGTGGCAATGTCGGGATGCTCAGCGATGAGCGCATGCATCCCGATGAGCAGACCCTGCTCAGGCAGACCGGCATGGACAAGGGCAGCTTCAGCCCGCCGAAACACGAACCCTTCCTGCACCACCTGGTGCGCCTGCGCTTCCGCCAGGCGGCCAGGCGGCTGATCCGCTTCCTGCGCCAGCCCCAGGTGAAGGTTGTCACCTTCGGGCATACGCATCTGCCCGACCGCTACCGCTTCCCGGGAGGCTGCGAGTACATCAACTCAGGCGACTGGGCCGGGAATGACCTGCACCGCTGCTACCTGAAGGTCTATGCCAGCGGCTCGGTGACTGGTCCGCATCAGTGGAACGGTATTCCGGAACAGGAACAGGCCACGACCCCACCCATCAGCGGATGAATGTCCCGTCCTGCAGTTCCTGATAGGCCTGGCGCAGTTCCTCCGGGCGGTTCATCACGATCGGGCCATGCCAGGCGACGGGTTCGCGCAGTGGCCTGCCACTGACGAGCAGGAAGCGGATGCCCTGCTCGCCGGCGCTGACAACCACCTCATCGCCGCTGTCAAACAGCACCAGGCTGCGGTTGCCCGCCGGTACCAGCACGGCCTCGTCGCCGGGATTCGTGCCTTCTGTCATCACGCCCTGCGGACCTGATGCCCCGCGGAATGTGCCATCGCCCTCGAACACGTAGGCGAAGGCATGGCTGTCGGTACTGACCGGCAGATGCTTCGTCTGTCCGGCGGGTACGCTCACATCGATGTAGACCGGATCCGCGGCAATGCCTTCCACAGGACCACGCTGGCCCCAGAAGCTGCCGCTGACAAGCCGGACGTGCGTGCCGTCGTCATCCGTCACGGTCGGGATGTCCGCGGACTTCATCTCCTGGTAGCGCGGTTCAGTCATCTTCATGCCGGCGGGCAGGTTGGCCCAGAGCTGGAAGCCGTGCATGCGCCCGTCCGCGTCACCCTGCGGCATCTCGCGGTGGAAGATCCCGCGCCCGCTGGTCATCCACTGCACATCACCGGCGGAGATCGTGCCGCTGTTGCCAATGCTGTCGCCATGCGTCACATTGCCGGCCAGCACATAGGTCACGGTCTCGATGCCGCGGTGCGGATGCCAGGGGAAGCCGGCGAGATAGTCCTCCGGCCTGTCATTGCGGAAGTCGTCAAACAGCAGGAAGGGATCGAACTCCTTCGTCCTGCCGAAGCCGAAGGCCCGGTGCAGGTGCACTCCCGCGCCTTCCATTGTCGGCTGTGCCTGGCTGATGTGCTTGACTGGCCTGATTGACATGCTGGCTGCTCCTTGACGAACTACAACACAGGGTAACCCTGATTGTGCTCCGATTGTTTCAACAGCAGCTCTTCAGGTCTGCTGGTCTTCAGGGCGCCTGACCGATCCGCTCGTAGCCGTCCCGCAGGACAAACAGCCTGTCTGTGGCAGCGGGATCAATCTGCTGCAGTCCATAGCGTTCAGTCGCTTCCCTGAGGACCGTATCCTTTTCCTCGGTGTAGACGCTCAGCAGGATCCTGGGATCACTGCCAATCTTGACCGGCCTGGGGACTATCGTTGCCAGGACCAGGTAGTCGTCGTTGACACCGGCGATCACCAGTTCGTGGTAGCTTTGCCAACTGCCATTCACCTGTGAGTGGCCAAGCCTGTTCCGTCCGAGCATGATGCTGCAGCCGCTGTCCGCCAGCCCGTCAACCAGTTCCCGCGCAGCATCCTCAACCAGTGCATCCCATGACTTGTCATCGAATTCCGAGGGAGATGTATAGCCGCGGGACTGCACATGCTCGATCCTGCCGCCGTAGTCAGGATTCAGCTCCCAGTTGGACGGAAGAATCCGTGCCTCCTCCGGAATGCTGCGCCGATCGGCAAGCATGTATGGCAGGAAACCATGGGGTTCCACCAGGCCAAAGCGGGCGGGATTGACATTCGGTACGGGATTGGCTGCCATGTGCAGATTCCAGGCCTGCTTCTGCTGGATCGAGCCGTTGATCAGAAATGTGCCGAGCCCTTCACCGATCAGCACGAACAGCAGGATCAGCGAGGCCATGAAACCAGCCAGACTGTTCTGGGAGCTGGCTGCTCCTCCGATCCGGTTCAGCTGCAGCGTGACGAGCACCCAGCAGGCCGGCAGCAGAAACAGCAGGGGAAACACAGTGACCCAGAGCAATGCTCCCGGCCCGGCTTCCTCGACATGCAGCACGTTGAACAGGAAGTAGCCGGATCCGAGCATGATCGCCAGCGTCAGGCCCCAGCCGTACAGCACCATCCGCCAGTAGCTGCGGGGATCAACTGCAATCCCGCTGTTGCGCACGGCGACCCAGAAGCTGAAGGCCAGTGCAGGCAGGCAGGCCAGGAATACGATGAAGAAGTATTTATTAGTCAGCCAGATCAGGTTCATTCCCAACTCCGATGGCTCAGGATCCGGCGCGGGAGTCAATTTTGCGCAGGACCCAGCAGCTGCTAATTGTATTGCCCAGTATAAGGACGCAATCCAGGGACATTTAATTACATTTTTCAGTCAGGTTTTCAGAAATTCTCTGAGAGGAGTCCATTCACGCCTGCTTCACATGGGCTTGCTTCACTTCAATGATCCCGCTGGTCCTGAGCGGGCACATTCCTGGCGACGGCAGCGGCTATCGCGTGGATCTCAATGATGCCGGCACACCCGTACATCAGATGCTTGCCAACTACCAGATGCGGGAACTGGGCGGGGAATGCTATCTGCGCCTGCTGGAGTTCCGTCCGGATGGCAGCGTGCAGGTCAGCAGCTACTCACCGCTCTACGATTCCTACCTGCTCACACCGAACCAGCAGTTCAGCTTTGAACTGAAGTAATAGCTACGCCACACTGGTAGAGTAAGCCCATGGAAATCAGGGATGCAGTCGTAATCGTCACCGGAGCATCCTCCGGAATCGGGGAAGCCACAGCGCGGATCCTGTCCGCCGAGGGAGCCAGGCTGGTGCTCGCGGCCCGCAATGCGGAGAAGCTCTCGGAGCTGGCTGCCGAGTTGCCGGGCTCGCTGGCAGTGCCCACGGACATCATGGACAGCGCAGCGGTCGCAAATCTCGTGAAGCGAACGGTGGAGCATTTCGGCCACGTTGACATCCTGCTCAACAATGCCGGCCAGGGGATGCGCTGCCCGGTGGAAAGCATCAGGCTCGATGACCTGCGCTACCTGCTGGAGCTGAACGTCGTGGGCCAGGTTGATGCCATGCAGCAGGTGATCCCGCAGATGCGCAGCCAGGGCGGCGGGATGATCATCAACGTGAGCAGCATGCTGAGCGTTGTCAACATGCCGAAGCTGGCGGGTTATGCCTGCACCAAGCATGCCCTGAACAACATCTCACGCACGGCCCGCCAGGAGCTGGAGTCTGACAACATCCGCGTCTGCCTGTTCTGCCCGCGCATGACGGCCACGGACTTCGGCCAGAACACGCGTGGCAGCGACCAGTATGACTCGCGTGCCGGAGCACCGGGCATGTCAGTGGAGTCGGTGGAAACAGTGGCCGAAGCCATCGTGGCCCAGATGCGCAGTGAGGAAGCCGAAGTCCTGCGGATTCCACCGGCTGCGTGACTCAACTATCCAACATCTCGAATCAGAAAATGCAGCGCCCGGGCCATCCATGACCCGGGCGCATATGTTTTCTGAGTGAGGCGGACTACTGCTTCAGGTCGAAGCGGTCGAGATTCATGACCTTGTTCCAGGCGGCCACGAAGTCAGTGACGAAACGCCCCTCGTTGCCGGAACTGGCATAGACCTCAGCCAGGGCACGCAGCTGGGAGTTGGAACCGAAGATCAGATCCGCGCGGGTCGCGCCCCACTTGCGGGCACCGGTCCTGCGGCAGTGGCCCTCGAACTGGTTGGCATCATCAGTGGCCTTCCACTCCGTCGCCATGTCCAGCAGGTTGACGAAGAAGTCAGTGCTGAGCGTCCCGGGCCGGTCCGTGAACACGCCGTTCTGGCTGCCACCGTGGTTGGCACCGAGTACGCGCATCCCGCCCACGAGCGCCGTCATCTCCGGCGCGGTCAGGGTCAGCAGCTGGGCCCGATCCAGCAGCAGCTCCTCGGCAGGCACGGAGAAGGAATGGCGGGTGTAGTTGCGGAAGCCGTCAGCCATGGGCTCAAGTGGCTCGAAGCCCTCGACATCCGTCATCTCCTGGCTGGCGTCCACACGGCCGGGGCTGAAGGGCACGCTCACGCTGTGGCCGGCGGCCTGGGCAGCCTGCTCAATCGCGGCGCAGCCGCCGAGTACGATCAGATCGGCCAGCGAAACTCGCTTGTTGCCGGACTGCGCATCATTGAATTCATTCTGGATACCTTCCAGCTTGACAATCACCTTTGCCAGCTGCGTGGGCTCAAAGGCGTGCCAGCCATTCTGGGGAGCGAGGCGGATCCGTGCACCGTTGGCACCGCCGCGCTTGTCACCACCGCGGAAGGTGGAGGCGGAGCACCAGGCGGTGGCCACGAGCTCTGCAGTACTGAGACCGGAGGCGAGGATCTTCTGCTTGAGCGTGGCGATGTCGGCATCATCGATCAGCTCATGATCACGGGCCGGCAGCGGGTCCTGCCAGAGCAGATCCTCAGCGGGGATCTCGGGGCCGAGGTAGCGCGACTTCGGACCCATGTCCCTGTGGGTCAGCTTGAACCAGGCGCGGGCGAAGGCATCGGCGAACTGGTCCGGGTTCTCCATGAAGCGGCGCGAGATCTTTTCGTAAGCGGGATCGAAGCGCAGCGAGAGGTCGGTTGTCAGCATCATCGGGGCAATCTTCGTGCTGCTGTCGAAGGCATGCGGGACCGTACCGGCACCGGCGCCAGCCTTGGGCTGCCACTGCTGCACACCGGCGGGGCTCTTCGTCAGCTCCCATTCGTAGTTGAACAGATGCGTGAAGAAGTCGTTGCTCCACTTCGTCGGAGTCGTGGTCCAGGTGACTTCCGGACCGCCCGAGATCGCATCGGCACCCATGCCGCTGCCGTGACTGCTCTTCCAGCCCAGGCCCTGCTGCTCGATCGGGGCACCCTCCGGATCAGCACCGACAAGCGCTGCATCACCGGCACCATGCGTCTTGCCGAAGGTATGGCCGCCGGCGATCAGCGCCACGGTCTCCTCGTCGTCCATTGCCATCCGCGCGAAGGTCTCACGGATGTCGTGGGCCGCAGCCACCGGATCGGGGTTGCCATTCGGACCCTCGGGATTGACGTAGATCAGGCCCATCTGCACCGCCGCCAGCGGGTTCTCGAGCGCACGCTCGCCGGAGTAGCGCTTGTCAGCGAGCCATTCGCTCTCCTTGCCCCAGTAGACATCGTTGTCAGGCTCCCAGACGTCCTCGCGTCCGGCCGCGAATCCGAAGGTCTTGAAGCCCATCGACTCCAGTGCGACATTGCCGACGAGGATGAACAGGTCCGCCCACGAGATCGCATCGCCGTACTTCTGCTTGATCGGCCAGAGCAGGCGGCGGCCCTTGTCGAGGTTGGCATTGTCCGGCCAGGAACCGAGCGGTGCGAAGCGCTGCTGGCCACGCCCGCCGCCGCCACGGCCGTCACCGACGCGGTAGGTCCCGGCGCTGTGCCAGGCCAGGCGGATGAAGAACGGGCCGTAGTGGCCGAAGTCCGCCGGCCACCAGTCCTGGGAATCCGTCATCAGCGCATGCAGGTCCCGCTTCAGGGCCTCGTAGTCAAGCTTGCTGAACTCCGCGGCGTAGTCAAAATCCTCGCCCATCGGATTGGACTTGCTGGAATGCTGGTGCAGGATGTCCAGGCGCAGCAGGTTGGGCCACCAGTCCTGGTTATTCGTACCGCCACCAGCGGTATGCTCAAATGACCCGCTGAACGGGCATTTTCCCTTCTCACTCATGTCGATTGCTCCTTTCTCCTCAGCTTGTGATGCATTGAAACGGGGTTGTCAGTCTGCCGGCTGCTGCGCCTGGCAGTCATTGCAGATGCCATGCACCTCCACATGTGTGGCCTGGATGCTGCCGAAGTCCGAGACGGAGTCCGGAATGCGCAGCTCGTTGAGCTCCGCGCTCACGAAGTCACGGGCCAGGCCGCAGCGCAGGCAGACGAAGTGGTGGTGCGGTTCGGGGTTGGCATCGAAGCGAACGCTTTCGCGTTTCGGTCCGAGTGTGGATACGAGACCGAGATCGGTCAGCATCCACAGCGTGCGGTAGACGGTGTCATGTGAAAGCGTCGGCATGCTGGCACTGAGTGCGCGGTGCACACTCTCCGCACTCGGATGCTCCAGGCTGCCTGCCACTTCGCGGAAGATCTCGAGGCGCTGATGGGTCAGCTTGATGCCCGCCGCCCTGGCTGCTTCCCTGAACAGCTCCAGCCTGCGCTCAAGTTCATGACCATCTACTTTTAACATGGTTCCTAGTTGCGTATGCCACGCTTATAGGAATCTATCCTATTTAGGATTTATTGTCAAGCCCGTTTCGGGGCCTGCGGGTCGGGCATATAATCGTGCAGCGCAGAGTGCGCTTCATCCCACAGGCAGGCAGCAGCATGAACCTTGAACGTGTATACGCAATGAAGTTTTCCGGGGTCTACCCGCACTATGTGACAAAGGTGGAAAAGAAGGGCCGCAGCCAGGCGGAACTGGACGAAGTGCTGCGATGGCTGACCGGCTACAGCCAGAAGCAGCTGGACAAGCTGAAGGCGGACAGCACGAACCTTGAAGCATTCTTTGCCAAGGCTCCCAAACTGAATCCGGCACGCGCGCAGATCACCGGCGTAATCTGCGGAGTGCGGGTCGAGGAGATCGAGGATGGTACCTATCAGCTGATCCGCTACATGGACAAGCTCGTGGACGAACTGGCCAAGGGCAAGGCCATGGAAAAGATCCTGCGGCAGTAGCAGCCCGCGATCAATTCACGGCAATAATGCTTAGCCGGAAACGGAAAGCATTCTCCTGAACCGCAGATCAACTTTCCCGCCAGGCTCAGGGACCGACGGCATACAGGGAGCCGTCCTGACTACCGAAGTAAACTGTCTGGTTCGCCCCGATTGCCGGTGACGACCCGATTACTGCTCCCGTTGTAAAGGACCACAATAGTGAGCCAGCGGGATTGAGAGCATACAACTTATGGTCTGAACTGCCGGCAAAAACATTCCCATTTGAATCTATCGCCGGGGAGGACTGGACATCGGCACCAACGGTGTACTGCCAGTTGAATGACCCGTCCGGCAGGAGAGAGTAAATCTTGCTGTCAAAGCTGCCAAAATATACCTTCCCGTCAGCACCGATTGCGGGTGATGAGTAAACTGCACCACCGGTCGTATAAGTCCACTTAGCTGTCCCGTCCGGATTAATCGCATACAGCTTGTTATCAAGAGCCCCGAAGTAAATGGTTCCATCCGGACCAATCCCCGGCGAGGAGGTGATTTCATTCCCGGCAGTGAAGTCCCAGTTCAGGGTTCCGTCCGGCCTGACGGCATAGAGCTTGTGATCGGTGGTTCCAATGTAGATCGTTCCATCCGTGCCGATTGCCGGTGTGTTCAGAATCAGGCCACCCGTAAGATATGACCACTTGGAAGTGCCATCGGGATTGTAGGCACGGAGGTTCTTGTCCACTGAGCCGAGATACAGGGTGCCGTCCGCACCGATGACAACTGATCCACAGTTTATTGTCATCTTCCATCTGAGTGTCCCGTCCGGATTCAGTGCATACAGCCTTGAACCCTGACTCGGGAAATACACGGTCCCGTCCGCTCCGATCGCAGGAGCAGCAATCACGTCCCCGGCACAAAGGTATGACCATCTGAAGCTGCCATCCGCATTGATTGCATAGAGCCTGTCATCGTCACTTCCGAAATATATGACCCCGTCAGCGCCTATCGCCGGTGAACCAAATTCAATCGCATCTCCGCTGGCATAGTTCCAGCTCAGGTGATTCGTCCCCGGACCGGCATACGGGCTGCGGTGGGAGTTGAGGGTGTCGGAACCGAAGCTGCTCCAGGCCGTGTGCGTGGCCGCCAGCTGGATTGTGGCCAGCGCCTGCGCACCCAGATCGTCAGTCACGCGCACTGCGGCTGCATAGCCGGCCTGGCTTGAGTAGGCGTGCAGCACCGTCGGGGTGTTGCCACTGGCATCCCAGACACCGTCTCCGTTGAAATCCCATTCGTAATTGACGATGCTGCCATCCGGGTCTGAGGACGCCGATGCATCCAGCGTCACGGTCTGGCCGGTCAGTGGCCGGTCCTGGTCTACGTTCAGCACCGCAAGCGGCAGGCTGTTGCCCGCAACATTCACGCTGATAGTCAGCGTGTCAGTATTGCGCACGCCGCGGTCGTCCTCAACGCGCAGCTTCACGGTCGGACTGCCTGCAGTGGTGAAGGTATGCAAGGCGCCGGGGTCGTCGGTAAACCCGTCATAGATGCCGTCGCCGTCCCAGTCCCAGGCATACTCCACGATCGTGCCGTCGGAATCAGCGCTGCCAGAAGCATCGAAACTGACCGTCAGAGGAGCATCGCCACTGATCAAATCGGCCTGCAGATCCGCAGTGGGTGCCTGATTGGGCAGTTCAGCAGCAGCGACGCTGATTGCAAGCGTATCCACGTCCCAGGCGCCATGGTCGTCAACGACGCGCAGCTTGGCGTTGTAGCTTGCCGCTGCGGAATATATATTGCCAGCGGCACTGACATGCGTGACAGCAGCGTCATCCCAGACATCGTAGATGCCGTCGCCATCGAAGTCCCAGCCGCCGCCGACGATGCTGCCGTCGAAATCTGTGGACTCGCTGCCGTCGAATTCCACGTCCAGCGGGGCCGCACCGGATGCCGGGCTGGCTTTGGCAACCGCCACAGGACGGCTGTTGCCTGAGATCACGAGGCTGACGCCCCCGAGCGCGACTGCCGAAATGTCAGCCCCCATACCGCGTACGCGTGGGCGGATGATCCCCAGCTGCGATGTATCAAGCACAGCAACGCCGGAGGTAGCTCCGCTTACTTCGAAGACACCATCTCCGTCGAGGTCAAAGTCGTAGCTGACAGCGCCGCTTGCCAGGAGCGACACAGGCTCATTCAGGAATGCACTCGGCTTCTCAAGATCAAGCTTCAGCTCAGGGGCAGCCCCGGCAAGTGCTGTTGCCGAAACAATCTTGCTCAGCGCAGATTCATTTCCGGATGTATCCACAGCGCTGATCCTAACATGGATTGTGGAGCCGGGTTTCAGCGGCAGTTCGTGGGTTGTCAATCCTTCGAGGACCCTGGAATGGACAACACCAGCGGAATTGCCGTTGATGAAGTTCTGTCCACTGCTGTAGATCCTGTAGCCGGCAAGATCCGGCGCGGCGACCGCGTCCCAGCTGAGCAGCAGTCCGGAATCAAGTGCCGTGGCAATCAAGCCGGAAGGCACTGTCGGTGCCGCGGCGTCTGCCGGGTCCACCGGGTTGCTGCCGACGCCGACGACATCTGCGCTGCCGCCGCCGTAGACCAGCACGCTGATGAACATATTGCCAAGTACTGATGTGTAGGGTCCCAGCTGCGCAGTGGCAAACCTGAGATGGTTGTCCGTGAAGGGTCCATGCCACTGCCAGCGGCCAGTTCCGTAATCAGCAATGCCGACAAAGTAGCCTGCGCCGGAGAGCAGGTTGGCATCCACGCTTACGACACCTGGATGTCCTCCACCGAGGGGAATGCGGTACATCGCCTGGCTCACGGTACCGGCTGAACTGGTGATCCGGCTGGCTTCACCGTTGTCCGCCACATCGCCGCTTGAATTGAATCGCTCCACGCCGGGTGTGAACTCGCTGTTCTGGTTGACCCCGCTCGCGCGTCTTTCTGAAGGGATCACGTTGCCAGCTTCATCCAGGCTCTCCCAGGGCTGCAGGCCATCCTGAGGTATGGATACCGGCCAGCCGCCTGGATGAGTTGTGGGGTTCACTGCCTGCACGCTCGGAGCAGGCGTGATATCCGAACCGGCTGACCCAGCGCACGAGCTCAGGAAACAGGCAACAAGCATGCCGGACAGCAGGCTCGAAACGGCCTGCCTGACAGCAGCATGATCAGTTATTGACTGCATGGCAGTCTCCAGAAAGGACAGCGAACTCCGGTCCCCCTGGGATCCGGGCGCACAAGTCTACTGCAATTTCTCCGGACTGGCAAAACAGCGCGTCCCAACGTGAAAGAGTTACATTGCCTGGAGTGGATGTCGCTGGGGCGGTAGTTCAAGTATGGCTTTATCCGCAAATGCGGATTGCCTTCATCCCGGCAAATAGTTATGCTTACTGGTAAGGGTCCACCTTTTATAAAGCGCTATCAACTGGTGGTGGAACAGGAACCTCAGAACAGGAGTTAATGATGAAGCCTCTTTCAAATTTCGAGTGGGTAAGTCAGAATCGTTCCGTGTAGAAATCCTTGAGAAGGTGGACGGAGCGGATGCAATCGGAGCAGTTGTTCGAGGCGGCCCTCGGGGTCGGAAGTCCCTGGTATGTGCGTGAGGCGCGTTTCGATGCGGCTGCGCATACCCTGACAATCGCGGTGGATTTCCGCAGCGGCAGCCGCTTCCCGCACCCGCTGGCGGCCGGGGAACATCCTGTGCATGACACGCAGCTCAAGCGCTACCGGCACCTCAACTTCTTCCAGCACGAATGCTTCCTCGAAGTGCGGGTGCCTCGCGTCAAGCTGCCGGACGGGACGGTCAAACTGGCCGATGTGCCCTGGGCCGGACGGTTGAGCGGGTTCACCCTGCTGTTCGAGGCGCTGGTGCTGTGCCTCTGCCGCGACATGCCCTTCGCCGCCGTGGCCCGCATCGTCGGGGAGAGCTGGCACCGTGTGGCGGCGATTGCCGAGCGCTATGTCGAAGATGCGCTTGAGCAGGCGGACTTCTCCGACGTGCGCAGTCTGGCAATCGACGAGACCTCGCGGGCACGCGGCCATGAGTATGTCACCATCGCCGCCGATGCGCAGAAGCGCAGCGTGATCTTCGTGACGGACACACGCGAAGGTGTTGCCATCGAGCGCCTGGCGGCGGATCTGCTGGCCCACGGTGGAGACCCGCAGCAGGTGCGGGCGGTGAGCATTGACATGTCGCCGGCCTACATCAGCGGTGTGACGCAGCACCTGCCGCAGGCCGCCATCACCTTTGACAAGTACCATGTGATCGCCCAGGCATCCAGGGCGCTCGATCAGACGCGGCGCATCGAGCAGCGGCGCTGCGGGGAGCTGAAGGGGCAGCGCTGGAACCTGTTGAAGGATTACCGCAGGCTCGGAGAAGCGGCACGCAGGGAGCTGGAGGTCCTGCTGCAAAAGATGACAACACTGCGCACGGCCCGTGCCTGGCAGTACCGGGAGGACCTGCGCGAGATCCTGCAGCGCAGGCAGGTCAACGTGGTACGGGGCATGCTGCTGCAATGGTGTACGAATGTGATGCGCTCAAAGGTGGAGCCGATGAAGGCCGTCGCCAGAATGATCCGCAGGCACCTGGAGGGCATCGTGGCCTGGACGCGCAGCCGCCTGACGAACGGTTTCCTGGAAGCGCTCAACGGGCTGTTCCAGGCTGCCAAGCGCCGGGCGCGGGGCTACAAGAAGCTGTCAACGATCCGCACCGTGATCTTCCTCATCGCCGGAAAACTGGACTTCAATCAGCTCAACCCGCACTTGGCCTGACCCACACGGAATTCAATAGAGCCATGATGAAACATAGCATCCTTACCATCCTCGCATTCCTGGCGCTGGCAACGACCGTTGCCCAGGCCCGCGATCCCTATGCCGGTGCCATCGTGCCAGGCGATCTGAATCCAACGATTGAAGTGGTTCCCCTCGACGACCCCTCCAATCCCTACCGGGACAGCTACACACAGATGGACTACTGGGCGTTCAATAATTTCGCACACCACATGACGGACCAGAACTGCGTCCCTACCCAACGCACGACATCAGAAGTCAATGATGATGCCAGGGCCCGTGGTCTGGATGTGGAATGGATAACCCGCAGGTCGGTGGTCGAACTGGACCCGTCAGGGACGAAAGGTTATCTGGTCCCGGTGCTGAGTTTCCTGAATGACGACCCGGACTTTGCACCCCGGACACTCGGCGAAGCCTTCTATGGATCGCAGCAGCCTGCGGAGCCGGACACGCGTCCGTACTTCTGGTCGCTTGGAGTCGCGGATGAGCTCGCCCTGGCGGAGTATGACACTGCTGTCAGTGGCTGGCTGGCTCCGGCTTACCCGAGCATCGCGGATTGGATGATCGACAGGGGTATGGAGGGCGACAAGTACTTCTTCCTGCCTGATGGCGGGCTCGTGATCGCCACTCCGGAAGTGAAGGGTGATTTCAGCCAGCGTAAGTCAGTCCTGTCGCGCTATGACCAGGCGGGCCAGCTGCTTCAGCAGGAGTCCGGTGACTACATGAGCTGGGAGAGAATTCTGCTGTACCAGGAGCATGTCGGCCGTGACAGCCCCTATTACATCTCCACCAAGCACTATGATGTGAGCGGCGGACTGACCGGTGTCGGCAACAACCTTTCCAGCACTGGTCGCTACACTGCCTACCGCGACCCGGACAGTAATGGATTCCTGGCCGTGGTTGATTACTGGCAGGGGAAGATCCTCACACCTGCTGATGCTGATCTCACGCAGCTGCCCCTCGATCCCTACCCTGTTTTCAACGAGCAGGATTATGAGGAGGTCCTGCGGATCTACAGGGCGCAGCAGGGAATCTGATCTCCGTTCAGTGTTTGGGAAGCGCGCGGTCAGGCTTGGTGATCTCTGCCGGGATTGGCAGCCCTAACGGGACTCGAACCCGTGTTTCCGCCTTGAGAGGGCGGCGTCCTAGGCCACTAGACGATAGGGCCGCGCGGACGATGATGATAACACAATTTCCCGTTTTGTGAAGAGCAAAAGCCCGGAGTGGCAAGCCCGAGCGACGGCCACAGGCTGGTCCCGTCCATTCAACATGTATAGTGCTGGCATGCCTCCCGCCGTGATCCATTTCACAAGCAGCCTGATGACGAATGATGCAGCACGCAAGGATGCTGCCCGCTACCTGCCGGTGCCGGATGAGGTAGCCTCCATCTACATTTCAGCGGGCTGGGAGCGCGTTGAAGGCCTGGCCGCCGGTCATCCCTTCCGGGCCCAGCTCATCGCGCTGGAGGGTTCGGCACTCGGCATCCAGGTCACGGAGGCGATGCTCAGAGCGACAGAGCTCAGTCCCGATACTGCGGCCAGCATAACCCTGCTGGGTCCGGAACCGGAGCCGCAGCTCCCGGCGGAGCTGCACACCGCACTTCAGGCTGCACCGGCAGCTGCGGCCGTATGGCATGAACTGAATATCCACAACAGGCTGGACTGGATCCGCTGGATTGAGGGCGCGCGCCAGGCTGCAACCCGGGCCCGGCGCATTGAGCGGACCGTGGATCAGCTCAGTGAGGGCAAGCGCCGCGCCTGCTGCGTGAATGTCTACGAATACATGCAGAACCTGATTGCCAGTGAGACACAACAGCATTAGCCATTGGTCGCTTGAGGACCTGCATCAGGCCCCTGCCTCCCCTACAATATATGGCTGAGCAGCCCGCTCTGGAGAGAGATGACCATGGAATGGTTTTCCGCACTGCGTGAATCCGACCCGAATGTGTTCAAGGCGATTGCCGACGAAACCTGGCGCCAGCATGAGAAGCTGGAGCTGATTGCCAGCGAGAACTTCGTCGACCAGGCCGTGCTCGAGGCCCTCGGGCAGCCGATGCAGAACAAGTACGCCGAGGGCTATCCGAAGAAGCGCTACTACGGCGGCTGCGAATTCGTGGACGAGGTGGAGAAGTTCGCCCGCGTGCGTGCCAAGAAGCTGTTCGATGCCGAGCATGCCAACGTCCAGCCGCACAGCGGAGCCCAGGCCAACAGCGCGGCCTATGCCGCCTTCATGAATCCCGGCGACACCCTGATGGGGATGGAACTCAGCCACGGCGGGCACCTGACGCATGGCCACCCGCTCAACTCCAGTGGCAAGCTCTACAAGATCGTGGCCTACGGCGTTGATCCGGAAACGGAGCGCCTGAACTATGAGAATGCCCGGCGCATCGCCCAGGAAAACAAGCCGAAGGTGATCATGGTCGGGGCCAGCGCCTACCCGCGCTTCATCGACTTCAAGGCCATGCGCGAAATTGCCGACGAGGTCGGCGCGCTGCTGTTCGTGGACATGGCGCATATCGCCGGACTCGTGGCCGGCGGCGTGCATCCGAGCCCCGTGCCCTATGCCGACGTTGTCACGAGCACCGTGCACAAGACCCTGCGCGGGCCGCGCAGCGGGCTGATCCTCTGCCGCGAGGAGCATGCCAAGGCCATCGACATGGCGGTCTTCCCCGGCCACCAGGGTGGCCCGCACATGCATGTGATCGCCGCCAAGGCGGTCTGCTTCGGCCAGGCGCTGAAGGATGAATTCAAGGCCTATGCACGCCAGATCGTCAAGAATGCCCAGGAGCTGGCTGACGAACTGAGCGGCCAGGGCCTGCGGCTGGTGAGCGGCGGAACTGACAACCACCTGATCCTCGCGGACGTGAAGGGCAGCTTCGGGCTGACTGGCAAGGATGCCGAGGAACGCCTGGACAGCGTCGGGATCACGCTCAACAAGAACACGATTCCCTTCGACAAGGAGAAGCCCTTCATTGCCAGCGGAATCCGCATGGGCACACCGGCACTGACGACACGCGGCTTCCGCGAACCGGAGTTCCGCCGCGTCGCGGCCCTGATCATCAAGGCCCTGAAGAATGACATGACGGACGGGCTGCGCAGCGAGATCGGCAATGAGGTGCGGGAGCTGACCTCCGCCCTTCCCCTCTACCCGGAGCTCAATGCCCTGCTCGGCGGCGGGGAGCAGGCCGGCTGATGCAGGCCCGGCTCGCATATGGCAATCCCCTGAGCATCATGCTGGCCATGGCCCGCGTGGGCTTTGCCAGCTACATTGCCTACCCGGCCGGGATCTTCATGGTCTTCCTCTCGTACCCGATCATCATCATGATGTACCGCTACGTGATGCAGGCCCTGTATGCCAACGCGGAGAAGCTGGCGGGCTACGATCTGCAGGCGATGCTGACCTACGTCACCGTCAGCTGGCTCCTGAATACCTTCTACATGACGCCGACCGGGCGCAACCTCGGGGCGCGCGTGCGCGATGGCCAGGTCGCCATGGACCTGATCAAGCCCGTCAACCTGATGCTGATCTACTTCGGCCAGAGCCTGGGGCGTACCGCATTCCGCGCCGTATTCGCCACCCTGCCGCTGCTGGCGGTCTTCATGTTCGTGACGCACATCAACGGCCCGAGCCCCGGCTACCTGCCGATGCTGATCCCGGCCGTGATCCAGGGTTACCTGCTGAACTTCACGATGGACTACATCATCGGTCTGATCGCCTTCTACATCGGCTTCAACATGGGCATCCGCTGGGCGATCCGCATGATCATGGGCATCGCCGGCGGGATGGTGATTCCGCTGGCCTACTTCCCGGACGGCATCCGCTGGTTCTTCGAGCTGTTCCCTACGCAGTACATGTTCTACCAGCCGATGCAGATCTACCTCGGGCGGGTGACAACCACGGAGGCCTGGATCCTCGTAATGAAAAGCCTGCTGTGGCTGCTGTTCCTGCTGCTCTTTGCACAGGTGATGCAGTGGGGTGGCCGCAGGCGCCTCAGCGTGAGTGGCGGCTGAAGGAGATCCGGTGCAAACCGGAAAATCGAGCAGGAGGAGCTCTCTGAAATTGTCAACCACAGAGAGCACAGTGAACACAGAGCAATTTTTCCGACGTTAAAGGAACTCGAATGCCATTCAGGATTTATCAGGTCAACTATTGAAGTGGCGGAACCGAAGAACCATCACCTTTAACAGTCGGTATAATGCAGATATGCAGATTCCTGTAATCCTTCGACCAGGCGAATCCGGCTGGATCATCGCCAGTGCTCCCACACTGCCGGGCTGCCACAGCCAGGGCCGGACCCGCGATGAGGCACTTGCAAATATCCGGGAAGCAATTGAATTGTTCCTTGAGGATGAACATTCGTTAGAGGATGCTGGATTGACAACACACAATTATGAGTTCATTGAATTGAGTATCGGCACATGAATCCTCCATTGCCAGTGGTTTCCGGAAAACTGGCAATCAAGGTATTTCTCAGGTTGGGATATGCCGGAGTCAGTCAAAAGGCAGCCACGCAAAACTGAGGAAATCGGGTAGTACAAGCCTATCAATTCCACTTCACAAGAAACTTGATGCCGGGCTGCTCAGGTCCTTGATTAGAGACGCAGGGATATCAGTGGATGAATTTCTTGAAATGCTATATACAAAAGTCAGAAAACTCTGTGCTCTCCGTGTCCTCTGTGGTTAAGTCTTCCGTCCCCTCGTTGTCAGCCTTACGGCTGACCTCCTAGCCCCCGACCTTGGCCTCGGCAGATTCAGCATAGGCCACCATCCCGATCACCACCGGGTTGATGCGGGTCTGCTGGAAGATGATCTTCTGGATCACGTTCTGCACGTTGTTCGTGAGCTGCAGGCGGTACTCCGGGGCGCGCATCTTGTTGCGGTGGATCGAATTGACAATCCCGTCCTCGATGCGCTCGAACAGGTCCGGGGCCTGGCTGGGCTGCAGGAAGCCGCGGCCCATCAGTTCGGGTCCGCTGAGGATCTGCTCACCGTCGGCACTGAGCACCACGTTGAAGAGCAGCAGGCCGTCCTCGGCCAGCGCCAGGCGCTCGTTGAGGATCCGCCGCGAGACATCCGCACCCTCGCCGGCGATGTAGACCTCACCGGCCTTGAAGGTCCCATCCAGCTCCCACTGCCCGGGGTGGATCGCGTAGATCTTGCCGAGCTCGGAGATGATGATGTTCTCCTCGTCGTAGCCCCAGTGCATTGCCAGCTTCTTGAAGCGCATCTGGTGGCGGTAATAGCCATGGGTCGGCAAGAGATAATCGGCATTGGCCAGCTCAACGAAGCGCTGGATCTCATCCTGGTAGCCATGCCCGCTGACATGCACGCCGGTGCTGGTGCCGTAGATCACCTCGGCACCCTGGCGGAACAGGTCGTCGATCACGGAGAAGATCGCGATCTCATTGCCGGGAATCGGGCGGGCGCTGAAGATGAACAGGTCGTTCTCCATCACGGAGATGAAGCGGTGCTCCTGGTTGGCAATCCGCGCCATGGCGGCCATCGCCTCACCCTGGCTGCCGGTCAGCAGCACCATCAGCTGGCCGGGCTTGACGGAGTCGATGTCATTCGGGTTGATCAGCGTATTGGGCGGGACCTTCATGTAGCCCATGTCCTGGCAGACCTGCACGTTGTCAACCATCGTGCGGCCCACCACGAGCACCTTGCGGCCCTGGCGCACGGCCACGTCGATGGCCTGCTGCAGGCGGTGGATGTTGCTCGCGAAGGTCGTGATCAACACGCGGCCGTCATGGTTGGCGACGTAGCGGTCGAGGTTCTCGAAGATCGAGGTCTCACTCTTCGAATGGCCCGGCTGCTCCACGTTCGTGACATCGATGCTCAGCGCGCAGACGCCCTCGCGCCCGATACGCTCCAGCTTGGCGAAGTCCGTGAGCTTGCCATCCACAGGAGAGGGGTCGAACTTGAAGTCCCCGCTGTGCAGGTACCAGCCATGCGGTGTCTGCACGGCCACGCTGCAGGATTCGGGGATGCTGTGCGTCACGCGGATCGTCGCCACCTTGATCCCGCTCACGGTGAAGTCGTCACCGGGCGTGAACTCGATCAGCTGCACGTTGTCAATCGCGAACTCGGAGAGCTTGCGGCGCAGCAGGGCCAGCGTGAAGCGGCTGGCATAGACCGGCGGCGGGTTCTTCAGGTCCTGCAGCAGGTATGTCAGCGCACCGATGTGGTCCTCATGCCCATGTGTCAGAACGATGCCCTTCAGGCGGTGCTGATTCTTGACGATGTGCGTGAAGTCCGGGATCACGATGTCGATCCCGAAGGAATGCGCATCCGGGAAGGACATCCCGACGTCAATCAGGAGCAGCTTCCCCTGGATGTCGAGGGCGTAGCAGTTCTTGCCGATCTCACCGACGCCGCCGATGCTCATCCAGCGCAGGCTGTCCTGGGGAGCCATCTGCCTAGCTGACCTCTATCTGGCGCAGCCTGTCGCCGGCCAGCGAAATCGTGCTGGGGGCGAAGATGAAGATGTTGCGCGTGACTTCCCAGACGGTGCCGTCCACGGCCGCCACCACGCCGCAGAGGTAGTCAACCACGCGGCGGGCTTCGTCCATGTTCTTGGCGGCAAGTTCGTTCACGTCCAGTACCATCGCCTGGCGGGTCATCAGGTAGGCGGCATACTGCTTCAGGCTGAAGTTGCCGCCGCCATGGTCGTCGAGGGCCGGGCGCACCACGAACAGCGTGGCACCCTCAGCCTCCGGCATGCTGATGATCCGCTCAGCTTCCGTTTCAGGTTCATAACTCTTGACAGCGGATGCCTCACCGGGATACTCGAGCATCGTTTCATGCTCGTGTTCATCCTCGGCGCCAAGCATGCGCCACACCCCGTTCAAGAAACTCATTTTCCCTCCAGCCCTCTGAAAAGGGCACTGCCGATCCGGATCATGTTTGAGCCTTCCGCAAGAGCCAGACGGTAATCCTGGCTCATCCCCTGGGAGAGGACATCAAACGGCACTGCCGCCGGATGCGACGCGGATATTCTATCAAACAGGACCCGCATCTGTCCAAAGCTCCGCCGTGTTTCACGGTCAAATTCGGCTTCAGTCACAAAGGCCTGTGGTCCGGCCGGGATCGCCATCAGGCCGCGGATCCGCAGCTCGGGACATTCCTCACGTAACTGCAATACGACACTCTCGATTTCACCCGGTGTGAAGCCGCTCTTCTGCTCCTCAGCCGCGATGTTCACCTGAAGCAGGACATCCAGTTCCGACTGATGCAGCCTGAGCTCCTCGCTCAGAAGCTTTGCGACTTTCAGGCGGTCAAGGGCCTGGAAACAGTCAAAACTGCCGGGAATCTGGGCCAGTTTGCGGGACTGCTGGGGACCGATCAGATGCCTGACGAAGCGGAAGCCTTCGCCGACAAGCTGTGCAAAACGCTCCCGGGAATCCGGCAGGAGGTTCTCCCCCAGCTCACGGGCACCGGCCTGCAGCAGCAGGCGCACATGCTCAAGCGCTGCATACTTGGTGACACAGACCAGCCGCACTTCGCGATCCGCCGCCAGAGTCTGGATCTCCTCACGGACCCGCAGCAGATTGCCGCAGATCAGCGCAGCCGCATCCTCAGCCAAGCCTACTTCTTGATGCGACGCAGGAAGGCCGGGATGTCCAGATCCTCATCGTCATCAGCGGGAGCACTTGATGCACTGGAAGCGGAAGCGCTGCCCTCGGCGGTCTTGCTCGGGCTGACCTTGCTGGAATTGTCCTCGTAGATCAGCTTGACGGCGGGCGACTCGGGCTCGGCCTTGATCTTGTTGATCTTGCTGCTGCTGGTGCTGCGCGGCTTGCTGGCATTCTCGAAGGGCTCCACGCGAAAGCCGGTGGCGAGAATCATCACGCGCACGCGGTCGCGCTTCTCCTCGTCCATCGTGGCACCGAAGATGATGTTGGCATCCTCGTCCACGCGGTCGCTGATCAGCTCGGCAGCCTGGTTGACTTCCTGCAGGCTCATGTCGCGGCCGCCGATGAAGTTGATCAGCACGCCGCGGGCGCCGTCGATGCTGCTCTCCAGCAGCGGGGACTGGATCGCCTGCTGCACTGCCTGCACTGCCCGGTTCTCACCGGAGGCCTCACCAAGCCCGATCAGGGCGGTGCCGCTGTTCTCCATCACCATCTTCACGTCGGCGAAGTCGAGGTTGATCAGACCGGGCTTGAGGATCAGCTCACTGATGCCGGTCACGGCCTGGCGCAGGATGTCGTCCGCCAGCAGGAAGCTGTCCTGCAGGCTGGTGGTCTCGGAGACGATGTCCAGCAGCCGGTCATTGGGAATCACGATCAGGGTGTCAACCTGCTCACGCAGCTGGTTGATGCCTTCGTTGGCAACCTTGCTGCGGCGGCGACCCTCGAACTTGAAGGGCCGGCTGACGATGCCGACGGTCAGTGCACCGGCCTCGCGGGCGATGCTGGCCACGGTGGCGCTGCCACCCGTGCCGGTGCCGCCGCCCATGCCGCAGGTCACGAACACGAGGTCGGATCCCTCGACTAGTTCGGCGATGTCGGCGCGGCTTTCCTCGGCGGCGCGGCGGCCGACCTCAGGGTTGGACCCGGCACCGAGTCCCTTGGTCAGCTTCTGGCCGACCTGGACCTTGTGCGCGGCCTGGCTGCGGCCAAGTGCCTGGTAATCCGTGTTGAGCGCGATGAAGTCCACGCCCTCAAGCCCGGACTCGATCATGCGATCAAGCGCGTTGCAGCCACCACCGCCGATACCGACGACCTTGATCCTGGCCTGCAGATCGTGCGACTTGTAGTCGATCGTCGTCACGTCCATCTGGTCCTCCTGAGACTCACTGAAAAGGTGCATGGGAATGCCTGTCATCACATTATCAACATTTCAGGCGTGAAACTTTAAACAGATATCTAAGGTCTCCCGTTGCGGCGGAAACGCTTGAGCAATCCCTGGATCATGTCCGTGAACACACTCAGCACCTCGTTGACGAGCGACTCGTCACCGCCCTTCTTCTGACCGCCGTAGCGTGCCCCGTAGAGCAGCAGTCCGAGCGTCGCCGCATAGCTCGGTGAGCGGTATTCATCCAGCAGGTTGGCGATCCCCGTGGGAATCCCGACCCGCACCTGGCGCTGCAGATGCTTCTGCAGATACTTGCGCAGGTCACGCAGCAGGCAGCCGCCGCCGACCATCACCACCCCGCCGCTGATGCGGTCCAGCTGGCCGCTTTCCTGCAGGGCCACGATGATCCGCTCCACGAGCTCATCCGTGCGCGGCTGCAGGATCTCATACAGCTTGCGGCGCTTGATCTTGTCGTAGTCCGGCCGCCCGAAGAACTTCACGTCGATGAAGTCCTCCAGCTCATCGCTGTCCTCGTCCACCCAGGCCCGGCCATAGCTCTTCTTGATGCGCAGGGCCTCCTCGAAGGAGATCCCCAGGCCGCGCTTGAGATCGTGGTCGTAGTTGTTGCCACCGATGCCGATGCAGGCGCTGTAGCTCAGGGTGCCGCCGTTGTAGATCCCGACGTTGGTCGTGCCGCCGCCGAAGTCGATCAGGATGCAGCCCGCCGTCTTGTCCTCAGCGCTCAGCACCGCCTCGCCCGCCGCGATCAGGTTGAACACGAAGCTGTTGACCTCGAGGTCCACGCGGTTCAGGGCGCGCTCGATGTTGGCAATCTGGTTGGCCGAGCCGATCACGATGTGCGACTCCACCTCCAGTTCGTTGCCGATCATCCCGACCGGCGAGCGCATCGTGCTCACCCCGTCGAGGCAGTACTCGCGCACCATGCTGTGCACGACGCGCTGCCCGTCGTCCAGCTCCGTCGGCATCGTCATGCGCAGCACCTTGTCAAGGTCGCGCTCCAGCACCTCGTCATTGTCATTTGAGATGCTGACGCTGGCCCGGCGCGAGAGGCTGAACAGGTCCTTGCCAGTGATCCCGACGAAGACCTCGTTCGTGTTCAGCCCGGAACTGTACATCGCGCCGCTGTAGCTCTTGTCAATGTCATGCGTGGCCTGGTTCAGGTCACGGATCGCCCCGCGGATCACGGCCTCGGTCGGCACACTGGAAAGACCGCGCAGGATCAGGCCGCGCGAGGGATGGACCTCCCCGACCACCGAAGTGATCTTGGTCGACCCGATATCCATTCCCAGTATGATCCTGCTGTTAGCCATCTGCTTCAGTACTCCGGCGAAAGCCGGTAATGTCTATTCGGAGCCTTTCGTCCGCAGGTAAGCAACCTTACCATTACGCAGGTCGATCGCCGTGGCATCAGCGTACTCATCACTGATGCGGATCGCCTTTGACAAGGTGCTGATCCGGCGGCGCAGCTCCTCCTCATCCACCGGTGCCCCGAGCAGCACCTCCAGCCCCTTGTCCGTTACCAGAGTGAAATCACCCGCGGAGCTGACATCGATTGCACTTACGCGCCGGTCCAGCAGTTCGCGGCAGAGCCCGGCGGTGAGGATCAGCATCTCCGCCACCGCATACTCGGCGTCGATCCCGCTGTCCTGCATGCGCACGAGCGGCAGGCGGTTGAGATCCTCGAACTGCCCATCCACGTCCAGTTCCGGATCGCGCAGCACGACCTCGCCGTCACTGCAGATCCAGTAGGCATTGCCGGCGATCTCCAGCGGCAGGAGCGGCATGCGCTCGTCGACACTGAGCAGCATCCGCCGTCCGCTGAGCATGCGCGTGCTGTAACCCTTGACCCAGCGGCTGCTGCCCTCCGCGAGCTCACGGTGCTGAGGCAGCAGTATCCCGGCATTCACGCGGCCCGGCATGCCGCTCAGTTCCAGAATCTCGGACGCGGAACTCAGGCGGTTGCCACGCAGGATGATCGTGCGCGGGTAGAACAGTTCCTCGATATCCGTTGCCAGCACGAGCGCAGTGCCCAGCATGATTACGGCCAGCAGGATGCCAGCGGCGCGCAGCAGCGGCAGTGGATTCTGGCTGCGCGGGCGGCCATGCACCTGCTCCAGCACCTCGGGCTTGAAGCCCATGCTGATCCTGCCCTGGCTCACGGGCGCGCTCCCTGCCGTTCAATGCGCTCCAGCGCGCAGAGCATCAGGATCTCCAGCAGCTCAGCGTAGTCAATTCCCGCGGCCCGCGCTGCCATCGGCAGCAGCGACAGCTCCGTGAATCCCGGCAGCGTGTTCGCCTCCAGGAACCAGTGCCGGCCCTCGTTGTCAAGAATGAAGTCAATGCGGGCGAAGGGTTCCAGTTCCAGCGCCCGGTAGATCTGCCCGGCATCGCGGCTGACTGCCTGCGCCACCTGCTCATCAAGCGGCGCCGGACACAGGTACTCGGAAGCACCCTTCGTATATTTTGCGCGGTAGTCGTAGAAGCCCTCGCGTGGGCGGATCTCCACGATCGGCAGGCCCAGGGCCTCGTCATTTGCTCCGATCCAGCCGCAGGTCAGCTCACGTCCGCTGACGTGCTGCTCCACCATCAGGTTGCCAACCGTACTGCAGATCCCGCGGGCTTCGGCCCAGCCGGCGTCATCGTTGGCAAAGATCGCCACACCGACGCTGCTGCCCTCATCCACTGGTTTGGCAACCAGCCTGGGGATCCCAGTAGGAACCTGGTCCCGGATCGCCGCCAGATCCCGTCCCCGCCACCACAGCGGGGTCTGGATCCCCAGCGACAGGGCCACGCGTTTCGTGAGGATCTTGTCCATCGCCAGCGCGCTGCCCTTCACGTCGGCACTGACGAAGGGCAGGCCCACCAGTCGCAGCAGGCCCTGCCAGGTTCCGTTTTCCCCGAGGCTGCCGTGCATCATGCTGAACACGACATCATGTCCACCCAGGGTGGCCAGGCTGCTGTCCGCGGAAACATGCACGGGGCTCAGCTCGGCAGGGCGGCTGCCGGATTCAATGGACCGGAAGTAGTCGAGCGAAAGCCCCTGCTCGCTTATGACGGCCAGGGCAGTGCTGTAACCATGCCCGGCAAGTGCGGACGCGACACTGCTCCCGCTGTTGAGCGAGACATCGCGTTCACTGCTGGATCCTCCGGCAAGGACCAGGACTTTCAATCGGAGCAGTTCCTGACGGCGCGCGTTAAGCCGGGAGCGAATCTGCTCTAGGGACAATTCAACCCTCCAAAGGTCGCGTGGATTATAGCATCAGCCCAGACTTTGTGGACAGTCTGTGGATAAGTCCGGAGGAAACATGCCTGCCTGACATAGCAGGAGCAGGAAGTCTAGTGGCGGTCTTCGAGCATGAAGGAAGGATCGGACATTTCCGCCGTGATGCGATCGAGATCCACACCGGCCACCAGTTCGATGTCGCGGCGGGCGAAGGTCTCGGCCAGGCGGTAGCCCACGGTGTTGACCGTGCCGGCGCCGACCGTCAGCACCACGTCACCGGGACGTGAGGAATCCACCACATACTGGTATATGTCGTCCAGGCTGTCGATGCAGCGCAGGCGGGTTTCATCATACTTGCTCTGGAAGAAGCGGTTGAGGTAGTCCAGGCCGATCCCGGCCAGAGGCTTCTCATTCGCGGTGTAGATCGGAGCAAGGATGATTTCGTCGGCGTTGATGAAGGCCGGCGGGAACTGCTGCGCCAGGTTGCGGCTGCGCGTGTAGCGATGCGGCTGGAAGATCACGCGCAGGCGGCCCTTGAAGACCTCACGCACACTGCCCAGCAGGTTCTGGATCTCGGTCGGGTGATGGGCGTAATCATCAATCACATGCACGTTGCCGGCATGCAGCATGTCATAGCGGCGGTGGATTCCCGGGAAGGTCTCCAGGCCGTAGCTGCAGGTGTCGGTGGAGACGCCGAGGCTGCGGCAGACCGCCAGCGAGCACAGCGCATTCTGCATGTTGTGGTCGCCCGGGAAGCCCAGGTTGACCACGCCCAGCGGGCCTTCAGTGCGGTGATGGACCTCGAAGGACAGGCCTCCGTTGTGCACCCGGCGGGCCACGGCCTGGTACTCCGCCTCGGGATGCGTGCCATACGTGATCACGCGGCCCTTGAGCATCGGCATGATGGAACGCACGTTCTCATCGTCCAGGCAGACGACGCTGAACCCGTCCCGGCCTGGGCTGTTCAGGAATTCCACGAAACTGTTCTTCAGGTTCGACAGCGAGCCGTGAAAATCCATGTGGTCGTAATCAATATTGGTGACAACGGCTACATGTGGCACGAAACTCAGCATGGAGTTGTTGCTCTCGTCACCTTCACAGATGAAAAGGTCGCTTTCACCGTGGCGGGCGGAGCCGATGCCGCGCTTGAGCACGGAGCCGATCACGAAGTTTGGGTCAAGCTGAGCTGCCAGTGCAATGCTTGCCACCATGCTTGTGGTGGTTGACTTGCCATGGCTGCCGCTGATCACCACGCTGCGTTTGCGATCCGCCAGATAGGCCATGAATTCGATGCGAGACAGCAGCGGCACGCCGTGCTGCTTGGCATACTGAACTTCGGGATTCTCATCGGAGATTGCCGTGCTGCGCACAACCAGGTCGGCATGGCGCACATAGCGCTCATCATGCTCGTACCAGACCTGGGCACCAGCTTCCTCCAGAGCACGTGTTACCTTGCTGCTCTGCCGGTCGGAACCAGTGACCTCATACTTCCTTTCGAGCATCAGGTGGGCGAGCGCGCTTACGCCAGCGCCGCCGATGCCGATGAAGTGAATGCGATTAGTTGATCTCTTCAGCACGCGAGTTGGCTGGGATTATAGCGGAGGTTCGCACATTCCACCATACATTCCCCTTAAAAACTCTTGGTTTTTTCTTATATTTTTTGCAAATGGACTGACTCTCAGGGAGTGCTATACTCAGCCCCGTGATGCGTGATTCCGGCAGATACAGGCCCTGGATCTGGCGGCGGATGCTCCTGTCGGCGATCATCAGCTCCATCGTTCCCGTGACAGTGATCAGCATCCTGCTGTTCACCCTTTCAGACAACGGGGCAGTCTACACCACTGACCTGAGCAATCAGGTGCGCCAGGAACTGCAGGACCAGTTCCTGCTCTCCACCGAAGCCCAGGCCGACCAGATCAGCCAGCGCCTCGTGAAGATCGGCTACAACGTCGAGCTGCTCAGGGCCTACGCCACGGATCTGCTGACATCCCAGGAAGCCTATGCCCGCGATCCCTGGGAGGATCCGGAGGGTGGAGAAACGGCGGCGGAAGGTGAGTCCGGCGAATCCGGACAGGCTGACGCCGGCAGCAACTCAGATCCCGCCAGGGCTGTGCAGTACCTCGAGAACCCCATTTATTACAGTCAGGGTGAGGACGGGGCCATCCGCAAGATCATTGACGACAACGGCTCAGCGCTGTTCTTCCGCCGCCCGGACACCAGCCGTGACTTCACACGCTACGAACGCCAGAAGATGCAGGTCACGGCCCGCCTGGATTCCCTGCTCAAGGGGCCGACGCGTTACGACCAGCTCGTTTCGCATGCCTACATCGTCACCTCGGACAGCATGCTGCGGGCCTACCCATTCATTGATGTCGCCACCTGGCCGGCGGACAAGGACCTCACCAAGCCGGCGATGTATGCCTGGAGCCCCGAAAAGGCCAATGACCGCGGCCTGGTATGGACCTCTCCCTATGTCAGCCACCTCTCCGGCGAATGGGTGGTTTCCTGCCTGGGTCAGGTTGCGATCGGCACGAACCAGGTGGCAGTCGTCGGCTGCGAGGTGCGCGTATCCCGCATGATGGACGAGCTGCTGGGCTTCAGCATCGGACCCGGCGGGATCAGCTGGCTGCAGCGCAGCGACGGCACCCTGCTCAGCGCACAGACTAGTGCGGTGGATTACCTGCGCGTGATCCCGATCGGCAATGCCGAACTGCCCAGTGACAAGCATCCCGAGCAGACGGTGCGCGAGGAAGCGAATCTCGAAGCCCGTGGCAATGATGAAATCAAGCGCCTGCTCGGTTCCCTCGACAAGAGCAAGAGCGAGGGGCGCGTGCTGGAACCGGCCACCGAGGGGCGCTACTTCGTGATGTCACCGGTTGCCGGGCTGGACTGGCTGCTGGCCGGCACGATCCAGAGCCGCAGCATCGCCCTCACGAGCCGCCAGAAGGATGAACAGCTGGCGATTGCCCAGCAGAAGTTCCTGATCGCCGGTGTCGGTCTGATCGTGGGACTGATCATTGCCTTCGTGATGGCCGGCCTGGAAGGCCGCAGGATCCTGCAGCCGGTGCAGATCATGATCAGCAAGCTGCGGGAATTCTCGGTGGGCCAGGGATCCCCCACCCTGGCAATCGCGGATGAGGGCGAGATCGGCGAACTGGCCAATGCCGTGCAGGATGTCGTGGACAAATGCAGCCGCGGCCCTGACAACTCCTAGGGCTGCAGTATCTCCAGTACGCTTTCGCGCCTTTCCACCGGTGCATCACTGAGCCTGAACGCCGCACTGAGCTGACCGAGGATTTCCTCAGTGTCCCCGGCCTGCTGTTCACCGACGAAGACGCTGACGAGTTCCTGCCCGGCTGTGATCTGATCCCCGATGTTCGCATGGCAGAGCAACCCGGCATTCGGGACAATTTCATCTTCCTGGCTCAGCCTGCCGGCACCGCAGCTGCGTGCGGCATTGCCGACGGCCAGGCAGTCCACGGCCTCCAGCCAGCCGCTGCCCTGCGCCCTGAGGCTGTGCGGCGTGACTCCGCTGAACTCAGCCGGAGAAAACTCCAGCTGCTCCAGCTCACCACCCTGGGCTTTCACCCATTCACCAAATTTGGCAAGCGCCTGCCCGCTGTCGAGCAGCCAGTTGAGATGCTCGGAGGCAATCTCGATGTCGGGATAGCTGCCGGCCAGCACAAGCTCCAGGCTACCGATGGCAATCAGTACATCGCGCAGGTCGCGCAGGCCCTCGCTCCCTGAGAGCAGCTGCAGCACCTCCAGCACCTCGAGGCGGTTGCCAACGGCATGCCCGAGCGGCTGGTCCATGTCCGTGATCACACAGCCCACACGCCGGCCCAGCGGTTCCCCGATGTCCATCGCCATGCGCGCAAAGCCTGACGCCTCTTCCTGATCCGCAAAGAAGGCCCCGCTGCCGCATTTCACATCAAGCACGATCACCGGTGCCCCGGCTGCGATCTTCTTGCTCATCACGCTGGCGGTCACCAGCCCGAGTTCGCGCACGTTGTCAGTGGCATCCCGCAGGTGGTAGAACAGCTTGTCCGCCGGCACCAGCCGCGCGGTCTGCCCGGCCACAGCGCAGCCGACGCTTGCGAGGATCCTCCGGAACTCCGTGTTGTCCAGATCGGTTCTGAAGCCCGGGATGCTTTCCAGCTTGTCAACCGTGCCGCCGGTATGCCCCAGACCTCGGCCGCTCATCTTCGGCATTGCGAGCCCGGCAGCCGCCAGCAGCGGGGCCAGCGCGAGAGTCACCTTGTCGCCCACCCCGCCCGTGCTGTGCTTGTCCACCACGGGCCGTTCCGCATCCTCCCAGCTCAGGGTCTCACCGCTGGCAACGAAGGCCCGGGTCATGGCGATGGTCTCGGCCGCACTCAGCTTCTCATAGCAGAACACGGTGAGCAGGGTCGCGAGCTGGTAGTCTGGGATCCTGCCGGCCGTGGCTTCCCGAACCAGCCAGTCCATCTGCTCCGCGCTGAGCGGCTGCCCCTGCTTGCGCTGCTGAATCAGGCTGATGATGTGCACACTGCTGCCCCTGTGCCTGGCTGGCATGCCCTAAAATCTGGCAATGAGTGACGCGAAGATCATAGTGCACGGAGGCGCTGGCACCATCCGCCCCAGGCTCTGGGCTGCGTACCGAGACGGTGCGCATGCCGCCGCAGGCATCGGGCAGCAGGTGCTCAACCGCGGGGGCTCGGCCCTTGATGCGGTGATCGAGGCCGTGGTCAACATGGAGGACAACCCCGTCTTCAACTGTGGCACGGGGTCCTGCCTGACCTACGACGGCCGGGTGGAATGCGACGCCTTCGTGATGACGAGTGATCTGCGGGTCGGCGCGGTGAGCATCGTCACCAATCTCCGCAATCCCGTGCGCCTGGCCCGCGTCGTGATGGAGCAGACGGTGCACCATGTGATCGCCGGTGAGGCCACAAACCGTCTGGCTGATGCACATGCCATCGAGAAGATCGATCCACATGCCCTGATCGTCGACCGCCGCCGCCGCCGCTGGCAGGAAATGCTGGATCGTGGCCTTGAGTTCATGGTCGACCCCGAACTGGAAGCCAGCGATGACCCGGCGGATCTCACGGATGATGATGCGATGGACACGGTCGGAGCCTGTGCCGTTGACAGGGAGGGCCGTGTGGCGGTCGCCGGCAGCACGGGCGGGATCATGCTCAAGTACCCCGGACGCATCGGCGACACACCGATGCCCGGTGCCGGCAACTACGCCGGTCCGGCGGGAGCCGTCGCCTGCACCGGTCATGGCGAGGCCATCATGCGCGTCTGCCTGGCGAAGTACTGCTATGACCTGCTGGAACAGGGCGTCCCCGTGGCCGAGGCTGCCAGCCGCAGCATCGCGCATCTCACCGAGCGCGTGCAGGGTTTTGCCGGCCTGATTGCCATCGACACCCAGGGCAACCGGGCCTGGGCGACCAGTACCCCGAACATTCCCGTCGGGATTCCCGAGCGGGTCATTGATGACAGCAGCGGGCAGCACCCCGCCTGAGGCAGCCCATGTCCCGCATCCTCCTGGTTCCGCTAGACAGCCGGCCATCCAACACGCAGTTTGCACAGCGGCTGGCGGACATCGGCGGTGTGCAGCTTGTGATGCCCTCCCGGGGCCTGCTGGGTGGCCTTCACAGCGGTGCCGACGGCCTTGAGCTGGCGCGCTTCATCGCTGACAACGCCCCCGGCTGCGATGCCGCGATCTTCTCCTGGGATGCGCTGCTCTACGGCGGACTGATCCAGAGCCGCCAGCCTGAGCGTGGCCATCATGCGGTAGCGGCGATCCGCGAGATCCTCGCCACCGTCGACTGGAACAGTGTCCGCGGCTACAGCTATGCCACCCTGCCCCGGCTCGGGATCTCGGTCTCCACTGCCGAACAGTACAGCACGCATGAATCCGTCCGCGAATACTTCATCCTCGCGGAGGGTACCGATAGCAGCGAAGCCGCCGACCGGCGCCTGTCAGAGCTGCTGGACCAGCTGGGCACTGACACGGCGGATGCCCTGCTGCGCTGGCGCAGGCGCAATACCGCCAATGTTGCTGAAGCGATGAGCGCTGCTGCAGCACTCGGACTGCAGCATATGCATGTTGCCATCGAGGACAACGCCCGCCAGGGGCCGCATCTGCGCGAGGAACGTGAACTGAAGGAACACAGCCTGCAGCTTGCCGCGGATGGCACGCCCACGAGCTTCTCCTTCTTTGATGGCGCGGATGAATGCGCCTGCCTGCTGCTGGCCAAGGCCGCCAGTGAACTGGCCGGCAACCGCATCAGCCAGCTCCAGCTCAGTGTCCACCCCAAGGTTCCCGGGGCGGACCAGTACTTCGGCCTCTACGAATCCCGCAGTCTGGGCGACGGACTGATCGCGCTTGGCAAGCTGCTGCATACTGAATATGTCTATGAGGATGCGGAACTGCACTGGCTGGTGATCCACGGCGTGCAGCCCCAGCCGGACTATTTCCTCACACCGAAGCACAAGTACCGTGACAACCCCTTCCTGCTGCCGAAGGAGATCGTCGGCAGTGCCCCGCTGTTCATCACGGACCTGGCCTACTGCAATGGCAGCAACCCGCTGATCAGCCAGCACATTGCCAGAATGCCTGAGCAGTGGATCAATGGCCTGGTGGGCTTCAACACGAACTTCAATGCGCTGGGTGTCAGCGCTGCCACCCTGAAGATGATGCAGCTCGGGCAGAACAAC
The DNA here is from genome assembly GCA_041395205.1 of bacterium. Taxonomy (GTDB): domain Bacteria; phylum 4484-113; class 4484-113; order 4484-113; family JAFGCY01; genus JAHEFU01. The sequence goes on from JAWLAZ010000003.1 coordinate 212,177, forward strand.
CTCGCCGAGCGCCGCTTCCTGCTGGAGCGCCTCGCTGACGACGTGGTCTACCAGAGCATGGGCCGCTCACAGGTGATCCGCTACCTGATGAAGCAGGAGCTCGACGTGCTGAACTTCAGCAGCGCCCACATGCTGCAGAAGCAGGAATGCCTGAACATCGCGCGCCGCGTCTGGCTGGACTGGATCGAAGGACCCGGCATCCCCGTGCTGGAACGCAGCCGCATCAGCAACCGCGCCGCACATGCCGTGCAGTTCAGCTTCCCCTGGGAACGCACATTCGAGATCGAGGCCACGGCACCCGAGGTGGTGACGTGAGCAGCCCCGACATCGCCGGCTATTCAGGCATGGTCGATGTGATGGTGATCGGCGCCGGCATGGCCGGCTGTGCAGCCGCGATTGCCGCCAGGCGCCAGGGTGCCAGCGTGCTGCTGGTGGAGAAGCACAACTGCCCCGGTGGCAATGCCACGCGGGCGATGGTCGCGCCCTGGCAGAGTTACCATGCCTGTGTTGCCAACGCGGATGGCAGCCTGCCGCAGCAGGTGATCGGCGGTATCGCGCAGGAATTCGTTGACGATCTCGTGGCACTCGGGGCCAGCACCGGGCATCTGGTCGACCCGATCGGCTTCGCCGGCAGCATCACTCCCGTGGACGCCGACAGGCTGAAGCTCTACCTCGTGGACAAGCTGGAACGGGAGGGAGTGAAGCTGGCGCTCGGTGTCGAGCTCGATACATATACGGAACATCGCAATGCTGCACAGTCTTTCCTGGAGACGGCGAAGCAGGTCGTGGATGCCAGTGGCAATGCCTCCGCCACGCGCGTCCTGCAGGCCGCGCACATCACGCCGGTGAATCCGCAGCCGCTGACCTGGATGTTCACCATGACCGGCGTTGACTACGCTGCGGTACGTGAATACCAGCTGGAGCATCCGCAGCAGTTCGTGCTGCATCCCGCCTTTGAGAAGCTGCCCGCCGAGCATATCGCCGTCAGCGGCTTCTTTGATCTTGTAAGGGACGCCACTGCGCGCGGTGCCTGGACCCTGCCCCGCGACCGCCTGCTGTTCTTCAGCACGCCCAATCCGGGAGAGGTGCTGATCAATACGACGCGGGTCGCGGCAGACCATTACTACCCGCATGCCGAAGGCCTGCGCCAGATCAATGAACTGCTGCGTTTCCTGCCTGAACACGTCCCGGGATTTGCCCATGCACGGCTCGGCCGCATTGCCGATGAAATCGGCCAGCGGGAATCCTTCCGGCTCGAAGGCCGGTCCCGGCTTAGTGTCCGTGAGATCACGGAAGGCCGCAGCTTCGCGGATGCGATCGCCCGCGGCTGCTACCCCGTCGACATCCACGGCGCTGCCGGGTCACTGATCGAGTCCGACGAAGTGGGAGGACAGGGCTGGTATGACATCCCGCTTGGCAGCATCGTCTCCCGCGACAATCCGCGCCTGCTGGCAGCCGGCCGCTGCATCAGCGCGGACCGCGAGGGTTTCGCCTCGGCCCGGGTGCTGCCGATTGCCATGGCAACGGGCCAGGCCGCAGGAATGATCGCCGCCTGGCGCGCACTTGGAGAGAAAGTTGATACTTCAGCTTGCCTTTCACATGTTTCGCTGGTATAAAGTTCTGTCCCATTCATTTGGGACTGGTTAAATGGGCTTTTGAAAACGAAAATCTCCTGGGTAGGGTTGAAGCACTGGGTTACAGTCTCCTGTCTTATACAGACGATATGAACCCCAGCAGGATTTTCCGGTGGGTCGCATTGAATTCGTAGAAGAGGAACAGCGTCACATTCGTGCGCGCGCATCCAGATCTATTCCTGCCACTGCAGGACGGAGGAGATATATTGGCTAATCAGAGGGCTGTACCGCAGAAGGTTATTCCGGGTGAGTATTACGACCAGATTCATGAGCTGATCCTCAAGAACGGCGTGATCACCCGCGAGGATCTCAACGAGATCATCACCCAGAACGAGGACCTGACCGCTGACAAGGTCGAGCTGCTGCTTGATGAGCTGCAGGAAATGGGTGTCCAGATCGAGGAAGCATCCAAGTCCGATGATGAGGGTGAGGACAACCGCCGCGAAGGTGGCGAGTTCTTCACCAAGGAGGAGATTGAGGACGCGGACAACCTGCGCCTTGACGACTCCGTCAAGATGTACCTGAAGACCATCGGCCAGATCCCCCTGCTCACACCTGAGGAGGAGGTCTACTGGGCCCATGAGTACCACGACAACAAGAACAGCAACGACCCGGACAAGGTCCGCCGTGCCAGCCGCGCCAAGCAGAAGCTGATTGAGGCCAACCTGCGCCTCGTGGTCAGCATCGCCAAGAAATACCTCAACCGCGGCATGAGCTTCCTGGACCTGATCCAGGAGGGCAACATCGGCCTGATCCGCGCCGTGGAGAAGTTCGAGGTCGACCGCGGCTTCAAGCTCTCCACCTATGCCACCTGGTGGATCCGCCAGGCGATCAGCCGTGCGCTTGCTGACCAGGCTGAGCTGATCCGCAAGCCGGTGCACATGGTTGAGACCATCACCAAGCTCGGCCGTGCCAGCAAGGACATCCAGCAGCGCGAGGGCCGCGAGGCCAGCAACCACGAGATCGCCGAGGAAATGGGGATCTCCGTGGAGAAGGTGCGCGAGATCCTGCGCGTGGCCCAGAAGCCGATCAGCCTCGAGAAGCCGATCGGCAATGACAAGGACAGCCAGTTCCAGGACTTCCAGGAGAACAAGAACATCGTCAGCCCCGAGGTGGAGACGATGTACAAGCTGACCCGCACGAAGATCTACAAGATCCTGCACACGCTCAGCCAGCGTGAGCAGCGTGTGATCCGCCTGCGCTACGGGCTCGAGGACGGCCACAGCCGCACCCTTGAAGAGGTCGGCAAGGAATTCAACGTGACCCGGGAGCGCATCCGCCAGATCGAGATGAAGGCCCTGAAGAAGCTCAAGCACAATACGCGCAAGAAGCAGTTCGTGGGTCTGATCGAGTTCTGCGACATGTACTCCAACAGCACGAACAACATCACCTGATCCCTGACCTGAACCAGCCGGCCGTCCCCACGGGGGCGGCCATTTTTTTTGAGCTAGAATCAGTGCCTTGAGCGGACGACCCAACCCCCGGCACAACATCACCTTCTGCGGCTTCCATGCCACCGGGAAGAGCAGCACGGCCCAGGTCGTCGCACGCCGCATGCGCCGCCAGCTGGCGGACTTCCATGACGAGGTGGAGCGCCGCAGCCGCCTGAACCTCTACACGATTGCCAGGATCGGGCGCAAACCCGAGCAGGAGGACGTGGAAACAAAACTGCTGGCTGACTTGTCCTACAGGCGGGAGACAGTGGTTGCGCTGGACTGCGCCTCGGACAACTACCTTGAGGCCGTCGAAAGCCTGAGCGAGGTCTCCTATGTAGTGATGCTGGATCCGCCCTTCGACGTGATCTGGCAACGCCTGGAAGCGGACCGGCGCTATGCGGCACTGCTCAGCAGGCACGGGAGGACAGGACTGTACGGGATGTGGAAGCAAGCCAGCGCCAGCCGCCAGCATGCCGATCTGCTGCTCACTGATCCGCGGCTTTCGATCCTCGATGCCGCCCGTCTCGTACTGCACTGCTTCTTCACATGAGCATGGAACTACCCGAGAGCTTCTACAACGAAGGCCGGCGCCGTCGAAACAACATCAGCCGACTGCGCAGCTGGTCAATCCTGCTGATCCTGTTCTGCATCTGGAACCTGTTCACACCCTGGGGCCTGATCCGCCGCAACCGGATCTCCGCTGAGTTCCCCAACAGTGAGTTCGGGATCCAGCGCGCCTTCATCACGGAGGAGCGGGAGCTGGTGATCGAGCGCAAAGGCTACGTTGACAGAATGGGCAAGTACACCTTCGGACCAGGCGGAGAATTCGCCAAGTCCGTGGAAGCCGAACTGTTCACCGGTGTGCATGTTGACAGCAATCCCTCCATTTCCTCGACCTACCGCACGGAGGGCGTGGGCTTTGACATCAAGCCCGGATCGCTGACACTGGAGAAGATCCGCCGCTCATCCCTGCGCCTGCGCGGCCAGAAGCCCGACGGAGAGTCCACCGCCACCGGTGTGCCGCTCAACGCAGATGGCGAAGTGGATATACGCAGCCTCAAGGAAACCCGCTATCCGGAACCGCCGCTGGAGGATCTCACGATCCGCTTCCAGACCATTGAAGCAAGAGCACTCGTGCACCTGCTGCCCGGCCACCAGTACCTGCCCTTCAAGGACGCCCACTGCTACGTTGATTCCCTGCTTGATCCGAAGTACCGGGAGGGCCGGCTGTACATCACCACTGACAACCAGCGCTACCTGCACAGCATCGGGATCGAGGCCGGCCAGGATGCGGAGCAGCAGGCCTGGCGCATCGCCACGGCAGCATTGCCAGCCGCGCTGGAACGCCGTTTCGACAGCGCCCTGCTGCATGATCCTGACAAGCCCGAACTGATTCTTCTCAATTCGGATGGTGCTGCACTGCGCTTTTCCGACAGCAGTCTGGAGCTTCTGGAACGCAGCCAGCTCGAGGGAAACTGGCAACGCGAGTATGCGTCACTGTTCCAGCCGGCCGGCTTCTACAGCCAGGACTTCGGCATCCCGCTGGACCGGGTGCAGGCCTTCCGTTTCTACCGCGTGCTCGCTGCCCTGCTGCTGGCCGGGCTGATCGTCCTCGCGCTCGGCTTCCTGCCGGGACTGACCGCAGCCGGCAGGAATGACAAGGATGATCCTGAAGCGGAAACTCCGGCTGAACCGGAGGAGCAGGAGATCAGCATCAGGGATCTGCGGCTGTAAGCAGGGCCCGGCAGGGAGCGGCCTCAGCATTGTCCAGCTTGAGTGGCAGGCAGATCAGCCGGTAGAGCCCCGGCGCTGCATCCCTGAGGATGATGTGCTCCAGCAGCAGGAAGCCCGCTCCCAGCAGGATGCGGTGCACGGGGAAATCCCCTGCCCCGTCACGCTCAACTGACAGGTAATCGATCCCCACAAGCCTGGCCTGCCGCCTCAGCAGGAACTGTGCGGCATCCACCGTCAGGCCGGGATGCCCGGCAACATAATCCCGCTCGTCATATGCGGATGCATCAGTCAGCAGCAGCACTGCAGTATCGTCCCGCTGCAGCCTCCCTCGCAGCTGCTCAGCTGAGAGGTCATGCAGGCCCCTGCAGTCCAGCACTTCCGCCAGCGGGCAGAAGGCCTCCAGCGGATAATCCCCGATGCATGCTCCTCCGGGAATGAAATGCCGCGGTGCATCCAGATGCGTACCGCAATGGCTGTGCAGCGCGATCCTGGTGAAGCTGTACTCCCCACCCCGGTCCACGTCCGGGTCGCGCAGCAACTGCAGCGGTGGATCGCCGGGATAGCCTGCACTGTCCTCGCGCAGCGTGCGGCTGATGTCGATCAGCATCCCAGAAGCATAGCAGCCCTGCTCCGGCGTTTTCCCGCAGATGCGCAACCTCAGGGCCGGCGCGGGGGTCATAAATTATGATAGTCACGATGGTATTTTTCCTTTACAACAAGGTGCTGCTGCGCTTCATCGTTGCGCTCTGCGGCATCGGGGTGGGACTGACCGCCTGGCAGTACCTGGCACTCTCCCAGGCCAAGCTCGGCCGCCAGGGCCTGATCGATGCCTTTGCGATCATCTGCTTCCCGATCGCAGCCTGGCTGATCATGCTCACGGCGGAGGTCGTGGACAACCACTACGTGCGGGCCTTCTCCTGCCTCTGCATGCTGCTCGGCGGCTTCGTCAGTTACGGCTGGATCTTCCGCCAGGATGGACCGATCCTCAGGGCCCTGCCCGGAGGCCCGGCCGGAATGCAGATCATCACGCTCGGCTTCTGGCTGGCGATGCTGCTCAGTCTCGCCATGCTGACCCTGCTGGTGATCCGGCTGATCCGGGACAAGCAGAACCTCGGCCGCATTCCCGGTGCCCAGGCGCAGCTGGACCAGATCCTGGCCACGGCTCCTGCCAGTCCGGCCGGACCCCGGACCCCCGAGAAGCTTGAACCGATCCCGATTGACACAACTCCCATCGGAAGCGCAGGCAGCACTCAACCGGCTGCGGCTGCTGAACCCGTCCAGCCCCAGCGCAGCCCCGCACCGGTCTCCAAACTGGTTGCCATCGGCGGGCTGTATCTTGGCACGGAGTATCCCCTGGGCAGCGGCGAACACGGCATCGGCCGCGCGGACGCGGAGATTCTGCTGGACAGGGACAACCAGGTTTCCCGCAACCATGCCGGAATCAGCGTTGACGAACAGGGCATGGCCACGCTCAGCGACCGCGGCAGCACCAATGGTACCTTCCTCAACAATGCGAAGATTGACAGCGCCGCCCTGGCGCCCGGTGACGTGATCCGGATCGGCACCACGCAGTTCCGTGTCGAGGGCAGCTCCTGATGCGCATCCTCCAGCGCCTGCTGCCGCTGTGCCTGCTGCTGCTGTTGCCAATGGCGGCAGTGCGGGCCCAGGATCCGGCCACCCAGCAGCCCAGCCCGAAGGAAGAGAATGAAGGCGCTCCCAGTGAGCGAGGTACCCGGCGCAATGCCGACCCGCACCTGCAGTACAAGGAGAATGTCGAGCTGCGGGTCAGTCAGATCGAGCTCAGTGACTTCCCCACCGTGCGGGCCTTTGTCTCGGTTGCCGACGAAGGCGGTGTGCCCGTGCGCACCCTGCTGCCCGAGGACTTCGTCGTCGAGGAGAACCAGCAGTCGGTGGGCGAGGTGCGCTTTGCCAACCGTGATGAACTGAACCTGCCGCTCTCCGTGATGTTCGTGGTGGACGTCAGCGGCAGCATGCTCGGTGACAACAGCCAGACCGGCCCCACTCCGCTGGACATGGAGAAGGAGGCTATCCGCGAATTCGTGGGCCAGCTTCAGCCCGATGACCGCGTCGGCCTCGTGACCTTCTCGGATGCCGCCTATTCCACCGTGCGCATGACCTCCGACCACCAGCAGCTGCTGAAGGAACTGGACTTCCTCGCGGCCTGGGGCCAGACCACGCTCTGGGACGGACTGAAGATCGGCATCGAGGACCTCGTTGACGACGAGCAGGAGGCCCGCAAGGCCCTGATCGTGCTCTCGGACGGCATGGACACGAACAGCCTCGAAACCCTGCAGACCGTGATGCAGATCTACGAGTCCGAGGCCATGGCCGAGAACAAGGGCTTCTCGATCTACACCCTGGCACTCGGTGAACTCGTCAACCGCTCCGCCCTGCAGCAGCTAGCCAAGAAGACCGGCGGCCTGCATTTTGACAGTCCGACTGCCGGCGATCTCGGCGAGGTCTACCAGAGCATCCTCAACCAGATCCAGAATGAGTACCTGCTGGAGTACACCTCCATCCAGGCTGCCGCCGAGGGCAAGCTGACCGACATCAACGTCAGCCTCAACAATGTGCGCAGCACGATTCCGGGACAGTACAGCTACCGCAGCCCCGGTCTGGCCCAGGCGCTTGGCCGGGCACTCGTCCCCGGCCTGATCGCCATCGCCGTGGTGCTCGTGCTGCTGATCATCGCCACGATCTACCGCATCTCGCGGCGGGTCTGGCTTACCCTGCAGATCACGCCGCTGGAAGGCAAGGACTACGTGATCGGCACCAGCGGGATTGACATAGGCACCAGTGAACTCTGCCAGCTGCGCGTCGCCGGTGACCCGGGCATGCTGCCGATCCACGCCAGCATCCGCGAAACCAACGACGGATATCTGCTGGAGGTCACAGACCCCGATTCACCGATCCTCTACGGCGGCGCGATGCTGGCCCGCAAGCTGCTGCGCAGCGGTGATGCCTTCATGCTCGGCACCTCCAGCTTCATCTTCACGGAGAAGGAGTATCGCGAGGGTGAAGGCCGGGTTGAGGAAGCCCGCTATTTCCGCGATGAACCGCTGGGACAGATCACCGAGCAGGACATGCTCAGCGGTGCAGTGCCCAGCGCTTCCGGCAAGCGGCCTACGGCACTTGTCGGCACTGAAGGAGCCTGCAGCGGACAGCGCTTCGACCTGGTCGAGGGCGAGAATGCCATCGGCCGCAGCCAAGGCAGCATCGTACTCAGCCAGGAAAGCCAGGCCAGCCGCCGGCACTGCGTGATCACACTCACGATGGATACTGCGAGCATCACTGACAGCGGCAGCACCAACGGCAGCTCCGTCAACGGCAGCCGCCTGCAGCCCGGAATGGCTCAGCAGCTGAAGAGTGGTGACACCCTGCAGATTGGCAGCAGCCGCTTTCGGTTAGAATAGCGCCGTGATCGTCATCGCCAGCAGGAACGAGGGCAAGGTCCGCGAGATCGCGGTATTGCCGGCTGCCAGCGGGCTGGAGCTGCGCCCTGTCTCCGACTTCCCCGGCTGTCCGGACATCGAGGAGAACGGCACGACCTGCGAGGAAAATGCCGTGATCAAGGCCGTCAAGTACAGCCTCTGGCTGCGCCGCGAACACGGCATCGCCCCCGCGGTGATCAGCGAGGACAGCGGCCTGATGGTCTTCTCCCTGCTGGGCTGGCCCGGGGTGCACAGTGCGCGCATCGCCGAGACCGACGTGGAGCGCAACTGGATGGTGCTCGACCGGCTCAGCGGCCAGCGTGATCGCAGCGCACAGTTCCTCGCTCATACCGCGCTCGCCGTCAACGGCGTGCTGGTGGAGAGCTGGCGTGGCAGCGTGACCGGGGTGATCGCGGAGGAACCGCGGGGCAATCAGGGCTTCGGCTATGATCCGATCTTCATCGATCAGGCCAGCGGCCGCAGCTTCGCTGAGCTGGACCGCAGCCGCAAGAATGAACTCTCACACCGCAACCAGGCCTGGACCCAGGCCTTTGAATACCTGCGCCAGCACAGCCTCGGACTCAGATGAGGTTGCGGGCCTTGACCTGCAGGTACTGATTGATCACGGCCCCGTTGAGCTTGTCGGCCGCCACGTTGACGATCATGCAGCCACGGCTGCGCAGCTCCTGCACGGTGCGCCGCTTCTGCTGCAGCAGCAGCTCCGCGCTGGCCTTGATGTAGGCATCATCGCTGCCTTCCGTCCGCTTGCGGGCCATCTCCTCGATCTGCGGGTCATCAAGGATCACGATGATCGGCAGGTGCGTGCGTGCCAGGCGGCTGAGATTGGCAACCGCGCGCTGGCTGGAGACGCTGTCCACCAGATCGGTGAATAGCACCACGAGCCCGCGCTTGCTGTGCCGCGAGCGCAGCATGGCCAGCACCCGCGCATAGTCGCTTTCCACGAACTCCGGCTGCAGGTCAAACACCGCCTCGATGATTGCATCGAGCTGGCGCTGGCGCCTGGCCGGTGGCACATAGCGCCGCGTCTCACTGGAGAAGGCCATCAGGCCCACGCGGTCCTTCTGGGACAGCGCCAGGTAGGCCAGCTGCACCGCTGCATCCAGATAGCGGTCCAGCCGCGGGCGTCCACCGATCTCGGTGTGCATCAGCCGGCCGCAATCGACGAGCAGCATCAGGTCGCGGCTCTGGTCAACCTGGAACTGGTTGACAACCGGCCGGCCGCGCCGCGCCGTGGCCTTCCAGTTGATGCCGCGGTATTCATCATCCGGCGTGTACTCACGCAGGTGGTCGAAATCCGTACCCCGCCCGAACTTGCGGCTGTGATGCTGGCCGATGCCCCACAAGCGGCGGCGGTGCGCGAACAGGTCGCCACCGGTCAGTTCCTCGATCTGCGGATAGACCCGCACTGACTGTCCAGGCTCGATGCGCAGCTGCGTGATCCAGAGCTGCAGTCCGGCCAGTACACGCAGGCCGATCCCGCCCAGCTCACGTTCACCGCGTTCCAGGCTGCGGATCACGAGCGGGATCTCACAGCTTTCCCCGGCCGCGGCAGTGGCCCAGCCCGTTGCCAGACTCTTGCGGAACTCCGGCAGGCTGTCCTCATGGATCCGGAAGCGCACCGGGATCCGGCTGGCATTGTGCAGCAGGTGCATCCCGCTGCGCGGTGTCTCCACGGTCACGGCCTGCGGGAAATCCCGCTCCACGCTGAGCTTGCCGCGCAGCATGCTGCGCGTCGACAGCAGGTCGAGCAGCGCGAGCATCGCCAGCAGCAGCGACAGCGCACTGGCAATCAGGAAGGCCGGTGCCCAGAGATATCCCAGCAACGCGCACAGCACCAGCACCAGGCCGGCCTGCCCCATCCGCGGCGAGGGAAAACTCAGCACGGCCTAGTACTCGGCGAGCAGCCTCTTGGCCACGCGGTACATCAGCTCGTTGCCGATGGCCATCGCATCCTCGTCAATGTTGAACTTCGGGTGGTGGTGCGGGTAGATGCACTCCTTCTCGGTGCTGGCGGCACCGACGAAGGCGAAGGCCCCGGGCACCTCGGCGAGGAAGTCGCTGAAGTCCTCGGCACCCATCGTCTGCTGGTCATCGGTGACGTTGGCAGCGCCGACGATGGCGATCGCCTCCTCACGCACCAGCTCCGCCACGCGGGCATCATTGACCGTTGCCACCTGCTCATGGGAGTAGTCGATGTCGGCATTGCAGCCGAGACAGTCGGCGATGCCGTTCACGACCTCATGGATCCGGCGCTTCAGCACCTGGTGCACATCGCGCTCGAAGACGCGCACGCTCATGGTCAGCTTTGCAAACGGCGGGATGATGTTGTGGGCGGTACCGGCGTGGAACTCGCTCACCGTGATCACCGCGCTCTTGAGCGGGTCGATGTTGCGCGAGACGATGCTCTGCAGCGCCGTGACGATCTGCGCCCCGCAGTAGATCGGGTCGTTGCCACCATGCGGGAAGGCCGCATGCGTGCCCTTGCCGTGGATCACGATATGCACCGTGTCCACCGCCGCCATCACCGGCCCGGCACTGATCTGGATCTGGCCCGTCGGGCAGCCGGCCCAGATGTGCTGCCCGTAGCAGACATCCACGCCCGGGCCCTTCAGGGCGTTGTCAGCGATCATCTTCTGCGCGCCGTGGTGGCCTTCCTCACCGGGCTGGTAAAGCAGCTTGATCCGCCCGCGGGAAATGCCCTCCTCCTTCAGCCGGCGGCTGACGGCGAGCTGCATCGCGGTATGGGTGTCATGCCCGCAGGCATGCATCCGCCCCACGTTCTGCGAGACGTACTCATGCGTGTTCTCCTCCGTGATCGGCAGCGCATCGATGTCCGCACGCAGCATCACGGTCGGTCCGGCCTGGCCGCTGTCAATCAGGCTGATCACACCGGTCTCGGCGCAGCGCTGCGACTCGAGCCCGTAGCTGTTCAGCTGCTGCTCGATGTACTGCGCCGTCTCATGCGTTTCCATCCCGACCTCGGGATGCTCATGCAGGTAGCGGCGGTTGCTGACGACCTCGCCGTGCAGGCTGCGGGTCACGTCGTCAAGATTGACTTCGGGAAGCAGGGGATGCTGTATTGCTGACATCCCTTGATTCTAGCGCGAACCGTGCCAACTGTAGACGCAGCGGCAGCGCCGGGCGTACTAAACGGATGTAAGCTATAATAACGGGTCGTGGCAGGAGCCAGGCTGGAGATCGGTGGCAGGGACGGTCGGACCGTGGTGTTCCGCGGCAACCGCAGGTACCTGCCCGCGCGCATCCGCAGCGTGATCAACAGCCATTTCAGCAACTGGAATGCGCTGAAGGAAATCTCCGCCTGGCCGGAACTGCTGCGTGAGCTGGCCGAGGTCAATGCCCAGAAGACCTTTGAAGGCACGGACTGGGCCGCGCTCAATGCCTTCTATGACGAGGAGATGAAGCGCTTCAGCGTCCTGATCCACGGCGCGGTGGCGGAGGGCGTTGCCAGTTTCCATGTGCACCCCGCCGTGGCGGACACCGCACCGCGTATCCGCCAGATCCGCACGCAGTACTGCGATGCGGAGGGCAGGCTGCTGCACAACCACGACATCTGGCGCGTGGAGAAGCTGCTGCGCCGGCATGCCTCCAATGTTCGCTTCACGCCGGACTTCGTGCCGGCCCTCAAGCACTTCGCCACGGATGCCCTGAGCATTGAACCCAGCCTGAGCTTCTTCCGCCAGATCCAGGTCTACCACACCCCGCAGTTCCTGAATGTAGAACTGCAGCGGATCCTCAGCCCGGCTATCGACCGCGTACATACCCTGCTTGATCCGACTGCCCTGCAGCAGCTGCTGGACAGCCTGGAACAGGCCGGTGCGCGCCTGCGGGTCGACCCCGGGATTGCCGAGATCGTGCAGCACTACAATGCCCTGCGCCGGGTCTGCTCCGATCCCGGCTACGAGCAGTCCGTTGCCAATGTACTGAATGGCAAGCTGCGCGCCGAGCTCTACGGCTACCAGCGTGAAGGTGTGGGCTTCCTCGTGCACAATCGCCGGGCTCTGCTGGCTGACGATATGGGGCTTGGCAAGACCCTGCAGGCGATGAGCGGTGCGCTGTACCTGAAGCAGCTCGGAGAGGTGCAGCGCGTACTCGTGGTCTGTCCCTCCTCGCTCAAGTACCAGTGGCAGGCCGAGATCAGCAAGTTCACCGGCGAACGCGTGCAGGTGATCGGCGGCACAAAGCAGGAACGCCAGGCAATCTACGATGCCGCCGGTGCCGGCGGCGGCGGCCTGCTCGGAGTGGACGACACGCCCTTCTTCAGCGTGATCAACTATGAGCTGGTGCATCGCGACATCGAGCAGCTGACCAAGCTGGCCCCGCAGCTCCTGATCCTTGATGAGGCCCAGCGCGTCAAGAACTTCCGCACCAAGACCGCCCAGGCGGTGTTCTCGATCCCCGCTGCCAACGTCTTCGTGCTGACCGGCACTCCGCTCGAGAACCAGCTGATGGAACTGTTCACGATCCTCAAGTTCGTTGACGACCGCGCCCTCGGCAAGAACCCCATCGCCTTCCGTGACCGCTATGTGCTCACCGACCAGTTCGGCAGCATCAAGGGCTACCGCCATGTCGAGGAAGTGGCCCGCAAGATCGCCGGGATCACCCTGCGCCGCACCAAGGAAGAAGCCCTCGAGGACCTGCCGCCGCTCGTGACCAGCTACGCCCGTCTCGAGCTGACCGACGAACAGAAGGGCATCTACCGCGAACTGCGCGGCGAGGCCCGCGAGATGCTGAGCCAGGAGGCCTGGGACAGCACACATACACAGAATGCGATGGTGCTGCTGCAGCGCCTGCGCGAGGTCTGCGACAGCCCGGAACTGATCGACCCGCAGTACACCAGCAGCCAGAAGCTCAATGAGCTGGAGGCGATCCTTGAGGATGAGGTCAGCACCCTGGACCGCCAGGTGATCATCTTCACGCAGTGGACGCGCATGGGCGAAATCATCCTGCGCCTGCTGACATCACGCGGCTACAGCTGCGGCTTCCTGCATGGCGGGCTGAAGGCCGAGGAGCGCCAGCAGCTCGTGGAGCGCTTCCAGCGCGGCGAGGACCGGATCTTCCTCTCCACGGATGCCGGCGGCACCGGCCTCAACCTGCAGAGCGCTTCGATGGTGATCAACTATGACCTGCCCTTCAACCCGGCCAAGCTTGATCAGCGCGTGGCCCGCGCCCACCGCCTGGGCCAGAAGCAAACTGTATTTGTAGTCAACATGATCTGCCGTAATACTGTTGAGGAAAGACTGGTCAGGATCCTCAGCGAGAAGAAGAGCCTGTTTGATGATGTATTCGGTAACATATCTGACCCGCGCAACATTTCCGGCGCGTCAATGTCCCCGCGCTCCATGCGGGAACTGCTGAGGGAGCTGGTCAGATGATGGAGAGCAAGATGCATTCGGCAACCGTCAGCGAACCCGTCGTGATCGAGGGCCGCGGCCTGTTCAGCGGTCTGAACTGCCGGGCGGTGATCGTCCCGCGCTATGAAGGCAGCGGTCTGACCTACTACCGCGAGGGCCAGCCCATTGAGGCCGTGGTGCAGAACTTCCATGAGCAGCCCAACTGCACGGTGCTCAGCAACGGCCGCCTGAGCCTCGCGGTCACCGAGCATATCCAGGCCGCACTCTGGGCCGCCGGGATCGACAGCGCGGAGATCCACGTGGATGGCCCGGAACTCCCGAACCACGATGGCGGAGCCGCCAGCCTGTATGACGCCATCGCTGCGGTGCCTGATGAATCACTCGGGATCCAGCGTCCGCTGCTGACAATCGGCGCCGTGCTGGAAGTCAGCGACGGCGAGAGCTACATCCGCCTTGCACCCTGCGACGAACTGCGCATCAGCTACAGCTTCGCCCATCCCGAACTCGGCGAGCAACTCTACGTCTCGGAGCTGGACCGCGGCATGGCTGTCAACGAACTGCTGCCGGCGCGGACCTTCATCACGGAGCGTGAGGCCCAGCTGGCCCGCAGTGCCGGCTTCCTGCACAATGAGCATGAGGAGGACGCCCTCGTGCTGCGCAATGGCCAGCCCAACAAGCCTCTGTTCTTCAGCAATGAATTCGCGCGCCACAAGGTGCTCGACCTGCTGGGCGATCTCTACATCCTGCCCTTTGACTGGCAGGCGGACATCACGGCGCACCTGAGCGGGCACAAGCTCAACCGCGAACTTGCCAGGCAGTTGATGGGGATGTATGAAACGGCGCGCAGCGGCGGGCAGAGCAGCTGATCAGAAGATCCGTGTGTGGTAGAGATACCACTCCACGCTGATCAGCAGCAGCACGATGCCGATGATCCAGGGATAGAACTCCCGGTTGCGCATCACTTCCTGCACGCCGCGGATCTCCCCGAGGCTTTCCGTGCCGTTGCTGGCCAGGAACTCCTCGGCATTCTTAGTGCGGATCGTCTGCGCCGGAGCGATGTTGCTCTCATACTCATTCACGAGGCTGACCGGCAGCAAGGTCTCACTGATCAGGCCTCCGGCATCATCCAGATAATTGATCTCATAGATCCCCGTGCGCCGTGTGTCGCTGATCGCGAAGCGCCGTGAATTGAGCGGGACCGTCTCCTCGCTGCCATCCGGCATGCGCAGGCGGTAACTTACGGCCTCCACCGGTGCCAGCAGCTCAGCGGTCAGCCCGGCGCTGATGCCGTTGCCGGCGCTGCCCGCGCTGCCCTGGCCGAGGTAGGTGATGGTATCCATCATGAACAGCGGGAAGGCGCTGAGCACCGGGAAGTTGCTATCGTAGATGTCGAAGGCCAGGTAGACCGTGCGCTGGCCGTTGTTGTCACCTTCGACGACCAGCGGGCCTTCACTCGTGTCAATGATGCTGCGCGCATAGGGCTTGAGCTGCACGCGGCGCTGGCTGTTGAGGTTCAGCGTGTTGAAGCGCGCGATGCGCGTGATCGGATGCGTCACGCTTTCCCCGACCACGGCCAGGTAGACCGGCGGGTCCGCCTGGTAGTCCTTCTGCACCTCCGCCCCGGCCTCCACCGGTAGCAGCGGGCTGGCCGTGCTGTTGATGAACAGGTAGCTGTCCGAGGGGTCGGCAACGAATGGCGCATCACCCTCCACCACCCAGACATCCATGTCGGTGCTGACAGGCTGGCCGTCGTCAATGCTCTCGCCGCTGTCAGCGGTGATGATCTGCGTGAAGCTGCTGCCGTCGTACTCGAAGTAGTCAATGTCCGGCAGGCTCTGCATCAGCGCCCGGAGCAGGATGCTGTCACCCTCTGAGCAGAGCGCGACCTTGTAGCGCGGACGCTGCGGCAGCACGATCCAGGCTTCGTTGTCCTCGCGCAGGGTGTCCTCGCTGTCGATCTCGACCTTCAGCGGATCCGGGAAGTACGGCACCTGGTCAATCACGATCTCGCGGCGCTGCCCCGGACGCAGGCTGACTTCCTCGCTCACGCTGTCAACGTCATTGCGAAACAGCGTCAGCGTGAAGTCCTGCTGCGTGCCGTAGAAATTGTGTACGGCCACGAACAGTTCATAGAAGCCGCTGAGCGGATTGAGCCGCGCCCCCGCACCGACGATCGCCACGTTGTCAGCGCTGGAGCCGACCGGGAAGAAGCGGATCTGCAGGTCCGTGGTGCTGTCCGGACTGAGGTCCTCCACGGCCCCGTCGGAGAAGATCACCACCTGCAGTTCACCGTCGCGCTCCGAGAGCGATGAGCAGAAGCGCATTGCGCTGTCCAGGTCGGCCTGGCCTCCGGCATAGTCCCGGGCACGGGAGATCGCCTTCTTCAGTGTGCTCTTGTTGCCGGTGAAGCCGCTCAGCGTGATCGGGCTCTGCGGTCCGGCCACGACAACCATGCCCTCGGCACCGCGCGGGAAGCCGGTCACGGCGTCATCCGCCAGCCGCAGGGCATCAGCCAGGCGGTCCGGGCTGCCATCGCGGGCCAGCATCGATGCGCTGGCATCGATCACGAAGATCGTCTTGCCGCGCTCAACGAAGTTGTCAAACATGAAGGGCCGGGACAATGCCAGCGCCAGCAGGATCAGCGCGATGATCTGCAGGATCATCAGCAGGTTGCGCCGCAGCTTCTGCCAGGGGGCATTGGCACGGAAGTCGGCCAGGGCCTGCTCCCAGAGCAGCGTCGAGCTGACATCAACCTTGACGCGCTTGAGCTTGAGGATATAGAGCAGGATGATTCCGCCGGCGAGCGCCCCCCAGGCCAGTGCGAGCGGATTTAGGAAGAATCTTTCCACTGAATAGGATTATAGCGGAACAGGCCCGCAGGTTTCACATTGCGAGGTTTTCGAGGTCCTCGGGTGCCAGCATCCCACGCAGCTTGCCGAGCGCCTTGCGCGTCAGCCGCGAGACATTCATCTGGCTCGTGACGAGGATGTCGGCGATTTCCTTCTGCGTCTTCTGCTCGAAGAAGTAGAGCTTGATCACCTTGCTCTCCGTCTCCGTCAGGTTGGAGAGGATGCTCTCCCAGAAGATCCCGCGCTTGGTGCTGTTCAGGTCGTGGCTTGCACTAGCCGCGCCGTCGTCGGACATGCTGAAGCTGATGTCGCTTTCGCGCTCATTGTCCTTGAAGCTCTGCGGATGGTAGGCACTGCCGAGCTCCATCGCCTCCAGCACCTGCTCCTCACTGAAGCCGGTCTTCGTGGCGATCTCAGCGACGGTCGGCTCCTGCTCGGAGTTTGCATTGAGCTCATTCACGGTGTTGAAGACCTTGAGTGAGCGCTCCTTCAGGTCACGCGGCACGTTGAGTGCCCAGGTCTTGTCACGGAAGTAGCGCTGGATCTCCCCCTGGATCGTCTGCCAGGCATAGGTGGAAAAGCGGTAGTTGTATTCAAGGTCGAAGCGCCGCACAGCCAGCAGGAGCCCGTAGCTCCCGACCTGCACCAGGTCGTCGAACTGGTCCGGCTGGTACTTGAACTTGTGGACGATACGGTAGACGAGGGGCTTGAACTTCTCGACGATCAGTTCTTCATTGGACTGGGTCGGATCGGCGATGTAACGCGCGAAAAGGGCACGCTCTTCCTCGCGCTCCCTTTCACGGTCTTCAGTTTCGTAAAGCTGGTTAGGCTCGTCCGTCCGTTCTGTCATCGAAGATGAATGGCCTGTCTTCCCGGTATTTGATGTCGAAACCGATGTCGAGGTGCTCCACGCCATCGATCACGCTGGAATTATACTCGCCACCCAGGTTCTTGAGGACGGCCAGATTCGCGGCGTTGGTGACACTCTTGTGCTTGCCGCTGGGGTCGGAGATCGAAACGGAGATGTGAGACTCGTCCTGCGTCCAGCGCAGGTTGATCAGACCGGTGGCCCCGGTACATTTCTCGGCCACAGTGATGAAGGCCTCCCCGATCACGAGCTTCAGGTTCTCCAGTTCGTCCAGCGGCAGTCCCAGCCTGTTACCCAGACCGGAGACGAGCAGCCGCACCACGGAGACGTAGTCCGCATTGGTGGGAACCTTGAGCTCAACCGAGTTATCCATTACTTTCACCATTTGATTCTCCTGAGGAAGTCTCACTGATTCTGGAACAAAACCCTGCGGTCCCGGTCCATCATCCTCACGCCTTAATATACCCCGGCCATATGTGGGTGAAACAGGCGTATAGCCGCCAAATTCCCGTGAAACTGACCTTATATTAAGTAAGACTTACTCGGGGAATTTCAGGTTCGGACCTTCATGCGCGGATCAAGAATGTCACGCAGTCCATCACCCAGCAGATTGAAGCCCAGCACGGTCAGCGCGAGCGCAAGGCCCGGGAAGATCCCCCACCAGGGCATGTCGTAGAAGTAGTTCTTCGCCGTGGACAGCATCCCGCCCCAGCTGGCATTGGGAGGCTGGATCCCCAGCCCGAGGAAGCTCAGTCCCGCCTCACTGAGGATGTTGTAGGCCACCTGCATTGTGGCCAGCACCGTCAGCGGCGCCATGCAGTTCGGGATGATGTGCAGCAGGATGATCCGGGAGTTGCTGCAACCCACGGCCCGGGCCGCCTCAATGAATTCCTTCTCCCTCAGCGAGATCACGGTCCCGCGGATCACGCGCGCGATCCCGGTCCAGCCCGTCAGCCCGAGCGCGATGAACAGCCCCCAGATGCCGGGGTCGATGCTGCCGCTGATGCTGCCGAGCACACTCTTCACCTCGTCGTTGTTGAGTGTCGCCAGGATGATGATCGCCAGCAGCACACCGGGAAAGGCGAAGAAGGTATCCGTCAGGCGCATCAGCAGGGTGTCGGTCCAGCCGCCGAAGTAGCCGGAAACCGTGCCGATCAGCAAGCCGATGAGCACATTGATCACCGTCGCCACCACGCCGACGAGCAGCGAGATCCTGGCTCCATGGAGCACGCGGCTGTAGACATCACGCCCGCTGCTGTCCGTACCCCAGATGAAGGTCCCGCTGCTGCGCTGGCCGTTGTCAGCATAGCTCGCCTGCCGTGCTTCATCGGCCGTGATTGCGCTGCCCGGCGGCAGCTTCTCCTGGCCACGGTACTGATAGGTCGGGCTGAAGGGTGAAAGCGTGCCGCAGAACAGGCCGGCCACGACCGCCACGAACACGATCACCAGGCCCACGAAGCCGGAACCATGACGAAACAGCTGGCGCAGCAGATCGCGCATCAGCCGTACCTCACCCGCGGATCCACGAGCCCGTAGGTCAGGTCCACGATCAGATTGACGACCACGAACACCACGGCCATGATCATCACGCCGCCGAGCACCACCGGGTAGTCAAGCTGGTTGATGGCCTCCACCATGGCCCGGCCCATCCCCGGCCAGGCGAAGACGGTCTCCGTGAGAACCGCACCGGTCAGCAGCACGGCGAAGTTGTTGCCGACCACGGTGATGATCGGGATCAGCGCATTGCGCAGGGCATGCGTAACCACCACCCGCGGATAGGCCAGGCCCTTGGCCCGCGCCTGGCGGATGTAGTCGAGCTTCATCACCTCCAGCATGCTGGAACGGGTCAGGCGCGCAATGATCGCCATCGGTACGGTTGCCAGGGTGAAGCCCGGCAGTACGTAGTACTTGATCGACATGTGCCACAGCCAGGCGATGTAGCTGCCACCCACGTCATTCCAGAGCACCTCCGGATTGCCGGAGTAACTCATGTCCGAGACCGGCAGCCAGCCCAGATGGTTGGCAAACAAAAGCTGCAGCAGCATCCCGAGCCAGAACACCGGCAGCGAGATCCCGGCTACGGCCAGGAGCATCAGGGCATAGTCCCAGAAGCTGCGGTTCCAGGCAGCGGAGATGATCCCCGCGCTGACCCCGAACACGATGGCGATGAACATCGCCACGAGCGTCAGCTGCATCGTGTTGCCGAATTTCGGCGCGAGATACTCCGCGACGGGCAGGTTCTTCACGTAGCTGCGGCCCAGGTCGCCATGGCTGACCCGGCCGAGGAACATCCCGTACTGCACGAGGAAGGGCCGGTCCAGGCCGAGACTCACGCGCAGCTCACTGGCAATCTCCTCATCGTAGTGCTGGCCCATCAGGATCCGCACCGGGTCACCGGGTGCCGCACTGAGGATCGCGAAGCAGATGAAGGTCACGCCGATCAGCACCGGCAGGGCTGCGCCGAGGCGCTTGAGCACGTAGGCCCAGAAGGCGGAGCCTTCCCCTGCCCTGCGGCGTTTGCCTGCATCAACAGGCGCTGCCGCGGGTTCCTGCCCGCTGTTGGCGGTCTCACTCAAGGCTCAGTCCGAATATGTGACTTCCTCGATCGGGGCATTGTTGAGCTGCGGCGTACGGTCCATCTTGGTGATCGTCAGGCCCTGTACGTAGGGCTGGACCAGCGTTGAGCTGTTCTTCCAGAACAGCAGCAGCCAGGGTGCTTCGCTCAGTGCGATCTCCTCAGCCTGGCGGTAGAGGTCACTGCGCTTCAGCTGGTCCGGCTCCACCTGCGCTTCCTTGACGAGACGGTCGAACTGCGGATTGCTCCAGCGCGCGATGTTGCCGGCATCCCCGAAATTCTCGGAGTGCAGCAGCTGGTACAGCCAGTTGTCAGGATCCGGGTAGTCCCCGAGCCAGGTGTTCTGGAAGAACAGTGAATTGCCGGCATAGACCTTGTCCAGGAAGGGACCCCAGTCAGTGGTCTCGATGTTGACCGTCACGCCGATGCGCGACAGGTCCTCCTGCACGGCCTCGGCCACGAGCTTGTTCGTGGGCTGCAGGTCGATGTTCAGTGTCAGCGGCGGCAGGCCCTCACCCTTGGGGTAACCGGCCTGGGCCAGCAGCTCCTCGGCCTTCTTCGGGTCGTAGGGATAACCCGTGCTGCCGTCGTAGTGATAGAACATCCCGGCGGGCACGATAGTGTTCTGCGCCGTGACCAGCCCGGACCAGATGTTGTCAATGATGTTCTGCTTGTCAACGGCGTAGTTCAGCGCCTGGCGCAGTGCAGCGTTGCCCTTGAAGGGTGCTGCATCGCAGTTGAAGCCGTAGGCATACATGTCCATCGCAGGCTCACCGGAGATCAGGCCGCTGAGCTTCGGGTCATCCGTGACGGTCTTGATCTTGCTCGGCGGGATGTCGCAGTGCTCGAGCGTACCGTTGCGGAAGTTCTCGAAGCGGGTGTTCTCATCGTTGATGATGCGGAAGGTCAGGGTCTCGATCTCCGGCACCTGGCCGAAGTAGGTACGGTTGGCCTTCAGCACCACGCGCTCGTCCGGCGTCCAGGACTCGAACACGAAGGGTCCCGTGCCGACGGGATTGGCACCAAAGCCCTTCTCGTCGCGCGTGACTTCACTGCCGGGCACGACGCCGAAGGTCGTCATGCACAGCACGTTCAGGAAGGGAGCATAAGGTGCGCTGAGATTGATCTGCACGGTGCGTTCGTCAAGTTCCTGCAGGCCGGCGACGCTCTCCGCCTTGCCATTCAGGTAGTCGGCGGCACCAGTGACATAGAACATCAGGTTGGCACGCTCACTGTTGGTGCCGGGGTCGACGAGCCGTGTGTAGCTGTAGATCACATCGTCGGCATTGAGGTCCTCACCGTTGTGGAACTTCACGCCGCTGCGCAGGTGGAAGGTGTAGACCAGGCCATCGTCGGAGATCTCATAGCTCTCCGCCAGATCAGGCTCAACCGAGCCATCCGTGTCAAACTTCACCAGGCGGTTGAACAGGCGCTGGGCCACACTGTCACTGACCGTATCCGTGATGTGTGCCGGGTCAAGGCTCTTCACATCCGCCGGCAGCGGGAAGTTGTAGTTGCGGGCCCGCTTCTCGCCGTCAGTGCTGCCCGTGTTCGTGTTGCCGGTGTTACCGGTATTGCCGGTCGGCGGCTTGGGACAGCCGGCCATAGCCAGCAGTGCGATCACTGATATCAGGGTGGATAGGTTGAATCTGCGCATGGACTCCCTCCGCCAGCATTTTAGCAGGCAGGCCCGTGCTGCATACCGTACGCAGGCTAGAGCTGTACCTGCTGGCCCTGGCCCTGTTCGAGCGCACGCAGCTGCACCTCCCAGGCCAGCACCACTTCGGTGAGCGGCATCCCGCTGCCGTTGAAGAGCGTGATCTCATCATGGTCCGTACGTCCCGGCACATCTCCGGTGATCACCTGCCCCAGCTCACCCGTCATCCGCTCCCACTGCCATTTGTCCTCGGCAACGGCGGCGAGCAGGTTCCCGGCGCAGCTGCGGCTGTGCTCGGCGTGGTCGCAGTAGACCTTGCAGCGCTGCACGGCGAAGGTGTCGAGCTCGCGCACGCCCTCCTCGATCGCCCCCAGCGAGTTGATGTGCGTCCCCGGGCGCAGCTGCGTCCCGCGCAGCAGCCAGTCCTCGGAGCTGCCGTCAATGCTGATGATGTCCGCGTCGCTGATCGCACTGGCCATGTCCGCCGTGTGTACGGTCGGCACCCCGCTCGTCTTGCCGATCCAGTCCGCCAGCAGGCCGATCTCCTCACCGCGTTCAGCGCTCACCAGCCGGCATTCGCGCAGGTTGGCCACCCGCGCCACGCTGCGGGCCAGCTGGCGGGCATTCACCTGGTCGGCGATGATCGTATGCACGGCGGCATTGGCCGGCATCAGGAATTCGCTGGCCAGTGCGGCATTGCAGGCCCGTGCCAGCTGCGAGATCAGCGAAGCTTCGACCAGTGCGGCCAGCTGCCCGTTGCTGAAATTGTGCAGCAGGATGTAGCCCTGGGTCTGCAGCCGGCCCTGCTCATTTGTGAAGGCGTAGCTGGAATGCATCCCCACCACGGGTATGCCGGAATACGTGGCGCTCAGCCCATGCAGGCGGCGGCCGTCAACGCGCTTGCCGAGCTGGCCGGCGGAGCCGATGAAGGCCTCACCGCGCGCCGCATGCACATGTGCCTGGCGCGCCAGCTCCAGTGCGTCATCAAGGTCCAGCAGGCGCCTGACGCTCTCCCTGTCAACGAGTATGCTCATGTCCGATCACAGTCTCCTGCCTGATTATATGGGATAGCCCGCCGCGCTGATACCCGGTTGCCAGCCCGCGGCAGTGCCGGAGTTATAATCAGGCGTGGCCCGAAGCGGCCCAGGCGGAAGAGCGGGATGGAGATCCCGGGGGCAGTGCGCCCCGATTTCGGAAGAGGCATCAGTGACGGACTTCGTACACCTGCATAACCACAGCGAGTACTCGCTGCTGGACGGCATCGCACGCATTGACGACATCGCCGCGCGGCTCAAGCAGCTGCAGTTCGACAGCTACGCCCTGACTGACCACGGCGTGATGTACGGCGCGATGGAGTTCTACACGAAGATGCACAAGGCCGGGATCAAGCCGATCATCGGCAATGAGGTCTACGTCGCCAGCCGCCGCCTGACGGACAAGGACCCCGACCTGGACCGCGTGCGCTTCCACTTCGTGCTGCTGGCGATGAACCAGGAAGGCTACCGCAACCTGATGCATCTCACCTCCATCGCCCATACCCACGGCTACTACTACAAGCCGCGCGTGGACGTGCAGGCCATCCGGGAGCACAATGCGGGGCTCGTGGCCCTCACCGCCTGCCCGGCCGGCGTCGTTGCCAGCCGCTTCCACCGCGAGGGTGAGGACAAGGCGGACGCCGCCCTGCAGGAGTATCTGGAGATCTTCGGCTCCGAGCGTCTGTTCCTCGAGATCCAGAACCACGGCATCGACATCGAGGAACCCTTCCGCCAGTGGGCCGCCGACAAGTCCCGGCAGTACGGCCTGCGCCTCGTGGCCACGAATGACAACCACTACGTGCACAAGAGTGACGCCCAGCCGCATGACTGCGTGCTCTGCCTGCGTGACAAGAAGCTCCTGACCGACACCAACCGCCTGAAGTACTCGGGCCCGGACTACTACATCAAGACCCGCGAGGAAATGCAGGAGCTGTTCCCGGACAACCCGGAGGCGCTTGCCAACACACGCGCGGTTGCCGACATGTGCAACCTTGATCTGGACCTCGAGCAGGTGCACTTCCCGCGCTTCACGATTCCGCTCGATGAAATTCCGCGCCTGCGCGGCTGGCTGCTGGAGCATCCGGCGGATGCAGGCACCAGCGGCGTGGAGGACCCCGTCAGCGCTGATGAGCTGGTGGAGCTGTTCAATGCCAGCGAGACCGAGGGTGAACTGGCCAGCACCGCTGACAAGCAGAAGTGCTTCGACACCCTGCTGCGCCACGATGTCTACCAGGGCATCGTCAAGCGCTACGGCGAGATCACGCCTGAGCTGCGCGAGCGCGTGGAGTATGAGCTCTCCGTTATCATCCCGAAGGGCTTCACGACCTACTTCCTGATCTGCGCCGAATTCTGCCAGTGGGCGCGCAGCCAGGGCATCCCCGTCGGTCCCGGCCGTGGTTCGGCCGCCGGCAGTGTGGTCTCCTATGCGCTGGAGATCACCGACCTTGACCCCATCCACTTCGGCTTCTACTTCGAGCGTTTCCTCAACCCGGAACGCATCGAGCTGCCGGATGTCGACATCGACTTCTGCATGCGCCGCCGAGATGAGGTGATCGAGCATGTCAAGCAGAAGTACGGCGCGGACCGCACGGCGCT
This sequence comes from bacterium, assembly GCA_041395205.1. Classification (GTDB taxonomy): domain Bacteria; phylum 4484-113; class 4484-113; order 4484-113; family JAFGCY01; genus JAHEFU01. The sequence goes on from JAWLAZ010000003.1 coordinate 236,405, forward strand.
GATCGTGACCTACTCACGCCTCAAGGCCCGGGCCGTCGTCAAGGCCGTGGCCCGCACCAAGGGCCTCGAATACCAGTTCGTGGACCGCGTTGCCAAGGAGATCCACGGCCTGGACCCGAAGCTCGAGGAAGCCGTCGCCGCCAGTGAGGAACTGCGCAAGCTGATCCGTGAGCATGACGAGATCCGCGAACTGATTGAGGATGCCAAGGCGTTGGAGGGCATCGCCGCCCACCACAGCGTGCATGCCGCGGGTGTCGTGATCGCCCCTGATGAGCTGCCGAACTTCGTGCCGGTCCAGCCCCACAAGGATAGCGACCTGCGCGTCACGCAGTACGCGATGGACACCGTGCCCTATACGGGTCTCGTCAAGTTCGACTTCCTCGGCCTGCGCAACCTGACGATGATCGAGGACACCGTGGAATTCATCCGCGGGATCGGCGGGCGCAGCGAGTTCGACCTGCGCAGCCTCGAGGACTGTGACGGCGAGACCTACGCCATGCTGCAGCGCGGCGATGGCTACGGCGTATTCCAGTTCGAGGCCCCGCAGGTTCGCAGGATGCTGATCGACGGGCGTCCGGAGAACGTGCTGGACCTCGCCGCGATCAACGCTGCCAACCGGCCCGGTCCGATCCAGTCCGGCAATACCGCGCGCTATCTCGAAGCCCGCAAGAAGGGCACCGAGGCCGCCTCGCTCTATCCGAGCATCGCCGAAATCCTCGACAGCACCGGTGGCGTGCTGCTCTTCCAGGAGCAGGTGCTGGAAATCGCCCGCAAGCTCGGCGGCTTCACGCTCGGGGAAGCGGACGTGCTGCGCAAGGCGATGGGCAAGAAGAAGCACGACGTGATGGAGGCCCAGAAGCTGAAGTTCGTGGCCGGAGCCCGCGAGCGCGGCGTCGACCAGAAGGAGGTCGAGGCGATCTGGGACATGATGGCGCAGTTCGCCGCCTACGGCTTCAACAAGGCGCACAGCACCTGCTACTCCTGGATCAGCTACCAGACCGCCTACCTGAAGTGCCACTACCCCTGCTTCTTCATGACGGCGATGCTCAACAACTTCATGGGCAACAGCGCTAAGCTCGCCGAGATCCTCGGCCAGTGCCGCAAGATGCGCCTGCCCGTGCTGCCGCCCAGTGTCAACGCCGGACGCTTCGACTTCGTGCCCACCGCCGACGGCCGGATTATCTTCGGGCTGGGCGGGATCCGCGGCATCGGTGAGAAGGTCGTACTCGAGATCGTCGAGGAGCGCCGCCAGGGTGGCGAGTTCACTTCGCTGGCCGCCTTCCATGAGCGCATGAGGGGCAAGGGTGTCAACAAGAAGGTGCTGCAGGGGCTCGTCAAGGCCGGTGCCTTCGACTGCATCGAACCTGAGCGCATCGAGCTGCTGAAGAATCTTGACGACATCGAGAGCTTCATCCGCGGGCCGGAGAAACACGCCACGATGTCGATGTTCGAGGACGCGGCACCCCCGCCTCCCCCCGCTGACAGCGAATTCGCCAGCCGCGACATCACCCCGCAGGACATGGCCTATGCGGAGAAGGATGCCATCGGCGTGTTCCTCACTCACCATCCCTATGCCGACCACGTGATCTTCCGTGACATGCGCTACATGCAGATCGAGGACCTGTTCCAGAGTGTCTCGCACAATCCCGCGCGCTGGCAGGACCAGCCGCTCAAGGGCAACGGCCTGTGCGGGATCCTCACCAATCTGCAGGTACGGACCGCCAACACCAGCGGCAAGACCTATGCCAAGGGCCGCATCGAGGATCCGCAGCTCAGCAGCGGCGTGATCATCTGGCCCAATGCCTATGCCAGGGCCCGGGAGATCATCAAGGAGAACCAGGCCGTGGTGCTGAAGGGCAAGATCCAGATCCCGGAGGTGGCCGAGGGTGGCGAGGATGCCTGGGACGGGCTGGAGATCGTCGTCGATGAGGTTGAGCTCTATGATCCCCAGGGGGCCCGGCTCGCGGATGACGACATGAGCATCTCCCTCCCGGAAGGCAGCATCATCACCATCGATGAGCAGTTCGAGGCCTACGCCGATGAGCTGGTGATGGAGGATGACTTCGCCGAGCCGGACGACGAACCGCAGCCGCGCAGTGAGGAACTGCGCCAGCTCGTGCAGGAGCGCAGTGGGGATGACGAGGACCCGGTCTCGCATGCCGGGCATACCCCGCCGCAGGAAAATGGCAACGGCACGCAGCTCAGCGGAACAGAACCGGTCCGGCATGCAAATGGCAATGGTGCCAACGGCAATGGCGGCAATGCGCAGGCCGCTGATCAGCCCATCGTCTGGGAGATCGATCTCGCGCGCGTGATGCGCAGTGAACTGAGCCAGCTGGCGGATCTGCTGAGCACGACGGATGGCGATGCTGAGCTGCGCATGCATCTGAAGGAAGTCAGCGGTGAACTGCGGCGCGTCACGGTTGACCGGCGCTTCTTCATCTCACGCGAGGAAGCCGACCGCCTGCAACAGCGCTTCCCCTTCATCAATCCCCTCGGCTAGAATCTCAGCCGGAGTGGGCCGAGCAGTCGCGGGAGCGATCCCGAGGAAAGTCCGGGCACCACAGGGCAGGACGCCGGGTAATTCCCGGAGGCCGTGAGGTCATGGAACGCGCTACAGAAAAGAACAGCCGGCAAGCAGGTTGAAGCCCCCGTGGCTGATTCCGCCGGCAACGGTGAAACGGTGGGGTAAGAGCCCACCAGCGGCATGGCAACATGCCGGCTCAGGCAAACCCGTCCGGTGCAAGGAGAGACGGGCATGCGGGCTGCCCGGCCCGCCCGTCGCCAATCCGCGCAAGCCATCCGGCAACGGCTGGCTCAGACAGATGGCTGCATAGACAGAACCCGGCTTATGGCCCACTCCGATTTCCTCTTCCCTCTCACCCTAGGGCTCGAGGGTCTCGCGCTGCGGCTGGCAAAGCCAGCCGGGTCGCGCTGTATGGAAAGGGCTCGCGGGTCTGCAATACAGCTCAAGGCTAAGCCTATCGCTGATTGCGCGTACCTATCTTCCGCCTCGTGCAAGCACTCGCCGGTCTGCAATACAGCTCAAGGTAAAGCCTCTCGCTGATTACTCAGAGGCCGGTTCCGTCTCAAAAATCAAGGGATGCCGGAGGTGCGACACTTGCTGTCGCACAATTCTGATTGCCTGCAATCGAATCTGAAACCGGAAAACTGAATAGCCGAGAGTCACCGCTTCCACTAAGAACTAACCACTTCTTCCACTGGCTTGTGCAACACTTGCTGTCGCACACTACTGACCACTGACCACTGACCACTGACCACTGACCACTGACCACTGACCACTGACCACTGACCACTGACCACTGACCACTGACCACTGACCACTGTCTTGTGCGACACAGGTGTCGCACCACCGTCAGCCCCGTCCATCCCCCGTTTCCACCAGCTCACCGCGGTTCACGCGGCCCCGCAGCAGGCGCTTGCAGGTGATCGTGCGCGGGTCGCCCTCGCGTCCGGCGGCGATGATCGGGCTCTCGATGGTCCCTCCGGCGTGGATCGCCTCACCGGCGCTGACCTCCACCCCGGCGCGGATGTCCTCGCGTGCCAGGATGCTGCCCGCCGCCTTCAGGCAGCGTCCGCAGCCGATCCGGCCCGAGGCGAACACGGAGCCGCCCGCCTCCACGCTGTCCCCGCAGTGGATGCTGTGCCCGCATTCAATGGTCTTCTCACAGGTGAGGATGCTGGCAACGTAGATCGCGCCACCGGCATTCAGCTCCCCGGCCACGCGCAGGATCGTTCCCGCGCCGATGCGCAGGTCACCGTCGAGCCGCATGCTGCCGAGCACGCTGATCTCGCCGAGTTCGGGACTGATCTCGATGTCGCCGCGCCAGTTGTCAAGCTTGGCCCAGCCCGTGTAGTGGCTGTGGAAGTCGCGGCGGCCGAGGCGCAGCACCGGCTTCTCCGGCTGGGCGGCTGGCGCTGCCGGCTCCGCCTGCTGGGCATTTCTGTGTGCCTGCTGGAACTGGCGGATGAAGGCGCTTTCATCCGGCCTGCGGTGGTTGACGATGAGGGCGAACACCACGACCCCGATCACTAGCCCTGCCATCACAAAAAGCATTAATCCGCTCCGCTGCCTTACTGCACTGAGTGTAACCCGCTGGATTCGGGAAACGGTTCATAAAACCCCGGCCAAGCCGGATTTCATTCACCCATCGGCGGAGGCGGGATCGCCCGCTCATTCTGCGGAATCTCGATCCCCAGCGCCTCCCGGCATTTGTCCCGGTAGAACGCCGCGTCCTTGCGTTCATCCTGATAGACAGCCCTTTCAGACTCGCTCTTCGCCAGGAATGTTTCGAAGGCCTCGATCGCATCCTCATAGCGCTGCAGCTTGAACAGCGTCAGCGCGCGGCCATAGGCGGCCATCACGCTCTCCGGCTCAGCCACCAGCGCGGCGTCGAAGTCCGTCAGGGCATTGGCGTAGTCACCCTCGTCATAGGCGCGGAGCCCGCGCTGGTAACTGTCACGCCCCGCCGAGGGGCAACCCGTTGCCACGAGCATCAGCCCGAGGCAGAACAGTGCAAGGCAAAGCATGCCGATCCTGAATCTCATCGGATCTCCTCCCAGTCCCGGCGCGCGCTGGCACTCAGCTCCCGCGTGATCCGGATATCTTCCTGCATCGTCCGGCGCAGCTCCTCCGCCGTGGCGAAGTCCTGCCAGTCACGGATCAGGCTGTGGAAATCCAGCCGCAGCACCTCATCATAGATGTCGCCATCGAAGTCGAGGATATGGCTCTCCACGATCATCGCATCCTCAGGCAGACCCGCGTAGGCCTGGTCCGCCGTGCCGCTGTCCACCACGCTGCTGCGCGCCCGCGCCAGGTCCATCACCACCACCGCCGCCGGCAGGTACTTGCCCTGCACCAGCGCACTGCCTGCATAGATCCCCTCGCGTGGTGCCAGCTTGTCAGCCGGCAGCACCTGGTTGGCAGTCGGGATCTCCAGCTGCTCGCGCCCCAGCCCGCGGCCGCGCACGATCCGGCTCAGCACGAAGTAGGGATGGCCCAGCAGCTCCGCGGATTCCCGCATCCGGCCCTCTCCCACGTACTGCCTGAGCAGGCTGCTCTTGACTGTATGCTCTCCCGGGCTGTAGGCCGGCACGATCCGGCAGTCAATCCCGACAGTGCGGCACAACTCACTCAGTCCCGCTTCGCCACTCACCAGATCGCAGCCGATGCTCGTGTCATATCCAAAGACCGCCGCGCTCAGTTCCGCGAAATGCGCGAGCCCCTTCAGGAACAGCGCAGCACTCTGGCTGCAGACCGACTCGTCATAGCGCAGCATCAGCACTGCATCCACGCCGGTGCGGCCCAGCGCATAGAGCTTCTCCTCCGGGGTCATCAGGAACTTCCAGTTTCCACCGGGATCGTGATACTGCCTTGGTGAATTGCTGAAGGTGATCAGCAGCGACTTGGCCTGCCGGACCGCCGCCTCCTCGCGCAGGGCGGCGATCAGGGTCTGGTGTCCGCGGTGCACTCCGTCGAAGAAGCCCACGCTGATTGCCAGCGGAGCGCCGGCCCACTGCCCCAGTTCGCTGTAGCTGCGCAGGACCTGCATGATCAGCCGCGGCGGCCGCTGCGCTCCAGCTCACGCTTGACGTCGCGTTCCTTGATGCTCGCGCGCTTGTCATACTGGCGCTTGCCCCGCGCCAGGCCGATCAGCAGCTTGACGCGGCCGTTGACAAAATAGGCCTTGAGCGGCACGATCGTCAGGCCCTTCTCGATCTTGGAGCGCTGCAGCTTGCGCAGCTCCTGGCGGTGCAGCAGCAGCTTGCGCGGGCGCACGGCCACATATGTGCGGTGCGTGGAGTTCTTCTCGTAGGGCGGGATGTTGCTCCCCAGCAGGAACAGCTCACCCTCGCGGAAATCGCAGTAGCTGTCGCGCAGCGTGAAGCCTCCGGTCCGGATGGACTTGGCCTCACTGCCCTCCAGCACGATCCCGGCCTCGATTTCCTCCACGATCTCGTAGTCGTGATAGGCCTTGCGGTTGCTGATCTGTGGGGTATCCCCGGATTTCTTCACGCCCGGATTATAACTGACCGCAATCCCCGTCAACGCTGTGTGGAACCTGCGGGCCTGATGTTAAAATACGCGCCAACAAGCCCCCCGGGAATCCTCCCGGCCGGCTTACCGAGGAGAGGAACAATGGCCGAGACCTGGACACGGGATTCAATCCTGAAGTTCGTGCATGACAACAAGGTGGAGTGCATCTGGCACTGGTTCGTCGATCTCGACGGCCACCTCAAGGGATTCGCGATCACTCCCTCCGAGCTGGAGCGCAGCCTGGAAGCCGGCATGCACTTCGACGGATCGAGCATCAGCGGATTCAACGCGATCGAGGAGAGTGATCTCACGGCGCGTCCGGACCTGTCGACCTTTGCCGTACTGCCGGCGGCCGCCGGCCAGCCCAGCAGCGTCCGCTTCTTCTGCGACATCGAGAAGCCGGATGGAACTCCCTACGACCGTGACCCGCGCAGCATCCTGCGCAACGTTGTCAGGAAAGCCTCCGACATGGGCTTCGACAGCTTCATGGGTCCCGAGCTCGAATTCTTCCTCTTCAAGTCAAACAAGAGCCCCGAACCGCTGGACTACGGCGGTTACTTCACCGGCCCGCCGGTGGACGGTGGTGTCGCCATCCGTACCGACATCATCAAGCAGTTGCAGGATCTCGGCATCACCGTTGAATACCAGCACCATGAGGTGGCGGAGAGCCAGCACGAGATTGACCTGCGCTATGACCGCACCATGGCCATCGCCGACCACGCCGTGACCTACAAGTACATCGTCAAATCCGTCGCGGCCCAGCACGGCGCCTATGCCACCTTCATGCCGAAGCCGATCTTCGGCAGCAATGGCAGCGGCATGCACGTCCACCAGTCGCTCTGGAAGGACGGCAAGAATGCCATGGCTGACAGCAGTGATCCGACCTTCCTCAGCAAGACCGCCAAGCAGTACATCGCCGGCATCCTCAAGTATGCCCAGGAGTGCTGCCTGTTCTACGCTCCGACCGTCAACAGCTACAAGCGCCTCGTGCCCGGCTATGAGGCCCCGACCTACATCGCCTGGTCCAACCGCAACCGCAGTGCGATGGTGCGTGTCCCGGCCTTCGCCTTCGGCAGTGAGAACAGCGTGCGCTGCGAGCTGCGCTGCGCCGACACCTCCGCCAACCCATACCTGGCCTTCGCCTGCATGCTGGGCAGCGGCCTGAAGGGCATCGAGGAGGGTCTGGAGCTGGAGCCCGCCCAGGTTGACAACCTCTACCACATCTCCGAGATGGAGCGTGAGAAGCGCGGCATCAAGAGCCTGCCCGCCAACCTGCATGAGGCCCTGCACCACACCAAGCGCTCCGAATTCGTGCGTGAGCTGCTCGGCGACAGCCTCGTTGACAACTATCTCGCGGTCAAGTACAAGGAATTCGACAGCTACCGCCTGGCTGTTACACAGTGGGAGCTGGACCGCTACTTCGGCGTGCTGTAGGCTGCCAGAGTTTCATCCCCGCAAGTTGAGAATCCCGGTCCCAGCGGCCGGGATTCCTGCTTTCTAGCGCTCATGCGGCTGCATCAGCAGCCACTGCTGGGCCCGGGCCAGGCCCTCGATGGAATCCAGCGCGGCCGGCAGCAGGGAACCGTCCGTCCCGGCGATCACCACCGCCTCGCCTTCCACCAGTACAGCCCCGAAGCTGCTGCGCCCGAAGGTCCGCCCCACCACTTCCCGTAGCCGCGCCGCCTGGGCATCTGCATCCAGATCCGCGGGCACCAGCGGCACGCTGGCATTGCGGCCCGCGCTGAAGATCTGCAGGCTGACATTGTGCAGCGGCAGCTCGCGCCCGGCCAGGGCAAAGGACATCGCACCCCAGCCCATGGTCTGCACGCAGCAGCGCCATTCCGGGCGGACCGCCAGCATCTCGCGCAGCCAGCGGTTCATGCGGTTCGGCCGTCGGCCGGCCCTTGCCATCGAGGCCTCACCCTCTCCCGGGAAGAGCACAAGGTCCTCTTCCTTCAGCTCCCACTTCATCAGCTCGCCGGCATTCTCCGGGCTGACGAGGAAGCCGCGCTCATCGCGCAGGGCCACGGCGCCGCCGCTGCGGTCGAGGTAACCGCTGGCATGCAGCGCCGGGATCAGTTGCAGCATCTTCTTCATCTGGTCAGGCACGGGCAGATTATACGCCGGGACCGCCCTTCCCGCCCGGCCTATAATTGAGCCCTGGGAGAGGAGCACACATGAGGATTCTTGTCACCGGCGGCATGGGCTTCATCGGCAGCAACCTGGTGCTGCGCCTGCTGGAGCGCGAGCCCGCTGCGCAGATCGTCAACCTGGACAAGCTGACCTACGCCGGCAACCCGCAGAACCTGCGCTCGCTTTCCGCTGAACCGCGCCACCGATTCGTGCAGGGTGACATCGCCGACCGCACCCTGGTGGCCGGACTGTTTGCCAGCGGCGGCTTTGACTACGTGCTCAATCTCGCTGCCGAGTCGATGGTGGACCGCAGCATCGAGGACAGCGAGGTCTTCGTGCGCAGCAATGTGACCGGCACCCAGGTCCTGCTCGACCAGCTCCGCGCCCACCCCGGGACGCGCATGGTGCAGGTCAGCACTGATGAGGTCTATGGCAGTCTCGGGCCGGACGGCGAGTTCAGTGAGGATTCCCCGCTTGCTCCCAACAATCCCTACAGTGCCACCAAGACCGCGGCCGACCTGCTCTGCCGCGCCTATCACAACACCTACGGCGTGCAGGTCTGTGTCACGCGCTGCAGCAACAACTATGGCCCGCGCCAGTTCCCCGAGAAGCTGATCCCGAAGTTCATCGCCTGGGCCCTGGAGGACCGCCGCCTGCCGGTCTTCGGCGACGGACTGCACGTGCGCGACTGGCTGTATGTGGATGACCACTGTGACGCCATCAGCGCCGTCATGACAAAAGGCCAGCCGGGCCGCGTCTATAACATCGGAGGCGGCACTGAGTTGCCGAACCTGACGCTCGTGAAGCTGCTGCTGGAGCGCCTCGGCAAGCCCGAGAGCCTGATCGAGTTCGTGCCGGACCGTCCGGGACATGACCGGCGCTATGCCGTCAACCATGAACGGATCGCGCTTGAGCTCGGCTGGAATCCGCAGGTGCGCTTCGAGGACGGCATCCGCAGGACGATCGACTGGTACCTGGACAACCAGGCCTGGCTGGCGGCGATTGCCGATGGCAGCTACCAGTCCGTCTGAGCTGCAGGCCCTCCGGTTTGCTGTTAATATAGCTCGCCCTGCCGGGGGAAGGCAGGCCGGTATTACAGGAAGTACTTGAACATGCATCATCCAATCCGCTCGCTGTCCTTGCTTTCCGCCATCGCAATGCTGCTGGTGCTCTGTGGCTGCCCGCCTGCCTCTGACGGTGATGGCAAGGGCACACAGACCGGAGGAAGCGGCGGCACCGGCACCGTTCCCAACGCGGGAGCCGGTGCTGATGGCCAGCCGGACATGTCCGCCCTCTACAATGGCGATAACCTGAACTATGAGCGTGTGAACGTTGGCCTCAAGGGTCAGGCTCTCGACATCATCGTTCCGGATGCACCGCTGACCGGCGCGAAATCCGCCAGCACATTCTTCTTCGGGGATTCCCAGGAACCGACCGGGATCTACATGCGCGACCTGCTGAAGGGCACGCGCAGCCAGCTGACAAGCGTGAAGATGATGGACAAGGGCAGCCTCAACTGCAGCAACGACGGCAGTTTCCTGGCGTATGCGCGACTGCGGGAAATCGGCAACGTGATTGACAATCCGGAGTTCAACTATCCGCCGAACGTGGCGGAGCTCTACCGCCTGGAAACGGCAAGCGGCGAGGAAACCAAGCTCTTCGACTTCGGTGGGGACTTCGCCAGCTACCGCAATGACTCGCTCTTCCCCTTCATCAGTGAGGACGGCGAACGCATCGTCTGCCTGTCATATGACATCAACCGCCTGCTGCTGCAGACCCAGTGCATAGAGTGGCAGAAGCTCTACGACCAGGTCATCGAGCGGCGCGGCACCGTCACTGAAGAGGAGCGTGCCGAGGACGACGAGAACATGCGGATCTTCCTGCGCATGGATCACGTTGCACCGGAACTGCGCAAGGTGGGCTTTGAGGCCACTGCAGAAGTGGCGATTGACGATGTGGCCCTGCGCGCAGTGCAGGATGTCTTCGAGAACAACAAGTATCCGATCATGGCCCTGCTGATCTGGGAGAATGGCCAGGCCCGCTCCCAGGTCCTGACTCCGGTTCCCGGCCAGGAACGCTCCCTGCACTTCATCCTTGCCGTCAGTGGCGACCGGATCCTGATGGGAGCCAATGAGCCGGGAGCTGACCCCACCGAAGCACAGCAGATCTACAGCGTGGATCTCTCCACTGGCCAGCTCTCGGTATTCGGCAGCTACCAGGGTGCGCCGAGCCTGATCGAGTTCGATGGCAGCGGCCGGAACCTCGTGGTCGCCTACAACCCCTTCGACCGCCAGAACAAGCGCATCGACACCGAGACACACGTACGCATCATGCCAGTCGATGGTTCAGACCCGGTGGATCACAACCTTGGCGCTGACTACTTCGGCTACCTCGATCTCAGCAGCGATGCCAGCATGCTGGTCGGCCAGAACCGCGATGACCTGTGGCTTTACCGTGTGGATGTCGCCAGCGGCCAGGCCACCAAGCTCAGCGAGCACTTCATTGACCTCGACGGGCTGTATCTCGATGGCCCGGGCCAGCATGCCGTATACATCGAAAACGGCATTTCCTTCGTAACTCCCGTGCTCGCGGATCCGCAGTCCAGTCCGGACTGGGTGGCCGAGTCCTATTTCAGCAATTACCGTGAAAAGGTGCTGGACTTCCTGGAAACTGCCGGCTTCGAGATCCGCGATGACATCGTCCTGCGCTTTGAGGAACGCACAGGCATGGGTGTGAGTGAAACCAGTATTGAGCTGTCCTATGAGCGCAATCCGCAGGATACCGTACTGTTCCGCTATGACAACAATGAAGGCTCCTTCCGGTCCATGTGGGCACCGAATCCAGGCACCCTGAAGCTGCGCGAGGATCTGCGCAGAAGTGACATGGACTACTACGAATGCGAGGAACAGGTGCAGGCCCTGCTTGACCGCCTTGGCTGGCAGAACCCGGACACCCGTGAGTCCTGGTACCCGGGAGCAGCGCCGCTTTACGACGGCAAGAGCGACAGCTACATCGTCACGGTCCGGGACGGTTACTGGTACGATCCTGCGGAGCAGAAGCACTGGGTCTACAACAGTGAGGCGACCGTCCGCCTGGTTGCCGGCAGTGGTGATATCGCGGAGATTAATTACCAGGCCTTTGAGCAGCTCCACGACCAGCCGATCCGGGAGGACATCGCGGATGCGGAATTCAACATGCGCAATTACCGTAACGAACCGCTGCCAGAAGGTGCGGTGGAATTCGACTTCGAGAACACACGCCTTTTGATCACGGAGAAGAAACCGGATGTCCTTTCCCCCGGTGACTACCAGAGCCAGGTTGAGGATCGGATCGTGTATGAGATCAATGCCTATCTGGATGGTGAACTGGTGCTGGGCAGCCTTGTTGATGCAGAGACCTTCGAAATGCTGGGACGCCTGTACTATGCACCGCTGGGCATGAACAACCCGAACCAGCCCCTCCCCAACAGAGTCGGCGGCGCGGCGAGCGATCCCGGGGCAAGCCCGGATGCGGGCATGGCTCCGGATGCCGGGGGTGTGGGTCCCTGATGCTGAAGGTACTGGTAACAAATGACGACGGAGTCTGGGCCCCGGGCATCATTGCCATCGCCTCGCGCCTGGCACAGCATGCCGAGGTCGTGGTGGTTGCCCCGGAGAAACCGAATTCCGCCCGCAGCCACTGCATCACCCTGCACAAGCCGCTGCGCCTGAATCGCATGCCCCCCTATGGCCTGGCCCCCGGTGCCGGCAGCCTTGATGTCTATGCCTGCAGCGGCACACCCGTTGACTGCATCGTGCTCGGTGTCGACCACGTCTGCGCTGATGAGAAGCCGGATCTGGTGATCAGCGGCATCAACGACGGCTACAACGTGGCGGAGGACCTGATCTACAGCGGCACGGTCGGCGGCGCAGTGGAAGGTGCGATCAACCGCATTCCGGCCTTCTCCATCAGCCAGGGCAGCTTCCCCGGCGTGGACTTCGAGGCCAGTGCTGCACTGGTGGACCTTGCCATTTCCGCGATCGTGTACGGCAGCAGCTACAGCTGGCACGGCACGCAGCGCGATGAGCTGCAGGAGCGCTCCGGCGAGACCCTGCCAGGCATGCTGGATTTCGCGGCACTCGACCACGATGGCAACGCGGATTGCTACCCGCAGCCGGGCGAGTGGTGGCCGGAGGGACTTGGCAACCGTCCTTGCATCAATCTCAACCTGCCCCGCATACCGGCGGAGTCCATCCGTGGGCTGTGCTGGGCAGTCGCCGGGCAGCGTGACTACATGGATGTCGTGCAGCGCCGTGAGGACCCCTTCGGACGCGAGTACTTCTGGATCGCTGGAGAACGCGTGCTGATGGAGGAGCAGCCCGGGACGGACACCTGGGCCCTGTCGCGCGGACTGATGTCCGCCACGCCGATGCTCTATGACCAGACCGCGCATGCCGATCTGGAGCTGCTGCGCAGCCTGCGCGCGAACCACGGCTGAGAACACGAGTCATAATTAGCGCTATGGATGACTCAACCAGGATCCTCGAAAGCGGTACGCAGGACTATCCGCTCGATGCGGGCATCGCCTCCGGCACGGAAAGCTGCCCGCACTGTTCCACAAGCATTGGCAGCGGTCTGATGTTCTGCCCGAGCTGCGGTTATCAGCGCGGTACCTGGGCAGCAGCGGCGTCCGCCCCGTCCGGCACAGCCACAGCGGGTTCGCTGGCCAGCGAGCGCGGCCCGGCACTGTTTGAGCTGGTCGAGGAGTCCGGCAGCAGTCATGCCCTGCCTGAAGGTGTCAGTGTGCTCGGGCGCGGCGAGGTGGAAATCAGCATCGCGGACGGCTACCTGAGCCGCCGCCATGCCAGCTTCACGGCTGCTCCCGGCAGGCTGTCCGTCAGCGATCTGGGCAGTGCCAACGGCAGCTTCATCGGCGACCTGCGCCTCGAGCGTGACGTGGAGCATGAACTGCAGGATGGCCAGAGCCTGCGGCTTGGCAACACCAGCTTCACTGTGCGCAGCCTGGATTTCGAACCCGCAGCGCAAGCATCTGAAACCCTGATCAATCCCGTACAGGCTGACTATTCCGATGTTGACAGCAGTACAGCTGAAGCCGATACATCCCTGGATGTTGACACCTCTGATGCCGTCCAGGCCGGCCGCGAACTGAGCGGCTGGTGCATTGCCAATGACCAGAGCGGCAACCTCGCCATTCCGCTCGGCGAAACCACGCTCGGGCGCAGCGCCTCCCGTGCCGACCTGCAGATCAGCGGAGACGGCTATGTCAGCGGCCTGCACGGCCTGCTGGCAGCCAGCTCAGAGGGTCTGACTTACTCCGATCTGGGCAGCACCAACGGTTCGAAGGTCAATGGCGAGCCGGTCGCTGCCAACGACGAGGTCAGCCTGATGAATGGCGACCGCCTGCAGCTCGGTCAGACGGAATTCCTCGTGAGCTACTCCGGCCCGGAGGGCGGGATCGAGGGCAACCCGGACGAACCCGGCGTGATGGCCTGAGCCAGCCGTCCAGACCCACCTCTACAGAAGACGCTTGATCTACAAAAGCGTGCGGCCTGTTACTGGCGCGCGGCCCTGATCTGCTTCGCCAGCTCCGGCAGGACCTCGAACATGTCGCCGACGATCCCGTAGTCCGCCACCTTGAAGATGGGCGCGCTCTCCGTGTTGTTGATCGCCACGATCACCTTGCTGGTCTGCATGCCCGCCAGGTGCTGGATCGCACCGCTGATCCCGGCGGCGATGTAGAGCTGCGGATTGACGACCTTGCCGGTCTGGCCGACCTGGTAGCTGTGGTCAATCCAGCCCGCATCGACGATCGCCCGGGAGGCACCCATCGCGGCCCCGACCTCATTCGCGAAATCGCGGATCACGCTGTAGCCCTCGGCATTGCCGATGCCGCGCCCACCGCTGACAATGATGTCAGCATCCTTCAGGTCGATGTAGCCCGCTTCCTTCGGCTCCAGCGAGGTGCAGCGTGCCTTGCACTCCGTCCCGCTGCCGAGCTGTTCCACGCTGGCACTGCCACCTGCTGCGGCTACTGCATCGAAGTTACGTGGCCGCAGGCTCAGGACCTTCAGCCCGGAGGTGTTGAACTTCACGTGGCTGATCACCTTGCCGGCGTAGAGCGGCTTCCTGGCAACGATCTCAGAGCCGCTGCCCTCGAGGCCGATCACGTCATTGATCCAGGCAGCGTCCAGCCTGGCAGCCAGCCGCGCTCCGAGGTCCCGCCCGAAGGCGGTCTGCATCAGGATCACGAACTCGTAGCCCCCGCTGGCGACCGTCTCACTCACGGCTGCGGCGAAGCCGTCAGCGGAATGCTCGCAGCCACAGTCCACGGCCAGCACCCGGCCCGGCCCGTAGGCGCCGAGCTGCTGGGCGGCATCAGCCGCACCCGGTCCGAACACCGCGGCGTCGAAATCTCCGCCGATCTGAGCGGCCGCGCTGGCAAGCTCTCCGGCGGAGCTCCGCAGCTGGCCTCTGAACTGTTCCGCAATAATCAGGATCCTTCCCATTTCCCTTCCCTCCTAGATCACCTTGGCTTCGTTGCGCAGGGCGTCAACAAGTGCGGCCACCTTGGCCTGTACGCTGTCACCTTCAATGATGCGGCCCGGCTGCTTCTGCGGCGGCAGTTCGCCACCAACGAAGCTGATCTTCGCCGCACCGGCACCGACCACGCTGGCATCCAGCCCGAGATCGGCGATGCTCTTCTCGGCAACCGGCTTCTTCTTGGCGGCCATGATGCCCTTCAGCGAGGCATAGCGCGGCTCATTGATGCCCTTGTCCGTCGTGAACACCGCGGGCAGGCTGCCTTCAAATGTCATGCGGCCGTTGTCACCGTCAGCAGTGGCCCTGAAGGAGCTGCCGCTGATCTCGAGCGCCGTGATCAGGCCGACATGGCCCCAGCCCAGAAGCTCGGCCAACGCGATGCCCGTCATGCCCCAGTCGCAGTCCACGCCCTGGCGGCCCGCCAGCACCATGTCCGCGCCCAGCGGCTCGATTGCCGCCCTGAGCAGCTTCGCGAGCTGGATCGGGTCACTGCCGCTCAGCGCCGGGTCCTTGATCAGCACCGCATCCTCGGCACCGAGCGCCAGCACATTCGTCAGGTTCTTCCTGCTGTTGTCATCGCCGATCATCACGGCGGTCACGGAGCCACCGAGCTTCTCGGCCTGCTTGATCGCTTCCTCAACCGCATATTCGTCATAGGGGTTGATGATCATCTTCACGCCGCTCAAATCCGGCTGGCCGTCCTTGAGCGTGATTCTCGCCTCGGTATCCGGCACTTCCTTCACGATTACGACTATCTTCATTGTCTGCACCTCGGATGGCTTCCCGGCAAACGTGGCCGGGGCCTGCCTGTGTTCGGGTCCGGTCCGCACCGGCTGTGCGGGATTCGGATTTTAGCATGTGAACCGAGTCTGAATTCACGAATCAGCACTGGCGGCAGGCGGGCTCAGGCAGCGGCGCTGTGCTTAAATAGTGCCGTGCCGGCCGTGCTCCTGCTCCACTTCGAATCCCGCTTCAGTGCGAGCGGCAAGGCCGTGCTCATAACCGAGGAAAGCCGCTCCGAGTGGCCCGTGCGCCGTCGTGAGGATGCCTTCAGCAAGATCCCGGCCGGCCAGCGTCCGCTTGTGATCATAAGCGGGCTCGGTCCCGATGACTACCAGCTGGACCTGCTGCTGGCCGCCAGCCCGCAGGGCCTGGGCTACAGCTACATGGAGGACCTTGCCTACCTGCTGGGCCTGCCCCTGCCGGAGGACATCCGGGAACTGGCAACGGCCTGGCAGTACGTGGAGAAGGCCATCGGGGAACTCGCCGATGACCTGCTGGCCCAGCTCGTGGAGCTTGTAGCCGAGTACTCCGAGGAAGCCCGCTTCGGGATCTTCCGCCATGAACAGCTGCGCCGCCATGATGCGCTCAGCATGCCGCGCGCCGGCAACGTTGAGATGGACCCCTGGTATCCGAAGAAGCAGGCCGCCGCCAGCCGTGAGCGTGGCAATGTCCCGCCGGACCTGCTGGCCCAGCTCTACAGCGCCCGCGAGAACATGTCCCGGGCCTTCCGCCAGTACGAGGAGCGTCCGCAGCAGCAGGAGATGAGTGAGGCCGTGGCCGCCGCACTGGAGAGTGGCCGCAGCCTGGTCGTGGAAGCCGGGACCGGTGTCGGCAAGTCGCTCGGCTATCTCCTGCCCCTGGCCCTGCACAGTGCGCGCACCGGTGAACTCTGCCTCGTGAGCACGAACACCATCAACCTGCAGCAGCAGATCGTGGAACAGGACGTGCCACGCCTGCAGCAGATTCTCGGAGAGCTGCAGGTCAACATCAGCCTGCTGAAGGGCCGCGAGCACTACCTCTGCCTCAAGCGCCTGCAGGACACCTGGCTCTCCAACAACAGCGGGGCCCGCCAGCGCCGTGAGCACGCCCTGCCCAGCGGTGGCAACGGCCTGCTGTTCCTGCTGCACCTGATCATCGCCGGGCACCGGGATGCCAACGGCGACATGGACCAGCGCCGCGCACCCGATGCCCTGCGCCTCACGGAGCGCATCCGCATCGAACGCAGCGTGGACTGCGGCTTCCGCACCTGCCTCGGCGAGCGCTGCAACTACAAGGGCAGCTGCCACTACTTCAGCGCGCGCAACCGGGCCCAGGCCAGCCATATCGTGATCACCAACCATGCCCTGGTGTTTGCACTGTTCAATCCGGCGGATGACAATGCCGACAACATCGTGGCCAGTGCCAGCGCAATAGTCTTCGATGAGGCCCACAACCTCGAGGGCGCAATCACCAGCCAGTACACCGCCGAGGTCGGCAACATCCTGCCCGTGGATCTCGGCAACCGCCTGCTCGAGGTGCTGCAGAATGAGTCCCTGCGCCGCCGGCTGGAGCTGCCTGCAGAGTCAGTTGGTGAGGGCTCGCGCGACCTGCTGCTGCGCATCCAGCGCCAGGCCCTGCAGGTCCCGGGCTGGATCAAGGCCGGCGTCAGCGTCGTGGAACAGGTCAACCTGCTGCTCAGCCAGGCCAGCCAGAAGGGGCATCTGGACAGCGATGAAAATACGCAGCTCACCCCGGCCACGGCCACGCCGAACCAGGCGCGGGTCATGGAACTGCTGGAACAGCTGGCCAAGCGCCTGCTGCCCGTGATCGACCGCTACCAGCGGCTCAGTGCTGATCTGAACCTGCTCTTCGCCAATGAGGACGGCGATCTCTACATCAACGATGAAGGCCTGCAGATGGACCTGCAGGACCTGCGTGTCAGTGTGGATGAATGCCGGCTGGCGCTCGAACACTGGCAGCCCGCCAATCCGGAATCAATCGCCTGGTTCAATTCAGATCTTTCCACGGCAGATCCGCGCTGGGAATACAAGACCGCCCCGCTGGATGTCGGTGAAAGCTTCCAGTCACTGCGCAAGGCCAAGCAGGGCATCATCCTCTGCAGTGCCACCCTGACTGTCGCGGACAGCTTTGACTACCTGCGCCGTTCACTGGGCTTTGATGAGCAGTCAATTGAACAGACCGATTGGTTGAAACTGAATAGCCCCTTTGATTACGCCAGCCAGGCCCTGCTGGCCATCGCCACCAACATGAAGCGTCCGACCGGCGATACCCGTGAGGCCTATCTGCTGCAGCTCGAGGAAGTGATCCTCGGGGTGACGGACATGATCGCGGGCGGAACGCTCGTGCTCTTCAACAGCTACCGGGATCTGAACCAGATCGCGGAGAAGCTCAGCGGAGCGATTGATGATTCCCGCCTGCTGGTGCAGGGCCGCAGTGGCTCACGCACGCAGATCGCCGATACCTTCCGGGATGGAGGCAGCCATGTGCTGCTCGCCACCCGCTCATTCTGGGAAGGCTTCGACGTGGCCGGTGATGCCCTGAGTTGCGTGGTGCTGGCCAAGCTGCCCTTCGCCAACTTCAAGGACCCGATCCACGCCGGCCGCCAGCGGCACATCGAGAGCCAGGGTGGCGACAGCTTCCGGCAGTACAGCCTGCCGCTGGCCGCCATGCAGTTCAAGCAGGGCTTCGGGCGTCTGATCCGCACCGGCTCCGACCGTGGCGTGGTCTTCCTGCTGGACAGCCGCGCGGCCTCATCCAACTACGGCTCTGTCTTCATCAGCAGCCTGCCCGGCCCGCGTCTGACCACCGGCTCCTACCAGGCCTGCCTGGAGGAGGCCCGGCGCTTCATGGAGGACAGCCAGCATGCCGACGGGTGATCTCCTGCTCATCGGTGCCGGTCCCGTGGGCTGCCTGCTGGCTTCCGCCCTGGCCAGCCGGGGACAGGCCTGCGACTGGTACATCCGCAACCCGCAGCTCCGGATACAGCTGCATGGCCTGCGCCTGCGCTTCCCGGACTCGGAGATTCAGCCGGATCTGTCTTCCGTGAACTTTCCTGAGCAGCTTGATACGCAAAAATATAACGCTGTTATAACCTGTGTGAAAAGTCAGCAGACTGAACCGCTGCTGAGCAGCCTGGACATGCCTGCGGATACGCGGATCCTGGCCGTGGCCAATGGCCTGATCAGCGGCAGCTTCCAGCTCGGCCTGCTCTACGGCGGTGCCTACCTTGATGACGAAGTGCTGCACACCCGCCATAGCAACCTGCTGCAGATCGGCACACTCGGTGCTGCCGCTGAACACAGCGACTGGTTTGCCGAGCTGCTCCGCTGCGACTGGCTGTTCTGTGAAGGCGTCCCCGACATGGAGATCCGCCAGTGGCACAAGCTCTGCCTGAACTGCGTGCTCAACCCGCTCACGGCCCTGCTGGATGTCCCGAACGGCAGCATGCTGGCCTCCCTCGACTCCCCGCTCGTAAGCGGACTGATCAGGGAGCTGCAGCTCGTGGCCAGTCAGCATCTCGGTTCCCGCTGGAACTACTCTGCAGAGAACATCCGCGAAGGTGTACGCCTGCTGATCGAGGCCACCATCGCCAATTCCAGCAGCATGCGAGAGGATCTGCGCCGGGGCCGCGAACCGGAGATTGCCAACATGAACGCGGCCATCGTGCGTCTGGGCGATCAGCACGGCATCCCCTGCCCGCTTCATGCAGCTGTCACGGAAATGATCAATTCCGTCAGCGAAGTTTCCGCTGAGGAACACTGATCAGCCGGCTGATCTGCTAGCATCAAGGCATGCGCTGCCAATCCATATTAGTTAGCTTCGTCCTGAGCCTGAGCCTGCTGTCCTGTACTCGCGATGAAACCGATGGCGAACGGATCGTGAAAACGGAGACCATTCCGCTGCAGGAGAATGCTCCGCTGCGTGATGAGGGAGAGCAAGTCGGGGATCTCACAGCGGAGTCCATTCAGACTGAAGCGGGTGAGCGCATCATCGGCGGGATCCCCACCATGATTCCACCCGGCACCACACACTGGCCCAACGGCAATCCCCTGCCGCCCGAGGTGCTCGAGATCATCCGCAAGCTGGAAGCCGGCGAGCCGATCAGCTCCGATGACGAAACCACCTTCCGGGCCATTGATGCCAAATGGCGCAACTGGGATGAAATCGAGGCCACCGGGAAAAGCCAGTCTGATTCCTGAGTTCCGGCCTGATTTAACCCGTTCCCCGCGCCGCCCACTGTCCAATCAGGCTGCTGCTTGATACTATATTGTGTCGCCGCTGAACAGCCCGGGCTGGCAGGGCGTCATGTCATCTGTGTACTCAGGGACAACTTCTTTTCAGGTGGAAGGCTAAACAGTGAAGATTCTCAGACTCATGGCTGTGTCGGTGATGTGCTCCGCCGCTGTGTTCGGCGCGTGTACCAGCAGCAACTCCCCGACCACGAACAACATCCAGACCAACTCGCAGTACGACTCGCAGTACAGAGACCAGACCCGCTCCGCCAACCAGCAGAACCGGACAGCGGAGGAAGCGGCGGAGATGGGCGACCCCCCGATCACGCTGATGGTCGTGGCGATGGAAACCGGCGATGTCTTCCCGGGCGAGGATTACTTCATCTATGTCGTGGATGACAACCCCGATGGCCGTGACCTCGAGTATGAGTGGGGCGTGGTCAATGGCGACATCTGGCCCGTGGCGGAGGCCGACCGCGGCCGGCTGCGCACGATTGTCGAGACCGAGTACAACACCGCGCAGCCTGAAATCGCTGCCCCGACCACGCAGGACCCCGCCGCCGGAGCCTTCGGTGATACAGTCGCCGGCACCGGTGATGCCGTGGCCCCTCCGGGGGCCCAGGCCCCGGGTGCTGGAGGCCAGCCCGCTGCAGGCGCCAGCGCCACCCAGCAGCCAGCGGCAGGTGGCAGCGGCACGCAGCAGCCGGCTGCCAATGGCAATACGCAGCCTGCCCAGAACACGAATGCGGACACCCAGAATACGGACAGCACCAGCGGCAACCAGGACCTGTTCAACAACACCACGGGCGGCAGCAGCCAGCAGCCTGCCCATAACACGGATACCTCGCAGCGTGGAGATGATTCCGGCAAGCCCCAGGTGGATGGTCCGTACTCACCCTATCTGGTTTCAAAGCTGACCGAGGAATACCCCTATGGCACGGAAGGCAAGAGCACCATCATTCCTCCAGGCCTGACCCACTGGCCCAGTGGCGTGCAGTTTGATGCTTCCTTCATGGAGATCCAGAACAAGCGCAAGAACAATGAAACACTCACTGCCGATGACCTGATCACGCTCGGCTCATTTGACGACAAGATGCGCAGGTGGGATGCCCTGGATGCCGAAGGCAGAGCCCAGGGTGACCGGGGCAGCATTGATGACGGCTACATCATGCGCCGCATGGTGGTTGCCGGCCAGGCCGTGATTGACGATGAAGGCCGCCGCATGGACAACGAGGTGGCTGGCAACGTGGTGGACAAGTCCATCGAGAACGCCACCGCCATGCTGGAGGAACAGCTCGGCACGGAGTATGAGGATGTCGAGGTCGTGGAGGCCCCGCAGCGCGAATATGACAGCCGGGGCCTGCGCTATGAGTACCAGGACTGGCAGGATGAGAGCACTGAGCCACGCCGGCGTGGTCTGGGTGGATACGGCGCTGAGTACAGCGATGATGACCCGGCGGATGCCGAGGACAGCTTTGAGCGCTACAGCCTGATCACCGATGATCCCTACATTGAGTGGACTCCGCGCACTCCCGGCCGCGTCAACATCTGGGTGCGCGCCATGTACCACGATGAATACGTCACCGAGGCCCGCAACCTGGAGGTCGAGGTCCGCCTGCGCGACCCCGAAGTCGAGATGGTCAAGGACTTCCCGGACGTCGTGCGTGAGGATGAGTCCGTGTATGTCCGCATCGACGGCAGCAACCTGCCGGACTTCGACAAGGGCCTGTTCACCCTGAGCTTTGACAACACCAAGCTCAGCTTCCGCGAGGCCGAACTCGGTGAGTTCTTTGACGACTACTCCGATGCCAGCATCTACTTCGCCCAGCCCAACAAGGACGAAGGCAAGGTCCTGATCGCCCTGGACAGCAACACCGTGCTCACGGAACCCTCCGGTGACGGTGCGCTGGTCTACGTGAAGTTCAAGGCCAAGGAGGATCTGGAGACCGCGGACGAGACCCAGCTCTCGATGGTGATGGACACCAGCGCGCGCTACATCCTCGACAAGGACGGCACCAACGTCCTGCCCCTGCCGCTCAACCTCCCGCCCTGGCGCACGCAGCTCGTGATGCCTCCGGAGCTGCCGAACTACGAGCGTGAGAACACCCCTGGCACCCAGGCCGGCACCGTCCCGACCGGCAACCGCACGCCTCCGGGTGCCCAGGCTCCGGGCACGCAGACCCCTGCCACATCCGGCACCGGCAGCACAACCCAGGTCCCGCTTTCCGGTGGCAATGCCTTCACCCAGGACAGCGGCTTCCTCTCCAACGGTGGACGCAGCGGGACAGTGCCAGTGAATAACGGCAGTAACACCGGCAACAACACGAATACCGGCAACAACACCAATACCGGCAACAACACGAATACCGGCGACAACACCAATACGGGTAACAACACGAATACCGGCAACACGGGCGGCGGTCCGATTTCCGCCAAGCAGAGCAGTGATTCCGATGAGGATGATCCGGCTGCGGCTGATGCCAAGGAAGGTTCAGAGGATCCGGCAGCCGCTGGCAGTGGGAAGACTGAGGATCCTGAAGCGGGATCTGAGGAGCCTGCAGCCGACGATCCCGCAGGAGCTGAGCCTGCTGCGGACGAACCGGCCAAGGATGAACCGGCCAAGGACGAGCCCAGGAAGGATGAACCGAAGAAGGATGAACCGAAGAAGGACGAGTGATCCTTCCATCCAGCAGAAAAACGAAAAGCCCGCTGCATGCAGCGGGCTTTTTTGTTGCCAATCCGTCGCCTGAGCTAGTGCGCTTCGGCCTTCTGGCTGGCCTGGTGGGCCTTGATGATCTCACCCTGGACATTGCTCGGGACCTGCTCATAGCTGGCGAACTCCATCTCGAAGCTGCCCTGCCCCTGCGTCATTGAGCGCAGCGTGTTGATGTACTGGTACATCTCCGCCAGCGGCACCTGGGCCTTGATCTCCTTGATGTTGCCAACCTGGTCCATTCCGCCCACGCGGCCGCGGCGGGTGTTGAGGTCCGCCATCACGTCGCCGGTGTACTCATCGGGCGTCTGGACCGTCACGTTGTAGATCGGCTCCAGCAGGATCGGCCGGGCCTGCTCAAAGGCTGAGCGGAAGCCCATCTGCGCCGCCATCTTGAAGGACAGCTCGTCGGAATCCACACTGTGGCTGCTGCCATCGAACACGGCGGCCTTGATGTCGATCACCTTGCTGCCGCTCAGCGGACCGTTGACCATCGCTTCCACGATGCCCTTTTCGATCGCCGGGATGAAGCGGCCCGGCACCACGCCGCCCACCACCTCATCATTGAACTCAAATCCCGCGCCGCGTTCCTTCGCCTCGAGGCGGATGTGGCAGTCGCCGTACTTGCCGCGGCCGCCGGACTGCTTCTTGTACTTGCCCTGCGCGCTGGCATTGCCGGTGATCGTCTCGCGGTAGCGGATGCGCGGCTTCTCCCACTTGATGTCAACGCTCGTGCGCTTCCTGACCTGTGCACGCGCCACGTCCAGGTGCAGCGGACCCATGCCGTAGAGCACCTGCTCCTTGGTCTCCTCATCCTGCACGAGGCGCAGCGTGGGATCCGCCGCGGTCAGCACGTGCAGGGCGCTGATCACTTTCTCCAGGTCATTGTGGTCGTCAACCTCGACCTTCTCGTAGGCCACCGGACGGCGGTATTCGATGTCATCGAGGATGAAGGGCTGGTCCTTGGAGCAGATGGTGTTGCCCATCTTCGTGTGCTTGAGTTTCATCGTGGCCACGATGTCCCCGGCACTGACCTCATTCACATCCTTGCGCTCCTTGCCGCGCATCAGGATCAGGTTGCCGATCTTCTCCTGCTCATCCGTGCTGGAATTGAGTACGGTGTCGCTGTTCTTGAGCTTGCCGCTCCAGATCCGCATCCAGAACACGTCGCCGACCTGGCCCTCGCTCGTGACCTTGAACACGCGCGCCGTGAGCGGTGCGTCGTCACTGGGCGGACGCGACTCCTCGCTGCCGTCGGGCTTGCGCCCGTGCAGCTTCTCGTGGAAGCCGGGATGCGGCATGCTGTGGATGATGATCTCCAGCAGGTTGCGGATCCCCACGGTCTCCTTGCCGCTGCCGCCCACCGCGGGGCAGAACTTGCCGTGCAGGATCCCGTCCATCATCGCCTTCTCGAGCTCGGCCTCGCCGATCGTCTCGTCATCCATGTAGCGCATCATCAGCTCATCGTCGAGCTCCACGATGCTTTCCACGAGGTCCGCCCGTGCGGCCTCCATCGCTTCCCTGTAATCCTCGGGGACTTCCTTCTCGACGATCTTGTCGCCTTCCTTCACGTATGCCTTTCTGAGCAGCACATTGATCACGCCCCTGAGGTCGTGGTGCTCCCCGATCGTGATGCACAGTGGTGCCACCGTCTTGCCGAACTCGGCCCGGCAGCTGCCGATGGCGTTGTCCCAGTCCGCGTTCTCCTTGTCGAGCCCGCTGATGAAGATCAGGCGCGGCAGGTGCAGCTTCTCGCAGGTCTGCCAGAAGATGCGGGTCTGCGGCTCGACGCCCATCGAACCGTTGACAACGATGATCGCGCTGTCAACGACGTTGAGGGCGGAGGTCGACTCGCCGAGGAAGTCGCGGTAGCCCGGGCAGTCGATCAGGGTGAAATGGTGGTCCTCGAAATCGAAGGGCAGCACTGCGCTGGTAATTGAGTATTTCCGCTTTATCTCTTCCGGATCGTGGTCACTGACGGTATTCCCGTCCTCGATCGTCCCCATCCTGTTTATCGCCCCGGCGACATAGAGGATCGCCTCGCTCAGTACCGTTTTCCCGGCACCGCCGTGTCCGATGATTGCTACGTTGCGCTTCTTGTCTATCGCTACGCCCATAGCCAATTACCTCCAGCAAGCTGTGGATTTCCGGCTGTCTTCTCCTGCCCCGCCGGAGCTTCGAGTTTAGCAGGATTGGCCCGCCGCGGTAAGCGCTTCGGCACATGCATCTGAAGTTTTCGCGGGATTTGCGCAATTGAGCGCGGGTCTCAGCCGCAGTTCCGCCGGATTCCGGCAACAAGCGCCGGCAGGGCCAGTGCGGAGGGCTCCTGTAGAACATAATCCGCCGCTGCCGTCAACTCCGTGCGCTCCGGATTGATCTCCACGAGCGTGGCGCCATGCTCGCGCGCCACGAAGGGCAGCGCCGCCGCCGGATAGACCAGGCTGCTCGTACCGATGCTCAGTGCGAGATCCGCCGTCATCGCACACCGGAAGGCGTGGTTGAGCACAGCCTCATCCAGCATCTCACCGAACCAGACCACGTTCGGGCGCAGCGTGCTGCCATCGGCATGCCGGGGCGGATGTTCACTGAGCGGGCAGTCCATCAGGCGAAAGGCCTCCGAGAACTCGCTGCCCAGCGGCCGTACTTCCCAGATGTTGCCATGCAGCTCAATCAGTTCCTCGGTCCCCGCGATGCGGTGCAGGTCGTCAATGTTCTGCGTTGCCAGATCCAGGCGTCCGCCCAGTTCCCTGAGCTGTCCCTGCCATTCAGTGAGCGCATGATGCCCGGGGTTGGGCTGGCAACGGCTCATGGTCTGGCGGCGCTCGTCATACCACTTCCAGACATTGGCGGGGTCCTTCCTGAAGCCATCAATGCTCGCCAGCATCACCGGGTCATACTTCGCCCACAGCCCAGTCTGTGCATCACGGAAGGTCGGGATCCCGGATTCCGCACTGACTCCGGCCCCGGTGAATACGAACACGCGGCGGGCCTTTGCGGCGACCGGCACCAGCTGCTCCAGCACTGCCAGGCTCTCCGCACTCAGTTGCCCATCCTGCGCCACGCTCTACCCCTTGCGGCGCGGAATCAGCTCATACTCACGCAGGGTCGCTTCAAGGGCACTGCGCTTCCGGTCATCCATCTTCGTCATCGGCAGGCGGAAGTTGTCATCGACCACACCCATCATCGAAAGCGCCGTCTTGATCGGGATCGGGTTCGTGGTGGTATACAGCGAATTGTTCAGCTCAAGGAAATGCAGGTGGATGTCCAGTGCCTCACGCACATCGCCGGCGAGGTAGGCGGTGATCATCTCCTTGATCTCCTTGCCGATCAGGTGCCCGTAGACCGTCACCACGCCGCAGCCGCCGCAGGCCACGATCGGCAGAATCAGCGCGTCATCACCGGCGTAGATGTGGAAGTCCGATAGAGTCTGGCTGCGCAGCAGGCTGACTCCGGCGAGATCCCCCGTGGCATCCTTCACGGCGCAGACATTGCTGGTCGCCGCCAGCTCCACGATCACCTCATGCTCGACGCGCAGCCCGGTGCGCCCCGGGATGTTGTAGAGCAGGATCGGCAGGTCGGAGGCATCGGAGATCGCGCTGAAGTGCGCCAGCTGGCCGTCGGCATTGGGCTTGTTGTAGTAGGGGCCGACCACCATCAGGCCGTCGGCACCGGCCCTGGCCGCGGCCTTGGCGAACTTCACGCTGTCCGCGGTGTCATTGCTGCCGACGTTCATCAGCACCTTGAAGCCCTTCTTCGCGCGGCTCTTGTAGAACTCGAACAGCTTGAGCTTCTCCGCCTGGCTGAGCGTCGGCCCCTCGCCGGTCGTACCGGCCACGACGATGCCGTCGTTCTGGGCCTGCACATGCTTGAACAGTTTCTCGGCAGCCGCGTAGTCCACCTTGCCGCTCTTCGTGAAGGGCGTTACGATCGCCGTCACGACCTGGCCGAATATCGCCTCACTGCGCTTCTTGACTGCCATGCTGCTAACCTGCCTTTGCTTCGAGATTTCCATGATGGGCGCGCAGCAGGGCCAGCAGCCGCCAGCCGTTCAGTGCGGCACCCAGATTCAGATTGTCACCACTGAGGAAGAAGGACCAGCCGTTGCCAATGCCCTCCTCGGCCCGCAGCCTTCCGGCCTCAACCATGTCATGGCGAGAGGCGGAAAGCGGCCCCGGCAGGCCCTCGTCGCGCAGCAGCACATGGCTGTCGCGGCTCCAGGCCTCGCGGATCGCCTCCGCGCTGACGGCATCCGCAAACTCCAGGCTGACCGCCATGCTGTGTCCCACGCTGACCGGCACGCGCACCGCATGCGGCACGATTGCCAGCTCCGGCATTGCGAGGATCTTCCTCGTTTCCAGCAGCAGCTTGCGCTCCTCACTGCAGCGCAGTTCAGCGTCCAGCCCGCCGATACCCGGAATCACATTGTTGGCAATCGCCGTCTCCGGCGCGTCCGAGCGTCCCGATTGCGGGTCAAGCGCATACTGCCGCAGTTCACCTTCCAGTCTGGCAACGCCATCCCGTCCGGCTCCGCTCATGCTCTGGTAGGTCGCCACCCAGATCCGCCTGATCCCGAACTGCGTGAGGGCCTTGATCCCGTGCACGAGGATGATCGTGCTGCAGTTGGGGTTGGCAACGAGCTGAGTTTCAGCCGTGACCGCTGTGTCATTCGCGCCGCCCACCACCAGCGGGACCGCGGGGTCCATCCGGTAGGCATTGCTCTTGTCCACCACACGGCAGCCGGCCTTGAGCGCCTGCGGGACGAATTCCCGCGAGAGTTCATCGCCGACGCAGAACAGGGCGTAGTCACAGTCGGCGAAGTCGAACTGCGCGAGGTCGCGCACCGTGAGTTCCATGCCATCCAGTTCGAGATTGCTGCCGGCACTGCGCGCGCTGGCAATGGGAATCACCTCCGTGATCCCGGATGGCCGGGCCGCGATGATCCGCAGGTACTCCGCCCCCACCAGTCCGCTTGCACCGATGATCGCCAGTCTCATCCTAGAGCTCCATGATCCTGTCCATGCCCACCACCAGTCCCTCGACACGGTGGATGTTGCGCACGCACCAGGCGATGCCGGGCATGAAGCAGCTGCGGTCGATGCTGCGGTGCTCCACCGCCAGCGATTCACCATGCAGCGAGAACAGCACCTGCTGCTCAGCGAGGTAGCCGGCCCCGCGCACGCTGTGGATCGCCACCATATCCTGATTGCCACCGAGCACACCCTTGAGCTGCTCCGTGTAGTCCTCAGCCGTGGAGGACTTCGCCGACCCGGGCTGGCCTGCCAGCACCTCGGCGATCCCGGCCGCGGTGTAGCGTGCCGTGCCGGAGGGCGCATCCGCCTTGCGGTCGTGATGCCGTTCAGTGACAACCGGAGCCTGCATGTAGCGTGCCGCCTGGCGCGCGAAGAGGATCATCAGATTGGCACCGATCGAGAAGTTCGGCACGATCAGCACGGGGCTGCCGCGCTCGGCGCTGATCGCCTGCATCTGTTCCACCGTCTCGAGTGTGTAGCCCGTGGCCCCGATCACGTACGGCAGCCCGGCGTTGACAACCGCCGTGCCATGGGCATCAACGCCCTCGCCGGTGCTCAGGTCCACCACGCAGTCCACGCCGCTCTGCAGCAGGCGCTCGCTGGAATCAGCACTGCCGAGTTCCACCGTACAGCGGATGTCGTCCGTGGTTGTTATGTATTCGCGCAGAGCCCGGCCCATGCGGCCTTCGCTGCCGATTATTGCTATGCTGTGCATTCACTGAGCCTCGCCTGGGCCTATTATCGCGCCTGCTCGCCGTACCAGCGCAGTTTGTCCGCCGGGTCCGGCCGCATATCCGCCGGCAGCAGTTCCTCGATGCGCTGCATCATGCGCGCGGTCTCACGCTGCACGACTTCCTTCGGGACGCGCTCGCGGTCGCCATCATAGTCGATCCGGTAGGGCTCACCGTAGCGGATCGTGATCTTCGCCGGGCGGAAGGCCTTGCTGCCCTTGCCCAGCGCATTCTGCGAGCCGATGATCGCGGACGGCAGGATCGTGGCGTCACTGCGGATCGCCATCAGCACGGCACCGCTCTTGCCCTCCATCAGCACACCGTCCTGGCTGCGCGTGCCCTCCGGGAAGATGAACACCACCTGCTGGTCCCTGAGGTACTGCACCGCATCCAGCAGGGCCTGCTTGCCCTGGCCGCGGTTGACCATGATGCTGCCGATGCTCTTCATGTAGATCCGCAGAATGCCAATCTTGAACAGTTCGGCCTTCGGCATGTGGTAACCACAGCGCCCGGGAATGAAGGAGCCTGTCAGAGGCGGGTCGAGGTGGCTGATGTGGTTGCTGACAACCAGCAGCGCTCCCCTGCGCGGCACACGCTCGGGATGCTCGAGGCTCACGCGGAACATGAGTCTGGCCACGAGCCAGGTCGCCAGGCGCGTGATGTCGTAGATGATCCTGCCCCAGAAGGACATCTTCAGCTTGTTGCTGACGTACAAGCTCAGCTCCCCTTGACGATGCGGTAGCTGTCCTCGTCGAAGTGCTGCGTGGAGAATTCCATGATGTGCGTCTCGTCATCGAGTCCGGTGAAACGGTGCACCATCCCCGGCTTGAGCAGGATGCAGTCGCCTTCCCGCATCTCGAAGACCTCCTGGATCACCGGCGGCTCCATCTGCGCATGCTCGAGGTCGCACATCTCCATCTGCAGCCGGCCCTTCGTGATGTAGAAGGTCTCGGTCTTGAGCTTGTGGTAGTGCAGCGAACAGTTCTTGCCCTTGTGCAGCACCAGCAGTTTCCCGCAGTACATTTCATCATTGTGGAGCCAGCGCTCCTCGCCCCAGCCCTTGGGAACGATCTTCACGTCCTCGTCCAGGCGGATCGGCAGGCTGTAATTCTGCGGAATGCTGTCCATGGCTTTCTCCTATGACGAAAATGCCCACCGCAGAGGTGGGCGGGAAGCTTTGCTTTGCCTACAAGTGTCTGCCTCCAGTACTAATTATAAGCCAATTGCCGCGCGGGGCAAGGCCGGATCAGCCGCGGATCTCGATCGTCTTCGATTCGCTCTGCGGGATCGGGAAGAACTTGGAGAGCATCACCTGGTTGCGGCCGGAATGCTTGGCC
Source organism: bacterium (assembly GCA_041395205.1). Classification (GTDB taxonomy): domain Bacteria; phylum 4484-113; class 4484-113; order 4484-113; family JAFGCY01; genus JAHEFU01. The sequence continues at coordinate 265,962 of JAWLAZ010000003.1, forward strand.
GTGTACAGCGCATGGTCGGCATTGTCGACGAACAGCGCGCTGATCTCCTCGACATTCTTGAGGAAGGCATCACCTTCACCCGTGCTGCGCGAACCGCGCGAAACCTCGGGCTTGAGGTTCGTATCCGCCGTGGTGGCCAGGCCCACGCTGACCGTCACCTGCTTGAAGGCGTCGCGCTGCAGGCTGATCGGGAACTGGTGCGCCTCGACCTTGCGCCTGAGCTGCTCGGCGATGCGCGGGGCGATCTCCGGCGGGGTGCCCTTCAGCACCACGGCGAATTCCTCGCCGCCCCAGCGGCCCACGAGGTCCGTGCCACGGAAGAAGGTCTTCAGGATCTGCGCCAGCTCCTGGATCACGAGGTTGCCCACCAGATGTCCATAGGTGTCGTTGATGCTCTTGAAGTGGTCGATGTCCATGTAGATCAGCCCGAGCGGGATGTCCTTGCAGTAGGCATCATTGAGCATCGGGATGAACTTCTCCATGAAGCCGCCGTGGTTGTTGAGCTGCGTCAGGTTGTCAGTATGGCTCTCGGTCTTGACCGTGGTGTAGTTCAGGCTGTTGGAGACCGCAATCGAGATCAGCGGTGCAATGCTCTGCAGGAAGGCGAAGGCGTCAGCGTCGAAGCTCTTCACGTGATGGCTGTCCAGGCAGAGCACGCCGAGCGCCTCCTGGCGGAACATCAGCGGCATGCAGGCCAGGGAGCGGATCTTCTTGCCGCGCTGGTTGAAGCTCTCCCAGCGCTTGTCCTCAAGCACGTCGTCAATCAGCACGCCCTCGCGGTTGCTGTAGCTCCAGCCGACCACGCCCTGGTCCAGCTTCACGCTGCGGGCCACGCCGGTCGCGGCCTCATCGCCGCTCTCCACCTTGAGCTCCAGGCGCTGCTCCTCCTGGTTGTAGATGTAGATGCTGAACTTGTCGAAATCGAAGCGGTTACGCAGCGCTTCCACGATCTTGCCGAACAGCTCCTCCCAGTCCAGTACGGAGATGATGTTCTCGAGGATCTGCAACAGGGTCTGGACCTCGCGGTTGCGCTCCACCAGCGACTCCACGGAAAGGTCCGCATTGATCGCCTGCATGCTCAGGTCGCTGACCAGCTCCTCGCTGACCTGGTAGATCTCGTCGATGTTGCGCTTGATCTTGCGCACCAGCAGCGTCGCCGTGGCAATTGCACCGAGACCGATCAGGGTATAGGCTCCAGCCTCCACATTCGTGCTGAACAGTCCGAGCTCCGGATTGGCACGCGCCAGCATGATACTGAACAGGTACAGCATCACGGAGACTGCGGTCAGCAGCGACCCCGTGCCGCGCGGCAGTACGAAGTTGTAGAAGCTGTTGATCACCACGAGTGCGATCAGGTAGATCAGGATCATCATCGGCTGCGACATGAAGAGGTAGGTCGCGGTGATGATGTCGATTGCGAGGCTCATCAGGAACAGCCGCTCATTGTTGTCCGGCGTCGGCTCGGTGAAGCGGAACAGTGCCAGGTTCAGGACCGCCATCAGCCCGAGGCTCGCCCAGAACAGGAAGGGGCTGCCATAGCTGCTGGAATCCTTGAAATGCAGCATCCAGATGAAGATGTAGCTGGATGTGAAGCCGATCAGTTTCGCAGCCACGAGATATGGCCAGAAGCGCGACGGGAGGTAGTAGACCTTCTGATTCAACCTGTACCGATTATATCAGGACGGGAGCCGCGCTGAGATGCGCTCCCTACTTGAGCATCCGTGAGATCTGGCTGATCGCCTGCTCGATGTAGGGATCCTCCACGATCTCGGCCGTGATCTTGCTTGCACCGTGGGAGACGGTGCTGTGGTCACGGTTGCCGAGCTCGGAGCCGATCTGGCTGAGTGTGAGGTTCGTGAACTCACGGGCGAAGTACATCGCGATCATCCGCGCCAGGGCCACGCGCTTGGAGCGGTTGGAGCTGAGCAGCAGGCTGTCGCTGATGTTGAAGTACTCGCAGACGGCATTGATGATCTGCCGCATGCTGACCTCGCGGCGGATCCCGCTCGTATCAAGGATGTCGGCCAGCACGCGTGCCGCGAACTCGATAGTCGGCGGGCTGCTGGAGAAGTCGCTGAAGGCCAGCAGGCGCGTCAGTGCTCCCTCCAGCTCACGGATGTTGCTGGTCACGCGGTCGGCGATGAAGTAGCAGACCTCATCCGGCAGGTTGACCTTCTCCTGGCGGGCCTTCTGGCGCAGGATGGCAACGCGGGTCTCGAGGCTCGGGTCGGCGATGTCGGCTACGAGCCCCATCCCGAAGCGGCTGATCAGGCGCTCCTCCATGCCCTTGAGCGTACGCGGCGGGCGGTCGGAGCTGATGATGATCTGCTTGCCGGCCTCCACGAGCTCCATGAAGGTGTGGAAGAACTCGCTCTGGGTCTCGGCCTTGCCGCTCAGGAACTGGATGTCGTCAATCAGCAGCACGTCGGCCTGGCGGTAGCGGCGGTGGAACTCGGACATGCGCTGGCCTGTGCGCACGTGCTCGATGAAGTCGTTCGTGAACTTCTCGCTCGTGACGTAGACCACGCTGTCAGCGCGGCGGCTGTTCCAGACCTCGTGCCCGATGGCGTGCATCAGGTGCGTCTTGCCCAGCCCGACCCCGCCGTAGAGGAACATCGGGTTGTAGCTCTTGCCGGGACGCTGGGCCACCTGCCAGCAGGCGTTGTAGCAGAACTGGTTGTTGGCACCGACCACGAACTCATTGAAGGTGTAGTGCGGGTTGAGCAGCGGCTTGTTCGCCTGCGGGCGCGATGCGGCCTCTTCCTGTTCCATGCCGCCGGGCATGAGGTCCAGCCCGTTGTCCTGCTGCTGCATACCGCTGAAGGACGGGCCGGCATCACTGCTGCCGAGCTTGCCGGAGACGACCTCCAGGCTGGCGCGGCGGCCGGTGATCAACTCAGTGAGTTCAATGATGATCTCGCCGAACTGTTCCAGCACCCACTTGCGGTTCATGTCGTTGGCAGCGGAGATGACGAGCACGTCGTCCTCATAGGAAACGGCCGCAAGGGGCCGGATCAGCAGTTCATACTTCGGGCGGTTCGTTTGTTCGCAGAGTTGCTGTTTGATGATCTCGAGAAGATCTGTTGCACTGTGGGTCTGCATACAATTAGCGGCAGGCAATGACCCACCGACGCTCCGCCTCCTCGTAGTATTCCTCGTGATACTCCGTGAACAGGATGCTGAAAGTTGTCAACACCCTTCCAAATCAACCCGTCCACGTGTCGCTTATCCCCATTGTGAAACCCTGGAACTTGCATAAGTTGATAACCTCAGCAAGGAGATCATCAGGCAATCCAGATTCTGTCAACGGGGATGCCCCTGATGCACCATCTCACGGCGCATCCTGCCTTCAAGAGGATCTAGGATATCAGACGCATAGGGCGCTGGCAAGAGCAAATTGACCGCCCCGGCAAAAAATCCCTGATAATTTTCAGCCCAATCCTCATGCGGCTCCCACACGGTTTTCACATCCCTGATTCACGGCTGGCAGTCACATTGATATGGTTGTTCAAACCGGAACATTGAGCTGCGGTTAAATGTCATTTTCAATGTCTCGCAGGCTGATTGAATCGCTGAATGAAGTGGCGCGAGCCGGACTGATGTAATACAATTCTGCTACCTGCCCGCGGAGGAAGACTGAAAATGAGCAACGCATCCGGAGTTATCGCCCGCCGTGACCTCAAACCCGAGGAGCTTGCGGCCAAGGAGCGCCTCGAGGAGAAGGGTAACGAGGCCCTGGACAACGATGACTACAAGCTGGCGCTGGAGTGCTTCCACAAGATCACGATCCTCGACGGCGCTGACCCCAACGGCTGGAACATGCTCGGGGTCTGCTTCTCCAACCTTGAATTCGCGAAGGAGGCCTGGCGCTCCTACATGCTGGCCCTGGCCGCGGATCCCGAGAACCTCGATGCGCTCTGGTATGCCTCTGAGTTCCTGTCCAGCATGGAGGATTTCGAACTGGCGCGGCTGATGCTCAGCCGCTACATCGAGCTCGAGAGCGATGAGGAGCGCCTGGAGGAAGCCCGCGAGGAGCTCGATGAGGTCAACCGCCAGCTCGGAGACCGCCGCAGCGGCACGAAGACCATCAATACCACCGACGATGAACTGGACGAGATGGAGATGCCGCACGGAGAGGATGGTGACGAGGAGGAGGAGCTGCCCGAGGGCTTCGCCGTCGATGAGGATGATGAGGCGGACTACTCCATGGATTTCAGCGTCGCCGAGGATGACTTCGAGGACGAGGCTGAAGAAAGCTTTGACGATGACGATAACACTGGCATGTCAGACGAGGAGGAAGAGACCTTCGTGGCCAGTGTGACCCTGCAGCTCACGGGCGTGGCGCTCAGCTGCCGCAACTGCGGCACCGCTCTGCCCGCTGATGCACCCTACTGCTTCAGCTGCAAGTCGATCTGCTTCTACGAGGACTGAACATGCCCCGATGCGGTTTAGCCCCACAGCCGTCCTCTGCCTGCTGCTCCTCCTGCCGCTGACCTGCGGCTGTGACAGGCTCGGCAGCCTGACTGACAACCGCGGCATCGACGTGGCCGACCAGCTCGGCCGCCTGCAGCTGGCCGTGCTGGAAGACAGCGGCGTCTCCTCCGAGGAAGCGGCGCAGGCCAGCACGGATGAGCATGCCGCCGACGCCCATGCCTCTGATTCACACGCGACTGACTCCGAAGCCGGTGGCCAGGCCCTGCGCATCGCCGTTGTCAGCGTGGTGGACCAGTCCCTGTTCGCCGCTGCCAGCGCCGAGGAGGGGGCTGATCCCGCGGAAGGTGCCGCTGCCGCCGCCGAGGCCGCGCTGCGCCGCGAACGGCAGGTGCGCCAGGCGATCAACGCCCGGCTGGTTGGCAACAGCCTGATCAGCGTGGTCCAGCCCGCGGCGGAACAGCTCGAGCTGGCCCGCGCGGAGGTTATCGGGATTGACAGCGCTGCACTCAGCCAGGCCACCGTCATGGCGCTCGGCGAGGCCATGCATGTGGACTACGTCGTCAGCGTGCTGATCGACCGTGAGGGCCAGGACGTTGACATCGTGGCCCAGCACACCGCGGACGGTGCGATCGTCTTCCAGGAGACCCGGGACTGGAGCACGCGCCTGCGCGTGGCCGAGGCACCGGCCGCCGCCGAGTGATCAGCTGCGCTGCGCCGTGTCGACGATGATCGTCACCGGGCCCTCGTTGACGAGTTCCACTTCCATCATCGCTCCGAACTCCCCGCTGGCGACGTTCAGCCCATGCTCCTCCGCCAGCATCCGCTTGAAGTCCTCCACCATTTCCGCCGCGCGCTGAGGTTCCATTGCCCCCGAGAAGGACGGCCGGTTGCCTGAGGCTGTCGGCGCTGCCAGCGTGAACTGTGAGACCACGAGTACGCTGCCTCCCACACTGCTGACATCGAGGTTCATCTTCCCGTCGGCATCCGTGAAGATCCGCATCCCGGCGATCTTGCGCGCGGTGAAGCCCAGCTCCGCTGCGGTGTCATCCTTCATCACGCCCAGCAGCACCACGAGGCCGCGACCGATCTCCCCCGTGATCCGGCCGGCCACGCTCACCCGCGCCCGGCTGACGCGCTGCACGACGGCTCTCACGCGCCCTTCTCCCCTTCCCCGCCCGGATCCTCGGGCAGGGCGCGCTCCACGCCGTAGACATCCTCGATCTTGAGGATCACCTCCATCACCTGCTTCAGCTCATGCATGTCCGCCACCTCGACGATCAGGTCGAAATTGGCCATCTCATCCGTGGCAACGGCGGAGGGCGAGGAGCTGAATTCCGCGCCGCCGAGGTTGATGCGGTTCTCACTGAGGAAGCGCAGCACCTCGAACAGCAGGCCGACACGGTTCAGTGAATGCACGCGGATCCGTGCCGGATAGCGCTTCTCCTCGGTCTGCTGGGACCATTCCACCTCGACGAGTGAGCCCTCGCGCAGGTCAACCTGCAGGCGCGGGCAGTCCAGGCGGTGTACGTAGACCAGCCGGTCGGCACGGTTGTGCACGCCATAGAGCTTGTCCCCCGGCACGGGAGTGCAGCAGGAGCGGATCTCGGCGCGGCTGCGCATCAGCTGCCCGCCCGCCAGCTGCAGGCCCAGCTCGTAGCCCACACCGCTGAGCAGGCTGATCTTGCGGGGCAGGCCCTCGGCATCACTCTGGCGGCTCTTCTGCGGACCCTGCTCCACGCGCAGCTTGTGGATCTTCTTCAGCTCGGAGATGATCGTGCTCGTCTCGAGTTCGCCGATCGCGATCTTCGAGTACATCTCATCGATGCTGCGCACCTTCATCGTCTTCAGGAGCATTGCCAGCTTGTCATTCGCCATCAGGTTCAGCGGATAGAGGCCCTGCCCGGTGATCAGCTGGCGCAGCAGGGTGCGGCCGGCGCTGATCCGCTCATCGCGGCCGGCGGCCTTGAAGTACTTGCGGATCTTCAGCATGCTCTTCGGCGAGCGCACCATCATCATGAATTCGGGACGCGGCGCCGCATTCTCCTCGCGGGCCTTGATCACCTCCACCACGTCCCCGTTGCGCAGTTCATAGTTGAGCGGCACGTGGTTGCCATTGACCTTTGCACCGCGGATGCTGTGGCCCAGGTTCGTGTGGATGTAGTAGGCGAAGTCCACGGGGGTCGCACCGGCCGGCAGGTTGACAACCTCACCGCGCGGTGAGAGCACCAGCACCTGGTCGCCATGCAGCGACTCACGCGTCCGGGCCACGAACTCCTCGGAATTGACATCGTCCTCGGAGAGCTCGCGGATGAACTCCAGCCAGCTTTCATCCTTGACGATGCGCGCCAGCTGCGGCTTCTCCTTGTAGCTCCAGTGCGCCGCGATCCCCTGGCGGGCCTCGTAGTCCATCGACTCCGTGCGGATCTGGCATTCCACCCAGCTGCCGCCCGGGCCGATCACCGTGGTGTGCAGGGTCTGGTAGCCGTTCTCCTTGGGGCTGGCCACGAAGTCGCGGAAGCGCTCGAAGATCGGCTTCCAGCGGCCATGCACGAGCCCCATCACCCGGTAGCAGTCCAGCTCCTGGCCCTCGATCACGATCCGGATCGCCAGCAGGTCATAGATCCCGTCGATGCCCACGCCCTGGATCTCCATCTTCTGGTGGATGCTCCAGAGGTGCTTGGAGCGGCCGTAGATGCTGGCAACCCTGATCTCATTGCGTTCCAGCAGGCCGCGCGTGGTGCTGATCATCTCCTGCAGCTTCTGTTCATGCTCATGGAAGTAGGTGCTGACCTGCTTCTTGAGCGTGGCGTACTCCTCCGGGAAGAGGAACTGGAACACCAGATCCTCCAGTTCGCTCGTGACCGTTCCCAGTCCCAGCCGCCTCGCGATCGGGATGTAGAACTCCAGGGTCTCGCGGCTGATGCGGACGCGCTTGTGGTCCGGCATCGAGCCCAGCGTCTTCATGTTGTGCAGGCGGTCGGCGATCTTGATCACGATCACGCGGTAGTCGTTGGTCATCGCCACGAACAGCTTCTGCAGGTTGCGCGCCTGGTCCGAGGCCTTGTTGCGGCCGGTGAAGCGCGCGAAGAAGTCGATCTTCTTGATCTTCGTCAGGCTGTCCACCATGTTGGCAACGTCATTGCCGAACAGCTGGCGGATCTGGTTCAGCCGGACGCTGGTGTCCTCCACCACGTCATGCAGGATCGCGGCGATGATCGAGTCGGCGTCCATCTCGAGATCCATGCAGATCTCTGCGACTTCCAGGGGGTGCAGGATGTAGGGGCTGCCGTCCTTGCGCAGCTGGCCGTCATGCGCGCTCAGAGCCAGTTCGTAGGCATTGCGCAGCCGGTCGGCATCGAAGCGCGGCATGCGCGAGCGCAGCCTGTTGCTGATGTCGTTGAACAGGCTGTCCGCCTCGTAGTAATCCGTGCCGCTGCTAACTGACCTGGCTGCCATTTTCGGTGATCAATCCGATTAACCTTAACATAATGGAGCGCTGGTTGTTCCAGTTGTCCGGTTCAAGTTCGATTACCGCCTGCAGGCTCGTGCCGGGCTGCAGCCGGGGCTGCAGGTGGCTCATGTTGAAGGCCGCCACGCGCACCTGGCGCTGCCCGTCGGTGAGTACGAGGTTCAGATGCGAGCGTTCCCGGCCCAAGTAGCTGCAGCGTCCGACATGCACCCCGCTCAGCCGGCAGCGCGGCGCCGGCAGCACCGTGTCAAACGGCGCCAGCAGCCACAGTTCATCCTCCAGCACGGCGCTCATCTCACTGATCCGCAGCTCCGGCAGCAGGCTCCAGTCCTCATGCGGGGATACCTCCGCCTGCTCAGCTGCAGCGGACTCCGCCTGGATTCTGGCAACACTGTCCGCCCAGGCGCTGCGGAAAGCCTCCAGCGCATCACGCCGCAGCTTCACGCCTGCCGCGGCGGCATGCCCGCCGAAGGACTCGAGTTCCGCAGTGCAGCCGGCCAGGCTGTCAACGAGGCTCAGCCCGCCATGGCTGCGAGCGCTGCCGGTGAGCAGGTCGCTGTCCTGCGGGGACTGGCTCAGCACGATCGCCGGGCGGCGGAACTGCTCCGCGATCCGGGCGGCCACGATCCCCAGCACGCCGATATGCCAGTCCGGGTCACTCAGCACGAGCGCCGGTGCTTCATCGAAGCCCAGGGCCTGGCGCGCGGCCTGGCGGTAGTTGTCGTCAGTCACTTCCTTGCGCTCACGGTTGAGCAGGTCCAGCTGCAGGGCCTGGCGGCGCGCTTCCTCACGGTCGGGGCTGGCCAGCAGGTCACAGATCAGCTTCGCGCTGCGCATCCGCCCCGCGGCATTCATGCGTGGAATCACCTGGAAGGCCAGCTGGCGCGCTGTGAAGATGTCGATGCCGTGCAGCTGGCTGATCTTCAGCAGCTCCTGCGCACCGAGATTGCCCGTGCCCGGCAGCAGGCGCAGGGCCTGGTGCACGAGATACCAGTTCTCCGGGACCAGTGGCACGATGTCCGCCAGCGTTGCCAGGCCGGCCAGCTCCAGCTCATCCCCGGCCAGTGCCGCCGGATCCTCCTCGAGCAGAATGATCGCCAGCAGCACGAGCCCGGCCGTGCACAGCGGCGGCAGCGTCTCCAGCAGATGCGGGTTGAAGACGGTACAGTCCGGCAGGCTGTCCTTCGGGGTATGGTGATCGATCACCAGCACCTCCAGCCCCGCAGCCCGCGCTTCGGCGATCTCCGCCAGGTTGGCGGTGCCGCAGTCCAGCGCGATCAGGGCCCGGTAGCCCTGCTCCACCGACTGTGCGATCACGCCGCTGTCGAGGCCATAGCCGTGCCTGAAGCGTGAGGGCAGGAAGATGTTGCCACTCGCGCCGCAGCCGCGCATCCAGCGAAACAGCAGGAAGGCCGCAGTGCTGCCATCCACGTCGTAGTCGCCGAACAGCAGCACCGGGATGCGTTCGGCAATCATGCGCCGGATGAAGGCTGCGGTCTGCTGCCAGGCCTCACTTGCCGCAATCGCATCCAGGGTCGCGGCGTCAATGAACTCCGCGCGCTCCAGATGGCTCCGGCGCAGTTCGAGCTGGGGGCTGTCGGCGAACAGCCGCCGCGTGAGCGTGCTCAGCGGGGCCAGAGCGCCGTCAGGCATCCTACTTTCTCCGCTTCTGGGTACGGCGCTTTCCGCTGCGGCGCTCCATCGCGTCATCGATCTGGCGGCTCACCGTGCTGGTGGCCTCCTCGTCATCCGGGACCTCCAGCGCGTTGACAACCGGAGCATCCATGATCTTGTCGCTCTCGATGTCGGCACCGGTGGTCTGGCCCTTGCTCAGCCAGAGCATGGTCGGGGCCGCGATGAAGATCGAGCTGTAGGCGCCCGAGATCATGCCCACGCACATCGCCAGCAGGAAGGGCCGGATATTCTCGCCGCCGAGGAAGATCAGGGCGACGATCATCACGATAGTTGTCAGCGAGGTGTTGATCGAACGCATCAGGGTCTGGTTCAGGGACAGGTCGCAGAGGTACTTCAGCGGATGCCTGTCGCCAAAATGCCTGGCGTTCTCACGGATGCGGTCGAAGATGATGATCGTGTCGTTGATCGAGTAGCCGATGATCGTCAGTACCACGGCGATGAAGCTGTCAGCGACCTCGATGCGGGTCATGGCCGCGAAGCCGAGCGTGATCGCCACGTCATGCAGCAGCGCGATGATCGCTGCCACGCTGTACTGCCAGCGCCCGAAGCGCAGCAGGATGTACAGCATGATCAGGAAGGAACCGAAGATCAGCGCGTAGATAGTGTTGCGGATCAGCTCGGCACCGATCGTGCCGGAGACATGAGCCTGCTCGAGCGTCATCGGGTTGGTGGCGGAATCGTAGCCACCATAGGCGTCGCCGATCTTTTCCTTCAGGTCGCGCAGATTCTCCACGCGGTTGTTGGAGAGCTCGGCGTCCGTGGCACCCTCGGCCTTGACAACCAGCTTGATGGCAACCGTGGTCGGATCGTTGGCATAGACCTGCACGATCGGCTCACTGCTGGAGTATTCCTCCACGATGGCCTTGATCGCCTGGCCGTCGATCTCGATCGGCTCGGTGGTCTTCAGCAGCAGGTGCTCACCGCCGGTGTAGTGGATGCTCAGGTTGAACCAGGCGCCGGTGCGGCTGTGGTTCACGAACATCCCGATGAAGCCTGCGAGGATCACGAGCACACTGATCGCGATCCAGAGCGGGGCCCGGTCTATGTAACGGAAAAGCTTCTCGTTTGTCGTCGTATCCTTCATTGATGCACCCTACCCGTACAGCTTCTCATTGCGTACCGAGCTGGAAAGCGCTTCGAGCATGGTACGGGTCACGAACACTGCCGAGAACAGGGAGAAGATGATTCCCAGCGCCAGTGTGATTGCAAAGCCCTTCACGGGGCCGCTGCCGAACATGAACAGCACGACCGCACCGATGAAGGTGGTGGAGTTTCCGTCGATGATCGCCACCCAGGCCCGGGCGAAGGAGGCCTCGATCGCGGCGCGCAGGGTCTTGCCCCAGCGCAGCTCCTCCTTCAGGCGTTCGAAGATGATCACGTTGCCGTCGATCGCCATGCCTATCGAGAGGATGAAGGCGGCGATGCCCGGCAGGGTCATCGTCGCATCCAGCAGGCTGAAGTAGCCCAGCACCAGCACGACATAGATCGCCAGCGCGATGCTCGCCACCACGCCGGGCAGGCGGTAGAACACGATCACGAGCGCCAGCACGATCAGGAAGCCCAGCAGGCCGGCCCGGTAGCTCTTGTCAATGCTCTCCTGGCCGAGCGTCGGACCCACGACTGAGGAACTGAGGATCTCCAGCGGAATCGGCAGGGCACCGGCATTGAGCTGGGTAGCCAGCTTCTGGGCGTCCTCAGGAGTGAACTCACCGGTGATCTCACCACGGCCGCCCCAGATCGGGCTGTTGATCGAGGGACTCGTGATCACCGAACCATCCAGCAGTACCGTCAGGTACTGGCCGACATGATTGGTGGTGAACTTGCCGAAGACTTCGGCGGCATCGGGATTGAGCTCGAAATTGATGGAGGGCTTGTTCATCTGGTCGAAGCCCACATAGGCCTTGGCCAGGTCCGCGCCGTCCATGATCTGCTCATACTTGGCGAACTCGTCCAGGCGCTCCTTGCTGCCGTCCTTGTTGAACTTCGTGCCTCGCGGCATGCTCTGGTTGCCGGTGTTCACGAATTCGAGGTAGGCGGTCTCACCGATCACGGAGATCACGCTGTCGGGATCATCCTCGCCGGGGACCTGCAGCAGCAGACGGTCGCCGCCCACGCTCGTCAGATAGATTTCCTTCTGACCCTGGGGATCGACGCGGTTGCGCACGACTTCCTTGACGCGGGTGATGTCCTCGGGCAGCGGCTCACTGCCGTCCTCGGGCACGGCGCGCAGCAGGACCTCGACGCCACCACGCAGGTCAAGACCCTCCGTGACGATCGGCTCACCCTTCTGCAGCCGGTAGATTGGATTGATCACGCCCACGGCAAGTACTGCGAGGATGATCAACCAGTTGGTGACTTGGCGGCTCATTATTATTAGCTCCTAGGCCGGAAAAACGAACGGTAATTTTAGCACTCCCATGTAAAGGGAGCAATAATCCGCAGTCAAAACCCGCAGGCTTGTAAAGCTGTGCAAGCACACGGCCGTCTCAGTTGCGGAACCTAATGGGCGTGACTGCCCCCGCCCGCCAGCTGGCTCTCCATCACCGCCCCCAGCTCCAGCACCTCGGTTTCCCCACTCTGGCTGCGGCGGATCGCCCGCAGCAGGGCCCCGGCGGTATCGAGGCTCGTGATCACCGGGATGTTGTGCTCAACGGCCTCGCGGCGGATCAGCCGGGCCTCGGCCTCCGCTATCTGGTTCTCACTGACAGTGTTGATCACGAGCTTGAAGCGCCCGTCCATGATGTGGTCTACGATATGCGGCCGGCCCTCGCTCAGCTTGCGCACGGCAATCGCCGGAATCCCGTTCTCATTGAGAAAGCGCGCGGTGCCAGCGGTGGAGTGAATCTCCATCCCCAGCTCGCTGAAACCACGGATCAGCTCCACGGCCTCGTCCTTGTCCACATCCGCAATCGTGGCCAGCAGGCCCATGCCCTCGCACTCCTGTGCGGTCGGGACATTGATCCCGGCCGCAATCAGCGCCTTGTGCAGTGCTTCGGGATAGTCGGCGGCGATGCCCATCACCTCACCGGTGGACTTCATTTCGGGACCGAGCTGCACATCCAGATCACGCAGCTTCTGGAAGCTGAACACCGGGGCCTTGACCGCCACCAGCTTGCCCTCGGGCTGCAGTCCCAGCGGATATCCGCTGTCCGCCAGCGACTGGCCCATCACGGCCTGCATCGCCAGGCGGATCATCGGTACACCGGTGATCTTCGAGATGAAGGGCACGGTGCGGCTGGCGCGCGGGTTGACCTCAATCACGTACAGGCGGTCCTCGCGGTCCACCACGTACTGGATGTTGATCAGCCCGCGGGCATGGATCGCCCGGGCGATGCGCGTGGAGTATTCCACCACCTTGCGGCGGGTCTCCTCACTGATGTTCTGCGTGGGATAGACCGCCATGCTGTCGCCACTGTGGATCCCGGCGCGCTCGATATGCTCCATGATCCCGGGGATGATCACGTTGTCACCGTCGCTGACGACGTCCACCTCCAGCTCGCGTCCGCCGAGGAATTTGTCAATCAGCAGCGGCTGGCCATCAAAGGCATGCAGGTTCTCCCGGATGTACTTCCGCAGGTCCTCCGTCGTATAGATGATCTGCATCGCGCGCCCGCCCAGCACGTAACTGGGGCGGACCAGCACCGGGAAGCGGATCGCATGCGCGGCTTCCACGGCGTCGTCATAGTTCAGCACGGTGCGGCCGTCGGGACGCGGGATCTCCAGTCTGGCGATCAGCGCATCGAAGCGTTCGCGGTCCTCGGTCTCGTCAATCGCATCCGGGGTGATGCCGAGCACCTTGACCCCTGCGCGCTCCAGCGGGGCCGCGAGGTTGATCGCCGTCTGCCCGCCGAACTGGCAGACCACGCCCAGCGGCTGCTCGCGCTCGATGATGGCGAGCACCGACTCCAGGTTCAGCGGCTCGAAGTACAGGCCGTCGGACACGTCGAAGTCCGTCGAGACCGTCTCCGGGTTGTTGTTGACGATCACCGCCTCGTAGTCCATGCCCTGCAGCGCGATCAGCGCATGCACGGCGCTGTAGTCGAACTCAATCCCCTGCCCGATCCGGATCGGCCCGCTGCCCAGCACCAGCACCTTGCCCTTCGAGAGCGAGTCGGCCGCAGGTTCAATCAGCGGGTCGCTCTCCTCTGCATAGGAGCTGTAGAAGTAGGGCGACTGCGCATGGAACTCCGCCGCACAGGTGTCGACGGCCTTGTAGTTCGGCTTCATGTTCAGTTTGCGGCGCAGCTCCGCGAACTCCGCAGCATCGGTTTCCATGATGCCGGCGGCCATGGAGTCCGTGATGCCGAATCGCTTGATTGTCGCCAGCAGTTCCTCACTGATCTGGCTTCCGCCCTCCCGCAGTTCATTCTCAAGACTGACGAGATGTGTGAACTTCTCGAGGAAGTAATGGCTGATCCCGCTCAGGCGGTGCAGGTACTCCGGGCTGTAACCGCGGTAGATGGCCTCGAACAGCGCGAAGATCCGCCCATCCGTCGGCTCGGAAAGGAAGGTCAGGAGCTCCTGGTCGGTCATCTTCATCCAGCGGTTCGTACGGAAGCTGGCAAGCTTGACCTCCAGTCCGGCCAGCGCCTTCAGGAAAGCCCCCTCGAAGGTGCGGTCAATGCTCATCACCTCGCCGGTGGCCTTCATCTGCGTCCCGAGCTTGCGGTCGGCCTCGCGGAACTTGTCAAAGGGCCACTTGGGGATCTTCATCACCACATAGTCCAGTGCCGGCTCGAAGCTGGACATGGTCTCACCCGTGACATGGTTCAGGATTTCATGCAGGCGCTTGCCGAGGGCGATCTTGGCGGCCACACGCGCGATCGGGTAGCCCGTGGCCTTGGAGGCCAGGGCTGAGCTGCGGCTCACCCGCGGGTTGACCTCGATCACGTAGAACTTCAGTTCCTTCGGTGAGAGCGCGAACTGCACATTGCAACCGCCCTCGATCTTCAGGCCGCGGATGATCTTCAGGGCCGCGCTGCGCAGCACCTGATGCTCCACATCGCTGAGCGTCAGGCTCGGTGCCACCACGATGCTGTCGCCCGTATGGATCCCCATCGGGTCGATGTTTTCCATGTTGCAGATGGTGATGCAGTTGTCATCCTTGTCGCGCATCACCTCATACTCCAGTTCCTTCCAGCCGACGACGCATTCCTCGATCAGGATCTGGTTGTTGAGGCTGTAGAGCAGCCCGCTCGTGCAGAATTCCGCAAACTCCTCGCGGTTGTAGGCGATGCCGCCGCCCGTGCCGCCCAGCGTGAAGCCAGGGCGGATGATCAGCGGGAAGTCCATGCGCGTGCCGATCTCCATCGCCTCCTCGAAGCTGCCGGCGATGTAGCTGGCCGGGATCGGCATCCCGAGTTCCTGCATGGTGCGCTTGAACAGGTCACGGTCCTCCGCCTTCTGGATCGATTCGAAGCTCGTGCCCAGCAGGCGCACTCCGTACTTCTGCGGAATGCCGGCTTCCCAGAGCTTGGTGGCGATGTTCAGCCCGGTCTGTCCGCCGAGCGTGGGCAGGATGCCGTCCGGCTTCTCCTGCGCAATGATCTTCTCGATGTGCGCCAGATCCATCGGCTCGATGTAGACCCGGTCCGCGGTTTCCCGGTCGGTCATGATCGTCGCGGGATTGGAATTGACGAGCACCACCTCCACTCCCTCCTCACGGAGCGAGCGGCAGGCCTGGGTGCCGGCATAGTCGAACTCGGCGGCCTGCCCGATCACGATCGGCCCGCTGCCGATCACGAGCACCTTGCGCACGGAATCAGTCATTGATCATCTCCAGGGAGGGGGAAGGAAAGCCGGCGCTTGCTCCATCGGAGGCTGGCCCGCGGGAATTTGGCAGTTGTACACTCACCAAAAGCAGATTATAGCAGCCGCCCGGCCCCCGGGCCGCCAACTACAATCAGCACATGCAGTACGACAGCATCCTGATCGAGCGCGATGCCGATGTGGCGACGCTTTACCTGCACCGCCCCGAGCGCCGCAATGCAATCAACCCCGTGATGATCGCGGAGCTGACGGAATTCCTGCGCAATGAACTGCCGCAGAGCGGGATCCGCGCGCTCGTGCTGCGCGGCAGCGGCGGATTCTTCTGTGCGGGCGCAGATCTCAGTTACATGCGCGACAGCTCAGGCTTCAGTGCTCAGCAGAATCAAGCTGATGCCCTGGCGCTGTATGACATGTTCGATGCCCTGGACGCAGCTCCCTGCCTGAGCATCGCCTGTGTGGAGGGCGGTGCCTTCGGCGGTGGGGTCGGCATGCTCTGCTGCTGCGACGTGGCAATCGCCGCACAGGGCTGCCGCTTTTCACTCAGTGAACTGCGCCTGGGACTCTCCCCTGCAACGATCTCGCCCTTCGTGACCGCCCGCCTCGGCCAGAGCCAGGCCCGCCTGCTGATGCTCACAGCCATCCCTTTTGATGCCGAGCGGGCCCTGGAGCTGGGCCTGCTGCATCATGTATGCAGTGTGGATGATATGCCGCATATGCTGGATCAGTACGTCTCAGCAGCCCTGCTATGCTCCCCGGCAGCGCTCGGTGCAACGAAGCACCTGCTGCGTGAGAACCAGCAGCAGCCCGGCCCCGCCGTCCGGGAGCGCACCGCCGCGCTGATCGCCATGCTGCGTACCAGCGAGGAAGGCCAGGAAGGTCTCAGCGCTTTCCTGGAGAAGCGCCAGCCGGCCTGGGTTCCGCCGGAGAACTGATCCGGCTCAGTGATCGTGCCCGGCGTGCTCGCCGGACGCACCACCGGAGGCCGCTGCGGCATCGGGCTGTGCCAGGATGAACTCCCAGTGTTCGCGCACATTGCCACGCAGCATCTCGACCTGATCATCCAGCTGGGCAGCGGTGAATTCCATGCGCGGATCCGCCAGCAGTTCCGGGCGCACGGCCTGCCAGAGCCGGTCCAGCTCTGCGACGGTGTTCTCCGCTGACAGACTGCCGGGCAGCAGCGCCTGCATCCTCCCAAACAGCAGTTGCTGGCCCTCAGGGCTGCCCAGTACGGTGCGCAGCACGATGTTGTCCTTGATGCTGCCAACCATGTCCATGTCGTTGATCGGGCGGAAGTCAGCACCGAGCATCACCGGATTCACCGAGCGGACGATGCCGAGGCTCAGTGACATGTCAGTGGGGAGCACGCTCCAGCCTCCTCCCGCACCGGGGTCCAGCACCGCATAGTCGCTGCGGTAGTTTTCCTGTGCGCTGCACAGCGAATAAAGCAGGAAGCAGTTGACAAGCGCAGTGTTGTCAAAACCAGCCGCCATGCCGCTGAAGCGTTCGCTGTCCTCCTGTTCCACATACAGCGTCGCGGCATCCACCAGCCTGTCACTGAGCGCCTGCATGCCTGCCTGCGGCTGGCGCACCCGGCGGAACAGTTCATCGAAGTAGATGATTTCCTCGCGGGGATTGAGGCCGGCGTTTCCGGTCACCACATACAGCTCGCTGTCTGCGGCATACCCGCGGCTGTCCAGCCAGGCTTCATCCGGCACTTCTGCATCGATGTACACGCCCTGGTAACAGCCGTTGAGCCGCAGGTGCACTGCCCGGGCCCGCATGTGGTCAAGCTCGAGTCCCTCGGCCAGCCAGGCTGCAAGCGGCTCCCGCAACTGCAGCGGGTCCAGGCCGCAGCGCCGCAGCTGGGCGTTGCGCCGCGTGTATCCCAGACCCTGATCTTCCAGGCCATCCGGGAAACTGAGCTGCAGCGGTCGCCAGGGGGCATCCGGAATATCCAGCGGCAACCCGCTGATCGTGGCACGCACCCTTTCCGTCCCTGCAGTGCGGATCGATCCGAATGTCTCCATCGCCGGAAGATCCAGTGTATCCAGAGCGCTGCGCTGCGCCTGCTGGACCTGCAGCTCATAGACCGGCAGGCTGCACTCCCGGATATGCAGCACGGACTTGAGCTGGTCCTGCAGCTCGGAAGTGAACAGCACGTCGTAGTCGCCAGCCGGCGAGAGGTTGAAGGATGCGTCTATCAGCCCCTCGGTGAATGCCAGCGGAATCATCAGCACATTCTCGCCACGCAGGATCCGCAGTTCAGCGATGCCGCCGTAGCTCCGGTCAATCCGGCCGTCCACATCCAGAGCCCGCAATGGCACGCGGATATCCACGCCTGCGATGTCATGCTCGGGAAGATCCAGTTCTATCCGCTGGGCCTGCTGGCTGGACAGCACCATGGAGGCCGTGATGTCCCGGATGGCAATCCCGTTGCCGGGGGCACATTCAAGCCGCAGGAAGAACGAACCCTCGTTGGTACCGCCGATGCCCCTGTCCACCAGTATCAGCTCCTGGGGGTGGTCCAGTGCCCTGAGCTCGAAATCCTGCCAGAGCTCCGCACCACTGCTGGCGATCCGCAGACGGCAGTCAGCACCCGGCTGCCTGCCGGGCCGCAGGTCGAGTGTCAGCTTCTCCAGCTGGTCGCCATTGCGCAGCTGGCCGATCTCATAAGTGATGGAACTGGCCGTATCCCCGCCGAGCAGCATAGCTCCGGCCGGACTGAAATTCGTACTGCCGCTGCTTTCCAGCGGATCAGCGATTGCGATCTCGAGTGTTTCTTCGCGAATGATGTCCCGGGCCTCACCACTGACGGGAGGTACATCACTGACTGCGTTGCCAGCTGCTTGCCCGCCTGGCTCAGTTGTCCGGTTCGCGGCGGGACATGCGCTTAGCAGGCAACACAGCAGCAGAGCGGTGGCGGAGCTGATCAGGGCACGCATTCCCGAATTATAAGCGCCGCACTGCAGGCCAGTTGAAGAGTGGCTGGCGCGGAAGTGCGGGGAAATGCGAAATGGGCGCGGAGGGGCTCGAACCCCCGACCTACTGGGTGTAAACCAGTTGCTCTTCCAACTGAGCTACACGCCCCGGGATGGTGATCCTAGGCTTCAGCCGCCGGCCAGCACGCTCTCACGCGAGGGCACGATGCTGTGGTGGTCCGGCTCGTTGACATAATCCAGCCAGGCACTGCGCAGGTCCGTGAACACGGGTCCAGGCTTGCCGTTGCCGATCATCCGGCCCTCGATGTCAACCACCGGAATCAGGTCAGCACCCGTGCCGGTCATCCAGACCTCATCCGCGGTGTAGATGTCAAACACCGTGTACAGGCCCTCGTGCAGCTCGTAGCCCTTGCGCTGCGCGATCTCCATGATGCTCGCACGCGTGATGCCCGCCAGCGCCCCGGTATGCAGTGCCGGAGTATGGATCACACCGTGCTTGGCAAAGAACAGGTTCTCCGCCGTACCCTCGACGACATAGCCCTCGAGGTTGAGCATGATCCCCTCATCCGCACCGGCACGGTTGGCTTCCATCACGCCGAGGATGTTGTTCAGGTAGTTCAGCGACTTGACGCTGCCCGGCAGGCTCTGCACGCTGTTTCTGCGCGTGGCACAGACGATGCACTTCAGGCCCTTCTGGTAAAGCTCCTCGGGATGCAGCTGGATCGAGGCGGCGATGCAGTAGACGGTGGGATGCTCGCGGCACTTGCGCGGGTTGATCCCCAGATCGCCCTTGCCGCGGGTGGCGACGAGGCGGATGTAGCAGACACCCTCATGCAGCCCGTTCATGGCCACGCTGTTGAGCACGATCTCACACATCTCCTCAGGGCTCTGCGTGAGTCCGATCCCCAGGAACTTGGCGGAGTCATAGAAACGGTCGATGTGTTCATTGAGCTTGAAGACCTTTCCATCCCAGGCCTTGATACCCTCGAACAGCCCGTCGCCGTAGAGCAGGCCGTGGTCAAACACACTGACCGTGGCTGCGTTCTCGGGGACGAATTCGCCGTTGATCCATACAAATCTATCCGCCATTCCTCTTCTTCCTCCAGGTGGGTGTTGGGGGTGGATCCGTGCCGCGTAATTATATCATTCCGGGAGGCCCGGAGCACTCAGCCGGCCACTGTGCGGCTGGCCCTTGCGGCCACTATCCCGCGCAGTTTCTCATAGTGCTCATCAGGCACGACCTTGCCGAAACTGCGGATGTCCGCAAGCTCGAAGCCATGCTTGTCCCCGATCGCCTGGATCTCCTTGACCTTCTGCGGATCGATTTCCCGCCCGATCGTGTAATGATCAAATCTGCGTTCAAGGGCGAGCAGCAGGGTCTCGGCCATGCAGGCATAGATCGTGTTCGGCGGCAGGCCGATGTCGTACTTCAGCTCGGCACCCTCAGGCAGGCGGATCTCCCCGCTCTCGATCACGAGGATGTCATTGCGGCGCGCGGCCTCCTCCTCGCGGATGTCCGGCGGACGGGCCACGTCGCAGACGATGCAGCCGGGCCGCAGCTCCGTGACATCCACCACGGGGTCCACGGCGCTCGTTGTCGTGATGATCAGGTCCGAGAGTCCGAGGAAGTCCGCGGCATTGCGGCTGATCTCCAGCCGGCCCTTCATGCGCGGTGTCTCCTTCTCGATCATCGCCGACAGTGCCAGCAGGCGCTCCGGACGAGGACTGACGAGGTACAGGTGGTCCACCTTCTCGGCCAGCAGCCTGGCGCAGACGCTGCCGATGCTGCCCGTGGCCCCGATCACGCAGGCGCTGCTCTGCGCCATGTCGATGTTGCAGCGTGCGGCTGCGACCTCCATGGTACGGATCGTGCTGGCCACGGTGTAGCTGTTGCCGGTGGTGATCCCGATCGGTGAGGTTTCGCTGACGGTCTTGCCGGCATCGCCGACCACGCTCGTATAGGCTCCGAGCCCCATGATCCGGCAGCCCTTCTGGCTGGCGGTCTCGGCAACCGCCGTGAGCTTCTTGTAGAGGAACTCCGCGGGGAAGCGCATGATCGCGCGGCTCGTCATCGGGATCGCGTACAGCACGCCCTCGGCCCTGGCCCCGGTCCTGCTGACGACGTTCTTTATCATCGCGCAGGGGAAGCCGCTGAGCTGGGCCATCGTGTCCTCGATCAGCCGCTCGGGCATGAAGTGCGACATCGCCTTCACGCTGCGCAGGCGGCGCACCTGGGCGAAGACCAGCGGATGGATCACGAAGGCGAATCTGGCAACGTCCTCGCCGCTGTCCTCGGCGATCTCCACCACTTCCTCGCGCGGTACGAAGTTCTCCGGGAGGATCGGCAGCTGCAGCGCGGTCAGGTCCTCCTTCTCCTCCTGCGGGCGCAGGTGGAAGATCTCCGGCTTCAGCTCCATGCGGTGGATCAGGTTCAGGAAGAAGTCCTCGATCTCGCGGTTCTCGCTGTCCCTGCCACAGAGCCGGAAGGCCGCCTCCAGCACTGGCACGGGCGTATAGACACCGCTGATCTTCGGTGCCAGCGAGACCACATGCTCGACATCCAGCTCGCGGAACAGCTCAAGGTCACGCTCATCGCGCAGGTTCGTGAACACGGTCTTGCCGGCCAGGGTGTCCGGCTTGTATCTCTTGAAATATGACAACCCGCCGATGATGATGTCGGCGCGCTTGAAGTACATCTGGAAGCGCGGCATCATGCGCTTGCTGCGGCGTGCCGCCGGCCAGAACCAGCTGGCCGGAGCCTGCATCACGGCCTTCACGAGCTGCGGTGCGCTGTTCTCGAGCTGCGAGAAGCTCGTGATCGGAATCCCCAGTCTGAAGCCGTAGAGCAGGTCGCCGAACACCAGCTTCTTCGTATACTTGCTCAGTACCTCGGCGCTGCCGTAGCGGTTCAGGCCGCTGAAGAACAGGATCGACTTGCGCTTGAAGCTGAAGGGCAGCTGCTCCGCCGCCTGCTGCACGATGTAGCGCTCCAGTGTTGCCAGCAGGGCGGAACCGTCGCTGAAGCGTCCGCCGTAGTCATCCAGCCTCAGCTGGCTGCGCAGATGCTCGTTCTCGTAGGTCCGCCCGGCGATGCGGAAGCTGCTGCTGATGCCCTGCATGGCGACGGAGTCATACTCCTGCAGCAGCTGCGGGATCAGGCTGCCGATCAGCTCCGGGTTCTGGCGGACCGGCACCCGGTCCCAGCTCACCGTGGCCTCGGGCAGCTCAATGCTGAAGCTCCCGCGCTCGCTGTCGGGGGAGAGATCCATCAGGGCTATGCGGAAATGCTGCTTCACGATACCCTGCTCGACCATTCGTTGAATACGGCGCAGGCCGCGGCGTTGCCGGCCTCACAGTGCCTGCGGTCCTCGGACTCCGTCAGCACGCGCACGACGTTCTCGGTGCCGCTCGGCCGCAGGTAGAAGCGCACGTTGGCAAAACTGCTGCGCACCTGCTCCAGCTCACGGTTCACGCGCCGGTCGCCGACCCAGGCCTGCTTGTCCTTGACCTGCAGGTTTGTCAGCAGCTGCGGATATTCCGTGAACTCATCCACGAGCCGGCTCAGCGGCTCAGCGGATCCGGCCAGCAGCGCGGCCAGCTGCAGCCCCACGAGGATCCCGTCCCCGCTCGGGGCCTTGTCACGCATGATGATGTGCCCGCTCTGCTCGCCTCCGAGGCTGATGCCGTTGTCAATCATCGCATTCATCACGTTGATGTCGCCCACATCCGTACGCAGCATGCGCACCCCGCGCCGGGCCAGCACCTGCTCCACGCCCATGTTCGTCATGTGCGTCATCACCACCCCGCCCTCGCGGCGGTAGCGCGGCAGGCGCGTCGCGAACAGCGCGATGATCCGGTCGCCACTGGCCGGCCGGCCCAGTTCATCAACGGCCAGCACGCGGTCGCCGTCGCCATCGAAGGCCAGCCCGAGATCCGCGCCTGCGGACTTCACCGCACGGCGCAGCTTGCCGAGGTCGGTGGCACCGCACTTCACGTTGACCTTCGCACCGTCCGGCTCATTGCAGATCACGCTCACGCTGTGCCCGGCCTCCGTGAAGGCCCGCTGTGCCAGCAGTGAAGTGGCACCGTTGGCACAGTCCAGCACCACACTGAGCGGGCTGCCGTTGCCACGGCGGCGCACCGCCTGGCGCAGCTGCTTCAGGTAGAAGCTGCTCAGGTCCTCCTCGCGCACATGCCCGAAGTGCAGCGCATCGTCCACGCTCAGGCGGCCGGGCTGGTCTATCCAGGCCTCGATCGCCGCTTCGGTGGCGCTGCTGAGCTTCAGGCCGTCGGCACCGAAGATCTTGATGCCGTTGTCCTCCACGGGATTGTGCGAGGCGGTGATCATCACCCCGGCCAGCGCAGCGCGCTCCAACACGGCCTGCGGCACCACCGGCGTCGGCACCATGCCGATATCCAGGCAGTCCACGCCGCCGAGGCACAGCCCGCTCTGCAGGGCCATGCGCAGCATGTCCGCCGAAAGCCGGGTGTCATGCCCGACCACCACGAAGGGCCGGCGCCTGCTGGTATGGCGCCTGGCACTGCCGGACAGTTCCACGGCCAGGCCGTAGCCCGTGCGCACGGCAAGCTCCGGGGCCAGCAGCCTGCCGGCCCTGCCGCGGATCCCATCCGTGCCGAAGTACCTGCTCATTGTTCTGCGTCCTTGCGATTGATCGAAACGGTGACCACCATGCGGTCGAGGGTGACGTGCTGCAGCGTGATGGGCAGGTCCACCTGCGGGATCCGCTTGACCTGGCCGGGTTCCATGGACTGCACGTCAATCCAGGCCCTGATCTGGGCGGCCAGCTCCTCCTCGCTGAGCGAAGCCAGTTCCTCGCTCTTCACCACCAGCCTCTCCGGACTGATATTGTAATCCATTCCCGGCTGGCGGTTGACCAGCTCAATCGGCACCAGGCGTTCATCCTCAGTCACCGGGCGCACCTCCACGCTGACGTCACAGCTCAGCGGCAGGCTGCTGTTTTCCGGCAGCGCAAAGGGATACTGGATCTTGAGCTGGGTGAAGATCTTCGTCTCCGTCAGTCCCGTGACGTCCACCCGGTCGGTGCGCACGTAGTACACACCCTCAGGCACGATGTCGGCCGCCACCGGGACGTAGAGCGGCACGGGTTTGCTGATCCCCAGCCGGAAGCCGTCGGCGACCTCACCCGTGATATGCGGGGAAACCTCCAGCACGCGCAGCGATCCCGTGGGAATCACGTCCAGCTCATACTGCACCGCTTCCGGATTCACGATCAGGGAATCCGCCAGCACCTGCGACTCCTCCGCATCCCGGAACTTGACGATCAGGTTCTGGCTCTGGCGGTCCGTTGCATCCTGGATCCGCGGGTCGATCAGTGCACGCGTGATGCGGCTCACGATGCTGCGCGGCCCGGTGATCGTCACGCTGGCCGGGATCACATCCTCACGGCTGATCACGAAGTCCTCGGCCACGCTGCCCCTGCGTTCCACCTCGATCGGCAGGGTCTTCTCGGCGCGCTCCTCAATCATCACGGAGACGCTCTTCGGATTGTGGTCCATCACGGTCAGGTCGTCCATCGTCGGCAGCTGCACCCTGTACGTGGTCCGTACACCCGGCTCCGCCTCGCTCAGGTCAAGGCTGGCATGCTGCTTCATCTTCTGGGCATTCGTGATCGCGCGGTAGGGTCCGCGTACGTCAAGCTTGATGTTGTCAGGAATCCGCGACTCGTCCGTGTTGACGATCATCTCCGGGCTCAGCCCGGTCAGGCGCAGTGGAATGTCGATGTCGTAGCGCACCGGGTTGTTGCTGAAGTAGGCCACGTACACCGAGAGCGTCACCGCCAGCATCAGTGAGACGAACTTCAGACCGCAGTTGTGGAAGATTCTCCTGAACAGCATGCGGCCCCCTAGTTCAGCGCCGCCCGGCTGAGATTCGACACGAAGTTCTCATTGCTGTCGAGCAGGGCATTGAGCTGCTCGGTGAACTGCTCCTCGCTGAAGCGCCTGGCCAGGCGTCCGGCATAGGAGATGCTGACCTCCCCGCGCTCCTCGCTGACGACGATCACGATCGCATCGCAGCGCTCCGTCAGTCCGACTGCAGCGCGGTGGCGGGTCCCCAGCTCACTGGCCAGGAAGGTCACCTCCGTCATCGGCAGGAAGTTGCCAGCGGAATGCACGCGGCCCTCGGAAATGATCATCGCCCCGTCATGCAGCGGGTTGTGCTTGTCAAACAGGCTGGCGATCAGGCGCTCGCTCGGTACGGCGTCGATGTCCGTGCCCGGTACGATGAACTCGTCGAGCCTGTCATCGGCGGTCAGCACGATCAGCGCGCCGGTGCGCTTCTGGGCGAACTGGTAGACGGTGGTGGTGATGATCTCCACCACGTCGTTGTCAGCGCGGCTGTGGCTGTCGGAGGCGAAGATGCTGAACAGCCGGCTGCGCCGCCCGGCGCTCTCCAGCACCTTGCGGATCTCCGGCACGAACAGGATGAAGATCGCCAGCGGACCGACGGTGAAGGCCGCGTCCATGATGAACACGAGGGTGATCAGCTTCAGGTACTGGCAGAGGAAGTAGAAGCCGCTCATCACGAGGATGCCCTGCACGACGAGCATCACCTTGGTGCCGCGGGCGTAGATCAGGATGTAGTAGAACAGGATCGCCACCGCCAGCACGTCCACGATCTGGCCGACATTTCTGAGGATCCATGAGAAGGTGGCTTCCAAACGACTCCCCTGTGCTCCTAGAAACGCCGCGCGAAGGCGTAATGGTTCTTGAAGTATTCGTCGCTCAGGCTATTGATTGCAACCTTGCCGTTGCTCTGCCCCGCGTGGATGAAGCGCCCGCCCGAGATGTAGATCCCCACATGGCTCAGGTAGCGCGGCGTCACGTCGTCACGGAAGAACACCAGGTCGCCGGTCTGCAGATCGGAGGCGTTGACATAGCGGCCCTCCAGAGCCTGCAGGCTGGCGCGGTGCACGACCTCGATACCCTGGTTGGCGAGGCAGACCCGGGTCAGTCCGCTGCAGTCGATGCCCTTCTCGGTCGTTCCGCCCAGCACGTACTTCACGCCGAGGAAGCGCCGGGCATCACGCACCATCTGCGCTCCGTCCACCTGGGGCTGATACTCCCGGTTGTAGGAATATTCCTTCGGGTAGGACTTGCCGTTGTGGGCCGTGCCCATCTCGCCGCTGTATTCGCTCTTCAAGTCGATACCGTCCGTGTGCCTGTATTTTTCAGGGACCACCTGCCAGCTGGAAAGGTCCTCACTCACGCTGGGGGCGGCCATCTGGCCCTCGATGGTCACGTGCTCCGGCACGCCGAACACCAGCTCCTCGGCCGCGAAGAACGGGATGTAGAGGAAGGCGTGGCTCTCCTCGTCATTCACGAGGTAGAAATCGCGGTAGCGCATCAACACATTGAAGACATCGCCCTCAAGCGCCGTGCGCACCACCTCGGAATCCTCGTCCGCTTCCTTCAGCAGCCCGGCTTCGCTCAGGCGGATGCGGATCTGGAGCTCGTCAGAAAATGAATAACCGGTCAGTGCCAGCCAGAAGGCCAGCAGCAGACCGGTTTTGATTGCGGTTTTCACAAGTGCTATTTTAGCGCTTGCTGAACTGGAATTTCTTGCGTGCCCGCTTCTGGCCGTATTTCTTCCTTTCCTTTTCACGCGGGTCGCGGGAGAGCAGGCCCTTCTTCTTCAGGTTGTCGCGGTAGCTCGGGTTGAGATCCGTCAGGTAACGTGCGATGCCGAGTGCAATCGCGTCGCTCTGGCCGGTGATCCCGCCGCCGTAGACATTGGCGATCACGTCATACTTGTCGGCCAGTTCCACCACCTTGAGGGGCTCCTGGACCTTGAGCTGCGCGTTGATCGTCTTGAAGTACTCAGGCAGGTTCTTGCCGTTCACACGGTAGCCGCCGTTGCCGGGGCGCAGGAACACGCGAGCCACGGCGCGCTTGCGGCGGCCTACCTTGATCGTCTGGAAGTCGTTGTCAGCCATTTCTTGTGTTCTCCTAGAGGGCCGCGAACTGCTCGGCACTGAGCACGGTGGGATTCTGCGCCTTGTGCGGGTGGTCGGAACCACTGTAGACCTTCAGCTTGGTGATCAGCCTGGCACCGATCTTGTTGTGGGGCAGCATGCCCTTCACCGCGCTGCGGATCAGTTCCTCGGGCTGCTTCTCCAGCCGCTCACCGAGGGTCCGGTGGCGGATGCCGCCGGGGTAGCCACTGTGGTTGTAGTAGTGCTTGTTGGCCAGCTTGGTGCCGGTGACCTTGATCTTGTCGGCATTCAGCACGACCACGAAGCCGCCGCAATCCTGTCCGGGAGTGTACTCCGGACGGTTCTTGCCGATCAGCAGCGCGGCGATGCGTGTGCACGCACGACCAAAGACCTCACCTTCAAGGTCCACCACATACCACGGCCTCTCGACCGTTTCCTTCGTAAAATACGGCGTCTTGCTCATATCAGTTCCTGCCATCCCGGAGCTGACCTTCATAGTCAACCCTCGTGAGTGTCAGCCCCCTTGCGGGAGCCGGATTGAGACTGAGTTCCCCACCGGCACCAAGTGCCCCGGTGATGTCTTCCCCGGACAGCCTGCCGCTGCAGACAGCGAGCATGGCGCCCACCAGCCTGCAGATCATGTGCCTGAGGAAGCGGTTGCCGCGGATCACGATCGTGATCTCCGCGCCATGCTCCTCCACCACAAGCGGCTCCAGCCGGCAGATGCAGGCATCTCCGGGTTCGGGCTGCTTGCAGAAGGCCCGGAAGCAGTGCTCGCCTTCGAACAGCGCCGCCGTGCGCCGGAGCAGTCCGGCATCGAGGGGCTGCGGATGCTCCAGCACGTACCTGTAGCGGTCCACCGGGGCAAGTGCCTCGCACCAGATCCGATAGGTGTAGGTCCTGAGCAGGGCATCGAAGCGCGGGTGGAAACCCGGCTCTGCCAGCCACTGCGCAGTGATCCGCAGGTCCTCCGGCAGGCGGTCATTCAGCATCACCGCCAGGTTGTCAACCGGCATCGCCGGCTGCGCGTCGAAGGCGCAGACATTGCCGTCGCTGTGGACGCCGCTGTCGGTGCGGCCCGCCCAGAGCAGGTGCACATCCTGCCCAAGCAGGGAACTCAACTCAGTTGTCAATGTACCCGACACCGTCCTCTGCCCGCTCTGCAGCTGGCTTCCGTGGAACCCGGTGCCGTCGTAGCGGACCCGCATGGCGATCCGCTGCGTGCCGGTCATGTCCCGGCCTAGCTACCGTAGTCGGTCAGCGACAGCCTGACGATCAGGGCCCCGTCGCCGCGGCGGTACTTCAGCTTCGCGATCTGCGTGTAGCCGCCCTTGTTCTTGTCAACCAGCGCCGGTGCCACGTTGCGCAGCAGGGCACGCAGGCTCTGCTTCGTGGGCAGCTTGCGCGCGCACTGGCGGATGCTGCCCAGGTCACCGCGGCGGGCCTTGGTGATCAGCTTCTCGGCCTCACTCTGGACGGCCTTGGCGCGGGGCAGCGTTGTGTTGATGTAGCCATGCTCAAAGAGCTTGGACACCTGGTTGCGCACCAGGGCCACGCGCTCATCGGTGGGCCGGCCCAGCTTGCTCTGATTTCTCTTGTGACGCATCCCTACTCCGCCTCCTTGAGGTAAAGCTCCATCTCGGCCAGCTTGTCAACGATCTCCACAAGGCTCTTCTCACCGAAGTTCTTGAAGGACATCAGCTGGTCCGGGCTGTATTCGATCAGTTCGCCAACAGAGCGGACGTTGGCATTGCGCAGGCAGTTGGAGGCACGGCCGGAGAGACCCAGCTCATCCACATGCATGTTGAGCTTGGCCTGCAGTTCGGCGTCGATCGGCTCCTCCTGCGGAATGAAGCTCATCATCGAGCTCTGCTTGTCAGTGATCCAGTTCAGGTAGCGCTTCAGCTCGGCCGCACCCTCTCCCAGCACGGCGTCCGCGGACTTCGTGCCATTGGTCTCGATGGTGAGCATCAGCTTCTCATAGTCGGTGGCGCTGCCCACACGGGTGTTCTCCACCGCATAGGCCACGCGCTCCACCGGGCTGTAGTTGCAGTCCAGGGTGATCACGCCGATCGAGTGCTCCTTGCGCTTCAGCTCGGCGGCCATCTTGTAGCCGACGCCGCGCGTCACGGTGGCCTCGATCTCCATGCGGCTGTTGGTGCCGGTCAGGGTGCAGATCAGCTGGTCGGGGTTGATGATCTCAACCTCCGGATTGCCGAGGAAGTCGGCCGCGGTCACGAGACGCTCGCCGCTCACGCTCAGACGGATGGTCTGGGTGTTCTCCTTGCCCAGCAGGTTGACCTTCACGCGGCGGATGTTGAGCAGCAGGGTGATGCTGTCCTCAAGCACGCCGTCGAGGGCCATGTACTCATGCGGCATCCCGTCGATCTTGACGTAGGTGATGCAGCAGCCGACGATGCTGGAAAGGATCGTGCGGCGCAGGGCGTTGCCAAGGGTCGCACCGAAGCCGCGCGGCAGCGGCTCGAAGGTGAACACGCACTTGGGCGAGCCCTCCTCCTGCTCCTTGCTCATTGTCAGCAGACTGAATGCGTCCGCGCGCTCGATAAAGCCGTTTGCCAGATCCATATGGGTACCTTGCTCCAGTTATACGCGGCGGCGTCCCTTCGGACGCACACCATTGTGGGCTACGGGGGTCACATCCCTGATCAGCTTGATGCGCAGACCGAGGTTGGACAGCGTACGGATCGCCGCTTCCTTGCCGGAGCCGGGACCCTTGGAATAGACCTCGACCTCGCGCAGGCCCCAGTCCATTGCCTTGCGGACTGCGGTTTCGCAGGCCGTCTGGGCAGCGTAGGCCGTGCCCTTCTTGGCACCCTTGAAGCCCTTCGCACCGGCGCTGGACCAGGAGACTACGTTGCCCTCGGGGTCCGCGACCGCAATCTGCGTGTTGTTGAAGGAAGCCTTGATATGCACCACGCCCGAGGGCACATGGCGCTTCTCGCGCTTCCTGCTTCCACCTTTCTTCGGTCCTGCCACTGCTCTGCTCCAGATTCCTTGATTGCTAAGTGCTGATAATCAGCGGGTTTGCTTACTTCTTGCCCGGACGCTTCTTGCCGGCCACGGCCTGCTTGCGGGGGCCCTTACGCCCGCGGGCGTTGGTATGGGTGCGCTGGCCACGCACGGGCAGTCCGCGACGGTGGCGGATGCCGCGATAGCAGTTGATTTCAACCAGGCGCTTGATGTTGAGGGTGACTTCCTTGCGCAGGTCACCTTCAAGCAGCAGGCCGAGCGAGTCAATCGCGTCACGGATCGCACCTTCCTGGTCGGTGGTCAGGTCACGCACGCGCGTGTCCGGATCAATCCCGGCCTTCTCGAGGATCATGCGCGAAGTGTGCAGACCGACGCCGAAGACGTAGGTCAGGCCGATCTCGGCGCGCTTGTTCGCCGGAAGTTCTACACCCTGGATACGTGCCATTGCTTAACCCTGCCTCTGCTTGAGCCGCGGATTCTTTTTGTTGATGACATACAGACGGCCCTTGCGGCGCACGATCTGGCAGTCCTTCGTTCTCTTCTTGATTGATGCTGAAACCTTCATAATTTCTGCTCCACCTTCGGTTCGTCCGGCTTCGACCATTAAAGGCCACAAAGCGGCCCCTGAGGGGCGAAGGAATATTGTATCACCGTGACGCGACTGAATTCAAGGGAAATTCACCAAGTTTGGAAATTTCCCCGATCAGCTGAACGCTGCGGCGGCCTCCTCATTGCCCGGCTGGGTCAGGATGTACACCTTGTCATCCCAGACGGCGACCGTGTGCTCGAAATGAGCGGACAGGCTGCCATCCATTGTGAGGTAGGTCCAGTTGTCACCCGCGAGCAGGATCCGTTCACTGCCCAGCGAGGCCATCGGCTCGATGGCGATCACGAGTCCGTTCTCCACCAGCGGCCGGCGGTTGCCGGTATCGAAGTGGTAGAAGGTCGGTTCCTCATGCAGTTCAAAGCCCACGCCATGCCCGGTCAGCTCCCGGATGATCCCGAGTTCATGCTGGCGCAGCTCCTGCTCCACCGCCCGGCTGGCGAGGCGCATGGGCTTGCCGGCCTCCAGGCCCCAGATCCCGCTGTAGAGGCTCTTCTCCGTGCCATCCAGCAGGCGCTGCATGTCAGCCGCCGGCGCACCGTTGCCTACTCGGTAGGTGTAGGCCGTATCCGAGATGTAGCCGTCCAGCGTCACGCCGACGTCGATCGTCACGATGTCGCCTTCCTGCAGCACCTGCTCCGCGGGAATGCCATGCACGATCTCGGAGTTGATGCTGAAGCAGATGTTGGCCGGGAAGCCCTTGAAGCCCAGGAAGGACGGAGTGCCGCCGCGCTCGCGGATGTATTCGCCGGCGAAGCGGTTGATCTCCGCAGCCGTGGCACCCGGTTTGATCAGCGCACGCACATCCCTCAGGAAGGACCCCGAGACCTGGCCGCTGCGCCAGATCCCGGCGATGTCCGCGCGGGTCTTAAGCCTTACCATTGCGGGCCATCCCCAGTTCGGTGCGGATCCGCTCGCTGACATCGGGGATGTCGGCGTCGGCGTCGATGGTGCGCAGCTTGCCCTGCTCCTCATAGAAGCGCAGGATCGGTGCGGTTTCCTCCTGGTAGATCCGCAGGCGGCGCCCGAAGACCTCCTCGCTGTCATCCTCGCGCTGGAAGAGCTCGCACTCGTTGCCGGTCTTGCTGCAGGGCTGGCTGGGCGGATTGCTCACCAGGTTGTAGATCCGCTTGCAGTTGCGGCAGACCCGGCGGTTGACGATCCGCTCCAGCAGGTCGTCCTCGTCGATATGCAGGTAGAGCGCATGGTCCAGTTCCTGGCCGAGCTCCACGAGGCTCTCGGTCAGCAGGCTGGCCTGCTCGGTATTGCGCGGGAAGCCGTCGAACATCGTACGCTCGGACTGCTGCTCACGCAGGAATTTCTTAGTGATCTCGCCGATGATGCGGATCGGCACGAGCCGGCCCTGGTTGATGTAGCTGGCGATCTCCTCGCCGAGCTCCGAACCGCTTTCCACCTCCGCGCGCAGCAGGGACCCGGCATCGAAATGCCTGAAGCCATGCTCACGGGCGAGAATCCCCGCCTGGGTTCCCTTGCCGCTGCCGGGAGGGCCGAGGAAAACGATGATCATCTGCGTAGCCACCCTGTCCGGATTACTTGTTGAATCCGCTGTAATGCCTCATCACCATGTGGGCCTGCATCTGCTGGACGGTGTCCAGCGCCACGCCGACCACGATCAGCAGGCTGGTGCCGCCGATGTAGAAGCTGGTGATCTGCACGTTCGTGACCTTGCTCACGATGCCATTGATGAGGATCGGCAGGATCGAGATGATGGACAGGTACAGCGCGCCGAAGAAGGTCACACGGTGCAGCACCTTGTCCAGGAACTCGAAGGTCGGGCGGCCCGGACGGATACCGGGAATGAAGCCGTTGTTCTTCTTCAGGTTGTCAGCGATGTCCTGTGTGTTGAAGGTCACCGCGACGTAGACGAAGGTGAATACGAACACCAGCACGAACTGCAGCAGACCACCCCAGAATCCCTGCTGGAAGGAGGTGTAGCGGCCGGCCAGCATCTCATACTGGCTGCCCCAGTTCTTCATCATGTTCAGGACCGTGGGAGGCACCATCAGCACGGAGATCGCGAAGATCAGCGGAATCACGCCGGCCTGCGCCATCTTGAGCGGCAGGAAGGTGTTCTGTCCGCCATAGACACGCCGGCCGATCTGGCGGCGGGCGTACTGCACCGGCACCTTGCGCACGCTGAGCTGGACCCAGACAATGGCGGTGATCACGGCCACGGTGAACAGCAGGAACAGCAGCAGCGCTCCGAGACGGGCATTGTCCAGCGCCGCCTGCTGCAGCTCCTGGACGATCATGCCTGGTACGGAGATCAGGATGCCGATGGTGATCAGGATCGAGAGGCCGTTGCCGACACCCTTCTCGCTGATCTCGTCACCCAGCCACATCAGGAAGCAGGTTCCGGCCACCACTGAGAACAGTGCCGTGGCACCGTTGAAGCTCAGCACGTGCAGCATGTCACCGGTGATCATGCCCACGAATCCGACACCCTGCACGAAGGCCAGGAAGATCGCGAGGTAGCGCGTGACCTTGGAGATCCGCTTGCGGCCCTCCTCTCCTTCCTGCTGCATTTCCTTCAGGCGGCCATCGACGGCCACCAGCAGCTGCATCATGATCGATGCGTTGATGTAGGGCATCACGCCAAGCGCAAAGATGCTGAAGTTGCTCAGGGCCCCGCCGCTGAAGATGTCAATGAAGCCCAGCAGGCCGCCTGAACCTGCACCCGTCGTGAAGAAGGCCTGCACGGCGGCGGGATCCATGCCCGGTGCCGGGATATGGATACCAACGCAGTAGATGAACAGCGCGGTGAGGACGAACTTCAGCCTCGCCTGCAGCTCGGGGACGCCCCAGCTCTGCAGGATTGCCTGCGGGTTGGCGGATGCGCTCATTAAATTACCTCACAGCTGCCGCCGGCCTGCTCCACCATCTCCTTGGCTTTGTGGCTGAAAGCGTGCAGCTTGAAATTGATCTTCCTGCTGAGCTGACCGTCTCCGAGCAGCTTGACGCGCAGACCACGGCGCTTCCTGGGCAGCAGCTTCTGCTCCGCCAGGAAGGCCAGATCCACCACGGTGCCGTCCGGCAGTTCATTGAACTGCTCGGTGTTGACCGGGTAGTAGGTGATCTTGCTGTGGTGCTTGAAGCCCGTGAACTTGGGGAACTTGCGGATCAGCGGGTTCTGCTCACCCTCGAAACGCGGGTGGATCGAGCCGCCGCTGCGGGATTTCTGGCCGGTCTGGCCACGGCCGGACTTGCAGCCTGCGCCGCTGCCCTTGCCGCGTCCCTTGCGCTTGCCGCTGCCGGTATTGCTCGGATGTGAGATCAGGTCGATCGTAGGCATCTATTGCTCCTTACTCGTCCGCGCCCTTGTCATCGGACGCCATGCTGCCCTCGGGAGCGTCCACCTGGTTGGCGGCGGCACGTTCCTCGGCCTCGAATTCCTCGATGGCCTGCTTGGCAAGGTCCTTCTTCTCGTCACTGGCGAACCTGCCGCTCTTGTTCATCTTCTCACCGCTGCGCAGCTTCTTGATGAATTCGGGCGACTGGATGGCCTTGAGGGCCTCGAAGGTGGCACGGGCGCAGTTGATTGAGTTGCTGCTGCCGATGAACTTCGCGGTCACGTCCTCCAGGCCGGCCAGGGCGAGGATCGGACGCGCGGCACCGCCGGCGATGATCCCGTGACCTGATGCGGCGGGCTTGAGGATGATCGTGCTCGCACAGTAGTGCTGCTTCACCTCATAGGGGATCGTGGTCTTTTCCTTGACGACGGTCACCATGTTGCGCTTGGCGTCGTCAACACCCTTGCGGATGGCATCCACGACCTCGCTCGCCTTGCCGTAGCCCAGGCCCACGCGCTCCTTCTTGTCACCGAGGGCGACAAGCGCGGTGAAGTGGAACTTGCGTCCACCCTTGACCACCTTGGCGACACGGTTGATGTGGATCACCTCCTCGATGAACTCACTCTCGACCTCCTGTTGGCGGTCTTCCCGTTCGCGGCCGCGGCCACCGCGGCGATCCCTCTGGCCTCTTTCCTGTGACATGCTTAAAACTCCAGTCCAGCTTCCCGCGCGCCATCCGCGAGGGACTTGATGCAGCCGT
The DNA here is from genome assembly GCA_041395205.1 of bacterium. Taxonomy (GTDB): domain Bacteria; phylum 4484-113; class 4484-113; order 4484-113; family JAFGCY01; genus JAHEFU01. The sequence goes on from JAWLAZ010000003.1 coordinate 299,910, forward strand.
GGTACTTGAAACCACCGCGGTCAAACACAACCTTGTCGATGCCGGCACCCTTGCTGGCCTCGGCCACGGCCTTGCCGACCATTCCGGCCAGCTCCAGCGGCTTCTTGCCCGCACCACCGCCCTTGACGGACTCCATCAGGGTGTTGGCGGCTGCCAGCGTCCTGCCGGTGCTGTCGTCAATCACCTGGGCATAGATGTGGCGGTTGCTGCGGAACACGCTGAGGCGCGGACGCTGCGCGGTACCGGCCACACGCTTGCGCAGGCGGCGGTGGCGCAGCACTGACATCTTTCTGCGACTTCTAATAGCCATTGCTTAAGCTCCGGATTTGCCGGCCTTGCGCCGGACGTACTGACCCTGGTAGCGGATGCCCTTGCCCTTGTAGGGCTCAACGGGCTTCTTGCGGAAGATCTGGGCGGAGATGAAACCGACCAGATGCTTGTCAATCCCGCTGACGATGCAGCGCATACCGGTGATCTCGATGTTGATCCCGTCCGGGATGTCAATCTCCACCGGATGCGAGAAGCCGACGGTGAGCACCATCTTCTTGCCGCGCAGCTCCCACTTGTAGCCCGTGCCCTCCAGCTCCAGGGTCTTGCTGAAGCCGTTGGTCACGCCGACCACCAGGTTGTTGACAAGCGCGCGGGACAGGCCGTGGTTGGCACGGTCCTGCGGCTTGTTGCTGGGGCGGGTGAAGGTGATCACGCCGTCCTCAAACTTGTGCGCGATGGTCGTCGGAATCGAGCAGCTCAGCGTGCCGAGCTTGCCCTTCACCTCGAAGGTGCTGCCGTCGATCTTCACGTCCACCCCATCGGGGATGATTATCGGTTTGTTGCCTACTCGGGACATCTGTCTCTCCTACCAGACCTTCACCAGCAGCTCACCACCGACGTTGTTGCGGCGCGCTTCCTTGTCGGAGAGCACACCGCGGCTGGTCGAAAGGATGCTGATGCCGAATCCGCCACGCACCCGGGGCAGTTCCATGCGGCGCACGTACACGCGGCGGCCGGGGCGGCTGACGCGCTCGAGCTGGGTGATCGGGCTCACGCGGCGCAGCTCATCGGCGTAACGCAGCGTGATCTTGATCTCCTTGAAGGAGTTGCCGTTCTTGTTCTTCGTCTCGACCACATCCCAGCCCTCGACGAAACCTTCGTCGGCCAGGATCTTGGAGATGGAGGCCTTCAGGCCGCTGAAGGGAGCACTGACGCTCTCCTTGCGGGTACGGACGCCATTCCGGATGATCGTGATGAAATCAGCGACGGGATCGCTCTGACTCATATCTAAGTTCTCCTACCAGGAAGCTTTTCTCACGCCGGGGATCTGACCCTTGAGGGCCAGCTCCCGGAACATGTTGCGGCACATCTTGAAGTCGCGCATGAAACCACGCGGGCGACCCGTCAGGGCACAGCGGTTGTGCTCCCTGGTGCTGTACTTGGCTGTTCTTTTCGATGCAACTATCTTGCTTGTCTTTGCCATGGTTATCTCACTAGGCTACCTTGGCCACGGTATCGAAGTCATTGAACGGCATGCCGAGCTGCGAAAGCAGGTAGGCGGCCTCGACGTTGTCATTGGCGCTGGTGACGATGCTGATCTGCATGCCCTTGATGAACTCGATCTCGTCGAAGTTGATCTCGGGGAACACCATCTGGTCCTTCAGGCCGAGGTTGTAGTTGCCGCGGCCGTCGAAGTTGCGCACGCTCACGCCCTGGAAGTCACGCACACGCGGCAGGACCACGGAGATGAGCCTGTCCAGGAAGTGCCACATCAGGTGTCCGCGCAGGGTCACCATGCAGCCGATCTTCATGCCATCACGGATCTTGAAGTTCGAGATGGACTTGCGGGCCGTGGTCACAAGCGCCTGCTGACCGCTGATGGTGGTCAGGGTCTTGGTCGCCGCCTGCAGGGCCTTCGGGTTGTCGCGCCCCTCACCCACGCCGATGTTGAGCACGATCTTCTGAACCCGGGGGACCAGGTTCACGTTGGAGTAGCCGCGTTCCTTCATCAGGTTGCCGCGGACCTCCATCTCGTACCTCATCTGCATTCTGCTCTTTGACAGTGCCATGTTCCTACTCCGAATCGATCAGCTGGTCGCTGACCTTTGCATAGCGCAGCCAGCGGTCACTGACCCGGCGGCGCCCCACGCGCGTGGGCTTGCCCGTCGTCTTGTCGATCACCATCACATTGCTCAGGTGGATCGGCATGGCGACGCTGATGATCCCGCCGGGCTGGCCGCCGGGCTGGCTCTTCACGTGCTTCTTGTATTCATTGAGGCCTTCAATGATGCACTTCATCGTCTTGGAGTCGACGCTCACGACCTTGCCGCGGCGGCCCTTCTCCTTGCCGGTGATCACGACCACCTCATCACCGCGCTTGACCTTGGTCTTGACGGCATGCTCGTTGACATTCTTCGTGCGGATGAAACGCGGCATCACAGCACCTCCGGGGCGAGCGAGACGATCTTCATGAAGCCCTTCTCGCGCAGCTCACGAGCCACGGGCCCGAACACGCGGGTCCCGCGGGGATTGAGCGACTCGGGGTCGATGATCACCACGGCGTTGTCATCGAAGCGCACCACGCTGCCGTCACGGCGCTGCGTGGGGAACTTCTGGCGGACGACCACTGCCTTCACGACCGTACCCTTCTTCGCATTGGAACGCGGGGCGGCCTGCTTGACGGTGCAGACGATGATGTCACCGATCTGCGCGGTCTTCTTGCGGCCGCGGCCGAGCACACGGATCGCCAGGACTTCCTTGGCTCCCGTATTGTCGGCTACTCCCAGTCTTGTTTCCTGCTGGATCATTGCGGTTTCCTTTCCTGGTTAGTGCCCCGGAGCGACCCGGATGATTTCCTTGAGCGTCCAGCTCTTGCGCTTGGAGATCGGGCGGCACTCCTCGATGCGGACGAAATCGCCGACCTGGGCCTTGCCTTCCTCATCATGCGCCATGAACTTCTTGCGCACACGGACGTACTTCTTGTAGAGCGGGTGCTGGGTGGTACGGACCACCTCCACGACGATGGACTTCTCCATGCTGTCGCTCACCACGGTTCCGGTCTTCTGCTTGCGCGGCATTACTTGGCGCCTCCATTGAGTTCCTTCTCGCGGATCAGGTTGTTGACGGCCGCGAGCCGGCGGCGGGTCTGCGGGATCATCCGGTAGTTCTCAAGCTTGCCGCTGAGCCGGTCCATCCGGTGCGTGAAACCGAGGCTCTTGAGCTCGCGAGCCATGTCGCGCAGCTCCGAGACGCTCTTGTCACGCAGTTTCTCCTCTTTGAACCACTTGTTGGTGCTCATGGCTACTTCAGCTCCAGCTTTTCGACGATCTTGCACTTGACGGGCAGCTTGTGCATCGCGCGGGTCAGGGCCTCGCGGCACAGCGCCTCGTTGTCAGTGACGTGGACCTCGAACATGATCGTGCCGGGACGGACCACGGCGACGAAGCCCTCGACGTTACCCTTACCCTTACCCTGGCGGGTCTCGGCGGGCTTCTTCGTATAGGGTTTGTCCGGGAACAGACGGATCCACATCTTGCCGAACTTCTTGATACGGCGGGTGATGCTGATACGACAGGACTCGATGTGGTTGGCCTTGATCCAGCCCGGCTCGAGCGCCATCAGTCCATAGCTGCCGTACAGCACGTCGCAGCCCCGGTAGGCCTTGCCCCGGGTGCGGCCGCGGTGCGGCTTGCGGTAGCGGGTTCTGCTGGGTGTCAACATCAGCTGGCCTCCTCGACGCGCTTCCTCTGCGGGACCACCTCACCGGTGTAGATCCAGACCTTCACGCCGATCGCGCCGGCGATGGTGCGGGCCACACCGCTGTGGTAGCTGATCTTGGCGCGCAGGGTGTGCAGGGGCACCTTGCCGCGCTTGATGTACTCGGTCCGGCTCATTTCCGCACCGTTGAGGCGGCCGGCGACCATGAGCTTCACGCCCTTGGCACCGGACTGCATGCAGCGCTTCATGGTCTGGCGCAGCACGCGGCGGAAGTTGATGCGCTTCTCGATCTGCGTGATGATGTTGCCGGCCACCACGCGCGCACTCAGATCCGGCTTCGACTCCTCGTAGAAGTCGAGGTGGATGTCCTCAGTGGTCTTCAGTTCCTTGCGCAGGCGGTTGATCAGCTCCTCGCGGCGTGCGCCGCCCTTGCCGACCGCGATGCCGAGACGCACCACGAAGCAGTTGATGATCACCTTGCCTATGTAGCGGTTGATCACCACGCGGCTGAGCTGCGCGGTGAACAGCTCCTTCTCGAGGAACTTGCGGATCTTGATGTCCTCGATCAGGTAGTCAGCGTACTTGCTGCGGTCCGCATACCAGGTGCTGTCCCAGCTCTCGGTGACGCCGAGGCGGAAACCCTTGGGATGTGTCTTCTGACCCACTCTCTACTCCTTACTTCGCGCCCTGGCGCACATCGAGCTCGATGGTCACATGGCAGGACCGCTTGAAGATCCGGAAGGCACGGCCGCGGGCGCGCGGCTTGATGCGCTTCATGGTCGGACCCTGGTCAACCATCACATTGCTCACGAACAGCGTGGCGGGATCCAGGTCGTTGTTGTTCTGGGCGTTGGCAACCGCGCTCTTCAGCAGCTTGTGCAGGGTCTGGCAGGTCGGGCTGCTCTGCAGCGCGAGGATCGCCAGGGAGCGGTCGACGGGCTCACCCTTGATGGTGCTGGCGAAGCGCCGCACCTTGAGCGGCGGGACGCCGAAGTTCTTCAGACGCGCGTAGGTCTTCATCGCTTGCCCTTCCTTTCGTCCTTCACGTGGCTGCGGAAGTTGCGCGTGGGAGCGAACTCACCGAAGCGGTGTCCCACGAGGTCCTCGGTGACGAACACCGGATACCACTTCTTGCCGTTGTACACCTCGAAGTTGTGCCCGATGAATTCGGGAGCGATCATGGAGGCGCGCTTGAACACGCGGATCACCTTGCGCTCGCCGGACTCATTGAGTCTGTCGATCTTCTCGTACAGCGAGTAGTGTACGTACGGTCCTTTCTTGCTGGAGCGGCTCATTGCTTCATCTACTCCTTACTTGACCCTGCGGTCCTTCACCAGGTGGCGCTTGGACTTGCTCTTGCTGCGGGTCCGGAAACCCTTGGCGAGGACGCCCGTGGCGCTTGTCGGCGGACGGCCGCTGTTGGTGCGGCCCTCACCACCACCGTGCGGGTGGTCCACCGGGTTCATCACGGTGCCACGCACGTGCGGACGGCGGCCGCGGTGGCGGTTGCGCCCCGCGTTGCCGAGCTTGACGTTCGAGTTGTCAGAGTTGCTGACCGTGCCGATCGTGGCGCGGCACTTGCGGTTGACGCGGCGCATCTCGCCGGAAGGCAGGCGGATGATCGCATCGCTGCCCTCCTTGGCCATCACCTGGGCACTGGTGCCCGCGGCACGGACCAGCTTGCCGCGCTGGCCGGGACGGATCTCGATGTTGTGAATCACCGTACCATCCGGGATGTTCTCCAGCGGCAGGGTGTTGCCGACGCGGATCCCGGACTCGGGACCGCTCTGGATGCGGTCACCAACCTTGACACCCTCGGGGCAGATCACGTAGCTGAGCTTGCCGCTCTCGTAACGGATCAGCGCGATGAAGGCGGTGCGGTTCGGATCGTACTGGATGCTCTGCACCGTGGCGGCCTCGGCGTCGTTGACACGCTTGAAGTCCACCAGGCGGTAGTGCTGGCGGTTGCCGCCGCCGCGGGAGCGCACGGTCACGCGGCCCGTGTTGTTGCGGCCACTGTGCTTCTTCTTGCGCTCAAGCAGGCTCTTCTCGGGCTTGTCGCCGCTGAGAGTCGCCGAGTAGTCGATCACGCTCATCGCGCGGCGCGACGGCGTATACGGTTTGTACTTCTTGATCGGCATTGTCAGTCTCCGCCTAGACGGCCTCGGTGAGCTCAGCGATGTGCTGGCCTTCCGCGAGCGAGATGATCGCCTTGCGGCGCTTGTTCTTCATGTATTCGTGGCGGCCGACACGCTTCTTCTTGCGGGGCAGGTTGATGATGTTGACCTCAACCACGTCCACGTTGAAGCGCTCCTTGACGGCGCGGGCCACGTCCAGCTTGGTGGCATTGGCACTGATCTGGAAGACGTACTTGCCCTCGCTGAGCAGCAGGTCGTTGGTCTTCTCGGACAGGTGCGGCTGGATCAGGATGTCCGCGTAATGGAAGCTGCCCATTACTCTTCACCTCCGTCTTCATCAGCCGGGGCGGCGGGCGCGGGGGCGGCATTGCCGGCGGCGCCGTTCTGCTGGCTGAGCAGTTCCTTGTAGTGGTCCAGTGCGCTCTGGGAGAAGACGAGGGCCTCGCTCTCCACCAGGTCGCGCACGTTGAGGTGCTCGGGGGTCACCTGGCGCACGAAGGGCAGGTTGCGGGCACCCAGCCAGACCGGGCTGTCGTTCATCACGACGAGGTTGATCGTGCGGGCCTCCACGCCGGAGAGCACGCCGTTGACTTCCTTCGTCTTGTTGAAGCCGTCGAAGTCCTTGCCCTGGATCACGAATGCGCTGTCACCGAGAATGTGGTGCAGCACGGCGCTGCGCAGGGCGGAGCGGCGGACCTGCTTGTTCAGGTTCTTCACCTGGCGGCGCGGGCGCGGCGGGAAGGCCAGACCACCACCGTACATGTGCGGGTTGGTGCGCTCACCCTGGCGGGCGCGGCCGGTGCCCTTCTGGCGGTACCACTTGGCGCTGGTGGCCCGGACATCGCTCTTGCGCTTCTTCTTGGCCGTCAGCGGGCTGCCCAGCGCGACCTGGCGCAGGTAGCTCTCCTGGATATGGTAGACGTTGGGTTTCTCGAGCAGGAGCTCGGGAAGCTCCTTGAGCTTGACCTTCTTGGCCATGTGCTACTCCTCTCCCTCTGCCGCGGCGATATCCGCCTCCGGCCGCTCCGTGATGCGCTTCACGAACAGCGTGCCGCCGTTGGGGCCGGGGACGCTGCCGCTGACGGCGATTACGTTGAGATCCTTGTCGTATTCAAAGATGGTCAGGCCCTTGATCGTGACCTGCTCATGGCCCATGTGTCCGGGACGGCGGCTGCCCTTGAAGACGCGCGCGGCATCCGTGGCACCGTTGGACTGCGGGCGGCGGTTGTCCGGGTCACCGTGGGTCCGGTGCTGGCCGGCGAAGCCGTGGCGCTTCACCGCACCGGCGAAACCCTTACCCTTGCTGATGCCGGTCACATTGATCTGGTCCCAGCGGGCCATGAAGTCGGCGGGGTTGACTTCCATTCCGACCTCGATCCCCTCAAGCTCCTCAGCGCTGCAGCGCACCTCGTAGAACTTGCTGAGAATCTTCTCCGTACCGGCCTTGACCAGCACACCCTTGGTGGGCTTGTTGATGCGTTTCTCCAGGGTCTCGCGATAGGCAACCTGCACGGCGCTGTAGCCGTCGGTCTCCTCACGCTTGATCTGGGTGACAACGACCGGGATCGGCTGCAGCAGCGTCACCGGCAATGTGGTGCCGGTGCCGTCGAAGGCAGACGTCATCCCGATCTTTCTGACTGGTATCTTCTTGATCATTGCTTTATCCAGAAAAAAGGGCACCGCACGGCGGATGCCCAGATGATTCCTAGTTCTAGACCTTCAGCTCCACATCGACACCACTCGGCAGGTCAAGCGCACTGAGGTGCTCGACGGTCTGGGAGGTGGGGCTGAGGATGTCAATCACGCGTTTGTGCGTGCGCATCTCGAAGTGCTCGCGGGACTTCTTGTCGACATGGGGGCTGCGCAGCACGCAGTACACGCGGCGCTCCGTCGGCAGCGGAATCGGGCCGACGACGCGGGCACCGCTGCGCTCAGCGGTCGACACAATCCGCTCGACGCTCTGGTCGAGAATCTTGTAGTCGAAGCTCTTGAGCCTGATTCGAATCCTCTGTGCCATCTGGACTATCCTTCACAAATTCTGAACATAAGAAAGGCCACGTCCCTCATCAGGACTGGCCTTTGCTTGCTGTACCACCCGACAGTCAGGGCACTTTCCGTATGGAGGAGTTACCCCGAATCGACAGGCACCACCGGGACGATCTCCCAGTGGACTGCGGAGTGTAACACAAGAATCCCACACTGGCAATACTTTGGCGGATTTGGAGGTGTGGTCCCGCTATGGCGGTACTGCCGCACAATCACCGCAGGAGGCCAGACCCATGGTCTGGCAGGATGCCAATCCCAGGGATTGGCCGGATCTCATGCCCTTGGCTTGAGCATCTCCTCAACTGCACGTCTCACTGAGACTCCTTACTTCTCGAACCTGCGCCAGTTCCCCTCGGAAATCACCTTCACTTGCCCGTCCAGCACCTGGATCGCCGTAGTGTCATCCATCGCATACACCGTCACCGGCATCTGCGCGGCCCAATCCCGCTATAGACCAAACAGGCACCAGGTGTGTTGGCTGGCAGTATACATTACATATATGTGTTGATGCCCTGTGGATAGACTGGGACGGAAGAGCGGTGTGTCGGTCTGTAGACCGACAGGGCCTGGTAGGTCTTCAAGACCTACCCTCCGATCTTCCCTCCGCTACACCCGACAACCCAGCTCCTACGTCCTCGCCCGATCCCCGGTCCCTGGTCCCCGGTCCCTATCAAGGCGTATGCTAAACTCCGGCCCGTTCATGGACGAAGCACCGCACAGCAAGCCTGATCCCGCCTCAGAGGCCCCGCCGCTCAACACAGCCGACCAGAGCATCACCTCCGGCCAGCTGATGTGCGCGCTGCAGATGGGGATCTTCCTGCCCTTCCTCGGCCCGCTGATCGTACTGGCGGTCGCCCTGCTGAACCGCCAGCACAAGGACTTCAAGCTGATCATGTACGGCGCGCTGAGCTTCTTCCTCCTGCAGCTGGCCGCCGTGGCCCTGCTGTATGGCTATGTAATGACCAACCGCGCACCGGTTCCCGGCAACTGAACCAACCGCCTGGATGAATCAGTGGTCAGTAGTCAGTGGTCAGTAGTCAGACCACTGATTACTGAAATCTGACCACTGATGTCTGACCACTGACCACTGACTACTGATTACTCCAACTGCAACATTCACGCTCCGCAGCTTGTCACACGGGTCCCCGATCCCAGGTCCCCGGTCCTCCGACGTCAGGCCGACAGCCTGGCCTCCGGACTCTGCTATGCTCAAGGGCTCATGTTCATAGCCTGGCCGGAACTCCAGAGACGATTCAGCATTGCCGCCGAGCGCAGCATTGCCAGCCCCGGCCTGCGCCTCTGCGACCTGCGCGGCAGCTCGGTGTTCTTCCTGCTGCACCACTTCACCGAAAGCTCCGGCCAGCCGCTGCTGGTGCTCACCGAGACCACGGCCAAGGCCCAGCAGATGCAGCAGTTCCTCTCACATGTGGAACGCCTCGTGGAGGGCCGCGAACCGCGCCAGGATGACTACCTCGTCTTCCCGGACTTCGAGCCGCAGAACCTCTTCGAGTATGTCGATCCCCCGGTGGAGCTGCTGGACCAGCGCAACCAGGTGCTCGACGCCCTGCAGCGCGGCTCCTGCCGGGCCGTCTTCGCCTCGGCCAAGGCCTGCTTCCGCCTGCTGCCCCCGCCCGCCGACTACAACTCGCGCGAGATCATCCTCGCCACCGAGGACGGGCTCGCGGAACTTGAGCATGACAGCGGCGTGAAGCGCCACCTGCTGGAGGGCAACCTCACGAGCATCGACCGCGATGAGCTGGCCAGCCGTCTGAATGCCAGCGGCTACAGCAAGGTCACGACCGTCACCGAGCCCGGCCAGTTCGCGATCCGTGGCGGGCTCGTTGACATCTACGCCGTCGGCCAGCAGCTGCCGGCGCGCATCGACCTGTTCGGCGATGCGATCGAGAGCATCCACGAATTCCGGCCCGACACCCAGCGCACCGGGACCGCCCTGCCGATCCTGCAGATCCTCCCGCTGGCGATCCACGGCGAGCGCCTGCGCCTGCCGGAGAGCCGCGTCTGGCTCGAGGACCGCTGGCGCGAGTACCGCCGCGAGTTCCAGGGCAGCATCAGCCCCTCGGCCTTCGAGCGCCTGAGCGAGCTCGTTGACAACGACTTCGAGCACCTCGAGAACGGCATCGCCATCCCGCGTGCGGGCTGGTACTACCGCGCGATCGCCAGCGAGGACTGCACGCTCTGGGACTACCTGCTGCCGGACACGCAGGTCGTGGTGCATGAGGACAGCTTCGTTGACAGCGAAACCAACAGCTACTTCACCTTCTGGCAGAACCGCTTCGGCGACTGGCTGAAGAACGGCCTGAGCTTCCTGCACTTCGAGCACTTCTACCGCCTGCCCGCGGGCCGGCTGGCCGAGAGCCTGGCAACGCTCAGCTCCGGCGGGCTCGTGCTTGCCAACGGTGACGAGCTTGAGGGCCTGCCGCCGATCCGCCCCGTGTTCACCCACAGCTTCAGTGCCGCTGAACTGTCCGGCGAGCACCACAGCCTCGGCTTCGGCACCCCGCCCGCCGGCAAGTGGGGCACGAGCAAGCTCGAACAGAGCATCGCCGCCTACCCCGTGCTGGAGAGGATCAGGCCTACGGACCTGGCCCGTGAATATGTCGACCGCCCGGTCAGCGTGCTGACCCAGTTCAGCTCCCGCATGGCCGAGGTGCTCTCCGACGCCGGCCTGCACCCGGAGATCCTCCCGGCGATCCTCCCCGGCGGTTTCCAGATCCCGGCCGGAGATGGCAACGAGCTGCCCGCCGCCGTCAACAATGACGGCTGGACCGTCGTCACCGACATGGAGATCTTCGGCGAGATCACCGAGGTCGTGCCCGCCCGCCCGCGTTACGGCGGCGGCACGCCGATCCGCAAGTCCGAGGAACTCAGCGAGGGCGACTACATCGTGCACATCGACTACGGCATCGGCCGCTTCGCGCGCCTCGTTGACAGGCAGCAGGGCGAGCTGACGCGCTCCTTCGTGGAGATCGAGTTCGCGAAGAATGACAAGCTGTTCGTGCCCGTCGACCAGCTCGACCGCCTGCGCCGCTACAGCTACGACGGCACGGACCCCGCGCTCAACACACTCGGCAAGGAGACCTGGCAGAAGACCAAGGAGAAGGTCAAGAAGGACACGCTGGAACTGGCGAAGAAGCTGTTGTCACTCTACAAGCGCCGCAAGGTCGGCGGCGGCCACAGCTACAGCACCGCCGAGGAGTGGATGCACGAATTCGCCGAGGGCTTCCCCTACACGATGACCGAGGACCAGGGCAAGGCCTGGCTGGCCGTCGAGTCCGACATGGAGGCCGCCCAGCCGATGGACCGCCTGATCGTCGGCGACGTGGGCTTCGGCAAGACCGAGATCGCGATGCGCAGCGCCTTCAAGGCCTGCGTGGATGAGCGCCAGGTGCTGGTGCTGTGTCCGACCACGATCCTCGCCGACCAGCACCACCGCAACTTCAGCCGCCGCTTCAAGCCCTTCCCCTTCAGGGTGGAGATGCTCAGCCGCTTCCAGTCCGCGAAGGAGCAGAAGGAGATCATCCGCCGCGTGAACGCCGGCGAGGTGGACATCGTTATCGCCACGCACCGCGGGCTCTCGAAGCAGATCGACTTCCCGCGCCTCGGGCTGCTCGTCGTCGACGAGGAGCAGCGCTTCGGCGTCAAGCAGAAGGAGAACCTCAAGCTGCGCTGGCCGGAGATCGACGTGCTGACGATGTCCGCCACCCCGATCCCGCGCACCCTGCACATGTCGCTGATCGGCGTGCGCGACATCTCGCTGATCGAGACGGCACCCGTTGCCAGAAAGGCGGTCAAGACCTACGTCGGCGAGATGGACGAGATCATGGTGCGCGAGGCGATCCTGCGCGAGCTGGGGCGCGGCGGCCAGGTCTACTACCTGCACAACCGCGTCGCCGACATCGAGCGCCTGCGCGAGAAGCTCGAGAAGCTCGTGCCGGAGACGAAGGTCCTGATCGCGCACGGGCAGATGAAGGAGGACCAGCTCGAGGAGGTGATGCACGCCTTCTCGCTGGGAGCCTTCCGCATCATGCTGGCGACGACGATCATCGAGAACGGGCTGGACATCCCGACCGTGAACACGATCATCGTTGACAACGCCGAGAACCTCGGTCTGGCGCAGATGCACCAGCTGCGCGGCCGCGTCGGCAGGTCCGCCGTGCAGGCCTACGCCTTTTTCTTCCACGCCCCGAACCGCATCCTCACCGAGGATGCCCAGAGCCGCCTGCATGCGATCTACAACTACGCCTACCTCGGCGCCGGTTACGAGATCGCCCAGAGCGACCTGCGCATCCGCGGGGCCGGCAACCTGCTCGGCGAGAGCCAGAGCGGGCTGGCACGGCAGGTGGGCTTCGACTACTACTGTGAACTGCTGGCGCGCAGCATCAAGGATGTCAAGGCGCTGGACGAGGCCGACATCGAGGAATGGGACGAGACGGCGCTCCTGGAGGAGCGGCCCGGCCCGCAGGTGGACCTGCCGCTTTCGGTCTACATCCCGGAGAAGTACGTGGAGAACGTCAGCCTGCGGCTTGAACTGCTGCGCCGCCTGGCGAACCTGACTGACAACACGGAGCTGGACGGCGTGGCGGAGGAGCTGGAGGACCGCTTCGGCCGGCGGCCGGTGGAGGTTGACAACCTGCTGCTGCTGGTACGCCTGCGCAATCTCTGCGGTGAACTGGGGGTGGAGCGCATGAGCTACAACCACCGCTCGATGAGCTTCGCGCTGCAGTTCTACTCCGACGAGGAGAGCTGGTACACGAAGGCCCCGCTGCTGGACAGCCGCTTCAAGATGGGCTCGGGCGGCTTCATCTCACTGGAGCAGACCTTCAATGGCAAGGACGACGTGGAGGAACTGTTCGACGCGCTGGACACGCTGTCCGGGCTGAGGGAACAGGCGGTGCGCTAGGAGGTCCGGAGCAATCCGGACAACGGAGGTCCGGAGCAATCCGGACAACGGAGCTACCCGCTTCAGCGGTAGTCGGAGTCGCTGCTAAGCTGCGCCATGGGGATCCGGTTTCGGGAAACATGCTTCCATCGCGAAACGGAGGTGTGCAGCTCCCAGCCGCCGGACATCCAGGGCGGGGGGATCACGCGGATGCGGGATCGCCACGGGCGGGGATGGCAATCCGGCCGGCGGCGTGTTCGGGCGAGCCATAAGGGATGTTGCCAAGTCCATCTGCTGCGAGCACTTCGCGGCATTCACTCCCAATCGCGGCTGGGCCGCGCCGGTCCTGTGCACGGATTACTGCTCACGGTTCACTGTTTACGGTTCACTGTATACGCTTCATTGTCATTGTGCGCAGACAAGCTGCGCACCTCCGGCGGCTGGGCCGCGCCGGTGCTGTGCTACCGTTCACTGTTTACGCTTCATTGTCATTGCGGGCAGACAAGCTGCGCGCCTCCACGGATCACGGATCACGGTTCACGGTTCACGGATATTGTGCGGCTTGCGCCGCACCTCCGCGCCCAGCTTGCGCTGGGCCTCCGCTACCCCCTACAACCCAGCTCCTATATCCTCCCCTAGCCCCCCGCCTTCTTCGTCCTCGTCCCTGTAGTCTTCTTCCCTACTGCCGACTGCTTACTGCCAACTGCCGACTCTTTCTTCCCTGCTGCCGACTGCCTACTGCCAACTGCCGACTTCTTCTTCGCCCCCAGCATTCCCTTCAGGAACGATCCAGTATGGCTCTCCTTCACCGCCGCCACTTCCTCCGGCGTACCTGCCGCCACGAGCTTACCGCCACCGCGGCCGCCCTCCGGGCCGATGTCGATCACCCAGTCCGCGGTCTTGATCACGTCCAGGTTGTGCTCAATCACGAGCACGGTGTTGCCACTGTCAACGAGGCGGTCCAGCACCGTCAGCAGCTTGCGGATGTCCTCGAAGTGCAGGCCCGTCGTCGGCTCGTCCAGCATGTAGAGCGTCTTGCCGGTGCTGCGCTTTGACAGTTCCTTCGCCAGCTTGATGCGCTGGCTTTCACCACCCGAGAGCGTCGGCGCACTCTGCCCGAGCTTGATGTAGTCCAGCCCCACGTCGTGCAGGGTCTCGAGGATGCGCGTGATCTTCGGGAACTTGCCGAAGTGCTCGATCCCCTCCTCCACCGTCATCTCCAGCACGTCGTTGATGTTCCTGCCCTTGAACTCCACCGTCAGCGTCTCGCGGTTGAAGCGCCGGCCGTTGCAGACATCGCACTCCACGTAGACATCCGAGAGGAAGTGCATCTCGATCTTCTTCACGCCGTCGCCCTGGCAGGCCTCGCAGCGCCCGCCCTTCACGTTGAAGCTGAAGCGCCCCGGCTTGTAGCCGCGCACGCGGCTCTCCGGCAGCTCGGCGTAGAGGTTGCGGATCCCGTCCCAGACGCCGACGTAGGTCGCCGGGTTGGAGCGCGGCGTGCGCCCGATCGGCTTCTGGCTGATCTGGATCACCTTGTCAACGTTCTCGGCGATCCCGCGGATCTCGCGGAACTGCCCCGTGCGCCGCACCGTGCCGTTCAGCAGGTTGGCCGTCGCCTTCCAGAGCGTCTCGTTCACGAGACTGGACTTGCCGCTGCCGCTCACGCCGGTCACGCAGACGAAGCGCCCGAGCGGAATCTCCACGTCGACATCCTGCAGGTTGTTGGCAGCGGCGCCGAGGATCTCGATCTTCCGGCCGTTGCCACTGCGGCGCTTCTCCGGCACGGCGATCTCCTCCTTGCCGGCCAGGTAGCGCCCGGTGATGCTCTTGCCGCGCTTCGACAGCGCTGCGCAGTCACCCTGGTCCACGATCCGCCCGCCGTGCACCCCGGCCCGCGGACCGAAGTCGAGGATCTCATCCGCACGGCGCATCGTCTCCTCGTCATGCTCGACGACGATCACCGTATTGCCGAGGTCGCGCAGGAACTCGAGCGTGTCGATCAGCTTCTGGTTGTCACGCTGGTGCAGGCCGATGCTCGGCTCATCCAGCACGTACAGCACACCGGTCAGCCCACTGCCGATCTGACTCGCCAGCCGGATGCGCTGGCTCTCGCCGCCGGACAGCGTCGGGGCGGAGCGGTTCATCGTCAGGTAGTTCAGGCCCACGTTGTTGAGGAAGCTCAGGCGTTCGCTGATTTCCTTCAGCAGTTCCTTCGCGATCTGCTTCTGGGTGGCATCCAGGCTGCGCGGCAGGCCCTTGAACCAGCCGAGCGCGCTTTCGATGTCCATCTCCACCAGTTCGTCGATCTGCTTCCCGCCGACCTTGACCGCCAGGCTTTCGGGCCGGAGCCGCTTGCCGCTGCAGGCCTTGCAGGGCGTATCGGCGAAGAACTGCGCGTACCAGCGGCGCATGCCCTCGCTCTGGGTCTGCTGGTAGAGCCGGCGGATGGAAGTGGCAACGCCCTCGAACTCACGGCGGCGGTTGCGCCAGATCATCTGCCCGCCCTCGAGGATCGCCGTCACCGCGCGCTCGCTGAACTTCTCCAGCGGGGTGTCGATGTCGACGTTGTATGGCGTCAGGAAGGTGTTGACATATTCGCTGAAGACCGGCTTGTGACCGCTGAACAGGCCCCAGTACTTCACCGCGCCCTCGCGGATCGAGAGCGAGGGGTCCGGGATGATCAGCGTGCGGTCCAGCTCGAGGCTCGTGCCCAGCCCGCTGCAGTCCGTGCAGGCCCCCTGCGGGCTGTTGAAGCTGAACTTCTGCGGCAGCAGCTCGCTGAAGGAGATGCCGCAGTCCACGCAGGCATTGCTCTCCGAGAAGAGGATCTCCTGCTCGCTGTCAACGTTGAGCACGCGCACCGTGCCGCCGCTCTCCTTGAGCGCCAGCTCCACACCCTCCGTCAGGCGCTGGCGGCCCTCCTTGTCAACGCGCAGGCGATCGATCACGATCTCGATGTCATGCTTGCGCTTCTTGTCGAGCTTGATCTCCTCCGAGAGCCGGATTACCTCACCGTTGACACGCACGCGGGCGAAGCCGCTGACGCGCGCGGCCTCGAAGACATCCTTGTACTCACCCTTGCGCCCGCTGACGATCGGGGCCAGCAGCAGGATCGCCGCCCCACCGAATTCAGTGGAGATGTGCTCCACCATCTCATCCACGGTCTGGCGGCCGACCGGCTTGCCGCAGACATGGCAGTGCTGCTGCCCGACGCGCGCGAACAGCACGCGCAGGTAGTCGTAGATCTCCGTGACGGTGCCGACCGTCGAGCGCGGGTTGTGGCTGGCCGCCTTCTGCTCGATGGCAATCGCCGGCGAGAGCCCGATGATGTGGTCCACGTCCGGCTTGTCGAAGTTCTGCAGGAACTGCCGCGCATAGCTCGAAAGGCTCTCGAGGTAGCGCCGCTGGCCCTCGGCGTAGATCGTGTCGAAGGCCAGGCTGGACTTGCCGGAGCCGGAGGGTCCGGTGAACACCACCAGCTTGCCGCGCGGGATCTTCACGTCCACGTCCTTCAGGTTGTGGACCCGGGCACCACGCACATGAATGAAATCGGCTGTCATTGCTTCCTCACAGAACTGCCGGAGCTGCGGATATTATACTACACATCTGTATATTGAGCTGAATATCCATGCAGAATTTCCCGGAGCAGGTGGATAGATATACCAGCAGAAGCTGCGGAAAGTTGCCTGGGTGTTGCGGACTGATGCGGGGATTTCAGGCTCTTTGAGACATCATTTCAAAATTAATTAGGATAATTATTCTGTTTGAACGATTGAATATTTCAGTAGATGAGGATATTCTCTCTGCGTTGAACCAGAATTTAACTTTTGGTGTCTGTCATGAGACTCAACACGAGAGCCTGACTTCCAGGGGAGGAAGCGCATGAGCAAGGACGTGAAGATCAGGGACCTGGTGGTGCTGGGCCTGCTGTCCGACAGTCCGCGGTATGGCTATGAGATCAAGATGATCATCGACAATGTGATGAGCCATATCGTCGACATCAGCAGCGGTTCCCTGTACTACGGTCTCAAGAAGCTGGAGAACAACGGCTTCGTCCGCGAGACGGGCACGGAGCGTGTCGGCAACCGGCCGGAGCGCAGCGTGTATGAAATCACCGACGACGGCCGGCGCATGCTGCGCCGTGAACTGCCGAAGGTGATCTTCCCGCATTCGCGGCCGATCTTCCCCGTCAACCTCGGGCTGTACTTCCTCGACGCCATCTCCGAGAAGGAACAGTGCCGGCGCTTCCTGATCAAGGAGGCCTACCTGAAGCGCATCCTCGAATACCACCGCGAAGTGGATGAGCAGACCCGCGAAAGCACCCCGCTGCGCCACCAGTTCATCATGCGTCACACGATCATGCTGATCGAGATGGAGATCGCCTTCTGCGAGGAGGTCTTCACGAGCCTCGTGGACCGCAATCTGTACGAACTTGACGACCGCGACCATGAGGAGATTGACGACGAGTTCGAGCGCCTCAAGAAGACGATCCATGCCGACCAGGCAATCATCGAGAATGAGCGCGACCGCGCGGCGAGCCAGCCCTGAGCCCGATGCTCAACTGGCGGGAACTTGATGCAGCCGAGGTCCAGGCCGCCGTACGGCTGGGCCTGGATGGCGATGCGCGCTATCTGCCGTCGGGTTTCCTCGACACGCATCAGTGGCTGGCCCTGCAGGGAAGTCCCGGCCTGCAGCTCACGGGCGGCTTCGAACGTGCCCAGTTCCGGCTCGCGCATGCTGCGGATGCTCCCGCCCCGCTGCACTTCGCAATCTTCAGCCCGGAGCAGCTGCCCGCCAGGGCGCGCACGGTGAACGGCCTGCGCAGCCTGCTGCATGGCAGCGGGATCGCGGACAGCGCCGTGGGTGACATCTACCTCGATGAGCGCTTCGTACTGGCCCTGCATGCGGAACAGTACCTGGATGAACTGGAGGTGGAGGCGGACTACGCGGCCACGCCTCCGGCATTGTCATTTTCAGAGGAACGCCTCACCAGTGCATCACTGCGGGCGGATGCAGTGGTCAGCGCGGCCTTCCGCGTCAGCCGCGCCGAGGCCCAGAAGGCGCTGCAGTACGGCTTCGTCTATGCCGACTTCGCTCCCATTGCCAAGCGCACCCAGGATCTGCATCCCGGCCAGCGCCTGGTCTACCGCACGAAGGGCAGCCTCGACATCGTGGACAGCGGGGTCAATCCGCGCAGCGGCCGCAGCTGGCTGCTGATCCGCCGCCTGACGATCTGAGCCTAGAGGAAGCCGAAGGGCCGGGCGACGGCATCGCCGATCTCCAGCTCGCGTGAGACCACACGGTTGCGCCCACTTTCCTTGGCCTCGTACAGCGCCTCATCGGCGATCTTCATCAGCTCGTCCGCCGTTGCCACCGCGTTCTCGGGGATGGCGAGCATGCCGACGGAGATCGTCACCGGGATGGCCTTGCCGACCCAGTTGATGTCCGTCTCCTCGATGGTGGCGCGGATACGCTCCGCGATCATCTGCCCTTCGTCGTAGCCCGCATCCGGCAGCAGGATCACGAACTCCTCGCCGCCGATCCGCCCGAACACGTCACTCTTGCGCTTGGCCTGGTCCACGAGCTGCGCGAAGGAGCGCAGGATGAAGTCCCCGGCCAGGTGGCCATGGGTGTCATTGATGCCCTTGAAGTGGTCGATGTCCATGTACAGCACGCAGTACGGGGACTGGTTACGGCGCGCGCGTGCCATTTCCTCGGCGACACGGATGAAGAACATGCGGCGGTTGTAGATCCCGGTCAGCACATCCGTGCTCGCCAGGTGGTCCAGCTCCTGCATGCGCTCCTTCAGTTCATCCTGCAGCATCTTGACGCGCACCATGCTCGAGAGCGTGGCCAGCACCTCGACATCGTCATAGGGCTTGCGGTGCAGGAACATCCCGCCGTAGTACTGCGCCTCCATCAGGGTCGGGTAGTCATAGTCCTGGGAGGTGGTGAAGGCCAGCGGCAGGTCCTTGTAGTCATCGAGGCCCTTGATGTGCTGGGCGATCTGGAAGCCGTTGATCGGGCTGTCGATGCTGATCACCGCGGCGTCGATGCCCTTCTCCTGCAGCAGGCGCACGGCCTCTTCCTGGCTCGTGGCGCAGAAGGTTTCGTAGTTGAACAGAGCGACAAGCTCGGCCAGCGAGCAGTTGTCCTCCGCCCTGTCATCCACTACCAGTATCTGAGCCGCGCCCTCGGTCATTTGCGTGTTTATCGGCATGGTTATGTTAGAATTCAGCAGTGCCGACTCCCAAAGCAGGCATTGACCCGGAATTCTTCCAATGCCTGAGGAATCATGATCCAGAAGACCCCCAGGTCAGCCTCTCCATCATATTCTCACGTATAACTCTCGACCTCTCCAATCGAATTCTGGTTGCACGCAGCGCTGCCCGCCAGGAAATCATGCCCGAGCTCTACGGCCTGCAGCTCGCGCTCTTCAATGAATACTTCAGCCGGGGCAGCCAGGCCTTCGCCAGCGGTGCCGCGGCCCTTGAAGCGATGCAGCTCGACCGTGAACTGGCCCTGCTGCTGGCCGATACCGCCCACTGGCTGGCCGGCCTGCTGGACCTGCAGCATCTCGAGCGCAGTTCCTTCCAGGTCTGGCTCAGCGAGGATCCCGGGGCGCGTGTGCGGCTCTTCGGACATCCCTCGGATCAGGCCCCGCCGGACTTCCTGCGCCTGGAAAAACGGCATCCAGCACTGGACTGGATCACGGCCAATGCCCACCGTCCGGCCCAGGTGATCGGCCACTACGACGTACACGGGATCTCGATGCTGGCCCTGACCTGGCGCTTCCTGCAGTCCCATGGCCTGACACAGGTGGACGGCACCTTCAGCTTTGAATCCACCGGTGACATCAGCAAACTCTGGAAGCGTGTGGTGCCGCGGGCCATCGCGAGCGAAGAGGACTACGGCACGGTGGTGATGGTGGACTGCAGCGTGCACAGCCGCCGCCCGGAATATACACAGAAGGCCATCAGCCGTCTCGATGCCCATGAGGACTGCCGCATGATCCTCGTGGACCACCACCCGGACACCCTGCTGCAGGCCCCGGACCTGTTCCATCCCCAGCTCGACGTGGTGCTGACCGACATCCTCAGCTGCGGGCTGTGCGACCGCTGGGAGTCCGTGGAGCTCGAACTGATGCAGCTCGGGGCCCTGGGCGACAAGGTCCCGGAAATCGCGCTCTCGCGCCCGCCGGCCAGCCATCCGCAGCTCTACGCTGCCAACGAGCAGTTCCACGCCTGGATGATCAACTACAGCCCGACGCCGAAGGAGCTGAAGGATCAGCATCTGCAGCCGCTGCAGCCGCTCTGGGAGGCCCTGGCGGACGGTGCCGCGGTCAGCCCGGAGACGAGCACGCGGATCCTTGGCAGAAGCCTCGAGACCGGCGCGGAGTTCGAGCCGCAGTGCAGTGCGGTGGGGGCGATCCTGCTCAGCACCACGCGCCTGCCGAGCGTGGGCCGCACGTGGTACGGCCTGCTGGAGGAGCTGATGCAGCGCAGCGGCCGCAGCTATGCCCTGGCCCTGCGCGTGCTCGGTGACAACCGGGCCAACCTGCTGCTGCTGACCCACTGGACGGCGATCCACCGCGCCCCGGTGCGGATGTTCATCCCACAGCGCTACCAGGGGAACTGCATCGGCCATCCCGGCGCGGTCTGGGTGGACCTCGAACGCCCGCAGACCACGGACTTCATCCGCAGCACTGTCGAGGCCCTGAACGTCTTCTATGGCGAGGCGGCGGACATCGGCCCGGCTCTCGCTGAACTGCAGGCGAACATCCTCTATCCGGAGGATGAGGCCAGGCTGTAAGCCTGGCGGAGGTGCTGCGAAGCTGCACCATTGGAGGTGCTGCGAAGCTGCGAAGCAATGCTTCCGCAATGTGTTCAATGCTGGCCGCATGGCGAACACAAGCTTTGCTTGGTGAGCGTAACAAACCGAGCAGCAAAGCACCTGTGAGGTTGCTTCCTTTCAACGCTAAAGGCTTGTCATAAATGACTCTGATTGCCTGCCATGCCTACTTTGAAAATGTCAGAAGTAATAATCAAAATAGGGGAGTAGAATTCCCTCTTTGTCTCTGTGTATCAGCAGCATTCTGTCGCTATGAAATTCCAGGAAAATATCACCTGCAGATCCATCAAATTTGAAAGGCACTCCAGTTACAGGGTTGAGTGTAGTATCTGCTACAGGTGAAAATCCATAACTGAGAAATTCTTGAAGATCACTTGGGTATCTGTCGTGTATCGTGCGGAACAGTTCGATAGAACGGCTGAATGATCCTAATATCGCGAACTGCTGAAGTTGGTTCTCATCACTGATGATTTGTAATACTCTTGACCTCTGATCATCTGTAAGTGCCATAGAATCTTGCATCTGCAATAATGTAGCTTCATATGTGCTGGGAATTTGCAACCTGATTCTCTCCTGAGAACCATCCAGACTCATGCAGTGAACAAAAGCTGTTCCACGATTGTTTTCATAGTACACATCACCAGGGAAATTCAGTGTTGGGTCATCAGGATTTATCATCTCCAACTGATAACCCATGAGGGAAGTAGAACCAATCCCGGAAGCTACTACCTCATCCCAGTTGTCAGGAAACCTACCGTAAGCACGATAGAAACATCTGGCACCGGTTGAAACGAGCGCATCCGCGAGACGAACCGTAATCTCACTGCCATTGCCAGGATATTTCTCGCTGATAGTCCCCTGTTCACCGGCAAAAGACACTGCCAGACTTAAAATCATAGTTAGAACTATGAAACTCAAATTCCTCTGAAAAGACATTTACATTCTCCTTGTCTGAGTATTTCGACAGCACTATTAAAAACACTCAAAATATGATATTGTCACCCATTATGGACAGTTGTAAGGATTATTCTGAGGTACCGGACCTATTGCTGTGTTATCACATTTCTGACACCAATGTTCTGTTGGAGGAGCCGGGGGGTTGTCACAGTTAACACAGCTTGTACCTTGTTGACCACACCCTGTGGGACTTGTGAATAGTCGCTCTCCAACAACTGCAACGCAATTGCACGGCAAAGAATTGTAGCAGTGAGTATTCACAAAGTGTGCGCATATGTGATCTCGAAATGTACCTGAAGCTTTGCAGGTAAGCGGGCAAAGTAGTCCAGTGCACTTCTTGTGGTATGTGATCGGATCTGAATAAGATTCTCCGCCAACAAAATCAATCGAGCAGCAATTGGAACTACAACTACAATTTGTTGACCCTGCTGCGCATGACATCTGTGCGACAGCGGATGAATCCATTAACAAAATCATCCCTGCTACTGCTAACAATGAGATCATGGCCTTGAAAGTATTGTTATACATACTATTTCCTATATTTCCAAAGGATGCCTGATTTTAACTAGATGAAAGTCAATAATCAAGGAGGGGGGGGGTTAAATTTAAGTTAAATTTTGCAAAGACACAGTTATAGTTCACATACTGCCGCCTGCGGCTGCGCCGCAGCACCCATGGTGCGGCTTCACCGCACCTCCCGTACCTCCCCCCGTTTGCTCCATTCCCCGATGCGGGATATCATCAGCCTGACACGCTCTGGCAGATCAAGGGAACATTTTCCGTAATCCCATCGTCAGGAGCGACTATGTTGATCAGACGGACCTGATCAGAGATTGTCCGGAAGCAGGGAGGAAGAGCATTGAAACGAATCACGGCCCTCGGGCTGAGCCTGTTGTTATTGGCAACGCAATCCGCCTACGCCGCCAGCGCCGGTGAAGTGGAGGATGTCCATCTCACCGTCTACAACGGCAACCTCTCGCTGATCCGCGAGCTGCGCAGCTTCGAGCTCAGCCAGGGTACGCAGGACCTCGTGCTCGAGGATGTCAGCGGGCAGCTCAATCCCTCCAGCGTGCACCTCGCCTTCCCCGACGGCGCGGAGTTCGAGCTGCTGGAGCAGAACTACGACTACGACCTCGTCAATACCTCCAAGCTGCTGGAGCGCTTCATCGGCCGCGAGCTCACCCTGCACAATGACTACGACGGCACGAGCCTGCGCGTCACCCTGCTCTCCACCAATGGCGGCACCGTGGTACGCGATGCCAACGGCCAGATCCTGCTCAACCCGCCGGGCCGCGTGATCCTCCCCGCCGGCAGTGCGGATGAGCTGCTGCTCAGGCCCACGCTCTCCTGGAAGCTGTGGAGCCAGCAGGCCGGACGCCGGCTCGGTGAGATCAGCTACCTCTCCGGGGGGCTGGACTGGAATGCCGACTACGTGCTGATGCTGAATGCCGACGACACGGCCGCAGACCTGGAGGGCTGGGTCACGCTCAGCAACAACAGCGGCACGACATACAAGGATGCCCATCTGAAACTCGTGGCCGGGGATGTCAACCGCGTGCAGGAGCAGATGAAGTACAAGCTCGGCATGGATATGTATGACCTCGCCGGCAGTGTCGCCACCGGTGGCGGTGGCGGCTTCCAGGAGGAAAGCTTCTTCGAGTACCACCTCTACGACCTCGAGCGGCCGACCACCATCAGGAACAGCCAGCAGAAGCAGATCGGCCTGCTGACCGCCAGCGGCTTCCCGGTTCGGAAGAAGTTCCTCTTCAATGGCCAGAACGGTGGCGACGTGCGTGTCGCCGTGGAATTCACGAATGAGGAGGAGCAGGGCCTCGGGATGCCCCTGCCCGCCGGGGTGCTGCGCGTCTTCAAGGCCGACAGCAAGGGCCAGGCGCAGTTCGTGGGCGAGGACCGCATCGACCACACCCCGCGCGACGAGGATCTCTCCGTCTACATCGGCAACGCCTTTGACATCGTCGGCGAGGCCACCCAGACCGACTACACCGACATCGGCCGGGGCTACACCCAGAGCTTCCGGGTGCTGCTGAAGAACCACAAGGAAAGCGAGGATGCCGTTGTCACGGTGCGGGCCTACATCGGCGGTGACTGGAGCATGGACAGGAGCAGCCTGCCCTGGCAGAAGAAGGATGCAGCGACCGCGGAATGGGAAGTTCCCGTGCCCGCGGACGGCGAGACTGAACTGACATACACCTACCGGGTGGTCTGGAGATAGACATGGCAATCAGGTTACTGGCAATCACGCTGCTGGCATCATGCATGCTGGCGACATCCGCGAACTGGAGCAGAGCAATGGCCAAGGACGCCGGCAAGGTGGAAGACCTCTACATCACGATCTACAACGGCGACCTCGCGCTCGTCAAGGAGCAGCGCAGCTTCAGCCTCAGTGAGGGCCGCCAGCAGTTCACGCTTGACAACGTCAGCGGGCGGCTCAACCCCTCCACCGTGCACCTCTCCTTCCCCGAGGGCCTGGAGTTCGAGCTGCTTGAGCAGAACTTCGACTACGACCTCGTCAACATGGACAAGATGCTCACGAAGTTCATCGGCCGCGAACTGACACTCGTCACCGACGGTGAGAACGGCGGCAGTGAGCAGGTCACACTGCTCTCCACCGCCGGCGGCCGCGTCGTCAAGGATTCGCGCGGGCAGATCCTGCTCAACCCCCCGGGGCGGATCGTGCTGCCCGCCGGCAGCGCTGATGAACTGCTGCTGCGCCCCACCCTTTCCTGGGATCTCTGGAGCGGCAGCAGTGGCACCCGCAGGGGTGAGATCAGCTATCTCTCCGGCGGGTTGGACTGGAAGGCGGACTACGTCGTGATGCTGAACGCTGACGACAGCGCCGCCGACATCGAGGGCTGGGTCACGCTCACGAACAACAGCGGCACGACCTTCGAGAATGCCAACCTGAAGCTCGTGGCCGGCGATGTCAATCGCGCCCCCGAGCCGGAGTACCGCCGCGAAATGCCGGCTCCGAGCGCGATGCCGATGAAGGCCGTTGCCAAACCGGACGGCTTCCAGGAGGAAAGCTTCTTCGAGTACCACCTCTATGACCTGCAGCGCCCGACCACGATCCGCAACAGCCAGCAGAAGCAGATCGGACTGCTGACCGCCAACGGCGTCTCCACCGAGAAGCTGTTCGTGTTTGACGGCCGCAACGGCGGCGATGTGAGCGTGAAGATCCAGTTCGAGAATGCCGAGGAGAACAACATGGGCATGCCGCTCCCGAAGGGCGTCGTGCGGGTCTTCAAGGCTGACAGCAAGGGCCAGGCCCAGTTCGTCGGCGAGGACCGCATCGACCATACGCCGAAGGATGAGGATGTGCGCCTGACGATCGGCAACGCCTTCGACATCAAGGGCGAAACCGTGCGCAAGGACTACAAGGACATCGGCAAGGGCTACACCGAGACCTGGGAAGTCACGCTCAAGAACCACAAGGAAAGCGAGGACGTGGTCGTGACCGTGCCCTTCAGTGTCTGGGGCGAGTGGAGCGTGATCGAGTCCAGCATTCCGCATCACAAGAAGGATGCCAGCACCATGGAATTCAGCGTGCCCGTGCCCGCCGACGGCGAAACCAGCTTCAGCTTCACCTACAGGGTCGTGTGGAGGTAAACCCATGAAACGCAATCCGGCAACACTGCTCTTCGTCTGCGCCCTGCTGGCGTACAGCGCCATGCCGCTTCCGGCATCGGCAAAGGAGGCCGGCGCCGTGTCGGACCTCTACATCACGATCTACAATGGCGACCTGGCCCTCGTCAAGGAGAAGCGCAGCTTCAACCTGGCAAACGGCCGCCAGCAGTTCACGCTTGACAACGTCAGCGGGCGGCTCAACCCCTCGACCGTACACCTGGCCTTCCCCGAAGGTGTGGAGTTCGAACTGCTCGAGCAGAACTTCGACTACGACCTCGTGAACATGGACAAGATGCTCGAGAAGTTCATCGGCCGCGAACTGACCCTGATTGACGACTACAACAAGACCGAGCAGCGCGTCACGCTGCTCTCCACCGCGGGCGGACGCGTGGTCCGGGATGCCAGCGGGCAGATCCTGCTCAACCCCCCGGGCCGGGTCGTGCTCCCGGCCGGCAGCGCCGATGAACTGCTGCTGCGCCCGACCCTCTCCTGGGATCTCTGGAGCGGGAGCAGCGGCACGCAGACCGGCGAGATCAGCTACCTCTCCGGCGGGCTGGACTGGAAGGCTGACTACGTCGTGATGCTCAATGCTGACGACACGGCAGCCGACATCGAGGGCTGGGTCACGCTCACCAACAACAGCGGTACGACCTTTGAGAATGCCAACCTGAAACTCGTGGCCGGTGATGTCAACCGCGCACAGGAGTACGACGAAATGCCGATGGATGGGGAGTTCGAGCGCTATGCCATGGCGCAGGAAGCCGCGCCGGGCGGCTTCGAGGAGGAGTCCTTCTTCGAGTACCACCTCTACGACCTGCAGCGCCCGACGACGATCCGCAACAGCCAGCAGAAGCAGATCGGCCTGCTGACTGCAGCCGGGGTCGGCACCGAGAAGCTGTTCGTGTTCGATGGCCGCTACGGCGGTGATGTGAGCGTCAAGGTCCAGTTCGAGAACAGCGAGGAGAACAACATGGGCATGCCGCTGCCGAAGGGCATCGTCCGGGTCTTCAAGGCTGACAGCAAGGGCCAGGCCCAGTTCGTGGGCGAGGACCGCATCGACCACACCCCGCGCGATGAGGATGTGCGCCTGACGATCGGCAACGCCTTTGACATCAAGGGCGAGACCGTCAAGCAGGACTACAAGGACATCGGCAGCGGCTACACCGAGACCTGGGAGATCACGCTGAAGAACCACAAGGAGAGCGAGGACGTCACGGTCACCGTGCCCTTCGCGATCTGGGGCGACTGGGACATCCTCTCCGCCAGCACTGACTACGTGAAGAAGGATGCCAACACCGCTGAATTCAGGGTGGACGTGCCCGCCGACGGCGAGACGAAGTTCACCTTCCAGTACCGTGTGGTCTGGCGCTGAGGCGATGGACAGCACGACGGCCTTCATTGACAACGACTACTGCTTCGCCTGCGGGGCGCTCAACCCCGCGGGGCTGCAGCTCGTGTTCGAGCGCGAGGGCGAGGTGCTCGTCACACGCTTCCGTCCCAGCCAGCTCCACCAGGGCTGGCGCGATGTGCTGCACGGCGGGGTGCAGGCCACGGTCTTCGACGACCTGATGAGCAACTGCATGTTCCGCATCCATAACCTGAGCGTGGTCACAGCAGAGCTAACGACGCGCTTTCGCAGCCCCGTGCCGCTTGACCGCGAACTGGAATTCCGGGCCTGGCGCTCCGGCGGCAGGAGCCCGCTCTGGGAGCTGAGCGCGGAATGCCGGATCCAGGGTGAAAGCGGCGGGCGGCCGCTTTCCAGCGCGAAGGGACGCTTCATGGAGACTGCCACGCACGGGCGCTAGGGGCCTGCGGTTTTTAATTTGGACAGGCCCCGCCGATTAGGTAACTGACCAAAGCCATGGAGATTTCGATGCACAGACTAGTTCTGCCGGCCCTGCTGCTGTTGATGGCCCTGGCCGGCTGCGGTTCGGGGGATTCCGAGATCATCGCCGACAACCTGGTTGAGAAGGTGTTCAACAACGGCGAGGCCGCTCGGCTCGAGCTGGCCAGCGGCGCCTATGTGGACTTCCCGAGCGGGACCTTCGCTGACCGCCAGGTGGTCAGCATCTCGGATCTGATCAGCGGCTCGGACAATGTCCCCGAGTCCTTCCCGACCACCACGAAGTCCATCACGGAGCGCGTCGGCGCGCTGATCATCAACAGCCCGGTTGATGCGCTGTTCGAGCGCGACATCAGCCTGCGCTTTGCGCTGACCGACCAGCAGACCCCCGGGACCGTGTTCGCGGTATTCATCCACGACTCCGATCTGGGCAGCCGCGTCGAGACCTACGACAATGACTACGTCACCTGGTACCGCTATGGCAGCTACACCGCGACCGTGGACAGCAGCGGCAACTTCGCCACCGCGAGCCTGGACACCGCCGGCAACCGTGGCTTCATCGGCACGCTCGGCCTGTTCCGCGGCCTGACCGCGAGTGCGATGGGCGCGGCCGAGACCACCGAGGTGCGGGGCCGCGTGCTTGATCAGAACGGCAGCGGCGTGAGCACGGACGTGGAGCTCAACTACCTGATCGGTGAGGAGCGCTTCCCCGTGCGCCTGCTGAACGGCAGCATCCCGAGCGGCGGCACGGTGGCCAGCACCGTGATCAGCGATTCCAGCGGCAACTTCGTGCTGCAGGTGCCGGACTTCTACATCAGCCAGATCTTCAACGTCAGCTTCGGCATGCATGACAGCGGACACAGCGACCAGGACGAGTTCGTGGTCAACCTGCCGCATCCGATCCGCGAGGACGAGGTGAACAACCTCGTGATCCGCTACGGTACGAATAACATCACCTCCGAACCTGTCGGAACCACCTGAGTACACACAGGCGGAAAACAGGGTTTAAGTCGAAGGCGGGGCCTGCCCGGGTCCCGCCTTTTTAGTTTTTAGTGGGTTAGTTCTTAGTTGCTTGATGCTTGGCAAGAAGCTGTAACCATAAGAACTAAGAACTAATCACTAACCACTAAGCACTGATTCATGTATAATCTCAGTCCCCTTGCCTGCGGGAGTGGTGGAATGGCAGACACGCAAGATTAAGGATCTTGTGAGCGAGAGCTCGTGGGGGTTCGAGTCCCCCCTTCCGCAGATTTCAGTTCCTTCTTACGAAGAGCCACTTCCAACCCACCACGCGCTTTGCTAATGGCTCCCTATGCCTCTTCTCTGCCCTGCTGCGCAGCTGCACTCCCGAACTTTGCTTATTATCTGGATAATATTGCGCATTACTTGACTTTGCATAAATATGCAGGTAAACATATGTATCGTGACTCCAAGGGGAGGTAGGAAAGCAATGACAGTAATGACTGATGTGATGACGCTGCCTGGGGTGGAAACAGTAGCTGAGCAGATCCGGCCCGAGGACTGGCTGCTGCTCTGGTGCCTGGAGCATGCGGAGCTGGATGAGGCCAGCGTGGGCCGGGCCACTGGCCGGACGCCGGAGCAGCTCGCTGAGCTGCGTGATTGCAACCCCGCCGTGCTGGCGGAGATCCGTGAGCTGCATGCCTTCGGCAGCATGCTGAATGTGGAGCGCCTGTTCGAACTGCTGCGCCAGCGGCTGGCGTCCCTGATCGCCCGGGCCACGAAGCCCGCCGAGCTGCGCAGCCTGCTGGGCTCGGTGCGCCTGCTGCCGGGGGCCACGCCGCTGCTTAAGGCAGGGGCTAAGCCAGTGCAGCCTGAGGCCATAGCCCAGCTTCCGCAGATCCTGCAGGATGTCGTACCCGGGCAGCTTTCCCGCCAGCAGCGCCGCGCCATGCAGCGCGAACTGGGCAAGGCGCTGGGGAAGTAGAAGTTAGTGGAAGAAGTGGGAGAAGTGGGAGAAGTGGGAGAAGTGGGAGAAGTGTAGCGGCGGCGCCCAGGTTAACGACACTCAATGGAGGACTTCCCTTCCGCGCGACCCGGACGGCTTGGCCGGCCGCAGCGCCAGACCGAATTCCTCTGCCTGCTCGTGCAAGCACTCGCAGGTCTGCAAACCGGAGCGAAACCAGTTCCGCTCCTCTTGCACGTTGCATTTCAAGTACTGCTGCATCCCATCCGCGCGACCCGCTGGCAGCGAATGCGCCAGCGCAGCGCCAGACCATCGAGCCCTTGGGTGAGATGGAGAAATCAAACTGGGTCCTGCAGGATTCGAACCCGCGACCAAGAGATTATGAGTCTCCTGCTCTAACCGCTGAGCTAAGGACCCGTGGGGGAGCATGAGTTTACTTGCCAGGACTTAAGTGGTCAATCTGGCAGGCTCAGCCTGTGCCGGCGTCAGTTCCACCTTCCGCGCTGTCCCCTTCACCGGGCACGGCAGGAGTGTCCTTGCGGCGCTTCTCCTCCAGCACCTGGGCGGGGGCCTGCTCCGGCACCTGCGGGAAGGGTATCGAGACCGGGAAGTAGCCGTATTCGCTGACTTCACGGTCGCTGCCCAGATAGAGGAACCAGCGGTTGCCGGCCTTGACCCAGCGCAGCGGCTCCATGCTGCCGAAGGCATAGCCGAGCGCCGGGGAGACATCCGTCATCGCGAAGTTGGCTTCCGTGCTCACAAGCACATCCGCGGACTGCACCTTCTCCACACGGTTGTTGGCGGCGCGGGCCGGGGCATTGCCGGCATTCAGTTCGGCGAGCTTGTCCTTGCTGAAGCTGCCGCGGTAGGCGGGGCTGAGGAAGCTGGAGTATTCCCGCCCATCCAGGTTGCCGAGCCTGAAGTTGTAGTAATCCGCCGCCGTGTTCTGCAGGCCGGCGGTGGCCCGGCTGCTGATCAGGCTCTTGTTGCAGCCGGTGCAGGCCAGCCCGAGGGCCAGGCACAGCAGGATCAGGATCTTGGCGGACTTCACGTATTGATTATAGCCCGGCGGGGGTAATACATAACGGTGATCGCAGACAGGCCCGCTGTGGATACCCCCACCCGGACCTGTGCGCATGCCTCCGGATCGCAGATTGACCAGGATTTCAACCGCGACAGGCTGGACAGCCGTTATATAACTGGGTAGAGCCTTGACAGGTTCATTAACAGTTATTCACATTTGCTATACTACGCTTCGAGAGTCCTGGTGGGCTCCGGGTTGAATCCGAGGGATATTGGTTGATGAACAGAATTCCGGCAACTGAGCACGGTAATTCCGCTGATCCGGCACTGGCTGCACCCAGAGGCGCGTATGCGCTGGTCAAGCGCGGCCTGGATGTACTCGGCAGCCTGTTCTTCCTCCTGCTCTTCTCACCGCTGTTCCTGCTGATCGCTGTGAGTGTCAAGCTGGAAAGCCCAGGCCCGGTCTTCTTCCTGCAGAAGCGCCTCGGCCGTGGCGGCCGCCAGTTCGGGCTCTACAAATTCCGCACGATCCAGCGTGAGCCCACCCCCGGTGATGAAACGGGCTCGCACATGGCGATCTCCGGCAAGGATGCCGACATCACGCGCATCGGACGCATCCTGCGCAACAGCGGCCTGAATGAACTGCCGCAGCTGATCAACATCTTCCGTGGTGAAATGAGCTTCGTCGGCCCGCGTCCCGCCGTGCTGCACCATGAGCAGTACTACACGGACTGGCACCGCCGCCGACTGGCCGTGCTGCCGGGCGTGACCGGCCTCGCACAGATCTGCGGGCGCAATGTGATCCCCTGGGGCTGGCGCGTGGCGCTGGACCGCTACTATGTCGAACACATGAGCTTCGGCAACGACCTCGTGATCTTCCTGAAGACCTTCCCGGTCGTGCTCGGGCATGTCGGCACTGAAGGTGCCGAGGACCTTTACTTCGACTTCACTCCGCCGGAGGAGGCGAGCTTCGCCGAGACCCTCGAACGTGACGGCATCTGGCGCACCTTCTTCCGTTACAGCGAGCAGGAGCACGGCGCACTGGGCAGCGAGCCCCTGCATACCGAGCACAAGCAGACCGCCTGATCCGCCCTCCCCCTCAAGGTTAAATCCGGCTGTTATACTCTGGCTCCCTGGCTGTCGCTGGCCTGGACCCGGCGGCTGTTATTGTCCAAACTGTCCCCAGACGGGACGCTCCCATCCAATCTGACGGAGACCGGTTATGTACATGTATCTGCAGCGCGCAGGCCTCGCCTGGCTGGTTCTGCTCGCAAGCCTGCTCGCCTCCTGCCAGTCAGGATCCCAGCTTGAAAATCACAGCCAGGGTCAGGGTTCCGGCAGTTTCAGCCCGGACACCGTTGCCCCTGAGTTTCCAGCTGGGTTCACGGAAGAGTTACGCAATACCTCAATCCTCGTTGAGTACATCCTCAATGGTGACGAGGCCCTGGAAAACACTGCGGATGCAGTGCCGAATGCCGACAGCCTCGAAATGACGGCAGCCAGCGGCGACATCAGCTGGGCGCTGTATCGCTTTGATGGGATGCTGGACTGGTACACGCTCAACGAACTGGAAGTCCACTTCGATGCCCTGCCAAGCCAGCTGTATGCCGCGGTCGCCGACTTCGAGAGCGGCCGCTGGATCTGGCAGACGCTTGGCACCGCCCATGGCGGCAGCGGCGTCATGCAGGCCATGCCCTGGCCGGCCACTGGCAACTACATCACCCCGCAGGGATCCGTGTATGTCGTGATCCTCCTGCATGACGGAACAGCCGCAAGCCTGCAGGAACTGCGGATCCGCTATGACGATGAGGAAAATGGCCCGGATGTCACCCTGGGAGCCTCCCCTGACCGCGGCGCGGGACCGCTGGACGTGACATTCTCAGCCAATGCCTCCGACAGGAACGGCGGCCTCATTTCCACCTATGAATGGGACTGGGAAGGTGACGGCATCTTTGACACGACCGGCAGTACCGACAACGAAATGCACACCTATCCCAGCCAGGGCGAGTACTTCCCGATCGTGCGGGTCACGGATGATGACGACGGCCTGAGTGAGACCGATCAGATCCGCATCGTCGTGCGCGGCTGGGCCCACAGCCTGGGCGGCGCTGATTACGATGTCAATTTCGGAGTTGCCAGCAGTGAGAAGCATCGCTATGCGCTGGGCAACTACAGCAAGGCCGCGCTGGATGCGGACGCCCTGATCGCCAAGTATGACAGCAATGGCAACCTGCTCTGGCAGCGCAGCTGGGGTGGCGGCAGCTCTGACACCTTCGATGATGCCGTGGAAACAGCGAACGGTGACGTGATCGTGCTCGGCGAAACCGAGAGTGACCTGAGCACGGCCGCCATCGTACTGATGCGCCTGGACAGGGATGGCAACCTACTCTGGGGCAAGACCTGGGACAGTGCAGGCCACGACTACGGTGCGCAGATCGGCATGGATGAACTTGGCAACATCTGGGTCCTCGGCGTGGTCTTCAGTCCGGACTTCAGCCTGACAACCTCCAGCGTGATCCTCAAGTATGACCAGGACGGCACATACCTCGGCAGCAAGGGCATCAAGAATGACGACCGGGTGTTCCTGCGCTGCCTGGAGGTCGTCTCCTCGAACCGGGTGCTGCTCGGCGGCGAATGCGGTGCCTATGCCGTGAAGAAAGACCAGCTGCTGGTGATGGAGCTCGCAGGTGACATGAGCATCACCAGCGAACGCGTGCTGGACTGGAACTTCGACAGCAAGCTGTTCGGCATGGAGCTGGACCCGGCCAGTGGCGACATCCTCGTGGGCGGCACCTACGTTGACAGCGGCATGTCCCAGAGCTTCTTCGCTTCACTTGGTTCCAACGGCAGCTGGCAGTGGTTGACCAGCGCCAAGAATGCCGGACAGAATGTCATCCGGGGTATGGCACTGCAGTACTACAACGGCCTGGCCGGCGGAATCGTGGGCTGCGGTTACACCTTCGAAACTCCGCGCAAGGGAGTGGTCTACAGCCTGGATCTGAATGGTGGCGACACCAGTTCCTACTTCCTCAGACTCTACGGATGTCGGACTGCAGGAAGTGATCAGCACTCCGTCAGAGTCGATGCTGTTCACCGGTGATGCCGCACAGGCAAACCTCACAAGCGCCGTCTCGGACATCGTGTTCGACAGCCAGACTGCCTTCGGCGATATCAGCGGCAACTGCAGCACTGCCGATCTCAGCCTGCAGTTCGGTGAGATCCTCAGCGGTCCCGCTGCCGTGACGCTGGTGGAGGACACCGGCGCAGGCGGAAGAGATGCCTGGATCTCCGAATTCTTCCCGATGGCTCCCTAGGCCTTTCGGGACACCTTCGATTGATACAGGGCCGGGGCTTGCTCCGGCCCTTTTCATCGGCAGCAGATGCCGTAAGCAGACTCATTCTCAATGCAGCCTGAGAAATGTTGCAGCGGTTTCCAACGTGGAAAATCCGGGTAAATTCTGAGAGTATCTTGACGTATGATTATGCGTCAAAAGCTTCACCCTGGAGCGTTGTGCATCCTGACAGATGGAGATAAGCATGCGTATTGCTGTCCCGCAGGTGATAGTTGCCTGCCTTGTTGCACTGATGTTCCTGCTGGCGGGTTGCCAGTCAGATTCCCGGATTGAATCAGTTCCGGCAGGGAACGCTTCGCTGGCTGCCGGACCGGATGGTTCGAGGCAGCTGCCCTTCCCCCCGGGCTTCGATTCCGCGGAGCGTCAGTCTTCGCTGACCCTCACGGACTTCCGCTTCGGGGACCAGGCGCTGGAGCGCAATGCCAACACCAGCGTGTTCGGCACGGACCTGATGTTTTCGCCCCTGCCCGGTGAACTGAGCTGGGCGATCTTCCAGTTCAGCGACCTGCGTGACTGGTACAGCATCACGGACTTCGAACTCAAGTTCGCCAGCCTGCCGGACAGCTACTATGCCGGCGTGGCGGATTTCGAGAGCGGTCGCTGGATCTGGCGCAAGCTCGGGCTCAGCGCAGGCGGCAGCGGCAATGTCGACACCCTGCCCTGGCCGGCTGCCGCGAAGGGCATCACCACCCAGGGCTATGCCTACCTCGTGATCGTCTTCGATGATCCGGCGGGCGGCACCCTCAACCAGATCACCATCAACTTTGACAATCCAGAGACCGGCCCGGACCTGGTGCTCCTCAGCACGCCGCGCGGCGGCAATGCCCCGCTGGACATCAGCCTGACTGCCAACGCAACGGACACGAACGGCGGCGGGATCGCGCTCTACGAGTGGGACTGGGATGGCGACGGCGTCTACGACCAGAGCGGTACGCTCGACACCGAGCTGCACACCTACCCGGCAATGGGCGACTACTACCCGGTCGTGCGCGTCACCGATGACAACGACGGCCTCTCGGAGACGGAGCAGATCCGCATCAGCGTGCGCGGCTGGAGCCATACGCTGGGCGGCAATGCCAATGACGTGATCTACGGCACGGCCGCCAATGAGGACGGAGTTGTCATGGTCGGCTCGACCTACGACGCCGTCAACCTGGTCGAGGGCGTGATCGCCCGCTACGATACGCTTGGCAACCTGCTCTGGCAGAAGATCTGGAGCGGAGCGGACAGCCAGACCTTTGACGACGTGGCGATCACGGCTGAAGGCGAGATCATCGTCGCCGGGGAAACCGAGGATGCGGCGGTTTCGAGCGCGGCGGTCGTGATGAAGCTCAGCGCGGACGGCAACCTGGTCTGGGCCTATTCCTGGGACACCAGCGGCGCGGACTTCGTCGGCGCGCTGGACATCGATCCCTCCGGCAACATCTGGATCACCGGCCAGTCCTTCTTCGCGGACTTCGGCGTGGACATCGGCTCCTTCGTGATCCAGTTCAATTCCGAGGGTGCGCTCGGCACGGCCAAGGGCATCGTCAACACCGACCGCCTGCGCCTGCGCAGCATAGATGCCGCCAGCGATTCAGCGATCTACGTCGTCGGCGACTGCTCGGCATACGTCTCCGGCCAGTCGCGCTTCACGCTCTTCCGCCTGGACGGCAGCGGCAACATCGAACAGGAGCATGTGCTCGACCTGCCGAACTGCCAGGGACATGATGTCTTCTACGATGAGGCAATGAACCGTGCCATCGCCTGTGGCAACAGCAACAACGGCGTGCTGGACAGCGGCCTGTTCCTCTCGGCCGCCACCGACGGCACGCTGCAGTGGCTGACGACGACCCAGGCCCTGACTGACAACTACCCGCGCAGCGTGCAGGTGGCCCGTGATGCCAACGGCTTCAAGGGGATCTACGGCGCCGGCTTCCTCGGTGGGGCAGCCAGCAGCTGCCAGCTCTACCACCTGGACATCGTCGGCATGGGCGTCGGCGGGATGATGCTCTCGGCCACGGACAACCTGTCGGTGTTCGACCTGATCAGCACTGACGGCGGTGCGCTGCTGCTGAGCGGCAGCGGCCCGAAGGCGGGCTATGCCCCCGGCGGCTCCGCAGTGGGCTTCACCTCCGAAGCGTCGATTCCCACGCTCACGGGCACGAGCAGCTCGGTCTTCATCGGCAGTACCACGGCCTCCTACACGCCGACGATGCTGGATGCCAGCCTGACTGAGGACAGCGGCGCTGGCAGCTCCGACTGCTGGCTGCTGAACTACTTCCCGGCTGACATGTAACAATTCACACGCTGCCGGCAGCACCGGTAACCGTCATTTTCATTTCCCCACGAAGTTGGGGCTTGATTTCCATTCCCGAAAAGGGAATGAGCGGCATCTCATTTTCAGGAGACACGGATGCGTAAGCTGCCTTGGAATATTCAACAGATCAGTCTGATCCTGCTGGGCCTGCTGCTGGCGGGCTGTGCCGGTAATCCGGCCCGCGATGCGGCTTTGCAGGCCGGACCTGCAGTGCTGAGCGAAGATACCGTACAGCCTGGCACTCCCGCGGAAGGCAGCGGTTTCGGCGTGCCCTTCCCCACTGCGCCTGACGGCAGTTTCCGCGCCGGGTCCAGTCCCGTGTTCTCCACCCAGCTGGGCAGCGATGCTTATCAGCGCAATCCGAATGCCGTGCCGGTCTCAACCACCATGGAATTCGCAGCCCCTTCGGCTGAGCTGAGCTGGGCCATCTACCGCCTGGGGCAGCTGCTGGACTGGGAACAGCCCCAGGACATCGTGCTGGATTTCGACCAGATGCCGGAGCTGTACTATGCCGCGATCGCGGACTATGGGCATGGGGTCTGGCAGTGGCAGCGGCGCGGCAGCAGCCAGGGGGCCAGCGGCAACATCGATACGATTCCCTGGCCTGCCGCGACTGACGGGATCACCACCCAGGGCTTTGTCTATGTTGCCGTGCTGTTCCATGACGACACGAGCGGGGTCCTCAACGGACTGCAGCTGAACTGGGACAACCCGGGCACGGGCCCGCTGGTCGGGCTGGATGCCTCACCGCTGGGCGGCAATGCCCCGGTTGGCGTGAGCTTCACCGCCAACTTCAGCGATGGCAACGGTGGCAACGCCGCGCTGTTCGAATGGGACTGGGAGGGTGACGGCATCTACGATGAACTGAGCACCGCCAACACGATGCTCCATACATACACGGAGATCGGTGACTACTTCCCCACGGTGCGCGCCACCGATGACAACGACGGACTGACGGAGCGGGAAGGTACGGCGCTCTCCGTGCGCGGCTGGACCCATTCCATCGGTGGAGCCAACCTCGAGCAGTTCAATTCTGCGGCCGCGAACGCGGAGGGCTGCGTTCTCGCCGGGCTGACCGCGACGGACACGGCCAGCGGCGAGGGCTTCGTGGTGCGCTATGACCAGAAAGGGCAGCTGCTCTGGCAGCGCAGCTGGGGCGGGACGGAGTTTGATGCATTTGAAGATGTGGCAATCAACTCAGGAGGCGAGATCATCGTGGCCGGGGAAACCTACAGTCTGTCTGCCGGTTCAGCGGTGATCCTGCTCAAGCTCAGTGCGGACGGGGAGCTGATCTGGTCCCGCAGCTGGGACAGCGCCGGCACGGACTTCCCCACCGTGCTGGGCACGGACGAAAATGACAATATCTGGGTGGTCGGCCAGACCGGCGCCGCGGATTTCGGCAGCGGCACCAGCAGCTTCCTGCTCAAGTTCAACTCTGACGGTGAACTGCTGCTCACGAAGGGCATCGTCAACAGCGACTGGGTACAGCTGCGGGACCTGGTGGTCGTCTCGGACGGCAGCCTGCTGGCCGTCGGCAACAGCCGGGCCTATGCCCCTGGCCTCGAAACCCTGATCATGCTGGACCTGAACGGCAGCGGCGAGGTTACGGGTGAGGCCGCGCTGGACTGGCCCTATTCCACCTTCGGCAGCGGCATCAGCTTCACCCCTGGCCAGGGTGAGATCTACGTCTGCGGCTCGTATGTCGATGGCTTCGATACCCAGGCCGTGTTTGCCTCAGTGGCCAGTGATCGCAGCTTCAGCTGGCTGACAACCGCGGGCAGCGGCAGCGGCGGCGGGGTCAGGAGACTTGCCACGCGCAGCAGTTTCGGACTGGTCTCCGATATCTACGGGGTGGGCGTCGAGTTCAGCTTCCCCAATGACGGGCTGATCTTCCACCTCGCGCCCGACGGCAGCGGGATCGGCGGCTGCGCCGTGGCCGGAGCTGCGGATGTGGACCTCTACGATATCGCAGCCGGCAGCGGTGGGTCCTTCCTGATCGCGGGGACGGGAGCCAGCGCGCCGGTGAGCTTCGTGGCCTCGGGGATCAACTATGCGCCTCAGGTCGGCTTCAGCAACCATACCGGCACCTGCACCACGGCGGAGATCACTGCCAGTCTGGGCCAGCCGGTCATCCCGCTTGTGAGCGTCAGCCTGACGGCGGACAGTGGCGGAGGTGGATATGATGGCTGGGCCGGCAATCTGTTCCCGCCGGATCTGTAGTCTAAACTATCCCCAGCCGCATCAAAGCCAAGTACCAGCGGTCGCGGGCCCGGAACTCCTGCGGCTTGCTATGCTGATAGCCGGACCCTGGAATATCCTGCACGAAAGGACGTCTGCTGGGTCAAACGCTGGCAGCATGAGGATGAAAGCCAGGCCTGGGGAGTCCATATTGCTCATTGCTGGCATGCCGGGATGGAGCTCCTTGCTTTAGCGGCAGAACCGATCTTCTTTCATTAACGATAAGAGGAGCAAACCGCTTTAGCGGTAGGAGGGAATTACAGCTACCGCTAAAGCAGGTAGCTCCGTTTACTACTGCTAAAGCAGGTAGCTCCGTTAAAGCAGGTAGCTCAGATCCCCGCCCCTTTAACCTGCTCCCGCTCCCGGTGGGATAATAGAAGCTGGCGGGAGCCGGGGTCCCGCCGGAGCACACATGTCCATTATTGAGAAGAAGAAAGCCGGGGTGAAGATCCCCATCCGCATCGTCACCGCCGCCGCACTGTTCGACGGCCACGATGCTTCCATCAACATCATGCGCCGCATCCTGCAGGCCAGCGGTGTCGAGGTGATCCACCTCGGGCACAACCGCAGCGTGGAGGAGATCGTGAACGCCGCGATCCAGGAGGACGCCCAGGGCATCGCCGTCACCAGCTACCAGGGCGGGCACATGGAGTTCTTCACCTACATGCGCCAGATGCTGGACGAGCGTGGCGCGGGCCACATCCGCATCTTCGGCGGCGGCGGCGGCGTGATCGTGCCGCGTGAGATCGAGGAACTGCACAGGGCCGGCATCGACCGCATCTTCTCCCCCGACGACGGGCGCAAGCTCGGCCTGCAGGGCATGATCGACATCGTGATCAAGGGCTGCAGCTACGACCCGCTGGAGCAGGACCTGAAGGTGAACGGCAGCTCCCTGCCGCTGGCGCGCAACATCACGATTGCCGAGCGTGGCGACGAAAGCCACAGCTTCTACGAGATCGGCGATGGCAATGACAAGACCATCCCGGTGATCGGCCTGACCGGAACCGGCGGCGCTGGCAAGAGCAGCCTGACGGATGAACTGGTGCGCCGCTTCATCAACGACTTCCCCGACAAGCGCATCGCCGTGATCTGCGTCGACCCCACCAAGCGCCGCACCGGTGGCGCGCTGCTGGGCGACCGTATCCGCTTCAATACGCTCAAGAACAACCGCGTCTACCTGCGCTCGCTGGCAACACGCGACAGCAACAGCGAGATCAGTGATCAGGTCGGCCCTGTGATCGACACCGTCAAACGCGCGGGCTATGACCTCGTGCTGGTGGAGACCGCGGGCATCGGCCAGGGTGACAGCGAGATCACGAAGTACGTGGACCTCTCGCTGTACGTGATGACTGCCGAGTACGGTGCGCCGAGCCAGCTTGAGAAGATCGAGATGCTGGACTATGCCGACTTCGTGGTGATCAACAAGTTCAGCCGCCGCGGCAGCGAGGATGCCCTGCGAGATGTGCGCAAGCAGTACCAGCGCAACCGCGAGGCCTTCCACCTGCGCCCCGAGGAGCTGCCGGTGTTCGGCACGAATGCCGCGCAGTTCAATGACGGCGGCGTGACCGCGCTGTACGCGCACATGGTGGCGCAGCTCAATGAGAAGTTCCAGCTCGGCTGGCAGAGTAAGCACCAGCCTGACAAAACGCGGGCCTCGAAGATCAGCCAGTACATCATCCCGCCGGGACGCGAGCGCTACCTCTCCGAGATTGCCGATGTCAGCCGCAAGTATCGCGACTGGGCCTCTGAGCAGTCAGGCATTGCCAGTGAACTGGATTCGCTGCAGCAGGCGATCATGCTGCTGGGCGGGCCTGGCAACACGGACTGGAAGGAATACGACAGTAAGACGCATGGCAGTGCCAGCGACGGCGTGCGCGACCTGATGGATGCGTTTGACTTCAGGCTCGACCGGCTGGACAACCGCTGTCGCAAGCTGCTGCGCGACTGGCAGGACTGGGATGCCAACTACGCCGGTGAGGAATTCAGCTACACCGTGCGTGGCCGTGAGATCAAGGTGCGCACGCACAGAGAAAGCCTCAGTGGCAACATGATCCCGCGCGTGGCCCGGCCGAAATACCGCGACGCCGGTGATCGCCTGCAGTGGCGCCTGCTGGAGAACGTGCCCGGTGAGTTCCCCTACACCGCCGGGACCTTCCCCTTCAAGCGTGAGGCCGAGGACCCGACGCGCATGTTCGCCGGCGAGGGCCCGGCGGAGCGTACCAATGCGCGCTTCCACTACCTCGCGGAGGGCCAGCCGGCTAAGCGCCTGTCAACGGCCTTCGACTCGATTACGCTGTATGGCGAGGAGCCGCACCTCAGGCCGGACATCTACGGCAAGATCGGGGAGAGCGGCGTTGCCATCTTCACCACCGAGGAAGCCGAGCAGCTTTACGCCGGCTTCGACCTCGTCAGCCCGAACACATCCGTTTCGATGACAATCAACGGCCCGGCGCCGACCGTGCTTGCCTTCTTCATGAATGCCGCCACGCGCCAGCAGTGCCGCAAGTACCTGAAGGAAAATGGCAAGCTGGACATCACGGATGAGCAGATCTACCAGCCGGATCGCCTGCGTGGTGCGCACTGGGACGATGTGCGCGCGATGTTGTCAGATGAGGAGTACCTGAGGATCCGCGAGGAGACCATGGCCCAGGTGCGCGGCACCGTGCAGGCCGACATCCTCAAGGAGGACCAGGGTCAGAACACCTGCCTGTTCTCCACGGAGTTCAGCCTGAAGCTTATGGGCGACGTGCAGGAGTACTTCTCCGCCAACGGCGTGCGCAACTTCTACAGCGTCAGCATCAGCGGTTACCACATCGCCGAGGCCGGTGCCAACCCGATCCACCAGCTGGCCTTCACACTTGCCAACGGCTTCACCTACGTGGAGTACTACCTGGCGCGCGGGATGGACATCAATGAGTTCGCGCCGAACCTGAGCTTCTTCTTCTCGAACGGCATGGACCCGGAATACACGGTGATCGGCCGGGTTGCCAGAAGGATCTGGTCCACGGCGATGCGTGACAAGTACGGTGCCGATGCCCGCAGCCAGATGCTGAAGTACCATATCCAGACCAGCGGGCGCAGCCTGCATGCGATGGAGATGGAGTTCAACGACATCCGCACCACCCTGCAGGCGCTGCTCGCGATCTATGACAACGCCCAGAGCCTGCATACCAATGCCTTTGACGAGGCGATCACCACGCCGACGCGCGAAAGCGTGCGCCGGGCGATGGCTATCCAGCTGATCATCAACCGCGAGTTCGGCAAGGTGTTCTGCGAGAACAGCACCCAGGGCAGCTTCCTCGTGGAGGAGCTGACGGACCTCGTGGAAGCCGAGGTGCTGAAGGAGTTCGACCGCATCTCGGAGCGCGGCGGCGTGCTGGGTGCGATGGAGCGCCAGTACCAGCGCGGCGAGATCCAGGATGACAGCCTGAAGTATGAACGCATGAAGCATGACGGCTCGCTGCCGATCGTGGGCGTGAACACCTTCATTGACAACAGCAAGGACTACGCCAGCGAGCAGGATGTGGAGCTGAGCCGTGCCAGCACCGAGGAGAAGCAGCAGTGCCTGTCGCGCCTGGCGGGCTTCCATGAGCACTACGCCGACAAGGCTCCGGCCGCGCTGGAGAAGCTGCGCAAGGTGGCACTCGAGAATGGCAATGTGTTCGCGGAACTGCTGGACTGCGTGCAGTACTGCTCACTCGGGCAGGTCACGAATGCCCTGTTCGAAGTCGGCGGGGAGTACAGGCGAAATCTGTAGGGAGGCCAGGCAGTGTGCCTGGCGATTGCCAAGCTTACAGCTTGGCCTCCGGATCCTGCGCGG
The DNA here is from genome assembly GCA_041395205.1 of bacterium. Classification (GTDB taxonomy): domain Bacteria; phylum 4484-113; class 4484-113; order 4484-113; family JAFGCY01; genus JAHEFU01. The sequence continues at coordinate 341,658 of JAWLAZ010000003.1, forward strand.
CTCCGGTGTGTTGGTCTAAGACCAACAAGGCCCTGTCGGTCTAAGACCGACACTCCGATTATCGCCAATTGTGCCATGAAATTGCCAAGCTTACAGCCTGGCCTCCGGAGCCTGCGAAGCTCCCCGAGCAATGAGCAATGATGAATGAGCAATGAGCGAAGCCGCGAAGCACAGCTTCGCTGGCATTGCGTATGGAGGTGCGGCACTTGCTGCCGCACAAGTATTTCTGCTCCGTGCCATCTACCGATTTGTATACATAACGAAGATTGTGCGACAACCACGCCAAGGCGTGGTCGCACCTCCAATGGCGCAGTTCCACAGCGCCACCCATGGCACAGCTTCGCAGTGCCTCCGGGGTGTTGGTCTAAGACCAACAAGGCCCTGTCGGTCTAAGACCGACACTCCCCCAGAAAAGCAGAACCCCGGCCCTCTTCCGCCCTCACGTCGGAAAAGTCGCCGGGGTCCTTGGCTTACAAGTCAGACAGGCGGGGGCATCGCTGCCGCCCTGCCTGCGGCCTCCCGGGTCCATACTCCCGGAAGTCCTGAGTCTGACGGGATCATCTCAGTTGTGGCCACCGTCTGCGAGCTCCGGCAACCACGACATATGAGACCCCCGCCGGTAACTTTTGTTCCCGCTGATTTAAGCGGAATTTAATTTACCTGGGAAGCCGGCTCAGTAGAGCCAGGGCTCACCCTCGGGACGGGTCTTCCAGCGCTTGTGGCCCCAGAGCCACTGGGTGGGATCCTGGCTGATGGCCAGCTCATAGGCATCATTCACGCGCTGCAGCACATCAAGCTGGGCCTGGGCGCGATCCTCGGCGATGCCACTGAGATCCACCTGGCGGATGTGCAGCTTATGCCGGCCGGGCGCAATCCGGCGGCTAAAGACGAGGAACATCGGCGCCCCGCTGCGCACCGCGAGTACGCCAGGGCCGGGTACGGTGCTGGCCGGGATTCCGCAGAAGGGCACGAACACACCGGTGGTGCCGCCGTTGACGTCAGCCACCAGGCCGAGGATGTCGCCGTCACGCAGGGCCTTGAGGATCGCACTGTTGGCCTGCTTGCCGGCATAGATGTTCTGCACGCCGAATTTGGCGCGCCAGGGGAAGGCGATGTTCGTGAAGAAGGGGTCGCTCTGCTTCTTGCCGACGGCATGCATTGTGCGCACATTGCAGGTGATCCAGGCGGCCACGACCTCCCAGTTGCCGTAGTGCATGCCGATTGCGATCACGCCCTGGCCCCTGTCCGCTGCCTCGCGGAAGGCCTCCAGGCCCTCCACCTCCTCGATCATCGCCAGCACGGTTTCCTTCGACTTGCAGCCGAACATGATGAATTCCATCACGTGGCAGCCGATGTTCCAGGCGGCATCGCGGCCGATGCGCCAGGCCTCGCTGCGGCTCTTTTGCTCCCCGAAGAACAGTTCGACATTGCGCATGCTGGTTTTGCGCCAGCGCGGGAAGATGTACCAGAGGAGCACCCCGAGGTTGCCGCCGAAGGCGATTGCCGCACGCTGCGGCATGACCCGGGCGACGAAGATCATCAGGTACACCACGAAGTGTGCCGGCAGGTTGCGTAAGGTGTAGATCCAGCTGGGGAGGGCCACGCATCAATTGTAGTGGCGGGCATGCCATATACTCGGTGCAATGGCAGCTCCCGCCAGCCTTGAGCGCAGCCCCGTCCCCGCCTGGATCGGTCTCCTGTGCGCGCTGATCGTGATCATCCCCTATTACGGCATGGCGATCCTCTCCGGGATCGCGATCCAGCGTGAGGGCCTGACGGAACTGCCGGGCCTGACGGATACGCTGCTGCAGGCCCTGCTGATCACTGCCGTGTTCTGCGGCCTGACCTGGGCGCTGCTGCGCTTCATCTGCCGTGAGGAGATCGGGAGCCTCAATCCGGGACGGACGAGCTTCGGGATAGACCTGCTGCACGCCATCAACATGAGTGCGCTGCTGCTGCTGGCCCAGATCGCGGTCGGACTGGCCACCGGGGTGCAGGCCACGCAGGAGGGGGGCTTCAATAACCTGCTGGCTGATCAGCTGCATTCCAGCCCGCTGGCCCTGTTTGTCTGGGCCGGGCCCGTCGCCTGGCTGCAGGCCGGGCTGACCGAGGAATTCACGCGGGCCTTCATCCTCACGCGGCTCTGGAAGATGTGGCCGGCCCAGCCTGCGCAGTTCCTGTCGCTGGTGCTGATGAGCGCACTGTTCGGGATGGGGCATTACTACCAGGGTGTGAATGGCGTGATCGGCACGGCGCTGATCGGGCTGGTGTTCGGCTTCCACTACATGCGCTTCGGCAGCCTGCGGGCGATCATCCTCGGGCATGGGCTGTATGACACGATCGTGATGCTGCTGCTCTGGTGGGGTTCGAAGTTCGCGATGTAGCAATCCGCGGGCCTGCGGAATGTATAATCGGTCTGCGGCTTCCGGCCGTGAGGAAAGGCATCGCTAATGAGACTCTGGGGCATCCGGCTGCTGGCGGCAGCCATGATCTCGCTGACCTGTGTCGGCGCCGCTACTGCGGCACCGGACCGCTTTGACAACCAGATCCCGGACGCGGTCCCTGACCCCGAGAACACCGCCAACCTCAGTTTCGGGCTCCTGAATGTCAACACCGAGGGCCCGGTCACCTCTGAACGCAGCGCGCACCAGCTCTTGCGCTTCGGCTACCAGTTCAGCGAGAAGCTGCATGCCAGCTTCCACTTCAACAACCATGACCTCTCCGGCGGAATCGGCCTGACCAACCCCGTCTTCAGCGATCTCGACAGCGCCAAGAGCTACGGCCTGCGCCTCGAGATGAACCTGCTCAATGAAGCCGCCAAGCCGGCCGGGCCTGACAACAACCCGGCCTGGACTCCGGGCAGCGCCTTCATGATCGGCTTCGAGGGCAATATCTACGACCTCGACCGCAGCGGGATCGGCGAGCAGGAAACTGAACTCGGCGCTTTCCTCGCCTACTCCACGGACCTCACCGAGGAAATGCGCGGACATACCTACTTCAGCACGAACCGTCTGACCGGTGACAACTCGAGCGGCAGCAAGAACCGCGTCGGAGCCGGCCTGGACTACCTCCTGCAGGGCGGCGAGCGCCCGCTGGTGCTGATGGCCAATGGCCTGATCGACATCTACAACTTCCGCCAGCCGCAGTTCAACGCCAGCCGCATCTCGCGCTTCGATCTGGGCGTGCGCTACCAGATGTCGCGGGAGTGGAACGCCCAGCTCGGCTGGTCGACCTTCAATGACAGCGAACAGGACAGCTCGGGAAGCGGGCTGTTCGCCGGAATCAACTGGCGCAACATCAAGGACCCCTGCCACTGCGGCAGCTGCACGACCTGCACCAATGGCCAGCCCCAGCCCGCCGAGGGGGAGCAGCCGCCGGCCCAGGCGCTCGTTGACAATCAGCGTGAGGAGGCCGCGGCCCGCCTGGCCTGGAACCCGCAGGATGTGGAGGAGCCGCCGCTGATGGCGCTCTCCTACCCTGAGCAGTATGACCGTGGCGGCCTGGAGCAGGGCCTGCGCGGTGAGACGGCACCTGTGGAGAACACGGGGCGGATGGCGGCATCGGCCACCCAGGACACCGCGGCTGACAACCTGCCGGCCGCTGCTGCGACACCCGCCGTGGAGATCGCCCTGGCGGACCAGTCAGCCAGCCCCGCCGCTGAGGGCGATGATTCTGACAACGGCATCGAGATCCCGGTCTTCCCGGATCCGGAGCCGCATCTGGAGGCCCGCGCCGACCTGATGGTGCGCCCCGTGTCCTCCGCCCAGGGCCTGCCCGAGGACAGCGTGATCAATGACATCGAGGGTCTGGACGACAAGCTCGTTGACAATGCGGACCTCGCCACGGAGAGCGGCAACGCAGATGAGGCTGACAACGCAGCGGATGTGCAGGGCTTCATCCCGCAGGCCACTCCGGCGGATGCCCTGCTGAGCCGCGCCCCTACGCGTGAACATATTGACAACGCCTCAGGTGACGGGATCTCCGATGCCTGCTCGCGTTTCCTCTACCTGCGGCTCGCGGCGGTACCGCGCCGCCTGCTGGCCGGCCGCTGAGCACGGTGCGTCCGTTCATTGCAGCCGCCTGCCTGCTGGCCTGCCTGCTGCTGGGTGAGGCCTTCAGCCAGGAAGCGCCTGCAGAAACGGACTGGGCCGACTGCCTGAGCTGCCATGCTGAGATTGCCAGCGGGCTGCCGGCACTTGCTCCCCTGCGGCCGCGTCCGAATGAACTGAGCCCCAGCGCCAGCTGCGAAAGCTGCCATGAGCGCGGCATCCCGGCCTTCTTCGCCGGTGACTGGAGCCACCCCGTGCGCAGTGTGGGTGAGCACATCGGCTGCGGCAGCTGCCATCCGGCGGTGCCGCATGATGCACAGCATCCACCGCCGGTGCCGGAGGGTGACTACCGCGTGGAGGGCTGCTCGACGAATGCCACCCGGCGATGGCGAAGCATGAGGGCCTGCTCAGCCGGCACCTGGGGCGGGGCTGACACGCTGCATCGACTGCCATCCGCCGCATGCCCCGCTTGCGCGCCCTGCTGCCGGATCCGCTGCTGACAGGAGCCAGCGCGACCTGCGCGGCGGCTACTACAGCTACCAGCGCAGCAATGCACTGTGCATGGACTGCCACAGCGCCTTCGACCTGTTCACGGAACTGGACGAGGGTTTCGTGACGCTCAACACGGAGAACTACCACAGCCTGCATGTGCAGCGCCAGGGGATCGGCTGCATCGAATGCCATGACCCGCATGCGGCGAACGAACATGCGCTGATCCGCGAGACACTGCTCACCGGGGAACTGCTGCAGTACGTCCCCAGCGGCCGTGGTGCCAACTGCACGGTGACCTGCCACGGGGCGCGGCATGACGCCCTGCCCTATGTCAATGCGACGCGCTGATCAGGGCTCGAGTCTGAAGCGCAGGCCGCGCAGCGCGATGGCGATGTCGTTGTCACTGAGCGGGCGGCGCTGCAGCTCATAGCGCAGCCCGGCACTCTGGCTGACGGCGGCGGCGGGGTTGTCAATGTAACTCATTGACACGAGGCTCAGGCCCTGGATGTCGAGACTCTGCACGCTGCCCAGCCCGAGTTCGAAGTTCATGCGCTTCACGCCGCTGTCATTGAGGTTGGCCATGCGGTTCTCGTAGATCACGCGGTGCTCGCCGCGCGGCAGCGGCATGCACATGATGTGCTTGCTCATGATCCGCTCCTCGGTTTCCTTGTCACGGTAGACCCGCTTGCGGAAGAGGCTGTCTGCATCGAAGTGCACATAGACCGAGCCCGAGTCCTGCATCTCCCAGGGGTTGTCATCGGCATCCCAGAAGTAGAGCCGTGAGGCGCTGTACTGCCTGAGCGGCACGCCGTCGATGCTGATCTCCGCGTTGTGGAAGCGGTTGCCATTGATCTTGTCGAGGATCTCGCCGGTGAAGACATCATCCTCATAGGCCGGGGCGTAGCTGGGGGCGAACCACATCAGGAAGCCGCCATCCACGGGGCTCTGGATGTCCATGCGCTGCGGGGCCGGTCCGAATACGAGGTCGAAGCCCTCGGCATCGCTCGTAGCCTTCGTGAAGATCTCCTCCCATTTGTAGATCCCGGAGCTGATCTGCAGGTCACGCATGTCCTCGGCGCGCAGGGCATAGCCCCCACCCCTGCCGTCACTGCCGATGATCATCCCGAGCAGCTCGAAGTTTTCATCGACGAGGATCCCGCCGGCGCTGCCCGGATCGACGTAACCGCTGAAGTGGATGTAGCTGTACTCCTGGCGGATCTCGGCGGTGAACCAGTTCTGCTCAAAGATCCGCGGGAAGTTCACGTCGAGCACCATGCCGTCGGAGACCGCCTGCTCGAGGTAGGAAGCATGGGCGAAGATCGAGACCGGTGTATCGGGGGCGAGCTGCTTGGTGTCGGCATAGACGAGGCTTTCGTACTCCACGCCGTACAGCGCTTCGGAGTAGATCACGGCGGTGTTCATGTCCTTTGCCAGGGTTTCGAAGCGGGTCAGCTCCACCACGCCGAAATCGGCATGCATGATGCGGATGCGCTCGGCATCGGCAATGGCGTGGAAGGGCACCATCACATATCCGCGGCTGAAGCGGTAGCCGGTCACGCGGCGGGTGGTGCCGAAGCGGGTATCAACCACGACCTGCACGATCGAGGACAGGGCCTTGCGGGCTCCGACCTTGGGGTTGATCGCTTCAGCCCGGGCCGTGGGCAGCAGGGCCAGCAGGCAGGCGGCCAGCAGGCCGCAGGACAAGGCGCGCAGAAAGATCATCGGTTTCTCCCGACAATGCCCGGCTGGATGTATCCCCCGCCAGATTGCATCAGATTTCAAGGTGGGCAGGACGGGTCCACTCCGTTTCTGCCGGTTTCAAGATAGCACAGGACAGCGCTTGAGAGGCAGGATATCCCGGCCGGGATGCAATTCCGCTTGATGAAAAACACTTGCGGGAATTGCGAATTTCGGGCTTATCAAATAATCATGCAATTCCACCGGTATTCACGCTCAGGCCTTTGCACATGCGGGGTCTTCTGTCTATTCTTGACAGAATTCAGACAAATGTGATATAATAAATGTTCGGTTAACGACGATTATTTATCGAGGTGTTCCTTGTCCACTCCTGCCGCGGGTACCGGGTCCGCTAAATCCAGCGCTGGCCAGCAGGCCTTTGACAAACTGGCCCACAAGTACTTCGACTGGCTGATGCGCCAGTATCCGGGCTATGCCACGTACATGGGCATCCATGACTACGACAGCAAGCTCACCAATTATGCACCGCGGGCAATCGAGATGCGCCGCGAGAAGATCAAGGAATTCCACGACGCCTTCAAGGCGATTCCCGTGCGCGAACTTGACCCCGACAGCAAGATCGAGCGCCAGCTGATGGTCGACACCCTCTACATCCAGATGCAGAAGGAGAAGAACTGGGCCCGCGAGGACCGCGACCCCGGGCTGTACCTGGATGATGCCGTCTACTCCTGCTACGCGATCACCGTGCGTGACTGCGGCGATGCGGAGGAGGCCGCGCAGAAGATGACCGAGCGCCTGCTCGGGATCCCGAAGCTGCTGGGCCAGGCCAAGAAGCTGGTCAGCCGTCCGACGCGCATCAACTGCGAGACGGCGATCATGGCCGGCGGCGGGGCGATCAACTTCTTCAAGGACACCGTTGCCAAGTTCGCCAAGCGCGTCAAGGAAGCCAGCACGCGCCAGAACATGCGCGTGGCCACGCAGATCGCCGAGGACGCGGTGAATGACTACCTGAAGTGGATCGAGGAGGAGATGCTGCCCCTCTCCACGAATGAGTTCGCGATCGGCGATGAGCTGTTCAACCTGATCCTCAAGCGCGAGCACCAGCTCGAGATGGATTCCGAGGAGCTGCTGGACCTGGGCCGCCGCGAATACCGCCGCACCATCAAGGAGCTGGAGGACACCGCGCGCCGCGTGAGCAGTGAGCTGAGCTGGGAGGAGCTGATCGACCGGCTCAAGCTGCAGCATCCGACCAACAGCGAACTCGTGCAGTACTACGCAGATGAGATGAAGCGCGCCAAGCGCTTCGTGATCGAGAACCGCCTCGTGGACATCCCCGAAGGTGAGAAGATCGACGTGGTGCCCACGCCGGACTTCGCCCGGCCGGTGATTCCATACGCCGCCTACGTGCCGCCCGCTCCCTATGACGGTGAGCAGCGCGGGATCTTCTGGGTGACCCCCGTTGACAAGGACAAGAGCATCGAGGAGATGGAGGAGCAGCTGCGCGGGCATGCCACGCATGGCATCGTCGTCACCGCGCTGCATGAGGCCTACCCGGGCCACCACCTGCAGATGACGCTGGCCAACCAGCTCAGGCATCGCCCGCTGCGCGTGCTGCTCTCCACGAGCGTGTTCGTGGAGGGCTGGGCGCTGTACTGCGAGGAGATGATGTGGCAGCAGGGCTTCTACGATGACCTGCGCAGCCGCCTGCTGCAGCTGAAGGACCAGCTCTGGCGCGCCTGCCGCGTGATCCTCGACGTGCATCTGCACCGCGGGGAGTGGGACTTCGAGAAGGGCATCCGCTTCCTCGTGCACAAGGCCCGCCTGGAGCGGGTGAATGCCGAGGCCGAGGTGCGCCGTTACTGCCAGTCACCGACACAGCCGATGAGCTACATCGTCGGCAAGATGCAGGTGCTGGACATCCTCGATGACTACAAGAAGCTGCGTGGCAACGCCTTCAACATCCGCCAGTTCCACAATGAGCTGATCCGCCACGGCAGCCTGCCGCTGAAGCAGATCCGCCTGCTGATGAACCTCGATGGCAAGCAGCAGCCCGAGCCCGAGCCGGCGGCACCCGCGCGCAAGTCCGCTGCAGCGAAGAAGCCGGCTGCGGCTGTGAGCGGCAAGCCCGCTGCGGCTGCCAAGACTCCGGCGAAGAAGACGGCCAGCAGCAAGTCCGGCACGGCACCCGCCGCCGCGAAGAGCACGGCTGCCAAGCCTGCACCGAAGGGCAGCACTGCCGCGAAGCCAGCCGGCAGCAAGCCGGCAACAGCCGATAAGCCGGCAGCAGCGGCTAAGAAGCCTGCGGCAACGCGCAGCAGCGCTGCCAGGCCTGCCGCGAAGAGCACAGCCAGCAAGCCCGCTGCCAAGAGCAGCACTGTCAAACCGGCTGCAAAGAGCACAGCGAGCAAACCGGCCGCCAAGCCGGCATCCAAGGCAGGCACTGCCAAGCCAGCGGCTGCCAAACCCGCAGCGAAGACTGCGGCTGCCAAGCCTGCAGCCAAGCCGGGTGCAGCCAGCAAGCCCGCCGCGAAGAGCACAGCCAGCAAGCCAGCCGCGAAGAGCACTGCGGCCAAGCCTGCTGCGAAGCCTGCAGCTGCGAAACCCGCAGCAAAGACTGCGGCTGCCAAGCCCGCAGCCAAGAGCAGCGCTGCCAAACCGGCTACGAAGCCTGCCAGCCGGAGCACTGCGGCAAAGCCAGCGGCCAAGAGCAGCACAGCCAAGCCTGCAGCTGCCAAGCCGGCGGCCGGGCAGTGCGCAAGCCCGCCGCGAAGAAGAAGTAAATCAGGGACCGGGGACCAGGGACCGCGGATCAGTCGGAGGCCAGATGTCAGTCTGGCAACAGTGCGAATGGCCTGAATAGTCTTGATAGTTTGAATAGTTCGGGATCTTTGAATAGTTCAGGGATCAGGGACCGGGGACCGGGGATCTGTCGGAGGCCAGATGTCAGTCTGGCAACAGTGCGAATAGTCTGAATAGTTTTGATAGTAGAAGTAGTTCAGGGAACAGGGACCGGGGATCAGTCGGAGGCCAGGCTGTAAGCCTGGCAGGAGTGCGGAGGCCAGATGCCAGTCTGGCAACAGTGCAGTAGTCTGAATAGTCTGAATAGTCTGAATAGTCTTGATAGTTGAAGTAGTTCAGGGAACAGGGACCGGGGATCAGACGCGCAGGTATCGACATGCAGCGCAATGGGGGAGTTACTCGCGCACGGGAGGATTCGAACCCCCGACCTTCTGATCCGTAGTCAGATGCTCTAATCCACTGAGCTACGTGCGCAAGGGGAGAGTAAGTGTACCACCAAAAGCCTGGATGTCAAGCGGGGGAAAGTGCAAGTCTGGCACCGCTGATGGGAAGTCAATTTTTGCATGCGTGATCCGTGCACAGAATCGCGAGTTGGCATCCCAGACTCGGCTCGGAGTGCTTGACTATCATGATCAGAAATGGTAAATAAATATCAATGCACGCTGTGCAGGCAGGAGGCTGAGCCTTCGGCGACCCTGGGGGTCGCTTTTTTTATGGAAACCACTTCCGGCCGTATCCTTCGATTACGCCGGTCTGTGGATTTCGTTCGTATTTGAATCTTTCAAGCTCCGCAATGATCCGACGGCAGAACGCGGATGGCACTGGATAGCCCACCTGTAGGTGGGCATGCTGATGAAAGCATGAGTATGCAATGAGATCCGCCAGTTGCAATCCAACAATGTTGTGGACTTTTTCCTTGATCTTGATTTGATTACTTGTTATATGCTTCCTGAAATCATCTGCTGAATCATACCTGGTCCCCTCCGAATAGATTCGTGTGTATTCAGCTTTCAGGCTTCGGTTCTCATGTTTCTGGCGCGCTTCCGCCATGACATCACCTTCCAGGCCGCGAGCTATCAGGAAGTAAAGGAATCTTTCAAGGATGACTGTCATGCAGTAGTGGTATGCATCAAACGGCACTGCATATCTGCTTGACATTGCCAACTTGTCCACTGTCACGGTTACGACTCTGTAATCCCATTCTGTCAGGCAATTGATCAGATGAGCATCGAAATCGCTGTGCATTGAACTGTCCTTGAGATTTGCGAATGGGTAGCGCTTGCCTTTGATGTCATTTCGATGGAGAACTACTGGACTGTCAGGATGATGCGGAGGCTTGAAGTAGGTATGCTTGATTGCCTCGAAGTGAGGACTTAGAGTTGATTCAACGTAACGTAAGTCAATGAAGACTCCCGTCACACTCAGGAATCTATTCTGGGAGTGATTCAGATCGCATTTGTAGTTGGCATGTCCTACTTCATCGAGGTACGCACGGTAAACAGGCCTTCTGAATTGCAATTGCTCGGAATTCTGTTCCATTGATTTCCCTTTTTCAGGACGTTTGCTTTTTTATCGACATCCCTTGTCAGGTATTGTAGCAGCTGCAGCACCTCTTTCTCTCGCTCACTGAACCCCGGGGCCCCCTCCCCGCGTCATACAGTGCGGATCCTGCGCGCCCGCAGAGCTGTGTGAACACTCCGTGAAAACACAGGTGTTTCTGTGGTCGCGTCGGGTATTCTTTGATGCGATGGACATTACAAACGTAATCGGCATCCTCGGCCTCTCCGGCCTGCTGATCTGGATCTTCAAATCCATGGCCAGCAGCCCCGGCGGCGGCGGATGCGGTCATTGAGGCTGATGAGACGCGGCCGGTCGGCCGCACATGAGATGACTGATCGAGGCAGACAGCCGGATGGGCACTGAGGCGCTGGTCGCCCTGCTGCTGCTGGCCGCAGTGATGGCCTTCATGGCCTTCGGCAAGGGTGGCTGCGGCCTTTGAGGCTGAGACCTCTGGACCGGTCCGGTCCCCTGCCCTGAACATTTCCCGGAGATAAGCAAGTGAGTCTCAGGTCGATGATTACAATCGTGCTGGCGGTCGGAGCCGCAGCTTACCTGGCGGTGAGCGGTGGCTTCTGCCTGACCTGACACTGACGCCTGCGCCGGTCGGCGCGACAAAGCAAGATTGGAGCCGGGCCTGACCCGGGATGCATATGGAATTTTTCTTCAATGCACTGGCAGTCGTAGCAGTCTTCGGGCTGATCGTGTTCATCCACGAATGGGGCCACATGATGGCGGCCAAGCGTGCCGGCGTGGCCGTGCCGACCTTCGCGATCGGCATGGGCCCGAGCCTCTTTCGCTTCGCGCTCGGCGAAACCGTATACCACCTCTGCCTCTTCCCGCTCGGCGGCTTCGTGAAGATTGAAGGCATGGTGGATGACGGGCACATGCCCGCAGCCGATCCACAGCCGATCCGCGCCATCGGTGAGGAGGACAAGCCGCTCGACCCGGAAACCATCTCCGAAAGGGAGAAGAAGCGCCGCAAGTACTGGAAGCACTGGCAGGACATCAATGGCTGGGAAAAGGCCTCGATCCTGCTCGCAGGCCCGGTGATGAACATCCTCGCCGCGCTGCTGACGATCTTCGTGATGGGGCAGATCGGCTTCCAGGTCAACGAGGTGATGATCAACGGCGTCGAGGAAGGCATGCCGGCCCAGGAGTCCGGGATGCAGGCGGGGGACATCATCCGCAGCATCAATGGCACGGTGGTTGAGGATTCGCAGCAGTTCATCCATGCCGTGCAGGCCAGCGGTGGCGAGCAGCTGAGCATCGGCGTGGTGCGCCAGGGCCAGGAGATCGAGATCGCGGCCATGCCGCGCACACGTGACAACTTCAATGAGGGCAAGCTGAGCCTCGGCGTGGTGCTCACGGAAGTGATGAAGAGCAGCAATGTGGTGGCGCTCGTCCCGGCCCGCAGCAGCGGCTACAGCGCCGGCCTGCGCGTGGGCGACCGCGTGGTGGAACTCAATGGCGAGCCGGTCACGAATGGGCTGGATGTGCTGCTGGCGATGGCGCCATTCAATGAAACGAACTACGAAGCCCAGGACTACTACGGGCATCCCCTCGATGAGGAAGGCTACCCGCTCAATGAGCAGGGTGAGCGCTTCCGGATCTCCGCGGAGGGCCTGCTGCTGGGCACCGACGGCCAGCCGCTGAAGAGTGAGATCACCGGTGAGCCGATGGAGGCCGACATCTTCGGGCAGCTGAATCTGAAGGTGGAGCGCGAGGGTGAGATCAAGGCGGTGACCCTGCCGGCGGCGACCACGATGGTCAGCGGCGGGCTGAACTTCCGCCCTGACCTCGTGCGCCTGCCCTTCGGCCGCGCTGTGTCCCGCAGCCTGGACGAGGCGAAGTACAGCATGCTCGGGATCCTCGACGGGATGCGTGCGATCTTCACGAAGGAAGGCTCGAAGAGCGTGGGCGGCCCGATCATGATCTTCAACCTGATCGGCCAGAGCGCCTCGAGCGACATCTACACCTTCCTGATGATGTTCATGGTGATCAACATCAACCTCGGAATCCTGAACCTGATGCCCTTCCCGCTGCTGGATGGCGGACGCATCGTGTTCGTGGCGCTGAAGGGCATCGGCCTCAACATCTCCGAGCACAGTGAGGCCACGGTGCACTTCGTCGGCTCACTGATCCTGATCGGCTTCATCCTCTACGTGAGCTTCTTCGACGTACTGGCGCTGATCCCGCGCGGGGGCGGCGGCTAGGCCGCAGGCCTTCCTCTCAAGCTGCATGTACAGCGGATGAAGTGAGCTTCAGTGCCTCGACTGAACGGCACTGAATGCCCCGAAATTTCATCAGTGTTAAACTCTGAGCATCGTTCCTGAACCAGAGGTTCACTGATGCTCACACCCAGCCGCCTGTGCTCCGTACTGCTCCCGGCAGTGATTGCCATCCTCGGCTCCTGTGCGGACAGCGCTCAGACCCAGAGTGTGCTCCAGCCTGATTCAGGCAATGGCTCCCCATCCTCCCCGGCGCTGCCTGATCTGACGATGGCGTTGCCGGAGCTGCCGGGGCAGCGTGACCCGGCGGAACTGACGGAGACAAGCGTCAACGGCTCGGCAACATATGCGCGTGACGGCGGCGCAGATCCCGTGGGAAGCACTCTGCAACTCAGTGCGGATGGTGCAGGACTGAGCTGGGGCATCTGGGAACTGCCGGCTGTCGATGAACTGCGCTACCTGGACTTTGAGCTGTCCATCCCGCAGCAGACCGGCAGCGTCTACATCGCCATTGCGGATTATGCGGCGGACCGCTGGGAAATCCAGGGTCCGGTATTCGCCTCCCGGGTGATCGAGCTTGATACGGCCAGGCATGCATCGCCTGGCAATGCGCTGTACGCTGCAGTGCTGGTCCATGACAAGGCAGCGGCGACGGTGCAGCAGCTCAGCCTGCTGTCCTCCCATGAGAATGCCGCGCCGAATGCGGTGCTGGAGGCGGACCTGAGCGCCGGCAATGCGCCGCTGGCGGTGAGCTTCGATGCCAGCGGCAGCACTGACCCGGATGGCAACATCCTGCGCTACCTCTGGGACTGGGACGGCGATGGCCTGATTGATGACACGAGCTTCAACGCAGTACTTGAGCATACCTACACAGCGGGAGGCGAATTCGCTGCCACAGTCACGGTTGAGGATGCCGATGGTGCAAGCGGTACCAGCGCGGCGGTCAACATCAGTGTCAATGGCCAACCGACAGCCGTGCTGAGCCTTGCTGACAGCGAAGTGCAGAAGGGCGACATCGTTGTGCTGAACGGCGGCCTGAGCACTGACGAGGACGGCGGCATCGTGCTCTATGAATGGGATACCGACGGGGACGGCAGCTTTGACGCGGACAGTGGCGACAGCAGCACACTGAACATCGGCGCCGGGACTGCCGGGCCATTCGTGATCCAGCTCAGGGTGACTGACGACGATGGAGCAAGTGCCGTCGACAGTGCCGTACTGAATGTGCGCGGCTGGAATATGGTGGATGTCCATCCCTCCGGCGGCGCGGATCACGGCAAGCACTGCTCTCTGGCACTCGTCAACGGAAATCCGGCGATCAGCTACTACCTGGAAAGCACCGCTGATCTGATGTTTGTCCGGGCGACGGAGTCCGATGGCAGCAGCTGGGGCAACCCGGTGGTGGTGGCAACACCGAGCGACCAGGGCCAGTACAGCTCACTGCTGGTGGTCAATGGCAACCCGGCCATCGGATACTGGGAGGCTACCAACAGCAACCTGCGCTATGTCCGGGCCGGTAACCCTGACGGCACGGTCTGGGCTCCGCCGGTCACGGTCGACGCGCCCGGCTCCACCGGCTCCTACCTCTCGATGGCCCTGGTGAATGGCAACCCCGCATTCAGTTACTTCGACCTGTTCGCGGGATTGCGCTACGTGCGGGCGCTGGATGCCAATGGTGCGACATGGGGCACTCCGCTGACACTGGACAATGTCATCACAACCGGGGCCTTCACCTCACTGGCGCTGCTCGCCAATGGCTACCCGGCAATCAGCTACTACGACGTCAGCAATGGCAACCTGCGCTTCGACCGGGCAACGAACAAGGACGGCACGTCGTGGTTCGGCCCGATGACGGTGGACAGCCCGGGTGATACGGGGCGCTTTACATCACTTGCACTCGTCAACGGCAATCCCGCCATCAGCTACTACGACATCGGCGCGGGCAACCTGCGCTATGTCAGGGCGGACAACGCCCTGGGCAGCAGCTGGGGCACGCCGAAGACCCTCGACAGCGCGGGCGACACGGGCCTGTACTCCTCCCTTGAAGTTGTCAGCGGCTTCCCGGCGATCTGCTATCACGATGCCACCAGCGGTGTCCTGCGCTACATACGCTCCCAGGATGCGACCGGCGCGGTCTGGTTCCCTTCCCTGACACTGGACAACGCCGACATGACCGGTGAGTACTGCTCACTGGCATTGATCGGCAATGGCCGCCAGGCGATCAGTTACTACGACGGCAGCGCGGGCCTGCGCTATGCCTGGGAGTTCTAGTCCAGCCGGTTCAAGCGCCAGGTAAGGCTGATTAGCCACACTGAATGCGGCTGAAGTCCGGCAAGACGGCTGCGTGTCTGTATAATATGCAGTCCTTCGGGCAGTAGCGCAGTCCGGTTAGCGTACCTGCTTTGGGAGCAGGGGGTCGTGAGTTCGAATCTCACCTGCCCGATACTCAGGTTTCCGGTTACCGGTTTCCGGGATCAGGAGTGGTCTGACACCTGCGGTGTCAGCTAATAACTCTGGTGACGCGGAGCGTCACGTTTTCGGAAACCCGAAACCGGTCACCATATTCTCTCCACACTCTCTCCATACGCGCACGGCACTTCGCTGACAATTGCTGGCTACCATTCCAGCATCACAGATGTGAGGAGCGTGGTATGAAGATCAAGACAGTCAGCATGATGCTCTGGGCACTGATGCTCAGTATCCTGGTGGCCGGCAGCGCCGCCGCCGACCATCACATGGGACATGGATCCAGTGATGCCAAGGACAGCAAGTCCATGGACATCGTTGACACCGCCGCCAAGGCCGGCACCTTCGAGACCCTGCTGGCCGCCGCCAAGGCCGCCGGTCTGGTGGATGCCCTCAAGGGCGACGGCCCGCTGACGGTGTTCGCCCCCACGGATGAGGCCTTCGCGGCCCTGCCCGAGGGTACGGTGGAGAGCCTGCTCAAGCCCGAGAACAAGGAGCAGCTCAAGCAGATCCTGTTGTATCACGTCGTAAGTGGCAAGGTGCTCGCGGAGCAGGCCGTCAAGCTGGAGAGCGCTCCGACCCTGGCCGGCGTGGACCTGAGCCTGATGGTCAAGGACGGCACGCTGATGATTGACAACGCGAGTGTCGTGGCCGCCGACGTGATGGCCTCCAACGGCGTGATCCACGTGATCGACGCCGTGCTGATCCCCGCTGCCGACGGCGGCAAGACCGCCACCAAGGCCGCCAGCGGCAGCCGCTCCGGTGGCAGCTGCAGCGGTCACTAGGCATCCCGCAACGGAGCTCCGCCCGCGCCGTCCCATATCCGGTGCGGGCGGGCTCCACACACTCCAACCGGGACGTGATCTATCATGGACAGCATTCTGATCAGCACCATCGGCGGTGAAACCGAAGTGAATGGCAACCGCAGGATCCTCGTGATCGAGGACGAAGCAGACATCAAGCGCGTGATCGAGCTCAACCTGGCAGCCGAGGGCTACAGCGTGAGCGTGGCGGCTGACGGACTGAGCGGGATGGAGAAGATCCGCGGTGAGGTCCCGGACCTCGTGATGCTCGACCTGATGCTGCCGGGACGGGACGGCCTCGACATCTGCCGCGAGATGAAGTCCGACCCTGTACTGAGGCACATTCCCGTCCTGATCGTATCGGCCCGCGGCGAGGAGCAGGACGTGATCATCGGGCTGGGGCTCGGAGCCGATGACTACATCTGCAAGCCCTTCAGGGTGGGGGAACTGATGGCGCGGGTGCGCGCCGCCTTCCGGCGGTATGATGGCAACCAGTCCGGGCGCAGCCAGAAGCTGCTGCGCTTTGGCAACGTGGCCCTCGACATCGAGGCCCGCAAGCTGCTGATCCGTGATGCCGAGGTCCACACCACGGCCACAGAGTTCCGGCTGCTGAAGGCCCTGCTCGAAAGCCCCGGGAAGGCCTTCTCGCGTGAGCTGCTGACGGACATCGCGATCGGCGATGAGGTGTATGTCAACGAGCGCACGATCGACAGCCACGTGAGTTCCGTGCGCGCCAAGCTCGGTGATGCCAAGAGCTGGATCCGCACGGTCTGGGGCGTGGGCTACCGCTTCGAGCCGGACAGCGACTAGGCGATCCACTGGGCTACAATCCAACAGCCATGCCACTGAGCCATTTCAACCTGAGCTTCGAGCGCGTGATGGATGAGATCAGCGAGGGGATCACCGTCAGTGATCCGACCCAGCCAGACAACCCGCTCGTCTACGTCAATTCAGCGTTCTGCAAGCTGACCGGCTACAGCGCGGCGGATGTGCTGGGGCGCAACTGCCGCTTCCTGCAGGGTGAGCGGACTGACCCGGCGGTGATCGACCTGCTGCGCACTGCACTGCATGAGCGCAAGGCCTGTGTGGTGGAGCTACTGAACTACCGGCGTGACGGCAGTGAATTCTGGAACAGCCTGAGTATCAGCCCGGTCAGCGATGCGGATGGCAACATCGTGTACTTCATGGGCGTGCAGACGGACATCACGATGCGCCGCCAGCTCGAGGAACGGCAGCGCCAGTTCGTGGGCGACATGGCGCATGAGCTGAAGACCCCGCTGGCGGCGATCCTCGGCCTGACGGAGACCCTCAAGCGCCAGCCGGGGCTTGGTGACGGCCTGCGCGATGAAATCTATACTTCCCTCCTTAAGCAGTCAGAGCGCCTGCACAAGACGGTGAATGACATCCTCGACATCTCCCGCCTTAATTCGCTGGCCAGCATCCAGAGCCGCCAGCTGGTGGAAATGGACAGTCTTCTGGCTGAGATCGTGGCAAGCTTCCAGGCTCAGGCGGCGATCGCGGAGATCAGAATCGATGTCAGTGTCAGTCCCGGGGACTATGAGGTGATGGGTGACCCCTGGGCGCTGGGCTCGCTCGTCAGCAACCTGCTGAGCAATGCCCTGAAATACTCCCCGCGCGGCAGCAGCGTGCGCGTGACCCTGCAGCCGGACAGCGGCCAGGTGCTGAGCCTGAGCGTAGCGGACGACGGACCGGGAATTCCGGCGGAGCACAAGCGCCACATCTTCGAGCGCTTCTACCGGGTGGAACCCAGCCGCAGCCGCGAAATGGGCGGTACCGGGCTGGGACTGGCGATCGTGCAGGAGGTGGCCACTCGTCACGGCGGGCATGTGCTGCTGGACAGCGAAGCGGGCCAGGGCAGCACCTTCACGGTCAAACTGCCGCTGCATGCCGGCGTGGATTCCTGATTTTGTCTCAATACTGAACCGTAATTTAACTCCCCAGCCAGCCGCCCAGTAATAATATCTATCAACGTGGGATGATCAGCCTCCCACTACTTGAATTATTAATTGGACAATGCGGCTCCCTGATGATGCGGACACGTAACCTGCTGCTTGTGACTGCCGTGCCGGTGCTGCTCTGTGCGGCTGGAGCCTGGCTGCTGCAGCTGACCTACAATGAGGTCAAGGACCACACCATCGCCGATTACAACTCCCGCCAGATGCTGCTGCTGGAGCAGTCGGCGATCGCCGTGGAGAACTTCTTCCGCAGCAATGAACTGGAACTGCGCAGCCTTTCGCGGATCGCGGACATGGCGCAGGGCAGCCCGGACTGCCAGCAGATTCTGGACAGCTATCTGGAGATCCACAGCGAGCAGATCACACGCATCGCCCGCCTTGATCTGCAGGGCAATGTGCTGCATGAAGCCGGAATCGGCGGCCGGCGCTGGCGGGGCAGCCCGCTTGAGGAGGAGCACTGGCGCAATCCGGGCAGCGCGGAGATGCAGGTCAGCGAGGTGTTCTACAACGAACTGGATGAGGCTGTACTGCTGATGCAGGTCCCGGTACGCAGCGCGGACAGCGTGACAGGCATGCTGGCGATTGAACTGCCCTTCTCGACGATCACCCGCGACTTCATCCACGGCGCGGGCATCAGCAATGCGATGTATCCGCTCGTCGTCAGCGATCAGCTGCTGGAGCTGTACTGCCCGAGCGAGGTGATGCTGGAGGAAGAAGAGGAGGATGAACGCGAGATCTGCTCGCTCGAGGAGTGCGCAGGTGACAACCAGTCCCTGCTGGCCTACGGCAGGCTGATCGTTGCCAACCCGCAGGGCAGCGGCAGCTATGTGCTGGACCTGAGCAGCATCGGCGGCGGCCGTGAAAGCGTGATGATCGCCGCGCACCAGCAGGTCAGCCTGCCCGGTTCGGGCTGGTCGATCAGCATCGCCACCCCGCAGGACGAGATCCTGCAGAGCCTGGCACTCTATACACGCCTGCAGTGGACGGTGCTCTCCATCGGCGCCCTGATCCTCGGCGGCTTCATGCTGATCATGCTGCGCAGCTGGAACCTGATGCGCGAGCGTGAGCTGCTGGAGCGCTCCGACCGCGAACTGCGGGACAGCCGCCAGCGCGCTGTGGACGCCCTTGAGCGCTATGAGCAGGTTGTCAGCATGATCCCGGACATCTTCTGGCGCGTGGAGGTCGACAGGGCCGGGAATCTGCGCAGTGCCTTCCTCAGCCCCGCGGCGGCGGAGATCCTCGGGCTTGAAGGCGAGGCGGACAGCCACGGCCTGGCAAGGCTGATGGAGATGGTACTGCCGGAGGACATGCCGGCGCTCACTCGGATGCTGGCGGTGGAACCGCAGCGCGACAGGCAGGGCCTGGTGGAATTCCGCATCCGCCGCAGTGATGGGCGCATCATCTGGCTGCGCACATCCTCCTCGGCGGAGCAGCGGGAGGACGGCAGCGTGCTGCTGGCCGGAATCAGCCAGGACATCACAGGCATCAAGCGGGCCCAGGGTGAACGGGAGGAACTGGAGGAGAAGCTGCGCCAGAGCATGAAGCTCGAGGCGATCGGCAACCTGGCAGGCGGGATCGCCCACGACTTCAACAACATCCTGCTGAGCATCAGCGGCAACTCACACATGGCTTTGCAGCATGCCGGTGAGGACAGCCCGGCCGGACACCACCTGCAGCAGATCGAACTGGCAACGGAGCGCGCGGCCCAGCTCGTGAACCAGATCCTGACCTTCGCCAGGCGCAATGACCGCCAGCGCAGCAGCCAGGACGTGAGCATGCTGCTCGGGGAATCGATGAAGCTGCTCAGGCCCTCGATCCCCTCCAGTGTGGAGATCATCACCCGGCTGCGCAGTGAGCGCAGCAGCGTGCTGGCGGACCCGATCGAGATCCAGCAGATCCTGATGAACCTCTGCAGCAACGCCGCGCAGGCGATGGAGCCCCTGGGCGGCCGGCTCGAGATCGAACTGTCAATGCTGACGCGGGCCGAGGCCAGGGCCATGGCAGCGGGCAATGAACTTGACAACGAACAGGGCTACCTGCAGATCAGCGTGAGCGACACCGGCCCCGGCATGAGCGAGGAGCTGCAGGCCAAGGTCTTCGACCCCTTCTTCACCACGAAGGAAGCCGGCCAGGGCACGGGGCTGGGACTGGCCGTGGTGCACGGCATCACCCGCGCGCTGGGCGGCGAGGTGCTGCTGGAAAGCACACCGGGCCTGGGCAGCACGTTCCGGGTGCTGTTGCCACTCAGTGATGAAGCGCAGCCGCAGCCATCCACGAGCGGCAGGAGCAGCATGCCGCGCGGTACGGAGCGGCTGATGCTCGTTGACGACGAACCGGCGATCCTGATGATGCTCGAGAAGGTGCTGCAGCTGCTCGGTTATGCCACGGAGAGCTTCAGCAGCGGCAACCAGGCGCTGGAGGCCTTCCGGCATGACCCCGATGCCTACGAGCTCGTGGTCACGGACCAGACGATGCCGCACGGCACCGGCGACCGCCTGATCCAGGGCATCCGCGAACTGCGGCCGGAGCAGCGCGTGATTCTCTGCACCGGCTTCAGCAACACGGTGGACGCTCAGCAGGCGGAGAACCTCGGGGTGCAGGTCTTCCTGCGCAAGCCCTTCACCCCGGCGCAGCTGGCCCAGGCGGTGCGCAGCACGCTGGATGGCAATGCGGGCATTGCCGCCGAGCAGGAGACGGAGTCGGCCAGGCGGGAACAGTGATGAGTGGGCAGTTGGCAGTAGGCAGTAGGCAGTAGGCAGTAGGCAGTAGGCAGTAGGCAGTAGGCAGAGAAGAATGTTGTTAGTTGTTAGTTCTTAGTTCTACGTTGGCAGCAGGCACAGTTGGTCGGGTTGTTGCCAATTGTCTGCACTGCTAAAACATGCTTGTGCCCAAACTGAATTTCAATAAATGCAGATCGATACATGCACTGAGCCTGGAATATTCCTCGCTCTGTTTCACTAAGTACTAAGAACTCACATCTAAGTACTCATTCTGACCACTGCCCACTGACCACTGCCTACTGCCAACTGCCTACTACCTACTGAATTCTGCCTACTGCCAACTGCCCACTGACCACTGATTTCTGACCACTGCCCACTGCCCACTGACTACTGCTTATGTCTTCCCTCGTAGATCGCGCGCACGATGTCGGACAGCTCCGGTTCCTGCAGCTGCAGGTCGTCAACCTCGAACTGCTCCATCAGCCGGCCCAGCACATCCTTCGCGCGATGCTGGACGCGGTCGAAGCTGAGCTGGTACTGCGAGAGGTTGAGGCGGCGCACGCGCAGCTGGCTGCCGTCATCCATCAGGCTTGAGAGCGCGGCCATGAACTGCAGGGCGCCGGGTTCGGCGAGTACGCTGTCAACGGGTGGAGCAGAGTTCGCCAGGCCAACGGCCTGGCCTCCGTCCTTTGCCAATCCATGGGATTGGCCTCCTGCCAGACCATGGGTCTGGCCTCCTTTTCCGGTCTGGTCTCCGTCCTTCGCCAGGCTTACAGCCTGGCCTCCGTCGTCGTTGGTTTCGCCGCCGCTCTTGACCTCCTCGATGGTGGAGGCGGCCTTCATCCCGATTGCCCCGAATGAGAGCGGCAGGTCCGCAGCCGGCAGCGGCTTGTTGGCATACTCCGGCAGGTAGTCACGGTGGAAGCTGACGATGATCCGCCGGCGGCGGCCGAAGCGCTCCTTGATCTCATCCTGCGCGCCGTCAAACAGGATCTTCCCCTCGTCAATGATGATCAGGCGCGGGCAGAGCTCCTCGATGTCCACCATGTCATGCGTGGTGAGGATGATCGTGCTCTCCTCCTCCGTGTTGATGTACTGGATGAAGCGGCGGATGCGCTCCTTGATGGCAACGTCGAGCCCGATCGTCGGTTCGTCCAGGAACAGCAGCGGCGGATTGTGCAGCAGGCTCGCGCAGAGGTCGCACTTCATGCGCTGCCCGAGGCTGAGCTTGCGCACCGGCTGATGCAGCTGGCCGGAGATGTCGAGCACGTCGACATACTGGTCGAGGCGGCGGCGGTACTCCTCCTGCGGGATGCGGTAGATCTTCTGCAGCAGGTGGAAGGCCTCGATCACGGCGAGGTCCCACCAGAGCTGGGTGCGCTGGCCGAAGACCACGCCGATCTGCCGTGCATGCTGGTAGCGCTGCTGCTGCGGGCTGAGCCCGTTGACCTGCATCGTGCCGCTGGTGGGCGTGAGGATCCCGGTCAGCATCTTGATCGTGGTGGACTTGCCGGCGCCGTTGGAACCGATGTAGCCGACCACCTCGCCGGGCTGGATGTCGAAGGAGATGGCGTCCACCGCGCGGATGTGGCGGTAGCGGCGCCTGAAGATGTCCTTGATCGCGCCGGCGATGCCCTCGCGGCGGTCGAAGTTCACATAGACCTTGGAGAGCTCCCTGACATGGATGATCGGCGCGGAGGACATGGGGGAATGATGTTAGCAGGGGGAATAGGTGAGCAACCGAGTAAGTCACTTGATGCGAGTAGTTTCAGCTGTGCGCAAACTGCGATACTCCTGATATGCAAACTTAAGTGAAAGAATGTTATTTACTTTATTCTGGAATGTAATTCTCAATAGATAATGATACTTTGTATGCTTTTGGTCCCTTCTTATTCTTTTCACCATGAACCATGGTTACTGCAAGTAGGCCATCCGGATTTGTAAGGGTGTAATTCACAGTGTCATAATCCTGAAAATGATCAATGCGATGCGCAATCTTGCCAAATTTATTATTCAGTATCGGTAGAATGTGATCATTGATCTCCTCAATTGTGCCTTTATACTGAATTCCTACAAACGCAAAATATGTAGAGCCTTGCAAGAATTCATAATTGGTTACTCCATCAGGTGCGCCAAAGGAATTGTAGTTCATCTCTGCCTTTTGGCAATTGGAAGGAAAAGTCAAGTATTTAGGCCAGTCACTAGGATACTCAACTGGACCAGAACTTTTTCCTATACCGGTACAACTTGTCAACAGAACCAAGCACAACGATACTATGATCATCACATAGTTATTAATGAAGAATGAATTCTTCAACCTGTTCCCCTCCACCCATGCACGTAAGAACATTATACCGGGAGAGATGCTACCATTTCCCCATGGATGAAAGCAACATCGACGGCAAGGAAGTCGTCCCCAGTGTGCAGTGCTGCCGCTGCAGGCGGCAGATCGCGCTGGGATCGAAGCGCGCGGGCGACACGCTCAGCTGCCCGTTCTGCGACACCCTGAACCTGATCCGCGAGCGCGTGATCCTCGTCTGCGAGCCCCTCGAGCAGGCCTGATGGGCACGAAGGACTTCGGCGGGCTGGGCGAGGATCTCGCCGTGCGCCTGATGGAGTCCCAGGGGATGGAGATCCTCGAGCGCAACCTGCACATCGGCAAGATGGGGGAGCTGGACATCGTTGCCATGGACGGCGAGACGCTGGTGTTCTGCGAGGTGAAGTGCAAGCATGGGAACCAGGAGCTGGGGGGCTTCCAGGCGATCAACTACGCCAAGCAGCAGCAGGTCAAGCGCCTGGCGCGGGCGTACCTCGTGAGCTTCGAGGGAGAGTTCCGCTACTGCCGCTTCGACGCGGTGGAAGTGGTGGTTGACAGCGAGGGCCGGACGGAGCCTGTTGTCAACCAGCTGAAGGATGCGTGGCGCTAGGAGCGGCTTCCAGCCGCCTGAGGAGATGGGAGCTGGGTCGTAGGGTGTAGCAGAAAGAACCCGGAGCGCGTAGCGGAGTGGAGCGGAGCTGCGCAGAACCCGGGTGGCAACGAGGCCTGGCGGCGTGACAGGCCGGGGCGGGCCTGAAGATTTACCACAGAGGTCTCAGAGAGCACAGAGTTCACAGAGCGTAGCCAAGGGTTGTCATTCCGCTGGCATTGCGGGGTGGTTCTTCTTGACGCAGAGGCGCAGAAGCGCAGAGAATTCTGGATTGGCAATGTTCATGGCCATGGCGATGGAGAATGGAGTGTAGCTCTGAAGAGCTACAGGGCCCTGTGGCTCTCAAGAGCCACACACCGTTGCCGGCGAACTGAAGGTTCGCGTTCCGGCGGGCTGAATGCCCGCGCTCCATTGCCCGTACTCCGATGCCCGCGCTCCATTGCCCGCGCTCCGATCACCCAACACGCGCTCCGATTCCCGTTGTGGAAGCAAGCTTCCACCTCCCTCCCACCCCACATTCTGTTTGCGCAGCTACGTCATGCTCAAGCATGACTACGCTACGCGCTCCGATGCCCATTCACCGTGCACCGCGCAGCGTTGTGGAAGCAAGCTTCCACCTCCCTTACACCCCGGCTGAAGCCGGAGCTCCCTGCCCGCGCTTCTTGCCGGTCCCAGGTCCCCGGTCCCAGGTCCCTGCCATTAGAATAGTGTTGCCGTACACATATCCCCGCGGGGCACGGATGGCGCGGGCGGCGAGGAGGAAAGGCATGCTCGAACTGCGCGGACCTGTGATCGAACAGGACAAGTTCCATCTCTACGAGGCGGTTGACACCAGCGTGGACCCGCCGATCTATTCCTGCGTGTACCTCTACACCGGCAACATGGAGACCGGCTGGCCGGCGCTGGGTGGAACGCGCTGGGTGCGGCGGCCCTTCAGCGAGTTCGAGCAGGCGGCCGAGCATGTGCGCGGCACCGCCCGCGAGCTGGCAATCAGCATGACCATCAAGAACTCCATCCTGCGCAGCGCGGACCGCCAGGAGGGCGCGCGCGGGCTGTTCCAGTGGAACGGCGGCAAGGGCGTGATCTGGAGCCCGGAGGAGACGCTCACACCCTACCGCCTGATGTGCCACGGCCGGCTGATTGAATACATCGGCGGGCACTACATCGGCTCCAAGGACCAGGGCGTGGGCACGAGCCAGCTGCGCTGGATCGAGAAGGCGACGAAGTTCACGATCGGGCTGGGCTGCGGCAAGGATACCGGCGAGGGCACCGCCGCCGGGACCGTGGCCGGGATCTGGCGCTCGGCGATCGAGGAAGGGATGATCGAGGACACGGGCCTCAGCCCCGCCGAGCTGCTGGTGAATGCCCCGGGCGGGCTGAACGTGCTGCGCAACAATCTGCTCAGCGGCCTGTCGATCCTCGTGGTCGGCGCCGGCAAGGTCGGCCTGCCGCTGCTGAAGTACCTGAGCGACCTGGGCGCGGAGCTGTACGTGTACGACCCGCAGCTCAACAAGCTCGGTGTGTACGAATTCTATATCTGGCTCAAGCGCCTCGGCGCGGCGATCGGCACTGAGCACCGCGACCTGCTGGAGGCACTTGGCAACGGCGGGCGGCTGTTCGCCTCCGAGGAGGAGGCGCTGACGAGCGGAGCCTACAACGTGCTGTCGCCGAACGGCGGACCGACGGAATGGCTGTCGCTTTCGATGCGTGACAGCGGCGATACGCGCAGCCGGGCGGAGATCCTCGCGGAAAGCCGCAGGAAGGACGGCAAGCTGCGCCTGATCGCGGGGGCCGGGAATGACCAGCTGCCGGCCACGGCCGGCAAGCAGGCGGCCAGGGATGTGGCGCTCGCTGCGCTGGACGATGCCGGGATCACCTTCGTGCCTGATCCGATCATCAGCCCCGGCGGTGTGATCGCGGTCAGCCATGAGCTGGCGGAAAGCTGGGATGCGGCCGAGGTGGTGCGCGACTGCACGCGGCTCGTCAACCGCAGCGTGAAGGACTGCTACAGCGCGGCGCGCCAGAGCGGCACGCTCAACTCAAGCGCGATGTATGCGGCCTTCAAGCAGCTCAGTGGTGTAGAATAACGCTCCCGATTTGCATGTTCCCGGATCACGGGTAAGATGTAATCCCATGCGGGCCCCAAGTGGCCCGGACTGACAGGCCACAACCGGACGGAGGAGTGGCAGAGTGGTTGAATGCGGCAGTCTCGAAAACTGTTTCACGGCAACGTGACGGGGGTTCGAATCCCTCCTCCTCCGGATCTGCATCGTTTTGATGCTCAATATGTGACCAATTCACAAGGATCCCTCAATCCTTGCTCAAGATCCCTGTAGACCATTGCCAACCTGCGAATAATTGCCAATAATCCGAGTTACCACAAGCCGGAATAACCGGCAATCGGAGGAAAGGACATGTCTATCGGAAAGACTCTTTATGACTGGGCGGCAAAGCGTCAGACAATTGATCTCAAGCTGGTGAGAACACAAACCGGCACGAGTTCCACGATGGAGTATGTTGAAATCAGCGCCACTCTGATCGGGTACGACGGCTACTGCCTCTACCTTGATACTACGGTCGCCGAGAACAAGATCATTCCCATGAATGTCGTTCACAGGATCAATCCGAGTTCCAGCTTCCCTGGTTAAGTCCAACAACTGTGCGTGCAGCACCGTTCATGGTGCTGCACGCGCAGCACACTACCTTTATCCAGAAATCCCTGCCCGATTATTTGACTTCAATTGCCGAAATCAGCCCTTGCGGGTGACATACTTTGCACTCAGGGCCACATGCCCCATGGAGTTCGGCAATGCCACACTTGAGACGCGGCCTGGTGCTGGGCCTGATCAGCATCCTGCTGTTCGGCTGTTCGCGCCAGGCCGGCCTGGAAACCAGGACTGTTCCCTCCCCTGCCACGGGCATCCCGCTCACGGGACTGCCGGATCTCTCCACCCTGCGTGATGCTTCAGTGCTCGTCGGCTTCAGCCAGACGGGTGCCGAAGCCATATTCCGTTCCACGAACTCAGACGTGCTGGGCGACACACTCGCAATGCCCGCTCCCGCCGGGACGATCAGCTGGGGCGTCTGGGGCTTTGCCAACACCATCGGCGCCACCGGCTGCCTCGTGGACTACACCGGCGTTGACAACGCTCCCTGCTACTTCGCGATCGCCGACTTCGCACTCGGCCGCTGGGAGGTGGCCGGTCCCGTGCCCGGTCCGCAGCAGGAGCTGACGATCGACAAGCCGGGCTACACCAGCACCGCCGGCAACTCCTACATCGCGATGATCGCCTGGGACGGGGCCTCCGTCACGGCTGAGCAGCTCACGCTGTTCGCGGACATCGATCCCTTCGTGCGCGACATTGACAACTCCGGCGGCTACACCTCGCTCGCGCTCGTCAACGGCCATCCGGCGATCAGCTACTACGACGACAGCAATCACGACCTGAACTTCGTGCGTGCGCTGGACCCCTTCGGCCAGAGCTGGGGCACGCCGCAGACGCTCGACAGCACGGGCGACACCGGGCAGTACACCTCACTGGAGGTGATCAACGGCATCCCGATGATCGGCTACTTCGACTTCACGAACAAGGACCTGCGCTTCATCCGCGCCAGTGATGAGGATGGCAGCGCCTGGGAGAGCCCGCAGACCCTGGACGGCAGCTCGACCCAGAGCGGTGAGGGCCTGTGGCTGGCGGAGGTCAACGGCAATCCGGCGCTCGCCTACTACGATGCGGAGACGCCGGCGCTGCGCTTCATCCGCGCCAGCGACGGCCTGGGCGACGGCTGGGGTTCTCCGGTGAACGTTGACACCGATGGCAACACCGGCCAGGAACCGAGCCTGGCAATGATCGACGGCGCGCCGATGATCAGCTACCGCAAGGGTTCGGCCGGTGAACTGCGCATCGTGCGCGCCATGGATGCCGACGGCGCTGGCTGGGACACTCCCCTGACCCTGCTGGCCGGCAACAACACCGGTTTCGGATCGGTGCTGATGACGGTGGCCGGCAACCCGGCGGTGGCCTGGTATGACCTGACCGACAGCGACCTGCGCTTCCAGCGGGCCCAGACCAGCACGGGCAGCTTCTGGTTCGGCTCAGTGACCCTGGACGGCCAGGAGGATGACGCAGGCACTTACGCCACGATGGGGATCTTCGAGGGCACGCCGATGATCGTCTACCACAAGGGCATCTTCGGCGACCTGCGGATGGTCTGGGCGAATGATGCGGAGGGCACGAGCTGGACCAACCCGGTGATCCTTGACGAAAGCAGCGTGATCGTCGGCAAGTACAACTCGCTGGCGGACATCAACGGAGCGGCGGCGGTGAGCTACTGGGACCAGACCAACGGGCGGCTGCTGTACCGCTGGGGCCTGAGCGAGAGATAGTTGGGAGTGGTCAGTGGGCAGTAGTCAGTAGTCAGTGGTCAGTTGGCAGTAGGCAGATGGCAGATGGCAGTTGGCAGTTGGCAGTTGGCAGAAACAGAATCAGCAGAATGAGAAGCAGAGTGAGAATCGGGTTGAAGAATTCGCAGGTATCAGGCTGGCTGCTAATGGTCGATGCTGCACAGTTTTGTTCTGCTGCTTCTGTTTCTGATTCTCAGTCTGACTACTGCCTACTGCCTACTGACTACTGACCACTGACCACTGACCACTCAGGGCTCGTACTCATCCGTGGCGTCCATGGCATCGAGCAGGTAGTAGAACTTCGTCAGCAGTTTCTCCAGCGCCTGCAGGAAGTCCTCGTCGGCCTTGCCCTCGCGGCGCGCCGCGTTGATCAGCATCCTGAATTCCAGCAGCAGCGGATCACCGTCGATCAGCAGCTCCTGCTTGCCGTTGCCAGAATCTTTGCGCTTGTCGGCTTGCGTGGTATTTGATGCAGCAGCTGGTGTGTTGCCAGCTGGAGGCTGCTGCCGGGTGGTAGAGCCGGCCTGGCCGGAGGAATCACGCGGCGGCGGCTGCTCTTCCTGCTGCTGTTCGCGGCGCAGTTCCGCATCGCGCTCACTGCGCTCTTCCAGTTCCTTCTCAGTGGTGACGGAGGACTGCCCGGCACGGGTGCTGCCGGACTCAAGCTCGCCGCGCAGCACGACCTCGAGTTCCAGCTCACGGCGGTCCAGGAGGCTCCACATCAGGCCGTGTGCCTCGCGGCTCTGGAAACTGGGCTCGGGCTCGGCGTTGAGATACTCAAGTGCAGCGGGATAGCGCAGCGAAACGTCGAAGTCCAGCCAGTTGCCAAGATAGTCCAGCGGGGCGATCTTCAGGCGCAGGCGGTCGCCATCACGGCGCAGCAGCTCAGCCGAGGCATAGCGCAGCTCGGCATGGCCCTCGTGCACGGGGGCATCGAGCACGCCCAGCTCCCTGGTGCCGGTGTCGTAGCTGAGGTGCTCAAGGGCGTGGATCCCGTCCCACTGCTGCTGGATGCTGACATAGCCATCGGCGGCGATCTCGATCGTCAGATGCGCGCGGGCATCCGCGGCCAGCGCCGGTGTGGCGAACAGGCAGGCGGCGAGGCAGATGAGCAGGATGCGCAGCATACAGAGGTTATATCGAAAAGGGATGGGGAATGAGTAAGTTATCGGTGGCCAGAGGGAGGCCAAGCTGTAAGCTTGGCGAAGACAAATTAATAAGTTATTATTATAAAGCAATGTCAAACATCATGTCACACTTGGGATTCTACAAACATGACAAAATGCCACATTTCGATAGGGCAGATCAGATCCAGTTCCTGACCTTCGTAATGGCGGATGCAGTTCCTTCCAGACTCCTGCAGCAGTCACGGAAAATTCCTGTCAGCGGCGACAAGGTGTTCCTCGAAATGGATGAAAGGCTGGATGGCGGGAAGGGATCATGCATCCTTGCGGAACCGCATCTGGCTGAGCTGCTCAGATACAGTATGCTCTCTGAGGCTGGCAGGACCCATTTGCCGATTGCCTGGGTGATTATGCCGAATCACGTGCACCTGATTACAAAACAGGTAGAGGGATTCAGGCTGGGAACAGTTGTCCGCCAGATCAAGGCTGGTTCTGCCCTGCTGATTAACAGGGCAACCGGCAGGGATGGGCAATTCTGGCAACATGGATATTTTGACCGTGCAATCAGGGACATGCCACACCTGGCTGCCACAATCGACTATGTTCATTACAACCCAGTAAAGGCTCAACTCTGTGCAAGGGAAGCTGATTGGCAATACAGCAGCATTCAGGATTATGATGAAGGGAAAGTCATGAAGATAGTCGAAGGTGGAGTATTGCCAGGCTGATCATGGATTCGCCAAGCTTACAGCTTGGCCTCCGTGCAAGTGTTGTCAACGCCGATCTTGCGCTCGACCTCCACGCCAAGCTTACAGCTTGGCCTACCCTAATTGTAAGTCAACGCCAAGCTTACAGCTTGGCCTCCGCGCATGTGTTGTCAACGCCAAGCTTACAGCTTGGCCTCCGTCACTCCTCGAAGCAGCGGCCGCCGGACTGGCAGGGGACGAAGCACTGGCCGGGCCGCAGTTCGTTGCCGGCGAGCCAGCTCGCACTGGGCATGCGGTTCTTGTTGTCAGGCTGCAGTTCACGGATCGCCAGTGTCCCGCTCCCAGTGGCCACCCAGATGCACTTGCGGCTGACGGCTACGACCTGCCCCGGCTTAGGTGGAGCGGGCACCGGGTCGAGCAGATCCAGCGGCACGGGGTCCAGGCTGACCTTCCAGAGCTTCAGCCGCCGCCCGTCATCGAGCAGGGAATAGGCCCCGAGGTCCGGGTCCCAGGCACGTACGAAGGCTTCCAGCTCGGCGGCGCTGCGCGTCCAGTCAATCTCCGTATCACTGCGCTCGAAGGTCCGGCAGTAGCTGGCCTGGCTGTGGTCCTGGGGACTGAGCTGCACTTCACCCGCCGTGATCGCATCGAGGGCCGCGGCCGCCATTTCACCGCCGAGCACGCCGAGCTGCAGCTCCAGCTCGCCGTAGCTGATGCCGGGAGAGATGGCGTGGCTGCGGCGCAGCAGGATGTCACCGTCATCCAGGCGCGGGGTCATCTTCATGATGCAGCAGGCGGTGGATTCCAGCCCGAGTAGCAGGGCCGTGCGTACCGGCGAAGCTCCGCGCAGGCGCGGCAGGTCCGAGGGATGGACATTCAGCGGCCAGTCAGTCAGACGCAGCAGACTCTTCGGAATGATCTTTCCATAGGAGATCACGAGCAGGGCATCCGGCCGGAGCGCGGCCAGCTCGCTGCGCAGTTCCCGGTTATTGGCGAGACGCTCCGGCTTGAAGACGGGGATGCCATGCGGCATCGCATCCAGGCAGACGGGAGTGGGCCGGCAGGCCATGCGCCGTCCGCTCGGGGTATCGGGCTGGGTGACGACGCCCACCACTTCGTGCCTGCTCGCCAGCAGCCGGCTGAGCACGGCACAGCTGATTGACGAACTGCCGAAGAAGATCACTCTCACGAGCGGCTATTATCCCCGCTTCCCGGGGATTATCGCGCTCAGGCTTCGGGGTTGAAGGCGCTGTACTGTGAGTAGCGCGGCTTTTCGCGGGGTTCCTCGGGCTCCTTGCGCATGCTGCGGACGCGCTCCTCACCGGTGTCACCACTGGCGCTATGCGGTGCAGGCGCATTGCTGGCCTCGCCCATGCGCTTCTGCACATCCGCGGCCTGCTGGGCAAAACCCTGCACGACCTGATGGGCACCGGCCCCATAGCGCCGCAGCATGCGGTAGAGCTCGCGGGCTTCCTCCACGGTCCGGGCCACGTCCACATAGACCTTGCTGCGGTCAATGCCGTACTTTTCGCACTTCTCGAGGATCACGCGCTCTGGCGCGAATTCGATGAAGGCCTGCATGATGATCAGCGAGACGATGATGTCGTCGAGCAGGCCGATGCCGGTGATGGCATCCGGCTCCACATCCAGCGGCGAGAACTTGTAGACCACGCCGCTCGTGGCGGCGACCTTCAGCCACAGCGAGACCCGGGGATCCAGGTAGAGCGCCATGAACAGGCGCGCTGTGTGGTTGAGCTTCATCAGGCCGGTGATGCTGTCCAGATTGAGTTTGCCGCGGGACTGACTCACGCACACATTGTAACTGTTTGACCGGCAGCCCTGTTTATCCAGCCAGCCCCGCCATCGATATGCAGTCTGCAGGCCATAGAATCATGGGACCCGAAATGCCAGGCAATACCGGACAGTACTTCCGCAACGGAGCCGCCGCCGCGGGCGGCGTGGTGCTCGTGCTGGTCGGCGTCTACGTGCTGTACCTGCTGCGCAACGTGGCGATGATCGTGCTGATCGCGGGGCTTTTGGCCTATGTGGTGAACTGGCTGGTGAGCAAGCTGGCGACGCGTATGCCGCGTATTGCCGCTGTCTGGGTCAGCATGTCGGTGTTCATGCTGATCATGTTCGGCGTGCTGGGCACCACCCTGCCCGTGATCTCGCGCCAGACCGTGGAGTTCACCGGCAGCCTCGGCTCGATGATCGAGAGCCTGGATTCACAGCTCAGCCGCTGGAACCTGCCCTACATCGACATCGGCGAGAACACGATCGGCAGCTACCTCGACAACATCGGCAATGAGTGGCAGAAGAGCACGCCGCAGATCATCAGCGCCACGCAGAACCTGCTGTCCGGCACCGCCAGCCTGCTGGCGACGATCCTGATCATCCCGCTGATCACGCTCTACCTGCTGCTGGATGGTGAGCGCCTGCGGGCGGGCTTCATCGCCTCTTTCCCGGAGCGCAACCGGCAGACCATCGACCGCGTGATGGCGGCGATCAGCCGCAGCCTCGGCAGCTACATCTACAGCCGGCTGGTGCTCGGGCTGTTCGTGGGCACGATGACCGTGATCATCCTCGGGATGTTCGGGATCCGCTTCGCCCTGCTGCTGGGGATGCTGGCCTTCTTCGGCGAATTCGTGCCGGTGATCGGCCCCTGGCTGGCCTACCTGCCCACGGCGCTGATCGTGATGACCGGCGATCCGAGCACCGCCTTCATCACACTCGTGGTGGTCTCGTTGTTCTACCTCGTGGTGCAGATGATCGAGAACTACATCATCGTGCCGAAGCTGATGGCGGACACGATGGACATGCACCCGCTGACGGTGATCCTCGCGATCCTGATCGGCGGCACGCTTGGTGGCATCCCCGGGCTGTTCGTGAGCATACCCGTGGCGGCGATGATCAAGGTGCTCCTGAAGATCTTCTACTTCCGCACGGCCGAGCCCGGGATCGAGGTCCCGGAGGAACTGGGGATGGAACGCGAGCTGGCGGCGGCGGCGGATACCACCGAAGCGCTCTAGCTGCCGACGCGGCCCTCCATCGGCGAACTGGCGCTGGCATAGCGCTTCCTGGCAATCCGCCCGGCGAGGTAGGCATTGCGCCCGGCCTCAATCCCCTGCGCCATGGCCGTTGCCATCCGCACCGGATCCTGCGCAAGCGCGATTGCGGTGTTGATCAGGCAAGCGTCGGCACCGAGCTCCATCGCCAGCGCGGCATCCGAGGGGGCTCCGATCCCTGCGTCGACGATGATCGGGACCTTGCCACCGAGCTCTTCGATGATGAACTGCAGGCCGCCGAAGTCCGGCAGGCCCTGGCCGCTGCCGATCGGTGAAGCCAGCGGCATCACGGTGTCGGCCCCGGCCTCGAACAGGCGGCGGGCGACGATCGGGTCCTGGCTGGTGTAGGGCAGCACCACGAAGCCTTCGTCCTTGAGGATCTTCGTGCCTTCAACCGTGGCACTGACATCCGGCAGGAGCGTCTTCTCGTCACCGAGCACCTCGAGCTTGATCCAGTTGGTGCCGGTGGCGGCGCGGGCCAGCCGTGCGGTGCGCAGCGCACTTTCCAGAT
This sequence comes from bacterium, assembly GCA_041395205.1. GTDB lineage: Bacteria > 4484-113 > 4484-113 > 4484-113 > JAFGCY01 > JAHEFU01. Next base: position 375,188 of record JAWLAZ010000003.1, read on the forward strand.
CGAAGCAGCCGGCGGTGTTGGGCAGGAGCTGGATGCGCGAGAGGTCCATGTAGTCAATGAAGTTCTTCTCGCTGCGCTGCTCGTCAAGATCGATGCGGCGCACGGCCACGGTCACGCACTCGGTGGCTCCGGCCGCGAAGGCCGCGACCATGGTATCCGGATCGGGGAACTTGCCCGTGCCCATGAACAGGCGGCTTGAGAAGGTGCGCCCGGCGATCACGAGCGGGTTGTCAGCTGCGGTCTGTGCCATCAGGAATCCTCCGGTTGATTGCCACCGGAAGATTAACACAGGGCAGGCCGCGCTCCGGTGACAGCGCAGGCCGCATTGCCTATACTGGTTGCAGTAAATCAGACCGGGACGCATTGACAGGGACGGCAGGCGTCCGGGGGAAAGGGACATGGCACGCAATATGCCGGAAAGTGGGCAGACACAGGCTTGCCCGGAATGCGGGGGAATGATGGAGCTCAGGCTCGGGATGTGGGACTGCCGGAGCTGCGGCCACAGCTACGAGCCGGACAGGCCGGTTGAGATTGAACTGGCGGATCCCAGTGAGAGCATCAAACGCGCAAAACTGATCACCCGGGATGATCCGGCGGAATCAATGCAGGCGATGCCCGCAGGTCTGCCCAGCGGACGGGCCCCGGGCAGGCACAAGATGCCCTACCCGCTCAGCTCGCGGATGGCCTGCGTTGCCGGGCAGATCGCCGTGATCCTCGCCAGCCATGCCTACATCGTCACGCATGGCGAGGTGGCGGCCTGGGTCGGCACCGGCACGATCCTCACACGGGTGACGATCCAGCTCGTGTATGCGCTGATCGTGAGTGTGGGGCTGATCTGGCGGGAGCTGCCGATCAAGTACCTCACGCTCGTCCTGCAGGTGCCCGTGTTCATCATGCTCGTGATGATGACGATCATCCGCTATGGGCTCGTGGGCCAGCCGGACTTCACCCGACATCAGCTCATCCCGCAGATGGATGGCTGGTACTGGGCGATGCTGATGATGCTGCACACGGCGCTGATGTTCGGGATCTATGCGGTGATCCACCGCGATCTGGAAGCGCGGGCAATTGCCTCAGGCCGTGCCTGATGACGACGGCAGAGACACCTACAGGGGGAAAAGATGGCTGACAATCGCAACTGTCCGAAGTGCGACACGCTGATGGAATACCGGCTCGGGGAATATGAATGCCCGGGCTGCGGGCATACCGAAGGCTCCGCGCAGTCCGTGAGCGGCGTACACAGCGGCCGCGGCCTGAGCGGACCGGGCTTCCAGGAACCGGTGTATCCGCCGGGACAGACGCCGCCAGCCAGCCAGGGGGGCTATCGGGGCTACCCGGAGGAAGCACCCCGGCATGGGCTGATCTCCGACGGGCTGAGCCAGGAGAAATGGTTCATCATCGGCTTCTACATCTTCCAGTACCTGCTGATGGGGGCTATGGCGGCCAGTGGGCCGCGGGCGGCGGATTTCGGCGGCGCGGGAGTGATCTTCACGAGCATGCTGGTGATTTCCCTGATCGGCGCGGGGATCCTGTTCTTCGTGCTGCATTCCAACCAGTCCTGGCTGAAGTTCTGCTGCATGGGCTGCGTCGGGATCGGGCTGATCAGCCAGATCTTCACGCTGTTCGCACCGGGAGCGATGCGCAGCAGCGGGATGCTGTCGCCGACGATGGAGCTGATCTCCACCGTGCTCGGGCTGATCTACGCGGGCTGGCTGGTTTCGATCCTCTACAGGGATACGCAGCAGCAGTACTGAACGGCACAGGCAGTGAGGATATAATCAGCGCATGGCACTTCTTTCGCAGGAACTTGATGACTACATCGTGGGCCAGACCCGGCTCTGTGATCCGATCCTCACCGAAATGGAAGAGCGCGCCGAGCGCGACGGCTTTCCGATCATCGGCCCCGCGGTCGGCCCCTGGCTGTACTTCTTCACGCGGCTGATGAAGGCCAGCCATGTGTTCGAGATGGGCAGCGGTTACGGCTACAGCACCTGGTTCTTCGCGAAGGCCATCAAGGACAACGGCGGCGGGATGGTCACGCATACGGTCTGGGACGAGGGCCTGAGCCGCGATGCGCGGGTGTTTCTCGAGCGCGCCGGGCTGGCGGACCAGTGCGATTTCCAGGTGAGCGAGGCGGTACTGGCCCTCAGCGGAGCCAGCCAGGGGATCGACATCATCTTCTGCGACATTGACAAGGAGATGTACCCCAACGCGCTCGACGTGGTGGAGAGCAAGCTCAAGCCGGGCGGGCTGTTCATCTGTGACAACCTGCTGTGGGCGGGCAAGGTGCTGCAGCCGACGGCGGAGGGCGATGAGGCCACGGCCGGGGTGAAGGAGATCACGCGCATGCTGCGTGAGTCGCCGCGCTGGGACTTCCTCGTGACCCCGCTGCGCGACGGCGTGGGCTTCGCACGCTTCAACGGATGAAGAAGGGTGCAGAAGCCAGACTGATTCTCGACAGGATGAAGCAGGGGCTTCCACAACTGCATCAGCGTGAAGGGTCATTGCGCGATGGAATTGAACTGCCCTGCCGACCGGACTACTGGATGGATGAGTTCCACATCGAAGTGGAACTTGGCAACAACGCCTCCGGCGAACCCAGACTGGCTGAACTGGCCAGGCGGATGCTGTTGGAGAAGTTCCCGGAGGCTAAGGAAATACACAACATCAGGGATCTCGCAGTCTGGCAACACGAAGCTCTGATCTCTCTTTCGATACATCCGCACAACAGGCAGGAAGCTGGCCAGGCAAGTGAGTTGGAAAGAGAGCTGCACCTGGACAGATTGCCATCCCAGCTGAAGGAACCGGGAAATGGCGAACAGGCCGAGCAATGGCGCAGGCCACGCCGGGAGCTGATCAAAGCCTTTGCAGCGAATGCCTGTGCTGGGCTGCACAAGCTTGACAGACCGACTGAGCCCGGACCGCGCAGCCTGGTGCTGGGAGCCAGCATCTACCTGGCACTGCTGGCATGCTGCTTCGGGATAGTCCGGATCAGCAGTGTTGTCATCTCTCCACTGGGCAACATCCTGGCGACTTTGTTCAGCCTTGCCGCGTTCTTAGTACTTCTTATGTGGTGGCGAACCGGCAGCCGCCGTACCAGGCAGGAGGAACTGGCATGCTGGCTGAACATGTTCCTGACTGTGCGGCACCTGGACCGGATGCTCGAACTCAATGAGCAAGAGAGAGTGATTGAAAGGGCACTGCTGAAGCGTAAGGTGAGAGCAGACAGATGACGACAGATGAGGGGGACAATACCAGCAGGCTGAACACTGAGCGCCAGTTCGCATGGATGGGGGACTGGGTGCTGACAGGCCTGCCGGGAAAGACCGCTGATGACTTTGTCAACGAGCACCCCCTGGTGAAGATCGCCACGGGCAGGATGTGGAGTGGCGGCAGTGAACCGCTGAGCAGCATCGCCCGCGGGCTGCTGCTGAAGAGATTCCCCTCCGCCGGGAACATGGTGAACATTGCCAGCCTCAGCAGTGGCAACCAGCGCAAGCTGCTGGACTGGATCGAACGCCTGCGCTCAAGCCGGGTCTGGCAACAACTCAATGAATCCCCCAACCTGCTGCCGGAGATCCACATGAAGATGCACTGGCTGCCGGGCCTGTTCGCGATGGCGGACCGGCCGCGCAGCCGGGAGCAGATGGTCGCGCATCTCGCAAGCTACCTGGACTGGTACGCCGTGAGCCAGGGGGGAGTGCCGCTGCTGATCCAGGTCCGGGCTCTGGCAACACTAGGCGGCAGCCTGCTCGGGCTGGCAATGATGTATCCGCTGTCAATGCTGCGCAGGATGGATGATCCAGGGAGCAATCCGGAGGCCCTGTACCTGGGACTGGGGCTCTGCTTCGGCCTGCTGCTGGCTGCGGCGCTGATCAAGGCTCCCTGGTGGTTCTGGAACGAGGAGGCGCTGCTCAGGCACCTGGCGCTGTACCTGTACCTGAGGGAATGTGAGGAGGCGGAGGAACTGGCAACGCAGGGGGATGGCGATGCTGGCCGCTAAACCTGCATACCGCGAACCAGACCTGAATGCGATGCTCGGCTCTGAGCTGCGCGCACGGGTCGGCCGCATCAGCAATCAACAGGCACGGCATATTGCGGTCGGTCTCTGGCAGATCCTCGAAGGACAGGTCACCAGTGGCAGGTCCAGCCCGCCCCAGCTGCCAGACAACTGGAGCCTGCACCAGCTGGCAATAGGAGGCGGGACACAGCTGCTGCTGCTGCTGGACAAGCTCCAGTCTGTTGATTTCGGGGACATGGTTGTCATGGGCCCGGAATACATGGACGGCTTTCTGGATAAAATGCATCCGTTCTACCGCCTGATTGTCAGCCCGCCTCCGGTGAAGAGCAGTTTTGACATAGCGAAGCGGCTGTATGACTACATGGAGTTTTACACCAACCCAGGCCAGAGCTTTCCGCAGGAGTTCTTGAACAAGATACACATAGTGCTACTGTACGCCTTCACAGCACTGGCAGGACTGGCGGAAAGGATGTTCAATACGAATGGCGACATCGACAGTGTGTTGCTGTATGGTTTCCTACTTGCTGCGGGCCTCATGCTGCTGTTGTCACATTTCCACAGCCGGATGCGTCGGGTTCGCATCATCGCACTCTACATCTCCTTCACGGACGAGTTCATTGACGACGAGCGGCAGTATGACGACCCGGCGATTGTGGACACGGGCTGGTGAGCGGCGCGTGCGACAATCGAAGCGTGACTGATTCCGCCGGGCTGCGCCATGAAGGCAAGCCCTCCTACAGCATGGATGACCTGCGGCACATCACCGCCGGTGAACTGCGTGGCCGGCTGGCGCGGATTGACAACCCGCATGCCCGGGCGATTGCGGAGCGGCTCTGGAAGGCCGTGGAGCGCCAGTTCACCAACCAGTACGGCCAGCTGATGCTGAAGGACCACCATACGCTCAGGCGCATGGCGGCGGGCGGAGTGCAGCAGCGGCTGCTGACCCGGCTGGAGGAGCTGCGACGGCTGGACATCGGCGACATCGTGGCGGAAGGCCCCGCGCGCATGCAGCAGGCCCTGGAAAGCCTGCACCCCTTCGTGCGCTTCCTGCATCCACCACTGAGCCTGAAGCATTCCGCGGACAGCGCTGAGCATCTGCTGCGCTACCTGGAATTCCATGAGAAGCCCGGGCAGACCGTGCCGGAGTCCTTCCGGCGCAGCTGGCTGTTCGTGAGCGGGTTGTTCGCCTTTCTGATCATGCCGATGCTGCTGCTGGTGATCTTCATTGATACCGGGTGCGTGAGCAGCGCTTACTGGTGATCGCAGTGATGTTCGTCGCGGTTTTCGGAGTATTGCTTTCCGCATTCCAGCTGGCGGGCTTTCGGCAGACTGCGCACCCTCTCCCTCTATATTTCCTATACGGATGAATTCATCGGCATGGATGGGGAGCGGGACGCTGAGAGCGGAGAGCCGGGAGCAGAACAGGTATGACGGGCAAGCCCGGCTATGACATGCAGCGTCTGCAGGAATTGAGCGTGGCGGAAATGCGCGCCCGCCTCGAGCGGATTGACAACCCTGCGGCACTGGCAATTGCCACCCGGCTCTGGAAGCAGCTCGAGCAGATGTTCAGCAACCAGTATGGCCAGAGCACGATCCGTGACGACTACAGCCTGCGGCGCATCGCCGCCAGCCGCGCCCCGCGACTGCTCATGAGACTGGAGGTCCTGCGCCGGGTGGACATCGGTGACTTCATCGTCGAGGGCCCGGAACGGATGGCAATGGCGATGGACAAGCTGCATCCGCTGGTGCGCCTGCTGCGGCCGCCGCAGCGTGTGCAGCGGAGCACGGATGCGGCGGAGTGGCTGCTGCGCTACCTGGAGTTCGTGGAGAACCCGCGGCGGCGCTTTCCGGAGAGTTTCGTACGCAGCTGGATCTTCGGCATCGGGATGTTCATGGCGCTTGTGCTGCCCGTGATGCTCGTGATCCTGCTTGCGCCGCTGCTGGAGCACAAGGCACTGCTGCTGATTCCGGTGTTCATGATCCTGGTGGCGGGGATCGTGCTCTCAGTGATTCAGCTGCACAGTTTCAGCGTGGTGCGCAGCCTGGCGGCCTATCTCTCCTTCACCGATGAGTTTGTGAATCTGGACAGCGAGCAGGAAGCGGATAGCGGGAAACGGGAAACGAATTCTCATTGACAGTTTCAGATTTCCTTATTCTGTTTTTTACTGATTGGTATTTTCATCGGGTTACTGCCAGTAGCAAGCAGCAGCGCTGCATTTGTCGAAATGCAATAGCTGGCAGACATGACAGGCCCGGGGAAGCATAGCGGTATCATTTGCCAGTGCACGACGACGGCATTCGCATGGATCCGCATTACTCGGCTGATGAGCTGGAAGTGATCAGCGTGCGCGAGCTGAAGGACCGGATCCCGCGGCTCCGGACAGCCCGCGCCCAGCAGGTGGCCCATGAACTCTGGCGCCAGGCTGACAAGGTGTTCACCACCAGCAGCCCCCTGCCCCGGCGCTTCCTGCTGGATGAGCGCAGCATCGCCCAGGTGGCGGGGCCGCTCGGGAGGCCACTGCTGCTTGAGATGCTGATGAAGCTGCGCAATGTGCGCTATGAGCGGCTGCTGGACCACATCGGCCGCTCCGAGGGCGGGCGCGAACTGCCGGACCAGCTGCGGCGGATGCGCGGCAGGGGGCGGCACATCAACCTCGACATCGCCTGGTACATGCACCTGCACATGGAAAGCATCATGGCCGGCAAGCCGCAGACGCCCTTCCACGTGCAGCGCAACCTCGTCTGCGCGCTGATCGCGGTGGCGGTGGGCTTCATGGCCTACAGCCTGCGGATGTGGCTGCTGATGCAGTTCCACCACGCCACCTGGAGCGTGCCCGCGATGCTGCTCGGAGTGGGGATTGTCTACGGAGCCTGGTACCGGCTGACCTACTGGGTGATTGCCAAGATGCGCGTGCTGGCGCTGTTCATGGCCTTCACGGATGAGTTCGTGGAGGAATGAGGCGGGCGGCGCGGCTTCCATTCCGGCGCGGAATGCGGCAGAATGTGAGAGGAAATGGAGATTGCGGGGGAAAAGTCTGATAGCGGGCTGAAGCCGGGATACGGCAGGCGGGAGCTTGGCCGGATCACCACGGCGATGCTGCGCAACCGCCTTTCCCGGATTGACAACCGGACTGCGCATGCCCTCGCCAGGGAGCTGCTGAGGCAGTGCCTGAGCAGCGGCCCGGGCAGCTGGGCACTGAGCACCCTCGCTGAATTCGTGGAGGAGCGGCCTGTTGAGCTGTCGGCCGAAGGGCATATCCTGCGACTTGCGACTTCGGCCCGTGAATCCCTGAGTCTGACAATCCTCTGCCCGCAGCCGGGCTACCTGCTGGGGATGCTGGAGAAGCTGCGGCATGTGTCCTTCCGGGACATGGTGCTGCTGGATCCGCAGCAGCTGCAGGAGGAGATTGAATCGGCCAACCCGCTCGTGCGTCTGCTGCTGCCGCTGAAACGCCTGAATGAATCGAGGCACATCGCGGAATATCTCGCTGACAACATTGACCGTCTGCCCCGCCCGCACCGGGGAATACCATTCAGGCTGCAGAAGCTGCTCAATATCTGGTCCCCGCTGGCGGGCATCCTCCTGATTCCGCTGTTCAGCTTCTGGCTCAGCATCGGGAACGTGACGAAATTCGGCATGGTTCCCGCCACCCTGCTCTATCTGATCTGCCTGCTGTGCTACCAGAGTTTCATGACGGGCCTGATCCGCCGCCGGCACTTCCAGCGCACCCTGGCACTGTACATCTCCTTCACGGATGAGTTCGTGGAGCATGAAGATTCCCGCGGCGGGACTGACACGCTGCCAGCTCAGGTGGAACAGGGGAGGATGCGGCATCCGGGAATCCGATCGCTCAGAAGTACGCCGGGGGAAGAGCTCCCATGAACCCCGTAAAGCCGCAGTATACCGTGGACTCAGGCAGGTCGATGTCCGTCGCGGAGCTATGGCGCAGGCATTGCCTGCAGATTGCCGTGCTGTACATCTCCTTCACGGATGAGTTCGTCGGAGATGATGCGGCATGACTGAGCGGGAAGTCAGTCGGATCGGTGGAGTGGCGGATTCCGCTGACAGTGTGCTTGGCGACACCAATCCGGAGATGCAGCAGCCGGACTACCTGCCGCCCAAGCCTGCGTACCTGAAGTCCGAGCTCGGAGAGTTGACATTCAGGGACCTGCAGTCCAGACGGAACCGGCTTGACAACCAATTCGCGCGCGATCTGCTCGCCAAGCTCTGGCAGGAAGTGGAGGACAGCGGACTGCTGAAGGATCAGAGCTTCCTCCAGAACCGCAATCCCGTCCGGCTGAGCGAGGTCATGGAAGGCAATATTCCGCGCCTGCAAAACCTGCTGGAACGCCTGCGGGCGGAGCACCTCGGGGTGCTCCTGCTCGGGCATGAGGAGGAAGTGCTGACGCGCCTGAATGCCCTGCATCCGCTGCAGCGCATGCTGATGCCGGCCCGGATGCCGGTTGACAACACCGGCCGCGTCAGGCTGCTTATTGACTACGCCGAGAACATCACGGTGCCCTTCCACCGGACCAGCCATGCCTTCCGCCGCGCCGGACTGATCACCCTGCTGGTTTGTGTTTCGCTGGCAATGATCCTGATACCCATTCTGGTAGGCGACGACTTCAATTTCTCAACCGTATTCAGCCAGTTTCCGACCTGGTACATCCTGTCAATCACCGCCTTCAGACGGAATCACACCGGCCTGCGGGCCCTGGCGCTCTACATTTCGCTCTCTGATGAATTTGCATCAGATGATTACGGAGTAGAACTGCATGCGGAGGATAGTCTGCCGTGAGCGATCTCGAACGCAATGAACGCAGTGACGGGCTGGCCGGAGAGCGGCAACAGGATGAGCGTGGAGAAATGCTGCAAACCGGACATCCAAGTGAGTGGCGACCCGACGGCCTTAAGCCCGCATATACATTAGCCAAGCTCAACAGTATTGATCTGTTTAACCTGCGCGAAAGGAAAGACAGGATTGACAACCCGCTGGCCCGTGAGATCGCCGAACATATATGGGAGAGGTATTGGAATGAATTAAGAAGAAGAATTCTGTCAGGTGCGCATGGTCACATGACCAATCAGAGGATTGCAAGTGTGCTGGCGGAAAACCGGCAGATTGATTTTCTATGTGCAGGCAGAAGCGAAAGAGTTCTCGGATACATCCAAAACATGAAACAGACCAAACTGGGACTGATTGCTGTTGAACCAGGTGTGAATGCAAAGGACATACTTCAACGTGCCAACCCATTTATCAAACCATTCATCAATGCCAGCGCCCCTTCCAGTTCAAAGGAAATGGCACAGTTCCTGATTGACAACATGGAGCTGTATAGCACTTCAAGGCCACGACAACCTTGGAGCATCACATATCAAATCGTCAACATCACTTTTGGAATTAGTCTCTCGGCATATATTGCATCGTTCTTTGAGATGTTTACTTTCTCGAGACTGCTGTCACAACTAATTCTTGTACCAGTTGCTCTATCTCTGATCTTCTACCATTGGGCTGAAAACATACAATTCAACCGCTTGCTCGCCCTCTACATCTCGTTTACGGATGAGTTCGTAGGAGATGATCAGGCATGACTGATCTCGAACGCAATGAACGCAGTGACGGGCTGGCCGGAGAGCGGCAGCGGGATGAGCGCGGGGAACAGTCGGGGGAAATCCCGGGCTCAGGCGCTGCGGAAGTTGGCAACACGCCTCTATTGCCGATAGTGATCAATCTGCACGACCGCCCGGGCTTGATCTCCGACAGGCGGGCAGCCCAGGTCAGCCATCAGATCCTCAGCTACCTGATGGGCCATAGCCCGGAACTGCTGAAGCTGCGCTGGCCCCTGGGCAGTACTGAGCCGAATCGTCAGCAGATCGGCTACTGGCATGTGCAGATCCCTGACTGGTGCAAAGAGCTGCTGACGGAACTGCGTGAAGTGGACTTCGATGCCCTGCTGGCAGTGCCCTCGCAGCAACTGCACTTCGAACTGGACAGGACCCATGAACGGGGCAGGATCGGACTGAGCCATATCTGGCAGGTGCAGGACAAGCATGCCCGTGTGCTGATGCAGTGCGTGATGTCGCTGAATCCCGCGGGCCGGAGCCGCCTGCCGGGTCTGACACGGAATCTGAATCTCCTCAGCATTGTTTCGACCGTGCTGCTCGTAATTACAATCCTGGTGTTCAGCAGTATTTCCAGCCTGGGTATCGCCTGGTTGCTTCCCATAATGATCGCTGTGCTGGCAATAACCAACATCACCAGTCTGCAAGGGGACTCAGTAACCCCAAGGGCGATCCTCGCGCTGTACCTGGCCTTCACCGAGTACTACCTCAAGCGGGAGCTGCCCTGGATTGTCAGCGCGCATGCCGCGGAGCGGCAGGACCTGGATCAGGATGGAGTGACATTCAGCACGCTGCAAGGTGATCCGCGCAGCACCGACAAGCACCGTTATGAGAATGCGGACCTAGACAGGATCGATTCCCGGATGCTGCAGCAGCGCCTCTACCGGATTGACAACCCCCTGGCCCGAGAGATCGCTGAGGATCTGTTCAGCAGGCTGCGACGGACATTCCGTTCGGTGGACTTCCTGTCAACCGACCCGAAGTACCGCCCCAGCCTGCGCATGCTCTGCGGCAACGAAGCCAACGGACTGCTCAGGCAGCTCAGGCGGATGCAGGAGCAGCGTCTCAGCGGGCTGATCATGGAGGGGCCGGAGTTCGTGGAGCGGATCCTCGCCAATCTACACCCCCTGCAGCGCCTGCTCTGGCCACCGCCGCGACCGGAGAGTTCGAAACAGCTGAGCCGGATCCTCGTTGAATATGTTGAGTTCATCGGCAATGAGAAGCGCCGCTTCAGCTGGCGCTTCGGCACGATCCTGAACGTTGTCCTGACGCTCATCTCCGCCCTGCTGCTGCTGTATGTCTCGACGGACTTCATGCGCTGGATCCTGTTCCTGCTCTTCGGGCCGGCCTTCATGTTCCTGATGTGGGGCGTGCATGCCTTCAACCAGAATGCCGAGCAGCGCCTGCTGGCGCTGTACATCTCCTTCACGGATGAACTGGTGCAGCATGAACTGGAGCAGCACCCGGAGGAGGCGGAAGATGGCGGCTGAGGCTCAGAATCGGGAAGCAGCGGGCAAGCCACTGTACACTCGCCGCAGCCTGTCCCGCCTGACGGCACTGGACCTGCATGCCCGGCTGGAACGGATTGACAATCCCCTTGCTCACGAAGTCGCGGCTGAGCTGTGGATGAGAATTCTACGCATGAGCATGGTGCCCCGCGAGGTGATTGACAGGCAGGAGCCCGGACTGCGCGTCAGACAGATGGCGGCCGGCAACACTGGCCGGCTGCTGAGACTGCTGGATGAGCTGCGGCATGCCAGACTGGCTGAGGCGATCGTTGCCGATTCCAGTGGTTTGCGCGAACTGCTGGGTGAAGGCAGCCTGCTGCAGCGCCTGGGCGGCCCGCTGCCCGTACTGGACAGCACGGAAAAACGGGTTGAGTTCCTGCTGCGCTTCCTTGAGTGCCTGAAGCGTCCCCCCTGGAAGACGGACTGGCAGAGCATGGAGCGTCTGCGCAGGCTGGCGAACCTGGTCCTCAACCTGGGCTTCGTTGTCAGTTTAGCGATGGGCGGAAGCCGCACTGTCCTGCCAGGCCTGGCGGCAGCTGCCCTGCTGAGCATTGGACTGTTGGTGTGGAAATTCCTCTATGAGCGGGTAAGGCTGCTGGCACTGTACATCTCATTCACGGATGAGTTCGTGGAACCGGAAGCGGTACTGTCCGGCACGGTGCAGTCACATGCAGGCTGAACAGGCTGCCGGCGGCAAGCCGGACTACACCATGGATGCGCTGCGTGAGCTTGACAACCTGGACCTGCAGCGGCGCGTCGAGCGGATTGACAACCGCATGGCGCAGCGCATCGCGCGACAGCTCTGGGAGGAATTCCACCGGATGTGGTCGGTAGACCACCCCGAGGGCACGCAGCAGTACCGCAGCCTGCAGTTCACACAGCGGCGCGAGCTGCTGATCCTGCATGCGGAACTGCAGCGGCTGCGTGGCTGCAGTTTCGGGGCAATGGTGCTGGAAGCGCCACAGCTGCTGCGTGAGCGCTGGGATGAACTTCCGGCACTGCTTCGGCTGCTGCTGCGACCGCCGGCGGGGCTCAACAGCGAGCAGGCCGGACGCGACCTGCTGGACTATTCCGAGCTGCTGACGGGCCAGTCCCGCGGAATCCCGGGCGTGCTGGTGCGCAGCGCCCTGCGCTGGGGCTCGATCCTCTGCCTGGTGGTGATTCCGCTGCTGGCCCTGCTGGCCAGCCGCTGGAATGGCAACTGGCTGATCCTGATGGTGGCACCGGGCATCCTCTATACATTCGCCTACATGGCCGGAATCTACCGGGTGGAGAGCCGGCAGTACATGCTGGCGTTGGCGCTGTTCATCTCGTTCACCGATGAATTCGTGGAGAGGCATCAGGATGGGGAGTGGGAATATCCGGAGCCGACGGTGGTGTGAGCAGCCAGTTAGGCGTAGGTCACGGGCATGCATGTCCAATCAGAGCAGTGCCAGGCTGCGCAGGGGCGCAGCTATATCCCGCATGCGCGGGATTTCGCTACGCGCTCCGTGCATCCTCTATGCTGTATGTGATGTTCATGAGGATGCATCGCAAGCGGGCTGACCTGATCCACATCGTGGTGGAGATCCACAGCAATTACTGGCGCGAAGCCCCACCGGATGGCCCGGGCATGTCCGGGGTGGAGCAGCCGCTCAGTGCGGCACTGCTGGAGGACGGGATCGGCGAGTTCCTCGGCAGCCGCTGGGTGGATGCCGAGGCCGGCTACGAAATGGATTTCGTGGTGCTGCCCCAGAGCGTGGTGGCCGCCGTCGGCATCCTCAGCGCCGAACTGAAAGGCCTCGGAGCCCCCTGCGATACAATCATCCGTGTACTGGGCAGCCAGGCGGCTGAATACCCTGTCTACCCTGCCGGGCCTGACTGACAGGCGGGCTGTTCAGGCAGGATCATGACAACGGGCCGAACCGCGGGACCTGTCCCGCGACGCATTGTCAACGCTTAGGGAAACGGCGTGACCATGAGGGCCGAAACTGATGAAACATAGCAACAGCCTGGGCACCGCAGCTGCGGTCCCTGCCCGCAGACCCCGATCCGCAGAGTTCCAATTCCAGGTTCCATTGCTGCTCCTGCTGCTGTTCCTGCCTGCGTGCAACAGGCCGCACGAAGCCAGCGGCTCAGGCGGCACTGCGGCGGTGGCTGCCAGGACCGAGATCGCACCGCCCAGTGCCGCTGAATTGACTGAGGAATTCGAGGGGATCGCCCGGGCCTATGAATCCGGCCACAGCCCATTTCTGGGATTCGGGATGCTGGCCCACTATGAGCAGATCGCCCGCAGCGGTGAATACTCAAAACCAGACCGGATGAAGGCCAGCCTGGAAATGGTGCGCCAGCTGCTCAAGGATGGCGATGAGGATCGCGCGCTGGAGGAGATGCAGCGCGTCGAGGACTGGCTGGCTGGTATCGACCGCAGCACCGCCTTCAGCAGCCAGATGGAGGAGTACCAGGCCCGCAGCAGCATTCTCTGGGTCAAGGCGCTGTGCTGGCTGCGCAAGGCAGAACGGGAGAACTGCATCCGGCGGCACAACAGCGACTGCTGCATCTTCCCGCTGGAAGGCGGCGGTGTCCACGAGGATGCCGACCCGGCGCGCATGGCCATGCAGTGCTATCTCGAGTACCTGCAGCTTGACGACCGCAACCGCGGTGCGATCTGGCTGCTGAACGTGGCGGCAATGGCGGCGGATGAATGGCCCGAGGGAGTGCCGGAGCGCTACCGCCTGCCGGAGGAGGCCTTCCGTGACGACAGCAGGCTGCCCCGCTTCAGGGACGTGGCCCCGCAGCTGGGGATTGACACCTTCAACCTCTGCGGCGGCGCGATCGTGGATGACTTCAGCGGGGACGGCCTGTATGACATTGTCACGAGCACCTATGACTTCCGCGGACCCCTGCACTACTACGAGAATGACGGCAAGGGCGGGTTCACGGACCGCTCGGAAGCCAGCGGGCTGGCGCTGCAGCTCGGGGGACTGAACTGCATCGGAACGGATTATGACAACGACGGCGATCTGGACATCTACGTGCTGCGAGGTGCCTGGCTGATGGATGACGGCCGCGTGCGTGACTCGCTCCTGCGCAACAACGGCGACGGCAGCTTCAGCGACGTGACGCTCACCTGCGGGATGAACCTGCCCGGCGCACCGACGCAGGCCGCCTGCTGGCATGACTTCAACAACGATGGCTGGCTGGACCTGTTCGTCGCCAACGAAAGCCGCGTTGAGATCGAGGATGGCGGTCCCTCCTACCCCGCCCGCCTCTGGGTCAGCAACCGCGACGGCAGCTTCAGCGAGATGGCGGAGGAGGCCGGCTGCGCCAACGATGCCTATGCCAAGGGCGTGAGTGCCGGCGATTATGACAACGACGGCCTGGTGGACATCTACATCTCCAACACGGGGCGCAACCGCCTCTACCGCAACCGCGGCGAGCTGCACTTCGAGGACGCAAGCCGCAGGCAGGACGTGATGAAGCCGCTCGGGCGCAGTTTCGTGCCCTGGTTCTTCGACTATGACAACGACGGCTGGCTTGACATGTTCGTCGGGGCATTCGATGCCACGATCGAGGACCTGCAGGCGGCGGCACGCGGTGAGAAGACGGACTGCTCGATGCCGATGCTCTACCACAATGACGGCGGGACATTCAGCCCGGCGACCTTCGGCAGCGGGCTGGACCAGCCGCTCCTGCCGATGGGGGCGAACTTCGGCGACGTCGACAATGACGGCTGGCTGGATCTGTACCTGGCCACCGGCGACCCGGAGTTCGAGTCGCTGATGCCGAACATGCTGCTGCGCAACACGGGCCGGCGCAACTTCGAGGTCGCCACCTTCAGCGCGGGCCTCGGACATCTGCAGAAGGGCCACGGCGTGGCCTTCGCCGACATTGACAACGATGGCGACCAGGACATCTACAACCAGCTCGGCGGCTTCTACCCGGGGGACAAGTTCGCCAATGCGCTGTTCCTGAACCCGGGGAATGACAGCCACTGGCTGAAGATCAGGCTCAGCGGCGTGCAGACCAACCGCCAGGGCTACGGGGTGCGCATCCGCCTGAAGCTGGCCACGCCGCGGGGCAGCCGGGAGATCCACCGTGCGGCCGGGTCCGTGAGCAGTTTCGGCGGCAGCCCGCGCACGCAGGAGATCGGGCTCGGGGATGCGACCCTGATCGAGGAGCTGGAGCTGTACTGGCCGGTGAGCGGGACGCGCCAGCTGTTCAGGGAGGTGCCGCTCGACAGTGTGATCAGCGTGAGCGAGGATGCGGACGGCTGGGAGCCGGTGGAGCTGGCGACGATCAGCCTGGATTAGCGCGGCGCGGGGCCTGTGATTGGCGGAGCGGGTGGCGTGGAATTGAGACCGGGAGGTGCGACACTTGCTGTCGCACAACAAGCACAGCATATGGATGATTCCTTTCATCATACAGAGTGATTCATTGCATCATGCACGGTTGATTGAACCTCAGAATTGCTAAACAGCATTGTGCGACAGCAAGTGTCGCACCTGCTTTCGCTCCTTCAGTTCGCAGCAAGGTCGCAGCTCGCCACGCGCTCCGATATAATCTGCGGCGATGAGCGACGAAGAGAAGAACGGGAGGCCCGCTGGTTCAGCGGGCGGAGAGCAAGGCGCGCAGGGACGCACGCCCTCCAAGGGTGACAGCCGCGCGGTGGCCCGTGACGAGGAGCTGCAGCCGACCTGGACCGACAAGGATGGCAATCTGCACCGCCGGCGGATCCTCACCGGGGACCGCACCACGGGCAAGCTGCACCTCGGGCACTACGTCGGCAGCCTGAAGAACCGCGTGCGCCTGCAGAAGGAGTACGACACCTTCGTGCTGATGGCGGACGTGCAGGCCCTGACGACGCACTGGGAGAACCCGAAGATCCTGCAGGAGAGCGTGCGCGAGGTGGCGCTGGACTATCTCGCGGTGGGGATTGAGCCCTACACCGGGGGCGTGGATGACGGCACGAAGACGAAGATCGTGATTCAGAGCGCCGTGCCGGCGATCGCGGAGCTGACCTGCCTCTACGGCCTGTTCACGCCGATGAGCATCATCCTTGACAACCCGACAACCAAGGCCGAGGCCCAGCAGTATGGCTTCGGCAGTGCTGACAGGGCCAACGCTGACCTGCAGCTTGACGACGAGCAGCAGCAGCTCTACCAGGAGCTGGGCAGCCGCCTGAGCACTGAGTTCCCGGAGATCGGCAATGAGGTCTCCCCTGCCGACCTGCTGATGATCGTGAATGGGCTCGGCAGCAGCGGCGATGTATCGCTTGTGCATGACCTGGAGGGGCATGGCTATGCTGACAATGCCCCGGCGGCAGTCCTGCACAGTGCGCGCGCCCTGCGCGTCGTGCGCGAGCAGCTGATTGCCATGAAGCGCAGCGAGGGGCTGCGTCAGATGAACTACGGTTTCCTCGGCTATCCCGTCAGCCAGGCCGCCGACATCACCTTCGTGAATGCGCACCTCGTGCCCGTCGGCGTCGACCAGGTGCCGCACATCGAGCTGACGCGCGACATTGTGCAGCGCTTCAACCGCCAGTACGGCAAGCGCCGGCGGATCCTCACCGAGCCCCAGGCGCTGGTCGGCAAGGGCGGGACGCTGAAGGGCATCGATGGCAACGCCAAGATGTCGAAGAGCCTCGGGAATGCGATTTACCTCTCCGACAGCACGGACGAGATGTGGAGGAAGATCAAGCCCGCCCCGACCGACCCGCAGCGCGCGCGCCGTGAGGACCCGGGCCGGCCGGAGGTCTGCAACATCTTCAGCTACCACCAGGTGTTCTGCCAGGCTGCCGAGGAGGGGATCAATGAAAGCGATCTCGGCGTGGCAACGCTTGAGGAAGTGGCCGGCAACTGCCGCGGGGCGAAGTGGGGCTGCGTGGAATGCAAGCAGCAGCTGCACAGGAAGATCACGGCGCTGACGGAGCCGATGCGCGAGCGCCGCAGCTACTGGGAGCAGCACCCCGACGACATGATCGACATCCTCAAGCTGGGCACACAGCGCGGCTGCGAGGAGGGCGAGGCCACGCTTGCACGCGTCAAGGATGCGATGAGCATCCGCTACTGGGACTGAGTCCGGCAGTTCTTCCGAGATTCCGCAAAACTGCGCTAGAATTCGATTTCCAGATCAGGAATATCTCTATGTATATCCAGGAGTGGAAATGAACCTGAAAGAGCAGTTTGACGCGATTGTCGCCGAGTGGGATCTGAACAAGCATCCCTTCTACGAGAGCTGGCGCGCCGGCACCCTGCCCGTGGACACCCTGCGGCGCTATGCCGAGGAGTACGGCCAGCTCGTGCGGCTGATGCCCTCCGGCTGGAGCACGCTCGGCAGCCCGGACCTCGTGGCCGAGGAGGAGGAGCACAGCGTGATGTGGGACGACTTCGCGAGCTGCCTCGACACCCGTGTGCTGCCGGCGGCGATGCTGGCCGAGACCGAGGCGATGGTTTCCGAGGTGAGCGGGATGTTCAGCCGCCCGGCCAGCGCGATCGGCGCGCTGTACGCCTTCGAGGTGCAGCAGCCCGCCACCGCCACGAGCAAGCTCGACGGTCTGCGTGAGCATTACCCGCAGCTCAGCGCCGAGCTGTACGAGGAGTACTTCAAGGTGCACGCCGTCAACCACCACGAGAGTGAGGCGGTGCTGGCCCTGGCCACGCAGCTTGACGAGGCGGGCCAGAGCG
This sequence comes from bacterium, assembly GCA_041395205.1. Lineage (GTDB taxonomy): Bacteria > 4484-113 > 4484-113 > 4484-113 > JAFGCY01 > JAHEFU01. The sequence continues at coordinate 393,005 of JAWLAZ010000003.1, forward strand.
AGGCCGTCGCCGCCTGCGAGCGGATGTGCAAGGCCCTCTGGAATGCCCTGACGGGGATCCACGGCGAAGACTGCGCGATGGCGTAGTGGAAGAAGTGATTAGTGGGTTAGTGGTTAGTTATTAGTAGTTGCTTTCATTGACAAGCACTAAGAACTAACAACTAATAACTGGTTTTGAGTTACCAGGGGAGGATCCACGGATCCTCCCTTTTTCATTTGTCAGTGGTCTGTGGTCTGTGGTCAGTGGTCAGTGGTCTGTAGTCAGTGGTCAGGAGGCAGTGGTCAGTTCACGAGCGCTGCTGTCCTATCTCCTGCCCGGCGAATCAGTTACGCCTGATCAGCACCAGCTCCAGGCTGAGATTGTCCACCGCCAGAATCGCCATTCCGCTTTCCAGACTGACGGCATCCAGCGGCGAGAAGCCCTCTCCGAGGTCATCCACCATGATCCGCTGCGGACCGGCAATGCCATCCGGCGCGGTCTGATCAGCCCTGACGTACATGAGATCCACCTTGCGTCCGCAGTAGACGAGCATCGGGCTGCCCAGGTCGATGGCGCTGACAGTTGCCTCGTACTCGTGCCGGCGGACGTGTGGGTAGCGTGGATTGAAGCGGTTGAGCATTTCGAATCTTCGCGCGGAGGCATCCACTGTCCACTGCTCTCCATTGAGGGATGCCTGCTGGAAGACGAATTCATAGTCATGCAGGCTGCTGCCTCCCTGGCTGCGGCGATCCTCAAGAAAATACAGGGTATCGCCAAGCTGCAGTGCATTGCCAATGCTGCGCTGCATAGATCCTGGCACTATCTCCGGTGCAATTACTTCCGCGGCATCCGCATCGAGAACGGGATGGAAAGCCATGTTGCCACCGTTCTCAAGCCGGTAATAGAAATTGCCGGATGAAAGTGCAGCCAATGGCAGCGGATGGCCGAAACCCGTACTCGTAGGTCCCTGCAGCGAACGGGAGCTGAAGTCCTGGCCACCGATGCTCTGTTCAGTATGGACAAATACATTTGCGGACTGGCTGGCCTCCGTCAGCAGCAGCATGCGGCCGCCAGGCTGAGAGATGCGGGAGCTGTAGACATCCTCGAACTGCGCACCCGCAATGAATGTACTGCCAACAGCATCCGAGCCGGAATAGAACCACACCCGGCCATCTATGAGGAATTCCGGGGACTCCCCGCCCAGCATGGCAATCAGCGGGTGGCCAGCGCTATCCCAGAGCTGCAGGTGACGCCAGTCGATTTTGCCCAGCGGGTCAAAATCCTCCAGGTCGAAGGCAGTGATGGGGGCTGGCCAGCTCGAGCCGGAGGCATCCAGCGAGCGCAGGTAGCTGACGTGTCCCGGGCCCTTTCCCTGGTCGATGATGCAGGCTATCGCCGGCTGGCCGTCGATCAGTTCCAGTGCGGCATCCACGACCTTTCCAGTGGCAGGCTCAGGCACGATGAGCCCGGTGTGCGCAAGCGTCCAGCCGGGATCGTTCGTGACGATGTCCGCCTGCGGCGTGATTTCCACGACCTTGCTGGCTTCGTTGCCATAGACATCAGTGAAACTGAGTTCCAGGCTGTGGGTCTCCAGGTCGTAGATTTCCAGTGACAGATGCTTTTCCTGCTGAAGGTATGCCTGTTCCGCGCCGACCTGCACGCCATCCGCATCCAGCAGACGCATGCTGATCTGGCCGCTGTCAGGGATTTCATCACGGCAGGCGCTGAAATCGACCGTGAGAGTGGTCGGCACCGTCTGCGACTGCAGTTGTAGCTCATAGACGAGCTCCGGCATGTCGTCGACCTGGGTGGACACGGATGTGTATGCGCCCTGCTGCGGAGTCGCTGACAGGTTGACCGGGGCCACCTTCAGCGTTGCCGGTATGTCGGCGTAGAACTCTGCTGTATAGAAGAATTGGCTGTAGTCTCGACCTGCACCAGTTTCAATGGGCCCGAAAAACGTAAAGCCCTTCCTGAAATCCAATCCAAGTAAAGTGCCCAGTTCCACCTGGTACTCAGCGCCGCGGGTGATTGTCAATTCGCTGCCAGGATAAGTGCCATCCGGCAGCAGGAGATTGCTCAGGTACTCCGTATCCATGAAGATGCGGTAGCCATTCAGCTGCTCATTCCAGTGCTGGGCGATGGTTGTGATGTCTGAGACATTGACCAGCCCGTCGAAGTTGCCATCGGCAATCCCAGCCGGCTCATTGGCAAAGGGAAAGTTGTATCCCGTTTCAGAAATGTCGCGGTAGGTCACCGTCTGCTGCCAGTACTGAGCGATCATCACGAGGTCTGCCGCATTGACGATGCCATTGCCGTCGTAGTCGCCCTGCAGGAACTCGCGGCCATACAGCGTGGCGAGATACTGCTGTTCGCTGTTTTCCGACCTGCGCTGATAGATGACTTCCAGGTATTGCAGCCCGTTTCCCTCCCCCGTCGGAGCGAACGTGGCAGTACTGGAGATGTCCTTGCCCAGTGCGGCAAGCTCGGATTCCAGCTGTGAGCCAAGCTGACTGAGCAAGGCCTCGTTATCCAATGCGGGTGGGCCGTCCGGGGAGTCAAGCCGTGGTCCTGACGCAACAGCTTCCACGGACTCCGGGTTGTCGCCGGAACCACATGCGGCGAACAATGTCAGCAGCAGCAACAGCAATGCAGTCAAACCAGTCTTCATGGCCAGCTCACCTCTGTCTCTGTATCAGCCCTGACTAGATGATAGGGCGAAAGGCGTGCTAGCGCAATGGACACTGCTGAAGCAGTTTGATGGGGACACTACTTCCAAGGATCCATCGCAAATCCTACAGCTTCGTGACCACCACGCTCAGTGCGGACACACCCTCCGTGCTGAACAGGATCGTGTTGTCATTCTCGCCTGCACTGTAGCTGCCGGCGGGCTGGCCGTTGACGCTCACGCTGTAGTTGCCGGGTTCGAGGTCGCCGATCAGGTGCAGCATCCCGGCCTGTGGCGCATCCACCGTATAGGAGCAGGCGCTGCGCAGCACTTCCTCTCGCGCGAACACCGCACAGAGCGGACCCTGCACGGCCCCGGCGTTGCCGGCATCACTGATGTGCTGCAGGTTGGCATCGAAATCCGTGATTGAGCTGTCCCCCATGCGGATCACGCTGAGGATGTCAACGCTGTCGCTTTCCGGCGGGCTGATCTGGGTCTGCCAGAGCCGCATGCTGTCCGGGACCTCGTACTGGTAGTACTCCGCCAGCAGCACATCCTCGTCCACGACGCTGAAGCTGCAGCCGGCCGGCTCCAGGGTGCGGTGCAGCAGGCGCTGGCTGCCGTTCTTGCTGGTCTGGTTGACGGTGTTGCCAATCAGCTGCGGCTCGGTCTCGGCGCGCAGCCGGTAGAGGCACCAGCCGCTGTCAGCGGTACGCAGGCGGTCGAAGACCACGACGTGGTCGCCGCTCCAGACGAAGTGGCGGCGGTAGCTGTCAACGCGCAGGGTCGGCTCCCAGCTGTCGGGGTTGTCATCATAGTTGTCATCCGCCTGCAGCATGGCATAGGCCAGCAGCGGCGTGTCCGAGCAGCGCCAGCGCAGCAGGCTGGCCGGGGCGTCCATCCCCGTGGTCTTCATGTGCCCATGCTCAGTGTCATTCTCGATTGACAATGTGTTGTAGGTCTGCGCGCCGCATTCGAAGCTCTTGTAGCCCGGGGCCTCACGCGTCAGGAACTGGCCGTTACGCTGCAGCGAGAAGTGCCCGCTGTCAGGCTGCATGTGGTCACATGGCACACTGCCCTGCCCGCTGAACACGCCCCAGCTGTCCGCAGGACCCCAGCCCGTGCGGTAGCTGAGCATGTCCACCGGGCCGTACTTCGCCACGAGTGGCAGGCCGGCCTGGAAGGGATCCGCCTCGACGAGACTGCCGGAGGCGCTGAAGAAGAATTCGCGGAAGGGATCAGTGTGGATGCTCGGTTTGTGGCGCTGCAGGTAGCGCGCCCAGCTGGCGGACTCGAGATCACCATTGCGTTCCGCCTCATCCGCCCAGCTGGCCAGCGTGGTGGAGATGTAGGCCTGGCCGCTGATCAGGTCGCCATCCTGCCAGTCACTGCCGCTGTAGGCGTGGTCGCCATCGGGGCTCATGCTGTAGATGAAGGCGCGGATCTGGCTGTCCCAGAGCTTGTCGAATCCCGGCTCCAGCTCGTTGACATCGTAGCCGCAGGCCGTGCGCAGGGTCTCGGCCCAGTCCTTCAGGCCGTAGAAGTCCGTGCCGGTGCAGTAGAACCAGCCGCTCGGCCATGGTCCCTGGCCCCAGCCCTGCACCCAGTGGCGCACGCTGGCGGCATCGGTGTACTCGCGCCAGATGCCGCTCTGCGGCGGATCGCCAGCTCCCTTGGTGAACATCCGCCAGCCGCGCTCGAAGATTTCCGGCGCACGCTCACTCTCCCCCCAGATCGCGCAGGCAATCGTTGCCAGGTCAGCGCTGGCCATGCAGACGCGGTCGGTGTCCTGCGAATTGCCGACACCGTCGCTGAACAGTGCATCCTCCCAGAGCATGTCGGCGAAGGTCTCGAGCTTCGTGATGTAGGCGCTGCGGCGGGCCTCCGACATGTCCGGATGGTCATGCAGCCAGTCGTAGCCGAGCGCGATGTGGTGGATCTGGCAGTGGTAGGGGCAGCAGCTGATCTCCCACTCCAGCGGCGCGTCGTCCAGCAGCTGGAAGGCGCGTGCGGCGTACTGCTCGTCGCCGGTGAGCTTGTACATCAGCAGCGGATAGGGAATCGTGTGGTTCAGTCCGGCCCAGTAGAGCTGTGTCTGGTACTGCTGGGCGCGGATGTTGAAGAGCTGCCATTCCGGGGTGTTGGCATTCATCGCCGCCGTCAGGCCCGCGAGGCGCTCATCGGTGAGCCAGAGCCGTGGATGCGGGCCGTCGGGGAGGTAGTCGTTGCCGATCGACTGCAGGCGCAGTTCACTGAGCACGGCGGCCGGCGGATCCTGCACGACGACGGCTACGAGCAGCTGGCCGCTGAGCGGCTCCGTGCAGGCGCTCAGCCCCGGGACCGTGGCCATCGCCACATTCTCAGGGCGTTGCCAGACCCAGCGCGCCTGGCTCCAGTCGGCGAAGCCGAGGTAGAGGCTGCCGGGCTGCGGAGCGGTCTGCCAGTCCAGGCTGAGCTGCGGCAGCGCGCTTTCCCCGGGTTGCAGGGCGTAGACGGCCCAACTGCAGCGCTCAGCTGCATTGAGCGGCGGATCCGCCACGTTGAAACTGGCAGTGCCCTGCCCCGCGTCAATGCTCAGGCGCTGGCTGCCCAGTTCCGTTGCGTGGTCATCCCCACTGCGGCTGAGAAGCTCCGCTGCACTCAGATAGCGGTCGAGCTGATCGGCCGCGGGAAAGCCAAGGCCAGGCAGTGCTGCTGAATCAGCGCCCGCAGCCGGCTCAGGCAGGCTGTTGCCGGAGTCGCGTCGGCCGCAGGCATAAAGCAGGCAGCCCAGCAGGCAGAGCGCCAGCAGCAGAGTGAGAGCGCGCGGGGAATGTCCAGACATGTCAATATAATATGCGCTCAGGACTGACTTGGGAATCCATAAACGGCAATTTGACGAAAAAAGTGTAAGGCAGTTTTAACCTGATAGAGTATGCCTGTACTCCCAGCCTGTGCTGATCAGGCCTGAGCGACTGGCTGGGAGGAGCGGACTTTACCATGTTGCAGGATTGGCATGCATGAGATTGAGGTGCTGGTTGACAACGAACTGGTGCACAGCATCTTCCAAAACCATACAAGTCAATTGCGCCCGGCCAGCCCCGGCAGGTTGAGATGGGCCTGCTGAGCTTCGGCGACCGCAGAGAGTTCGAGCAGATGCTCAGCGGAGGGCAGAAACAACAGCAGCCCTGCTAACCCTGCGGGATGTAGAGCAGCTCACCGGATTCACTGTCAACCGATACCAGGGCGGCCTTGCCATTCACAGTGCATGCGCGCAGCGGAATCAGACCTCCCGGCGATGAAGCCGCTGTGACTATGGTCGGAACTTCAATGGCCGTGCCAAGCGGATCCTTGCAGCGCAGGTAGCGGATATCTCCGGATTCGGTCGTATAGAACAGCATGGGCAGACCATCATCGAAGGCCGCCAGCTGGTTGCCATCATCAAGGTTCCTGAATACCGTGGCCTTTGTCTGTGGCTCCTTGTAGTCCAGCAGCCTGAAGTCATGATGGCTCGAACTGACAGACCAGTCACTGCCGTCATGTCTGATCACGTCGATGGTGTAGATCCTGCGATACTTGTCATTGGCAGGCGCAGACTGATTGCTTCCATTCGCATAGAGCATGTTCTGCAATACGATGCGGTCGCTCTGAAGCAGTACATTCGGATTGAAGCCCCCGGAAAGCCCTTCCAGCATCACCGGGTCAGCCCACTGACTGCCGGCCTCGTCCAGTGCTTCGTAGAGCTTCATGCTGCCTTCGCGCGGCAGTTCAAACAGCACCGGCCGCCCATGGATGACGGCAAGCTGCAGATGCTCTTCGTTAAAGGTCAGGCTATCATCCTGCGGCAGAACATGCTGCACGAAATCAAAATCAGCAGGATCAGATGCAAACAGAAGCTTGCCGGAATTCACGAAATCAGGTATGTGCTTTATCCACAGTCCATTGTCCGTAACCCTGATGCTTGAACTGGTAAGGGCGGCAAACTGCGTCGTCAGGTTGAATGCGGCGCCCTCTGCGGAATCAGCCTGAGCCAGCATGCACTGGCCGTCCTGCAGGTTGTAGTCGTTGCTGGCCATCACCATCACAAGCGGCTGTCCATCGCGCTCCATCAGCTTCAGCAGGTATGCCGGTATGAAATAGGAGCCCCAGGGATCGGGCCCGGCCCAGTCGTAGACCGGCAGGTCCGGGGTCACGATCCTGGCAGCAGGCCAGTTATGCCCTGCTGCATCAGTTGCGATGACATAGTTCAGGTCACCGCCGGGTTCCTGCGAACGCTGCAGGTGAAGCAGTGCGGGCCGATCATCCACTTCGGCAAGGTCCAGTTGTACCGAATATGGCAGTGGCAGTGTCTCTTGCAGTCCGGTTGAATGCATGCTCCAGCCATCGTCCATTGCCAGGGATGTGCCTGCCAGTTCAAAGCTGAACTCTCCGCGGTCAGCAGCCGTGGAAGCGTCCTGGACTTCCAGCCTGACGGTGTAGCTTCCGGAGTTGTAAATCGGTATCAAGTACCCGGCCTGCACCTTGTCAATCCAGGGTGTCTGCTTCACAATCGTTCCTTCTGCATCCAGCAGCTGAATGAAGAAGTTGCCATTGCTATAGGTATTGAAGAGCTGGGTGGAACTCAGGTCCAGCGTGAGGAAACAGGGGGCCGCCTCTTCATCCAGGGAGTATTCCCAGCCAAGTTCGGGCTGCCTGGAGAATTCCACTGCCACATCCCGGGAAGGGCCGGGTTCTGGTACTGCAAGATTCACGAACTCAACGCGGAACACCGTTGTGCCTTCCACTCCATCAGACCAGGCGTTGTATTCGTAGGCGGGATACCTGCCGGGCTGCTCAAAGACGTAATCGAAAGCAACCAGTTCCTCCGGATCACCAACGTAATCCGGGTAATCCGTACTCCGAGATATCGTAAGGGGATTGCCGGGATTCTTGTAGTCCGGCAGCAGTTCCTCCGGGCCACCGTTGACACTGCGATGGATACGGATTCCATCGACGCGTTCCATCCAGTGCTGGGCAATCACGGAAATGTCAGCGAGGTTGATTTCGCCATCGTTGTTGCCATCTGCGCGCTGTATTTCGAGATTCTGCTGGAAGGGTTGCTGATAATCGGAATCGAATAGATCCGTATCCAGGTACTGCACCTGCGAACCCAGGTATCTGGCAACGGGTACGAGGTCAGCGGCATTCACCTCACCGTTGGCATCGTAATCACCGATCAGCTGCTCGTAGACGAGGATCTTCGAAACCACTGGAGCTGGATCCTTCAGTGCCTTGCGGTTGCGGCTGTACTCCTCGCAGTACATGAAGCAGTTGTCCGCGCCGGTTGGGATGCGCGGGGTGGTATCCCGCAGGCTCGTGCCGAATTCCGATAGTTCCCGTTCCAGCTCCACCTGCAGCATGTCCAGCAGTCCGGCATCTGCTTGTGTCCAACTATCTGTGTCATCCGGTCCCGCCACAGGAGCTGTCCTGGACTCGCTTAACTCAGGCAGGGACGGGTTATGCGGAATTGCCGTTTCCGTACTGGATGAACAGGCGGATGCGATTAGCATCGTGCTTGCCAGTGTACACCAAACTGATATTCTGTTCATTACCTATGCTCCCCGGTTCAGGCAGGTACCCTGTAAATGGATTATGACCCGAATGCGGAGGCAAAGCAACTCTGCTTCGGCCTGTCTGCTTCAAGTTCCAGGCAGCTGCCTTCAGAGAAATCCACTGAATCAGTCCTGCGCGATGTAGAGCAGTTCGCCGCTGTCCCTGTCCTGCCCGAGGATTGCCAGCTTGCCGTTGATCTCCTCCACCTCGAGGAAGTTCCAGCTGATGCCCTCCCCCAGATCGATGAGCGTGGGCGGACCGAGCTGCGTTGCCAGTTCGTCCTGGGCAGCGATGTAGTAGGTGCCAAGTATGCCCTGGAAGAAGTAGACGGGCCTGCCGTCCACGATTGCCAGAGTCCGCCAGTCGCTGTCCTGCTGGACAGATTCAGACTGGATCAGTGAAAGGTCTGAATCAAGTGCGTCCAGATGATGCTCGGCTGCGGAATACTGCCATGTTCCATTGTTGCTTTCCAGGGTTTCGAACATCAGCGTGTGCGGGTACTGGAAGGATGAACCGGCTGACTCCTCCCTGACGAAACAGAGAAGCCTGCCATCCGGTGAGGCAGCCAGAACCCTCCTGTACTGGCTTTCGGTGTCGCCGAATTCCAGCACATCACCCCAGGCAGGTACCAGCTGGTCAGCGGAGGACATCAGCCTTATCGTGTCCGTGGGGCCATTGTACTTGAGCAGCAGAAGTTCCTCGCTGTTGCCAATCAGCAGCGGACCACAGGAACCGGTCATGAACTGCAGTTGATCCGCCAGCACTGAGACCTGCATGAACATTGATGGCAACACCTGGCTTTCACGCTGGAAGATGATGTCCTGGTTCCACCAGTCAACCTGCGGCAACCAGAGTCTTCCATCCACCAGTGATGCTGTGGACTTAATGCCCAGCTCACCGGATGTTCCGGCGATGAACCCGCTGCCAGTACTGTCAACACCCTCGTAGGCTGTCAGGTCCGCCGTGTAGAGCACCGTGGACAGACCCAGCCCTGACTGCATGCAAACAAGGGGCTTGCCATCACGCTCATACAGCTCCAGACCGAGAATCCAGAGTTCCTTTCCCATGGCAAGCTCGTTGACATCCACGACCAGCCGGCCAATGTCCCATGACTGGCCGGCGGCATCAAGAGCCGCGTGATACAGAACCTGGCTTGTATTGCTGTCCGGATGGTGGTCGCGAAGAATGGCGGGTTGGCCGGCAACGAACTCAAGATCCACCTGACCCATATTGCCGTACATCCTTTTCATCATTATTCCTGTGCGGTTCAGCGACCAGCCTGCATCATGCTCAACGTTGCTTGCTGCTACTTCAACCGTCTCCGACAAGTTGACAACGTATCTGAAGTAGTCCGACATTTCCAGCTCAACCGTATAGGTCCCGGCATCTGGCAGAATATGATTCTGTGACTTCTCACTGAAGATACTGGTGCTTCTGTCCCACAACACGCGGTCACTTTCATCCGTGATCCTAAATCTGTAGCTGATGCTGTCTGGCAACTCGTCCGTGGATGCACTGAGATCGACACTGAGCATCAGCGGTGCCGTATCACCACTGAGTGTAATTGCCATATCCGGCAGCGGTGGCTTGTTGGCGGGAATGCTGATTGTCCTGCTCTGGGATTCCTGAATCTCAGACGAGAGATTGACCGGCACGACTCTGATCTCCCAGTCGTGAACTACATCCAGGGCCAGCTGATAGAAACAGATGCCATGCCCCGGAGAGCCAGTGAAGGGGTAATAGAAGAATCCGACCTGGTCCTCGTAGGGGTTAAGCAAATCGTCAATGGCGGCATGCGGCCGTCGCACGCTCAGGCTGCTGGAAGGCTCAGTGGGATCAGGCAGGTACTGCTCCGGGCCGGCATTCCTGGAGGTGTAGATCCTGAAACCGTCAATTGCCTCCATCCAGTGCTGGGCAATGACCGTGATGTCTGAAGCATTGATAACTCCGTCAAAGTTGCCATCGACACGCCCTGCCGCAATCGACTCATACTCCGGCAGCGGCCTGTAAAGGTCATCTGAAACGACATCCTCCGAGTATTGGATTTCGGTGCCCCAGAATCTTGCAACAGGAACCAGGTCGGCTGAATTGACAATGCCGTTTCCGTCGTAATCCCCGAGCAGCATCTCGTAAATGAGCAGCTGCCGGTTCCAGGGATCTTCGTAATCGGGGCCGGTCGCCTCAGTCAGTCCATACTCAAAAAAGCGGATGCCGTTCCCCTCACCACTGGGCGGCCGTGTTTGTGTTGCAGAGATGTCCTTGCCGGCTGCACTCAGTTCGCGCACAAGCATTGCGTTGATTTGCGCCAGAAGCAGCGTATCCAGTTCCTGATCTGGAATCTCAATCACTGGCAAGCCGACATGCCCGGCCGCAGAAGATGCAAGGGGGGAAGCTGCACTGTTTAATGCGTCGGGCTCCTGGAGTTGAGGTACCAATGACCCGGTCTGACCTGAGCCCAGCGTGTCCACTCCCCCGCCGCAGCCCGCAAGCAAGAGCAGGCCAAGAATTGAAATGTAGATTGAAATTCTTCTGATGCACATATCGCCTCCTTGCCGGATGCTAGTCCTGCGCGATGTAGAGCAGTTCTCCTGTTGCGTTGTCGATGGCCAGGATGGCCAGCTTGCCGCCTACTTCCTCACAGTCCAGTGGTGAGATGCCTGCCTCGCCATTGTCAATATCAAGGATCACAGGATCTCCGAATCCCGTTCCATCAGCCGTGCTGGACTTCATGTAGCGGATGCTGCCGTCCCCGCCGACGTAGACCAAGACTGGCATACCCTGTTCCAGGAGGGCCAGCCTGCCTGTGGTCCTCGTGTAGAAGAGACCTGGAACGACAGATTTGGGCGAGCCTGCGTCCAGCGGGCCGATCACAGTGCATGATGTGTTCAGTGTCCAGCTGTCGCCGTCCGGCAGCAGCTCTGCAAAGGCAAGGCAGGCTGAATATTCCAGCCCGGGAGAACCGGCGTTGAGCTCCTCGCCCGTGAAGGACTGGAGGCCGAGGAACACGATGCGGTTGCCATCCTGCTGGTAGCGGCAACCATACAGGCTGATATCGGAGTCAATCTCGGTCGCATCTGACCAGCTGCTGGCATCCGGAGCGAGTGTGGTCCTTACATTTAGCTTCTGGCCGTTGTCAGCGATGGATATGGCTATCTGGCTGGAATCCAGCCTGAATATCCGCTGTCCGCGGCCAGGGATGAATGTATTCGTTGACTGCGGGAAGACCGTGTTGGTGAAGTCCATGCTTCCTGGCGCTTTTTCGATGTCCAGGTTGCCATCGTCATTGATCCCGCCCACATGACTCAGCCAGATCCTGTCGCCAACCACATCCAGACCGTAGGTCACCAGCGCCTTATACATAGGTCCGGTAGCAAATCCACTGCCATCCAGCTGATCTGACTGGAGCAGGTGCAGATTGCCCGTGAAGGCGATGCCAGACGGCAGGGCAAACAGGGAGAGCACCGGCAGTCCGTCCCGTTCAAGCAGGGTGATATTGGGGTTGGGATTGTCCGGTACTTCCAGTGCATTCAATACGGAAGAAATATCCTGAACCGGCGGCCAGCTATCACCTGAAGCATCCAGCGAACGTAGGTACCCGGCCTGGAAAGCCCCGCTGCCATCGCCAACGATATGGACAATAGCCGGGTTCCCAGAGATTTCCTGCAGGTCGGCACGGATGTTGTACATGCCGGGCACCGGTTCGAACAGGCCGGTATGCCTGACACTCCAGCCATTGTCCAGCGAGATCCGCGATGCCTGGATCGGGATGAGCTGCTCGGCGGCACTGATGTACTTGCGCGTATCCTGCAGGGACAACACGATCCGATAATCTCCGGCATCGTAAAGCGGGACTGCCAGCACATTTCCCTTGCTTGAGTTGAGCTCCTTTTCGAAAAGCAATTCGCCTGACTCCGCATAGAGCTGGCAACGCTGATTGAGAGATAAGCCGTCGTCGTCACTGGAGCCGGAGAAGTCCACGCTCAGCAGGCTCGGCGCAGTGTCCTCAGAAAGTTGAATGCTGTATTCAAGCACTGGTGGCTGATTGCGCGGGAAGTCAAAGTGGTACGACTCCGCTTCCGGCTCAGTGGCCTGCAGGTTGACGGCGACGGCGCGGAAGCTCCAGTCTGACAATGCATCCAGTTCAGTGACATATGAGTAGACCGCGATGCCGACTGGCTTGTTTTCTGGGACAAGCATGTAGCTGACACTGCCGGGCTGCAGACCGAGATCCGACGGGTAATCACCATTGCGCGAAATGCTCAGCCCGGATTCCGGGAAGAAGGGATCAAGTAACAGTTGCTCCGGTCCGCCATCGCGACTGACATAGATACGGTAGCCGTCCAGGCTTTCCAGCCAGTGCTGCGCGATCACCGTGATGTCTGCGGCGTTGATTACCCCATCGAGGTTTCCATCAATCCGCGCGAGCGCGTAGTCATTGGAGAATTTGCCGTGGGCTCCGGGGATTTCCACCGGCGCATAGCTGAGGGTGCTACCCCAGTGCTGGGCGATCGGCACCAGGTCAGAGGCGTTGACAACACCGTTGCCATCGTAATCCCCGGGCTGGTAATCATTGATGAGCAGATCCGCAGCGACCGGGGAATCCGGCACTTCACCCTGCATTTCGTAGACGAAGATCCCCGCATAGCGCAGGTACTCACCACTGGGAGCCTTGGTCTGGATAGCCGAGATGTCCTTGCCCGCCGCACTCAGTTCTCGACCCAGCATATCCGTCAGACTGCTGAGCAATTGCGGGTCCGCATCTGCCGGGCAGTCTGGGGCTGGCCAGCCAAGTCCTGCGCGGACATAGAGTCCACCGGGCCTGGGGCCCTTTGTGACAGGTCTATACCCGCAGGTGCTTCCAGCGCAGCCGGATAATCAACTTTGGCCTGCTGCAGCGTGCCGCTTCCTCCGCAGCCGCTTATCAGCAGCACGTGGACCACGATTGAAATACAGACTGAATTGATTCTGATGCACATATTGACTCCTTGCCAGATACTCAGTCCTGCGAGATGTAGAGCAGTTCGCCGCTGTCCCTGGCCTGCCCGAGGATTGCCAGCTTGCCGTTGATCTCCTCCACCTCGAGGAAGTTCCAGCTGATGCCCTCCCCCAGATCGATGAGCGTGGGCGGACCGAGCTGCGTTGCCAGTTCGTCCTGGGCAGCGATATAGTAGGTGCAAGTATGCCCTGGAAGAAGTAGACGGGCCTGCCGTCCACGATTGCCAGTCGATACCAGTCAGAATCCAGTCTGCCCTTGGCGCTTTGATTTGGTAGAGTTGCTATGTCCAGAACTGCAAACTCATGGGTGCTGCTCGCATACTGCCAGTCCATTCCGTCATTCCAGATATGCTCATACATAAGGCTACGTCCGTAGGGATGTTCAGGCGGCGCAAACTCAGAAACAAAGCAAAGACGACTCCCATCAGCGGCAAAACTACGATATCCCTTTTCGCCATTATCCCCGAACATCAGCGGGGTGGCAAACACAGGAGATTCCAGATTGTCAGCCAACTGCAGCCGGATCTGCTCCTTTCCATCCAGGGCAGTTAGGGCAGCAAGTTTTCCAGCAATTCCGAGAATTGCAGGAGCATGCATACCAGGAAGATACTCCAGCATCTGTGGTTCTCCTGCAAGGATGAATGCTGGTTCCGCTGCCAGCTGCAATTTCTGCAGATAGAGTATGGAATCGTACAAATCCAGTGATGGCATCCACAGTTCGTCGCCAACAACAGCTGGTGAAGTCGTGTAATTCAGCTTCCCAGGCAGACTGGCAATGAAAGCCGGACCCTGGCTGTCATTGCCAAGATAAGCCACGCAGTCGTTCGGCGACAATGCCCCAACGAAGTACCCGAGGAAATACGTAACGACAGGACGCCCGTCCAGTTCAAACAATTCCACTCGAGGAAGAGGGACTCCCAGCCCTGCGAAGTCCTCAGTAACATCCTCAACCTCAATGGCTGCTGGCCACTGGGTTCCAAGCTCGTCGTTGCTCCGAACATAACTGACAGCAAATCGATCGTCTGCAGATTCTTCTATGAGAGCAATGGCGGGAAATCCATCGATACTGTCCATATCAGTCGTATCCAATTTTCGCATTATGCCCGCATTCACAAGTCCGGTTGGAAAAACGCTCCAGTCTGAGTCAAGCACATAGCGGGTTTCGCTCAGCTCAATCTGTGTTGACGTCGAGGCAAGGCCACCGAGATAGTCCTGAAGAACTACCGAAACTGAGTATTTTCCCGGTTTCAGGAGCACTGTCTCAAACATCCTCTGGCTGCTGAATACTGATTCAAAGGACTGCACTGTCCCCAGTTCGTCAGAAATTTCAAGATCAATATCCAGGTAATCAAGCCATTCATCCTCGCTGTCACTCAGATCGACTTGCAGCACAGAGGGCACTGCCGTATCCGACAAGGAAGTTGTCATGCTCAGAACAGGCGGTTTGTTTGCCGGCAGATCCAGCAGCCTACCCTCTCCTTCCGGACTGGCTGCCTGCAGATTGACAGGAACAATTCTCAGTTGAATATCCCCGTCAACTGCATGGTCAAAGTCATACTCATAGACACCGTAGCCAGGCGGAAGATGAAAGAAATCAAAGCTGACAACAAGCTCCGGCTTACCTGACAACTGCGGTGGATAGTCCCGCTGACGCCGCACAGTAAGACTGCTGTCCGGATTGAAGCGGTCAGTCAGCAGCAGCTCAGGACCACCATCCACTGAGAGGTACATCCTATATCCATCAAGTCGCTCATTCCAGTGCTGGGCGATAACCGTGATATCAGCCTGATCAATCACTCCATCAAAATTGCCATCAAGCCTTGCAAGCTGATCGTCAACCATCGATGCGATGGGATGTTCCAAACCCGGCAACTCAAGATCAAGGTAAGAAACCTCCTCTCCCCAGTGACGCGCCAGTGGACTAAGATCTGATGCATTGACTTCGCCGTTGCCGTCGTAGTCGCCCTTCAGCAGTTCATATATCAGGACTGTGGACTGGACAGGTTCTTCATAGGTTTCGGTGAAGCGTTTCGTACCAAACCAGCCATGGTAAATGAAACCATTCCCCTCCCCGCTGGGAGCCTGGGTCTGGATGGCTGAGATGTCCTTGCCGGCTGCACTCAGTTCGCGCACAAGCAATGCATTGAGCATTTCAAGCAAGGCTGGATCCAGCTCCTGCTCAGGGAGCACGATGGCAGGAAGGCTGTCAGGTTCAGAAGCGGCAGAAGCCAGTGGAGAAGCGAGGCCAGGATTTCCCGCAGGTGCTTCTTGCTGCACTATCACTGTCCCGCTCTGATCTGAGTCAAGCGAAGCATTTCCTCCACCGCCACAGCCGGCACCAAGCAGCAGCAATCCAAGCACGGCGGCGGCCAGTTGTCCCTGTTTCCCCAGATACATATGAAGCTCCTGACATCAGCGAAATCAGCCCTGATTAGATGGTAGAACGAATGCCGGCATAGGACAACGGACACTATTGAGGAAAGTCAGCGGAGACACTTCGGCTGCGGGCACTGGCATTGGTGGCACCTGCAGCTTGCAGGAACAGCTGTCCTTTCCTGCCTGGATACTCCCGGCAGGATGCGATAAACCCGCAACCCTGTTGATAAATTGGGTACAGCACCCGGCGCAGGCCTGATCCTGACTGGATTTCCTGCAATTCCCGCAATTTGCTGGTAATTTCTCTATTACCCCTTGACGCTTGGGACGGATGTGCTACAATCTCAGTCCCTTGGAATCAGGGGGGTGCGTCAGCGACGACACCTCCGGAAGTTCCGGGATGGGTCACGGGACCCGCAGTACATTGAAAATTGTTTTCTGGTGGTCGTTCGAAGGTTCCCAAGACCTTCGGACGTGGCAACTCAAACGAGAATACATTTTGTGTATCTCGCACAAGATCGCAATCATTAGTATCAATTAATTCATTTCAACCAGTGGATGCGTTCCACGAACAAGTCTGCAAAGTTGAGGTGAGACGTTCAAGATACTAAGGGCACATGGTGAATGCCTTGGTGCTGGAAGTCGATGAAGGACGTGGTCAGCTGCGATAAGCTTCGGGTAGGTGCGACAACCTTTGATCCGGAGATTTCCGAATGGGGAAACCCGGCTGGAGTCATATCCAGTCATCTCATACCCAAGTTGCTTGCATATTAAGTATGAGAGGAGAAGTCGGCGAACTGAAACATCTAAGTAGCCGGACAAGAGAAAGAAAATTCGATTCCCTGAGTAGTGGCGAGCGAAACGGGAACAGCCCAAACCGTCGGTCCTCGGATCGGCGGGGTTGTAGGATCTGGTATAAAGATCTAGTAGGGATAATAGAATCATCTGGAAAGATGAGCCATAGAAGGTGACAGCCCTGTATGTGAAATCCTGAAAGGTCCGACCGGACACCTGAGTAGCACGGGACACGTGAAACCCTGTGTGAATCTGCGGGGGCCATCCCGCAAGGCTAAACACTTTCCAGCAACCGATAGTGAACAAGTACCGTGAGGGAAAGGTGAAAAGTACCCCGGCGAGGGGAGTGAAATAGAACCTGAAACCGTGTGCCTACAAGCTGTTCGAGGACTATGCGTGAATCAGTCTGAGAGCGTGCCTTTTGAGTAATGAGCCAGCGAGTTGTGATAACCGGCGAGGTTAAGGGGTTATACCCGGAGCCGCAGCGAAAGCGAGTCTTAACAGGGCGTTCAGTCGGTTGTTGCAGACCCGAAACCAGGTGAGCTACCCATGGGCAGGGTGAAGCGGAGGTAAAACTTCGTGGAGGCCCGAACCTTCTAGCGTTGAAAAGCTATTGGATGACCTGTGGGTAGGGGTGAAAAGCCAAACGAACCTGGAGATATCTGGTTCTCCCCGAAATTTCTTTAAGGAAAGCGTCATGTGCTGAACCACGGGGGTAAGCCTCTGGACCGATGCGGGGGGCGAAAGCTCTACCAATTCGGACTAAAGTGAGAATACCGTGGGGTGTAGCATGGCAGTGAGACTGCGAGGGATAAGCTCCGTAGTCGAGAGGGAAACAGCCCAGACCTACAGCTAAGGTCCCCAAACACGACTAAGTGGGAAAGGAGGTGGGATCTCATTGACAACCAGGAGGTTGGCTTAGAAGCAGCCACCCTTAAAAGAAAGCGTAACAGCTCACTGGTCAAGAGATCCTGCGCCGAAAATGTAACGGGGCTAAGTCGTGTACCGAAGCTTAGGACTATGCTTGTCATAGTGGTAGGGGAGCGTTCTATGGGAGTTCTAGCGTAACCGTGAGGATACGTGGTGGCCCATAGAAGTGAGAATGCTGGCATGAGTAGCGATAAGAAAGGTGAGAATCCTTTCCGCCGAAAGAGTTAGGTTTCCTGGGCCAGGCTCGTCCTCCCAGGGTTAGCCGGTCCTAAGCCGAGGCCGAAAGGCGTAGGCGATGGACAGCGGGTTAATATTCCCGCGCCACCAATATGTGTTGAAGCAGCAGGGACGCCTGAGGGTAGGTAGGAACGTGATTGGTAGTACGTATCCGGGACATAGGCGAGTCCGTAGTGGCTTGCTGAAGGGAACCGGCGACGGTGCAGTCTGACGACGGCCGGAGCTATTGGTCCCTCGGGACGAGAAAAGCTGTCTGTGGAGCATATTGGTGTCCGTACCGCAAACCGACACAGGTACTCAGGGTGAGAAACCCAAGGCGTGCGAGATAACTACCGTTAAGGAACTAGGCAAAATCACTCCGTAACTTCGGGAGAAGGAGTGCCCTGGCTGGTGAGACTACTTGCTTGTTAAGCTGGCTGGGGCCGCAGCGAAGAGGCCCATGCGACTGTTTACCAAAAACACAGGACTATGCTAAGTCGTAAGACGACGTATATGGTCTGACGCGTGCCCGGTGCTGGAAGGTTAAGGAAGGGTGTTCGGCTTCGGCCAAAGCTCTCGACTGAAGCCCCAGTGAACGGCGGCCGTAACTATAACGGTCCTAAGGTAGCGAAATTCCTTGTCGGGTAAGTTCCGACCCGCACGAATCGCGTAACGATATGGGCACTGTCTCGACGGTAGGCTCGGTGAAGTTGCAATGCCGGTGAAGATGCCGGCTGACTACAGTAGGACGAAAAGACCCCGTGGAGCTTTACTATAGCTTGGCCTTGGTCTTTGGTACATCATGTGCAGGATAGGTGGGACGCTTTGAAGCGGGAACGCTAGTTTCCGTGGAGCGAACGTTGAGATACCACCCTTGTTGTATTGGAGATCTAACCGCACGCCGTGAATCCGGCTGCGGGACATGGCCTGGTGGGTAGTTTGACTGGGGCGGTCGCCTCCCAAAGAGTAACGGAGGCGTGCAAAGGTTCCCTCAGCGCGAATGGAAACCGCGCAAAGAGTACAAAAGTATAAGGGAGCTTGACTGCGAGACTGACAGGTCGAGCAGGTGCGAAAGCAGGCTTTAGTGACCCGACGGTTCCTCATGGTAGGGCCGGAGCTCAACGGATAAAAGTTACCCCGGGGATAACAGGCTAGTCTTACCCAAGAGTCCATATCGACGGTAAGGCTCGGCACCTCGATGTCGGCTCGTCGCATCCTGGGGCTGGAGAAGGTCCCAAGGGTTGGGCTGTTCGCCCATTAAAGCGGTACGCGAGCTGGGTTCAGAACGTCGTGAGACAGTTCGGTCTCTATCCACTGTGGTCGTAGGAGAATTGAGGAGAGATGTCCCTAGTACGAGAGGACCGGGATGTACCAGCCTATGGTGTACCAGTTGTCGTGCCCGCGGCATTGCTGGGTAGCTATGCTGGGAGTGGATAAGCTCTGAAAGCATCTAAGAACGAAGCCCACTTCAAGATGAGTTCTCCCACTGGATAACCAGGTAAGGCCCCCTGAAGAGTACAGGGTAATAGGCTGGAGGTGTAGAGGCAGTAATGTCACAGCTGACCAGTACTAATCGGCCGAGGTCTTGAACGTTTCACTTCCTCTTTGATTCATGTCCCTTGTGGCATGGATCTGGGGAAGGTGCAGGATACACAGAATGCGCCAACCACCGGAAAACAACAATCCCCCGACTTTGAACCGCAAGGTGAGAAATCGGGGGATTTTTTTTGCCCGAAATCCGGGCCTGAATCAATGGACCAGGCAGTTATTCAGCGGCAGGCCTGGTTCAATGAGTCAGATGTCTACAATGTGGATGTTTTTAGTACTGACTGCGATCATCAGAAAGAAGATTTAAGTCCAAGGGAAGCCAAAAGGAATAAATGCGCCGATCAGCTGGCCATGCATGAGAACCGGCAGTAACGCAGCCCGGCTTACTGCTTCTCGGACAGATCCATCAGCAGAGCACCGCTGATCAGCGTCCCCTGCCCGCCCCTCTGCTCCGGCAGCGCGTCCTCCTGTCCATCCAGGCGTACCGTGTTGTAGCTCACATGATCGATGTTGACCAGTCGCACCACCAGCTCCCGGATGCGCACGGCGGCATTGAGCATGATCGTGTAGTCATCATGCTCGGGCTTCTCCTCGAGCAGGAGCTGCAGCATCCCGATGATTCCGGTCAGGGGATTGCTGATTTCATGGACGCTTGTGGAAACCGCGGCCCTGATGGCCTCCAGCCGTGCGCTGTCCAGCTCCTGCTTGCGCAGGGCCCGCTCAGCCTCCACACGCAGCCGGCGCTCTCGCTCCAGGGAATCCCGCAGGGCCTGGCGGCTCATCACGCGGCGCAGGGTCTCCTCCAGCAGGCCGCGGTTAAGGGAATTCTTCGGAATGTAGTCAAAGGCCCCGCAGCGCATGGCGCGGATCGTGACCATTTCATCGCGCTGGCCGGTAAGCATGATCAGGGGCGGCATCACCTCGTGCGGGCCGCAGAGTTCCTCGAGGATCTCCAGCCCGCTGATGTCGGGCAGCATGTAGTCGATGAACACGCAGTCCCAGTGCCCCGGATCTGAACGTACCAGCTCCAGCCCGGCATGCCCCATGTGGGCACCGGTGACGATGGACTGATCGGCGATGTCCTGCATGTACTCGCGCACGAGGTCGATGTCCGCCTCGTTGTCGTCGATCATCAGAATGTGAAGCCGGCTGGTCTTGAGATCTTCCATGTTCCCGACAGTTATCTTCCGCCGGTTGTTCCGGCAAGCTCTGTACAGAGATGATATTGGAAACGGAGGGATTCGGGTGGCTGTTTACCCAAGCTTGAGGGGTATTTGGGGGAACGCGGAGCGGCGGTACAGCGGATCAGCGGCAGACGGGGATCGAACCCGCAACCCTCAGCTTGGGAAGCTGATGCTCTACCATTGAGCTACTGCCGCAGGGAGATACATATTAGCGGAGGATTGCCCTGATTGCTCCGGGCGCGGAGGAAATCTAGCCCGGCCAGCGATCCTCGGCAAGCCCCAGGTCCCAGAAGCCGTGCTCGAAACGGATCACCTGCTCCAGGGTCGCCAGCGCCGGCAGCTCATGCTCAGGGCGCAACAGCCTGTCACTGCCATCGCGAAGCAGGCGCACATAGCTGCCGAACTCCGGGCAGGTCCAGTTCGTCAGGAAGCCGCTGAGGGCCGCGGGAGCTTTGCCGCAGTCCCGTACATAGCACCAGCCATCGAAGTAGGCCTGCTCCAGTGCCCAGTAGGCCAGCAGGCTGACCGCCACCGGCTGTTCGCGCACGAGGCAGTTCAGATAGTTCAGGTAGTTGAAGCAGACCGGGCTTACAGGGGCACTGTGCACATGAGCGCCGAAGGCCTGGGCCTGATGCTCGAAGAGCTCCAGTTCAGCGCAGAGCGTATCAACGGCGGCAGCGAGAGCTCGCAGCAGTTCGCGCTCACCCTCCAGCCGGGAAATGAGCTGGCCCACGAAGCTGATCAGCCCGGAGACGAAGTGGTAGTCCTGCTCCAGCCAGCGGATGAAGCCGGCTTCATCCATCCTGCCCTCCCCCACATTGCGCAGGAAATCATGGTTGATGATCGCCGTCCAGGCGATGCTGTGACGGTCAAGCAGGGATCCGGTCATTGACATCGAACTATCCTCTCATCTGCATGGCTATTGGGAAACCGTCCGCCAGAAAGCGGACGCTTGCTGATATATTACTGCGGTGCAGAATTCGACCCCCCAGCTGCTGCCCATCGGCATTGGCGAACGCTTCCAGAGATTCTTCCAGATGGAGTCGGCCTCCGGCATCCTGCTGCTGCTCTGCGCGATCGTTGCGCTGATCTGGGCCAACTCCCCTGCCGCGGAAAGCTACCACGAACTCTGGCACCACCATCTGGTGATCGGCCTGGACCAGCTCAACCTGCGCTATGACCTGCATACCTGGATCAACGACGGCCTGATGGTGATCTTCTTCTTCGTCGTCGGACTGGAGATCAAGCGCGAATTCCTGGTCGGCGAACTGAATGATGCCAAGAAGGCCGCGTTGCCGATCATCGGCGCAGCCGGCGGCATGCTGGTCCCGGCCCTGATCTACACTGCCTTCAACAATGGCACCCCCGCGATCCACGGCTGGGGAGTTCCCGTAGCCACTGACATCGCCTTCGCCCTGACCATCCTGTCGCTGCTCGGCAAACGCGTACCGCTGGGCCTGAAGGTCTTCCTTGCCGCTCTGGCAATCGTGGACGACCTGGGTGCCGTGGTCGTGATCGCGATCTTCTATACGGACCACCTGAACTTCATCGCCATGGGACTTGCGGTGCTGGGCCTGGGAATCCTGATGGTCTTCAACCGCATGAACGTGATCCGTCCCGAGCCCTATGCAATCGTCGGTGTGATGGTCTGGCTGGCGGTGCTGCAGTCCGGCGTACATGCGACGATCGCCGGTGTACTGATCGCCCTGACCATCCCGGCCACCTCGCGCATCGACGTACGTGACTTCCGCAAGGATGTGGAGCGGCTCTACAAGAAGTTCCTGGTGGTCGGCAAGAAGGGCCAGCTGGACCGTCTGACACACGAGCAGCAGGACATCGTCTCCAGCATGGTGCTGAAGACTGAGGAGGTCCAGGCCCCGCTTGAGCGTTTCGAGCATGCCCTGCAGCCCTTCGTGTCCTTTGTGATCATGCCACTGTTCGCCCTCTCCAATGCGGGAGTGCATATTCACGGCAGCCTGGCGGTGATCTTCTCCAACCCCGTGTCCCTTGGCGCCTTCCTCGGCCTGCTGCTGGGCAAGGTCACGGGTGTCTTCGGGGCTTCGATGCTCTCAATCAAGCTCGGCCTGGCGAGCATGCCGCGCCGGGTGACGATGCTGCAGTTCTTCGGTACGGCGATCGCCTGCGGCATCGGCTTCACGATGTCGCTGTTCATTGCCAACCTGGCCTACGACAGCCAGGAGCATATCGATGATGCGAAGATCGGCGTGCTGGCAGCCTCAGCGATTGCGGGGATCGTCAGCTACTTCGTGATCCGCGCCGGCAGCAGGGAGGTCATGCCTCAGGATGAGCACAGTGAGGATGCCCCGGCCCACGGGCACTGAGCTGGCTCAGGGCCTGGAACCTGGCACGAGTTCATACAGCAGTTCCAGGTATTTCTCCGCCTGACTGCCGCTGCTGTACTTCGCGGCAACTCCTTCATAGTTGCGCTGGCCCATCTCATGGCGCAGCTGCGGGTCATCGGCAAGCCGCTCCACGGCTGCTGCATATTCCCCCACACCTTCCAGCGTGGAGGCGAAGATGCCCCCACCAGCTTCCGTCTCAATCACATCGCGCGTCAGCCCATGTGCGTTGAAGACCACGGGCAGGCGGGCCCCGCCGTAGTCGTACATCTTGCCGGGCATCACGCCCCGGGTGGTGCTGTTCCAGCGGATGTTACCTGTGGAATTGAGGAAACCAAGCCCGATGTCGCAGGCCTTCAGCCAGCGCGGAACCTCATCAGCCCCGACGATAGGCAGGAACTCGAGATTCTCCAGACCACGCCGCAGGGCCTCCTCCTGCACGGCCGGTTTGTCGGGACCATCCCCGAGCACGAAGAAGCGCAGGTCCCGGCGGCCGCGCAGCAGATCGGCGACCTCCACGAGATCCATCACACGCTGGAACTTGCCCAGCTGGCCGATGTACATGCAGGCGATGTCGTCATCCTTCAGGCCGAGGCCGGCTCTGATCTGCGCCCGGCTGGCGGGATCGACGTCGTCAAACTTGGGAAGCCAGATGCCGTTCGTGAAGACACTGCAGTGCTCTTCAGGCTTGAGCCCCCGCTGCACGATGCTGTTCTTCGCCGTGCGCACCACGGCCACGAAGTGGTCAGCCGTGCGCACGAGCCGCTTCTCCATCCCGGCGAGGTAGAGCACGCCCGGATGCCAGGCGGGTGCAACTCCGAGCTGCACGATGCTTTCGGGCCAGAGATCCTGTTCCTCGAAGATCGCGGGTACCTTCCACTTGCGTTTCGCCATGATCATCGGTTCCGCTGCCCACAGGGGCGGAGAACTGGCAATGATCAGGTCCGGTGCGTCCTGCCAGTCGCGCAGGATCCGCTGGCAATTGCGCGACCACTGCACCTGGCTCCAGGCCTTGCCAGCGAAACCCTTGCCGTAGGTATCCGCCTGCCTGACGCGTAGAACCCTGACTCGGCCGGAGGTGCCGCCGGGATCCGTCTCCGCATCCTCTGCATACAAGGCATCACCGGTGTCCGTATGGATTTCACCTGTGTAGTGATTGACGGAGCCGGTGAAGACCGTCATGCGCATGTTCGGATCCCGTTCCAGCCATACCCTGAAGAAGTCGTTGAAGCGCTTGTGTCCTGAATCCCCGGGCCTCAGGTAATACATGAAGAACAGCATGATGTGCATGGGAGAACGTCCTCGGACGAGCGGTAATTATACATCAGCAGCTCCTGCCGGGATTGCGCGCATGCGATACTATGGCGCACCCATGCACACCCTGAGACTGCTCAGCATCGTCGGCTCCCGGCCTCAGTTCCCCAAGGTGGCGGCCCTCGCCAGAGCCATTGACAGACACAACCAGGCCGGTGGCAGCATGCAGATCGAGCATCGCCTGCTGCACACCGGCCAGCACTATGACGAGAGCATGAACGATGTGTTCTTCCGTGAACTGGGCATCAGGCAACCTGACTACAACCTCGAAGTTGGCAGCGGCAGCATCGGCTACCAGACCGGTGCATCAATCCAGCGCATATACGAAACACTGGCGGACTGGCTGCCGGAGTGGGTGTTCGTCTACGGAGATACGAATGCGACACTGGCCGGAGGGATAGCTGCCCAGCAGCGTCATCTGCGTCTGGCCCATGTCGAAGCCGGGATCCGCACTGACAACCTGCACCAGGCAGAGGAGCTCAATCGCGTAATCGTGGACCGCATCGCCGACCTGCGCTTCGCCGCCAGTCCCGCCGCACTGAGCAATCTGTTTGCGGAGAATCTGGCTCAGCACAGCTACAACGTCGGTGATACGATGCAGGACAACTACCTGCACTTCCTGCCAATGCGGGATACCGGCTTTGCGGAAAGCCTGGGGCTGAAGCCGGGACGATACATCTATTCGACGGTGCACCGGGCCGAGAACACGGACTATCCGGAACGACTAGGTGCCATCATTGACACATTGATCTCCGCCGCAGAGGAAGTGATGCCCGTGGTGATCCCGCTGCATCCCCGGACACGGGCGGCCATTGCAGCACTGGGACGCAGCGGTGAGCTGGAGGCCGCTGGCGTACTGGTGATTGATCCGGTGGGCTTCAAGCGCAGCCAGGCACTGCTGGAGGATTGCCACAACGTGTTCAGCGACAGTGGAGGCCTGCTGCGTGAGTCCTGCTTCTCCGGCCGCTTCTGCGTGGTGCCCTGGGAGTACAGCATCTTTCCCGAGATCGTGGATGCGGGGATGGCCTGCTGTTGCCGGGTGGTGAGGGATGAAATGCTGGAGCGGTTGCATAACGCACCTGCTCCGCGGGATCCCGGTGAGGTTTCAATCTTCGGCAATGGCACCGCTGGCAGCCAGATCGTCAGCAGGCTGATGGAACTGATTGGCTGAGGCTTGCAGCCGGCATGACCCTGCATCCTGTACTCTAGACCCGCACTCCAGATGGATGAGGCCCCCCCGACATTCCTTGAAGGACTGAAGCGCAGGTTTGCTGCCGGCAGTTTCGCACGCAACCTGGCCCTGCTGACCAGCGGAACGGCCATCGGCCAGCTGATCGTGATGGCCAGTTCACCGGTGCTCGCCCGGCTCTATACGGAAGAGGATTTCGGCATCCTCAGCGTGTACTTCTCCGTCGTGACCATCCTCAGCTCCGTGAGCTCCCTGCGCCTGGAGCAGGCCATACCGATGCCTGACAACGACGAGGATGCATCACTGCTGTTGCGACTCTCGCTGTGGATCTCCCTCTGGTTCAGCCTGGCGGCAGGTGTCGTGATCTGGCTGCTGCGCGGACCGATTGCGCGGTGGAATGACGAGCCGGAGCTGGTGCGCTACCTCTGGCTCGTGCCTGTCACCCTGCTGGGCTTCGGGATCTACAGGTCGCTGACCACCTGGGGCGTGCGCAAGGAAATCTTCCATGACCTGGCCGCCACCCGTGTCCAGCGTGCCCTGGGCCAGGTGCTGGTCCAGGTCGGACTGGGCTTCGTGATGCACGGAAGCTTCGGCCTGATCCTTGGCAATGCGGCTGGACAGTGGTCCGGGATCACGCGCCTGCTGCGACCGGTCCTGGAAGTGAACCGCAGGTACGGCAAGCGCCGGGGTGACTTTCGCCGCCTGTGGGCCCGTTACATCAAGTTCCCGCTCTATTCCAGCCCTTCAGCCCTGCTCGTGACCATCCCCCGGCAGATTCCAAACCTGCTGTTCGTTGATTACTTCGGCGTTGGTGAAGCCGGGTTCCTGTTCTTCGCATCGCGCATCCTGCGCCAGCCCGCCGCGCTGCTTTCCGAATCCATCAGTCAGGTCTTCCTGGGACGGGCTGCGCGCCTGCTCAATGAAAACCCTCGCGGACTGCGGCACCTGTATTTCTCAACAGTGCGGCGCATGCTGCTGGTCAGTCTGCTGCCGGCGGTGTTCCTGATCGTGGCCAGCCCCTGGCTGGTGCAGTTCCTGTTCGGTGAACGCTGGGCAGGCAGCGTGTTCTACATCCAGGTACTGAGCGTGATGCTGATTGCCGAGGTGACGGTCAGTTCCACCTCGCCGATCATGAGCGTGCTGGAGAAGCAGGACTGGCAGCTCTGGGGGGATCTGCTCAGGACCCTGGCTGTGGTGGCATCGCTGATGATCCCCCATGAACTGGGCTGGAACTCCAGCTGGACGATCCTCAGCTATGCAGGCACGATGATCGTCTGCTACCTGTTCTACTTCGCCATCTTCAGCCGGGCGGTGCTGCTAAAATCACGGGAACTCCCCGCTCCCGGGCGGGACAGCCAGTGATGGTAATCCTAAAGCAAGCCGCCCTGCTCGTGATCAAGCCGCTGTGCCGGATGGCCTTTGATGGCCGCTACCTGCGCGGACGCTGGTTCGAGGGCAGTGACATGGGCTGGAAATGGGCCTGGCGCTCGCTGTGGCAGCAGAAAATCGGCGGTCAGAACCGCAGGGTCCCCTGGCCCGTCAGCTCGCAGATCCGCATCACCGCCCCGGAGCGACTGGAATTCCACCCCGACGACCTCAACAACTTCCAGTCCTTCGGACAGTACTACAACAACAACAATGGCGGCTGGATCCGCATCGGGCAGGGCAGCTACATCGGTCCCAATGTCGGCATCATCACCGCCAACCACAGCATCTACGAGCTTGACAGGCATGATCCGCCGCAGGACGTGACAATCGGCGAGAACTGCTGGATCGGAATGAATGCCGTGATCCTGCCGGGGGTGACCCTTGGTCCGCATAGTGTGGTGGCGGCGGGGAGCGTGGTGGGCCGGAGTTACCCGAAGGGGCATGTGGTGCTGGTCGGCAATCCGGCGCGCGTCAGCCTGAAGCTGGAGCGGCATCCCGATGCAGGGATATCCGGCCTGCCCCCGCAGTCGCCGACGGAGGAATCCGGGCAGTAGAGCCGGGTCTATAATCCTCGCAGTCCATGAAGCCAGTCCCCTCCGACAATTACGTATTCACACACAGCGCAGGGCCTGAGAGCACTGCCGGTGGCCGCGCCCTGCTGGTGGCATACAAATTCCCGCCCCATGACGTAGGTGTGGCTCATCACCGCCCCGAAGCCCTGTACCGGCATCTTGGCAATCATGGCTGGGACTGTGATGTGATCACTGCTGAGCGGCCGGGCACGGCTGAGGACATAGTCCAGACCGTGGACAGGTCCTGGACACGCAGCGTGAAGGAGTCCGGCTCACGGGAATCCGCCATCAAGCAGCGCATGACCCGCGGGAGCCGCACGGGGCTGGGCCCCTTCCGGCGCAGACTGCTCGGCCAGCTCAAGCTGCTGATGCGGCTGCAGCCGCGCTGGCACGATGAATATGCGGGCTGGAGCTACAGCATCAGGGAGACCATCCTGGCAACTGCCCGTGAACGGGGCAGCCAGCTGCTGTGGGCCAGCTGCAGCCCATACACGCTGGCACCGGTTGCCATCAGCTGCGGGCGCGAGCTGGGCATTCCGGTCGTGATTGACCTGCGTGACCCCCTGCCGGACTACCTGCATTTTCCGCGGGGAACCGGGCACTGGTTCTACCGGGCCCTGGCCCAGGCTGACGCCATCACCGCCGCCGCTCCCTGCTGCATCACCCGCGAACTGCTCAAGGTGCGTGCCCGGCATACAAATCCTGATGTCGTGGTTATCCCCAGCGGGACATGGGCCGCTGAGGTGGTTGAGCCGCTGCGCAGTGACAGCTTCACGCTCCTGCATGCCGGGACGCTCGTGGAAGGGGGCCGCAGCCCTCAGCCGCTGTTTGAGGCGGTTGCCAGACTGGCCGAGACTGACAAGGGGCTCCGGCAGGATCTGCGGATGCTGTTCATCGGGGGAGACAGCGCCGTAGTGCGGGACTTCCCGGGCTATGAGGCCGTGCGCGACATGGTGGAGATCCGGGGCCAGGTTCCCTACAGTGAGGTGCAACAGCTGATGCGGATGGCCGCGATGCTCGTGATCATCAAACTGGACGGAGACATCTACAGTGATGCCCTGCCTGCCAAGATGTTTGACTATCTGATGTACCGCTCCCCCATCCTCAGCTTCGGCATGGAACCGGGGCTGCAGGCTCCGCTGCTGGACTGGAGCAATGGCGGGCTGTGGCTCGGCAGTGTGGAGGAGATTGCGCAGTACATTGCCTTCCACTACCGCCAGTGGAAGAGCGAAGGCCTGTCAACCCGGGAACGCCGCAGGGAGGCGATGCAGTACCTGAGCCAGCAGCGCATGGCCGCTGACTTCGCCGGTGTATTCGAAGCGCTGCGACATGGCCGGCCCATTCCCCAGGCGGACGGACCGCCCTGGCCGGGCGGCAGGGACAGCTGAGATGCCCAAGGCGATCCACGTCACGAGCGTGCACAGGCTGCATGACAACAGGATCTTCCACAAGCAGTGTGCTTCCCTGCGTGACAATGGCTGGGAAGTGGTGCTGGTGGCCCAGCACGACCGTGATGAAAGCATCAGCGGCATCCGGGTGCGGGCATTGCCCCGGCCGGCGAACCGCATGGAGCGCATGACGAAACTGCCAGAGCTGGCACTGGGGATCTGCCGGGAGGAAGGAGCGGATATCTGCCATCTGCACGACCCGGAGCTGCTGAAGATCGCTGCGCTTCTGAAACGCGATGTGAGTCCCGTGGTGTTCGACATGCACGAGAACATCGTCAAGGACATCCTCACCAAGCCCTGGCTGCCCGCCCTGCTGAGGCCCGCGGTCAGTGCATATGTCAGGCAGAGGCTGCGGCGCTGGCTGAGCGGGATGCCGGTGATCTTCGCTGAGCTCAGCTATCACGCGGACTACCCCTACGTTGACACGTATACGACCGTGCTCAACATGCCGAGGCATGCGGAACTCAGCGGAATCCGCGCTGAAAAACACCTGCGTCCGACACTGGTCTATGTGGGCGGTGTGACCCGCGCACGCGGCAGCGTAACGATGCTGGAGGCCCTGGCGCGCCTGCAGGCGGCCGGGCTGGACTGCGCGCTGGAACTGGTTGGCCCGGTGGAGGAACGGCACAGGCAGGAGCTGGATGAGCTGATCAGCAGCCGGGGGATTGCCAATGTCCGCTTCCACGGTTTCCTGCCAGCCGGCGAGGCCTGGCCGGTAGCGGCGCGTTGCCATGTGGGCATGGCCCTGCTCAGCAGCATCCCCAACTACGTGGAGAGCTATCCCTCGAAGATCTTCGAGTACATGGCGCTGGGCCTGCCGGTTGTCACTTCGGACTTTGAACTCTACCGTTCGGTGATCGCCGAGAGTGCTGCGGGTATCTGCGTCGATCCGGAGGATGCGACGGCGGTGGCGGAAACGCTGGCTGCACTGCTGGCTGACGGCGAAAGGATGGAGGAGATGTCGGCAGCGGGCCGTGCCATCACCGGCAGCCGCTTCAACTGGGAGACTGAGGAGCGCAGGCTGCTGGACTTCTATGCCCGCCAGCTGGGCTAGGCTGTGCTGCTGCGGAAGGCAGTGCGGCGGCGGAGGACCGGCGCTGCAGTGCGGCAATCACCATCATGCCCATGCTGGCCCACAGCAGCTTGTTGTCATTCAGATCGCCGGAGAGATTGGCATTGATGAAGGCACTCAGATACTGTGCGAGGGCCAGCAGCAGCAGCGGATCCTCACGCAGCCCGCGGATGCCCGGCAACAGGGTCAGCGGATAGACAAGCATCGCCGTGAACAGCAGCAGGCCGACGAGGCCCAGCTCAAAGAAGACCTCGAGGAAGATGTTGTGCGGATAGGCACGGATGTCCCCGCGCCCGGTCACGACCGGCCAGCTGCCGACCCCCCTGCCCCACAGGGGTGATTCCTCAAGCAGCATCCAGGTCGTGGAATAACCTGAGAAGCGCGTGCTGCCGCTGAAACCTTCCTCCTGTGCCTTCTGCAGGCGGTTGATTGTTCTCGGCAGTTCAGCACCTGAACTCATGTAGAAGAACACGATGCCCAGCATCAGGCTCAGCCCGAGCATGACGGTAAGCAGCCGGGCGGTGATGACGCGGATGTTGCGGGCCGGGCGGATGCTGATCAGGACGACCAACAGGCAGGCGGCAAACATTGCCAGGAACGGGCCGCGGCTGCCGATGCCCAGCATCAGCAGGGCATAGAACAGGATCAGCAGTGCGCCGAGGACCTTCTGCCAGGCACGGTGCAGGAAACCGAAGTAGACACTGACGAGCACCACCGCACCGGGACCGATCACGCGGCCCAGCCCCAGGTAGTTCGTGCTCAGGGAAGTCGTGATGAAGCCGCGGATGCCTTTGAGCGCCGCCATGGCCAGTGCGAAGGCGCTTTCGAGCCCGATCCACATCGAGAAGATGAAGAGCACCGTGAAGAAGCGCAGCAGGCGCCGGCGTTCGCTGGCAACGACGATCGCAAATGAGGCCAGCGGCCAGAGCGTGAGGCTGCCGAGCAGTGCGATCTTGCGCAGGCTGTAATTGAGGCTGGGGCTCCAGAGATAGGAAATGAAGGCCCAGACGACGAGCAGCAGCCCGAGGCCGGTGATCATCATCCCCTCCCGCCGGAGCACCACGCCGCGGCGCACGAGGAGATAGAGCCCGGTGATGAAGCTCAGCAGGAAGGCATTGACCGTCAGGTCCCCGGGAATCCAGGCGAACCGGAGATCCTCCTTGTAGACACCTGCGAACAGGAACAGCACCAGTGTAGTTTCAAAGGAGAACAGCACCCCGAGCTGACGCATCAGGAATCCCGCGGGCCTGGCGGGCTGTCCGGAATCCGCCGCTGATGCCGGCGCGCTCACGCCCTGCCGGCCGCCCGGCTGCTCAGCGCGACATAGTTGAGTTCATCCGCACCGTAGATGTCACGCGCGCTGGACCAGTTGCTGACGATCACGCCACGGCAGTCCAGCCCCAGACGGGCCAGTGCGGTCCGGGCCTTCTCAAGCTCCTCGGAGCTGCAGGCTCCCTGGGGCACGCAGAGTACGATGCTGTCCAGACGGGCCGCCAGCTCCTGCTCGACATTCCAGCGCAGCGGCGAAGCCAGGAGCACGGCCAGCCGGCCCTGGGGCAGTGCGTTGTCAGGATAGCGCGCCCCCTCGGCAGCGCTCAGGTCAGCCTGGGCGCGCGGCAGGGTTCCGTCCGCGGAGAGCGGACCTGTGCCGGGGCCAGTGCCAGGCAGGGCATCGACGAGCTTCACTGACTGGCTCTGCAGCCATGCAGCCGGATCCAGGGAAATGTGCTGTGATGGCAGGAACACCAGGCCGATGCGCTCCCCGCGAGAGAACAGCAGGGAAGCCAGCCCCGCCGCCAGTTCACTGTCCGGTTGCTGCGGCTTCCAGTGGCGGCGATGGCGCGGACCAGGCAGCACGGCGAGCACGGGCAGGCCGACTGCGCTGCGAATCTCCTTGAGGGTGCGGAAGCGGTTGCCACCGGATTCGCGGAAGAGCAGTACGAGCACGCAGAGCATCAGGCCGGCGAAGCCACCAAGTGCGGTATTGCGTCCGATGGCGGGCTTCTCGCGCTTGGCGGGCAGCACGGCGCTGTCCATCAGTGAGACGTCCATGCTGGCGTTGACCTTGGCCAGTTCAGTCTCCGTACGCTGCTTCTCGAGGATCTCGAGGATGTCACGCAGGCTCTTGAGCTCCGCGTTGAGGATGTTCATGTCGCTGTTGGCAGCGGGCATCGCCGCCAGCTCACTGTTGAGCCGGCCATAGTCGCCGCCCAGTTCGCTCTCCGCGAGATTCAGGGCCTCGCGGTTGCTCCTGAGGCTCGTGCGGATCTGGTCGATTGTCACCGCGATCTGGCCGCGCAGATTCTGGATGTCGGGGTGCTTCTCCGTCTTTGTTGACAGATGGTTCTCGAGTGAGGTGACCTGCTGGCTGAGCTTCAGCACGAGTGAGTTCTCCAGCTCCAGCGGGGTGGCCGGGGCCTGGATGATCTCATTGAGCTCCTGCGGCGTGGCGGTCTCCATCGCGGAGAGCACGTTGTCAATCTGGCGGATGGCGATGCGGTTCTGGGTGCGAGCAGTGGCGATCTGCGACATGCGCTGCACAGTGATCTCACCCTGTGCGATCGGGCTGAACAGCCCCGTCTCGTCCTGGATGTCCTGGATTTGCTGCACGAGGCTCGCAATGCGTTCCCCGGCACCGCCGGCCTGCTCGTCGATGAAGTCCAGCATCTTGTCGTATTCGTCGTAGGTCTTTGAGCGGGAGAGCTCAAGGTACTTCGCCACGATGCTGTCAACGGCCTGCTTGGCCAGCAGCGGGTTGTAGCTCGTGAAGCGCACGCTCAACACACTGGATTCCGGTGCAGCGGGACCGACTGTCAGGGATTCCTTGTAGCTGTTCCAGGCCTCATGATCCGGGCGGACCTTCAGGAGGTAGCGGTAGCCCGCCTTATGGCTGCCACCGAAATGCGGGGTGAAGCTGATGTGCTTGCCAACCACAGCCTCGCCGTTGGCACCACTGAGCTCACCGAGCTTCCAGTTGCCCTCCGCATCCGCGCTGATCCACATTTCCTCGCTGTCTAGCATGTCGGGACTGACCTCAACATCGCTGATGCGCAGGCGGCTGTAGATTTCCTCACGGGGCTGCTTCCGGCTCTGTCCGCGGCCGAGCCTGCCCATGATGCGCTCCAGCGGGGCATCAGGCCCCTGGGGGTCGAAGATCTCCACCTGCAGGCCGAGTTCGTCAATAACCTGCAGGCCGATCTCACGGCTGATCAGGGTCAGGATCTCATCCGAGAGGGCTGCCGGTGCGCCACCTAGCAGGCTCAGGCCCGAAAGCAGGCCACCGCCGCCTCCCCCACTCTTGTTGATCATCAGCGTGGCGGATGTCCCGAAGCGCGGTGGCATGAACAATGAAACGATCAGGAATACCAGCGCACCGACAAAGAGTGAGGCGACAAGCTGCCAGACATGGCTGCGAAAAATCCAGCCAAGCAGCCGCTGGCCGTACTCCGGATCGTTGGAGTGATCCCATCTGTTCCGCTCTTCCTGATTCATGCCCCATCACCTGCAGGATCGCAGGTCCTTTCCTCGAACGGATATTCTAGCAAAGTGGCAAGCAGGGACAGCATGCAAATCCCAGTCCGCAGAGTGATTCCTGCCCGTTATTCTTATTATTAATAAGATCATTCGATATTTTTCGATTTTTTGCGAAACAGTACATGCATTCAGTATTGCTCAGGGTATGTATGAACAGGTTGCGAAACCGGGACTACATACTGAAAAGGAGATCGCCATGAGCAGTGCACAGATGTCGAGTAACCGAGAGGAACTGATGAAAGGCCTGAACCATGCCCTCAACCGCGAAGTTTCCACCTTCCTGCGCTACATGCTCAGCGCGGCCAAGATCAAGGGAATCGTGAATGCGCCCGTGCGTGAGCTGTACTCCGCTGAGGTCGCGGACGAACTGGGTCATGCCACCTACCTGGCTGACAAGATCGTGATGCTCGGCGGTACGCCTGAGCTGAACCCGGACCTGACTCCGCCTGCGGATGAGGTCATGGACATGCTGAAGTATGACATCGCCCAGGAGAAGATTGATGTCGAGGGCTATCTGAAGCTGGCGGAGCTGGCTGACAGGGAGGGCCTCGCTGAGCTGAAGGTGCGCATGGAGGAACAGGCTGCGGATGAAGCCCATCACGCGGAAGTGATGGAACGCCTGCTGGGCTAGAGCTGCAGCCTCACTGAATAACCCGGAAGCATGCTGCCCCGGACCTGCCAGCTGGTGGGCCGGGGCAGTTGTGTTTTCAGCGGTGCCGCTGCGGCGGGACGAGCGGGGGCCAGCCTGAGAAAGTTATAATGTGCTTTCGAATCCTTATCTACGATTCCAAGAGGTAAATCATGGGAGTCCCCCTTCTTGATCTGCATGCACAGTGGAAGCAGATCGCAGACGAGGTCAAGGCCGCGCTGGAGCCGGTCTATGACAGCCAGTACTTCATCATGGGCCCGCAGGTCAAGACCCTCGAGGACGAGGTCGCGGCCTACTGCGGCACCCGCCACGGTGTGGGCTGTGCCAGTGGTTCCGATGCACTGGTGCTGGCCCTGATGGCGCTGGAGGTCGGCCCCGGTGATGAAGTGATCCTGCCGACACATACCTTCTTCGCCACCGCCGGTGCCGTATCGCGTGTGGGTGCGACTCCGGTCTTCGCGGACATCGACCCCGAGACCTTCAACATCACCGCCGAGGAAATCGAAAGGCTGGCGACCAGCCGGACCAAGGCGGCGATCCCCGTGCACCTGTACGGCCAGGTTGCTGACATGGACCCGATCATGACCGTCTGCAAGGCCCGGGGAATCAAGGTGGTGGAGGATGCGGCGCAGAGCATCGGCGCCAAGTACCACGGCCGCCGCGTGGGCCAGACCGGTGGCGACATCGCCACCTTCAGCTTCTTCCCGAGCAAGAACCTCGGCGCGATGGGCGACGGCGGCATGTGCGTCACCAATGACGACGCCCTGGCCGAGCGGATGCGCATCCTGCGCAATCACGGTGCGCAGCCGAAGTACTACCACAAGCTGATCGGCCTCAACTCGCGCCTGGACACGATGCAGGCTGCGGTGCTGAGCGTGAAGCTGAAGTACCTTGAGGCCTGGCATGAAGGCCGCCGCGCCAATGCGATGGACTACGATCAGCGCTTCGCCGGCAACCCGCACATCTCGACCCCGAAGATCCTTGAGCACAACTGGAGCATCTACAACCAGTACAGCATCCTGATCACCAACGGCCGCCGCGATGAAGTGATGGCCGGGCTGAAGGAGCGCGGCATCGGCTGCGAGATCTACTACCCCGTGCCGCTGCACCTGCAGGAATGCTACAGCGAACTGGGCGGCCGCGAGGGCGACCTGCCTGTCTCCGAGAAGGCCGCGAAGGAGATCTTCAGCATCCCGATCTATCCGGAGCTGGTCGCCGAGCAGCGTGAGGAAGTCGCCAATGCGGTGATCGAGCTGGTTGGCAACACTGCTGCGGCCGGTTAGGTCATTCCTTCCAACCGATCCATACCGAGGGGAGCCTGCGGGCTCCCCTTTTTTTCGTCGACAGGGAATAGTTATTCAGGTCAGGCAACAAAACATTTGAAATATTGTCAGCACTAGGCAGTTATACTTAGGCATGCCTCCCTCGCGCCCCGAAAATGACCGCATTGCTGTGTTCATTGATGCGGAAAACCTGATCATCAGCGCCCAGCAGGCTGGCCTGCCGCTGCGTATGGAGCTGGTGATGGACAGCGTACGTGAGGAGGGAGTGGTCAGCTTCGCCCGGGCCTACGGGGACTGGAGCCAGGCCCACATGAAGCCCTACCAGCAGGACTTCCTCTCGAACGTGATCGAGATGAGCATGCTGGCAACCAGCTACGAGAAGAACACCGGCGATATGCAGATCGCCTGTGATGCACTGGAAATGGCGCTGATCGGCAGTGCACCGCACTGCTTCGTGATCGTCGGCGGCGACCGGGACTTCGTCCCGCTGGTGCAGAAGCTCAAGCGTTACGGGATGCGCGTGATCGGGATCGGCCTGCGACGCACCACGAGCCAGTACCTGGACAAGGTCTGCGACCAGTTCATCTATTACGACAAGCTTGTCGGCGAACTGGATGACATAGACAGCAGTACGGCAACGGAGTTACCGGCTCCGAGCAGCAATGAGGAACCGGGCCTGAGTGAGGAGCATCCGCTCTTCGACCTGATGCTGCGGGCTGTGGTGGCCCTGGAGCGCAAGGGTGTGGTCCCCAATGGCACGAGCGTCAACAACATGATGCGCCAGCTCGACCCCAAGTACACCGCCCTGCCCCCGCAGTACCACCGCTTCCGGGATCTGGCCGAGGCTGCGCAGGATGCCGGCTTCGTCACGATCCGCCAGGGCAGCGGACTGGGCTTCGAACTTGAAAGTGCCCGCAAGTACACGCGCAGCCTGCCATCGGCTTCCACACCGGTGCGGCTGGCGGCCTTTGACGCCCCGGATGACGATGCCACACTGCTGTCACGCTACCGCTCGATCCTGCAGGAAAAGGGCGTGCCGTTGATTCCCTGGGAGCAGCGCGAGAAGCTGATCCGTTCACTCTGGGAGGAGTTCGAGGAGAACCCGCAACCCTTCAGCATGCACCGCATCAACCATCTGCTGATGGATCTCGCGGCCCGCAACATGTACCAGCTGCCGGACCGCGCCTGCCAGAAGCTGACCCATACGATGAACATCGGCCACTGCTTCCTGTTCGACGGGCAGATGGAATACCGCGGGCGTCTGGATTTCCATCAGGAGAACATCCGCCCGGCGGTGGACGTGGAGCATGCCGTGCGCCGCGTGAACCGCACTTACCTGACCGGCATGCTCAAGGATGACCCGGGCCTGGAACTGCGGCAGCGCCCGCTGAGCATGCTGCTGTTCAGCGACGGCAATGATGCACACCTGCACGAGGTTGACAACCTGCTGCAGGGTATCCGCCAGTACGGCTGAACAGGAGCACGGAGATGGAGATCGTTGTCAGAAACGCCCTGGATCCGGACATCCAGGCAATCAGCGCACTGCATCACCATTCCCGGGAGCGTCTCTCCCAGTTCATCCCGGCCGGGCTCGGCGAGGGCTTCCTGAGCGAGCGCGAGCTGCAGCAGGATGCCGAGCTGTTCCGTGAGCAGCTTGCTGATGAGGATAGCATGCTGCTGGTGGCGGAGATCGACGGGCAGTTCTGCGGCTTCCTGTCAGCTGCAGTACAGCCATATGAGGATGATCTGCTGCACAGCCCCTACCTGACGGTTGAATTCCTGGAAGTCACACCGGACATGTCCGGCCGGGGAGTGGGCAGTGCGCTGCTGCAGGCCGTGGAGGCCTGCGCCCGCGAGCGCGGGATCCGCAACATTGACCTTTCGGTCTGGCAGGGCAATCCACGGGCCCAGTCGCTGTATGCGAGGCTTGGCTATGCTCCATTGGAGATCAGGATGTACAAACTGCTGGACTGAGCGTCAGAAGAAAGTCCGTATTGCCGTTGATTCACCGCTACGGATCACGGGTACCATGAACCCATGGGAAGCAAGGAAAAGACCCCTACCCTCACCGGGACAATCCGGAATGCATGGATCATTCTGCTGCTCGCACTGGCAACGTCCTGTAGCAGTGGCAGTCCCGGAACTACGGCGCTGGATTTGCAGAGCGCGGCAGCTTCATCCAGGGATAATCTGACAGAGATGCCAGTGCTGGACTTTCCTCCGCAATTCAGTGCGGATGAGCTGTCCCGGCTTGAACGACAGAGCAGCTTCAACCTCAATGACAGCATTGAGGGCAACGAGTTTACATCGCATGGCCCAGGCACTGTCCAGATACAGGGAGACGACCTGCTCATTCAGCGTAATGGTGAAGCCCTGCAATGGGTGATCTACGGACTGCCTGGCCTGGGAGAGACGAGCAACCTGACAGCGATGAGTCTGGCTCTCAACCAGCTGACAGCTGGGACAGAGCTGTACCTGGGAGTCTCTGACTACGCGGCCGGACGCTGGAACTTCAGCACGATCCAGGTGGATGGAAGCGAAATGGTCGTTGACATCCTGGACCGCTTTGATCCGGCCAGCGCCGCTGGACCGGATGGCACAGCCCTGATCGTGCTGCTGACTGATAACGCGGACTTCGGCGTGGATTTCATCAACCTCACCGGCCAGGCTGAACTGCTGGTTCCGCAGATCCTGTCAGCCAGCAATGGCAAGTTTGAGGACCGTATCCAGATCAGCTGGTCGGGTGTGGCATATGCGGAGGAGATTGAGATCTTCTACAAACTGGAAGAGGAACCTGAGGATGCCTGGGCGCTGCTGTTCACTGCCAACACGGGTGGAAACGGCCTGCTCAATCACACTGCGGACCAGCCGCCAGCCAAAGGCAGTCTTTACGGCAAGCCCTACCTGTACAGGGCGCGGGCAAAACTCGGTGAGGAACGCAGTGCATTCTCTGACGCAATGCAGGGCGAACGGCGGACGCCCCACGTGTTGTCACTTTCCGCCAGCTACCAGGTGCACAGTGACCAGATCAAGCTTCACTTCTACACGAGCGATGAGTATGAGGATTTCTCCATCTTCCGAGACGATGTGAAGATCGCTGATTTCAATGCACCGGGATTCTTCGGAAAGACCTTCATTGATGCTGCGGTGGGACCAGGGGAACATCTCTATCATGTCGTTGTCGAGGGACCGAACGGTCCGAGCTTCCCCAGTGAAAAGACTCCCGGCTGCATTTCTGAATGGCAATCCGGCACCCTGAAATCCCGCGACGATTCCGAGGCTTTCCGGGCGGACGTGGTGGATATCGGGGGTACGGCGTGTGTATGCTACTTTGACAGCGCCAACGGCCAACTCGTTTTTGAGTGGGTTGGCGGCGGTAATCCCGGAGCACATGCGGTATGTGAGGCGGATGTGGATGTCCGTACTGACCTGTCGTTCATCGACGGGCGGCCGATGCTGGCATTCCACAATGGAGATGACGGCAAGCTGGAGGGTCGTGGCAGCTATCTCGCGCTGGGCACCACGCCCGTCCCCACCAGTGCCACTGACTGGGACGTACAGTTGATCGCCGGAGGCAGCAGCACTGCCCTGCGGATCCGTCTGATAGAGCTGAGCGACAGGCTGGGCCTGTTCTTCGGGAATGACTCCGGTACCGAGGAGCAGCTCTTCTATGCGCAGAGCATTGACAAGTCACCTGGACCGGCGGACTGGACAGTCAGCCTGGTGACTGATGAGCCCTATGACCCGCTGTTTGACGGCTGCGTCTATCGGGACAGGCCTGTCGTCGTCGCACAGCGCAACGCAGACGAGCCGCTGATCCACTTCAGCACGGAACTGCAGCCGGATGATCTGACGGACTGGAAACACGACACCACTTCATTGCATCTGACATACACTGACTTAGTGGTCCATGTGGAAGCTGGAGATGTGCGGATGATCGCAATCGTGCCTCAGGATGGAGCGGAGGAGTCGGCCATGTATTCCGGCTATGTCAGTTTTGACGACGAGTTTGATCCAAACGGCTCCGGACTGACGACCCTGTACTTCAGTGACGATCTGACTGCCAGCGGACTCAGCACCGTGGTTCACAATGAGCGGCGCTACATCGCCTGGAATGCCGCTCTCCACGGCTCACCGCACTACTTCGGAATATCGGGACGCATCGGCAGCCAGGACCAGCATGTTGTTGAAATGGGAGATGTGCCCGCGGTAGGCGGAGCGCTGAGCGTCAGCGAACTGGCAACGCTGTGCGTAGTCGGAGACGAGCTGATGCTGCTCTACCGCGACAGCAACATCACAACGAACAGGCTCAACCTGTCGGTGCTGCCACCCTGCGAGTAAAGCCCAGGATCAGAGCTTGGCAACCTTGCCGGCGGTGCGCTCAAGGTGGCCGGTCATGTTCTTGGTGTCGAAGACCAGCACCGCATTGTCAACCACCCACTGGTAGTCGATCCCGCTGTGCCCGGTGGCGATGAACACCAGGTCAGCGCTCTTCACCAGCTCCGCGCTCAGCTCGCTGCTTTCGAGCGTATGCTCCTCCACGCGGCAGCGCGGCACATGCGCATCGTGGTAGACCACCTCGGCACCCTTTTCAATGAACAGCTTGGCGACGTCCAGCGCGGGTGACTCGCGCACGTCGTCGATGTTCTCCTTGTAGGCCATGCCCATGATCAGCACGCGGCAGCCCTTGAGCGCCTTGCCGTGCTCATTGAGCTGCTCCATCACGCGGGTCACGACGTAGTACGGCATGCCGGAGTTGATGCTGTCGGCGAGGTCGATGAACTGGGCCTTGAAGTCGAGGCTCGTGAGCTTCCACTTCAGGTAGAGCGGGTCAATCGGGATGCAGTGGCCGCCGAGACCGGGGCCGGGATAGAAGGGCATGAAGCCGAAGGGCTTGGTCTTGGAGGCTTCGATCACCTCCCAGACATCCACATCCAGCTTCTCGCAGATCATTGCCATTTCATTGATGAAGCCGATGTTGATCGCGCGGAAGGAATTCTCCAGCAGCTTCACGAGCTCGGCGGCTCGCGTGCTGCTGACGGGATGCACATGCTCAAGGGCGTGGTCATAGACCTCGGTGGCGATGCGTGTGCATTCAGGAGTCACGCCGCCGATGATCTTCGGGGTGTTCTTGACGGTGTAGCGCACATTGCCGGGGTCAACACGCTCCGGGCTGAAGGCCAGGTGGAAGTCCACACCGCACTTCATGCCGGTCTCCTCCAGCAGCGGCAGAGCCAGCTCATCGGTGGTACCCGGATAGGTGGTGCTCTCCAGCACGATCACCTGGCCCGGCTGCAGGTAGCGGATGATCTCCGCCAGCGCGGCCTCGATATAGGTGACA
The DNA here is from genome assembly GCA_041395205.1 of bacterium. Classification (GTDB taxonomy): domain Bacteria; phylum 4484-113; class 4484-113; order 4484-113; family JAFGCY01; genus JAHEFU01. Next base: position 433,457 of record JAWLAZ010000003.1, read on the forward strand.
TCGGGATCCTTGGACTTGGAGAGCGGGGTCGGCACGCAGATGCTGATGACGGAGCAGTCCTTCAGACGGCTGAAGTCGGCCGTGCCCTCGATCAGCCCCCTGTCCACCAGTGGCTTGAGGTTCTCGCTCTTCACGTCGCCGATGTAGGACTCACCGCGGTTGATTGACTCCACCTTGGCGAGGTCGATATCGAAGCCGATCACATGCATGCCGGCTTCGGCGAAGGCCTCGGCCAGCGGCAGGCCGACATAGCCCTGGCCAATGATGCCGAACTTCCTGCTGCCGTCTGTCAACTGCTTTACGTAGTCCATTGAATTACCTGTGGAAACGGCCCGGGGCCGGATTGGGAAACGGAGATTATATCGCGAAATCCGGCACAATACATTTACCGGGGGCTATTCAGACGGCCCGACTGTTCCATAGATTATCTTTCGGTGCTAGAATCCTAGCCCGCCAGCCCAGCCCATGGTTTCACGGCCGTGCAGCCGGACCGGCGAACCCGAAATCAGTCCAGGACTCAGGAATCCGCATTGAGCGCCAAAGTCAAATCAGCACTGTTTGCCTACAACTTCCCGCACCGGAAGACCCAGGACTTCATCTTCAAGATGCATGTCGAGGGCCTGACTCCTGACCTGATCATCGCCGCCGACCCCGTCAAGCTGAACATCCCCCCTGCCAGCGTACGCACCAAGGTGCGCCACCGCGGTGAGATGCATCCCCGCGCCATTGCGGAGAAGCTCGGCATTACCTATGTGGTACTGCCGCACAACAGCAGACGCGTGGTCAGGGCTGTGCAGGAGCACGGCATCGAACTGGCGGTGATCGCCGGGGCGCGCATCCTGAAGAAGCATGTGATTGACTCATTCAGGTTCGGCGTGATCAATTACCATCCCGGGCTGATTCCCCAGACCCGCGGCCTGGATGCGATGATGTGGAGCGTCCACAACGACATCCCCCAGGCGGTCACGGCGCATCTGATCGACCCGCGCGTGGATGCCGGGCGGATCATGTTCGTGGAGGAAATGCCGATCTGGAAGGACGACACCCCCTTCGACTTCCAGGAGCGCCTGTATGAGATGCAGATCGACATGATCCCACGCAGCGTGGAAATGGCGATCGCGGGCGAGGGCTACGATGTGGGGGAGGACACGACGCACAATACCAAGATGGATGCCGGGACTGAGGCCGAGACCCTGCGGCGCTTCCCGGCGTATGTGGAGCGGCACGCCAGCCGCTGACGGAGCGAATCATGAGTGAGCAACTGAAGATCGGCCTGATCGGTGCCGGCAACTGGGGCGCAAACTACGTGCGCAACCTGGCGTCGCTGGGCGTGCTGAGCGCCGTCTGCGACCTGGAAGAGGGCCGCCTCGAGCGTATCAAGGGCGATTATCCGGCGGTGCGGACCACGACTTCCGTGGATGAGCTGGCCGGGATGGGACTCGATGGCTGCGTGATTGCCACGCATACCCAGGTGCATCATGAAGCCGGGCTGAAGATGCTCGAGGCGGGCGTCCACTGCCACATCGAGAAGCCGCTCTGCGAGAGCAGCGCGCAGGCCCTGGAGCTGTGTGAAGCCGCCGAGAGCCGCAATCTCGTGCTGATGGTCGGGCATATCCTGCTCTATCACCCCGCTGTGGAGTTCATCCGCGGGATGATCGAGAGCGGCGAGCTCGGGCAGGTCTACTACATCTCAGCGACCCGCTGCAACCTCGGTGTGATCCGCCGCCATGAGAACGTGATGTGGAGCATGGCCCCGCATGACATCTCGATCGTGCAGTATCTGCTCAATGACGACCCCGTCAGCGTCAGCGCCACAGGCCAGTCCTTCGTGCAGCGCGACCTCGGGATCGAGGATGTGACGCACCTGACGCTGAAGTTTGCCGACCACAGCATGGCGAGCATCACCTCAAGCTGGCTGGACCCGGAGAAGGTACGCCTGATCAAGGTGGTGGGCAGCGAGAAGATGGTGGTGTTTGATGACATGGACCCGCGCTACAAGCTGCAGGTGCATGAGAAGGGCGTGGACTGGACGAAGCACCTTGAGCCGGGCAATGCCAGCTTCCTGAGCATCCGTTCCGGTGATGTGCACATGCCCTTCGTGAAGCCCACGGAGCCACTCAAGGCGGAATGCCAGGAATTCATCGACTGCATCAGGACGGGCCGCACGCCGCGCTCCAGCGGACGTCAGGGCTATGCCAACGTCAAGCTGATCGAACTGGGCTGCGAGAGCCTGCGCAACAACGGCGCACCGCTCAACACGGGACTGTAGGAACGAAAGGCGCTAAAATACAGCTTCCCTCCGGCTGAGGCGGAGGATGAGGAAGGCAATGAACGGGATCCGCGGACTGCTGCTTCTGCTGTTGGTACTGCCGGCGCTGGCCGGACTGTGCTTTGCGGAAGATTCCGAGGAAACCCCGCCCTTCACCCTGCCCCAGCCAGGTCTGCCTGATGACAACCCCCTGCTCAATGTGCGCAACTACGTGCTGGATGCGGGCGACTTCATCCTCGTGAAGATGTTTGACGGCGTGAACCAGAGCGATGAAAGGGTGCAGCTTGACAACGATGGCAATGTCACGCTGCCGCTGGTGGGCCGCCTGGAACTCGGGGGGCTGATGATCAACGAGGCCAGCGTGGCGATCACCAATGCCTACCAGGAGTACTACCGCGAACCGAACGTGTCCCTGCAGCTGCTGAGCCGCGGGCGCTTTGAGGTCTTCGTGTTCGGACCCGATTTCCCGGGGCGGATCTACCAGCTTGACAACGGTTCCAGCCTGATCGACGTGGTCAGTGAGATGGAGCTCGACAAGGAAACGCTCTACCGCAGGCTGCACCTGCTGCGCGGCGGATTCGACTTCGGCCGGGTCAGCCATCCCGCCCCGGAAACGCTGTTCGCCGCTGAGGGCCAGGCGATCCTGACGCTGCCCTCCAATGCCGTGGCCCGCCGGGAATCAGCGGGACTGCCGGAATACACCAACTGGCGCCAGTGGGTGGAACAGCGCAAGCAGGATCCGGCTACCAGCGTGAGCGTGATCGACCCGCTGCTGCTGACTACCGAGGGCGAGCTGTCGCGCTACAACATGAGCCTGCAGGACCGGGACGTGATCTACATCCCGAGCCCCGAACAGTACGTCACGCTGACCGGCACCACCAACACCGGTCAGTTTGAGCTGTTGCCGGGTGAGACACTGGGCGACATGCTGCGCCTGGCAGGTACGCTTGACTACACGGCGGATCTCGTGAATTCCGTGATCTACCGCTTTGACGACTGGGGCAACCCTGAACGGCTGATCGTCAACCTGCATCCCGTGCTCACTGAAATGTCGCTGATCGAGGACTTCGAGCTGCACAACCGGGACATCATCTCGATCGTGCCGCGCGAGAACCGGATCTTCGTGCTGGGCGAGGTCAAGTCCGCCGGTGCCTTCGGCTTCCGCGATGACGAGAACGTACTGGACTACATCGCCGAGGCCGGCGGTGAGACCGAGGAAGCGCACCTGGCCTGGATTGCGATCATCCGCCAGAATCGCGACCGGCTCAACCCGGAGATCGCGCCGGAGGTGATCCGCGTGAACTTCAAGGAGATCCACAAGGGCTTCCCGCTCTGCACGGACATCTTCCTGCAGCCGGGTGACGTGATCTACGTGCCGCCCAAGGGCAAGAGCTTCGAGTTCGGTGAGATCCTCAGCACGATGTCGACCCTGATCACGGGCTACGCCGTGGTTGACAACACGATCAGCAACAACGGGAACTGACAACGAAAAAAGGCCCGGCTTGCGCCGGGCCCGGTTGGGGAGATAAGTGGATGGTTGGCTCAGTTGACGGTCCGTGCATGCGGGCTTGGAACCGTGATCCGGGATGGTTGGGGGAGGCTGCGGGCCCGGAGCGGCAGTCCTGCCGTCCCCTTGTCTGATGCGCCCTTGCCGTTGTCTCTCATAGTTCCTCCCTGAACTATCCTGAATGTACAGCTTATATCGGTGCCATGCAAGCTGACTGCAGACAGCTTTGCGTTAAATCCCGGGATTGCTGACAACCGGCCCAGACTGACTGCTGGTCGGAACCCCTTGGAGATGCGCAGGACTGCGGTGCTACACTGTTCCCGTGGCGGAAGGCAAGCGTGAACTGCTCGAGCGGCTGGCGGGAAGGATCCGTGCATGCACGGCCTGTCCGCTGTGTGAGGGCCGTACGCAGGCCGTGCCCGGCGAGGGCAGCCCCGAGGCCCGTGTGGTGTTCGTGGGCGAAGCACCGGGGCAGGAAGAGGATGTTCAGGGCCGGCCCTTCGTGGGCAGGAGCGGGCAGCTGCTGCGCCAGACGATCCGCGAGGCCGGCTGGGGCGAGGACGAGGTCTTCATTGCCAACGTGCTCAAGTGCCGCCCCCCTGACAACCGCGACCCCGCCGATGAGGAGATCCAGGCCTGCCGCTCGTGGCTGATCGCGCAGCTGGTGACGATCCGCCCGCGCCTGATCGTGACCCTCGGGCGTTTCAGTATGGCGCTGCTGATCAAGCCGGGCCTGAAGATCACACAGATCCGCGGCCAGCATGTGGTGCGCGACGGCTTCGTGGTGCTGCCGACCTACCACCCGAGCGCCGTGCTGCGGGATCAGGACAAGCTCGCGGACTTCCGCAGGGACATCACCAAGGCCCGCAGGCTCAGTGAGGTCATCGATGACAACGGCCGCCTGAACGTATGAGGCCGGGCCTGCTGTTCGATCTCGGCGGCACGCTCTGGGATGACTGGCCGGCGGAGCTGGAATACTGGCGGATCTGCACTGAGCTCCTGAGTGAAGCGGGACACTCCTGTACCGTTGATGACTTCATCCGCGACAGTGCGGAACTGATCAGGCGCTATACACCGAGCCTGAACCGTGCCCTGGTCTGGCAGCACAGCGGACGCGATGCGGCCCTGGCAGCCCGGATCCGGGAGGCAGCATCGCAGCGGATCTGGGACATGCTGGAGGATGACGACGCACTGGCGCGGCTGTATCCGCTCTGGCCCGGGATCCATGACGTGCTGGATGAACTGGCGCAGGCCGCACGGCTGGGGGTGGTCAGCATGCACGGCAGCCGGGTGCGCGGCGTGATGCGGCGCATGGGCCTCATGCGGCACTTCGAGGAGCTGGCACTCTGTGATGAGCGCGGCTTCCACAAGCCGGACCCGCGCATCATCGCCTGGACCCTGGAGAGCATGGGGCTGGAAGCAACGGACTGCGTGATGATCGGCGACCGGATTGACAATGATGTCCACCCGGCGAAGGTGCTTGGTTTGAGTGCTGTCTGGTTGAAGGTGCATCCCTATGACATCCAGGAACCGCGCTATGAGGCGGACCTGCCGGACCTGACGATCACTGACATGCGGGAGCTGCCGGCCGCGCTGCGCGGTGGGGGCTGGCTGTGAAACAACGGGACCGGCTGCCGGATACGCTGTGCTTCGATCTGGGTTCGACGCTCTGGGATGACCGGCCGGCGCTGGAGCTGCAGTGGGAAATCCTGGTCCGGATCCTTGCCGAGCACGGGATCGCCTGCGAGATGGAAACACTCAGGCAGATGGCGGAAGAGGTGGTGCGCAGCTTCTCCCCCACCCTGACCCGCGTACTGGTCTGGCAGCTCTGCGGGCGGGATGAACCCAGCTACCGCGCCATCATCCGCGAGATGGTGGAGCGGATGCTGCCCCGTCTGAATGAACCTAAGGAATTCCGGCGGCTCAACCCGCTGTTGCCGGGCGCGCATGAGACGCTTGCCGAGCTGGCCGGCAGGCACCGGCTGGCGGTCATCAGCAACAACTTCGCCAGTGCCGACCGCTGGATGGAGTTCCACGGCATCCATACCTACTTCGAGCACATATCCATGAGCGGTGCCCATGGCCTGCACAAACCGGACCCGCGGCTGTTCCTGCGCCGTCTGGAGGCGCTGGGGGTCGAGGCCCATCAGGCGGCGATGATCGGTGACCGGCTGGACAATGACATCTGGCCGGCCAACCGCCTGGGAATGACGACCGTGCGCATCCTGCAGGGCCACTATGCGGTGCAGCAGTCCCGCTACCATGTGGATGAACCGGACATCACGATCAGCTCGCTGCCGGAGCTGCTGCAATACAGCCGCTGAGCCCAGCATTCAAGCCCCCCTTAACGCTGAGGGCGTATTTGGCTAAAATGGTCAAACTTTCATGGATCTGTACGGATACATCGAAAAGGCTGCGCGCTTCCGCTGGTGGTTCCTGCTGCTCGTCGTGCTGGCCCCCGTGGTGGCTGCGGCGGCCGGGGAAGCTGGCAGCGGCTTCACCTTCGGTTCGCTGATCGAGAACCTGCTGATCGGCCTGATCCTCGGCAGCGTGTATGCGCTGATCGCGCTGGGCTACACCCTCGTCTACGGCGTGATCAAGCTGATCAACTTCGCGCATGGCGACATCTACATGCTGGGTGCCTTCAGCGGCTTCTACCTGCTGCGCTTCACGGTGCGCTGGCTGAACTTCACCCAGGGCGTGGATCTGATCTGGTGCTTCGTGATTTCGGTGATAGTCTCGGCGGCACTCTGCGCCGGACTGGCTGTGCTGATGGAGCGGCTGGCCTACCGCCCGCTGCGCAAGAGCAGCCGCATCGCGGCGCTGATCACCGCTGTCGGCGTGAGCTTCCTTTTGGAGAACGGCGGAATCATCGCCTTCGGTGCCAACCCGAAGAGCTATGAACCGCGCAAGCTGGAGGTCTACCAGCTGCAGTTCGCGGACAACACTGAATTCCGGAATGCAGAGCAGCAGGAGATCTTCGATCGCAGCCAGGAAAGCTATGCCCCGGCGAAGTTTGCTCAGACCACCTATGCCCGGATTCGGGTGGTCAGTGCGGCGGGCAGCTCGGAGTGGAGCCCGGTGCTGACGATCACGCCTGATGAGCAGTTCGGCTTCGTGGAACTGCCGAAGAATGAACTGGCCGCGGGCAGCCCGCAGCAGCTGGCCAGCATCGGCTACAGCTTCGACAGCAATGAGAAGAAGACGGTGGTCTCCTGGGCCCGCGCCGCAGTGGCGGACTACCAGGTGCAGCCGATCTTCAGTGATGACACCGGCCAGGCCCTGGCCTTCCACCTGCCCGTGAAGAACGCCGCCGGTGAGAACATCCGCGTGCCCTGGTTCAATGTGGTGATCGTGGTGGTCACTGCAGTACTGCTCTGGGCCCTGAACCAGCTGATCAACCGCAGCATGTTCGGCGTGAGCATGCGTGCGCTGTCCTATGACATGAATGCCGCCAAGCTGATGGGTGTGGATACCGACAAGGTGATAGCCCTGACCTTCGCCATCGGCGGAGCCTGTGCGGCGGTGGCCGGCAACATCGTCGGTCTCTACAACCAGCAGATTGACCCGCTGATGGGGATCCTGCCCGGGCTCAAGGCCTTCGTGGCCGCGGTCGTGGGCGGGATCGGCAGCATTCCCGGTGCAGCCGTGGGCGGCCTGATCATGGGCATCAGCGAGGGCCTCGTGAAGGGCGCAGGCGCAGGCAAGCTGGCCGACGCCATGGCTTTTGCGATCCTGATCCTCGTACTGCTGTTCAAGCCCACCGGCATCTTCGGGCGCACGACGAGGGAGAAGGTATGATCAATCCTTACTGGGAATTCGTGATCTTCCTCGTGATGATCAATGTGATCTTCACCCTGTCCCTGAACCTGATCCTCGGCTACAACGGACAGTTCTCCCTCGGGCATGCCGGCTTCCTCGCGATCGGGGCCTATGCCAGCGGCGTGGCCACCACCGCACTCGGACTGCCGCTGTTCGCCGGCGTACTGCTGAGCATCGTCTGTTGCGTGATCGCCGCGGCGATCGTGGGCTATCCCTGCCTGCGGCTGGGCGGCGACTACCTGGCAATCGCCACGCTGGGCTTCGCCGAAATCATCCGGATAGTCCTGCTGGCCCTGCCGGAGAAGACCTTCGGCGGGCCGACCGGGATGCAGAACATCCACAACATGTATGACTACCTGCCGGTACCGGCGGGACCCCACAACGGCATCTTCAACCTGCTGTTCACGATCGTGTTCAGCATCGTGTTCCTGGCGCTCAGCATCTGGGGCGTGATCGCATTTGGCAACTTCCTGAACGGGGCACTGCAGAAGCGCTTCGGCGGGAACTTCTGGCGCTACATCGTCTGGGCCGGATTCCTCGTGCTGATCATCGCCAACCTGTCGGGCACCAAGGGCACCGTCTCCGCCAGTGCCAAGCCGGGCATCGCCGGCTACGTGCTCGACATCTTCCAGTTCAGCAGTGCAATGCAGCCGCAGAGCCTCGAGCGCGGCCAGTGGCTGATCTTCCTGATCTTCGGGCTGATCGTGCTCGGGGTGAACCAGCTGATCCGCAACTTCCTGAGCAGCGTGCCGGGCCGCGGCGTGATTGCGATCCGTGAGAATGAAATCGCGGCCACGAACCTCGGGATCAATGTCTTCTGGCTGAAGCTGCAGAACTTCATGCTGGGCTGTGCCTTCGCCGGCCTGGCGGGAGCGCTTTTGGCGCATACCCTGCCGCTGATCAAGCCGATCGAGTTCGGCTTCCTGAAGAGCGTGGACGTGCTGCTGATGGTCGTACTGGGCGGCATGGGTTCGATGACCGGCAGCATCGTCGGGGCGATCTCGATCTCCGTGCTGCCCGAGGTGCTGCGTGGCGTCGGCCAGTGGCGCATGGTGCTCTACTCTCTCGTGCTGATCCTGTTCATGCTGTTCAAGCCGGGCGGCATCTTCGGCACCAGCGAACTGAGCGACATCATCCGCCTGCCCTGGCTGCGCAGGAAGGAGTCGGGAGCGCCGGATGCTTGAGGTTGACAACGTCAGCGTGGTGTTCGGCGGCCTTAAGGCTGTCAACGAACTGTCCTTCCATGTCAACCCCGGGCAGATCGTGGGCCTGATCGGTCCCAACGGCGCCGGCAAGACCACCGTGTTCAACGCGATCCTCGCGGTCTTCCCGCCCACGAGCGGCGAGGTGCGGCTCAATGGCGAGGCGATCAGCCACCTGCCGACGCACCGCATCAGCCGGCTGGGGATCGCACGCACCTTCCAGAACATCCGCCTGTTCAGCTCGATGAGCGTGCTTGACAACGTGCGCGTGGCCCTCTCAAGGCGCTACCGCTATTCGATGTTCGATGCGATGCTGCGCACGCCGAAGTGCCGTCGCATGGAACGCGAGCTGGAGGAACAGGCGCGCGGGATCCTGGAGTTCTTCGAGCTCAGCCATGTGGCCGATGACCGGGCGGATTCCCTGCCCTACGGCCTGCAGAAGTATCTGGAGATCGCGCGGGCCTATGCCCTGCGCCCGAAGATCCTGCTGCTGGATGAACCGGCGGCGGGCCTGAATGAAAGCGAGACCGACACCCTGATGGAGAAGGTGCGCAGCATCATGGCCGAGACCGGCTGCGGCGTGCTGCTGATCGAGCATGACATGAAGCTTGTGATGGGGATCTGCGAGCACATCGTTGCCATTGAGTACGGCGCGAAGATCAGCGAGGGTCCGCCCAGCCATGTGCAGAACGATCCGAAGGTGATTGAGGCCTATCTCGGCAAGCAGGAAGACGAGTCATGACGGACCAGAGCGGCAATCATCACGTTGATTCGGGCCGGATGATCCTCGCCGTGGAGGACCTGCACGTTGCCTACGGCGCGGTGCGGGCCCTGCGCGGGATCAGCTTCTCGGTGAAGTCAGGCGAGATCGTGACCCTGATCGGTGCCAACGGCGCCGGCAAGTCCACCACCATGAACACGATCATGGGACTGGTGAAGTGCCAGCAGGGCCGGATCATGTTCCTCGATGAGGACATTGCCAACCTGCATGCCTTCCAGATCGTGCGCAAGGGCCTGAGCCTCAGCCCCGAGGGCCGCCGGCTGTTCCTGAACCTGACGGTGAAGGAGAACCTCGATATCGGCGGGCTGATCACCACCGACAAGGGCCTGAAGCAGGAACTGCTCGATGAGATCTTCCAGCTCTTCCCGCGCGTGAAGGAACGTCTTAAGCAGATCGCAGGCACGCTTTCCGGCGGCGAGCAGCAGATGGTGGCGATCAGCCGGGCGATCATGCAGAACCCCGACCTGCTGCTGCTGGATGAGCCGAGCCTCGGGCTGGCACCGAACCTCGTGCAGGAGATCTTCGAGAAGGTGCAGATCCTCAACAGTGAGGGCAAGACCATCCTGATGGTGGAGCAGAATGCCTTCCAGGCGCTGCGTATCAGCCATCGCGCCTATTGTCTGGAACATGGAGAGCTGAAGATCCAGGGGACGGGGCAGGAACTGCTCAACGACCCGAAGATCAAGGAAGCCTATCTCGGCGGTTAGCAGGGGATCAAGCCAGGCGCAGACAGGCGTCGCTGAGATGGTGGTGGTGGAAGTGTCAGGGGTAGAAACCGGTAAGGGGAACCCATGGCAGGCTCCGGAACCGCTAACCCACAGGTGCCCCTTACAACTGAGTTATACCCGAGAGATCAGCATTTTGCACAAGCTTTATCAAAATTCAATTAACGAAGAGAGTTGATCCATTACGGCTGGTGCTATGCACGTAGATCACGGCTGGTGCTATGCACGTAGATCAAGCAGCCCTGACTGGATGCGGTGATTTTGCATGCGCTGTGCTCGGGGATATAATGCATCCTTCGCCATCATGCGCCAGATCATCAACAACGAACAGACGAAACAACAGGATTCCGAGCATGCCCAGTCCCGCACCAACACGGTGGGGATCTTCGACAGCGGCGTGGGCGGGTTCACCGTGCTCAGGGCCCTGCATGCCAGACGCCCGGACCTGAACATCATCTACTTCGGCGATTCCCTGAATGCGCCGAATGGCAGCCGGCCGCCGGAGCAGCTGCACGGGATGTGCCAGAACATGGTGCAGTTCCTGATCGACATGGGCGTGGACACCATGGCCGTCGGCTGCAATTCCTGCAACATCCTGATGGGCAGCGGGGAGCTCAAGAGCTACGGGATTGCCAGCTTTGACCTCGTGGGCAGCACCGTGGAGTGGCTGAAGCTGCAGCATCACAAACCGGAGAACCTCGCGATCCTCGGCACCCAGGCCACGATCAACAGCCGCTACTACGAGCGCAAGCTGGAGGAGGCCTTCCCCGGCCTGCCGATGCGCAGCGTGGCCGCGCCGAAGCTCGTGCCGCTGATCGAGTCCTTCCCCTGGAGTGAATACGACCTGCGCACCGCCGTGCAGGAGTACCTGAACCCGCTATTGGCGGAAGGCTTCAACAGCATCGTGCTGGCCTGCTCGCACTACCGCTGGATCGAGCGTTACCTGCGCGAGCTGGACAGCGAAATGACCCTGGTTGACCCGGCGGAATGCCTGGCTGAGCGGCTGGTGGCGAGCCTGCCGCCGGCGGCGGAGGGTGCCCGGCGCGGGGAGCTGAAGCTCTATTCCTCGCATCCGAATGAAGCATTCTCGCACTTCGCGGAAATGGCAATCGGCCGCGATGCGAAGGAATACATCAAGCTCTACATAGTCAACCCCTACGAGGAACACAATGTCTAGACTGGACGGGCGCGGGCCCGCGCAGATGAGGGATGTCGAACTGCTGCCGGACAGCTTCCGCCGCAATGACGTGCTGGTGAAATACGGTGCCACGCAGGTGCTGTGCTATGCCAGCATCGAGGACCGCGTTCCACCCTGGCTGGTGGGCAGCGGCAGTGCCTGGCTGACGGCGGAGTATCAGATGCTGCCGACGGCCAGCGAACCGCGCCAGCGCCGTGAACGCCTGCAGCTCAGCGGCCGTACCCAGGAGATCCAGCGCCTGATCGGACGCAGCCTGCGCACGGCGGTCAACCTGCAGGGCCTGGGCCAGCTGACCTTCCACATCGACTGCGACGTGATCGTGGCCGACGGCGGTACGCGGACGGCGAGCATCACCGGTGCGATGGTCGCCCTGGCCAACCTGATTGATGACCACAGCGAGCGCTTCCGCCGCTACCCGGACATCCTCTCGCACCTGGTGGCTGCGGTCAGTGTGGGCGTGGTGAACGGCACTGCGGTCTGTGACCTGAATTACGTCGAGGACCGAGATGCCGAGGTGGATGCCAACGTGGTGGGTCTGAGCACCGGTGGCTATGCCGAGATCCAGGCCACGAATGAGGATGGCGCATACGACCGCGCGCAGCTGAATGCGATGCTTGATCTGGCGGACATGGCGCTTGCGGATCTGCATGGCCGGCAGCGCCGGGCAATCCGCCGCAGCGACTGGCTGTAGGGCCCTGCATCTGCGAGAATAGTCCGGCATGGGCAAGGACGCAATCAAGTTCGGGACCGACGGCTGGCGCAGCGTGATCGCCGACGGCTTCACCTTTGACAACGTCGCTCTGGTGGCGACGGCGATCACGCAGTATCTCGACGAGCAGAACCTGCGCGACCGGCCCCTGCTGGTGGGCTTCGACCGGCGCTTCGCGGCGGAGCAGTATGCAGCGCACTTCGCTTCCACCGTGGCCGCGCACGGCCAGCCGGTGCTGCTCAGCGATGACTACTGCCCCACCCCCTGTCTGGCGGTCGGCGTGCAGGCGCACAACGCAGCCGGCGCGGCGATGTTCACGGCGAGCCACAACCACTGGCGCTACCAGGGCCTGAAGTTCATTCCGGAATTCGCGGGCCCGGCCATGCCCGAGACCACCGACCGCCTGACCGAGCTGATCGGCAAGCTGATCCCGCACTGGATTGCACCCTCCTACACGGGCGTGTTCAACGGCGAGCGGATCAGCCTCAAGGAGACATACTTCGAGCGCCTGCGCAGCATCGTGAATGCCAACGCCTTCTCCTCCTGGCACGGGCGTGTGCTCTACGACTCCATGCACGGCTGCGGGGCCGGTTACCTGGATGAGATGCTGCGCGAGCACGGTCTCGAGGTGATCAGCATCCATTCCGAGCGGGATGTGTATTTCGGCGGCGGCCTGCCTGACCCTTCGCATGCGAATCTCAAGGACCGCATGCCGCTGCTGGAGGAACATGACTGCCGCCTGCTGATCGGCAATGACGGCGATGCCGACCGCGTCGGGATCATGGACCGCAAGGGCAACTTCTTCACCGCCAACGACCTGCTGCCGCTGATCGCCGACTACATGGTGCGCTACAAGAACGGCCAGGGGCATTTCGCGCGTACGGTCTGCACCAGCCACCAGCTCGACAGCGTAGCAGCGGAGCATGGCCGGGAGATGGTAGAGGTCAAGGTCGGATTCAAGTACGTGGGCCAGGAGCTCCTGAAGGGTGCGATGATCGGCGGCGAGGAATCCGGCGGAATCAGCATCAGCGGGCATGTCCCGGAGAAGGACGGCACACTCGGCGCGCTGCTGACCATCGAGATGCTGGCAACCAGCGGCGAACGGCTGGTGGACCTGCTGGAGGACTTCGAGAACCGCCATGGGCACAGAAGCTTCAACCGCCATGACCTGCACCTGAGCGAAGCCCAGAAGCAGCGCCTGTTCGGCTCCCTGGAGGCTGGCAATGAGCCACGCTTCGGCGGGCATAAGGTCGTGCAGCGGATCACCATCGACGGCTACAAGTACGTGCTGGACGACGGCAGCTGGGTGATGCTCAGGGCCAGCGGCACGGAACCCGTGGTGCGGATCTACATCGAGACGACACGTCCGGACAGCTTCAGCCGCTGGCAGAAGCAGGTGATGGACGAGATCCGCCAGATCATGGGCTAGGCCGGCTCAGCTCCCGCGGATCGCGAACATCAGCCGGTTGTCATCATCCGCCAGTGCACGGTTCCAGGTGACGCCTGCGATGTCGTTGTCATCAGGGCCAGATCCAGCCAGATGCGCAGGTTCGGGGTGTACTTGCTGATGGCCTGGCTGCTGACCTGCTCCTTCTGCCAGGCAGCCCCGTCCCAGTAGGCATACCAGACCGTGATGCTGCCTGCAGTGTCGCGCGTGTAGGCAATCACGGGCCGGCCGTCGGAGGTGAACTCCACCTGGTTGAAGTCCGCGAGGAAGTCGCTGGCTCCACTCGCGAAGTTGTCAACCTGCTGGATCCCGCCCGCCTTGAGGTTCAGGTCCTCCAGCAGCGGCACGTGGCGCAGGATCTCCGGTCCGTTGACATCGGTTTCATAGAACTTGTAGATGAAGCCGAACAGTTCATCTGACGCAGCGGCTGCGGGGTTGATCGCCAGGCTGCCGATGTCATGGCTGCTGGTGTCGGTATAGATGTCAGTCAGGGTGTTCGGTGCGGATTCATAGGTCAGGAAGCCGCCGTTGTTGGCAAAGTACAGCAGTGAATCACCCGGAGCGAAGCGTACGCGCGGGAACCAGTATCCACCTGCGGTCAGGCCGCCTGCGGCATCGATGTTGTCCTGGGGAACCGTCTCGTTGAGGGTGAACTGTCGGTAGCGTGCGGAGCCGTCCTTCGTGGAATCACTGTAGTTGTAGAAGTGGTTGGCAAATCCGTACTTGCTGGCGGCGGAGTTGTAGTCCGTGCTGGAGCTGCCCGCCAGTTCCTGGATGGCGAAGCCACTGCCCAGCTCATAGTTCCAGAAGCCGGCCTCGTTGGATGTGCCCTCGTTGTAGTAGGCCGTGAAGCCCATCAGCGTGTTGTACTCCGTCCTGCCGATGGCCGTGTAGGCCAGGCTGACGCGCGGGGTGCCACTCGGCCCGATCACGATGTCCTGGCCGAGGCCGACGCCCTGGCCGTTGCTGTTCATCTCGCCCACGACCCAGTTCGATGGCTTGCCGGGATCCAGCGCGCGGTCCAGCACCGCCGCAAGCGGCAGGCCGACATTGAAGTCTCCGTAGGCGATGAAGATGTTGCCATTGGGGAGGAAGCCCAGCCCCGGGGTCCAGCCGGCTTCACTGTCAATCTCGACATTCAGCCAGTTGACCTCATCGTAGACCAGCTCGATGGATTCCACGTCGAGGCTCTGCGCTGCGGGCAGGATCACGGCGATGTAGACGTTCTGGGCCGGGCTGCGGTAGGCGTCACCGACATTCAGGCCGCGGATGTACTGGCTGGCGACCTGGGTGCTGCCCAGTACCTGCCAGCGGTTCTGCTCATAGTTGGCGATGGCCAGCACATAGCCGGCCTCAGCGCCGCTGAAGCCCTCATTGGAAGTCATGAGCTTGACTGTGGCCGGGTCGCGGTGGAAGTTCAGGCCCTGGAAGCGGTACATCACCCAGGCCGTGCCAGTCGCGCTGTTCAGGCGCTTGGCCGTGCCGGCATTGCTGGCCTTGCCGGGGCTGAACTTAAAGTGCTGGCTGCCGTTCAGGCTACTGGTCTGGGTCACACTGGGCAGCTTGCCCAGCAGTTCATCCGCCGGCAGTTCCAGCTCCTCGAGCAAGGATTCATCCGGCATGCGCATCCGGCGCGCGAATTCGGCGCTGACGGGCGTGATGCTGGCGGGAGCGCTGCGCTCGGACTCGGGCTGAACCTGGCCGCGTTCGCTGGGATGCCCGCTCTGGACTTCATTGCCGCGACTCAGCGGGCCGCGGGACTCTGCGGAGCCGGGGGCACTGCCGGAGCAGGCGGACAGCAGGACGGGCAGCAGCAGTGCCGCAAGGATTTTCAGCCGATACATATCACTCCCGTGGCCCGGGTGGGCCTACACCCCTATTCTACCCTTCCAGGGCGGGACGTGTGCGGGAGAGGCCACGGGCGAAGTACAGGAATGGGGTATCAGCCAGGGCAACGATCAGCTTCATGATGTAGGAACTGGCCCAGATGGAGCCGAGCACGGCCGGATCACTGACGAGCGCGGTGCCGAAGAAGAAGTCGATCGGGCCGAGTGCCACGAATACGAAGATCGTGGTATCCACTGCCTGGCTGATGAGCGTGGAGGCATTGTTGCGCAGCCAGAGCAAGCGACCTTCGGTGCGCCGCTTGAGACCGGCGAAGAGGGAGACATCGAGGAACTGACTGGCCAGATATGCCAGCAGCGAGCCGATCGTGATGCGCGGCAGGAAGCCGAAGATCGTGGACATCGCCCCGGACTGGCCCTCATCGAACTGGCTGGGAGCGAACTTCAGGCCGATCTGCATGTAAAGCGTCATCAGCACCATCGCCATGAAGCCCATCCAGACTGCGCGGTTGGCCTCCTTCTTGCCGTGCACCTCATTGAGGATGTCCGTGCAGAGGAAGATCGAGCCGTACATGATGTTGCCGAGTGTGGTCTCCAGCCCGAAGATGTTGACGAGCTTGACCACCTGCACATTGGCGGTGATGATCGCCATCACGATGTAGCCGTAGAGCCCCACCCTGCCGAACAGGCGGTAGACAACGACGACCATGCAGAGGTCGAAGAGCAGGAAGAGCAGCCACAGCAGGCTGTTGGAGATTTCCATGTCAAGAATGATACGTCATGCTGCCCGGCGGCGCCTGCGGTCCATCACCAGCCAGGCGATCATCGCAGCGCCGATCAGGACCGCTCCCAGAGCCAGCAGCACCGGGATGATCATGCTGCGCACCGCCACGCCATGCTGCTGGCGCAGGTCCCATTCCGTGTATTCCTGGCGGAGGATGTAGGCCCCGGTGCGCGGATCGGCTTCATAGAAGGCCATGACGCCGTCCGCCGTGCACAGCAGCATCTCCCCCGCTGGTCCGAAGTGGATGCGATCCAGGGCTGTCCAGTCCGCGCTTTCGCTGAAGTCGCTCAGGCGGCCGGCCGGATCGAAGAACTGCGGCAGCTGCAGGGGCAGCCAGTCCTTTTCGGTCCAGACACCGAACTCGGTGGTCCAGGTATTGCCGGCCTGCAGCAGCACCAGCAGTACGAGATCGCCATCCGGATTGCGGGCCACGCTGCGCAGCTGCAGCTCGCAGTCCGTGGGATCCTCGATGCGTGTGCCGTAGAGATCGAGCAGCATGCGGTCGAGTGATATCTCCGCGACGGGCTTGAGATCAGGCCAGGACATGATGCCGGTCAGGAATTCGCTGTCGCGGCGCAAGGTGCAGGCCAGCAGGCGCTCGCCACCGGTCTGGACCGGGGCGGGCGTGAGGAAGACGCGCCGGCGGTTTTCCTCATCGAGGGCGAGCAGCGTGTTGACCTCCTCCAGCTCAGTGCTGTAGCGGTCCGCGAAGATGTCGGAGAGCACGGCATTGGCGACGGGGCTGCGCGGCGTACCGTTCCAGAGATAGCTCATCGCCATGTCGGAGGTGATGCCAAGCGGCATGCCATCGCGGGCGATGCCGCCGTCCAGCCCGGAGCTGGCACGCTTCTCCGCTCCGGCCGGCGCGCAGTGCAGCAGCAGGATGAACGCCGTCAGGACTGCGATGCTGAGCTGCCGGAGAGTGTGCACATGGAGAGTTTAGCAGGGCTGAGTGGGATCACTGGATGCGCATCAGCTGCCAGGCCGCGAGCGCCAGCAGCGTGATCCAGAAGCAGCGTGTCAGTACGTAGCCCATCCTTCCCTGGACCACGCAGAGTTATCCTGCGGGTTCCGCAGAGAGCGTAACAGCGCAGATATGCAGGGACGGGACAAGTCTGGGTGAAAGGTGGCTTGCGCTTGAATTGGCTAGTTCAACCCATCACAAATACAACATGACACAATCTGCTGATCAGTGCTTTATCCCTGCATTGCCATGCCAGAATGGCTGGCGCATGGAGATCAGGATGCAGAGGAGCAGGAAGACAACAGATAATGCGACCACTGCTTCCTGCCACAAGCGTGGATCGAGATTGAAAGGCACCTTGGGACTTCGGTCCGGCTCACCCCATCCCGGCGCGCCCACAGGGCAGTAGCCAATCATCGGGTAGTCGCCCTCAGGAAACAGTTCAGTTGCCAGCTGGTCATAACTGCATTCCGCAATCAGCTCAAATGGCTTATCCGCATCATTGGGAGCGCGGAATTCAAGAGAGAAATCACTGCGCTGCAGCACCAGCTCTCCTCCGGGACCCAGATACATCCTGCTGTAGTTACGGCCTCGCCATTCGCTGTCCAAGTCTAGGAGCCCCGGCCAGCCACAATGATCCAACTGCGTGATGCTCAGCCAGTCGTCATCCTTCCATATTCCGAGATGCGTTGTGTTAGCGGGACCACGCCTTGTGTTTATCAGCAGGATGAAGCCTCCCTGCCCGCTATCCTCCACACAGACCACCTGGCTGAAATCGCTGCCATGTTCAATTGAGTTGGGATTGTAGCGGGCGGAAAAAATCCGGTTGAGGTTCAGTTGAGTAAGCAGTTCTTCCGTAGACAGGTCATGTATTGAAGCATGATATTCATCATTTTCCCGCCAGTTGACAACAAGCACGCGGCGCTGGTCTGTAGGACAATCCGGCGGCGTGATGTAAACCTGAGGATACGTTAGCTCTGACAGCTGCAAGTTGTCCCAGTGATGTCTAAGTTCCTCAATCAGTTGTCCGTCTTCGTAGGACCAGCTGGCCATATCGGACTCGGACTGGCCTGCCACCGTGCCATCCCAATTGAAGTGCAATACCCGGTCGTACATCTGGCCAAAGGGATTGCCATCATCCCAGATGCCGAATTCCATCGGAGGAGCGATGCTGTCGGCGATGGCGGGCAATGTATGTAACATTGCCAATAAAACCACAATAGCCGCCGTCATCAATTGCCTCACCACTTCATTCCCCTGAACAGCGTGGGAATCGCATAGACCAGCCCGGCGATGAACAGCAGGAATATCGCGCCGAGGACAAGCACCGCCTGGCCCGTGCCGCAGTAGAATTCCGGCTTATCTTCAGGGGCGCGGCCGGAGCTGGCACCGGCTCTGCTGCTTGCGGCCACGGCTGTCACCTGTCCCAGGTTGTTTTCGCCCCAGCATGCATAGAGCATGTACTCATCACCGTACCCATCGCGCGTGAGGAAGTTCATACCGCTGTTGCCAGCGGGCAGCAGCAGCAGTTCGTCCGTGGGCCCGGTGAACAGGCAGTGCTGGTCCATGCGGATGCCGCTGCCGAACAGGGCGTAGCCGGAGCCCGTGAAGGCCTTGACGGGATTCATGTAGGCCGCTTCCCAGCTGCCATCCCGCCAGATTCCCAATTCCGTGCGTGGACCATCATCTGTTCTGGCCTGCAGGATGATGGCCAGGGCACCGTCCATCTGCTCTGCCACGGCCAGCAGGCGGCATTCCAGTGAGTCGTCACGGCGCGGAGCAGTTCCGAGGATGCCGCTGAACAGCTCATCCAGGTCCAGCACTGTCAGCTCATCGTCAGACTGGAAAGGGCGGATTTGGCAGACGGGCACGCTGTTCTCGAGGAAGGTCAGGGCCGACAGCTGCGACTGTCCGGGCAGACCGCCGGGTGTCAGGTAGCAGCCCAGCAGCAGGTTCTCATGCATACCGGAAGTGAGGCTGAGGCAGTCGGCGCGCTGCTGGGTCCACTCGATGCCGGCAATCCCGGACTCGTTGCCAGCGGATTTGCTATACGCAAGCGAATCCACCTTGCCCAGTTCACCTTCCCAGTTGAAGCTGACCCGCCAGACATCGTTGATTGCAATGGGCATGCCGGAGTCGTCGAGTCCATACTGGAAACTGTGGGAAGCCCGGGCCGGCGCAGCGAGAAGCAGCAGCAGGGCCACTGAGCAAAGTACCAGGTTGTTCCACCTGGGACGCATGCTTAGAAGATAGCACTGCGCGTCAGATTGTTCACTTGATGCGCATCAGCTGCCAGGCTGCGAGCGCCAGCAGCGTGATCCAGAAGCAGCGTGTCAGTACGTAGCCCATCCTTCCCTGGAGGGTCCCGCATGGTCAGGCGGGTTCCTGCATCTAGAATATCCGCGTGCTCTGTGCGGTTGAGACAAGTTTTGACGAAACGGGGATTGCATTGTGCGACAGCGCGGGCCTGATCAAGGCCTCGCTGCTGTCCAGCCAGGTGGAACTGCATGCGCCCTACGGCGGCTGTGTGCCCGAGCTGGCGGCTCGCACGCACCTCTCAGACCTGCCCCAGCTCTGGCAGCACATTGAGCCGGAGCTGCGCGCGGGGATTGAGCACATCGGCGTGACCAGCGGACCGGGCCTGCCGGGCTGCCTGCTGGCCGGGGTGAACTTCTGCCGCGGGCTGGCCGCGCACTACGGCATCGCCCTGCATGGCCTGAACCACCTGCAGGGGCATATCTTCAGCCCCTTCATGGGCCAGGGCAGTGAGCCGGGCCTGAGCCTTTCCGAGATTCCCTTCCCGCATGTGGCGCTGCTGGTCAGCGGCGGGCATACCGAGCTGTTCCTCGTGCGCGGCGTGGAGGAGATTGAACTGCTGGGCCAGACCCAGGATGATGCCGTGGGCGAGCTGCTGGACAAGGTGAGCGCGATGCTCGGCCTCGGCTATCCCGGCGGGGCCCGGCTGGAGCGGCTGGCACGGGAGTATCCCGGCATGACTGAGCTGGCGGAGTACAGTGGCCAGTTCGAGCTGCCGGTGCCTATGCGCTCGCGCAAGTATGGCTACAACTTCAGTTACAGCGGGCTCAAGACCGCGGTGCGCAAGCAGATTCAGGAGCGGGCGGACCACCCTGCCCTCGCTGACAACTGGCAGGCCTCACTGGTGGCGGCGCTGTTCAGCTCCGTGGTGGAGTCGCTCTGGTTCAAGCTGGAGCGCGCCGTGGAGGAATACAAGGTCAGCCTGCTGACGATTTCCGGCGGGGTTGCCATCAACGGCTTCATCCGCGCTGCATTCGCGGACCGGGCAGCGAAGCTCGGAGTGAATCTGCGGGTTCCGCATCCGCGGCACTGCCTTGACAACGCCGAGATGATGGCCTGGCTGCTGAAGCTCAGGCTTGAGGCCGGGATTCCCGCGCGCGAGTTCGATGCCCGCAGCAACTGGGTGCCGGGGGAGCCGGGCTGGAATGACTGAACCAAGGCAACGCCAGCGCCTGCGCTTCCGCTATGCGAAGGACGAGGTGCTGATGTACATTTCGCACCGCGACCTGCTGCGCTTCGTATTCCGCCAGTTCCGCCGGATCCGCCTGCCGCATGCCTACAGTGAGGGCTTCAGTCCCAAGCCCAAGGTCAGCTTCGGCCCGGCCCTGTCACTCGGCGTACGCGCTGACAATGAACTGCTGGACATCGAGATGCAGGACGGCATCAACTGGGGCGCAGCCGAGCTGGCGGAAAACCTGGCGCGGCTGCGCGAGAACAGCGAGCCCCGCAGATTCGCCATGGAACTGGCGGTGCTGCCGGAGGATGCGGCCAACATCAGCAAGGCCGTGAAGCAGTGCCGCTACAGCCTGCGCTTCGAGGGAGCGGAGGCCGATGTAGCCGCCGTGATGGCCAGCGCGGAGCTGCCCTTCACCAACCACAAGGGGCGCAATAGTGACCAGAAGCTGGCGGTGCTCGGCTGGGAGCAGGCCGAAGGGCGGCTGGAGATCCACGCAGACAATTCCGAGCGCGTGCTGAACGTGCTGAGCCTAGTGAAGATCATCACGGAACGCACCGGCCAGCGCTGCACGGACATGCTGCGCCGCTCGCTGCTGGACGGCGAGGGCCGCGAACTCTAGGCAGACGGATAGAGCTCAGCCGCCGAGGCGCGTGAGATCCAGCGCTCCCAGCAGCAGCTGCGGCAGTACCCCGAGCACGATCGTCAGGCCGACCGTCAGCACCGTGCTGAACACGTAGCTGCCCGGCATGGCCTGCGGATTGAGGCTGGCCTCACCCGGCACCGCGGGGGTCATGTACATCGCCACCACGAAGCGCAGGTAGTAGTAGAAGCTCAGCGCGGAGTTGAGCAGCGCGAAGATCACCACGCCGCTCAGGCCGGCCTGCCAGGCCTCACGGAAGACCACGAACTTGCCAAAGAAACCGGCGGTGAGCGGGAAGCCGCCCATGCTCAGGAGCAGGATCGTCAGGCAGATCGCGGCCTTGGGCGTCTTCTGCCAGAGCTCATGCATCTGGTCAAGGAAGACATCATCCTGCCCGTCAGGTGCGAACCAGGTGATCAGCAGGAAGGCTCCGAGGCTGGCCAGGGTGTAGCCGGCGAGGTAGAACAGCACGGCGCTGCCGCTGGCGGGGCTGCCACTCACCATCCCGAGCGCGAGATAGCCCGTATGCGCGATCGCGGAGAAGGCCAGCAGGCGCTTGGCGCTCATCTGATGCAGGGCGAAGAGATTGCCGACGAGCATCGAGAGACAGGCGAAGAGCACCAGTGCATCACGCCAGAGCTCCGGCTGCAGGCCGGGCAGGCATTCCACCACGATGCGTGTGGCGGAGGCGAACATCGCGACCTTGACGCCCGTGGCCATGAAGGCCGTGACGGGGGTCGGCGCACCCTGGTATACATCCGGGACCCAGGCATGGAAGGGCACCATGCCGAGCTTGAAGGCGATGCCGACGCCGACGAGTCCGATGCCGATCAGCAGCACGGGATCGACGTTCACGCCGGAGCTGGACAGTGCGGCATCGGAGGCCGCGAGCTTGATTGCCAGATAGTTCAGGTGACCGGCCACGCCGTAGATCAGCGAGGCCCCGAACACGAAGAAGCCGCTGGCGAAGGCTCCCATCAGGAAGTACTTCAGCGAGCTTTCCTTGTTGAGGCGGCTCTTGTCATTCAGCCCGCACATCACGTAGAGCGGCAGGGACAGCAGCTCCAGCGACATGAAGGTCGTGATCAGGTCGCGGCTGCCGGCGATCAGCATCATGCCGGTGGCGCTCAGCAGCAGCAGGGGGAAGAGCTCAGCGTGGTAGCGCTCCTTGCGCTTCAGGAAGGGAATGAAGTTCAGGATGGTGATGACAACGACCACGCAGACCAGCAGGCAGACGAACAGGAAGAAATGGTCCACCACGAAGGATGGTGCGAAGCCGTTGCTGGCGGCGTTGATCAGCGAGGGGAAGAGGCCCACTGACGGCCCATCGGGGTTGGTATTGACCCAGCCCCAGGTGCCGAGCGTGCCGAGCAGGGCCAGCACGGTGCCGGCCAGGCTGATTCCCGAGGCGTTGCCAAGGCTGATACCGCCCTCCGGGCCGGGCTGGCGGCGGCCGAAGTAGTCGACCAGCAGCAGCACGAGGATCGTGACGGTGAGGATCATCACCGGGGCCAGCGCGATCAGCAGATTGCGGTCAAGGGGCTGGAGATGGGTGGCATCCACTACGGACTGCAGCGCGAGGATCACTTGGCACCTCCCGGGATGCTGACGGAGAGCAGACCGCCCTGGCCGTCGTCAATGTGGATGTCCTGCATGGCGGTTTCGAAGGCATCCTCGTCATGGCTGGTGGCGATTTCCACGAAGGCCTCACTGGAAGGTGTGATGAAACGGAACATCAGCGAGGGGAACAGGCCGATCACGAGCGTGAGCACGGCCAGCGGGGTGATCGCCACGAGTTCCTGCATGTTCAGGTCCTTCAGGTTGCGGTTCTCCGCGCTGGTGATCTCACCGAAGAACATCCGCCGGAACATGAACAGCAGGTAGACCGCCGCCAGAATCACGCCGAGCGTGGCGATCAGGGTCATCAGCCAGTCCTCCTGGAAACTGCCGAGCAGGATCAGGAATTCGCCGACGAAGCCGTTGAGCGCCGGCAGGCCGACACTCGAGAGCATGATGATCAGGAAGTAAGTGTAGTAGACCGGCATCACGGCAGCCAGCCCGCCGAAGTTGTCAATCAGGCGGGTATGGCGGCGCTCATAGATGAAGCCCACGAGCATGAACAGTGCCCCGGTGGAGATGCCGTGGTTGACCATCTGCAGGATCGCACCGTCCACTGCGATCTGGTTGAAGCTGAACAGGCCGAGCATGATGAAGCCCATGTGGGCCACCGAGCTGTAGGCCACCAGGCGCTTGACGTCCACCTGCACCGCGGCCACGAGTGCGCCGTAGATGATGCCGACGACGCTGAGCGCCATGATGATGCTCTGCAGGTCAGCCAGTCCGACCGGGCCGAACTGGATGTAGGGTGCCTTGGGGAAGAGCGGGATCGCCATGCGGATGAAACCGTAGGTGCCCATCTTCAGCAGCACACCGGCCAGGATGATCGAACCGGCCGTGGGGGCCTCGGTATGTGCATCCGGCAGCCAGGTATGCAGTGGGAAGAGCGGAACCTTGATGGCGAAGGCCAGGAAGAAGGCCAGGAAGGCCCAGAACTGGAACTGGTCCTCCAGCACGAGCGTACCGTTGCCAACCGCCGCGACCAGCGTGGGGATGTCGAAGGTATTGAGCCCGGCTGCGCTGGCCTTGACGTAGAGCCCGATGATCGCGCCGAGCATCAGGAGCGAGCCGACCATTGTGTAGAGCACGAACTTGGTGGTGGCGTACAGCCGCTTGGCCCCGCCCCAGATGCCGATCAGGAAGTACATCGGGATCAGGGTGGCCTCAAAGAAGACGTAGAACAGGATGATGTCCTGGGCCAGGAACACGCCGGTGACGGCGGTCTCGAGCAGCAGGAGCAGGATGTAGTACATCTTCTCGCGCAGGCGCACGCTCTGGAAGCTCGTGAGGATCGCCAGCGGGAAGAGCAGCGTATTGAGCAGCACCAGCCAGATGCTGATGCCGTCCACGGCGATGTGGAAGTTCACGCCCCACTGCGGGATCCAGGGCACGTTCAGCGCGAACTGCAGGCCCGCCTCCGACTGGAAGGAGGGCAGCAGGAAGAGGCTGAGCACGAAGGTGGCTACGCTGCTCCAGAGCGCGGTGGCGCGCACGGTCGGCAGCGATTCCCCGCGGTTCGGAATGAGCAGCAGGCCCAGTCCGGCGAGCAGCGGCAGGAAGGTGACGATCAGCAGCAGGGTCTGCATCCTAGCTGGCACCTCCCACAAGGTATGACCACATGTTTATCAGCATGAACATCACCGCTCCGGCCAGCAGGTAGAGCATGTAGTTGCGGACGAAGCCGGTCTGCACGGGGCGGATCAGTTCACCGGCCCCACCCAGCAGCTTGGCAACGCCGTTGACGATGCCGTCGATGAACCTGACATCGAAGATCTGCCAGGCCTTGCTGGAAAGCCAGACGCCCGGCCGCACCAGCAGGTTGTTGTAGAACTCGTCGATGTACCACTTGTTCTGGCTGAAGGCGTAGAGCGGGCCGAAGGCCTTCTGGGCCGCCTTCTTCTTCGGATCATAGTCACCGGTGTAGCGGCGGTTGGAGTAAATCAGCA
Organism: bacterium; assembly: GCA_041395205.1. Classification (GTDB taxonomy): domain Bacteria; phylum 4484-113; class 4484-113; order 4484-113; family JAFGCY01; genus JAHEFU01. Next base: position 458,405 of record JAWLAZ010000003.1, read on the forward strand.
TGACAAGCGCGAGCAACACGCTGCCGAAGGCCATCGTGATTTCAGTGCTCGTCACACTGCCGCCGATCAGCATGAAGGGCTCATGGTGGGCGGAGTGCTCCCCGCCATGCTCCGCGTCTGCTTCGTGGGTATCCGCACCATGTGCGGCAGCGGCCAGTTCATGTTCACCATGTGCAGCCGCGGCATGCTCGTCGCCGGCGCTCAGGCGCTGGCCCTCGGGGCCATGGGCACTGACATCAAGGAAATGCGCCAGCGGCTCACGCGGTTCACCGCCCGTCATCCAGCCCGGCGTGAAGAGAATCGCACCGCTGATCACGGCCATGCTTGCGAGCACCATCAGCGGCAGGGTCATCGGCCAGGCGCTTTCATGCGGATGGTGGTGCTTCTTGACGAACTCCGCGGTCCAGCGCGGCTTGCCGAGGAAGGTCTTCCAGGTCACGCGGCCCATGTAGAAGGCCGTCATGATCGCGGTGACCAGCGCCAGGACATAGAGCATGGCCGGTGCATTGCCGAACTTCGACTGCCAGATGGCAACCTGCCAAAGAATCTCATCCTTGGAGAAGAAGCCCGCCAGCGGGAAGATGCCGGCGATGGCGAAGGTGCTGATCACGAATGTCCAGTAGGTGACAGGCATGTACCTGGCCAGGCCGCCCATGTGGCGGGTGTCCTGCTCCTCATGCATGCCGTGGATCACCGAGCCGGAACCGAGGAACAGGCAGGCCTTGAAGAAGGCGTGGGTGATCACGTGGAAGATGGCAACCCAGTAGGCACCGACACCGCAGGCGAGGAACATGTAGCCCAGCTGCGAGACGGTGGAGTAAGCCAGCACCTTCTTGATGTCGTTCTGTGTCAGTGCAATCGTCGCGGCCATGAAGGCCGTGCCGGCACCGATGCAGGCCACCACGAAGCCGGCGGTCTCATTGCCGCTGAAGATCGGGTTGAGGCGGGTCACCATGTAGATGCCGGAGGTGACCATCGTGGCCGCGTGGATCAGGGCCGAGACCGGGGTCGGGCCCGCCATGGCGTCCGGCAGCCAGATGTGCAGCGGGAACTGGGCACTCTTGCCGCAGGCCCCGAGGAACAGGAACAGCGCGATGAACAGCACGTCAGCGGGGTTCATGCCCTGCAGCACCGGTCCGGCGTTGAGCAGGATGTCCCTGAAGTTCAGCGCGCTGGCGTCACCCATGCCCTGCAGGCGGAACCAGTTGTCAAAGTTCTGGAAGATCATGAACAGGCCGATCAGGATCCCGAAGTCGCCGACGCGGTTCGTGATGAAGGCCTTCATGCCGCACTTGGCATTCTCCATGTTGCGGTACCAGAAGCCGATCAGCAGGTAGCTGCAGAGACCGACGCCCTCCCAGCCCACGAACATCATCGGGATGTTGGCCCCGAGGATCAGGATCAGCATCATCGCCACGAACAGGTTCAGGTAGGTGAAGAAGCGCGGCAGGCCCTCGTCATGGGACATGTACTCGGTGGAATACATGTGGATCAGCATCGAGATGCCCGTGATGAAGAGCATCATCGTCACGCTGAGGGGGTCGATCAGCAGTGAGAAGTCAATCTGCAGGTACTTCTCGGAAAGTCCCTGGATGGCGATCCAGGTCCAGCCCGGCACTTCCTGGAAGCGGTCCGCTCCCGTGAAGTTCTGCGCCTGGTAGGTGAAGAACACGGCCAGCGCCGTGATGAAGCTGCCGGCCAGCATTGCGGTGCCGAACCAGCCGCTGAATTTCCTATTGTTGATCTTCTTCCCGAAGAAGCCGTTGACGGCGGCGCCGACAAGCGGGAAGGCAATCATCAACCATGCAAAACCGAACATTGATTACCTCCTCAGGAAGTTGATTTCGTCGATGTCAACGCGGGTCCTGTGCTTGAACAGGGCCACGATGATGGCCAGTCCGACGGCCACCTCGGCCGCGGCGATCACGATGATCAGGAAGGCGTAGATCTGCCCGTCCATGGTCCGCCAGGCATGGCTGAAGTGCTGGCGGTTGAAGGCCACCAGCGAGAGATTGGCGGCGTTTAGCATCAGTTCGATGCACATGAAGATGATCACCGGGTGGCGGTGGATCATCACGCCCAGCGTGCCGATCGCGAAGAGCAGTCCGGCGAGCCAGACACTGTTGGCAACCATGTCGGTCATGCCCGCACCTCCTCGGCCACGCCTTCCTCGGCCTTCTCGAACTCATGCACGAGATGCGTGCGGCCCTCGCTGCGCTCATCGCGGGCGACGAGCACCGCGCCGAGCAGCGCGGCCAGCAGCAGCAGGCCGGCGATCTCGAAGGGCAGCGCGTGGTAGCTGAACATCCGCGTGCCCAGCCCGGCCGGATGCCCGAGCTCCTGGCGCGGATCAGCAGTGCGGTCGCTGGTGGCGATGGTCGGCGTGCCCATCACGATGTCCGGGTCGGCGACGCGGCCGGCCGTTGACAGCGCGATGTAGACCACGGTCAGGAGCATCACGGTCAGCAGTGTGCCGAACACCCACTGGCTCTTGATCTCCGGCCTGAGCCAGCGCCGGGCCTCGGGTGACATGAAGAACATCACCACGAAGAGGAAGAGGATCATGATCGCGCCGGCGTAGACCACGAACTGCACGACGGCCATCATCGGCGCGCTGAGCAGGAAGTAGATCCCGACCAGCGTGAGGAAGTTGGCGACGAGGTACAGCACGGAATGCACCGGGTTGCGGGAGAGCACCATCATCACGGCGCTCAGTGAGCCGACGATCGCCAGCATCCACCAGGCTAAGAGCTGACCATCCATCACCAGTAGTACTCCCTGTCGAGTAGGTCTTCCTTGTGGTACATGAACTTGTTCGGCTCACGGCGGCTGTCGTCAGCCAGTTCGTAGTCATGCTTCATGACGATCGCCTCCGTGGGACAGGCCTCCGTGCACAGGCCGCAGAAGATGCAGCGCAGCATATCCATGTCATAGACCACCGCATAGCGCCTCGCCGGGGCTGTAGCGCTCCTCGGGGGTGTTCTCGCCCGCCACGACGGTGATGACCTCAGCGGGACAGGCCGCAGCGCACAGGGCACAGCCGATGCACTTCTCGAGGCCCTTGTAGGGTCCGGCCTCATAGCGCTCGAGGCGGTGCAGGCCGCGGAAGCGGTCCGCCACCTGGCGCTTCTGCTCCGGATAGGAGATCGTGACCGTGGTCCGGCCGCCGAAGGCTCCGAGGAATTCGCGGAATGTGATGCTCAGGCCGCTGAGCAGCGGTCCGGCCTTTTCAATGCCGAGCATTGAGGGTTACCTCCATTTCGGCCTGGGCGGCGGTGTCAGCACCGGCACCCTGCACGGGCCCAAAGTATCCAACCAGAGCGGCGGTGACGAAGATCAGCACGAGCGTCGCCTTCAGCAGCCATTTCCAGCCGAAGCGCATCAGCTGGTCATAACGCAGGCGCGGGAAGGTGGCGCGGATCCACATGAAGGTGAAGATCAGCGCGCAGAGCTTGACGATGAAGGTCATGGTCGTGGCGAAGCCATTTGCCGTCAGCGACAGTGCATCGCCATAGGCACCCCAGCCCCAGCTCTCCAGCGGGCCGAGTTTCCAGTCACCGGCCCAGTAGGTCAGGTCGACGAAGCCTAGGTCAAGGTGGTAGCCGCCGAGCAGCATGTGCACGACCATCGCACTCATGGCAACCATCGCGATGTACTCACCCATCGGGAACATCGCGTACTTCATTGAGCTGTATTCGGTATGGTAACCGGCAACGATCTCGGCCTCGCACTCAGGCAGGTCGAAGGGCGTACGGCCGGTCTCGGCGAGGCTGGAGATCAGGAACAGCACCGTGGTCGGCAGCAGCACGATCAGGTAGATCCAGTTCCAGTTCTCGGCGCGGTACATGTTGCCGAAGTCGTTGATGTTGAGGCTGCCGGTGATCAGGATCGGCACCAGCAGGCAGAGCCCGAGCGCGAGCTCGTAACTGATCACCTGGGCGCAGGTGCGCAGGCTGCCGAGGAAGGGGTACTTGCTCTGCGAGGACCAGCCGGCGAGGATCAGGCCGTAGGCGGCCATGCTGGACAGGCCGAGGAAGAACAGGATGGCAACGGGAACGCTGCTCATCTGCACACGCTCGCCGACCGGGATCAGTGCGAAGGTCGTGAAGCTCGCGCTGAGGGTCAGCGTCGGCGCGAGGAAGTACAGCACCTTGTCGGCCTTGCGCGGCACCATCTCCTGCTTGAGCGCGGTCTTCACGCCGTCAGCCAGCGGCTGCAGCAGTCCCAGCGGACCGACGCGGTTGGGGCCGAGCCGCCACTGGAAGAAGGAGAGCACGCGGCGCTCCGTGTAGGTCAGGTAGGCGAAGGTCGTGAGCAGCACGAAGATCAGCAGGCCGCCACGCACCAACAGGTTGACAATCTCAGGAGTGAAGATCTCTGCCATCAGGACTGACTCCCGGCCAGGCTGGCCTTGCGGATGCTGAGGCCCGTGAAGCCTGCAGCGCCCATCCCGTTCGCGGGGGCACTGTGGCAGAAGTCGTTGACGACGACGCTGCCGCTGCGCACCCAGTCACGCCCCCGGGCTGTCAGCTGGACACTGCCGAGGGCGACGCTGTCTCCGTCGCTGATTCCCTGGGCCTGCATGTCGGCCGGGTTCATGAATGCATGGAAGGGCATTGCCACCCTGGCGAACACGGGACTGTTGGCAAGCAGGTCACGGTCGTTGTAGAGGAAGCTCTTCGGAATCAGCACGAGCTCCCCTGCCCCGGCTCTGCGCTCCGCCGGCAGGTCCTTCACGGGGCTGCGGCTGGCACTGAGCCTGGCCCGCGGCGTGACCAGCACGCCCTTGTAGGGGAAGTCCGCGAATTCATCGCGGGGCCAGAATTCGATGTTGTGGCGCAGCTGGCCGTACATGTCCTCGGTGGTGCCGAGGAAACCGCGGCCGAGTTCGCCGGAGAGTCCGTTGACAAGCTCGGTGAGCGAGGGGGCCACGCTGTCGATCTGCCCGCGGCGGCGCTTCTGCACCCGCCACTCCAGGCTGACGACGCTGCCGTCGATATGCGCCCAGGTCCCGAGCGGCATGTGGAAGCGGCAGCGCTGGCTCGTGGGGTTCTCGAAGCTGCCGAGATAGATCGCAAGTTTGACCTTCGCAAGCGCTTTCTCAACCAGTGCCCGGTCCGGGTAGCTGCTGAGCAGGTCGTAATCGCAGATCACGAGCGCCTGCAGCTGGCCATCGGCCGCAGCCTGCAGCACGCGGCCCACTCCGCCGCAGCTTTCCTTGGCGCTGGCGGGACGGCCGAACTTGGTGAACCAGTTGGCCAGCAGGGCTCCGGCGGAATTGGCTGCGGGGTAGACGGGGTTCGTGTAGACACTGCAGCCATCGTTGGCACGGCGCACGGCCTCGCGCAGGTCCTGGATGGCGACGATCAGCTCGCGGGCGGCGGCATCCTTCCAGACCTCGCTGCCGTAGAGGATCGCGCAGTCATCGCCGACGCTGCGCAGGCTCTCCGCCAGGCGCTCCCCTTCTGGAGTGGTCTCGCCGTTGCCATTGAGGGCATTCACCGTAGCGCGCACGGTGCGCAGCAGGTTGCCGTAGCCGTAGTCGATGTACTCAGCGAAGTCGTCAGCGGAGCTGCCGTGGCTGCGCAGGTTCACGAGGCGGCGGTGGCGCTTGCGCACCTCCACGTTGGCACGCAGCCCGAGCACGGGTGCCTCTTCCCACAGGTCGCTGCCGATCGTGAGGATCGTTGAGGCGCTGAGGATGTGTTCAATGCTTGTGTTGCCGGCGAGCAGGGCCTCGAGCACGACGTCGCTCATGCCCTCCGGGCCGGCGAGGTCCTCACCGAAGGAGTACCAGCGGGAATCCAGCACGCGCGTGGCGAAGTGCCTGAGCGACATGTATTCCTCGGTGCTGCGGTTGCCACCGGCAACCAGGCCGACGCTGTCAGCCGGATGCTCACTGAGTACGGCCCCGAGCTGCTCCGCACAGAGTGCCTCGGCCATCGCCAGCTTGACCCGGCGGGTCTCACCCTCATCGTGGATCAGGGCCTTGCGCAGGCGGGCGGGATCGTCAATCGCCTCCCAGGAGAAGCGCGTTGCGTCGTCCAGCATGCCGGTGTCGACGCCCTCATTCTCACGCGGGATGATGCGGGCGACATGCCCGAGCCGGCCGTTGAGCCAGATGTTCACGCCCGTGCTGTCGAGGCTGGCGACGCTCGCCGTCAGCTCCTGCTCCCAGGGGCGGCCCATCGTGAAGCGGTAGTTCGTGGCGGTCAGGGCCCCCACGGGGCAGATGTCGATCACGTTGCCACTGAAGTACGGCAGGTCGTCGGAGGTCGGATAGGACTCGATCCAGCTCTCGGCCCCGCGGCTGACCATCTTCAGCAGGTGGCTGTTGTCAATTTCATCAGTGAAGCCCACGCAACGCTTGCAGTGGATGCAGCGCTTGTAGTTGATCTGGATGTAGGCATTCATCTGGCGGTCAGGGCGCACCTTCTTGTTCTCGGTGTAGCGTCCCTCGCCGCAGCCATGCTCGTAGGTCTGGTCCTGCAGCATGCACTCGCCGCCCTTGTCGCAGACCGGGCATTCCAGCGGGTGGTTGATCAGGTGGAACTCCAGCTGCTCGCGGCGCGCGGTCAGCACTTCCTCGATGTTGGTCTCGACGCTCATGCCCTCGCCAGGCAGCATCGCGCAGGAGATCTGCAGCTTCGGCATCGGCCGGCCGTTCCAGCTGACCTTGACCATGCACATCCGGCAGGCACCGAGCGGGTCGAGCCACTTGTGCGCACAGAAGTACGGGATGTCGTAGCCCTTGTCACGCAGGCCCCAGAGGATCGGCTTGTCCTTGCGCAGGCTGACGGGCTTGCCGTCAACCTCGATCGTCACGTATTCGATTGCCCTGATCGCCATCAGTTGGCCTCCACCCCGGCGGTCTCTTCAGAGCCGGCCGGGGATGCGGAACCGTTGCCATTTGTCCGGAGCGCGTTGAAGCGACTGCTCTTCTCGATCCAGGCGATATAGTCCTCAGGGAAGCGCTCCACCGCGCTGCGCACGGGCCAGGCGGCGGCGTCTCCCAGCGGGCAGAAGCTCTTGGCCTCGATGCCGTTGATGATGTCAATCAGCAGGTCGAGGTCCTCCATCGTGCCGCCGCCGTCGAGGATGCGCTGATGGATCTGCAGCATCCAGCGGGTGCCCTCGCGGCAGGGTGTGCACTTGCCGCAGGACTCATGTGCGTAGAACTTGCTGAAGTTGCGCATCACGCCGACCATGTCGATGCTGTCGTCAAGCACGATCATCGCCGCGCTGCCGAGCATCGAGCCTCCGGCCACGCAGCCCTCGTAGTCGAAGGGCACGTCGAAGGCGGCCTCGCCCTTGATCACCGGGCAGCTGGAACCGCCGGGGATCAGGCCCTTCAATTTGCGGCCTGGCAGCAGGCCGCCGGCCAGCTCGTTGACGATCACGCCGATCGGCGTGCCGTACTCGATTTCCCACCAGCCGGGGTTGCGCACGCAGCCGCTGACGCTGACGATCTTCACGCCGGGGCTCTTCTCCGTGCCGCGGGCGGTGAACCAGCCGGCGCCGGCATCAATGATGGCCGGGGCGCAGGCGATGGACTCCACGTTGTTGATGATCGTCGGCTTGCGGAACACGCCCTCAATCGCCGGGAAGGGGGGCTTCATCTTCGGATGGCCGCGGCTGCCCTCGATCGAGGACAGCATGCTGGTCTCCTCACCGCAGATGTAGGCCCCGGCGCCGGTATGCACCTGGAAGTGCATGCGCCTGCCGGTCCCGAATACGTTGTCACCGAGATAACCCTTGGCGTAGCATTCCTTGACCGCCTCGTCCATCAGGCGCAGGCTGTCATAGAACTCACCGCGGATGTAGCAGTAGGTCTGCTCCGCCCCGATCGCATGCATCGCGATCATCGCACCCTCGATCAGGCGGTGCGGGCAGTCCTCCATGATGTAGCGGTCCTTGAATGTGCCGGGCTCGCCTTCGTCGCCGTTGATGGCGAGGTACTTCGGGCCCGGATGGTCCTTCGGGACGAAACTCCACTTGAGCCCGGTCGGGAAGCCAGCTCCGCCCTTGCCGCGCAGGCCTGAGGCCTTGACCTCGTCGATCACCTGCTCCGGGCTCATGTTGTTGAGCACGTGCTGGATCGCGCGGTAGCCGCCGGGCTTGCCGTCCGGCACATAACGCGCCTTGATTTCATAGTCAGCCAGTGAACGGATGCCGATCTCGTTGTCGAGCGCGGAGACGGGCGTGATGCACTCGTGGCGGATACCGTTCATCAGGATTGGATTTCCCTTTGCCATGTATCTGTCAGAGCTCCTTTGCTGCCGCGGCGATCTCCGCATGGAGCGCCGGGTTGTCATTCTTCAGATCGCCGAATTTGCCGAAGCCGTCGATCACCTTCATGGCGTCGCCGCTGCCCTCCAGCACGCAGGGGTACTGGTTGCGCGTCGTCACCAGCCAGACCCAGTTGCGGTCATCAGGTGCATTCTGCTTCCTCTCCATGCGCACGAAGCGCTCGCGTAGGGCATCGGCCCTGCCGGCGGCGAGGTCGTCAAGGATCGCGTCGAACAGCTCGACGGTCAGGTTGTTGCTCCAGGTCGGGGTGAAATGCTCACCGCGCTGCAGGAACTGCAGGCTCGGCGGATTGTGGCAATCGCACAGGCATTCCACCATCAGCAGGGTGAATTTGCCATCATCAGTGATCTCGCCAACGCCCTTGCCGTACTTGGCAATGAAGTGCTCCTTGAGCGCGGCGGCTCCGCCCCACTCGCAGTTCCAGGTGTCGCAGAGGCCGACGATGTACTCACCGGTGGGCTTCTGGAGGATCATCGTGTAGAAATCGATGACCGCCTCCACCTCGCCGTAAGGCACCTTCAGCAGCCTGCCGATTGCCATCGCCACACCGTCGGAGACGTGGCCGTAGTACTTCTGGGCCTCGATCAGGGTGGGGATCAGCATCGCCTTGGTGTTGGGATACTGCGAGGCGATGCCCTTCACGAAGTCCGTGAGCTTCGCCGGCAGCTCGGCCGGCTCGATGTTCTTTGCATGTAATTCAGGCATGGCTCAGCCCTCCCCCGCCGGTTCCGCATTGGCCAGGCGCGCAGCTTCCTGCTGGGCCTCGATGTCCTGCTGGAACGTCTCGCTCGCGAAGATAGCAGCGATGTTGTCATTGGGGATGAACAGGTCTCCCTCGAAGAATTTCTTCTGGCCGGTGGCGCGGTTCATCAGCGGGTAGCGTTTCCACTCCAGCCAGATCCCCGTGGGGTCCACCGCCACCACCTTGCTCAGGAACATGTCCGTCGGCAGGCCGAAGCTCTCCGTCCAGCGCTTGTCACGCAGGCGGATGAACACGAGCTTGCCGAGGTAGGCACGGAGGTGCATCAGCGGTCGACCTCCCCGAGCACGATGTCAATCGCGCCGATCACGGCGACCACGTCGGCGATCAGCTCGCCCTCGCACATCTCCGGCAGCGCAGCAAGGTTGACGAAGCTCGCGCCGCGCACCTTGACGCGCACGGGCTTGGCGCTGCCATCGCTGACAACGTAGAAGCCCAGCTCGCCTTTGCCACTCTCGATGGAGGCATAGGCCTCACCGGCCGGAGGCTTGATGCCCTCCGTCCAGTACTTGAAGTGGTGGATGTTGCGCTCGATGTCCTTGTAGATGTCAGCGCGCTTCGGCGGTGTGAATTCCCGGAGCTCCCACATGTGGGTCTCGGGCTCAGTCTGCTTCAGCTTGTCCAGGGCCTGCAGCACGATGCGGCGGGACTGGTAGAACTCCTCCATGCGCACCAGGTAGCGGGCGTAGACATCGCCTTCCTGCTCGACGGGGATGTCGAAGTCGAACTCCTCGTAGCGGCAGTAGGGCCGGTCCTTGCGCAGGTCCTGGCGTACGCCGACGGCGCGCAGCAGCGCTCCCATCAGGCCGTAGCTGATGGTGCGCTCGCGGGACATCGGGCCGATGCCCTTGGTGCGCTCCAGCCAGATCGGGTTCTTCGTGAGCAGGCCGTGCAGGCGGTCGATCTCCTTGCCGAAGCCTTCCGCCCAGCCACGCACCATCTCATCGAAGCCCTCCGGCACGTCGGACTTGCAGCCACCGATGCGGATGTAGCTCGTCATCATGCGCTGGCCACCGACGAATTCGTAGATGTCCAGCAGCTTCTCGCGCTCCGCGGTGCCGTACATGAAGGCCGTGCTGGCTCCGATGTCCAGGGCGTGGGTGGCAATCCAGAGCAGGTGGCTCATGCAGCGGGAGATCTCGTGCATGATCACGCGGATGTAGCTGGCGCGTGCCGGGATCTCGCCGCCGATCAGCTTCTCCACCGCCAGGCAGTAGGCCAGCTCGTTGTTCATCGGGGCCAGATAGTCCATCCGGCAGTAATGGGTGATGTTCTGGGTGTAGTTGTGATGCTCGCTGAGCTTCTCGATGCCGGTGTGCAGGTAGCCGATATGCGGCGTGCACTTCATCACACGCTCGCCATCCAGCTCCAGTACGAGCCTGAGCACGCCATGCGTACTCGGATGCTGGGGACCCATGTTGATGGTCATCAGCTTGCCGGGCTCGTTCTGCTCAATCGTCATGTTCTGCAGGTCCATCGACATAGCTGCCCCCTAGCCTTCCAGGATGTCGAACCGGGCTTCCGGCTCGGCCACTGATGCGCCGAGCTTCCAGGCCGGCTTGCCGTCATATGGATAGTCACGCCGCAGGGGATGGCCGTCCCACTGCTCGGGGAGCAGGATGCGGCGCTGCTCAGGGTGACCGACAAAGTTGATTCCGAACAGGTCGTAGACCTCACGCTCATGCCAGTTGGCGGCGGCGAAGTCGTTGGCCATGCTGTCAACCCTTGGCAGCTCGGATTCACTGCCGGTGTCAGCCAGGCGGCAGCGCACGCGCACGCGGTCATGCAGGTCCACGCTGTACATCTCGTAGACGAGCTCAAAGCGCGGTTCCTGCGGGGCGTAGTCCACAGCGGTCATGGAGCTCATCAGGTTGAGCTGGGTCTCCTCGCTGTCACGCAGGGTCAAGAGCACGGAGCGGATGTCCTGCGCGGGTACGAGAATCGAGAGGTCACCCGCCGCGGTGGAGCTGTCGAGCAGCTTCGCTCCCAGCAGTCGTCCGGTGATTTCCAGCAGTTCCTCAGCAGTTCGCAGTTCAGCCATTACCTGCCGTCCATCCGGCCCGAGGGCTCGGCCTTGGGATTCATGGCGCGTCCGGTGCGGATCTTGTTCTGCAGTTTGATCAGGCCATCCTGCAGCGCTTCAGGGCGCGGCGGGCAGCCGGGGATATAGAGATCAACGGGGATGATGTGGTCCACGCCGGGCACGATGCTGTAGGTCTGGAACACACCGCCGCAGCTGGCGCAGGCGCCCATGCTGATCACCCATTTGGGATGAGGCATCTGCTCGTAGAGCTCGCGGATCACGGGAGCCATCTTCCAGCTCAGGCGGCCGGGCACGATCATAAGATCAGCCTGGCGCGGACTGGCGCGGAACACCTCGCTGCCGAAGCGGCTCTGGTCGAAGCGGGCCGCGCTGGAGGCCATCATCTCGATGGCGCAGCAGGCCAGACCGAAGGCCATCGGCCAGAGGCTGTTGGTCTGGGCGACGCGCACGATCCAGTCCATTTTGGTGAGCAGGATCGAGCTGTCTCCCGGGCTCCAGTTGTCGATATAGGGCCGCGCATCCGCATTGGTCGGTGCGTTGATCAGCCGCGTCTCGGGATTCGTCATTGCCTGAGCTCCTTGGGCGGCGGCGGACCTTCATGGCCCCAGTCGAAGATGCCGCTTCTGAGGTCGTACATGTAGCCGATCACCAGCACGATGAAGAAGGGGGCCATGATCCCCAGCCAGTAGGCATTGGCTCCCATCTCACGGAACTCCTGCGCCGTGACGGCCCAGGGTACGAGGAAGATGGTTTCCACATCGAAGATCACGAAGAGGATGCCGACGAGGTAGTAGTGGATCGGGTAGCGGTCCAGCTTGAAGCCCTCGTTGGGCATCCCGCATTCGTAGGGCCGCGACCAGTCGTAGGTATCGGACTTGACGGTGATCGCGAAGCGATGGCTGACGAGAATCAGCAGAGCGCTGACTCCCAGCATCATGGCAAAGAATATGAATATTCCCACGTACTCGGATAAGTTCATGCCAATCCTCGGCCAGAAAGCAAATACGGGCCGGTGCAGACTTGCACCTTGACCCCGTACTTAGCCATTCCGGTTAGGTCCCGGGGTAAATCGTAACTGCAATTACGATTCCCACCCCTTTTACTACTGAATTCAGGACGGGGTGATTATACTCGTGAATAGCGAATCGAACAACCGATTATCGGCCGCTCAGACGGATAATTCACACTTAACCCACATCGCTGCGCAGTGCGCCGGTGCTGGCGCGGCGCTCCTGGCTGGTGCTGAGGCGGCTTTCACGGCTGATCTGGCGGATCTCGGCCAGGCCGATGGCGATGATCAGTGAAACACTGACCATGCTCACGATCAGGCTGGTGCCGCCCACGGAGAAGAACGGCAGGGTCAGGCCGCTGTTGGGGACCACGTTCGTGGTCACGGCGATGTTGACCATCGCCTGCAGGCAAATCGTGAATCCAATGGCGGCTGCCACGGTGCGGTGGAAGGGATCACGGCAGCGGCTGGAAAGTTCCTGGGCAAACCAGGCCAGCGCGAGGAACAGCCCGAGCACGAAGATCCCACCCAGCAGGCCGAGCTCCTCGACGATCACCGGAAACACGAAATCGGTACGCGCATACGGCAGGCGATTGAGCTTCTGCTCGCTGCGGAGGTAGCCCCGGCCGGTCATGCCGCCGTCAATGATCGCGCCCATGGACTGCGTGATCTGGAAGGCTGCCGCGTCGTCGTTTTCCATTGGATTGCGGAATGTTTCCAGGCGCTGGCTGACATAGGGCACGAAGTGCGGGGCCACGTAGAAAATGGACAGGCCAAGCAGCACCAGTGATCCGGCGAGGATCAGCAGCTGCGTGCGCTGGATGCCGGCGATCACGAGCGTGATCGCACTGGCGGCAACGATGATCGCGGTACTGCCGAGGTCCGGCTGGATCACGGTGAAACCAGCGGCGGCGGCGATTGCGGCAAAGCACAGCGCCGGAACATGCGGCCAGTTCGGTCGCCTGCGGCTGAGGTTGCGGCCCTGCTCCCGGGCCTGCTGCAGTTCGGAAGGCTGACGCCGCCACCAGCACAGCAGCTGCGCCAGGTAGAGGATCAGGGTCAGCTTGAGCAGTTCCGAGGACTGGAAGGTGATGCCGAAGATGCTGATCGCCCGGGTGGCACCGTTGGCACTGGCACCCATCCCGGAGAACTTGACGAGAATCACGAGCAGGAGCGAGGCGAGGAACAGCACCGGAATCACGAATTTTGCCCAGCGCCGGACCGGAGAGAAAACCACGTAGGCAGCGATTCCCGCCAGGCTGAGGATCACGCCGATGCCGAGCATCATCATGTGGCGGATGAAGTCGCCATAGGGGGCGTTGCCAGCGGCGATGTTGGAGTAGACCGTTGTCGAATAGACCATCGCCGCCCCGCTCAGCACGAGCAGGGCCAGCACGATTGCCAGATTGCGCACGCTGCCCTGCAGCGCACGGATGCGCGGCATGGCGCTGAGTGCCACGGGAGACGTGATCGTCCCAGATCCCACTGTTCACCTCAAAACCCGGAGACGTGCTCAGCCGAGATCAAGCGAAGCGACGATCTGCTTGAAATGCTCGCCACGCACGTCGAATCCGGGGTACTGGTCGAAGCTGGCGCAGGCCGGTGACAACAGCAGTGTTCCACCCTCGCCCGCCAGTTGCCGTACACCCTCCTGCACGGCCTGTTCGACGTTTTCAACCCTCGAAAGTCCATTATAACCCGCCGCGCGCAGTTCCTGCTCGAATCTGTCGGCGGCTTCGCCGTAGAGAATCGCATGCTGCGCCCTCTGTTTCAGCAGCTCAATCATCACGGACAGGTCAGTGTTCTTGTCGCGCCCGCCGAGGATGATTGTCAGCGGACCCTGCATCGCCCTGAGTGCGGTGATCGTAGCCTCGGGGTTGGTGGCCTTGCTGTCGTTGTAGAAGCGGATTCCGCCGGCCTCGCGGCAGAGCTCGATGCGGTGCTCGTAGCCGTGGAAGCTGGAGAGCCGCTCGATGATGGTTTCGCGCGTGGCCCCGACAACGAGGGCCGCGAGGATTGCCGCCATCGCGTTCTCCACATTGTGCAGGCCGGGAATCCGGATGCAGTCCAGCGGGATCTCCGCGCCCTCGCTGCCGAGGTCGCAGATGATGCGGTCGTTGGCAAGCCAGGCACCACGCAGGCGGTTGCCGGGCGTGGAGCGGTACTGCAGGAAATGCAGGTCCGGACGCTTGAACACATCCGGATGGAACTCGGGGGTCATGGCATTCGTGATCACGAAGTCCCCCTCCTGCATGTTGTCGACCATGCGGCGCTTGATGCGCGCGTATTCCTCCACGGTCCCGTGGCGGTCAAGGTGGTCAGGCGTCAGGTTGGTGTAGATGGCGATGCGCGGCGCAAAGGCGTCGATGGCCTCCAGCTGGTAGCTGGAAACCTCCAGCGCCACGAATTCATTGGGCTGGATCTCATCGAGGCTGGCCAGCAGCGGGCTGCCGATGTTGCCAAGCACATGACAGGGACCGAGGGCGGAGAGGATGTGGCCGAGCATCACGGTCGTCGTGCTCTTGCCGTTGGTTCCGGTGATCCCGATCAGGTAGCCCTCGCAGTAGCGCGAGGCGAATTCCAGCTCGGAGATCACGTTGACACCGGCGGCCAGCGCGGCACTGACATTGCTGTTGCTGAGCGGTACTCCGGGACTGACGATCAGGGTGTCGAGCGTGGCCGCCACGGCTTCCGCCCCCTCTCCCGCGATTACGTCATAGCGGTCCTCGGCCTGCTGCTGCAGATCGGAAAGCGCTTCGGGAGGCGTGTTGTCAACGAAGACCAGCGGCCGCACCATGCGTGGGGCCAGGTACTCGACGCAGGCCCGGCCCGTCTTGCCGAGTCCGTAGATGCCAACCTTCTGTCCGAGCCAGTCGTTCAATTCCGTGTCCGTTGAAATGAGGTGAGGAGATTATGCAACACGCGTGCGGTAGCGCAGCACGAGGAAAACGAAAGTCAGGAAGAGCAGCAGTGAACTGAGCAGCCCGGGCAGCAGGCCGAGCTTCAGCCACAGCCAGGCACTGAGGCAGCCCCAGGCCTGCAGCGCGGCAAAGACATAGACGACGGTGGTTTCCTTCCAGCCTGCCAGCTCGAAGTGGTGATGAATCGGCGTCATCAGGAACAGGCGCTTGCCACCTGTCCGCCTGAAGTAGACAACCTGCAGCATCACGCTGAGCACTTCCACCACCCAGATGAAGGCAAACAGACCGAGGTAAAGCCACTCTCCACTGAAGAACCAGATGCCGGCGGCCAGTGCGCCGATGCACAGTGACCCGCTGTCACCCATGTAGATCGACGCCGGTTTCCAGTTGTAGCTCAGAAAGGCGATCAGCAGCCCGATGCAGACTGCAACCGGCAGCAACAGTGCAGATGAGGTGGCAAACATGGGCAGCACTACGAGCATCGCCAGGAAGCTGGCCAGAGAGCTCGTGCCGAGCAGGCCGTCAAGCCCGTCAGTGAAATTGCTGCCGTTCATGGCACCAAGCCAGATGAACAGTCCGAGCAGGTAATAGAGCCAGACCGGAAGACCTGCGGCGAAGCTGAGCTGTGCGCCTGGAAGCAGGCCGGTGGTGTCAAGTGCCCCCGGGACATCCGGCAGACTGTGGTGGATCAGGTACAGCAGCACCAGCCCGGTGAGGATCATTGCCGGCAGCTTGAAGCGCGCCTTGAGTCCGGCTGAGCCACCAAGCACCTTGGACCTGTCGTCAATGAAGCCGAGCAGGCCCATCAGGACTGAGGCAAAGCACACATATGCGACTGAGCGGGATGCAGGCTCAATCACGAGGAATGAGCCAAGCAGCAGCATGCACAGCACAAACACCAGACCGGCACCGGTCGGCACCTTGCCCTTCTGCTTGTGACTTTCCGGTCCGGCCTCGCGGAAGGCCTGGTTCATTCTGCCGCCGACGATTCTGCGGTAGAGGAAGAACAGCACCAGGCCGACTGCAACTGAACCGATGCCAGCCACTGTCAGCGGGAACTGCATGCTCAGACCGCCGTGCCGTTCAGCAGGTCATTGACGACGCGCTCAAGGTGCAGGGCACGGCTGCCCTTGACCATCACGACCTTGGGTTTGTCATTGCGGTTGATCGCGCTGAGCAGCAGAGCGCTGAGCTTGCTGGCGGCGCGGTCGTCAAGGATCACGGTGTCTCCGCGCTGACGGGTGTCGTTGTTCTGCTGTGCACCGCGGCCACCGCGCATCGGTGCCCCGAACTCGCGGTTGCTGCGCTCACCGTGCATGGGTGCGCCGAAGCTGCGGTCCTCGGGACGGAAGCCCATCGAGGCCTCCAGCTCACTGCGGCCCTCGATGTAGAACAGCTCAACATCGTCCATGCCCTCAACCTCATTGAAGGCATTCATGCGCGGGCCGATCGCATAGACCTGCTTCAGCGGCAGGTTGAGCGTCGTCAGTGCGCACTGGCGGTGCAGCAGGGTCTCATACTTGCCGAGCTCCAGCATGTCACCGATCACGAGGATCTTCTCGAAGCTGTCGTCAATGTTGAGCAGCAGCTCCAGGCTGTCGCGCACACTGGCCGGCGAACTGTTGTAGCAGTCGTCAATCAGGAACAGGTCCTGCCCGAGCTGGAAGAGGTTCAGGCGCTGCGGGGCGGGCAGCAGTTCCGGGGCGGCCTCGGCAATGTCCTCAAGCGTGAGACCCATGCTCAGTCCGGCAGCGGCGGCGGCGGTGAGATTCTCGATCGCGCCACGGCCCAGCATCTGCAGCTGCACCTGGACCTTGCCCTCGCGCGTGCAGAGCATGAAGCGGCTGCCATCGATGCCCAGCAGCTCGACATCCTCCAGCCAGACATCCGCCTCCGGCAGGTCCAGCGGGAGCTCGAAGTTGTCATTGCGTGTGATGAATGGCGGGATGCCGCAGTTGCGGTAGGCCTCCGAGGCATCGAAGAACATCAGTTCATATTCATCGCGGCTGGCCTTGCGGGAGCTGATCTCGTTGAGGATCCCGAACAGGTTCTCATCGCGGCGGTTGAGCACCACGGTGCCGCCGGGAACCAGTCCGTCGACGATCTCACCCTTGGCCTTGTAAACCTCTTCGAATGAACCGAGCCGGCCGACATGGCTGCCGGAGGTGTTGGTGATCAGGGCGATGTTCGGATGCGAGATCCGCGAAAGCAGGCTGATCTCACCGCGGGCGCGCATTGCCATTTCCACCACGGTCATCTCCGTGTAGGCATTGATCCGGCTCAGGGCCAGCGGCACGCCGATCTCATTGTTGAAGTTCTTTTCCGTACCGACGGTCTGGAAACGCTTGGACAGCAACTGGATCAGCATTTCCTTGGTACCGGTCTTGCCGACACTGCCGGTGATGCCGATCACCTTAGTATCGAACTGGCGCCGGAACCACTCCGCCATCTTCTGCAGGGAGACAAGCGTGTGCCGGACCTCGATCACGCAGACATCCTCGAATTCGAGGAATCCGCGCTGCACCTGGCTGCGCAGCCAGCTGAGGATCTCGTGGATCTGATGGTGGCCGGTGCGCACGAAGCAGGCCACGGCACCCTTGCCGATGCTGTCGATGATGAACTGGTGGCCGTCGCGGCTCTGGCCCATCAGCGGCACGAACAGCGTGCGGTGGTCCACGTAGCGGCTGTCAATGCAGTAGTTGCCGAAGCGGATGTCCGGGTTGCCATGCAGCAGTCTGCCGCCGATCGCAGGCAGCAGTTCGCCGATGGCGAAGGTCGATTCATTAGCCATTTGTCGAATACCTCAAGTACCAGATAGGGTCCGGGCGGTCCCGGGCGCTGCCGGAGCGTGCATCCTATGGGACACCGATGTCCGCTACCGTGGATAAGGAACAAAATGAGTAGCGGTTTGGTTGTCCGGCAGGCCTATATATTAATGCAGATTTCTCCGGAGTGCAGCAGTTATGCGCTGCTGTCCGTACTTTCCGCGAAATAGCGTTCGACCTCTTCCACATCAGAGAAGTGAATCGTGCGGTCGCGCAGGATCTGATAGTCCTCATGGCCCTTGCCCGCGATCAGTACGATGTCCCCTGCAGTGGATTCTGCGAGTGCGCGGCGGATCGCCTCGCGGCGGTCCTCAACCCTCAGCCAGGCCGCTCCCTGCGGATTCAGCCCGGCGATGATCTCATCAAGGATCGCGGCCGGGTCCTCCGTGCGCGGGTTGTCACTGGTGAAGATCGACAGTGCACTGCCGCGCTGGGCGATTGCCCCCATCTGCGGACGCTTGCTGCGGTCACGGTCACCGCCACAGCCCACGACAGTGATCAGCCGCCTGCCTGCGGGTACGAGCCGGCCGAGGGCGCGGACGACATTGTCAACCGCATCCGGAGTATGGGCATAGTCCACGTAGACATTCACGCCCTGCGGGTTGCCGACCCGCTGCAGCCTGCCTGGCACATTGCTGAAGGAAGCCAGACCCGCGCGGATCTGCGGCAGATCCAGACCTTCCAGCAGCGCTACGCCGGCGGCGGCTGTGCAGTTGTGGATCTGGAATTCGCCCGCCAGTCCGCAGTGCAGGAAGGCCAGGTTGGCATCCTCGCTGAGGCTGGGAGGCCAGATCCCGTTCTTTAGTACGAGTTTCCAGGAAACGCCGCTGGCGGCGGCCTCGGGTTCGGTGATCACGAGGTTGCAGACGCGTTCCGTGCCGTACTTGAGCAGCAGGCCGCCGAAGCGCGAGGCGTAGCCCCGTCCCGTTTCGTCATCCATGTTGATCACGGCATAACCGCCCTGTGGCGCGAGATAGTCCGCGAACAGGATCTCCTTGGCATCCGCGTAGTCCTGCATGCTGCCGTGGTAGTCAAAGTGGTCCTGGCTGAGATTGGTGAACACACCACCGGCGAAGCGGACTCCGGCAACACGGTGCTGCTGCAGGGCGTGGCTGCTGACTTCCATCACCAGATGCGTGGCACCTTCATGCGCCAGATTGGCAAGCAGCTGCTGGATCTCCGCCGCGTCGGGAGTCGTCAGCGAACCGCTGAGAAATTCAGACTGACCGGGACGCAGCAGGCCCAGAGTTCCGAGCACGGCGGCCCGCTGGCCGGCGCTGTTGAGCAGATGCCCGATCAGGAGAGCCGTGCTGGTCTTGCCGTTGGTACCGGTTACACCGATCACGCGCAGTTTGCTGCTGGGATCGCCGAACAGCCTGGCATTCAGTTCCGCATAGGCACGGCGGCTGTCGGATACACGCACGAATGAACCGGTGGCATCCGGATCCAGCGGGGCACTCTGCACCACCACCGAAGCTCCCGCCGCCAGGGCCTGGGAAACGAAACGGTGGCCGTCGTACTGCGTGCCGGGAATGGCAACGAACACGCTGCCGGGTACCACCTTCCTGCTGTCGCTGACCACGCGGTCAACTTCCATGTCGCCGAACAGGTTCATGTGGTCCAGGGATTCCATTCCCTCCAGCAGGTCATCAAGTCTCATTGGGTACCTCTGCTCTCTCGCCGAATGACAGGTAGCTGATGCGGTCCGCGATCCGTGCGAACACCGGCCCGGCCACGCTGCCGCCGTAGTACTGCCCCCGGCGCGGGTGCGAGTACATCACCACGATCACGTACTGCGGATCCTTCACTGGGAAGTAGCCGGCGAAGCTCGCGAGATACGCATGCTCCTCGTAGCCACGGCCGTCCTTCGCCGCGATCTGCCCAGTGCCGGTCTTGCCGGCGGGCAGGAAGCGGGGATTGCCACTCTTCAGATCACGCTTGCTGGCCAGCGACTTCATGTAGCGCTCGGGGATCGCCTTCTTGCCGGTGCCACTGACAACGACATCGGCCAGCCACTGCTGGGCCCGGCGGCAACCCTGTTCACTGAGAACCTTGCGCTGGCCGCTGTCCAGGTCATAGACACGCTCGTTCTGCGCATCGATCAGCTGCATGCCGCTCTCCGGTTCGGCCTCCTCCAGCTCAAGCTTGAGCGTGGGCTTGACCTCGTAGCCGCCGTTGGCGATCACACAGTAGGCACTGGCCAGCTGCAGGGGAGTCATGGAAAAACCCTGGCCGAAGCCGGAGTTGGCAAGTGAGACGGTGGGCCACTTCTGCTCCTCATCCAGCCAGCTGTTGGGGCGGCGGCCGCTGCCCTCCAGCGGCAGCTCTACACCGGTGCGGGAGAACAGGCCGTAACTGCTGAGGGCCTCCATCACGCGCTCCTGGCCGAGCTTCATGGCGATGCGTGCCATGCCGACGTTGCTGCTCTCGCGGATGATGTCTGCCACGGGCACGCCGCTGGAGTCGCCGATGTAGTGCGTGGCCTCGGCTTCCGTGATCCAGTAGCGTCCGATGTTGATGCGCTGATTGCAGATGAAGCGCTGGCTCTCCGTGATCCAGCCACGGTCCGCGGCATAGGCTGCCAGCAGCGGCTTGGCGGTGCTGCCCGGTTCGACGAGATAGTGCACCGCCGGATTCTGCTGGCTGACGAGCCGGCCCTGTTCGTCGAACATCCGTCCCGCCACGAAGTCGTTGGGATCGAAGTCCGGGGCACTGCTCATGGCCAGTACCTGGCCGTTGAAGGGATCCATCACGATGGCAACACCCCAGTCCGGATTGTGCTCATCCATCCCGGCCTGCAGCTCCTCCTCGCAGATCAGCTGGATTGCAGGATCGAGCGTGGTGCGCAGGCTGCGGCCGGGGATCTCCTCGGAGACCGTCTGCAGCGAGCCCGGCAGGCGGTTCTGGGAGCCGTCGCGCATGAACTCCCGGCTGCCGGAGACGCCGCGCAGCTCATTGTGCCAGGCCGCTTCCAGCCCGAGCTGGTGCTCGCGGCGGCTGGAGAAGAAGCCGACCGTGGCCGGCGCTCCGCTGTCAGAGCAGGGGTAGTAGCGTTCGAGATAGTAGAGCGTGGTCACACCGCGGAAGTCGCGTTCGTCAATCTCGCGGGCGGCGGCGGCCGGCAGGCCGCTGAGGATCTCCAGCCCGCGGCTGCGGGAAGCCAGCATCCGGCGGCGCAGCTCGATGTCATTGCCACCGTTGTACTCCGAGAGCATGCTGACGATGCCCTCGACGGCTTCCTCGCCACCCTCGCGGATCAGCTGCATGTCCAGTACCACACGGGTCAGGCGGCGGGTCGTCGCCAGCACGCTGCCGTCGCGGTAGAGGATGTCGCCGCGCCGGCCCTCGGGGCTTTCGCGGCCTTCCCAGCGGTCATGCACGGCCCGGCTGTAGTAGCCGGTGATGCGCGGGTCGTTCTGCAGAAAATAAAGGTGGGCTGCCAGATAGGCAGCCCCGAGGAGGAAGGCGGAGAAGAATATCCTGTTGTGGACTCGCTGGAGCTTCTGCCAACGGTGCTCGTTCATCATCGATCTCCGCAGTTGTCAATATATGTGCCCTCTGATCAGGGCTCGATCTTGATCATTTCACGGCTGAGCGGGTACAGCTCCTCCACCAGCATCTTGCCAGAGGCCTGGCTGATGTTGGTGAGCACGATGTACTCGGTCGCCGGTTCATAGTTCACCAGGTCGGCAGGCTTGTTGTCACCCGCCAGCAGTTCGTTCTCACTCTGGATCAGGTCCTGGCGGGCCTCCTCCATCTGCTGCTCGATCTTGGTTCCCAGACCCTGGCTGAGCTGCTGGTCCTCGTAGGACAGCTTCATGGTGTCGCTGTCAAACGCGGCCATCGCCGCCAGCCCGATCACCGCCGCAAGCACTCCCGTCGCCACCAGCAGCTTGAAGCCCATCAGGCGGACGGCCCGGCCCTTGGCCAGCCTGCGCTGCCAGGCCCTGAAGCCGTTATGCCGGCGCTCACCGAACGCCGCACTCAGAATCCTGTACTCTCCGTAACCGTAGACCCGGTCCGTGGTGAACCGTGGGTCAAGCTTGGGAACCGCCATCGGTCTCGCTCCTCAATTACCTGGCAACACCTGAAAGCAGGCGCTTCTCGTAAACCCGCAGCTTGGCCGAACGGCTGCGCGGATTCCCTTGCACCTCCTCCTCGTCAGGCTCGATCACCTTGCCCAGCATGTTCACTTGCCAGTCCCCCCTGCCGCCGTGGCGGCCGTAGGGTCGCAGTGTCCGCTTGACAATGCGCTCCTCCAGGCTGTGGAAGGTGATCACCGCCAGCCTGCCAGAGTGGCTGAGCAGTTCCACGGCCTGCCTGATTCCCTCTTCAATCTGGCGGACCTCTCCGCCGACTTCCATCCTCAGCGCCTGGAAGCTGCGGGTCGCCGGATGCGACTTGCCGCGCCTGCCAGGCATGGCCTGCTCGATGAGCGAGGCCAGTTCCAGCGTTCCCGAGATCCGTCCACCCCTGCGCCTGTCAACGATCGCCGCAACAATCCGCCTGCTGAAGCGCTCCTCTCCGTAATCACGGAGGATCCGCTCCAGTTCCTCCGGCGGATAGTCGTTGACGACCTGTTCCGCCGTCAGCGTGCTCCGGCGATCCTGGCGCATGTCCAGTGGACCATCCCTGAGAAAACTGAAACCTCGCCCTGGATCGTCAAGCTGGTCGGAGCTGAGGCCGAGATCGAACAGCACCCTGTCGGCGTGCCGTAATCCCACTTCGTGTACAACCCTCTCTAGCTCTGCTATCTCACCATGCACGAGGTGTAGCTCGACTCCGTCGAGCTCCATCCCCATGATCACGGCCCCTGCTCTTTCGATCGCCGATTGATCCCTGTCGATGCCGATCGCGATCCCATCCGGAACCAATCGGCTTGCCACCGCGCTGTAGTGGCCGGCCGAGCCCATGGTTCCATCGATGTAGACCAGCCCTGGCTCCAGGGCGAGGCTCTCAATGACTTGCTGTAAAAGTACTGGTCTGTGGCGGACTTCCATCAGCGGTCCTCCGCCTGCGGCCTAATCCCCATCAGGTCCGCTGTCTCCGTTGTCATCAGGCGCGGGGGAATTTTCAGGAGGAGCCGGGCCATTGAACAGTTGCTCAAAACCACCCGACTCCTCCCAACGCGCACAGTCAGCTTCGTAATCCTTGAGTGACCAGAGTTCCACGTACTCACCGCAGCCCACCCAGACGACGTCCTCGTAGAGATTCATCGCCACGCGCAGGTTCTTCGGCAGTGCCATGCGGCCCTGGCTGTCAAGGCTCAGCTCGAACTTGTTGCCGAAGAAGGCCCTGCGATCCCGCTGCATCTTGGGATCGAAGAAATTCCCGGCACCCTTGCCCGAACTGAAGGAGAGACGGCTCATCACCGTCCCGACCACTTTTTCAAAGTTCTCGGGAGTCATCACCTTCAGGTGACGGTCCCATTTGAGGACTACGGCCTCATCCCCGAATTGCTGGCGCAGGTTCCTGGCAAGACTGACTCGTCCCTTGGAGTCGACAGAAGCCTCGTGCTGTCCGAACAGCGACTGGCCGCCTACCGATTCCGTTCCTACCAGGTTCACCTGAGCCCCTTTCAATTTCAGGTCACTGGAGGGATTTACTTCCCTTTTCAGGGATCTCCCTTTCAGCAAGAGCATGATATCGAGTTTAAGAACTTCAAACAAGGGCAAATTAGGGAATTTACTTAGTTTACGTATAGGTGTTAAGCAGTTTTTTTGGAAATTCCTGCGGACGGCTAATCGGGATATGGGTGTTGGTGAATGCTCCCTGCTGGCCTTCAATAGAGCGCAGCCCAGTCTGGATCAGGCCTCAGCACGATTTCGCCTATCAGGGTCAATCAGGGAGAAATAGGTCAGCAAGGGGTGAAAAGGGAAAAATTTCCCTGGCGAAGCCTGAGTGGGAGCCCGGAATGCACGATCGTCGTATCAGCTACATATATATTTGGGCCGTGCTGGAATGGCTGATAGTCGGCGGGGGCGTACAGGGCAGCTACCTCTCGCATGTGCTGACCGCACGGATGGGTGTGGCCCGGGACAGCCTGCGGGTGATTGATCCCCACCCGGATCCTCTGGCGCGCTGGCAGCAGACGACCCAGGCCTGCGGGATGCGATTTCTGCGCTCCCCGGCCGCGCACCATATCGGCCTCAGCACCAACGAGCTGCTGGATTTTGCCCGGGCCCGCAGTCGCAATTGGCAGCGTGAGTTCCTGCAGCCCTACCTGAGGCCATCCCTGGAACTATGGAATGCGCATGCGAATCACGTGCTCGAAACCCACCGCCTCACTGAGCTGCGGATCCAGGGTCAGGCTGCAGGCATCACAAGGCTGCCTTCCGGCTACTGTGTCAGCAGCAGCGCCGGAGAGTTGCGGTCCAGAAGCGTGATCCTTGCACTCGGCAACAGCCAGCCCCTGCACTACCCTGCCCTGCCGGATGGCCAGCCGTTGAACGATGAACGGATCATGCACATGTATGACCCGCGCTTCAGCCCTGCAAAGATCCGCCCGGGCGAAAGAGTGGCGATCATCGGCAGCGGGGTCAGCGCGGCCCAGCTGGCGATCAGCCTGGTGAGTGCCGCTGACAATGAAGTGCTGATCCTGACGGACAGACTGCCGGTGCTGAGCTGGTTTGACAGCGATCCGGGCTGGAACGGACCGAGACTGCTGGAACGCCTGCGCGCCATTGCCGACATGGAGGAACGCCAGCGCATCGTCGGCGGAGCCCGCATCCGCGGCTCCTTCCCCGGGGATACTGCAGCCAGCCTGCTGGCATGCAGCATGCAGGGCCGGCTGGCGATGAAGCCCGGCAGTCTGCGGGGAATCCGCAGGAATGGCGGCAAGCTGCAGCTGGATCTGGGTGAGGAGATTCTGGCAACGGACCGCGTGATTCTTGCAACCGGCTTCAGCGCGGAGCCTCCGGCCGGGCCATTGCTCGACCAGATCAGTCAGGTCCTTAACCTACGCCGCAGTTCCCAGGGCTGGCCGGTTGTCAACGGAAACTGCGAATGGAGCAGCGGGCTCTATCTCTCAGGTGCCCTGGCACAGCTGGAACTCGGTCCCGTGGCCCGCAACATCAGCGGGGTGCGCAGCTTCGCGAGGAAACTCCTTGCTGCCTCTGCCCTGGGCAGCTGATCTCAGGCCCTGCGCTGCATGATTGCAGCAAGCTGTGCCGGATGGGATGGCAGTCTCCGCAGACGGCGCAGCTGCCAGCGCAGTCGCTCGTGCAGGAAGAAGCGGCTGCGGAAACTCATGCCGCCATCAGCCGTCCAGCTCAGGGATAGCGGCGGTTGCGGATCACTGCTGACGATGCTGACAACAGGCTGCTGCCAACCCGCGCCAACTCCCGAGAGCAGTGTTGCCAGCGATCCTGCGGTGAAGAACTGCAGGTGCACCGGTGGCAGCCAGTCCGCACGTTCAGCCTTGCGCATCAGTTCGCAGTCCCAGTTTGGCACACTCAGAAACAGGTAACCACCGGGGCGAACCAGGTGCAGCAGGGCTGCCAGGAACTCTCCGGGAATGGCAAGATGCTCGATCACATCAAAGAGGCAGAGTACATCCACACTTGCCTCCGGCAGATCAGCCGGGTTGCCATCCTGGATCTCCAGCCCGCATGATCGTGCCGTTGCCACTGCCCTGGCGGAGGGTTCGCTGCCAATCACCTTCCAGCCAAGCCCGCGGGCACCAAGCAGGAATCGTCCGGCGCCGCAGCCGACATCCAGCAGCAGCCGGCCGGCCGGCCGGCCCAGGTTACGGTGGAATGCCAGATACGGCGGCAGGAGAATGAAGCGCTGGTGCCGGTCTGCTTCAGCCAGTTCACCTGCGCTCTGATCCAGATACTGGGTGGAATGCACCTCATCATAGTCAACAGGCAGCCCGAAGGCCTGCTGGCAGAAACTGTGCGTGCATGTCGGGCAGGTCAGCAGTTGCCAACCAGCCAGGCTGTCCGTGCTGAACTGCCCGGCGGGGTGGGAATCCGCTGGCAGGCCGCAGGCTGGACACCGAATCGGCATGTGTAACTCCACGTTACATCCAGACCCCGTTTTTTGCGCGATCCACAGCAAACTTCCATGGATCTTCTGATATCTCCGGAAATAGTGAATTTCACATGGCAACACGACTGTTCGCCGGTCATAACCCCGACCAACAGTCAGGCCAAATTGTCTGCAAGCTTGACACTATACACATGTTTGGGTTACAATCCATGGTGTCGACAAGTCTGTTGATACATGAGAGGCGGAACTTAACGGATGAAAGTACGAATCAACCCCTTTCGAAGGGTTATCCACAAAGTTATCCCCGCAATCTCTTGAAAGCTGTACATGGAAGTGCTATGTTTGTCTGCGCGAAGGCTGCCGGATTGCTGGACGGTTCGGTTGATTGAGGTATTGGCTGCGAGGAAGGGCTGATGGTCTGAGGACCACTGCGGGTTTCGTGCCCGTGGTTCCAGCTTTGATTTGAGGTCCAGCGTGCAGGCAGGCGGATTCGGGCCGGTCGAGGGTTGGGTGTGATCCACCGGACGGGATGAGTATCAGCACCAGAGGTCGTGCATGCGTATCGAAAGAAGGTTTACTGAGCAGGGAAAGTCTCCTTACGAGCAGATCGAATGGAGCAGCCGCAACAGCGTGATCTACAACCCTGACGGCAGCATCGTCTTCGAGATGAAGGATGCGCAGATTCCGGCAGGCTGGAGCCAGCTGGCAACGGACATCATGGTCTCCAAGTACTTCCGCAAGGCGGGGGTGCCCCAGAGGGATGCCAGCGGCAATCCACTGCTGGATGCGGATGGAAAGCCTCTGCTTGGCCCCGAGAAGAGTGCAGCCCAGGTGATCAACCGCCTGGCTGGCTGCTGGACCGACTGGGGCCAGCGCTATGGATACTTCGACACCACTGAGGATGCCGAGGCCTTCCGCGATGAACTGGCCTGGTCGATGCTCACGCAGATGGCCGCGCCCAACAGTCCACAGTGGTTCAATACCGGCCTGTACTGGGCCTATGACATCAACGGCCCCAGCCAGGGCCATTACTATGTCGACCCCGACAGCGGCGAACTGCGGGCCTCCGAGGATGCCTACAGCCACCCGCAGCCCCATGCCTGCTTCATCCAGAGCGTGCGTGATGATCTTGTCAACGAAGGCGGGATCATGGATCTCTGGGTGCGCGAGGCCCGCCTGTTCAAGTATGGCAGTGGCACCGGCACCAACTTCAGCGCTCTGCGCGGAGAGGGTGAGTCCCTCAGCGGAGGTGGGCAGTCCAGCGGGCTGATGAGCTTCCTCAAGATCGGCGATCGCGCCGCCGGGGCGATCAAGTCCGGCGGTACCACGCGCCGCGCCGCCAAGATGGTCTGTCTCGATGTTGACCACCCCGACATCGAGAAGTTCATCAACTGGAAGGTGCATGAGGAGGACAAGGTCGCGGCCCTCGTGGCCGGTGGCAAGGGCCGCTTCGACACCGCCTTCGAGGGTGAGGCCTACAGCACCGTCAGCGGCCAGAACAGCAACAACTCCGTGCGCCTGACGAATGCCTTCCTGGAGGCTGCTGTCAACCAGGCTGAGTGGGATCTGGTGAACCGCACCAATGGCAACGTGAGCAAGACCCTGAGCGCCGCGGATCTCTGGCAGCAGATCGGCTATGCCGCCTGGCGCTGCGCCGACCCCGGCGTGCAGTTCGATACGACGATCAATGAATGGCATACCTGTCCGCAGAGCGGGCGGATCAATGCCTCCAACCCCTGCAGCGAGTACATGTTCCTCGACGATACCGCCTGCAACCTGGCCAGCCTGAACCTGATGAAGTTCATTGATGAGGCCACGGGCGGCTTTGACCTGGACAGCTACCGGCACTTCATCCGCCTCTGGACGATGGTGCTCGAAATTTCCGTGCTGATGGCACAGTTCCCCAGCCGGGAGATCGCGCGCAAGTCCTACGACTTCCGCACGCTCGGCCTCGGGTATGCCAACCTCGGCACCTGCCTGATGGTGATGGGCATTCCCTACGACAGTGAGGAGGGCCGGGGGATCGCGGCGGCGATGTCGGCGATCATGACCGGCGATGCCTACGCCACCAGTGCGGAAATGGCGTCCGAACTCGGTGCCTTCCCGAAGTACGCTGACAACCGCGAATCCATGCTGCGTGTGATGCGCAACCACCGCAGGGCTGCCTACAACAAGCCCAGCGCGTCCTATGAGGGCCTGTCAATCACGCCGCAGGGCGTGGACCACCATGTCTGCCCGGAGTATCTGGCTGACGCGGCGATGCGCAGCTGGGACCGGGCGCT
This sequence comes from bacterium, assembly GCA_041395205.1. GTDB lineage: Bacteria > 4484-113 > 4484-113 > 4484-113 > JAFGCY01 > JAHEFU01. The sequence continues at coordinate 486,548 of JAWLAZ010000003.1, forward strand.
GGAGCTCGGTGAGCAGCATGGCTACCGCAATGCCCAGACCACTGTGATCGCCCCGACCGGCACGATCGGCCTGCTGATGGACTGCGACACCACCGGCGTCGAGCCGGACTTCGCGCTCGTGAAGTTCAAGAAGCTGGCCGGCGGAGGTTACTTCAAGATCATCAACCAGAGCATCCCGCTGGCGCTTGCCAACCTCGGCTATGACCAGAAGCAGATCGGTGAGATCCGCCGCTGGGTGCTGGGCAGCAGCCGGCTGGACGACCAGTCAATCAATGCCGACAGCCTGCGTGAGCTGGGCATGAATGACAACGACATCGAGCGCATCGAGGCCCAGCTGCCCGGCGTGTTCGAGCTGCACTTCGCCTTCTCGCCCTATACACTTGGAGAGGAGTGCATGCAGCGCATGGGCTTCAAGCCCGAGCAGTATGACGCCCCGGGCTTCAACCTGCTGCGCAGCCTGGGCTTCACCCCGGAGCAGATCAGCCGTGCCAACGACCATATCTGCGGCATGATGACGGTCGAGGGAGCCCCGCACCTGCGCGATGAGCACCTGCCCGTCTTCGACTGTGCCAACCGCTGCGGCCGCCACGGACGGCGTTTCATCCACCACAGCGGGCATATCCGCATGATGGGTGCAGTCCAGCCCTTCATCAGCGGCGCGATCAGCAAGACGATCAACATGCCGAATGAGGTCAGCGTTGACGACATCCTCGAGTCCTACCTGCTCTCCTGGCAGCTCGGACTGAAGAGCAACGCGCTGTACCGCGACGGCTGCAAGCTCAGCCAGCCGCTCAACACCAAGGCGGATGCCCAGGAAGAGGAGAGCGAGGTGCTGGAGGAGGTTGCCATCGCCGAGCAGGCACTGCAGCCTGAGCAGCATGAGAGCCTCGTCAACCCGGCCAGCCTTGAGCTGCCGGAGAAGCTCGCCGCCGAGCGCGTGCCGGTCAGCCCGGCGGAAGCCCGCACCCTGCAGATCCATGCCCCGCTGCGCCGTCAGCTGCCAAGGAAGCGCAAGGGCTTCACCTTCGAGGGCCGCATCGGCGGGCACAAGCTCTACCTGCGCACCGGTGAATACAGCGACGGCACGCTCGGCGAGGTCTTCATCGACATGCACAAGGAAGGCGCCGCCTTCCGCAGCCTGATGAACTGCTTCGCGATCGCCGTCAGCAAGGGCCTGCAGTACGGCGTACCGCTGGAGGAGTTCGTTGACACCTTCGTGTTCACGCGCTTCGAGCCCAGCGGCACCTGTGACCACCCGAACATCAAGATGGCGCAGAGCGTGATCGACTACGTTTTCCGCGTGCTCGGGATGGAGTACCTCGGCCGCACAGACTTCGTGCAGGTCAAACCGGCCGCTGATGAACTGATCCTCAACCAGCATGAACGCCAGGTGCGGCTCGAGGCCCAGCCGCTGATCAGTGCCAGCGAGGCTGCACGTGCCGACCGGGAGTCCGGCGGCGCTGCCCTGCCTGCGGCCACGGGCGGTCCGGGCGTGCATCCGCCCCAGCCGGTGCACAGTGGCAATGGTCATGGCAACGGAAATGGGAACGGCAACGGCAATGGCAACGGTCATGCTCAGCAGCCCGTGATGCTCAATGCCATGGAGGAGCAGCTCAGCTCGATGATGGGCGATGCACCATTCTGCGAATCCTGCGGGCATGTGACGGTGCGCAACGGCTCCTGCTACAAGTGCCTGAACTGCGGCACGAGCCAGGGCTGCAGCTGAGAACAGGCACAATCCCGGTTATTGGCAATGAATTGTGGACCCGGCAGGCATGACGAGGCATTGCGTCCATCCGGACACGCCATTGCCTGCTGCTGGATCAGAGTTGAATCAACCCGGAATCAGGGCAGGCGCACATGCAATCCTGCGGCAGGCGGAATCAATCGCGATTTGCATTTCCGGCATTGGACGTGTGCATTTTCTTCACTTGCCTTGCCGGTTTGATCATGATTTAACCTGGCTTAACCACCTGTTTGGCAATATTGAAACTGACTGCTAGTATTGCTGTCAATCCTAATACACTCAAGGGAAGCGATATGGCACGCTATATCCTATTGCCACTGTCCATCAGCATTTTCATTCTGTTCCTGAATGCATGTGCAGGCAGTTCAGACATCAGCCTGACAGCGGAAACGGTTGACAATGATTCAACGATTACAGAACAAGCTCCGCCAAATACGGCCCTGCAAACCCTGCCAGTTGACAGGCTGCAGCCCTGGGAAACAGAGAATCGCTCAGGTTCATTGATCAGCGTTGACAGCGACTTCACTGCGGGCCGTGACTACTTCAGCAGCACACCCAGTGGAGTAAGCAAGAATGGAGAAGCGGCACGTCTGGCTTCCTCCGGAACGGATAGCGTCTACGCCATCTGGCGCATTCCGCTGAACGGCAGTCAGCCGGGTACGGTCAGTGCTGACGTGAACCTGCTGGCGAATGAAGGCGGAGGTAGCTCGAGCTTCTATCTGGCGGTTTCCAACTATGCCACCGGACGCTGGGAATGGCATGGCCCCTTCACCGACAGCCATGTGCGCATCAGCCTTGCGCAGCAGATTGCCAACGGCGGCATGTTCCTGTCATCGGCGCAGAACACCTTTGTCTGCATCCTGACTTCGCGGGGCGGCAGCCTGGACGTGGTTGATATCGGCCTGGATGCCTATGACATGGCTGACAGCACAGCTCCGCAGGTACCCACCGGCCTGACGGCCACGCCGGTTCAGGGCGGTCTTGAACTGCGCTGGCTGGCAGTTGATAATGTTGATCTCGCAGGTTACCGGATCTATCACTCCGGCCATTCATTCGTGAATCCTGCATCCGTCGGGGTGCAGCGCCAGGACATGCTGGAGGGCAGCACCCGCTGCCTGCTGCCAGCCGGCGCTGGAGCACGGTTCGTGAGGATCAGTGCACTTGATCATTCCGGCAACGAGAGTGCCGCCAGTGAGCTCGTTTCCGCAAGCCCCCTGCCCGGCACACCGCTGGAGATCAAGGTCGGCACTGACCTGATCAGCGGCCTGCGCAACGTCCCCGCCATGCTGAGCGCCAGCGGGGCCAGTGAATATGATTTCGACACCAACGGTGACGGAGTGTTTGACGTGACCGGCAACACGAGCGGCAAGGTGCAGATTGACACTTCCACAACCGGTGTGATCCGCCCCCGTGTCAGGGCCCGGGACGCCTCAGGAACCGCAATTGCCCTTGGCAGCGTTTCCCTGATCATTTCAGGGAACACCCGCCCAGTGGCCCATGCAACCATCAATCCCCAGACCGGTCCAGCTCCGCTGACCTGCACTCTGCTCGGCTGGGCCAGTGATGAGGAAGAGAATGGCGTTGACTTCACCTATGCCTGGGATTTCGATGGTGACGGCCTGTTTGAGGACGACACGAACGAGCTGGTGATCTTTGACCATGTGTTCAGCATCCCGGGATTCATCAATGTCGGATTCCGTGTCGAGGACAGCGAAGGCCTGTATGACATTGCCAATGCCACGGTCTACGTGACCCAGCCACTGGCCGGTCCCAACGATTCCCCGATTGCCGATCTGCTGCTCAGTGCCACCCACGGAGACGAGGGCATGCTTGTCAATCTTGATGCTTCAGGCAGCGCTGATCCTGACGGAACAATCGAGGAGTATCTCTGGGATTTCAACGGGGACGGCGCGTGGGACAGCTTTGGCAGCTCGTCCCGGATCTCCCATCACTTCAACGACTGCGGCGTGTTTGCTGTCACCGTCGGCGTGGTTGACGAGCGCGGCGGGATGGGAATGGCCACTGCCAGCCTGCGGGTGAACGAAACATTCAGCCTGCCCTCCGCCTGGCCCGGCTACGGGCAGAACAACCGCAACACGGGCCGCAGTCAGTTCACCGGACCGCAGTCAACGGTTGTAGCCTGGACCTTCCCGGCAGGAGATTCGGCGTTCTCCTCGCCCGTGATCGGTATCGATGGAAGCATCATCTTCGGCAGCTATGACGGCAAACTCTACTCTGTCAACAATGATGGAGCTGAACTATGGTCAATCAGCCTGGGAGCTAGCGTCAGCTCCGCCGCCATCGGTCACGACGGCACGATCTACGCCGGGTGCCTGGATGACCAGCTGTATGCCCTCTACCCTGAAGGTGGAATCAAATGGTCATACTTCACGGGAGGTGACATCAGCGCGCCTCCCTGCGTTGGCCCGGATGGCACTATCTATTTCGGCAGCTCGTCCAACTTCCTCTACGCACTCAATCCCGATGGGACGCTCAAGTGGAGCTACGACTGCGGTGAGATCCTTATCGATGCGCCGGCACTGGGCCGGGATGGCACGGTATATGTCAAAACCACTACAACGCTGCACGCAGTCAATCCTGACGGCAGCCTGCAGTGGACCTTCCTGGGCGGGCTGCTGGGCTGCAGCCCTTCCATCGGCAGTGACGGAACGATCTACTTCAGTGGTTACCTTGACAACAAGCTGTATGCAATCAATCCCGACGGCAGCCTGCAGTGGGCCTATGACAATGGCGATGACCTGTATGGCAGTACAGGCATTGCCGCGGACGGAACGATCTATGTGACGGCCAAGGAGAACAAGCTGCTGGCGATCTCGCCCGACGGCAATCTCGACTGGGACTTCACCACGGCCAGCAACATCCTTCCCGGTGATCCAGTGATCGGCGCGGACGGCGTAATCTACTGCACGCTGATGGGCGGGCTGCTGGCGGTCAATCCCGACGGCAGTCAGAAGTTCTACCGTAACCAGGGCCACCTCTTCTTCAACAGGGCTGCGATCGCGGCGGACGGCACCCTGTTCTGCGGCGGACAGAACTTCCTGTTCGCTTTCCGCAATGTGGTCACCTTGTGATCTCCTGAACCTTACCTGTAACTCAGCAGGCCCGGCCATGAGCCGGGCCTGCGCCTATAATCAGCATTGATGGAAATGACAGCACTGCTCTGGTTCGGGATCGGCGTCGTGCTGCTTGGCCTGCTGGCACTGCCGCTGAAGGAATTCATCATGTACCTGATCTCCGTGAACAGCCGGCGGCATTACAGCTGTCCGCACTGCGGCGAGCGGATCATGATGGAACACGGCACCGCCAGCATCTGCAGCGCCTGCGGCGCTGCACTCGTGGAAGATCCCCGCCGGGGACCGGGAGGATGAGGCAATGACACTCGACAGGGATGCACTGTGCAGCGGCACGCGTCCGGAGATCACGGACTACCGTGTGCTGATGACGGGCTCGGACGGCTTCGATGGCTATGAGATCCTGGAATACAAGGGCATGGTCTGGGGCATCAGCGTGCGCGCCAAGGACATGGGCCAGGACTGCGCGATGGGCTGCAAGCAGATGGTCGGCGGTGAGCTGTCCAGCTACAGCCAGCTCGGCGACGAATCCCGCCAGCGGGCGATTGAGCGCATGCTGCAGATGGCGCAGCGCATGAATGCCAACGGCATCATCAATGTGACCTACCAGCTCACGGATGCCAACCAGGGTGCCTCGCAGGTCGTCGTCAACGGCACCGCCGTCTACATCCGCCCGATCCTGAACTATGTGCCCTCCGGCGCGATGGGCAATATCCTCGCTGAGATCCACGACCAGCTCGAGCAGCGCAACAACCGGTGAACATCCGGCTCAGGCTGGGCCTGGCCCGCATCCACTGGAAGCACAGCCTGGCCTTCCGCTTCGCACACCGCCCGCTCTGCCCGCGCTACCGGGCCGACCTGCTGCGGGTCCGCGGGATCTGGCTCTGCCGCAGCTGCTGCATGCTGTGGCTGGGGATCCTGTCTGGCAACCTGATCTGGCTGCTGCCGGTGCCACAGCCTTCGGTTTCGTATGCTGGCGGATACATGGCAATCCTTGCCACGGTGGCGATCCTGTCGTTTCCGGCAATCTACCGGCCCCTGCCCCGTCTGCTCCGAGACCTGCTGCGCTTCAGCGCCGGACTGCTGATCGCCGCCACGCCCTTCGTCGCCATCCGGCTCAGCCTGGCGACGGGGATCATTGGCGCTTTGCTGATCCTGCTGTTCCGGCAGTACTACCTGCGCAGTGCGCTCCGGCGTCGGCAACGTTCCTGCACGGACTGCCCGGCCGGTGTTGAGCAGCCGGTCTGCGTGGGCTTCAGCCAGCAGGTGGAGGGTCTGCGGCGTTATGAGGAGGAGGCCACGGAGTTCCTCTACGCACGGGGCTATGTCCCGCCCGGTCTGTAGCTCGCGGCAGGCAGTAGAATCCGCGCATGCCTGATGCATCCCCTGCCCCGGTGCTGTTCATCCTCTATGTCGCTGACCAGCAGCGCAGCCGCGACTTCTACCGGCACGTGCTCGGGATTGATCCGGAACTGGATGTGCCGGGGATGACGGAATTCCGGCTGGGCAGCGGGGCGATGCTCGGTCTGATGCCGGAGGCGGGTATTGCGCGGATCATCGGCAGCGAGCCGGACCCGGCGAGTGGCAATGGCATCCCGCGCTCTGAACTGTATCTCACTGTGGCGGACCCGGCAGCGTCCCTCCAGCGCGCTGTCGAGGCCGGCGGCGTATTGCTCAGTGAGTTGCAGCCCCGCAACTGGGGCGACAGCGCGGGCTATGTGCGCGACCCCGACGGACATGTGCTGGCCTTTGCCAGCTGTGGTGGCCAGTGACTCAGTGACTTATTGACTCATTCACCCCTTTGCAGGCTGGAAACCCGCGCTCCTACTGTTCTTACTACTCAATTCCCGCTGCCCCTGCTCCCTGCAAGCAGATCTCTATTTTCACTACACATTTGTATTTTCCGCGTTATACTATACACATGTATGGACAAGCGGAAAGAATCATCATGCTGGCGGACATGGACTGCTTCTTCGTCGAGGTGGAGCGTCTGCACCGCCCGGAGCTGCGCGGCCAGGCCGTGATCATCGGCGGGCAGCCGCACCGGCGCGGCGTGGTCTCCGCCTGCAGCTATGAGGCACGGCGCTTCGGGGTGCACAGCGCGATGCCGATGGGCGAGGCCTACCGCCGGCTCGGGCTGGACCCCTCCCAGCCGCTGGCCGAAGGGCAGACCATCGAACGCCGCGGCGTGACGGTCAACTTCCTGCACAGCGGGCTGCATGGCAACTACGGGCTGTACAGCCGCCGCGTGCAGGATGTGGTCAGCGCGCTCGTGCCGGTGTTCCGCCCGAAGAGCGTGGACGAGTTCGAAATGGACATCACCGGCTGCGAGACCATCTTCCGGCGCGACTACGGCGGGATCGTGGAGTTCGCTGAGGAGCTGCGCCGCCGCGTGAGAAGCGAGGTCGGGCTGCCGATGTCGATCGGGATCGGCCCCGGGCGGCTCGTCGCCAAGATGGCCAGCCGCCACGCCAAGCCCGACGGGGTGTTCCGCGTGCGGCCGCAGGAGGCCGTGTCCTTCCTGGCACCGCATGATGTGCAGGACGTGCCCGGCATCGGCCCGGCCACTGCGGGCACGCTGCGCGACATGGGGATCAACCGCGTCGGCCAGCTGCTCCAGCAGGACCAGGCGCTGCTGCGCCAGACCTTCGGGATCGGGATGTGGAGCCTCGTCAATACGCTGAAGCATGGCGAGGACCGCGCGGTACCGCCGCCCAACACCGGCGGCGGGATGAGCGAGCATGGCTCGATGGGACTGATGATGCGCGAGGACGGGCATGAGTCCCCGGCGATCGGCTTCGGCCCGGCGCGCGGCAAGCCGAAGAGCATCGGGCATTCCGTGACGCTGGAGCGCGACACGCTGGACACGGCGCTGATCAGGCGCACGCTCTGGCGCCTGACGGAGGATGCCTGCCGGCGCCTGCGGGAGAAGGACCTGGCGGCCGGGCATGTGACGGTCACGATCCGCTACAGCGACTTCCAGACCATCAGCCACGGCGTGATGCTGAATGAACCGACGGACCTCGACCGTGTGGTCTATGAGACGGCGCTCAGGCTGTTCGACGAGGCGCGCACGCGCCGCCTGCGCATCCGCCTGCTGGGGGTGCGCCTGGAGAAGCTGAAGGCGGGCCTGAGCCAGCTCAGCCTGTTCGAACCGAAGAGCGTGACCCGCGAGCGCCAGCTGACGCATACGCTGGATGCCCTGCGCGAGAAGCATGGCCGCGACGTGGTGCTGCTCGGCCCGGGGGTGAACCAGATCGGCAGCGAGCGCATCAGCACGGACAGCCAGGCCGGCGTGTCAGTGAGCATGAGCCCGCAGCGCAGCGCGGTGTAGGGGCGGGGCACAGGAGATCATTCCCATGGAATGACAGGTGTGCAAGCCCATGGCTTGCAGCAGGCCAGATGTGAAGGGAATGTGCCAATCCGTGGGATTGACCTGCCTAGCCAATCCGTGGGATTGGCCTCCTGCCAGACCGTGGGTCTGGCCTCCCCCCTCCCCCGGTTACAATCCCTGCATGTCCCTGCAAAACGGCATCTGGATCGCGGCGCTCTGCTGCCTGCTCGGCTGCGGCGGCGGCTCCACCCCCGATCCCGGCAGCAATGGAAATGGAAATGGCAATGGCAACGGCAATCCGCCCCCGCCGGAACGCAGGTCAGCAACAGCCGCCTGCGCGGTGACGGACTGGGTCTACTGGATCCAGGATCCGGATCTCACGGCGCTTGCCGCCGGCGACAGCCAGCTCGTGGTGATTGACTATTCCCAGGACGGCACGCCAGGACACGGCCTTCAGCCACGCGCAGATCAGTGCGCTCCAGGCCGGCGGCCGGATCGTGGTCTGCTACCTGAGCATCGGCGAGGCCGAGGACTACCGCTTCTACTGGGGCCTGCAGGACGGCAGCCCCGGGGCGGACTGGAACAGCAACCCGCCCGCCTGGCTGGGACCGACCAACCCGGACTGGGCCGGCAACTACAAGGTACGCTACTGGGATCCGCAGTGGCAGCAGCTGATCATTGCCAATCCCGGCGGGCATCCCGTGCTGGGGGACCAGCCCAGCTACCTCGACCGGATCATCGATGCCGGCTTCGACGGGGTCTTCCTCGACATCGTGGACGGCTTCGAGTACTGGGGTCCGGCGGAGGACGGCGGGACCGGGCAGCGCGCTGAGGCGGCCGCCGACATGGCGGACTTCCTCGCGGCACTCGCCGCGCATGCCCGCAGCCGTGATGCGGACTTCATCATCTGCCAGCAGAACGGCGAAGCCCTGATCAGCGCTGAGCTGGCCCAGCCGCTGGACAGTGCGCGGCGCCAGGCGGTGCTGGCCGCCGTGGACTGGCTCAGCGTGGAGGATGTGCTCTACCAGGGCGAGCTGGATGCCAACAATCCGCTGGATCCTGACAACTACCGCATCGGCCTGATCGATGCCTACCGCAGCGCGGGTGAGTTCGTGAGCATCATTGACTACTTCGATGCCACTGAACCAGGCTACAGTGCGGCAGCCGAGGCGGACTTCATGAGCCGCAGCCTGGCACAGGGCTGGCTGCCATACGCCGGCGTGCGCGCTGGACAGGCTGGGCAGCGGCGGCTGAGCAGGAGGCCCGGTGCAAACCGGGCAAGGAGCTCAGCGTAGAGTTGACAATGGAGGTCATCCGTCAGGAGACAATCCGGCGCAAACCGCACAACAGGAGGTCAGACTTCAGTCTGACAACAGGGACCGCGGACCCGGCACCAGGGAAGGTCAAACACAGAGACACAGAGGGCACGGAGTCAGGTCACTATTCTGACAACGAGCCTCGCAAGCGCTCGGGTGGCAACGGGTGGAAATTAACCACAGCACAGAGACCACAGAGTTTATTCTAATGGATATCTCTTGCCCATCCGATCACAGAGCCGGACAGAGGGAGAATTGCGCCGAGGCGTGATCGCCACGGGCGGGGATGGCAATCCCCTGGCGGTTCTCCATTTGCCAGAATTCATGCTCCGTGCCACAATGAGTAATGCTGCCCCGGGCTTCCTGCCACATCGAACACTGAATCCCCATCCGCTTGCTCGATGCGTTTGCAACGATGGCACCAACCTTGTCCGAATGAACGATCCGCCGCCCGATCAGCAAGGCTGAACTCTAGTCGGCCAATCTCGCCTCTGAGAAGCGGTGTAGCGGAACCTGATCTGGAGCACTTTGCGGATCCATACTACGCACAACAGATCAGGAAATCGCTGACATTCGAAGCCGATAGACCTCTGTTCTATCTCAATCCACGTCTTGCATTTATCAGGCTCCTACCAATGGCAGGCAAAGCGTTTCCGAAGGCTGATGGACACGGTTGGACAGGAGGCTGTTGCCAGAAGAGTGATCGGTTACAGTTCCATGCATATCGCTCGATCACTTATCGCCGCCAGAAGAATATCCTTCCCAGCCAGCAATACACTTTTCACATGGCCGCAGCAGGCTATCCCAATGGGAAGTTGATCATTGTCACAAGGCTCCGCAAGGAGTGGGAGGCCGCAGTCCCGGAACTTGTTGATTATTCATGCATTGAACTGGCAAATGCCAGGAGTCCATACCTTACACCTACTAACCTCAGGGTCTGGGGTGCAGATGGCAAGGCAGGTTTCATCACCAGTCGCGGACAGGCGGAGCTGAATCTTCGCCAGAATGAAATCTGGCAGCAGATTGTCTCCGCTGTTTCCCTGTGATTTCTGTGGTCAGACTGAAGTCTGAGCTCCCCTACCGTGACTCCTGAGGTGCATAGCTCGCCGGTTTGCTGCCCTTGCGGCGGCCGCCATCCGCATCGTCGGCAATGAGGCGGTCGAACTCGTCGAGGCGCAGGAGCTTCAGTTCCTGGATTGACAATGTGCAGGTGCCGAACTGCTCCTCCACCTTGCCGGTGATCAGGAAAGGCCCCGTGTAGCGCGTGAGCGGGGCGTAGCGGGCATATTTGTCAGCGCGCAGGGTACATTCGAAGGTGCCGGTCAGGTCCTCCATGCTCATGAACTTCATCGAGTTGCCGGGTCCGATGAAGCCGCCCATCGTGTGTGAGTCCGTCCCGCGGTTGCGGGACGGTGCGGGACCAGGGACCTGGGACCCGGGAGCGGAAGAGGTTTCGGGCTTCGGGTTTCGGGTTTCGTGGTTGCCAGCCGGCGGCCTGTCTGACATCCCCACCCGCAGATCTCCTGCGTCGATCCCCTCCCGGGATGTCCGCCGACTGGCAGAAGAGTCTGTGTCGCTCTGTGCTCTCTGTGTCTCTGTGGTTGATCTTCCCTGGTCCCTGTTGTCAGACTGAAGTCTTACCTCCTGTTGTCCGGATTGCTCCGGACCTCCATCCCAGGCGCGCGACCCGGCGGAACCTGCTTCCGCCGCAGCGCCAGACCGCCGAGCACTCGTGTGAGGCGGCAGCTGAAACTGGTCGTCAGTCATGCCGCCGCGCCTGACGAGGCCGAGGTCGGCGGCCGTGTCATTCAGCTCGTAGTCCTCACTGCCTCCGATGCCGCTCACGCTCAGCTCATCCTCGTCCGCCGTGTACTGCTCCGGCTCGTCATGGTTGGCAGCCTGCAGCTCGATCATGTCCTGCACCTGGCGGCGGCGCGAGAGGTCGACGCGCTTGGTGGCGATGCACCAGCCGAGCATCCGCACCCAGCGCCCGGCGTAGCGCGGCATCTCCCGGGCGTCGACCAGCCCGCTGACCAGGTTGGCATACAGGCTCAGGGGGTGGCGGCGCACCAGCATGCCGTAGTGCTTCATCTCCAGCGCGCAGAGCTTCAGCTCGTCGTAGTCATCGAGGCGTCCGGCCATGCGGCGGCGGAATTCCTCGAGGCGCGCACTCTCGTCGAATGGAAGCTGGGAGGTCAGGCCCATGGCCTGACCGGGACCGGGGACCGGGGACCAGGGATCGGAAGAGCTTTCGGGTTTCGGGTTTCCGGTTTCGGGATCCGTAGCGGTGGCAGCCTGCCGCCGTCCATGTGTTGTCAGTTGCGAGTTGTCAGTTTCAGCCAATCCATGGGATTGGCCTCCTGTCAGACCATGGGTCTGACCTCCCTCGGCCCCGGTCCCCGGGCCATGGGCCTGACCTCCCCTCCGCTTCTTCGGTGTCGAATGCCGCAGTCCCGCCTTGCGTTCCTGCTGGGCCAGCCAGAGCAGCTCCGGGCGGCTCATGCCGAGGCTGTCCAGCGCCCCGGCGAGTATCAGGAGATCCAGCTCCGACTCCGATGGCCCGCAGCGGCGGATGAAGTCCGGCAGGCTGCGGAATGGGCCGTGCTGGCGAGCCGAGACGATACGCTCGGTGATGGAGACCGGCAGGCCCTTGATGACGACGAGGGGCAAGCGGATGGAGGAAGAGGGACCAGGGACCTGGGACCCGGGACCGGAAGAGGTTTCGGGCTTCGGGTTTCGGGTTTCGTGGTTGCCAGCCGGCGGCCTGTCTGACATCCCCACCCGTGGATCTCCTGCGTCGATCCCCTCCCGGGATGTCCGCCGACTGGCAGAAGAGTCTGTGTCGCTCTGTGCTCTCTGTGTCTCTGTGGTTGATCTTCCCTGATCCCTGGTCCCCGGTCCCAGGTCCCTGTTGTCAGACTGCGCAGCCTGACCTCCTGTTGCCCTCCGCACTGTAATTCATCCCACTGTGGTTGACATCCGGCGGCAGGATGGACCCGAGGCGCTCGAACCTGATGTCCCGCCGCCGTAGCGCCAGACCGCCGAGCACTCGTGGGTAGGCGGCAGCCAGGCCACCTGGTCGTCAGTCAAGCCGCCGCGCCTTGCAGACTGAGCCGAGGTCGCCAGCCGCCGCCAGTCATTCAGCTCGTAGTCCATCCCGCGCGCCCGATGCCGCTCACGAACTCAGCGCATCCTCGTCCGCGGTGCGGCTTGCTCCACACGGCGCATCAGGTCATGGTGGCAAGCCTCATGCGCCACGATCATGTCCTGCACCTGAGCGGCGGCGCATGCGCGGATGCGACGCGCTCATGGCGCGCGCCGCACGCGGCCGAGCATCATCCCGCGCCGCCCGGGCGGATCACGCTGGAGGCGGCATCTCCCGGGCGTCAGCAGCTGGCGCAGCGCCGCTGACCAGATGTGGCAGCCAGGCCGTCCTGACGAGGCGTGGCGGCGCACCAGCATGCCGTAGTGCTTCAGGGTCTCCAGCGCGCAGAGCTTGAGCTCGTCGGCCGAGTCACCGAGACGCCCGAAGCCATGCGGCGGCTGGAAGTAGTCTCGAGGCGCGCACGATCCCGTCGAATGGATGCCGGGAGGTCAGGCCCATGGCCTGACCAGGGACCGGGCAGTAGGGCTCGCTGTGCACCACGCCGGATCGGAAGAGCTTTCGGGTTTCCAGCCCCGAGGTTTCCGGTTTCGGGATCCGTAGCGGTGGCAGCCTGCCGCCGTCCATGTGTTGTCAGTTGCGAGTTGTCAGTTTCAGCCAATCCATGGGATTGGCCTCCTGTCAGACCATGGGTCTGACCTCCCTCCGCTTCTTCGGTCGATGGAATGCCGCAGGCTCCTCCGCGCCGGGTTGAATGCCGCAGTCGCTTACCTGCTGGGCCAGCCAGAGCAGCTCACGGCGCGGCTCATGCCGAGGCTGTCCAGCGCCCCGGCGGGATTCAGCAGATCCAGTAGACTCCGATGGCCCGGTGCGGCGGATGAAGTCCGGCAGGCTGCGGAGGTATTCCGTGCGCACGGGCGCCGAGACGATGCGCTCGGTGATGGAGACCGGCAGGCCCTTGATGACGACCAGAGGCAAGCCACGGATTGAGGAAGAGGCACTCCAGCGGGACGTGGGACCCGGGACCGGAAGAGGTTTCGGGCTTCGGGTTTCGGGTTTCGTGGTTGCCAGCCGGCGGCCTGTCTGACATCCCCACCCGTGGATCTCCTGCGTCGATCCCCTCCCGGGATGTCCGCCGACTGGCAGAAGAGTCTGTGTCGCTCTGTGCGCAGCTCTGTGTCTCTGTGGTTGATCTTCCCTGATCCCTGGTCCCCGGTCCCAGGTCCCTGTTGTCAGACTGCGTCACAGCTCCTGTTGTCCGGATTGCCCGGACCTCCATCGCCCGGCTCGCGCCAGGCCTCCGGTTCCGCACTGTAACTCATCCCACTGTGGTTGACATCCGGCGGCAGGATCGACAGGCCGAGGCGTTCGCACTCGCTCAGGTAGGCGCGCGCGCCGTAGAAACCGCCGCCGTTGTCAAGCACCGCCGCCATGAACTGCGCCGGGTAATGCGCCTTGAGCCAGGCCACCTGATAGCTCAGCGTGGCGAAGCTCGCCGAATGCGCCTTGCAGAAGCTGTAGCCGCTGAAGCTCGCCAGCTGCCGCCAGATCTCCAGCGCGCTGGCCGTATCCATCCCGCGCGCCTCGCAGCCGCTCACGAACTTCTCGCCCAGTGCCAGCATCCCGTCGTGGCGGTGCGGCTTGCTCATCACACGGCGCATCAGGTCGGCATCGCTGCGTGACAAGCCGGCCAGCTCATGCGCCACGCGGATCACGTCCTCCTGGTAGATCATCACCCCGTGAGTTTCCGGCAGCAGCTCCAGCATGCGCGGATGCGTGCGCAGCTCATGGCGCGCGCCGTTCACGCGGCGGATGTACTCCTGCATCATCCCGCTCTCGGCGACGCCCGGGCGGATCACGCTGGAGGCCGCCGTCAGGCCGATGAAGTCGCGCACGCCGAGCCGCTTCAGCAGCTGGCGCATCGCCGGGCTTTCGATGTAGAAGCAGCCCATCGTCTCGCCGTGCCTGACGAGCGCGTTCGTGGCCGGATCCTGCGAAACCCGCTCGTGGTCACTGAGATCCGGCCTCACACCCTGCTCCCTGAGCGTTGCCAGGGTGTCCTCCAGCACGCCGAGGCTGCGGTTGCCCAGGAGGTCAATCTTGATCAGGCCGACGGCCTCCACCGGGTGCATGTCGTACTGGGTGACGACGAAGCCCTTGGCGGCGCGCTGCAGGCCGGTGAAGTAGTCCACGTGGTTCGGCGCGATCACGATCCCGCCGCAGTGGATGCCGAGGTGCCGCGGCCGTCCGGCGAGCCGCGTTGCCAGCGGCAGCACGTGGCAGTAGGGCTCGCTGTGCAGGTCCACGCCGCGCATCTCCGGGAAGTCGCGCACCACGCTGTCCAGCCCCGAGGCGCGGATGTTCGGCAGGAAGCGGCTGATCGTGCTGATCTCGCGGTCGCCGAGGCCGTAGACCTTGGCAACCTCGCGCAGGGCCGAGCGTGCGCGGAAGGTCACGTGCGTGCTGATCATGGCGACGCGCTCATGGCCCCAGCGGTCGTAGACGTACTGCACGATCTCATCGCGCCGCCGCCAGTTGAAGTCGATGTCAATGTCCGGCGGGCTCTTGCGCGCCGGGTTGAGGAAGCGCTCGAAGTACATGTCGTAGCGGATCGGGTCCACCGGGGTGAGGCCCAGGAGCCAGCTCACGAGCGAGTTGGCGGCCGAGCCGCGCCCGAGGCAGGGAATGCGCCGCCGGCGGGATTCGCGCACGATGTCGTAGACGGCGAGGAAGTAGCTGGTGTAGCCGAGCCTGTCGATGGCACCGAGCTCCATCTCGAGCCGCGCGAGGTATTCCTCGCCCGGGTTGCCGAACTTGATGTCGAGGCTGCGGCGACACAGGCCATGCAGCGCGCGTGCCGGATCACCGCCGCCGGGCAGCTCGTACTGCGGGAACAGCCACTTACCGTACTCGAACTCGACGTTCGTGGCCATTGCCAGCTTGCGGGCATTCTCCAGCGCCTGCGGGCAGTCGTAGTAGTAGCCGCCGAGCTCCGTCGGTGCGCCGAGGTAATGCCAGTTGCGCCGCACGCCGCGCGCGGTGTCCATCCCGCTGTTCTGCCCGATCGCGCGCAGCACGTGGTGCACCGGCTGGTCCTGCGGGCGCAGGAAATGCACGTCGGTGCAGGCCACGGGATGCAGCTTCAGCTCGCGGGCCAGCTTGAGCTGGCGGATCTGGCGCGCGCGCAGCTGCTCGCCGTAGTCCGGGGAGCAGCGCATGAACACGCGGTTGGGGCCAAGGCGCTTGAGCAGGATGCGCAGCAGCTCGTCGCGGTCGCTGATGATCCAGCAGTGCGCGGTGTTGCCAAGCAGGGCGCGGGCCAGGTTGAACTGCGGGTCGAGCTGCCTCAGCGTGGCCAGCCGGCACAGCTCGCCGTAGCCGTCACGGTCGCGCGCGATCACCAGTGCCGCAGAGGCGGTCGGGTCGGCGATCCCGGCCTCCAGCGATCGCCGCCCGGCCTGGGCCTTCAGCTCCTGCGGGTCGGTGAGACTGATCCCAAGCACCGGGTGGATGCCGCACTTGAGCGCCGCCCGGTGGAAGTGCAGCAGGCCGTAGCAGCCGTCGGTGTCGGCGATCCCGAAGGCCTCGAAGCCCAGCTCCGCCGCCTGCGCGCAGAGATCCTCGGGGGCGCTGACCCCGTCATGGAAGCTGTACCAGCTGTGCGCGTCGAGATGCACGGCTCAGCCCCGCCTTGCCCCGGGGGCCGGCCCCTCCGCCGTCCTCATAAACACATGTGTAGTATAACAGAAATACTATACGCGTGTATATTCCGGGCCGACCCCACCTCAGTGTCGGGGTAGCGTTACACACATGGAAATCATGGTGAGATTGAATTCGGGGCCGGTGCTGAACTCAGCAAATCGCCGCACGTAAGAATGAAATGTACTTACCGGGTTCGCATGCGGTAAACCGCTACATCATCATGACTATGAACTTCCTGCCATGCAGCCGGATCTGAGAGAAACACCGGCAGCTCAGCATCGGGTTTCATTTTCCAGACCCAGAGGTTCAGCTGACCCTGCAGCTCAGGAAAACTGATATCCCCATCAGGATCAAGGAAGCGCAAGCCTGCGATCTGCCTGGATGTGATTGCAGGGTCCAGCACCCATGAACCGGATGTACTGGTATATGGCTGGCACCATGCATTGCCGGTCAGCATCATTATGCGGTCATCGTTCGTGACGGCAAGAGACCAAGGAGCATGCCTGTTGTCAGCGCTGGCTCCGTCCAGAATGATTCCTTCAGTACTCCTGCTTATCCGGTGATACGCCATCCGCTCCTGATGGACAAGCCGGCAGTATGAACCGGAAACCCAGTAGCCTGCGGCAAGCAGGACTGCTGTCCCTGAAATCCAAAGATGCTTTCGCGTTGCCATTGTACCTACGAGTGTGAACACGATGCAGAGTGCGGCAAGTGCAGGCAGTGTTGCAGCCCGCGGAGTGTAGTAGGCAACGCTGATCGGCAGGCAGTAAAGCGGTATCCAGAGTGCAAGGATGCCGATGCCGACGGGAATGTTCCTGCGTGACAGGAGTGCGGCGATTACAAGCAGCAGCGCAAGGGCAATCGTGGGCCTGCGCAGGAATTTAAGCCAGCCGCTGGCGGTGTGCTTCGCGATGCTTGCCAAGCCGTAGTGTTCAATGAGCGACATCGCGCGGGACTCTGTGGCAAAGCGGGCGTAATCACGAAAGATGGATTCCGGGCTGGTGTAGTCACGATGCAGCTCGAACTCCAGCCCCGTGCGGATCTGCAATGGCGCGGCACTGGCAAGTGGTCCACCTTGAACTGCATATGGCACTAGATAGTTAACTGCTGCCACTAATGCCAACAGGATGATTGAGTGATGCAGCAGCCTTGGCCTGAAGCGGTTTGCAGCAAGCAGAACCAGCAGCACTGGAACAATCAGCACGAGGGCATGGTAGCGCAGGAAGCACAGCAGTGCAGGTGCCAACAGCAATCCCAGCATGGCCCAGCGCGGAATGTCACCGGAAAATCTGCTGCGCCAGAAGTGCACAGAGGCAGCGAGGAACAACAAGCCCAATCCGGTGTAGAGCATGTCCACGCTGGGGCTGCCTGCCGGCACACGCCAAACCGGCATCAACCAGGCTGCCAGCATCGCCACGATGACTACCCGCCCCCTTGCACCGAGTTCGTCAGACAGAAGTGCCAGAGCCCAGAGCGCAACCGCACCCCCGATCGCACTGAGGAAATATCCCCAGAGAAGCACATTGCCAATCAGTCCGCCTGGAACCAGCAGGAGCGGATACCCGGCAGGGAAATATGGCGTGGCGGGCCATGCGCCGTTTTCAGCCATGCCTCGCGCGAATGCCGCCAGGGCAAAGAAGTCCTGCAGGCCTACGTTGAGGTGCAGGATGTTCCAGAGGAAGTCAAGGCAGGGAAGTACAAGCGCGACCACAATCCAGGGCCTGCGCATGTCAACCTCGCCCGGCAATCAGCAGGATGCCCGAGATTATCAGCCCTGCGCCCACCCAGTGCCGCCAATCCACAGCCTCCCCGAAGAGGTGATAGCTCCCCAGGAAAATGATGACGTAGCTCAGGGCGACCATCGGATACGCGTTGCTCAGCGGCAGACTGCGCAAAGTGACGATCCACAGCACGCTTGAAATGAAGAAGCTGATGAACCCCGCAAGGATCAGTGGAGTGGTGAACATTGCCAACAACAGTCTGGCAAGGCCGAGTTCGCTGTATGCTGGCAGAGTACGCGCTGCTGCCTTGAACATCAACTGACCGGCTGCACCAAGCGCAATGCTCGTCAGGAGTGAGAAAACCACCCCAGGCTTCATTGCATCAACCTAGCGCCATGAGCGGTTGAAAAGAACATTGAATACAAGGACCACATAACGTCTAATTGTATCAGGGACGTTCATTTTGCTGGCTCCACCCTTCACTTCGTAATGCAGTTGGAGTGGCACCTCCTGCACTACAGCTCCCAGCCTCCCCAGCTTTACCAGCAACTCCGCCATGCAGACGAATCCGGTTTCACTGACCAGCCTGCTGCCAAACTTCCGCTTGCCAAGTTCCAGGATGGCCTGTGAATAGACGCGGAATCCACAACTGTAGTCGCGGACACCATCGATCCCTGCCGCGGCACCCATCACCAAACTGGCAGTTCTGCTGTACAGCCTGCGTAGCAGGGTTAGTCCGTGCTCCTCGCCACCCGGTGCATAGCGGCTGGCAATCACAATGTCTGCGTCGAGTGCAAGCATTTCGCACAGCAGGCGTGGCGGATGGGTGTTGTCCGCGTCCATCACCGCCAGCCTGTTGGCGGAAGCGGAACTTGTGAGGTCGAGGAAGCAGTCAATGCCGGTGTTCAGTGCGCAACCCAGTCCGCGATTGAAAGCATGGCTGAGCAGAATCACCTGCATCTTGCCTTGCCACTCCCGGGCAATCCCAGCTGTCTCATCTGAACTTCCATCATCCACAACAATTGTGCAAAGTTCGTACTCGCCAGCAAGGGCTTCGCGGGTGGTCTCCAGCTCTGAAAGCAAGCCTGGCAGGTTCTGGGATTCATTCAAACATGGCAGCAGTACGAACATCCCAGGCACTGTGTTAATTCCAGCCCATGGTTATTGAATGCACCGACAACATCAGCATGATGATAACCAATGTCCCGGAGACAGGCCAGACCTCCAAGGATTCAAGGGATAACCGAGAGTATCCGAACTTCACCATCCTGCAATGTCCCTGCGTTGAACCAAGCTAGTGTCAGTGCAAGTAGGCTGTGCAAAATGCAGAGTTGCCAGAGGCCGGAACAGACGGGAATCCCGGCACAACAATCTGCTGCAAGTTACGGATTCCAGTCCGTCATGCCCCTACCAGTAGTGCTTCGGCTGCACCGCCAGGTGCATCTCATGCTCAACAGCCGGCGTGGTGTCCGGATGTGGCTGGAAGCGCGCCTGGAAGAAGCGCAGGATGTCCGGCTCCCAGGTCATCTCCAGGCCCCGGATCGCATGCCTCCGCTCATAGACCTCGATGATGCCCTCGGCCGTGTATTCCAGGTGGCTCTCCGTGTAAACGCGGCGCGGGATCGCGAGGCGCACGAGCTCCAGCTGCGGCCGCCGGTTGCGCCCGGTCTGCGGGTCACGCCCGGCCGAGACGTTGCCACGTTCCATCGTTCGCACGCCGCATTGCAGGTAGATCTGCGCCGCCAGCATCTGTGCCGGATAGTGGTCCTGGTCAATATGCGGCAGGAAGGCGCGGGCGTCAATGAACACGCCGTGACCGCCGCAGGGATTGACGAGCGGCACCCCGGCCCGGCTGAGCATGCCGTGCAGCAGCTCCAGCTGGCTGTGGCGGCAGGAGAGGTAGTCATCGTCGCAGACCTCGCGCAGCCCGACTGCCAGGCTTTCCATGTCACGGCCACTCATACCTCCATAGGTATGCAGGCCCTCGTAGACAACGACCTGGCTGCGGCAGCTGGCGAACAGTTCCTCCTCCCAGGGCTGGAAGGCGAGGAAGCCGCCCATGTTGACAAGCCCGTCCTTCTTGGAGCTCATCCAGGCACCGTCGGAATTGGCGCAGATCTCACGAATGATCTCTCGGATGCTCCAGTCGCTGAAGCCAGTCTCATGGTGCCTGATGAACCAGGCATTCTCGGCGATGCGCGTCACGTCAAGGAAAACGCGGATGTCATGCGCATTGCAGTAGGCCCGCAGTTCACGCAGGCTGTGCAGGCTGAATGGCTGGCCGCCGGCCATGTTGACATCCGGCGCGATGCATACAGCACGCACACGCTCGCTGCCATATTCCCGTACGAGGGCATCAAGCTTGAAGAGGTCAGGGTTACCCTTCCAGCGGAAATCGCTGGCGGTGTCATGGGCCTCGTCGCAGATGATGTCACGGAACTCACCACCGGCAAGCTCGAGATGCGCGCGGGTGGTGGTGAAGTACATGTTCATCGGGATGATGTCGCCGGGCCTGACGAAGTTCCGGAAGAAGAGGTGCTCGGCTCCGCGGCCCTGGTGGGTCGGAATCACGAGCTCGTAGCCCATCACATCCCGCACGGCATCCGCCATGTGGTCAAAGCTGCGGCTGCCGGCATAGGCCTCGTCGCCGGTCATCAGTGCACCCCACTGGCGGTCACTCATGGCGGAGGTGCCACTGTCAGTCAGCAGGTCTATGAATACGTCGTCAGCATGCAGCAGGAAGGTGTTGTAACCGGCCTGGTCGAGGCAGGTCTGACGGTGCGCGCGCGTCGTCATGCGCAGCGGTTCCACCATCTTGATCCGGTATGGTTCCGGGATGCAGCGTGGCATGATGGCACCTCAAAATACCAATAACTGATATCACCTATATGATATCACCGTTTTGAATTGAGGTGTTTAACTGCGAATGAAGCAATAGCCCTAACTTGCTCGCGCCATTCAGGGTTTACGCGTATGCAGCAGATTTGGCTTTCCCTCTCTGGCCAGCCACTCCTGGGTCTCCCAGTACTTCTTCCGGCTGAGGCTGTAGTAGCTCAGGCCATAAATGCTGCTATAAGGGACGAGTGCCCATTCGCGGTTCTCCGCATAGATCACCGGCTCGGGGAAATCCAGCTCAAGACCCTCGCTGCCAATGAGGTACATGTTGAAGGACTGCATGCCAATCTGCAGGTCCTCAAAGGAAGTGTACTCGGGTGGGCAGAGCTCAAACAGGATGTCGCCGGGTCCTACTGCAGTGATGTCATCGCTGACAATCAACGGTTTCCAATCATTGAGTGGGTTGAGCGGCCAGCTCTCGATCAGCCCCGGTCCCACAAGTAGGCTGAAATTCATCAACTTGTTCCATTGGCCCTCTATTCCCTTTGTAGACTTCAATCTGATTGGCTTCAGGGTCTATCCATTCCTGCTTGCCATGTTCACACTGCAGCATGCCGGCATAGGCACCATAGAAAGTCCGTTTCAGGTCGTCTTCCGTCACGGTCTGCATAAGTCTGTCAATCATGGACTCGCCGTCCACCACGAAGTCGATGAAGAAGTAGCCAGATACGTCATCCTCTGCAAACCAGCGCGGATCCATGTGCCAGCGCAGCTCAAGCTCATTCACTCTTTCCGGTATGACAATCTCATCTGGTATGGGAAGATTCTCCACTGATCCCATTGGAAGCTCCTCTGCCTGGGAGGGAAATGGAACCGCCGCTGCAGCAAGCATCGCAAGTGCTGACAAGGCTAAACCGGTTTTGCCAAAAGCGAATGTCAGATATGGCTTGTTGCGCAAACTACTCACCCCACACATTGTCAGTCATGTCCTGTCTCGGGTTGTTCCGGTGCCGATACATAATGATGAAGCGCCCGTGAAACTGCACCATTCCAAATCTCAATCGCGCGTATGCAGCAGATTTGGCTTTCCCTCTCTGGCCAGCCACTCCTGGGTCTCCCAGTACTTCTTCCGGCTGAGGCTGTAGTAGCTCAGGCCATAAATGCTGCTATAAGGGACGAGTGCCCATTCGCGGTTCTCCGCATAGATCACCGGCTCGGGGAAATCCAGCTCAAGACCCTCGCTGCCAATGAGGTACATGTTGAAGGACTGCATGCCAATCTGCAGGTCCTCAAAGGAAGTGTACTCGGGTGGGCAGAGCTCAAACAGGATGTCGCCGGGTCCTACTGCAGTGATGTCATCGCTGACAATCAACGGTTTCCAATCATTGAGTGGGTTGAGCGGCCAGCTCTCGATCAGCCCCGGTCCCACAAGCAGGCTGAAGTCTGCATTGGTCCTGCTGCTTTCTTCATCAAAACGAAGATTGACCCGGGCCTTGGCACGATAAACAAGCAGCAGCATGGAATCCAGGTATTCCTTCAGCTCCTGGTTGCCATATTCGTCTGCACGCATGGACTGGGTGAGCTGCGCCATGCTCGCATTGAGATCCGCAATCTGTTGGACCTCCTGAGCTTCAACCTCTTCCGGGGTAAGTGAGGGACCGCAGGCATCCTCATCCTGTTGGGCAAGGGCAACGGACAGGCTGCAGGCAATGACCGCAAAAGATACGATAAGCAGGCGAACCAGCATGAGCAACTCCTCTGCGGTGGCTGAACCGAGCTCCACCGGCAATGGGAAATGCTACCCCGACTCAGGCCACATGGTCAAGTGTCAGAAGCCATGGAATTGTCTGCTGCAGAAGCAGGCAGGTAGCCATTACTCCACCCAGCTCTTCCAGTAATGCTTGTCCTCGATTCCCAGCGCCGGCTTGGCAACCTTCAGCGGACGGAAGGTGTCAATCATCACCGCCTTCTCATCCGTGTATTTCTTGCCGATGCTGCCCTCATAACGTCCGGGATGCGGACCGTGCGGGAGACCGTCGGGATGCAGGGTCAGGCTACCCCACTCGATGCCCTTGCGGCTCATGAAGTCGGCGGAGAAGTAGTACAGCACCTCATCACTCATAACGTTGGAGTGGTAATACGGCGCCGGGATCGCCTCCGGGTGGAAGTCGAAGGGCCGCGGTGCGAAGTTGCAGACCACGAAGGCATCGCCCTGCAGGATCTGGTGGATCGGCGGTGGCTGGTGGATCGTGCCGGTGATCGGCTCGAAGTCATTGAAGTTGAATTTCCAGGGGAAGAAGATCCCATCCCAGCCCACCACGTCGATCGGGTGGTGGTCCAGGATGAAGCGGTTCATGCCGCCGCGCTGACGCACGCGCAGCTCGAACTCACCTTTCTCATCGCGTGGGTTGAGCTTCTCAGGCGGATGGATGTCGCGCTCGGAGAAGGGCGCGCCCTCGATCAGCTGGCCGAACTCATTGCGGTAGCGCTTCGGAGTGCGCAGGAAGCTGTTGCTCTCGAGGATCAGGAGCTCGTTCTCCTTTGTGGAGAACTGCCAGCGATGGATGATGCCCTGCGGGATGATCAGCTGGTCGTCCTGGCCGAAGCTCAGATCACCCATCTGGGTTTCCAGCACACCTTCACCCCTGGCAACGAAGACATACTCATCCTGGCTGCCGTTGCGGTACCAGTAGTCGTCATTTATGTTGGGCTTGCTGTAGCAGATCGCGCAGTCATTGTTGAAGAACAGCGGCACGCGGTCCATCACAGGGCTGCCGGCGGCATGCAGCTGTGCGGTCATCACATGCCGCATGCGCAGCATTGGATGCTCCTCCTCCTCATAGACCCAGTTGCGCAGATGCTCCGTGCGCAGTACCGCCGTGGGAGGATGGATGTGGTAGAGCAGCGAGGCCGGGCCAGTGAAGCCGTAGTTGCCCATCAGGTGCTCCTGGTAGATGCCGCCGTCCGGCTTCGGGTGCTGGATGTGGCGCTTGCGGGGAATGCTTCCGAGTCGGTGGTAGAAAGGCATTTCGTGCTGTCTCCTGCTTTCGCTTGCGGCGGGAAATGCACGCTGGCATCCCTGCCTGCCTGCATTACTTTATCAGGAGAAATGGGCATACCGCCTGTTAGCGGTCAGGGGAATCAGCAGCTCACGAAGGAGCCTTCCTGCTTCTTCGATAGGTACATCCGCTCATCAGCGCAGCGCAGCATCTCGGGTATGCCAATGAACTCATGCGGCCCGTTCTGGCAGATCCCGATGCTGAGCGTGATCTCCGGCTGGCGTTCTCCAAGCTCACGGATCAGGCGTTCAGCGAAGACCCGTGCGCCGGCCTGATCCGTGCCCGGCAGCACGATGCAGAATTCATCTCCGCCGAAGCGTCCTGCGATGTCCACGTCCCGCGTGATCATGGACAGCACACTGGCGACAGACTTCAGCACCTCATCGCCGCGATGGTGACCCTCGTTGTCATTGATCTGCTTGAAGCGGTCCACATCAAGGTAGACCATCGAGACGCAGTCACCGGAGCGCCGGGCGTTGCCGAGATCACGGCGCAGCATCTCCAGCAGGGCCCGGCGGTTGTAGAGCGAGGTCAGGGAATCCCGTTGGGAGAGTTCCTCAAGTTCACGCGTGCGGCTGCGCACGGTGGCCTCGAGATCACGCGCATAGGACTCCACCTTTTCGCGCGACAGTTCGATCTCCGAGACCAGGCACTTGATGTAGGTATCGAAGACGAAGGCAGTGTCGAACTGGATCAGCTTCTCCAGGGCCTGACGGATGGCCTCGGTCCGCTCCTCATCCTGCAGCGCGATGCCGATCACGCGCAGCATGATCTGCTTGAGCAGTAGAACTGCGGAGGTGAAATGCTTGGGGCCAACACCGATGCGTTTGTGGACCATGCCGATCCGCAGGCGGCTGTTGACATACTCGGAATCGTAGTAACCGCCGAACAGCTCCAGGATGTAGTTGCGCTGGGCTGCCTTGAGGCGCATCAGGGTGTCAGCATCGCCGATCAGCAGCGCAATCTCCGCATTGGCAGTCTGCCGCTCATAGAAATCGTCAACGATGGCATCGAGGTTCTCCTCCACGATGCCGCGGACTTCCGTGAGCAGTGTCAGATCGGCACGGGTCAGACCGAGCAGCTCCTTGCGGCGCTGGATCTCGAGTTCTGTGATGCGCATCTGGTCAATCAGGGATAGCGAAGTACTCTTCATTTGAGTGTTGAATCAAGCAAGGTTCTGCAGAATTGTAACTTCGCGCAGGAACAGTGGAGAGCCGCTACCGGGATTTCATAACGGCTCAGACGACTGGAATCCTCGTGTCTTCTTTCCGCTTCACGGAATCAGTACCGTGCTTCAGATTGTGCCTGAGAAAGTCCTCGGCACAGAATTCGTTTTCAGCCTGTACCGCCAGTCGCACCAGCAGGGCCTGCTCGGGATGGCGCAGCGCGAACAGCTGACAGATCTCGACACAGAGCATCCTCCCGGCCAGCTCGCTGGTCTGCGGCATGCTGATGCAGAGTTCGCTGACACCTGTCCAGCCCGCATTGTCCTGGTCGCGGATCACGGCAAAGGTGGACTCCGCCAGCGAACATTTCACACTGTCGCCATGCAGGAATCCCATGCGATTGCAGAGCTGACCGAATTTATCGATCTTCAGGCAGGCCAGGCAGAGCGGCTGTCCATTGCGCTTCATGCTGTGCAGGTCGGTTTCCAGCCTGCTGATGAACTCCCGGCGGCGCAGCATGCCTGTCAGGGGATCCTGGCGGGTCAGGGACTCGATCTCCCTGCTGCGCTGGCGGATCAGGTCCTCGAGTTCCAGAGCCTGCCGCTCTACTTCCTGCTGCGGATATTCGATCCCATTGCGCAGGCCTTCGATGTATGTGTCGTACATCAGCGCACTGTCAAACTGCATCAGTTTGTCAATCGCGCAGACGATGCGCTGCAATCTGAGGCGGTCGTGCCCCAGATCCGCCGCATGTGTCTCCAGCAGGCTGCGCAGCCTGTGACCCATGGCCGAGAACAGCGGCGGCTCAACGCCCAGCCGCAGGTATTCACGTCCGATCCGGCGGCGGTTGTCAACATATTCGCTGCCGTACTCCCCTCCGAACAGGCCGCGCAGGTATCCGCGCTGCAGTTCAGCGATGTCCTGCAGCAGGACATCCTTCGGCAGGGCCTGGCGGAAACCCTGATTGGTGCGGATAATCGCCAGAAGCTCGGTGACGATGTCCTCCAGTTTCTCCTGGAAGAAGGATTCGATACCCGCCAGCAGCGTCACGTCCAGCGCGTCGATCTTCAGCAGCTCCTTGCGCTCGCGGATCTCCACATCGGATAGAAGCGATTGCTCAGGATATTCAGCTTGGGAACGGTGCATTGTGACTGCCATGAAAAGGGTTTTACCAGCAAGTAGATATCATCCCAGTCTGAGACTTGCGGTCCAAACGGGAATCTTTAATCGCGGTTTAGCGGATAAGGCATGTGAGAGTTGTCGCTCCGCATCAAAGTCCCTGAAATGGCAACAATAATCCCCTGCAAGCATGGCAGGTGATTGCCAACTCCGCATGGAATAGTCTGTGTGGAATGCCATTGAACAAGGCATGCGAATGACCGCTTTAGACAGCAGCACATTCCGGAGGAAGGAAATCCTCATCCGAGCATCTGCTAGACATTGTCAAAGTCCGTTTCGTGCCTGCTGTCATACTGCCATGGACCGAACTTTGTCTTGAACCTCTCGAGATTGGCAATTGCAGCCAGCGGTATGCAGGCCCGTCGTCATCAGATGCCGCATGAAATGTTCCTCTTCCTCGTAGTTCCTAGCGCAGGTTCCCAGTACGAGCATGGATTCCACCGGGCCTGCGAAACTGTAGTTGCCCATCAGGTACTACTGTTAGATGCCGCAAACCGGCTTGGGATGCTGAAATCGGGAATGCCCCCATCTAGTTCATCTCCTTGTTGAACCTATGTTTGTCTGGTGCGCTTCGCATGAAAATCGTCCCGCCAGAACAATGGAATCCCCACACGAAAGTTCATCCATGGAAACCATGTCGTCTATGGGTTGAACTCCCTCAGTGTTCT
Organism: bacterium; assembly: GCA_041395205.1. Taxonomy (GTDB): domain Bacteria; phylum 4484-113; class 4484-113; order 4484-113; family JAFGCY01; genus JAHEFU01. Next base: position 513,470 of record JAWLAZ010000003.1, read on the forward strand.
CTGTCAAATCGAAACCCGGCAGCAACGGCAACCATAGAGCGCAGCTTGCCCGATTCCGTCAGGACCATCCTGCGGGTTCAGGTTCAGCCTGTAGATCTCCAGGTACTGTTGCTCAAATCCTTCCCATTTCCGCTTGCCGGATTCGGCCTGCAGCATTCCGGAATTATAGAAATAGAATGCGTCGACAAGTTCCCTGTCCCGGGCAGAGGCAATCAGGATCTCGATGAGTGATTCGCCGTCAATGAAGAACTCGGGGTACGCATACCCACCACACTCGGCAAACCACATCGGATCCATGTGCCAGCGCAGCTCGAGAGTGTTGAATACCAACTAGCCCCCCCTATCAGCTGGCGCTCGCGGCCTCGCCCGCTACCTTGTTGGCAATCTTCCCGAGACCCTCAATCTCCAGCTCGACGAGATCGCCGCGCTTGATCCAGCCGCCGGTGTTCTCCGGGCCAAGCTCCAGGATGCAGCCTGTGCCTACCGTGCCGCTGCCGATCAGCTCGCCGGGATAGAGCGTCACGCCATTGCTGGCACGCTCCAGCATCTCGCCGAAGCTGAAGTGGATGCTGTTCCAGTTGCCGCGGCTGATTTCCTTCCCGTTGACATGGCAGGTCATCGTCAGGTCAAAGCCCTTGCCGCTGCGCTTCGACTCCAGTTCGTCAGCACTGACGAGCACGGGGCCGACGGTGGTGGCGAAGTCCTTGCCCTTGGCCGGGCCGAGGTTCATCACCATCTCCGCCTTCTGGGCGTCGCGCAGCGACCAGTCGTTGATCACGGTATAGCCGAGGATGTACTGTTCGGCATCCTCCGCCTTGACGTTGCGGCACTCCTTACCAATCACCGCCCCGACCTCCAGCTCGAAGTCGAGCCACTCACCGGCGGAGGGGAACTGCAGGTCCTCTCCGTTGAGCAGCAGGCTGTGCGAGTTGGAGAAGTAGAACACCGCAATCTTGTACCAGTCAGGGATCATGTCCACGCCGCGTCTGGCGCGGGCAGCCTTCACATGCTGCTCGAAGGCGTAGAAGTCGCGGAAGCTGCGGATCGGCAGGCGGCCCTCCGGGGTCTCGACGGCGATCACGCCGCCCTCATTCGGGTTGATGCGCACGAAGTTGTATTTCATATCAGAGGTTGCCCCTTCTTTCCTGCTCCTGCTCGATGGCCTCGAACAGGGCCTTGAAATTTCCCTTGCCAAAACCGCGGCTGCCGCGGCGCTGGATGATCTCGAAGAACAGCGTCGGACGGTCCTCCACCGGCTTCGTGAACAGCTGCAGCAGATAGCCCTCATCATCACGGTCGATCAGCACGCGCAGCTCCTTCAGCACGTCCATCGGCTCCCTGATCTCGCCGACCCGCTCCTTGATGCCGTCATAGTAGTTGAGTGGCACGTTCAGGAACTCCACGCCGTTCTCGTAGAGCTTTGACAACGTCTCGATGATGTCGTCCGTGAGCAGGGCCACGTGCTGAGCACCGGCTCCCTCGTAGAAGTCGATGTACTCCTCGATCTGGCTCTTCTTCTTGCCCTCCGCAGGCTCGTTGATCGGGAACTTGATGGCGTAGGTGTTGTTGCTCATCACGATTGACATCAGCGCACTGTACTCGGTGGAGATGTCCTCGTCGTCAAAGGTGATGTAGCGGTGGAAGCCGAACACGTTCTCATAGAACGCGGCCCATTCGTTCATGCGGCCCAGCTCCACGTTGCCGACGATGTGGTCGATGCGCAGAATGCCCGCATCCTTTCCAGGTACTTCATTCACGGTGAAGCCCGGCAGGAAGGGACCGCTGTAGTCCTTGTGCTGGATCAGGCTGTGCACGGTGTCACCATAGGTGCCGACCACGGCCCAGCGCACGGTGCCATGCTCGTCGGTCACGTCATGCGGCTCAACGATGCCCTTGGCACCCTGGCTCACGGCATAGGCGTAGGCCTTGTCGCAGTCCTCGACCTCGAAGGCGATGTCCTGCACGCCGTCGCCATGCTTGCTGAGATGACCGTTGATGCGGTGCCCGGAGTTGAGCGGCGTCGTCAGCAGGAACACCGCATTGCCTTGCTTCAGGGCATAGGAAGTGGTCTCGCGGTTCTTCGTCTCCAGGCCACTGTAGGCAAAGCGGCTGAAGCCGAAGGCATTGCGGTAGTAGTAGTCAGCCTGCTTGGCGTTGCCGACCCAGAATTCCACGTGATGGACCTGCTTGAGGCCACAGGGATTCTCGGTGCGCACCCTGTTCTCGCTAGTCACACTCATGATTTGCCTCCCGTGAGCGTAGGTACCGTGCGGTTGTCATGCAAAAGGTCACCCGCCCGGCGATCTGCCCGGCGGATGACCTTAATTCTAGTACGCGAAAATGATCAGGCCTGGGCGCGGGCGGCAATCTCGTTGCGCTGCTTCATCAGGCCGTCCCAGAACACCTGGGTACCGTCCAGCATTTCCATGCCGGCGCGGATGAACTCCTCCTGGTTGAACTCAGGCTCCTCGAACATCTCATGCAGCTCGTCCCAGACGTGCTCCTTGTGCTGTTCCTCGATCTTGTCGTGCCAGGTGAAGAAGGCCAGCGGGATCTCGGGGCACTTGTTCGCCTTGAATTTCTCCAGACCGGCGATCAGGTCCTTCCAGAAGCCGGCGGCGGCCCAGTTCTCGATGGCGAAGCTGGAACCCTGGGCGGCGTTGTAGTCGTCCGCGCCGAACAGGCGGAACAGCTCATCGCAGAAGTGCAGGGTCTCGGTGGTGCCATGCTTGCGCTTGCCCATATCATCGAAGGTCAGGCCGACGGGAGCACCGAATTTCAGCAGCCACTCGAAGTGCGCGGCCTGGAAGCGGAAGGTACCGCCCTGGACGCTGCCCTCGGTACTGACCACGGCCGGGTCACCGTCACGGTCCTTGTCGGCATCGCTCATCTCCGCACTGGGAGCGGCAGCCTTCTTGTTGTTGTAGATCACGCCCAGCTCGTTCATGAGGATTTCCTTCGTCTCACGGGCGCTCTCGAGGTTGCCGGCGTTGATCACGCGGTTGAGGCAGGCCAGCAGGAACAGGTTGCTGAACACACTGAACTGCACGGCGAAAGCCGCCACTTCCTCCTTGGTCAGGTCGGCGTCACGGAACCACTGGCAGTACTTGTTGTCAACGACAACGGGGTGCTGCATGAAGGTGTTCTCGATCTTCTCCTTGAACTGGTCAAAGGTCAGTTTCTCGGCCATCTGGATCTCTCCCTGGATTGTGATGATGCTTGGCGGGACGCGCACGGGGCGGTCCCGGCTAGGTATGCACCTAGTATATAACAAATGTATCCCGGCACCGGCCGAGATCATCTCTCATCTGTGACTTTTCACGCGGAATCTTTCTTAATAAGATTAAGCGGAATGGGACTGCAGTTCAGGACTCGCAGTGTGAAACAGGGCCTGCGTTGCCAAAAGGCAGGAATCAGCCCGCCTGCTCTGCCTTCAGCTCACCGATCGCCATCACGATGAAGTCCGTCATCACCGGCTCTCCCCCGGCCTCGCGCACGCTGGTGGCGATCTGTGCCCGGTGGTACTGGCCATGCAGCATGCTGTGGGTGAGAATGTCACCTAAACGCACGGAGATGTTCATTCCCTTCGGATTCACATAGCTGATCACGCGCGACAGGTCGTCCTCGCTCAGGCTGTCCAGATAGGCGGGGACAGCCACGTTCATCTCAGCCAGCAGATCATCGACCTGCTGCCATGAGAGATCCGGCCAGGAATCCAGCTTGCCGTCCGGAGTATCGTGGATGCGTCCCAGCCACATCTTCTTGGAAGTGAGGATGTGCGCCATCAGCTTGCGGCAGCGCTCGCTCTCCTCAGGCAGCGCGCGGGTCATTTCGATCGCGCGCTGGTTGGCCCACATGTCGTGGTGCAGCAGTCGTTTGAGCATCGGCAGCATGGACATGGAGTGCATTATATCGGAGTGATCCATCAGCCTCCGACTGCCCAGCCATACTGCTGCGGCCATGGGGCGGATGCTTCCAGCTCGCGGGCAGCCTTGATCGCCCAGTGCGGTTCACGCAGCAGCTCACGTGCCAGCAGCACCATGTCCGCCTGGCCAGAGGAAACAATCTGCTCAGCCTGGCGGGCATCGGTGATCATCCCCACCGCCATCGTGGGGATGCCGGCCTCCCGGCGTACGCGCTCGGCGATGTGCACCTGGTAGCCGGGACCGACGGGGATCTCCGCCTGTGGGATGTTGCCACCGCTGGAGCAGTCAATGATGTCAACACCGAGCTGCTTCAGTTCACGGGCATAGGCCACGCTGTCGTCAATGCTCCAGCCCTCGGGATGCCAGTCCGTGCCGCTGATGCGCACCGAGAGCGGCAGCTCAGCCGGCCAGACTGCACGTACCGCTTCGACAACTTCCAGCGGAAAGCGCATGCGCTTCTCCAGGCTGCCGCCGTACTCGTCAGTGCGCAGGTTGGAGAGCGGTGAAAGGAAGCTGTGCAGCAGATAGCCATGGGCATTGTGCACTTCCAGCAGCCTGAATCCCGCCTGCTGTGATCGCCGCGCTGCATCCACCCACTTCTGCTTCAGTGTTGCCAGTTCCGCCACGGTCAGCTCATGCGGATTGCGCCAGCCTGCATCGAAGGGAACGGCACTCGGAGCCACGGCCTGCCAGGCTTCAGCCTCATCCACGATCCCCCTGCCATCCGCCGGCCGCTTGGTGCCAGCCTTGCGGCCGGCATGCGCGATCTGTATCGAAGGCACCGCGCCCTGGGATTCAATGAAGGCGGCGATCGGGACCCAGGCACTGGCCTGCCCGTCACTCCAGATCCCGGCATCCTGCGGGCTGATGCGGCCTTCAGGCTCAACTGCGGAGGCTTCGGCGATGATCAGCGCGGTGCCTCCGGCGGCACGGCTCCCGAGATGCGCCATATGCCAGGCATTGGGCACGCCGTCCTTCTGTTCGCAGGAATACATGCACATCGGGCTCATGCCGATGCGGTTGCGCAGCGTGACCGATCGCAGCTCAAGGGGTTCAAACAGTCTGGGCATGAAGCCTATATATCACCCTGCTCAGTACATCCTTTCATCGGGAGCGGTATTGAAGTAGATCACGTAGCCGTCAGGGTCGCTGAGCTGTGTGGACCAGCTTTCGTCGCTTTCCAGCTTCGCGTCGTAATCCAGCTCCAGCCCGGCTGCCTTGAGCCTTGCGGCAATGGCTTCAATGTCCCCGCCGCGGAAGTTCATGATCTGCCCTGGCCAGCTGTCCTGGTGGTCCGTTGACATGAGCGCGAGCTTGCACCAGCCATCTGAGAGCACGACGAAGCCGTACTGCTGCATGTCCAGTGTGGCGGGCAGTCCGAGCTGCTTGTACCAGGCCACGCAGTCAGCCAGGTTGGCAACGAAGATGCAGACTGAGAACCTGCCGAGCAGCGGCTGTCCCTCCGCCAGGCTGCCATCGGACTCGCCGACGGCCAGCCGATTGCCGGCCAGGAAACGCTCCAGCTCATCCGGGGCCGTGTCCATGAACAGGCGGTTGCCGGCTGGGTCCTCAAGCATGAAGCTGCCACTGCCCTGTCCGTTGGTCTTCGGTTCCGTGTGGAAGGCAATGCCTGCAATGCGTACACGCTCGGCCAGCTCATCAATGTTGGCACCGCGGAAGTTCAGCGTGGTCTCGCCCTCCACGCCTTGCCCGCAGTAGAGTGCGAGCTCCGTGCCCGCATTGTGCAGGATGGCCCAGCCCTGGGAGCGGTCGCCATCGACCTGCAGGAAGCCGAGCTTCTCGTAGAAATCGCAGGAGCGCTCAATGTCAGCGACATTGAGGCAGTAGTGCAGCCAGCCGAGTGGTTTAGACATGCGATGAGGATACTACGGGAAAGGAGTTTGGAGGTTACTGGTTGCAGGTTGCTGGTTGCTCATTAGAAGTAGCGCTGCGCTAACAGCCTGGCCAGGCGGCGGTATTACCGCCGCTCTACTTCAGTAGTCCTCAGGGCATAGTTGGTGGTATGAGGCAACTCAATACCTTCTTCCAGCATCGCTGCCAGATGCGCTTCGAGTGCTTCCATGAATAACGCCAGCGCTTTATCCCGGCTGTCACCCACAGCAATACATCCGGGCACGTCCGGAGAGTAGGCACCCCAGTTGCTCTCGCCCCGTTCCAGGATGATCAGATAGTCAGGCATGGCGCTTGTCATTGAATTGGTACCAGCACCACTTCCCAATCCAGCCATCCCGGTTTTTCAAAGTATGGAAGCAAATCAAATTCATCACCTTCCCAGCCACAGATTGATAGCAGTTTTCTATTGCTGAAGTGAAGAACGAGACCATTTGGATATGAGGGAATTTCCTTCCAACGTATCATTTCGACTTTCTCGATTGAGGTTCCGATCAGCCAATCAAACTGAGAATCCATGAGACTGAAGACCCTGTGATAGTCAAAGAATTCCTCCAATCTTGATTCGTCTCCGGAAACAACATGCCTAGCATGCTCAGGAATTTTGGCAAATGGCAACGCACGGCCAAACGTTTCAAGCCAAACACTTCCATCTGTTCCGCTCTTACGTCCAAAGGAACAGTCAATTTGCTTATCATCCTCAACTGAGAAAGATAGGTTCAGTTTGACGTCATCCCGTCCCTTGAACAAGTCCGGTGAATCCAAGTATGAGATGTCTGCTGTCAAATGCTTCTCATCAAAGAACCAGATACCTACCTTGGCATCAGTGATTGTTCTTCCTTTGATCAGCCTGACAACTTCCGCCATTTTGGCAATCCAGACATCTGGTTCATCGATTGGTGGCGATGTGAAGTCTTCTGGCGGTGTCCATTCCGTTCTCAACTTCTCAGCTCCTCCAGGTCCCTGTACAGCTCCAGCGCTTCCGGGTTGGCAAGGGCGTCGGCATTCTTCACCGGGCGGCCATGCACGATGTTGCGTACGGCCAGTTCGGTGATCTTGCCGGAGATGGTGCGCGGGATGTCCGCCACCTCGATGATCTTCTTCGGGACGTGGTACGGGCTGGCGTTGGCACGGATCGTCCTGCAGATCCTGTCCTGCAGCTCGTCACTGAACTGCTGCCCAGGCTGCATGCGTACGAACAGCACGATGCGCACGTCATTGTCCCAGTCCTGTCCGATCACGAGCGCTTCCATGATCTCCGGGAAGCCCTCCACCTGGCGGTAGATCTCCGCTGTGCCGATGCGCACCCCGCCCGGGTTGAGCGTGGCATCGCTGCGGCCATGGATCACCATCCCGCCGGTCTCGGTCAGTTCAACCCAGTCACCATGCCGCCATACATTGTCATATTCAGCGAAGTAGGCAGCGTGATACTTGCTGCGATCCGGGTCATTCCAGAAGCTGACCGGCATGCTGGGAAAGGGTGCAGTGCAGACCAGCTCACCCTGCTCACCGGCGGGCAGGCTGTTGCCATCGGAGTCAAACACCTCCACGCGCATGCCCAGGCCGCGGGTCTGCAACTCGCCACGGTAGACAGGGGCGATCGGATTGCCAAGCGCGAAGCAGGAGATGATGTCCGTCCCACCGGAGATGCTCGCCAGGCAGAGCTCCTGCCTGATGTCACGGTAGACATAGTCAAAGCTCTCCGGCGCCAGCGGTGAGCCGGTTGACAGGATGGCCCGCAAGGATGACAGATCGTGCTGCTCTCTCGGCTTGTAGCCTTCCTTCTCCAGCAGTGCGATGTACTTGGCACTGGTCCCGAACACGTTGATCCGCTCCTGCTCAGCCATCCGCCACAGGTGGGCGGCATCCGGGGCAAACGGGTTGCCATCGAACAGCACGACGGTCGCGCCGACAGCCAGCGCGCTGACGAGCCAGTTCCACATCATCCAGCCACAGGTCGTGAAGTAGAACACGCGGTCACCGGGCTTCACGTCCGTGTGCAGCATGTGCTCCTTCAGGTGCTGGATCAGCGTCCCACCTGCACCGTGCACCATGCATTTCGGCAGGCCGGTGGTGCCGCTGCTGTACATGATGTAGAGCGGGTGTTCGAAGGGCAGCTGCTCGAACTTCATCTCCCCGCCCCCGCCGGCTTCCGCGACGAAGTCAGAGTAGAGCAGCGTGCCGGGCATGCCGCTGATGTCCGGCCTCTCCTCCATGTAGGGCACGACCACGATGCGCTCCAGGTTCAGCTCGCTGGCGAAGTTCCGCACGCGCTGCAGACAGTCGAAACGCCGGCCCTTGAACAAATAGGCGTCCGCCGTGAACAGCACACGCGGCTCGATCTGGCCGAAGCGGTCGAGCACACCCTTCTCGCCGAAGTCAGGCGAGCATGAACTCCAGATCGCGCCGAGTGAGGCCGTTGCCAGCATGCAGATGATCGTCTGTGGCATGTTTGGCATGAAGCCAGCCACGCGGTCGCCCTGCCTCACGCCCTGGCTGATCAGCGCGGCCTGCAGAATCGCGACTTCGCGGTACAGTTCGCTGAAACTCAGCGCCTGCCGGCGGCCCTCCTCATTCCAGAAGACGATGGCCTCGCCATCGCCGCGATGCCGGAGCAGATTCTCGGCGAAGTTCAGCCTGGCTCCTTCGAACCACAGCGGCCCGCCGGGCTGAGGTGGCCTGACGAACTCACCGCCGTGCAGAACCGTCTGCGGCTGGACACTGGCAACGATTCCACTGAAGTCCCAGAACTCCTTCCAGAACACGGCGGGATGCTCGATTGACCAGTCATACAGGTGTTTGTAGTGAACCATGTTCTCCACCCCGCTGCGCTGCAGGCGCTCCATGAAGGCTGTCAGGTTGGCGGCGGCCACACGCTGCGGATCCGGGGTGTACATCACTTCAGACATGCCCCTATTCTAGCGAGGCCCCTGCTGCAGAAGCCTGCTACCGCTGCCGATATGTCCTGCGTTAGCAATCGGTGTACTACTGGTGAAGAGCAGATTACAAATGTGAAACGGTTATGAAAAGCTGCTAACCTGTAGTCAAAAGCCCCATATCCAGGCTACTGAGGTTACAGATGTCCGCTATGAGAAATATGCTGCAGGTGAATGCCAGCCGACTCCCGGCCGGCGACAACTCCTGTTACATCCGCTACCGGCTGACCGAGGCGATCGATGCCCACCTGCCCATGCTGTTCCGTGATGCCGTGACGATGCTCACGCCGCTGGCGGAGAGCACCGGCTGCGATACGCACCTGATCGAGGCCAGCTGCCCCGGGCACTACACCGCGAGCAGCTTCCAGGGCAGCCGTGAGCTGGAGGTCTACTTCGAGTCCCAGCCAGGATTCCTGCAGGAACTGATCGATGATTTCGATGCCCGCATCGAGGACTGCGGACTCGGCAGTGTCGTGCATCGCAAGCGGATGGAGCTGGTGCGCGCCGGCTGATCATTCCCGGGAAGCGGTTAGAATGAGGCCATGTCCCCAGCCCCGCAGCAATCCGGCCTCAGCCCGCAACTGAGCACACGCGCCAGCGTGATGCCGCGCAGCAGCATCCGCCGCCTGTTCACCTCGGCCTTCGCCCTGAAGAGCGAGGGGGTGAAGGTCTACGGCCTGCACATCGGCGATCCGGACTTCGATATGCCGGAGCGCATCGCCGAGGGCGTCACTGATGCAATCGCAGCCGGGCATACCCACTACTCTCCGATGGCCGGGATCCCGGCCCTGCGGGAGGCGATTGTCAGACACCGCCAGGCCAGGATGGGGATTGAGATTCCCCTGAATCGCGTGATCGTCAGCCAGGGTGCAACCCAGGCTCTCAACAGCAGCCTGCAGCTCTGCGTTGACAGCGGCAGGCGCGTGCTGTTCCCGATGATCTACTTCCCGAACTACATCCAGCAGAGCACGCTTGCCGGAGTCGAGGTCGACCCATACGAGCTGGACGAGAACTTCCAGCCGCTGCTGGAGAAGCTTGAGCTGCAGTTCCGGCCGGAAACGCGGGCGATGCTGATCAACACGCCAAGCAACCCCACCGGTGTGCTCTTCCCGCCGCAGACGGTACGCGCCCTGTATGAATTCGCCCGCCGCCACAATCTCTGGGTGATCTCCGACGAAGCCTACAGCGACTTCGTCTATCACGGTGAGTACCTCTCGCCGCTGAGCATTGACTGGGAATACCCTGAGGCGGAGCGGCGCGTGATCGCGGTTTTCAGCTTCTCCAAGAGCTATGCCGCCACCGGCCTGCGCATGGGTTACATGATCGCCCCGAATGACAGTGCTGCCTTCCGGCTGGAACTGATGAATGAGCCACTGACCGGTTCGCTGACAACTCCACTCCAGCACGCAATGGTGGCAGCACTGGCTGAGGATGACACAGCCGTGCGCCGCGATGCACTGCTGGAGCGCTGGCAGCTGACCGGTGAACTGCTGGCGGACTGTGGACTGAAGTTTGCCTATCCGGACGGTGGACTGTTCTACTTCATTGACATTTCCCCGACCGGCATGGATGGTGACACCTTTGCCGACCGGCTGCTCGCCGAGGAACATGTGGCGGTCGTGCCGGGCAGCGGCTTCGGGCTGGTTGGCAGCCGGGACCAGGATGGCAATCTGAGCTTTGCCCCAAATGAGCTGGCTGCACGCTGCGTGCGGGTCAGCTTCGCAGCTCCCCGCACCGACCTTGAGGAAGGGGTGAAACGTCTGGTGAGCTTCATCAGGCGCAACTCTTAATCATGTGAATCAGCATGACTTCCATGAATCCGGCATCTGTTTCCGTACCTTGTGATTAACGTGAAGAATGCCGTCTGCATAGTATCGAAGATATTAAAGTTGGCAATGCTGTCTGCCTGAAGTGACTGGCACTGTTCCAATTTCTGAATCCCCCTGCCCTCCTCACTTTCCCTTCACCTTGCTCCAATACCCTTTCCTGAGCATCTTTGTTCGCGCACTTCCGTAGTTCAAGCAGCTGGTAGGGCGTTGAAGGTGCTGCCATCCCGGCACAGGGAAATAACACTTTCGAGGTATGTAGGATGAAGAGGTTTGCACTCTCCCTGCTGGCCTGCATGGTGCTTGGCTGTACTGTCGCCTGGGCGGGTTCCGCCTATGACGACGTCTCCACGGACCACTGGGCCTACAACGCCCTGGATTACCTGACGCACCGCGGCGTGCTGGAAGGTTATCCGGACGGGTTCTTCAAGGGTGACCGTACGCTGACGCGCTACGAGTTCGCCCAGGCGATCGCCCGTCTGCTCGACACTGTTGGTGAGGGTTCGCCCGATGACATCAACATCATGGCCGAAACCCTTCGCGCGGAATTCTCAGACCAGCTGGCCGGCCTCTCCGGCCGCGTTGACAACCTGGGCAACCAGGTCCAGGACATGAACTCCACCATCATGGACCTTGAAGGCAGTGTCGCGGACAACACCAGCCGGATCGGCGATCTTGAGGGCAAGGTCAAGGACCTCAAGCCCGGCCCGGAGTGGAAGGGTGAACTGCGCTACCGCTGGCAGTTCGAGGACTGGGCGGACCGCAACCGCTTCCGCCAGCGCATCCGCTTCAAGCTCGGCTACAGCAAGCAGATCAACGACTGCGTCAAGCTGGCCTGGCAGTTCCAGACCCAGACCGGCAACGATGCCACCTCGGGCAACCACACGCTGGGCAACCAGGGCCGCACCGCGGACATCTTCCTGCACGAGGCCTATGTGAAGTACAGCCCGGGCTGGTTCGGTTACTACCAGGACTGCGAGAAGCCCAAGCCGACCTGTGGTGGCTGCGGCGGCTGCAACGAGTGCGCCAAGTGCGAGGACCTGAAGTGCGAGTGCAAGTCCAAGCTGGACATCTACGCCGGTATCTATCCGAACATCCTCACGGATGAACACGAGATGGTGCTGGACGGTGATGTCAACCTGCAGGGTCTGGGCATGGTCTACCACTTCAACCAGGACTTCCAGCTGACGAGTGTCGCGAGCATCTTCGTCGAGAAGAACGGCAGCGACTACTTCGATGACGACACCTACTTCTTCGCCACCGAGCTGCGTCACAACGACTTCCTGTTTGATGGCCTTGATGCCTGGTTCGGCAGCTATGGCTGGAAGAACGAGAACCAGCTGCTGGCTGACTACTTCGAGGGCAACGGTCTCGTACTGGCTGACGGCAGTGTCTTCGACTTCAACGGCGACGGCACCGTCAACGGCCTTGATCGCTTCAACAGCAACTTCAGCGTGCTCAAGGCCGGCTTGCAGTACACCTGGGACTGTGCCTGGGATGACAAGCCGCTGAAGATCTTCGGTGAGTACATGATGGCCTGCGACAGCGACGCTGAGGACAACATCGCGATCGTGAACCAGGGTCTGGCCTCCCCGATCATCTATGAGAGCAGCGACGACACCGGCTGGGTGGCCGGTGCGCAGTGGGGTGACAAGCCCAAGGACTGCGGCGACTGGTTCACCTTCGCCCGCTACAAAGAGATCGGTGCCAACACCATCCCCTCGGGTCTGGGTGACTCCGACACCGGCGGCGCGAACCGCAACAGCTTTGAATGGCACTGGGCCTATGTCTGGGCGCCGAACTGCACCCTGGGCGTGACCTACATCCTGTCCAAGATGCACAATGCCTACGGCTTCCAGATCCCGAACAGCCTCGATGACCGCCAGACCATCCAGGTCGACTGGGTCTTCAAGTTCTAGTTTCCGGAATTTTCCGGAAAATCGGAAAAACCCATGGGGGCGGGTCCTGAGGGCCCGCCCCTTTTTGCATCAATGTGCACGATTCAATTGTGATTTAATTCACGAATAAAGGTGATAAAATCCTCCGAAAACCCAAGAATTCCATGCTCTATCTCAGATATCACCTATTGATTTAATCACTGATCTCTGCTATATACCTAATGAACTGGCCTCTGGATTTTTCCAGAGCTTTGTAGGTACAAAGTGGCCATGAGGATCAGGAGCCTGACCCCCAGACCGGAGAGCCAGATGACGAGTCACCCGTGAAAGGGTTCACGAATCGAACCCTCTCTCCGAGTCCAGGGTGGCACTCGGCTAAGGAGGCCGACGATGACTAGCACTGTTTCAGAACGGAGATCCATACTCCAGGCAGCACTGGGCGTGACTGCAGCCAGCCTCCTGGTGCTGGGCAGCTGCGCCAGCTCGCTTTCCGGCGGCGGGGGCAACCCCGATGACAACACCGGGGTGAACAAGGCTCCGGTGATCGTCGGAAATACGATTGCAGCCAACCTGCTCAATCCCGAGACCGACCAGACGGTGACCTTCTCAATCACCGCCAGTGATCCTGAAGGCAAGGCCCTGACCTATGCCTGGGATGACGGGAATGCCAGCGCCGGCGATTTCGACGGCACGGGTTCCTCGGTCTTCTGGAGCACGAGTGAGGCTGGCAGCTACACCATCAGCGTGACGGTCTATGACCCCGAGCTGCTCTCCGCTGCAGCCAGCACCAGCATGACGGTGACGCAGGCCGCGGATCCGCCGGGACCGAATGACCCACCGGTCTTCGACCAGAACGGCATCCGCAAGGACGTCACTTCCCCGATCGCCGGCCAGAAGATCATCTTCACCGCCACGGCAGCTGATGCCGACGGTGATGCCCTGAACTTCATCTGGCAGGATGACACCGGCCAGGACAACTTCAGCGACCCGGTGATTGACAACGGCACGGCAAAGATCAGCTGGAGCTATGACGAAGCCGGCAGCTACACGATCACCGCCATTGCCAACGACGGCAAGACCGGCACCACGAGCGTCAGCGCGGTGACTTCCGTGACCGCCAGTGTGACGCTTGCCGCCTTCCCCGCCTCCTTCGACTTCAGTGGTGCGGAGCGCTGCTCCAACTGCCACAGCGAGGTCTACGATGAGTGGAAGGACACCGGCCATGCCCACATCGAGGACAACATGCAGATGATCGGCCGCGGCCGCCTCGAGAGCTGCCGCGAGTGCCACACCGTCGGCTACAAGGAAGGCGGTTACATCGACTACGACCTGACTCCCGAGTTCGCGAACGTGCAGTGCGAAAGCTGCCACGGCTCCGGCAATGGTCACCCGGCCAATGGCCCGCTGCCTGCGAGCTTTGATCCGACCGACAGCTGCGGCCGCTGCCACACGGATGCCCACCATCCGACCTTTGACGAATGGCAGACGAGTGCCCATGCGAATTTCGATCTTGAGGAGCACAATGCCACCGGCGGCAGCTGCGTGCAGTGCCATAACGGTGAGTGGTTCGTGAGGATCCAGATCCGCGGTGAGGAAGCCCCCGCTGAGGATCTGGAAATGGGTACGCACATCGGTTGCGCAACCTGCCATGACCCGCACAATTCCACCTTCGAGCATCAGCTCCGCGTGGATCCCAACGCTGACGTGATCATCCCCTTCGGTGAGACCGCGGTGAACGGCGGCAATGCAAATACCTGCCTGAAGTGCCACAACGGACGCCGCAACGAGAACGACATGAACAACACCATCGCCAAGGGCGGCCGCGGCTTCCATGCCAACAGCCAGGGCCCGATGATCTTCGGCGTTGGCGGCTTCGAGTTCGACGGCTACAACTACGACAAGGAACACCCGCACAACAGCTGGAATGAGCAGAAGTGCATCACCTGCCACATGTGGGAGAAGGAGTTCGAGGATGATCTGAACCCGGCGATCGTCGGTCACAGCTTCACCCCGCGCATCGAGTCCTGCAATGTCTGCCATACCTTCGCCACTGCGGATGAGATGGAGGCCTACAAGGAGGAATTCATCGCCGGTACGCTGGCAATGCTGGCGGAGTTCGAGGAACTGTGGCCTGCTGAGTGGAAGACTGAGGAGAACGGCGTGTTCGACCTCAACAACAAGCCGTCCAGCAGTGATCCGCCAAGCACTGATGGTCCTCCGCTGAACGATGCCCTCGGCGACCAGTACCGCCAGTGCTGGTGGAACTACGAGTACATCCGTGAGGACAACTCCAAGGGCGTGCACAACCCGGCCTACAGCCGTGGCCTGCTGCAGTCCGCAATCGACAAGCTCAAGGAACTCAACGCTCAGCTGTAACCAAGCTGATACACCGGAAAGGGCGCCCCGAGCGGGCGCCCTTTTTCATATCCACCCACTGTGAAGATGTCCACATTAAAGGCACATCGCCGATGCCCGATATCATAGATATAAGGTAGGATTGTGCTATGATTGGTACCGGAAAACAAGGTTTTCCACAGGGTGAGGAAGAGAATATTGGAGGATCGGCATGGCTGCAAGAAGGTCATTGATGACCATCCTGCTGATTGCCATCGGGGTACTGGGCTGGACCTACGTGGGAAGTGCCCAGTTCTTTGATTCCCTGGAGGGAATGGAAGCCCCCGATGATGTGACCGGCGTTGACTGTTCAATGTGCCATGGCAATGCGGCGCAGGAGGCGACTTTCGCGCATGCTCCGGCTTTCGAGGGCAAGTGCGATGCATGCCATCAGACCACCGGAGACGGCGGTCATGGCAATCTCGTCAGTGAAACCCGCTCGCTCTGCCTGAACTGCCACCAGGACAAGTCGGAGCACTACCCCGCCGTCACCTGCTGGACCTCGAACTGCCACAGCGACATGCATGGCAGCAACATCGACCCCTACCTCAACCCCAGCCGCCAGGAGGACTACCCCGGCTTCGCCGAGTCCACCAAGGGTGCGCAGTACGTCGGCAGCAATGTCTGCCTGAGCTGCCATCAGGGCCATCGCCGCGACTGGAGCAAGTCCATGCACAGCCTGACCGACATGGGGGTGCGTCCGATCTCCGAGCGTGGCTGTGAAAGCTGCCACGGTCCGGGCTCCAACCACTGGGGCCGGCGCGCCGGGATCGGTGTGTACAGCATGGCCAGCTCCCGTGAAGTTGACGACTCCTGCCTGGTCTGCCACAAGTCCGATACATACGTGCCTGACTACAAGAACAGCAGCCACGTGAAGGAATGCGTCTCCTGCCTCGACTGCCATGATCCGCATAATCAGGCAAACAAACACAACCTGCGCAAGGATCCGAATGCGATGTGCCTGAGCTGCCATGAATCCACCGCAGTGGACTTTGCGAAGTTCAGCCACCACCCGCTTGACAACTCCGATCCGCGCACGGGCCTGCTCTGCGTGGACTGCCACAATCCCCATGGCGGTGAGGGTCGCGAGATGCTGACCCAGCTCAAGGATGACATCTGCTTCGAATGCCACGCTGACAAGCAGGGGCCGTTCATCTTCGAGCATGCCGGCTATGACCCCGCGATGGGCCGCGGCTGCTTCACCTGCCACAGCGCACACGGCAGCAGCAATCCCGCCCTGCTGAACTTCAGCGGTCGCGGAACCTGCATGGAATGCCATACGGACCGGGCCAACCACTTCCCGGCACAGAACTGCTGGACATCGGGCTGCCATTCCGACCACCACGGTTCCAACACTGATTTCTTCTTCTTCGGAAACTAGGAGGTAACCGGAGATGACAAAGCACGCAATTCACACCGCCCTCCTCGGCTTCCTGATGCTCGTGATGCTCTGCGGCAGCGCCATGGCAGGCGATGGCTGCACGGGCTGCAACGCGGGCTGCGCGGACTGCTGTGAGTTCTGGCAGGATGACGACGGCGTCTCGAATTTCATCGAGATCGGCGTCACCTCCAGCGAGATCAGTGACAGCGAGGATTCCTTCAACCAGTTCGGGCTCTACCCGGAGGACTGGTACGCCAGTGGCCGCCTGAATTCCTCAGACCTCTACTGCCTGCGCAGCCGCTTCGAGGCCCGCTGGCAGGATGTCTCGCAGGACACGGGACGCGCCTGGGGCAGGATCACGCTCTGGCCTCTGGTCGTCCAGAGTGACAGCACCCTGCTCAGTGGCCGGGCCTGGGATGCCTTCGGCACGGAGCCGGCGCTGATCCCCTCCGAGTGGGGCAACGACCGTGTCGGGCTGCGCTACCACCACCGTGAGTTTGACAACATGGCGCTCAACTACCAGCGTCTGGAGACGAGCCACGATGCCACCACGGCCCTGCATGACCTCAAGGTGGAGCGCCTGGGCTACCGCTGGAACCTGGACATCATCGGCATTGACACCATGGCCCAGGTCACGCAGCGCGCCACGACGATTGACACCACCCTGCCCGGTGCATCCGGCAGCATCGAGCAGACCCGCGTCAAGCTGGATGCCACGCTCAGCGACGAGCTGAGTGCCTACGGCCGCATCAATTACGAGAAGTATGAGTACGACGAGCAGCCGGATTCCGAATTCGCCGGTGCGGACCTGACGCTTGGCATGCGCTACCAGCCGGACTGCGACTGGACCTTCGGCGCTGAGTACCGCAACAGCGAGGAACCCGATGACAACGTGGTGAGCAGCCACGTGCAGAACATGACGGAGTACGGCTTCTCCGCGGCCTACTATCCCGGCCACGGCAACAGCTACGAAGCCGGCTACAAGCTGCGCAGCATGGATTATGCCAAGCTGGACATGCAGAACGGCTCGGTGTTCAACCTGCTGCGCTCATCCTCCGTGGTCACACCGGCGGATGTGGCTCCGGCGGTCTCGATCTTCTCCCCCGAGTATGACGTGATCTGGTTCGACATGAAGCAGAACCTCTCCGACCGCCTGCGCTTCAAGACCCGCTTCGACTATGAGGCGGGCAGCACGCCGGGCACCGAGCTCGTGAGCGTGGGCAGCACCAGCCTGTTCTTTGACAAGCAGCTGACCCGCTCGCATGGCCTGAGCTGGAACATCGACGGCACCAATGACTTCGACTTCAACCTCTACGGGCAGGAGTCACGCAATGGCGGCCGGGACAGCAGCACGAACATGACCTACGCCGAGGGCGTCTGGGTACACCGGATAGACGGCTGCAGCCAGTTCTCCCTGGCCCTGCGCGACACCCGCAGTGAGCTGGACATCCCCGGTATCGACGACGAATACAGCACCGATGACAAGACCTACGCCGCGACCTACGGGCAGACGCTGGAGAACCACGACTACTCGCTGAACTTCGCGATGAGTGACGGCAGCGGGGCTGAGAACTACTCCCAGACCAGTGCCGGAGCCGAGGTGCGCTTCAAGCGTTATGGTCCGCTGGGCCTGCGTCTGGACTGGTTCAGGCGCAGTTATGACAATTACCCGGGACTGGATTCAGACGCGGTCTCAATTGCGGTCGATTACAGAATCAAGTTCTGATCCGCGGGTATTATCAATTAAGGCGGATAACCGGAATATGTAATGGAGGCCTGAGCCGGATTCAACTCCACCGGCAGGCTGGATACACCAAGGAGGTGTATGATGATCAGGAAGTTTGGCTGGATCGCCTCCCTGTTGATCGTGGCGATGTTTGCCTGGAGCGCATTCAGCGCAGAGCAGGCCTCCGGCGCTGCGGCCAACGAATACGTCGGCGACAACGAGAAGAAGTGCGCACTCTGCCACAAGGAGCAGGTCGCCGAATGGAAGAAGTGGCCGATGGCCACGAGCTACGACACCGCCAAGAAGGACAAGGCCTTTGAGGAGAAGTGCGTGCGCTGCCACGTCACCGGCTACGGTGAGCCCGGCGGCTTCGTGAGCATGGAGAAGACCCCCAAGCTTGCCAACGTGCAGTGCGAGGCCTGCCATGGTCCCGCCAAGGAGCACCTGGCTGTGCCGCTCAAGGACGTGGAGAAGAAGCGCAGCACCATGAAGAAGCCCACCGAGGCCAACTGCAAGGCCTGCCACAACAAGGACTCTCCGCACTACAAGGAATTCAAGTTCGCGGATGCCGTCAAGGCGCTTGAGGCCCACAAGCCCAAGAAGAAGTAGTCCTTACGGACCAATCACCTGACTGACAACACGGGCGTCCCATGGGGCGCCCGTTTCACTATCCGGGCCGGACATGCCCTAGCATCAACACATGAGCAGCAAGGAAACAAACAGAAATGACAGCCTGCGCTGCCCGGTCTGCCGGGCCGCCAACTCAGCGGATGCCCGCTACTGCGAGCAGTGCGGTGCAGTGCTCGGTACGTCAGCCAGGGCTAGCGGCAATCAGCCCCCCGCAGTGATGCGCTACCTGCCGCTGCTGCTGATTGCCAGTGTACTTGTGCTGGTGCTCGTGGGCTGGATCGTGCGCTCCAGCCGTGGACCGGTGGCTGGTGACACTGCAGCCCAGAATGTGCACGGCGTGCCGGACGATGGCAGCGGCCAGGCTGGCGACGTGCGCGAACTGGCGCAGCAGTATGAGCAGCGCCTGGCCGGCGAGCCGCTGGATACCGACGCCCTGAACCAGCTCTACATCCTCTTTGGCAGCATCGGTGAGGCGGACCGCGTCACGCCCTTTGCCAAGGCGGCGGTTGAGAGCTGGCTGCGGCAGCCCGCTGACAGCCGCGAGATCAAGCGCATCTCGGATGTCGCCGCCCTCGCCTACCAGCATGGCGACCTGCTCGGCGCCGTGGCCGGCTTCGAGGCCTACAGCCAGGCGGAACCGGAGAACCTGCCGGTGCTGGCAACGATCGGTGATCTGCACCTGCGGCTCAGCCGGCTGGAGGCCGCCGGCAGCGAACTGGCCGGCCGCGAGGCCCGCAAGGCGGAGACCTGGTATGGCAAGTACCTGGCGCAGGCGGATCCGGCGACGGACAGCGAGCTCTACTGGAGTGTGCTTGTCAACCAGGCCAGTGCGCGGATCGCCCAGCTCCCCGCCGAGGGGGCGGACTTCGCTCCGGTGCTGGCGGATCTGCAGCGCGCCACGGAGGAAGCGCCACAGTTCTGGCTGGGCTGGCACAGTTACGGCCTGGCCCTGCAGCTCGCGGGACGTAGCGAGGACGCAGCCCTCGCCCTGCAGAGCGCCAAGCAGTGCGGCAGTCCGCGTGAAGCCTGGGAGTCCGAGCAGCAGCTGGCGCTCATCGAAGGCCGCGAGCCGGACCCGGGCGATTACGACCCGACCGATCCGCACGGCGGCATGGAGATGGGCGGCAGTGGCAGCGATTCACCGCATGGCCAGCCCAACCCGCATGGGGTGGGCAGCGGCCAGGAGAATCCGCACACCGTCGGCACCCAGGGCTAGCAGCCCGCACGCAGTGCAGCTGGCGTTTAACTCCCCTTTCCGATCAGCGATTAGCTGAATGAGGAAGAGCAATCCCGCATGGGTGCCCGGAACCCCCATGCGCGGGAAACTGGAGAAAGACATGCGGCTCTGGCTGACAACGCTTGCTGCGATCCTGCTGCTTTGCACCCCTGCACTGGCTGGCAGTGCATACGACATAGTTCCGCTGGATCATTGGAGCTACAAGGTTCTGGAGTACTGGGATGAATACGACATCGTCAGTGATGAAACACAGAGCAGTATAACTGCGGACAGCGACACACTCCCACTCACCCGCTACCAGTTTGCACAGTTCACTGCTATCGCCCACGACAAGCTCTCCGATCTTACACTGCTGCCAGATGCCTTGCTGGTTGAGACCATGTGTACAGAATTCGGTGACCAGAACACCTGCCACTGCCTGACAACGCCGCATCCCGAAATGCTGGACGTTGTACTACGCAACCTTGAGAACCGCTCGCTTCAGCTTGCCGTGAACGGTCAGCCTGATCAGTACCACTGGGTCTATCCAGTTTTGAATTACCTGACAAACCGTGGAATCGTCGCGCCGGATACAGGTCTTGATTTCCGGGAGCAGTTAGTGACAGGATTGCAGATCGGGAATCTTCTGGCCGAACTGGATCTCAATGTCCTTGATGATTCCAGCGAGGCGGAGAAACTTCTTGTTGACATCATCAGGCAGGAGTTCGCAAAGGAAGTTGAATCAGTCCCTCTTTCTGGTTCCACAGCAAAATTGAATGCTGTTTCAGTCGAGTTGAGTCAGCCTGATGGATCCTGAATTAAACAAGCAAGTGCAACTCCCCTGACGGAGGAAGGCGAGCCGGTGTAGTATCACGGCACTTCTGAACTGTCAGGAAAAGGAGTGCCAGATGGGCTACACGCAGCTCACCCAGGAAGAACGATACCAGATCGACAGGCGGCGCGCGCAGGACTGGAGCCTCAGGGACATCGGCCGGGAGCTGGGCCGCCACAAGTCCACGATCAGCCGCGAACTGCGGCGCAACCCTGCCCCGGGCGGGGGTTACCATCCCCTGCTCGCACACAGGAACGCAACTTTGCGCCGCCACGGCAAGGGCCGCCCACGGATAGCGAAGAAGGATTGGCAACGGGTGAAGCGCCTGCTGCGCGAGGAGCACAGCCCGGAGCAGATCCGCCTCCGGCTTGCTCAGGAGAAGGCCCGTCCCGTCAGCCATACATGGATCTACCGGTTCGTGGCGGCAGACCGCAGAGCCGGCGGCAGACTCCACCGGATGCTGCGCCACCAGGGCCGCCGGCGCAGGCGCTATGGCAGCAGCAGCGGCCTGGGCCTGATTCCGGGCCGCGTCACGATCCATGAACGTCCGCCGGTGGTGGAGGAGCGCAGCCGCATCGGAGACTGGGAGATCGACACGATCATCGGCAGCCGCCACCGTGGCGCGCTGTTGTCAATCACCGAGCGCCGGAGCAGGTTCCAGCTGCTGGCCAGGCTGTGCAGCCGGAGCGCCGAAGAGGTGCTCTATGCAAGCGTGGCCCTGCTGATGCCCTGGCGCGAGCATGTCCATACCATCACATCTGACAATGGGAAGGAGTTCGTGCTTCATTCCGAGATCGCCGGACTGCTGGATTGCAGATGGTACTTCGCCGATGCCTACTGCTCCTGGCAGCGCGGCACGAACGAGAATGCCAACGGACTGATCAGGCAGTACTTTCCACGGACACGCAACTTCCTGACGATCCGGCACTCGGAACTCGAACACGCCACCAGGCGGCTGAACAGCCGCCCGCGAAAGGGTCTGGGCTGGCTATGCCCCGATGAGGTATTCTTGGGCATCAAACAGGTCGTTGCACTTGCAACTTGAATTCAAGGATCACCGAAAACAGATGAGGAAGATGAAGCTGAGATTTCAGGGAATTCAGCTTATGACCTGGTGCCTCTAGAGCATTGGGCCTATGGTTTGATGGACTGGCTTGTCAATGAAAGCGATACCAAGGCCCAATTTGAATATCCGGTTATATTCTTCTCAGGAGATCAGCAACTAGCGCGTTTAGAGTTCGCCGAGGCAGCAATCGGCCTGCAGGACAAGCTGGACTGGAATGATCCGGAGAAGATTCGCCTGCTGGCAGAAATGCTCAGCGTTGAATTCTTTGAGGAGGTCAGTTTGCTTTCAGGTTCATATGTGAGGTCATTTGAGTCAGGCATATATGGTTATTCGTACGATCCTGCCAACTGGAAAGTCCATCTGGATCTGAAACTTAGGTGGGAATATGGAGCATCCTTTCCACTGATCCAATCAGAGAGTACCTCGGCCTATGCAGAAGTCCCGATCACGCACTGGGCCTATGATGCTGTTCGATACTTCATTGACAGCGGATATCTTGAGGGATATCCGAAGCACTTCTTCTGCAGGGACCGTACCTTCACCCGCTATGAGTTCGCCCAGGCGATTGCCCGGCTGCTGGATACCATGAGTAATCTGGATGATCCCGATCCATATGATATTCAGATTACGGAGTGCCTACGTGGCGAATTCAGTGACATACTGAATTCCTTGTCCAGCAGAGTTGACACACTTGGGTTGCACATTTTAGACATGAAGGTAACAATGGACGACCTTGCTGGCACAGTCAGCAACTGATGCCCCTCCCTGCACCGAACAAAACAGGCGTTTCACAGTCCTGTATAATTCACAGTGAGGGATGACATGAAACACCTTATAACTACCTGCGGCCTGTTTGCCGCCCTGCTGCTGTTCAGTCCGGCCCAGGCCGAGATCTTCGACAAGTCCAAGGACAGCATGGACCGCACCCAGGAGGAGCTCTTCAAGAGCAGCTTCCTGACCGTGGACACGCCCGTCCCCTACATCACGCCGCAACTGGCGGACATCGCCCGCAACCAGAGCTACAGTGCCAATGACCTGATCAACCGCTTCTTCGGCGGCCAGGGCAACGTGACCGGCAAGGAACAGATCGTGCACCCGATCTGGGGCAATGGCACGCGCTACAAGTCCGGGATGGTGCTGCGTCTCGTGGAGAGCGGCAGCCAGACCACGCAGTACCAGGACCTGGAGGTTGTGCCGGCCTTCCTCGATGTCTACACCCGCGGCTTCGTCTACCAGAACAACGTGCCGCACCAGCCCGTGGTGCGCACGGATGTCGAGGTCACCGGCACCTACAGCGCGGACATCCGCACCTCGGAGGCCTTCAGCGAGAAGCAGGGCCGCCAAGCCGTGGAACAGCTGATCGCCGAGATGTTCGGCCCGCTGCAGGTCCCCGCCGGCTTCCAGTCCATCGTGCTCTCCGGGATCCAGGAGGATCAGGAGCGGCTGTTCATGTACCATGCCTACCCGGAGTTCATCGCGCCCGTGGAGGTGCCGGACATCAACGGCGGCAACACCATTGTCAATTCCGGGATTCCCGTGCTCGATGTCTATGCCAAGGTGCTGATTGACGGCGACCGCAACCTAGTGGGCATGGAGTACTTCTGGGACGGCGGGATCCGTGCCCAGAGCGGAGTCAAACAGTGCTACAGTGCCAACCAGGCGCTGGTGCTGGCCCGCGAGGAAATCTACAAGAGCTACCAGAAGCGCCCGCCGCTGCTGACGATCACGAACATCAAACTCGGTTACTTCCAGAGCCGCAGCAACAGCGGGAAGCTCGAGCCGGGCTGGCTGTTTGATGCCTGGTACAGCCGCAAGCGCGAGCAGCTCAACACGCGCGGTACTTCCACGTACCAGCAGCATGAATATGTGAACGTGCCCCTGCCCTTCGCGATCAACGCCATCACCGGAGAGTACGTCGAGCTCTAGGGCCTAGACCGTGCGGTCGAAGTGCGGATGTCCTCCGGCATCCTCCGCTTCAGTGCCATCGTCAACACGCACCACCCGCGGCTGTATCAGCTGTTCCACCGCATTCAGCGATGCCAGGGAGACGCTGTCATGGCCATGCTCCTGGCTGGCCTGCTCATCCTGCTGATCATCGGCATGCTGCTGGCGATTGTGCCCGCGTTTTGGCTGGTCATCCGCGACCGCCTTGACCCTGCCGGGAGGCGCAACGCCGTCTATCCGCCTGAAGTCCATTGCTGAATTCCTTATCGGCGGGATCCGCAGTGAGGTTTAGCCGTGGAAGCTGCCATCCGGGGACTGCAGCCGCCTGCCGAATTCCGCTGCCAGCCAGGCCTGCAGCTGCTCCATGTCCGCAGGATAGCCTTCCTCACTCAGCCCGGTGATGAAGTCCGCGTGGGCAACGCCCGGGCGGTCAGGCGGAACAGGCAGGTAGCGCTCGATGGCCGCCAGCGGACAGCGCAGCATCAGGGTGCCGTGGTGCAGCACGGCGCGGCGCGCGATGCGCTGGGCATTGCCGCTGACCTTGCGGCCATTGAGGCTGATGTCGGAGGTGCCGGTGGCGGTCCAGCGTCCGCCGTGGGCAGCCAGTGCAGAGATCACCAGTCCACGGAAGAAGTCGATGTAGGCGGATGTGCTGAGCGCGCCCTCCCCTGCCAGACCGCAGAGTGCATTCAGCCTGGCGCGCGGCACGATGAATGAGTAGTTCAGGTTGTCAGTATCGTGGTAGACGGTGCCGCCGCCGCTGATCCGGCGCACCACCGGCAGGCCGTCGGCCTCGGCCTGTGCGAGGTTCACCCACTGGCCGGGCTGATTGCTGCGGCCGAGCACGATGCAGGGCTCGTTGACATAGAACAGGCAGGCAGCCGCCTGATTCTCGGCACAGTCCTCCAGCAGTTCAGCCTCACGCTGCAGGTTGGCACTGATCTCCCGCCCCGGCAGGCGATGCAGTGCAAATGCCTGCTCACTCACCGCTGTCGCTGATCAGGATCAGCAGGCGCCCGCTCTCCGTGACCCTGTCGCTCACATTGCGGGATTCCACCCGCCCACGCTCGTCGACAATCAGCTGCTGCCAGCCCCGGTATTCCCCAGGCAGCTGCAGTTCGATACCGGGCCGCGGAGCAGCGACGATCAGCACGCTGCGGCTGCCGCCACAGAAACGCATCGCACTCAGGCCGTTGCCAGTTGGCAAGCCAGTCTCGCGCGTGGCCTGCATTCCGGCGCTGAAGCTGCGGATCAGCATGAACTCGCGGTAGCCGTTGGCAGCGGCCCCGAACAGGGAGGCGGTGTCCAGCTTGCTGAAATCCGTACTGCGCAGGGGAATGAAGTACTGCGCGCTGTCACTGTAGTCGTCAAGGAAACGCGCGGGGTTGAACATCCCGAGCTCCAGCCGGCTGCGGCCCTGCTGGTCGGCGGCCGCACTGAAGGGGAAGTCCGCAGGAGCCCTGCCGGTGCTGTAACCACTGGCGTAGCCGAAGCTCGTCAGACCGCAGAGCCGCATGTAATTGGCAAGCGCACTCCAGTCCATGGCATCCGGAGAGCCGGCATAGCTCACGAAGGCAAAGCGTCCGTCATCCTGGCTGGCAACGCTCTCCGCATATTCCCGGCTGGCGAGGTTGATGCTCAGCTCCGAACTGCTGCCGAGCGCCACCGGCCCCTGGGGACGCTCCGGAGCTGCCGCTGCCGGCACTTTCAGGGCCGGCTGATGCTCCGCTGCGGCAGTCGGCTCAGGGCTTTCCTGAGGAGCGGTCAGCGTCTGCTGCTCCGTTGCGGCTTCACTGGCAGCGGCGGCGATCAGTTCGCCGTTCTGCACGACGGGGGTATCAGCAATCTGCACTTCCACGCTGCCGCGGCCTTCCGGCCGGACCGCGGGTTCCTCCACGACGGCCACGATCTGCTGGGGCGGCAGGCCCTCCAGCACGCGCAGCAGACCGTTGCCCACGGCGCTCTCGCTTGCCATCAGGTTGCGGGATCCACCCTCGTCGAGCACGCGGCGCAGGTCATTGTCATCAATGAAGTTGGCATAGACCTTCAGACGGCGCTCCGCACTGCCGCTGCGGCCGGCGGGCACACGTTGCCAGACATCCGCGTTCGCAGGCATCCCGCCATTGAGCGTGCCGCTGCCGGGTGCCGCCTTCGGCAGGGAATCAGTGACCGGAGGTTCACGCAGATTGAGCGGCAGGCTGTAGCCGCTGCCGGGCTTGAGGTTCTCCAGCGTGGCCTTGCCGCTCACCAGCTGTTGCCATTCACTCACGGTCACGAATGTGTAGCCCTCCGCCCGCAGGTCGGCAATGATCCCGGGCAGGGCCTCCACGGTCTGGCTGACAGTGCTGTGCATCAGCACCACCGCACCAGGGCCGGTGTTGTCAACAACGCGCTTGCGGATCACCGAGGCCCCGGGACGCTTCCAGTCGAGGGGGTCCACGCTCCAGAGCATGGTGTCGAGATCGCTGTCAGCCACGATGTCAACGACTGTGCGGTTGAAGCTGCCGTAGGGCGGCCTGAACCAGTGCGCCGTGATCCCGAGCTTGTCGAGTACGGCATCCGTCTCGTCAATCTCCTTGCGGATCTGGGCCTTGCTCAGTGTGAGCATGTCCTTGTGGGTGTAGCTGTGGTTGCCGATTTCATGGCCATATTCGGCGAGCGCGATCACCTGCTCCGGAAAACGGTCGACATTGCGGCCGACCACGAAGAAGGTGGCGCGGATGCCCTCATCGCGCAGGATGTCATGTACCTGCATCGTGTAGCGGGAATCAGGGCCGTCGTCAAAGGTCAGTGCACAGAACCTGCGTTCAGTGCTCAGCACCTGCTTGTCGATCTTCGTCAGTCCGCCCGGGACGAGATAGGCCTGATTCAGGCTCTTCGTGGCCGAACTGAGCAGGCTGGAAGCTGCACAAAGCAACATCAGCAGCGAGATCCGCTGAAACAGGCATTTCATCCTTACCCTCTGTTGATCATCCTTGATGGTTATCCACAGACTGTCCCGATCCGTGGCAATTATCAACATTCTGTCCACGGACCTTCCCGCTTGATTCTAACACAGCGGAGACCTTCATCCACATATCCACAGCTTATCCCCGGGAGCTTTCCGGGCCGGGCCGCTGTATAATTGCAGCGTGCAGAAGAAGCCCTACGATTTCCTGTTGTCACTGCTTGAATGCCACAGCCCCTCCGGGCATGAGGCCGCTGCCACGCGGGTCTGGCTGGACTATGTCACTCCCTTCGCGGATGAGGTCATGACCGATGCCTATGGCAATGCCTTCGCCGTACTCAACCCGAAGGCGAAGCAGAGCGTGATGTTCGATGGCCACAGCGACGAGGTCGGCATGATGGTGACCTACATTGACGAGGATGGCTATCTCTGGGTCAGCGCCATCGGCGGAATCGACCCCAAGGTCCTGCCCGGCATGCGTGTGCTGGTACATGCCCCTGACGGTGACATCCGCGGCGTGGTGGGCACGATCGCCCCGCACATGCAGACGGGCGAGCTGGCAACACGCACGATCCAGATGAATGAGATCTACGTGGACATCGGCGCGAAGGACAAGGCCGATGCCGGCCGCTGGGTCCGCCCCGGGGTGACAGTCACGATCGACCACGGACCGGTGCGCCTGCTGGGCGATACGCTCTGCGCGCGGGCCTGCGACAACCGCATCGGGATCTGGAGCAGCGCCGAGGGCCTGCGCCGCTGCAGGGCGGCCGGTGTGAAGCACAGGGTGATCGCCTGCTCCAACGTGCAGGAGGAGATCGGCCTGCATGGTGCGGCAATGGCCGCGTACCGCTGGGACCCGGACGTCTGCCTCGTGGTGGACGTCGGCAACAGCACCGACTTCCCGGATACCTCCAAGCAGCTGCGCAATGACATCCGCCTCGGGGCCGGCCCCTGCCAGCGCATCGGTTCAGCGGCCCACCCCGCCGTGGTGGACCGGCTGGATCAGGTGGCGGCAGCGAAGAAGATCAACCTGCAGCGCATCCCGATTCCCGTGCGCAGCGGCACCAACGCGGGCTCGATCTACATTTCCCGCAAGGGCATTCCCTGCGGGATCCTCAGCACGCCTAACCGCTACATGCACAGCCCGAGTGAAACGATTGACTTGAAGGACCTGGATGCGATCCCGACGCTCATGACGGAGTTCGTGAAGTCCATCAAGCCAGGCGAGACCTTCACCGTACACAAGGGCGGCCGCCTCAAATAGCAAAATGCCCGCCGAAGCGGGCATTGTCATTCCATGGTGGTGATTACGTCGTTAGCGGCTGTACTGCGCGTAGGCGGTGTCAAGCTGCATGTCGCGCTTGATGTCGGCGATGTTCTGCTCGAAACCGAAGGGGTCACCATTGGGCAGGCCGTTGAAACGGTCCGAGATCCCGACATGAAGGGAGAGGTTCTCGCTGAGCTGGCTGAAGTAATTCACGGCGAAGCGCAGGCGCTGGTCGAAGTCACCTTCCACGCCGTTCTCCGTGTAGCGCAGTTCGTAGCCGATCGCGCCATAGACAGCAGTGCGCTGCTCGGGGCAATACTCCGCCAGAGCAGTCTCCAGACTGTCGCACTGCTGGGAAGTGGCCTTGACCTGGTCAGCAATGCAGCTGCAGCAGTCATTGGCGGAAGCGAAAGCCGGCGCAAGGGCCAGAGCACAGCAGAGCAGCGTGGTGGTAATTGCCTTCATATCCATATATATACCATCGAATCAAGGTCGGTTTTGATAAACAACTATCGCCTGGGCAGAAAAAAGCCCGGCCATTGCTGACCGGGCTCTGCGTTGCGTGCTGAGGAATCTGATCTGATCAGAACAGGAAACTCCACTCCACCACGTAGTAATCGTGGTCGGCCTTGAAGTCCGGCACCCCATATCCGAAGGCGTTGTGCATCTTGTCCATGATGTAGTTCACGCCTACAAGCGCGTTCGGGGCCCACATGTAATCCCAGCGCAGATTGAGCGTGTTGCGGTTGAGCAGCGGGAACTGCCCGCCCTCGCGCATCAGGTTCACGCCCATCTGGCGATAGTGGCCATAGAGGCTCCAGTCGCCGCATTCCTTGCGCCAGGTTCCCCACATCGCGCCGATCACGAGACCGTAGTCATCGCTGGGCTCGGTGATGATCGGGCTGGCGAGCTGCTGGTTGACAAGCGCGATGTTGTCAGCGGCATCACTGTCGATGGCCCAGAGGTATTCACCGAAGATGTTGAGCGGGCGGTCCCAGACGCACTCCCAGGTGTATTCCAGGCCGACCTTGCCCATGCAGTACTTGCTGGAGAAGCGGTCGTCGCTCGTGCGCTGGCCGTCGCCGTTGAAGTCCCACAGCCCGCCGTTCTCCAGCAGGCCGTTGCCCCAGAACCAGTATTCCGGGAGCTGGTCCACGTTGTCATAGGAGTACATCCCGACCCAGGCATTCAGGCCCTCCACGAGGAAGTCGTCGTGCTTCAGTTCCGTGGCGAAGTAGTAGGTGTCATCGTTGAAATAGCTGTCACCGCTGCCATTCTCCACGAAGATGCTGGCAACGCTCGTGATCTGGAAGTCGTCATTGAAGTGGTAGGCCAGGCCCAGGCCCTGCAGGTAGAAGTTGTCCGTCATGTAGCCCTCGGTCGGGACATAGGACAGGTGCGGGAAGATGCCGGCGTAGATGTCGAGCTTCGGCTTGCAGGCAGTGCTTGTGGTGCACTGCTCACAGCAGCCGCACTTGTCCTTGCAGGTCGTGGTTTCCTCGCTGTACCAGCCGAACCAGCCCGGGGAGTACTTCACGTAAGCCCGGTCGAGGTAGATGTCAGCCGTGCGACCGTCCTTGCTGCCGAGGTCATAGGGCAGCGTGAAGATGTTGGTGCCGTTGTTCGTTGACAGGCGGAAGCCGACCTCCACACAGTCATTGATCTTCTGGTTGTAGCCGAGCTTGAACATGATGCGCTGGCGGAAACGCTGGCTGTCCGCACGGTCATCGAACTGCCAGCGGTAACGGAACTCACCGCGCCAGGCCGGACCGGGCTTCAGGCCGTCCACCATGCTTTCCAGGGAGGAGATGCGGGCCGTGTTGTCAGCCACGCTGCCTTCGAGGTCAGTCACCTGGGCCTGCATGTCGTTTACCGTACTGCCAAGTTCATCAGTGCGGGCGTTGATCAGCGCCAGCTGGTCACTGAATTCCATGCGCAGGGAATTCGCCATGATCCCGACGTTGCCTGTATCACCCTCACCAACTGTGTCCAGCAGGCGGGCGATGGCCTGAGCGAATTCGTAGCGTGTCAGGGTACGGTCACCCTTGAAGAAGCCGTCCGGATAACCCTCCAGCACTCCCCGTGCCGTCAGGTAGTCAAGCGCGCCATAGGCCCAGTGGTCGGTGGCGACATCGTCGTAGGCATCGCCAGCCATGGCACTGCCTGCAAACAGGATCGCCGCAGCCAGCAGCGAGATGAATAAAGCCCTCATTCCTCATTCCCTGAATCATGAACTCATGGAACGGCAAGGCAGGCACAGCCCAGCATCAGAGCCATGCAATTCCAGTTGTGCCTTCCCTCCGTCGCCATCTGCAGCGCGACGGCCCACTGCCGGGAATTCTAGCACTCGGAGTTGAAAATTAAATAGTGTATTTATTCGAGTATATTGAATTGACTATTGCAGTTCTGACGCTGATTCATCTGCTCGCGGATCAGCTTCGGACTCCAAAGATTCATTGTCTGAATTCGTACCAAGTCTGGCTGGATATTCAAGCTGCATCTGCTGGAGAAATCTTTCGCCCGGTTCAATTGAGCGCATGATCTTTTCCACTAGTGGACGCGCTTCCTCATGCCGTTCGGGCGTTGTCAGGAAATCCATCACCAGTACCCGGGATCCAGCAGGAGCGAAATAGATGTAGTGCGACATATCCTTCGGAGGGGCTTCCGCTTCATACTGTGTTGGACGGGAATACTCGAAATGCTGGAAGATCATTCCGTTGAATTCGAGGGGATCCTTTCCAGGTCTGAAACTGGCACCAAGTCCCTCGTAGTCCTTACGGGCTCTGGCTACGAAATCCGTGATGCTCTCCCCCTCATACCTCGGCGGCATGCTGATCTTGATATAGTCAAGCTGCTGCTTGTACTGGAAAATCACCTGTGAATCCACGGCATCTTCCTCGAAGCTGTCGCCCATGGGCAGGCTCGTGGTTCCCATCGGCAGTTCGAGGCTGAAGTCCGCGCGTCGAACATCCAGGGGGTAACGTAGCGGCATGATCCCATCCGGCTGCGGGGCCATGAACTGCAGATATGTCGTCGGAATCTGCCTTTCCATGATGTTAAGGTCCTCAATTACCTTTCCCACATCCGTCACCAGTTGAGGCACATCCGGCAAAGGCACGCCGCAGGGGGTCGGAGAACGATCAGTTGAAGCAACCCGGAATGCTACCCAGCACAGCAGCAGGGTCACCGCTGCCTGCAGCAACAGTTGCCGCGGGCTTGCAGCCCCAGCCTTCGGACTATCGCTCCGTCCCATCAGTTAATTATAGTTCTTTGCTGTCAGTCCCTTTCCGGCCATTCCGGTGCTGCCTGCTCAATGCGGGTCTTGTTGTCATCAGCCAGTCGCGCCCGTCCGCCGATCATCTTCAGCATCCGGGTGTCGATGGAACGACTGCGCTTGAGGGCAAGAATCCTGTCACGATAGGCACCGGGGTGCTGTGAATCCAGATCAAGTGCCATGCTGCAGTAGGCCGCGGCCTGCTCATAGTTGCGAGCCCGCAGCAGCTCATGCCCCAGCCGGGCGTAGAGCTCCGCGTCGCGGGCTCCCGCATCCACGGCCCTGCGCAGCAGCGGGAGAATCTCCTTTTGCTTGCGCTGCTGCTCGTAGATCCGGGTCTTCTCGAGGTAGCTGCTCGCGAGCTTGCTGTTGAGCTCAATCGCCCGCTCGAAGCAACTCAGCGCATAGCTGGCCAGGCCCTTGCGGACATAGGCGACTCCGAGCTGGTGGTGGATGATCGCGAAGTTCGGGTTGATTTCCAGTGCCTGCTGGAACTGCTCGATGGCCTCATCCAGCTTGCCGTCATTGAGGTATGTATCACCCTGGGCCAGGAAGTTGCGGGCCAGCTGGCCCTTCTTGGAATGGCTGATGCTTTCGTCGGCAAACACGTTGACGTTGCCGATGCTGAGCAGCACCACGCTGATCGTACCTTCCAGACGCCGGCGGATCGCATCACCGCGGATCAGATCCACGGTCTGGGCGGGATCACTGGAGCTGGTTGCCAGTTCCTTGATTTCACTGATCGACAGCGAACGGCGCAAGCTGGGACCGACGAGGATCAGCTGGTCGCCGTCCTGCAGGCGGCGCTTCAGCATCTGCACCCGGGCCCGCTCGCCGAAACCGACCCGCTCAAACACTTCATCGGAGAGGGCCTTGCTTTCATCCCCGATAACCTGCTCATCAGTGATCGTCCATTTGTCCTCATTGAGATCAACGAGCTCGCCCTTGCTGAGGATCATCACCTGAGCCTCACCGCAATGCTGCAGATAGAGCGTGTTCTCCTGCACCATGGCGATCGCTGCGCTGATACCGAGCTTGCGGGTCTTGGACTGACCGAAGGCGTCACGATAGACCTTCTGGTTGAGGTTGTCCATCACACCGCTGATGAACTCCTCCGGACTGTTCTTCTGCAGCAGCGCGAAGTCCCGGGACACCGCGGCCGGATGGAACATCAGTTCCCGCAGGTAGCCGAGGGCCTTGGTGGCACTCTTGGCAGAGTCTCCGAGTTCAGGACCTTCACCCACGAGCAGGGCAACTGCACCGCGGGCCCGGTTGTTGACAGCAGGCAGGCGGATGGCGAGTGTCTCTTCACTCTTCTCGCGGGCATTCTTGCCGATCATGGAGAGTTCGGCGAAGTCGAAGAACAGGTTCGGAACCTCCACCTGCTCCTTCTTGTCATAGCCCAGCAGGCGGCTCAGGTCATCTCGCAGTTCGGCGACGGTCTGGTAACGGGCCAGAGGCTGCTTCTCCAGCATCCTGAGCAGGATGTCCTTGACTTCACTGGACAGCAGGGCCGGCTCCACACGCGTGGCGGCCGGGACATTCAGATGATCCTCACGGATCTCATCCTCGATCTTGAAGCTGAATGGTGCATGCCCGACGAGCATCTCGAAGAACAGCACACCCATCTGGTAGATGTCGGTACGAACATCGCACTCGACATCCCTGATGAATTCAGGTGTGAGGTATTCAGCGCCGATGAAGTTCAGGTTGCCATTGCGCATCAGGAAGTCCGCAACCAGGGTGTCACCAAGCTTCACGGTACGCAGGTCGGAGGTCAGGAACACGTTGCTGGGCTTGATCCCTCCGTGGTAATCGAGCTTGTTGTAGGCCAGCACTTCCAGCGACTTGCAGAGCTGGAAGATGATCCGTCCCGCGTCACTGATCGGCAGTGTCCCGCGCTTGATCAGCAGCTGCTCCAGGCTGAGCAGGCCGGCTTCCATGGCGATGTAGCCATTCTCGAAGTGCACTCCGACGTCGTAGACATTCAGCAGGTTCTCATGATGGATGTTCACGAGAGTCCTGAAGCGAGTGTGGAAGACCTCGGAGTACTGCTTATGGCGACGCAGGTCGATCAGCTTGACGACGCAGTGCTCCTCATCAATGGCACTCTTGCGGTCATCCAACAGGGACTTCTTCTCCTCTGGAATCGCCATTTCGGACTTGCGCGTGTCGATCGCCCGGTAGATCGAGGAGATCCGGCCCTTGGCAATCTCGTCCTTCAGCTTGAAGCGGCCATTGATCAGGGTGTCCAGCACGAAGGTGCGGAAGGCCACGCCGCTGTCCTGTTCACCACCGAGCTGCAGCACATCATCCAGCGCCTTCTGGAAACCGGCGTAGCGCTCTTCCAGGGAAGGTGTCAGCAGCCGGTAGAGCAGCTCCTGGATCGGCAGGGGCAGGTGTTCCTGCTCACCGAGCCTGGTGCGCAGCTCCTTCGGGTCATTGCGGTCGCCTGCCGGCAGTACATCCC
The DNA here is from genome assembly GCA_041395205.1 of bacterium. Taxonomy (GTDB): domain Bacteria; phylum 4484-113; class 4484-113; order 4484-113; family JAFGCY01; genus JAHEFU01. The sequence goes on from JAWLAZ010000003.1 coordinate 547,114, forward strand.
AGGAGCGGCGTGCCGTGGCCAGTTCCAGCATGATCAGGCCCAGGGCGTAGAGATCGACCTGGAATGGATCCAGCCCGCTGTCCATCAGCTCATAAGGCGGGAAGTAAGCCAGCAGATGGCTGCCCTCATCCGTTTTGGCCACATCGCCGGCCATGCTGCGCAGCGGATAGCCGAAGAAGCCGAGGCGCACATCATTTTCCTCGAGCGAGATGCGGATGTTGTCTGGGTGCATCATGCCGTGGCTATGCACCTCGTTGGCATCCGCGAACACCAGCGCGCGAAGCAGACTGCGCATGATGCTCAGCAGTTCCGGGGATTTCAGCGCCGAGAGGTTGGAATAGCTGGAGAGTGGCTTGCCGAAGTCCGGCAGCACCAGGTAGCTGCGATTCTCGAAGCGCCCCCAGGCCAGCGGCGAGAGCACATCCTCGTGGTTCTTCTGGGCGAGGATGATGTTCACGCGCTTGAGTTCCTCGAGCTGTTCAGCCTCCAGCATTTCTTCATTGAAGATCAGGCAGAAGACTGAGCTGTGATTCTCGTTATTGAACCCGAGGTAGGTATCCCACAGGACTGAATGCGCCTTGTGGTTGTTGAAGGTGAAGCGATCTACGCTGAAGTTCTGCCTTTCGGCCATCTGTTCCTGCATGCCTAACCGCCCTTGCATTGGTTCTAGTTCGACTATTACAGTCTACAAAAAGTTGCTAGGTTTTGCCGGAACAAAGCGCAATTACCTCCCGGAAATGACAGAGCCCTTTCCTGATCTGGCCTCCGCATCTGGAGATTATTCGCAGCGCAGGGCTTCCATCGGCTCCAGAGCCGCCGCCTGGCTCGCAGGCCAGACTCCGAAGAACAGCCCGGTTCCCACACTGATGCCGACTGCCAGCGTGATGATCAACGGTGTGATCTGTGGCTCTGGGAAGTTCACATCTCCAGGCAGTCGCGAGAGCGCTGTACAGATCATGAAGGCCAGCATGCAGCCTATCGCGCCACCGCTGATGGTCATGGCCATTGCTTCCAGCAGGAACTGTCCGAGGATCTGCACTCGGGTGGCCCCAAGCGCCTTGCGCAGCCCGATTTCCTGGGTGCGCTCACGGACATTGAAGATCATGATGTTCATGACTCCGATGCCGCCGATGAACAGGGCCAGGCTGCCCATGGTGATCAGCAGGCCGCTGATTTCACGGAATTCCTGCTCTGCTTCCTGTTTCCACTCCAGCCGGGTCCAGATCCTCAGCGGCTGTTCACGATCCTCCGCCTCCGGGTCCAGCGGCAGGCGTGGATGCCTGGCATACAGCAGTTCGCGGATCTGCATCACCGCCAGACTGACATGGTTCATGGAGCGCGCTGCGGCATCGTAGGTCAGCTCGGCATCCATGCCCAGTCGCTCAACGCCCGTGAAATACGGCACGACGATGAACTCATTCTGTCCCCAGGCATTGCGATGCTCCAGGACACCGACCACGCGGAAATTGCGCCCGTTGATGCGGATCATCCGTCCCAGCGGCGGTGCATTGTAGAAGAGCTTCTCCACCATGCCGACGGCCAGCACACAGACCGGCTCCCGCAGGAGGTTGTGCTCACGTGTAATCTGCTCCCCTTCATCTATCTCATTCACCGGAATCCTGAACCAGCCGTCGTCAACACCATAGACTTCCGTCTCACCGCCGTCCAGCTCGCCATTGCGCACCTGGGCATTGGCCTCGATGAAGGGACTGACGACCTCCACCGCCCGGCACTGCTCGAGGATCGCCTCGCCATCCGCCAGCGTCAGATGCTCGCTGGAGGGGATCCGCGCGCGGCTGTTGCGGTGGTTGATGTAGAAGCCCATGTCCGTGGCCCCGAACTCGGAGAAGCGCTGCAAGATGTCATCACGCACGCCCATGCTGATTGACAACATGGTGATCACGCTCATCACGCCGATGATGATGCCAAGCGTTGTCAGAAATGTCCTGAAGCGGTTACTGGCCAGCCCGCGGAAGGCCAGCACGAACCTCTGCCAGTACAGCAAGTGATTGTCATCCTGAAGTGGTTTCCCGCCGCTTCCCGGCGGCTGGGCTTAGGACGCAGGAAAGCGGACGCAGGTGTTCGTTTCCGGGCTCATTCGTAGCGCAGGGCTTCGATCGGGTTGAGCCGCGCCGCCTGGCTGGCGGGCCAGACCCCGAAGAACACTCCCGTCATGAAGGTCACGGCCACGGCGATGATGATCGCATCCTGGGTGATCAGCGGGTCCGGGAAGCGTGCCTCCTCGGGCAGTCTGGCAATCAGCCGGCAGAGCACGAAACTCAGACCCGTGCCGAGAATGCCACCGCCGATGCAGATCATCATTGATTCCGAGATGAACTGGGCCAGGATCGAGCGGCTGTTGGCTCCCAGGGCCTTGCGCAGCCCGATTTCACGCGTGCGCTCCTTGACACTGAAGAGCATGATGTTCATCAGGCCGATGCCGCCGATGAACAGTGACAACGAGCCCATCACCAGCAGCAGCACGGTGATCTGCTTTGATTCCGCCTTGGCACGCTCGCGCCATTCATTCATGTTCCAGACACGGATGGGCTTCTCGAATTCCTCCGCATCGGGATCCACCGGGATATGTGGATGTCCCGCATAGATCGCCTCCTCAACCTGCCGCACGGCAAGCGGGACATGGCGCAGGCTGACCGCTGCCATCTCAATGCCGAGATTCTGTTCATTGCGCGGGATCCATTCGTAAGCCGTGAAGAACGGCAGGATGATCATCCCGTCAATCTGCTCATCGCCGGTGCTGTTCAGCACCCCGACGACACGGAAGTTGCGGCCACCCAGCCGTACCAGCCTGCCGATGGCCTGGTCCAGGAAGAACAGGTTCTCCTTCGTCGTAGCGCCGAGGATGCAGACGCGCTCTCGCAGCAGGCTGCTTTCCGGTGCGAAGCGCTCGCCCTCGGAGAAGCTGACATTGAAGATGTCGAAGATCTCCGAGTCAGCTCCGACGCACTGGTTCTCCGTCAGTTCCTTGGAACCCTGGCGTACATCGGAACGGAACTCGGCAACCGCACTGACGAAGCGCACAGCAGAACAATCCCGGCGGATGCCATCCCGGTCCTCGAGGGTCAGGCGTTCATTCGGCGGAATCTTCGTACGTGAACGCCAGTGGTTGATGTAGACTCCCATGCGGGTTGCACCGAGCTTGTCGAAGTCGTCAATGATCTTCTGGTTCAGTCCCTGGGTCACGGCGACGAGCGTGATCACGCTGGCAACGCCGACTATGATCCCGAACATCGTCAGGAAGGTCCTGAAGCGGTTGGCCCACATCCCGCGCAGGGCGACTGTGATGATTTCCCAGATGAGCATCTTGATTGACCGGCTGCCTGTTTCCCTACTGGAAGCGCAGGGCGCGGATCGGATCCTGTCCGGCAGCCCGCATGGCAGGATAGACCCCGAAGAACAGTCCGATTGAGACAGTCACGCTGGCAGCCACCAGGATTGCTCCCGGCGTGACGATCGGGGGCGGGATCTGGCTTTCCTCCGGCAGGCGCGTGATCATCTGGCAGGCCAGCAGGGCAATGCCGGTCCCGATCAGTCCTCCGAGCACGCAGATCACGATCGATTCAAGCAGGAACTGATTCATCACACTGCCGAAGGATGCACCAAGAGCCTTGCGCAGGCCGATCTCCCGCGTGCGTTCCTGCACCGTCACCAGCATGATGTTCATCACCCCCACCCCGCCGATCAGCAGGGAGGTGAAGCCCACCACCCCGAGGAAGATCGTCAGTGTCCGGGCGGATTCCTCCCGGCGCGCCTGCCATTCCGCGGCATTCCAGAACCGGAACGGTTCACCCTGGCCCTTGGCCTCATCCGGCAGCGGCACCCGCGGGTGCTGCTCATGCAGGACCCTGCGCACTTCATCCTCGGCGCGTTCGGCCATGCCCGGATCATGCAGGCGGAAATTGAGCCCGCCGATCTGCGTGACACCGGCGATACGGTCCAGGGCTGTGCCGATCGGGATCAGCACGCGTTCGTCATGCGACTCCCAGCGACTGTTGCCAACCGGCTTGTAGGTACCGACGACACGGAAGCGCTTGCCGTCGATGGTGATGAATTCATCCACCGCCGGAGCGGAGAAGAACAGGGCTTCCTTCGTCATGCTGGCGAGTACGCAGACCCGCTCGCGCATCAGGTTCTCCTCATCAGTGAAGAATCGCCCCTTGTCAATCTGATAGTTGGAGATCTCGAACCAGTCCGGCTCAATCGCGATCACGCTGTAGTTCTCGAGTTCGATCGTGTCGCGGCTGACATTGGCTTCCAGATCCTGGATGGCACTCACGCGATCAATCGTCGGGCACTGGGCCCTGATGACCGCGGTGTCGTCGAGAGTGAAGCCCTCGCTGGGAGGGATCGGCACACCGCTGCTCCAGCGGTCCAGCCAGCAGCCCATGCGGTTCGCACCCCAGCGCTCGAAGTCCTTCAGCATGTCCTCACGGGTGCCGGCACTGTAGGCCAGCAGCACGATCACGCTCCCGACTCCCACGATGATCCCGAGCATCGTCAGCCCCGTGCGCAGCTTGTTGGCAACAATCCCACGGATGGCAACGACGATGATCTCCCAGAACAGCAAGGTCCTCTCCTATTCGATGGTACGTTCAAGCACGATGGTATCTCCTTCCTCCAGCCCGCTCGTCACCTCGTAGCGCAGGCCGTCAAAGAAGCCGAGTTCAATGTTCACCTTCTCGCGGTTCTCGGTATTCTCCGCTTCGGGCGCGATCTCCACATAGGGCTGGCCCTCCTCGTACTGGATGTACTGGGCCGGGAGGATCAGCACACCGGGATGGTCCTCGAGCACGATCTCGACATTGGCAGTCATGTTGGGATAGAGCTTCGGCTTCTGCGGTTCAGGCTTGGGCTTGGCTTCGTCCTCACCCGCCTCAGCTTCAGCGCCTGCGGGAGGTCCACCCGGACCGCCACCGCCAGGCCTGCGGCCACCGCCACCCATGCCGCCGCCGCCTCGCCGACCCTGCCAGTTGTTGCCGCCGCCGCCCATCCGGCCGCCGCCGAAGCCGCCGCCTTCCATCCGGGCGCTCTCGAGATCGATGGCAATATCAACGGGGAAGCGGGTGCCACCATTGCCGTTGCCACTTTCCCCCTGGGGGTAGATCTTCTCGATGGTACCGTCCCAGACCCAGCCTGAATAGGTGTCGAAAGTGATCCGGCAGCGACCGCCGACCTTGATGGTCCCGAGGTCGGTCTCCTCGATGCGGGCCTTGACGTAGATCGTGGACAGGTCCGCCACCGTGGCCACGACCGTACCGGAGGTATTGCCAGTGGTGGCACTGGCCACCGCACTGCCGATCTCCACCGGACGCGTGAGGACGGTGCCCCCCTGCGGGCTCGTGATCGTCGTGTAGCCAAGTTCATCCTTGAGACGGTCTGAGTCAGCCTGGGCCGCCTCCACATCAGCCCTGGCGATGGCAATGTCGTCAACGTCACCGCCCGCCAGCCCGAACTCCAGCTGGGCCTGGGCCTGCTCGAAGGAAAGCTTGGCCTGCTCCAGGTTGTTGGCGGCATCCTCCAGCTCCTTCTCATTCGCATAGGGCGGATCATGCTCAAACAGACCGAGGATGCGGTCGTAGTTGTTCTGGGAATTCTCAAGGCTCAGCCGGCTGCGCTCGACGCTGTTCTCCAGGTTGTTGCGGGCCTCGAGAGTCAGCTTGCGCTCCGTCTTCTTGAGCTGAGCCTGGGCTCTGAGCAGACGGGCCTCACTTTCCTTGATGCTCTGGACAAGCTGCTCCTTGTCAAGTTCGGCGATCGGAGTGCCTGGAGTGACATCATCGCCTGGTTCGACGAAGATCGCCTGGACCAGTCCGCTGGCCTTGGACTTGACTTCAACGAGCACGGAGGGTTCCACCACTCCGTCCGCCGGTACGATCTTGCGCAGGTCTCCCCGGCTGACCGCTGTGGTCTGGATATCGGTCTCCACTTCCTCTGGAGCGAAGAGCGGTGCGATGAACTTCCAGGCCAGGAAGCCCAGACCGCCGATCACGATCACGTTGATTGCCACACGAAGAAAGGTTTTCATAATGATCCGTCTCTGTTACCTGCCAGCGGCAAGCGGGGGGATGGCGAGCAGGATGCAGCCGGATGCGCCATTGACATAGGCTGATCCCGGGGCTATACTTCTCTTCCTCACTGGGTCGCTAGCTCAGTTGGTTAGAGCGCATCCCTGATAAGGATGAGGTCGCTGGTTCGATTCCAGCGCGACCCACCATTCTCCCGATTCCCTGCTGAATTCTGACGCACTGTGCTGCGGAATTGTTACGCTTCGGGCTTTCATGCTTTTCAGATCCAGTCCGGCCAGCATTCCACTTCCCGATGATTGACTTCTACAGGTTTTCGGTCGGTTGCGTCTCCATCCTGAATCCGGCAGAACACGGCTGCAAGCGCAAACCGCCATCCCGCCAGTTCCAGGAACCTGCCTGATCCTGCGACTGCACCAGTATAGCGCCGATCAGGCCAAAGCTTGCCCAGCCTCCCGCCGGGAAGTATCATTGCGCTACTTTCTCCTTGGAGGAGACAATGTCAGCCTTCTACAAACGCCCGAAACTGAGCGAACTGGACAAACCGCTGGGCAAGCGCGTACGCCTGCACCGGCTGCTCTACGAACACGGACCGGGAAACGGCACACTGCTGATCCTGCCGCTTGATCAGGGCATCGAGCATGGTCCGATGGACTTCTTCAGCCATGAGGATTGCAAGTTCCCGGCCTATCAGTTCGAGCTGGCCCGCCGCGGTGGGTTCAGCGCGATTGCCGTGCACATCGGCCTGGCACGCAACTATCTGCGTGAATTCGCCGGAAGCGTGCCTCTGGTGCTCAAGATCAACGGCAAGTCCAACATCCCTGACAATGAACCGTTCAGCCCCCTGACTGCCACCGTCGAGGACGCCGTGCATCTCGGAGCGGACGCCATCGGCTACACCTTGTATGTTGGCAGCGGAATGCAGGAGGAGGAAATCCGTCAGCTGATGGAGGTTCGCCAGGACTGCGACCGCTTCGGTATGCCCCTGATCATCTGGGCCTACCCGCGTGGTGAGGGTATAGAACTCAAGGGTGGCCGCGACAGTTTCTATGCAGTGGACTATGGTGCACGTCTGGCCGAGGAATTCGGTGCGGATATCGTCAAGCTGCATATCCCGAAGCTCAATCCTGAGACAGACAGGAATTCCCCCCCGCCATACAACAACATGCAGATTGATCAGCTCGGAGCCTTCCGCCAGATCGTGCAGAGTGCCGGCCGTTCATTCGTACTCGTCAGTGGCGGCAGCAAGCTTGGTGACGACGACATGCTGGCCAAGGTGCGCATGAGTTTTGAGGGTGGGGCCACGGGGCTGATCTTCGGTCGCAACATGTGGCAGCGCCCGATGGAACAGGCGCTGGAGATCACTGAGAAGGTCAAGGAGATCATGCGGGAATTCGGGGATGACTGATTCCAGTTCTGATTCCCTTCGCTGAAGCAGCGAGGATTCAATCATTGAACAGGTCATGGTAAAGGGCTCCGTATGGAGCCCTTTTTTCATGACGGAATCCAGTCAAAAAAAACCCCCGGCCCTGGGGCCGGGGGAGTTTCAGGCTGTTTGTTGCCACCGAAGCGGCTGCAGCGAGTGCTAGACGGCCTCGTTGATGTCGTCGGACATGGACTTCTTGTCGAGACCGGAGTCCAGAACGATGACCACGCCATCCTTGAGGGTGTCAGAACCACCGTCGTTGAATTCAAGGGAGACAGGATTTCCGGTGTTGCAGATGCAGGGAACGTTCCAACCCGGGAAGATCGGGGTGGCGCAGTTCACATCGCAGGTGTCCCAGCGGAAACGACCCTTGTACTCACCGTTGCGGTTGTACACATCCTGACCCTTCGTACGCACCGAGCCATAGCCGGCAAGGCTGTAGCCGATGGGGTCACCGGAACCGGTGACCGGGAAGGCCACACGCGTACCACCACGCGGATAGTAGCTGAAGTTACCGGTCAGGAACTTGTTGCCACTCGGATCAGTCCAGGTACCACCCACGTTGGAGGGGTCCTTGAACATGTCACCGGCGAAGTCGTACGGCGGGTTGTTGTAGATGTGATGCACAAACGCATCGCCGATGAAGGACTGAACCGTGATCAGAGCCGCAGGTCCAAAGCACTCCCACATCTTGTTGCTCTCACGACCACCGACGTAGCGCTGATCGGGATAGTTACCCGAAGACTCGGGGTTGGGGAAGTGATGGATGAAGGGCAGGATGGTGTCCGTCTTGTTCTTGATGAACGGGTTGCCCGGATATGAAGGCATGTAAGCCTCCATCACCATCGAGTCACCGACGTCCTGCTCAGCCGCACGCCACTCCGCAGAACGGGTGGGGTTGCTGATGTCGGCAATGCTCAGGTTGTCCTGATCGTCAACCCACTGCTGCCAGACGACGTCCTGGTCGGTCCAGTCGCCACCGTTGATGATCAGCGGGTAGATGTTACCGGCTGAGTCAACGGAATAACGCTCGAGTGCAAGCTGAATAGCATGCAGGTTCTGCTTAACCTCTGCTTCCTTCGCCTTATCCTTGATACGGATGAAGTTCGGAAGGGCAATCGCCACGAGGATACCGATGATCACGATGACCACCAGCAGCTCGATCAGAGTGAATCCTCTTCTTGTCATAGCATCCTCCATAGATGATCCGAAACCAATTGACTTGACATCTAACCCGAAATCAGGGCAGGTTAGCTGGAAGCGAGACTGTTGTCGCTGCCAACCTTCTTGTCCATGCCAGATCCGAGATGGATGATGAGGAAGTCAGGGATACCATCCGAGAAGGGACGCTCATCATAGTCATCAACCTGGGTGGTATTGCTGAACATGCCAGCCTCGACCCAGGGGTTGCGCTCCTGGCCGAGAGTAAGGTAACCGGTACGCCAGTACTGGGCACCAACGGTGTCCTCGATGCTGTCATCAAGGTCCTGACCCTTGGTACGCTCGGAACCAAGTGCAGTCAGGTCATAGCCGGCCACGTCAAGGCTGGCAATGTTGTTGACATCATCCAGCGGAGGCGCGATATCGCCGATGACGAATGCATCAGAGTGGTAAGGGATCTGATACAGGAAGTGATCGTAGTTGGTGGCCTCGTCACTCCAGCGGGCGTGGTACGAGAAGTTGCCCTGATACTCAGTGCGAACCGGCTCGTAATCAGCTGAGCTGAAGAACATGTACTGCGGGGCCTCGGAGAACCACGCATTGTTCCACATCAGATCGCCGTTGTAGCCGCCGAAGCAGGCATGATCGCGGAAGTTGGTCTGAAGGGAATCAATACCGAACACCTTGCTGGCACTGCCGACCTGGAACGGATTGCGCGGATACTTCGGCATGTAACCCTCATACTCGAGAGTGTCGCCGAAACCGGAATCGATGTCCTGCTGGTCAGTGAGGTTGCCCCAGGCAGTGTCGTTGTAATCCCACGTGTCAGTCGTCAGCCAGAACATGTCGAACGGCTGATAGATGTTGGTGGGGTTGTATGCACGCCACTGGTAGTTGGGGGCCAGGGCATTGGCGGTACCGACGTTGAACAGCGACTCACCACCGTACAGGAAGTACGGGTAGATGCCGTCATAATCGGTAGCGTAGCGCTCAATCGCCAGCTGGATCGCGTGAAGGTTCTGCTTCACCTCTGCCTCACGAGCCTTATCCTTGATCTTGATAAAGTTCGGGAGTGCAATTGCGACCAGGATGCCGATAATCACCACTACGACGAGAAGTTCGATCAGCGTGAAGCCTTTAGTCTTCAAGACGCTAACCTCCTATTCTGGTATGGATTACGGGAAGCCACAGCAATTAACACTTGTAAGCCATTGGAGTATAACTATCCGCCTGACCTTTGTCAAACAAGGATTTAACAGGGCCTTGAGCGAGACTTATACCACCGATTACTAGACGCCTGAGCAGCCCAAACGTTACAGGTGGGTATCGGGATTCCCAATAAGTGCAACGTATTGCCAACGGGTTGTCAGAGCCTTCGGCGATGCCTGAGGCCTTTATGGATGGGCACTCTCTAAGCCACAACTCAATGACGGCCATATCAGTCTCCCGAAAAGTTAATCTCTTCTTAATCAATACTTCGCAATATTGCACGGGCTCTCGACAGACGCTATAGCCGCTTGGGGTTTCCTCTCGGGTAACGATTGGCTGTTCTGCAATCAAGGCACATGCCCCTTGCTAAGTCCAGAACCGACTGTGGTGATCACATAATCCCCCACCCCGTCCCCGGCGGATACCTCTGCTTCCAATTCGGCGAGCAGATTGCGACCATTCATAATCCATGGGCTGGCTTGCTCGTTGAACAGGCAGTATCCACTGCGCCAGACATGGCTACCTGCCTGATCCAGGATCGAGAAGTCAATATCCTGTCCCTTGCTGCGATCATCTCCATAGCCGAGCAACTGATAACCTGCCACATCCAGATTACTGACGTCAGAGTCAGATCCTGCTGATGAGGGAGGAATGATCTGGGAAGGTCTGAAATTACTGCATCCGACAAGCTGCGCCTGATATTCCAGATGTGTGCTGTTACTGGCATCATCTGACCAGATCGGCAGGTATGCAAAACTTCCTGGAAAATCCAGGCGCACCTGCCGCGGATCATTGCTTTGCATGTCCAACAGCTGGGGTGCTTCCCCAAACCATGCCAGATTCCAGCTCCGGGTTCCATCACGGCCACCGAAGCAGGCCTGATCGTACAAACTGGTCTGCAGTGCTGCGAGCCCGAAGCGGTTTCCTCCTTAAGCCTGGAATGGATTCTTCGGATAGCTGCGAAGATAGCCCCCCGTCTGAAGGACATCTCCAAACTGATGCTTTCCCTGTCCGGCGACCAGATCAGTCCAGCTCGCCCCGGCATACCCCGCCGGGCCTGATGTCATGTACGCGGGGTCGAAGGGCTGGATGATCCTCCCTCCGGGATAGCCGGAATGCCGGTAGGAGGTGTTGACACCATTCACTGTGCCTATGTTGAAGTTGAGCTCTCCTCCATACAGAAAATATGGATAACTGCCATCCTGGTCCGTTGCATAGCGTTCAATCGCCAGTTGGATCTGGAGAATGTTGTCCTTTACAGTCTGTTGGCGATATGTCTGCCTGGCAGTAATGGACTGCAGCATGCCAAACCTGACAACTGCGATCACGAAGATGCTCAGGATTGCAACCAGGAGCAGATTCAGCAATGAACCAGAAAGCGTCTTCAGGTGATTCCGGGAATGAACATGTCTCACTCTCACATCCAGCTGACCCTTCGGAAGGTTGGAAGTAACACATGGTGTTTGACCAACCGACATCGTATCCGGAAGACTCAGCCTATCCCAGGATCTGCAGCACCTGGCTTGCGGTCCATCCCTGATCCGAGGTGGATGATGATGAAATCCGGAACTCCATCCGAGAATGGGCGCTCGTCAAAGTCCTCAACAGGAGTCTGGCCGGCATACAAGCCAGAGGTGATCCAGGGGTTCCGCTCCTGCCCAAGTGTCAGATAGCCAGTTCGCCAGTAATGGTTCCCCGTAGCATTCAGGACGGAATCATCCAGATCCTGGCCCTTGGTTCGCTCACTGCCGAGCGCGGTCAGGTCATAACCAGCGACATCAATGCTGGAGACGTTTTCCGCATCCTGGTCTCCCAGCGGTGCTTCCATTTCCTCGAGGATCTCGGTGGCATAACCATTGAACTCAATCTGCGTCACGAAATGCCCATGGTTGCAGACCCTGTCATCCCAGCGCGGATGATAAGTGAAGTTGCCCTGGTACTCCGTGCGGACCGGCTCGTAGCCATCATTGCTGAAGAACATCATCTGAGGTGATTCTCCGTACCAGGAGATGTTCCACATACACTGGCCATCCCGGCCGCCGAAACAGGCATGATCAGCGAATGTTGTTGCCAGGGCATCCAATCCAAACACCTTACCGGCAGTACCGACCTGGAAAGGATTGCGGGGATAGCGAGGTAAGTAACCTTCGAACTGAAGGCTGTCGCCAAACCCGGCGTCGATGTCCTGGTCAATCAGGTTCTGCCATCCCGTGTCGTTGTAGTCCCAGGTATCGGTAGTCTCCCAGAACAGATCAAATGGCTGGACGATCCTGCCGGAGTCGTAGACCCTCCATTGATACTGGGGGTTGATTCCGTTAACAGTTCCTATGTTGAACAAGGATTCCCCACCATATAGATAGAAGGGATAGATTCCCTCCTCGTCGGTACTGTAGCGCTCAAGCGCGAGCTGGATGCTGTGCAGATTCTGCTTGACCTCCGCCTCTCGCGCCTTGTCCTTGATCTTGATGAAGTTGGGCAGAGCGATGGCGACCAGCACGCCAATGATAACCACGACAACGAGCAGCTCAATGAGCGTGAACCCTGAGTGGGAAATGTACATTCGATCCTCCGGACCTGTGTTCAGGTGCGGAGTTGATTGTATATGATAAATGATAATTATTTATCAATATCAATAAAATCATCTGCTGCAGTCAGATAATCCGTCCCTGCAGCATCGGCTCCCACTTGCTGGCTTCCTCGAACACCCGCAGATCATCATGCTCTCGCTGCAGAATCCGGGCCAGCGCATCCACCACCAGCGGATCAACATGCATGCCGCTGACGTTGTCATACCGGTCCGTGTGTTCCTGCGTCATGATGCGCAGTTCAGCCAGGGCTTGCGGGACCGCCATGCCCTGCTTGTATGGACGCGTCTGGGTCAGCGCCTGGAAGATGTCAGCGACGGCCAGAATGCGCCCTTCAAGGGGAATCTCGTCGCCACGCAACCCAAAGGGATATCCGCTGCCATCGAGCTTTTCATGATGCATGCCGGCAATGCGCGGGATGTCACGCAGTTCACGGCTGAAGTTGATGCGGCGCAGCAGCAGGATCGTCTTCAGGACGTGACTGCGCATCAGTGCCCGCTCCTCCTCGGTGAGACTGCCGGGTTTCTGGAGCACGTTGTCGGGAATGCCGATCTTGCCATAGTCGTGCAGCACTGCCGCAATCCGGATGCGTTCCACGGTACGGCGGCTCAGTCCGAGCTCCTGCGCTATGGCCACCGAGATGCCGGTCACAAGCTTGGTGTGGTTGCTCGTGGTCTGGTCCTTGGTATCCACGCTCTGTGCCAGGGTCACGATGAAGCTGCGGAACTGGCGCTGCTGTTCGTCGTACAGCACTGCATTCTCAAGAAAAACTGCGGCAATGGCCGCCATGGAGGAGAAGAGTTCCGTGTCCTCATCCGTGAAGCCGCTGTCAGCGTCATTTTCAGAACCATCCAGCCGGTTGATTGCCTGGAACACTCCGATCAGTTTGCCGTCGGTGCTTTCCATGGGCACTGCCAACAGGGACTGCGTCCGGTAGCCGCTGCGCCGGTCAATCTCGGGATTGAACAGCGGACTGTTGTAGGCATCATTGACGACCACCACGCGGTGTTCGCGGGCAGCTGTACCGGCGACGCCCTCCCCGATGCGGATGCGCACTTCGTTCTCCAGCCCCTCACCCACAAAGGTATAGAGCTGCGCGGCTTCCTCATCTACCAGCCACAGTGTCGTGCGGTCCGCATTCACGAGCTCGCGGGCCTGGGACATGGCCTCAGCGATCATGGGCTTGAGTTCGATGCGCCGGCTGATGAGCTGGTTGAAGCGCAGCAGAAGCTGCAGCTTGCGCGCATCACTGACGGGTTCCCGCGATTTATCCATCTGTACTCCCGAGCCTGACCGGTCCAGCCGTAACGGAACTAACCGTCGTGCCTGTTCCAGTCATAGGGGATCTCGCCGCTGTGCGGATCAACCCTGAATTCATCAGGCTCGGAGTAATTGTACGTCTCCGTCGGGATGTTAAGCAGCAGACAGGTACCCGTACCTATGTTCTTGTAGCCGTGGTAAACGAAGTTCGGGATCTTGATGACCTGCCGGCGCAGCTCACCGATGAAGAACTCGTTGATCTCTCCATGTGTCGGCGAATCCTCGCGTGAGTCATAGAGCACGACCTTGGCCATGCCGCTCAGCACACAGAAGTGATCCGTCTGCAGGCGATGATAGTGCCAGGCCTTGACCACGCCGGGATAGGCCGCCGTCACATAGGCCTGTCCAAAGCGCTCATAGATGTCGTCATCCGCGCGCAGGATTTCCATCAGGAAGCCCCGCTCATCCGGAATCAGTTTGAGTTTCTTGACTGCTACACCATGAATCATGCACCAACCCCGACCGGCGCTCGTAACAGCATGTTGCTTGAGTTGGAAGCAACAAGCCAGTCGAGCTGCTCGGCATGGGGTGGCAGTCCGAGAGAAAGTGCGCGGCCCAGGTCCTCATACGGGGTCATCCCCCAGGGCAAGACCTGCTCAGGATCCAGCTCGCTTACCAGGTGGATGCGGTAGCGCTCACAATACTGCTTCAGCAGCAGTGCCGTGGCGCCGGCGAATGTAGGCCTGCGGCCCACGATCTCGCGGATGGAATCAATTGAGAGTTCAGACATGTCGCTGAACTCCTGATGACCCTCGCCTCCCTGGCAACGGGCTATCCAGAACACGCTTGCACCCGGCTTGAGCACCGCACTCGCATGATCGAGGGATGCAAAGGCCCGGTACAGGCTGCTGTCGTTCGGATAGCCACCCGCATTAATGATAGCAATGTCCACCGGCCGCATTTCCACGCGGTTGTGATCCTCGATGAACTTCGCTCCGTAACGCAGGGCATAGCCGGCATCACCACCCTGCATCCAGACGATTTCGCCGTCGTCGTTGACCACGACATTGATGCTGAAATCCGGACTGAACAGGCTGTGGGCCTCGAGCATGTCCTCGCTGACGGGATTCATGATCAGGGAACCGCTGCAGGCCCGTGGATGGCGATCCCGGGCACGGGCATCCCAGAGATGGCTCTGGTTGGAGAATGTCGTATCGGAACTGCAGCAACCTGGAATCAGCCTGCCGTGGCTGCCCGTGAATCCGCAGAAGGGGTGGAGCTTGATTCCGCCGGTCAGAATCACCAGTTCAGCATCGCGCACTCTGTCATCCATGCGCAGGATTGTGCCGTAGTCCGTGCGGCCATTCTTGCTGAAACAGCCGTCCATGCCGGCTTCATGTTCAATGAACTGCACGCGGTCGCAGACCTCGGCGCTGTAGTACTCCGCCCGCAGATACTTGTCCGGCGGATTCTTCAGGCCGCTGGCAACATACAGTGAGATGTTCTCATCGCTGATGCCCGCCTGATTGAGGAAGTTCAGCAGCTCCGGCAGCCACTGCGGATAGGCGGTGTAGTAACCGCTGTCCTCCACAACGATCATCGCGCTGGAGACCTTGCGCGCCAGTGTATCCAGCGGCGGGCGGCCCATCGGATCCTTCAGGGTCTCGTGCAGTGCTGCACGGAGGTTGGGGATCGGCAGCATTGAACGGGGGGTCACATCAACCGTGCTGATTCCCGGAGGCAGCCGGAATTCCATGGCTTCCCTGCCAAACTTGAACGAGTACATCATCTCAGAAAAGTCTCCCTGCTTATTGTGGAGGCCAGAGCCTGTTCAAGTTATACGTGGCAGCGGCGGCCAGTGCCACGACCAAACTCAGACTTAACAGGATCAGCAGCCAGGGAGCGAGAATGTGAGCCACAAGCAGGAAAACCACACCGCCGGTCAGGACAAACTGCGCTGGAATGGCTACCAGCACAGCGGGGAAGACATTGCGGCCGATGCCAAGACTGACAATCAGAACGGTCAGGAGCTGGATGATTGCGAGGACCAGTATGAACAGCAGCACCTGCAGGATCCCGATGCCGCGCAGGAGCACTCCCTGCTCTGAGCTGAAGCTCATCCAGCCAGCAACAGCGAGGAAGAATGCCAGACAGGGCGGCAGTAGCAGCTGTGCCAGGTGATGCAGGTAGGCGTGGATGACTGACACGGGTCGAATCCGCGTGAGGCGCAGCTGAGGCACCAGCTCGCTGCGGCCGATGCTGCTGGCGAGCATCGTGGACAGGAACAGTGTGGCGAGACCCAACGAGAACTGGAACATCATGTAGAGGCTGAACAAGCCGTAGTACTCGCCCATCGTGGAGCGGAAATCATCGCTCAGCCCGGCAAGGAAGTTCAGCAAGAGTGGAAGCATGAATATGCATAGCCAGGCGAAGGCCGGATAGCGTGCCGAACGCGACCAGCCTGCAAACAACTGCTGTAGTGAAGCGACCAAGTTTACTTATGTATCACTGCATTAAGGATATTTGCCCCCCTGTGTGGTATTATTCCTCCCCTGTCCCACGTATAGAAGCGTGGAGGAGCATCAAGATGAAGAAGAACCTGCATCCCGAGCTCAAGCTCACCGAGATTTCCTGCGTCTGCGGGGAACAGTTCACCGCACTTGGCATTCGCGACAAGATAAGCGTGGAAATCTGCTCCAACTGCCACCCGTTCTACACCGGCAAGAAGCGTGTCGTTGACACCGCGGGCCGTGTTGAGCGCTTCAAGCAGCGTACCGATGCTGCCGGTGGCCGTGGCCGCAAGATCAAGTAAGTAATTCCCGCCCCGGCGAGGGGTAGAATCTGCCTGTGATTACCAAGCGACAGTTGCGCACGCTGCTGCCTGCGTTCATGGCTCCGGCCATTCCCTACGGCGGCCAGGCCTGCATTGAAGGCGTGATGATGAAGGGCCTGAAGCATGCCGCGCTGGCCATGCGCCGCTCAGATGGCCGGATCGAAGTGATTGATCGCGAGGTCGTCTCGCGCTTTCCCGCCCTGACGCGCATGCCCTTCGTGCGCGGCTTCTTCATCCTCTGGGACATGATGACGCTTGGCACCTGGGCCCTCAAGGAAAGCAGCCGCCGCTTCGAAGAGGATGTGATCGCCGCCGAAGCTGAAGCCAAGGGCGAGCAGCCGGTCACGCCTGTTGCGAAGGAAGGCAGGAAATCCAACTCCGGCCTGATTCTGGAACTGATCACCATGGTACTCGGTTTCATGATCGCGATCTTCATCTTCAAGGTCCTGCCGGCCATCGCAGCCACCTACACATTTGAGTGGATTGGCTGGGGCAGCCTGAAGAGCATGGAGAACCCGACCATGCTCCACCAGTTCATTGCCAACCTGGTGGAAGGCCTGGTGAAGATGGGGATCTTCGTGGCCTACATCTCGCTCGTGGCCCGCTTCAAGGAGATCCGCCGTGTGTTCGAGTATCACGGTGCCGAGCACATCGTGATCAATGCCTATGAGGACGACATGGACAACCAGAAGATGGAGTTCATCCAGTCCCACAGTGTGGCTCATCCGCGCTGCGGCACGAGTTTCATCGTGATCCTGATCCTTGTCGGTGTGATCCTGTACACGCTGCTGGACTATCTGTTCGTGCAGAACGGCGCGGCGATCAACTCAGTGCTGCCTGAGTGGTGGCTAAACGGAAGACTGGGTCCGGCGGTGCATGACAACATCCCCGGCTGGTGGATCCGCTGGCCGCTGCGCATCCTGGCAATTCCGCTGCTGGCCGGTATCAGCTATGAATTCATCCGGGCTGCCTTCCGCTATTACGGCAACCCCCTGCTGCGGCCGCTGCTGCGCTTCGGGATGCTCTTCCAGGCCCTGACCACGCGCCGTCCGAGCGATGAGCAGGTCGAGGTCAGCCTCGCCAGTTTCAACCGGGTGCGCTATCTCACCGAGGACATCCCCGAGCCTGAGATCCGTCAGCCGGCCTCCAGCGCCAGCTCCTAGCTGCCCTGCCCCGACGCTGCCCAGCCGCCTTTTGCGGCATATTTCTGCTCATCTATAATTAACGGGATACATCCATCATGTGGGACAAACTGGAACAGGTTGAACAGCGCTACATTGAGCTGGAAAAGGAAATGGCAGAGCCTGAGGTGATCGCAGATCACGAGCGGCTGGCGAAGCTTGCGCGCGACCATTCGGAACTTGAGGAAATCGTCATTCCCTATCGCGAGGCCCTGATCGTCAGGAACAACCTGGAGCAGAGCCGCGAGGAACTGAAGGGCGAAAGTGATGAAGAGCTGCGCGAGATGCTCAAGCTGGACATCAATGACCTCGAACCCAGGCTCGCGGAGATGGAGGAGAACCTCAAGCGCCTGATCACCCCGAAGGACCCGAATGACCGCAAGGACTGCATCATCGAAGTCCGGGCCGGGGCCGGTGGCGACGAGGCTGCCCTGTTCGCCGGTGAACTGATGGAGATGTACATCACCTTCGCCAAGGGTCAGCGCTGGGAGGTCAACATCGTTGATCTGCAGGAGACCGGGCTGAAGGGTGTCAAGGAAGCCACGGTTGAGGTCAAGGGCCGCGATGCCTACGGCTGGCTGAAGTTCGAATCCGGTGTGCACCGCGTACAGCGCGTGCCGGCCACGGAAAGCGGGGGCCGGATCCACACTTCCACCGCCACTGTGGCAGTCCTGCCCGAAGTGGAGGATGTGGATGTCGAGGTCAACGAGAGCGACCTGAAGATCGACACCTACCGTGCCAGCGGTGCCGGCGGCCAGCACGTCAACAAGACCAGCTCTGCGATCCGCATGACGCACCTGCCAACCGGAGTGGTCGTCACCTGCCAGGATCAGCGCAGCCAGCTGCAGAACAAGGAAAAGGCACTGAAGGTGCTGAAGGCCAAGCTCTATCAGATGGAAGAGGAGCGTAAGGCCCGTGCCAGTGCGGAGAATCGCAAGAGCCAGATCGGCACCGGCGACCGCTCCGAGAAGATCAGGACCTACAACTTCCCCGACGGCCGGATCACAGACCACCGCATCGGCAAGAAGGTGCACAACCTCGAGGGCTTCTTCCGCGGGGAGATCACGGAGATGCTCGAAGCACTCCGCACGCATGAGGAGGGAGAGAGATTAGCACAGTTATAGAGCTGTACGACGAGGTGCGCGCCCAGCTGGACGCCTGCCGGGATGTCGTTGACAGCCGCCAGGAAACTGACAACATCTTCCGCGTCAAGCTCGGGCTGGACCCGACGGACCGCATCATCCACGCCCGGGGGCACGTGCACACCCCGGCCCTGGAGACGGTGCGGCACATCGTCAGTGAACGCCTGGCCGGCGTGCCACTGGCCTACCTGCTCGGACGGGCCGATTTCGATGGCCACAGCTTCATCGTGACCCGCGATGTGCTGATCCCCCGCCAGGATACTGAGTTCCTGCTGCGGCGCGGCGACTGGTTCATCCGCGACCAGCTGAAACCGAAGCGATCGATGCGTATGCTCGATCTCGGCAGCGGCAGCGGCTGTGTGGGGATCGCCCTTGCGCTCCGCCATCCGCGGCTGGAGGTCATGTTCATTGACATCAGTCCGGCAGCGCTCGATGTTGCCAGGCGCAATGCCCGCCTGCATGGCGTGGAACAGCGTTGTCAGTTCCTCGAGGGCGACTGGTTCGAGCCGCTGGACCGCCGGGAGCGTTTTGACCTGATTCTGTCCAATCCCCCCTATGTCACCCGCCGCAATGACCCGCTGCTGGAGAAGTGCGTGCGGGACCACGAGCCGCGCCTGGCGCTGTTCCTCAATGAGGATCCGCGCGAGTTCTTCTTCAGGCTGGGGCGCAGCGGCGTATCACACCTGCGCACGGGTGGCCTGTTCGCGGTGGAGGTCGGCTATGACACGGGTTGGCCGGCACGCGAGGCGCTCGACAAGCTGAAGAGCCTGGACCGCGTGCAGGGCATCCACGACTTCAATGGCACCGAACGCGTGATCTGGGGCCTGAGGCGCTGAGATGACAACACTGCTGCAGTACACGCATGATGATCGCGAGGAGGTACTGGGGCAGGCCCAGGCTGCGCTTGAAGGCGGCCGGGCGATCATCTTCCCCAGTGATACCGTCTACGCTCTGCTGGCGGGATCCGGAAGCGCGGAAGCATACGCTGAGATCTACGCCATCAAGCGTCGGGATCCCGCTCAGCCCCTGGCACTGCTGGCAGCGCCATCGCATCCGGTTGTCAACGAAGTGATGAAGCTGCTTGAGGACTTCGAGGAGGAGCAGGAAGCCTTCCTCTGCGGAGAACTGACAGCGGTGTTTCCCCGGGGCAGGCTCAGGAGAATTCCTCAGGCGGCGCTGGCGCTGCAACAGGGGGGAATCGGAATCCGCATTCCCGCCTGGGAACCACTGTGCGAACTGATTGAACGCTGCGGCGGACTGCTGTGGGGCACGAGTGCCAACCTCAGCGGCAGCGATCCTCAGACGACGGCCCAAGAAATGCAGGAAGCGATGGCGGATATGGATCCAGTAACCGCATTATGTGTGCTGCTTTCCGAGGAATTGCCCGGCAGGGTTAGTGATGTGGTGCGCTTCGGCCCGGACGGCCCTGAAGTGATCCGCTGAGCGCTGACTGCGGCATATAATCGCTGCATGCCCGCACCCACTTTTTCCAGCAAGCAGGTACGCGGAAGCCTGCGCCTGCTGCTGCTGATCTGTGCCATACTGCTGTGCATGCCCAGAAGATCCCCCGCAGCCTATGAAACCGCCGACGCACTGGCTGCCCTGCCCTATGTCGAGGTTCCGGAGGGTCACATTCGGATCAGCGCCGGTCCTGACTTCCTGAAGCTTTTCAATGGCTGTGTTGCCATGGAATGGCGGATCACCGACGGAAGGCTGCATTCCCCCACGGTGGATGATCTGGCAGGTGCCGGCCACCTGCAGTTTGGCAGCGAACTGTTCCGTCTGGAGCTGGCGGATGGCAACAGCATCTCGTCAGATGAATTCAGGCTGGAGAAGCAACCCCAGTCACGGACGCTGGTTGCCGGCGATTCCTCTCCACGGCTGGCCGGCAGGCTGGGCGGGATGCAGGTGGAAGCGCTGCTGCGGCATGCCGGGAGCGGCACCAGTGCGCGCTACCTGGCAAGCCTGATGGATGGGGGCCACTACATCCACCAGGAGCTGGAGATCACAAGCAGCACCAGTCTGGATGTGAAACAGCTGCACTGGCTGAATGGCGACGCTGCTGACTTCAGCCGAGGTGGTGCGGTTGAAGGATCACCGGCCTTTTGCGGGAACTTCTTCCTCGGAATAGAGCATCCCCTGGCGGACAATCTGGCAGGTGTTCCCTCCCCGCCAGTCGCGGACTGGCAGCCGCAACAGATGAGCTGGCCGGAATTCGTTGACAGGGAGTGGGTGCTTGGAAACGCAGTACAGCATGATGGACCCTGCCGGATCCGTTTCCAGTACACCTCCGGCGCGCACCGCCTGGAAGTGACTTCCGTGCGGTTGATCCAGGACGGCAGGCTGCTGGCTGCTGATGAACACTTCGGAGCCAGCGGAATCGTTGATGTTGACAATGAATACGGACTTGAAGTCAGCGGCTATGATCCTCTTGGAAGCGCAGTCAGGCTGGTTGCCAACATACGCAGTGACCAGGGGACTGACAGCCACGGAACGATTTTCTTCAGTGACCTGAGTGCGGATGCCGTGCTGCGCTGCAGCCAGCCGGTCGGACTCACGCTTGAACCAGGCAGACCACTGGCGCTGAGGGCGGTCTGCGGCGTTGCTCCGGCAGGCCAGATGCGGCGCGCCTTCAACCGCTACCTTGAACTGGAGCGGGCACATCCCTACCGCCAGTTCCTGCACTACAACTCATGGTACGACATCGGCTACTTCAGCAGATATTCCGAGCAGGACTGCCTGAATGTTGTCAATGCCTACTGCCGGGAGCTGCATGCCGGCCGGGGAGTGAAGCTGGATTCCTTCCTGTTTGACGACGGCTGGGACGACTATGACAGCCTCTGGGATTTCCATGACGGATTCCCGCAGGGCTTCCGCCGCGTCGGCAAGGCAGCCCAGGCCTGCGGTGCCGGCACGGGAGTCTGGCTCAGCCCCTGGGGCGGCTATGGCGAGCCACGCCAGCAGCGAATCACCGCCAGTGCCGGCCAGGGTTACGAAATAAACGAAGGCGGCTTCGCCCTCTCAGGACCCAACTACTACCGGCGCTTCCGGGAGATCTGCCTGAAGATGATCCGCGAGAACCACGCCAACCAGTTCAAGCTGGACGGCCTCGGCCGTACGACTTCAGCTCCTGCCAACAGTGCCTTCAACAGCGACTTTGATGCAGCCATCGGTCTGATCGGCGAACTGCGCGAGGCACGCAGCGACCTGTTCGTCAACCTGACAACGGGCACCTGGCCCAGCCCGTTCTGGCTGGAGATGGTTGATTCAATCTACCGTGGCGGGTATGACCACGAATTCACCGGTGAAGGCAGCCCACGCCAGCAGTGGATCACTTACCGGGATGGCCAGACCTACCGCAATATTGCCAGGGACAATCCGCTTTATCCTGTAAGTTCACTGATGCTGCATGGGATCATCTATGCAAAGCATGCCCGCGATCTGGATACGGATCCGGGGGAGGACTTACGCTCTGAGATCCGTAGTTATTTTGGCAGCGGCACATGTCTGCAGGAACTGTATATCTCGCCCGAGCTTATGAATGGTGGAAACTGGGATGATCTCGCCGCAGCCGCAGTCTGGGCCAGACAGCATGCACGGGAGTTATGTGACGTGCAGTGGATCGGGGGTGATCCTGAGCAGGCTGAGATCTATGGCTGGGCCGGCTGGTCACCGGAAGGAGCTGTGCTGACACTGCGCAACCCGTGGAGTGCTGCGCAGGAGATTCAACTGAATGCGCTTGAGTTGTTTGACCTGGAAGGTCTGAAACATGAGCAATCTGCCGGCAGCCTGTTGCTTATCAGCCCTTATGCGGACCAGCGGATACAGCGCCTGGAATTCCCGGGTGCTGAGCAGGAGCAGGTACTCCAGCTCGAGCCATTTGAGGTCCTGGTATTCAGCACGCATAGGTAACTCATGGCTTTCCGGAGGTACATTCCCTTGAATGATGTTGATTGCCATTATTGATACGAATAATCAATATGGAACAATCCTGTAAGATCCTCTCCTGCTCCCTGATTTGTGTGTTGTCATTATTGTGTCAGACCAGCGCGCATGTTTGTACTTTCTGCATTGTTTAACCATGTTTTAATAATCAGGAATTAACAATCAGTGCGATTCGTGATAGTCTGCTCCCGCAGTTGTGTGAGTGTTTCTTAGTGCATTGAGCGATTGCAACCGGTTGCAGATCCCGGGCGGGAGCTGATCCGGACACCTTGGGAAGAGGAAAACCGATGCAGAAATTGAAATGGCACTTACGCCCATTCTTGCTGGGCGTTGCTGGTGTAATGGTACTGCTGTACCTCGGTTCATGTGGTGGAGGATCGGGCAGCCAGGCGCTGTCTGAATTGAACCCGCAACAGGAAAGCACTGCCCTCCAGGCTCCGATCATTGTCGAGCAATCACTGACTGAAGCACTCGAGATCGTACAGACTGCGGATTTGCCAGGTATCGATGGAGAGCTCGCCTGGATGCTTCGTGAAGCACTCGCCGCCGAACTGCAGGCTACTGGACTCAGCCGTTTCACTTCAGCCCTGCCCTCTTCCGAGAACAGCCACATCAATGACTTCAGCATGACCGCGGGCGGCGATGGCAGTGTCAGTTTCAGCTGGAGCTATGCCAACCGTGGCGACTATGACATGAACAATGAGGTCAACATCGCGGACCTCAGCGTCGTTGGCCAGTACTGGCAGAAGCGGGACGGGGATCCGGACTGGGACAGGGCCCGCGTGGCTGACGGTGATGGCAACGGTGAGATCAATGCCGGTGACATCGTGCCCATCGCCAGCAACTACCTCGGCAGCATTCCTGCCTGGGTGATCAGTGGCAGCCTGACTCCGGAGGATTCCGCATCATGGGCCGAGATTGCCAGCATTGGCTTCGATGCCGGCATCCCGAGTGGCACGGCGCAGATCCCCCTGTTCAGCCTGGTGGTTGAGAATGCGGTGAACGGCATGTACTTCGCGGTGAACCCCCAGGGCATCGGTGCTCCGGGAGAGCTGAGTGACGTGCTGCAGTTCACGGCTGCCACCACGGTGATCGCTCCTCCGCCGACAGCCAGCCAGGGTGAGTTCGAGGACCACATTGAGCTGAGCTGGGAAGCCCAGGAAGGGGCACTGAACTACTGGCTGGAGCGCAGCGAAGCGATTGATGGCGAGTACGAGGCCGTCTTTGAAAGCAGCAGCAATCTCAGCTACAACGACTACAGCATAGATATCAGCAAGCACTACTGGTACCGCACGCTCTACATCACTGAGCAGGGCTATGCCCCGTACTCCCTGGCCGCGGAAGGCTGGGCGCTTGAGGTACCGGAGGCACCCCAGAACGTCAAGGCCAGCGATGGCAGCAGCACTGACAATGTGCGCATCACCTGGGACACGGTGTTCAGCGCTGCCGGCTACCAGGTTTCCCGCTCCACGACCGCGGATGGCGAATACCAGGCCATTGGCAACACAACACAGACCGAGTACAGCGACAGCACCGGTGACTACGGCATTGCCTACTTCTACAGCGTGCAGGCCACCAGTGCGGCCGGCGTCAGTGCTCCCAGTGCTCCGGACAGCGGCTATCGCGGAGTGCTTGGCCAGCCGCCCGTCGTAATCTCGGTAAGCCCCCTCAACGTTCTCGAAGGCAGCTTTGCCAAGTTCAGCGCGGTCGTCAGCGGCAACATGCCTGAGAGTTACCTCTGGAACTTCAATGGTGCAGCCAATACCTCCACGCAGAGCAGTCCGACCGTGCTGCTGGGAGCTCCCGGCACTTACTACTGCACTCTCACTGTTGCCAACCAGTGGGGAGGTGACGCATTCGACTTCACGCTGAACATCAATCCGCAGAACAGTGCGATTGACGGGGTGAATCCCGAAAGCGGCGTGGAAGGCACTGAGGTGACGTTCATTGCGGATTACAACGGTGCACCGGCCACCTCCTACGCATGGGACTTCGGCGGGGGTGCCAGCCCCGATACATCAATCGAGACTTCACCGACGGTGACGCTTGGCACTCCGGGGGATTATTCCGCCAGCGTGGCAATCAGCAGTGAGGATGGCACTGAATCGTACTTCTTCACGCTCAAGGTCATCGAAGGTGTGCCGCTGATTTCCGAAGTCCTGCCACTCAGCGGTGATGCCGGCGAGGTCCTGAACATGCAGGCCAGCAACATCGGCGGCGCTGTGGACAGCTGGGCCTGGGATTTCGGCAGCGCGGCCACGCCCTCCACATCCAGCGCTGTCAGCCCGGCCATCACCCTCGGTGCCAGCGGCAATTACTCCTGCAGCGTCACAGCCACGAATGCCAAGGGCAGTGATACCTTCGAGTTCACCCTGCAGGTCCTGCCCCCCGCCCCGCAGATCACCGCCGTAAATCCGAAGACCGGTGTATCCGGCAGTGCTCTGAGCCCGATGGCCACCAACAGCGGCGGCCAGGTCGCCAGCTGGGCCTGGTACTTCGGTGGTGGCGCCACTCCGAACAGCAGTGCCCTCGCCAATCCGACCGTTACCCTCGGAGCCCCGGGAATCTACAACGGCAGCCTGGTGGCCACGAACGTGAACGGCAGTGTGATCTTCCCCTTCACCCTGACTGTCAATGCCCCTCCGCCCGACATCACGGCCGTAGCGCCCAAGAGCGGTGTGAGCGGTGCCCTGATCCAGCCGATCGCCACGAACAGCGGTGGTCCCGTCACTGACTGGACCTGGAATTTCGGTGGCGGTGCCTCACCCAATACGTCCAATGACCAGAGTCCGCAGATCACACTCGGAGCTCCCGGGACCTACAACGCAACGGTTACGGCCCAGACCGGTACTGAAATCAGCCAGCTGCCATTCACGCTGACCGTCAGCGTGGCAGCTCCCGAGATCCTGAACGTGGTACCTGCCAGTGGATCATCCGGCAGCACCGTGGAGTTCATTCCGACCATGAGCGGCGGTGCCGTCACCTCCTGGACCTGGGACTTCGGCGGTGCCGCGACTCCGAATACATCCACTGATCCATCGCCGGAAGTCGTTCTGGGGGCGGCTGGGAACTACACCATGACCCTGGTTGCCACCAATGGCGGCGGTTTCGATACCTTCAGCATGCCACTCAGCGTCGCCGTGGCCATTCCGAACCTCGGGGCCGTGAGTCCGACGACCGGAGTGACCGGTGCCGGCTATTCTCCCAGCGTATCCAACAGCGGCGGAGCCGTCGACACCTGGTCCTGGGCCTTTACCGGTGGAGCCACTCCTGATTCATCCTCGCTTGCCGCACCGACCGTGACGCTCGGCAGCCCCGGTGCATATGAATGCTCCGTGGAGGGTACCAACGTCACCGGATCCAGCAACAGCGCCTTCCTGCTGGAGGTGGCCTGCGCTGCACCCACGAACATCCAGGCCAGCGATGGGACCAGCAACAGCCAGGTCAGCGTGAGCTGGACTGCCTCAACCGGAGCCGACCGCTACATCGTCGAACGCTCAACCTCGCAGAATGGCAGCTATACGGAACTGGCAAGCAATGTGACGACAACGAGCTACAACGACACCGGAGCCAGCATCGGCATCACCTACTGGTACCGCATCAAGGCGGTCGTGGACCCCGAGGATCATGATCCGATCGTCAGCGCACCCGGGACTGCCAATTCCGGCTGGCGCAGCTCTGCTGCCCCCACCGGCGTGGCTGCCACGGATGGTGATCATGCGAGCAAGGTCGCCGTCAGCTGGAGCGGCGTGACAGGCGCCACGGGCTACACCGTGCTGCGTGCCACCAGCCAGAATGGCAGCTACAGCTCCGTGGGCACCCCCACCGGTACGAGCTTCGATGACACCACCGCAACGGCGGGCACCACTTACTGGTACAAGGTGCGTTCGGAAACGGCTGCCGGCAACGGTGGTACCAGCTCAGCGGATGATGGCTACCGCGCCACCGCAGCTCCCGGCAGCGTCGCCGCCACGGATGGCGCGCATTCCGACAAGGTGGCGATCAGCTGGAACAGCGTGACCGGCGCGACCGGCTACACCGTGCTCCGAGCCACCAGCCAGAATGGCAGCTACAGCTCCATCGGTACCCCGACCGGCACCAGCTTTGACGACACCACCGCGAGCATCGGAACCACCTACTGGTACAAGGTGCGCTCCGAATCCGCCGCGGGATCAGGACTGACCGGCGGCCCTGATTCAGGCTGGCGCAGCACAGGCATTGCCCAGAACGTCAGCGCGACGGATGGTGACTTCACCAACAAGGTGCGCATCACATGGGACTCAGTCAGCGGAGCAACCAGCTACACGATCCTGCGGGCAGACTCCGAGAACGGCAGCTACAGCGTGCTTGGAACCAGCAACAATGAACAGTATGACGACTCGACCGTGACCGTTGACCAGATCTACTGGTACAAGGTGCGCTCTGAGTCGGCACCTGGTGCCGGCGGTACGAGCTCAGCCGACGACGGCTTCGCGACCGCACCCTAAGCTGCCCACCCGGGTTGTCCATTCGATCCTGCCGCTCTCAGGCAGCCACGAATAGAGGAAATGACGATGATTGGAAACAAGAACAGCATTGCGGTACTGGCAGCGGTGATCACCTGCCTGCTCTGGCTGAGCGCCTGCGGCGGCGGCGGTGGCAACCAGGGCCTGATGAGTCTGGAACCAGGTGCCTCCGGCCGCCAGTCTGAACTCGGCCCGGCTCCCAGCGCGGATGAACTGCGCCAGGTACTCGAGGCTGAGCTGGCAGCGCTGGGCAAGGACCCGGACCGCACAGCCGCCAAGGCACCCGCCGGTGGATTCGTGTTCGACCTGCAGGGTGGTGCCTTTGATCCTGATGGCTCAGGTCCGCTTGGCAATGCCGGAATCGTGCTGAACTGGACGGAAATCCTGGAAGGTGACTACGATTCCAACGGCGAGGTCGGCCTGACGGACCTGACGCCGATCGCCGTCAACTTCGGCCGGGAAGTCAACTATGACAATGCCCAGGACCACAGCGGCATCAGCTGGTGGCCCAGCGGTGATCCCGAGGACAACCTCGGCAACGGCACGGAAGTGCCTCCGCAGGAGAACAGCGGTGCGCTCAACTGGCGCCTGTCCCGGGTGGATGGCGACCGCAACGGCCTGATCAACACCTCTGACGTGACAACGATTGCCCAGCACTGGGGGGAACGTATCAGCGGCTACCGCGTATACCGCAAGGGGCCTGGCGAACTTGAGTTCAAGCTGCTGCCGGATGCCTCTGATCCGCAGTCCCCGCTGTCCGTATCCCGCAGTGTGGCCGGACCGAAGGCCATGAGCGCGGTGAGTGCGGCATTCCCGGTGCGCTACTCCTTCGTGGATCCCGAGCCGACCAACGAGGTATTCCAGTACCGCGTTGTGCCCTACGACATTGACAGCCAGACCGAGGGTTCACAGTCCATCGAGATCCAGGTCGATGCCAGTCTCGGGACCATCGGTGCCAGCCTGGTGCAGGCCGATTTCAGCACGGGGATCAGTGAGGGCGGCATTCCGCTCTCAGTGGGATTCGACGCTTCCAGCTCATTTGCGATCGGTTCCGAGATCGTGCGCTACCAGTGGGACTTCGACGGTGACGGCTCCATTGATCTCGACGCCGGCTCCGACCCCCTGGCGATCTTCACCTACACGGAGAACATCCGCTACAACGCCACGCTGATCGTGACCTCCGCCGATGGTGATACCGCCAGCGCGGTCCGCGCCGTATCCGTGCTTGGTGGCAATGGCAACATCCCGCCCACTCCGCATCTGGAAATGACCGACAACGCCAATGACCGGCGCATACCGGATTCCGACAACCCGACTCTCCAGGGCCTGTTGCCGCTCAGTGTGCACTTTGATGCCAGCAGCAGCTCCGATTTCGACGGATCAATCGTCAACTATGCCTGGGACTTCGACGGTGACGGCGTGGCGGACTTCGTCGACAACCTGCCGACCGTGGACTACACCTTTACCGAGAACTCGACCTTCAACGTCAGCGTGACGATTGAGGACAATGATGGCGGCCGTGCCAGCAAGCAGGCCACGGTGATCGTCACCAACGGCGCCGGCAACTGGCCGCCCAGCGCACGGATCAGTGCAGTACCCGTCAAGGGAGCCCCGCCGCTGGACGTGCAGTTCGACGGCGGCCTGAGCTTTGACCCGGACGGCGTGATCGTGCGCTACGAATGGGATCTGAACGATGACGGCACCTACGAACGCGACACAGGTGCCAGTGCGCGGATCAGCAATGTCTTCAATGAGAGCAAGGCCTACAACGTCTGGCTGCGCGTAACGGATGACAGCGGTGCGACTGCCATCCGCCGCCAGCTGGTGATCGTCAACAACGCACCCTTCGCGGCACTCACCGCCAATGTGACCACTGGACCGGCGGCGCTTGAGGTGCAGTTCGATGGCAGCGGTTCTTCCGATACTGATACCAATGACCTGATCGTCCAGCATGAATGGGACTTCGATGGCGACGGAATCTATGACACCAATACCGGCACGATCGCCGTGGCCCGCCATACCTACTTCAACGTGGGCAGCTACAGCGCCGGCCTGCGCGTGACGGATCGCTACGGCGAAAGCACTTCAACGACTCTCGGCATAACCGTACTCGAGCCGCCCAGCAATATCCTGCCGGTGGCCCGGATTGAGGCCTTCCCCAATACCGTCACGGCAGGTGAGAGCGTGCAGCTGGATGCCACTCCGAGTTCGGATGCCGACGGAGACATCATCTCCTGGGCCTGGGACTTCGATGGCGATCAGATCTTCGACCAGATCTCCTACGACTCCAGTCTTGTGAACCACACCTATGGTGAAGCGGGCAGCTTTGAGGCCACTGTGCGCGTGACCGACAACCTGGGGGGCACGGCCAAGGCCAGCACCCTCGTGACGGTGCTCGGCGTGAACGGCAACCAACCCCCCGTTGCTTCGCTGGTGGTGACGCCCGCCGGGGGCGCTCCTCCGATTGCCGTGCAGTTTGATGCGACCGGCAGTGTTGATCCCGACGGCACGATTGCCAGCTATGAATGGGATCTCGACGGTGACGGCAGCTTTGAGGAAAACTCCGGCACGACTGGCGTCAATTCCAGGATCTATACGACCAAGGGTGTCTACAACGTGATGGTGCGCATCACGGATGACCAGGGTGCGACCGCGAAGAAGATCGTGCCCGTCACGGTCGGCACGCCGCCCACGGCAGTGCTCAGCACGGACATCGATTCCGATTCCAACCCGCCGGAGCGCGTCACCGAGGACCCGAGCTCCGTAACCCTCAACGCATCCGCGAGCTTCGATGCCGACGGCCTGATCACCGACTACGCCTGGGATGTCGACAACAACGGCATCTACGAGATCAGCACCGGTGTCTCTCCCTTCCTGAGCGTGACCTTCGATCTGGAAAATGTCGAGTTCAACACTGACACCGGTCTGTGGGAGCCGCGCCCGCGCGTGATCGCTCTGGGCACGAGCTACTATCCGGAAGGCATCTTCCCCGGCGTGTTCCCCTCCGTGGCCCTGATGAGCGTGCGCGTGACGGATGACATCAATGCCACGGGTGTTGCCACGATTCCGATCGTGGTCGAGGACCGCTACGACGAGATTGAGGACAATGACAACTACACCCAGGCCAACCACCTCGAAGGCACGGGGGCCAGCGGTGTCTTCAGCCCCAACCAGGTCGGCGGGGACAGCCTGAGCGGAGTGCGCCGCAACTACGGCAGCTCATTCATCTCCGGTGCTGAAGCCATCAGCAGCCTGCGTGGCAACCTGGGCTTCCTGGATGACAACGGCCAGGGTTACAACGGTGACGATGACGACTTCTACAGCTTCACGCTGGATGACGGCGGTCATGTCGTGATTGACCTGCTGTTCGACGGCCTGAATGCCGGTGGTGCCGACCTGAACCTGCGCCTGATCGGCAGTGACGGTGTGAGCGTGCTGGCGGAATCGCTGAGCACGAACAGCAATGAGCATATCGAGTATGACTTCCGCGACGGCGGCACCTACTACGTCCGGGCCAACCGTTTCCTCGGAGCCCGTGCCGATTACCAGCTCAACCTGAGCGTGGGCCCGATCCAGTACTACCCGGATGATGCCATTGACAATGACAACGGCAGCCAGGGCACCGCTGACCCCTATGTGCTGGTGCAGCAGAACAACATGAGCGCAGCCGTCGGCCGGCTGGGTGGCAGCGACCTGCGGGACTGGTACAGCTTCGACATGGTCCCCAATGCACAGCTCGACATCCGCCTGCTGTTCACCCACAAGGTCGGCGACCTCGACATGGAGCTGCGCGGCCCGAGCGGGGAGCTGCTGTCCTACAGCAGTACGGTCACTGACAACGAGTTCATCAGCTATACGATCCCCGGCGGCGTTTCCGGCACGGGCTACGTCAAGGTGGAGTTCAACTCCGGTGGTGAGACCAACTACCACCTGAGCATCGGCTACCCGCCGCCGGTGCCCACCAACCTCAATGCCACCAAGGGTGTCAACAGCACGCTCGTGACGGTGACCTGGTCGCCGGGTACCGGAGGCAACAGCTTCGACGGCTACGAACTGTTCATCGCCGACAACCCGGACGGCCCCTACAACCTGCTGGAGCGCGTGGGCAGCTTCGTGACCAGCTACCAGCTGCCGACCACCGAGAGCCACCCCTGGTGGTTCAAGGTCCGCAGTTACCGCAATGGCAATCAGGCACCCAGTGACTTCACGGATCCGCAGTTCGGCTTCTCGGTCAACCTGCGCAGTGCCACGGGGGTTTCCGCCAGCGACGGTGAGGATAACCGCCTGATCACCCTCAGATGGAACTCGCCGACGAGCGGTCCCGCCCCGGATGAGTACCTGATCCAGCGCTCACCGCAGTACAACGTCAACGCCTGGGAGCTGCTCGCTACCGTGAGTGGGCTCGACAATGAATATGTCGATGATGTCGGCATTCCGGCAGACGGATCGAGCTACCTTGCCAAGGCCTACCACTACAGAGTGGTTTCCGTGAAGGAGAACTACAACCTCGCTTACAGTTCCTATGATCTCGGTTACCCCGCAGTGCTGGATCAGCCCTATGGGGTCAATGCTTCTGATGGATCGTGGAATGACAGGATTCTCGTGTCCTGGTACTACAACGGTACGCATGGCGAGGCTCCGGACGGCTTCAAGATCTACCGCCGCGATGAGTACACGGATCAGGTAGTGGAGGCCATGGATGTATCCGGCGGCAGCACGCGCAGTGCGATGGTGCAGACCAACTTCGCCGGGACCTACTATGTCAAGGCCTACAAGCAGGACTACGGCCTCAGCCCGCTGAGCAGTGGCAACTACGGCTTCAGCAAGGGTCTGCAGCCTCCCGCAGATCTGTACGGTGTGCAGGTCAACACGAGCAATGACTACACCTTCGAAGTGCACTGGGCCAATCCCAATGAGGGACCGCGGCCGCAGTACTTCCAGTATCAGTACTACAGGGCATCCGGAGGCACCAATGCAGGCTACAGCAACACCAGTGGCACCAGCCTGACGATTTCCTCGCAGCCTTCCGCACCGCCGAACGGTGGCACCTCTGATGTGACGGTCAGAGTGAAGAGCGTACGTTCCGGTGCCAGCAGCAACTGGGCCACCACCACCATCACGCTCAAGAACCTCAACAACTGAGGACCGGCAGTATGGAAACGGGAACAAGCAAGATGAAGCAAGTGAAGAA
This sequence comes from bacterium, assembly GCA_041395205.1. Lineage (GTDB taxonomy): Bacteria > 4484-113 > 4484-113 > 4484-113 > JAFGCY01 > JAHEFU01. The sequence continues at coordinate 579,596 of JAWLAZ010000003.1, forward strand.
GAGAAGCGGCAGGGGCCTGGCGGGATACAGCATGGTGCTGTGCCTGCTGATGCTCGGCGGCTGCGGCGGCAGTGATACTCTTGAGCAGGGTGCCGCCGGTCTGGCGCAGGACATTGCCAATGCTCCGCTGCGAAACACAGGATCCTTCGTGGACACCGACTACGACGGGATCCCGGATGCAGTGGAGCGCACCCTGGGCACGGATCCCAATGCCATTGACACGGACATGGACGGCCTGACCGACCAGTACGAACTCTGGGGCGTGAACGGGATTCCCATCGGGCAGATGGGCAGCCTGACCGACCTCCCGGATGCCAATGGCAACGGTGTGATTGCGGCACTCGACCCGGTCGAGGTCCCCGGCGAGATCCTGCGCAGCGTGAGTGCGATCCAGACTGAGCGCATGCGCGTGGTCGATCCCTTCAAGAACAGCATTCCTAATGACCAGGATGGCGACGGCATCCCCTCCGACTACGAGCTGCATGGCTTCTACTACGAGATCGACCAGGCAACCGGTGAGGACTGGCTGGTGAAGTGGGATGGCGACTGGAAGAAGCCGCGCTACGTGACCGACCCCACCCAGTGGTCAACCGATGGCGACCCCTGGAGTGACTGGGAGGAAGCGACCAAGCGCAACATGGACCAGCGCGTCAAGCATCCGGGTGACCACCCCGACATTCCGGCCTATCCGGAAATCTACGCAGCCGTGACGGGCTACCGCATCGACCTCAACGATGACGTGGAGATCGAATCCAGCAATGGCAATGCCTCTGAGAAGAGCTGGAGCGTGGAAAACCTGACCAAGGGCTGGGAGAACCAGGACCAGGCGAATGTCAGCGTGGATGTCTGGGGCCAGCTCAAGTTCGAGGCGGGAATCGTGGGCCTGAATGCTTCCGTTCCTCCCGGCGTGATCTCCAAGACCAGTCTCACGAACGAGATCGGCATCAAGGTCGGCGCTTCCTACGAGAAGACACTCACCAGCTACGGATCCAACAACTACACGAAGGACACCTCAGGGCTGAGCAGCACGGAGTGGGCAACGGCCCGTGCCATCAGCGGCAACAGCCTGCAGGCCGGCCGCCTGACCCTGAACATGAAGCTGGTGAACGTCGGGACGATGACCGCCAACAGCTCCAAGGTCTACTACAACGTCAAGGTTGGCAACACCACGATCAGCAAGCTGCTGGTGGAGTATCCCGGAGAGCTGGAAGCCAAGGCCGCCAACACCGTGGACTGGGTGGCCGCCACGGATGCCATCCCGAGCTTCGATGAGCCTGGTGGCCGGCCGATGTGGCTCTCGATCTACCAGCTGCAGGCCATCCAGAACGGCGCGCCGATCGTGATCGAGCCGGTGGAATTCGAGGCGGACACCCTGGTGGGTGTACCGGACCCCAACACCGGCCGGCGGGCCTTCATCAGCACCGGGCCCTGGACTCCCTATGAAGCGGCGATCCAGAACGTCACGGCGCGCGTGCGTCTCGACTTCAATGAGGATCCACAGCTCAGCCAGCCGCTGTTCAGCGGTCTGCCGGCCCGCAAGGTTTCCGACGTGCGGGTCTTCGCCTACAACAACCGTGGCAACTACGTTGGCAGCCCGCCGGTGACGACGCTTGGCGATGCCTTCCTCTGGGCCTTCGACTTCAAGGAGGAGAGTGGCAACATCATCCTCAGCATCGATGACCCCGTCTCCCACAATGTCTATGAATCCAGCCTGCTGGACTGGCAGTTCAACTTCGACAAGGGCATCTACGACGAACTGATCAACGAGACCCCACAGTATTTCGTGAACGTGCTGGCCATGCCTCTGAAGCCTGGCAACCCGATAGAGCGGATCTACTCCGCCAAGGCTCCGCCGAGCGGCGCGCGGGCCAAGCCCACGATCTACTGGGCCACGATTGACCCGGCGGAGCGCGTCGTGCGTGCCTACAGCCGGGATGTGAGCGGAATCAAGGAAATGCGCTTCAAGCCGGATGACACCTATGAGGGAGAGGAAATGATCCTGCAGGCCAATCCTGCCGATCCCCGCTTCGCCTTCGCGTACACCTACGTGATTCCTTCGCAGTACCGCTGGAAGGGCACGGAGAAGGTGGTTGCCACCAATGGACGGGACATCAAGACTGAGCTCGCCATCCAGTTCGTCAGCAATGATCTGGGCCAGCTCGTGGACGAGGATCTCAGCTACCTGGGCTGGCAGCCCTTCGGGATTGCCGGCGAGCAGAACACGGTTGGCTTCAACTTCGACGGCGAGTCAGTGGGCTTTACTCCCTTCGATGTGGAGCTGCACCAGTACCGCGATTCCGGCGGAGTGCTGCAGGCGGAGATCAATGCGTTGAATGGTGCAGGGATCTACGAGATCGGCGTGGTCGCCGACCTGGACCAGCTCGAGTACAACTACCTGCGCAAGCGGCCGTACATAGACAGCGGCAATGCCCTGCTGCCTCTGGCCGTACCGCTCAGTGATCCACTGTTCCCCGTTGCGGATCCGCTCTATCACACCGTCTACGCGATCCGCAGCAAGGAAGGCCGGGTAGCGGTGTTTGCACCGCAGCTCACGGAGCGCAATGCCTCCGAGAACTACATCAGCGCCGTGCTCTGGCGTGTCTATGAGGGGCTCTAGCATGAAGCGCAATAAGATTGACAACAGACGTCATCTGCGTCTGCTCGGGATCGGGATCCTGCTGGCGGCACTGGCCGGCTGCGGCGGTTCCGGAACGGAGGTGCCCTCCCCTGCCGGAGCTGACGCACCGCTGATCAGCAACCCGGGACCGGACCGCGTGATCGGCACGCTGGATGACAGCGACTTTGATGGCATTCCGGACAGTGTCGAGCTGCTGGTCGGCACGGACCCGCAGAGCATCGACAGCGATGGCGACGGTCTGACTGACCATTACGAGCTGTGGGGTGTGAGCGGCCTGCCCGTCGGTACGATCGGCAGTCTGGACAGCCTGCCTGATGCGGATGGCGACGGACTGAACAGTGCACTGGACCGCAATGAAGCCGGCGGCAAGGTCCTGAAGAGCACTTCCGCCATCGGCCTGGACCGGATCCGTGTGCCGTACCCGGATATTGACCCCCAGCCCGAGAATGACCTTGATGACGACTGGATCCCCAGTGACTTCGAGCTCGAGGGCTTCTACTATGAACTGGATCCCGCCACCGGTGAGGACTGGTTCGTGAAGTGGGATGGCGACATCTCCAAGCCCTACGCCAAGACGGATCCCACCAAGTGGAGCACTGATGGCGACCCCTGGAGCGACTGGGAGGAAAGCACGAAGATCAACCTTGACCAGCGCGTCAAGGCGCCGGGCGACCACCCGGACATCCCGGCCTACCCTGAGATCTTCGTGGCACTGCGCGACTTCACGGTGGAACTCAACCAGGACACCACCATCACAGACAACGAAGGCGGCAGTGCGGAGAATTCCTGGTCCACGACCGTTGCCAGCGTGGATAAGACCACCGGGGTGATCGGCGGCGGAGCCAGCCTGTCGGTCTTCGGTTCCATCGGCACACTCGCCGGTTTCGGGGCGCGGCTGGAGGGTAACTTCCATGCCGGTCTGACCGCCTACCAGAGCGGGATGATCACGGAAAACAAGAGCGGCATCGAGAACCGCAACTGGAGCAAGGCCACCGCCACGAGCCAGAACACCCTGGAGGTTGCCAAGCTCACGGCCAGGCTGAATGTCGTCAATACGGGAACCCTGCCGGCCACCAACCCGCACATCTTCTGCAACCTGCTGCTGGGCGGCGTGCCCTTCACGAATTTCCAGATCAACTACCTCGGCGAGCTCAAGCCCCAGACGGATACCCCGGTGGAGATCCAGCTGCTCGGGGACGGCTTCGTCTCCGAAGGCCAGCCCACCGGTGCTCCGATCATGCTCTCACTCAATCAGCTGCGCAGCATCCAGAGCGGCGCGGAGATCGGCGTGGAAGTCGTGGACTTCGAGGCTGAGACCCTGGTCTGGGAGGCTGATCCGGATACCGGCCGCCGCCTGTACATCAACCTCGGCGACTGGTCGCCCTACAAGTCGGCAATCAAGAACACCAGCGGCCGCATCATGCTGGACTTCAATGCCCAGCCCTCGCTGTCAACGCCGCTCTACAACGGCCTGCCCGCCAAGAAGGTACCCGACTATCGCGTCTTCGGTTATGACAATACCGGGATCTACACAGGCAGCCCGCCCCGCGTGCGGCTGGGAGATGCCTTCGCCTGGGCCTTCAATGCCCGGGACAATGCCGAGACCCAGGACGTGACCGTGAGCTTCCTGGATCCGATCAGCAGGCAGAAATTCGTTTCCAGCATCTATGGCTGGACCTTCAGCTTTGACCAGCGCCTGCAGAATGACGTGATCAACCAGGTCACACCGGTGAGCAACCTGTTTGATTTCCCGATCCGGCCCGGCAATCCATATGAATACGCCTATATCTGCACGGCGCCGCCCCCTTCACAGTATGAGAAGCCGCGCATCTACTGGGCCAGCCTGGACCTGGATGCGCGCAAGGTGCGGGCCTACAGCGTGGACGTGCGCGGCATCAAGGAGATGCGCTTCCAGCCCAAGGATGGCTACGTCGGCGAGAAGATGAACTTCGGCATCAACCCCGATGACCCGGAGTCGATCTTCTTCTACAGTTACGACATCCCGCCGCAGTACAAGTGGACCGGCCTGGAGCAGGTCACGGCTGTCAACAACGCAGGCGAGGTCACGGTGCTGCCGATCACGATCGCCGGCAACCTGCTGGGCCGCGAGGAGGCCAGTGGCCACCTGCTGTTCTCCTACCAGCCACTCTCCGCACAGCACACCAGCCAGCGCGGCATCAACTTCGAGGTGGACTCCGATGACGATGCGGTCAGTGAGCCCTTTGACATCGTGCTGACGCACAGCCGGGCCAACCCCGGTGACCCGCTTGTGGCAACGCTTGCCGTTGACAACGGTGCCGGTCTCTATGAAATGGGAGTCGTTGCTGATCCGCTGGGGATCGAATACAACTACCTGCGCAAGCGTCCCTTCCAGTTTGACGGCAGCCCGGCCCTGCCGATGCAGGTCCCGCTCACGGCTCCGCTGTTCCCTGTCTCAGACCCCAGCTGGAACTATGTCTACGCCGTGAACGGCAAGCTCGGCAGCGTGATCCTGCTGATTCCGGAGCTGACGTTCAGTGCCAGTACCTCCGAGTGGTACGTCAGCGGCATTGAATGGCACCGCTACGTCGGCATCTGAGCCGAGCGCAAGTTCGCTGACAACGGGCGGAACCGTCGCGCCACTTCCAGGCCTGCCGGTTCCGCCTCGCTGCTTTCTCAGGGCGTGCGGAACAGCGAGAGCTGGTAGAAGGCATTGCCACCCTCATTGCGGTAGCAGCGCAGGCGGTATTCGCCGGGATCCAGGCTCAAGTCAATCCGCTCACGGTCAGTCACGGTCTCGCTGACGCCGAATAGCACCGTCCCGGTTGCGTCATAAAGCGCCAGCTCCAGATCCGCATCACGGTGGAAGAAGTCCATCCCGAAACTGTAGTCATCCGTGTCAAGAATCGTGAAGGCATACCAGTCCTCATCGTCCCCATCCGTCCCGCCGGGACCGAGGTTGCCCCAGATCCCGGGCAGGATCCCACTCGTCACGCTGCCGAGATCATCCGCCTGAGCAGCGCTGTCGTTGTTCTCACTTTCGTCGAGTGACAATTCCGTGATCTGCAGGGCCAGGCTGTAGTCGTAATCCAGCCCGGTGACGGTATGTTCATTGAGCACCTGCAGGTAGAACACACCTGCGCCTTTCAGGCCCCGGCTGAGCTGCTTGATACTCTCCAGATTGCTCATTTCGGCAATGCTCAGTGTCCCTTCAACATCCACGACCCGCACTCGCAGGATCGGGTCCAGCCCCGTGACTTCCGCAGTCAGATCCAGCTGGCAACCCTGCGGCACCTCGAAGGACCACCAGTCGCTCTGGTCACCGCTGTAGCCGCCGCTGCCGACGCTGCCCGCCACACTGAGCGGGGCGGCATCGAGGATCAGCAGTCCGATGGGGCTGGCCAGCTCAGCTGACTGGTTGGGTTCAATCTCATCGTAGTCATCAGTCAGCTCCAGCGGCAGGCTCACCTGGCCCTTCAGCCCGATGGCATCGGTCACGCGCAGGCCCACACTGACCTGACCCGGTTCATCGAAACTGACAGTGAACTCTGGCACGGGGCCGCTGTCCACATCAAACTCCCCGTCACCGTCGAGATCCCATTCATATTTCACAATCGTGCTGAACTCACTGAAGCTGCTGCGGCCGTCCAGCAGGATGCTGACCGGCACCTCACCACCGGGAGGATCGGCCTCAATTCTGGCAACCGGCGCCGTTCCCACGGTGATCACCTGCCCGGCGATGGCCGTCCGGCCCGCGTCGTCCGTGGCCCGCAGCCGCGCGATGTAGACACCGCTCGCGGTATATGTGAAGTCCGCCTCAGTCCCGGTCCCGGTCTCCAGCTCCCAGCTGCCGTCGCCATCCAGATCCCATTCATGATTGACGATGCTGCCCAGCGGAGCAGCTTCCGTAATTGCGCTGAAATGCACCGGCAGGGGAATCAATCCATCCGTCGGATCCGCCGTCATTTCCGCGAGAGGAAAACCGGGCTCATTGCCGAACACGGCAAGTGCGGCATTGCTGTCCGGTCCCTGGGAGGATGCTGCGCTGTCCAGCGGGCGGACCACGTACTCCCAGAGCACACCCCGATCCTCGACGTTCAGCGGATCGTTGTACTGCAGCACCAGCGGACGCCCCGGGCCCGGACTGCCGATCTGCAGCGCTCCGACCTGGTTGTAATTCTCCGTACCCTGCTCACGCCGGAAGATGCCATAGCTGTCCGCTACCGCATTGAAGGCGACGGCAATCGGCGTGATGTCACTGAGGTTCACGATGCCGTTGTGGTCACCATCCACGGCAGCGATGCGCCAGTTGGCAGCCCCACTGCCCGGATCCGGCAACTCCGTGGGACCCACGCCCCCATCCGCGAGAGGCTGGCCGGAGGGCCAGAAGTTGATGCCGCCATGGCTCTCCGGCTCGTCGTAGAGTGCCTGTCGCTGCCAGAACTGGGCCAGCGGAGTCAGATCTGAGACATTCACCTGGCCGTTCTGGTCATAGTCCCCGACATTGCGATAGGTCCAGATCAGATCGACGGACTCCGCCTCGTCATCTTCATCAGCATCAATCAGACTGGCTCGCAGGTCAAAGACCGCCCCGCCATTGCCTGGAGCTGCAGCAGGAGTCCGCTGCGGATCCTTTCCCAGCCGTTGCAGCTCGGCTTCCAGCAGCTGGGCCAGCATGGCCTCGGAAGGTACTTGTCCCGGTTCAACATAGACCTGACCCGGTAGAGCGGACTGAGGCTGGAATTCCTGCAGATCCCGGGCAGCACCACAGCTTCCAATGAAACTGAAGGCGGCGGCACTGAGCAGTAGATTGAGCTTTTTCGACACCTCTTAATGTTACAGCAGCACGCTCCGTCAGCAGATCCGGCACTCTTTCTGACACTTAGTCCCCGAACGGTACAGCAGCGTAGTCAGCACTTCACAGAAATCAGCGGTGGTGGCACAATAGTCCGCACGGGCCTGCCTGGCTGGTGGCAGCGCCCCCTACAAGGACCTCGGGAGCTTCAATGTCTGACAATCCTGTCAAGCAGAGTCTCATGAAACTGCGCCAGTATCTGCTGACCGGCGTTTCCTATGCAATCCCCTTCGTGGCCGCGGGCGGAATCCTGATCGCCCTGGCCCTGGCCTTCGCCCCCAAGGGCGAGAACAATGCCCCGGATCCATCCGGGAACTTCTACCTGAGCATGATTCTGAACATCGGCGTGGCGGCGTTCTCACTGCTGCTCCCCGTGATCGGCGGATACATCGCCTATGCGATCGCCGGCCGGCCGGGACTGGTACCCGGCTTCGTGGGCGGCTTTCTGTGTGGACACATTCCCGTTGCCAATCCCGTTCCTGAAGGTCCAACTGAGGTGAGCACTGGCTTCCTCGGTGCTCTGGTGATCGGACTGCTCGCCGGCTGGATCGTCAACCAGCTCAAGAAGATCCCGGCCGGCAGGATCCTCAAGCCGATCATGCCGATTCTGGTCATCCCCATCCTTTCCTCGGTCTTTGTCGGCGTGCTGGTTCTGATGGTGATCGGCAATCCGATTGCCAACATGATGCTGTCCCTCAGCGGCTGGCTGGAATCGATGGGTACCGGCAACCAGGTGGTGCTGGCCATGATCCTCGGGGCGATGATCGCCTTCGACATGGGCGGACCAGTCAACAAGGCGGCATTCTTCTTCGGTGCGGGCATGATCCAGCAGGGGAACTTCGCCATCATGGGCGCCTGCGCCGCTGCAATCTGCACCCCACCCCTCGGTATGGGACTGGCCACGGTGCTGCGGCGCAGTCTCTGGAACGAGGAAGAGCGCGAGGCCGGAATCGCCGGACTGGCAATGGGCATGATCGGCATCACGGAAGGTGCAATTCCCTTCGCCGCTGCTGACCCGCTCAAGGTCATTCCCTCAATCATTGTCGGTTCCATGACGGCAGCCACGATCGCCATGCTCGGTGGCGTGGGAAATCATGCTCCCCACGGTGGTCCGATTGTGCTGCCGGTGGTTGACAACAAGCTCATGTATATCATCGCGATCATCGTCGGGACATTCGTGACCGCGCTGATGATCAACACGCTCAAGGCGATTTCACAGCGCAATGCGAAGCAGGAAGAGAAGCAGGCCGCTCCGGCGGCCAACTAGGCAACAAGGAGGAAGGCAATGAAGATCGTGGCGGTAACCGCATGTCCGACAGGCATCGCGCATACCTACATGGCTGCCGAGCAGCTGGAGAAGACCGGTCGTGAGCTGGGACATGAGGTGAAGGTGGAGACCCAGGGGGCGATGGGCATCGAGAATGAACTGAGTGCGGCGGAGATCTCCGCGGCGGAATGCGTGATCCTCGCCGTTGACATAGAGATCGAGCAGCGCGACCGCTTCAACGGGAAGCGCATCATTGAGGTGCCCGCGCAGCTGGCGATCAAGGACCCCCGCGCCATCTACGCCAGGCTGGACGGCTGATCCGTCCATGGCGCTTGAATTCCGCTTCAGCTGTCCGCTGCCCAATGGGCTGCATGCGCGCCCGGCCAGCATCCTGGCTGAGCTGGCTTCACGTTTCGCTGCTGATGTGCGCCTGATCAATGAGCGCAATCAGGAAACAGCGGATGCGGCAAGCGTACTGGAACTGGTGGCCGCCGGTGTCATGTACCACGACCTCTGCCTGCTGCAGGTCAGCGGCAATGAACCGGAGCCGGCCTATCACGCCCTGGTTGAATTCATATCCGGGGCACTGGCTGACTGCGACTCGCCCCTGCCGGAGCTGCCTGCATCTGCATCCGTTGTCCGGCTGCCCCATGCTCTTGCCGGGGAAGTGCAGCACTGGCTCTGCGGCCTGCCCGCTGCGGAAGGCCTGGCATTGGCCCCGGCACGGATCCTGGGCCGGCGCAGACTGCCGCAGGGATTCAGTTTCCCGGAAAGTCGCGGTACACCAAACGAACTCTCGGCATTTGATGCTTCACTGGCGGAAGTCCTGGCACAGCAGGAATCATTGCTGGACCTGGCCCGCTCCCAGGCTGAGGTGGAAATCCAGCAGGCGCTGCTCAGCCTGGCCCGTGATCCCAGCCTGCATGCATCGATCCTCAGGAAGATCAGCAATGACAATCAGTCCGCGGCCCAGGCAGTGGACGAATCGATTCGCAGCTTTGCCGGGAAGCTCAGTACATCCGGCAGCAGCTATCTGCAGGAGCGCAGTGCTGAACTTGAGGATCTTGGTCTGCTGCTGATTGCCAGTCTCTGTGAACTGCAGATCGCTGGTGACGCAGTGGAGCTGAGTACCCCATGCATACTGTGCGCGCCTTCCCTCGCCACCAGCAGCATGCTGAGCATTGACAAGCGTCTGCTGTGTGGACTTGTGCTGGGCGAAAGCGGCCTGACTTCACATACGGTAATCCTCGCCCGTGCGCTGGGCATACCCGTCGTGGCGGGCGTGAGCGAATTCTCCCGGATCAGTGAAGGCGCAGAGATTTTCATTGATGGAGGCCGGGGTGTTGTCATCCCGTCGCCATCCGTATTGGTCCGCACTTATCTTGAAGCTGAGCAGGAGCGCACAACCGCGCTTGCCCGCCGCCACGCAGCGCTGGCCAGCCAGCCGGGCAGGACCGCGGATGGCAGAGCAGTGGAGATCACCGCCAATATTGCCCATCCGGATGAACTTGATACCGTACTGCAGAGTGGTGCGGAAGGGATTGGACTGTTCCGGACGGAGATGCTGTTTGCCTCTTCAGCGCGGATGCCGGGCGAGGATGAACAGGCTGCGATTTACAGCGATGTGGCCCGCCGCCTGCAAGGCCAGCGCCTGATCATCAGAACTGTGGATGTCGGTGGTGACAAGCCACTGCCCTGGCTGCCGATGGCTGAAGAGGAAAACCACTTTCTCGGCCTGCGCGGCATCCGTCTCAGCATGCGTGACCCGCAGATGCTGCGCGTACAGCTGCGGGCGGTGCTGCGGGCGGCCTCGGCTGGCAATGTCTGGCTGATGGCCCCGATGGTCAGCAATGCCGGCGAAATGCGCTGGTTCCGTGAACAGCTTGATCTGGCCCGCATGGAACTGGCGGAGCGAGGCCAGCCTGCGGATATGGATCTGCCCGTCGGCTGCATGCTGGAGGTTCCTGCAGCAGCTCTGCAGGTCAGGGCATTGGCGGAGTACTGCGACTTCTTCAGCATCGGCAGCAATGACCTGACGCAGTACTGCATAGCAGTCGACCGTGGCAACCCCGATGTAGCCAGCCTGCATGACGAACTGCACCCTGCCCTGCTGCGGCTGATGCGCATCGCCTGTGATGATGCGCGTGCCGTGGGTCGCTGGATCGGGATCTGCGGCGAATTCGCTGCAAGAACCCAGCATGCCGTGCTGCTGGCCGGGCTGGGATTTGACGAACTGAGCATGTCCGCTCCGGCGATTCCCGCTCTCAAGCAGGCCCTGGCTGACTGCGAAACCAGGCACGCCCGGGAACTGCTGGAGCGTTGTTGCGAAGCACCGGATGCCGACTCCGTCCGGGATCTGCTGCGTGGCGGCTCACCTACAGCCGAGCGGCCAATGCTGGCAACTGAGCTGGTCCGTCTGGACAGTCGCTCCGGCAGCAAGGCACTGGCAATCCGCGAACTCTGCGGCCTGTGCCTGCTGGATGGCCGGACGAACGACATTGATGGGCTGGAGGATGCGGTCTGGGCCAGGGAGGAAACCTACTCCACCGGCCTTGGATACGGGATTGCGATTCCACACTGCAAGTCCGAACATGTGAGCGCCGCCAGCCTGGCAATCCTGAAGCTCAGGCAGCCGCTGGAGTGGGGCAGCCTGGACGGTGCACCTGTTGATCTGGTGCTGATGCTGGCAATGCCAGCCCACGAGGAAGGCAACCGCCATCTGAAGGTGTTCGCGCGTCTCGCGCGCAGGCTGATGAATGAGGAGTTCCGCAGTGGCCTGCGCCGGGCGGATACCACTGATAACATTGTGCGGTTCCTGCAGGGGGAACTGCAGCAAAGCGAGGAATGAGGATGGAACACATGCGACTGATGATCGCGGCACTGCTGTGCTGCCTCTGCCTGGGCCTGCCGCTGGCCGGCCACTGCCAGAATGAAGCCCCGCCCACACAGGATTACGAGATGATCGACCTTTCAGATGGAAACACGCTGTACGTCGTGGGCTATGCCCACCTCGACACCCAGTGGCGCTGGTCCTATCAGGAGAGCATCCGCGACTACCTGAAGGACACACTACGTGACAACTTCGCACTGTTCGAGAAGTATCCGGAGTACATCTTCAACTTCAGCGGCTCGCGGCGCTACGAAATGATGAAGGAGTACTTCCCGGAGGACTACGAGCGCATGAAGCAGTACGTTGCCAGCGGCAACTGGTTCCCCTGCGGCTCCAGCGTCGACGAGTGCGACGTCAATGTGCCCTCCTGTGAGTCCCTGATCCGCCAGGTGCTCTATGGCAACCGCTATTTCCGTGATGAATTCGGCAGGACCAGCCAGGAGTTCATCCTGCCTGACTGCTTCGGCTTCCCTGCCAACATGCCGGGCGTACTGTCGCACTGCGGCATCCGTGGCTTCTCGACGCAGAAGCTGACCTGGGGCAGCGCCGTGGGGATTCCGTTCAATGTCGGCGTCTGGGAAGGCCTGGACGGCAGCAGTGTGGTGCTGGCCGCCTTCAACCCCGGGGCCTATGTGGGTCGCGTTGACCAGGACCTCTCCAACAGCCAGGAGTGGCTGGAGCGCATCCAGGCCAACGGCGATGCCAGCGGCGTCTATGCAGACTATCACTACTTCGGCACCGGCGACATGGGCGGTGCGCCGACCACCGGCTCGATGGAGTGGATCCGCAAGAGCATCAACGGCGACGGCCCGGTACGCGTTGTCAGCAGTACCGCCGAGCAGATGTTCCTTGACATCCAGAACAGTGATGTGCCGAACCTGCCGCACTACAAGGGCGACCTGCTGCTGACCCAGCACAGTGCCGGCAGCATCACCAGCCAGTCCTACATGAAGCGCTGGAACCGCATGAATGAGATCCTCGCCGGCAATGCCGAAGCAGCCGGCGTCGCGTCCCGGCTGGTGAGCGGCACGCCCTATCCGCGCCGCAAGCTCAAGGAGGCCTGGTACCTGACGCTTGGCAGCCAGATGCATGACATCCTGCCCGGCACCTCGATTCCCTTCGCCTATGAGCTGGCATACAACGATGAGGTGCTGGCGATGAACATGTTCGCGGATGCCCTCGAGACGGGCTCCCGCCAGCTCAGTGACCATCTCGACACGGAAGTCGAAGGCATTCCGCTCGTCGTCTACAACCCGCTCGGTGCCGTGCGCCGTGATCTCATCACGGCGGAAGTCGACTTCGGCTCGGAGGCACCGTCAGCTATCAGCGTCCGTGACGCAGCTGGCAATGCCCTGCCCTGCCAGCTGCTGTCCCGTGATGGCAACATGGCCCGGATCAGCTTCAGCGCTGAAGTGCCGGGTTTTTCCTGGAGTGTGTTTGACGTACACGCCGGAGCCGGAGCTGCCGAAAGCGGCCTGAGCGTCAGTGAAGCAGGGCTGGAGAATGAGCGCTACCGGGTCAGCGTCAACCGTGCCGGTGATGTCGACAGCGTGTTTGACAAGCAGCTCAATCGCGAACTGCTCAGCGCGCCCCTGCGCCTGGCCTTCACGCATGACGCCCCCGGCTACTGGCCAGCCTGGAACATCGACTGGGCTGACCAGTCGCAGGCCCCCTTCGCCTATGTGGACGGAGCACCGACGATCAGCATCGTGGAGAACGGTCCGGCCAGTGTGGCCCTGCGCGTGGAGCGTGAGGCCCAGGGTTCCATGTTCAGCCAGACCATCCGTCTGGCTGCCGGCAGCCAGCGCGTTGAGTTCACCGATGTGATCGACTGGCGTACGGCCAATGCCAACCTCAAGGCCAGCTTCCCGCTGGCGGCCTCCAATCCGCAGGCGACCTACAGCTGGGAATGCGGCACCATCGAGCGTGGCAACAATGATGAAAAGAAGTATGAGGTGCCGGCGCATCACTGGTTCGATCTGACAGACAGCTCGGGCGAATTCGGCACGATGGTGCTCAGCCCCTACAAGTACGGCTCGGACAAGCCGGATGACGGTACTCTGCGCCTGACCCTGCTGCGCACCCCCGGTGTGCATGGACCGGATTACTCCGACCAGGCGAGCCAGGACTGGGGCCGGCATGAGATCAGCTACGGCCTCTGCGGGCATGCGGGCGACTGGCGCAATGGCAACGCCTACTGGGAGGCCTACGAGATCGAACAGCCGATGCCGGCCTTCCAGGCATCCCGGCACGCGGGCAGCCTGGGCCGCAGCTTCTCGCTGGCAGGTGTCGACAGCCGCAGCGTGCGCGTGCTGGCCCTCAAGCAGGCCGAGGACAGTGACGAACTGATCATCCGCATGGTGGAACTTGATGGCCGGGATCAGCAGGGCGTTGGCATCTCCTTCGGCCTGCCGCTGGAGTCCGCGCGCGAGGTGGATGGCCAGGAGTACGGCAGCAGCGCGGTGACGATTGACAACGGCCGGATCGTGACGGACTTCAGCGCCTACCAGATCCGCAGTTTCGCCGTCAGCCTGCAGGGCATGATGCATACCATGGAAGTCCGCAGCATGCCGCTGGAGCTGCCCTACAACCGCAGTGTGGCTACCATGAACGGTGAGGCGGCTGTCGGCGGATTCGATTCCGGCGGACGCAGCCTGCCTGCCGAGCTGCTGCCGGCTTCATTTGACGATGCCGGAGTCAGCTTCAACATGGCTCCCGGCGGGGATGGCCAGCTCAACTCGGTCACCTGCAGCGGCCAGCAGATCAGCCTCCCCGAGGGACGCTTCAACCGGCTGTACATCGTTGCTGCCAGCTCTCCCGCGGACCAGACTGCGGACTTCATTGTCGATGGAACCGCGCACAGCCTGAAGATCCAGGACTGGGGCGGCTTCGTCGGCCAGTGGGATACGCGCGTCTGGAAGGGCAATGTCCCGGACATCGCCTTCCGCTGGTACAACGAGCTGGAGAAAGTCACTCCCGGCTACATCAAGCGCGACCCCGTGGCCTGGTACAGCTCGCATCGCCACAGGCCGCATGGGCAGGACTATTACTACGAATATGCCTACCTCTATCGCTATGCGATTGACATTCCCGCAGGCGCCAGCACTTTGACACTCCCTGACAATGCCGCAATCCAGGTGATGGCAATCACTGCCGCACGGGTTGGCGACCAGGAATTCCGGGCTGCGCATCCGCTGTATGACACCCTTGAGGGCCACATGGAGATCACTGAGTTCCCGGCGCTGGAGTACATTCCCCTACCTCCCAAGGAGGACTAGGCGGATCGACTCAGCGTCTGAACAGGTAGTCCGGCGACGGCGCGTACTCGATGTATGCCGCCGTCGTCAGGGCTGCCTCCCGGCTCACGAAGCGTTCCACGAGGCGCAGTGACAGGTCAAGCCCGGCCGTGACACCGGCTCCGGTGACCAGACTGCCGTCGTCAACCACACGGTTGTCGCTGTGCACCCTGGCGAGCGGGCAATCCTGCTGCAACTGTTCAGTGAACATCCAGTGCGTCGTGCAGTTGCGTCCGTCCAGCAAACCGGCGCTGCCCAGCAGCAGGGCTCCGGTGCAGACCGAGACCATCACGCAACCTGCCCCGGCCAGCTTGCGCAGGCTTTGCAGCACTTGCTCATCCGTTCGCAGCCGGCGTACTCCGATGCCACCGGGCACAATGAACACGTCCGGCACAGGGGCCTCGGTAAGCAACTGGTCCGCGCCGAAGCGGACATTGCCATTGGTCAGCACTTCCGGTCCATCGGCGGAAACCAGACTGATATCAAAGGGACTGGCAGTGCTGGCACGCTGGGCCTCATCCGCCCGGCAGGCGGTCAGCACCTCATGCGGGCCGGAGAAGTCCAGCAGCTCCACTCCGTCAAAAACCAGGATCTGCGTCTTGAGCCTTTTCATCAGGGCCGCCAGTAGGCCAGCTCACCGGCCGCACTGAAGTTGCCGGCCAGCAGATCATCCACATTGACATCAGAGCTGCGCACATAGCCGCAGGTTGCCTGACCGAGCACCTCTGCCCATGCGAAATTGCGTCCGGACTGGCCGGTGTAATAGGCGCTGTCCGCATAGGCGTGCCCACCGCCCCGCTGCATGTACTGGTTCGTACTGGACAGGTCGCCGCCCTCTGGCTGCTGCGTGGCAACCGAGATATCCACACTGCCCGTGATCAGTACATACAGGAGCTGGTCAGGCGCAGCCCAGCTGGCGGCAGGAGCAAGCTCCAGCTCGAGGGTCAGCAGGCCACTGAGGATCTTGGCGAAGTTCACTCCGAAACTGCTTTCAAATGCCCGCTGGATGTCCCAGGCACTGCCGTTGTATTCTGCGGAATAGACATCGATCAGCAGGGATAGCGTGACTGGATCCTGCGTGGGAATCTCGATCGTGGTGTCCCGTGCGCTCGTGAACAGCAGCTGCGGGGTGTTGTCAGCCCGGAAGCCCAGATCGACAATCAGCGGCGAGCCCTCCGTTGCCAGCGTGTCGAAGTTCCAGACACCGGAGCTGCGCCGCCCAACCTCCAGGTTGAAGTCCAGCAGCAGGGTCTGGTCGGTGTTGATCGTGCCATGGCTGTACACCAGCCAGGGATCGCCACCCGCAGGATCAAAGCGGAAGCTGATCCCGCCCAGGGTATCAGTGCCACTGTAGGCAGTATCACTGGTGAAGTCCGCCCCGCCGATGCTGCTGGAAACGAGCACCGTGCTGCCGGCACCATCAGCCCAGGCACTCGCGGCACAGAGCTCACCATCCGCGGCCAACTCCGCACTCAGCGCTGTCAGGGTGCCTGTGGCACTGCCTGCATCCTTCTCGGAGAGGAAATTCCAGTCCGCATCGTAATAGCGTGCCACCAGCCTGTTGCCATTCACTTCATGCGCGAGCACCACCGGTGTCGGTGGTCCCTCAAGCGCTGGCTGCAGCAAGGCCTGGCACGCGCTGTACTGGGCCCCGCCGCCGATTTCCTGCGTGGTCCAGCCGGCTTCGCCGTACCAGGCCAGCATCAGGCTGGCCGGTGCCTCGACATTGCCAATACGGATGTAAACGAGGAACGGCGCGCCGGCCTCGCTGTAATCCGTGAAGGCTTCGCAGCTCAGCAGATCAGGGCTGATGCACTGGCCGTCGTCAACCAGGGCATCTCCTGAAGGCGCACGCAGATACTTCGCATTGCTCAGCAGCGGCAGCTCATGCAGGTTGCTGGCCGGGCCTTCCGTGTCGGATGCGCTGTCCCAGGGCCTGACGAACAGGTACCCCCCCGGAGCCACGTTCGCATCTGAGAGCAGCACGCTGAAATGGCGGCGGCTGCGCGGCAGCAGGCTGCTGTCGGCAAAGTTGATTTCCGCCAGCTGTTCGACCGTTGCCGTGCCCAGATCCGGCCCGTCACTGCGGTAGACCCTGTATCTGCTGACGGAATTCAGGAAGTTCACCGCCAGTGGTGTGATGTCCGCGAGGTTCACCTCCGTGTTGCCATCACCGTCAAGCACGGAGTCGTATTCATCGTCATCCCCGTCCGTGGTGCTTTCACCGAGCCTGGTGGACAGCGGTGTCAGGTCCGCGATGTTGGCTTCACTGTTCTGGTCATAGTCCGCACGGTTGACATAGCCCCATTCAATCAGGTAGCCGACGTCTTCCTTGTTGCCGGTCAGATCGGCCACGAGTCCGCTGTCATTCTGTGGAACCGCGCTCGCCAGGCGTGCTGTGGCGGTGTCCACGCGAATCAGTCTGCCGCTGAGCAGCAGCTCTCCCCCCACCATTGGCTTGTCCACCGCCCCGACCACACCGAGCGCCAGTACGCCGGGACGCTCACTGACAAGCAGGTTCAATTCACCCTCCGCACATTCCTGCCGGGCATCCACAAGCTGCCAGGCGCTGTCCATCCGCCCCTGCAGCAGCAGTGTCTCCGCTGGATCCGCGATCGCACTTGAGCGGATGGCGACCAGCCAGCTGCCATCCCCCGCATCCTGCAGCTCCAGCTGCAGATCCTCAAGCTGCCAGTCACTGTCTGCCATGGCCTGCAGAGTGATGCGCGGCTCAGCGGTTTCCAGGCTGGCCAGCTCAGCGGATCCCCCGGAGCAGGAGGCAAGCAGCAGCAGGCTCGTGACGACACAGAGTGCCGTGATGCGAATCAAATTGGGGAAGTGGATGGGCATGCGCATGGTCCTAGATCATATCCTCAGTCTAGTCAGGACTGCGAACTTCTGGGATCATGTTCGCTCGGGCAGAGCCCAGAACGGAAGTTGGAGTTAGCGATGCAGGAAGTCACATTCCGGATGGTTGCCGACCTGGATTCAACCAGCAGGATGCGTGCGAAGATCGACCTCGAGGAGATCGGCAGTGGTGAGCTGAATTTCGAGCTCAGTGCGCGCCTGATCAATCCCCATGGCCACGAACTCGTGGGGCTGCTGGACGTGGAAAGTCCCCTGCCCGGCTCCGAGAACATGGCCGAGCGCTTCTCCCTGCATGTCGGCACCTGGCAGCCCCTCGGGCGCTGGCGTCTGACCACTGGACGTGATGAACTGATCATCAATGCCGAGATTGAGCCGCGCATGCCCGAGGGTGCCGTGACCTTCGAATTCCACGCCTTCCCGATCCAGGACTGACTCAGCTGCGCCGCGGGGGATAGAGCTTCAGGAAGCGGGCCTCGTCCTCGAGTGTTGCCAGCAGGATCACCTCGCTGTCGGCCGGAATCGGCCGCTGTGGCTCGGGGTTCACATGCATGCTGCCCTGCTCCACCGTTGCCAGCATGATGCAGCCGGTGCGGGCCCGCAGGTCCGCCTCGGCCAGTGTGCGGCCCGCCAGACGCGGCGGCACCGGCAGGCGGATGATGTCCAGGCCCTCCGCCAGCATCTCGATGTTCCCCCGCTTGAGCAGGTTGAAGATCGTGTTGGCCCCCAGTGAACTATGGCTGAGCACGAAGTCCGCCCCCGCCCGCTGCAGCGTCGAGAGATTGTGTTCATGCATGCTGCGGCTGATGATCACGAGGTCGCTGCGATAGTTGCGCAGGTAGAGCGTGAGATAGACGTTGATGTCATCGTCATGCGTTGTCAGGATCACACTGCTGGCATTGTCCAGCCCGGCCTGCTCAAGTACGGCGTGGTCCAGCGCATCGCCGACCACAACATGCCCGTCCTCCCCGCTGCCACTGCGCAGTGAGCGTTCCACGATGCGGTAGTCCAGGCCCATGCCCTGCAGTGCCCGGGCAGTGCTCTGTCCAACCCGCCCGCCGCCGATGATCACCACCGGCCGCTGCTCCGATATATCAATTGGGTACTTCTCGTTGAATTTCGCCAGCTGTTCGGCACTGCCTCCCAGCACCACCAGCCGCCCACCGAGCATCTTCATGTCCGGCGTGGCTGTCTGAAACTGCCCACGATGCCAGGTACCCAGTACCGTGACGCCCGTCGCACCGCGCAGGCCTGATTCGAGCAGGCTGCGCCCGATCAGGTCCGTTCCATCCAGCTTGGCTTCCGCAATCTGCAGACGGTCCACGCCGGCAATCACCCGGGCCCGCTTGTCGCCGACATAGGCGCGGCGTGCCAGCGCCTGGCCGAGCTGTTCTATCGGCTGCAGCACATGCGTAGCCCCGGCCAGACGCAGGATCTCCGCTGAGGCGCTGTTCTGCGCCACGCTGATCAGCGGTAGATTGGGGGCGATGTGCCGGATCGCCATCAGGACACTGGCATTCATGGAATCCGCGAGCCCGGTCACCGCAGCGAGCGAGGCTATGCTGATCCGCGCCTGCTCGTAGGTGGCCGCGTCGTCCAGCTCGCCGACCATCACGTTCAGGTTACGATCCGCCAGTGGCAGGCCGGCCTCATAGTTTGGAGCCAGCATCACGTAGCTGTAGTTGTAGCGCTCAAGCTTGCGGGCCAGGGCCAGGGAGAGCGGGTCGGCCCCGGTGATGATCACATGCCCATGCACGCTGCGGTCGAGATGCTTCGGGGCCAGGCTTTCATTCTGGGCCTCAACCCAGGCGGCATAGATCGTCTCAATGAAGGTGAACGGCAGGGCCACGAAGATGAACAGGATTCCCGTCAGCAGCACGCCGATCGTGAACAGGCGGCCAAGTGGTGTGGTGAAAACGATGTCTCCGTAGCCGAGAGTGGTCATCGTCGTCAGCACCCAGTAGAAGGCATCGAGGAAGCTGTAGCTGTGACCCTCCTGCTGCATCAGCAGCTGGAACAGGTAACTGAAGAGGATGGAGATCACCGTCAGCAGCAACATCAGCTGAAGCAGCAGGCGCGCATCAAGCCGGGCGCGCTTGCGGCGCTGGAAGGATGCCAGCAGTGACGGAATGATGTTCACGGCCCCTAGTTTATCGGATCGAAGTGCTCCGCTTTGAGCGGGCTAGCGGGAGGCTGACTCCAGCGTGATTGCTTCATGCGCCAGCTGCCGGACCTCATCGAGATCCACAGCAGCCATCATCCGCTCCCGCAGTTCCGCGGCACCACGAAAGCCGTTCACATAGGCCTTGAAGTGCTTCTTCATCGGTTCGAAGGGCTTGATCTCCCCGAACAGCTCGCAGTAGAGCTCGGTATGTTCAAGCATGACCTCAATGATCCGCGCAAAGGGCAGTTCAGCGCGCTCCAGTTCAGGGTTGAACAGCCAGGGATCCCCGAAGATCCCACGCCCGATCATCACACCGTCGCAGCCAGTTTCCGCAGCGATCTCGCGCGCGTCATGCAGGTTGCGGATATCCCCGTTGCCAAGGATCATCGGCCGCTGCGCAGCATCAGGCTGAACCTCACGCGCAATCTGGACCGAGCGCTCAATCACATCCCAGCGCGCCGGCACCTTGCTCATTTCATCGCGCGTACGGGCATGGATCGTGATCGCCGCCGGACCGGCTTGGATCAGGCTGGCCAGCCAGTTCTCGATCTGGTTCTCGTGGTAGCCGATGCGGGTCTTGACGCTGACCGGATGCTCCCCCGCCCCTTCGCGGGCCGCCAGCACCAGCTCCTGAGCCAGCTTAGGCTGCTTGATCAGGATCGAGCCCGCCCCGTGCTTCTCCACCACCCTGTCCGGGCAGCCCATGTTGATGTCAATCCCGTCATAGCCCAGCTCAATGCAGAAGCGGGCGGCCTCGCGCATGTTGTCAGGGTTGCCACCATAGAGCTGTGCCACGATCGGGCGTTCGATCTCCGTGAACCACAGATCATGCAGCAGGGCATCCCGTCCCCGTGAGCAGAGTCCGTCCGCGGAAATGAACTCGGTCCACATCACATGCGGCTTGCCATACCTGGCAATCACGCGCCGGAAGGCTGCATCGGTGACACCGACCATCGGTGCCAGCACGAAGCATGGACGCGGCAGCTCTTTCCAGAATCCCTGCATAGCCTGGTGTCGCGCAGGATTGCGCGGTGCAGATTATAACGAATGGGCAGCAGACATCCTGCAGCCGGCCTGCCAATATAATCTGTGTACCGGAAGCGAGCCCCGGCAGATCTGAGTGATGGGTGAAGCATGAAGTGGAAGAACAGACGGCAGAGCAGCAATGTTGAGGACCGGCGCGGCATGTCCGCCGGCCGTGGCGGAATGGCCATCGGTGGTGGCGGGATCCTGCTGATCATCGTGCTGTACTTCCTCGGCGTGGATGTGCAGCCCCTGCTTGAGCAGGTTGACACCTCGGGAGGGGGCGGCTATTCCACCCCCGCGGATCAGAACCAGCAGCCTCTCGATCCCCACGAGGAGGAACTGAAGCAGTTCGTTTCCGTCGTGCTCGCGGATACCGAGGAAGTCTGGGGCACGCTGTTCTCCGAGATGGGCGGAGCTTACCAGCAACCTACGCTTGTGATCTTCAGCGGACAGGTCAGTTCCGCCTGTGGCAATGCCAGTGCAGCCGTGGGCCCCTTCTACTGCCCCGGCGATTACAAGCTTTACATGGACCTTTCATTCCTGGATGAACTGCAGACCCGCTTCGGTGCCGGTGGAGATTTCCCCGGAGCATATGTGATCGCCCATGAGGTCGGCCATCATGTGCAGAATCTGCTTGGCACTTCTGACGAGGTGAGCGCGATGCGCGGCCGCCTCAGTGAGGCCGACTACAACAAGCTCTCCGTCAGGCTGGAGCTGCAGGCAGACTTCTACGCCGGTGTCTGGGCGCACTACGCGCAGGAGTCACTCGGCGTGCTGGAGGAAGGCGACATCCAGGAGGCACTGACCGCCGCGCATGCCATCGGTGACGACACCCTGCAGAAGCAGTCACGCGGCTATGTGGTCCCGGACAGCTTCACGCATGGCACGAGTGAGCAGCGCATGCGCTGGTTCATGAAGGGCTACCAGAGCGGCGATCTGAATCAGGGCGATACCTTCGGCATCAGCGAGGGCAATCTGTAGTCATCACAGCAGGAAGTGAACCCTCCGTTCATATTGCGAGTCTGATCACCAGATTCACTTCAGGGGTGGAGTACGGATGCAAGAGCACCAGCAAACTGATCCTGGTAGACCAGGCAGGTTCCTCAAGCCATTGCGCCCAGACGGTTCAATCCTTCTGATAATCGCGTGTTTCCTGGCAGTTCCAGCAGGAGAATCTGACCGGGATCTGCAATCGCCTCTCCTGATCCGCCAGGCGCAGGCAGCACAGAGCGGATTGCCCGGGTTGATCTGGAAAGCACAGCTGCCGGAGAATGTCAGTGGCAATCTGCAGCTGCTAGAGGATTCAACACTCGTGATCTCAGGCTATGGCAGCGGTGCGGTAGCCTATGACTCTTCCGGAAAACTGCTCTATTCATTTGCCGGCAAGAAGGGAAATGAGAACGAACGATTCTGGGTCAAACATGATGACCAGGGGAATTTCTATCGCCGTTCCGATGCCGGTGACCTGAACCGAACCGGCGGTAACAGGAAACCGCCGCCAGTCACGATCAGCAGGCACGACAGGTCCGGCAGGGAACTCTGGCAGAAGCAATCCGCTGACTTATCCGGTTTCCGGCTGATCGGCATTGACAATAATGGCCTGCTCTTCCATCACAGCAGCCCCTATGTCCCGGCGGCATTCAGCCTACCGGAAACCGACAACGACGGTCGCTATGTCAATCAGCTGATCCGCACTGATGCGGATCTGAACATTCTGAGCAAGGCCGAGTTTCGCGGACCGGATCTCACGTACGGACTCAGCTGCGCCGGGGACGGCAACATTCTCTGGACTCATGAGGACGTTGCCAGAAAATATGACATGGAAGGCCACCTGCTCTGGGAGCATGTATTCCACGGCTTCCGCCGCGAAGCGGTGGCGATGCAGGATAGCAGCATCTATGCGCAGCTCAAGGCTCCGGACCGGCTGGTCAGGCTTGGAAGCGACGGCAACGAGGCCTGGGAATGCCTGCTCAATCCTGAGCCAGGTGTAGCGGCACCCAATGACTATTACGAATTCGGGCATGTCTTCGGCAGCTATCTGGCCAGGAATTCCGATGGCAATGTTTACTGCGTGACCGCCTATGGTGAATTGCTGGCCATTGACGACAACGGAACTGTCCTCTGGCGCACGGAGGATTCCGGCGATGGACCTGACGAAGCGGAGGTGGATCTGAGCTTCATGGATTACCAGACGCCGCCTGCCGCCTCCAGCAGTGGTCTGGTCGGCGTCATCACCGGCAGCGAGGATGTCAGGGTCCTGGACGCTGAAGGCAGAACCCTGTTCGTTGATGTGCGCTTTCATTCACCGCAGCAACTGGCCTTTGGCGACGGAAACGGACTGCTCTATATCAAGAGTGCCGGCTGGGTGTATGCCCTCGATCCAACTGATCTGAGTGGTGAGCCATCATTCGAGGAACAGACTGAAGCCAGGCAGCAGGAGCTTGCGCGTACGTCGTCGCTTGCTCAGGATTCCGATTCCGGTACTGACGCAGCGGGTGGCGACATTCTTACGCCTCCCGATCTGGATATGCAACCTGAGCATGAGGAGCCGGGCCTGGCAGACCGCACTGAAGTTGCGGCAATCATCATCGACGCCCTGGATGCTTTCCATGCTGACAAGGGGCAGTATCCCAGCCATCTTCGCGGGGTGAGAAATCCCGATGATCCGCTCATTTCAGGAGGCTATCTCAAGGCATATCCAAAGATCTGGCCGCAGATCTCGTATTTCGACCATGACGAATTCCCCAATATGGATGATGAGGGAGTGAAGCGCTGGTACTGCGCAGTGGCAACTCCTGGCTACTGCGACGAGACTCTGAATGCTGAGCTTTCCATTCTCGGTGACCGACGCGTACCCATCAGAGTCCCCTGTCTCAGTGCTCCCAATATGCAGCATGACCTCAGCGCATTCAGCTACTTCGGATATCAGCGCGGGGACTGGATGGGATCTGATGCCGATGAAGCCTGGCTCTGGTTCTACGGCAGTAATATCTGGCCGGAAAACAACAATACTATTCCAGATGATCGCAGGGACTACCGGGAGATGGAGTACTACGATCTCTTCTGGAATACCGGTGATTATGCCGACCGGGGCCTCGACCTGCTCAATCCCCTGACCGGAGAACTCGAGCCTGACGGCCAGCCGGACGGGATCTGCCTGCTGTACCATCTGAAGAACGGCAAAGTGGAGGAGGTGCTTCGTGCAGTCGATCTGTAAATCAGCAATTCTGCCTACAGGCCTCCTGTGCCTCTGCCTTGCCACTCAGTCCTGCAGGGAAGCTGTCCCGCCCGAGATCCAGGCGCTGCGACCGCAGGCATTCCCCGTGATTCAGGCATCCATCGGTGGAGATTCAGGCCATGAGCAGCTGCTTTCCGGCTTCCGGATCTCAGAACACTCACCAGTGTTCATGAGTGATGTGACTGTCAATGTGACAGTTGCGCAACCTGATCCCCTGACTGGCAATTCACTTATTGATACAGGCCACCGGCTCGAGCTGCTGGCCGGCACACCGCCTGTCGACGTATGCAACCTCAATGATCTGGGCTGGCAGGCGGATGACAAGGCTGCAGACGGCATCTGGAGCGGCAGGCTTGACTGGCAACGGTTGCCGGTTGAGGATGGACCCCTGTCACTGCGGGTCGAATACACATACAGAGGTCATCTGCTGTCAGAACTGGACTGCGGTGAACTGCAGGTCGAACTATCCGGCTGGAACATCAATGCTCCCGGAATCAGTCCGGCCATGGAATCATATGCCGTCTCGGATCAGCTGCTCATCAGTGCTTCAGTTGAGCATCAGATTGCTCCTGCGAGGCTGTACGCGCGCATCGGCGATCTGCAGGAGCTGGAACTGACGGACAACGGACGGGATGGGGATGAAATTGCCAACGATGGCATCCACTCCCGGAAGTGGTGGGTCTCACCGGAGCTGCCCTTTGCAGAGGATGTTCCCGTGGAATTCGAGATCCGCTTTGACAACGGCACTGTTCTGGCAAATGTCTCTGGCGGAAGCATATCCGTACGGCAACCCGAACAGTACATCACCGAATTCAGCCTGCGGGATGACTCTGCACCCATGATCGGATATCCCCTGCAGTTCAATTTGCATCTCAATGATGAATCAGTCCAGACCCGAGTGTTTGTAAGCGTGGAGAGCCGGGCATATCCCGGCAACGCCTTGAGCGGCACAGTCTGCGATGGTATGGGTATGCTGGATGGCCGCTACCAGTTCACGGGGGACTGGCAGGGTGCAGTGGATCTGAGTCACCTGTTGAACCCCGGGCAGGAAGGTCTCAACCTGCTGGCTGCCATGGAAGTTGACAACCGCGTCGTCTGCCAGCGCCGGATCATGCTACCCCCGGTCATGGCACCCGAGGTCGAAATCGTGGAAGCTCATCTGGAACAGGATGCCGTATTGGATGTGGATTCATTGACACTGGTTCGCGCCAGCACGAATCCGGTCCTCAACATGGGCGGATTGCGCCTGATGATCAACGGTGTCAACTGTGGCGAACTCAGGGACAATGGCGGAAGATTCGGACACGGAGCTGTGCACTGGAAGGATGAGCAGGAAAATGATGGCAACTGGGTCGGCCGCCTGGATCTACGGGCTGGCCTGCCCCTGATTCGGCCGGGTACCCCCCTGCTGGCCAGCATTGAATACTACATCGCAGACCAGGTATACGACTCCTTTGACCTGGGGGAGATCAAGCTGGAGCTGCCAACCGCCCGGATAACATCCATGAGCTTCGATCCGCCCGTTCCCCTGGAACATGGGAGGAGGGTGTACGTAAATGTGACATTCAGCGAACCAATGGAGCAGGGCTTTCTGGAAGTGGAAATCCCGGACCATGGCTTGCTGGTCTTCTGGGAAGTCACCGGAAAATCAGAAGTCAGGCAGATCATGAGCTGGAAGCCGCTCCCTGGTGCCGGAGTACATGGCCCTCCGATTGCCAGGCTGAAACTGGATCATGACCTGCCCCTGGTACTCAGTGAATTCACCGGAGAGGAGATCGTGGTGACTGAGCATGTGGCCAGACCCGGCGAGCAGCCTCCGCAGGAACCCTGAACGTAATCTACTGCATCGCTGAGCGGATCAGCATGAAGTTGTAGGCGAGGTAGACGCAGATCAGCAGCCCGCCTTCGATGCGATTGACCCGGCCCTTGCCCGGTCCGCGCCAGGCATAGCCAATCACGAACAGCGAGAGTGTCAGCCCCAGCATCAGCATGATGTCGCGGCTGAAGACCTCCCGCCCAACTTCAAAGGGCCGGATCACGCCGACCAGCCCGACCACCCCGACGGTGTTGAAGAGGTTGCTGCCGATCACATTGCCAACGGCGATATCGTGTTCGCCGCGCCGGGTGGCGAGAATCGAGGCCGCCAATTCCGGCAGGGATGTGCCGATGGCCACGATCGTCAGTCCGATCAGCAGGTCGCTGACCCCCAGCCGGGTGGCGATGTCCACAGCGCCCCAGACCAGCATCCGCGAGCTGACGATCAGCAGCACGAGACCCACAAGCAGCCACAGGATGGACTTCCCGAGGCCCATTCCTCGCTCCTGCAATTCCTGTTGCACTTCCTCTCCCAGGCTGTCCTTGGCATCGCGCATGCCCTGCCAGTGGCTCCAGGCCACCAGCAGCACGGTCAGCCCCAGCAGGATCTGAGCATCGAGGCGCTGCAGCTCGCCGTCATGCAGCAGCCAGGCACTGAGCAGGGTCACACCCGTGAGGATCGGCAGCTCCATGCGCAGTACCTTCGAGTTGAAGGCGATCGGATGGATGATCGCCGTCAGTCCGAGGATCAGGGCGATGTTCGTGATGTTCGAACCGTAGGCATTGCCGAGTGCCACGGCAGGATTTCCCTGCGAGGCGGAGAGCACGGAAACGAATACTTCAGGAGCTGAAGTGCCGAAGCCCACGACCAGCATACCGATCAGCAGCGGCGGCATCCCGAGGAAACGTGCCGTCGAGCTTGCGCCGGCGATGAAGCGCTCCGCGCTCCAGACCAGCAGGGCCAGACCGGCAATGATTGATAGAATCGGCAGCAGCATCGTGGCAGGGCTTACATTCTATGGCCTGCTGACCGGCCCCCAGCTCTTCCACCCTCCGGAGGCGCGCTAGAATAACGCACCAAAATGCAGAAGCACATCAGAAACATCGCCATCATCGCCCACGTAGACCACGGCAAGACCTCGCTCGTGGACGCCATGCTGCACCAGAGCGGCGTTTTCCGCGAGAATGAGACCGTCGCCGAGCGCGTGATGGACTCCATGGACCTCGAACGTGAGCGCGGGATCACCATCATGGCCAAGAACACGGCCATCAGCTACGAGGGCGTGAAGATCAACATCGTCGACACCCCGGGCCATGCCGACTTCGGCGGTGAGGTGGAGCGCACGCTCAACCTCGTGGAAGGTGTGATGCTGCTGGTGGATGCCGCCGAAGGCCCCCTGCCCCAGACCCGCTTCGTGCTGCAGAAGAGCCTCGCCCACGGCCTGCCGATCCTCGTGGTGATCAACAAGATCGACCGTCCGGACCGCCGCATCCGTGAGGTGGAGAACGAGATCCTCGACCTGTTCATCGATCTCGATGCCGAGGAGGACCAGCTGGAGTTCCCGCTGCTCTACACCCAGGCCAAGGCCGGCGTTGCGCTGACGGAGCGTCCGACGGATGCCGCGGTCGGCGAGCTCACGGCTGCCGAGTTCAGCGGTGACCTGCGTCCGCTCTTCGAGGCGATCATCGAGCACATCCCGCCCCCCTCCGGCGACCCCGCCGGCGTGCTGCAGTTCCTGGCAACGAGCCTCGCCTGGGATGACTACGTCGGCCGCATCACCGTCGGCAAGGTTGTGAGTGGCACCCTGAAGAAGGGCAGCCAGGTGGTGCTGCTGAAGAAGGGCCAGCCCTCCGGTACGAGTGCCCTCACGAAACTGTTCGGCTATGATGGCCTGAAGCGTGTTGACACCGACAGTGTGGAAGCCGGCGACATCTGTGCCGTGGCCGGCGTGGAAGGCGCATTCATCGGCGATACGATCGGTGACCCGGCCAACCCCAAACCCCTGAAGAGCATCAGCGTGGAGGAACCGGCGATCAGCATGGACTTCCACATCAACGACAGCCCGCTGGCCGGGCGCAAGGGCAAGTTCGTCACCAGCCGGCACCTGAAGGAGCGCCTCGAGAAGGAGATGCTGCACAACGTCAGCCTGCGCCTCGAGCAGGGCGCGGAGGGCGAGGCCTTCCGCGTCAGTGCGCGAGGCGAATTGCAGCTGGCGGTGCTCGTGGAGACCATGCGCCGCGAAGGCTACGAACTGGCGCTGGGCCGTCCGCGTGTGATCACGCGTGAGGAGAACGGCAAGCAGGTCGAGCCGCTGGAGCTGGCGGTGCTGGACATCCCGGAAGACTGCCTCGGCGTTGTCAGCGAGAAGCTGCACATGCGCGGTGGGAGGATGACGAAGATGGTCAACCACGGCAGTGGACGCGCCCGGCTCGAGTTCGAGGTGCCGACCCGTGGCCTGATCGGCTTCCGCGGCCAGTTCCTGACCGACACCCGCGGCAGCGGGATCCTCAACACGATCCTGATCGGCCAGACCCCGCTGATCAACAAGGAGTTCGACCGCCGTGCCAACGGCGCTCTCGTGGCGGACCGCCCCGGCAAGGTCAGCTCCTATGCCCTGTTCAATCTGCAGCAGCGTGGGCGGATGTACGTCCGTCCCGGCGATGAGGTCTACGAGGGCATGATCGTCGGCGAGAACGCCCGTGACAACAACCTGCCCGTCAACATGGTGCGCGAGAAGCACCTCACCAACCACCGCGCTGCCAACGCCGATGACCTCACTAAGCTCGTACCCCCGCGGCAGTTCACGTTGGAACAGGCAATTGATTACATTGCCGACGATGAACTGGTGGAGGTCACGCCGGATAATCTGCGCCTGCGTAAGAAGCGCCTCGGCGGCTGGGCCAAGCAGCTCGGCAAGGGCTGAGCGTCAGACATCCCATTCATAAGTCGTGATCCACTACGGGCTGAGAATCCGTATCAATTGAAATGTGAATTGATACACGACATCTCATATATGTTATAGTCCCATTGGATATTGATTCAACTAGCCACTACCCGCATTGACTAGGGAACAAGGAGTTGCGTATGCGAGAGCTGCGCATTCACGGCCGGGGTGGCCAGGGCGCAGTCATAGCGTCCAAGGTGCTCGCGGTCGCCATCTTCCATGAGGGCCGCTGGGTTCAGTCCTTTCCGGCATTCGGTGTGGAACGTCGCGGTGCACCTGTCACCGCCTTCCTGAGAATCTCCGATGCGCCCGTCAGGCTGCGCTGTGAAGTGACTGCCCCCCACGACCTCATCGTGCTCGATCCCACCCTGCTGGATGCGATCGACATCACCTCCGGCCTGCGGCCGGGCGGCAGCATCCTGATCAACACACACAGAACGCCGGAAGAACTGGCGCAGATCGGCCCCTTCCGCATTGCCACTGTGGATGCCAGCGGGATAGCCCTCAGGCACCGCCTCGGCAGCCGCACGCAGCCGATTGTCAACACCGCCATCATCGGGGCCTTCTCCGCCTTCAGCGGACTGGTCAGCCTCGATGCAGTGGCGGAAGCCATCGTGGAGGAAGTCCCCTCCCACGCGGATGCGAATGTCGCCGCGGCCCGTGAGGCTGCACAACTCGTGCAGATAGGCAAGGAGGTCGTGCATGTCTGAGAGTTTCAATGCCATTCCCCGCCACACTCCGCCCATCTCCGTCAGCAGCACCAGCACTGAGGTCAACCGCACCGGATCCTGGAAGTACATCCAGCCGGCCTATCATGACCGGGTGGCGCCCTGCAGCGCAGGCTGCCCGACCGGCGTTGACATACAGGGCTACATGACCCTGCTGCGTGAGAAGCGCACTGCGGCTGCAGCCGAACTGCTGCTGCAGGAGAACCCGATGCCCGCGATCTCGGGCCGGGTCTGCAACCATCCCTGTGAATCAAGCTGCAACCGCTGTGAATTCGACGGCAGCGTTGCCATCCACGGAGTGGAACGCATGCTCGGTGACCGGATCCTCGAGGGCAGGCTCCCGGGGAGCTGCCGGATCAGGCATGCGGAACATGTTGCCATCGTCGGTTCCGGCCCAGCCGGTCTGGCCTGCGCCTACCACCTGGTCCGCATGGGCTATCACGTGGAAATCTACGAGCAGGAACAGCTCCCGGGCGGGATGCTGCGCATCGGCATTCCGGAGTACCGCCTGCCGAGGGCGGTGCTGGATCGCCAGATCGAGTTCTACCAGGCCATGGGCATCGTCTTCCATACAGGGTGCAGGGCCGGCGAGGATGTGAGCTGGGAACACCTGGCAACGCATTACGCCGCGGTGTTCATTGCCAGTGGAGCGCACGTCAGCCGCCTGCTCAGCCTCGAAGGTGACCAGGCTGGCCGGCTGCTGCTCAGCGGACTGGACTTCCTGCACCGGGTCAATTCCGGCGAGCGACCGGACCTGGGCCGGCGGGTGCTCGTGATCGGCGGTGGCAACACCGCCATGGACTGTGCGCGCACCGCGCTGCGGCTGGGCTCCGAGGTCACGGTGGTCTACCGCCGTACCCGCGAGGAAATGCCGGCTATTGCCGAGGAAATCGAGGATGCCCGGCGCGAGGGTGTGAACTTCCGCTTCCTGCTGGCTCCAGAGAGCATTGCCACACTGGACAGTGGCCTCAGGCTGAGCTGCCGGAAGCTCAAGCTCGGCGAGCTGGATGCCCAGGGCCGGCGCCGGCCGCTGCCAACCGCTGAACCGCCACTGGAGCTCGAAGCTGAGACCGTGATCACCGCCATCGGCGAGGACAGCGAACTGCACATGATCACCGCCGATCTTGACGACGTGCGGCGGGCCGTCAACACCTGGTCATGCGAGCGCTTCGCCCGGATCTTCCTCGGCGGCGATGTCGCCGGGGATGAACGGACCGTGGCCAGTGCCCTGGGCGCCGGCAAGCGTGCCGCGATCGGCATCGACCGGCACCTGCGCAGCCACAACGGAGAACACTTCCCGGATGAGCTGCTGGAGGAGATGAGCATCGGCCGCACGGGTGCGCTGAGCATGGCGCGCTGGATGCACAGCGATCCCGTCCGCCGGGTCAGCCCGCTCAATGATGTTGTCAGACCGGAGGAGATCAATACCGCGAGCTTCGCCCACGAAGAGCGGCATGAGGACCACCATGCCGAGTTCTCACTGTCCTTCGCTGAGTCCAACACCGGGCTGAGCGAGGCCGAAGCCCTGGCAGAGGCAATGCGTTGCTTCCAGTGCGGCGTCTGCAATGAATGTGAACTCTGCCAGATCTTCTGCGGCGAGAATGCCATCACCCACGACTCCGTCAATGGCCGCTTCGTGATCGACCTGGATCACTGCAAGGGCTGTGGGGTCTGCACGGCTGAATGCCCGCGCGGCGCGATCCTGATGGAGCGCCTCGCGGGACAGGACTAGGAGCAGGACATGAGGAAAGTGATAGTTGGCAACCATGCCGTTTCCTGGGGAGTCAAGCTCGCCCGGGCTGAAGTGATTCCGGCCTATCCGATCACCCCGCAGACGCAGATCGTCGAGCAGCTTTCCGAGATGTGCGCCAGCGGTGAGCTGGATGCACGCTTCATCAAGGTCGAATCAGAGCATTCGGCAATGGCAGCGGCGGTCGGGGCCTCCGCCACCGGGGCACGGGCCTTCACCGCCACGTCCTCCCAGGGCCTGGCCCTGATGCATGAGATGCTGCACTGGGCCTCGGCAGCCCGCCACCCCATCGTGATGGCGGATGTCAACCGCGCCCTCGGCCCGGGCTGGAACATCTGGACGGACCAGACGGACTCCCTGGCCCAGCGTGACACCGGCTGGGTCCAGCTCTACTGCGAAACCAACCAGGAGGTGCTGGACACCACGATCATGGCCTTCAGGCTGGCTGAACAGCTGGACCTGCCCGTGATGCTGGTGCTCGATGCCTTCTATCTCTCGCACACTTCCGAACCCGTAGACATTCCCGATCAGGAACTCGTGGACGGTTTCCTCCCGAAGCGCCAGGCCCGCTACAAACTCGATGTCAATGAGCCACACGCCTTCGGTGCGCTGGTACGTCCCGATGACTACATGGAGATGCGCTGGCAGCTGCATGACAGCCTGAGGAGTGTGGTGGATGCCTACGCAGGAATCGAGCGGGAATGGGCGCAGCTGACCGGCCGGAGCTATGGCGCAATAGAGCCCTACCGCTGTGAGGACGCTGAGCTGGTGCTGGTGACAACCGGCACCATCACCTCCACGGCCCGGCATGTGATTGACGAACGGCGCGAACGGGGTGAGAAGCTGGGCCTGCTGAAAATCAAGATGTTCCGGCCCTTCCCCGGCGAACTGCTGCGTGAGGCCCTGAATGGCATCCCGCGGATCGCGGTGATTGACCGCAATCTTTCGGCGGGCCACGGCGGGATCTTCGCCGAGGAACTGCGCAGCGCGCTCTATCTAGGAGATGTCGCGGAGCGGCCGGACCTGCGCGGCTACATCGTGGGGCTCGGCGGCCGCAATGTCACTCCGGAGACCATCAACGACATCATTGACAATGCACTGAGTACTGAGCCGGTGCAGCGACCCGACATCTGGGTGGGAGTGAAGGCATGAGCCAGATCATCATCAAGGACAGGATTCCTGACAATGAACTGCTGGTCGGCGGGCATCTCGCCTGCCCCGGCTGCGGCGGAGCACTGGCAATGCGCCTGGTGCTGAAGGAGCTGGGCCCGAACACGATCGTCGTGCTGCCGGCCTGCTGCTGGAGCATCATCGCCGGGCCCTATCCCCAGAGCTCGCTCAAGGTGCCGCTCTACCACACGGCCTTCGAGACGGGGGCGGCCGTTGCCAGCGGTGTGCGTGCCGCGCTTGACATGGCGGGCCAGAAGGATACCAACGTGCTCGTCTGGGCCGGCGACGGCGGCACCTTCGACATCGGCCTGCAGGCTCTCTCCGGGGCCGCCGAGAGGCGCGAGAACTTCATCTACTGCTGTTATGACAACGAGGCCTACATGAACACCGGGATCCAGCGCTCCTCGGCGACTCCCTGGGGTGCCTGGACCACCACTACGCCGACCCAGCAGCCGCAGGCCACGCAGAAGAAGGACATCCTCGCGATCATGGCCGCGCACCGCGTGAGCTATGCCGCCACGGCCTCCGTCTCCTACCCCGTGGACCTGATAGATAAGGTGCGCCGAGCGAAGGAAGGCCATGGCACCCGCTTCCTGCACATCCTCGCGCCCTGTCCGCCGGGCTGGAAGTTCGAGGATGAACGCAGCATCGACATGGGCCGGCTCGCTGTGCAGTCCCGGGTCTTCCCACTGCTGGAGGTGGAGGATGGCGAGCGCTGGCGCTTCTCGATGGAACCTGAGCGGATTCCGGTTGAGCAGTACATCCGCGCGCAGGGCCGCTACCGGCATCTCACGGATGAGCAGGTGGCGAGCATCAGTGCCTCCGTGGAGCATCGCTATAACAGCCTGAAGGAACTGGAACAGCGCAGCACTGCCAGCATCAGCTGATCAGCCGATTCAGGCGGGCATGTCGAGCAGCACGCTGCCACGCTTGTGGCCGCTGTCCACTCTGGCATGCGCAGCTGCAACCTGCTCGAGAGGATAGCGGCTGTCAATCACCGGGCGCAGCTCACCCCTCGCCGCCAGGTCGCAGATGTAGCGCAGGTCCTTGGCCCGCAGTTTCGCCTCACGCATTCCGGCGAAGAGGATCTTCGCCCGTTGCCCACGGCTGCGCGAGGTGAACAGCATCTGCATCAGGATCGGCAGGGAGAGCATTGTTGTCAGATACACCCCGCCGGGCTTGAGCACCTTGCGTGCCTGGGGGAAACTGCTGCTGCCGACGGTGTCGAGGATGATGTCGTAGCGCTCCGCGCCCTTGGTGAAGTCCTCACTGCGGTAGTCAATCACATGTGATGCTCCCAGCGATTTCACCAGTTCGGCATTGCCGGCACCGCAGACTCCCGTAACCACAGCACCGAAATGCTCCGCCAGCTGCACCGCCGCAGTGCCCACGCTGCCGGATGCGCCGATCACAAGCACCTGCATCCCGCGGCGGATGCTGCCACCGTCTCGCAGGAAGGGCAGAGCCGTCAGCGCTCCTTCGGAAATCGCCAGCATCTCAGCCGGGCTGACTGCTGGAGGGATCTGGGCCAGCACTGCATCCTCCTTCTGCAGGATGAACTGCGCATGCGCCCCGAAACTGTCTCCGCTGGCCCCGACCAGCCTGTCTCCCTTGATGAAGCGCTCCACCTTGCTGCCAACGGCTTCGACCGTGCCACAGAATTCCGTACCCAGTATCGGCTTGCCGGGCCGGAACAGCCCCATCGCCATGCGCGCAGGCCAGGGCCTGCCGCGACGCATGATGGTGTCAGTGGCGGACACCGCTGCGGCCTCGATGCGCAGTAGCACCTCTCCAGACCCTGGCTGTGTCACAGGAACATCCTCAACCTGCAGGACCTCTGGTCCACCATAACGGTAATAGCAGGCGGCACGCATGCACTCGGGTATTGTCTTCTGAGGGGATGTCACATGGGAATTATATGTCTGGGTTCCCACACAGTTCCGGGCCGGGTTTGGATTGCAGGAGTGTTTCAGGGATTTTTGTGCAAGTGCAGTAAAGCCGGTGGAAGTGCTGAATCAGGCGTTAGAATTTCGGGTCAATGTTAGGGAGTCGAACATGAGGAGATTTGTTTCCATACTGTCACTGCTCTGTATTCTGGCATGGGGCAGTGCTGCCCGGGCCGCGGAGCAGATCGACCTGCGCTGCATCAAGATGCCGCGCTGCTGTACCTTCACCTGCGTGATGATCGATGCTGAATGCTGTGGCTGCTACGGAGCGAGCGGAGCACTGATGGCCGAGTTCCTCGACCGCCAGGGCAACGTGCTCGGCACCGCCACCTTCAACGGCAACTGGTGCCGCTGTGAGACCACGGCGCAGCTCGATACTCCTGTGGATGCCAACGATGTCTGCAGCATCCGCCTGGTCAAGGAGGACGACAACGTGATGGTCACCTGGGCCTCCCTGCGCGTCTTCTGCGATGACAGCTGCCGCTGCGGCAAGTGGTACAAGGTCTTCAAGGGCGAACTCTGGTGCTGGGACAGCGTGCCCGAACCGGTAATGGAGGAGCCCAGGGCAGAAGTGCCGGTGCCTGTGAAGAAGACACCGCCGCCGGCGGTGGCGAAGAAGCCCGAGCCGCGCCATGACTTCTCCTACTTCCCGCCTCAGCAGCCTGAGCCGGAAGACACGGAAGTGCTGATCGTGATCGGCAACGGCTAGGCAGCCGACCGAACGGAACCAGAATCAAAGAGGCCTGCCCTGGAAGTCCAGTGGCAGGCCTTTTTTGTACTTACATCTGCTTTTAGCAAACCTTGGGCTACCGGGCAATCGATCTCAGATGCGAAATTCTCTTCGTTCAAGGTTTCAAAGGGGACTTGCCTTGCTGAGAGCACCTTGAGGTACACTGAGCCAAGTACGGAAGCCAATGTAAATGTACATTGGTGGTGGGAACGTAAGGTATGGGCAGAGCAGGCGCTGCGCTCTCGAGATTCAGCCGTGATACTTTGAAATCCGTAGTTTACATTCCAACGGAAACTTCTAGGCGGTGTACGAGGATGGCAAGAGGAAAGAAGCTTGATATAAGTTCGCTTCCGATCAGGGTAGTCTACGTAGATAAGCCGGTTCGGATGGATGTTCTGGTCGAGGCAGTTCACATGCTACTGGAGTCTATGGCGAAGCAATCAGCAGAGGACCTTGAAGAGGAGTCGAATTAGCCTCGGACAGTGATTCTGGGATTGATATCTCCAAGCACCTCGAGGGTTGCAACTACAAGAAAATTGCTTGAACCCTCGAAATCCTAGCAGTTTGCGCTTTTATCTTAAATATATCAGGATTTTGCGTAAGGTGGAAGTGCTGAACAGCGAAGGGATGCCACACGGCAGGCCGCCCATAAGAGCGGTGTCAGTGACCAAACCAATTACCGCTGGCGGCGGGAATTCGGAGGGTTGCGCATGAGCAGGCCTGGCGACTCAAGGACCTGGAAAAGGAGAAAATCCGCGCCTCAAGCAGCTGGTGGCGGGATCTCTTCCTTGACAATCAAGTCCTCAAGGAAGCATCACGGGGATACTTTTCAGCCTTGCGAAGCGCCGTCGGACGATGGATCATTTCTCGGACATGCGAGGATTTCGCAGAGGCAGGCCTGAGGTGATTGGCCAGCCCATGTCCAGCCAGCTGTATCTCAAATATTGCCGCAGCGATGAACCAGCACCTGGTCGAATGCATTGTAGAGCTCGCCAGCCAGTACGGACGCTACGGCTTCCGGCAGATCACTTCCTTGCGGCGCAACGCTGGTCGGCATGTAATTACAAACGGGTGGCGCGCATGTGGAGGCAGGAGGGACTGATGGTGCTCCAGGCAACCCAGACGCTGCCGGCTGTGGCTCAACGGTGGTTCCTGCGTAAATCTGCAAG
Source organism: bacterium (assembly GCA_041395205.1). Lineage (GTDB taxonomy): Bacteria > 4484-113 > 4484-113 > 4484-113 > JAFGCY01 > JAHEFU01. Next base: position 616,067 of record JAWLAZ010000003.1, read on the forward strand.
CATGTTGCCGTGAGCATGTGTAGAGCTATGGCTTCGCTTCGCACCGCATCCACAATGGCCGGGCCTTCCGACTGCTGACCGTGCTTGATGAGCACAGGGGAACGTCAGGCTATTGACGTGTAGCGCAGGCTGACTTCCAGGGACGTCCTGCACCAGCTGGGTGAGCTGTTCCTCAGCTGGGGACTGCCCGCACATATCCGTTCTGACAACGGGCCTGAGTTCACGGCGAACGCAGTACGCGAGAGGTTGCGTAGCTAATCATTGAACCCCTGTACATTGAACCGGGCAGCCCGTGGGAGAATGGCTACATCGAATCCTTCAACGTAAAGCTGCGCAATGAGCTGCTGGACTTCGCGATCTTTTACACCCTGAAGGAGGCGCAGTTCCTGGCAGGGACTGGCACAGGCACTACAACACAATCCGGCCCCACAGTGCGCTTTGCGGCAGGCCGCCAGCTTCGAAACTTACGAAGCCCACACGAATGACGAAATCTATGGCGCTATGGAGATGGACTAATAAAAGAAAAATTACCGCATTCGGATTAGTTCACATTCCGGGGGCGGGTCAAACTGGATATGTATGAACTGTCTCTTGCAGAGTAGTACAAATTCCCGCGGGCAGGTTGCTCACTTTTTATATTCTGCAAATTTTAGCGTTCGATTTCCATCATCGTAATATGATATACATGGTAATCCACTACTATTGTAATCTAGTGAAGTCCATTTGCCAATTATTCCATTATTATCTGCGATCTTAATTATTGTTCCCCCACCAACATTGTGCTCTACATAAAGGAGATCAGTGTTGTCGTAATCATAACAGGAAACTCCAATTGTATTTTCACTCTTCCAATCAGCTGAGCACCAAGCACCTTTAACTCCCATATCCGTAATGTTGGTCTCTACCCAATTCAGCCCGGTCTTCACTACCAGTTTTAACTTACCATCATCCTGGTAGACAATATATGGAACATCATCCTTTATCAGCATGTTACAATATCCAAAATAACCAACAAGATTATCAATAGTGTCTATATTCCATTGATTACCATCGTACTGGGCGTGCTTAAATTCGTTCAGCAGGGATTCCTGATGAGCAATATAGGCAATGTGAGGCATGTCTAAGCTGTCGAACTGCAATGAGGTATAATTTCGACCATCTGTAGTATCTAATACTTGCACATTCCAT
>JAWLAZ010000004.1:0-336347 GCA_041395205.1 bacterium
GGCTGGCCTTCCAGGCTGCCGACATCCTGCCCGGGATCGTGGCGATCGTGCTGAGCATCGCCGGCATCACCGGGCTCGGCCTGCTGCTCGGGGCCCTCTCACTGGTGCTGAAGCGCGTCGGCCAGCTTTCAAGCATCATCCAGTTCAGCCTGTTCATCCCGGCATTCTCGGATCTCTCGAGGCTCAGCCCGGCAGTCCAGGGCTGGGTCAGCCACTTCCCCTTCACGCGCGGCATCATGCTGCTGCGCAGCCTGCTGGAGTCTGAGAGCCTGCCCGCGGGCTACTGGAGCCAGTGCGGGATGCTGCTGCTGGATACCCTGGCCTTTGCGATCATCGGCAGCCTGGTCTTCCTTGCGATGGAAGGCCTGGCCAAGCGCGATGGCTCCCTCGCCCACTACTGATCAGAGCTGGCCCCAGTACCTTCTCAGTTAAATCCACGTAAAGCGATCGAACAGATGGCAGTCCAGGCCACGTCTGACTGGCTTCTGTGGATAACCCCGGTGGTTTGTACTTATGGTTCGTTAAGTTAAATATCTGCCGTTTTTGGGGTTCGTGCGGTTTTTCTGTGCTATAAAACTGCACTTCACAGACGGGTGCACGTTCCGCAGGGAGATTTCCCAGCGGTGGCGGCACCGTTTTCGCTTTCTCAGAGGAGTTATTGAAACATGTTCATACTGGAGATCCTGGCGATCCTCATGCCGTTGCTTCAGCCTGCGCCGCAGGCTGAACTTGCGGTGCAGGCTACGCAGCAGACCAACGCCGCGGCGTTCAGCGCCGCAATGGAAACCGCCGACTGGCAGATTTCGCAGCCCCGTGATGCCTGGCGCATCGCCCTGCATGAGGAACTGTCCGACGATCAGGAATACGCTGCCCGCGTTGAGGCGGCGATCGACAAAGCGGTGGAGCTGACGGGAGCCGATCCCGTGATGCTCTGGAGCGTGGCCCATACCGAGAGCCACGGCCGCCACTGGAAGAGCCCCGGCAAGGTGAAGCGCGGCGGCTCCGGCGAAATCGGCATGATGCAGGTGATGCCCTTCTGGGCACGCAGCCTGCAGAAGAAGTACGGTTTCGAGCTGGACCTCTACGATCTCGAGGACAACGTGATCGCAGGCGCAATCGTGCTCAGCCGTGGCGGTGAGAGCCCGCAGTACATGCTGAGCTACTACAACACCGGCCAGCGCATCCGCAGCAGCGCCTACCAGCGCAAGGTGATGAGCTACTGGAGCGGGCTGGAGGAGATCCCGGAGCGGATCGACTACCACGACGAGATCCTGCTCGTCAGTGCCCAGGCCTGGAAGTAAGGCCCCCGACAGCGAACATGCAAGGCCCCGCCACGGCGGGGCCGTTTTGTTTTCTCACCCAGGCCGTCTGACATCCGCCGGCATATGAAAAAGGCCCCGCCGTAGCGGGGCCTTCTGATTCAGAAATTGCCACTCATGCAGCGGATTAATCCCCGCTGGGCTTGGCAGGCTTCTCCTCCTGCTTCTCCTCGAAGGGCTGCTTGCCGGCTTCCTCCGCCGCCTTCTTCTTCTCCTCACTGGCCTTCTTGAGGTTGTCGAAGTACTTGCGGTGCAGGTCCTTGTAGTCACGCGGGATGTTCTGCGTGTCAATCGCCTGCTGGTCACCGATGTTGTCGGCACCGACCGTGTTCACGAACTCACGCAGGGCCTGCTGGGTCTCGGGGGCACTCTTGACCTCCTCCACCTTGCTGGGCGGCGCTGCCTGGTTGAACTGGCCGTGCACCTGCTCATCGCGAGCGCCATGCGCCAGATCCTGTGAGTCGTAGAACTGGTCGTACTGCGTGGTGCCGGTATCCATCAGGGAATCACTGCCGTTCATGCGGCTCGGGTCGCCCGCCATGCCCTGTGATTCCGAGCCGGTCACGCCATAGGGCGTGGTGCCGATACCCCAGCCGCTGCTGCCACCCTGGCCGCTCTGGGCCATCTGGCCGAACTGGAAGGATTGCTTCATGGAGTTGAGTTGTGCGATCAACTGACCGCAGCTACCACCACTTCAAGTGCCGCCCGACATCTGCTGCTGGCCCTGCTGCATCTGGTTCGCCATGTCCTGGCGGTTCTGCTGCATCTGCTGGTTGATGTCCTGGATGCTCTGCTGGCCCTGCTGTCCCTGTTGACCCTGCTGGCCATTCTGCTGATTCTGCTGCTGGAAGTTGTCCAGGGCCTGCTGCAGGGCCTGCTGCGCCTGCTGCTGCTGCTGCGGGCTCATCTGCTGGTTCTGCTGGACCTGCTGCTGGGCCTGCTGCAGCGCCTGCTGCATCTGCTGCAGACTCTGCTGGCTGACCATGCCCTGCTGCTGCATCTGCTGCTGCATCTGCTGCATCAGCTGCTGGAGCTGCTGGCTCTGCTGCTGCATCCCACCCTGCTGAAGCTGCTGTGCGGCGTTGTCGACATCCTGCTGCAGGGCATCCAGTGCATCCTGCATCATCTGGCGCAGTTCCTGCTCATTCTGCAGGGCCTGCTTGAGATCCTCCAGCATCTGCTTGAGGTCCTCGGCACCCTCGCCTTCCGCAGCCTCACTCTTGAGACTCTCGCTCAGCGCCTTCTGCAGCTGATCGAGGAACTCCATCTGCTGCTGGCTGAGCTTGCCGGACTTCATGTCGCTGAGCATCTTCTCGAGCTGCTGGCTGAACTTGCCGAAGTCCATGTTCTCCAGCGCTTCGCCCAGCTCGCGGGTCTGGGTGCCGTTCTGCAGGTCCTCGGCCAGTTCCTTCATCAGGGCCTTCTGGCCCTCGGGAATGCGCTCGAGGGACTGGCTCTCCAGCTTCTGGGTCAGCAGCTGCAGTTCCTTCAGGGCTTCCTTCTTGTTCAGGTTGTTGTTGCGCAGCTTCTGGCCGCTCTTCTCAAGCTCCTCGCTGGCTTCCTTGAGGACCTCGTCCTTTTCCTCAACGGCCTTCTTCTCGGTCTGCTGGGCCAGCTTGAGCAGCTTTTCGCCCTCATTGTTGACCACTTTGGCCTCGGCACGGTCGCTGTCTGAGACCAGCCAGTTGAGCTGGGGCACGAAGGTCAGGCCCGCGGCCAGCAGCAGGGCCGGCACGGCGATGCGCCAGGCGCGGGGGGCGCGCCAGGGATAGACCTGCTTCATCTCGAGCTTCTCGACGGTGCCGGCGGCATCCGCCACGAGCGCCTTGACGAAGGCATCCTTGCGCTGCTTGCCCTGGTCCAGCGCCAGCGCGGAGCTGATCCGCTCACGGGTCCCGAGGCTGACGTCGATGTCATTGGCAACGCTGATCTCGCTCAGGCGGTGCAGCACGCCGCGCAGGGTGAAGGCCAGCATCCCGGCCAGCACGAGTCCGCCGGCGATCAGGTAGTGCGTGGTCTCCCCGAAGGGCATGATGAAGAGCTTGGTTGCCAGGATGAACAGTGCCGCGGGGATTGCTCCCCAGAACATGCCCACCATCAGGTACTCCAGCACGATCTGCATGCGCCGCACGCGGCGCAGGCTGGAGACCCTGCTTCTGATCTTCTCGCGATCACTCATGTCTGCTCCCCACAGCCGCTGGCAAATGTCCGATCGTAATCCGGCCGGACTGCGGCCGCATAGCTTGCACGATACACCTTAACATAGAGGACGCCCATTCGCGTGATTCTGTTTCCCTCCGGGGCCTGCTGAACCCCGATTATTCCGTCCGCTCACCTGGGATATGATCAGCGGATGCTGCAACGTCTGCTTCCCACCCTGTCCGTGCTGCTGATAGCTATGACACAGGCCGCCCTGGCCTTCGAACGTGACCAGGCCCACATTGTTAATGATGGCTGGCAGCTGGCGCTCACGCCGCCGCTGACGGAGACCGTGCGCGACCGCACTGCCCGTCCGGACTGGCCCTACCTGAGCCCCGAGATCCATGACCTCGTCAGTCCGGGTGATAACCGCAAGGCGCCGGACACTGGCTGGATTGCAGCGGAGACAGGCAGGGCCTGGGAGCATTACGGCGGTCCGGGCTACAACGAGGCCGGCTGGTATCTGAACGTCATGGAGATCCCGGCGGAGCTGCGCTCGGTGGAGGGCGGCCGGCTCTGGCTGGAGTTCGACGCGGTCTCCACGGCAGCCGCGGTCTGGTGCAACGGGCATTACCTCGGCGGGCATGTCGGCGATTACTCCCGCTGGCGGGTGGAGCTGACTGAGTACATCACCGAGGATCCGAGCTGCGAAATCCTTGTGTACGTGGATGAGCTGCCCTTCCATACCACGCAGGGCTTCCTCTCGATGATCGCCCCACACCACGGCGGGATCTGGCAGGACGTCAGGCTCTACGTCACGGGCCCGGCCAGCATCGTCACAGACAGCCTGAAGGTCGAACCCTTCCGGGAGGATGGAAGAATGTTTGTCTATCTGGACCTTGACACACAGGTCCCGATGGACGAACTGGATGTGGTGGCCTTCATAGCGCCGAAAGCTGACAACGTTGATGTGTTCGAGCATGAGGTGGAAGTGGAGTTCCTCGAGATTGAGGAAGGTACGGCAACCTTCATGCTTGTACCTGACTATGAATTCGAATCATGGTCGCCTGACAATCCGCAGCTGTATGCGATCTATGTCGCCCTGCGCAGCAAAGGGGAGACGGATGGCCGGCAGCTCTACCATGACAGTGCAGCGGGCAGCTTCGGCTACCGCGAGATCCGCATGGAGGGCCACCAGGTGCTGCTCAACGGGGAACCGATCCGTGTCCGCTCCGCCCTGCAGTGGGGCTACTACCCCGGCGTGTTCGGCCCGTTGCCATCACCGGAGCAGGTACGCGAGGAATTCGCCTACATCAAGTCATTGGGCTTCAACGCCGAGACGGTCTGCCTCGTCAACATGCCGGACTACTTCTACGACATCGCTGACGAGATGGGCATCCTCATCTGGCAGGAGTATCCGAGCTGGCATGTGAAGTTCCAGCCGGGCGAGGAGCGCACACTGCTCAGGCAGTACGGGGACTTCGTGCGCCGGGACCGCCATCACCCGAGCATCATCATGCGCAGTCTCTCGGTGGAAGCCGGCGTGGAGGACTGGGACGTGATGTCGCGCCTGCACAACCAGGTGCAGGCAATGTGCGGCACTCCGGTGCAGGACAACAATTCCTGGTTCAGCCACAGCCGGCCGGAATACACCGACTGGTACGGCGAGGACAACTACTTCAACAACTACCAGTGGGAGCGGCACCTGATCGAGCGCCTGCCGGGCCAGCTGCTGGAGCACCCGGACAAGCCCTACATCATCGGCGAGAGCCTGCTCTGCAATACCTGGGTGGATGCGGACAGCATGGCCGCCGAAGTGCTGCATCCAACGCAGAAGCATCTTGACTGGGCCGCGGCTGATTATCTTGGCAATCAGGGTGAGGCTGACTGGCCCTGGTGGTTCCCGAGCTGCTTTGACAGCGTGCTGGAGATCAATGCCCAGCTGCGCGAGTTCTACAGCGGACGCCTGCCGGAGGGTGAGGACATCGTCAATGACTACCTTCTGCCCCAGAGCACGCGGGCCGCGCTCAACCTGCGCCGCTTCCAGATCGAGCTGCTCTCAGCCTCGCCGCGTTATGCGGGCTACACGCTGAACGTGGTGCGCGACATGCCGCTGATCCGCGCCGGGCTGCTTGATGACCTGGGACGACCGAGATGGACTGCCGCCGACTGGGACTGGCATGGGGAGCAGACGCAGTCCCCGATTGAGCTGGACGCGGCTGGCAACATCCTCAGCGGCAGTTCCGATGATCTGCTGCTGCATCCCGCGAATGGCAGCGAGATCCGCACTGAACCATTCCTCGTGATGGAGGAAGGCTACATGGACATGCATGCGCTGCTCGGGCATCTGCCGGATGCCAGGTTCGCCACTGAAGCGGAGATCTACGAAACGGCGGGAATCGACAGCCCGGTCGTTGTCAGTTCCGTGCTGACACACGGTCTGGTGGATTACATCGGCACAGGGGGGCGGGTGATCCTGCTGACGGGCAAGCTGCCGGGAGCGCTGGGGGCGCATCCGCATTTCTTCTGGCGTGACGCCCTGTTCGTACCGCCGGTCGGGCCCTTCGGCAATCCAGTTGACAACCAGGCCACGGCGAATCAGATCGTGGACTGGCAGGGCTATGACCTGAACCGCACGTCCGGCAATGTGATCCCGGTGGACGCGCTCGGGATCCGCAACGACGTGGATCCGCTGATCCGCCTGTTCGACACGCATGACTTGAGCGAGGTGCAGGTCTTTGACCAGCTCTGGGGGACCCGCATCGGCCGCGGGACCCTCGTTGCCAGCTCCATTGACATGTCGACGCATGCCAGCCAGTGGGTGCTGGCCCGCCTGGTCTCCTACATGGAGTTGCAGCGCCACGTGGCGCTGCCCGCGGAGGAGCAGCCTTCGATGCTGCTTTATGCGGAGATGGACTGGCCGCGCAGCGAGCTCAGCATTGAGCAGGCTCACAAGCTGGCGGTGCGCCGGGCCAACGGCATCATCGACATCACACCCGGCTGGCGCTTCAGCCTCGACGAAGCTGAGCAGGGTGAAACGCTGGGCTGGCAGCAGGCCGGCTTCGATGACAGCGGCTGGGACATGCTGGATGCGGGCAAGGGCTGGGAATCCGCCGGCTATTCCTACGACGGGATGGCCTGGTACAGAAGAGAACTCGAGATTCCCGCCAACTGGGCGGATGGCCAGGTGCGGCTGGTGGCCGAGGGCATCGACGATGCCTACACCGTGTTCGTGAACGGCGAGGCGGTTGCCACGCATGGTTCCTACACGGAACATGAGCTGACGGTCTGGCTGCAGCAGACCGTGACGGACATCACCGCGGCCCTGCGTTTCGGTGAAGTGAACAGCATTGCGATCCAGGTGATGGACATCACCGGCCAGGGCGGGATCTGGCGTCCGATCTACCTCGCCGTGGACTGAGACCGATCCGAGCCTGGACTGGTAAACTGATGGACTATGCCTGACACGCCCAGCAGGGACGGCTATGCTCTGTGCCGCCAGCAGTACAAGACCACGATCACGAGCCCCGGGGGAATCAGCCTCGGCTGGGGCAGCGGCCCGGGCCTGCGCCAGGCGATGTTCTGGAACCGCATCGGTTCGCTGTTCTCCTGTTACCGGCCCGCCGTCGGCCTGCTGGAACTGTTTGATGCGGATGATCCGCAGCGGCCACTGGCGCTGAGGGAAAAAAGCTCGGACTGGTCTCCGGGGATTGCCAGCGCGAAATACAGTGCTCCCGGGCTGAAGATCAGGGAACAGCGCTTCTCCGATAAGTGCGGCCTGCACAGCCGGCTGCGGATCCGCAACACCGGCAACACGGACCGCGAACTGCTGGCCTGCTTCCACGGCAGCGCCGAGCAGTGGCCCTTCTTTGACTACTGGAAGGAACTGGAGCGGCCGCAGATCGAGGTGGCGATCGAGCGCACGCTGCCGCTGGTGACCATCACTCAGCCGCACAGCTTCGAAGGCCTCGGCACGATCAACTCCGTGCAGCGCATCTGGCTCGAACTGCCGGACGGCGCGCTGCCGGCGGGCGGCGGTTTTGGCAACAGCGAGCAGGACCTGCGTGCACTCTGGCGCGAACACGGCCCGTCCGCCGATGTGCGCATGCGCCTCGGACAGACCGGTGCACGCTATCCCGCAGGCGTGGACCCGATCGTCTTCAGCTCCCCTGCCCCGCACTATTACATTACCGTGCGCCTGGCGATCGCCGCGGGCGACGAGCTGGAACTGACGCTGCACTCCGACTACCATACTGACGACGAGGGCGGCGACCTGCGCAGCGGGCATGCGCGGATCACGGACCAGGCACCGGCCCGGGAGAGCATCAGGGCCATCCGCCGGGACTGGCAACGCCATCTGCGTGAGGGCGTGCCGCAGATCGAATGCAGTGACGGCGAGCTTGAGCGCTACTGGTACTACGTCTGGTACGTGCTGCGCGCCAACCGCACCAGTGGTGGCCGGCTGCTGGCGCATGAGTACAGCGCGCCGAGCAAGTACATGTACTGGGGCAGCTGGATCTGGGACAGCTACTTCCACGTGCTGGGCGAGATGTGGCTGAGTGACCCGCAGATCGCGCGCGGCAGCCTGCGCAGCGTGCTGGCAATGCAGTATCCCAACGGCTTCATTCCGGTCTGCAGCGGCAGTAACTACCGGATGGTCTTCCACGAGGACGTGGATGGCTATACCGCGCCGCAGGGCAGCGGCTATGCCTCCTATGTGGAACCGCAGCTGGAGGACTACCGCGAACTGGACCACCCCTTTGAGGCCCAGCTCAGCTACTACCGCCGCAGTGCCGACGACAGCGCACCGGCACCGCAGCCCGGTGCTCGCGAGCGCCAGGCACGGCTGCTGGAACTGGAGGCCGACGCCCTGGACGGCCTGCTCAGGCTTGGCAACGGCTATGACGGCCTGATCATCAACCTCGGCGGCACGGCCATGCTCAACTCCGCCGAGCTGGGACGGATGGTGGCGATGATCAAGCAGGCGCTGGACGAGAAGCTGCCGGTTGCCATCGCCGTGCATGGCGAGACGCTCACGCGCGTGCTGCGTACGGTGCGGCTGGACCGCTTCACGAGCATCTGTTCCAGCCTGGGCGAGGCGCGGCTGCTGCTCAATGCACGGCTGAGCGGGGCGGAGCCGGCTGCTGGCCGCAGCACGGGGCTGCTGATCGGCAACGAGAAAACCCAGACCCCGCTGATCGGGGCCGCCGCGCATGAGCTGATGGCGATGCGCCTGCCCGGCACCGATGAATTCATGAATGAGATCCTCGAGCCGCTCAAGGCCTATGAGAACTGGCTCTGGCGGCGGCGCAGCGACAGCGAGGGGCGCTTCGTGCTCTGGCATGGCGACGAAAGCGGCTGGGATGACAGCGTGCGCCACTACCCGGTGCCGGCCCGGCCCTTCGACGTGCAGGTGCACTGCCTGCAGCTGCGCGACTTCCTCGTCAAGGCGGCGGTGAAGTACACCCCGCAGGACAGCGCCTACATCCGCAACATCAAGGAACGGCGCGACCTGAGCCTGGCGGCGCTGGACAGCTACTGGTGTGACAACGACGGCTGGCATTACGACCTGGATGGCGACGGGTCGGATGGCGACGAGTTCCGGCGGCGGATCAGCGCCAGCTCGATGTTCGACCTGGTGCTCTCGGAGCGGCGACCGACAGCGCACGTCGTCAATGCACTTGGCAACCCGCGCGTATTCGGCACCGAGGAGCCCGTGCCGAGCCTCGCTGCCTGTGATGAGGCCTACCGCCCGCACGGCTGGGGTTGGAACGGCCCGGTCTGGCTGCAGGTTAACTACTTCACGATCACCGGCCTGCTGAACCAGGGCGAGCACGCTGCGGCCTTCGCGCTGTGGGAGAAGACCCGCGGCATGCTGATCCGCCAGGGCCTGCCGCACTCGCATGAGCTGTACGATCCGCACAGCGGCACGGGACTCGGCTGTCCTGACTATTCCTGGCAGGCGATGATCAACCACCTGGTGATCCGCTGGTTCGCCGGCGTGCACGACCTGATGCTGATCCCGCACCTGCCCCCGGGGATGGACCACCTGCGCATCTCCAACCTGCCGACGCGCATCCGCGAAGTGCGCTACCGCCGCAGTGGCAACCGGCTGAAGATCGACGTGAAGTTCCGCGGCAGGCCGCAGCGCTTCGGACTGGCCCAGGGCTCACTGGGCCGGATCACCGTACTCGAGAGCGGGCTGCCGGAGGACACCGTGGGCTGGAGCAACGGCCGCTGGCTGTTCAGCCTCAAGGGCGAACACGAATTGCTGAAGCTGCGGCTGGAAACGGAAACACCCGCCTGAGTTGAACCCAGGCGGGTGCGGATGGATTCCCACTGGGAATCCCCAGTCAGTTGAGCGTCAGGGCAGCAGATTGTCGGTGCGCAGGTTCATCAGCAGCACGTCCACACTTCCCTCTCCGGCATCCAGGCTGGCAGTGTATTCACTGACAGTGGTGTTGATGTCGTCATCGAAGGTCGCGGTGCTCGGTCCGCGGGTGGAGGTCCGGTCCTCGATGGCCAGGCTGAAGTCCGCAAGGCTGTCGGCAGCGGTGCTCCAGGCTCCGTTGGGATCAGGAGCCACACCGCAGAACTGGACTTTTCCGCCGGCATAGTGCACGGAGAAGATCTTGCTGTTGCCTGTGCTGGTGTACTCCCAGCTGCCCAGCAGACTGCCCCCGGCATCAAGCATGTAGAAGCGGGAAGGTTCCCCCGCATCCTCCCGTTGCGGATTGAGAGCATAGACATTGCCAGCGGGATCGACCGTCATGCGTACGATCTGTGAGCTGGTTAGCCCCGCTCCGTTGGCAAAGGCCTTCTGCCAGCTGATGTTGCCGGACTGGTCGAGCTTGACCAGGAAGGGCTGGTAGCTGCCGAGGTTGTTTGCACCACCCGCCATGTAGACGAAGTCATTGCTGTCCACTCCCATCGTGTAGGCATGCTCGTGCGGGGTTCCGGCAACGTCACCCCAGCCCTTGCACCAGAGCACGTTGCCACTGGAGTCGAGTTTTGTGACATTGGCTTCGTCGGCACCGATGTAGAGATTCCCGGCCGAGTCTACGGCGATGCCGTCAGCCAGGGACTTGTCATGAGCATAGTCGGATGGAGTGTCGTAGAGGCCATTCCACTCCAGAGTTCCGGTTGGGGACAGGCGGTAAGCCACCAGTGATCCCTCCAGGGACACGAGAGAATAGGAGGTGTAGCTCACGAACAACTTGCCATTGTCATCAATCGCAGTCCGCGGGAAGCGTGAGAGGATCAGCGTTTCCCCGAGGCTGTAGACCTTCTTGAAGACCACGTTGCCATCTGTATCCAGCTTGACGTTGAGCACTCCCTTGCCGGAGGTGTCATCAGTGTCATCGCGGGCCATGGCCAGGAACACATCGCCCCCAGCGGAGACGGAGCCGGAGGCCCACTGCGTATCACGGGTTGTCTCGACCTGCCGGGCCCATTGCAGCACTCCGGAAGGATTGAACTTGGCGACGACGATGTTGCCGGCCCTGCCGATCACGTAGACATTCTGAGCATCATCCACACCGATGTCAAAGGCCTCATCCGCTGCTGCCGTACCGAAGGAATGGACCCATTCATCATCCGTGACTGTCATCTGGAACATGAATTCCTGGTTGGCGAAGTTGCCCTCCACCGTCAGTGAACAGTTGTAATCACCGGGATCCCCGAGCGTAATGGTCGGATTTTCATCAGTACTGGTCGAAGGCGTTGCTGCATCACCGAAATCCCAGCTCCAGCTGAGCGGAGTGGCTCCCTGGACCACCGCATTCATTTCGATCGTATCTCCGGTGAAACTGCCCAGAGGGGCCACCGAGAGAATGTGCGGCAAAGCGCCGTCGAGGTAGCCGCTGTCCTTTACGCTTGGACTGGTCTCGCCTGCAGCATTCACGGCTGTCACGTAGTACCAGTTGAGGACATCAGGCTGGCTGGCATTGTGGTCATAGCTCAGCTCGGTCGTGTGCAGCAGTTCGGTGTATGTGCCCTCCTGCTCGAGGCTGTGGTAGAGCACGTACTCATCCGCGCCGCTCGAGGCTTCCCAGCTCACGCTGACATGATCAGGGCTGGTGCCGTCGCTCGCTGCCAGGTTCTGCGGCACCGTCGGCAGGTCCAGCGGCCAGCCCTCGAACTGGATCGAGTAGTCGGTCTTCTTGTCGCCCTGCCAGCCGCGCACGATGTAGAAGTAGTGCTGGCCGGTGACGACGCCGGTGTCGCTGTAGCTGGTACCGTTGTCCGTGGTCTCCGCCAGCGGCTCGAAGGAACCGAGCGTGCCGGTGCGGCGCTGGATCTCGTAGTACTCCACATCAGCCACGGGGTCCCAGCTCAGATCCACCTGTGCAAGCAGGCTGCCCTGGGTTGCCACCGGGTTATTGGGACGGCCCGGCAGGCTGAGGGACTGGGCCTGCACTGCATTGCTGGGAATGCCGATGCTGCCGCCGTCGTAAGGAGCCACGCGGTAGAACTGGCCGTCGGCGGGGACATTGATGTGGAAGGCGAAGTCACGGGCGCTGGTGCTTGAGTTGATCACACTCGTACTGAACTCCACCTGCGAAACGAGGTTCCAGGCGCTGTCAACATTGACCGCACGCTGGATCCAGTAGCCCTGCACCTTCCTGAGGAAGTTGCTGCCGATCGGCGTGATGTCCGAGATGTTGACCTCATTGTTGCCGTCGTTGTCAGTGTTGCGAGCCCTGTTCCAGTCGGGACTGGCCCCGCCCTTGCCGAGGTGGATGCCGATCGGGGTCAGGTCCGCGATGTTCACCTCGCTGTTGAGGTCGCCATCACCCTGGTTGCGGTAGGTCCAGGCCAGGTCCGCACTGCCGTCCGCATTGTGCGTGATCATCAGGTCATTCACGGCGCTGCCCTGGCTCTGCGGTGCCTCGGATACGAAGCGCTGGCTGCCCTGCTCGCGCAGGACGCGGGCCAGCTCATCCTGCAGCAGCTGGAAGCGCTGTGGGTCCACACCTTGCGGTGTGCTGAGCGCATCCACTTCCGCGAGGGCTTCGTCAAGGCTCATCACCTGCGCGGTCTGGCGCGAGTCCGGCCCGGGTGCCTGCGCGGACGGGGTGGTACCGCCGCAGCCCGTGAGGCTCAGCAGCATGCCTGCAGCAATCGTCCCGGCGATGATGCCGGAGTATTTCTCATTCCAACCAGCCACGTGTCCAACTCCAGTTGTTGAGATTGCTGAAGTCAGTATTGCGTGTGCTTTAAGCTGAGTATAAGGCGCTGCGTCTCAACTTGCAAATCAGACCCAGCCCGGCAGGACTGACGGACGGTAAAGAAGCAAGCGGACTCGGCCTGCGAAATGAGACTCAGGGGCAGAGTCCTGCGTACAGTACAGTTGGCATGATGCAACTGGAAGGCTTCAACGAACTGCTGGCGCGCACGGACAAGTGGTATCTCGGCAACGGCGGGATGCTGCTCTACGCCCCGCCCTTCCCGCAGCACCTGCAGGTGCCGGGCTTCTGGGATGAATGCCACTGGGGCGATACGGCGGTGCCGGCCCTGCTCTGCGTGAGTGTCGTGCTGGAGAAGAGTACTGCCGCTGGAGGCCGGCTGCTGCATGAGCTGCAGCCGCGCCTGCTGGACTGGCAGTGGACGCCTGCCGCGATCCGGGCCCGGCATGCGCTGGGTCTGAGCACCGGTCAGGCGGACTGGCGAGACAGCGGAGTGGTGCTGGAGGAGCGGCGCAGTATAGGCCCGGACAGCCGGCTGCACTGCGATATCCGGCTGAGGGGCCAGGCTGCAGCGGGACAGCGCCTGCACGTCATTGCCTGGACGATGCGTGAGCGGCCGCGTGACAATGAACAGCTGCTGCTCAGTGATTTCTGGGCGGCGGACGGCAGCCTGAGCTGGCGGCAGTCCTTCGCATCCCGGGCCCATGGGCGTGGGGATGAACCGCTGCAGCTGCGCATCGCGCTGCATGCCGACCGCCAGCCGCACAGCCTGCAGGTCACGCCCTCGCACGGGGCTCGCGTGCTGCCCGAGCTGCGCCATACGCCGCTGTGGGACAGCCTCAGTGCCGATGGACAGCTGCATGGAAAGGTCGAGGGCCGCAACCTGCTTGGCAACGTGATCCATGCCGGGATGCACTGGCAGGCCGCTGACAACGCGGAGGAGTTCGCGCTGGAGCTGGACATCGCGCTCAGCGAGAGCCAGCCCGGCAGTGCGGTTTCCGGCGGGCCGCAGGATCCGGACAGCGCCTGGCGCGAGTTCCTCTCCCTCGTGCCGCACTTCGAATGCAGCGACCCGATGCTCACGCGCTACTACTGGTACCGCTGGTACGGGCTGCGCCTGAATGCCCTGCCCGCCGCTGCCAACTACGTGGCCCCCGCCGTGACGGAGGGCCTGTCCTACTTCCGCGGCGTGATCACCTACAGCCTGATGTGCCACATGTTCGAGGCCCGCTGGCTGCGGGACCCGGCGCTGGCGCGCGGCTGTCTTGACAACCACATCGCGCACCAGACCCGCAGCGGGCATTTCCCGGCGCATATCTACGCACGGCATGTCAACAAGAACGGCTTCTACCACACCGATGTGGGCCGCGCCATGATGCTGACCCGCCAGCACCATCCTGACGACGCATATGCGGCAAAGATCTATGAACCGCTGAGGCGGCTGCTGGGCTTCTACCAGAAGGACCGCGACCGTGAGGGGATGGACCTCTTCGACATCCGCGACCAGTATGAGACCGGACAGGAATTCACGAGCCGCTACTTCTTCGCCGACAACAAGGCTGACAGCTACGGCTGGGACCACAAGCTCCGGCTGAAGGGCGTGGATGTCTCGAGCTACGTCTACAGCCTGTCCGGCGAACTGCTGGAGCTGGCCTGGCAGCAGCAGAAGGCCGGCGACATCAAGGAGCTGACGGAGCTCAAGGCCCATATCCATGCCGCTGTCAACGCCTACATGTGGGATGAGGAGCGCGGCTGGTACATGGATTACAGCGCGCAGAAGAAGCAGCGCAGCCATTTCCTCGCCGCCGTGGGCTGCTACCCCGCGCTGTTCGGACTGGCCGGCCGCGAGCGCGTACTGCGCATCGGCGAGCGCCTGACTGACCCCGCGGGCTTCTGGACGGACTGGCCGCTGGCAACGGTGCCGCAGGACGACCCGTACTTCAGTGCTGACCCAGCCTGGCGCGGCGAGCGGGCCAACTGCCCCTGGAACGGGCGGGTCTGGCCGATGGTCAACAGCCATGTCTGTGAGGTGCTGGAGCGGCTGGCTGAGCTGGATGGCGATGTCTACCGCCCGCAGCTGGCAAGCTTCCTGCGCCGCTACATCGAGATGATGCATTTCGAGAATGGTGACGCTGCCGGTGCCGGCAAGGACCTGACGCGGCCGAACTGCTTCGAGCATTACCATCCGCACAATGGCAGCGCCTGCGAGTACCGCGGCGTGGATGACTACATGCATTCCTGGGTGGCGGACCTGCTGCTGCGCTATGTGGCCGGCGTACGCGTGCAGGAGCAGCGTGACAATGCGATTGTGAAACGCAGCATCCTGTTCGACCCCTTCCCCTTCGGGCTGGAGAGCTTCATCCTCTCAAACTGCCTGGTGGCCGGACGCGAGCTAGAAGTACAGTGGAACCGTGACCGGGATGGCAACAGCAAGCCGGGCTACCGGGTGCTGGTTGACAACGGCCTCGTGCATGAATCAGAGCGCATCGAGCGCTTCGAGTTCATGCTGTAGTCTCAGCGCCAGCGGCGCTCATCTTTCGGCTGCTTGCATTCCATCCACATCTCCGGCTTCCCGAGCGGCTCAAAGCCGCAGGGGCCGTATACGCCGTGCGCATCCCTGGTTGCCAGCAGCCAGCGGTTCACGTCGCGCAGTTCCGGATGATCCATCGCCGCCCGTACGAGCCGGCGGCCATAGCCCTGTCCCTGGTACTGATCCGGCACCAGCACGTCTGCGAGGTATGCGAATCGTGTCAGGTCCGTGATCACCCGGCAGAAGCCGCGCTGTTCGCCGTCAACATACAGGCCGAAGGTAAGCGAGGCTCCGAGCTGCCGTTCCACCTGCTCGCGCGTGATGCCCTCGCACCAGTATGCGCTGCTGAGAAAGGAGAAGATCATGTCGAGATCGAGCAGGGAGCGGTCCGTGCTGATCAGCACGCCGTCCGCTTCAACTGCATGCACGGGCAGGTCACAGGGGTTGAGCATGCAGCAATGATAGCGCCGCTCGTTATACTAGTAGGCTGTTTTTTCCACGAGGAACATTAAATGGAATACCCGAAGCCGATTGGAGACATTAACGAGCTGCCGAAGAACTACGGCGGGCTTGAGCGCGAGCGCTTCTGGCAGCAGTACTGGATGGACTGCGGCGTGTACCGCTTCGACCGCACGAAGTCCCGCGAGCAGATCTTCAGCGTGGACACCCCGCCGCCGACGGTATCCGGCGCGCTCCACATCGGCCACGTCTACAGCTACACCCAGACCGACATGAACGTGCGCTACCAGCGCATGCGGGGCAAGCAGATCTTCTACCCCTTCGGCTTCGACGACAACGGCCTGCCCACCGAGCGCCTCGTGGAGCGAGAGAAGGGCATCCGTGCGCATGAGGTGGGCCGCGAGAAATTCATCGAGGAATGCAAGCCGATCGTGGAGGCCGCCGAGGCCGAGTTCATCGCGCTGTGGCAGAGCCTGGCGCTCTCCTGCGACTGGAACGAGTTCTATACGACGATCAGCGAGAAGAGCCGCGCCATCTCCCAGGCGAGCTTCATCGACCTCTACAACAAGGGCATCGTCTACCGCCGGGAAGCGCCGACGCAGTGGTGCTGGGCTGACCAGACGGCAATCGCCCAGGCGGAGATCGAGGATAGGGAAGTGCCGGGGCACTTCCATGACATCACCTTCCAGATTGACAACGACGGTGACCTGCTTCCGGTGACGATCGCCACCACCCGCCCGGAGCTGATCCCGGCCTGCGTGGCCCTGCTGGCCCATCCCGGGGATGAGCGCTACAGGCATCTGTTCGGCAGGAAGGCCATCACCCCGCTGTTCGGGGTGGAAGTGCCGGTGCTGCCGAGCGAGAAGGCTGACCCGGAGAAGGGCACCGGCATCCTGATGTGCTGCACCTTCGGCGACCAGGAGGACGTGGAACACTGGGAGCTGTACAAGCTGCCGACGCGTGTGATCATCGGGACTGACGGGCGGCTGATTGAGTTTGCGGATCGATACACTGAGGCGGCCGAGCTGGACTGCAGCCTGGCCAGTGGCAGCTATGCGGATGGACAGCGCAGCACGCTGGCGGCGCAGTGGCCCGTGCGTGACACGGCCAGAGCCCGGGGCTTCGCTGCTGAACTGCAGGGCCTGAAGGTCAAGCAGGCCCGCACGCGTATCGTCGAGCTGCTGAAGGATGCGGGACTGCTTGGCAACGTGAAGGACATCGTGCACGTTGTGCGCCATTCCGAGCGCGGCGGCGTGCCGATCGAGATCCTCGTGACCCAGCAGTGGTATGTCAACCTGCTGGAGCACAAGGCACAACTCATCGAGCAGGGCCGCAGGGTCAACTGGCATCCGCCGCACATGTTCAAGCGCTTCGAGAACTGGGTGGAGAACCTGAATGCCGACTGGTGCATCAGCCGCCAGCGCTACAACGGCGTGCCCTTCCCGGCCTGGTATGACAGCGCTGGCAACATCGTGATCGCGGAACATTCCCAGCTGCCGGTGAACCCGCTGGTGGACAGACCCAGCGCTGAAGGTGAATTCACGCCGGACATGGATGTGATGGATACCTGGGCCACGAGCTCGGTCACGCCATTGCTGAATACGGAGTACGACTTCTCGAAGAGCGTAGCTGACAACGCCAAGCACAACCAGCTCTTCCCCTTCGACCTGCGTCCGCAGGCGCATGACATCATCCGCACCTGGGCCTTCTACACGATTGCCAAGGCCTACTTCCACTTCGGCGAAATCCCCTGGAAGGACATCGTGATCAGCGGACATGCCCAGGATGCCAATCGCGGCAAGATCTCCAAGAGCAAGGGGCACGGCGTTTCCCCTGCGCAGATGGTGGAGCAGTACACCGCTGACAACCTGCGCTACTGGTCCGGCAGCCCGAAGCTCGGCACGGACACGATCTACGATGAGAAGAGCCTCGGCGAGGGCCGCAAGCTGATCAACAAGCTGTTCAATGCCACGAAGTTCGCGCTCAGGCATCTGATCGGCGAATTCGAGCCGCCTATGCAGGATGGCAGCGTGGACATGGCAGCAATGCTGGCAATGGTCAGTTACCCGACGGACATGTGGTTACTGCACCGCCTCGATGCCACGATCGAGCAGGCCACGAAAGCCAATGAGCGCTTTGAGTTCGGTGATGCCAAGCAGGCGGCGGAGTCATTCTTCTGGGCTGACCTGTGTGACAACTACCTCGAATTCACCAAGGGCCGCCTGTACCGCGACGATCTGGCAACAGGTGCACATCCGGACACGGATGCCGATGCAATGCGCCAGAGTGCCCAGGCCACGCTGTTCATCGCACTGTCCAGCGTGATCCGCATGTTCGCTCCGATCATCCCGCACATCACCGAGGAATGCTGGAGCTGGTACTTCGCTCAGTTCAGCGACAGGCGCAGCATCCATGAGGAAAGCTGGCCGCAGCAGACCGGCATTGCCAGCGGCACTGATGAAAGCAACAATGCCCAGACAATCGCCATGAGCCGATTGATTGACAGTGTGCGCAAGTGGAAGAGCCAGCAGAATGTGTCAATGAAGAAGCTGGTCGCTGAGCTGCGCGTCTACAACTGCGGAGATGCGGAGAAGCCTCTGGCGGAGGCTGACATCGCCGCCGTCAAGGGCGACCTGCTGGCCACCACCAATGCCCAGGCGATCACGATCCACAGCGGCAAGGGACCGGAGACTGAAGCCATCCTCGAGGGCTACCCCTTCAGCGTGGACTGCGTGCTGGCGGAAGAGGAAGAGGGCTAGGAGGCGCGCAATCACGCCAAAGGCGTGATGCGCAATCTTCATTGATGCCGGAGGTGCCACACTTGATGTCGCACATTTCCCAGTATAGGAAGTCAAGGAAGTATCCTGTTCTTAGTGGTGGCAATACGTCGCGGGGAATCCATTGCCAGCATTGTGCGGCAGCAAGTGCCGCACCTCCTTCAACCCCGAGGATTGTGCGCAAACAAGTTGCGCACCTTCGACATACTTACGGGTTGGCCTCCGCTACTCCCTACAACCCAGCTCCCAAGTCCTTAGCCTACACGTAGGGCCGCAGGGCCTGGATGCGGTGCGTCAGCTCCAGCGGCTCGATCTGCCACTTCTCCGGGATCAGGCTGCGCGAGGTGCTTTCCGCCACCGCCTGCAGGATCTGGTACTCCACCTGCTGCGGATAGACCGGCGACATGTAGTCCGCCAGGCAGCTCACGAGGTCGTCAATCTGCAGCACCTCGCGTCCCTCCAGCAGCGCGATGCCCTTGGCCCGCACCAGCAGTGCCTCGAGGTCGGCTCCGCTGTGGCTGTTGACATCGCTGAGCTTGAGCGCGGCACCCTCAGGCGGCGGCCCGAACAGGGTCTCGAACTCCGTCTTGATGCCGAGCTTCTTCCTGAAGACCTTGAACAGGTCCTCGTAGTGCTTTTCCTCATCAGGCGGGAAGAGCGGGATGTGCTTCTCGGCTCGGCCCTGGCGCTTCAGGTCGATTGCCAGCAGGTCCGGGCGGTTGGTGATCAGGAACCAGAGGATCTTGCCACGGTTGGCGGTGTCACCCATGAAGCTCGTCAGGCGGCTGAACACGCGGCTCGACACACCGCTGTCGCCGCCACCCTCACGGGTGCCCATGTAGGCATCCGCCTCATCGATGATGCAGGCCACGGGTGCGAGGCCGGAGAGCACGTTGATGATCTTCTCGAGGTTCTGCTCGGTGGCACCGACCCACTTGTCGCGGAAGTTCTTCAGCTCCACGCAGGGGATGCCGATTTCACCGGCGAAGCTCTTGATCAGGAAGCTCTTGCCAGCGCCGGCCGGACCCGTGATCAGGTAGCCCATCGGCACGGCATCAAGATGCCCGGCCAGCACGAGCTTGCTGTCACGCTTCAGCTCATCGACTGCGCGGTCATGCACGGCCACCATTGAGAGGTTGTACTTGGGCTCGATGAATTCCAGCAGGCCGCGGCACTCCGTCTCGATCATCTCACGCTTGCGCTTGTAGATGTAGTCCGGCTTGCCGAAGTCGACATTGCCAAGCTTGGCCTCCTGCAGCAGGCTGCGGATCTGCATCAGCGTCAGACCCGAGGTGTGCTTCTTCAGGACCTGGATCAGCTGGTCGGAGATCCCGAGCTCGGCACGGCCGTTGACGCGCTCGATGTAGTGCTCGCGGGCCTCCTCATCCGGCAGCGGGATCTGGATCGTGGCCCCGCTCGGCAGGGCCTGCACGCGCTTGCTCATCGCGAGCACGCTCTCGGTCACCAGCACGATCGTCACGTCGTTCATCAGCACGTCGGGGTCGCTCGCCAGTTCCGCGAGTGCGATGCTCGTGGCCCGGTCGGGGACGCTGCCACCGCCGGCCTCGGCCTCGGTGAATACTGTTTCGGAGTACTTGATGATCAGGGCGATGCGCTTCTCCGAGGGCTTGGCGGAGGACAGCCGGCCACGGATCACGCGCTTGATCAGCTCGATGGCCTTCAGCGGATCCTTGGGCAGGCCGCGCTCGGCGTAGTCCGTGCCGCGGATCGTGTCCAGGGCGCGCACGCTCTTCAGCATCGCGGCCCGCATCTCCTTCTGCGGACACTGAATCCCGCTGGAGAGGTCGTAGGTGATCACGAGGCTGCGCTGGGCGAAGAACACGTCCGTGAGGAAGTCCACCAGCGGCAGGAAGCGGCGCTGGCCCTCCTGGGTGTATTCCACCAGGTCGAGCACGTTGCCATGCAGCGTGAAGACCGACAGCGCGCTGGAGGCATACTTGCGCGCCATGTCATCCGCCCACTGAGGGGCGTCGATCAGCTTCGGTACGAGTTCACTCTTGTCGGACATGCTCATCATTTTACTTCCCAGTCAGATGAGGGAGCTATACGGAGTGTGCGGGTACAGGGTTTCAGGCACAGATGAATGGCCTTTGGAAGGGGATACTATATTGCCGTGCAGGCCCTGAAATTCCACAAGATGCATGGCTGCGGCAATGACTTCATCGTGTTTGATGATGCGCATGACCGCTTCAGCTGGCATGAACTGTCCGAACTGGCGCGGCGTTACTGCCCGCGACGCTTCGGCGTCGGAGCTGACGGCCTGATCGCCGTCGGCAGGCATCCGGGCGCGGACTATGAAATGCGCTACGTGAACGCCGATGGCAGCCGCGCGGAGATGTGCGGCAACGGCATCCGCTGTGTGGGAAAATTCGTGGGCGATGAGCTCGGCGATTCCCGCAGCCACATCAACGTGATGACCGGCAACGGCGTGCTGCCGATCAGCCTGAGCCGCATCGCCGGCAGGGTGGAGAGCATCACCGTGGGGATGGGTGTGCCGGGCCTGAAGGCCGCGAGCATTCCGACCACGCTCAAGCCTGTCGGCGAGCCGGTGCTGGCCACGGAACTGAACGTGGACGGCATGCAGCTCGCCCTGACCGCTGTCAACATGGGCAACCCGCATGCCGTGAGCTTCGTTGACAGCATCAGCGACCAGCACGTACTCGGTATCGGGCCGCTGATCGAACGGCACAGCGTCTTCCCGGAGGGCGTGAACGTGGAGTTCGTGCAGGTGCTGGCCCCAGAGAAGCTGCGCATGCGCGTCTGGGAGCGCGGTGTAGGCGAGACCTGGGCCTGCGGCACGGGGGCCTGTGCCACGGTCGTGGCCGCAGTGCTGAACGGGCACAGCCGCCCGGGTTCGGATGTGGTGGTCAAGCTCAACGGCGGCAAGCTGACGATCAACTGGCCCGGCGAGGGGCATGCGGTGCAGATGACCGGCCCCGCCGAGTTCGTCTACCACGGCTTCCTGGGCCTGGACTGATCAGTCCCCCGAATAGACACGGCGCACGCGCCGGCCCCAGCGGCAGCAGATCTCATAGGGCACGGTGTCCAGCATGCGCGCCACATCCTCGATGCTGATGCGCAGCCCCCCGGTCTCACCGATGATCGTAACCGGATCGCCGAGCTGCACATCCATCTCGCCGACATCCGCCATCATGTAGTCCATCGTCACGTTGCCAACCACGCGGCAGCGCCGGCCGCCGATCAGCACCTGGGCCAGGTTGCCGAGCTGGCGCCACATCCCGTCCGCATAGCCGTAGGGGAAGGTCACGATCGTCGTCGGCTTCGAACTGACGAAGCTGTGGGTGTAGCTCACGCCCTGCCCGGCCCCGATGCGGTGGATGTCCACGACCTCGCTGGAGAGCCGGAAGCACTGCTGCAGGCCCTCCGGTGCGATGCCAGCATCCGACATGCGAATCCCGTAGGCCAGCTGGCCGAGGCGCACGCTGTCATAGTGCAGCTGCGGCAGGTTGACGGTGCCCTCGCTGTTGGCAACATGGCACAGGGGCCGGTAGCCGAGGAAGTCCTCGCAGAGTGCGACGGCCTCGGCGAACTGTGCTGCCTGGCTGCGGTTGACCGGCAGTTCCGGGCGTTCACTGCTGACCAGATGCGTGAACAGCCCGGCCACGGAGATGTTGTCATACCTGGCAATCAGCTCCAGGAAGCCGCGCAGCTCACTGAGCTGCACCCCGAGCCGCGTCATGCCGGTGTCGAGCTTGACATGCAGCTTCAACGGGCGGCCGATGTCACTCCAGGCCTCGGCGATCAACGGGATGTTCTCCGGCCGGTAGGCTGAAAGCTCGCAGTCGGAATGCTTGATCTGGTAGTAGCAGCGTGGATGGGTGTAGCCCATCAGCAGGATCCGCCCGCCGAAGCCCAGCGCACGCAGCTCCAGCGCTTCATCGGGCGTGGCCACGCCGAGCATGATCTGCTCGAACTCGCTGATGATCGGCAGCAGGCCCTCCACACCGAAGCCGTATGCATTGGCCTTGACGACGAGGATGATCCCCGCCGGTGCCAGCCAGTCGCTGAGGATGCGCAGGTTCGAGCGGAAGCGATCGAGGAAGACCTCCAGCGTGATCAGGCTGGAGCCGATGTCGTCAATTCCCGCCAGCTTGGGCGTGTAGCTGAATTCACTGAAGGAGCCGGGCAGGTCAGTCACGGGCTGATTATAGGGGTAGCGGCCGCCTAGCTGGCATTCGCGGCATCCGCCGCCGCAGCCCGCTCCAGCATGGCGGCGTTCTGCTCCCGCGCCGCATGTGCCACGGCCAGTGCCACACTCACTTCCCGCTGCTGCGCCAGCTCCAGCAGGCGCACACCTTCTCGCCGTCCCTCCTCCGTCTCCACGGCTGATCCGGCCGGGAAGGGGAACAGCTCGGCGACCTGCTGCATATAGGCCTGCACTTCGTGCATATGCCCGGCGGCCTCCTCCAGATTGCCAGCGGCGTCCGGCATGCGCCGCGCCAGGCGATAGAGGAAGTCACTGGCAAGCTGCTTCTGCTCGGCCCAGCAGCTGGCATTGTAGGCATTTCCAAATGAATTCGCAGTGTTGTCAAGCAGCGCTGAGATCCAGTTGTCATAGGCCCCGTCATTGATGCGGTGGTTGCCATGCATGTCCGCCGTGTTCAGCAGGCGCGCGGCATTCTCCAGGGCCAGGGTGTCGCGGAGCTGCGAATCCATCCGTGTTTCATGCGGAAAACTCAGGCCGTATACATCACCGAGGTCATGCAGCTCATTCCAGGGGATCGGCGGCTGCTCCTCACCCGTCATTTCGCGAAATGTACTGACTACGTAGCTGTCATTCTCCACTCCCGTGACAACACCGAACTCCGGCACATATGTCCCCCAGATCACGCAGGGCCGCCCGGCGCTGATTTCCTTGCGCACGAAAGCCAGCAGGTCCCGGCGGCCGGCTTCCAGCAATTCAGCCTGGGCCGGGTCCTTGTCGTTCCACAGCCCGATTTCCGAACGAGTGCTGCGCCCGAGATTCTGAATGCCGATGTTCAGTTCCTGCCAGTTGAAACACGTCGGCCCGCTCGGGCAGACATCGCGTGCCACGACCATCCGGAAGGCATAGCCGCTGTGCCCGGCCACGTCCACCTCGTCCACGTTCAGGCCGTGGTAGCGCAGGCAGGTCGTAGTGCTGGCCACCCAGCTAAGCCAGGCGGGATTGTAGTTAACCTTGATTGCCATCTCTCGCAGTCCTCTGGTTCATTCTTGTTGTCAGGCAGGGCGTCCCGCGTGTCCACGCAGATCATCCGCCTTCTCGCACAGTATACGCAGTGCCTGGGGCAGGAAGCTGATCAGATCTGTGCTAGTCAGACCGTCCTCGCCGAATTCAGCCACCGCCAGGCGTGCCGCCAGTGCATGCCAGTTCACCGCGCTGACGGTGATTTCCGCAACGGTCAGACGCCGCGTGCTCGCAGTTGTCTCGAAGCGCAGTTCCGGGCTGCGTACCATGGCGTGGTAGCGCGCCAGCAGCGCGCCGAGCATGCCGGCCAGCACATCACCCGTGCCGCCGGTTGCCAGCGCGGGGTGGCCCTTGTGCGGGAAGATCATCGCCCCCTCCGGCGTCGTCAGCAGGCACTGGTTGCTCTTTGCCAGCACCAGCGCATGCAGCCGGAAACTCATGTCCACCGCCACCTGGAACAGGCTGTCCCAGGTTTCATCGGGAATCTGCCCGGCCAGGCGCGCCAGTTCCCCGATATGCGGTGTGAGCACCATCGGCCAGCCGCCTGGCTTGGGATTCTCCGGCAGGGCCCTGAGCGCATCGGCATCCACCACGACGGGGAAGTTGCGCCGCTCCAGCAGGCTGCCGGCCAGCTGCAGGCCATGCGGGGCATCACTCAGCCCCGGGCCGATCACCAGTGCATCGGCCCATTCCATGTGCTCCAGCAGCTCCGGATCGGGCTCAGCCGCAAAACCACCGCGGCCATCCGTGCTGTGCGCGCTGACCATGAGCGCCGGATTGTCACAGCAGACAGTGTAGATGTCCTCGGGAACCACCAGCCTGACGAGTCCCACGCCGCCGCGCAGGGCAGCGTTGGCAGCCAGGCGCGGGGCACCGGGGTACTTGCGGCTGCCGGCCACGACCAGTAGGCGGCCATAGTCACCCTTGTGCGTGTCCGCGCTGCGCCAGGTGCGCAGGGGCTCCCAGAGTGCTTCCTGCCAGGCATGGCTGGCGGGCGCGATACCCGCCTCGGAAATGCTGGCAAAGCCCAGGTCCGCGACCTGCAGCTCACCGACGTAGCGCACTGCGCCGGGATGGTAGAAGCCGCGCTTGGCATAGCCCATGGTCACGGTCAGATCCGCCCGGACGCCGCGACTGATCACTTCACCCGTGGAACTGTTCAGGCCGCTTGGACAGTCCACCGCCACGATCGGCGAACTGGAGATGTTCATGCGGTCGATGATGTTGACATAGTAGTTGTCAAGCTGGCCCGCCAGCCCCGTGCCGAAGATCGAATCCACGATCACGTCGCAGTTGTGGTTGGCGAGGATCTCCGGGATCAGCACGGGCTTCGTGAGGAAGTCCATGCTGACGTAGGCGCGCTGCGCGATGCGGTAGAAGTAGGTCGCATCCATTGACAGCGTGGGCGGATCCGTGATCTGCGGATGGCAGAGCAGGAGCAGCGGATTCATCCCTGCCTGCTGGGCGTAGTAGGCCAGCGCGATGCCGTCACCGCCGTTGTTGCCGGTCCCGGCGAAGATCACCGGACGCCGGGCCTGGGGCCAGCGTTCGCGGATGCTGTCCAGCACGCTGCGGGCAGCACTGCTCATCAGGATCTTGCCGTCCAGGCCGTGGGACTCGATCGTGAACTTGTCAAGCTGGGCCATCTCGGCCGCTGTCAATACCGGTTTCATCACGCTTGGCTCAGCTCCTTGGCGGCCTGACCCAGCCGCTTGAGGGCGGCTGCCAGTCAGACACTGATGATCCCGGCGCTGACATCCGCCTGGCCGAGCAGCCACTCGTAATGGGCCTTGTGGCAGCTCGTGACCAGCACCTGATGGTGGCCGGAAAGTGTATCCAGATAGTTCAGACCGGCAATGCTGCGCAGGTCGTCAAGTTCGTTGAGCGGTTCGTCGAGCAGCAGCGGCGCATTGACCTTGCCGGTCAGGGCCTTGATCACCGCACTGCGCATCGCCAGGCTGAGCTGGTTGCGCGCACCGCTGGAAAGCCGCTCCAGCAGGGCCCTGCCTTCCAGTCCCGGAGGAGCACCCTCCACGCGCAGGCGCAGCTCCAGTGCGGCGTCAATCTGGGCCTCGAGTACTCCCTCCACCGGAGCACGCTCCAGGATGCGCTGCAGTTCCTCGTTGATGCGTGGCGCCAGGCTGCTGCTCTGGCGGCTGCGGATCTCACGGAAACTCTCGCGGCAGAACTCTATCGCCTTCTGCCAGACGATCAGGCCGCTGAGGCGGCTGGAGCTGTCCTCCAGGCGGCGGAAGCTGTCCTCCACACTGCGCATCACGTCACTTTCGGCGGCGATGCGCTCACGCAGGGCGGACAGTTCGCGGCTCGCATCCTCGTTGTCATCGTTCAGGCGGCCGAGAAAGTCCTCAAGCTGGCGGCGCTGATTGAGCTGCTCATCCAGCTGCTCGGGTGTGCTGACGATCGAACTCAGACGCTGCTGCTCATCCCGGTCCAGCCTGCTCCATTCCAGTTCGAATTCGTCACGGGGCATCACGGCGTGGCGGTGGTAGCCCTCCGACTCCCTGAGCCTGTCGCGGATGGTGCGGTACTCACGCGCCTGCAGCATCATCTCCCGGAAACGGGCGACTGCCTCATCCGGGCTGGAACTGGCAACGAAGCTCAGCCCCACGGGTTCAACCAGTTCAGTGAGCCGCAGGATCAGCTCGCGGCGGCGCTGGCCGTTGGCATCGATTTCCCGGCGCATGTCGAGCTGCGTGGCATTCTGGTCCATGCGCTGCTTCTTGAGATCCTCGATGCTGGCCAGGGTATCCTGGCGCTCCTGCAGCCATTCCCTGTCAATCTGGGTCGGCAGGCCCTGCAGGATCCTGCCGAGCTTGCGCCAGCATTCCTGCTGCTTCTCATTGGCATCCGCCATGCGGTGGCCGGACAGCGCATAGTTCTCCAGCCTGAAGCGCAGGTCCTTGTAAACCGGAATGTCGCGCATCAGCTCGGACCACTTTTCATCAGTCAGCTCGAACTCGAGGATGTAATGACGGCGGTCGCGGTCAAGACGGGCCTGGTCATCCGAGAGGCGGTTCAGGCCGGGCTTGATCTCGCGGTCCATTTCCTCGTTGGCCTTGCGGGCCCGGCTCTTGTGGCCAACGTCACGGATGAACTGGTAGACCGCGAACACGAACACCAGCCCGGCAAGGGTGTAACCCAGCAGCGGACCGCTCTCACCGAGGCGGCCGAAAAGCGCCGTGCTGAAGATCGCCAGCAGGATGGCAATCATCATCAGGCCGACTGCCACTTCGCGCTGGCCGCCCCTGCCCTTGCGGATCACCGGAGCGAGTTCCAGCTTGCGGTGCTCGATGGCACCCTTCTCCGTTTCATAGCTGTGGTTGCGCTCGTACCAATCCAGCAGCGTGTTGATGTAGCTGCGATGCTTACGCATGGATTTGTCCAGGGCCTCGAAGCGCGTGCGCGTTTCCGGGTCGGCACTCTGGCCATAGTGCTGGCGTTCCTGCGAGGCTTGCTCGTAATCCGCCATGGCACTGTCAAGCAGCACGGAGATTTCATTGATGTCACGCTGGCGGTCAACCAGCGGCAGCAGGTGCTCATTGTTGCCCAGTGACTGCTCGATGCGCTTCAGGGCATGTTCAGCGGAAACCAGCTTGTCGCGCATGCGGGTTTCCTGCTCATTGATGTTGCCGAATTCGGTGTTCCAGCGCTCAATCTCCACTTCGAGATGGAAGGGAAACTCGCGGATCCAGGGCTCGCCGGCCAGGCGCTCATCCCAGTCCTCGAGCTGCTGCTCGATGCGGGTCTGCTCCTTGTAGCACCAGAATGCCCCGGCAAGCTGGATGTCACGGATGCGGTTGATCAGCTTGCGGCGCTTGATCTGCTCCTGGTTCTGGCGGAATTCCGCCTGCTCCTTGCGGGCCTGCAGCTTCTCCAGCTCGGCATACTTCTCACGCCCGCTTTCGAATTCCAGCCTGGCAACGGCATTCTGCTCGTCCAGGCGGCGCAGGATCGTGCTGAACAGCACCGGGCTTTCGGCTACGCCCTGCATCGTGAAGCTCGGATTCTCAAGCTGGTTCAGGGCATGATCGAGCGTGGCCTTCTCCGGGTCCTCAACGAGACCGGCCAGATCGGATGTCAGAACCGCGCGCAGGTCGGAGTCACGGATCACATCGTCAATCTGGCCCTGGCGGGACAGCACGCTGCCCTGGAAGGCGCCGCGGGTCAGGCCCAGCAGCTGGCGTCCCAGATCCCACTCGCCATTGGAATCAACATTGATGCGGTCGCTGAGATTCTCCAGGCTTTCCACATCCTGGACGAAGATGTTGAAGCGGTCGAAGAACACCTGGACCCGGACCAGGTCCGGCCAGCCGCGGCGCTCCGGCGCAATGATCATTGAAGCCTGGGGATTGCTGCCATCCCAGGGAGCCCACTGCTCGACCAGCGCCAGGTTGCGCTTGCTGCCGCGCGAGGGCACGCCATAGAGCAACCACTCGATCATCGTCAGCAAAGTGGTCTTGCCTGACTGGTTCGGAGCCACGATGATGTTCAGGCCCGGCTCGAAACTGCGCTGTTCATCGACACGCAGCTTTCCGAAACGTGCTGACTCAAGTGCTATCAGTTTCATCAGACCAGCTCCTCGGGCAGACCCTGGCCACTGAGCAGGCGGTGGCCCAGATAGCGGGCGAGGCGCCAGGCCTCCTTGATGCCTTCCTCACTGGAATCATCTATCTGCTTTTCACAGTTGTCGAGAAACTCGTCCAGCAGCGGACTGACACCGCGCGGAGCCAGGGGCGGTGTGAAGGCCGTTTCGGACCAGTCAATGTCCGTGGCATACCAGGCCCGGCGCAGCAGGCCGTTGATCCGCTCGCGCAGACCTTCCTTTTCGGTGGCAGGCCAGCGTCCGCGGATATCAAGCCGCAACAGGTCCCGCTCTCCGATCTGGCTGCCGATTGATTCAAGACGCTGGTCAAGCCTGAGCCAGCTTTCCCCACCCTGCCAGGGAGGCAGCTGCAGGGGGTGGCGCTGCCAGCTGTGTCGGGATGTCTGGATCCATTCCAGATCCGCCCCGACTTCGCGCAGCTTGCCCATCACGAATCCGCGTGTGCCGGTTTCATCCCAGCCCAGACCCTGCACGCAACCACTGTAGGCGGCATATGACGGGCCGTCAGACTGGCGGCTGAACTGCTGGAAAGTGTGGTAGTGCCCCAGCGCGCAGTAACTGAAGCCGCACTGCTCAAGAGCCGTGGTGGTTACCGGCAGCATCACGGATTCCCGCAGGCGGCCATCGCCGGCATTCATCACGGAGGCGTGCATCATCAGGACGCTCGGACCACCCGGGGCCGCCGGCAGCGAGCTCCAGTCGATCATGCTGCCGTATTCGCCGCTGCGGAAGGCCCGGCCGGCCACGGGGCAGGCCTCTGTATTGACGATCGTGAATTCGTTGTTCGTGAAAAGTGTCACGTTGCGCGGTGCGGCAATCGTGGCATAGGGGCTTTCGAGGGAGTAGGGATCGTGATTGCCCGGAGTGATCACCACCGGGGTGGGAGCCATGCTGGCCGCCAGCTCATAGATGAAATGCAGTTGCCCACCGGCGTCGATGCCGTTGTGCTCATAGAGGTCACCGGGCATCAGGATCAGGTCCACATTCTCGGCTCTGGCCCTTGCGAAGGCCTCCACCACCAGTTCCCGGGTGGTGTTGCGCAGCTGTTCCGCGACTTCCCCGGGCAGATTTACGAGCCTGGCACCGAGATGGAGGTCGGATAGCTGCATGAAAACTAGGGACATAACGGCTGAGTATAGCGCATTTAACAAATTCTGATTAACATCTATGCAGTGCGCATTGCATGGGACTATCAGGCCATCACC
The DNA here is from genome assembly GCA_041395205.1 of bacterium. GTDB lineage: Bacteria > 4484-113 > 4484-113 > 4484-113 > JAFGCY01 > JAHEFU01. The sequence goes on from JAWLAZ010000004.1 coordinate 29,451, forward strand.
GGCCCCCGGCCCACCGGACTGGGGATCTCTGTTGGATTGCTGCTCAAGGCCTTTGAGGATCACTGCGCGCAGCATCCGGTCCTGCCCATGCGGCCCAATGAAACGGACAGCGCGCTTGTGGATGTCCCCGACCGCATCAAGTGGGAGCAGATGCGCCTGCCTGCTGCACTGCGCCGGCTGAACCCCAGGGCCTCGCTGCTGTACTGCCCGGCACTGGGCGCGCCGCTCACCAGCCCGGTACCGGTTGTGGCGCATGTGCATGACCTGATTCCGCTGATGTATCCGGAGCAGTTCAGCGGCCCGGCGGGCTTCTACTGGAAGACCCTGCTGCCACGCTGCTGGAAGCGGGCCAGAGCCCTGACCGTAAGCAACATGGCGGTCAAGCGTGACATCATGCGCCTGCTGGATGTGGCCCCGGAGCGGATCCACGTCGTGCCCTATTACCCTGACCCAAGTTGGCGTGTCAACGCCCAGCAGCTGCGTGAACAGCATCTGAGGGAAGACAGCATGCCGGACCAGGCGGATGTGCCTGAATTTCTGATGCTGGCCAGCCATGAGGCCCGCAAGAACATTGAGCTGGGGATCCAGGCTCTGGCGGACCTGAGACAGCGGCATGGCATCCCGGCCCGGCTGGTGTGCATCGGTGGTCAGACGGAGCACACCGAGGTCCTGAAGTCCATCGCGGCGGAACTGGACGTAGTGGACAGTCTGGAGTTCCCTGGTTACCTGCCCCAGCAGGAGATCACCCGCCGCCTGCTGCGCAGTACGGCCCTGCTGTTCGTCAGCCGCTATGAGGGGTATGGCATGCCACCGCAGGAGGCCCAGAGCATCGGTGTGCCGGTTGTGCTGTCGGACATTCCCTGTCACAAGGAAGTCTATGCCGACCGTGAGCGCATCTCCCAGCTGCCGCTGGAGCTGCAGTTCACCCCGCCGATGACGGATACGGGAAACCACCGCAAGCTGGCGGACCATATGCAGCGGCTGATCACCGATGCGCAGTGGCGTGAGCAGCTCTCACGCCATGGGATCGCCTACAGTGGCACCTTCAGCTCGCGGCGCACCGCCAGCTCGCTGCTGGAAGCCTTCGAAGCCGCTCTGCGCTGAGGCTCAGTCCTCGGCCGGCAGGCGCATGATCTGCGTGCTGACCTTGCGTGAATCTCGGCTGTCCAGCACGGAGTAGTAATAGGTATCCTTGCCACTGCTGTAATCAATCAGCGAGATGAAGTCGCTGGTGGACAGCAGTTCACGCCGCACCTTCGTATAGGGCTCGATCTCGATGATCTTGAAGAGCTTGGCCTGCTTGTCATTGACCAGGGCGTAGATCGTATTGCCGCGATCCTTCCAGTCAAAGTAGATCAGGTCCTCATTTGGCTGCAGATCCACGGTCAGCACCTGCGGGTTGTCCTTGTTGCTGAAGTTGTAGATGCAGAGCTGCAGGGTCGGACGGCCCTCGGCGAACACGGTCGTGGCAGCCTGGCGGCTGGCGCTTTCAACCTTGAACAGGGCATGGTCATCCGCGGGGTCCTTGTCATTGCTGAAGGTGTAGAGGTTACGGTAGGTTCCGTCCTCCAGGCTCCACTCCGCAATGTAGAAATCACCGGTGTTGGCATCATGCAGGTGCCAGAACACGCTGTAGCCATCCGAGCTGAGATCGTAGTCACTGCCGATGTTGGCGCGCGCCACACGCGGCACCACCTGGTTGACCCCGCTCAGGAAGAGGTTGAAGCTCGGCAGGGACTCGGTGTTGATCGTCATCTGCATGGCCTTTGAGCCATCCTCGGCGGCGATCGGATCGAGCGTGTACATCTCGAACAGGTCCTTCATCTCACCGACGAGCACGTCCGCCTTGGTGTCCACGTTGTAGGTGCGGTAGATCACGTTGTTGAGCTTGAGCTTCTCCTGGTAGAACGCGAAGGTATAGAGCAGCACGTTCTTGCCGGGGATCCAGCACATCCCGCCGGGATTATCCGCGGTGAAGATCTCACGCTTCTCACCGTTGTCGCCGTTGATAACGACGAGCTTGTATTCATTGCCGACCTGGTTCCAGGCGGCGAGCCAGTTGTTGCGAGGCGTGCAGCGCACGACGGAGGCGTCGCCTTCGAGCTTCGTAACCACGCTGGGCTTGGCGGCGAATGCGGACTGGCTGATCAGCACTGCCATGAGGAAGCTCAGGATGGTCAGGACAGGTAATCTCATTGGGATCGATGCTCCATTTGAAAACTATTGGCCGGTCCGGCATATTACATAAGGTCCCGCGGCGTTTGTCAAACTGCCGTCGCAATCCTGACGCGGCAGGCGTCCAACTGTTCGGCCTGCCATTCATCAGATTGATCGCGGCGGGCCGATGGTAACAGAAACCGCAGGCCGATCAGGTACCGGACGAGAGAATCATCGCGGCTTGCGAACAAGGGTTAAAATGCCCACGTCATAGGCCGGTACCAAATTCGAACTCACTTTCTCAGGAGCAAGGAATGAAGAACACGTCACAGGATGGATTCTGGAGGATCTTCTCCGTGATTCTGATGGTCGCGGTGATCGGGCTTTCAATTGCCAACTTCACCAGCCGTCCGAAGTACGACTACAAGTTCCATGAGTCGAACCAGACCCAGACCAGGACCGAACTGGCCTCCATCAGCAAGAGCAATGCCCTCGACCACGAGAGCATCTACTGGATCGCCGACCTCGCGCAGCAGTCCCTGCCCTACGTGGTCAGCATCAAGACCACAATCAACCCCGACAAACTCGATGAGAGCGAAGGCGACGGCGCCCGTGAGATGACCGAACGCTTCAAGCATCTCGTACCGCAGGGCTTCAACCTGCCCGAGGATTTTGAGCTGCCCGAGGATCACCCGATGCCCGGCGGTGAGGGCAGCGGCTTCATCATCCGCGAGGATGGCTACATCGTCACCAATGCCCACGTTGTCGAGGATGCCAATGAGTTCTCCGTATTCATCGGTGAGGACAAGGATGGCATCCCCGCCGAGCTGATCGGCAAGGACAACTACAAGGACATCGCCGTGCTGAAGGTCGATGCCAATGGCCTGCCCGCCGCCGTTCTCGGCAAGAGCGCTGAGAGCCGCGTCGGCGAGCCGGTGGTCGCCATCGGCAGCCCGCTCGGGCATGCCGCGACCGTGACCGCTGGCATCCTCTCCAGCAACACCCGCAAGCTGGAAGAGGTCGGCCGCAGCTACGACATCCGCAAGCCGCAGATCTACCTGCAGACGGATGCCGCCATCAACCGTGGCAACAGCGGTGGCCCGCTGTTCAATGCCCAGGGTGAGGTGATCGGCGTGAACCAGGCCATCGCCCGCTGGGACTATACCGAGACCGGTAAGATTCCGATCGAGGGCATCGGTTTCGCGATCCCGATTGATGAGGTGAAGGACACCATCTCCCAGATCATGGAAAAGGGCAAGGCCGTCTATCCCGGCATCTCCGCCAACATCACGAGCGTGGAGGAGTTCCTGCACTTCAATACCAACACCAAGCTGGATGTTGATGAGGGTGTCTACATCAGCGGCATCGTCAAGGGTGGCCCCGCCGACAAGGCCGGCCTCGCCGCCGGAGATGTGATAACTGAATTCAATGGTGAGCCCGTCAGCGATGCCAACCAGCTGATCTCCATGATCAGCGAGCATGAGGTCGGTGAGCGCGTGAAGCTGACCGTCTCCCGCAACGGCACCGACCATTTTGAGGAAGTCAGCGTCGTGCTCGGGGAGCTGGACCTCAACAATGTGCGCGCCGGCGACTGATCAGCCTGCCTACCGGACAACTGACTGACCAGGGGACCCCTGCGGGGGTCCCCTTTTTGTTGCAGCCGCTGACCGGCGTGTAGAATCTGGGGAACAGGCGTATACCAATAGTGCGGAACTTCCGCACGGAAGCGGATCATGAAGAAATTGCTATCAATCCTGTTCCTTGTCCTGCTCTGCAGCAGCTGCGGCGGCGGCGCTCCCTTCGTGGCCGATACCGGGCCCTTCAGCGGGGACTTCGTCAACGGCAATGGCCAGAGCATCGGGGCCTTCTCCTTCACGGTGATCAACAACGTGCTGCAGGGGACGGGCATTCTCAATCACAACGGGGACAACATCACCGTCACGATCAGTGCCAGCGTCAACGGCAAGGTCGTGAACGGCAGCATCAACAACAGCACCTTCGGCTCCGGACCGCTGTTCGGGACCTTCTCCAACGCGAGCTTCATCGAGGGCAGCTTCACCTTCACGGGCTTCGCCGGGGTCAATACCACCACCGGCACCTGGTCCGCCAGCGTCCCATAAACAACCTGATTGAACCGGCTTGATATAATGGTCGTCTCGCAGGAAGCGGGCAATCGTGCATGCCTGCGGGAAGGCGGAGATGACCACAACAAGCAAGCTCAGAGCCGCTCTGGCGGCCATCATCATCACGGTTCTGGCCGGACTCGTTTCCTGCCAGGGCAACAGCGCCGGCGGCAATGGTGTCCGTCCGCGTTCACGCTCGGATGCCGGCACCTATGATGAGCGCCCCCATGAGGAAGTGCTCAGCCACCGTGACAGCGTGGACAGCGATGGCGGTGAGGTTGAATACCGCACGGCCAAGGTCACGGTGCCGCGCGGCGCGGTGAGTGAGCCGATCTTCCTCGAGATCTCAATTCCGGCGGAACCGCAGGATGATGTCTTCCCCGAGTCCGCCTTCCAGCTCAGTCCGGACGGCGTGCAGCTCAAGAAGGATGCGCTGCTGAGCATCTCCTACTACAACGACGACATCCCGCAGGGCAAGGACGAGAAGGACATCGTGATCGTGCACAAGATCAACGGAGTCTGGGTCGAGCTTTCCAACAGCGAGGTCTTCATCCACGAGAATCTCGTGCAGGCGCCGATCAGCTATCTCGGGCTCTACGCGCTGCGCATCACGCATGAGGATCCGCGCGTCGTCAATCAGCCACCGGTTGCCAGTTTCGAGTTCAGCCGCGATCCCTTCCCGGAGCAGCTCGGTCTTGACCCCGATGAGGCCAGCAGGCAGCAGGCTGAGCAGGCGGTGAGCGGTGAGGTGCAGCCCTCCGAGGGAGAAGCTGCGGAAAGCGCCGAGGACGCCGGTGAGGACAAGGGCCCGAAGCCCCCCGGTGATCCCAACTTCGACCCTGACGCCGCCGGTCGTCCTCCCGGAGCACGCCCGATCAGCATGATTCCGCAGCGCCTGAGCGTCGGTGCCCAGGTCAGCCCGGAGGATCGCCAGCGCATGCAGGAAAGCGCCAGTGCCAACGTGGTGGAGGAGGATGTTCCTGAAGCCACGGCGGCGGCGGATGACGTGGCGATGACGGCTGAATCCCCCTTCGTGACCGTCTACTTCGATGCCAGCAAGAGCTATGACCCGGACGGGCATGTCGTGCAGTACGACTGGGACTTCGACAGCGACGGGATCTTCGACTACTCCAGTCATTCCAGCCCCTATGCCGAGCATACCTTCAAGCACAACGGCGATTACAGCGTTGCCCTCAAGGTGACGGACAACGGCCGCTACAGCCAGGTCGGATTCGGCACCGGGCTGGTGCGCGCGCGCTCCAGCAGCGCTGAGCCCAAGGCACTCAGTGCCAACATCAGCGCTTACCCGCCCTTCGGAGACTGCCCACTGACGGTGCATTTCGCCAGCACGGTGACCGGTGGCACGGCCCCCTACAGCTACGAATGGACCTTCAGTGACGGTTCGGAAAGCAACCTGCCGAACCCCTACACGACATATGCCGATGTCGACGCGCACATCGTTTCCTACCGCGTCACCGACATCCTCGGTGAGGAGCTGACGGGACGGCTGAGTGTCAACGCCTGGAGCGGGCATGACCCGAGTGCACCGCTCGAGCGGATGCGCATGGACATTGAACCCAGCGTGCGCCGCGGTCAGGCACCGTTCATGGCAACCTTCAACCTGAATGTCGACCGCGCCACGGAACCGGTGACCTACCGCATCACCTTCGGAGACGAGGCACCGGATGAGCCGGAGACCGTCAGCCGCGGCCGGCTTGTCAACCACGAATACACGAACGCCGGCTTCTACATCGTCAAGATCATCGCCACCGACGCGGACCTGCGCACGGCCACTACCTTCGCCACCGTCAATGCCTGGCCTTCTGAGAGCCCGCGCGACTTCACGCTGTCAACCGGGAATGTCGGCGCGGACCCCTTCGCCTTCGGTCACGAGATGACACTCGAATTCGACTACACCAATGCCAGCAAGCGCAGCCTGCAGTTCTACCCCGAGAACACGCCGCTGCCGGTCGGTGAGCTGACCTACCACTGGGATTTCGGCGACGGGACCTACAGCACCGACAAGAAGCCTGAGCATACCTTTGCCAAGGACGGAATCTATGAAGTACGGATGCGGGCCAGCGACGGCCTGCAGGCCTGGCAGCAGCGGATCTGGCTGCCGATCAGCGCTGAGGATCCCGCTGCGGCGATCCAGCGTCCGAGCTACATCGAGGGGCCGGCACCATTTGAGCTGGATCTCGATGCGATCGTGACCCGCGGCGAGGAACCGCTGCGCTACGACTGGTACATCGGCGACGACCGGCGCAGCGACCCGAGCACCTGGTTCGCCTTCCAGCAGCCCGGGGAGTATGAGATCCGCCTCGACATCACCGACAAGTTCGACCAGCTGATCCACGCCCCGCCGGTCAAGATCCGTGTGCGGCCCGGACCGCTGGAGTATCGCCAGCCCGTGGCCGTGATCGAGCCGTTGACTGGCAGCACGCGTGCGGTTGTGATGGACTACACCGCTGCCAATGCCCTGCCCCTCTCCAGCCCCACCAATGAGGGAGGGATCGGCCGCGTGGACCTGAGCGCGGACGGAGCCTACATCGCGATCGTCAGCGATTTCGGCCTGCTTGTGAAGGAGGTCGCCAGCGGTGATCCCGTCGCCAGCTTCCTGCCTGACAACGGTGAGATCGTGGCCCTGCAGGCCGTGGAGGGTGGACGAGCCTATGTCTCGATCGAGACGGCCGGCGGGATCGAGACCTGGCTGGTCCGTCCTCCCTGCGATCCGCTGTTCATCTGCGACGGCTTCCTGTTTGACGCAAGCGGAATCGGCACGGTGCTGGCGGTCGGTGACAAGCTCGAGAAGAACTTCCGTGAGCTCCGCGTCGTCAGCGTGGACCCGGATGCCGGCCAGGTCGGCGAGCCGCTGCTGATCGGCAAGGCGGCGGAAGCCCGGCTGAGCCGTGATGGACGCTACCTGTTCCATATTGACGACAAGAGCCGCATCGTGCGCCGGCATGTCCCCAGCGGGGACGTGGAGTTCCTGGCAACTGGCGGCGACCGCAAGCAGGGACTGGCAGTCAGTGGCGACGGTGAGAGCATCGTCTTCGCCAGCCACAGCGGTGAGCGCAGCGACATCATCCTCGGACGCTACGACATGTCCGGCGTGTTCCAGCTTGCTTCCGTGACGGACCGTACCGGCTTCTACTCCGAGCACATGCTGCTCAACGGTGATGGTGGCTACCTGCTGGCCTACGGCTCACGCGATGAGCTGCTGGCTCTGGTACGCGGCGAGGACGGAGAGGCAACGGTCGCTGAAGACGAGATCGACGCCGAAGGTGATGACGACGATGCCCCGCAGTACAGCAGCGGTCCGCCCAGCCGTCGTGAGCGTTTCGGTGTGATCCGTCTCGATCTGAGCGGCTCGCCGGATGGCTGGAGCATCAGCACCGTCAACCCACGCTTCGTCACCGAAGGCGGTGCACAGTTCAGCATTGCCGGCCCGTTCTAATCGTCGTACACGCCCAGATAGGCCAGCAGGCGGACATGGATCGTCATCTGACAGCGGTAACTGATCAGGATCAGCGGCAGGGACAGGGGTGCGGAGATCATGATGATGGGCAGCAGCGGGAAGATCACGCAGCCCAGGCACTCATGTGACCATAGCCGGCCCATGAAACCCGTCAGCAGGCAGGCAATTGCCGCGCTGCGAATCCTGCCGTGATCGCCGCGAGCCAGCTTGTCCAGCGCAGGATGCATCAGCGCGGAAGCACGTAGCTGCTGCTCCGGGGTCATCGGCAGATCGGGAACCAGCAGCCGGTACAGCCAGTTGCCGAGCATGGTCTCGCGCAGGTTCAGCCAGACTTCCTCCTCCATCGCCAGCATCTGGACGTCAGTCTCGCCGAAGTCCCGCATCATGCGCAGTTCCAGGCGCTGCCGGTCATGCTTCATCCAGACCCCGGCGTAGTGGCAGCACAGCCAGGTCAGCAAGGTCATGAACAGCAGCAGGCCGATGACGTTGACAGGATGATCCGGGTCTATGAATGCAAAGTGCTTCATCCCCGCCGTATACAGCAGTGGACTGAGGCAGAATGCCAACAGCCCGATGATCGTGAACACGATCGTGACGGAGTCTTCCTGATACCTGGATACACTGGCGGCCAGCCGGTCCAGCAGGGGCTCAATTCCTTCACGCTGCGAATCCATCCGTGAAGATTATTGCAGGCTGCCCAGCCGGCCGGAAGGCAGCACGCCTGGAATACGGCGTGCAGCTTCCTCATCCAGCAGGCAGTGAATCGCCATCAGGGGCCAGACCAGTCCGAATCCAAGGGCCCAGCAGAGCTCGAACAACGGGACGCCGAGCACCCAGCTGGAATGGATCTCGGCCCGCTCCCAGGCCAGGCTGAAATGCGGCCAGATCCAGAAGCTGAGCCTGATCAGCAGGGCGTAGATCAGGGTGAAGCCCAGACTGCCGAGCATGCTGCCGGCGATGAAGCGCCGGCGCTTCCAGGACAGCAGGATGCCCGTGGCGGCCACTCCTGCGAGTGTACTGATCATCACCGGCGTGCCCGGTACTCCGAAGCGTACGCCATAGCCGATGGCAATCCCGATCAGCGAGTAGACGAAGTACCGACGCCAGACCAGGGCCTGGTCGGTGCAGACCGTGTAGGTCCCGGCCTGGAAGAAGAGCAGCATGCGCGTTGCCAGCACACCACCCGCGAAGGAAAAGAGCAGGTCCTCGGGACTGGTGATGAAGTGGAAGCTCAGACGCGGGTTCCAGTACTGCGGGATGTATTCGAAACTGAACAGGCCGTAGGGGATGCAGAGCAGACCGGCGAACAGCAGCAGCCGGCCATTGCGACGCGAGGTCAGCACGGAAAGGGCTGCCAGCAGCAGCATGATCAGGCACATGCCCAGATAGGGATGTGCATTGAGATACACCAGCACAATGCAATTATATGCCAGACATGGCAAGTCGTGGCATCATTCAAGCAGCAAATTCCGCCGTCTCGTCAGATAGTCGGCGAATTCACAAGCGAAGAAATGAGCAAATGTGAGATCAGTGACTACCCCCAGTAAGAATCAGATCGCCGGAACGTCCCCACTTCCGGCGAAGCGGTCCTCAAGCAGGTAGTCAATCGTGCAGACCAGCCTGGCAACACGGTACAGGTGGTAGTTGGCAGTGATGATGGTGGCCGGCAGAGTGAAGATCCACAGCGAACCGCTCAGACAGCAGCAGGCGCAGCAGGAATATGGCGACCAGCGGCTGACCTGGTGGTTCCAGCTGCCGTGGAACAGCGAGGCGTTGTCAAGCCGGCCGGGCCCGTAGCTGAGCTGCACGATGCTGTTCCAGTAGCAGGAACTGAATTCGAGCTGCTGCTCCAGGGTCTTCGGCCGGGACGGGCTGATCCATTTCAGCGAGGGGATGTCATTCACCGCGTCGATGATGATGAAGGTGAAGTCCTCCTCAGCCACGACCCGCAGGAAGTCCGTGTGGTGCAGGTAGCTTTCCGCCATGCGGTAGCGCGTGAGATGCATGCCGTTGATCCAGCGCCGGATGCTGCCACCCAGGGCATAGGCCAGGGAGACGCCCGCGATCAGGCCGATTGCCAGACCGATGAACGGGAAAATGAACATCCACATTTCGTCACCGGAACCGCTGCCGGGACCGCTTCCGCTGGCAATGCCGCTGGAGACCGCGAACATCATCATGAAGATCTGCCCGATGTAATACATGACGTAGATCATGATCACCACAACCATGATCTGCACGATCGAGCTGAGCGCATTGTGCAGCTTCATGGCCTTGTCCCGCAGGGCCATCAGGCGGATGCGGTAGTCCGGTTTGTCACGCTTTGGGTCGTAGGCCTGGCTGGGAGGTGGTGCAGCTTTTGCTGTGTCTGGAGGCACTTGTGCTGCTTGCGGCTCCGCGGCATTATCGCTGCCCGGCAGCACCTGGTCTCCGGGGAGCATCTCGGGGCCTTCCCCCGGCAGCCTGTCTTCTGGCCTGTCCATCAACTGTCAGACATTCTACTCTGCGCCCGGGGTTTCAGTGGCACGGCGAGCTGCCTGATGGCCTGGCCAGGTGCTGCGGCGCATTACAATATAGTCAGCCGGGAGCCGATATCAGATACCATCAGCTCCACGGAGGAATCTGATGCCTTTGTATGAATACCGTTGCAAGGATTGCGGGGCCGAATTCGAGGCCCTGGTCGGTCGCACGGAGACCGATCCGGTTGAGTGCGAGCAGTGTCACTCAAGTAAGACCGAGCGCATCGCGTCCACCTTCTCCTGCTGCGGCAGCAGTAGCAGCAGCGACAGTGGGATGGTGCAGGCGCCGCTGGGCTGTTGAAGACGGCCGGACTAGGCCCGTGTGGCCTGACTGAAACCCCGCAAGGCAAGCTGGCGTCCTAACGAGCGCCACCACAAAAAGGAGCAGCGGGTATGGATTTCCCCCAAGTTCTTGTGATGATCCTGATGGCCGTGTCACTGAGCGCGGCTGCCGGACTGCGGGCCTTCCTGCCGCTGTTCGCGATTTCGCTGCTGTCCAACACCGGACACATCACCCTTGCCAGCAGCTTCCAGTGGCTGTCCAGCACCGAGGCGGTGATCGTCTTCGGGCTGGCCGTCGTGCTGGAAATCGCCGCTGACAAGATCCCCGGCCTGGACAACACCCTCGACGGCATCGGCCTGGTGGTCAAGCCCCTGGCCGCCGCCCTGCTCAGCACCAGCCTGATCACCGGGATGGACCCGCTGCTGGCAATGGTGCTCGGGCTGATCATCGGCGGCAGCGTGGCCGGCACGATCCACTATGGCAAGGCGCATCTGCGGGCGGGCTCAACGATGCTCACCGCTGGTGCCGGCAACCCCGTACTCTCCCTGCTGGAGGACGGCATCTCCATCGTCGGCACCACCCTCGGGATCTGGCTGCCGGTGCTGATCGGCGCCTTCGTGCTGCTCGGGATGTGGATGCTCGGCCGGCGGATCATGCGCCGCCATCGCCGCAGTGTGACCGCCACCGTGCATGGCCCGGACGGCGAACTGATCACGGAGACCGACGCCCGCAGCCTCAGCTGAGCTGCGCGTGAGATACTAGGCCGGTTTGACGCAGCGCGGACAACAACTGCTCGACGAGATCAACCTGGCCTTCCCCGTCGACCGGCGACACATCCTCGAACGCCTGGCAACGGCGGCACGCCGCAGCGGACTGCGCATCGCGCTCGTCGGCGGCCTGCCCCGCGAGGCTCTTCGCTGTCTGGGGGGACAGCGCCCACGCGAGAACCTCTACGACGAACTGCGTGACATCGACGTGGTGGTGGAGGGTGATGCGATCCACTTCGCCCGCGAACTCTACCGCAACCTGCCCGGCGAACTGGTTGTCAACGAAGCCTTCGGCACGGCCACACTCGCTACGGAAGGCATCGCGATCGATCTGACCAGCAGCCGCCGCGAAAGCTACAGTGCACCCGGCCAACTGCCGGAAGTCGACACCGGCGGCGTGCGCATCGAGGAGGATCTGCTGCGGCGCGACTTCAGTGTCAACGCGGTGGCGGTCGAACTCAGCCCGGACCAGGGTGTGCTGCTCGACCCGCTTGGTGGAGAGGCCGACCTGCGTGCCCGCCAGGTACGCATCCTGCACAGCGCTTCCTTCCATGACGACCCGACCCGGCTGTTCCGGGCCCTGCGCTACAGCATCCGCCTCAATGCGGAACTGGAGCCGGCCAGCATGGCTGCCTTCCACCGCGCCATCGAGGAGGATATGCTGGCAACACTCAGCCCTGAGCGGGTGCGCTACGAACTGGAGTGCATCTGCCGCGAGGAGCGCTGGCATGAGATCTGGGCAGTGATGGACCTGGCTCAGATCCTGCCGGGCCTGCATGAGGCTCTGGGTGGGATCAGTTCCTGGTGGACCCTGGAACAGGGCAGCTCGCTGGACATCGTACTGCGCAACCAGCGCGAGGTGCTGGACAGCACTGAGCTGGAACCCTGGCTAGTGCGCCTGGCCTGGGCAACGCTGTCCATGCGCGACATCTGGTTCGAGGCGGCGATGAACCGCATCGGGATCTTCCCCCGTCATATCCGCAGCATGCAGACCGCGCGCCACCTGCTGATCAGTGTCCCCGAACGCCTGTCCAGTGAGATGCAGCCCAGCGCCATTGTGGACGTGCTGGAGCATTTCCCGCGCGGGAGCGTGGCCCTGGCGATGCTGATCCACATGCCCGTGGACGACCGCGGCGTTTCCACCCGGCGTGCGATGCTCAACTACCTGCTGGACTACAGCCAGGTGCGGCCGGAACTCAGCGGCCATGAGCTGATCCGCCTCGGGATTCCCGCGGGCCCGGCCGTCGGGGAATGCCACCGCCGGCTGCGCGCCCTGCGCCTGGACGGGCATATCGTCTCTGTGGAGGATGAAAGAAATATCGTCATGCGCATGGTAAACCTCGGTGAGTCCTCCGCCGATCAAGCAACTACGGACGGTGACTGAGCCACTATGCATTTTGACCTTTTGTACTTCCTGACCGCGATCCCGCTGATCCTGCTTTCGCTGGCGCTGCACGAGTACGGGCATGCGGCGATGGCCAATGCGCTGGGTGACCCCACCCCGCGCCTGCAGGGCCGCGTGACCCTCAACCCGATCAAGCACCTGGACCCCGCGGGAACGATCATGATCGTCATGTCGAGCTTCATGGGCTTCGGCTTCGGCTGGGGCAAGCCGGTTCAGACCAACCCGACCTACTACAGCAACTACCGCCGGGACACGATCCTCGTGGCCATCGCCGGTCCGGCGATGAACCTCTGCCAGCTGATGCTGACCGTCGGCATTGCCAATGTGCTCTTCACCATGGGCGCGGAGATCGGCAGCTGGGGGCACCTCGTGCTGCGGATCTTCATCATGATCAACATCGTGCTGATGTTCTTCAACCTGATCCCCCTGCCCCCGCTGGATGGCGGACATGTGGCCTCGATGCTGCTCCCGCATCCCTACGGCCGCCAGCTGCAGGAACTCGGAATGCGCGGCGTGACCTTCCTGATCCTGATGGCGCTGATGTTCACAGGCCTCTTGAGCCTGTACCTCGGCTTCATCGTGAACTGGGTACTGCGCCTGATCGGTTCGGGCTTCGGCAATGACTTCGTCTCCTGGCTGCTCGCCGGCTGAGGCGGTATAATCGCAGCGCGTGACTACCACCCAGCTCAGCATTGACCAGTTCACGGGGCCGCTCGACCTGCTGCTGCACCTGATCCGCGTCAATGAGATGGACATCTTCGACCTCGACATCTCATCCATCACGGAGCAGTACCTCGCCGTGATCGAGCAGGAGGGCGTACGTGACCTGGAGGGCGCCTACCACTTCCTCGCGATGGCGGCGAGCCTCGTGGAGATGAAGAGCCGCCTGCTGCTGCCGCGGCCCGAGCCCGAGGAGGGCGAGGATGGCGAAGCCGGCGAGGCCGTGATCGACCCGCTCACTGAGCTCTCCCAGAAGCTGGCCGCCTACCAGGGCATTCAGGAAGTCACCGGCGACCTGCAGGCGATGTACCTGCAGACCGGCCGCCACTGGCCCAGGCAGATCGTGGAGAAGATGGAGGCGGAGATCGTCTATACGATGGACTCGCTCTCGGTCTACGACCTGATGACGGCGTTTCGCGAAGTGCTGGACCGTCCACGCTTCCGCCAGGTGACGATTTTCCGTGACGACTTCGACAGCGAGGCGGCCCGCACCCAGGTGCGTGAGCGCATCAGCCAGGGCCCGCAGAAGCTCACGGACCTGCTGATCGAGCAACACAACGTCTTCGCGCTGATCATCACCTTCATCGTGCTGCTGGAGCTGATCAAGGAAGGCGAGATCACCTTCGCCCGCAGGGACGACGCCATCGTGCTGGAACAGGCGAAGCAGGACGACCTGATCTAGGAGGTCAACCGTAAGGTTGACAATGGAGCTCCGGCTTCAGCCGGGGTTGATTGCGGCGCAAGTCGCACAATCCATATCAGCTGGCGAGCCAAAGAAGCCGGAAAACTGACATTGCAGCTGGTACGGAAACGGTGTGTGATTCATGTGGTGGCTTTCACAAAATGCAAATGGTCCGGAATATGGGGGACAAGGTCATTATTTTGATTATGCATCAGACCCAGCCAAGAGAGCCTCTATTTCTCATACTTCAAGTAATCGATCAAGGCAATCGAATGTCCTCTGGATTCGTCGCGGTGGTGAAAGAGAATAAAATTGTACAGTATATTGGGATCTAACGTATCAAGGTTTATTATATATTGTAAGTCGTATGGTTTCGGATCAACCACAGGTACTATATTGACTCTCTGAATTATCAATTCATCCAGCTCGCTAGTTGACACCAGATCCCCTTCCGATAAGTTGTTGTTGTTCATGGAACAAACTAATGCTTGATCAGGCTTTTTGCCCATTCCAAACATTACATTTACTGTAAGTTGGTTAGTACTTGTCTGAGTGTAGGAGACAGATGTCGCACTCTCTGTGCAAGAGTGAACCAGAATTGTAAGTACTGCTAGACTGAAAATTATCAACGGAGTTCTCATGCCTGTCATTCCTTTCTGGCAAAGATCACACAGAAATGAAACAATAGAAAAAATGTGCTTCACTGGTATGTTGACATCCATCATAGTAACCAGCCAGCACCTCTACTGGGTGATTGACCCGCCCCCAAGATTCCAACCAGTCTGGTAGTGGCATTCCAGTTCTACACATGTTACAAGGAATCCAGCATCAGTGTTGGCTTTGTTCTATCCCGTTCCGGTGTCCTGCTCCCGAGCGTTCTGTGGACTGATGGCTACTCCGTCTCCTCATTCTTCGGACTGACAACAAGTACCCTCTGGTACATCACATCAATGATGGCAATTGAGTCATCATCCAGTGGGACCAGACTCGCTGATCTTGTGAACTGATCATCAGCAATCTCATTCCTTTCCTCAAGAATCACCAGAGGCAAATCCAGTTGCCGGTTTGCTTCCGCTGCTCTTCGAGGACCACCATTGGGATTTTCCTCCAGAGGTTCAAGTCTGCGCAGACTGGCAACTTCGCCCGTTCTGAGATAAACCCTGATCCTTTCCCCTTGGTCGTCCTTTATTGCAGCCAGGTTCCTGCTGACTGCCAGATCCAGTCTCCCTTTTGCACGAGGTAGATCATCCGCCTCCAAGCCTGTTGACAACCACTCCATGTCCGCGACCAGTATGAAGGAATTACTGTCACTGGAATATGTATACAAGCGACCATTTTCGTCAAGCAAACCTGGATATTCGCTCAGATCATCCTGGAGATCACAGCTCCGCAGCCTGCCTGCTGGCAGGTTTATCTCCTGCAGGTCCTGTTTGCCAATCCAGAACTGCTGTACGACACGGTCCAGAGTCTTCAACACTACGAACTCACCTTCTTCGCCAAGATATACAGATTGTCCAGCGGAGATCTGCGTTCCCCCGGTCAGATCCTGAACAATAACATCCCGGAAATTCTCCGGTAGAACATATTCATCCGTCAGCAAGCCATTCTTCATAAGATAAGGATCCTTGTCTTCCCCGTACCTGCCTGCCAGACTGATACTTGTGTTGTCATCCAACAACAGGATCGTCCTCTCAAGATCAACCTGGTCCCTTTCGGAAATGAACTGAATCTGATAGCCGGATTCACTTCTGACAATCATATAGAATTGCAGCAGTATACCGGTGCCATCCCTGAATGTTCCATCCTGCTGCAGCTGCCAGGCTAATCCGGCGAAGGTATAACCCGGCCACGTGCGATATGCTGAGACCACCCAACGCTGCTGGGGTGGGAAGTTGGCCACATCTACTGAAACTGCATTCGTATCTGACCCTTGATTGCAGGACATGCACAGCATGCTGGAAAGAATCATCAACTGGTATCGCCAGCTCATATCCCTGCTCTTCAGTAGCCTGCTCATCGAATCAGTCTATCTGATAGAAGCAAAACCACCACTCCAGCCTCCGCCGTGTCACTCTCCATCCCCCACTCCAACTATAATTTCCCCATGCGCAACATCGCAGTGCTGACCAGCGGAGGGGACTCGCCCGGCATGAACGCCGCCGTGCGCGCCGTGGTGCGTGTCGGGCGTGCTGCGGATCTGAACGTCTTCGGCGTGCGCCGCGGCTATGAGGGCCTGATCCACGGAGAGATCGAGGAGATGTCCAACAGCGATGTCTCCAACTGGGTCAACAGCGGCGGCAGCAAGCTGGAATGCGCGCGCAGCCCGGAGATGTACGAACTGAGCGGCCAGCAGCAGGCGGTGCGGAACCTGCGCGAGCACGGCATCGACGGGCTGGTGGTGATCGGCGGCGACGGCTCCTTCCGCGGAGCCGCGAAGCTCGTGGAACTCGGAGCACACGTGATCGGCGCGCCCGGCACGATTGACAACGACATCCCCGGGATTGACAACACGATCGGCTTCGACACCGCGGTCAACACCCTCACCTACTGCATCAACCAGCTCAGGGACACGGCCGAGAGCCACCAGCGCACCTTCGTGGTGGAGGCCATGGGCCGCCACAGCGGGCACATCGCCCTGCATGCCGGCCTCTCCGGCGGTGCAGACATCATCCTCGTGCCGGAAGTCGCCTGGAGCCAGCAGGAAGTCGTGGCGATGGTGGAGAGCCGCATCAGCCAGGGCAAGAAGTTCCACCTGATCGTGATGGCCGAAGGTGCGGGTGAAGTGATCTACAACCCCGACTACGACGCCTACGACCTCGTGAAGTACATCGATGAGAACACGCCTGCGACCGTGACGGTGCGCGGCTGCATGCCTGGCCATATCCAGCGCGGCGGAGCCCCCACCGCCGCCGACCGGATCTACGCCACGCGCTGCGGCAAGGCCGCGGTCAGCGCCCTGCTCCGCAATGTCAACGGCGTGATGGTCGGCGAACTGAACGGGCGGATGGTGGAGGTCCCGCTGGAGAATGCCACGCAGGGCAGCCGGCCGATTGACCGTGAGCTCTACGATCTGGCAATCGAGGTCAGCTGAGCGCCGGCCAGGCTCCCCTTCCCTCCCCCGTTAAATCCCCGTATCAATCCGGCAATTCCCGGTAAAGCCACTGTGCAGCCCGGCTGACAACAGGTATAAAGTCCACGTAGACATTCGGTGCCAGAAGGCACTGCGGGATAAGTGGATGATAGAGCTAACGAAACTCAACGGCGAGAGCTTCATACTCAACGCCGGAATGATCGAGACCGTCGAGGCCACGCCTGACACCATCGTGCGCCTGACCAGCGGCAAGCGTTTCATCGTGCGCGAGAAGGTCAGCGAGGTCGTTGAGCGCGTGATCGGCTTCGAGCGCCGCATCCACTACATTGCCATTCCGCAGCCCGGCGAAGATCCGCCGCAGCCTGCCGATAACTAGACCTAGAAGACGTCGTACGTGGAGGACCTGTGGCCGACATTCTGAGCCAGGAGGAAATTGATGCCTTGTTGGGCGCCCTGTCATCGGGCGAGCTCAAGGCTGAGGATGCGCGCGACGAGGCTTCCGAGAAGAATGCCAAGGTCAAGGCCTACGACTTCTTCCGTCCGAGCAAGTTCTCCAAGGAACAGATCCGTACCATCTACATGATGCATGAGACCTACGGCCGGCTCTGGTCCAGCAAGCTCGCTGGCCAGCTGCGCAACTACGTCTCGATCAGCGTGAGCGCAGTGGACCAGGTGACCTACCAGGAGTTCATGCAGTCGATTCCCAACCCGACGATCACCTGCACCTTCAGCCTCTCACCGCTGGAGGGCCAGGCCCTGATGGAATTCTCACCGACGATCGGCTTCCCGATCATCGACCGCCTGCTGGGCGGCCAGGGCCAGAGCAACGTGCAGTCCCGCGAGATCACGGAGATCGAGGGCCATGTGCTCTCCAACCTGATTGACGAGGGGATGATCTACCTGAAGGAGGCCTGGTCCTCCATGATCGACCTCAAGCCTGAGCTGATCGACCTCGAAAGCAATCCGCTGTTCGTGCAGATCGTGCCGCCGGCGGACATGATCCTGCTCATCACCCTCGAATGCCGCATCGGGGAAATGAGCGGCATCATGAACATCGTCTACCCCTACGTGGTGCTCGAGCCGATCCTCTCGCTGCTCAGCGACCGCGTGCTCTATGCCGTCGGCACCCGCGGAGCCAGCAAGGAATCCCGCAGCAAGACCACGCAGATCCTGCAGAACGTCTCGCTGAAGGTCAGCGTGGAACTTGGCAGCGTCAAGCTCACGCTGCGCGACCTGCTGGCGCTGGAAGCCGACGACCTCGTGATCCTGGATACAAATACGCAGGAGGACCTGACGGTGAAGGTCGCCGGGATCCACAAGTTCAACTGCATACCCGGCCTTGATGGCAAGCACTATGCGGCCCAGGTGACGGAAGTCGTGACTGACTCCGACCTGTGGTCAGCGAATCCCTTTGACGGAGGAATCTAGGTGGCAGACATCGGACTGACACAGGAAGAGATTGACGCCATGCTCGGTGGTGGCGGAGCTGACGACGCCGGTGACTCCGGCGGCGGTCCGCCTTCCGGTCTCGACACGCGCGCCCTGGCGGACCTCGAACGCGAACTGCTCGGCAGCATTGCCGACGTGATGAACGCAATGACCGGTTTTGACTACCGGGTCAGCAATGTCGAGTACGCCACCCTCGCCGCCAGTGAGATCCACGACCTGCTCGGAGATGACATTATCTTCAAATCCGGGATCACGGTGGATAAGCAGGCGCTGACACATTACTATGTCTATGATGCGGCGTTCGCGCGCAGCATCGCGGCCGCGCTGACAGGCGGCGATGACGACCCCGAGGCGGAGCTCAACGAAATGCAGGAGAGCGCGCTGATCGAGGTCGTCTCGCAGGCCAACGGCAGCTACATGACGATGATCAGCGGCCAGCTCAAGCTGTCGACGAATGCCGAAGCCATCGCGCGTGGCGACATCGACGGATTGTCAGGGGATGTGGTGGATGGACATCTGATCTCCACGATCACACTGGAGAACAGCGCGGGCAGCGCTGTCATGATCCGGCATGTGGTCAGTGGGGAACTGGCAGGGATGTTCATGAAGAAGCTCAATGGCGAGGAAGAGGCCCGGCAGCAGCCGGCACCCGCCGCTGCGGCGCCGCCTCCCGCGGCCGCACCGATGCAGCAGCAGATGCCGCAGCCGCAGTCGTCAATTCCGAATGCCGGCACCACGGAGTACCAGCCGGCGCAGTTCAGCCAGATCACGGAACACCGCACCTCGGCTGACATCAGCAATCTCGACATCCTGCTGGACGTGCCGCTGCAGGTGACGGTGGAACTCGGCAAGACCCAGCTGCCGATCCGCACGATCCTCGAGTACAGCCAGGGCAGCCTGATCTCGCTTGACAAGCTGGCGGGCGAACCGATTGATCTGCTGGTGAATGGTAAATATTTCGCAAAAGGCGAAGTTGTCGTGATAGATGAGAATTTCGGCGTTAGAATTACTTCAATACTATCGCCCGCGGACAGGCTTGCGCAGCTGAGCTGAGTCTGGCAGTGTTTTTGAGTTAGCCCGGAGGCAAGAAAGAAATGCCAAAAGTACTTATCGTTGATGATGCGGCCTTCATGAGGATGATGATCAAGGACATCCTCAGCAAGAACGGCCTCGAGGTTGCCGGTGAGGCCGAGAACGGCCAGATCGCCGTCAACAAGTACAAGGAGCTCAAGCCGGACCTCGTCACCATGGACATCACGATGCCCGAGATGGACGGCATCGCGGCCCTCAAGCAGATCCTCTCCGAGGATGGCAAGGCCAAGGTGGTGATGTGCTCGGCGATGGGCCAGCAGCAGATGGTGATCGAGGCCATCCAGGCCGGTGCCAAGGACTTCATCGTCAAGCCCTTCAAGCCCGAGCGTGTGATCGAGGCGATCACGAAGGTGATCAACAGCTGACAGAAGCTGGTAACTGAATTGATCCGGTAGAGGAACCGGGAAGGCGGAAGCAATGGGGAGATTGCGTTTTGGCCCGCGGGCGCGGGCAATGACTGCACTGTGGATGGCGGTCCTGATCCTGGCTGCCCTGCCCTCGCAGGCACACAGTGAAGCACAGACGGATGGCGGCAAGCCGCAGCCGGTGAAGCTGCGCGACAGCGTGCTGGCGGATCTCGCGGATCCCGCTGTCAATCCGATGCAGGCCATCAATGTGCTGCTTGGCAACTCCGGGGAGCGGCAGGCCGGCCTGCGTGATCCGCAGCTGCTCAGCCAGAACAGCATGGCGGTGGTCGGCAGTGCACAGCCGCAGCAGAACGAACTGGAGCGGCGTCTGGCTGAGCTGCAGCTTCTGCGCAGCCGCGAGCACCTGAACGCGCTGACAATGGCAATGGCCCTGGATACCGACTCCGGCCAGCGCTTCAGCCTGTTTCCTGACAACCTGGCGGGCCTGCCGACGCCTGAACCCGCAGGTGCAGCACAGACCAAACCGGCTCAGACTCCCGCACAGTCCGTGGGAGGCAAATCCGGCAACGGCGTGAGGAACGCCGGGCAGTCCCGGATCACTGGTCCCGACAGTGACCCGCCCTCCTTCCGCAATGCACTGACGACGGATGAAGCTCCGGTCGTGACCGCTGATCCGGTCGATCCGCAGTACCGCGAGCAGGCCGTTGCCACTCTGACGGCCATGCTCGATAGCCTGCCCGATCCTGATGAACAGATGACGGATACGGCTGCAGAAGAAACACTGAACACACAAGCCACTGAGCCCGAGACGGAGAATTCGCTCTACGGCGGAGCGGGGATGGACGATGGCAACAATGGTTACCACGGCCTGCTCGACCTGAGCGGCGGCGCTGCGGATGAGGATTCACAGCCTGCCGGTCACGAACCCGGCAGTGCCGTCAGCAGCTTCGGCGTGAAGATGGCAATCTTCACCATCGGCCTGCTGCTGCTGGCCAGCTTCCTCAAGGGCCGCGGCAATCCGCTGGCCCGGCTCTCGAAGCGCAGCATGAAGGTCCTGGAAACGGTCAGCCTCGGCCCCGGCCGGCAGATCATGATCGTGGAGACCGCCAGTGCCAACCTCGTGCTCGGTGTGACCTCCGGCGGCATCAACCTGCTGCAGAGCCTGCCCACGGATCCCGCGGGCCTCAGCCGCGACAGCGTGGAGGACATCATCTCCCGGGAGTCGGCCGCTGACGAGGATTCCTGGAAGCGCCGCCCGGAACTCGACCTGCTGGACAGCGCCACCCTGCGCGGGGAGACGCGGCACGAACGCAGCGGAGGCTTCACCGTGAGCCAGCTGCGCAATGCCCGGGCCCGTGAAGCGGCCGGAACAACCACGGCAGGCGAGACGGACTTCGCCAGCCGCGTGCGTCGCCAGCTTGAGCGGGTCAGGAGCTAGGCCATGCAACTGACAATCAAGTTCCTGCTTCGCAATCTGCTGCGCCGCAGCCTGCCGGTCCTGGCAATCCTGCTCCTCATGTGCGTCCCGGCCCTGGCCCAGCAGCCTGAGGCTCCGGCCAGCCCGGAGAACGGCATCAGTGTGAGTGCAGGCGAACTGAACGTGACCGTCAACAGCGGGGATGGCGATGCGGCGAGCATCTTCAAGATCATCGCGCTGTTCACGCTGCTGACCCTGGCTCCGACCATGATCCTGATGGTCACGCCCTTCACCCGCGTGATCATCGTGCTCTCGCTGCTGCGCAATGCGCTCGGCACGCAGCAGTCGCCACCGAACCAGGTGCTGGTCGGTCTGGCTGTGGTGATCTCGGCCTTCATCATGATGCCGCGCCTGGCGGTGATGAACGACACAGTGATCAAGCCCTACAGCGCTGATGAAATCACGCTGGACCAGGCAATGGCGATGGGCACCGGCCAGCTGCAGGACTTCATGTACCCCAACACGCGCACATCGCACAAGCTGCTGTTCGCGAAGCTGGCACGACTCGACATGGACGGCATCCGCCTCGATGCCCCGGAGAACTCCCGTGCCCTGCCCCTGCACGCCCTTCTGCCGGCCTACATCATCAGTGAACTGACAACGGCCTTCCAGCTGGGCTTCGTGATCTACCTGCCATTCCTCGTGGTGGACATGGTGGTGGCCTCGATCCTGATGAGCATGGGCATGATGATGCTGCCACCCGTGCTGATCTCCCTGCCCTTCAAGCTGCTGATGTTCATCATGGCCAACGGCTGGGCAGCGATCATCGAGGGCCTCGTCTCCAGTTATTACGTGCCTCCGGGCTAGCGCCGGACAAAGTGAAAAGCCCGGACCATCACTGGGATGGCCCGGGCTGATCAAATCGGGAGAGGTCAGTCGTCTCTGCTACTTCGTGCCGTAGCGCTCCTCCATCGCCTTGCGGATCCGCTCGCTGGCATCTGCCGCGCCTTCCTCGAACCAGGCATGTTCCGGACGCGCCAGGATCTCATTGATCACGGCGTCAACGGCATCCGCGCCGGCGGCGTTGCCACTGTGGCGGGCCTCCTCGGCCATCTCACGGGCCTGCGGGATCAGCCCCATGTAGAAGCGCTCCGCGACTTCGTACATGCCGTGCCAGTGCGTGTAGTCCGGGGCCATCATGCTGGCACCGTGGCGCGCCCTGCGGCCCTCATGGTGCCAGAGGTAGAACCAGGTCCACTCGATCTCCTCGTCGAACTGGGTCGGGCTCGTGATGCCGTTGTCAGTGAGGGACTTCATGATCGAGGTGCCCGGCTTGGCGAACTTCTCGTTGTAGAGGATCACCAGGTTGTCATACTGGTCATAGAACTTGCTGACATAGTCCGGGCTGTGGCAGTGGCTGCAGACCAGCTTCATGCGGTCGCGCTTGGCATCCGCAGTGTCGGCGATCAGGCCCTGGCGCGCCTGGGGATCGGTCTCCGTGACGATCTTGTGGTTCTCGTCGGTATCCATGCGCACGCTGACCGGCGGCCGGTTGGTCCAGGAGATGCGCTCGCCCGGATCGTGCGTGACCTCGCCGCCGTTGCGGGAGTTGCCGCTCATGTGGCAGGTGGCGCAGGTCGGTGCTGCGGAGTAATCCTCGCCGAGCACCCAGTGTTCGGCATCGAGGTTCATGTCGTCCTTGAGGTCGCGGAAGGCCACGCCGTGCTTGCTTTCCTCGTAGATCTCCTTCTGCGGATGGTCGGGGCCGAGGTGGCACTTGCCGCAGTTCTCCGGCTGGCGCGCACGGCGCGGGCTGAAGTCGTGGCGGCTGTGGCAGGCGGAGCAGGAACCACGGGAACCATCGAGGTTGAGGCGGCCGATGCCGGTGTTGGGCCATGTTGTCGGATCGAGTTCCGGCTTGCCCTTCGGATCACGCTTGACCATCGCGAGAATCGTCTGGTCCGTGGGCATGCCCTTTTCATCAGGCTTGAGCTGCTCGAAGGTGATCACGCTGCCGTCGGTGCCCATCAGGCCGACCTTGCCGCCGTGGCACTGCTGGCAGCCGGAGTTGGCGCTTGCCATCCCGCGCACCATGTCAACTTCCATCCCGGGAGTCGGGCTGTGCGGGTTGAACTCCATGCGCGCACCCTCAACCGTCTCAGCGAGGAAGTTGTCAAGGGAGGCGAGGATGTTGCCAGCGGAGCTGTGGTGGCTCTTCTGGAACTGCTCGCTCTCCTTGGGATGGCACTTGGAGCAGTCCATCGGGGTGACGACGGTGGCGATCAGCTGGCCGTAGTGGTCAAAGGCATCAGCCTCACCCTGCCTGGCCTCATGGCACTCATAGCAGGACACTCCCTTTTCGGCATGCGTGCTGCCGGTCCAGTGGTCGACGATCCCGGGAGTCTCCTTCGTGTGGCATTCCACGCACTTCGAGGAGGAGGCCGGAGCCACGACATGCTTCGGAGCCTGGCCCATCTCCACGCGCCGCCGGCTGACCTCCATGGCCTGCACGAGCAGCAGCGAGCCCAGGAAGATGAATCCGAGCACCGCGATCACTATCTGTTTCATGTTCAACGACATTGCCAGTCTCCCTTGACCTGCTGTCTAGTGCGCCACCAGCGCTTCCCAGATCGTCAGTCCGACGATCGCGAGCACCGCGGCCACACCGATCCACACACTCATCTCACTGCCCGGGCGGCGGCGGCGCAGCGCGCCGTCAATCCAGGGCCAGCCGAACATCAGGAACACGATCGCTCCCGTTGACAGGATGGCGAAGCTCTCCGGGAAGATCTTCAGCCAGCGGAACACGACGTAGAAGTACCATTCAGGCTTGATCACCTCAGGCGTCGTCAGCGGATCGGCGCGGTGGCCCATCTCCGCCGGCAGCACCGTTGCCAGCACCGTGAGCAGGATCACCAGCGTGGTGCCGATGATGATCTCCGTGTAGAGGTGGTCCGGCAGGAAGTTGAAGGTCTTCCTTTCCTGCTTCTTCTCGGCCTCATCCTCGAACTCGGTCACGCCCTGGATGCGGATCAGCACGATGTGGATGCCGATGATGGCGACGATCGCCATCGGCAGTGCGGCTCCGTGCAGGATGAAGAAGCGGCTCAGGGTATGGGCGTTGTAGCTGTCACCGGCGAGCAGCATGCGCTTCATCAGACCGCCGATCAGCGGGACGTTGTCAGCGATGTTGGCTCCGACCGTCGCCCCCCAGTAGCTGAGCTGCTCGTAGACCAGGCTGTAGCCGGTGAAGCCGGTGATCACGGTCAGGAGCAGCAGCAGCATGCCGACCACCCAGCTCAGTTCGCGCGGCTTGCGGTAGGCACCGGTGAAGAACACCCGCATCTGGTGCAGCACCACGGCGGCGATCATCAGGATCGCTCCCCATTTGTGCACGCTGCGGATGTACCAGCCGTAGGCAACTTCATCGGTGATGTAGGCCACGCTGTCCCAGGCATCCGCCGGACTGGCCTGGTAGTAGAAGGCCAGCAGGATCCCGGTGAAGATCTGCACGAGGAAGAGGTAGGCTGCCGTGCCGCCGAGGCAGAACCACCAGCGCTTGAGGTGGTTCGGCACGGGCTCGTTGGTCAGTTCGCGGACCTGCTCCCCGGTGACGGGTATGCGGTCGCTCCACCAGCGTTGGAGTGCATTCATCTCAGGCCTCCTCGCTGCCGCCGGCAGGCAGTCTGGTCATCGGGACCAGGATGTAGAGCAGGCCGTCCTCGACCTTGAGCGGGAAGCGCGGCAGGCTCTGGCCGGCATCCCCCGGAGGTCCGCCGATGCCCTTGCCGCTCGGGTCGAAGACGCCGTTGTGGCAGGGGCAGAAGTAGCGGTCGTTGTGGGGCTCCCAGTGCACCTGGCAGCCGAGATGCGGGCAGGTGCTGGACAGCGCGATGAAGTCCTCCGCACCGCCGCTTTCAGCCTGGCGCGTGATCGTCACCTTGTCACCGCGCGGGGCGCGGTAGGCGAGTGAGTCACCCTGCCGGAAACTCTCGACGGAGGAGACGAACTGCCAGTCCTCGGCCGCTGGCTGGGATGGATAGAGGAATTCCATCGCCATCCCCGCGAAGCGACCGTATCCGGCGACAAGTGCCCCGAGCATGGCGAGCCCGGTGGCCTGCCTCAGGAATCCACGGCGCGGTTCAGCGGCCGGGTCCTGCGGCGACTGCGATCCTGTTGCATCCCTGGCAGTCATAATGGCGATAGTCTACATCTCTTATCGTGCTTTGTCCAGTCATTTCTGCTATGAAATATATGTGATTTCTGGCATCCTCATTATTTATTCATGCTGGTTCAGCTATTGAGCTGTCTCAGAATACATAGATAGTCTGTATCTCAGTTAGTGACTATCCCCGAATTTTCGCACTTCAGTTGATCCATGTGGAAAGCTGTTGACCCGGTTCCACGCGTGAAATGCGTTTGTGATAGAATGTAGGCATCTCAGGGTTGAGATAAGGGTTGAAAAATGAGATATTCAAGGGGTATTGCGCTCGCAATTCTGCTGGCGCTGTCCGTACTGCTGTGCAGTGCGGGTGAGAAACCACCTGCTCAGTTCATCAGCGACGGGGCGTTCAAGGGTGGAAGCTCAAAGGCCGATATGCTGCTTGAGGGCGTGCGTTTCGGCCGCCAGGGTAATGCCACCCGCATGGTGCTGGATCTGGCAAAGTCCGACGGTTCCGCTGCCGATAAACACCCCGTGTACAGCGTGGAGTACCGGGAGTTCCCCTACCGCCTGGTGATGCGGGTGGAAGGGCTGAGCTTCAATGAGTCGACCAAGGTCCAGAATTCACCGGCCCTGCCCTTCAGCGTGGTCACTGCGCCGGAAGGCGGGATCAAGGAGCTGCAGGTCTTCCTGTCCGGCCCCTCGGAATTCAAGGTAATCGAGATCGACGACCCCGCCAAGCTGTCCATTGATGTACGTCCGCTGAAGACGGACATTCCCAATATCTATTCCGTGCAGCTCACGGGACCGGCCAATGCTGCGGAAGCTTATGCCCTGATTGAACAGGGCAGCTTCCCGGAGGGCTTCCACCCCGAGGCCGTGGTGATGGGGAATGTCGTCGTCGTGGAGCAGACCTTCAGTTCCGCAGGCGAGGCCGCCCAGATGGACGGCCTGCTGCAGGAGATGGGGTATACATGTATCATCAATGAACGCCGGGGCAATGAACTCCCGCAGGTCTGAGACCGGGAGGCGGAATGGAAGCACAGACATCACAACTGGGGCAGATGGCCATAGTGGGCCTGCACGTCGTTGCAGTTTCCGGCCTGCTGTTCTTCCTGCGCCGCCTGCACAGCGGCAAGCGCCGCCAGAGCCGGGCCAGCCTGATGCGTCTGGCGGACAATGCTGACATGGCCCGCCGCAATATCCAGCGCATTGAAGAAGAGCAGTGGCATGCCCGTCTCAACAGCCAGCTGCGCATAAAGCGCCACCAGCCCTTCCTGAGCCAGGATCAGCTGGGCAGCCTGGCGGCAATTGACCGCTTCCAGGAATCACGGCTCACCCGTTGATGAGCAGGACCGCAGACAGCACGGAAAGCACCCGCAAGGCCAGCCCGCCGGCCCGTGGCAGCACGCGCGGCAGCGGTCGGCGCAGCCGGCGCCGCTCAGCCGGCATGGAAGTGCTGCGTGTGATCGGCAGCATCATCGGCATATTGCTCGGTCTGGTTGTCACTCTTTTTTGCCTCGGCGTCTGGTATGCCAGCCGCAAGGGCGCTGAGATTCTGCAGGAGATCGCAGAGCGGGATGTTAGCGGGCCACGCAGCCAGGTCGACAAGTACGGGGAGTTCTTCTCAGGCCTCGATTCAGAACAGTTCATCGTGCGCCGTGATGAACCCCGCAACCTGCAGAACGTGATCACCTATCTCTGGACGGTCGAGCACCGCCAGAGCGGTGAGGTCACGCAGTTCCGCTGGGAATGGAACATGTCCGGCCTGGATGTCCTGCCACGCTCCAACGGCGCTCTGCTGCTGGACCTGCGTCTGCACAATCTCACGGACAGCGAAGCCCGCGAGTATGGCTTCTTCGACCCGGATGACACCTTCGCCGTGGCAATCGTCAACCAGGACATCAGCATCATCGGTATGGATGACATCAGCGACAGCTGGGGTGGCACGGAGTATTCCGACGGCGTGGCCCCGCCACTTATCAGCCCGGATGATGCCAGGGGCCGGGCGGACAAATACCTCGAGGACCAGCAGAAGAAACTCGATGAGGAACAGGCCGCAGCCGGTAAGGACAACGAGACTGAACGCAGTCCAGGGGAGAGCAGCGAGGTCGGAATCAGCGGCAACCACCCCGCCAGCCCGCCTGTCAGCGAGGATCTCTAGACCTTTTGAGGTGGATATTCCGCAAATGCCCTGGCCCCGCAGGACAATCCACAAACTGTCCTATAATGCAGCGTAACTTCCGCGCGCCGGAAGCCTGAATCTGGAGGAAACATCAATGTCCCACGCAGTCAGTGAATTCATGGAGCAGGTCAAGGCCAAGAACCCGGCCGAGCCCACCTTCCACCAGGCGGTGCAGGAGGTCGCGGAGTCGATCGTACCGATCCTCGACCAGCACCCTGAATTCGTTGAGGCCCGGATCCTCGATCGCGTCGTTGAGCCGGAGCGCGTCATCATGTTCCGCGTCCCCTGGGTTGACGACAGCGGCAAGGTCCAGGTCAACCGCGGCTACCGCATCGAGATGAACAGCGCGATCGGCCCCTACAAGGGCGGCCTGCGCTTCCACCCGAGCGTCACGCTCGGCATCCTGAAGTTCCTGGCCTTCGAGCAGGTCTTCAAGAACAGCCTGACCACGCTGCCGATGGGCGGCGGCAAGGGCGGCTCCGACTTCGACCCCAAGGGCAAGAGTGACAACGAGGTGATGGCCTTCTGCCAGTCCTTCATGTCCGAGCTGTTCCGCCACATCGGCCCGCGCACGGACGTGCCCGCCGGTGACATCGGCGTGGGCGGCCGTGAGATCGGCTACCTGTTCGGGATGTACAAGAAGCTGCGCAATGAGTTCAGCGGCGTGCTGACCGGCAAGGCCCACGACTGGGGCGGCAGCCTGATCCGTCCCGAGGCCACCGGCTATGGCAACGTCTACTTCGCCCAGGAGATGCTGGCAACGAAGGGCCATGAGGTCAAGGGCCGCACGGCCCTGATCAGCGGATCCGGCAACGTGGCCCAGTTCTGCGCCGAGAAGGTGATCCAGCTCGGCGGCAAGGTGATCACGATGTCGGACTCCGACGGCTTCATCGTTGACCGCGACGGCATCAACGAGGAGAAGCTGGCCTGGATCATGGACCTCAAGAACAACCGCCGCGGGCGCATCAGCGAATACACCGAGAAGTTCGGCGGCGAGTACGGCGACCGCAGCAACGGCAAGAGCGAGTGGTATGTGGACGGCGCCACGCTGGCCTTCCCCTGCGCCACCCAGAACGAGGTTGACATCAACGAGGCGAAGGCGATGGTCGGCAACGGCATCCTCTGCGTGAGCGAGGGTGCCAACATGCCCTGCACGCCGGAGGCCTTCATGCACATCCAGGAGCAGGGCCTGCTCTATGCACCGGGCAAGGCCTCCAATGCCGGCGGCGTCGCCACCAGCGGCCTGGAGATGGCGCAGAACGCCGCCTTCACATACTGGACCCGCGAGGAAGTCGACGGCAAGCTCCACAACATCATGAAGAACATCCACCAGCAGTGCACCTCGACCTGCGAGAAGTACGGCAAGCCGGGTGACTACGTGTTCGGTGCCAACGTCGCGGGCTTCCTGAAGGTTGCCAACTCGATGCTGGCCCAGGGCGTGGTGTAGGAGGTCCGGCGCAAGCCGGACAATGCAAGTGCGGCGCGAGTCGCACATTGTATTAACCACAAAGGGCACGAAGTACACAAAGCAGGAAATGATCACAAATCTTTGTGAACCGAGGAGACTTCGTGACCTAGGTGCTCTTGGTGGTTATAACCGTAAACAGTATTACGTCTCATGCATGGGGACCCTGCGGGGTCCCCTTTTCATTTTCCGCACTACTGACTATGCTGAAAGCATGGGAAGGTTACGGGACAGCCACGAATGGATCTGCGAATTCGTTACATCGCTGCGGAGTATCCCTGACAATAGTCGATACAAGGAGATTATTCGTGAGATGGAGCAGGTCAGCTGATGTCAACCTTCGCTGAGAGCATCTCCGACTACCGTGAACTGGACGCGCCGCTGCAGCGCAGCATGCGAAGATGGTGGGCGGGCCCGGGACGGCTGTGGCTACTTGCGATCGCGGCCTGCGGGTTCGTGTCGGTTGTCAGCATAGCCTTGCGAAACACTGTTCTATTCAGCAGCAGCTCACGATCCATGATCTACATCTCCTTCGGTGCATATTCTGGATTGAATCTCCTGCCAATACTCGCAATGCTGCACATTGCATGGCAACGTCACATGGTCCTGACTCAGTTCACTGACAGTTTTGCTGCTCCCAACCCGCGGTTGATCCGTCAGTATGACTATGTCAGTGGAATCATCTCCAGCTGGCCATTTCCAGCAAGCTTTCTGCTGGTCAGCTTCCTGCAGCAGCTGTTCATGTTCTTCTACGTGCCTGACCAGCTGCGATCGACCTCAATGATTCTTGACTGGATTGCCATTACATCCAGCAGGTGCATCCAGTTGCTGATACTGGCTCTAATCTGCAGTTTGCTATTGCATCTTGCCGGACGGACCATTACCTTTCTCGTTGCCGCGTCGGCAATCCTGCTGGAGCTACTTCTGGATCCTCTACGAATTCTCCCCGCATACACACAATCACTTTCCCGAATAAGTCATGAGATCGCTGCTGACGGCGCATTGCTGGCCGTTGGCAGTGCAGCAGCCCTGTTACTGCTGTTTCTGATCATTTTGTCCTTGACCAACTCCTGGAAACTCCCCACATTGTTGGCGGCCATCACATTACTGCTTCTGCGTATCTGGCAGTTCGCCTGCGATTTCTGGATGGTCTTGCCAACTGAGCAGGCCGCTGCAGGAATGTGGCAGTTCCTGCGGGGATTGCAGCTGGTATTCCGGTGGCCACCTGCATCATATTCAATGCAGACATTCACGTTTCACGGTGGTACTAATGGGGCCATGCTCCTATTGCTCTTCTGGAATCCGGAGCTGGCAATCCAGACCGGCCCGATTGGCTACCTGCTGGCACCGTTGCTCAACATCGTCTGGCTGGCACTCGTATTCCTGTTCTGCCGCTGGGCGGTCGGCAGATCGACGGGACGGGAGGAGGGTTGAGCGGTGTGTAGCTCTAAGAGCTACAGGGCCTTGTCGGTCTGAAGACCGACACTCCGTCTTGTGCAAGCAAGCTTGCACCTCCCTTTCATGTTCCCCAATTTGCCAGACAGACCACCTGGCCTCCCACTGTTCACTGTCTACCGTTCACTGTTAAACTGTCCTACGGGCTGGGAGGCCCGCAAAGTCATGGAAGAACTGCGCAACAACATGATCAACCTGATGCAGAATCCGACGCACATGGGCGAGATGGAATCCCCGAGCGGCATCGGACATGTTCAGAGCGAGTGCGGCGACTGGGTGCGGATGCAGGTCAGGCTCGCCGGTGACAACATCATTGAGGAAACCAGGTTCATCGCCTATGGCTGCGGCAGTGCGATCGCCAGTGCCGAGGCCATCGCCCGCATGAGCGAGGGCCGCAGCATCGATGAAGCCGAGCAGCTGACCCAGGAGGAAGTGATCGTCGCGCTCGGCGGCCTGCCAGAGCACAAGTCGCACTGCAACGCCATGAGCCACATGTCATTCATGGAAGCGCTGAAGTCCTGCCGGGAGAACGTGGGCTGATGGAATTCTGGGAGGACTATGAGGTCGTCGAGGTCGAGACGCCGGAGCTCCTGAAGCTGCACCTGCCGCTGGCCGGTTTCGGTCCGCGCGCCCTGGCCTTCCTGCTTGACAGCCTGATCGTGGGCGTGGCCCAGGCCGTGATCGGCGGCTTGCTGCTTGTGCTCGTGATCGCCCTCGTGGGTCCTTCCGCCAACTCCGGCAATCCGACCACGCTGATCGTCATCATCGGGCTCGCAGTGCTCTTCGTGCTGCTGCTCTTCCCGCTGTACTTCATCATCTATGAAACAATCTGGAACGGCCAGACCCCGGGCAAGCGCCTGACCGGGATTCGCGTGCTGCGCCGCGGTGGCCTGCCGCTCAATGCCCAGGCGATCTGGATGCGCAACCTGATGCGGCTCGTGGACATGCTGCCCAGCAACCAGTTCACAGGGCTGATCAGCTTCTTCGCCACCCGCTACCAGCAGCGCATCGGTGATTTGGTGGCTGACACGGTGGTTGTGCGCGAATTCTCGCAGCAGCAGCCCGTGAGCTGGGTGCGCAGTTATGGCGGAAACGAATCCCGCCCCGGCCAGCAGGATCAGGGCCTGGTCACGCCGCGGATTGCGCTGGCCATCAACAGCTACCTGATGCGTGCCGTGAATTTCGAGCCCGAGCTGCGCCATAACCTGAGCGGGGCGCTGGTCCGCTCGCTGGGCTACAGCCCGGATACCCTGAGCCAGAGCCAGCGTGATTCCTACCTGGCCTCCGTGCTGTCGCAGTACCACAGCCAGGCCTGAGAAATCGGAACATTCGGGGCGATTCTCCGTCTATATGCTGTGCCGCAGTGCGGGAGCGCCTGCATGCGCCACTGCTATGATTGAGGTGTTGGACACAATCTCCGGGAGCCGTCCCGGACAGGGTTGGATGTAATCATGACTGTACTGCTATCCCGCAACTGGATACCCGGCCTGCTGCTCTGCGCCGCCGTGCTTGGCATCTGCGCCCCGGCCATTGCCGCCACCGAGAACGGCATCTCCCGCCTGGACAGCCACTTCTCAAGCCTCGGCACCGTGGAATACAAGCTCTACACGCCGCTTGGCGGCCCGGAGATGGGCGCTGCCGTGATCCGCGACGGCAGTGGATTGGAGATGCGTGTGGTGGAGCTGCGCAATGGTCAGCCCGTGAGCCGCATCAGTGAACGCATGAGCGAATACACCGGCAAGCGGCCCTTCACCTTCCTGCTCACCGGCCGGCAGTTCCTTTCCTACCCGACCCGCAGCTGGACGGACGCCAGGGGTCAGGAGCATCAGATCGGGGACCTGAAGATCTATGACATGACCGGCGAGAGCCCGCAGGTGATCTTCGACCTGCCAAACGTCGCCGACCTCTCCTTCCAGGCCAAGGGAGCCCTGACCGCCAGCAACCTGCTGTGGCAGCCGGCGGACCACTATCTGAATACTGAAGGCAAGTACCCGCTGAAGTACAACTACTTCATCGTGCGTCAGGACCAGACGGGCAAGTACGACATCTTCCATCACCTGGAGCTGCTGCCTGACAATGGCCTGGTGGAGGCCGCACGCTACAACAACCGCGCCATTTACTACTACATGCATGACGATCTGATGGGTGCCATCAACGCCATGTCCAAGGCCAACATCATCACGGACCGCGACCAGTCGATCATCCTGTCCAATACCGACTTCCTCAAGAGTGAGCTGGCGGACATCGAGTACCAGGCGGAACACAACCCCGACCCGCTCGTGGATGAGGCCCGCATGTACTTCTGGTCCGGGCAGTACCAGCCGGCACTGCGCGTGCTGGAGACCCGCCAGCGTTACATGAGTGATGCGGACTGGGCCCTGAGTGCGCTGTGCCTGGCGAAGCTCAAGCGCTGGCCGGAAGCTGACAACATCACCGCCGAACTCAGGCGTCGGGATGTACCCTGGCTCGGGGACTTCCTTTCAGACCTGCTGGACATAGCTGAACTGCAGCGCCTGCCACGGGTGCTGGAGGTGCAGATGCGCGCGATGGAGGCGCTGGATCCTTCCCACCCGGCACTCATTGCAGCCAAGGCCAGGATCCTGCTCGGGGCCGGTCAGACAGCCGAAGCGCAGCGCATGCTGGAAGGTTACCTGGCTCGCCGTCCTGATCGTGAGGTGGACGAGGCCCGTTATGAATTGTACGGGATCTACCATGCGGCCGGTGATCAGGCCGGAATGGAGCGCCTGCTCGGGGAACTGCGGCAGGGCCAGATAACCGACCTGCGGGACTACGTGAATCTCAAGGATTACCATGACTTCAGCGTGGTGATGGAGGAGCTGGAAGTCGACCAGACCGAATTCATCAAGAGTCCGAAGAACCCGCTGCAGGATCTCACCGTGCAGTAAAATTGCCGCGTGGCAAAGCTCCTCGACGGCAAACTGGCAGCAAAATCCATCCGCATGCGCCTGCGCAGGCAGATCCGGCGCTGGGTCGCGGATGGTCATCCCCAGCCTCATGCCGTATTCATGCAGGTCGGTGACAACCCCGCCAGCTCACAGTACGTCGGACTGAAGAACCGCCAGGCAGAGAAGATCGGCTGCCGCTCGACGATTGAACGCCTGCCGGAGGACACCACCCAGCAGCAGCTGCTGGCACGCCTCGCGATCCACAATGCCGACCCCGGCGTGCACAGCATCCTCGTGCAGCTGCCGCTGCCGGCGCATATGGACGAGCAGCAGGTGGCGGAGTCGATCTCACCTATGAAGGACGTAGACTGCTTCCACCCGGAGAACGTCGGGCGCGTGGCCCTCGGCCTGCCGGCTCCGCGTCCCGCCACTCCGCAGGGCATCATCAACCTGCTGGATGCCGCCGGGATCGAGCTGCAGGGCAGGCACGCCGTGGTGTTGGGGCGCAGCAATCTCGTCGGCAAGCCGCTGGGCCTGCTGCTGCTGGAGCGCAACTGCACGGTCTGCTACTGCCACAGCCGCACTCCCGATATCGGGGCGGTCACGCGCCAGGCGGACATCCTGATCAGCGCGGCGGGCCGTGCCGGGCTGGTGACCGGTGACATGGTGAAGCAGGGCGTGGTGGCGGTGGATGTCGGTACGAACTTCGTGCACATCCTCGATGATTCAGGCGAGCCGGAGTATGACGAGAAGGGCGAGCCGCGCATGCAGCTCGTGGGCGACCTGCTGTTCGACGAGGTGGCGGAGAAGGCCAGCTGGATCAGCCCGGTACCGGGCGGCGTCGGCCCGATGACGATCGCCACGGTGCTGGAGAACACCGTCGCACTCTACAGGCGGATCGAGGGACTGTAGGGAGGTGCGACACTTGCTGTCGTACAACCCACAGATTCACATTGCCATTATTGTGCGACTCGCGCCACACCGCCTAATCCGGCAGCTGAGCCTTGCCCGAATGGATGATGCTGATCCGGTCGAGGATCTCACGGCCCTTGGCAACATGCCCGAGCGCGGCCACCTTGTGTGCGCAGCCCGCCGGCACATCGCGATTGCCGAAATGCGTGGCGCTCACCCGGCAGTGTGCGGCGGCATTCTCGAACTCTTCAGCCGCCTGGCTGAACAGCTCCGCCACTTCGATCGGTGTCACATCGTTGTCAGGCATTGATCACCCCTTGAGTTTCCAGCGCGCACCCTCGGCGGTGTCCTCCACTTCGAGTCCGCACTGTGCGAACAGGTCGCGCAGCATGTCCGCCCTGGCCCAGTCCTTGTCAGCGCGGGCCTGGCCTCGGGCCTCAACCAGTCTGTCAATGAAGGCATCCTGGGCCGCCGTGTCGGCACTGCCGCCGACCGGGAAGCAGTCCGTGGCCAGCTGCGGGTAGAGCAGTTCATTCGGGCGTTCGATGCCGAGTACGTACAGGTGCCGGGTCAGGCAGCGGTAGGCCGCCAGCACGGAGGGCATGTCGTCCGCTGACTCGATGCCGTTCTTGTACAGCTCATTTACATATTCAAACATCGCGGCCGTGGCCTGCGGGCTGTTCACGTCGTCATCCATCGCCTCGCGGAACTTGGCGATGAACTTCGTTGCCAGATCACCATACTGCCCATACTCATAGTAATGGCGCAGGCGCGGCACGCGCGTCTCCGGCTCACGCAGCGAGGCGTAGTCCCCCCGCGCCGGCACACCCTCGGCAACATCCTCCCATCTGGAGAGACGTCCCTCAAGGATATCCAGCAGGTTCGTGATCTTGCGGTAGCCCTCGGCAGCGCTGTCGATCAGCTCGCCGCTGAAGGCCAGCTTGGTGCGGTAGTGGTTCATCGCGTAGAACCAGCGCAGCTTGTCATAGCTGTGGCGCGCAAGCAGGTCCGGCACGCCGACCACGTTGCCAAGCGACTTGCTCATCTTCTCGCCGCGCAGGTCGAGGTGCTCGGGGTGCATCCAGTACTTCACCCAGGTCGAGCAGCCGCACAGCGGCTCGCTCTGGGCGATCTCGTTCTCATGGTGCGGGAACATGTTGTCAACGGCCCCGCCGTGCAGGTCGAAGGTCGCGCCGAGCGTCTCGCTGGACATCACGGAGCATTCGATGTGCCAGCCGGGACGGCCCTGCGGCCAGTCCGGATGGCCGGTCTGCCAGCTGGGCTGCCCGCCCTCGCTCGGCTTCCAGAGCGTGAAGTCCGCCGGGTTGCGCTTGCGCGAGACATCCTCGCCGATGCGCCCGGAAGCGCCGACCTGCTGCTCCTCCACCGTGCGGCCGCTGAGCTTGCCGTAGCCGGGGAAGCTCGCCACATCGTAGAACACCTCGCCGTTGACGACGTAGGCATGGCCCTTCCCGATCAGCTGCGCCACCATTTCGATCTGCCCGCGGATGAAGTCCGTTGCGCGGGTGTAGACGGCGTAGTCCTTGATCTTCAGCATCCGGCAATCATTGCGGAAGCTGGCAATCACGCGCTCGGCGATGTCAATGCTGCCGACGCTTTCCGTCGCCCGCTCCATCAGCCGGTCGTCGATGTCGGTGTAGTTGATCACGCTCATCACGTGGTAGCCGTTGTACTCGAGGTAGCGGCGGAACATGTCCCAGAAGCAGTAGGTGCGGGCGTGGCCGATGTGCATGCGCGAGTAGACGGTCAGGCCGCAGGTGTAGATGCGCACGACTTCCGGCGAGGCCGGGACGAAGTCTTCTTTCTTCCGTGACAGGGTGTTGAATACGCGAAGCGCCATGCCGGATATTTTAGTGCCAGCCATCAGGGCACTGCAGCCGCGGCCATGCATCCCCAATTACTTGTCCGGCTGCCGGGTAGCCAGGACGAGCGAGTACATGCTCCAATTGGATCGAAGCATTGGTCAGACTGTTTTTACATTGGTTTGCAAATTCCTATGCAGAAAGGTATCCATGAGTCAATTTCCGTGCAATAATCGTTGCAATTCATTGCTGCTTAAAGGCAGATCGGAATAATTCCGGCAGGAGCACGCCATGTATAACCCGGAAGTGAGCCACTACCCCTGGCTGATGATCAACTTCGCATCGATTGCCTACGATGCCCCGGATCAGATCACTAACGTGATCAAGAACAAGACCAACAATGTCTGGAATGTGCGATGGGGACCCGTGGCCCTCTACTCCGGCCTCGGTGTGATCTACAGCCTGATGTATGCAGCGGTGGAACGTGTCACCGGCAGCTATGCCGTGATCATCCGCGGGACCACCATGGACAGCCTGGAGGCCTGGTGCGATGAGGATTTCCGCATCAAGCAGCAGCTGCCCTACAACGCCTTCGACCCGCAAGCACCGGGTGACGCCCTGATTGCCAGGGGCACGCATGACGGACTGAAGGACCTGCTGAGCATGCAGGACCAGAAACGCGGCGGGATCAGCCTGCTGGACTTCCTGTTGAATGTGCGCCCGCCGAAGGTCTATGTGGCGGGACACAGCCTGGGTGGCACGCTCACCGGCCCGATGGCCCTGCTGCTGCAGTCACGCCTGCAGGCCGTGCAGCCCTCCACCGTGGTCCAACCCTACAGCTATGCCGGTCTGACCCCCGGTAACCAGGCCTTTGCCAGCTACTTTGACGCCCGCTTCAATACCGCCGGTGCCTGGCGCTTCCACAACACGCTGGACATCGCCCCCTATCTCTGGAACAACAAGCAGGCCGTGTTCGACATCTACAATCCCTGGGGCGTGGGAATACCCACTGCCATCCGCGATGGACTGAACTACCTCACGGACGGCGCCCCACCCTATGCGCAGCTGAATGGCAATGGCTATCCGCTGCCCGGCAAGTGGGAGACACTGGACATCTTCACCTGGGAGCGGGAGGCAGCCCATCAGCATGCGAGCACGACCTACATCAAGCTGGTCGGTGACAACGCCATGCCTGATCCGCAGCCGGAAGGCAGCTGGGCCCGGCAGATGTGGAATGCCAATCTGCCGGATGAGGACTGCTGACGCTGCGTCCTGAGTAGTAATCCGATCTGAAGCCAGGCAGAGACTACTGCCACCCCGCGAGTGCAGGTACTGAACCGGTCGCCGGAAAGATGAATCTTCCTGCCTGATAGCGAAGCAGAAAGGCTACCGAACCTGTTCGCTCTCCCATGGCTCAATATAAGCAGCAATGCATGAGCTGATCGACAGATGCCGCAATGGTGACAGGGAAGCTTTTTCCGAGCTGGTACAGCAGCTCCATCCCTGGGCCCTGCGGTACTGCGCAGCCATGCTGCCTGACGAGAGTCTGGCACGGGACGCCGTGCAGGAATCCATGGTGCTGCTGTTCCAGCGCATCGGGCAGCTGCGCAGCAACAGCGCTCTGCTGCCCTGGCTGCGCAGCATCCTCAGAAGCCAGGTCCTCAGGATCATGCGTGGCGCTCAGCCTGCTGAACTGAGTGGCGCTGAGCCGGCCGGCAGCGGGACTGACGCCCAGCAGGAACTGGAACTTGATTCGCTGCGGCAAGCGGTCAACAGGGCGATATCTGCATTGCCAACGGTCAATCGCGAGACGGTGGAACTCTTCTACATCCAGGAGCGCAGCGTGGCAGAAGTCTCGCTGCAGCTCGCCGTGCCGGAAGGCACAGTCAAGCGCCGCCTGCATGATTCACGCAGGCTGCTCAGGGATCTGCTGCCGCGCGAGGGCATCACGAAGGGAAGCCTGCTGCCCTCGGACAGTGACGAGAACATCAATCTATGAAACGGAGCAAGCGATGCTGGTACAAGTCAAGCCTAGTGATGAAATCCGGAAACTGCTGCGGCCGATGGTCAGCAGCGAAGCCCAGGAAATGCTGATGCTGGCGGGCGAGCCTCCAGCCCTGCGCATCCATGGAACGCTGGTGCGCCAGGGCGAGGAACCGCTGGACCCGGCTGAGCTGACGAGCATGGCAGCGCAGCTGTTCGGCGAGGAAGCGGTGGCTGGCCTCGGCGGCAGCACCGGCCTGCTGCGGGGGATTGCCAACATTGATGGTTCGGCCTACGGGCGCGCCGGTGAGAATCTGCGCATCATGTTCACTGCCAGCCGCAGCGGCGGCGAAGTCTCACTTGCAGCACGGATGGCAGCCTACCGGATTGTCGGCCCGGACCAGATCGGCCTGCCGCAGGCCGTGCTCGATGCGGCGGATGCACCCAGCGGCCTGCTGATCTTCACCGGTCCGACCGGCAGCGGCAAGACCTCCGCAGCGGCGGCGGTGCTGGAGCACCTGAATGCCACGAAGCCACTGCACATCTGCCTGATGGATGATCCCATGCAGTTCCAGCTGCAGCCCAAACTGAGCATCGTCCAGCACAAGGATCTGCACATCGACATGCCGGACTTCGTTTCCGGGATGCGCGCCGCAATGGCCCAGGACATAGACGTGATCTACCTTGCGGAGATCCGCACGCTGGAGGAACTACGCATGTGCCTGACAATCGCCCAGACCGGCCATCTCGTGATCACGGTTCTGCATGCCAACACGGCACTGGACGCCGTGGAACGAATCCGCCGCGCCTTCCCGGATGAGGACAACGGCGCCGGCAGGCGTGACCTTGCCGATGCACTGCGCTGTGTCACCGCCCTGCGCCTGCTGCGCCGCAGCTCGGGCCAGGGACGCGTGGCGGCCTATGAGGTGCTGATACCGGATGAGGAGATGCGCGAGGCGATTGCCAGCGGCAATGCTCTGCAGGATCACGCTTCAAAACTGCCGCAGGGCAGCCAGTCCTTCGCTGACAGCCTGTCCGCCCTGCTGGAGTCCGGTGCAGTGACTCAGGCGGAAGTGGACCGGGTGCAGAGGGAACTCGGCAGCTGAGCCGGCAGGCTTGACAGGTATGAGCGGATAGCTGATCATCGGGAAGCATGAAGAGTAAGGAGTCGGCGAGTGGTTCTTGAGAGCCACTTGGCCCTGTCGGTCCTGGGCCGACACTCCTTCCTTCCAGGCAGGCACGGGGCAAGGACGGGAGCAGTATGAAATACGACATCAACGAAAGCATTGCCATCCTGGAGCGCACACCGGCTGTGCTGCACAGCCTGCTCAGTGGGCTGCCGGGCTGCTGGACGCAGGCAACGGAAGGCGGGGAAAGCTGGAGCGCATACGACATCCTCGGGCACCTGATCCACGGCGAGCGGACGGACTGGGTGCAGCGCACCCAGCACATCCTCGAGCATGGGGAATCAAAGCCGTTTGAGCCATTCGACCGCTTCGCCCAGTTCGCGGATTCACAGGACAAATCACTGGATCAGCTGCTGGACGAATTCACGGAACTGCGCGCGGCGAACATTGCCAGCTTAAGGAAAATCGCAATCAGCGAGGAGCAACTCCCGCTGAAAGGCAGCCACCCCGCGCTCGGCACAGTCACCCTATCCCAGCTGCTGGCAAGCTGGACCGTGCATGACCTTGGGCATATCTACCAGATGGTGCGTACGATGGCAGCGCAGTACAAGGCAGAAGTGGGTCCGTGGGTTGAGTACCTGCGGGTACTGCAGGAGAGCGGGACAGGAGGTCAGCCGCGAGGCTGACTTGACCAAAGCAACGAACGTAGCCTGGATAATGCAAAACCCAGAACAAAGATGGCAACTACGGACAAGGGCAGTAATGGTGTCATAGCAGATTCCGTTGCTGTGTAGTTTGCCGTACCAAACTGGAACATCCAGTCCCTGCTGCGCTGGTAGAGCATGAAACCAACCCTGGCCAGAATAAGGACAGTCATGCCAAAGATTGAATATTGCCAGATCCGGGACTGTTGACTATCAGTAAGCAGGGCAATGGCAACTAGCATGAGCGCGGCCAGTGGAAGACCTGTCCAACAGACCACAGCCATGCAGTTTGCAATGGAGTAATCATTCAGTATGATTGCCAGTATGTAGGAAAGGACTGGAAACAGGACAAAGATGAGATAGGCAGGGATTGCCACAAGACTGAAGCAACGCAGAAGCCACATCCGCCTGCTTCGTTCTGAAAGAGCCAAGTGCAATTCCTCAGGCAATGTGATGGAACTGGTGAATGAGCCAACGACCATCAGAAGCAACGGCATTGCCAGTTCGTGGAAGTATGCATGGAAGACCTGCCAGAAGTACCACTGATGCACCCTGTCAGTGAAATACGGGTGCGCATAGGATTTGAATGACGAAAAGAAGGGGGGACTCTGAATTTCATGCGGCCAGCCTACAAGCCAGATCCAGATCACATCCCAGCGACTTCCATAAAGGTGCCAGAGCCAGATGAAAATCAGTGGTGCCAACCACCACTTTGAGCATGAAAGCCAGCGCTTGACCTGCAACAAGGCCCAATCATGCATCGCTTCATTCTGTTCTCCCATCCCCATTGGCAATCAGACCTTTTCAACAAGGAAAAGTTCGGGGATGGGGTAAGACCCCATCCCCGGCGGGGGAGTTACCCCCTGCCCTACTTCCAAGCTTTATAGTCGATGTTGCCAAGCTTACAACTTGGCCTCCCTGCCGAGCTTGCGCTCGACCTCCGGGCCTGGCT
This sequence comes from bacterium, assembly GCA_041395205.1. Classification (GTDB taxonomy): domain Bacteria; phylum 4484-113; class 4484-113; order 4484-113; family JAFGCY01; genus JAHEFU01. The sequence continues at coordinate 70,676 of JAWLAZ010000004.1, forward strand.
TGCGCCAGACCTCCACTACTCCTCGCGGCGGCGGGCGACCTTGTTGTCACGCTCGAGGCGCATGCGGGCTTCCAGCGCGTTGACGGTGGTGATGTCCGCCAGCTTGCCGTCGAAGTAGCCCTCCACCGTGATGGTGTTGTTCTCCATCTCCTGGCCGCCGACCACCACGAGATAAGGCACCTTGTGGGTCTTGCCGCCGCGGATCTTCTTGCCGAGCTTTTCCGAGCTGTCGTCCACCGTTGCCAGCAGGCCAGCGCGGCGCAGCTCATCACAGACCTGGTGCGCATACTCGTTCTGCGCATCAGTGATCGGCAGCACACGCACCTGCTCCGGGGCCAGCCAGAGCGGGAAGGCCCCGCCGAATTCCTCGATCAGCAGGCCGAAGAAGCGCTCGAAGGAGCCGAGGATCGCGCGGTGGATCATCACCGGGCGCTGGCGCTCACCGTGGCTGTCAACATACTCCATGCCGAAGCGCTGCGGCAGGTTGAAGTCCAGCTGGATCGTGGAGCCCTGCCAGTTGCGCCCGAGGCTGTCGCTGACGACGAAGTCGATCTTCGGCCCGTAGAAGGCCGCATCGCCCTCCTCGACGAAGTACTTGCCCGGCGCACGCTTCTCCAGCACCTTCCTGAGCCCGGCCTCGGCCATCTCCCAGACCTCGTCCGAGCCCATGCTCTTCTCGCCGCGCGTCTTCAGCGCGACGTGGTAGTTGAAGCCGAAGGTGTCCCAGATGTGGCAGCAGAAGTCGAACACGCCCTCGATCTCCGCCTCGTACTGCTCCGGCGTGCAGAAAATGTGGGCATCGTCCTGCGTGAAGGAGCGCACGCGCAGCAGGCCGTGAAGCACGCCCTGGCGTTCGTAGCGGTAGACCGTGCCGAACTCGAAGAAGCGCACCGGCATGTCGCGGTAGCTCTTGGTGCCGACGTTGTACAGCATCACATGGCCGGGGCAGTTCATCGGCTTGAGTCCGTAGTTGCCAAGCCCTTCCTTGCCACTTTCGTTGTCACCGCCGATCATCCCGCTCTCCAGTTCGTCCAGCGAGTAGACCATGAACATCGCGTCGCGGTAGTTCTGCAGGTGGCCGCTGGTATGCCAGGCATCCGTCTTGAGGATGTGCGGGGTGTTGAGCGGCTGGTAGACCTTGTCAGTGTGGCCGTAGCCACCACCTTCGTGCAGGCTCCACATCCAGTTCTTCAGCGACTGCAGGATGTGCGCTCCTGGCGGCAGGTAGAACGGCAGGCCGGGGCCGGCCAGCTCGGGGAAGTCCACGAGCCCGAGCTCCTTGCCGAGCACACGGTGGTCGCGCTTCTTGGCTTCCTCGAGGCGGTGCAGATAACCCTTCAGTTCGTCCTTGCTCTCCCAGGCTGTGCCGTAGATGCGCTGCAGGCGCTCGCGCTTCTCATCGCCGCGCCAGTAACTGCCGGAGCTGTGCATCAGCCTGAAGTGCTTGATCTCACCGGTGTGCTCCACATGCGGGCCGGCACAGAGGTCGATGAAGTCGCCATCCTGGTAGAGCGTGATCTTGCCGTCCTCCAGCGTCTCGACGTGTTCGGCCTTGAGCTTCTCGCCCATCTCCTGGAAGCGCTTCAGCGCATCTGCCTTGGAAACCGGGATGCAGACGAACTCCGCCTTCTTCTGGCGCAGCTCCTCCATCTTCTTCTCGATCGCGCGCAGGTCATCCTCGTTGAAGGCGTGCTCGGTGTCGAAGTCGTAGTAGAAGCCGTCCTCGATCGGCGGGCCGAAGGCCAGCTTCGTGCCGGGGAACAGGGCCTGCACGGCCTCGGCCATCAGGTGGGCGGCCGAATGGCGGATGCGGTAGAGCCGCTCATCCTTCTCACTGCGTTCAGTACTCTTTGCCACGATAGGCATAGCAATCTCTCCTGGGCGGCGGCAAATACGACATGCCGCGCGCGCAATCATGTTAATGGATGGTCATTGGGGGAGTATCCGCCGGGCGGGAATTGAACCCGCGGCCTTCACCTTATAAGGGTGCCGCTCTGACCACTGAGCTACCGGCGGCAAGCCGGAGACCAGTGGCCGGCCTGCTATCCGAGCTGTATGGATATCAGGCGGGCGGTGAAGTGCATGGCGGAGGAGCGCGTGGTGGCATCGCCGCGGGTAGCGGCGAACTGGATCACACTCCTCTGTCGGCAGGATGCCATGGCAGGGGGATTATACCCGCGGAGACCAGACTTCAGTCTGGCCGGCGATAATATACTTGACTCAGAGAATAGGAGTGAATTAGAATGAATGTGGTAAGGGATGTTCCTGTTTTCCTGTCTGATGAGCTTTGTAAAGACAGGCTTTGGAGTATAGCCGAAATGGAACGTGCTCGCGTTCATGAGTTGATAGAAGGCATAAGGCATTGTTTGCAGATTGTAAACAAATTGGTCAGCGTTCAGTATCCAGATGAAGGAAAACTTAATGAGACCTCTTTCAGGAGGAAATCTGCCCGCCTGTAAATGCTGTTCTTCAGTTAGCGCAGGATTATGGGTTAGAGGCGGTGTCCGATGCGTGCGAAATGCTGCTTGGACTTCCGGGGACGCAAAATTGCAATGTCCGTCAAACAACCATTAGACTTCAACAAATCGCAGAAACTATGGTTTCGGCAACACAAAAGCATTGTTTTCGTATCTTGACCGTAGGGAATCAAGGCAGTTCTTATGCGAGCAGTCAGAAATCAATGCCACATACGGCCAGGACGCATGGGACACCCTTTTCCTAAGTCGCTATGACATGCAAGAATCAATGAAGTGTTGGGCGCTTGGCCGATATACGGCAAGTGTGTTTCATTCACTTCGTGTAGTTGAGCCTGTGTTGGATTCAATATGGACACTAACAAATAGCACAAAAAAGAAGCCACAAAGTTGGTCAGGGTTTGCATCCGATTTTAAGCGTCACGCAGACTCTTTCCAGAACGGATCAGAAGATTACATCTTCTATTTAGAACTAAACAACCATGTGCTTGGTGTTAAAGATGTTTGGCGCAATGACACAATACACGATGTGCATACCCAACATGATATGCAATCTGCAATGAAAGTAATAAGCAACATCTCATCGTTGTTGAATGCGGTTATTACATACGGGAAAAAGAAAGGATTGACCTTCAGCTAACAAATTTGTGTTTATTGGTCTTCGCTTTTTTCATTTTCGTCAATCTCCGCTTTCGGGGTCCTGACTACTTGCTTCACCAGTTCCTCGAATGCTCTGTACTTTCGCTTTGGCCCTCTTCTGGGTTCTCTGATCCATTCTGTTTCTTCATCATCAGGCGGCTCCCACCTTGCGCGTGAGCTGCGCATAGGCAGTTCTCTTGCCACTAACCATCCCTGTCAGCATTTCAAAGCGATCCGCATCATTGCCCTTGCGGTTATTGTAGCGGTAGCACGCTTCATCAAGATAACGGCTCAGGTGAACAGGCTCAACCGATACATAAGTACCGCTGATCGTGCGCTTCACTTGACTCCAGAATCCTTCAAGTGAATTCGTATGGACATCGCCATTCACGAACTCAATCTGATGGTTCACGGTAGCATGACGGAAGTTGTTATCAAGCCTGTCATAGCTGGAAAGATCATCAGTGAATACCTGAGCGCCGGGATTGACGTTCTTTTCAACCTCAGAGCAAAGCGTATTGCGCTTGGTGTTCTGAACAACCTTAGTGCGAACCTCGCCGCCACGCTGAAGAATTCCGCTCACGATGGTTTTACCAGCAAAGCTGGAATTCTCACGGACTTCCTTCTGCTTGCGGACGTGCATGTTACCGAGCTTGCCACCGACATAGGTTTCATCAGCTTCAATCTGACCACCGAGCTTTTCAATGCTCTTGTTCTGCATTGCCAGACGGATACGGTGCAGCATGAACCAAGCGGACTTCTGAGTAATACCGAGTGAGCGGTGAAGTTCATAGCTGCTGATACCGTTCTTGGCATTGGCGATAAGCCACATAGCAATAAGCCACTTGTCCAGCTTGAGCGGGGAATCCTCAAAGATGGTTCCCTTCTTGATGCTGAACTGCTTCTTACAGCTCTTGCACTGCCACATCTTGCGAGTAGACAGGAAAGAATGCTCATTGCATCCGCACATCGGGCAGGTGACCTTCTCAGGCCAGCGCATACGCTTCACGAACTCAAAGCAGACATCTGCATCAGCGAAGTAGCGGACTGCTTCCAAGAGGGTCTTAGGCTGTTGAATCTTGCTCACGGGGAGATCATACAGGAAAAACTCTTCTGAGTCAAGTATATTATTACCGTCTGGCCACGGGGATCCCCGGCGGCGCATAGAGAACCTCCCAGCGAGCAGATAGAGCGTGATTCCTCTGGCATTTTCATACCGCCGACATTCCCATACTGTCACTGCATGTCACCAGCATGTGTATGGCCCTGTTCCTGGCTCCATCACTGCCGGATTAATCTCTGCCAGGCATTCCTGCCCCGGGAGATCCCAATCCATGAAACTGCTGCATCTGGTCTGCTGTCTCGCGTTGGCATCTACCTTGCTGCTGGCGCATTCCTGCGGCACTGCTTTTACTGAGCAGTCGCGCATGACGGCAGTCCAGACAAGCAGCACCAGACTGCCAGCCCTGCCCTCCGGCCGCACAGCCAGCGGACTGCGGGAAAGTCTGATCCCGGGAAGTGCCACGCTTGAGCGTGGACCGGGGACACAGGATGATGACAACGGGCTGTTGCTCTCAGCGGAGGAGGGAGCGCTGGCCTGGGCGCTGTATGGCTTCGATCCCGGCTCACGCAGTGCGGACAGCCTCTCGGTGCTGCTCAGTATGCCGCCCGGCAGCGCTGCCTGGATTGCCCTGCCGGATTACGAGCTGGGCCGCTGGGAATGGTATGGCCCCTTCAATGCAGCAAAGACCCTGGCGATTGACGAACCACGCCATCTCTCACCCGCCGGCCAGCTCCACTGCCTGCTTGCCAATTCCTCGGGTACGCCGTTCACGGTAAACGCGCTGTCCTTCCGGACCTGGAGCCCGTTCAACGCCCTGCCGACTGCCAGCCTGAGTGCGGACCTAACCAGCGGTCCGGCTCCGCTCAGTGTGAACTTCGATGCCTCGGGTTCGGTGGACAGTGATGGCAGGATCGCATTCTACCTCTGGGATCTGGATGGCGACGCCGCCTTCGAGCTCACGAGCCTGGAGCCGCATGCCAGCAGCAAGTTTCCGCAGCCCGGCCTGAACACCGTGACGGTGGCCGCCGTGGATGACGAGGGCGGATACGGGCTGGCGGAACTGGAACTCAGTGTGGATACTCCCCCCAGTGCCGCTCCCCTGGCCCTGCTCACGGCGGACCACCAGTCCGGGCTGGCTCCCTTCGTCGTCAACTTCGATGCGTCGGCCAGTGCGGATCCGGACGGGGAGATCCTGCTGCATGAATGGGACTTCGATGGTGATGGCAGCTTTGATGCCTACGGTTCCGCTCCCCAGGCCCAGCATGTCTATCCCCTGCGCGGCAGTTACACCGCACGCCTGCGCGTGACTGACAACGACGGCCTGCAGGCGCAGGCCAGCCTGCAGCTGACCCTGCCCGGCGAGTGGTCCCAGTTCGGGATGGACCTCTCCCATACCCGCCAGAGCCCATACAACGGCCCGGCAGGCAAGGCCCTGCGCTGGAGCTTCGAGACCGGTGATGACGTGTTCAGTTCTCCCGCGCTGGCCCCGGATGGCACGGTCTACATCGGCAGCCTGGACTACAGCATGTACGCGATCAACCCGGACGGCAGTCTGAAATGGAGCTTCCCCACCGGCGGCATTGTCTATTCATCCGCCGCCATCGCCGATGACGGGACCATCTATTTCGGCAGCGATGACAACTCCCTCTACGCGCTCAACCCCGACGGCAGCCTGAAATGGAAATTCGAGACAGGCTTCATGGTCTTCAGCTCCCCGGCCGTCGGCAGGGATGGCACGATCTACTTCGGCAGTCTTGACAACCATCTGTACGCGCTCAATCCTGACGGCACGCGGAAATGGTCCTTTGCCGCCGGGGATTGGGTGCGCTCCTCGCCGGCGATCGCTGCCGACGGCACGGTCTACTTCGGCAGCTACGACTACAGCTTCTATGCCCTCAACCCGGACGGATCGCTGAAATGGAGCTTTCCGACCGGCAAGGGCATCTACGACTCACCGGCAATCGGATCCGATGGCACGGTCTACTTCGGCAGCTTCGATGACAATCTGTATGCCCTGAATCCGGATGGCAGCCTGCAGTGGAGCTTTCCGATGAATGACAACATCTCCTGCTCGCCCTCGATCGCCACGGACGGCACGATCTATATCGGGGGCTGGGACAGGAACATGTATGCCATCAGCCCCCAGGGTGAGCTGAAATGGACCTTCCCGACGGGGCACTGGGTGATCTCCTCCCCGGCGATCTGCACAAATGGCAACATCTATTTCGGCTCGGCGGACCATCGCGTCTACTGCCTCAGCGCTGACGGCAGCCTGCAGTGGCAGTTCGGCACCGGCAACTGGGTGCGCTCCTCACCGGCCATCGCCGCCGACGGCACGCTCTACATCGGCAGTGAGGATGGCAGGCTGTATGCCTTCGGCAGTTGAGGAAACGGACAGACAGCGGTCACCGGCACAGCTGGTTCCACAGCTGATCCCGCCAGTCGACAACTAACGCAGACGGTCCTCCGGCGAGCTACCCAGCCGGCCCCGCACAGGCAGCCTGCCTGAATACTGCAGGGCCTTGAGCTCTCCCTGCCAGAATTCAAAGCGCCGCTCTGTGTCATCCGGCAGCCAGGCAACCCGGCAGCGACCGGGAACCGTGCAGCCCTCGGAGCTGAAATCTCCATCACTGTCCATCCCGAATGGCTGCAGTTCCGCTGTTCCATCATCAAGCATCCGCAGGCGCAGCATGCGCAAGGAGCGCAGCGAGCCCTGCTCGTCAATCCTGAAACTCAGAGTGAATTCGCAACTGTCAATAGGCAGCTTGCAGCTGATCTCGCTTTCATCCATTGCCTGCCACACCACTCCGAACAATGGCAACAACATCCCCGGCAGCCAGATCATCTCCGCGGCCATCCGCCCCGCAGCACTTTCGTCCACCACCTTACCCTCACCATTGGCAATCCTGATCACACCCAGCAGCCACCAGCGAGTCAGCCCCCTTTCCTGCAGATATGAGTCCATGCCGAGGATCAACAGTGGTCCGAGGTGGAAAGCTGCGGGCCAGAGCAGTCCCCGGCCCGCCTGAATGCGCTCACGTGACAGGAAACTGCCGAACTTCGCATCCGGTCTGAGTTTCATCCGGCCCTCGATCTGCAGTACCGCACCATCATGGATCAGGGTGCCGGGGCGGATGGCGTGTCGGAAGTAGCGCTGCACAGGTTCCGGCAGGCCCGCGATCAGATCCTCGGAAAACAGGACATTGGTTGACTCGGACCCCAGTTGATTCCAGAGTCTGGCAATGCTGTCAAGATTGCGCTTGACAATCAACTTCGGAATCAGCGCAAATGCCGCCACACCGCACAGTGAGAGCATGGACAGCACAACATAGCCGGTTTCCCACGCGTCAGCCATCCCTGTCCAGTCCGGCACTGACCAGCCGGGCCAGCGCGATGCTGCAGACCCGGTTGGCAACTTCGTCCGCGCGGCTGCCCACGATCACCGGGAAAGGCCCGCCCAGCACCAGTCCGCCCCAGGGCTGCCCTGTATAGATCACTGCGAGCTTCACCGAGAAGTTGCAGGCCTCGAGGTTCGGCGTGACGATGATGTCGGCACGGCCGGCCACGGGGCTGCGGATGCCCTTGCGCATCGCCGCCTGGGCGCTGAGTGCCACGTCCATGCCGAACGGCCCGTCCACAACTGCATCCGCCCAGCGTCCTTCCTCCCTGTGCATGCGAACCATCTCCACCGCGTCACGGATGGCCGGCAGGTCCTGGCCCTTGTCCTCCATCCCCGCTGCCAGCATCGCATGCGGACGGCGATGTCCCAGGGCATGGAACATGCGGATGGCGTTGCCAAGCATGCCCATCTTGCCGTTGATGTCCGGTGCCACGTTCAGCCCGCCGTCGGTGATTCCGATCAGGCGACCGCTGATTTCGTCCTCGAACACGGCGCAGTGGCTGAGGAAGGGTTTCTCCTCATGCGGCAGCGTGCCCAGCACACCGCGCAGCAGGCGGGCCGTGTCACACTTGCCCTTGACGAGCACACTGCCCCTGCGGGACTGAACCTCGCGGATGGCATCGGCAACGATGTCCGTGCTGTCAATGATTTCCACCGTGGATCTGTCCACACCTGCCCCAGCCAGCTCCTGCTCGACCGCAGACCGCTCGCCGACGAGCACGAAACCGCTGAAGCCATGGGCATGCGCCATGGCAACCGTCTCGGCAACCTCCTGGCTGGCGGCACCTGCCACCACGAATCCCAGGGGCGGACAGTCCGCCGCGCGGCGGATCAGTTCATTGAAGCCATGCGGCGGCGCTTCATGTGGTGTGGGAATCTCCGAGTAGGCAAATGCAGTTTCGCTGCCTTCCAGGACACCGGCCACGCCGTCGGCCAGAGCCTGCAGCTCAGCCTCCCCGGGAAAGCTGTAGACAGGCGCGATCCAGGCAATCCGCTCCCGCAGATCATTCAGGAAGCGAGTGCTGTGCAGCATGGCACCCGTGATCACCACCGCATCCGGGCGCTGACCAAGCGAGCCGGCGTAGGCTGCCACGTACTTCGCACTCTGGAAGAGCATCGCATCATAGCTGCGCAGTGCAGCGTTGTCACCTTCCTCCAGACGCCGCTCGATTTCCCGGAAATCGCCGGTTCCTGTGTAGCCTGCCATACCGCTGTATCTCGACAGTGTACGGCGCAGGGCCACGTGATCCTCATGGTCCTCCGCCAGCTGCAGCAGGCCCTCAATCGGCAGGCTGCCTGCCCGGGCCACGCTGAAGGGACCTTCCCCGAGCTGGGCATCGTTGACATCAACCACGCGTCCGCGGCGCACGGAGCAGATGCTCACGCCGCTGCCGAAATGCGCCACGACCAGCTGCAGCTGGTGCAGGGGCCGCTTCAGCCGCTCGGCAGCCTGTACGGCGACATGATGCACGTTCAGGGCATGATGGCGGCCGCGGCGTTCGATCCCGGGCACGCCGCTCATGCGCGCCTCGTCACAGAGCGTGTCAACACTGACCGGATCCACCACGAAGACCGGCAGCTCCGCATTGCCCTCCCTCAACAGCTCCACCGCGCAGAGCGCGCTCAGGCTGGATGGATGCTCGCCGTAACGGCAGGAGCGCAGGTCATCGAGCATCGCATCGTCAACGCGGATCACACCACGGCGCGAAAGCGGCTTCATCATTCCACCGCGAGCCGCGACAGCGCTGAAGCGATCGATCTCCAGGGAATGTGCCAGAAGGAAGCTCCGCAACTGCGCCAGCCTGAGGGGCAGCTGCTCCAGCAGGGGCATCCGGGCCTGCTGGTCATCCAGGCGCAGGTTGTCCTCCTGCAGCATTTCATGCCCCCGGAAGATCGCCAGCTTGCTGCTGGAAGCTCCGAGATTGACGACGAGAATCAGCTGTTCATCCATCGCGCTGAGTTTAGCACCGGCCAGTCCGGACCAACCTCAGCTCCGCTGTGCCCGGATATCCCGCTGCAGGTTAATCCCAGGCTCAAGCCTGATTAAATCAGGGCAGGCGGGTTATAACCGGAGTAAGTGGCAAGCGGTGCAACCCTGCATACATATACTGTGGCATAGTGTCTGCCCGGGTACACCCTACTGATTCCGGTTCCCGCAGCCGCCGCCACAGCAACCGGATGTTCATCGCCGTGATCTTGCTGAGTGTGGCCGGTTCGCTGCTGGCCGGAATCGCCGCGAGTGCCTGGGAAGGTCAGCGCAACCTTGCTGAATTCCGTTTCGGCTGCAGCAGTCTGAGCAGTGACATCCAGTCAGAGCTGAAACGCAAGGTGGATGTCCTGTACGCGGTGCGCAGCTACTTCGACAGTTCCAATTTCGTCGAGCGCAGTGAATTCGAGACATTCTGTGCATACCAACTGCGCGAACATCCGGACATCGAGGGAATACTCTGGGCTCCACTGGTGCATGACAAGGACCTCGAATTCTTCGTGGAGTCCGTGCGTGCCAACGACTTGCCCGATTTCACTCTGAAGCGGATTGAGGACAATGCAGTCCTGCCTGAACTGGACCGGGATTTCTATTATCCCGTGCTGTATGCGGCTCCGCAGGAGAAGAACCGGCCGATCCTCGGTTTCAACATCGCCGGCTACCCGGGCCGCATAGAAATGATCCGGCGCAGCAAGGCCAGCAACATTCCCCTGGCCAGCCGGCGCATCGACCTGATCCAGGTTGACCACATGGATTCCTCCGTAGTCCTGCTGCTGCCTGTCTTTGACAATCAGAATCCCAGTGGACCCGGATTTGAAGGCAACCCGCAGATCATGGGCTTCATTGAGGTTCTGCTCAACCTGGACCATTTCAATGAGATCATGCTCGCGCGCCACGGCATTACTGATCGGGCGATCGTGATAGATGACCGCACCCCGGGCGAAGCCGTCACGGAACTCTTTTCAAATGGACTGACTGCACTGCAGGGAAACCAGACATTCGATTACAGCCACGACATGGAATTCGCCGGTCGCAGCTGGCGCATCAGTATCCGGCCGGTTGCCGGTTCAGCGATTGCAACAGGGCGGGGTGCCGTGCCGCTTGCCTTCGGCATCATTGCCTTCATCTGCCTGCTGATCATCACCTACCTGCGGGACCTGCAGATGCGCAACATCGAGATCGTGGATCTCGTGGAACAGCGCACGGCGGGCCTGCTCGCGATGCAGCAGGCGCTGCGGGAGGAGCAGCGGCGCACGGAGAATGTTGCCAACATCCCGCGTGTCAACCCCTTCCCGATCATGCGCTGTGACCGCGAAGGCGGGCTGGTGTTTGCCAACAACGCCGCCTGCATGTTCTTCGACATACCCTGTGCCGAGGGCCAGAACCTGCACCGCCTGCTCGACATCCCGGACAGCGTGAGCTTCGATGAGATGATTGAGGAGGATCTGGCCCTGCAGGTCCATACGGAGCTCAAGGGCCGCAATTTCAATTTCCTGCTGTTCGGGATCAGCCAGCAGAACTGCGTCAACATCTACAGCTACGACACCACGGCCCACAACGAGATGGAGATGAAACTGATGGAGGCCCGGCGCCAGGCGGAGTCCGCCAATGTCGCCAAGAGCCAGTTCCTGGCCAACATGAGCCATGAGATCCGCACTCCGATGAACGGCATCATCGGTATGGCTGGTCTGCTGCGTGAATCCCGGCTCAGTCCGGAACAGACTGAATACATCGAGCTGCTGGACAGCTCCGCCAACTTCCTGCTGCAGATCATCAATGACATCCTCGATTTCTCGAAGATCGAAGCCGGCAAGCTGGAGCTGGATCCACATGAGTTCAGCCTGCGCGACTGCGTGCGAGACGTGGTGAACCTGATCGGACTCAGGGCCCAGTCCAACGCACGGCTGAGGATCGAGAAGCGCGTGGATGCCGGCATCCCTGACAGGCTGGTGGCGGATTCAGGCCGCCTGCGCCAGGTGATGATCAACCTGCTTGGCAATGCCGTGAAGTTCACGGAATCAGGAGTGGTTTCCCTGGACCTGAGCCTCAGGCACAATGCCGGCAATCAGGTCGAACTGCTCTGCAGGGTCTCCGATACGGGAATCGGTCTGTCCGACGAGCAGATCGCCCGGCTGTTCCGGCCCTTCAGCCAGGCGGACAGTTCCACCACCAGGCGCTATGGCGGCACCGGTCTCGGCCTGACAATCAGCCGCCAGCTGGTGGAGCTGATGCATGGTGAGATCGGCGTGGAGAGCCAGAACGGCCGGGGCAGCACTTTCTGGTTCACGGTGCTGCTGGATGTTGCTGATCCACGCCAGGAGAAGCGTTCACGCCTCGTGAGCGGCTGCCGCGTGCTGCTGATGGGTACCAACAGTGAAGCTGTCACCCAGCTGGCCGGAACCTGCCGCGAACTGGGCATCATCGTGGAGCGCGTGGCCGTCAGTGAGGACCGGCGGCGGGATGCCGACCTGCTGATCAGCTGCCTGCCGGGCACGAACAACAGCGCGGGCGGACTTGAGCTGATGCTCAGCCCCCGGGGCGAACTGGCACGCCTGCCGCAACTGCTGATCATGCCTGCCGACTGCCTGGTACAGCCGCTGCTGCCACCCGGCCGGCACCTGCGTGAGATCACGGGCTGGCCGGAACGCAGCCAGGACCTGCGCACGGCCATCGAGAATCTGCTCGTGGATTCCGGCCAGATTGCCACTACCACCACCCAGGAAGTTCCGCATGAGCCCGAACCACCTATGGCGGAAGCCAGTGACCTGCGCGTGCTGCTGGTGGAGGACAATGCTGTCAACCGGCGCATCGCGCTGAGGCTGCTGGAGCAGAACGGCCTGCATGCTGACACGGCGGAGAACGGGCAGATTGCCTGTGAGGCCCACCATGCCGCCCCATATGACCTGATCCTGATGGATTGCCAGATGCCTGTGATGGATGGGTATGAGGCCACGCGCCAGATCCGCGGCACGGAGGATCTGCAGAAGCATGTGCACATCATCGCCATGACGGCGAATGCCCTGGCCGGCGACCGCGAACGCTGCCTGGAATGCGGAATGGATGACTACATCAGCAAGCCCATCGACCGCGAGCTGCTCAAGGACAAGCTGCGCGAGCTGATCAGCGGCAGGCTCAGCCCCGTGGAGGGCTGAGAGCGCGCCCCGTATAATAGGCGCGCATGCATCTCGGCGCAGAACTGGCACTGACCGTGCTGAGCCTGGCGATGATCCTCATCGCCGCGGAAGTCTTCACGAATGCCGTGGAGTGGCTCGGAGTACGTCTGCGGCTGGACAGCGGCGTCGTGGGCAGCATCCTCGCCGCGGTGGGCACGGCGATGCCGGAAACTATCATCCCCGTGGTGGCGATCGCCAAGGACATCTCGACGAACCGCCTGCACAGCCCGGAGGGTGAAAGCCAGGCGATCGGCATGGGAGCGATCATCGGTGCGCCGTTCATGCTTGCCACGCTGGCCTTCTGCATCGTGGGCCTGACCTACTACATCTCACGCAACAGGAAGACCCGGCCGACGGCCTTCACAGCCAGTCCGAGAGTCTTCCGCACGGACATCGAGTTCTTCCTCGTGGCCTTCTCCATCGGCGTCGGAATGGGACTGATCAACCATTTCTGGCAACTGCCCTACTGGATCACCGCGGCGGTGGGACTGTGCACCATCGTGCTCTATATCTACTACGTGCTGCAGATGTTCCGGCTCGGAGAACAGGAAGCTGACAATGTGGCAGTGGACGATTCCGCCCTGGATGACCACGGCGAGCATGGAGAGGAGCTGCATCCGCTGTGGCTGACGCGCTGGTACCTCGGGCCGAAGACCGAGCCGAAGAAGCGCTTCATCGTGGTCCAGCTCGGCGTGGCCCTGATGCTGATGTTCTTCGGGGCGCACATGTTCGTGGAGCACCTCAGCCCGCTGGCCCTGGCCTGGGGCATCGACCCGCTGATCCTCGCGCTGCTGATCACCCCCGTTGCCACCGAGCTGCCGGAGAAGTTCAACAGCGTGCTGTGGGTCAGCCGCGGCAAGGACACCCTGGCGCTTGGCAACATCAGCGGCGCGCTGGTGTTCCAGAGCACCTTCCCCGTCGCCATCGGCCTGTGGTTCCTGGACTGGAATCTCGGACCCGGTTCCCCGGCCTTCATCGGCAGTGTGCTGGGACTGGCCGGCGCGCTGCTGGTCTACGTCGGACTGCGGCGCAGCGGGAAGATCCAGCCCAGGCTGCTGCTGGCGGCCGGCAGCCTCTACCTGCTCTACATCCTGATCGTCGGACTGCACATCGGCGGAGTGATCCACCTGGATGTGGCGGAAGCGCTGATCGGCAACGGCGGGCACTGAGGACTGCCGGCCAGCTTCATTCCATCCGGTACATGCCATCAGACCGATACTCCTGTAAAACTGGTAGCAGAGAAATATAAGAACTGAAATTCAAGCTTCAGTTTCTCAAGCTGCTTTCCCTTACTACTAGCTCAGAGATTCCTGAAGGCATACAACTTGCCATCATCGCTTCCAATATAAAGTGTTCCATCAGCCGCGATGCAAGGTGAGGAAATCACATCACTACCTGTCTGGTAACTCCATAATTCACTGCCATCAGGATTCAAGGCATAGACCTTCCCGTCACCGCTTCCGAAATATATACGCCCCATGACGTCAATTGCAGGCGAACTGAATATGTTCACCACTCCCATTGGAAATGCCCAGGCCAGGCTACCATCTTCGTTGATGCAGATCATTTCTCCACCACGGGAGCCAATGTAAATCCGGTCGTCCCAACCAATCGCTGGCGAGGAAATCTCAAAGGGAACACCTGAGCGCGTGAAATCCCATTTCTTGGTGCCATCAGGATTGAGTGCATAGACGAAACCGTCCTTGCTGCCGAAGTAGATCGTGCCATCCTTTGCGACAGTAGGTGAGGTGGTTATCAAATCACCAGTTTCGAATTTCCAGCGCAGTGTTCCGTTCGGCCAGACAGCATACAGCCAGTTGTCATTGCAGCCGAAGTAAATTGTGCCATCTTCTCCCCCGGCGGGGCTGGATACCACCCTGTGCCCAGTGGGAAAGCTCCAAAGTAGATTGCCGGAACTGTCCAGGGCAATCAACTCATCATCATTTGTTCCGACATAGACAATGCCGTTGCCACAGACGAGTGGACATGATGAAACGGAATCCTGTGCCTGATATGACCACTTCAGCGAACCATCAGGATTCAGAGCGTAAAGGAAGTCATCATGGCTACCGAAGTAGATCGTGCCATCCGGCCCGATTGCCGGCGTGGAGTTGATCTGCACACTGGTCGGATAGTTCCATTTGAGACTGCCATCAGGATTCAAAGCATAGAGAACCGCATCATTGCTGCCAAAGTAAATCGTCCCATCAGGACCGATTGAGGCTGAAGCCCTGTTGAAGGAATCCCCTGTCTGGAAACTCCACACAACGTTGTCTGACACTGGTCCCTGAAATGGACTGCGAGAAGTGTGGCGGGGATTCTGACGGAACATGAACCACTCGCTTGGAAAGTTGACAGGGAGGATTGCCATGCTCTGCGCTCCGTTGTCATCCGTTACGCGCAACCTGACCACATAGATGCCACAATCCGCGTACAAATTGGATACTTCAGCGGAATCACCATATGTGTCCCAGTTGCCATCCCCGTCAAAGTCCCACTCGTACAGCACTATCGAACCGTCCGGATCAAAGCTGTCACCACCATTCAGAAACACCAGGTAAGGAGCTGTTCCATTTGTGCGGTCGGCGATGAGGCTTGCCACCGGGAGTTCATTACCAGTTACATTTACTGAGATTTCTATTGTTTCAGTATCGCGCAGTCCCTCATTGTCCTGCACTCGCAACCGCACAACAGGGTTGCCCGCTTCATGAAATGTATGACTGAACACCGGGACTTCCGTGATCGTATCGAAGCCTCCGTCGCCATCCCAGTCCCATGCGTATTCAACAATCTCCCCATCATTGTCAAGACTGCCACTTGCATCAAACTGAACAGTCAGTGGCGCGTAGCCAGAGGTCACATCAGCCTGCAGATCAGCAACAGGTGCCTGTGGTGCTGGCGGCTCTTCCGGCTGAACAAGAACGCTGACAGTGTCTACGTCACTCGCTCCCTCACTGTCGCTGACGCGAAATTTCACATTGTAGATACCCGGCGCATTGTAATCCTGCACAGGTGGAATAAGGCTATTGGTGTCTGGTTCATAGAAACCATCACCATTGAAGTCCCATGCATATGACAGCGCGGATGCATCATCTTCAGCATCCTCGGCCAGACCAGTCAGAGTCACCGCCAGAGGAGCGCTGCCCGACTGCGGACTGGCAACTGCAGAAGCCAGGGGCCGGCTGTTGCCAGTGATAATCAGTGAAACCGCGCCCAGTGCGACTGCAGTTCCATCAGCATTGAAACCTCGTGCCCGGGGACGAATGATACCGGTATAGGAGGTATCAACGGAAATCATTCCAGTCGTGTTTCCCGTAACCTCAAAGATTCCGTCGCCATCAGTGTCAAAGTCGAAAAACTCGGCACCGCTTGCACTCAAGCTTGCCGGACTGCCGATTCCACCGCTGATCAGATCTGTTTCAACGATAATTTCCAGACCTGCACCGTCAAGCGGCGTGGCATGAATCAACTCGCTAGCGATGCCGATGTTTCCGGAATGATCGATCGCAGCAACCCTGACATATGTCGGCTTGTGCAGGTCGCCGAGCAGATGTCTTGTGGAACCTTCCAGATGTGCCACGCTGCTAACTCCTGCACTGTCCAGACTGACGAATTCATGATCCGAGTAATGTATGGAGTAACCCGCCACGTCTGCTTCATTCACGGCATTCCAGGAGAGTTCCAGCCCTCCCGCAATCCGTGATGCCATCAGATTCTGCGGCGTTCCGGGTGCTGTCAGGTCCTCCGCATCAACAGGATTGACCGTGATGCCAACTACATCAATACTGCTGCCTTCAATTGTCAGGATGCAGACGAAAACGCTCTGCACTGAGGATAAATAGTCTGTGCCGTTGGCAACATTCTGCCCCAGATTGTAGATTGCATGTCCATCGCTGACAGGCCCCCGCCATTCCCAGCGATCACTGGAATAATTCGCAAATGCGACATAGTATTCGGATGGAAACTCGTCGCCGTTCTTCAGGAGGTTGACATCCATGGAGAGTGTACCGGGTTGCAGACCCCCAAGGGGTATCCGGTAAATGGCGTAGTTCAGACTGCCGCCACTACCTATCCTTGCTGCTTCTCCGTTTTCAGTTACACCTGAATCCGAAATGGAGAACCAGTCACGGCCGCTTAGGAATTCACCATCTCCATTCATACCAGCCTGTTTTCGCCCAGATTTTTCCCAGGGTTGGAGGGCATCCTGAGGAACTGCATTTGGAAACTGCCCGATCTGCGCATCAGGCTCCGCAACGCCGACTGGATTGGCAATATCAATTGATTCCACGCTGGTTGAGCGGCCACAAGCGCTCAGCAGCACAAGCAGAATGGAACACACAAACATTGCAACGGAACGGAACATGATAATCCCCAATCACGAAGATGTGGAATTCTATCATGCATGATTCCGGGACTGACGAGGGATGCATGCAATACCCGGGCCAGCCTGCAAACAGCTTGGAGTATTGCTGACGAAATTTCAAGCCAGGATGGCCCAGAAAACAGAACGCCCGGAAGGCACAAGGCCTCCCGGGCTGGATTGACTTGAGTTTTGCACTAGGTCACCGATCCCCGCCGAGGGACATGATGCCTTCGGTCAGGTTAATGAAAGGTGATCGACCTGAGATGGAAACGGTGTTACCCGTTTCTGTAAATCTCTTAAAGGAGGTGATCCAGCCACAGCTTCCGCTACGGCTACCTTGTTACGACTTCACCCCAGTCATCGATCCCACCTTCGGCCGCTGCTTCCCGAGGGTTAGCTCACGGACTTCGGGTGTTACCGACTTCCATGGTGTGACGGGCGGTGTGTACAAGGCCCGGGTACGTATTCAACGCGGCATGCTGATCCACGTTTACTAGCAATTCCAGCTTCATGCAGGCGAGTTGCAGCCTACAATCCGAACTGAGGACGGCTTTGGAGATTCGCTCAACCTCGCGGTCTGGCAACTCGTTGTACCGCCCATTGTAGCACGTGTGTAGCCCAGGACGTAAGGGGCATGATGATTTGACGTCGTCCCCACCTTCCTCCAGCTTGACGCTGGCAGTCTCGCTAGAGTGCCCAACTTAATGATGGCAACTAACAACAAGGGTTGCGCTCGTTGCGGAACTTAATCCAACACCTCACGGCACGAGCTGACGACAACCATGCACCACCTGTCACCGGCGCCCGAAGGGGTCCCCTATTTCTAAGGGATTACGCCGGGATGTCAAGTCCTGGTAAGGTTCTTCGCGTAGCATCGAATTAAACCACATGCTCCACTGCTTGTGCGGGCCCCCGTCAATTCCTTTGAGTTTTAACCTTGCGGCCGTACTCCCCAGGCGGGACACTTAATGCGTTAGCTGCGGCACCAAGGGGGTCGAAGCCCCTGACACCTAGTGTCCATCGTTTACAGCATAGGACTACCGGGGTATCTAATCCCGTTCGCTACCCTAGCTTTCGTTCCTCAGCGTCAACAAGACCCCAGACAGTCGCCTTCGCCACTGGTGTTCCTCCCGATATCTGTGCATATTACCGCTACACCGGGAATTCCTCTGTCCTCTGATCTGTTCTAGCTTGGCAGTTTAGGATCCGGATCCGGAGTTGAGCCCCGGGCTTTCAAATCCTACTTGCCATGCCGCCTACGAACGCTTTACGCCCAGTGATTCCGGATAACGTTCGCAACTTACGTATTACCGCGGCTGCTGGCACGTAATTAGCCGTTGCTTCCTTTGAGGGTACCGTCATAATCTTCCCCTCTGACAGAGCTTTACGACCCGAGGGCCTTCTTCGCTCACGCGGCATGGCTGCATCAGGCTTTCGCCCATTGTGCAAGATTCTGAACTGCTGCCTCCCGTAGGAGTCTGGGCCGTGTCTCAGTCCCAGTCTGGCTGATCATCCTCTCAGACCAGCTACGCATCACAGGCTTGGTGAGCCATTACCTCACCAACAACCTAATACGCCGCAGGCCGCTCCCACAGCGGCGGACCTTTCCTCCCGAAGGATATATCAGGTATTAGCAGCCCTTTCGGTCTGTTATCCCTGTCTGTGGGGTACGTTCCTACGTGTTACTCAGCCGTTCGCCACTCTCAAGCAGAGCAAGCTCCACTCTACCGTTCGACTTGCATGTGTCAAACCTGCCGCCAACGTTCATCCTGAGCCAGGATCAAACTCTTAGATAAGAAGTTTGTCCATAAATCACAAAGGATTTTTGGGGGACCTGGTTAGAACCAGGTCCAGTTTGTTCGTAATGAATCGGACGGTCCGAAACCGTCCTATCACTGGTGCAAAACTCAGATTGTCAATGTTCTGCCTGATTGAGGGGACACGCTACTGAGAGCGAGCCCCATCGCTCAAGGGACTGGAAGTATAACCCTGCCCCCAGATTGTGTCAATGGTTTTTCTCGATTTCCCCGAAAATCTCCGGGAAATTTCCCAGAACGGGCCGGAGGGCGCATCCGCACAAACTTCCTGTTGATGAAGTGTTGACATCCATCAACCGAAAGCTGCTTGCCGGAGGCTCAGATTCACAGCTAATAGACCCTGCCGCCGTCCACCGTGATTTCCTGGCCATTCACGAAGGATGACTCCGGAGATGCCAGCCAGGCCACCACGGAAGCGATCTCCTCGGGAGTCGCTGGCCTCCCCGCTGCAATCGGAGAGAGGTTCCTGTCGCTGACGGGGTGGTTGTCCACGAAGCCTGGCAGCACATTGTTCATGCGGATGCCCTGTGCGGCATGCTGCGAGGCGAAGAGCTGGATGTAGTTGCCCAGCGCCGCCCGCAGGGCACAGCTCACCGGGTAGTCGCTGTTCGGATTGATCGCTGCGGCACTGGAGATGTTTACGAACACTCCGCCACCCTGCCCCGCCATTACGGGCGTGACCAGCCGGGCGAGTCGTGCCACACTGAGAAAGTACATCTCCATGCCCTGGATCCACTGTTCATCAGTAATATCAGTCAGTGCGCCTCTGGCGGCATGTCCGGTGTTGCAGACAACGCAGTCCACCCTGCCGTACTGACCAAGCGCACCATGGAACAGCTGCTTCAGGTCATTGAACTCAGTCACGCTGCCCTGCACATGCCAGGCAGCAAGTTCCTTAGCGAGATCAGCCACTGCCTCACTGCGGGCCATCAGCGCCAGGCGGAAGCCCTGTGCATGCAGCTTGCGGGCACAGGCTTCGCCGATTCCCCGTGAAGCTGCAGTTACCAGCGCCACAGGCCGGCTGAGCTCAGGATTGCCAGTGGCCATGCTCACAGCTCAGAACCCTCCCGGGCATAGAAGCGGATGACCGGGAGCAGCCAGCGCATGAAGCGCACTTCAGTTTCCGTGTCCAGTGCGCTGTAACTGCGGTCGGACGTATCAAACACACTGTACATCGGATGGCGCAATCCATTGTGTGTGAGGAGTATCCCGTCCCGCTCATATCCATCCTCCGGCCAAGGGCCGGGTTCATCACTGGCAGGCAATGCATCTCCCGGTTGCTGGTCAGGTGCTCCCTCACAGAAGCGATCCAGCAGTGCACACATGATCCGGTACTTCTCCAGCGGCGTGCGCGGCTCAAAGGGCGGCCCCATCCTGGCAGTCATGTCCCTGGCGGGATTGCCACCCCAGACGCTGTCGGCAGGCATGTCCTTGGTCAGCACACTGCCGGCCAGCAGCAGGCTGCGTGCACCGATACTGCCCGGTGCCACGCTGCACTGCACGCCGATCCAGCAGTCCTCGCCCAGCTGCAGGGGCTGGCGGCTGTTGAAGCGGCAGCCCTGCAGGACATCGCCTCCGGAGAAATGCGTCCAGAGGTTGGCATAGGAACTGATCGTGCAACCCCGGCCGATCTCGAGTGTGTCGCTGCAGTTCAGTACGGCATTCTGCCCGATCCAGCAGGCTGCACCGATCCGCACGCGGCCATAGCCATATATCAGCGTATGGTTGTGGATCACGGTGTAATCGCCGATTTCAATGTCCGGTGCCAGGATCGTGACATCGTTGCCGATCAGCACATGCCGGCCGATGCGCAGGCGTTCAGTCGCGCCGCTGAAGCCGGCGATGCGGGTGCGTTCCCCGATGCGGATCCCCAGCCCCAGCTCACTGTCGAGGGCATTGATCTGCAGGTCTGCGGGGATCTCACTCATGTTTGCTACTCGCCTGTCCCGTCGGACTCCGGCACGCCCTGTTCCTTCAGAAGTTCTTCCCTGTTCTGCTGAGCTTCCACGGAGTTCATGTCCAGGGTCGTCATCTCAAAGTCCCGCTTGAAGATCATGTCCCGGGCAAAATCAGGCGGGTTGCCATAGGCAATCAGTTCGGAGTCATCAAGCTGGTACATCCACCAGTCATTACCCGTGCGCACCCAGACCGTGGGATCAAGCCCCATTCGCACGATCTGACCTTCGACATGCACTTCATGTGAACCTGTGACCAGCGCCCAGTCGCCTTCAATCCTGAACTCCATTTCCTCCAGACTGATGGCGGCGGCGGTGTCGAGCAGGTCCTGCCTGTGGGCGTCGTCAAACTCAACTTCAAAGGTCTCACCCCAGCGCCGGGCGCGACGATTGAGCTCTGTCTTCTCGGCTAGCTGCATCGCCGGCGAGTAGATCCGCACCATCGTTTCGAAGTCGAACTTCGAACTCGCGCGGTAGAACTCCAGCGCGCGTTCCTGCAGTCGCGCTTCCCCCGCCTCGGTGGGTGGCCTGTACTGCGCAGCGGAAGTCCAGCCCAGCAGGGCTGCGAGTGCCACACATGCCAAGGAAATGAGCCAGCGAGCCTGCATCGAATTATGATAGCAAGCCTCCGATACAATGGCGGGGCGACAGCCATATGAAGTACCTGCTGCACAGCCTGCTCGTCGGCGCCGGAGGATTCACCGGTGCGGTGGCACGTTACTGGCTGGCGGGCTACATCGCCTCACGCACGGGTGGCAACTTCCCCTGGGGCATCCTCGTCGTCAACGTGCTCGGCAGTTTCATCATCGCCGTGCTGCTGAACCTGCTGCCTGAGCGCTTCGGTGTCCCGGAAACCGTGCGCCTGCTCGTGAGTGTGGGCTTCCTCGGCAGCTTCACCACGTTCTCGACCTTCAGCTATGACAGCTATGGCCTGCTCAGCGGCGGAGAACCCGGCCGCGCCCTGCTCAATATCGGCCTGAATGTCGGACTTGGCCTGCTGGCGGTCTGGGCCGGCTTTGCCCTGACCCGCGGAGCCTGATGCGCCGGTGCTAGAATCTCAGCGATTTCCCTTCCCCCTCGAGGCAAAACATGAAGATCTTCATTGACACCGCCAACCTTGACGAGATCCGCCGCGCCGCCGAAATGGGTGTGCTTGACGGTGTGACCACCAACCCTTCGCTCGTGGCAAAGGAGAAGTGCAACTTCAAGGAGCGCGTGATCGAGATCTGCAACATCGTGGATGGCCCGGTCAGCGCGGAGGTGGTAGCGGTGGACACCGCCGGGATCCTCAGCGAGGGCCGGGAGATCGCGGGCTGGCACAGGAACATCGTTGTCAAGGTACCGCTGATTGACGACGGCATCAAGGCCATCGTGCAGTTCACGAAGGAAGGAATCCGCACCAACTGCACGCTGTGCTTCAGCGCGGTGCAGGCCTACATCGCCGCCAAGGCGGGGGCGACCTACATCTCGCCCTTCGCCGGCCGCCTCGATGACATCGGCCACGACGGGCTGGAGATCATCGGGCAGATCCGCCAGATCTATGACAACTACGGCTACGAGACGGAGATCCTCGCCGCCAGCCTGCGCCACCCGAAGCATGTGCTGGAAGCGTTGATGATCGGCGCGGACGTGGCGACGATCCCGGGCAGCATCATCAGCATGCTGACGAAGCACCCGCTGACGGACAAGGGCCTGGCGAGCTTCCTCGCCGACTGGGAGAAGGTGAAGGACCTGGTGTAGGGAGGCCAAGCCGTTGGCTTGGCAACAGGATCTAGGAGCTGGGGTGTAGCGGAGGTCAGGCCCATGGCCTGACAGGAGGCCAATCCGATGGATTGGCGGCGGGTCGCTCCCGCCACTAAGAACTATCAACTAACTAACTTCTTCCACTTCCCCTGCTTTATTGTGAGACTGAAGTCGCACCTCCGATTGCCAGACTGACATCTGGCCTCCGTTGTCAGCTTTTCAGCTGACCTCCACTACGCCCTACACCCCAGCTCCCAGCTCCTACTCACTCTCCCGCCACACGCACTTGCCGTCCACGCAGTCCAGCTTGTTGTGCGTGCCGTCGCAGAACGGCGGGACCTTCGTCTGGCGGCACATGCACATGCTGGCCATCAGAGTCTCGTCCACTCGGAACTTGTAGCTCTTGCGATTTGTGCAGTGCTCCTCCTCGCGGTGGCTGTTGTCACACCAGGGCTGGGTCTTGGAATGCCCGCAGGAGCACCAGGAGTAGTTTCGCGGCTCGAGCTCGAGGCGCACAT
Source organism: bacterium (assembly GCA_041395205.1). GTDB lineage: Bacteria > 4484-113 > 4484-113 > 4484-113 > JAFGCY01 > JAHEFU01. Next base: position 93,808 of record JAWLAZ010000004.1, read on the forward strand.
TGCTGTTCTGCACGCACACGCCGGGTACGGCATCCTCGGGCAGCGGCTCGGAATAGCCGAACAGCTGGATCTTGCCATCGCGGATCCAGATCCCCTCGGGATGGTCCACCTTGTTCAGGCACTGGCGCTGGGCCTCCATCTCCGCCTTCAGGCGGGCTTCCTCGGCAAGCTGTTCGGGGGTCTTCGTTTCCTGATTGTCCATCCCTGAATTATAGCCTGCCCTGCACTGCCCATTTCGACTGCGGGAAAGGTACGGAACCGGTGAAATCCCTGTTAAGACCTGACTGGATTGAGAAAGATGATGGTATCTATTTGCATGGGGAAGTCAATCTTCCCCATATCCGCCCTGGGCGGATTACTTTGCTGGTGTACAGGGTGGCGGTCCTTGCGGACTGGCTGCAAATGGGAATCGAATGTCTGTGAATACTTTCTCCGGTATGCCGCGTGGCGGCATTGCCAGCCGGACCGGCTGGAGCACGGCGGCGGACCCCGAACAGGCGGTACGGGAACTGCGTGAGCAGCTGGACCAGTCCGAGCCCTTTGCCACGATGTTCTTCGTCTCCTCCCACTACGATCTGGACAGGATTGCCAGGGAAGTGAACCTGCAGTTCGAGGGCCCGGTCACCGGATGCACATCCGCCGGCGGGCTGTGCAGCGCAGGCTTCGTGGACCACGGGATCGTCGGCGCCAGCATTCCGCTCAGGCACATGAGCCTGGAACCCCACCTGATCCGCAACATCAACGAATTCAACGGTGAGCAGGCCCGGGAGCTGGCGGAGCGGATCACCGCCAACCCGATGCAACAGTCGGGCCGGATGCTCGGTCTGCTCCTGGTTGACGGCCTGAGCATGCGTGAGGAGATCACGCTTGCCAACCTGCAGCATGCCCTGCCGGAAGTGCCGATCTTCGGCGGTTCCGCCGGTGACAACATGGAATTCCGCCGGACCTTCGTCTACCACGACGGACGCTTCCACACCAATGCCGCCGTCCTGGCGATCCTGCGCACGGACCTGCGCTTCCGGCTCTTCAAGATCCAGCACTTCGAACCGACCGAGGCCCGGCTTGTGATCACCGAGGCGATCCCCGAGACGCGCACGGTGATCAGCATCAACGGTTATCCCGCGGCAGAGGAGTACGCGCGCCTGGTCGGCGTGTCAGTGGAGCAGCTCTCGACTGAACTCTACTCCTCACACCCGATGCTGATGCGCGTGGGCGGCGAGTACTACGTGCGCAGCATCATGAAGGCCAACCCCGACGGCAGCCTGATGTTCGCCTGTGCGATTGACAACGGCCTCGTGATGCGCATCGGCCGCGGTGTGGGACTCGTTGAATCCCTCGACAGTGAACTGGCCCGCCTCAGGGCGGAGATGCCCGGCCTGGAACTGATCTTCGGCTGTGACTGCGCCTTCCGCCGGCTGGAGGCCCTGCAGAAGGGCCTGCAGGACGGGGTGCGCGAGGTGCTGGGCCGCTACAACTTCATCGGCTTCAATACCTACGGTGAGCAGATCAACCACCTGCACGTCAACCAGACCCTGACAGGCATCGCACTCGGCGGAGCGGATGGATATGCAGGGCGTGACTGACAGTCCGGCCAGGGGTGAAAGCCTCGAGTCGCTGCGCGAGCAGGTGCAGCGCCTGCAGCAGATCAACCAGGCACTGATGGACCGCGTGGAGCGCAGCGTCGACACCGCGGGGTCCGCCTATTCGCTCTTCGAAAGCAACATCTACCTGCAGAAGCGCGTGCACGACCGCACCGTCGCCCTTGAGAATGCCAACGACGAACTGCTGAAGGCCAAGCAGCTGGCGGAGGCCGCCAGCATGGCCAAGAGCCTGTTCCTTGCCAACATGAGCCATGAGCTGCGGACGCCGCTCTCGGCGATCATCGGCTTCGCGAGCATCCTGATGCGCGAGACCTACGGCGAGCTCAACCCGCGCCAGAAGCAGCACGTAAGCAACATCCAGTCCAGCGGTGAGCACCTGCTGGGCATCATCAACGACCTGCTGGATCTCGCCAAGATCGAGGCCGGCAAGCTGGAACTGAACATCTCACGCATCAATCTGGCAACTATCTCACTGGAGGCCAGCGCGATGATGGAGGAAAGCGTGCAGAGCGCCGGGCTGGAACTGATTATGCAGCTGCCCGAGGAACCTGTCTGGCTGCAGGGTGACCCACTGCGCCTGCGCCAGGCGATCCTCAACCTGCTCTCGAACGCCATCAAGTTCACCCAGCAGGGCAGCGTGACACTCTACCTGCGCATGGAGGATGGCCACGTGAACTGGGGGATCCGCGACACCGGAATCGGAATCCAGGAGCATCACCTTGACCTGCTGTTCAGGCCATTCGAGCGTATCAAGGGCCGGCTCTCGGATACGGTACGCGGCACCGGACTCGGACTGGCACTCACCAAGCAGATCGTGGATTCGCACGGCGGCTGCCTGGAAGTGCACAGCAGCTATGGCGTGGGCAGCGACTTCCGGATCATCTTTGACTGTGAACAGACCAGTAGTGATTCAACTGGCAACGGAGTGAGGCAATGAACGGGACATCCCTGATTCTCTGCGTGGATGACGAGCCGATGATGCTCGACATCATCGAGGGACACCTGCACGGCGAGGGCTACGAGCTGCAGCGCTACTGCTCCGGCACGGAACTGCTGCAGGACAGCGATGCGCTGTCACGCTGCGACATGGTGCTGCTGGACGTGATGATGCCGGACATTGACGGCTTCGAGGTGACGCGCCGGCTGCGTGACAGCCAGCAGCGCTTCCTGCCCGTGATCCTCGTGACCGCGCTCGGCTCCACCGAGTACAAGGTGCGTGGCCTGGATTCCGGGGCCACGGACTTCATCAGCAAGCCGGTCTGCGCTGAGGAACTGCGTGCCCGCGTGCGCGCGCATCTGCGTGCCAAGCAGATGCATGACGAACTGGCAAGGGTCACGGCGATCAAGGACCGGCTCGTGAGCATGGTCGTACATGACATCCGCAACCCGCTGACGAGCATCGTGATGGCACTCAGCCTGATCGAGGAAACGGAGGACCCGACCCTGATTGACAGGACGATCTGGGAACGCGCCGGGATCCAGACCCGCGCCGCGCTGGAACTCTGCGAACAGCTGCTGGACATCAAGCAGCATGAAAGCGGCGGCCTGCGCATGAACCTCTGGAATGCGCATATCGGCCAGACCATTGAGGAAGCGATCCACAGCCTCGACGGAGAGATCTCCCACCGCCAGGCAGTCGTCTCCACCCGCCTGGAGGACACACTCGTCCGGACTGACCATGCGCATCTGCGCCGCGTGGTGATGAACCTGCTGCACAACTCGCTCAAGTACAGCGAGGCCGGCAGCAGCATCGAGGTCCGCAGCGTGGCCCTGCAGGACCGGGTGCGGATCACGATCAGCGACCACGGCGGAGGGATTGACGCGGCGGAACTTGACAACATCTTCGAGCTCTATCGCACCAACATGGAGCGGCCCTCCCAGGGTCGCGGAATCGGGCTGGCCTTCTGCAAGATGGTGGTTGAGGAACTGGGCGGACGGATCAGCGTGATCAGCGAGCCCGGCGAGGGCAGCCGTTTCCAGATCTGCCTGCCGACCCGCAGCGAAACCGTCTGCAGTGGCTTCGTCGAGGACTGAGCCTGGCCCTACTTCATCACGGCGGCGCTGCGCTCCAGGCTGACCTCGGTGCTGCCGCGGCTGCGGCCCCAGTCCAGGGCAGCTGAGTAGTCAATCAAACCCATGCTTTCACCGTATTCCCCGCTGACCCTGCGCCCTGCCGTGCTGTCAATGATGCGCTGGCGCACATCCGCCCAGCGGCGAGTGGGGTCCTGTGCATAGAGCAGCGCGGCCAGTGCACTGACCTGCGGCGTGGCTCCGCTCGTGGCACTGAAGGTGCTCGTACGTGTCTCCCAGGGGAAGCTGACCTGCGGCACGGTGTTGTAAGCACCGCTGCGGAATTCGTCACCCGGCAGGAAGGCCAGGTTCGGCGCGGGGTAGATCCGGCTCGTGACCAGCCCGTAGCCAGGTGCGCTGACGCAGTGCGCCTCGAGGTTGCTGCCCTCCTCGCTGGCGGGGCTGAGCCAGGGCCGGGAGGGATCCGCGGGCATGCAGGCACTGACGCTCAGCACGTAATCCTCGTCGCCGGGCTTGTTGGTGACGCCCTGGGCCTCATTGCCGGCGGCGAACACATAGAGCCGGTCATTGCGGGAGACATCCTCCCAGATGCTGCCGCTGGCCTTGCCGACCACATTGGCAACAACCTTCCATTCCGCCTCGCTGAAGTAGGCCTTCGGCACACTGGCACTGACGCTGACGACGCGCACCTCACCATAGCCGTCCGGGCCCCAGCTCGAGCTGTCACCGGTGACGGGGTAGTTCTCGCTAAGGGCGTTGACAAGCTTGATGAATGCGCTGATCGGGCTCTTGACCTTGTAGCCCACCATCCGGAAGGTGCTCTCACTCTTGACACTGGCCGGCAGGATGTTGATCCCGGGGTTGCCGGTCTCGTAGTCCGCGGTGCAGCGCGTGATCAGCCCGGCCACGCTGGTGCCATGCCCGGCCGGACGGCCCTGGATCGCCTCACGCGGCAGGCCCGTGGCCCGCTCATCCTCACGATCCAGCAGCTCCAGCTCGTTGCCGGGGCGCAGCCCGGGACCGATGCGCCGGTAGTTGCGGTAGTTGGCATCCAGGGCATCGGTGTGCATCCGCCCGTTGAGGTCCGGGTGGTTGGCAAACACACCCGTGTCCGCCACGCAGACGGTCACCGGTGAGAGCTTCGGGCTGCCTGAATTGGCATACTCGCGGAAACTGGCAGCCTCGCCCGTGCCATAGAGCACGGCATTGTCCTGCATGAACAGCTCGCTGCTGCAGAGCGGCTCAGCCCAGCTCACGGCAGTGCCCTGCGGTTCACAGAGCCGGTAGTACTCAAACAGCGGCATCGGCGCCTGGCGGGAATCACCCTCCTGCTCCCAGTCCGCGAGCCCACCCTTCAGATTCTGGTAACGCTCGTTGATGAACATCACGGCCTGGCTGTCCGCGGGCGGTGCCTCCGGCATGCCGGCGAGCGCGCTTTCACTCCACTCCAGAATCAGCGCATCCGGGGCCGCCCAGTTCACACGCGGGTCGCTGCCGAGCTCCTCCACCACATTCCGCAGGCTGCGCTGCTGCCTGCCAATCCCCGCACCAGCCAGCATGCTGCCCAGCCCACGCGGCTGAATCACATCCAGCTCGTGATACGTGAAGCCGCTCGCCGGGTTGACCCATTCAAAAGTAAGCTGCAGGCCATGCTCACGCCACAACTCCGCCCGCTCCAGCTCGCTCAGGCCGGGACGGGTCTCGGCCAGCAGCCTGTCCTCCAGCACCTCGAGATTCGGGTAGGCCGCGTCGTAGGGAACCACGGCGATCTCTTCTGCCGAGCGCAGATGACGGCCGGGCAGCAGCACCACGCAGAGCAGCTGCAGGTGCAGGCAGGCCAGAGCCAGCAGCAGCGGAGGCAGATAAGCGAGTAGCGGTCTCTTCATCATCTGCTTTATCGTAGCGGGCGCGGGGAATGTTCACATTTTCCCGCCATCTCGCCCCAAGGCGCGATGGTCTGGCGCTGGGGCGAAAGCAAGTTTCGCCCGGTCACTCTGAAGGTGCAGGAGAATGGAAGTTGCACCGCGCAATCAGCGAGAAGCTTGCTTCGAGCTGCATTGCAGACCCACGAACCCTTGGGTGAGCGGGAAACAGAATCGGGTCTGGCGCTGCGGCTGCGCATGCGCGCATCCGGGTCGGGTTGAAGTAGTAGGGGCTCGAAGATCTGCAATCCTTTGCCGCGGCACCTTGCCGCGGAAGTATTTGCTATGGAGTCCAGTCCGGCCGGCTGATCAGGATGCCCTGCTGTACCTCCAGCACGATGCGTGGCCCGCTTGCATCATGCACCACCAAGAGATTCTCTATGAATTCATTCAGACTTTCCCAGTGCAGCAGACTGCCTTCGGCATCCCAGGCTGCAATATAGTGGGCATTGAAAACACCTTGTACTTGCACGGCAGCCAGCAGGACTCTGCCAGTGTCAGTCTCCAGCATTGCCACCCGGTTCAGAATGAAGTTACTGATCCAGATCAGCTCCACACCCTCAGGCAGTTCCAGCTCTACCCGGCGACCATCAACGGGATCCACAAGCAGATTCAGATAATCAAACAGCACCTCATCCACACCATCGCCATTCAGATCCCCGGCCCAGACCGGTTCCCCGCCCTCATCCCGCTCAGGTAGTTGCCAGAACTCCTTCTCACCGCGCTCCAGCTCCACAGAAGTCACGGTCTTTCCCCAGTCAGAGTCAAGACGAGGGTAACCCAGCATCTCATCCACACCGTTGCCATCCAGATCGCCAACCTTGCTCATGACAATGTAAAGGCGGTTTGCTGGCATTTCCCGCTCATCCCCACCGCCCAGCAGCAACATCAGGCGGCGAGGTTCACCGATGTCTGAATTGCTGGGGAGTAACACGTCCCCCAGCCCATCACCGTTGAAGTCGCCATGCTGCACCATAGCCCCGCTGTTGTGTATCTCGGTTTCATGCAGCAATGCACCGTCAAGTCCGACAAGTCGTACGGTCTGCTCATATTCAGCAATCCCATAATCCGTGTAGGCCAGCAGTTCAGGCTGTCCGTCGCCATCCATGTCGAATACGGAGCTGTCGCGCAGATGATATTCATCCAGATATTCCAGGGGCTCCCGTGAACCATCCAGCTCCAGCTTGCTGTAATTGCCATATCTGATCAACAGTTCATCCTGCTGGTCGTCATCAAGCTGCATCGGCACAATGAGGGAAATCCACTTGTCAGATTCTTCATCACTGAAGATTTCCTGCCAGCCGGAATCCGTACCCAGATGCAGCTCAGGCAGCGGCTCCGCATTCTCCTGCTTCAAGTTCGGTGCGTAGATAGTTGGCGCAAAATTCACATGCTCCAGGATCTCACGCCTTATCCGTTGACGACCGATCCTGCCTGCTTCGTAGGCAGACCATTGGTCCCTGATCCACTCTTCGTGTCCGTCCTCAAACAGTACCCACTGCTCTTGCGGTAATGAAGTGATCATGTCCTCGTAGCTGCCGTCCAGGTTTAGCTGCCCCCCGCCAAACAGGTGTTGCCAGCCACGCATCGGCCCCCAGCCGATGCCGACGACAGTCAGCAAGAGCAGGACACAGCCCAGGATGAACCAGTTCGAGCGCCCGCCTGTCCCTGTTTCAAAGCTCAAGGTTGTGCTCCTTTCTGACTCTGGCAACATGGAGCAAGGCAGCCAAGAACTCCGGCAGAAAAGCAACTGCAATGTTGCGGCCGGCATGCGGACTGCTCAGCAAGCTTCGCATCACTGCTCCTCCACCCTCTCCACGAGGATTGCCTTTTCAGTGCGCAGTACCAGCCGGTCTTCGCTGCCATCCCAGACGGCATACAGCCCATCCGCAGCAGCATCGAACTTTTCGGAATACACCAGCCTGCCTGCAGCATCCCAGAGCAACAGGGCATCGAAGCGGTGGCTGCCCTCGCTTTCAAGGATCAGGACCGCGAACAGCGTGCCTGTGCTTCTACGCAGTGGCAGTACCTTGCAGGGAAATGCACCGAAGCTGATCCGGCTGCGTCCATCCGGCAGTTCCAGCTCCACGCGCTTCCCGCTCGCCGGGAAGATGATGCTGTTCTGGGTCAGCAGATCGGCGGTCCCGTCGCCATCCAGATCAGCCGCACAGACTGGCATGTCCCCGGGCAGCTCACCGGTCAGTCCAGGCACGGGCTGGGGCTCCTGCCCGCTGCCGAAGGCCCGCAGTGCGGCGGCACCGGACTGTTCAGCTCCTGCGCCGGCGGCCAGCAGCTCATCCAGTCCGTCGCCATCCAGGTCGGCAACCGCCTGAGCCACGCTTGGCATGATCTGCTCCGTGGACCAGATCTCCCGCCCGCTGCTTGCCAGTCCCACAATGCGGCGGCTGGCGCCTTCATCGTAGATCAGGTCCGGCCGGCCATCGCCATCGTAGTCAGCCAGCGGCTGCGTGGCCTTCAGCAGGCGGCCATTCAGGCTGCCCGCCACCGTGCCATCAAGGCGCACGAAATCCAGACCCACCGTGCCGTTTGTCTCCCCTTCCGCAGCATAGGCAGTCGCCACCAGTTCATCCACACCGTCGCCATCCCAGTCCCAGGCCAGGCTGGTGCGGATCGCATCCCAGCCCAGTACCGGCAGCTCACGCGCACTGCCGTCCAGCTCCAGCACACGGCAACGGTACTGCTCGCTGTGCAGCAGTTCCTGGGCGGGATCATCATCAAAGTTGCCAACGCTCAGCACTGCGTAGTCCTCGTCAGCCCCGCTGAAGATATCCAGGAACTGCCACTCCAGCTCCAGCGATCCCTTCCCGCCGGATTCCGACTCGCCGCGCCGCATTGCCAGGAAGTTGCTGACCAGCGCCTTCAGCAGTCCCCGGTCCAGGTCGCCGTACTGGCTGAGGTAGTAGTCCAGGCTGCGTCCCTCCTCCTCCAGCATCGAGCGGTCTGCAGCGGGAAGGCTGTCCCAGTATTCGTTCAGTTCCGTCAGATCAGCAGCGGGCGCAGTCTGCTCCTGGCTGACAGCATCAACTGGATCGCCGGATTCCGCCTGCCGCTCAGCCTCATCCCGCGCGGGACAGGCGCAGAGCAGTGTTGCCAGAATTGCCAGCAGCAGCGGAACTGCCACACGGCGCATTCCACAGCGCATCACTGCGAAACCTTCAGGCCGCTGCTCGTCTGGATCAGCAGTGCATCACCGCTTTCACCTTGCACAGCCTGCAGGTCGTTGATCTCCTCCCCGAGAAATTCCAGGTAGACAAGTTCACCTGTGCTGTTCCACATCCCAATCGTATCGGAGCGGTATTCATTCAGACCCTCGATGATCCGCGCTGCCAGCAGGCGCTGCCCGTTGCGCTCGATCACGGCATAGCCATGCCCGCTGCCCCAGTCAAGTCCCATCCCGAGTTGCATCTCCTGCCAGCCCTCCGGCCTGGCCAGCTTCAGGCGCTCGCCGCTGACGGCATTCAGCAGGCTCGTGCCCAGCAGGATCGCCGCCGGTCCCTCCGCAGAAATGGCAACGCAGAAGGAGGGCGGACTGGCCAGCGGATTGCCGCTCAGGCCGGGGATGTCCGTGGCCTCCTGCTTCAGCCCGAAGGCCTGCACATTGTTGCTGTAGGGATCCAGTCCACTGGAACCGACACCGAGCAGCTCATCCATGCCGTCTCCATCGATGTCGCCATGTACCAGGGTGCTGGAAACCGCGGACATGCTTCCCTTCCATAGCTCCTTTCCACCTTTTCCATAGGCCCGCACCTGAGGAGTCCCAGCCTCGTCATAGCCTGCCAGCAGCACATCGCCGAAGCCGTCGCCATCGATATCGGCATCAGTGAGGGTCGCCATGTCGGAACTGCCATCCAGGTTGGCCAGCCGTTCTCCGGCCAGGTTCAGCACAACGGTGGAATAGGTGTAGTCAATGCCTGCGGCTGCATCCGGTGAGTCATTGCCGAAATCCATGGCCAGCAGTTCGTCAATGCCGTCGTGATCCATGTCCCAGGCAGCCGTGATCAGGTAGTCCGCAGCGGGCTGTTCAAGCAGACGCATGCTGCCGTCCAGTTCGAGGATCTGCGCGGCATCCTGGGTCAGCAGCAGTTCGGACTGCGGGTCGGCATCCAGATTGGCAACGATCGGATAGACATAGTATTCATCGCTGCCTGCCACTTCCAGGATGCTCTTCCAGCCAAGCGCTGCACCGAGTTTCACGCCGGCATCATGCAGCTCCAGCGGACGCAGCATCTCCAGCTGCGAATCCAGCATCATCCCGATCGTTGCCGCATCCATCACCCCGACGAAGCCGTCGGAATAACTCTTGTCAATCCCGACATCCGCCAGCAGGGCCTTGTCATCCTCGCTCAGTGCCTTCCAGAGCGTGTCGACTTCCGCCTGGGTCGCCGGCTGGCCCATTCCCGGCACGCCACCCTGCTGCTGGGCCTGGTTCTGGGCCTGCGGGCTGCTGAATCCCTGGCTCAGGCCCTTGCCGGCCTGGTCCAGCAGGTCGCAGGAACTGCCGATGGTCGTTGCCAGTGCAAGTACGAGCAACATCCCCAGTCTCTGACGAGTCGCCACGCCAGCTCCGCCTGATACCACAAATGCCTGCATGTCCCTGCCTCCCGTGCCGCTGCACCGTGCCGCGGCTGATCAATTCTATCCAACGGCACATTCCTCAGGGCGAGATCAGCAGGCGCGACTGGGTGAGCACTGCGAGACGCTGACGGTTTTCAATGACTGCCGCCCAGATGCCAAGCCAGCAAAACTCCGACCGCTGCTGCGATCAGCAACAGTTCAAGCCAGATCCGCCAGCGATTTTTTCCCGTACCCACGGCCATGATTCAATGCTAGCCTGCGGAAGCAGCCAAGTCACTGAGTCATTGAGTCAACTGTCACAATGGCGGCCAGGTGATATTGACTCCCCGACATGGTGACTCATTTACTCTCCCCACTGCAGCCAGCTACCAGCAACCTGCCCCCGGAACCCTGTTTAAACCAAATCCCCGCGCGGAATAATATGTATGCCTGAGCTACAATACGCAGCCGTGGAAAGCGAGATGTTCACACTGAAGTACACATCCGGATTCCGAAACCCGCCGGTGCCGGCCGGCACCACTGCGCGCGCCTGAGCAAGCCGCGGACCCCTCCGCATCCCCGCCAGCCGCGCCTCCTGACCTCCCCTGCCCATGCCTGCAGCCCCGGTCAGTGCTCCCCCGCCAGCCAGGCACCATCCCCGCCGATACATATAAGGTACAATCCTGCTTTCGCGGGACCCGCACTGATATTGAGGAAATCCGACTGAGATGAGTGAGACACAGACAATGAGTGAGGCAGCACCCCACGTACGCATCCGCGCCATCGGCCCCGGGCATCTCGGGCAGCGCGTGCAGATCCGCGGCTGGCTGGCCAACAAGCCCGGCGGCAAGGGCCGTTACTTCCTCTGGCTGCGCGACGGCAGCGGCATCATCCAGGCCGTCGCCGAGCAGGAGAAGTCCAGCGCTGAGGACTGGGAGGCCGTCGAGAGCATCGGGCTCGAAAGCAGCATCATCGTGGAGGGCATCGTCAAGGCGCACCCGAAGAACGAGGGTGAGTTCGAGCTGGACTTCGCCGGCATCAGGGTGCTGCAGGCCGTCAGCGACTACCCGATCACCAAGAAGGAGCACGGCACCGAGTTCCTGATGAAGCACCGCCACCTCTGGCTGCGCGGCCGCCGCCAGAGCGCCATCCTGCGCATCCGCGCCGAGGTGCACAAGGCCTGGGCTGACTTCTTCTATGAACGCGGCTTCTTCCGCGTTGACACCCCGATCTTCACCCCCAACGCCTGCGAGGGCACGACGACGCTGTTCGAGGTGGACTACCACGGCGACACCGTCTACCTCTCGCAGTCCGGCCAGCTCTACAACGAGGCGGACATCGGCGCGCTCGGGCAGGTCTACTGCTTCGGCCCGACCTTCCGTGCGGAGAAGAGCAAGACGCGGCGCCACCTGCTGGAGTTCTGGATGCTGGAGATGGAAGCTGCGTTCTACGACTTCGATGACAACATCCGCTTCCAGGAGGAGATGATCGCGTTCACGGTCAGCCGCATCCTCGAGCGTTGCAGCGCCGAGCTGAAGGAGCTCGGGCGCGACCCGGAGAAGCTGCGCCCGGCCACGCAGACGCCCTATCCGCGCCTGCGCTACGGCGATGCGATCGAGCTGATCAACCGCTCGCGCGTGGCAACGCTGATGGAGCAGCGCGGCATCGGCGAGGAGCAGGCCCGCGAGCTGCTCTACAGCGGCAAGGCCACCTTCAGTGACGACACCTATGATGACGACGCGGAGAAGACGCGCAAGCTCGAACCCTTCCGCTGGGGCGACGACTTCGGCGCGCCGGATGAGGCCGCGATCAGTGCGCAGTACGACCGCCCGGTGTTCGTCAGCAACTTCCCCACGGAGATCAAGGGCTTCTACTTCAAGCAGGATGAGGAAGCGGACGGCAGCCTGCGCGTGGACCCGGTGTTCACCGCGCTGCCCGACGACATGAAGCTGCCCGGCATGAGCGGGCATACCGTGCAGGGTGCGGACTGCATCGGCCCGGAGGGTGCCGGCGAGATGATCGGCGGCAGCCAGCGCGAGGACAACTTCGAGCGCCTGATGGAGAACATCGAGCACCACCAGCTGCCGCTGGACTTCTTCCAGTGGTACCTCGACACCCGGCGTTATGGCAACGTGCCGCACAGCGGCTTCGGGATCGGCATGGAGCGATTCGTGGCCTGGGTCTGCGGCGGCAGCGACACGCCGGTGCACATCCGCGAGGTGATCACCTTCCCGCGCATGCTGCACCAGTTCGAACCCTAGGAGGTCAGTCCCGCGCAGCAGGACTGACCAGGGGTGCTGCATTCCGTCGTAGACAGGATGCAGCCCTGCCAACAATGGAGGTCAACCCTTAGGTTGACAACAGAGGTCGAGCGCAAGCTCGGCGTGGATGTCCATTAATTACCGTCTACTGAAAGGAGCAATGAGCCCGGCATTTTCCCGCCGGGTTCATTGCTGCTTGCATTGCCTGTTGCGACCAGGAAGAACTGATCTCACTTCCGGTGATTGGCAACTCTCCATGTTCCTACATCGCCTGCTCCATCTCGCCCTCATGCTCCTGGGACTGGCGACGACGTACAAGCACTATCAGGAAGACCAGCAGCAGTCCTGCAATCCCGAACATCAGGTTGCGCGTACGGGCAGTTCTGTCCGCCCCGCTGGCATATGCCATGCGCTCCGCCAGCCCTGCTTCACTGACGCCGTAGTCAAGCGCCCGCTGGTAGGCCACCAGAGCGGATCTGGGCGAACCGCTCTGCAGCTCCACGTCTCCGAGATCCACGAGCAGCTGCGCCACCATCGGGTCCGCGCTGCGGATGAAGCGGAGGCGCTCCTTGAGCTGGTACTGCAGGGCCATGCGCATCAGTCCAAGCGAGACAGTGTCACCGCGGTTGTTCATGCTTGATGAACTGAACGCCTGCAGGCGGCCATCCTGGAACGCGGATTCCATGCCCGTGACCCGGTTGTGCTCCAGCCAGTCCGGGTCCGTTGCCAGTGCCAGCTTGGCCTCGAGGATCCGTGCATGCAGCCATTCCGTACCGCTGTGGGAATCCGGATTGCGCTTCAGTCCCTCATTGATCCACTTCAGGGCGTTCAGGTTGTCACCGGTCAGCTCGCAGGCGGTGCCGAGGTTGGCAGCGATCTTGTATTCTCCGGGCCGGCGTTCCTCCATCTCGATCCAGACATCGCGGGCCTTCTCAAAGGCACCACTGTAGACCAGTGCCACCGCGTAGCTGTTGCGGGCATCCCAGGCGGCCTGCTCGCTATTGCCAGTTGCCCAGGCCTGCTGACTGACGCTGTCACCTTCGTAGTCCAGCACCGCCCTGTTCCATTTCTCCGCATCGAATGTGGTCGGATGCAGCAACTGGTCCAGGGCGCTGGCCTGCTGGTTCTCCAAATCGATGTGGTCCTCTTCTGCATCATTGAGGCAGGCCGCCGCCGGCACCGCCATCAGCATTGCCAGGCTCAGTCCCAGGCCGAATCCGGCCTGCAGCAGAAATCTCATCACTCCAGACATGTCCACCTCCCGAGTTCCATGAATAAACAGACTCAATACATCCATCCCGCTTCAACTGCGCGCGCTGTTTCCTTACTGGACTCGCAAGGTGGAAAGATGTTTCAGAGAATGTTCAGAGCTCGTGCGGCACTTCCGTGCAGAGGTTGTATGTTTATCCGGACTAGATGCGAGGCTCATGGTCTGAGATGGAAAAACGCACCGTACTGGTATACAGGCTGACAACTGAGGGACAGTCGGCTGGTATCCCCGGTTGCCAATCCCATCGCCTTCCTGACTGGTGTCATGAAAGCTATTCAGCAGCCAGCAGACGCGTATCAGTGACAACGTACAGTCGGCTGCCATCCTTGCTGGTGAGGATGTCCCGTACCTGCTCACCGAACTGCTCCAGATACACGAGGCTGCCACGGCTGTCCCACATCCCGACGGTATCCGCCCGGCTGTCCCTGTAGCTACGAGGCAGTGTTGCCACCAGCCGATGGCTGCTGCCTTCACGCCACAGGCGCATTTGTGGCCTCGGTTGGCTGTGAGTCGCAGGAATCACGTAGCCATCCGGCAGCTCCAGCTCCACCATCCCGCTGCTCCAGCTCAGGTAGACACCATCCTGGCAGACCATGTCCGCGCGTCCATCGTCATTCATGTCCAGAAGCGCAATGATTGCTCCGTGATCCCTGTGTCCGGTGGCGCTGATTGAATCAGCATCGGCCTGTTTGATGCCTACGAACAGTTCGTCATAGGCATTTGCCTTCTTCTGGGAAGGACGCTTGACAAGCAGTTCATCCATTCCATCGCCATCCACATCACCAGTCAGGAGATCATCGTAGTTCGAGAACTGAGTGCTGTAGACCAGATCGCCCCCACGTTCAACCGCGAAGAGCGTCTTGTCCATGATGTAGGAAGTATTGTTCGGATCCCCCATCTGGTTGGAGCGGTAGCAAAGCAACTCTGGAATGCCATCTCCGTCCATGTCCACTTCCGGCAGTCGCATATTCCACACGGTGCCGGGTGTTTGTGTGACCTTGTTTCCTTCCATATCGACAAGTACCCCCTCCTTGCCGCTCATGTACGGATTGCCATTCTCTGACCCTGTTTGGTCACTTTGCAGCAGTTCATCGCGACCATCTCCATCGTAATCAAAGGCCGCCATCAGCATGCCACTTCCTGCGCCTTCGGATTGCCAGCTCGTGCCATCCGGGTTTATGAACTGCAGGCCCCTGTTCCAGATCGCAATTTCCTCATCAGGATCCTCGTCGAAGTTCCCTGGTAACACCGGGATGGGCTTCCAGTTGATTCGCTCCTCCTGAGAACTGAAACTCGCGAGCAACTGCCACACCAGTTGGTTCCCTTGCAGCAGTTTTGCAGGCTCTGCATGCAGAGGCTTGCAGCGACTCAATTCACGCTGAATCATGTCCGAAACATAGGCCTTGTCGTATCTTGCGCCTTCCAGCCGCTGCTTCTCGATCCAGAGCTCACGGTTCGTGCCGGACTCCGTAAGTCGGTCTTGCTGTTGCTCTCCCAGCTTCTCCCATGCTCCCTCCGGATCGGAGTACTCAGTGTATCGGTCCCAGCTCGGTTTACCCCGGAAGTTGTCAGCAAGCAGCTTGCGGTCCACATCGCTCAGCGCATTCCAAAGCTCGTCAATCTCGGTCTGGGTAACCGGATGACTCGTTTGACGTGCTGCATAGGTAGTATCACCTGCCAGTACCGGCAGTCCGTCGGCCTTCGTTCCAAGTACCACCTGCTCATCATCAGCTTGTCGGCAGGCTGAGGTAGCCAGGCACAGCAGCATTGCCACGGCAACAGCCGCCGACCTAAACAGATACGGCACTTCTCCCGGATGTCCCATGTGCAATCCCCTACGAATTCTCATTTACTACACAGCGTAGTATATACCACAAATCTTTGGGCAATGAAGATTGAGCAATGAGCAATGACGGAGCTGCGTTGCGAAATCACGCCGCAGGCGTGATGCAGCTGCACAGGACGGGAAACTTACGTACCACATGTTGCATAGCCTGCGAAGCTACGCTTCGCGGCTCCGTCCTCATCCGCAATTCATTGCCCACTCGTCATTGCTCATTCCTGCCCGGCGACCGAAGTCGCCATTGCGGATATCTGACCACTGCCCACTGTCAACTCACCCCTGCTATTTCATCTCAATCAGCGTCATCGCGAATTCGCCATGGCTGAGCAGTTTCTCCCGCAGTTCCTGTGACATTCCGGGGCAGCCATGTCCATGCTGCTGATGCTGACAACGAGCCCGCTGCCTTCCTTTTCATACAGCCGGCCCGCGGACATCAGACGTTTCTCATCCTCGCTCGTGAAGCTGCCCTTGTAGGCGCTGTACTGGGTCTCCCTGTAGCCGAGCCCCGCGAGCTGACTGTCGAAATGCGCCACCACGCTTTCCCAGCCATCCGGGTTGTTGAAGCGCACGGTCAGCGTGCTGATCCGCGAATCGGGGCTGCCCTGCACACCGGGTATCTCTGTCAGTTCGCGGGTCTCATCCACGACACTCGAGCCCGCTGGCAGGCTCAGTCCCCGCAGGCCATACTGCCCCCTGCCACAGCCCGCCAGCAGCAGCAAGCTTGCCAGCAGCAGGGTCAGTGTCAGTGATATGTGAAGATTCCGCATCTCTCCAATGCAGCATACCGCAGCTTCAGGTCCGTTGTGCGCCAGCCGGCTCAGCAATCGCGTCAGTCTCCACAACTTCAGCGGGGACTGCAGCTTCGCTCATCCAGATGACCACGACTGCGTATCGTCCAAACTGCGGATCCGGCAATTTGTACTCATCTGCCATTGCCTGCATCATATTCAATGTATCTGAGTTGTCCATCACCACGAGGTAGATGTCCTGTTCCGGATCGCAGTACTCCAGCATGCCGCCCGCGATGGCCTGTGTCTGCTGCTTCACGAGCTCAGCCTTTTCCAGTGCTAGTTCGCGGTCGTAGCCCTTTTTGTCCATCAGGCGGCGGACGATGCGCTCAGTCCTTGCGTCAAGCCAGCCCTGTTCCAGCTGGAATTGAGCAAAATGCTCTTCCACCGCCTGCCAGCCGCTGTCAAGATTGAAGTCCAGCATCTGCATACTGAGCGGCTCGCGGTCATCGTCCAGGAAGTCGATCATCCCTATATACTCTTCAGCCAGCAGTTCCTGCAGTTCGCTGTTGACAACGACCGCATCGGGAGGGAGTGTCAGTCCCTCGAGCCAGAATTCGTCCTGTTCAGCGAAAGCGAGCAGCGGAAACATGGAGATCAGCATCACAATCAGCAATGTGCGCATGCCTTGATTGTAACTTCAGTGGATGGCGTATCTGCGCGGGATCCGAATTGCGGCGCTTACCGGATTGAACTGATTCAGATTGTGCGCCAATCACGCCTTGGCGTGATCGCACCTCCTGCTTCTCATTCTCATTCTAACCACTGCCTTCTGCCCACTGCCTACTGCCCACTGACCACTCACTTCGGCCAGTTCAGCACCACCTGCTGTCCCGTGCTGGCATCCCAGTAGTTCAGCACCGCCGCCTCGCGCTGCTCCGCCGACCAGTCCCGGCGCAGCCTGCCATACTGGTCCAGCGGCTCCCCGCCCGCGAGCATGATCACCACGCCGTCCGGCACGCCGTCGCCATCGATGTCATGACCGCCGTCAGCACTGCCGTCATAGCCGATCAGCACATAGGCGCAGACATTACCAAGTTCGTTGTACTGCGTGATGTAGCTGAAATTGCCCACCGCCTCCGCAGTCCAGCCGAAGGGTACGCAGCGCGCATTGTTGCTGCTGCCATCGCCCTCGACAAAGGGATTCGGGTAGAAGCCCGGCTCTCCATAGGCCCGATGCGCGGGATGTTCACCGCAGCAGGACTGCTGCATCAGCTGGCTGAGGGCCGGCGGGTAGTTGTTGCCCCAGCTCCTGTCCCCAGCCTCATCAGTCAGGTCGTGCTCCACGGCCCAGCGCTCCAGCCAGAGCTGGATGCTGTGCAATTCCGATTTGAGCTGCGTGCGGGCCTGCTCATCCCACTGCTCTGCACCCCATTCACCGCTGGCAACTCCATCCCAGTAGGCACTGCGCATATCCGCCCGTTTACTGTCAGCAGCTGAAGGTGCTGTCAGTATTGCCAGCAGCAGCATGCTGCTCAGCAGCATGATTGTCACTTTGTTCATTCCGCACTCCCTGTCCATCACTTGCATCAAACTCCGCTCAGTCCCGCCGCTGCCAGTGGATCTGCATTTCCCGGCCCGCATCGCTGACAGGCAGCCAGGCTTCCTCGTGATTGCCACTCCAGAGGTCCAGCCACTTGCCATCAACATCACGGATTGCCTCGCCGCCACTGACCAGCAGTTCCGCTACACCATCCTGACTGCCGTCCCCGTTCACGTCGAGCCCGCTGGCGGGGGATGCCCCCCAGAGCAGCAGCACATACCCGGTGACATTACCGTCGCTGGAAAGCTGCGGCAGGTATGTGAAATTGCCGACGGCCGCAGCAGTCCAGCCGAAGGGCACGGCACTGGCATTCAGATCAGCCCCGGATTCCGCCGAGAATGGATTGGGATAGAAGCCCTGCTCCATGTAAGGCTCCCCCATCCCATGTTCCTCGCAGCATTTGCCCATTGTCAGGATTCCCAGTTCTGCAGGGTAGCGCATTTCCCAGGCCTGCTCCCCGACGGAATGGTCCACGCTGAAACGCTCGGCCTGCAGCTGCAGGTTGTGCAGCTCGCGGATCGCCATCCCCAGCCGGTCCTGTTCGGAGATTGCAGAGCCGGAGGCAGCATGCTCCCAGAAGACTGCCCGCTGCTCCTCAATGCTCATGCCTTCAGCCTGAACGGCGACAGCGGTCGAAACCGCAAGCAGGATCGCCAGTCCGAATATCAAGTGCCTGATGTTCATCCTCATCCCTCCCGGAATTGAATCGACATTAGTGTGTATATACCCCAACATGGAGCATACTGCCAGGCCTTCACAACAGCATGCTAATGTAGACCCGCACTTCACTTGGTGGATCCAGGATCGCCTTCCACCGGCTGCAGGAGAGACTGGCATGCATGACATCTTCAGCCTGCCCCCCGAGGGCTACCCGCAGGAGCTGCTGTCCCTGCGCAGTGAAATCATCTCCCGCACGCTTGCCGGTCATATCGACTCCGCCTACGAAATGTACCAGTTTGAGCTGGAGCAGCTCCGCGAACGGGGTATCCGGGTCTTTGATCTGCCCCGCGAGCATTTCGAGCTGGAGCACCGGCTCTCACAACTCGACTATGCGCAGCACAGCGCTGAGATGGACGGGATCATCGCGCGCATGGATCAGCTGAAGCTGGATGCTGGTTTCCCGCAGGAACGCATCGACGATCCAATGGGCCAGGGCAAGCCCGCCGAGCTGCTCGAGATTGAGGAGCAGATGCAACGTGCCGCCGAACGGGCCGACATGGCGGAAAGCCTGCGTATTTCAACGCTCTGGCTGGAACGGATGCGTTTCTACGGCTATCCGCAGCCCGGCCTCGAACAGCAGGAACAGGCATACCAGGAGTTCCTCGAGCAGGAGGAGGAACTGCAGCGGCAGGTCCCGCCGGAGTATCTGGCCACGATGCGCGCACTGGCGATGGCCCTCTACCGCGGTGACATGGATGAAGTACTGCTGCAGCATGAGCAGCAGATCCGGATCGCGGAATCGCTGGGGATCAACATCCAGCGCATGTCACGGGAGTACTTCGAGCTGCAGCACCGCATCAGCAAGGCGGCACGGCGCAATGACCAGACTCAGCTCGCAGAGCTACAGCAGGAACTGGAGGAGCTGCAGCCTGCGGATCAGCAGGTGATGGAGATGTTTGTCGATCCGAGCGGCGTGATGGGCCTGCCGCCGGAGTATGCGGACCTCGCCCGGGAATGCGCTGAGGCCTTCGAGCACGGTGATGAGGTGGAGGCGATCCGCATCAGTCGGCAGATGCAGAAGCTCCTGGAAAGCAGTGGCAATATCTACAACATCATGAACATCATCGATGGCGAAGCGGGCACCTGAAGCGGCCCTTTTGACTTATCCCCGTGCTGTCCACGGCTCATCGCTATAATCTCTAGGTGGAACAGGAACAACAGCCGCAGGGGAACGGTACACGGCTAGACGCCGAAATGCCGGATGAAACTTCCCCCGGCAGAAAACTGGTGCAACACCCCGGCTCCCGGTCCGCCTCATCCGAGGATCCACGCATCCGTGTATTACTGGCCAAGTTGCTGGCCACACTTACCGGCATGCTGGTAGGTATGGCGGCGGCGGCGGTCCTGGGTGCACTACTACTGCCCGAGCAGGTAAGCAAGGTCAATAGTGCACGTGAGGAAATCTCTGCCAGTACAAAGGAGATTGAGCGGATCGGTCCTGAACGGCAGAAAGCCTACGATGAGCTGACCCGAACCAAGGAGGATTACGACAGGAATGTCGATCCCGATCTGCTGGAACCATTCACCAGTGAATTCGCCCACCTCAAGTTTACGAGCAAGCTGAGCACCCACGAACTGCTGATGGAGCTGAAGGAAAATCCGCTTCGGCTCATTAACTATGAGGAGCTGGAGAAACTGAATCTGCAGCGCTATCTGCCCACAGCATCAGGGGATATCAACGGCGACCAGACCGGACAGATTGATGCCGACAATCCCAGCGTGACAGGCTCGGCTGACACGAAGGAACAGCTTCGTCAGTATGCTTTGCGTTTCATCGAACTGCGTGACAAGGACTATGTGTTCACACAGGTCGAGAATGAGTATTCCAAGTACCAGATGTCCGTCACGATCAATGAGGAAGTCGTGCGGGTCACCAACCGCTTCATCTTCCAGATCAATCTCCTGAGTCTGGCAATGATCTTCATCTGCACGATCGTCGGATATCTGACGCACCCGATTGCAGAAAGACTCATCAACCGCATGACAAACATCTGGATGGGTATGGACTTCGGACCCGGCCAGCGCAGCGGACCTGCCGCAATTGGCATGTTCGCCGGTGTGGTTCTGGCAACGATTATCCTGCTGATGCTGTTTGCGGTGATCCCGCCCGGGGAGAGCTTCCTCGACAAGGGCTGGTTCAAGCTGGTGATCGGCACCGCGCTGATCCTGATCATGGGCGGTATCGGCGCAATCACCGGCGCAACCTATTTCGGCCCGCGCGAGGATCCCGATGAGATCGACGAGTACGCCGAGTTCCGGCGCAATGCCGCGCCCAAGCTGCTCGACACCTCCGTGATCATCGACGGGCGGATCTACGAGATCGCCCAGACGCGCTTCCTCGACGGTTACCTCGTCGTCACCGGCTCCGTGCTGCGCGAACTGCAGACCCTCGCTGACAGTGCTGATGAGCGCAAGCGCATCAAGGGCCGCAGCGGGCTGGAGCTCGTGCAGAAGATGCAGGATGACAACCGCGTCGACCTGCGGATCTTCGATGACAGCCAGTTCGACAGCCAGGGCAACGGCGTCGACGACCAGCTGATGATCGTCTGCCGCGAGATGGGGGCGCAGGTCGTTACAAATGACTACAACCTCAACCGCGTGGCGGCGATCCTCAACGTCAAGGTGCTCAACATCAATGCGCTTGCCAACTCGGTCAAGACCCGGCACCTGCCCGGCGACGAGCTGGTGATCAAGATCACGGACCGCGGCAAGCAGAAGGGCCAGGGCGTCGGCTACCTCGAGGACGGCACGATGGTCGTGATCGAGGACGGCGGGGGCTACATCGGTCAGAACAAGCTCGTACGGATCACGAGCGTCTCGCAGACCGCCCAGGGCCGGCTGCTGTTCGCCCGGGTGGATCTGGCCAATGGAGACGGCGATGCCTGAGTTCAGTGCGCTGATCCTCGCCGGAGGCCGGGCCTCACGCTTCGGCGGCAGCGATCTCTACAGGGAGAAGCTCGGCGGGAAGTCGATGCTGTCCCACTCCATCGACATGTGTGATGCCAACGAGCACTGCAGGGAGATCATCGTCAGTGTCTCGCCGGCGGTGCGCAGCTGGATCGAGGGCGACGTGCTGACCTTCGGCAGCGGCCGGATGCAGCTCACGGATGCCCAGCCGGACCGCCAGAGCTCGGCACTGGCAGCGGCCCGGCTGGCAACGGCGGCGCTGCTGGTGATCCTGGATGCCAACCGCCCGTACAGTGGCGAGGAGCTGCTGGAGCGTGTGCTGCGCGAGGCCACAGCCAATACGGGCTGCGCCCCCTGCCTGGACTGCACTGACCCTCCCGCCACCCGTGGCGAGCAGGTCAGTGCCGATGCCGGCGAGACTGACTTCTTCGGTGCCAAAAAAAGTGAATCCTATGCCCGCAATCTGCTGCGTGGCAACCTGAATGCTGCCGATGCCGTACTGCTGCAGCATCCCCAGGCCTACCGCCGCGAGGACTACATCCGCCATGCCGAGGCTGCGGGCGAGCTCAGCCGCTTCGCCGATGACAGCGAGGTCTTCATGGCGGGCGGCGGCGACATCATCCTCGTTCCCGGGCGCAGCGGCAACTTCCGGGTTGTCAGCCATGATGATCTGCGCATCATGCAGAAGATCATGGGCGGCCCCTCGAAGAAGAAGCAGGACGGCAAGTACGGAGGCCTCGGTTGGTAGCGGCATCCCCGGCGGGCGGCCTGCGTATCGGACAGGGCGTCAGTTCACAGCGTATCTCCCCGGGCAAGAGCGCGGCTCTCGCCGGCTGCAGCGTTGCCATCCAGATCGGCGATGCCAGCGGTGACGGTGACGTCGCCAGCCAGGCCGTGCTCAGCGCCCTGATGAATGCGCTGGCCCTGCCCGGCATCGACACCCTCTTCCCGCAGGACGACACCGAAGCCCTGCGCGAGAACGGCCTCGTGCTGCTCAGCCAGACCGTCACGGCCCTCAGGCGCCGCCAGCTCGATGCCCTGAGCAGCGTGAGCCTCAGCCTGCACCTCGCGGACTGGCAGAGTGTGAATGCCCACTGGGAGGAACTCTGCGGGATGCTGGCCAGTGCCCTGCAGCTCGAGCGCGACTGCGTCGGAATCAGCATCGGCCCCGTCCCGGACGGGATGGACACCGACTGCATGTACGCCTTCGCCTCGCTGCTCTGCCAGCGGCGCGACCCCTTTGCCAATGCGCCGAAGTCCACGGCAGCACCGAGCCGCGAGCAGCGCACCGCCGAGGCTGCGCGCAGTCTGTTTGACAATCCAGAGCCTGCCCCGCCGCGGGCCGAACCCGACATCCTGGAGGATCCGACCTTGCCAAGAAGAGCGCGCGAATTCGAGCAGGCGGTGCGCAGCGGCCTGCCGCCCCTGCCCCGTGCCCAGACCCCGCAGCCCGGCAGCACGCTTTACGTCTACAGTGACGGGGCCAGCCGCGGCAATCCCGGCAAGGCGGCAACCGGCTACGTGGTGATGGACGGAGCCGGCCTGCTCGTACATGAGGGCGGCAGCCGGCTGGAGGACTGCACCAACAACCAGGCGGAATACCGCGCGCTGATCGAGGCCCTGGAATGGGTCGAACGCGAACTCGGACATGACTTCCAGCTGGAGTGCCGGCTGGACAGTGAACTCGTCGTCAAGCAGTTGAAGGGCGAGTACAAGGTCAAGAAGGAGGAGCTGAAGCCCCTCTCGATGAAGGCCCTGAACCTGCTGATGTACTTCACGGCCTTCGAGCTGCGCCATGTGCCGCGAGCCGAGAATGCCCGTGCGGATGCCATGGCCAACGCCGTGCTGGACGGCGGTTCCTGAGCACTCAGACAGGCACTGGCAACGCCGGGCTGTACAGCGCGATCAGCGCCTCCTGCACCGCGACCGTCTCCTCCGCCTCGCCGGGATGGCGGCGCAGGTAGCTGCCGTCCGGCTGCATGTCCCAGGCTGAGCTGTTGTCCGCGAAGTAGACCTGCAGGATCCGCTCCAGCTCTGCGGTGCATTCCTCATCGCGGACCGGCACTATCGTCTCCACGCGCTTGTCCAGGTTGCGCCGCATCCAGTCCGCACTGCCGATGTAGAATTCCGGGTCTCCGGCATTCTCGAAGCGGTAGATCCGGCTGTGTTCGAGGAAGCGCCCCAGCACGCTGCAGACCCGGATGTTGTCACTGAGTCCCGGCACGCCGGCGCGCAGACAGCACAGTCCGCGTATGATCAGGTAGACCGGCACGCCGTCCAGACCCGCGGCATACAGCTCGCGCATGATCAGCGGATCCTGCAGCTGGTTCATCTTGGCAATGATCCCGCTGGGACGGCCCTCCCGGGCATGCTCCGCCTCTCGGCGGATCAGCTCGATGAAGTGGTCGCGCATGTAGCGCGGAGCCACGAACAGCTTCCTGTAATCCGTATGCGGATGCGCGCCGGTCAGTTCATTGAAGACATTCAGCGCATCCTCGCAGATCGCCTTGTTGGCAGTCAGCAGGCCGAGGTCTTCATAGATCCGCGCCGTCTGCGTGTGATAGTTGCCAGTGCCGAGATGCACATAGTTGCGCAGCTGCTCCCCTTCCTCACGCACCACGAGCGCCATCTTGGCATGCGTCTTCAGGGCTTCCACTCCATAGCTTACATGCGCCCCGGCGGCTTCCAGCATCCGCCCCCATTCGATGTTCGGCATTTCGTCGAAGCGCGCCGTGATCTCGACGCAGACCGCCACCTGCTTGCCCTGGCGCGCGGCCTCGACCAGCGCGGACAGAATCGGCGACTTGCTTGAGGTCCGGTAGATCGTCAGCTTGATCGCGAGGGTGTGCGGGTCATTCACCGCGGCGCGGATGAAGCGCAGCACGGATGTGTCGAAGCTCTGGTATGGATGGTGCAGCAGGATGTCGCCGCGGCGGATCTCCGCGAAGACCTCCTCCGGGTTGCCACTGTCCACCATCGACAGCCGCGGATGGTTGACCGCCAGATGCTCCGGCAGGCGGTGCCCCTCCACCCCGTCCGTCGGCAGGCCGAGCAGGTCGCTCTTGCCGAGCAGGCTCTCACAGACATAGATATCGTCGTCAGCAGCCCCGAGCTGATCCGCCAGCCAGCTCACCAGCTTGTCTGGCATGCTGTTCTGGACCTGCAGCCTGACAACACCGGCGAAGCGCCGCGCGCGCAATTCGTTGGTCACCTGGTCGATGATGCTGCCCGGGATCACGTCCTCGGGCACGAGGTGCTCCTCGCCCTCACCCTCGGTGTCATCACTGTCCGCACCGCGGGTCACCCGGAAGGTGTAGACCTCGATGCTGGCCGTGCCCGGGAAGAGCTGGTCCAGGTTCTCCGCGATGATGTCCTCCAGCAGCACGATTCCGCTGCCCTCGGGCAGCAGCACCCAGCGCGGGCGGTTGCCGGGGACCTTGATGCGCACGAAGCGCTTGCGGTCCTTCTTGGTGTCACGGACGCGCACCGCCAGGTTCAGTCCGAGATTGGAGATGAAGGGGAAGGGATGCTCCGCATCCACCGCCAGCGGTGTCAGCAGCGGCTTGATCTGCTCACTGAAGTACTCACGACAGAAGGCCTTGTGTTCCTCATTGAGCTCGGCCACCTTCAGGAAGGGCAGCCCGGCCTCGGCCAAAGCCGCGGGTATCTCTCCGGCCAGCATCGTCTCCAGCCGCGAGATCTGGTTGAGCACTTCCTCGCGGCACTGCATCAGCACCTCGACCGGCGAGCGCCCTTCGCTGGTCAGCAGCTCGCGCCCGCTGCGGATCATGCGCTTCAGCCCGCCGACGCGCTTCATGAAGAATTCGTCATGCAGCACGCCCATGATCCCCGCGAACTTCACACGCTCCAGCAGCGGCAGCCCGGGGTCCTCCACGAACGCCAGCACCCGCTCGGCGAATGCCAGCCAGCTCAGGTCGCGATTGAGGAAGATGTCGTGCCCTTCCCGAATGTCATAGTCCATTGACTTGTTCACCCCTGATTATTCAGATCGAAGCAGGCGCAATGGCAGTTTATAACTTCAATGTGTGTTTAGTGTGAAAAAGTGCGGCGTGTCCGTGGAATGCAGGGCTGCTCAGCGCAGCTGGCGCGGCACTTCCGGGCGGTAGGGGCGGATCCAGGGCGAGGGCAGCAGGCCGTCCACCAGGCCGTCCACGAAGCTCGTGCCGATCGGATCGTACAGGAAGCCATCATGCGGTCGCACGAGGTTTGCCGGATTGACCTTGAAGGAGCCGTAACGGAAGTCCCCGGCCACGTTGATCTGCGACAGCCACTCCAGTGCCCGCTTCTGGCTGTCCGGCCCGACGATTTCATCCCGGGCAATCGTGCCGATCAGGATCCGGCTGCGGCGCTTCACCCCGAAGTGCGCAAGCGCTTCCATCTGGCTGCGCGTGCGTTCAGTGTCGAACATCCGCGTGAGGTAGTCGTGCTGGCTGCGGCTCAGTACGAGGTCCGACGGGCGAGCTGTACCGACGTAGCTCGAACCGATCGTCACGAGGCAGAGGTAGTCCGGGCTGGCGGCCGGCACCAGCTTGGCGATCTCATTGAGCACGTCCAGGGCCACGATCCCGCCGAAGCTGAAGCCGATGATCACCACATTGCGGATCTCCGGCGAGACGCTGCGCAGCACGGTGCGGCTCAGGGAGAGCATGTAGGACTGGTAGTTGGCGCTGTTGCCAAGCAGCATCTGCACCATGTCCGAGGGCTGGAACAGGTGCAGCACGCGCAGCTCAGGGCGGCGGCGGCGCAGGTGCGCCACGTACCACTTCCACGAGATGTCGGGTGTCACACTGCGCCAGGTCGCGCTGAAGATCCCGTCGAGGCAGACGACGAGGTCAGTCCCAGCTTGCCAGTCCATTCCCGCGCGCATCTTGCCTCCGCGGGCTGAAGCTCAGCTTAGCCCACCAGCCACTTGTCGGAGTCGCGCTCATAGCTCACGAGCTCCGCGTCAGAGAAGTATACGCCGATCTCGAAGGCGGCGTTCTCGTTGCTGTCCGAGGCATGCACGAGATTGTTGGAGATGTCGAGGCCGAAGTCGCCGCGGATCGTGCCCGGGGCCGCCTCATTCGGGCGGGTCGCCCCGACGATGCTGCGCACCTGGGTGATCACGTCCGGCCCCTCGAGCACCATCGCCACCACCGGACTGGAACGGATGTACTGCACGAGGCCCTCATAGAAGGGCTTGCCTTCATGCACGGCGTAGTGCCGGCTGGCCTGCTCCTGGCTGACGCTGATCAGCTTCATCGCGGCGACGCGCAGGCCCTTGCGCTCGAAGCGCGCGAGGATCTCACCGGTCAGGCCGCGCTGCACCGTGTCGGGTTTGAGCATTACGAATGTACGTTCCCAGGCCATGATAGGTTCTCCGTTTCCCGGCTAGCGGGTTCATCAGGTTTCGGTCCGCGCGAATATTAGTATGCGCCGCCCCGCCGGTCAAGCCGCCGCAGTGGCACTGGCCCGGCTGGCTTAATTGCTATATTGAAAAACGAATCATCTGGTCGCAGTCCTGAAAAATCGGCATAGTCCCCCTCAAAATCGCTGGCAGTGGTCCGCGGAAGCTGATAGAATGGTGTCCCGTGATGCAGAAAGCCCGCCAGGGCGTACGGTCGTCAGAGGAAAAAGGAAGGATAGTCCCATGTCCAAGTATGTATTCATCACGGGTGGAAACGTGTCCAGCATCGGCAAGGGCATCATCTCCGCATCGCTCGGCCTGCTCCTGAAGGGCCAGGGGTACAAGGTCAGCATCATGAAGTTCGACCCCTACCTCAACGTGGATGCCGGCACCATGAACCCGATCCAGCACGGCGAGGTATTCGTCACCGATGACGGTGCGGAGACCGACCTGGACCTCGGGCACTATGAACGCTTCATCGATGAGGACCTCACGCGCTACAACAACGTCACCACCGGCCAGGTCTACAACTCCGTGATCGCCAAGGAGCGCGCCGGCGAGTACCTCGGGCGCTGCGTGCAGGTCATCCCGCACATCACCGACGAGATCAACAACCGCCTGCGCCAGGTGGCCAGCAAGACCAAGAGCGAGATCCTGCTCTGCGAGGTCGGCGGCACCGTCGGCGACATCGAGAGCCAGCCCTACCTCGAGGCCATCCGCCAGTTCCGCCACAAGGTCGGGTTTGACAACTGCGTGCACATCCACGTCACGCTGATCCCGCACCTCGCCGCCGCGGGTGAACTGAAGACCAAGCTCACCCAGC
This sequence comes from bacterium, assembly GCA_041395205.1. Lineage (GTDB taxonomy): Bacteria > 4484-113 > 4484-113 > 4484-113 > JAFGCY01 > JAHEFU01. The sequence continues at coordinate 121,499 of JAWLAZ010000004.1, forward strand.
ACAGCGTCAGTGAACTGCGCGGGCTGGGCATCAAGCCGGACATCATCGTCTGCCGCACCTCGCGCCCGCTCACCAAGGAGGCGCGCAGCAAGGTCTCGCTGTTCTGCGACGTGCCGATGGAGCAGGTGATCGAGGGTCTGGATGCCGAAAGCATCTACGACGTGCCGATCATGCTGCAGGGCCAGAACTTCGGTCGGGTCTGCACAAACCTGCTGGGCCTCGAGAGCCGCAAGCCGGACCTCACCGAATGGGAGCGAATGCTGGAGAAGCTGCACTCCAGCAACAAGAGCGTGCGCATCGCCGTCGTCGGCAAGTACAACGCCCTGAAGGACGCCTACATCTCCATCCTCGAATGTGTCAACCACGCCGCGACGCACAACCGCTCGCTCGTGGAGTTCGTCTGGATCGACGCTGAGCGCCTGACCCGCGAGACCGTGGAGCGCCGCCTGCGCAAGGTGGACGGCCTGCTCGTACCCTACGGCTTCGGCTACCGCGGCATGGAGGGCAAGATCGAGGCCATCCGCTACGCCCGCGAGAACAAGCTGCCCTTCCTCGGGCTGTGCGTCGGCCTGCAGACGGCGGTGATCGAATTCGCGCGCAATGTCTGCGGGCTCGCCGGTGCCAACAGCACCGAGTTCGACCCGGACACCCCGCATCCCGTGATTGACATCATGGATGAGCAGAAGGACATCGAGAACCTCGGCGGCACCATGCGCCTCGGCGCCTACCCCTGCAAGCTGGCCAAGGGCACGCTGGCGGCGGAGGCCTATGGCACCTCGCGCATCAGCGAGCGCCACCGCCACCGCTGGGAGGTCAACCCGAAGTACCACAAGCAGCTGGAGAAGGCCGGCCTGAAGTTCAGTGGCACCTCGCCGGATGGCAAGCTCGTGGAGATCGTCGAGCTGGAGGACCACCCCTTCTTCGTTGCCGTGCAGTACCACCCCGAGTACAAGGGCCGCCCGACCCGCCCGCACCCGCTGTTCGCCAAGTTCGTGGAGAAGATGTTGTCAACACGCGCCAGCGAACTTGAGGAAGTGGCCTAGGAGGCGGAAGCTTGCTTCCGCAACAGTGGCCCGGAGCAATCCGGGCAACGGAGGCCCGGAGCAATCCGGGCAATGGAGCTACCCGCTTCAGCGGTATGCGGGTCTGCGGCGAAAGCCGGGCAACGGAGCTACCCGCTTCAGCGGTATGCGGGTCTGCCGTGCAAGCCAGGCACGCTATGCCGGCGCTAGCTGGACAATCCAGGGTGAGCTGCATGACTGACACGGGAGCCACAGAAGGCAGCTGCTCTGGCCTTGCCTATTCCTTGTAATAGTTCCCGGATATCCGGTTATCACTCCACGATTACAAGCACATCCGTATTGGCATACGGACTCTCATGAGTTGTCACCGCCACTTCTCCGTCCCAGTATGTGATCCTGCCACGCAGCAGGTATTCACCGGGTTCAGAGAGCAGAACTCTGCTAAGCTTGCTTACATCCGTATCCGGTCCGCTGCCTGCCTCATGCCAGCTCCTGGCCTGCTGCGTCACATCCATCCAGCCATTGCCATCACCGAAGTCCAGTTCGTAGCGACTGACCATTTCAACATCAGGCGAAGGTGTTGGCACATTTCCAAATGACATTCGCAGGGCCAGGGTCAACGGACCTTCAGCTGTGTAGGTATCGCGGACATCGCTGACTGCCTGCCCATCCTCCACCAATAGAACACGAAGACTGGCGCTATGCGCGATGATCAGCGGGATTTCACCGCCGGGATCTGATCCACCGCATCCCGAACAGCAACTTGCAACAAAAAGAATGATCAGATACTTGCGCATTGTCAGCTCCCTGTCTTCCCCAGATACATCATGATACCCAACCAGTGTATATCTAGCCGATGACTGCAACTCAGACAACTTGAAAGTCTGACAGAGGCCATTCCCGCCTTCTGCCTAACTTCGCGCGGCTCGCGCCGCACCTCCCCTACATTTCATCCCGGCCCTGGTACCAGATATCGGATCAGGATGTTGAGTCAGGTTGACTGTTCGCCAGCATTCTATAATTGAAAGGAACCTCAGGAGACTGATGCAACCCAGCCTCCTATGGCAACTCTTCCACTATCCTGATTGTCAGATTGGAACCAGGAATGAACAGTACAGGGTCTCCAGAGGTGTCAAACATCTCACCATCCCAGTAAGTCACTCGGCCCCTGGCAAGGTATTCACCTGGAACGGAGTAGACATGTCTTGTCATCTGATCCGCACTCGGCTCTCCACCTACCCCGCCATCACTCCACTTTCCCGCATCCGCAGTAACATCCACAAAGCCATCGCCATCCCCAAAATCAATTTCATACTTCCTGACGGCAGCCCCTCCACCCGGTGGAAAGTCATTCAGATGACTGACAATGAATCCAAGCTCAAGCCCCTGCTGTCCAGTTATCACTCCCTCCACTCTTGAGGAGATTTCCTCATTTTCAATGACCCGAACAACGAGACTGGCATATCTTGGTACAAAACCCGGTGTCACGTCGTTGCCACTTGATCCGTTGCATGACGACAGTGAACCGGAAACAAGGCAGGCAATGGTTAACAGATTTCCCTTTGAGAACATCGCCACTACTCCTCAAACCCCAATGCCGCGTATGCATCAGGCTGGCCAACGAATTGCAGACTTCCGGGGCCTGTATCACTTGGTAACTCATCACGAGTGCTGATTATCCTCGAAATAGTCTGACTTGAAAACCAATATGGATTTTCGCTGTAGATCAAAGCTGCGATCGCACTAACAATTGGTGCTGACGATGATGTCCCCAGGAACCCGTCAATCGATGCTTTGCTAGAGTCATAGCCCAGAGGGTAGCCGTTTATAGGAGTACTACCCTTCATATCGGTTGTCCGAATTGCGGTTCCAGGAGCTGCAATATCCATGCCACCATAGTTACTTGATCGCGTACCAGACCAAACAGCACGCTTCCCTGTCGGATCATAGGAGGCAATGGACATGGTGCGTGGATACGATGCTGGGAATAAACTGGAGTTTTGCCCATCATTTCCAGCGCTGCAAACAAATAGGATATATCGTGATAGGTTGTCTAAATGTCTCTCAGCAACCTCATTGCCATCTTCAAAGCCAATACTGAGATTGGCAACTCTGATGTAGTAATGGGGGGTACTAGCTGCAAGCTGAGCATTGTAGAGTGTGCTCTTGTCGTAGACACCTAAGACACATCCTATAGCAGTAAATGCATTCAAGGTCGAAGACATAGAAGGTTTTGCACCTCCTTCATGTCCTTTCATCTTAATAGCAATGGGAAAGTACTTTGGCTCGCTTGCAATTCCAAATGCCCTCGTTTCATCATCATCACCACTATCATTGTTTATTTCTGCACTAATTATGCCTGCGACACAAGTGCCATGCCCTAGGTTTCGGGCGTGATAGACATCTCTTTCCAGTAAGAATCCATATGGCTCACCTCCGCCTGAGCTTCTGCTTAGGAAAGAAGTCGAACTTCTATTATCTCCTGTATTGCAACCCTTTGCGGTGGAGTTGGCTGTCAAATCCGCATGGCCATGTTGAACACCAGTGTCCATGATGGCTACAACAATTCCATCATTCCCCAATCCATTCGGAGGAGAGTGGTCCCACGCTAATTCTATATTGATTCCATGAAACTGTTTTTCCCTTGTGTGCCATGCATTTGCATAGTAACCATCGTCGGGTGGATAGCTGAAACTCTGCGTTTCACCAACCTGATCTGGATCAACCACATCGATAATGTCCGAATACTCCGTGGGCCAGTTGTCAACTGCATCGGACACCGTTTGCCCTGTTGGCAGCAATGCTGCCAGTGCATTTACTTCAGGCCACTCGGCATAGACCGTCAGGTCTTCAGTTTCAATGAAGTCGGCAATGTCCTGATTCAGGCTCGGGCTCGTGCATGTGACCGAAGTGTAGTAAGTGTCATTTGAGGCCAGTTCGTCCTCGAAGTAGCCAGGGTCTTCCTCCGGCAGCTCAGGCGGATTCTTGAAGGCGATGATCACCCGGTCGTCGATGATGTCATACACGGAGCTGTCGCGGGGGTCGGTGAAGGAGACGATGTCCCACTCGTCTTCCTCATCTATCACCGAGGATGCCTGGCGGGCGATGTCTCCCGGTGTGAGGCCGCTTTCCTCGTCAGGCTGCGGTGCGGTGTTTCCTAAGCTGCCCTGGATGACGACGGGCTGCTGAACAGAGTCGTTGACAGCCGTCTGCTGCGGCCCGGTACAGGAAAGCTGGAATAATGAGATGAGGATGATAGTCAGGATACTACCAAGTCTGCTGCTCTGCTGCTCTGCTGCTCTGCTGCTCTGCTGCTCTGCTGCTCTGCTGCTCTGTTCCCCTGCATAAGTTGCTCTCCTTGTATTTGGCCCCACCGGACGGGTTTTCTGATCCGGCATTACATTGACAGTTTACCTCAGTTTAAGCAAAATGCAAGTTCTGATTGGATTTTTTCCACAGACGGGAAATCCCACTCAGTCGCAATTGCCAACATTGTTGACAATATGTAATGATCATTCGAAGCCGCTGCATGAGAATGAAATCATCTCGGATCAACCAATCCTTCCTGCAATCATCATTGACTCGCGCCGCAGCTTCCGCCTTCTGCCTAACTTCGCGCGGCTCGCGCCGCAGTTGCCAGTGCATTGCACTGGCCTCCTGTCAGGCCCCCGGCCTGACCTCCGCAGCTCCGCTACACCCTACAACCCAGCTCCCAGGTCCTACACGTCATCGCGGCCCATCGCCGCGTGCATGTAGGCCTCGCGCAGTTCGCGGTCGCCGCCGAACTGCAGGCGCAGGCCGCGCAGCATCCACCAGACTCGTGCACCGCGCAGGCCGTGCAGCTGGTCGCGGTTGGCAAGCACGAAACGCAGCTGGTTGAGCAGCAGGTGCCGCGATTTCGTCAGCCCGCTGTGGCGGTTGATCGTCTCGCTGTGGCGGTGCAGCACATAGCACTGCGGCACCGTCGCCACGCCCCAGCCGCGCCGCCGCGCATCATAGCCGAGCGCCACGTCCTCCCAGTAGAAGGGCCGGTAGCGCGGGTCGAAGCCGCCCAGCTCCTCGAAGCGCGTGCGGCTGCAGATGAACATCGCGCCGCAGAGGATCGCCGGCAGCGGCGGGCGCTCCCCCGCCAGGGCCAGCAGGCGCGCGGGCGGGTTGTCATTTTCATCGAGCAGGCCGCGCAGCAGCTGGCTGTACTCGAACTCCTGGCCCTGGTCCGCATTCCAGGCCAGCCCGCGCTTCACCATCAGGTACTGCAGGTTCTCCACCCTGCGGAAGTTCATGTTCCAGACCAGGGGCATCGCCGCGAACAGCGCCGGGTCCTGCTCCAGCGCTTCCAGCAGCGCCGGGAAGGGATCACCGGGCAGCTCGATGTCGGTGTTGACGATTGCCAGGTACTGTCCGTCGGCCTGCTGCACCCCGGCGTTGACATTCCCGCCGAAGCCCAGGTTGCGACGGCCCTCGCGGTATTCAAAGTCGCGGTAGCTGATCTGCAGCTCCGGCACGGTGCCGTCGGTGCTGCCATCATCTGAGATGATCACCTGCATCCCGCCGGGAAAGTTGCGCTGCAGTTCCACCAGCCGCCTGAGCAGCGGCTCGATCGTCCCCAGTGCGTTGTAGCTGGGGATCACCACACTCAGTCTGTGCCCGGCCTGCTGCATGCTACATCGCCCTGAAGCTGACCTCCAGGCTGTCGCCACCGAGGCTCAGCAACGCCGCCCGGCCGTCCACGAGCGCACCGGGGTTGACGAAAACCGTCCCGCCCTGCTGCTCCATGCCGTGCGCATCATGCACATGTCCGCTGATCACGAGCATCGGCTTGGCATGCTGTTCATCGTAGAGCCGCCTGAGCGAGCGGCTGCCCAGCCTGCGCCCGTCCGCCAGCCTGTCGAGGATGCCCTCCAGTGGATTGTGCAGCACCCAGATGTCAGCGGGCAGCATGCTTTCCAGGGCATCGGCGAAGCCTTCGTCCGGAAACTCGAAGGGTGAGCTGCCGCTCGGTGTGGTGATGCTCGTACCCAGACCGGCGAAGCTGTAGCCGCCGACGTAGGCGCAGCTCTTGTGCAGGCTGCGCAGGCCGTCGTAGCTCTCCTCCTCAAAGGTGATCAGCGACTGGCGCGGGTCGTGGTTGCCGGGGATCACCAGCACATGCCCGGCCAGGCTGCGCAGTGAGGCGCAGATCTCGCGGATGTATTCCAGCGGTTCACTGTTGACGAAGTCCCCGAGGAAGATGATCATGTCCGGCTGCAGTTCCTCGGCCTGGCGGTAGAACCACTGCATCGCCGGCTGGTGGTTGTGCAGGTCGCCGCCGACCAGCATCCGCAGCCCGCGGTTGCGCCGCAGGGCATGCATCTCGGCCAGATAGCTGGGCTGCCCGCCGCTGCCGGGGACCCCCTGGCCGCTGCCGTTGCCATTTCCGTTACCGTTGCCGTTGCCGTTTCCCTTGCCACCCTGTGAGGGCGGCCCCTGCTCGTCCTCGAAGTCCATTGACTCTAGTGTAGAGCAGGAAGCGACCCGGCACCGGGCTCAGGCCTTGAGTTTTCCCGTGGCCCAGTGGCGCAGGGCATCCTCCGAGGCGAAGCTCTCCACAGCCCGGCCGCTGTCCTTCAGCGCATCCAGCAGCGCCCGGCAGACACTGCCCTCATCCAGTCCGCTGGCGTCCAGCGCGCTGCCCAGCCACTTGCGCTGGTCCCGGTAGAGGCTGAGATTGCTGCGGTCCAGACTGCGCGATGGCCCCGGAGCTGCGGCCGCGCCATCGCTGCCTGTGGCCTTTTCCCCGCCGCTCCCGCGCTGCTCCTTGCAGAGATCCATCTGGTTACGGGCATTGCGCAGGATCTCACCTGGGCAGGCCCGGTCGCTCACGAGGCGCATGAACCACTGCAGGCTCTCGTCGAAGCGGCCCTGCTCTCGCAGCAGCTCGGCCACGATCATCGCCACGCCGTGGCTGCCGAGCTTGAGCTTCGAGACATCCTCCTTCTCGAAGGCGTGCATGTACTTCTCAAGCGCAATGCGGCGCAGTACCTGCACGCGTGCCAGGCTGGCGGGACTGCCCTGTTCCTCATGGCACTCCATGTGCATCCAGGAGCCGCGCAGGGCCAGGCCGGCGATTTCATACTGCGGCACGCGCAGGAATTCATGCACGGCAATCGCCAGTTCGTAGCTGCGCGCCGCGAGCTGCAGGCTGCGCATTCCGCTGAAGTCCTCGCGCAGGCCGCCGCTCAGCCGTCCGGCCAGGCCCTCGCGGTCCCTGAACAGCATCTGCCGCGAGCGCTTGTACTGGCTTTCCTCGGCGGCGAAGCCGTAGGGGCTGACGATCACCGCATAGTGAAGCGGGTTGACGCCCTTGTAGTGCGGGCGGAAGTCCGGGTCGCGGCCCTCCAGGCTGTAGGCGCGCGACTTCACCACGACTGCCTGGAACGGCAGTTCACTCACCGGACAGATGAACTCCCTGGCGTAGAGCTCCGGCGGCAGCTTGAGACTGTCAGCCGTGCTGGTCCTGAACTGTTGCAAGAAAACCTTCCTTCCTCACCTCTGCGCAGAGTATAACGGGCCAGAGCGCGCGCATGATTTAGAATTGGTGAATGCCAGTGCATCTGATCAACGCAGAGGTCTACCTCGGCCGCGGTAAATCTGACAAGCGGTCCAATGTTGCCATTTCCGGCGGGAAGATCAAGTCCGTCGGCAAAAGCGCACCGCCCAGCGGCGCGAAACGCGTCAGCTTCGGCGACCTGCATGAGCAGTACCAGGACTGGACCCGCGGGCCGCTGACGGAAGTCGGCAAGCGCCCGGTCCCGAAGGAGTCCGGCAACCTGGTCGTTGACTGCAGCGGGCTGAGGATCTACCCCGGCATGATCGAGCCGCACTGCCACATCACCTGCTTCGAGGACGGGGCAGGTCCGGTCGGCTCCCAGGGCAATGACACCTCCGACCCCAACACTGCGCACCTCGACATCAAGGACAGCATGTGGCCCGAGGACCTCGCGGTGCCGGATGCGCGCCAGGCCGGCATCACCACGGCCGCGGTCTTCCCCGGCAGTGCCAACCTGATCGGCGGGATGATCGTGGTTGCCAAGATGTACGGCCGCACCGTGGACGAGATGGTGATCGTCGAGAAGCAGGGCCTGAAGATGGCGCTCGGCGAGAACCCGATGCGCGTCTACGGCCAGGGCCAGAACAAGTTCCCGAAGACCCGCTTCGGGAATGCCGCCGGAATCCGCATGGCCCTGGATGAGGCCCTGCACTACGGTGCAACACTGGACGCCTGGAGGAAGAAGAGCAAGGCCGAGCAGGCCAAGAGCCCGTTCAAGCGCGACCGCAAGCTGGAGAACATCCTCGGCGCACTGCGCGGCGAGTACCCCGTGCGCTGCCATGCGCACCGCGTTGACGACATCTATACCGCGATCCGCCTGAGCAAGGAGTATGGCTTCGAGCTGGTGTTGGAGCACATGACCGAGGCCTACAAGATCGCGGAGTACATCGGCCGCGAGAAGATCAAGGGCACACTTGGCCCCTACCTCACCTCGCGGGTGAAGTACGAGCTGCGCGAGCGCAGCACGAAGAGCGGCGGAATCCTCGATGACAACGGCATCCTGTTCGCCTTCCAGACCGACCACCCCGTGCTGCCGATCCAGACCCTGCCGCTGGCAGCCGCCTGGGCGGTCAAGGACGGCATGGACGAGGCCTCAGCCGTTGACAGCATCACGATCAACGCCGCGAAGGTGCTCGGCATCGACAAGCGCACCGGCAGCATCGCGGCGCGCAAGGATGCGGATCTGTTCATCACGGATGGCGACCTGCTGGACACGCGCCACCACGTGCTGGCAACCTTCATCGACGGCTTCTGCGTCCACGCCGTGTAGGAGCTGCGGCGCAAGCCAGGCGCGGAGGTCGAGCGCAAGCTCGGAAAAAGGCGATCAACCACTAAGGTACCAGGTTCACAAAGCTGGGTTCCAGGTCACAAAGCAATCCTTCGTGGTCATTGAATCCTTCGCGCCCTTCGTGTCTTCGTGGTGAGTATTCCCCGCCGGTAGTCGGCTTCTAATGCGTGCGGCTCAGCCGGGCCGGCAGGGTCCAGCGCAGCACAGCCAGCACCATGAGCAGCAGCAGGCAGAGCAGTAGCAGATTCCCAAGCCAGGAGATCAGGATCCCACTGCCGGTGCAGGGGAACAGCACGAGCACGGAATCGCTGTACAGCACGAGCTTCTCGCGGAAGCGCAGCATCCCTCCGCTGTCAATGATGTCAGCGCGCACCTGGAATACGGGTCCGGCGATCCCGAAGTACATGTAGCGCATTGAATTCACCAGCCGCGCAAAAAGTGTGTCCTCTATGAACAGGCTGCTTGGCATCACCGTGGTGAAGAACGCGGGGCTGAGCGCAAGCAGCCCCAGCAATCCCCCGGCGATGCTGCGCGTCCAGCGCTGCGCCCTGCCGTGCAGGAACAGGCAGAAAAGCATGAGCGGGATGCACCACCAGAACTCACCAACCGGCAGGGCTTCGCGGATCAGCGGCCGGCCGCTCCAGATCTTGCCATTGCCCATCAGCAGCACGCCGCTGAGGATCAGTACGTCCAGTGAGCGCATCGCGAGGAATCCGGCCCCGGCCATCCCTCCGCCGGCCACCGCCAGGGCTGTGATCCACAGCGAGAGCGCGGCTATGGCAAATGCACTGCTGCTGAACTGCGAGATCGATTCCACGAGGCTCGTGTAATGCTCCGGCTGCAGGGCCATCGTGGTACTGCCGCTGAACTGGGCCATGGTCTGCAGGGCATGCGGCTGCATCCGCTCTGACAGTGCACTGAGAAACCCGAGCCCGGTGTAGACCACGAGTGCCATTGGCAGCAGAATGCTGCCCTGGCCATAGCAGACCAGCAGTCGGTTCAACGGCGAGGCATCGAAGGCTGGAGCGGCACTTTCATTCAGCAACCGGCGCATCTCATGTTGGCAGGCAATCGCGCTGCTGGCCCAGAGGCCGATGAAGGCATACAGCAGCAGCATGATCGGAATTCCCAGCAGAGTGGAGAACCCCTGCAGGGTCCTGCCGCTGACCAGCTGATGAGACAGCACCCATTTCTGCAGCGGCATGTTGGGCATCAGCATGTAATGCAGAGCAGCCCCGAAGGTGAACAGGGCCACGGGCAGGCAGAGCCAGCGCCCGCTGCGCTCCCACCAGCGCTGCATCGGCATGCGCATCAGTCCCCAGAGGATTATTGTGTCTTTCATCTCGGATCGGCCGGCTTGCTGCCTGGTCTCAAGATCCAGACGGTGGGCCATCGGCGCTGTTCAGCATATCAGAGCCAGACGCGGAATCAGAAATCCACGCCGATCAGGGAGACATCGTCCCGCCAGGCCCCGTCACCGGTAAGTTCCAGACTGCGTTCCAGCAGCATGTCGCAGTACTCCGCTATCGGCAGTTCAGGACGGGTGCGCAGGACTTCATCGCGGAAGAAATCCTCGGACATCCAGCGCCGCCCGTCCTGCTTGAACTCCACGAGACCGTCGGTGAACAGCACCAGCCGGTTGCGTTTCCACTGCAGCGGCAGGTCCTCCCGGTCGATCTCATAGCGCTCGAACATTCCCAGCGCAGGACCGCTGGAGGGCAGTTCAAGCAGGTCCCTCCCGTCCAGATTCAGCCAGTAGGTGGTGCGGTGCCCGGCATTGGCAATATGCACGCGGCCTTCACCGAGGTCAATCATCGCGCAGACTGCCGTGGCAATCTGATAGTGGTCACCGAAGTTGAGCAGAGAGCGGTTCAGCCCAGCCAGGAAGCGGTCCGGTTCCGCCGTCAGTTCGATGTTGTCATCGAACCAGGCCTTGATGCGTGATGCGACCATCGCGGTCACGAAGCCATTGCCGCTCACGTCCGCCTGCAGGATCGCCAGGCGCTGCCCGTCCAGCAAGCGGTAATCCTGGTAGTCGCCGCAGAGCCTGCCTCCGGGAATCAGCCGCGAAGCCAGCTCGAAGTGCTCCGTGCTCAGTCCGCGGGGCGGAAGCATGCTGTGCAGGACCTCCTGGCCCTTGCGCAGTTCCTCACCATTGCCATTGGCATGTTCCGCAGTCCCGCCCGGACGTTGCAGCATGCCCTGCAGCTGCTGGCGGTAACGGATCATGGAACCCACATTTGCATTGAGCAGGTCGCGTTCGAGCGGAGTATGGAGGATTTGCAGAGCACCACTGCAGACCGCTTCAACAGGCTGCAGTGCGGACTGCGGACCATGGATCGCCAGCAGTGGTACTTCACGCAGCGAACTGTCGCCCGTGATGCTGCGGATCCGCTCAGCCAGAGCTGACTGTCCATCGAGATACAGAATCACACATTCGGGATCACAGTCGGCAATTTCCCTGACGAAGTCCCCGCCACCCCGCACGAGCTGCACATTGAAGAGTTCAGCATCCAGGGCACGGGTCAGGAATTCAAGGTCATTGTCTCCAGGATCGAATACCACGACCCGGGCCAAGCTGCAGCCACCTCCACTAAATTACCCTAAAAGAAAACATGCAGTTCGGACTGCAGAGTGATATTACCGCATTACAGGCTCATTCCCGGTCCATTAATGAAAATCCACCGCACTCGGGCTGCATGCCGGGCCTGCTACAATCTGAAGCTGGAGCAAGCATGAATCAGGCGAGCAGCACACCCATCCTTGAGCTGATCCAACTGCTGGAGCAGCGAGTGTCCCCCATCGATACTGAACTCTGCGAAGTCTACTGGGAGCTGGCAAACACCGGCAATGAAGCACTGCAGCAGAGGATCGTGGACCTCGAAATGCGCATGCACGCGGTCTATTCGAATTCCGACGACTTCAGTACGATCCGCAGTGCCCTTGAGGACTCATCCCATACCGGAGAAACGCGCCGTGTGCTGGAGCTGCTCCATAACGAGTTCGCCGGCAGCCAGGAAAGCGAGGACATCGCTCGCCGCAAATCCGAGATCTCCGCCAGTATTGATGGTGATTATGCCAACTTCCGGGCTGAGCTCAATGGTGAGAAGCTCAGTGCCAATGACATTCTCGATGTGTTGAAGCATTGCAATGCCAGTCCGGTACGCAAGGCCACCTGGGAGGCTGCCAAATGCATCGGTCCGGTCGTCGCCCCGAAGATCCTCGAACTGGTGGAGCTGCGCAACCGGACAGCCCGGGAGCTCGGTTACCGTGACTATTACGACATGGCGCTGCAGCTGCAGGAGATTGATGAGCATGAGATGCTCAGCAGTTTCCGCAGACTGGAGGAACTGACCCGCGAGCCGTTTGCACGGCTCAAGACGGAGCTTGATGCGAAGCTGGTGCAGCGCTTCCGCTTGGCTTCCGCAACGGAGCTGCGCCCCTGGCATTATGAGGACACCTTCTTCCAGGAAGCCCCGGCGATCGTGGAGCTGGACCTGGATGCCCTGTTCCGCGGCTGCGACCTGGAAAAGCTGACAACGGAGAGCTTCGACCGCATCGGGCTTGATATCCGCCCCTCGCTGGCGATCAGTGACCTCTACGAACGGGACAGCAAGGACCAGCATGCCTTCTGCATGATGGTCGGCCGTGACCCATCTCGGGTGCATGTGCTCTGCAACTGCCGTGACAATGAAAGCTGGGCGGCAACGATGCTGCATGAGTACGGGCACGCCGTCTATGACATGGGGCTCGACCCTGAGCAGCAGTACTTCCTGCGCGACTGCGCGCACATCTCCACCACGGAGGCCATCGCGATGCTCTTTGGCCGCCTGACGCATGACGAAGCCTGGCTTGTCGACATTCTCGGAATCGAGCCGGAGCGCGCCGCGGCCGCGGCCGCGGATGCCAGTCGCCAGCTGAGCTGGGCCATGCTGCTGTTCGTGCGCTGGATGATGGTGATGGTCAACTTTGAGCGCAGCCTCTATGCCGACCCTTCCCGGGATCTGAACCGGCTGTGGTGGGATCTCGTCGAGCAGTTCCAGATGCTGACCCGCCCTGACAACCGCGACCAGCCTGACTGGGCCACCAAGACCCATATCGCCCAGGCGCCTGTCTACTACCAGAACTACCTGCTCGGGGAAATGACAGCCAGCCAGCTCAAGCATTACATCGAGAACAGGCTAGGCGATGCGCCGCTGATCCGCCAGCCTCGAACGGGCCAGTGGCTGGCGGAAGGCCTGTTCAGGCGGGGAAGCCGTCTGCCCTGGAATGAGACCCTGGTGGAACTGACAGGGGAGCGCCTCAATCCGCAGTACTTCATTGCGGATTTCGTGGAAGGCACGGAGGCGAAACAGTGATGGTGCGTCCCGCGACACTGCTGCTCTGGCTCTGCATGCTGACCTGCCTGGCTGGCTGCCAGCGCAGTAGTTCCGAAGCGGATCGCGGACTGGCTTCGGCCAGTGCGACCCACCCCTGGCAGTTGCCTTCAGGAAGCACGGCATACAGCCGTACTCCGCTCGCTGCGGAATCGCCCGACATTCCGGCTGACGGCAAGGTGCAGCGTCCCCTTGGGCGCGGCCCCCAGTTCCGTGACATCGATACGCTGGATGAACAGCTGATCCCCGGTTCCTGGGTGCAGGTCGGACAGTGCGTGAACGAGAAGCTGGATCTGCGCAGCCATGCCAACTACGCCACGCTCACTTTCCAGGAAAATGGCGGTTTCCGCCAGCTGGTCTACAGTGACGGAGAGATCGGCAACGAGATTTCCGGCAGCTGGGACAAGACTGCGCCGGGGGTCCTGACCATGGTGATCAGCGACCAGAATGGCAATCCGATCGTCAGTGACCTCTACTGTGAGCTGTTCGGAACGGACTTCCTCTACATGTGGAGCTACTCCGACCACCTCGGTCTGTGGTTTGCGCGTCAGGCCCTGGATGAACCGCTGCAGCGGATCGGCTGGAACCGCTTTGACAGCAATCTCGGCCAGATCCTGCTCAGCAACGTAGGCAGCACTTCCTACTATGGTGAGCTGACGACGGCTGAAGGATCCGTCTGGCAGCTGAATGGCTATCTCGTGGATGGGATCCTGAACATGGCCTGGATTGATGCAGACAACAACGCCGCGGGCTTCGCCGCCTTCATCGTGGAGGGTGACTGGGATGCCCTGAATGGCACGCTCTGGAAGAGCGACTACGAGGCCGCGCCCTTCAGCGGTGCGTTCATTGCCACGGCGGACCGCAGCAGCTGATTCTAGTTGACTGTGATCTCCGGGGGTTCGGCCTGCAGATCCGTTTTGGCCTGCACTCGCAGCCTGACTGAATTGTCAGGCAGCAGCAGGTCCCCGAGCGGCAGGCGCGCATCACGGGTCCCGGCCTGGACGGCCAGCGGGATCCAGCTCCCATCAGTGCGCAGGCCCTCCAGTTCAGCGACGCTGCCGGCATCACCGATCATCAGCGCATCCCGGTCGTCACTGAAGACCCGGAGCGTGGCGCTCATGAAGTTGAGCTCGGAAAGGCTGCCCTGCAGGTCAACGCGGAACTCCAGATAGCCGCCGGTCAGCACCACGTAGCGGTTGTTGTCATATTCAGTGGAATAGCCACCCATGCCGGGATACATGTAGCGGTTCTCGAACAGGCGGAAATTGCGCCCACCGGTCAGCAGTGGTCCGCTGCCGGCGAGGCGCAGGCCGCCGCTGCGGGTCCGCTGGCGCTCACAGGGCAGGTGCACGACAACCATCGACAGGGTGTGCTGGATGTGCTTCCTGTCAAACTCCGCCAGCGGTGCGAGTTCCTCGGTGAAGCCCACCAGCAGCAGGTCATTGCTGTAGCGCAGACCTTCGGAAGTCGCTGTCCGCACCTCGTCAAGCCAGTCATCACGGTAGCGCGAAACATAGTTCGCCTCCGGGAACCAGCTGCCTCCGCCGTTGTTCAGGGCATCCATGGCGTAGCTTCCGCGCCCGGCGATGTCGCCGATTTCCTTTGCGTAATTCTGCCGCCCGATCAGCCGGCAGCCGTGCAGGTCCCAGGGCAGGTCAAGCTCGAAGCTGCCCTCCGGTGTGAAGCTGCCGTCAGACCTGTTGTCAGTGTCCCTGAGCAAAGCGCTGACAACCGTCGGCAGGTTGCGGAAGCCGCGGTAGTAGTATTCCTTGGCGGCCCACTTGCCCTGGCTGATGCTGAGCCGCGGGTTGACGCTGTTGTCAAGGCTGCGCGTGATGAAGGGGTTGATCCCGCCGCGGTTCATCGCCGGGCCGCCGAACTGACCGCCGCTGACCACAGGATAGTCGGTGTAGAGGAAGGCGCTGGGGTCCTCGACCTCCAGCTCATAGCGCACCGGCTCGGCGGTGAAGATGTACATCGCGTCCTGGTAGGGCTGCAGTGTCGTGTCGGGATAGACATGCACCTCCTGGAAGTTGGCAACGACGTTGTCGGCACCGCGGGTCAGGCGGCCCGTCTCCAGTCCGAACCAGGAGAAGCCCACGATGATCAGCGGGATCGTCAGCCAGACCAGCGTGCTGCGCTTCAGGCGGCCCAGCACGAAGAAGTTCAGCGGGCCGATCAGCACGACGTAGAGCACGATGAACAGGGCCACGAAGCCCGGGTCCATCGGCTTGGCCTCGTCGAGGTTGCGCATCAGGTTGAAGATCTCCTGCGGGTGCAGGAACCAGTTGTTCACGTCCACGCTGCGCTCGACGTTCATCGTCAGGTCCGAGAACATCTCACCGAGTCCGGGATGCTGGCGGAAGGGCCGGTCCGTGAAGCTGAACGCCAGGGCGTAGACAGTGCCCGCGCCCCAGCTGCGGCGGATGATGGCCGGATAGCTGCCGGCCCAGCTCTCGACCTCCGCACCGTCACGCAGCTGGCCCGTTGCCAGCGTGGCCAGCGCATTGCCGGCATTGATCCCGTAGCGTCGTCCCAGCTCTCCGAGTTCCGCGGTCTCCACCGTACCGGAGTACTGCAGCGGGCAGAGCTGGCCCACCGGACTGGACGCCACGCGGTTGCCGTTGCTGCCCAGCGAGAAGATCAGGTTGGCACCGCGCGAGACGCTTTCCATCAGGGCCCGGGCCACGGGTTCATCGAGCTGCAGGTAGTCGATGTCGGCCAGCACGATGGTGTCCGCGCGTTCGAAGAACTTGGCGTTGTCATCAACCTCGTCGATGTCGAAGTAGGAGACGTAGCTCTTCGAGGAGGACATCCCCGCGCTCTGCGTCTGCCATTCATCACGGGTGATCCGCGCGCTCTCCACCTGGTTGGCGCTCTGCAGGCTGCCGGGCTGGTCAGTGAGCACGATGATGCTCGTGTCAGCCGGATTGCAGGTCTTGACCTGGCCGAGGTCCATCTCGTCCGTCCAGGCATCCGAGCGCACCATCAGGCTGATCTGCGGATAGCCCTGGTTGCAGGGGAAATACAGGTAGAAGCGCTTCTTCGAGGGACTGGGCAGTTCGAGCCGTGTCGTGTATTCAGTGCCCTCATACTTGAGCACCAGTTCACCGGAGAGGTTGATGCCCGCCGGATTCTGGTTGTCAATTTCCACCGAGACGGGGTTGAGCCGCCCCTGCTGCACGATCCCGTCATAGCCGAGCTCATAGGTGAGCGTGACACCCTCCGGGGGCGCGGCCAGTGCAGCCTGCAGCGGCAGTGCGAGACACAGAAGCAGCAGAGGCAGGAACAGGCTTCGCATGCGGATCATCCCACACCTCCGACCTTGCTGGCCCGGTAGCGCGGGTAGATCAGCACGGTTGCCAGCAGGATCAGCGCCGCGATCAGCGTCTGGAACAGCGCGCTCCAGATCCAGAGCAGGCCCTGGTTCATCAGGAAGGGCATCACCAGGCTGCCATTGCCGGCCCAGGTGAACACCGAGGGGTTGAAGATCTCCATGGCGCTGAACAGCGGATTCATCAGGAATGACAGCACCCCGAGCCAGTAGATCGGCACGACCGGGGGCTGACCGGAGAGCGCGGACTTCATGATCCCGCCGAAGATCAGCGTGACGGCCCCGAGCGTGATCAGGAAGAAGAAGCTGCGTCCGAGTGCCGTGCGCACGTCGTCACTGATCAGCGAGAGCATCAGCCCCAGCGCCGAGACCATCAGTGTCATGCCCACCACCACCACGGCCAGCTGCATGAACTGCAGCGTCGTCAGGCCGCCGAAGGTGAAGGCCAGCGCATAGATCGGCATCGCCGTGATCACCAGCAGGAACAGGAAGCCCGTGCTGCTCAGGTACTTGCCGAGAATGATCTCGAAGCTCTTGAACAGCGTCAGGTTCAGCAGTTCGAAGGTGTCCTGGTCCTTCTCATGCGCAATTGTCGAGGCATTGAGGGACAGGGATAGCAGCAGCGACATGATCATCTGGGCGATGAAGGTCGTGATGCACAGCGCCAGTCCGACCTGGCTCGAGGTCGAGGCCCGGGACTGCAGTTCGGTGTAGCGGGCCAGGTAGACGAAGAATGACACTCCACCGAGGATGATCGTGTACGTCATGATCAGTCCCAGCGTGGCGATGCCCCGCGCCCTCTGCCTGTATTCCTTCAGAATGATTGACAGCACTTCAGGAGTCTCCCCCTGGCTCCAGCCAGTTGTATGCGCTGAGCCTGCGATCGCCACCTTCCCAGTAGTTCATGTACCAGCAGATGGCGTAGCCCGCAGGCTCGAAGATTATCTTGTCCCGTGCCGGACAGAAGCCGCTGCGGACCCAGCCCGGCAGCTCCTGTGTATCCAGGGTTTCTCCGCTGAGCGGGTCCAGGACCTGTAGGGCGGTATACATGACCTGCAGCGGCGGATTGTCACGCAGGGTCCTGCGCAGCTCGCGCTGCCATTCCTGCTGTTCGTCATCATTCATTTCCCGCATGCGGCGGTGTTCCGCCAGCCGCTCGTCCAGGCGTTCACGGTTGGCAGCAATCGACTGCCATTGCGGAGCCTCTCCCAGCGGGAGGGGTGAGGCCCGCATGAACAGATCCTGGCTGGCCAGCTCCTGCGGATACCAGTAGTTCTGGACCAGCAGCCCATTGGCAAACCCGTTCACACCGCTGACAGGTCCCAGATCGCGCCTTTCCCAGAGCAGCCTGCCATTGGCATCAAGGCCCAGCGCATAACCGAATTCCATCACGAGCGATACGCCTTCGGGCTGCACTACCGTATGGACCCGCTCCATGCGCGCCTGCTCTATCGCGGACGATCCGGTCAGGCCAATTCTGGTGTTTGCCTCCAGAACCATCTGCTCACGCGTAGCCTGGTCCAGCAGGTAGGAGAAATCGTAGCTCCAGGCGAGGCTGCCATCCGCACAGTGCAGGGCATCAATCCGTTCATCCTGGAAGCAGAGGTAGAGCAGGCCATGCACATCATCCACCGCCATGCCGGTGGTGTCTGACGCATCCGCCATGCTCCAGCGCATTTCTCCGCTCGTTTCGTCAATCGCCCAGATGTTGCGGGCCTGGTTGCGCGTGATGATCAGGCCTGCTGAGCTGCGTACCACGTCCACGGGTGAGGACTGCAGTGGCCAGCTCCAGCTGCTGGTGCCATCGAGGCTCATCAGCTCGATGCTGTCCTCCGTACCAATAACGGCGTTGTCACCATGCAGCAGGAAGCCTGCCGGCCGCCGGTCGCGTATGCCCTGCCAGATGCACTCGGGCTGCCCGCCGCTGATGTCGAAGATCTGTTTCTCACCGCCCAGCCCAAGCAGGAGCAGCAGCTTCCCGGAAGGATGCAGGCACTGTGATCCGTACATCACAGCATCTCCGTTGCCACCGCGCCGGCGGCGGCCTGGTGCGGATCCGGCGGTCCCGGCAGCCGCTGTCGGCTCCTCCAGCCCTGTCAGGAAACGGTTGAAGACCTCCGTGCCGTCGTCAACATCCAGACAGGCCAGCTGCTGGGAGTAGCCGACGACGTACAGCCTTCCGTCGAAGTGCGTCATGTCGGAAACGAAGAAGCGTGAGAAGCTGCCAGCACTGTAATCCCAGTTCCAGGCGGGCGCTGATTCCAGCGGCAGGCGGAGTCGTGCACTGCAGTAGTTGCTGTCGCCCTGGCCGCCGAAGCGCGAAAGCCAGGCCTGGTTGTCATTTCCCTCCAGCTGCGGCCCCTGGGCCAGCGCCGCCAGCCGCTCCGGGTCCAGCAGGGGGGCCTGGGCGGACTCCGTCTCGCCTCGCCCGCTGCAGGCGCAGCAGGCCAGCAGCACGAGCATGGCGAGCAGGCCGCCCGCCCGGATCCGCTTGCCACTGTTCCCCGCTGTTGTCACTTCTTCTTCTTGATCCTGTCGAGCAACGAGCTTGTCAGCTCGCGCTCCGTCTCCGGACGCTTGACCTCCGGCTCCTGCTTGCGGCTGCTGCCTGCTCCAGTGCTGCCCGGCAGCTTGCTGGCATCGAAGCCACCGCCCGCCGGGCCCTTGTCAGCCAGCTTGCGGCGCAGGTCGGCCAGCCCACTTGTGTCCTGTTGCGTGGACTGCTTCTGGCTGATGTTGCCCTGCGGCACGTTCTGCGGCGCTTCATGCGAGACCCGCCCGCCCGCCTGCTGGATGTCGCTGGCACTGCGGTCGAGCTGCTCGCGACGGTTGGCAGCCTGAGCCCGGCTGCGCGCCGCACTTTCCTGGGACTGCGGCTGGCGCTTCGTGCGCTGTCCGGCAATGCCTTCCTTGACATTCAGCAGGCCCGCCAGACTCTCGGAAGTCTGCGCGGCGCGCGTACTGCCGCCTGCAGTCAGCATCGAGGCGAAGGCCTCGCGCCATTCGCGGGAATCCAGCACCAGCCTGCGCACCGCCACGTCGATGAGCCACAGCAGCAGCGCGATCAGTGCGAACTGCTCCCAGAAGTCCTCGGTCTTGCGCTGCCGCACGCGGTTCTCCGTGAAGAGCTGCTCCGGGCTGAGCGCGGTCGGGGCCAGGCTGCCGTCACGCAGCTGGCTGAGCAGGAAGGTGTTGGTCTGCAGGTCGCGGTACTCCGGCGAATAGCTGACACTCAGGCCGCTGAGCTGCACGCCCGCGACCTCCTCGTTGCCTTCCTCATCGGCTTCCCGGCGCGTGATGTTCACGTAGTAGTTGCCATTGTCAGTGATGTCGAATTCCGACTCATAGGTGCCGGGACCGGTCTGCGTGAGCCGCACCTCCTGGGTGCCGAGCTCCGGGTCCACCACGGTGGCGCTGAAGCTCTGGTAGTTCACGCTCGTGCCGTCGTCATCCGTGGCCGTGACCACGATATGCCCCTGGTTGCCGTTCATCTCCGTGACGACGTCCACGCCGCTGTCATCCAGGTCGCTGCGGATCCAGCGCGCCACGCCCGTCCAGAAGCGCTCATAACCGCCCCAGCGCAGCCAGTCCCGCGCCCAGCGGTTCTTGGCGTCACTCGTGAAGGCCGCGCTCTTGCCGAGACCGTAGTGCCAGGTTGCCAGCAGCGGGTCCTCCTTGTGCGTCACGAGCGGCACTTCCGCGGTGTCCTTGGCACTCGTTGCCACATAGCCGTAGAGGTAGGGCGCTGAGCCCCAGCCGATGGCGTTGATCAGCGGATGGTCCATCGTCGGGATCGCACTGAAGGGATCCTCGTTGATCGTGGCCTTGTTGGCCATGAAGACCTCACGCGTGAAGATCCGCGGCAGGTCCGAGAGGTCATTCGCCTCATACATCCGGCCCTCGCCGACCTCCGCCAGTGCTTCCATGAACGGAATGTCCGCATCGGCACCGAAGGCCACGGTCGAGACCGTGAACTTGTCGTCAACCATGCTGGAGACCAGCTCCTCGAAGGGACCGGGGGCCACCACGCCGTCTGTGAAGACGATGATGTGCTTGATCTGGGCGTTGATCTGCATCCCGGCGTCGTAGGCATTCTTCAGGGCGGGATAGAGGTCGGTGCCGCCGCCGGCCTGCATCGAGCCCAGCACCTCCAGCACCTCCTGCTTGTTGATCCCCGCCTGGGGTTCCACCACCCACTGCCCGACGCTGTCAAAACCCATCACGCCGACGTAGTCCTCGTCGCGCTGCAGGCGCACCAGCTCCTTGCAGGCCTCGCGCGCCATCTCGATCTTGGAGACCCCGTTGACGGTCATCGACATCGAGCCGGACTTGTCAACGAGCGCGATCACCAGCGAACTGGGAGTGATCTTCTTGCGGCGGAAATCCATGTCCACCGGCAGCACTTCCTCGATCGGCGTGTTGAAGTAGCCGCCGGGGCCGTAGCTCTTCTCGCCGCCGATCATCAGGAAGCCCTTGCCGAACTCATGCACGAGGATCTTGATCATCTCCATCTGGTCAGGCGTGATGTCATAGGCCGCCACGTCGGAGAAGATGATCCCGTCGTAGATCTGGAAATCCTCCATCGCGTAGGGGATCCCGCCCGGCGGCACCACGTCGACCTCGATGTTGTTCGTGCGCACTGTGCGCGGCAGGTACTCCAGCTCGCCGGGGTCGCCCGTGGCGTACAGCAGGCGCGGCTGGCCGCTGACGACGCTGAAGGCGTAGGCGTTGTTGTTCTCGGCGATGGTGTCGCTGTCAGGTTCGATCTGCAGCTCATAGGTCGTGACCCCGCTCTGCTCCACGTCAGTGATGAATTCGTAGAGCTCCTTGCCGGGCTTGATGTTGATCCGTTCCTTCTGCGCGAACTGGCCGTTCTTGCGCAGCGTGATGTCTGCCCCTGTCGCCACCGAGCTGTCGACCACGAAGCGCAGGCGCACGCTCTCACCGAGTGCCGCCCGGCTCGGGGCCTTCAGGTCGCTGAGCACGACCTCCTCGCCCCTGCGGCTGCCGACCTCGGCCACGTAGATTTCCACGTCGTTGTCACGCGCCACGCGGCTCTCGGCCAGTGCATTGCCGATGTTCTCATTGCCGTCGCTGATCAGCAGCAGGCGCTTCTGGGCGTTGTCAGGGAAGATCGCGGTGGCGAGCTGGATGCCTTCCGCGAGATTGGTGAAGTTGCCGCGCGGGGTGCTCTGCCACTGGGCCAGGGTGTCCTCGTCGACACCGTTGAGCGGCAGGTTCTCCACATAGGCCAGCGCACCGGTGTTGACGCGGCCCAGCGTGTCGTCCTTCTGCATCCCCTGGCGCATCAGTTCCAGTGAACCGTCCAGCGCGGTCATGTCCTCGCCGTTGACGGAGTCCGAGCTGTCGCGCACCACCACCACACTCACGCGGTCGAGGCGGTGGACCAGCTGCACGCCGGCCAGCGCGCTGACGAGCAGGAACCAGATCACGATCCGCAGCCCGAGGCTGACCCATTTCTGCACCGGACCCAGCGAGGCGAAGCTCATGCGCATCGCCACCCAGGCGATGCCCGGCAGGGCCAGCAGCAGGAGCAGCCATTCAGGCCGCGTGAAGTCAATCATCTTCTTGTCCCTGTTCCATCCGGGCCAGCTCGCGGTTCAGCTGCTCCAGCATCCGCACAGCCAGGCTGATATGGCTGAAGATCTTCGAATCCACCAGCTCGCCCGCCCGGCTGCGCTCCAGCATGCTGTCGAACAGTTCAGCGAAGGGCACCAGCTCAACCTCGATTTCCTCGCTGGCGGTGCCCCCGCCCTCCCCGACCTTCTCCAGCCCGAGCGCGAGGAAGGCGTTGTACATCTCGTCGCTCAGTCCGGGGGTGACCGTGCCGCGCATCAGGTGCAGGATCCGCTGTCCACGGTATCCCGTCTCCTCCTCGAGTTCGCGCAGGGCGGTCTGCGTCATCGCTTCTCCTTCCACATCGCACAGCCCGGCGGGCAGCTCCCAGACCGGGGCCTCCAGCGGATGGCGCCACTGCCGGATCACCGGCACCAGGCCATCATTCGTCAGCCCGAGAATGTGCACGGTTTCCGGATTGGGGCGCTTGGCCGAGTACCACATGTGTTCCTCACCGTCCCCGCTGCGGAACTGCCGGGCTTCCACTCTCCAGTATGGGCACTCCCAGACGGTTCTTGCGTCCTGCTCCTCCACACATTCAGTATATATCAACTGTCTCTTTGACGCCGTTCCCGGGCCGCGTGTTTCGCTGCGCGAGCTCCTAGAACACGCGTTCCATGGTCTGGCCGCGCAGGAAGTCCCCGAGCGCCATCTGCACCGCGCTGCGCCGCAGCAGCACGAGACCCGTGAGCAGGCTGCCGATCGCCAGCACGCCAAGTATCGTGGCCGTCAGCCAGCGCGGGGTGCTTCCTCCACCCACCAGCACCGGCAGCATCAGGCCCGGCAGCACCACGCCCAGCAGCCAGCCCCCCAGTCCCAGCATCAGCGGGTCGCGCATGCTCTTCAGCATGCGGCTGCCCTCCGGGTCGGTCAGGGCCTCGAACCAGAGCGCCACCTGGGCCAGCTGGCGCTGCAAGTTGCGGATCGGGCGCGGCCTGAGCAGGATCAGCAGCGGGTGGAAGCGTGTGCTGCGGCGGATCTGCTCGCAGCGCTCGTCGTCCATGATCAGCTGCACGACGTAGTTGTTGCGGATCTGGAAGCCGGTCTCGCGGTAATGCTCCATCACATAGATGTCCGCGATCCCGTAGAGGATGAAGGGCCCGAGCATGGCGAGCATCGCCTCCCAGAGATAGAAGCCGATCAGGTCCGGCACCCGCAGGTAGAACTCCAGGCTCAGCAGCGCATAGCTTGAGATCACGAGCAGTATGTAGCCGGCCGCGAACGCGAAGGCGGTGTCCCGCGAGACGCGGAACCCGCTCGAATTCCTCAGGCGTTCACCCCAGCGCATATCCACAGTATGCCTGACGTCGGGAGCTGAACCGGAGGTTCAGATAAAGGCAGGAGGCAAAAGGCAGAAGGCAGACACTAAATCAGATGTTTCGTGAAATGCTCTGCCGTAAAGACCAGAGCATTCTTCGGCACTCTTCAAGTCTTGCGAGAACTGGTCGGGCAGATTCCTGTGTAGCAATGTTTATATGAACTGCCAGCTTAAGTAAAGTCTCAAGCTCTCTGGCTGAACCGTGGGCTATTGCCAGAAATCTTAAGTAGTCTCTTCCTGAGAATCTTCCATAGCCTTCCGCAATATTGGCGGGAATCGATACTGCAGCTCGCCTGATCTGGCTCGTGAGTCCGTACAGCTCTTCCTTTGGAAATGTCCGGGTGAGCCTGTAGACATCATCAACCAGTTCAAATGACCGTTGCCAAACTATTAGATCTTCAACGGATTCAATTCGATCCTTTTGCATGTCATAAATATAACATAAATTGCCTTACAGTCAATCCTCGAAATACTGCCCTGAATCATTTTCTACATTCAAATCTTGTCGTATGTCTCCGTCTTGTTCCTTCTGCCTTCTGCCTTTTGCCTTCTGGCTGGCCACCTTTCCTTTTGCTACACTTCAATCACTTCCAGCAGGAGCCCCCATGTCCCCCTTTTCACGGATCCTCGTCATCGGTGCCGCCGGCCAGATCGGCAGTGAACTCACGCTCGTGATGCGTGAGCGCTACGGCGCGGCCAATGTCGTCGCCTCCGACGTGCATCCGCTCAAGGACGGTCCGCTGAAGGAATCCGGCCCGCATGCCGCGCTCGACATCCGCGACCGCAGTGCCATCGCCGCCCTCGTGCAGGAGCACGGCTGCGACTGCATCGTGAACCTCGCGGCCCTGCTCTCGGCCACCGCTGAACAGCATGTGCAGGCGGCCTGGGAGATCAACATCGGCGGGCATTTCAACACGCTCGAAGTCGCCCGTGAGCTGGGCCTGAAGCAGGTCTTCTGCCCGTCGAGCATCGCCGCCTTCGGCCCCACCACCCCGCGTGACAACACCCCGCAGAGCACCGTGCTGGAGCCGACCACCATCTACGGCGTGACCAAGGTCTCCGGCGAGCTGCTCGGCAACTACTACTACCAGCGCTTCGGCGTGGACTGCCGCGGCCTGCGCTACCCCGGCATCATCAGCTCCGACACCCTGCCCGGCGGCGGCACCACCGACTACGCCGTGGACATCTTCTACCAGGCGATCCAGCACGGCAGCTACGAATGCTTCCTGCGCGAGGACACGATGCTGCCGATGATGTACATGCCGGACTGCATCAAGTGCACGCTGGACCTGATGGAGGCCGACCGCGCGAAGCTCTCCAACGCGGCGGGCTACAACATCACCGCGATGAGCTTCACCGCCGGTGAGCTGGCTGCCGAGATCAGGAAGCACCTGCCCGAGTTCACGATCAGCTACGTGCCGGATGTGCGCCAGAACTATGCGGACAGCTGGCCGCGCAGCATCGACGACTCGGCGGCGCGCAGCGAATGGGGCTGGCAGCATGATTTCGACTTGCCCACGATGGTCACGGACATGCTCGCGAAGCTCACGCCCCGCCTGAAGGGCAACGGCGCCAGCGGCTGAGCAGTCCCGGAAGCGGGCTAGAATATGTGCAGGCACCGCAGCAGCGGGCCAGTGAGGAAGGCATGTACACAATCAGGGAAGATCTGCAGCGCGAGCTGGACGACATCCGCTCGCAGGGGCTCTACAAGGGCGAGCGCATCATCACCTCTCCCCAGGGCGCGGACATCGTCGTGGCCCGTGACGGCGGCGGCCGTGAAGTCATCAACTTCTGTGCCAACAACTACCTCGGGCTGGGTGGCCGCCGGGAGCTCGTCGACGCCGCCAAGCAAGGCCTCGACAGCCATGGCTACGGCCTCTCCAGCGTGCGCTTCATCTGCGGCACGCAGGACATCCACAAGCAGCTGGAGCAGAAGCTCGCGGAATTCCTCGGGATGGAGGACAGCATCCTCTACATCGCCTGCTTCGATGCCAACGGCGGGCTGTTCGAGAGCCTGATGGGCGCGGAGGATGCGATCGTCAGCGATGCGCTCAACCATGCAAGCATCATCGACGGCATCCGGCTCTCGAAGGCAATGCGCTTCCGCTATGCCAATACCGACATGGACGACCTGCGCACGCAGTTGCAGGCTGCGAAGGATGCCAACGCGCGGCGGATCATGATCGCCACCGACGGCGTGTTCAGCATGGACGGGCACATCGCCCCGCTGGACAGGGTCTGCGAACTGGCCGATGAATTCGGCGCGCTGGTGATGATCGACGAATCGCACAGCACCGGCTTCATGGGCCGCACCGGCCGCGGCGTGCACGAGCTGCATGGCGTGATGGACCGCATCGACATCGTCACGACCACACTCGGCAAGGCGCTCGGCGGGGCCTGCGGCGGGGCCACGGCCGCGCGGCGTGAGATCGTGGAATACCTGCGCCAGAAGAGCCGCCCTTACCTGTTCAGCAACACGGTGCCGCCGGCGATCGTCAGCGCGGCGCTGAAGGTGCTGGAGATGCTCTCGGCCAGCACCGAGCTGCGCGACCGCCTCGAGCTCAACACCGCGCGCTTCCGCCTGGGGATGGACAGCGCCGGCTTCAACATCATCCCCGGCACGCATCCGATCGTGCCCGTGATGCTGGGTGACGCCGCACTGGCTTCGCGCTTCGCGGATGCCCTGCTCGATGAAGGGATCTACGTGATCGGCTTCAGCTACCCGGTGGTGCCGCAGGGCAAGGCCCGCATCCGCGTGCAGGTTTCGGCCGCGCATACGGATGAGCACATCGACAAGGCAATCGCTGCCTTCACGAAGGTCGGCCATGCACTCGGCGTACTTGGCAACAACGCCGGCGCTTAACGAAGTCCCGGTGCAAACCGGGCAACGGAGGTGGAAGCTTGCTTCCACAACGGAGGCGCTGTGCAAGCCGGGCAAGGAGGTCAGCTGTAAAGCTGACAATGGATGCCTGGCAATTGCCAAATCAACGATCTGTCCTCCGCACTGTAGTCAACTAGTCAACATCATCGTTTCGCTGCCCCACAATGACTCATTGTCTCCTTGACTTCTTGACTCCGTGACTCATTGACTGCCCGACTCCCCCCATATTGACAGCCCCTCCCCTTCCATGCGACAACTGCGCTGCAGCCATGCCCGGAAACCACGGCCAGTACCAGTACGACAGCCTGCGCGACCCCGATTCGCAGCTCGCTGCATCATTCCGTGAACAGCCCCTGCCGCGCTCCCTGCCGCTCAGCCTGCGCACGATGGCCATTGACGGCGGGGAGATCAGCGAGCAGCTGCGCCGCCGCGACATCTGGTTCTGGGACCAGGCCGGGCTGATGCAGATCATGGAGCATGTCGACACCGCGGACCCCTACATCAGCGGTTCCGAGGCGCTCTACATCGAGCGGATCCGGCTATACGAGAAGCGCGGCGGGAAGTACATGCTCAGCCGCCCGCTGGCAACGCTCGAGAATGACGGGATGCTGACGACGCAGCGCGTGCGCAGCGCCTTCCAGTTGGACGACCCGCAGGTCGCCGCCAGCTCGATCTACCACATCAGTTTCACCACGCGCCCGCCCCGCCACCAGGTTGAACAGATCCAGCAGTTCCAGCATTCCGCCTATCAGGCGGAACACGGCGTGCAGCAGGCGGACAGCAGCGGCTGCGCCACCACCTGGGCAGTGCTGCGTATCCTGTTCCTGATCGGCTTCGTGCTGCGCTGGATCCATTTCTGTGCCAGCGGCGACGGGTAGCACCCTGGGTTAGAATCGCTCCATGGCTAAACCTGCACTGCTCTGCTCCTCCTGCGGCTTCGGCTCTGACGAAACCCGCTGCGTGAAATGCGAAAGTCCCTTCGGCAAGAACCAGGCGAAGCTCTGTGACTCCTGCGGCTTCGGCTCGGACGGGGAAAAATGCATCAAGTGCGGCGATCCCTTCGGCAAGGTACCGGCCCTGCTCTGCGAGTCCTGCAGCTTCGGCAGCGCCGCCGATGACTGCGTGAAATGCGGCGGCTGGGCCAGCTGAAACAGTGGTCAGTAGTCAGTGGTCAGTGGTCAGTGGCCAGTGGTCAGTGGTCAGATCAGGACTGCTGCTTGTAGCCGCTTGCTCTGCCCAGCAGGATCCACCTGATGCTGACGGAGCTTTTTCTCCCGCGCGCTGCGTTAGAATCTAGCGATGTACAACCTTAGTGCAGTGATTGAGCGGGATCCGGACACGGCTGGTATGTGGGCTACATTCCAAGTCTGCCGGGCGCTCATAGTCAGGCAGCTACCCCGGAGGAACTGCGGGGCAATCTGCTCGTGGCTGCAAGACTGGTGATTGAGGACTACCTGGATGCGGTAAGGAAGTGATTTCCACTGCAGTGATTCATGTGTTGCCAAACCGAGGGTCTGGTCTTCGCCCGGTCAAGCAGTCAAGTAGTCAAGTAGTCAACGAGTCCCCTTCCAGACTCGATGTCTCACGTTTGACTTCCCTGGTGGCGCAACGCCACCGAGATCGACCACTGACCACTGACCACTGATCACTGCCTACTGACCACTGACTACTCACCACTGCCCACTGCCTACTGACCACTCACCCCTGACAACTAATTCTTGTCCAGCATCCCGCTCGTGCGCACCGTCAGGCGCGGCAGTTCGCGGCGCAGCATCTGCAGTTCCTGCCAGCGCACCTCATAGGCCGCCAGCACCTCGTCGTCAACCAGCCCCAGCTTCTCCAGCTTCGGGAAGAACAGGAACTTCATGTCGCCGATGTGCTGGAAGTGCTCATAGCGGCGGATCGTCTCCAGTACGTCGCGCTTCTGCACCCGCCCGGTGAGGATCAGGTACATCATGTTCGTGCGCAGCCAGTAGCGGTCATCCAGCCAGCCCGTGGCATTGACGAGCTGCTCCTGGTAGGCCAGCTCCACGAAGGGCAGGTGCTCCGTCACATAGCCGATCGTACCGATGTGGTACCACAGCAGGCTCGGGCGCAGCGGCGGCGGAATGCAGGACAGCAGCACCGCCACCTCATCCACCTTGATGGCATGCGTCAGGCGGTAGTAGGCATAGCTGCGCAGCACGATCTTCTTGTAGTTGAGCACCACCGCGCTGAAGTCCCCCAGCGGCGCACAGTGCAGGCGCTGTTCCATTTCCTCGAAGCGGTGCTGCGCGCTCTTCACATCCGGGACGTGGAAGTGGCGGTGGATCACATAGTCCCAGTCGGAGAGTTCCAGCATCAGCCCCAGCGCCTCATCCTCATCCGCAGCGGTTTCGCGGATCGCGATGCGCGCCTCGTGCAGCTGCAGCTTCATTTCCTCGGGCTGGCTGAAGTGCATCAGGCGCCACAGCGGCATCTCCCATTCAGCGCCCCAGGCCGCATGCTGGCGCAGATGCGCGAACATGCGCTCAGTGGCGACGCTGTCGATGCTGAAGCTGTCCTGATAGGCCACCTGCACTGCTCCGCTGCCTGTTTGTCTCATTTACATCTTAAATGTATTCCAGTGCAACTGTCCATGTCGTCAAATCTGATCAAATTCCCGTCAAATCAACCTCGACGGCCTGCCTCTGTCCGGGCGGAAGGATTTGCCTGCGGTGCTATAATCGGGGCGTCCGGGTGGCACACCCATGGAGGAGACATGAGCGCCGCAAACCAGAAGCACTACTTCCTGCTCAGACGGCTGCACAGCCTGTCCGGCATCATTCCGGTCGGGGCCTTCTTCCTGCTGCACATGTTCCTCAACAGCCGGGCGGCCCAGTCCCCGCAGCAGTATCAGTGGGTTCCTGACTTCCTCGACCAGATCCCCTACCTCTGGGCGCTGGAGATCGGCGGCATCTTCGTGCCGATCCTGTTCCATGCGATCCTCGGCGTCTACATCGCCACGAAGGCGGAGCACAACGTGCTGCGTCCGAAGCACGGCTGGGCCGAGAACTGGGGCTACACCTTCCAGCGCATCACCGGCGCGCTGCTGTTCATCATGATCCTCGTGCACCTCTGGCAGACCTGGTGGGTGCACACGAGGATCAAGCTTGACAACGCCCAGCACGGCACGCATACCGAATTCGAGATCTACAGCCTGATGAACGGCCTCTTGAAGGACAGCTGGGTGATGACCGCGCTCTATGCACTGTTCGTGCTGATCGCCGCCTGGCATTTCGGCAACGGCATCTACAACTTCGCCTGCAAGTGGGGCTTCGCCACCAGCCGTGAGAGCCAGCGCTTCGCACTCACGCTCGGGCTGGGCATCGGTGCGATCGGCGTGTTGCTGGGCTTCGCATCAATCTGGGGCATCACCCTCGCCCCCTGGGCCTCGGCGGCCCAGTAGACTGGCAATTCCCGGCGACGGACCGCCGGACTGGAAATGACAATGGCAGATGAAAAGAGAGTGATCATCGTCGGAGGCGGGCTGGCCGGCCTGATGGGGGCCATCACCGCCTGCGAGAACGGGCTGAGCGTTGACCTCGTGAGCTACGTGCCGGTGCGCCGCAGCCACAGCGTCTGCGCCCAGGGCGGCATCAACGGCGCCGTGAACACCAAGGGTGAGGGCGACAGCCCGGAGTTCCACTTTGACGACACCATCTACGGCGGCGACTTCCTTGCCAACCAGCCGATGGTGCGCGACATGTGCTACGACGCCCCGAAGGTGATCTACCTGCTCGACCGCATGGGCGTGACCTTCAACCGCACGGCCGAGGGCCTCCTGGACTTCCGCCGCTTCGGCGGCACGCTCTACAACCGCACGGCCTTCGCCGGCGCGACCACCGGCCAGCAGCTGATCTACGCCCTGGACGAGGGCGTGCGCGCCTGGGAGGCCAAGGGCAAGGTGCGCAAGTTCGAGCACCATTCCTTCCAGTCGATCATCAAGGATGGCAACAACAACTGCCGCGGGATCGTGATGACGGACATGCACACGATGCAGACCACGGCCCTCAAGGCCAATGCGGTGGCGATCTGCACCGGCGGCATCGGCAGCATCTTCGGCAAGACCACCAACTCCGTGATCTGCACAGGCAGCGCAGCCAGCCGGCTCTACCAGCAGGGTGTCTGGTATGCCAACGGCGAATTCCTGCAGATCCACCCCACCGCCATCCCCGGCACCGACAAGAACCGCCTGATCTCCGAGTCCGTGCGTGGCGAGGGCGGGCGCGTCTGGGTGCCGAAGAAGGCCGGGGACCCGCGCAAGCCTGCTGAGATCCCCATGAACGAGCGCTGGTACTTCCTCGAGGAGAAGTACCCGGCCTATGGCAACCTCGTGCCGCGTGACGTGGCCTCGCGCGAGCTGTTCGATGTCTGCGTCAACCAGGGGATGGGCATCGGCGGCCGCTGGGAGGTCTACCTTGACGTCTCGCATATCCCCAACGACGTGCTGCACCGCAAGCTGGCCGGCGTACTGGAGATCTACGAGAAGTTCATGGGCGAGGATCCCTACAACGGCCCGATGCGTGTCTTCCCCTCGATGCACTACACGATGGGCGGGCTCTACATCGGCTACGGCGCGGAAACCAGCCGCAAGGCGGACCTGCCGGAGAACTGGGACCACTTCCAGCACATGTCGAACATCAACGGCCTGTTCGCCGGTGGCGAGGCCGACTACCAGTACCACGGTGCCAACCGCCTCGGTGCCAACAGCCTGCTCTCCTGCCTCTGGGCCGGCCGCGTGCTCGGCCCGCAGATGGCGGCCTACCTCGCTGCCAACACAGCCCTCGGTGAGTGCAGTGAGACGGATGCCGGTGCACATGTGAAGCAGCAGGACGATGCCTTCAGTGCTGTGCGGAAGATGAGCGGCAGTGAGAATGCCTTCCGCCTCCAGGCAGAACTGCAGGAGCACATGACGAAGTACTGCACGGTCGTGCGTGACAATGACGACCTGCAGAAGCTCGACACCAAGCTCGACGAGCTGCTGGACCGCTGGGAGGCGATCGGCCTGCACGATGCCAGCAGCACCTCCAACCAGGAGCTCATCTTCATCCGCGAGCTGCGCGACCGCCTGCTGCTGAGCAAGGTCATCGCCCGCGGTGCGCTGATGCGCAACGAGAGCCGCGGCGCGCACTACAAGCCGGCCTTCCCGGAGCGTGACGACGATAACTGGCAGAAGACCACGATCGCCAGCTTCGACGGCACGCGCAATCCGGTGTTCAGCTATGAGGACGTTGACATTTCCCTGATCAAGCCGCGCAAGCGCAGCTACAAGGCGGCATCCCACGGCGGCCAGGAAACGAAGTAGGAGCTACCCGCTTCAGCGGTAGTCGGCCCCCGGCGCAATCCTGACAACGGAAGCCCTGTGACAGCCAGGCACTCAGGCCACCAGGCCAGAAGTGGTTTGCTGCCAGGCCCTTCCTACTTAAGGACGCTCAGCTTGAGGGGGTCACTCAGTCTCGATGTGAAGGCAGCGGGCAGTCCATTCAGGGTTCCCGCTTCCACCATCGAATAGGAGAATGACGACACATTGTCAGTTGACGATGTGATCACGCTCTCACTGGCTGGCCAGCTGCTGCCGCTGCTGTCCAGTGCGCGGATGTACTTCGCCTCGGCGATGGTATGCGGAGTCAGCGATGACCAGCTCAGGGCCGGATGGCCAAAGCTGTCATGGAAGGCCAGACTGAAGCTGAAGGCGGTATTGGCGATCAGCTGTGGGCTGTCCCAGCTGCTGGCCGTGCCATCCGTGGACCGAATGACGTACACATTGCTGAAATCCAGGTAGGCAATCGCCAGTTTGCCGTCCAGCTCCGCCATGGCCGGCGGACAGGCATCAAACAGATCGGTCTGGATCACCAGTTCATCCGCCTGCCAGCTGCTGCCCTGTGGATCCGCAGCGCGGGCCAGGCGCAGTTGTGTGTCAGGTGATCCAAGTGGTGAATGGGCAAAGGCCACACAGGGCACGCCGCCGAACACCATGAGGTTGGACTGCTCCTCGATTGTCACATCGAGCTCGCTGACCTTCACAGGGCTGCCCCAGGTATCGCCTTGATTGTCATTGGCCCGGACGTAGTAGAGGTAGTTCTTGCTTTCGGAGTGCACGAATTGCTGGAACAGCACAGCCGGATTGCCATCCACGACCGCCAGTCCGACCACCGCCTGCATCAGCTCCGTTTCCGGCAGCACTGCAGGTGTGCCCCAGGCCGTGCCAGCCGCATTCTGCGCCAGAACGAACCGGAGTTCGAAGTCTTCCGTCGGTCCTTCATCAATGTCCATCAGGTAGGCCACGCACGGCCTGCCCAGCAGCTTCGCGATGAACAGGTTCCGCAGGAAACCATTGCTGTCAATTGCACTCGGCCCCGCCGGCCAGCTGTTGCCAGTGCCATCCAGTGCGCGGGTGTAGCTCAGGCCGAAGTCATTTCCCGTATGCACGATCAGCGGAGCGCCGTCCGCGTGGAAATCCACCCTGCCGGCCACATAGGTATCAGTGTTGATCGCTGCCCCGCTGTCCTGCCAGCCGGATCCCGCGGTTACGACCACGAGGGCCATGCTGCTCGCCCCGCCGTCATCCGTGACCCGCAGCCTGACTGGATAGCTGCCCTCCTCGGTCACGTCGAAGCTGCCGGCCGGTGCCGTGGCCTCACTGATCTCGTAAGTCCCGTCATCATCCAGATCCAGCTCAAACAGCGTGATGCTCCCATCGGGATCGGAGCTGCTGCCCGCGTCATAGCTGACCGTGAACGGCGCTTCCCCAAATGCATTGTCAACATTCAGCACCGCGACCGGCGGCGCGTTTCCCGCAGGCGGAGTGCCGATCGCAAGCCGCTCAACCGTGGCCACCGCATCTTCGGCAACGAGCACTGCCACCAGGAATCCACCGTCGGCCGCAAACATCCCGGAGGGATTGCCGAATGGAATGTTCTGGGTCGCGGCACTGTCCGCCTGCACGACTTTCCAGCGGCCGCTGCCGTAATCACTGAAGCCGACATACAGTCCGTTCACGACTGAGCTGCACTGCAGTACCAGTTCAGGAGCGCCTGTGTAGTCCGGCAGGCTGAAGCTGTAGATTGCGAATGCAATCCCGCCTCCCGTCGCACCGCTGGCGGTAAGTACGCAGTTGTCTCCATTGATGGCCGCGTGCTGGCTGGGCAGTAGCGCGGAATACTCCGCTCCGTTCAGCTCCGCTCCGCTCGTTTCACTGCTGCTGCGCGCCAGACTGTCCAGCGGCGGGAGTTGCTGCTGCAGCGTTGCAGGGTGCACCGGGCTGCTGGTGCCAGGCTGCAGGCCTGAGCTGCATCCTGCAAGAAATAGAATGATGATGAGAACAACTGCTGACTTCATTGATTAAACCTGTCTGGCTGGATTGGCACGGATATTCTACTATGCCTGGTCTCTGCCTGGACAGGCCGCCCGGCCGGATCCTGAGTCCACCAGCTCACCCTCACAGCAATCTGGCGAACTCCCGGCGGAAGTCCTCCTGCACGGACTGCGCCAGCAGGTAGGCGCTGTGGTTGACAACCGGTGCCGCACCGAGCGGCAGCTGCCTGTTGACCGGGCCCTTGTCCCCGGCCTGCCACAGCACCTTGGCACTCACCACATCCCCGCGATGCCACCAGTTCAGCCAGCGGCACTGCTTGAAGGGCCCGGCACAGCCGTGGCGGTAGAGCGCCTGGCTGACGACGCGGTCGAACACCGGCTTGCCGGAGTGCAGCGCATTGAATGACATGTTGATCGTGTCCAGCGGGCAGCCGAAGGTCACGAACAGCCGTAGCCGGCGCTGCAGCTCCCGCGTCATCCAGCGGTTGCCATGCGTGCCCGCCTTGTCCGCATCCAGCTGCAGCTTGTCAATCTCATGCAGGCGCTCGAAGTAGCGGCACAGCGCCTGGTAGGCCACCACGGTGCCGAGGCTGTGCGCCATCACGATCAGGTCCTGGCCCTGCTGGCGCTCGATCTCACTGTGCTGATGCGCGGCATTCGCGGAGTTCGGGGCAAGGTCATAGCCGAAGAAGCGCTCCAGGTTCTCCTCTGACAACTGCAGGATCCGCGTGCGCAGGGCGAACATCCTGTCATTCTCATCCGTGGAGACGAAGGCCGCCACGTCCCCGAGATACTCCCGGATGAACAGCAGCCCGCGCCTGATCAGCGAAACCCAGGTCACGAGCAGGATCAGCAGCAGCGAAAGCGTGGCGGCTTCCCGGCCGAAGGCCAGATCCCCGCGCAGGGCCAGCGAGATTGCCAGCAGCCCGCAGCCGTAGCCCAGCATGCGCGGCAGCCCGGCTTCGTTCTTCAGCAGCCGCCAGCCCATCATCCCGACCAGCGCCAGCAGCGAGGCCAGCGGCAGCGAGATCGCGGCCCAGGCCCAGACCCGCAGAGCTGGAAAGCCGGACGGGATCTCCACCGTTGCCAGGCAGGCCTGCAGCTGCGTCCAGTGGTTGCGGCAGCCTCCGGCGATCATGAAGTATGCCAGCACCCCGAATGTCAGGTACATCAGCATGAACCAGTACCAGTCCGCGCTGCGGGCGGCGGGCCGCTGCAGGTCCTGGCGGCTGAGCGGTGTATTGACACTGTTGGCAAGCACGGAGCTGCCGACATGGTTCAGCAGCAGCGGCAGGAGCGTTGCCAGGATCCCCAGCCAGGCGCGCCAGTCCAGCAACGGAGCACCGCTGAGCAGGGCCGGCTCGGCGATCAGTGCCCGCAGGCCGGGCCAGTTGCCGGTCAGCCAGTCGCGCATTCCTTCCACGGCGGGCAGGATGTAGCCGAGGTGCACCACCCAGACCGCCAGCCAGCCCACAACGAGGGCCGAGAGACCCATCACCAGGAGCGGCAGCACCACGATCACCATGGCCAGCCTGAGCAGCAGCCAGCTCAGCCGCCAGACATCACTGATCGATTCCAGCTGGCCGTAGTCATCCCGGCGGCAGCGATCGCGGTGCCTGTCCTCCGGCTGCCTGCTGAGCGGCATCGTCACCAATGCCTTGACGATCGAACTCAGGCCGCCTATCAGCCACATGATCGTGCGCCGCGCCCTCGCCGTACCGCTGGCAATCGGGGCCCAGTAGACCTCCGAGGCATTGATCACCAGTTCCTGATGATTGCCCAGCCTTGCGGCGACAAGCGGATGCAGCTGCTCGCGTTCCAGCTTCAGATGCACCTGTCTGTCCCCCCGGCGCCGCTGGGTATGCAGCTCCGGGATTAATACGGACTTGTTGCCGAACAGCACCTCCCGCGGATTCTCACAGAGGCTGAAGATCAGGAAATTGACAAGCTCATCCAGCGTCATGTAGCGGTTCTGCAGGCCCATGCCATGAAACAGCGCGATGTCGAAGCGGCGGCGCTGCGCTGCCTGATCCACCGCCGGCTGGACCTGCTGCGGTCCCGCCTTCTGCAGCTGCTTCCCGAAATGCTCCAGCAGGGCCTGCCAGGCCTTCCCTGCGGAATCCGGATGGTGCCCCATCCGCTCACTTTGATGCAGCTCAGAATCCGTGAAGGCATGCCCCGCCTCCGGGTAAACCTCGAGGTGCATGCGCATACCGGCAACATACCAGCGCCCGACCAGCCGCTTGACGAAGTCCAGGCTGGCAACGCTGTCCCGTCCACCATGGCAGATCAGGCAGCTGGCCTGCGAGGATCCGCGCTCCGGCGGTGCAAGGCGGCTCGGCCCCATGTGGAAGATCCCGGCTGCCCTGATCTCAGGCATGCTGCTGAGCATGATCAGCACACCGACGCCACCGGCGCAGAAGCCGATCATCCCCAGCCGGCTTGAATCCGCCTCCGGCTGCTGGCAGAGGGCATCGAATGCAGCCCAGACCCGGCGCTGGTAAATGCGGAAATTGAGCTGGTACCAAACACAGCGAATGAAATGCCAGAGTCTGCCGTGCCGTTCGCTGCGCCTGCCGTAGACATCAACCACGAACGCGGCATAGCCAGCCTCCGCCAGCATGCGGGCATGCCGTTCCTCATTGCCCTGCGGGCCGCGATATGCCGGAAGCACGAGCACGGCGGGACGTGTGCCATCATGATCAGCTCTGAAGTAAAGTCTGCCGCGCAGCAGCGCCAGGCCATCCCTGTACTCCACATCCCGCTCAGTCACTACTGGCATTGCCTGCTCCCTTCTGCAATATAACCCGGCCTTGATCAGAGGGTAGCACAGCCACAGCCAGGCCGGATCAGGTACCCGTCAAGGAATGCTCAGGCCCTGCTCAAGCAGCGGGCCGGTGGCAGGGTAAGGCTGCTCCCGATGTTAAGCTATTACTCACTCCGGAAGGGCCCACGGGCCATCCGGGCCTGACAAGGACGTTTGCAATGGCACAGACAGTACGAGTCAAGGTGCGCCGCCAGGATGAGCCCGGCGCCAAGTCTTACTGGCAGGAGTTCGATGTCCCCTGGACACCGGGCATGAACGCGCTGTCCTGCCTGCAGGAGATCCAGAAGAACCCCGTCACCGCCGATGGCAAGGCCGTCGCCGCCGTGGTCTGGGAAAGCTCCTGCCTCGAGGAGGTCTGCGGAGCCTGCAGCATGCGCATCAACGGCATTCCGCGCCAGGGCTGCAGCTACCTCGTGCACGAGGGCGAGCAGCTCACGCTGGAGCCGATGAGTACCTTCCCCGTGGTCCGCGATCTGATCATCGACCGTGAGCGGATGTTCCAGGCGCTGCTGGAGAGCCACTCCTGGATCGACATCGACGGCACGCATGATCTCGGCCCCGGCCCGCGCCAGAGTCCGAAGGACCAGAGCTGGATGTACGTGCTCAGCCGCTGCATGACCTGCGGCTGCTGCCTTGATGCCTGCCCGCAGGTCAACGACCACAGCGAGTTCGTGGGCCCGAGCGTGATCAGCCAGGTGCGCCTGTTCAATGCCCACCCCTCCGGGAAGATGCACGCCGACAAGCGCCTCGATTACCTGATGCAGCCCGGCGGGATCGCGGACTGCGGCAATGCCCAGAACTGCGTGAAGGTCTGCCCGAAGGAGATCCCGCTCACCCAGAGCATCGCGGAACTCGGCAAGGCCACACTCGCCTACGGCATGAAGCGCTTCTTCCACAAGGCCGACCTGGAGATGTAACGGAAGCCCGGAGCAATCCGGGCAAGGGAGGCGGAAGCTTGCCTCCGCAATGAGGGTACGGCTTCAGCCCGGCAAGGGAGGCCTGATGTCAGTCGGGCAAGGGAGGCGGAAGCTTGCTTCCGCAACGCAGATCCCAATCAATCCGGACATCCGGAGGCCTGATGTCAGTCAGGCGATGGAGGCGGAAGCTTGCTTCCGCAACGGGGGTACGGCTTCAGCCCAACAAGGGAGGCCTGATGTCAGTCAGGCTTCGAACCCGCCGCGCCATCCGCCCATTACCTGCAACTCCTCAGCGCGCTTCCCCGCTCAGGGATTAACCTTCGAAAGCATATGTGAACTTCGTGAACCTGGTGATCTTTGTTTTGCATGGCAATGATTCCCCCATCTTTCCTGGCAATCCCGATTCGCAATTCTGTCTAGTTGCTTCAGGAACACCGTGACTCTCTTGAAGGGGCTGCTGCGGCAGCCCCCTTGCTTTTCCTGAGCAGCAGGCAGTGGCTGGTCCTGGTTGCGGGCCTGGGCGGCTAGTCCTGCTCCACCAGTGCCAGGCTGGCCCGTCCCTCCTGCCCGCTTTCCACATCGTAGGGCACCACGAAGTAGCGGTAGGTCCCGGCCTCTGTGATGATGTCGTCAAAGCTGTAGCGCACGGTCTGCAGACCGCCGCCGCCGGACTCGTACCTGCCGATCGTGTATGGCAGTGAAGGATCCCATGGATGGGCCAGCATGTAATAGGCAATTGAATCCGGGGCCAGCCGGTAGATTCTGTAGCCGTCGATGCTCTCGCCGAAGTGCTGGGCAATCACCGTCAGGTCTGACAGCCCGATCTCCCCGCTGGCATCGCCGTCAATCCGCGCCATGCGCCAGTTCCGGCTTGTTTCCTCACCGGCGGGGACATTCAGACTCTCGGTCCTGCTGGCCGTCTGTTCGTAGTAGACCCGCTGTCCGAAATTCTGTGCCAGTGCGGCCAGATCACTGGCCAGGACTTCACCATTCTGGTCGTAGTCCCCCAGCAGGCGTTCGGTCCAGCTCAGCTGGATCCGCGTCAACTGAGGCCCCTCCACGCCATCCGGGTCATACGGCTGGGCCGCAAGGTCGAACACTGCATTGCCACTGCCCTGCGGCGGAGACGAGGATATCCGCTCCGGATCCACACCCAGGCGCTGCAGCTCCTGCTCGAGCGCCTGCTGCAGCTGCGCCTGCTGGCCAGCGTCCAGCGGCATGGGCTGAGTCTGCTCGCCAACATTGCCATGTCCTGAGGGCTGTCCTGCGGCGCAGCCCGCCATGATCATCCCTGCGGCGGCCAGGCCGCATACTGCCAGTCTTCCCAAGTCAGTCCTCCCTCGCGGCTGCCGGAGCGCCGCATCAGCTTCCAACCGGATTGCGTTTCCTCTGAAGCATAACCGCGCGCTGCCTTGCCTGCATTCCACACTTGTCGCTGTTTCCAGGGGAACAGTCAGTTTCATTCCATGCGGGATCAACGGCCTGAACCGGGACTTCACCCAATGCTTCCCGGATCTGCACTGTCCGTCAGTCCCATTGCGGTTATCACTTGTCAATTCAGAGATCACCCATCCGCGATATGGCACTGGGTGAATCCGGAGGAAACAGACATGACCCTGATCAAGTGGAATGACGACCTCTCAACCGGCGTGGGCTTCGTTGACAATGAGCACAAGGCGCTCGTCAACATGATCAACGAGCTGAACGATGCGATGCTGCAGAAGCACGGCAAGGAAGTGGTCGGCAACATCATCAACCGCATGGCGGCCTATGCCAGGAGCCACTTCGAGCATGAGGAGAAGGAGATGAAGGCCTGCAACTTCAGCGGCTATGCCGCACACAAGAAGGAGCATGACGACTTCATCACCAAGGTCTCCGAGCTGAAGACGGAGCTGGACGAGGGCCGCATCATGGTCACGACGGACACCATGAAGTTCCTCAAGAGCTGGCTGACCAGCCACATCATGGTCACGGACAAGCTCTACGTTGACAGCTTCGTCTCGCATGGCGTGCATTAGGGAGTGGTCCGAAGCCAGTGGTCAGTGGTCAGTGGTCAGTGGTCAGTAGTCAGTGGCCAGTGGTGAGTGGTTAGTGGTCAGTAGCGGAGGCGGCATGCCGCCGAGCTCCCGGCGCCAGGAAGGCAGCGCTACGGTAGCAGGCCGTTTACGGCCTGACCTGGCATTTACGGCATGACCCGGCGTAAACGCCGGGCTTTCTTCCGCGCGACCGGGCGAAACTTGCTTTCGCCCCAGCGCCAGACCGCCGAGCGCTTGCGCGAGCCAGAAAATCAACGTATCTTCCGCGCGACCGCCGGCGATGAACTCGCCGGCCAGCGCCAGACTGCCGAGCGCTTGCGCGAGGCAGAAAATCCATGCAACTTCAACCCGACCCGGACACGCGAATGCGTGGCCGCAGGGTCAGACTGGCGAAGCTTCAGCTGAGCCAGAAATTCAACGTACCTTCCGCGCGACCGGGCGAAACTTGCTTTCGCCCCAGCGCCAGACTGGCGAAGCTTCAGCTGAGCCAGAAAATCAAAAGGGGCCGCGCCAAGGCAGCCCCTTTTATCCACTCATCCACCGCGCCTGCGGTTCAGCTGATCCCCATTGCGGCGGCCAGTTCATCCTCGGTGGGATCGCACAGCAGGCGTCCCCCGACCATGATGGCAGGCAGGCTGATCGCCTCCTGCGTACCGGCCAGTGTCCTCAGTTGCTGGGCGACCTGCTGGTCGCTCATGACATCGAGGTATTCATAAGGCACCGCGTAGCTGTCCAGGAAGAACAATCCGACCTGGCATTCCACGCATTCGCCCGATCCAAAGAACTTCACATCCATCGCTAACCCACCTGCGATTAAATATCCATCAACCGCGAATATTATACGTAGATTGAATGTGATTGGGGACTGTCAATTCCGGCTTTTTTGGCTGTTTTTGCTGACAACATGCATCCGTCAGGCTGCATGCGCTCTGGACCAAAATTCAGTTGCCGATTATGCGGGAGGATCAGTACTTGTGGAAGCCGCTGCGGTTCTTGCGACCCAGCCGCCCGCCCTTGACATATTGCTTCACCGTGCGCGGCGTCATGAAGTGCTGGCGGCCGGTTTCGCGGTAGATGCTGTCACAGGTGTGCTGGTAGGTGTCGAGACCCACGAGATCCGCCAGCCGGAAGGGGCCCAGCGGGAAGCCCGCGCCGAGCTTCATTGCGGTGTCGATGTCCTCGATGCTGGCCGCGCCTTCCTCGTAGAGGTTCATCGCCTCATTCATCATCGCCGTCAGCACCCGGTTGACGATGAAGCCCGGAGTCTCCTTGACGCGGATGCTGGTCTTGCCCATCGCCTTTGCCAGCTCCTCAGTACGGCTGATCGTTTCCTCAGCGGTGTTCAGTCCGGGAATCACCTCAACAAGCGCCATCGCGGTCGGCGGGTTGAAGAAGTGCATGCCGATCACGCGCTCCTGGCAGTCCGTGGCGGCTGCGATCTGCGTGATCCCGTAGCTGCTGGTATTCGTGGCCAGGACGCAGTCCGCGCTGCAGATGCCGGCCAGCTCGCTGAAGATGGCATGCTTGAGTTCCAGCAGTTCCGGGGCGGATTCGATCACGAAACCGCAGTCCGCGAGACTTGCGAGTTCGGTGGCGGGATGGATGCGCTCAATGATCGCCTGGCGGCCCTCGTCCGTGGCCAGCTCAGCCTGCGCAAAGTGCTTCTCATCGCGCGAGAGCATCCTGAGCACCTTGCCCAGACGCGTGATCACGGGCTGCATCTTCTCCACATCGCGGGCCACCGCCGTCACTTCGTAACCGGCCATGGCACCCAGCAGGGCAATCTCGCTGCCCATCAGCCCGAACCCGATAACTCCCATGGAGCGCGACATCCAGCTTCCTCCTTGCAATCGCATCAATAGTCTAGCATCCAGCCCTGCAGCTCCAGCGCGGATGCGGGCTGCCGATAAACAGGACATGCGCGGCCTTGGTTGTATAATTCAAGTGATGGCGAAGGATGATTCTGTCAGCAACGCGGGGGGCGCCGGACTGGGCTGGTTCTGGATCGGCGCCGGACTGGGCATTGTGATGAGTGCCACGGCGGTGGTCGTGGCCAGTGAGTTCCGCGAAGGGCGGCGCCGACGCCTCCGTGGCCAGCTCGGCGGCTTCGAGCAGGGCGAGAGTGATCTGATCGAGGACCTCACCACCGCCGTGAGCGGAGGCCTCTCCGCACTGGCGGAAACCGCGGAACTGCTGAGCAATACCTTCAGCGCCGCGCGCAGCGAACTGATCAAGTTCAACCTGGACAGCTCCGGAGCCGGCAGCGGGGCCGGCAGCAGCGCCTGGTACTACGGCGAGGAAGACGAATCCGAGCAGCAGAGCGAAAGCCGCGAACTGCCCGATATCGACTACGAGCAGAGCTGAGCCCCAACCTGGCGCATCCTGCGCCCGCGGCCTACTTCTCGAGCTTCAGGGCCTTGCGCAGATTGCGCACTTCAGCAGCGTTCATGGCCCGGTATTCCCCCGGCGCGAGCTTGTCCAGCACCAGTGGACCGAAGCGCTGCCGCTTGAGCCGCAGCACCTCATAGCCCAGGGCCTCACAGACGCGGCGGATGATGCGGTTGCGTCCCTCGGACAGCTCGATGTTCAGGCGGCTGCGATCACGCTCCAGACTGACGAGCTCCACCGCATTGAAATGCGCCTCGCCGTCCTCGAGCTGCACGCCGTCCACCATCTGCTGGGCATGGGCCTCGCTGAGCCGCGGCCGCACCGTGACCCGGTATTCCTTGCTGACTCCATAGCGTGGATGCGTCATCCGGTTGGCCAGTTCGCCATCCGTGCAGAGCAGCATCAATCCCTCACTGGCCCGGTCCAGCCGGCCCACGGGCCTGGGTGAGCCCGGCAGGCTGGCGCAGAGTTCACCGACGCTCTGGCGGCCCAGTTCATCCTGCATCGTGCTGACGACCCCGCGGGGCTTGTAGTAGACGTAGTAATGCTGCCTGAAGTCGAACTGCAGCAGCTTGCCGCGCAGCTTGATCCGGTCCCGGCGGATGTCGACCGTGGTTGCCAGATCCGTCACGACCTTGTCATTGACCCGCACCTGGCCGGAGCTGATCAGCTGCTCGGCCGCACGCCGGCTGCAGACCCCGGCCTGGGCAATCGCCCGATTGATGCGCATGCTGCTCATCTTGATCAGCGCTGCCGCTAGTGCAGCTGGCCCTCCCGCAGAATCTGGTTCATGGCCTTGAACTGGGGATGCTCCTTGCTGCGTGCCCATTCGAAGCAGACACTCTCATGATTCGTGATCACCGCCCCGGCCTGCTGCATGCGCTCAAGGCCATGGCGGCGGTATTCCTCACCGCGGCCGCTGACCGCCTCCCAGCACACATGCACCTGCCGGCCCAGGGCCAGGCTGGCAAGCACGGTCTGCATCACGCAGACATGCGTCTCGATCCCCGCCGTGATGAGTTGCAGTGAGGAAGCAGCAACTCCGGGGCGCAACTCATTCACCGCCTGCTCGAATCCTGCATCGCCGCAGCAGCCGAAGGACAGCTTCTCCACGAAGCGCTTCGGCACGCTCAGACCGTCGAAGGCGGCCCGCACATCCTCATGTGTCGTGCCCAGGCCCTGCGGATACTGCTCGGTGAGGATAACGGGCACCTCGAACAGTTCCGCCAGCTGCAGCAGGCGGATCGTGGCCTGCTTCACGAGCTGCGGGCGGTGGACCATGTCCATCAGCTTGCCCTGCAGGTCGATCACGACCAGCAGGCTGGTCTGCGGGCTGAGCAGAGTGGTGAATGTCATAGAGGATCCTCGGGGCACAGGCTGCCACCCCAGATTATATGGCACAAAAAAAGGGCCCCGGATAAGCCGGGGCCCTGATGAATCGCTCGCTGGTGCCGACCTAGCTAATCGGCACCATCTTGATCGCCGTATCGAACTTGTTCTGTCCGGTGGCGATATCGATGGTCTTGGTCAGCGTCTGGAACTCAGGATGGCTGAACACCACCTGATAGGTGCCGGCCGGCAGGTCTCCGATGAAGAAGCTGCCGATCGAGTCAGAGGTGGTGCTGCGGGTGGTGTTGGCCACCGTGACCTTCACATCCTCGATGTACAGGCTGGTATCCTCGGCGATCACCGTTCCACCATAGCTGCCGAGCGTCGCGGGAGCATTG
This sequence comes from bacterium, assembly GCA_041395205.1. GTDB lineage: Bacteria > 4484-113 > 4484-113 > 4484-113 > JAFGCY01 > JAHEFU01. The sequence continues at coordinate 165,174 of JAWLAZ010000004.1, forward strand.
GGAATCAGGTTGAAGTTCACCACGATGTTCTGTTCAGGCAGGATTTCCACCGTGGAGGAATCACTGTCGAAGTTGAACTTGGTGCACTGCATGAAGTACTGGCCGGTCAGCAGGTTGGTGATCACATACTGGCCGTTGATGTCCGTGGTGCGGGCCGCAAGCACACCGCTCTCATTACCGATGGTCACGGTGGCACTGGCCAGCGCATCCTGGGTATTGAGGTTCTTCACGGTGCCGTTCACGCCACCGTACTTGCGGTCAGCGGGTCCACCCGGACGGATGATGCGCAGCTGGTCAACATCCGCGATGAAGATGTTGCCTTCCAGGTCCACCGCCACGTCAGACGGGGCGATGAAGTTGTTGCCTGCGCTGCCACGGGCTCCGGAACCGATCTGGGTCGTGAACTCGCCGGTGTTGCCGTCAAAGATCTGCACGCGGCGGTTGCCGGGATCGCAGACATACAGGTCATCCGTGCGCCAGTCCACCGCCATACCGGCGGGACCGCCCACATTGAGATCCGGATCCTCAAGCTGGCCACCGTTGGTCGGAGGCAGCTCCGCGAACTGGCTGGGGCCGCCGCCGTAGCTGTCACCGATCACACGGTTGTAGCCCAGGCCGTTCTCGACGAATCCGGAGACGGTGTAGGTCAGGTTGGCATCGTTGTAGAAGGCACGTCCCACACCGATGTAGTTGCGCTCGAAGTCAGCGGCACCGGAATAGACATTCCAGGACATTTCCGTGCGGTTGAACGGGAAGTAGGTGTCCATCACGAAGGTGCCGAGGCTGCCCACGCCGCCCGGGCCGATCAGGTCGCCGAAGTCTCCGGCGAAGAAACCGTCCGCGCGGTGGAAGCATTCGCTGCCGCCGGTGATCACCTGATCCTGATTCTGCGGATCCTCGACACTCCACTCACCGCCGCTTTCAAGGGCAAACTGGCGGAAGAAGTTGAGGACCTGCAGCGCCCGCGGATAGTCCGGGATGGGCTCGGTGGCAATCACGTCAATGTCAGCGGTCACATAGACACTGCCCATGCGGTCGACACCGACATCGTAGACATTCAGGCACTGGGTGTCATCGAGCACGGCCGGCGGAATGATTTCCGCGTTGGGCAGGCCGGCGACCTTGCCGAGATCGGCATTGCCGCTGTCCGGGCGCGCTGCACCGGGGTTCAGCGTACGGGTGAAGATCGTCAGGTAACCCCACTGCGAAATCGGCTGGTGGGCCACGATCGGCAGGTTGGCATACGGGTACGGATCCTCACTGCTCAGCTCGATCTGCGGAGCGGCGGGGAACACGGACACACCGCGCACCTCTGCTCCGACGGGAGCAAAGTTGACGAAATTGCCGAGCTTGTCGAAGCAGTAGATGTTGGCACTGTCCACCACATAGACATACTCATTGCTGGCTGCGATGCCGCGCACATCAGCGTAGCTCGCGCCGCCGGGAAGCTGGAAGTTCCCGAACAGAGGCAGGATCGGCTCGTTGTCATCGCCCGCCGGCGCCTGGTCGATCGGATTGAAGATATCCCCGGGAGTGGTGGTGGAATCGCCGCCACCGCCACAGGAAGCCAGCAGCACCGTCAGGCCAAGCAGGACCATCAAGACTCTCAGCCAGTTGTTTTTCATGATCATGAACCTCATTAAGTTGTTCCTTGATTAGTGGTCCCGCGGAAGCTCCGCAGGACCCCGACACTACTAGCCGATTCCGCCGCCACCGCCACCGCCGTTGACGGAGTTGTCCTCCTGGGACTGGTTGATGTTCAGGCTGATCTCACGCACGCCGCCGGGGCCGATCTCAAACCGGGTCTCGGTGGGCTGGAAGCGGGAGCTGATGCCACCGCCGTTGTCCAGCACGAGCGTACGCAGTGTCAGTTCACCCGCAGGCACCACCATCATGAAGCGGTGGTCGGGGTTGATGGCCTCATTCTCCTCGAAGTGGTCATCCTGCTCCGCGAAGGGCGGAACCGGACCGAAACCGAAATCGTTGAAGAAGTACTTGCCCTCGATCTCGAAGATCACATCAATGTCGATCTCCTCAAAGGTGCCGTCGCCGGTGTCGATGGTGATCGTCGGGCTGAAGTTGTTGATCGTGCCGATCACGATGCCGCTGGAAATCGGCAGGAACTCGCGGAAGGGAGCACCGCCGGCGGAAGCCGCCATCGGGTGCAGCGCGAACAGCTGGTCGAATTCCTTCAGGTCACTGGCCTTGTCGATTCCGGTCGGAGGCACCGAACGGGACAGGTCAGCACCACTGTAGTACTTGTTGGCAAGCTGGCTGCCGCGCATGATCACCATCACCTCGTCGTTCTGCTCGAAGCCCAGCGTCGAGTAGTTGCCGGTGGTGAAGGTCACCGAGGGAGCGCCGCCGGCCAGGCCGCGGTCCGCATAGAGCAGCTTGTGGTTCATCGCATTGACCTGCACCGGGATGTTGGTCTGGGTGACGGGATCAAAGCGGCTGCCGCTCACGAATGTGTTCAGTTCAGCGAGGTCAGAGATGCTGAGTATGCCGCCGCGGATGTTCTCGTTGTCATCAACGTAGTTGGCGAAGGCGCTGTAGACCGCATTCTCCTCGGCATCGCCGAGCGCGCCGATGTCATTGAACATGCCGATCATGTTGAAATCAGGGCTGGCGGACAGCCAGTTCAGCATGGTGTTGGCAAGTCGCGCATCCTTGAACTGCTGGATCGCGAAGTAGACATTGCGACTGGAGTTGATCTCGTTTGAGAGCAGCTCCAGCGGCTGGTCGTTGGGTCCGAAATAGACCTCCACGACACCATTGCCACTGCCCACGAGGAAGGTGTGCTTGGTGTCATCACGCTTGTGCACGCCGAAGTTGCCCTCCACGAACATCTGGTTGAACTGGTTCGTGAAGGCAGCCGCGATCTCAGTGCTGTTGAGCGTGATCACATCGCCGTAGGTGTTGGTTGAGCGGTCGCTCTCCCAGTTGTAGCTGCCGGTCACCACACGCGCCTGGTCAATTACCATGAAACGGGCGTGCATGATGCGCGGCGCGCCATCCTTGTCGGTGCGCACCTGGATATTGCCATTACTCTGATTGATGTCCTCAAGCTGATCATAGAACGGCTTGTAGGTAAGGTCATCATAGTAGGCCTTTTCGGTGATGATCCTGATCTGAGTGCCGGAGCGCGCTTCCTGAAGCAGGGCTTCCACCACTTCCTGGCGGTCGATCGCAGCCGCTGCGACATCCAGGCTGGAGTTCGCGGACGCGATCAGTGCGAAGATCGGATCATTGTTCAGGTTCGTATCGGAGTAAGCCGCCGTACGGTACCTGTGGTCAACGGTCTGCACGGATACGTCCGGCACAAGGTTGGGATTGTTATCCACGTCCTGTGCACTGTCACCGCCGCCGCAGCTGGCCAGCCCGATCATCACGACCAGGACTGTTATTAGCATCAAGAGAGATGAGCGATTCATCTGACCCTCCGGCTCCTTAGCTAGATGTTAAAAGAATATTATTGGCTGTGTGCTACCTGCTGTCAAGCAAGCACGCGCCAGTTGTGTAGTAGTAGTGTAGTAGTTTTGAGGTTCCCGAGCCCAACTCTCGCTGTTATCTTACCCGTTTTCGGGCATGATACCAACTCTTATTCCCTGATTCCGGCTTCCTCACGCAGTTCGTTGAGCACCTTACCGAAGTACTGCTCAACCGCCTGGCGCGCCGGATGCAGCGCAATCAGGGAAATGACCTCCGGGATTTCCGAGGTTAACCGGCTGTTGCGTGGCCTCGGTGTGCGGAAGCTGACCTTCTCGCAGGAAACCGGCACCAGCCTGTCCGAATCTAGACACGCGGATTCGAGCGCCAGTTTTGCCCAGCCGTACCAGGATTCAAATCCCTTGCTCGTGAGGTGCACGATCTTTGGAAACTGCTGTTCCAGCATCAGCTGCAGGGTCATGTTGGCCAGGTGCGGGGCATAGCTGACCGCCGTATGCTGGTCATTCACCACGCTGATCGGACCTTCGGTTTCGAGATAGCGGCTGGCGATCGCGCGGAAGAAGTTCCGCTCGGTCTTGCCGTCCAGCCTCTCACCGAATACGCCGCTGGTACGGATCACGTGCCCGCGGAAGAACTTGCGGACGATGATCTCGCCTTCCAGCTTGCTCGCTCCATAGATGTTGAGCGGCTGCGTCGGGCTGCTTTCGTACCAGAGATGCTGGGAGCCGTCGAAGACATAGTCAGTGGAGAAGTACAGCACCCGTGCCATCAGCTGCTGGGCCAGATCCACGATTGCCTTGGTGGCCGCAGTGTTGACCACCACCGCTTCGCGCGGATTCTCCTGACAGTAGTCAACCTTCGTGAGTGCGGCGGTATGCACGATCCAGTCCGGGCGGAATTCCGTCACGCGGCGGCGCAGCAGCGGCAGATCGCGCATGTCGACCTCGCTGTGCGGCAGTGCCTGGACATTGTGTCCGCGCCGGTGCGCCTCACTGGCAAGCGCCGAGGCCACCATTCCCGAACCGGTTAGCAGGATTCTTGTCATTCCCTTCCTGGACGCATAACGGCACGGTCCCCCAGGGAGACCCGTCTACTGAAATGCATACCTGGATTACGTGCGGATCAGTTTGAACCGGAGAGGTCAGGGCTCAGCAGTTTTGAATTCTCCGCCACCAGATAGCGGATCAGATCCATACAGCGCACGCTGTAACCCCACTCATTGTCATACCAGCCCACGACCTTGACCATATTGTCACCGATCACCTTCGTGAGCTGGGCATCAATGATGCAGGAATGCTCCGCCTGAATGATATCGGTGCTGACGATCGGATCATGAGTCAGATAGAGAATTCCGTCCAGTTCTCCGTCCACAGCTCGCTGGAAGGCGTCATGCACCTCATCCACAGTGACATCCTTCTCCAGCGTGCAGGTCAGGTCGCAGAGGCTGCCGGACACGGTCGGCACGCGCACCGCCAGTCCATCCATCCTGCCGTCCAGCTCGGGAATGATCAGGCCGATGGTCTTGGCCGCACCGGTGCTGGTCGGAATGATGTTTGCCGCCGCGCTGCGTGCCCGACGCAGGTCCTTGTGGCCGCCATCCAGCAGGCGCTGGTCGTTCGTGTAGGAGTGCACGGTATTGATCAGGCCCTTCTTGATGCCGAAGGCGTTGTTGAGCACATGCGCCATCGGGGCCAGGCAGTTCGTGGTGCAGCTGGCGTTGCTGATCACCTGCGGGCGGCCGTCGGCGATCCACTTGTGGTGGTTGATGCCGTAGCAATAGGTCGGCATCAGGTCCTTGGCAGGCGAGCTGAGCAGCACGAACTTGGCACCGCCATCGAGGTGCTTTTCGCAGTCGTCCGTGCGCCGGAAGACGCCCGTGCTTTCCAGCACGTAGTCGACGCCCATATCACCCCAGGGAATCTGTGCGGGATCCGCCTGGGAGATCAGCTTGACGCTGTCGCCGTCAATCATCAGCGTGTCGCCGCTGATGCTGACCTTGCCCTTGAAGGGGCCGTAGGTCGTGTCGTACTTGAACAGGTGGGCATTCGTTTCTGCGTCGGCACGGTCATTGATGGCCACGAGGTCGATGTTGCCCATACTCGCCGCGATGCGCGCCACCTGCCGGCCGATGCGGCCGAAACCGTTGATTCCCAGACGAATAGCCATTTGGCCTCCACTGCTGATTCGGAGATTGCTAAAGCAGCCTAATTATATGCAGTGGATCAGGGGCCGGCTTCGGCCCGCACGGGATCAGTTGCCGTCCTGGATGTAGCTGTCAATGCCGGCCGCAATGCCACGGGCGAGCTGCGCCTGGTAATTCGGATCGGCCAGCCGCAGGCATTCCTCCCGGTTGCTCATGAAGCCGCACTCCACCAGCGTGGAGGGCATCACCGACTCCCGCAGCACGAAGAAGTTGGCTTCGCGCACCTTCTTGTCCACGGCTCCCGTGCTCGCCAGCAGGCTGCGCTGGATGTAGGCCGCGAGCAGCGGCCCGCTGGTGCTGGCCGGGTGATGGAAGGTCATCACGCCCTGCATCTCGGGGTCCGAGATCGAATTGCAGTGCACACTCACGAACAGGTAGGGCAGCAGCGCATTGGCATAGTCCGTGCGGGTGCCGAGGCTCACGAAGCGGTCGTCCTGGCGGGTCATGATCACGCTGTAGCCCATCCCCTCCAGCTGCTCGCGCAGCTGCTCCGTGATCCCCAGCGCCAGCGGTGCCTCCCAGTAGCCGTCGACCACACCCTGGGCTCCCGGATCGGAGCCGCCGTGGCCTGCATCCAGCATGATCGTACGACCCTTGCGGGCCACGCTGCCACCCGGCTGTGGCCGGCTGTAGGGCAGCAGCTGCAGGAAGTTGCGGGCGCCGTTGTCCTTGCTGAGCAGCCGGTAGTCCACCGGATTGGCGAGGTCCAGCACCACGCGCACCGTGTTCTCCTCCGGCGTACCGATGCGGATCTGCTGCACACTGCCGACATTGACGGGGATGTACTGCGTGGCCTCGCGGTACTGCGCGCCGATGAAGTCCACCACCAGCCGGTCCGGGTTGCTGATCAGCTCGGCCTTGGTCTGCGTGGCGCGCCCGAGCTGCACGTTGAGGCTGATCTCGCCGGAGCTGGTCTGGGCATAGCTGGCAACCTGCAGGTAGTTGCCGAAGCGCACGGCGGCGAAGCCGCGCCGCTCCTCGTTGTCAACCTTGAAGCCGGTGCGCTGTGGCTGGCGCAGGAATACGTAGCTGCGCCCCAGTTCGGGCTGGGTCTTGAAACCGATGCGGCTCAGCACGCCGTTGCCACTGAGTTCGCGCCCTTCGGTCTCACCGAAGAAGCCGCCCTCCACGCTCAGTTCCACGCGTTCGTCGTCAATCTGGCGGCCCGCCACATGCACGGGTGTCAGGCAGGACAGCGTCAGCAGCCGGGAATCCTCGCTGTAGTGCAGGTCGCGGATCAGGCCCACGAGCTGGTAGAGGTCCTCCACCGTGTTGAAGGATAGATAGAGCCCGAGACTGCGCAGCAGTTCGACCTCGCCGTAGAGTGCGCCGTCATGCAGAAGCAGCTTGTCAGCGCCGAGTGCCGAACCGTTGAGCTCACCCACCGCCTGGTCCAGGCCGCGCGGCAGGTCCAGCAGGTTGCCGGCCAGGCCGTAGCGCACGCGTCCGGCCAGTGGGGCCGGGACGCTGCCCTGGGCCGGGGCGGCCAGCAGGCTGATGCTGCGGCGGCTCTCGAGATCGACGGCCACACTGCCGCCGGCCTTGCCCTCATCCGGGTTGTAGTGCAGGTCGCCCAGTTCATCCTGCCCGGCCGTGGACTGCGCAGCTTCAAGGCCCAGCTCACGCAGCACATCAAGGTTCAGGTAGCTGCGTCCGGCGCTGTGGACCACGGGCGGGTGCTCCAGGTCAGCCACGCGGGAGCCGAGCATGATGTACCAGCTGCCGGCTTCAGCTCGGCCGGTCCTGGCCAGGCACACAAGCCAGGCCATGAGCAGCATGGCGGCGATCCTCACTGCCACAGGCTGGTGAGCTCCTCCGCAATCAGGCTGGCCGGGGCGGGCTCGGGGGCCTCACGCCGCGGAGCATCCCAGACGCGCTCCAGCCAGTGCATGATCTCGCGTCCGTCAGGGTTGGCATTTGCGGAGACATGGCCCTGGCCGGTGAGCTGCAGCTGATGGGCATTGCCAAACTGCTGCCGGTCACGGTGCTGGGTGTCGGGAATCAGGAAGGCCGGAATTCCGGCCTGCAGCAGCTCGCCGACCGTGGCGGCACCGCTGCGGCCGATGTAGAAATCAGCGGCCGCCATCACGCTCGCGCTGTCCTCCAGGAAACCGACCTGGCGGTACTGCACCGGGCGCTCGGGGAGCTGCGAACTGTCCACGGCTGACTGCATGAGCTGCATGCGTTCTCCTGCGACGTGCAGGAGCGCCAACTTGTTCCACTGCGGGTCGGGGCTGTCCGCCGCGCGCTTCAGGAATGAAACGACCGCGCGGTGTACCGGCGTGGCACCGAGCGAGCCGCCCATGGCCACAATCACGCGCCGCTCCGGATCGATCCCCAGCTCACGCAGCACGCGCACGCGGTTGCGGGAGACAGGCATCGCGGGGTAGCCGCAGACGCGCAGCTTGGCCTGGGCGCAGCGTCCGAGGAAACCCTCGGCGATCTGCGGGCTGGCCGTGAATACGCGCCAGGCCTGCGGGGCGAAATGCCAGTTCACCGCCCCCGGCGGGTCATCCAGCGTGATCAGGGCCACGGGCACATTGCGGTCCAGCGCGGCCCAGATCACCGGGGCACTTACATAGCCGCCCGTGGCCAGCAGCAGTCCGGGCTGGTAGGCGTCCAGCATGCTGCGGGCCTGCAGGAAGGGCCGGCCGAAGAGGATCGGCAGGATGTGCTGGCGGTAGTAGTTGAGGTTCTGGATGCTCAGCGCCCGGTAAGCGAAGCGGATGTCAAAGCGCTGGAAGGGGATCCCGGCTGCGGGCACGATCGTGGACTCGATGCGGTCGCTGCCGAGCCACTGGAATTCCAGGTCGCGCACGCGATGCTCCAGGGAGCGCACCACTGCCAGAGCGGGAAACACGTGTCCTGCGGAACCGCCCCCCGCCAGCAGTACGCGGCGGGCCGGGCTGTCCCTGTGTGAGCCGGTTGCCATCCCGTATATCTTAGCGCGGACCGCAGTGCTTCCGGCTTTTCATGTGCCGGGTCCAGGCGAAATGCTATTCGCCGCCGCCCTGGCTGCCGCCTCCGCCGCCGCCACCGCCTCCGCCTCCGCGCCGGCCCCGTCCGCCGCGTCGCCTCCGGGAACTGCTGCGTGGTGCGGAATCAGATCCGTCACCAGCGGGGGTACGGTTCTCTGCTGAGGGCTGCTGGCCCTCAGCGCTGCGAGCAGCACCTCCGGAACGGCCCCGGCCACCGCCACCGCGGCCGCCCCGGCCTCGTCCGCCACCACCACCGCCTGCGCGCTCCTCACGGGGAGCTGCAGGTTCCTGGGATCCGGCCTCCTCGCCGAAACGCAGGATCCGTTCACCGATGAAGCGCTCGATGCGCTGCACGCCGCGGCTCTCGCTGCGGTCGGCAAGCGTCAGCGCCAGGCCGGACTCGCCGGCCCGCGCCGTGCGGCCCACGCGGTGCACGTAATCCTCGGGATCCGTCGGCACGTCGAAGTTGACGACGAGCTCCACGCTGTCGATGTCCAGCCCGCGGCTGGCGACATCCGTGGCGACGAGGATCCGGAGCTTGCCCTCCTTGAAGCGGTTCAGCGCCTCCTGGCGCTCGGACTGGATCCGGTCGGCGTGCAGGCTGGCCACCTTGCGGTTGTCACGGGCGAGGCTGCGCGCCAGGTCATCGGTGCGCTTCTTCGTGCGGCAGAAGATGATCACGCTCTGCCAGTCCCGCTCATCCAGCACCTCGGCCAGTGCGCGGTCCTTGTGCTCGTTGCTGACCTCCAGCAGGTTGTGCTTGAGCCGGCTGGGGGGCTTGGTGCGCCCGATGCGGATCTCCTCGGGATAGAACATGAAGTCCGTTGTCAGCTTCTTGATCGCCGGCGTCAGCGTGGCCGTCATCATCAGGGTCTGGCGGCGGGCCGGCATGCGGTTGAGGATCGTCGAGAGATCGAGGATGAAGCCCATGTCGAACATGCGGTCCGCCTCATCCAGCACGACATGCGTCAGGTCGTCAAACTGCATCCAGCCGTGCTGCATCAGGTCCAGCAGGCGGCCCGGGGCGGCCACCACAACCTCGCGGCCCTCATTGAGCGCGCTGATCTGCGGTCCGTCACTCACGCCGCCGTAGACGGCCACGGCGCGTACGTTCGTCAGTTCCGCGAGCGCCTGCACCTGCTCGGTGATCTGCTGCACCAGCTCGCGCGTCGGTGCGAGGATCACGGCCTGCGGCTTGAGCGGGCGGGCCGGTTCGCGGTCGATCAGGGCCTGCAGGATCGGCAGGGCAAAGGCCCCGGTCTTGCCGGTACCGGTCTGCGCGATGCCATAGAGATCCTGGCCACTGAGCGCCACCGGGATCACCTTCTCCTGCACCGGCGAGGGCCGGGTCCAGCCCAGCCTCGTGATGTTGGCGAGCAGTTCCGGCCGCAGCTTCAGCTCGGCGAATGTCTCCACACTGCCGACGAGCCCGGTGTCGTCAGCGGCGGGAGCACCGCCGGGATTCGAGTCTTCTTCATTATTCATAGGCACCGAGATTATAGCGGTGCGGGCAGATCAGGGTCCGCGGCCGGGCAATCCCCTGCCCGATCCCGTTCCGGCCCCACTGCCGTGCTAGCATCTGCGCATGCTCTTTGCCGTATGCCGCATGCTGGCCGTGCTCTGTGCAATCCTCGCCGGCTGGTGCCTGGGCCAGTCCAGTCCGGACTGGCGCGCGGACGTGGAGGGCACGCGTGACGACGGCTGCATGCCGCGGCTGTTCGGCATCGGCAACGGCATGGCGCGCCTGCGCCTGTTCGGTGGCAATCCGCTGGCAGGCACGGGGGCGATGCTGCTCTGGCTGCTCGCCGCCCTGCTGCTGGCCGTCTATGGATTCCGGGACGCACTTGACGGCGCAGCCGCTGGCAACACCGAGACCGGCTGGGGAAGCTACGGAATCATGCTGCTGTTCCAGCCCGCCAGCTGGATCATGCTCGGCAGCTTCGCCTTCGGCTACGTCGCCAGCAAAATGCATTCGGAGCAGAGTGACGGACCCCAGCAGTAAAGCCTGGCTAGCAGGCTCGTTGTCAACGCTGGACTGTAATACTGCTACTTCGCGAATCTCATAGCCTGCAACACAGCACGAAATTACTTGCCAAAATGAATATTTATAAAGTCAGACGGGATTCACCCTCTGCAATGCCAGCCGGGGTATACTGCCCCTGTGAGCAGCGTAGCCACAAAAATCACGTTCAAGCTCAAGGGCCTGTTCGGCAAAAGCGGCCGCTATTACGAATTCAGCAAGCCACTGGATCTTGTCATAGAAACCGAGGAACAGGGGTCCTGGATTCACCGGCTCGAAGCGCTCGGTATCTGGACAGTTGAGCCTGAAAGGAATGACAGCGTGCAGGCACTGATGGAAATGCTCGATGCGGAATACGAGGAATACGGAAAGCCCGGTATGAAGTTCATTCATCCCGCGGCAACAAAGGCGCACCGGCGTTTCCAAAGAATCGTGAAGCACGTTTATTAATGGTTGCCAGAGATGCAAGGGCGATCATGCGCGCGCTTGCAGGAAAGGGATTCAAGGTACACGACAGCCACCACAGGAAATTGGACCTTGTGGTAAATGGCGTGAAGACTGGAATCAGTACATTCATCAGCCATGGAACAAAGGATTACGGGGACTCCCTGCTTGCATCGATGTCCCGCCAGCTGCACCTCAGCAAGCAGGAGCTGCTGGACTTCATCGACTGCCGCATGAGCGGTGCCGACTACCTGCTGCTCCTGCGTGAGCGTGGTCATCTCTCCTGAAGATCCGCTCCCGGCTCCACCCTCCCCACTGCCAGGCTGACAGCCTGTCCTCCCTTCATTGCTATAATCTCCCCGCGCGGGCAGCACAGCGCTCCCGCCGCCACGAGGAAGGAACAGACACATGTCCATCAAGAACGACCGCTGGATCCGCCAGATGGCCCAGAGCCACGGCATGATCGATCCCTTCACCGAGAAGCAGATCAGCAAGGGCAAGATCTCCTACGGGCTCTCGAGCTTCGGCTACGACATCCGCGTGGGCCGCGAATTCAAGATCTTCACCAACACGCATTCCAGCATCGTGGACCCCAAGAACTTCGACCCGCGTTCCTTCGTGGACTTCGAGGGCGATGTGGCGGTGATCCCGCCCAACAGCTTCGCGCTGGCCCGCAGCGTGGAATACATGAAGGTCCCGCGCGACGTGCTCTGTGTCTGTGTCGGCAAGAGCACCTATGCCCGCTGCGGCATCATCACGAACGTCACCCCGCTGGAACCGGGCTGGGAAGGACACATCACCCTCGAGATCAGCAACACCACCACGCTGCCGGCGAAGATCTATGCCAACGAGGGCCTGGTGCAGGTGCTGTTCTACCAGAGTGACGAGCCCTGCGAGACCAGCTACGCCGACCGCTCGGGCAAGTACCAGGGCCAGCGCGGCATCACGATCCCGACTGTCAAGTAGGAATCCAGGCCCATGGCCTGGCAATCAGTGGTCTTAGGAGGCCAGGCCCATGGCCTGGCTAAGAGTGGTCAGTAGCCAGTGGTCAGATTCGGAAGCAGAATGAGAATCAGAACCAGCAAACCAATTTCTGCTGTTTCTGTTTCTGCCAACTGATTCTCTTCCTGACCACTGACTACTGACCACTGATGTCAGACCACTCCCTCTGGTTAAATCTGGGTATAATGGGCGGACAAGGACCAAGGGAGCGAACATGACACAGGGACACTCGGCCACTCGATTGCGACTGATCTGCCTCGCGGCACTGCTGCTGGCTCTACTGCCTCCCGGCTGCTCCGGCGGGAATTCCAGCCCAGCAGTGAAGCCGCTGCTTCCATCATCAGGCGGCCTGCCGGCCCTTACCGATCTCACACTCTCTCCCCTGCCGCAGCGTAATGCTTCATACACCGAAGCCGACCTCCAGCTGGATGGCAGCGCCTTTGACAACGCCCTGCCTGACAACCTCGTCAGTCCCGACGGCGCCGTCGCCACCTTCACCCCGGACCATCCCGGCGGAAGCCCGGAGCATGGACTGGCCTACTGCATCTACCGCTTCAACATCCCCGGCTACGACCGCAATCCGCAGCTGCGCCTCGACTGGCAGAGCGCTCCGCCCGCCGGCAGCCTGCATATCGCGCTTGCCAACTGGACGAGTGGCCGCTGGGATGTCTTCCCCGCCGATCCCGCAGCCTATCTCGACCTGCCCTCCATCACGCCCTACATCCGTGCAGACGGCAGCGCCTTTGACGACACCCTGCTGTGCAGCGTGATCCTCAGCGGCACCCAGCTGGCTGAACTCGCCACGATCCGCATCGGCGGCCTGGCCCCCGTGATCAGCCTGGCCTCCACGGCGAGCCTGACCGGCTTCGTGCCGATCAGCGGATCAATCGATGCCAGCGCATCCACTGATCCCGACGGCGAGATCGTCAGCTTCGCCTGGGACCTCGATGGCGACGGGACCTTTGAGCTCGAGAGCGGGCTCGTGGCTGTCCAGTCCATCGAGCGCAGCACGCCCGGCGGCTTCCTGGCCCAGGTCCGCGCCACTGACAACGACGGCGTGAGCAGCGTGCGCCAGGTCGCGGTGCGCGGCTTCAGTGAATGGCGGCACAGCTGGGGTGGAGGCGGCACGGATTCCTTCTGGGCCAGCGCCTATGACAACGTGGGCTCGCTGTTCGTGGTGGGCAGCACCACCTCATATGGCGCCGGCGCGAGCGACGTGCTGCTGGCCTGCTTCGACCTCAGTGGCGAAATCGTCTGGCAGCAGGCCTGGGGCACTGCCGGCAATGACTACGGCTGGAATCTCGGGATCGACAGCGATGGCAACATCGTGGTGCTCGCCAAGACCGATGACATGGGGGCCAGCCTGCTCAAGTTCCAGCCCGATGGCGAACTGATCTGGGCCCGGCGCTACAGCCCGCTGACCGACGACTTCAGCGCAGCATCCCTGGCCGTGGACGGCTCCGACATCTACTTCTGCGGTTATGAGAACGTCACGGGCCAGGACAACCAGGCTGTCATCGCCAGGGTGGATGGCAACGGCGACATGCTCTGGCTGCGCAGCTGGGAGAACGGCGCCGTGCGCTTCAGCGACATGACCGTCTACCGGCCCTCGATCGCCACACGCGCGGTCACCGTCTGCGGCTCGCATGACGGCGATGTCCTGCTGCTGGCGCTGGATACCGACGGCACATTCGTGTATGCCGAGAGCTGGGGCGGGCCGGACACCGAGAGTGGCCAGTCCCTGTTCGCCCGCGGCCCGGCCAATGCCGAGCTCTGGGTGGTCGGCAGCCTGGCGGAGGGCAACCAGCGCAAGTGCCTGGTGCTGGAGCGCAGCAACTCCGCTCCCATCGCCCGGGTATGGGATGCCGGTTCCACGGATGACGACGATGAGGTGGCGCTGGGAATCGTGGATGGCAACAATGGCAACTTCTTCGTGAGCGGCTGGTCCGCCAGCTTCGGTGACGGCCCGGACGGGATCCTGCTGGATTTCAGCAAGAGCGGCGCCCTGCAGGCCAGTACCAGCCTGCATGATCTTGGCAACGACATCCAGTTCAACGGCGAACTGAACATGCTGGCGGGCCAGGCCCTGGTCTGCCTCGGGGTGGCGGAGCGCTCGCAGGGCACTGTCTGGAACCCTGCCTCTGGCAGCGTCAGCACCGTCAACCGCGAGTGGCAGGATCTTGTCAACAGCATCACTTCTCTGAGTGTCAACGGCACTGCCCTGAGCGGTACAATCACGGACACCACGGGGGCCGTGCTTGACAGCGGCGGCGGTGGCGTGACCGACGGGATCATCGCCGTGCGCGCCGCCAACTGATCAGTAGTCAGTAGTCAGAAATCAGTGGTCAGATCCGGAAGCAGAATGAGAAGCAGAAGCAGCAGACTGATTTCTGCCGTTTCTGTTTCTGCCAACTGATTCTCTCCCTGACCACTGACCACTGACTACTGTCCACTCAAAAAAAACCGCAGCCCGGAGGCCGCGGTCCATTATTCCTGGTTGGATTCCTCGAGCTAACTGCTCGCGTAGTGGATGCCTCAACCAAGCGCCTCAGTCTGAGGCACACTGACTGCTTCGCCACTGCTGCACTGAGTGACGGCCTGGATCACGAAGTTCGTGCCGACCGGCGGGTTGTCGCCGCCGCGCTTGAATTCGTCCAGGCTGCCGTTGTACTGGATCCTGCCGTCGGGGCTGATCACGTACAGGGCCGGGGTGGCTTCGGCACCGAAGCTCTTGCCCACCGTGCCGCTGCCGTCACGCAGCACCGGATACGGGATGTGCCACTCGCTGATCGCGGTGTTCACTTCCTCATCCGTGCCGCCGCGCCCGGCGGGATCCTGGCTGATCACCGCCAGCCAGACCACGTTGTCACCCTGCTCTGCCTTGAGGGCGATGTAGGCATCCACCATCGCGGTGGATTCCTGATAGTAGTAATGCACCACGCTGCAGCCGGGGTTGAACCACTCCAGCACGACGGTCTTGCCGTCGGCCAGGTAGCTCGCGAGGCTGTGCTCGGTACCCGACATGTCGGTCAGCGTGAAGTCCGGCGCCATGCTGCCCGGCATTCCGGGAGCATCCGCCATCGTCTGTGTGCCGTCCGCGGGCTGTTCATCCGCAGGCGGGGTTTCGGTGGCGTGCTGCTGCTCATGTGAGCCGCTGTCCGCCACGGTGCTGCTGCTGGAGCTGCCGCCCGATGCCGTACTGCCGCTGTCGCCTTCATTGCAGGCGCTCAGGGCAAGCATCAGAACAAGCACGCCGGCCAGAAGCAATATCATTTTTCTGGTCTGCATGGAATCCTCCGGGAATTGACTCAACTACCAATACCGGCCCGTACTGATTTTTGTCGTATTAATGATACGGAATTCTCATGAGACTTGCAAGTTGAGAATCAAGATTCCGGAGATTTTGCTGCTTTCATCAGTTCTGCAGCGCTGTATCCAGAATGCCGAGCAGGGTAGTCCAGCCCTTCGTACTCGGCTCGATATACTCCGCCGGAGTATTCTCCTGCGTCAGCCGCAGATCGCAGCCCCCATCTTCCAGCGGGCTGATCTCCACCGTGACGATCGCCTTGCCGTACTGCTCAAGAAACCGCGCCAGCCAGAATGTGAACTTCAGCAGCGTGGGCCGCTCGAACTCCAGATACTCCCCGCAGTGCTCCCAGCCCTCGCCGTCACGCAGCTCGGTGATGCTGAAACCGCCGCCGCGCCGTGCATCAATCCGCAGCTCCCCCGCTTCACCACCCGGAGACCGGAACAGCCAGCGTGCCGCAATGCACGGGTCCACCCAGGCATCGAACACATCCTCCGCGCTGTGGCTGAAGCGCCGGCTGACACTGAGCGTCCCGCCTGCCTGTCCTTCCATCATTTCCTGCTCCTCGTTGTCATTTTCCGCCTGCCTGCTGGCCTGCCATGTTCCTCATCAAGCACGGACTCAAGCAGCACGAGCCGCTCCTCCCAGAAGGCCCGGCACTGCTCAATCCAGCGCTGGGCCTCCCCCAGCGGCTGATCCGCCAGGCTGCAGTAATGCGTCCGCCCGCGGATCTCACGGCGGATCAGGCCCGCCCGCTCCAGCTGCTGGATATGCTTCGAGGCCGCCGCCAGCGACATCGCGAACGGCTCCGCCAGCTGGCCCACACTGCGCTCACCCTGGGTGAGGATCCCCAGCATCTCACGCCGCGTGGCATCCGCCAGCGAATGGAACACCGCATCCAGCACCGCAGACTGACGTTCAACCATATGGTTGAACATAGCAGAATCCGCTCAATCATTCAACCCTGCAGTTGAATGATGTCCGGCTCAATTCCGCCGCTACAATCCAGCCATGCTGACGGAACTGACGGAAATCTGGCGCATCCACGAGTCGATCAACATGGAGCTGCTTGGCAACATCCCCGACGATGCCTTCGGCGCGATCCCGCTGCTGAAGGATGGCAAGCCGGGCCGCGGGCGGGACATCGCGCGGGTCTTCGGCCACATTTACGACGTGCGGATGTCGGCGATGCGCAGGGCTGAGAAGGATGAAATGACGGAAGTACCGGTGTTCGACAAGGGCTATGCACCTACGAGGCTGGAGCTGGAGAAGGCGCTGATTGAAAGCAGTATGGCAGTTGTTGCCAGGCTGCGCAATGCACTGGAGGCCGGCGAGGTGATCCGCAAGCGCCACCCCTCCGTCTGGCTGGCCTACCTGATCTCCCATGAATCGCATCACCGCGGGCAGTTGATGCTGGCCATGAAGAAGCAGAATGGCCACGCAGGCGACCCGCTCAAGTGGGGACCCTGGGAACGGTGGTTCAGGGATTAGGTTGCTGGTTGCCGGTTGCGAAAGACTCAGGCGGACTTTACAATCACTGCATGGATGACGGCAACACAATGATTGACCTGCTTACCAATCATGAGCCCGCCGGTTGGGAATACAAGACTGAACTGCGGATGACGCTTGGCGACCTCAACATCCAGCAATACCTGAACAGAATGGACAGGCATGGCTGAAATGGTTCAGGTCATCGGCGAGGTTCTGGGGGCGTGGGTACTATCGATTCTTCTTCAGGCGCAGAAGCAGGAAAGACCAAGCCACAAGCACGGGGTAGCCCGGCCGATTCGTTTCAGAAAATCTCAACTCTCACCACTCCTGCAACCTGCAATCTGCGTTTACACTCCCCCCATGCCTTCCGACCGCGACTACTCGCACCGCACACTGCCGCAGAAGCTCGGCATCAAGCCCGGCATGCGTCTGCTGATTGCCAATGAATTGACTTGAGCACCATCCCCCGCGCGGACATCCCTGATGGTGTGAGGCGCACTGGCAACTACGCGCCACTGGCGAGTGTCGACATGGTGATCCCTGTTTGCGCTCGACGTGAAGCAGCTCACCGCGAAACCGGACAGTCACATCGCACTCCTGCCGATGGATGGCACGCTCTGGACCTGCTGGCCGAAGCAGGCGGCAGAAAACAGCGGCGGACCTCAACCGCGATGTGGTGTTCGGCCTGCTGCATCCGACAGGGCTGGTGGACGTCAAGGTCTGCAGCGTGAACGAAACCTGGTCCGCGCTGAAATGGGTCTACCGCAAGGGCGGATCGCTAGAGTGGAAGTAGTTGTTAGTTGTAAGTTGTAAAGTTGTTAGTGGAAGCAGCACCATACTGTTGTGAAAGTATGGTTGAGCAGCGGCACGTGCTGGCTCAAGAACTGCGTGAGGAAGCAAAGACACAGGAAAATGGTCAGACTAAGAACTAAGAACTTTTTTCACTAAGCACTAATCTATGCTATACTAATGTTAAGTTAGTCAGGAGGCGGAAATGATTCGGAGCATCCAGGACTTTGTGGCAGCCTACACCGCCGAGCGCGAAAAGACCGTACAGCTTCTGCAGGCGGTCACGCAGGCCAGCCTGTCCACCCGGGTCGGGCCCGAGGGGCCGCACGCTGGGCTACATCGCCTGGCATATCGTGACCCACCATCCCGGGTTGATGAACAGGACCGGGCTGAAGCTCGCCGAGCTGGAAGGGCCGAGGCTCCGGACAGTGTCGAGGAAATCCGCAGTGCCTATGCCGCGGCCTCACCAGAACTGCTGGACACGGTGGAGCGCAGCCGGGCCGACGGCGAGCTGTCCGTCACGGACAACATGTACGGCGAGGACTGGCCCCGCAGCCAGACCCTGCTCGTGCTGCTCACGCATGAGATCCGCCACCGGGCCCAGCTCACGGTGCTGATGCGCCGAGCCGGGCTGCGCATCCCTGAACGTATGGTCCGGCGCGTGAGGACTGGGCGGACTATGGCCTGAAACGCACCACTGATTTCTCCGCCGCACGGGTAATCGCGCGCAATTCCCCATCCGGCGCGGTTAGACCTGGCTATGGGAATGCAATGTAATGCGGCCGGACATTGGCGTGGATATATACACAACCAGGAGATACGGGATATGTGCGAAACATGTGCGGGGAATTCGTTGAAGGCTACGGCTGGGAAAGCGGTGTCACGGCGTCGCTGTTTGACAACCTCACCGCTGGAGTCTCAGCCTGAAAGAAGGCCGAAGAACCTGACTTCCACCATCAGTGAACTGGCCTACCACATCGCCACCGCCCCGCGATGATGATGCGCGAGGTCAGTGGGACCTGCCGGGCGCGGCTGGGCTCCCACAGGCGATGTCAACCTCGACGAACTGAAGAGCAACTACAAGGCGGATGTCGAGGCCATCAAAGAAGCTCGCCACCAGCCTCAGCGAGGATAAACTCAATGAAGTTCAACGTGTTCGGCATGCCTGACATGGTCTGGGACTCCAACCAGATGATCGGCGCTGGTCTGCCATGAGATCCACCACCGTGGCCAGCTCAGCGTGATGATGCGCCAGGCCGGGCTGGTCGTCGAGCATCTACGGCCCGAACTACGAGGAGATAGGAGTTCCTGAAGCAGATGCAGCAGGGCTAGGTGGAGCGCGTAGCGCAGTCGTACCCTGAGCATGACGAAGCTGCGCATCCCGCAATGAAGGAGCTGGAGCTCTGAGCGCCGTCACGCGCGGGTGTGACATAGCTGCTCATCTTCGGATGGCAGTGAGCCAGAACGGTAGGCGGGTGTTTACGCCCGCAGTGCTTCCCGCCGTAAACGGCGGGCTACCCGTACCCTGTCTGGCTCATTGCTCCTCTTCGTTGCTCATTGCCCATCATTTTTCCGTTGCCAATCCACACCAATGCAGGACAGCCTCCCCGCGACCCGCAAGCGGCGGCCTGCGGGCCGCCGTTTTGTTATTGCTGGCTTGAGTTCGCCAGCAGTCCCGAGCTACACTGATTCCAGCAGCTTGAACAGGTATGAATCCATCTGCGGATTGCCAAGAAGCGGAGGAAGAGCATGTTCCACCACAGCCCAGCAGTTCATCGATGAGGTACAGTCAGGAAAGCGCGGTCACACAGGGCTGCTCGCTGTACTGACCGAGCGCCTCCCTCGCACAGGTGCAGGCGGAGGGGCTTCACGACCTCAGGCGGATCGCCTGGCACATCACGTCCTCGCGCTGCTACCTGCTTGGTCAGACCGGCTAGGATGCCGGACCAGGGCCACGGATTCCCGGAGAACCTGACGGCGGACATGATCCGCGCAGACTACGACATGCTGCTGGAGCGCATCCTGCAACAGGCGGCCACGAAGACTGAGGCGGACCTGCAGGTCGTCTACCGTTTCTTTGACAAGCTGGATGTCAGCTTGAGCCAGATGATGCGGATGCTGATCTCGCACGAAGTGCACCACCGCAGCCAGCTCTCCGTGCTGATGCGCCAGGGTAAGCCCTGCCCATCCCGGGGATCTACGGCCCCAACGCAGGAAGCCACACGGAGATGCTGCAACAGATGGAGCAGGGCTAGGCGGAGCGCGGGCATTCAGCCCACCGGAACGCGAGTGTTAAGCCCGCCGGATCAAACGCAGGCATGGAGCGCGGGCATTCAGCCCGCCGGAACGCCGAGTGTTCAACTCGCCGGATCAAACGCGGAGGCATGGGCGCTGGCATTCAGCCCCGCCGGAACGCAGTGTTCAACTCGCCGGAGCATGCTGCAGGCATGGAGCGCGGGCATTCAGCCCGCCGGAACGCGAGTATTCAACTCGCCTGAGCGCGTAGCGCAGTCATGCCTGAGCATGACATAGCTGCTGCGTGGGATGAGCAGTGAGCCAGACTGGCGGGCTGGAGTTTACGCCACTGTATTTCCGCCGTAAACGGCGAGCTACCGATGAGTTGGTCATTGCTCAATCTTCATTGCTCATTGCTTTCCATTTGCTCAACCGCTTCTTCATGCCGCCGGACATCCCGGGTGGGGATTGAGCCGCAGGCGAGATCCACAGGGCGGGGATGTCAAATGGTACAACGGCACAGGCCTGGAGTCATTGCTTTGGCCATTTTCATTCTGGCAACGCTTCCATTGATCTCCATGTCCGGGAGGTGAGGAATGCGCGTTCTTTGGCTGTATCTGGCCTGCATTACATTCGCAGCGGCATC
Organism: bacterium; assembly: GCA_041395205.1. GTDB lineage: Bacteria > 4484-113 > 4484-113 > 4484-113 > JAFGCY01 > JAHEFU01. The sequence continues at coordinate 185,739 of JAWLAZ010000004.1, forward strand.
GTGTACACAGGCAAGGATGAAAGCCCGAAACATGCTGCTTCAGAGTCTGTGGAAACTCAGGAAACTGAACCGGGTTGATTCCACTAGTCAGATTCAGTCAGATGCATCATCAACGTTATTCCCGAATGCCGGGAGAAGTTGATGCCAGATCCAGGATTGGATTCACATGGCGGCGAGAACCACTTCTGCAGTTTCCATGCTGTTGGCGAACCTGAAGTGGTTTTCTTCCCACGAGGAGCTCTCATCACTGCTGGATGCAATGCAATCAGACGATGCATGGATTGTCAGCATGGCGTCCATGTATACCGATGGTGGCACTTACACTGCAGCCTGCTGGAATCCGATTTATCCCGCTGAACAGGTTAGCGGACCGGGTTACAGGAGAGACGGCATATGCTTCGTTTGTTTCCATCTACGATGAAAATGGCAAGCTGACCGGCCAGACGGATCAATTGGACAGAGTGCAGCATGTAGTCAATTTTCGTACATCTGCCAGCGGACATAAGACCTACCTGAAGGTGCAGGAGTTTTCTCTGAATACATTCTGGTTTGAGCTGACGGACGATGGCAGACTAGAGCTTGAGCTATTGCGTACCAATACCTGCGGTCAATGGCTATGTCGGCCTGGAGTCAGAATCAGAAGGCGAAAAAGCTGGATTTGGCTGTAAGCTGCAGCAGCCTGCTGCTGGCTGCATCCGCTTCAGTCACATACATCAACTTCGATGGCAGGTTCACTTCACTGTCGGACTGCCGCATGCCGGACGGGAGATCAGCGGCTGATGTGGACTCCCGGCTACTTCATCATCCGCTTTGGCAACGATCGCGTCTTCCCCTTCAGCTATGTGGAGGACTTTGATCTGAGCCACTTCTGGAATGTGCGTGATGAGATCCCGGCGGACTCCAGGCTGCTTGTCGCAAACTGAATGATGGAAATGGTGACTGATTAACTGATCAGGCGGCACAAATGCCGCCAGACCAGCGAGCCTGGTCTCGCGCTCCTCTTTCCCGAAGTCCTGACCACTGCCTACTGCCCACTGACCACTACTGCTCCCAGATCCCTGAATTTCCCCCTTGACATCCCTCGAGATTGTGCTATGCTTTCGTTAAGTTCATCCCAACGCTGTAGAGGAAGAGCCTTACTGAATTCAGGACTCGCGGCGGGCTTCAATCTGAGCTAGAATGAAATCAGGCCGCAATGCAGTGGGGCAGCCCGGGAAGGCAATGGGCAGCACCGGCAGGCCAGGGGCAAACTCCTGTCCGTGCCAGCGAAAGCGGCTGTGGAAGCCAGCCTGAGGAAGTCCCGTCGCAGGCGGGAAGGGGGCTCAAGGCAGGAAGCCTGGACTGGGACCTGAAATTCATACTCGCGCAGCCCATCCCGGAAAATCCGGTTCCTTGCCAGATGGTAGGCTTTACCTTTCTGTGTTGATCTGCCCGCTCATGCAAGCACTCGGGGCTGGCCCTGCGGCAGTGTGTAGCTCAGAGCTGGGACCTGTTAGTCTAAGACCAACACTCCGATTTCCTTTGCCGCTTCACCTGAAGGTTCGACGGTCTGCGAACCGCGGCGAAGCGCTTCACTGCTCTCGCCCGGTACATCAGTTTCTCCGCCTCGTGTAAGCATTCGCGGGTCTGGCGCTGCGGCGGTGTGTAGCTCAAGAGCTACAGGGCCCTGTTGGTCGGGCCAACACTCCGGGCTCCTTTGCCGCCTCACCTGAAGGTTCGGCGGTCTGCGAATTCCTGGCGAAGCGCTAGCTTCCCACTGCTCTCGCCAGGCACATCCATATCTCCGTCTCGTGCGAGCACTCGACGGTCTGGCGCTGCGGCGGTGTGGCAGCTTCAAGAGCTGCCGGGGCCCTGTTAGTCCTAAGACCAACACTCCGATTTCCTTTGCCGCTTCACCTGAAGGTTCGACGGTCTGCGAACCGCAGCGAAGCATAGCAGCTTCACTGCTCTCGCCCTGGTACATCCCTATCTGCCCGCTCATGCAGGCACTCGCGGGTCCGGCGCTGAAATGACAGCGGCAGGGTGCCAACTACCTCGGAATCCGTACTTCATTCGCTGATGCAGCTCGCTGCCGCCATTCCTTCAGGCAAGGCCGGAGGCCGCGCAGCAGCGCGAGGCACGAGCGCTGGGATCAGTGATTCACTTGGCGATCTAGAAGATCAGGTGACAATGTGTCGCGACTAAGTTGTCTTCCCCATGTGCATCAGCTGGTTTCACTGCTCGCTGGCTCTCCCATCTCTCCTTCCTTTACACCCTACAACCGAGCTCATGTCCTCGCCAAGCCAAGGGCCTGGCCTCCATTCACTCCCCGCGTCTTCCGCCGCTGCTTCCAGCTTCTCCCGCAGCCAGTCCCGCGGACGCTGGCCTGCCGGGCGGCGGCCCCTCGCCCTCTCACATCCGGGGCCGCCCGCGCCATCGCGCATTCCCGGTCCTCCGCCTGGTCCCGCTCCGCCCTCGCCCAGCCCGCACCACGCTCGAAGTCCGGAAACAGCGGATTGTCCCGGAAGCGACAGGTTCAGGTTGTCGATGCTGATCACTGCCAGCCCTCCTCCTTGCCACGCTCCGGCAGGTCGATGTAGCCGATGATCACCGCCTCAATCTGCTCCACGTCCAGCCGCTCCATTCTCATCCTCGCTGTCATCCCCGAGCGTCAGCACATCCAGCGGGATCTCATAGCCTGTCCAGTCCGTTTCCAGCACGCTCCGGGAACACGGTGTAAGATTGCTGCCATCCCGCTCCAGCACGCCCTCGATCACCACCCACCTGCCCGTTGTAGCTGCGCGCAGTTTCCAGCGCCAGGCCATTGGCATCCGGCGGACCCGGCCTGAGCATCAGGCCCAGCGGGTCGAGCTGCGCCCTGCCGCGTGCCGGTGTCCAGTCCAGCCAGGATTCATCACCATCCTCCTGGATCTCAAGCTGGCTCCGCTGCTCGCCGCGCCAGCGGGTCATGCCCCTCGAAGCGCTGCATGGGCGGGGCCTCGATCCCGTCATTCTCCATGCGCTCTTTCAGCTCGCTTGAGAAGCTGGTGGTCAACTGCCGAGCATCTCGACTCAGTCCCCTTCTGCTTGTCCCCGGCATCCACCGCCGCCGCTGTTGCCAGCAGCCCATACAGCAGCATCAGCCAGGCCAGTCCCTTCCACATATGCTTGCTCCGTACAACTTGGAGTGCTGCGTGGCCCTCCGGGTTGCAAAACCTATAATAGAACCACGCCTGCCCGCCCGGGTAGGGCGTACTGACCGTGGACACGAGCAATCCTGAAAACGGCAGCATCCGCATCGAGCGAAGCCGCCTCCCCCTGCGCGGCAGCTGCTAGGCCGCCCGGTGACCGCAGCATCACGCACCGCGCGCTGATCCTCGGCTCGCTCACGGACGAGGACAGTGAGATCTGCGGCTCACGCTGGAATGCGGACACAGTCTGCACGCGCCGCGTGCTGGCCAACTCGAGCGAACCTTCACGAGCAGCGCCGGGAGGACTGCATCACCGTCAGCCAGGGACGGCTGCGTGCCCCGGAGGTGCCGCTGGACTGCGGCCGCTCCTTCACCGCGCTCAAGCTGATGCTCGGCCTGCTGGCCACGCAGGACTTCGAGCGTGCTGACCGGGTCACCGGAACTGCTGCAGCGCCGCGTCACGCATCTCGTGGAACCGCTGCGCCAGCTCGGCGCGGAGATCGTCTGCGAGGCATCGGGGACAGCGCCCCGCTGCGCATCCGCGGGCAGCGCCTGCAGGTAAGCAAGCTGGAGATCGCCGTGCGCGATGCCGAGGTCAGGCACCCTGCTGTTGGCCAGTCCCTGCATGGAGGGCCGCTGCGCATCGTGGAGAAGGCCCCCAGCCGCGACCACAGCGAGCGCCTGATGAAGCACATGGGGATCGTCTTCGGCCATTGAGCGGGGCGATCAGCCTCGCCTGCGGCCAGAGCCCCAAGGCCCGGCGCATCAAGATCATGGCGACATGTCCAGTGCCGCGCCCTTCATCGCCGCCGTGCTGCTGCCCGGCAGCGAACTAGCGTCAGCCGAACAGGCTTCAACCCGGGCGCTGCGGGATGGTCAGGGTGCTCTCTCGCGCGTCGAGGAGGCTGCATCGAGCGCACCGCGACTGGCAGCTAGGCAGCGAGCCGGTCACGAGCCTCGAGGTCCGGCACTGCGCGGGCTGTGAAGCCTTCAACATCGCCCCCAACCTGAGCCCGAGCATGGCCGATGAGCTGCCGCTGCTGGCGCTTCTGGCAGCGCAGGCCGAGGCACGTCCTACCTGCGCGGGCTCAGCCGCCTCGGAGCGCGCATGCCGGACCGCCACCTGCTCACGGCGCAGATCCTGCGGCGCTTCGGATCGATGTGGAACTGGAGGAGGACGGCTTCACGATCCACGGGCCCAAGCCCCTGCACGGCTGCCAGGTGCAGTGCGCCGGAGACCTACCTATTGATGATGGCCACGGTATGGCGGCGCTGATTGCCAACGGGGAAGCACGCTGCACGGCGTGGACTCGATCCGCCAACTACCCAGGCTTCTTCTCCGACCTGCAGCGCCTGCTGAACGGGCAATAGGCTGGAGGTCAGCTGCAAGCTGACAACAGTGGCAATAGTTTGGATAGTCGGATAGTGGAAAAGTCTACGGTAGCGGCTGCTTCCGGCAGCCGGGAGCTCAACCGTGTGGTTCACATGGAGGTCGGAGACTTCAGTCCGACGGCAGTGGCAATAGTATTGATAGTCCGAATAGTGGAAAGAAGTCTACGGTAGCGGCTGCTTCCGGCAGCCGGACCTTGATCCGTGCGGCGTCGCCAGGCGCCGCATCTATTGATCTTGTCCACCACTTCTCCCACTTCTTCCACTGAATTCAGGCGACAACATGTCGCCGCTAATTCCTGACTCCCGGTCCATTGTGAACTGCCTTCCCACCCCAGGTTAAATAGCCCTCAAGCCAGCCTGACAACATCCCTTGACGTTATATTCACTGCAGATGGATAGCAGCTCACAGAACACCATTGCCGCGGAGTGGGACGAGGACGTCCTCACGTGCCCGTCGACAGCTCAGTGTCGGCCTGGTCGTGGACAGCGACCTGTATGCCGACAACCGAAGCTGATCAGCAAGGGCACCGTACTCAGCCAGTCGATCATCAGCAATCTGACGCGGCGCGACGTCGAGCATCTCAAGGTCGCAAGGGCTCCAGCCTCAGCCGCCTGGCGCTGCTGCCCGAGAGTGCCGAGGACCGCTGCCCACGCGCTGCTCGTGGACACGGGGCGGATCTTCGAGAGCGCAACCTGGAGATGGTTATCCCCCAGGAGAAGCTGGAGAGCGCCAGCCATCAGATCGAGACCTTCTTCTGCGACCTCGAACTCGGCCAGAACGTGGACCTCACCCGCATGCGCGGCACAGTCGACGGCCTGATCCGCGAATTCTGAAGAACCCCAGCGGCGCCGTCAAGCTGCTGGACCTCGAGCACTTCGACCGCTACACCTACCGCCATTCCATCAACGTCGGCCTGCTTTACCTGCTCAACGTGGCGGACTGGGTTGACGACGGAGAACGAGCTGGCGGAGATGGTCTGGCGCGGTGATGCATGACATCGGCAAGAGCCGCGTGGACCTCGCGGTCTCCGGCAATGACCCGCTGGACCGCGAGGAATGGGAGATCATGAAGATGCGCGGTCTGGTCCAGTGAGCTGCTGGAAGACGCCGCGATTTCCGACCTCCGGGATGCGCATCGCGCGCGCACCACGAAGCTGGACGGCGGCTATCCCGACGGCCGCAATGCGAGCGAGATTGACAGGTTCGTCAGGCTGTCAACGATCTGCGACGTCTACGACGCGATCACCACCAAGCGCAGCTGGGAGCAAGATGAACTTCGCCAAGGCGATCGAGATCATCATCCAGGGCTGTGGCCCGCAGTTCGACGAAGATCTGGCTTATCGTTCATCCGCAAGGTCGGGCAGTACCCGATCGGGACCTTCGTGCGGCTCAGCGACGGGCGCGTGGGCGTCGTCACTTCCGTGAACAGGCAGCGATCACCCGCCCGTCGTCAGCATCGTGCTGGACCGCCAGCTGCAGGAGACGGATGTCCCGGAGGAGCTGGACCTCAGCCAGACGCCGGGTGAGCACGCATCGTCGGCGTGGTGGCCGGACGCAGCGAGGAAACGGCGGACCGCCCGCGCCCATAGCCCCGGGCCCCGGGCTCAGTCATCCTCGCCATTCTCATCGGCATCCACGTGCAGCAGGGTCTTGGCAATCCGTGCCGAGTAGTAGTAGATGCGCTTGCATAGCATTCCAGCACCCCCATCTCGAAGCCATCGAGGTTCATCGCCTCCGGGCTACTGTCGCGCAGCCCGCGCCTTCACCGAGCCGCGCATCAGCCATCATCGCACTGATTGCATGCTTGGCTGCGGCGATCGCGGGCGGCCTGCATGTCGTTGTCAGCCAGAGCCTGCGGGGCCAGGCGGCAGGCCTGCAGCACCGCCGCATGCACATGGCCCACGGTCTGCGCCATCTCCGGCTCAGGCCGCAGGCCGTCACTGAGGCGCTCCACGCCCAGGTGCACAAGCTGGTCGCCGATCAGGTTGGAGATGTGCCAGAGTGCGTTGCCACAGCGCATCAGGGCCAGAACTCCCAGCTGTGTCCGGCTCGCCGAGCGTTGCCAGGCTGATCCGCCGAGGTACTCCACGATCGCATCATGCGGGCGGTCCACGCTGCGGTCCCGGGCACGCAGCTCCGCCCGAACCCTCGTGGTCAGCCTGCAGCACGAGCACGGAGCTGTCCTCGAGCATCCCCAGCACCTGCTCACCCTGGCGCCCCAGCTCGCCGCACCATCTCCAGCGCCGCGGGCGGTGTTGCCAGGAATTCCATGGGAACTGCGGAGCCTGCGGATGCGGACCCTGCCGGATTGCCGGTAAGCGTCGCGGTCCGCCAGCAGCCAGCCGGCCGGGAGCGGGCCAGGCCCGAACCCAGGTTGAAGATCGTCAGCGAATTTGGCGATCTTGCCAGCGGCAGCTGCCGCCAGTTCATCCATGGTCGGCGGGCCGATCGGCCTTGGGCTGATCAGGATCGCCAGCCGCGCCAGCCAGCCGATCAGCAGCGAGCTCAGGCCCACGGTCAGCAGGTTGAAGGATGTGCACGACGGCCACGCGCCGCGCCTCCGTGCTGCGCCACAGCCCGGCGATCAGCGATGAAGCGAGTCCGGTACCTCAGCCCCGAAGGCGATGGCAATCGCCATAGGCAGGCTGACGAGCCCCTGGCTGCCGAGCGCGATCAGGGCGCGGTCGTCGCCGAGCTGCTCTGCACCAACGCCGTGAGCAATCCGCTTGATCCGGCCCGGCGGATGCTCCATCGACTGCATCAGCCCGATGAAGGGCGAAGCTGCGCAGCGGCTGCTGCATCGCCGTGCTCATCAGCTCCATCCCGTCGAAGATCATCCCCAGCGCAGCCAGGGCGCGCCGAACCAGAGTTCAGCAGTGTGCGCTGCCTGGCCAGCTGATGACGGCAGGTAGCCGAGAGCGCAATCAGCAGCAGGGAATAATGCGCGATCCGAAATGCGCGATGATCTGCGCCGTGACCGTCGTGCCGACAGCCCGCTTGCCCCATGATCACGGCGACGGTCTGCGGGGAGCTGCATCAGGCCCGCACCGACGAAGCCCACGAGCATCCTGCCGTCGTCACCGAGGAACTCTGGGTCAGGGCCGTCACACCGATCCCAGTCGAAGCCCACTCAGCGGCCGCGCGGTCAGGCGTCGCACCAGCACATCCTTCAGGCGCTCACCGGCGGCGCTGCGCAGGCAGGTCGACCTGCTCCAGCCCGAACAGGAAGAAGGCCAGCCCGCCGAGCAGCAGCATCCCGAGCTGCAGCGGTCGATCTGCGGGGCTGACCCCCTGCGGCAGCATGGCTGGATGGCAGACGTTCACGCATCAATTCTAGTTGTCTCTGGCACCGTGGGTCAGGCAGCGCCAGACCCGCGAGTGCTTGCATGAGCGGGCAGAAAGAATCAGAACTGCCAGCTGCCGAGTTCCGCCCCCAGGGCCGCCAGCGCATTGCGCAGGTCGTTGCCCGTGGCGTAGTTCTGCTCACCCAGCCAGTGCTGCGCTCCGAGCTGCTGCAGCACGCGCTGCGGCGCCGGCATCTCCGGGTCCCAGACCGCCTCCTCGCCGAACAGCATGATGCAGTTCCAGACCTTGTCGCCGGGGTAGCCCAGCGCATCGGCGACATAGCTGCCCGCCGCATCCGAGCTGTAGTAATGCCGGGCCCGCGTATCGCTGAGCAGTCCCGAGGCCTGCCGGGCCTGTTCCAGGGTATCGCCGCTGCGCTGCGTGATCCAGACCACATAGACGGAGATGTCAATGTCCTCATGGGCCTGCAGCAGCTCCTGCTGGATGTAGCCCGCGGCCTGGCGGCTGCTCTCCGTGGTCGGGGAGAGGATCGCCAGCAGGCGCAGCCGGCCGTTGTCAGCACTGAATTCCTGGGCCAGCTCATCCGCGCTGCCAAGCGTCGCCACATTCTGCGGTTCTCCCGCAGGCAGCGGGGCATCCGCGCCTGCGCTCTGCTGATCATGCGTGCTGATCTGTTCGCGGAGCTGCGGGTCCCAGCGCGACATCTGCATGATCGGGACCAGCAGGGCCGCGACGAGCAGAACCAGGATCACGAGCATGGCGATGATGCTCTTCGACATGGATGCAGTCTACCGCAGGGGATGCTAGCGCTGCAGCTCGGCGAGCTGCGCCTCGCTCAGGCGGCGGCCGCCCACGAAGTTGCGCTTGTAGTAGCCGTCCTCCATGTTGGAGTAGCCCACCTGGTGCTGCACGCTGGAGGCGTGGATGAAGTCACCCTCGCCGAGGTAGATCCCGACGTGGCTGGCCCCGGCCTTGTAGGTCGTGAAGAACACGAGGTCCCCCGGCTCCAGATCGTCGTAGTCCACGGCGTCGCCGAGCTGGGCGAACTGCTCGCTGGCACGGCGCGGCATCCCGGAGCTGCCGCAGTCCAGGTCGGTGCAGAGGATCTTGTAGATCAGCCCGCTGCAGTCCACGCCGCTGTTGCTGCTGCCGCCCCAGACATAGGGCACGCCGGCCATTGCCACCGCCTGCTCGATCAGCTGGCGGCCAACCGGGCTGGAGGCCGTCGCATACTCGCGGCTCGGCAGGCTGGGCTTCTTCTGCGGATCGCTGATCCGGAGCGTGCCCTCGCTGCCCCAGGCCGCCGGCTGCAGCAGCTCGCTGAAGATCCAGCCATACTGCTGGTTCTGCTTCACGTAGCTCCAGTCCGTGGTGCGGCCCAGCACCTGCACATCAGTGCCGCTGTCAAAGCTCGTGATCACCGTACCGTCCAGCGAGGGAGAAGTACGGAAATTGACGGCCTCGCCCTTGACCTTGTAGGGCCGGCTGGGCTTCTTCTGGGTGGGCTTGATGTAGTCCTCATGCACCCAGCCGCGCAGGCCGCTGACGCTGTCGGCAACCTCGATCCAGTCGTGCTTGGTATCGAACTGGTAGAACACGCTGCCGCTGTCGACTTCCTTCTTGATGCGGGCCTTCATGTTCGGGTCCTCGCGCAGGCGCACGCTGTCGCCGCTGATCTCCACGCGCGGCAGTTCGAGGATGAACTCGCGGCTGATCCAGCCCTTCAGCTCCTGGTCGGGAATCGAGACGAAGTACCAGCCGTTCTCCTCGTGGATCAGGTAGAGCTTGTCACGCTTGTTGACCTTGCCGAGGATCTTCGCGTCCGTGCCCGGTTCCTCACGCACATTGACCTTGCTGGCACTGACGAGCCCGAGGTCGTAACCGCCGACCGGCAGGAAGACCATCCCGCTGAGCTGCTCGGGAGCCGTATGCTGGCGTGGCTGGTAGGGCTGGTAGAAGCCGCTTTGCATATCCGTGGCCGTCGGCAGGTCCGCCGCGGGACGGAAATGCTGCTGCTGGGTGATCAGCAGGGCCTCACTCTGCTCGCCCGGTGCCGGCGTAAGCTGGGCCGGGGCGGGAGCGGGCTTCGGCGGGTCAAGGCTCGCGGGGCTGCCGATGTTGATCGCCGGCGAGTCAGTGAGCTTCACGCCCGGCGGCGGGACATTCGCTTCAAAACCCACGGCCGGTTCCTCATCCGGGATGAAGCCGGAGGACGTGCCCTTTGCGGCCGCCTGCGGATCTGAGCTGGCGGGCGCGATGCCATCGGCCACACTCAGCGGCTCCGCACTCGTAATCACGGTGTCCTGCACCTGTGCATTGCTGAGCGAGGCCTGCACCACGGCCGTCGTATTCGGCGTGGCATCCCCCGCACTCTGGGCGTCGGCGGCGATCTCGAGGCGGCCCTCGCCGATGTACTCATTCCAGACCCAGCCCTTGAGCTGGATCACCGGTGCGCTGACATAGCTCCACTTACCTTCGGTCTTCACGATGAAGACCTTCTCGTTCGTATCGAAGATGTGGAGGATCTCACCCCAGGGCTCGGTGCGCAGATTCACTTCCGTGCCATGGATGTAGTACGGCCCGTCCGCCGCCTGTGCGGCAACAGTGCCCAGCATGAACAGCAGGCAGGCCAGAATTACAGATCGAATCAATCCCATAACCTCTCTGTCCGGTCCTTTTACCCCTTGCGCCGCGCACACGCATCACGCCGACCGGTAAGAGCATAATCGCCTGGCGGCGGTCATTCTTAATAAGTATGGTCCAATTGTGAAGGCGGGCTGAGACAGGGCTTAACGGGTGTTTGGGAGATGTGCTTTGGCAAGTGTAGTAGCTGCCGCTGCCGGTCTGAGTCACTGCTCCTCTCCAAATCGTGTGCCAATATTTCGTATTAACATGCCAGAAACTTGACATCCCGAATCGGCTAAGGTAAACATTTGTAACGTATGTTCTGGAGGACAACATGTCCAGCATGAAACTGATGAAGCCGGAAGCCACTGAAGAGCAGAGCGGGGATCCCCTCGACTGGCTGCTGATCTACAGCATCGAAATCCACGGCGGGATTGATGATGCCTGGCTGGAGCAGAGCGGGATGCAGCGCAGTGAGGCCGAGCAGATCCTGCGCGACAATCCCGCGCAGCAGCGCGAGGTGCGCCGCCTGATCCAGATCGGCCGCCTGCTGACTCTGGAAAACATGTTCGAGATGCTGCGCCAGCGCTGCCTGCAGCTGCTGTCCAGCGTGCAGAAGCCCACGGAGATCCGCAGCCTGCTCGGCAGTCTCGGGACTCTGCGCAGCATGGAGTTTGCCAGACGCAGGGAGGAGCAGCGCCAGCTGCTGGAAGGCGCGAAACTGCTCAGCCGGTTGGAGGCCGCGGTGCAGCCCGCCGGCTAGCCCGCCAGCGCCTGCAGGGTGGCGAGTGACTCCCGCGCGTGGTTGGCAACATCCCCCGGGCCTTCGTAGTAGAAGATCCGGCGGATCACGCCCTTGCCATCCACCACGAAGGTGATGCGCTTCATCTCCTTGCCGGTGGGCTCCGGGGTGCCGAGCTTCAGGCGGTACTCCCAGTCCTTGTCAACGAGCAGCCCGAAGGGCATCTCATGCTTGGCGGCAAAGCCCTGGTGCGACTTGATCGAATCCGCTGAAACGCCGAAGACCTCGGCGCCGAGCTTCACGAATTCCGGATGGAGCTCCGTGAAAGCCTCAGCTTCCTTCGTTCAACCGCCGGTATAGTCCTTCGGATAGAAGAACAGCACGAAGGGCTTGCCCTTGAGGTCCTTCAGGCTGACCGTGCCTCCGCGATGGTCCTCCATCGTGAAGTCCGGTGCCTTCTGGCCCTCGCGCAGCCCGCCTCCGCCGAATGTCTCTGCCATATCTGCCTGCCTTCAGGGGTGATTGGCCCATTCTAGGACATGCCGGATTGGCAACGCATGTGGCGAAGAGCATGAAGACCCAACCACAGAGGGCACAGAAGTCACGGAGAATTCAAAGCAGGAGATTCAGGGGACTTGAAACCCCTAAAACTCTGTGCTCCCTGCGTGCTCTGTGGTTAATCTCGTTGTGCTCCTCCTGTTCGGAGCGCTTACTTGTTAGGTGGCGATCACCGTGTAGGTCTGGAAGTCCGAGGTCATCGGCGGCGTGCGGCCTTCTTCCTTGGCCTTCTGGATGTCCTCGAAGCCCCGGCGGTGGCCCTTCAAAAAGGCCTCGCTCCTGGTCCAGGCCTTGAAGTGCTCCTCCGCCTCCCAGTGGGAGACGATCAGGTAGGGCTTGCCCTCGCTGGCCGGCCGCAGCACTTCCATGTACCTGAAGCCCTCCATCTTGTCGATCTCCCCGGCCCGGGTGGAGAACAGGTATTCGAAGCGCTCAGCGAAATCCGGCTGGCATGTGATGTAGTTGATCGCGACAAAGGTCATGACGTCCTCTCAGGGAGTTAAGGGTCGGATGCCTTGATCCGCCCTACACGGGAACAGCCCGCGGCTTTTACTTCGTCATCGTCGCGTGACCCGTTTGCCCGAGTCACATTTCATCCCGCTAGTTGAGACAGCGTCTCAGTAGGTGACTGATTATATTGCCTCGCCAGCAATATGTAAATACCATGAAGGACATCCGGCGGCAGGCAGGCACCGCGCACGATATCATTTCCCCGTGAGCGACAGCAGCGCACCCACGAAGCAGCGACCCGGCTGGATCCGGGTCCGGCGTCTCGACCTGGCGAGCGAGGAGCAGGTCAGCACCACGCTCGGCGGTCTGGCAACGGTCTGCCAGAGTGCCAACTGCCCCAACATCGGCGACTGCTGGGGGCGCAGCACGGCGACCTTCATGGTGATGGGCGACAAGTGCACCCGCGCCTGCCGCTTCTGCAACGTGGACTTCGGCAAGCCCGAGCCGCTCAATCCGCACGAACCGGCGCAGCTGGCCCAGAGTGTGCGCGAGCTCGGGCTGAAGTTCGCCGTTGTCACCTGCGTGGACCGCGACGACCTGACTGACAGCGGCAGCGCGCACTGGGCGGCCTGCATCGACGCGGTGCACGAGGTCGGTCCGGACGTGCAGATCGAGGTCCTGACCGGCGACTTCAAAGGCAGCGAGGCGGACATCGCCCGCGTGGTCCGGGCCCGCCCGGAGGTCTTCGCCCACAACCTGGAAACCATCCCGCGCCTGCAGGGCCGCGTGCGCCACAAGGCGCGCTGGGACACCAGCCTGCGCGTGCTGCGCCTGGCCCGCAGCATCGCCGCCGCCGAGGGCCTGCCGCTCGTGACCAAGAGCGGGATCATGCTCGGGCTCGGTGAGACTTACTTCGAGGTGCAGGAGGCAATGCACCTGCTGCTCGAGGCCGGGGTCGAGATCCTCACCATCGGCCAGTACCTGAAGCCGATGGACCGCCCCGACAAGCTGAGCGTGGAGCGCTTCGTGGAGCCCGCGGAGTTCGAGCGCCTGTATGACTACGGCATGCAGATCGGCTTCGCCGGAATTGCCAGCGGACCGCTGGTGCGCAGCTCCTACCGCGCGGAGACACTCTATGCGCAGGCCATGGCGAGGAAGGCGGCGGGTTAGACATTGGCAACGCGCCTGGCAGCTTCCCGCCGGATGCCGATGCTGGCAGCGGCGAGCATCATCGGTGCCCTGATCCTCGTGGCGCACATCATCACGCTGCGCATCGTGCCGCAGCTCGGCACGGAACTGGTCACGCTGCTGGCCGGCACGCCCCTCGAGTTCAGCATCCCGCGCAATGAGCTGCGCGACCTCGGCCTGCATGTGGCGATGTTCTCGCTGTTCACGCTGAGCTATCGCCTGAGCTGGCGCGGCTCCGGCCCTGCCGTGCGCTGGGCCACCTTCCTGCTGTGCAGCGGCTGGGGCGCCTTCTGCGAAAGCCTGCAGATCTTCATCCACCGCCGCGACTTCTCCCCGCTGGACCTCAGTGTCAACATGCTCACCCCGCTGCTGCTGATCGGCATCATCCGGCTGTTCGAGAAGAAGTAGGCAGTGGGCAGTAGGCAGTGGTCAGTGGTCAGAAGTCAGTTTCCTGACAACTGTGTCTGACCACTCACCACTGTGTCTGACCACTGACCACTGCCTACTGCCCACTGACCACTGCTGCCTCAGTGCTGATGCCTGATCCCGCTTGCCGCGCGGCTCGCTCCTTTCTGTTTCCGGAAGCTCGCATCCGGCGTGCCGCGGAACATCCGGGGAATGTAGGGATAATCCTCGGTGATCACGTAGTAGTACGTGCCCTCGGGAAATTCCGGCGTGACCCCGAAACGCCCGTTGCATTCATCGAGCTGGCCCAGCCCCTCGACATACTCGTAGTCCTCGATATAGGTGCCGTCATGGATGCCGCCGGGGCCACCATCGCGCATCCCGGCCCGCAGCAGGTAGCTGCTCTGCAGTTCGACAACAGCGCTGCCAGCATCCCAGGCCTCAGCGTAGCCATACAGGGCGTAGACCGGGAAGCCGTCGGCGGCGAAGCCGATCAGGCCCATCGCGCTGCCATCCAGTTCCGTGAGCGTACCCCAGGGCAGGCCGTGGTAGTGGTAGGCCCCGCCCGGCTGCACATGTCCGTGGCTGAAGTCCAGGCCCAGCCCGTCGGGCATCGGCTCGAGCTGCCAGCCGCTGAAGCGGTCATTGTTCCAGAATTCGTTGGCAAAGGGATCGAAGGGCACGCCGTTGATCGCCACGCCGAAGGCATCCGGCAGGTAGTAGGGCGTGGCGCTGCTGCTGGCAACGGGGTCCAGCGGCACGCGGAACTGCCAGTCCTGCTCCGTCATCACATTTCCGTTGTTGCCGATTTCATGATCCGGCAGCCCGCTGGAACTGATGTAACGGTAGTTGCCGTCCACGGTGATCTGCGTGCCGTTCTTCCCGCTCAGCAGCAGCGGATCCAGCACCGTTTCCTCCTCGTCCGTTCCGGAGTCCGCCTGCACACCGCTGTCCTGCGGCAGGTAGCCGTACTCCTGCAGGTACCAGTCCTCGATCGTCAGCGGGGCCAGCGCCTGGCCACTGTCCTCCGCATCCACGCCTGAATCGTTCTGCACCTGCTCATTGGCAGGCTCCTCCACTACTTCGTCCTCAGTCAGATCCCCGACCGGCTGCGTCAGTCCAGTATCGCCAGCATCCTGCTGCAGCTGTTCGCCGTCCGCCACGGTCTGATCCGCCAGCGGCAGCAGAGCCGCATCCTCGGGCTGGGCGTTTTCACCCGCCGCCTGAGCGGCCGCCGTGCCTCCCCCGCAGCCGTTCTGCGGCAGGCTGCAGGTGCCGCAGAGCAGCACTGCGATCATCAGCATTCCATACCTGTCCATGTCTCGTCCTCCCGATGGTTCTGCCCTGGCATGCCTGCCTGTGCCAGTGGGAGTGCACCCTGGCCGCCCGGGTTGCAGCATGCCCTAGAATCTGCGCATGCGACTGGAATCCCAGCATCTCTGGCAGCGTGGCGTGCAGGACGTACGCCTGAGCGTCGACAAGTACAACGGGCTCGCGAGCGAGATTGACGCGATCCTCTACGCGCAGTTCTTCGACGAGCTGATCGAGCAGCACTATGCCAATGGCGCGGAGCTGCCGAGCCCCGAGGATCTCTCCGCCTACCTCGTGAAGAGCGGCTGGAGCGACGAATGCGCGATCGAGATCGAGGAGTTCTACGACAACATCCTGCTCTACCAGCGCTACCGCCGCGGGGAGCTGCCGCGCCAGCGGCCCGACGGGCATTTCCGCACGCTGGCCTGAGCTGTGATCGGACCGGCTGCAGCGGGTATAGAATGAGGTTTGACCGGACCAGGCAGTAGACAAGTGCTGCGGGCCGGTCTGGGAGGAAAAGATGTCCGCCATGCGCCTGACTGTCTGCCTGCTCTGGATTGCCCTGCTCGCCGGCTGCACTGCCGGGAGCGGCCCTGCCCCGGCCGCCGAGGGCAGCGCCCCCGATACCGCCACGCTGCTGCGCAACGAACTGGAGCGTGTGCTGGCCCAGCGGGGGATTGAGCTCGATGCCGCCGGCAATCCCACGCGCGCCGTCTCGGCCCTGCCGAAACGGGACTACCGCACTCCGGCGCGCTTCAATGACATCATCGGCCAGCGTGCCCAGCTGAGCTGGGTCCACCACCAGCTCGGCGACTACGACCGCAACGGCGAGGTCAACATCTCCGACCTCACCCCCGTCGGCATCCACCTCGGCAAGACGAGTGCCAGCCCGGACTGGCTGCAGGCCCTGACGGCGGACGGCGATGGCAACAATGAGATCAACATCGCCGATGTGACGCCGATCGGCCAGAACTTCGGCGCATCCCTCGGCGGTTACCTGCTGCAGATCAGCCGGCAGCCCGGTGATCCCTTCGAGGACTACGCCTTCGTGGACTTCGCCGACGGCTTTGACAACGGCAACGCCCTGGAATTCGGCTACAGCGCGCCGGACATCGACGCCGCGGATTACCGTGTGAGCCCGGTGGGGCGCAGCCGCGAATTCGACTGGAATGTCTACCGGCTGGAGCTGCCGGGCAGCTCGCAGCGGGAGCCGGAGCTGTTCGTGGCCGACGGGCGGCTGATGCTGGCCGCGATCAGCGCGGATGACGACGAGCTGATCTTCGCCGAGAGCAGCAGCCTGCGGCCGCAGTCGAGCGCCGACTGGAGCGCGCATGTGGTGGATACTGACAACGTGGCGGAGGCCCAGCCGGGCCTGGCGATGATCGGCGGGGCTCCGGCGATCGGCTACTGTGCGGAGCATGCCGTGAGCGCCTTCGAGGTGCGCTATGCCCGCGCGCTGGTGGCGCAGCCGCTGGCAACGACGGACTGGCAGCATCACATGATCGAGGGCAGCCT
This sequence comes from bacterium, assembly GCA_041395205.1. Classification (GTDB taxonomy): domain Bacteria; phylum 4484-113; class 4484-113; order 4484-113; family JAFGCY01; genus JAHEFU01. The sequence goes on from JAWLAZ010000004.1 coordinate 202,401, forward strand.
GCCCCTGCAGAGCGTGCGCCTGCTCGAGAAGGACGGCCTGCCGGTGCTGACCGTGGAGAACGGCTCGGGCGGGCTGTTCCTCGGGGTCAGCCCCACGCCCTTCCCGAGCTCCGACCTCGACTGGTCGGACGTGGCTGTCAACGCCGGCGTGACCGTCAACAATCCGGAGATCTGCCTGATCGGCAACCGCGTGCATGTGGCGAGCTACCAGTACGGCGGTAGCGGCGAGACCTACTACAGCGGTGCGAAGACCAGCATCCCGAGCGGTGCCGCGGACTTTGACGGCTTCCCGCTCTGGACCATCGGCGGAATCGCCCAGCACCACAGCATCCTCGACTGCGGCGGCTATCCGGCGGTGCTGAGCCCCAATGAACCGGACGGCTCGCTGGACTTCCTCTACAGCGGCGAGGTGCGGCCGGTGAGCTCGGCGGTCTGGTTTGCCAGCAAGGCCTACATTGACCCGACGGACATCCTGCACCCGGACAGCGTGCTGTTCGAGGGCCGCCCGGCGGTGGCGTTCGGCCGCTTCAACCTGAACTTCCTCTGGGGGCGGCGCACCCTGCCTGCGGACACGCCGGACTGGGTGCTGCAGGAAAGCCTCGAGGAGGGCACGCTGAACTTCGGGATCGGTGCCAACAGCATCGTCGTCAGCGGGGAGCTGCCGCTGATCGCCTTCACGGAGTTCGATGCCCCCAATGGCGTGCGCCACATCGCGATCGCCATCGCCAGCGAACGCTGAACGGAGGTCCGGCGCGAGCCGGGCGTTGGAGGTCCGGCGCAAGCCGGGCGTTGGAGGTCCGGCGCAAGCCGGGCGCGGAGGTCAGAATTCATTCTGACAACAGAGTGCACCGAGAATTCAACCACAGAGAACACAGAGAACACGGAGATATTTGAACGAGCAGCAGAGCGTACCGCATCTGCACAGGCTGCTCGCATTCGCTCGATGTGCAACGAGGCAAGTTCCGAGCGGTTTTGTCAACGCAGAGGCGCAGAGACGCAGAGGGGATGGACGGAGCGCGTAGCGCAGTCATGCGTGAGCATGACAGAGCTGCGCATGCCCGGGATGAGGGAGGTGCGACACTTGATGTCGCACAATGCAACGCCCCACGAATCCTCGATCTCGTAATTTGGCAATCCAACCCGCGACTGAGATCCCGCCCTCTGCCACACCCTACACCCCAGCTCCTATATCCTCCCAAGGACCGGCGTCGCCCTGCGACGATTGCACGCGAGCAATGGCACTGGGGCAATCAGTTCCGTGTGAGAGATCCCCATCCTCTGCCTCACCCTCCACCCCAGCTCCTATATCCTCTCCAGTCACGCATCCGAGTTACTGCTGCGCGGCTTGTCCGGCGGCTGGTGGGATGCCGGGTGATGCACTGAGCGCGAGCATTCATCTCGCAGGAAAGCGGACCACCGGTTCGTCAGTCTTCACACTCCTTCGATGATGCACACTATCATTGCTGCATGCGCTTCCATCTCACTCGCAAGCTTGCCGCAGCAATCAAGTGCGATCTGCAAACTGCGCCAGCAGCCGAAACGCCGGCGCCGCAGGGCAACTGGTACGCGAACATCTACACACAGGACCGGCGGCCGCGGATTCTGTTCGTGCACGAGGCCTCACTGCTGGCACTGCTGTGCTACAAGCGCGGAGTGACGGATGGCCGCTCGCTCGCTGCCGCCTTCGATGAGGCACTGCGGGGCTACCTCGGCCCGGTCGGCCTGCTGGAACCCTACCTGCTCTCCCTCGATGACAACGAAGCCCTGTCCAATGAGATCTGCCGCACCGGCAGCCGCTCCGTCCTCGGTGTGATGAACGAGTACATTTTCATGAGCCGAGACGTGATTGACGACAACAGCGGAAATTTCAACCTGTACATGATGGAGTATCTCAATGTAATGCCGATGGGCCCGCTGAAGATGGCAAGACCCTGCGACAGGTTCATTGAAATCCTCAGCGCGAGACTGGCCCGCATCGGTGGCAGGCTTAATCCACCCTCAGACCGCAGTGACCCAGCCATGATGGCCTTCTACAGATTCAGCTAGCCCATTCCAGCCACACGGGGATGTCCGGATTGGTGTCACATTCATGCTAAACTCACATCAATGTCCGGCTGGCCAAAAGTGTTCAGGGACCCGGTTCACGATGTCATTCAACTGGAAGACAATGACATAGACCGCCTGATTTTCAAGCTGATCAACACCCGCGAAATGCAGCGCCTGCGCCGGATCAGACAGCTTGGATTCAGCAGTCTGACTTACCCCGGAGCAAACCATACCCGCCTTGCGCATTCCATCGGGGTAATGGAAATCTCCCGCCAGATGCTGGCCGTTCTGGACCGGAAGCATCCCGGCAAGATAGCACGGGACGAACAGCTGCGGATCAGCGTGATGGCCCTCCTGCATGATGTCGGACACGGCCCCTTCTCACATGCATTCGAGAAGGTGACCGATACTGACCATGAGGACTGGACCCGGCACATCATCCTTGACGACACCACCGAAGTGAATGCGGTGCTGCGCGCTCACGATGCTGCCCTGCCCGCCGTGATTGCCATTCTGTTCGACAAGACCTCCGGGGCGGACGCATTCCAGGGGAGCATGCGCGCCCTCGTTGACATCGTCAGCAGCCAGCTCGATGCGGACCGCATGGACTACCTGCTGCGAGACAGCATGATGACCGGTTCGCGCCTGGGGCAGATTGACATGAGCTGGCTGGTGCGCTGCGTCGACATCGATTTCGAGAAGCAGACGCTGTTCCTGAGCCACAAGGGGCTCCAGGCAGCGGAGTCGAACATCCTCGCCCGCCACCACATGTTCAAGTCCGTGTACTTCCACAAGACCACCCGCTCCGCGGAAGTGATGCTCAAGTCAGTGCTGGAGGCAATCACCCTCAAGTTAAGGAACGGGGCGGACTGGCAGACCCTGATTCCCGGTACAGGCCCGCATCTGCTTCCGGCCATGCTGGGCAGGCTGGATATGCAGTCCTATCTGCGCATGGATGACGTTTCCGTCTGGGAGCTGCTGAAGTGCTGCGGCGATTCCCGGATCCGACGATCAGCTATCTTGGCAATGGACTCGTGAACCGGCGGCTGCTGAAGTCAATCGCCTTCGAGCTGAAGGCCCAGAAACAGATTGCAACCTTCTACAACGGGGCCAGTGACATCCTCCGGAAGCATGGCTTCGATCCGGACTACTTCCTGCGTGAGGATAAGCCCGGCGACGTGCCCTTCAAGGTGTACGATAGACTTTCCAATCCCAATGCACGAACGTTATACGTGAAGGTCGATGGCAGGCTGCAGCCCCTGCAGAGCGTGAGTGACCCAGTGGATGCGCTCAGACCATATGAGGAAACCAGGCTGTACGTACCGCTGGAGTGCCGGGAGGAGATTGACACCATGCATAAACGGTTGTATAGTTAAATGATGCGGATTGGAGTATATCTGCTGGCGGCAGCCTGTCTGCGCGAAAGTGCGAAGTCGAATGCGCCCATTACGCGAACTCGTGCCCAGAAGCTGATCAATCTGCTGCAGCGGGCTGGGCTGGAAACCTCATACCGCTACCGCATGCATTTCTATGGCCCCTTCAGTGACGAACTTTCCGGCGATCTCGAATTGCTGGAAAGCTACGGCATACTGCACAGCGAGGCCAGGGAACGCCAGGGTGATGGCAAGCCCTATTACATCCTCAGCATTGACGAGGACGCTGACCTGCCGGAGCTGGATGCGGATTTCCAGGGCAAGGTTGCCGGAATCTCCGCATATTCCACTGAAGTGCTGGAAATCGCTGCAACCTATCTCGCTCTGCTGGACATTGACCCCAGCCCGGAACTGGCAATGCAGCGCCTGCGCAGCAAGAAGCCTGACAAATGCACGGATGAAAATCTGGCAGACATGCGCAAGCTCCTGGCTGAACCAGTGTTTGCTGGTTAGGCCTGCATTAGCCACCCGGAACTGACAGCCCAGCCGCCGGACGGCCAGGGCGGGGTGGTCACGCCAGCGATCCGGTTTCGGGTTACGGGTTTCGGGGGTCGGGTTGCAGGGGTCGGAGGTCGGGTTTCCGCATTCCAATTTCCATGCTGCGTATCAGAGCCGGACTGCCAGAATTGCATCCCAGCCGCCGGACAGCCAGGGCGGGGTGGTCAGGCCGCAGGCCTGAGCACCACGGGCGGGCATATCGCATGGGCCGGCGGCTGGGAAATCATGCGCTGTTGTGGAAATGGAATTAGGTTGACGCCTTGCATCGTATCTACGTTGCCAGACTTGCGTCTGGCCTCCGCGCCTGGCTCGCGCCAGACCTCCAATTACGGAAGCAAGCTCCCGCTTCCCTTGTGCGGCTCGCGCCGCACCTCCGTTGTCAGCCTTACGGCTGACCTCCGTTGCCTGACTTGCGTCAGGCCTCTGTTGCCCGGATTGCTCCGGGCCTCCTCCCCTCTCCCCCCCTACTCCGCCGTAGTCGGGACCGCGGCGATGATGTCCTTCACCACCTTGTCCGAGCTCACGCCCTCGGCCTCCGCCTCGAAGTTGAGGATCGTGCGGTGCCTGAGCACCGGCAATGCCACGCGGCGGATGTCGTCATAGCTCAGGTTGAAGCGGTTGTCGAGCAGCGCCAGCACCTTGCCGCAGAGGATCATCGCCTGCACCGCACGCGGGCTGGCGCCGTAGCGCACGTAGCGCCGCACGCTCTCCGGGGCGCGCACGTTGTCGACATGCGTCGCCAGTGCGAGCCGCACGGCATAGCGCACCACATGCGCCGCCGCCGGCACCTGGCGCACGAGCTGCTTCATATCGAGGATGCGCGCGCCCTTCACCGCCGGGCGGACCTGCGCCGAGCGCGCCGTGGTGGTGCGCTCGATGACCTCCATCAGCTCGTCCTCGCTCGGGTAGTCCACGTTGATCTTCAGCATGAAGCGGTCGAGCTGCGCCTCCGGCAGGGGGTAGGTGCCCTCCTGCTCCAGCGGGTTCTGCGTGGCCAGCACGAGGAAGGGCGGCGGCAGGTCGCGGCGCTGGCCGTAGACCGTCACGCTGCGCTCCTGCATGCTCTCGAGCATCGCGGACTGCGTCTTCGGCGTGGCACGGTTGATTTCGTCGGCGAGGATGATGTTCGCGAAGATCGGGCCGGGGATGAACTTGTAGGCCTTGTGGCCGTGCTCATCCTCCTCGATGATGTTCGTGCCGGTGATGTCCGCGGGCATCAGGTCCGGAGTGAACTGGATGCGGCTGAAGTCTAGGTCGATCGCGTCAGCCAGGGTGCGGATCAGGAGCGTCTTGGCCAGACCGGGCACACCTTCCAGCAGCGCATGGCCATCGGCGAACAGGGTGACGAGCACTTCCTCGATCACGCCCTTCTGGCCGACGATCACCTTGCCGACCTCGGCTTCGATGGCCCGGTAGTCCGTCTGGAACTCCTGGCAGATGCGCTGTACGTCCGCGGGGGAAATATTGCTCAGATCCATGTCCTCTCCACTAGTTCGATCCATTATAAAGGCAGGGCCAGCAAGCAGAGGCAAAAAGCAGAAGGCCGCCGCTGAAGCCGGTGATCAGACGCCGGAAATGCCAGATGGGTTCTTGCGCGGCTCGCCATGCTCGGACTGCGTTGTGGAAACACCCAACGGTATTGATTGACGCAGAGGCGCAGGGGTCGCAGAGGTTTTTGAGCAAGAGAATTCCTATACTCTGCGTCTCGGCGGCTCTGCGTTGACAGAACCATCCATGCGATCTCGCTCTGTCCCATGCGGATGCGCTGTTCGCTACGCTCGGGCTGCGTTGAGGAAAAACCCAACGGTATTGATTGACGCAGAGGCGCAGGGGCGCAGAGTTTTCTGTTCAAGATAATAATTCTTCTCTGCGTCTCGGCGGCTCTGCGTTTACAGGACCAGACTGGCGATCTCGAACTGGCTCGCGCGGCTCAGCCCTCTTCCCGGATCTCAGTGCCGGTTTCGCCCCTTGCCTGATCTCCGCGACCCGGTACTTCCACCGCCTCCGGCAGCTCAGCTTCAGCCGCAGCCTCCGCACCTTTCACGATGGCATGATGCTCCTCACGGGCATGCCCCGCACCCTCTGGCGGCTCAGGCAGTTCCAGCTCCTCCCAGTCATCGCGCTCATCAAAGCTGCGCACGCGCAGCTCGGCCTCCCCGAGCCGGATCCTAAACGGCGGGTAGATCACCCGCGGCCGCTGCTCGCCATGCACCTCAAGGAAGATCGTCAGCCCGCTGAGCATCAGGCGCAGCGGCGGCAGGCCCTCGCCGGAGACGCGCAGCTGGGCCTGGGGGAAGTTGCCGGCCATCAGCGGGCGGGGGCCGAGCCTGAGGCTGCGCAGACGGCCGCCCTCCTGCAGTTCGACCCAGAAGCCACGGTCGCGCAGCAACAGCCAGGGCAGCATGGCCCCGACCACAAGTCCGCCCAGCAGGCAGCCGGCCAGCACGAGCAGGCTCATCGCCTCGGCGCTGCGGGAGAGCACCGCGATCACCTGCACCGGCAGCAGTATGAGCAGGGCAAATGTGCCGCCGAGACTGCCGGCGAGCAGGCCCCATTCCCCGGGGAAGTTGTCAACGGCATGCGGCAGCACGGACCAGGCCCCCGTGGCGCAGGCCACGAACACCAGCAGCTCCACCGGCAGGCGCAGCTCCGTCATGCCGCCGATCCCGACACTCATCACGTAGAACACGGATACGACGCAGAGCAGGAAGGCCACCACCGCGCTGTGGATGAGCGCCGGCCAGAGCAGGCTGCGCATCCCGCTGAAGATGCTGCGGCGCACACCGAGCACGCCGTTCCAGGCGGCGCTGAGCAGCGGCAGGAGGATGCACTGCGTGGCGCATACGGCGAGCAGGCAGCCGAGCCCGATGCTGGCCAGCAGCGTTGCGAAGATGTTCACGGCGGCGAGGAAGCTCTGGTTGCTGCCCTGGCGGGTGAACTGCCCGGCCATCCAGATCACGGCGTCGTCCAGGATGTAGGCGAACAGCGCCAGCGGCAGGCCGGCGACGAGCCAGGCCAGGCCGAAGCCGATCATGATCCTCAGACGGTAGGTGCTTCCCTGCGGCATCCACAGATGATACGCGCCGCACGCGGCCCGGGGGTTCAGATTGCGGGTATCAATCCTTTCCCGAAGATGCTACATTTCTGAAACTGACAAAAGGTAAAGGAGCACATAGTGCTGCGTAACACATTCCTCCTTGTGACGATCCTCCTGCTGGCCACTGCCTGCGGCGGCAACCGCTCAGCCCTGCAGGGCCAGCCGGCCCCGGCAGTTGAAACGGCCGCCTTCGAGCTGCCCACCGCTGCGGAGCAGCCCCTGCCCGTGGACAGCCTGCTGCCCTGGGAAAGCCTCGACTCCAGCGGCTTCGTGGACCCGGCAACGGCCCGGCGCAGTACGGCGATCAACGGCAACAGTGAATTCCTGCGCGGTGCGGATGCCTTCCAGACCGGCGGGGATGCGGCCCCCAGCGGCCAGGCCCTGCGCCTGCAGAGCGGGCCTGCCGGGAGCGGCAGCCGCAGCAGCGCCACCTACCGCTTCCCGCTGGCGGGTGAGAATCCGGCCACGCTCTCAACGGACTTCAACCTGCGCCTGCGCAGTGACGGCAGCGCCGGCGATTACTTCATCAGCATTGCCAACTACGGCAGCGGCCGCTGGGACTGGTTCGGGCCCTTCACGGACGGGCGCGTGCGCCTGCCGCTCAGTGAGGCCGCCACAGGCGACTACATCTCGCCGCTCGGCAATGCCTTCGTGAGTGTGGTGGTCTTCAACGGCAGCAGCCTCGACATAGTCGGCCTGGCCATGAACCAGTTCGACCCCGCGAATGCCAGCGCGCCGCCGGTGCCGGCCGGCCTGAACCTCAGCCCCATCAACGGGGGCATCGAACTGAGCTGGAATTCGGTGATCGCCTCCGACCTGGCCGGCTACGCCGTGTACTTCAGCAAGAACAGCTTCAGCAACCCGCAGAGCGTGGGTGTGCAGAGCATCGGCTTCCTGGAGGGCGGCACACGCCACCTGCTGAGCGGAATCAGCGGCACAGTGTTCGTGGCCGTCAGCGCCGTGGACCTCAGTGGCAACGAAAGCGCGATCAGCCCGGTGCAGAGTGCGGCAGCGCTCAGTGGCAGCGTGCCCGTGCTGCAGCTTACGACGGCGGCCACGGAAGGCATCATCGGCACGGCGCTCGCACTGAGCGCCAGCGGGGCCGACAGCTACGACTGGGACCTCGATGGCGACGGTGTATATGAGGTGACAGGCGATGCCACGGGCAGCCAGCTCGCGGACACCGGCAAGGCCGGGATCATCCGCCCCGCCGTGCGCGGCAGCGCGGGCGGTACGGCGGTCGCGCTCGGCGCGGTCAGCCTGATCATCAGCCAGGACTTGCCGCCGGTTGCCATTCTCAGTGCCGACCGCCTGGGCGGGACGATCATCAATGGGGAGAGCAGCCCGCTGCAGGTGAACTTCAACGCCTTCCAGAGCTATGACGACGGGCCGAGCCTGCTGTTCTCCTGGTCGCTGCTGGGTGATGGCAACTTCACAGTGCCGGACGCACAGCCCCTGCTCGCGCAGACATATTCTGAGAAGGGCAGCTACAACGCAATGCTGCAGGCGATTGACAGCACGGGCCAGATCGCGCAGTCAGTGCTGACCATCAACGTGCGGCAGGTCACGGGCTTCAATGAATCCTTCCCGGTGCCCTTCGACAGCTTCCTGAGCGGCAGCCTGACGATCGTCGACGGTCATCCGGCGGTGGCCTTCCGTGGCTTCGGCGGTTCCGTTCCGACCACTGGCCTGTTCTACAGCCGCGCGCTGGACAGTGAGGGCCGGGTCTGGGGTGATCCCGTGGCGCTGGAGCTGGACCCGAATGATATGCGTTCGATCAGCCTGGCGGTGATCGCCGGCAATCCCGCGGTGGCCTACATCAGCAATGGTGCGCTCCAGATGCGCTACATCCGGGCCGCTGATGCCCATGGCCAGACCCAGGCGGACTGGTCCAATCCGCCGGTCAACCTGCGTTCCCTGGGTGGCCTGGATGATGGATTCTCGCTGATTGACTGCAATGGCAACCCGGCGATCGCCTTCCGCATCAATGGCAACCTGGCATTCATCCGGGCCACTTCCGGAGCCGGAACCGGTGACACCGCCGCGGACTGGGCTGACCCGGCCCTGGAACTCACGAGCGGGGTCGCTGTTGACAGCGCGCCGGATCTGGCCCTGATTGACGGCAATCCTGCGATTGCCTTCCTGGACGGCGGAAAGGCGGAGGCTCACTACATCCGGGCCAGCACGGCGAGCGGCGCAGTACTGGCCGACTGGTCAATGACACCTGTGAATGTCAGCGGTGTCCACGTGGTCTTTGGAGCTCCGCAGCTCGCCGAGGTCCAGAGCAGTCCCGCCATCAGCTATGTCAGCAATGAATCCGTGGCATTGCGCTACACCCGCAGCACCAGCAATGACGGTGCGCTGGCGGGGGACTGGCCGGTGGGTGCCATCGTGGATGGCGAAGCTGCCCAGGGTCTGCTCAGCCATGACCTGGCGGAGATTGGCGGACGGCCGGTGATCGCCTATGATGACAACCAGTTCGGCCAGCACACCAACCTGCGGATTGCCACTGATGAGCTGGGCACGAGCTGGGGGCCGGAATGGCTGGTGGCTCCGCAGAGTGACCGCGGCCATGTGGCAAATCTGAACATCAAACTGGCTGATCTGGGAGACCTGCCCGCAGTGTACGTGACACATGGCACCTACGGCCTGGCCGCGGTCTACACCTTCAAGACTGATCTGTGAGACGGTTCCGGCATGCCTGGGTCTGCGGATCCGGGCATGCCGGCAACACATGCGATACTTCAGTTTCAATTCCCACGGAGGAGACTAAATGTATCGCATCCTGATGCTCCTGATCATCATTGCCCTGCTTGCTGCGTCCTGCGGCGGCAAAGATGCACAGACTCCGTTGCCGGACAGTTCGCTGTCCGGACACAGCCCACTTTTCGAACAGACATCTGACACGACAGCGCTGCCCGCGGACAGCCTGCTGCCCTGGGAGAGCCTGGATGCAGACGGCTTCGTGGATCCCGCGACCGCCCGGCGCAGTTCGGCGATTAATGGCAACAGTGAATTCCAGCGCGGGGTGGATGCCTTCCAGACCGCCGGCAGCACCACCCCCAGCGGCCAGGCCCTGCGCCTCGACAGCGGCAGTGCCGGCAGTGCCGAGCGCAGCAGCGCCACCTACCGCATCCCACTGGCAGGCGAGAACCCCGCTTTGCTTTCCACTGACATCAACCTGCGCCTGCGCAGTGACGCTACCCCGAGCGAGTTCTTCATCAGCGTTGCCAACTACGGCACGGGCCGCTGGGACTGGTTCGGTCCATTCACTGACGGGCGCGTGCGCCTGCCGCTCAGTGAGGCCGCCACCGGCAGCTACATCTCGCCGCTTGGCAATGCCTTCGTGAGCGTCGTGGCCTATGCCGGCAGCAGCTTCGACATCGTCGGCGTCGCCCTGAACCAGTTCGACCCGGCGAATGCCAGCGCGCCGCCGGTGCCGGCCGGGCTGAACCTCAGCCCCGTCAACGGCGGCCTCGAGCTGACCTGGAACTCGGTGATCGCCTCCGACCTGGCCGGCTACGCCGTCTACTGGAGCAAGACCAGTTTCAGCAACCCGAAGAGCGCTTCGGTGCGCAACCTCGGCTACCTCGAGGGCGGCACACGGCATCTGCTCAGCGGGCTTTCCGGCTCGGTGTTCGTGGCCGTCAGCGCCGTGGATCTCAGTGGCAATGAGAGCGCGATCAGCCCGCTGCAGAGTGCCATCGTGCCTGCGGGAAGCGGACCCGTGATCGAAATGACAACTGATGCCGCCAGTGGCATCACCGGTTCTGCGATCGCGCTCAGTGCCAGCGGAGCCGGCAGCTATGACTGGGATCTCGATGGCGACGGTGTATATGAGGTGACCGGCGATGCCACCGGCAACCAGTTCGCCGACACCGGCAAGGCCGGGATCATCCGTCCGGCGGTGCGTGCCAGTGACGGCGGCACGGCGGTCGCGCTCGGCGCGGTCAGCCTGATCATCGCCAGCGACCTGCCTCCCGTGGCGATTCTCACAGCCAACCGCACGAGTGGCGCGATCATCAACGGCGAGACCAACCCGCTCAACGTGTCCTTCAACGGTGGCAACAGCTATGACGACGGTGCCAGCCTGGAGTATTCCTTTAGCCCGCTTGGCAATGGCAGTTTCTCCACACCGGGTGCCAGCCCCAGCTTCAACCATGGCTACAGCAGCAGCGGGAGCTACAGCGCGATGCTGCGCTTGGAGGACAGCGCGGGCCAGCAGGCCTTCGCGATCCTGCCGATCACCGTCAAACAGGTGACGGAATTCAGCAATACACAGATCTTTCCCTCCTACAGCAACTTTTCGATGAACAAACTGGAAATCGTGGCTGGCCATCCAGCCGTGCTGTTCCGCAAGAGCGGGCCTACTCCGGATGACGACGGTCTGTTCTACACCCGTGCGCTTGACAACGGCGGCCGGCTCTGGGGCGAGCCCGTCAAACTGGCTGACAACACCAGCTTTGGAGACATGTTTGGCCTGGCCGTGATCGCGGGCAATCCGGCGGTGGTCTGGTTCAGGTTCAGCGATGGCAGGGTCTACTACCGCCGCGCCACCAGCAGCACGGGCCAGACACTGGCGGACTGGAACAACCCGGCCTTCCCCATCTCCGCTGCAACCGCGGCAAGTGAGGAAGTGCGGCTGCTGGAGGTTTCCGGCAACCCGGCTGCCATGTGGTCCAATGGCACGGACATCAACTATGTGCGCGCCACCGGAGCATCCGGCACGGGAGATTTCGCCGGAGACTGGGCGGATGCACCCTTCCCGATCGTCAGCAGCGGCAGCGTCGGGCCACAGCCGGATATCGCGATGATCGACGGCAATCCGGCTGTTGCCTGGTTCAAGGCGGATTCCAATGATGCCGCATATCTGCGGGCAACGAGCAGCACCGGGGCCTCGGCGCTGGACTGGCCGACCTCTCCCGTGCTGGTGAACGGCTCGGACGACACCAATGGCAGGGTCAACCTTGAGCAGGTGAATTCAGCACCGGGCATCTGTTTCTTCGACGGAAGCGGCGGTTCAGCCATCCGCTACACGCGGGCCACCACGTCCACCGGCACGAATGTTGCTGACTGGCCCACGGCGGTCACAGTCAGTGCAGGCTTTGGCAATGGCAGTATCTGGTGCGACATGGCCGTGATCGGCGGCCGGCCGGCCATTGCCTACGAGGACTTCACGGCCTCCCCCAGTACGAGCTACAGGCGGGCCAATGATGCCAGCGGCTCATCCTGGGGCTATCCCATGCGAGTGGGGGCCATGAGCGACCCCAATGACACGATGTACGAACGCATCCATCTCCAGGAGCTGGATGGCTTCCCGGCTGTCACTGCCTTCCATGGCAGCTGGGGCCGGGTTGTGTTCTGCAAGCTGGAAAGCGAGCTCTAGACACAGGATCCTTGTGTACGGTCAGGCCGTCGTGGAAGTTCCACGGCGGCCCTTTTCATGTGCGGAGCCAGCAGCGGACCCGCCCCCGCAGGGATTGCCAGTGCCGCGCATGCTAAATTGGGGGTGCGAACCAACTGAGGAGATTCCCATGTATCGCATCCCAATAGTCCTGATCCTGCTTACCCTGCTGGCGGCGTCCTGCGGCGGCAATCAAGCACAGACTCCGGTGCCGGACAGTTCGCTGGCCGGAATCAACCCGCTTACCGAACAGACATCTGACACGACAGCCCTTCCCGCGGACAGCCTGCTGCCCTGGGAAAGCCTGGATGCAGACGGCTTCGTGGATCCCGCGACCGCCCGGCGCAGTTCGGCGATCAACGGCAACAGTGAATTCTGGCGCGGGGTGGATGCCTTCCAGGTTGCCGGCAGCACCACACCCAGCGGCCAGGCACTGCGCCTCGACAGCGGCAGTGCCGGCAGTGCCGAGCGCAGCAGCGCCACCTACCGCATCCCACTGGCAGGCGAGAACCCCGCCATGCTCTCCACTGACATCAACCTGCGCCTGCGCAGTGACGATACCCCGAGCGAGTTCCACATCAGCATTGCCAACTACGGCAGCGGCCGCTGGGACTGGTTCGGTCCCTTCACGGACGGGCGGGTGCGCCTGCCGCTCAGTGAAGCGGCCACGGGCGACTACATCTCGCCGCTTGGCAATGCCTTCGTGAGTGTCGTGGCCTTCGGCGGCAGCAGCTTTGACATCGTCGGCGTGGCCCTGAACCAGTTCGACCCGGCGAATGCCAGCGCGCCGCCGGTGCCCACGGGTCTGAACCTCAGCCCCGTCAACGGCGGCATCGAGCTGACCTGGAACTCAGTGATCGCCTCTGATCTGGCCGGCTACGCCGTGTACTGGAGCAAGACCAGTTTCAGCAACCCGAAGAGCGCTTCGGTGCGCAAGCTCGGCTACCTCGAGGGCGGCACACGGCATCTGCTCAGCGGGCTTTCAGGCTCGGTGTTCGTGGCCGTCAGCGCCGTGGACCTCAGTGGCAATGAGAGCGCGATCAGCCCGGTGCAGAGTGCGCTGGTGCTCAGTGGCAGCGCTCCCGTCGTCGGGCTGCAGACCGGCAGCACGAGCGGGCTTGTCAACGATGTGATCAGCCTGGATGCCAGCGGAGCCGCCAGCTACGACTGGGACCTAGACGGCGACGGCGTATATGAGGTGACAGGCGATGCCACGGGCAGTCAGTTCGCCGACACCGGCAAGGCCGGGATCATCCGTCCGGCGGTGCGCGCCAGCGACGGCGGTACGGCAGTCGCGCTCGGCGCAGTCAGCCTGATCATCGCCAGCGACCTGCCTCCTGTTGCCATCCTCACTGCCAACCGCACCAGCGGCGCGATCCTCAACGGTGAGACCAACCCGCTCAACGTCAGCTTTGACGCCAGTGCCAGCTACGACGACGGGCCCTCGCCGGAATACTCCTTCAGTCCGCTGGGTGATGGCAACTATTCCGCACCGGATGTCAGCCCCAGCTACAACCATGGCTATACGAGCAGCGGAATCTACAGTGCAATGCTGCAGGTTGTTGACAGCGCCGGCCAGCAGGCCTTCGCGATCCTGCCCATCACCATCAAGCAGGTGACCGAATTCAGCAACACAACGATTTACAGTGGTTACTACAACAACCCTCCGTGCAGCCTGGCAGTCGTTGCCGGCCGGCCGGCGGTGCTGTTTCGCAAGACCGGCCCCAACCCCGAGGATGACGGCCTGTTCTACACCAGATCCCTTGACGACGACGGCCGCTTCTGGGGTGAGCCTGTCAAGATTGCTGACAATAACAATTACGGTGAGTATTTTGACCTGACGGTGATCGCAGGCAACCCTGCCGTTGCCTGGTTCAAGTTCAGCGACAGCAAGGTCCATTACCGTCGCGCCACCAGCAGTACCGGTCAGACCCTGGCTGACTGGAACAACCCGGCCTTCGAGATCTCTCCGAACACCTCGGTGAATGAGGAAGTGCGGCTGCTGGAAGTTTCCGGAAATCCGGCGGCGATCTGGACCAACGGCTCGGACATCATCTTCGTAAGGGCCACGGGAGGATCCGGCACCGGTGACTTCCCCGGTGACTGGGCTGATGCTCCGTTCAACATCGTCTCCGGGGGCAGTATCGGCCAGCGTCCGGATTTCGCGATGATCGATGGCAATCCTGCCGTCGCCTGGTACAAGTCTGATACCTCTGATGCCGCCTATCTGCGGGCAACGAGCAGCACCGGGGCCTCGGCGCTGGACTGGCCGGCCTCTCCCGTGCTGGTGAACGGCTCGGATGATGCCAGTGGCAGGGTCAACCTTGAGCAGGTGAATTCCGCTCCGGCTGTGTGCTTCTTCGACGGAAGCGGCAGTTCAGCGATCCGCTATACGCGGGCCACCACTTCCACGGGCACTGATGTCGCGGACTGGCCCACGGCGGTCACGATCAGCGAAGGTTCAGGAAATGGCAATACTTGGACTGACATGGCAATCATCAGCGGCCGACCGGCCATTGCCTATGAGGATTTCCGGGCAAATTCCGCGACCAGCTACAGACGGGCCAACGATGCCAGCGGCTCCTCCTGGGGCGATCCGATCCGTGTCGGCCCCATGAGCAACATCAATGACTCCATGTACGAGCGCATTGATCTCGAGGAGCTGAACGGCTTCCCGGCGGTGATTGCCTTCTATGGCAGCTGGAGCCGGATTGTGTTCTGCAAGCTGGAAACCGAGATCTAAACACAGGATCCTTGTGTACAGTCAGGCCGTCGTGGTGGATCCACGGCGGCCTTTTTCATGCCGCGGAATGGTCGATGGCAGCTTCAGAAAACACTGCGGCTGATGCTAGATTATTGCCATGTACTCGCGAATTCCCGGACCCGTATCAGTGGTCTCCATCGTCATCGTCATGCTGCTTTGCGCCTGCGGAGGCGGCAGTCACAACCCTCCCGCCCTGCCAGCCGCGCAGGACAGCCAGATCCTGCAGGGCGTGCGGCCGGCTGAGCTGCCCGCTGCGCTTCCGGAGGACGGCCTGCAGCCCTGGGAGAGCCTCGATGCACGCGGCTTCGTTGATCCGGCCACCGCACGTCGCAGCAGCGCGATCAATGGCAACAGTGAATTCCTGCGTGGCGCGGATGCCTGGCAGACCGGCGGCTCCGCTGTCCCGGCCGGCCAGGGACTGGACCTGCAGAGCGGCGATGCCGGCAGCGGACAGCTGAGCTTCGCCAGCTACCGTTTCCCGCTCGCCGGGGAGAACCCGGCCACGATCTCGACGGACCTGAACCTGCGGCTGCGCAGCGATGCGACGGCCAGCAGCTACATGCTCGGCGTTGCCAATTACACGACCGGGCGCTGGGACTGGTCCGGGCCCTTCACGGACGGCCGGATCCGCCTGCCGCTCAGTGCGGCGGCCAGCGCTGACTACATCTCCCCGCTCGGCAATGCATTCCTGAGCGTGCTGGTCCATGACGGCAGCGCGCTGGAAGTGGTGGGACTGGCCCTCAACCAGTTCGACCCGGCGGACACGAATGCCCCGCCGGCCCCCACGGGCCTGAACCTGGCGAGCGTGAGCGGTGGGATCGAGCTGACCTGGAACAGCGTGATCGCCCAGGACCTGGCGGGCTACGCCATCTACTGGAGCAAATCCAGCTTCAGCAACCCGCACAGTGCGGGGGTGCGCAGCATCGGCTATCTCGAGGGCGGTACGCGGCATGTGCTCAGCGGCCTCGAGGGGGAATACTTCGTCGCGGTGAGCGCGGTGGACCTGAATGGCAACGAAAGTACGGTAAGCGGTGAGGGCGGCAACGCCCTGCCCGGCAGCACTCCGGTGATCCAGCTGCTGCCCGCCGCCAGCAGCGGCATCCTCAACAGCGGGATCGGCCTGCTGGCCGGTGGTGCCGACAGCTACGACTGGGACCTCGACGGCGATGGCGTATATGAGGTGACCGGCGATGCCACAGGCATCCAGCTGGCGGACACCGGCAGGGCGGGGATCATCCGGCCGGCCGTGCGGGCCAGCAGCGATGGCGGCACGGCGGTGGCACTCGGCGCGGTCAGCCTGATCATCGCCCCGGACCTGCCGCCCGTGGCCCTGCTCGCTGCCAACCGCAGCAGCGGGATCGTCACCAATGGCGACCTGCAGCCCCTGCTGGTGGATTTCGACGCCTCGGCCAGCTATGACGACGACGGCAGCCTGGAGTACGCCTGGGACACCAATGGCGACGGCAGCTTCGACCCGGCCGGCAGTTCCGCCACGGCCAGTGGCAGCTACGGCCATTCCGGGATCTACAACGCCGCTGTGCGCGTGGTGGACAGTGCAGGCCAGATGGCGCAGGCGCTGTACCCCGTCACCGTGCTGCGCAGCACCGGCTTCGAGGAGCATCTCGTCAGCCATATCACGGGCAACATCAATGCGCGGATGGCGGTGGTCGCCGGACATCCCGTGGTGGTGGCGCATCTGTTCAACCCCGGGATGGGAATCAACGGCATCTTCTACATGCGGGCCAGGGATACGGCCGGCGAGCAGTGGGAAGGTCCCGTGCCGATCCTGCCCAGCCAGACTGCAGTCCAGTACATGGACATCGCGGAAATCGCGGGGCACCCGGCCCTGCTGCTCAACAGGCCCGGTGGGGATGAAATCCGCTACCTGCGCTGCAACAACGCGGAAGGCACCTCCGCTTCGAACTGGCCCAGCAGCCCGGTGCTGCTCGCGCAGAACACACCGGTGACCCAGCCGCCCAGACTGCTGGAGGTCAATGGCCAGCCCGCCGCCACCTGGGTGAATGCCGTCGGCGGACTGATGTACTACGTGCGCGCCACCGGTCCGGATGGCACGGGCCAGACGACTGCGGACTGGACGATCCCCCCGATCAGCGTGGCCGCCGGACCGATCGGCTTCATGCCGGACTTCGCCATGATCTCCGGCAAGCCCGCCCTGGCCTGGTTTGATGCGTCAACGGAGGACATCCTCTTCCTGCGCAGCACCAGCCCCAGCGGGCACAGCAATGCGGACTGGCCGCTGATTCCGCAGAATGTCAGCGTGCTCTTCCGCTGCAACGGCCGTGTCAACCTGGCGGAGATCCGCGGCCTGCCCGGGATCAGCATCTACGATCCTGACAACGACTCGCTGGGTTACTTCCAGCCCTTCGCAATCGGTGACGACGGCTTCGGCTGGGGTCCGCTGCCGGTCAACATCGAAAGCGGCACCAACCCCGGGATGGCCTACCATGACCTGGCTGAGATCGACGGCCTGCCGGCCGTGGTCTACCACCAGGGCAGTTCCGGCAGCTACTGCCTGTACCGGCAGGCGCTGGATGAGTTTGGCAACGGCTTCAGGAACGCCGAACTGCTGGGCCCGCTGGAGGCCGGGGAGTCAATGTCCCAGAGCCTGCAGCTGATGGAGCACAACGGCCTGCCGGCCGCGCTGGGATTCAGCACGCCGCGCAGCCAGTTCGTGTTCATCAGCCAGGGCACAAGCCTCTGATCCAGGGGCTGGACCGGCTGACTGAACCCGTCGAATGCGGCCACCTTTGCGCTCGGAAACATGCCGTGGGAATACCGCGTTGCGGGGCTCGCTGAGTGGTACATTTGTGCTCCTGAGTGTTTGAGGAGAACCCGATGAAGCGCAGCCTTGCTTTCCTGTTCGTCGTGGCACTGCTCGCCAGCTCCTGCGGCGGCAATCCCAGCCCCCTGCCCAGCCAGGCACCGGCCTCCGGCACGGTGCAGCCTGAGCAGCCCGGCAACGCAGCGCTCCCACAGGACAGCCTGCTGCCCTGGGAAAGCCTGGACGCAAATGGCAACGTGGATCCCTCAACTGCCCGCCGCAGTTCAGCGATCAACGGCAACAGTGAATTCCAGCGTGGCGTGGATGCCTGGCAGACCGCCGGCAGCACCACACCGAGCGGCCAGGCCCTGCGCCTCGACAGCGGCAGTGCCGGCAGCGCCGAGCGCAGCAGTGCCACCTACCGCTTCCCGCTGGCGGGTGAGAATCCGGCGACCCTGTCCACCGACATCAACCTGCGCCTGCGCAGTGACAGTACTCCGAGTGAGTTCTTCATCAGCATTGCCAACTACGGCACGGGCCGCTGGGACTGGTTCGGGCCCTTCACGGACGGCCGGGTACGCCTGCCGCTCAGTGAGGCGGCCACGGGCGATTACATCTCCCGGCTTGGCAATGCCTTCGTGAGTGTCGTGGCCTTCAGTGGCAGCAGCTTTGACATCGTCGGCGTGGCCCTCAACCAGTTCGACCCGGCGAATGCCAGCGCGCCGCCGGTGCCTACGGGTCTGAACCTCAGCCCCGTCAACGGCGGCCTCGAGCTGACCTGGAACCCGGTGATTGCCTCCGACCTGGCGGGTTACCGGATCTACTACAGCAATGCGAGCTTCATCAACCCGCACGCCGCCGGTGTCAGGCAGCTGCCCTACCTGACGGGTGAGACGCGGCACCTGCTGAGCGGGATCAGTGGCAACACCTTCGTTGCCGTCAGCGCGGTGGACCTGAATGGCAACGAAGGCGGGATCAGCGCCCTGTCCAGTGCCGCGGTGCTGCCCGGCAGCGCTCCGGGCCTGCAGCTGCTGGCCGGCACGAGCTCCGGGCGCACGGGTGAGGCAATCAGCCTCACCGCCAGCGGGGCCAGCAGCTACGACTGGGATCTCGATGGTGACGGTGAGTTTGAAATCACCGCTGACTCAAGTGGCAGCCAGTTCGCCGACACCGGCAAGGCCGGGATCATCCGCCCGGCGGTGCGCGGCTCCGACGGTGGCACGGCCGTGGCCCTCGGAGCGGTCAGCCTGATCGTCGCCGCCAACCTGCCCCCGGTTGCCAGGCTGAGTGCCAGCCCCGGCGCGGGCGTGCGCTGGCCCGGCGACCCGGACTTCCTGAGCCAGCTGGATGCATCAGCGAGCAGTGACGAGGATCCGGCCGGCCTGCAGTTCGCGTTTGATCCTCTGGGCAGCGGCAGCTTCGGAGCGGACCAGCCTGCCGACGTCGCGGACGCCCAGTACAGCCAGCCCGGCAGCTACATGGCCAGTGTGCGGGTGACCGACAGCGCCGGCCTGCAGGCCTATGCCTATGCCCCGCTCAGCCTGAAGCTGGCAACGGACTGGGACCTGAACTTCCTGACCTTCAGGGATCCTCCCGGCAACGAATTCCTCGGCGCAGTGGACTGTGCGATCGTTGACGGGCATCCCGCGATCGTCTATCAGATCTGGAACGGCACTGACAAATTCGAGCTGAACTACCTGCGCGCCACCGACCCCTGGGGCCGGAACTGGAATGCCCCCGTGCTGATTGACGACAGTCCGGGCACGGCCAAGTCGCCGAGCCTGCAGGTGATCAACGGCCGGCCGGCCATCGCCTTCGGTCGCGCCGAGGAAGTCTGCTACATCCGCTGTGCCACCGCCACAGGTGATACCAAGAGTGAATGGAGCAATCCGGTGGTGGTGGTTGCCAAGGAGCCCGGCGAACTCTTCCCGAGTACGGTCAGCCTCGCGGACATCAGCGGCCGCCCGGCCATCGCCATCCATGCGGACTTCACCGGTGACAACGACACCTATTACGTACGCGCCAGCAGTGGGAGTGGTGATCTGGCTGCGGACTGGCAGGATCCGTACTTCCTCATCGAACAGACCAGCGCGGGCCAGTTCAGCACCGTTCAGCTGCTGGAAGTCGGCGGCAACCCGGCCTACATCGTCTCCTCATCCAACCAGCTGCTCTATGAACGGGCCACCAGCCCGGGCGGAGGTTCCGCGCTGGACTGGGCCGGCAGCGCCTTCAGCCTCTGCGACCAGGGCAGCACGCTCGAGGACAACGGGATGGACCTCGCCGTGATAGATGGCAACCCGGCCGTCTGCTGGGCGGACCGCTCATCCACACCGTACAAGCTGCGCTACCGCAGATCCGGCACGAGCACCGGCGCCACCGTGGGAGACTGGGCCCCCTCGCTGGTCCTGTACGCCGGCAGCGGCAGCGAGATCGCAGGGGAATACTGCTCGCTGGCGGAGGTCAATGGCCGGCCGGCGGTCAGCTTCCAGGCGGACTGGAACGGCGGGACGGGGCTGTTCTTCAGACGGGCGCTGGATGACAGCGGCTCCAGCTGGGGCCAGCTCCAGCTCGGTTCGGACGGCCTGGGCGATGCCCCCGGCTATGAAAGCAGCCTGGTCACGCACAATGGCTGGGCCGGCATTGCCCACTTTGACGGGCTGATTGCGGGCAACCTGCTCTACTTCAGCTCCGTGAACCTGGACGACTGATCATAGACAGCCGGCACCCGGCAGGTAGATTCCTTCGGCCCAGGGCTGGCTTGCCTTCGCGCCGGTTTCAGTTGACGGCGATCCAGAGGTCCAGGCGGAATTTGCCGGCGGCTTCGTCATGCCAGTCCGGACCGTAGTGCTCCATGCTCATCCAGGGTGAGGCGGAGTTCAGGCCGGCGGCACTGAGGCGATTGTTGTAGATGTCCTGGAAGTGGACGGGCAGCTGGCTCGGATGCTCATGAAAGTGCCAGACGGCGAAACGGCTGGCGGGGAAGTCGACTGTGTCGAGACCGTCCGGTGCAGCCTGTCCGGGGCGCAGGCGCATCACCGCCCAGTAGCGGAAGCCCTGGGCATTGTCCGGCAGCGGCAGGGAGATGCCGAAAATGCCGTCGTGCTCCGTGCCGCCATAAATATATGGGGCGAACTTCTCCCACAGCGGGGCGATGCCCGCGCCGTCGAAGCCGGGACAGTCGAGCATCAGGCCGGCGCCGGTCCAGGCGGGCAGTTCCTCGATGCGATGGTTCTGTGCTGCTGCTTCCATGTCAGTACTCCTGTGAATGCTTGATATGCAGATGGTAGCAGCGGGGTGCCTCGCGGGACTGACGGAACCTGCGGAAAACGAGGAAATAGGATCTGGGTTGTAGGGGGTAGCGGAAGGGAGGAGGCCCGGAGCAATCCGGGCAAGGGGAGCTACCTGCATCAGCGGTAGACGGAGTCCCGGAGCAATCCGGGCAAGGGGAGGTGCAAGCTTGCTTGCACAACTCGGAAGCCAGGCGTTTAGCCGGGCAATGGGAGGCCAGATGTAAGTCTGGCGCAAAACTGCGACGCCAGTCGCATAAGCGGGAGCAGAGAGCAGAGTGCTGAAAGCTGTAGGGCTCGCCTGCGCTCGATTGGCAACGAGCATGGATGGGACGGTTTATTGGCGCAGAGGCGCAGAGGAAGATGAGGCGCTGAGAATGAAGTGTTATGGAGACTAGCTGTTGTCTGCAGCTCTACTCAGCTGCAACTCAGCATCCACTCGCAGAGAGTCCGCGCAGAAATCCATTCCGCCGGGGAACTCGATGGCGATCCCATCGTGGGCGACATGCACCTGCTTGAAGACCTCATCATTCCTGAGCGCTTGCATGACTCCGCCCTTTGCGATAATCGGCCTGAAGTCCAGCGTGTAGACTGTCCCATCGGCGTAATCAAGTTTCAGGTGAAAATCCGGAAGCGCTTCAATGCTGAGTATACGGTTGTCCATTGCCAGAATGGCATCGATGTCAATACTGCCGTCGTGCACATGCAGATATTGCCATAAACAGCGGCAACTCGCAGAAAAGTCTCGCTGAATATCTATTCAGCCAGCTGCCGGGAGATTCTGACGACGGGAAGTCATTACCTTTCTGGCCACCTCCGGCATTTCGTCATAGGTCCTGCCATCGAGGATGCGGCCCGTTGCCTTCTTGTTGACACCACCCCACTGCTTGAAGAAGAAGGGCACGCCGGCCTTCCGGCACTGGTCGCGGATGTCAAGCACCCACTCCTCCTTCATCGGGCGGGCGCGCGGGCCGGACTCGCCGCCGACGATCACCCAGTCAATGCCCGCAAGCGGCATGCGGCGCAGGGGGCCGATCAGCGGTTCGCAGGAGAGGAACTTCGTCGCAGCGCTGCACTTCTGCAGCATGCGGATGCGCCACTTGACGTTGTCATCCTCAACACTGGTGCCCATCCAGATGTTGTCATTCCACTTCAGGAAGGGATCGTAACGGGCCACCAGCTCAGGCCGCTTGGTGAGCACCTGGTAGGTATGCCAGTCAGCTTCATTCATTGTCTTGAATACAAGCTCGATGAAGTCCAGCGGCAGGCGCTCATGGAACAGGTCACTCATGGAGTTGACGAAGATCACCCTGGGCTTGATCCACTCAAAGGGCCGGTCCAGTTCCTCGGGATGAGCCGTCAGATGAAAGCCGTTTCTGTACTTCTCGACCCCCATCGCCCTGAGCCTGCGGCTCATGGTCACCGCATAGCAATTCCGGCAACCGGGCGAAGCCTTGGTACAACCCGTCACCGGGTTCCAGGTCACTTCCGTCCATTCAATGCTTGATTGGGCCATCAAGTTCTCCTAATGTTCTTGAAGTTCATAGAAAGCCCCTTTGGGAAACTCCCCTTTCGTCGCCGGCTACCATCCTTTTTATATTCTGCTACTTCAATATTCTGTTCAGCTTCAAGTTTTATGAGTGCCAATCTTCCATGACGTTCTATATATTTCGTATTCTCATTGGTAAACTTAAAGATTATATCAGTTGATACATCATGCATTCCATCGAAATGTTGAAGGTATAATTCTGACAAGTTGTCAATTGCTATATCATCAGGTGAGAATAGGAATGTTGTGTTTGGATCAGTTTTGTCTGAGAATAGAAAGTTCCCTGTTCGATCAACTGTCCACATTGCTTCCTTCATCTTGGTATTACCCAAAGCATGATTTGATGCAAAGAACAAATAGTATATTGTCCTGCCATTCTTATTAATCATTTCAAAGTACTGAACATGCTTAGCCAGTTTTTGCAACTGCCTTTGATACAACAATCTTAATTCATGAATTCTGTTTTCGCTCTGCTTAGCTACTTCAAACACTTCTTCAGTGCCAAAGTACTCCCGTAGGTGATTTTGATTCTTCTCGTTATCGAAGGTCAAGAACTGGTTTATTCTATCTACCATGAATGTAACGAAAGCTTCCGTACCATTGTATTTTAGGATTTCTGCAATTTGATCATAGCGAACGTCTTTATAGCCATATGGATCTATAAATACAAAAGTAGGGCACCATTCGCCTTGAACTCGTCTTAATTTTGCTAAAGCCCTTGCAATGCAATTTGATGAATTCGTATTCTCTATCTGAACTTGCAAGTGCTTTGGTTTGTCAAGTGCATCTATCTCCGATTTCAAATGTACAGTGTTATCTAATTGTGAATCTGAAAAAAAGAAGTCTACTATTCTATCTTCTTTGATTTTGGATTCAATTGCTGTTTGTAATGCAATAAGGGGAGACCCAGGAGTTCCATCAGAGTAACGACCGGAAAAGCTAAAAGAGTCAACATATATTCCCCGCTTTGCCCTGCTGAACACAATTGGAAACCAGCAACTCAAATACCGTTGCAGCAGCTCGTGTTTCTTTCGAGTATGAGGAGGAATCTCAGGAGTGGTATATTTTCCAGTCACGCAGAATTATACCACACATTCGTTACCCCCCATACGCCGCGAGCCCGGTCAGAGCCTCGCCCAGGATCAGGTGGTGGATGTCATGCGTGCCCTCGTAGGTGTAGACGCTTTCGAGGTTGTTGGCATGGCGCATCACGTGGCTCTCCAGCATGATCCCCATTCCGCCCATGATCGTGCGCGCCATGCGTGCGACGCGCATCGCCGTGTTGACGTTGTCACGCTTGGCCATGCTGATCTGTACCGGCGTGGCCTCCCCCGCATTGCGCAGCTGCCCGAGCTGCCAGGCCAGCAGCCGGCCCTTGACGATGTCCGTTGCCATTTCGCTGAGCTTGAGCTGCTGCAGCTGGAAGCCGGCGATCGGACGGCCGAACTGCTCGCGCTCCAGGCCGTAGCGCAGCGCTGTCTCGAAGGTGAACATCGCCGAGCCCATCGCGCCCCAGGCGATGCCGTAGCGCGCCTGGTTGAGGCAGGAGAGCGGGCCCTTCAGGCCCTGCACATTGGGGAGCATGTTCTCCCCGGGCACGAAAACATCCTTCAGGAACAGCTCGGAGGTCACGCTGGCGCGCAGGCTGAGCTTCTTTCTGTACTCGGCGGTGGAGAAGCCTTCCATGCCCTTCTCCACGAGGAAGCCGCGGATGCTCTTCGAATCACCGTCGCCAACCTTGGCCCAGACAACGGCCACATCCGCCAGGCAGCCATTGGTGATCCAGGCCTTGGCACCGTTCAGGCGGTAGCCGCCCTCCACCGGAGTGGCGATGGTCTCCATCCCGCCGGGGTTGGAGCCGTGGTTGGGCTCGGTCAGCCCGAAGCAGCCGATCGCCCTGCCGCTGGCCAGCTGCGGCAGCCAGCGCTCACGCTGGGCCTCGCTGCCGAAGGCGTAGATCGGGTACATCACGAGCCCGCTCTGCACGGAAACGAAGCTTCTGAGGCCGCTGTCGCCATATTCCAGCGCCTGGTTGATCAGGCCGTAGGCGGTGTAGCTGGCCTCCGCGCAGCCGTACTTCTCCGGAAGCGTCGGGCCGAATACGCCGAGCTCCGCCAGCTCCGGCACGAGCTCGAGCGGGAAGGTGCCCGCCTCGTAGTGCTCCTCGATGAGCGGCATGAAGCGCTCCCGGACCCAGTCCAGCACGGAGTCGTGGATCAGACGCTCCTCGTCGGGGAAGAGCTCCATGATGCGGTAGATGTCGTGGGGGTTTGCGGCCTGCGGCATGGAGAGATTTTAGCGGAAGAAGCATTGAGAGAGGAGGAATGAGCTGGGAGAGGGAGCAGAAGCAGGTTGATTCAGCAGCCGGCCTGTTTGACATCCCCGCCCGTGGATTTCGCCTGCGGCTCAATCCCAGCCCTGGATGTCCGGCTGCTGTGATTGTCTATCACCTCCAAACATGAGAAATAGCGTGCCGGTTAAGCGAAACTTGTTTCGCGAAATCCGGCAGACCGCCGAGCGCTTGCGTGAGGCGGCAGAGGAATCAGGCAAAAAAAATTGGCGAGAGCCGGGAAGCTCTCGCCGTTGGTGGTGTGCTCTGTGTCAGAGAGCTAGTCGTAAATGTGAGGCGTCACTACGATGATGATCTCCGTGCGCTGACCATCCTTGCGCTTGTTGCGGAACAGCTTTCCGACAAGCGGGAAGTCGCCGAGCAGCGGGATCTTGTCAATGGTCTCACGCTCGGTGTTGGTGATCAGGCCGGCCATCACGAAGGGCTGGCCGTCCATCACGCGGACGGTGGTGGCCAGCTGGCGGCTCGAGGTGCGCGGGGCTTCCACGCCGCCGATCTGCCGGAACTCCGTCAGGCTGCTGATGATCGGGTTCACGTCGATCGTGATCAGGTCATCGGCATCCAGGCGGGGCTTGAAGTTCAGGGTGACACCGACCGGCAGGAAGGAGATCTCCTGGGTGATGGCGCCCTGCTCCTGGGTAACGCTCGAGATGTAGGGGATGCGCTCGCCGGCGAAGTAGATCGCCTGCTTGCCGTCAACCGTGTTGAGCGTCGGCTGGGCCAGGCTCTCCACGTTGCCATTCTGGATCTGCAGGTTCAGGGTCGCCTGGAAGCTCAGACCGTTGCGGTCGAAACTGCCGATGGAGAAGTCCTGGAAACGCTTGAGGGTTTCCTCGACCTGACCCTGGGGGTTGAGCACGTAGTCAATGTCCGAGAACTGCTCCGTCCAGAGCTGCGCCACGGAACCATCACTGGCCTCGTTGAGGCGCAGGCCGAGGTTCTTCAGGGCGGACTCATTGGCCTCGCAGACCTTGACCTCAAGCTCCACACGCTTGGGCTTGCGATCGATTTCCTTGATCAGGCGGCCGACGTACTCGATTTCCTCCGGCGTGCCCTTGACGACCACGGCATTGCGCGGCGTCGTGCTGATGTTGGTGGCGATCGGCTTGGCCGTGATTGCCGCCTCACTGTCATTGGAGAGGGTGGTGTCACCACCGCCCTGGTTCGGGAACTCGCTTTCGCCGACGTAGGCCTCGACCTGCTTCTCACCGACGACGCCGGTGTTGATCAGGATGTCCTTGACGTTCTTGGGATCGGCATAGGAGAGCACGAAGACGCGGGTCTCGAAGTCGATCAGGCCGCTGTACATCTTCTCCTTGCTGGCGATCACGACGGTGTTGGCATTGACGACGTACTCGAGGCCGTAGGCCCGGGTCATCAGGTCCAGTGCGTCGCGCAGGTTCGTCGTGCCGTCCTTGAAGCTCAGGCTGACATTGTTCTCAGCACCGACGCTGGCGTCGACGATCACGTTGTAGTCAGTCTGCTGGAACAGCAGCGTGAAGGCCTGGTCAAGCGGAGTGTCGACGATCTGGAAGAGCTCGATCGCGAGATCCTCCAGCGCGGCCTTGCCGACCTTGCGGCCGTTCATCATCCCACCGAGGTTGATGGACGCCGGGTTCTGATAGGGATCCAGGTTGCGCTTCGGGGTGTTCAGACCACCGCTGCCGCCGGAGGGCGCGCTGTCAGGCGCGGACTGGCTGCTGCCGTTCTTCATGTCGTCAAGCAGCTTGTCCACGTCGCCATCGCCTTCCGCAGGCTGACCCTGAAGATTGCGCTGCACGTTGATGCGCGCTTCGCCGGAAAGGGAATCCTGGCTGCTGGAACTGTCAATGCCGGGCATGATGCTGGCATTGGCATCATCAGCGGGGGGCACGACGATGCCCTGCTTCTTCTCTTCCTTACGGACGAATTCCACAGGCTCGCCGGACTTGAAGCGGCCGGGGGCCACACCGCTGCCGCCGCTCCGGGCGGAGCTGTCTTCGTCAGCTCCAGCGGAACGTTCGCCGGCAACGGGGATCTCGATCCCGCTGATGATCTCGTCCAGCTGATCCTGCTCGCTCCCGTCCGAGCCGAAGTCACTGGAGACGCCGAGCACTGCCGTGGGGCTTTCATCCCCGGCGCTGTCGGCTTCCGCGGCTGCCTGCTCCTCATCCCGCGGGATGAAGAAGCTGCCGCCGCTGGAGTTGCCCGAGGGGAAGGGCTCCTGCAGACTGCGGCCGGCGGCGGGGCTGTCCGCCCCCGCGGCAGGAATGACGAGTACCGTCATTTCTCCCTCGCGACGGATGGTGATGGCGCTTGAATCCACGTTGTCACCGAGATAGAAGCGCAGTTCACCGTGGTGCCTGCCGGCAACCGATGTCGCATGGGTGATCAGGTCCTGGAAACCGGAGCAGTCGAGCGCTAGCTCGTGCTCCTCTTCGTCACCGTGTCCCAGGGCGAGCCTCGAGGACCAGACAGTCACCCAGTTTCCCATGGTGAACCGGTCCAGCCTGAAGTCCGCGTTTCCTGATGTATTGAGTTCAATAATTGCGCTGTCGCCTTCGCGCATGGCTTCGACACCACTCAGAGTGACGGAGTCCTGCGCGTGCGATGCGCAGATAAGCAGCAGTGCGAAGAGCACGGTGCTTATCAAAGCACGACCACCAATTTTCATCTCAACCCTCAAACAATC
Organism: bacterium; assembly: GCA_041395205.1. Lineage (GTDB taxonomy): Bacteria > 4484-113 > 4484-113 > 4484-113 > JAFGCY01 > JAHEFU01. Next base: position 230,282 of record JAWLAZ010000004.1, read on the forward strand.
AGATTTGCCCGAAGGTGGGCATTAAATCCAACTGCGCGCGTAACGACTATAGCACCGTTTTTGCAACTATGTCAAGAATAGGGAAAATCAATCCCCATTTCTCAACAGGCCATGCAAGCCGGCTGTTGATAACCCCGGGCCCGTCGTGGAAGCCCGGGGCTGAATTCCTGTACTAGACCGGGTTGCTCAGCGGAATCAGCACCTGCTCCGCCGTCCGGATATCACGGATCTCCACGCCAAGCTCGGAGATCTTCACCACCTTGAAGTTGCCGGGCATCAGCACATCGCCCTCGCGCACGAGGTGCGTGCCGTCAGGCATCTGCAGCAGCGCACTGCGGCTGTCACCCTTGATGCTGACACCACTGCAGCTGATCATCGCGCCACGGTCGTCCTCGCCGTTGCGCGGGGCACGGATGTCCCGCGGGGCAGGACCCTGCAGGCTGCCGGGATTGCCAAAGGGGGTGCCGCCGATGGGCAGGCCCTGGCCATCCTCCGCCGCATCAGTCTGCGCCACGCGCTCGACTTCCGTACCCTGGGCTTCGGAATAGTCCACACGGATTGTGGGCTCGGTCTTCGTCAGGGCCTGGATGCTCGTGGTGATCCGCCCGTCCTCACTGACGCCCTCATAGGAGAATCCCTCCTCGGCCATCACCTTCTCCATGCGGTAGGACACGAATTCCTTGTCCGTCTTGAAGAGATTATTGAGGTCCGGGACTTCATCCGTCATTTCATTGAGGTATTCCTGGCTGATCTCGCGGCCGGGAATCTTCTCAAGCTCCTCGCTGAACCAGCCGGATTCACGGCTGAAGGGATTGCGGCGGGCGTTGATGTCGTAGATCCTGAACATGTTGTTGTTCAACGGTCCGACCAGGCCCTGCTCAGTGAACTTCGAGGTATCCACACTGCCGCCGGTGACGATGGTTCCCATCGGGGTGACCTTGGTCGTGGCTCCCTGGGGAGTCGCGGCTGCGGTGGTCTGCGTGGTCTGGGCCGGCCGCTTGCTCTTGTTCATGTTCTTGATCATCACGCCCATGCTCACGCCGAGACCGCCGAGCAGCACCACGAGGATGATGATCTGATTCAACTGTTTCTTCTTGTCGTCCATGTTCAGCCCCTGCCTCTGCGAGACGTGGTGCCAGCCGGCACCCGTGACTGGATCGAGGTGCCCGCAGTGGCATCCTCCATCGATTCATCCCCGTTCTCCGTGCTGCCGGCATCGGCATCACGCTTGGCCTCTTCAGGATGCAGCACCTGGCGCCCGCCCTTCTTGACATCATCGCTGATGTCCTTGGCATTGCGCACCACGGCAACTTCCATGTACTTCTTGTCGAGACCCTCGGCATCACGGTAGTTCTCCGGAATGCCATAGAACAGTGAACCGGTGATCTCCATCTGGGCCGCCGTGCCGGAGTTGTCCACGAGCACGGTGCCGGTCCCGCCGCCGGCGGGGCTGATGATCTGGTCAATCGTATACAGCCGGCCGAGGCTCTTCAGGTTCTCGAAGACGGTCAGAACATCCTCGAATTCACCGAAGGCCCGGATCTTGAAGGTGCTGGTGCGGATCTGGCGCACGGCCTGCACATCCAGCTCCTTCTGCTGATACTGCTCCTCATCGGTCTTGGACAGCTGCCCGAGCCAGGTACGGTTACCCGACTGCTGCAGCTCCAGCAGCTGGACGTCGTTGCGGCGCAGCTCCTGGGCCATGTGGGCGAAGAAGATCTCATCCTCGATCTGGGAGGGGATGGCCTGCTTGTAGTAGTTGATGCGCTTCTTCAGTTCGGGAAGCTGGTTCTCATACTCCGTGATCTGGCTGCCCATCCAGTTGATGTTGCGCTCCTCCTCCTGCAGCCTGGCCAGTTCGGCGGCCTTGACGGCGTTGTTGCGGTTGAGCGCGCTCTGCCCCACGAAGAAGTAGAGCAGCAGCATGACGGCGCAGATCACGAACACGATGGCGATGCTTGTCGCGTCCTTCATGGCTTAGTTGCCTCCCCTGTTGGAAGTACCGGTCACGCCCTCGGGACCGCCGACCACGCCGGGCTCGGCGGTGGCATCACCCGTGGCGGGCTGCCCGCCCTCCGCGGGCTTCGGCTGCACCTGACCCGGGGGCGGCGCCTTGTCAGGCAGCGGGTTGCTGGCCTGGAACAGCTCCAGATTGTCGGTGATTACCCGTGCTCCGGTATCGGGCAGCGGGCGGCGGACCTCAGCGCGGACGATGAACTGGTAGAAGCTGTAGGCCGGCTCGTTCCCGTTCTCCATCGGCAGGGTGAAGCTCACCTCATTGCCCAGGGCATTGGAAAGCTGCTGCAGGTTCTCGCTGTCGATCGAGGCATTCGTGAGCACGCAGTTGCCGAACACCGGGTCAGCCTTGAGGGCATCCAGGGTCCGGGTGATCAGGTTCATATCCTGGTTGGCGGTGCGGAAGGTCATGGTCACGAAGGTCGGCCGGTTGGCATCCAGTGCGGCCACCGCACTGACGTTGCCGGGCCGGACGTTTGAGACATTCGTCAGATAGACCCGCTCCGGCAGCACGCCGGAGAGGTGGGCCAGCATCACCGGCAGATCGATGTAGTTCGTGGAGGCGATACCGACGATCTTGCCGTAGTTGCGCACCGCCGCATCAATCCGCTGGAGCTGCATGTAGCCTTCCTTGACGGACTGCAGGCCCGCGATGCTCTGCTCACGCTGGGCGATGTCCTGGATGTACACGGCATACTGGTTCAGCGACAGCGCCGCCGACAGCAGGATCGTGAACACGGTGATCAGAATCAGCGCGATGTTGATGATCAGCGCTGATCGCACCGCCGGCCCGGGCTGGAGCTCGGGCGGCAGCAGGTTTACTTCTATGCGTCTGTAGCTCATTTATCCAATCCCCCTCAGTACCGAACCCAGGACCGGGGCGTAGACTCCGCAGGCCGGGAATTCCCGGCCGAAACTCGTTTCACAGATCACGTCCGGCATGCGCTCGAACTTGAGGTCGATCATCGGCAGATGCAGCTGCATCCCGAGGATCGCCGGCAGGTTGGTCGGCCAGTAGCCGCTGCCGGCAAGGATCACCTTGCTGACGTTGCCTTCCTGGCGCTTGATGTCGGTCAGGTAGAACTCGATCGAACGGCGGATCTCACCGAGCATGCTGGTGACGTATTCGCCGGCCAGCGCGAGGTGCTCGGTGGGCACCGTGAAGTCGATGTTGCCGAGGTCGCGGCGCGCCATGTCATCGGGGGGCATGGTGCGGTTGAGGATCTCGCGCAGCTGCTGCTTTCCCTGGCCGACCTTACGCACGAGCTGGAGCTTGTTGTTCTCCATCAGCATCAGGTCGGTGGAGGTGGTGTTGAAATTCAGGATCAGCGTGATGCCGTCGTTGAAATCCACACCCTGCAGCGCTGCCATCTTCAGCACGTTGACCTCCACGAGGTCGATGCCGATCAGCTCCAGATTGGCGGCCTCCAGCAGGTCGATGTAAGGGGCCACGCTGTTCTTGGGAATGGCGCAGCTCAGCACGGGCATCGTGCCACCGGGGCCCTTGTCCTTGGCATCATCCAGCGGGAAGAAGTCGATGAGCTTCTCCACCGTGGAATCAAGGTAGAGGCGCTCGACCTCAAGGCGCACGATGCGGGCCATTTCCCGCTGGCTCATCACCGGCACGTCGATCACCCTGATCCAGGGGAACTTGACCGGGAAGCTGATGATGGCCTTGCGGGTCTTGATGCGCTGGCTGCGCACCGCCTCCTCGATCATGGGGCCCAGCGTCAGCGTGTTGTATTCGCCACCCTCCAGCATATGCTGGGTGATGTCGATGACATCCATCGAGCCGACATGGAATGTCTGCCCGGCGCGTTGGCCATGTGCCAGGAACAGCTCTTCCTGCGTGAAGTGCAGGCCGATGATCCCTGAACTCGCATAGCGCTTCAAGCTTGCTTGTGACAATTTGAACCCCGTTTCGCGTGGACAGCCCACGCTCTTGATATGTGCGGCATCACCGCCACACTCCTCCGCCTCGTTTACTTATCGTAAGTATAAAGTAGTTATCAACGTACTGTCAACAAATTCCACAAAAAAAAATCCCCGGGAGGCGTACCTCCCGGGGTGAGTTTGCAGATCTGAAGGATCAGACCCTTAAGCCATGAGCTTAGGGAATCTCAACGATCTCGCCGGTCTCATCCGCGGTGAAGTCCGGGATGTCGGCATCGACGGTCGCGCAGCTCAGGGAGAAGGTGCTCACGTCGGAAGCAGTGACCGCGATGGTGATCTCGGGACCAAGGTCACCGGACTCAGTCTGGGCATCGATGTAGGGAGCCTGCGGGGCCGGGGGCGTACGAAGGCCAGCCAGGTCGGTGTAGGTACCGTTGGCGGCGTAGTAAGCCTGCTCGGCGGAGATCAGGGAACGCAGGGAGTTGCGAGCCTTCTCACGAATGGCGTTACGACGGGCACCCAGCAGGATCGGGATGGCGATCGTAGCGATGATACCGATGATCGCGATGACGATCAGGAGCTCAACAAGGGAGAAACCCTTGCGCTTGCCAAACTTCTTCATGAAACGCTTAATCATGTTAAGCCTCCAAAAACGTGATAGTAACTCCAGCCTCGCTCAGCCCATCTCCTGGATGATCTGAATGATTCTGAATAACGGCATCCACAGGGCGATCACGATGAAACCGATGATCCCGCCCAGGGTTCCGATCAACACAGGTTCCAACAGTGCAGTAAGCTTCTGCACCATTGTTTCCACCTCGCGGGTGTAGAAGTCATTCACCTTCAGCAGCATCTGGTCCAGGGTACCCGACTCCTCACCGACCGCCACCATGGCGACGACCATCGGCGGGAACAGAGTGGGATAGTTCTCCATCGGACCATTGATGTTGCGACCCTCGCGGACCGCACTCTTGATGTGGTTGAAGGCGCCCTCATAGATGCTGTTGAGCGAGGACTGCTCAACGATGCTGAGGGCCTTGAGGATCGGTACTCCCGCCGTAAGCATGGTCGAGAATACCTTTGATGTACGAGCCAGGATGATCTTCTTCGTCAGATCACCGAAGACGGGCAGGCGCAGCTTGATCATGTCAAGCGTCTGGCGTCCCACCGGGAAGCTGGAAACCAGGTTGAGCAGCCAGGGCATGCCGATGAACAGCGCAGCCACCAGCCACCAGAAGTTCTTCATGAAGATGGCGATCGCCATCACGACCTTCGTCATCGAGGGCAGCTCGGCATTCAGTGACTCGAAGATCGTGGCGAACTGCGGCACCACGAAAATCATCACGAAGGAAACCACGATCAGCGCTGCGCAGGCCACGATCAGCGGATAGCGCATACCGGCGGAGATCTGCTGGCGCAGGGCCACCTCGGCCTCCAGCGTGCTGGCCAGATCCTCCAGCGTGGTGTCCAGCGTACCGGTCTCCTCAGCGGAGATCAGCAGGCTGATGATCATCGGGTTGAAGATCCGCGGGTACTTGGCCATCGCCGCACTGAGCGGAAGACCGGCCGCGACATCCGCCTTGATCTGCAGCAGGATGTTGCGGAAGTACTGGTTCTTGGACTGCTGCTTGGCCAGCGTATCCAGCGAACGCGTGATCGCGATGCCGGCGCCCACCATGGCAGCAAGCTGCTTGGTGAAGATCGCCAGTTCCTCGAGCTTGACGCGCTGGAAGAAGCCACCGCCGAACCCGCCTGCCATCACGTTCGTCTCGATTTCCTGTTCAACCAGGTCGAGCACGAACAGATTCTTGTTGCGAAGGGAGTTCAGGGCGTCCACGCGGCTGTCAGCAGTCACGGTCCCACTCGAGGTGGCCCCGCTAGCTTCCCGCACTGTGTATGTGAAAACCGCCATTTATCCTAATCCTTCCCTTGCCTCTTCCTTCGCTTTCAGCTGGCCTCGCCAGTCTGTGTTAACCATATAACTTACCCGGTGCACCAATGTGTTAAACACCGGACAAGCCATCGTTAACTAACTATAGTGTACTAATATTCATATTCATAGTACCTGAAGTTAAATCAAAGTTCAACTTCCGGTGATTAAATTGCAATTTAACCGAGATTCTTGTCCAGATCCAGAGGGTTCGTTGCATGCGCACGTGCCTCCTCCTTGTTGATCAGACCGGCATTCACGAGCTCCACGAGGGACATGGTCATGGTCTTCATGCCCGCACTCTGGCCGGTTTCAATCGCATTCACGATCTGATGGACCTTGCCTTCGCGGATCAGGTTGCGTACCGCTGAGTTTGCGATCAGCAGCTCATAGGCCATCACGCGCCCACCGCCGATCTTGCGGCACAGTGTCTGGCAGAAGATGGCCTGCAGGCTGTTGGCAAGCTGCAGGCGGATCTGGGCCTGCTGATGCGGCGGGAAGACGTCAATGATGCGGTCAATCGTCTGCGCCGTGTCATTGGTGTGCAGGGTGCCGAACACCAGGTGGCCGGTTTCCGCGGCGGTGATTGCCGTGGACATCGATTCGGTGTCACGCAGCTCGCCCACGAGGATCACATCCGGGTCCTGGCGCAGTACATGGCGCAGGGCACGGGCGAATGACTCCGTGTCCGAGCCCAGCTCACGCTGGTTGACCACGCACTTCTTGTGGTCGTGCAGGAATTCGATCGGATCCTCGACCGTCATGATGTGGCCGCGGCGGTTTTCGTTGATGTAGTCGATCATCGCCGCGAGGCTTGTCGTCTTGCCGGAACCCGTGGGGCCGGTGAAGAGGATGATGCCGCGCGGCCTGAGCGCCAGGTCCTTGGCGATCGGCGGCAGGCCCAGGGCCTCGATGGACTTCTTCATGGTGGGCACGCTGCGGACGACCGCGCCGACACTGCCACGCTGCATGAAGACATTCACACGGAAGCGGCCCACATTGAGCACGCTGTAGGCGAAGTCGAATTCGTGCTCGATCTCGAAGACCTTGACCTGGTGCTCCTTCATCATGGAGTAGATCAGGCTCTTCAGGTCCGAGGGCCGGTACTTCGGGAGGTTGAGCGGGATCAGCTGCCCGTCGATGCGCACATGCGGCGGCGCACCGGCGGTCAGATGCAGGTCCGAGGCCCGGTGATTGACGGCGTAGACCAGCAGGTCGTGGATGGTGTGATGCTCGTCAAGCACGCCATCGGCCGCGGAGGCCGCCGGCCGGCTCGGGGCGTTGATCCCCGGAATCACCTGCTTCTCGGCCTCCTCCTTCGTAGTCAGACCGGAGGCCGCACTCATCTTCTCGTGCTCCACCTGGGAGGGACGTTGCGCATAGCGTTCCGAATCAGGCCGGCGCTGGAGGCTCAGTCGGTCCGGGCTGCCCAGGATCACACCTGTATCCTCGGCTGCCGCTGCCGCCTGGCTGCCCGTGGGCTGCAGTACGTCGCCGCGCTCCTGTATCTTCTCGTAATCCCGTTCTTCCAAAGAGTTTCCCTGCCTTTGGCCCCTGGCCAGTAATGCCCTGCCTAGTTGTACTTGCGGCCCCAGCCCTCCGCGTTGACGCCGTGCATCTCCATGATGAACTTGGTCACGTAGGGGAAGTAGGGAGGCGCCTTGCCGGCCTGGAAGCGGTCGTCGTAGGTGAAGTCCCACTCGTAACCGGTCTTGTGGCCGTTGCTGTAGTACACGCCGGTGGTCTGGTTGCGGTTCTCGATCAGGCCGCCGGTGAGCTTGAGCTTGCCCTTGTTGGGATAGTTGTAGACGTAGTTGTTGCCGGAGATGATGCCCTCGGCACCGAGGCCGTGGTCATTGCTGACAGCCATCATCGAGGCATTGATTTCAAGGTTGTTGGGACCGTCCTCACGCAGCATGATGTTGCCGCCGGCGCTGAAGATCCCGAGGATGTTGTCGGCATCCGGATTGTCAGCCGGGTCCTCCGTGTAGGTGATGTGGCCGCCGATGTAGATGTCATCCGCGGCACTGACGGTGATCTCCGAGCCACGAGCGATGTCCGGGCTGGAGGGGCTGAGATCGCCGGAGAGGTTCTCGATCTTGCCGTTGACGTGGATCATGCCGTTCATCAGGCCGCCCACCGTCTTGACCAGCGTGCCGTTCTTCCAGATCTCGGTCTGGTTGGTGCCCGGATCCTCGCGGAACTTCCAGTTGTTGTCACCGCCGAAGGGACCCGTGCCCTCCATGCGGATCACCGTCACCTGGGCGTCGCCCTCGGTGCTGAAGCGCACCAGCTTGGCATCGCCATTCACGAACACACCGCCGAGCAGGCCTTCGCCCTGGTTGTAGTCGGGGCTGAAGTAGCAGCCCTTGTCCAGTGCTCCGGGCAGTCCGCTGAGCCCGAGAATGTCAATGAACTCCGGCATGGTCGGAGGAGTACCCTCGTCAATGTTGGCATAGTCACCCATGGCAGCGCGGGCCTGGGACCAGCCGTTGCCGGGCAGTTCGATCGGGTCAACACCCCAGGTGGCACCCTCATTGAACTGCGGGTTGGCACCACCGGCGAGGATCGACTCCTCATAGCTGCCCTGCACCGCCGTGAAGGCACCGTTGAAGGTCGGTTCGCCGTAGAAGGCGGCCCTGCCCTGGCCCTCGCCGGCATTCACATGCACGGGACCGTCGTAGACCTCGCCATCGAAGAACCAGAGCTGGTCATCAAACTGGTTCTGCATGGTCTGGGTGAAGTAGCCGTAGGTTGCGAAGTTGGGGCGCTTGACCTCAAGCTCGAAGTTGCCGTTCTCGACGCGGGTGGCCTGGTTGTGCTGGCCGCTCAGGTCAGCGGAACCCTCACTTGTCACCGTCCAGTCATAGTGGAAGACATGCTTCTTGGAAGCGTCACTGGCCAGCGGGCGCTCGACCTCGGTCGGCCAGATGTTGACGGAGGTGTTGTACTCCACCGTGGGGGCAACGACACCGTCGTCAGGATCCTCGAGCACGTAGTTCGTGGTGATGTCATTGCGCGGCATCACCTCATCGATCTTCTGGCCCGTGTCCATGATCAGGGAGATGTCCTGGTTGCCGACGGGATTCTCCGCCTCGGCATCCTGGGCATAGTCCTCCACGTCGTTGGGAGTCGTCGCGGTGGGAATGTTCCAGGCTGACAGCGCATTCGCCAGCACACGGCGGCTGTGCACGAGGCCCGAATCAGCGGCCTGGAAGGCCTTCTTGTTGCGGGTGTGGTCATGCACGATCTCGGCATCCACCATCGTCAGCGACAGGGTTGCCGTGAACAGGATCGTCAGGAGGAGCGAAACCATGATCGCGAGGATCGAGGTGGAACCCCTTCTGCTGCTGCGCCTGAATCTGATTGCTCTAATCATCATTTTCCTCTCCCGTCCTCAGGGACGATCAGTTCATCCGGCGGTTACGGATGGTCATCCGCCCGACCATGGCCTGACCGCCCACGCGGCCGTTCGTAAATGCGGTCTGCTCGTTCTCGACATCCATCGTCATCTTGATCTCGACCGCGGTGATTTCATCCTCGTCCAGCGGCACCTGGTTGTTGTCCGCGAAATAGACGAACTGGATGGTGTCCAGGTTCTCCATGATCACGTCAGTGCCGATGACGGTCCATGTGGCGCCGTCGTCAATGCTCTGATCGAGGTCGCGGCGGAGCTCCTGGGTGCTGGCGTCGTAGTAATAGTGGATCCGTTCCCAGACTTCATCGTTGTTGAGGTCACCGATGTACATCAGCTCGCCCGGCTCCGCAATCTCAACGTAGGGTTCCACGACCCCGGAGCCCATCGTGACGATCTCCTCGGTCATGAAATTGATGCAGTCCCGCAGGTCGCCCTGGTTGAGCATGTTGCGGTTCTGGGTCGTGCTGAGCATGATCTGGCTCTGCATCACCGTGGCAATGGTCACGCCGACCACGGCGGCAATGGCAAGCGAGATCATCAGCTCCACGAGGCTGAAGCCTGCACGCGAATTCCCGCTGACTGAATGCTTGAATCCGATCATGGTGCAATCACCCCGGTCAGGTCGAATGTGGAGGTCTGGCCCATGCGCTGCCAGGACACGAAGACCGTGACCTGCTTCATGCCGTCCTCCGGCATGTCCTCCGTGACCGTCCAGCTGCGGCTGTAGATTCCGCCGACCTCGCCGAGCTCATTGATCTGGGCCCCGTCAGCGCCGTCAACTACGAGGTCGAAGTCGATATTGCGGAGTTCCTCGATCTTGACTTCCGCCAGATTGGCAGCGGAGGACACGAACATGTTGGACTGCGTCACCCGGCTGGAAGCAATGCTGACCTGCAGGCCGAACATCAGGGCCAGGGCCAGCAGCACCAGCCCGATCATCACGTCGATCAGGCTGAAGCCACGCCGGGAGCCGGATTGCAGCGCCCGAAGCGCCTTCTTGAGCATGCTCATCATCGGAGATTGCCTCCCTCCCTGCTGAAGCGGCCGGTCGTGACATTGGCGACCAGGTCGACCGTTTCACCGGTGCTGGACATAAGGGTGATCGTTCCACCCGTCAGCATTGAGCCACGGGTCGTGTAATTGACAGTGCTTGACGCAAAGGTGTTCGCGGAAATGCTCACTCCGGCCGGCAGGGTTTCGATGCCATCCCCGGGCATGGCGTTCGCCCAGTTCAGGGTCTCGCGGTCCTGGGATTCGATCCAGTAGCTGCCGGTGCTGGTTTCAATGATGACCCGGGTGTTGACTTCCTCACTGCGCGCCTTGTTGCGGGCGAGCATCAGCACCTCTGCCATGCGCAGCTGAGCGGTTTCCATCCTGGCATGCGGGACGGCGGAATACAGATTCGAAATGGCAATCGTCGCCACGATCCCGAGGATCGACAGGACGATGGCAAGTTCCACCACGGAGAAACCCCTGCGGTTTCTCCTGCCCCATTTCCTGTTGCGCAAATCAGTTCACAGCATGACCGCCTTGCTTGCCACCTCCGGGGTGGCTGGCAATATTAGTCTACCCAAGTCGCCGGAATACACCTGACTCCCGGGTACATTTAACCTGACATTATAACATCGTTGAAGACCGTTAAAATCTAACATCTGTTCCAGCCTTCCCGCTCTTAAACCCCGGTTAATTCCAGATTGCCCGGCAACAATAGTAATTATAGTGTAATTCTCCAGCATTTTAAAGGCGGATTCGGACAATCGCCCCAAATTCACAATTACACATCACTGCTAGCGTGAATTGCATCACGGCTGAACAGCTCCAGGCGGGAGCCAACCAGTGGTTTTACCCGCTCCACGCGAAGAATAACCGGAAAATGGGGAAACCAAAGTTTCCAATATGGGGTCTAAATCGTGACCGGACTGGCGTTATAATCAAGATCCGAATACTCAATACCGAGAACCCATGGACGAAAAAGCCAACGACAAGGAGCAGCTGCGGCGGGCCAGCCAGCTTTCCCGCAGCTCCGTGGAACGGCTCTACAGCTACTATCTGCTCGCCAAGCGTGCCCGTGAACAGGGTGACACCCATATCAACTCCAGGCAACTGGCGAGTTTCCTGCAGATCGGCGACACCCAGGTGCGCAAGGACCTGGCTGCCATCAACCTGGTGGGCCAGCCCAAGAAGGGCTATGAAATCGGGGCCACGATCGAGGCCCTGAGCAACACCATGGGCCTCGATGAGGTGCATCGCGCGGTGCTCTGCGGAGTGGGCAAGCTCGGCCAGGCCCTGCTGCAGTACAGCCGCTTCGGGGAATTCGGCTTCAAGGTAAGCGGAGCCTTTGACGTGAGCCCCGACATCATCGGCCAGGACATCGCCGGCACGCGGGTCCTGCATGTTGACCACCTGGCGAAGGTGATTGAGATCTTCAGCGTGGAGATCGGCATCCTGACGGTGAATGTCTGGGCGGCGCAGGAACTCTGCAACAAAATGGTGGAATGCGGGATCAAGGCCATCTGGAACTTCGCGCCGATCCATCTGCAGGCACCGAAGGGCGTACTGATCCGCAATGAGGACTTCGCCGGCAGCCTCGCGGTGATCTCCCACTACCTCAAGGATCCGGCCGAGCAGTAACCGGCTGGACGGCAAGCCAGCTGAAAAGCAGAAAAGAAAGGCGACCGGCATGCCGGTCGCCTCATCACTTCAGATCCAGTTCAGTCCGGGATTATTCGTCGCCGGAACCGTCATCTTCATCGTCTCCACCACCGGCGGCACCAAGGCTCGGCGGCGCACCGCCACCCTTCTTGCGTCCATTGCCGCTGTTGCCGCTCTCACCGCCAGCCTGGGATTCCTCAATGGACAGGCCTTCACCTTCGGTGCGGCGCACCTGGAAAGTGGCGGGCCAGTTGGAGCAGTAGAACCCGCTGAGCGCGATGGTCTTCGGATATGAGGAGGGAATCGTCAGGTGCTTCTTCGTTTCACCGACCATGTTGCCATCCTCATCAAAGGCCTTGATCACCCAGATGGACGGCACGGGCGGAACTTCATCGCTCTGGAGTTCCAGCCGGATGTCGTACTTGGCTTTGCCGGTGTATTCAGGAATGCCGTTTTCCACGCTCTCAACCGTAATCTCGACGTTGGGTCCCGTGTACTCAGGCTCGGCCTCGCCACAGGGATTGCAGGGATTGGCCGCATCAGTCTCAGCTGCGGCTGCGCTGCCGTCAGACAGCATGCCCGCTGCACCGCCACCTCCGGCGGGAGCAGCTGCCTGCTCACCACTGCCGCGGTTGGCGGAACCACCCGGAGTGCGGGCACCGCTGGCCCTGAGCATGGCCTCCGCCGGGTCCTCGCCCTGGTCGCAGCCCGCGGCCAGCAGCAGACCCAGCAGGGTGGCAATGATGATCAGCATGTTGTTGGTCAGACTTCTCATCTCACTTCCTCCGCCGGCTGAAGATCCAGTATGGGCGGCGCGGCTAATTGCATGACTATCCCATTGCGCCACCGGTTCAACCGGCGATCCAATATTCTACAACCAGTAGCACGGTATCGCACCGGCGGGGCGGCTGGAGCCTCCCCCACGCTAAGTATAGACAATCCTGCCCGGCTGAATGTTACCGTACCAGAGTCCTGTGAATCAACATTCTGCCACTCCCTCAAATGAATCGCCCTGCAGTTCCGCTCATCTGTCAGCAAGAAGTTGCTCAAGTAAACTTGAATTGAAGCTTGATCAGAATATAATTCAGGTAGTTAGCGGGTATTCAGACAGACCACTGGTCCAAACGACATAATCGGCCGCATTGCAGTTTGCGAGTGATTGTCTGATGACGGAGTCCGGGTCTACATATACCCAATGTAAGGATCAGGTTGAAAATGACAAGATCGTTCCTTCCGATACAGCTGTCCATGCTGGTTCTCCTGCTTGTACTGCTGGGCGTTTCCTGTTCCGGCGATCGGGGACGACACGGCGTCGACGGCGTAGTACCCGCGTCCGATGCCATCTCCAACTCCGAGGCCCGGGGTGGGTTGCCAGGTTCGGGACTGCCTGAGCTTTCCGAGCTCGACCTGCTGCAGGTTGCGGTGAACTCTACAGATCCTGAAATCACGCATTCCACTTCCGGCATAACCAAGAATTCCCTCGTGGACGGAAACCTGGCGATAGCGAACAGCAGTCATGTGATCCTGGCTCCTGAGGGATATGCATCCATGGCTGCAGGCCCGGGAGAAGTTGACTGGGCGATCTACCGTGCTTTCAACTATGGTGTGACATGTTCGCATTTCAGCCTTGACCTGACAATCCTCAGCAAGAATTGCTATGTGGCTCTGCCGGACTTCGCAAGCGGACGCTGGATCCTCAATGGGCCTTATGCTGCGGGGGAGATTCCCTCCCAGTTCAGCATCCTCGATGAGAACTTTGTTTCAGCCCGCGGGAACCAGTACTTCGCCGTCCTGGTGGCAGATGGAGCGCAGGTCCGACTGGATGCCTACACTTCCTACACCGTGGTGCCGGACGCCAATTCGCACGTCGTGGCAACAAATGCAGCTCTGGGAGCAGCAGCGCTTGACATGGACGGGATTCCCGGAATTGCCTTCGCAGCGGACAGCGGTGTGCTGCGACTCTCATTTGCCAGTGCAAAGGGGGACTCCCCGCAGCAGGCGAGTGACTGGTTCCTGAGTGAGATCGATGCAGTCAATGAACCGAACTTCATTGATGCGGTTAATCATGATGGTGTGCCGGTTGTCGTCTACAGCACCTCGGGTGGTGAATTGTGGCTGGCGCAAGCCAAGTTGCCCAGGCCCAAGCTGGACACCGACTGGGAAACCGTGAATCTGGTGAATGATCGGGAATGCAGGGGACTGAGCATCATGAGCGAGGGGCAGAAGTTGCACATTGCAGTGTTTGAAAATGACCCACTGGATCTGGATGCTGACTTCATCTTTGGCTATCTCTACTATCTGCGCTCCGACAGTACTGATGTGCTTGGAGGATTCTCTGCTTACCGCATCGGCATTATGGGAGACACCACTGGAGTCAGTCCGACGGAACCGGCACTTGCCATGATCGATGGTACTCCAGCCATTGCCATCTGCAATCGCGGGCTAACTGAAGGTGCAAGGATTCAGTTCAGCCATGCCACCCTGACTGAGCCTGGACCAGCGGACTGGGGCAGTCATTTGATTGATAACCCTGCAGTCATCACTGGAATCGGCCTTGGCGAAGTGCTCGGTCGCCCTGTGATCTTCTGGAATGGTACATTTCCCTCGCTGTACCTGGGCAAGACTTCCCGGCCTGCAGAAACCCTCGACTGGAGCTACAAAACGATATTGCTTGACTCTTCAGATTCCCGGCTGGATTTCCTGGTTCACAATGACCATCCCATCCTCGCATATTGTCATACCGGCATTGATCCGCATCCGAACTACATCTACATGTTTGAACCGCTGCTGGCCGCGGGCAATCCCAATCTGAACATGGACAATCTCGTGATCATCCAGGCCGCGCCAGTGGATGCCGGTCTGGATCCCAGTCTGGCTCGCATTGCCGGCAAACCTGTCTACGTCTGGTGTGACCAGTCCGGGTATACCCTGAACTATGCACCGCTCATCTGATCCTGACTGAATATGTGAAACGATATTCTTCCTGTCAGCCCAGCTCGAAACTGATGCCCTGGGCCAGCGGGAGGTCAGTGCTCCAGTTGATCGTGTTGGTCTGGCGGCGCATGTAGGCCTTCCAGGCATCGCTGCCGGATTCACGGCCGCCGCCGGTTTCCTTCTCACCGCCAAAGGCCCCGCCGATCTCCGCACCGCTGGTGCCGATGTTCACGTTGGCGATGCCGCAGTCCGAGCCGCAGTGCGAGAGGAACTGCTCAGCCTCGCGCAGGTTGAGCGTGAAGATCGCGCTCGAGAGGCCCTGGGGCACGTCGTTATGCCAGGCGAAGGCCTCCTCCAGCTCGCTGTAGCGGATCAGGTAGAGGATCGGGGCGAAGGTCTCCTGCTGCACGACGGGCATGTCGTTGCGGGCCTCGGCGATGCAGGGCGTGACGTAATGGCCGTTGCTGTACTGCTCGCCGGTCAGCACCTCGCCACCGCAGAGCACCGTGCCGCCGTTCTCACTGAGCATCCGCAGCGAGGCCATCATGTTGTTGATCGCATCCTTGTCAATCAGCGGGCCCATCAGTGTGCCCTCCGCCAGCGGGTCGCCGATGCGGACCTGGCTGTAGGCATTCACGAGGCGGTTCTTCACGTCCTCGAACTGGCTGTCATGGATGAAGACGCGGCGCGTGCTGGTGCAGCGCTGGCCGGCGGTGCCGCAGGAGCCGAACACGATGGCGGGGATCGCCATTTCGAGGTCGGCACTGGGGGCGATGATGATCGCGTTGTTGCCACCGAGCTCGAGGATGGTCTGGCCGAGGCGGGCGGCCACGACCTCCCCCACCCGCCTGCCCATCCGCGTGGAGCCGGTGGCACTGATCAGCGGCAGGCGGTGGTCATGGGTCATCAGCTCACCGATGCCGGGGCCGTCGCCAATGAGCAGTGAGGCCAGCGCCGGGCTGTAGCCATTCCTCTCAAAGACAGCGGCGGCGATCCTAGTGCAGGCGATGGCGGTCAGCGGGGTCTTCTCGCTCGGTTTCCAGACACACGCGTTGCCGCAGACCCAGGCCAGCGCCGCATTCCAGGCCCAGACGGCGACCGGGAAGTTGAAGGCGGAGATGATCCCGACCACGCCGCGCGGATGCCACTGCTCGTACATGCGGTGGCCTGGGCGCTCGGAGTGCATCGTCAGGCCGTAGAGCTGGCGCGAGAGACCGACCGCGAAGTCGCAGATGTCGATCATCTCCTGCACCTCGCCCTCGCCCTCGGCGCGGATCTTGCCCATCTCGATGCTGACCAGCGCGCCGAGAGCAGCCTTGTGCTGCCTGAGGGCCTCGCCGATCTGGCGCACGATCTCACCGCGGCGCGGGGCCGGGACATCGCGCCAGGCCTCGAAGGCCGCGACCGCCGCGTTCATGACGCGGTTGTAGTCAGCGTTGTCAGCCTGGCCGACATGCGCCAGCAGGCGGCCGTCGATCGGGCTGTGGCTGGCCAGACGCTCACCGGCGGCCTGCCAGCTGCCGTCGAAGGCCCCGGGGTTGTCATTAGCGATCCCGAGCTGGCTGAACAGTGCCGCGATGTCAATCTCGCCGATGCCACCCTTGAATGCGTTGTCAGTCATGTGCTTCCTTGCTCCCTAGCATTGTCAGAATCCGCTGCTGTTCTACTCTTCCGCCAGGAAGGGATAGCGGTAGTCCGTCGGCGGCACGAAGGCCTCCTTGATGGTGCGCGGGCTGACCCAGCGCAGCAGGTTCAGCGCACTGCCGGCCTTGTCGTTCGTGCCGCTGGCACGCGCGCCTCCGAAGGGCTGCTGGCCGACCACCGCACCGGTGGGCTTGTCGTTGATGTAGAAGTTGCCGGCGCAGTCAGCCAGCGCTGCGGCCGCGTGGTTGATCACACGGCGGTCGCGGGCGAAGATGCTGCCGGTCAGGGCGTAGGGAGAGGTCTCGTTGCAGATGCCGAGCATCTTCTCGTAGTCCTTCTCCTTATATACATGGATCGTCAGCACGGGGCCGAAGATCTCCTCGACCATCGTGCGGTAGTCCGGCTTCTTCGCGAGGATCACGGTCGGGTCGATGAAGAAGCCGACCTTGTCGGAGAACTCGCCACCGAACTCGATCGTGGCATCCTTGCTGCGCCTGGCGGCCTTGATGTAGCCGGTGATCTTGTCATAGGCGCGGCGGTCGATCACGGCGTTGACGAAGTTGCGGAAGTCACGCGGGTCGCCGACCTTGATCTCGGCGAGCATCCGCGCCATGTGCTGGCGCACCTTCGGCCACATCCCGGCCGGCACATAGGCCCGGCTGGCGGCGGAGCACTTCTGGCCCTGGTACTCGAAGGCACCGCGCACGAGCGCCACGGCGACCGCCTGCGGGTCTGCGCTTTCATGCACGAACACGAAGTCCTTGCCGCCGGTCTCGCCGACCACCCGGGGATAGTTGCGGTACTTCGGCAGGTTGTCAGCGACCACGCGCTGGATGTACTGGAAGGTGGCCGTGGATCCGGTGAAGTGCACACCGGCGAGCTCCGGATGGTGCAGCACGGCGTTGCCGATCGTCGGGCCATCGCCGGGCAGCATGTTGACAACACCCTCCGGCAGGCCGGCCTCGTGCAGGATCTCCATGATCAGCGCCGCGCTGTGCATCGCGGTCTCGCTCGGCTTCCAGACGGCGACGTTACCCATCAGCGCAGGGGCCGTGGGCAGGTTGGCCTGGATGCTCGTGAAGTTGAACGGCGTGATCGCGAAGATGAAGCCGTCCAGCGGGCGGTGCTCCAGCTGGTTCCAGATGCCGGACGGGCTGATCGGCGGCTGGTCGGCGTAGATCTGCTCTGCGTACCAGCAGTTGAAGCGCCAGAAGTCCGCCAGCTCGCAGACGGCATCGATCTCGGACTGGAAGATGTTCTTGCCCTGCCCGAGCATCGTCGAGGCGTTCATCTTCGCGCGGTAGGGACCGGCCAGCAGGTCCGCGGCCTTCAGGAACACGGCCGCGCGGTCCTGCCAGGGCAGTGCGGCCCAGGCCGGGCGGGCCTTCAGCGCGGCATCGATCGCACGCTGGGCCTCCTTCGCACCGGCCATGTGGAACTTCGCGATCATGGTGGAATGCTCATGCGGCATCACCACTTCGCCGGTCTTCCCGGTGCGCACATTGCGCCCGTTGATGATGCAGGGCACCTCGATCGCCTTCGCGGCCTGGCGCTTCAGCTCGGCCTTGACCGCGGCCTTCTCGGCGCTGCCCGGGGCATAGCTGAGTACCGGCTCGTTGCCGGGTACGGGAATCTTCGGAATGTAGTTGCTCATCTCACAGGCCTCGTCTCTTTGGATGGCCCCGCAGGGCAGCACCAATGATAACAGTCGGGGCTCAGACACGGCGCGAACTGGCAACGCCGGTGGATCCAAAGTAGAATGTATGTGGTTGGACAAGGATCTCAAAACCGATGGCGGTGAGCACGGGGCGGGAGGCGATTCCCATCTCCACCTGAGTTTCGAGCGCAGTCTCGGCCTGTTCGATGCAGTGATGCTCGGACTGGGCGTGATGCTCGGAGCCGGCGTGTTCGTGCTGGTCGGGGTCGCCGCCGAGATGAGCGGCCCGGCGGCGATCCTCGTGTTCGCCCTGAATGCCGTGGTGACGATGTTCACCGCATACACCTACATGGAGCTCTCGAGCGGCATTCCCGAGGCGGGCGGCGGCTTCAGCTACATCTCCAAGGCCTTCCCGCCCTGGGTCAGCTTCATCGCGGGCTGGATGCTGTGGATGGCGATCGTGATCTCCTGCGCACTGTTCTCGATGGGCTTCGGCGGCTACCTCTGGGAACTGGTGCATCTCTACCTGCCGTCCGTCTACGAATATGGCAACAGCGTGCTGACCTTCCACAAGGACGGCCCGGACATCCTGATGTCCGTGCTGATCTGCCTCGGCTTCGTGCTGATCAACATCAAGGGTGCGGACGTGACCGGCAAGGCCGAGAACTGGCTGACGATCGGCAAACTCGGTACGCTCGTGGCCTTCCTGTTCTTCGGTGCGCTCT
The DNA here is from genome assembly GCA_041395205.1 of bacterium. Lineage (GTDB taxonomy): Bacteria > 4484-113 > 4484-113 > 4484-113 > JAFGCY01 > JAHEFU01. The sequence goes on from JAWLAZ010000004.1 coordinate 249,151, forward strand.
CGGTCGCGAAGCACCCGGAGGTGGCCAGCCAGTCGCTGCAGCCCTTCCTCACGAACGGGCCGCTGAGCATCCTGATGGCGATGGGCGTGACCTTCATCGCCTTCGGCGGCTATGACCTGATCGCGGCGATGTCCGAGGAGGTGCGCGACCCGCAGCGCACGATCCCGCGCGCGATCTGGCTGTCCTTCCTGATCTCGAGCATCGCACGCGTGGTGATCGTGGCGATCGTGATCAGCTGCCTGCCCTTTGTCGACGGCGAACCGGGCTGGAAGCTGATCAGCATGCACGGCAAGACGGGGCTCGTGAAGGCCAGTGAGCTGATCATGAGCCCGGCCTGGGTGTTCATCGTGGCTCTCGGCGGGCTGATGGCAACCACCGGCGCACTGAACGCCGCGCTGCTGGCCGGGAGCCGCGTGTCCTACACCATGGGCCGGCGGCGGATGCTGCCCGCGCTGTTCACGGTGCTGCATCCCGCCAACCGCACGCCCTGGGTGGCGATCACGATCACCGGGATCCTCACCGCGACCTTCTGCGTGCTGTTCGACGTGAAGACCGTCGGCAGTGCGGCGAGTGTGATGTTCCTGTTCGTGTTCGCGCTGGCCAATGCCTCGCTCCTGGCCCTGCGCCGCCGCAGCAACTACCGCCCGCTGTACCGCGTGCCGCTCTACCCGCTCTTCCCGCTGCTCGGCGTGCTGAGCTGCATGGGGCTCGCGGTCGGACAGTTCATGATGCCGCATACCGGCGTGGTGGACGTGGCGGTGACCTTCGGCTGGATCCTGCTTGGGCTGTTGGCCTTCTTCCTGTACTTCCGGCACCGGATGCAGCCGGAGGAGGTCAAGGTTGCCATTCCGGACATCGACGCCCGTACGCTCAAGGGGCTCGAGCCGCGCTACCGGATCATGGTGCCCTGCCACAATCCACGCAACGTGCCCTCGCTGATCAGGCTGGCCGCGCATCTCGCGGAACCCTACGGTGACAACGCCGAGGTGGTGGGTGTGACGGTGGCCGAGGTCCCGGTGCAGCTTGAGGTGCACCAGGGGATGGAGATCATTGCGGAGTACGAGGAGCTGCTGCACCGCGCCGAGGAGGTTGCCCGGGAACTGGGTGTGCGCTTCCGTGCGGAGCTGCGCCTGGCGCACAGCACGGCACGCGCGATCACGCAGCTGGCCCGGCTGGAGCGCGTGGACCTGCTGGTGCTGGGCTGGAAGGGCTATGAGACGCGCACCGAGGCGATCTTCGGCAGCCTGATTGACGACATCATCGAGGACGCACCCTGTGACCTGCTGCTGGCCAAGATCACGCATGACTTCCACCCGCCCTTCAGCCGCGTGCTGCTGACGACGGCGGGCCAGGAGAACGACATGATGGCGGCGCGGCTCACGGCGGAGCTGGTAACTGACGACGCGCAGGTCACGATCTGCACGGTGACAAGGCCCGATCCCGCCGCTGACAAGATCCAGCGGGCTGACAACCGCCTGCAGCGTACCCGCGAGGCTTTCACGGAGATCGCCGGTCCCGATGTGTCCGTTGACCAAGAGATCCTCAGCGGCCGGGACATTCCGATGGCAATCATTGACGAGGCCTGGGAACGCCGCAGTGAGGTGATCATGGTCGGAGCCAAGGACGAGGGCTACTTCCGGCATGTGTTCGTGGGCTACGTGCCGGAGCGCCTGGCGCTGCTGAGCGACCATCCCGTGATGCTTTACAAGCGCCACAGCGGCTCGCGCACGGTGCTCAGCCGCCTGCTGGGCCAGCGCGCCCCGCGCGAGTGATCAGCCCAGCAGCCAGGCAAGATACGGCCCGATGCCGGCCGCAGAGAGCAGTACGACGCTGATCCCGAGCAGCGCCAGCGGAGCTGCATTGTCACGCAGCTCCTGTCCCGGTCCCTGCTCCCAGATTAGGCGCTGTTCAATGCGGCGGCGGTAGCGCTGCTCCGCTGCTGTGCGCCGCCCCGTGCCAGCGCGCCCATGTTTCCAGTCCCTGACTGCCGAAAAGCTGTTGACCATCTCAGTACTCCCTTACCGGATATGACAACAGCATCCTAACCCGGTTGGCACAGCGGCAACAGGGTCAGTCCATGGGCTGTTCAGGGGAGACATTGCGCGAAAAAAAACCGGCGGGACCAGCCCGCCGGTGCTTCAGTTCAGTTGTCAGAGTTGAGCCTGCTCAGTGAGCGCAGGGGTTCTCCGCACACGGATTCTCACCGCAGGGGTTCTCTTCGCAGGGATTCTCACCACACGGATTCTCGCCACAGGGATTCTCAGCATGCTCGCCGCAGGGGTTGCCAGCGCAGGGATTGTCCATCTCCCCACCACCGCCGGCATTGCTCGGATCATAGCTGTAGACCCACTTGAAGCTGCCGTCATCCATGATCTCCAGCACGACGAGCTTCTTCTCGGCATTGTGCTGGGCATTGATGGTGACCGTACCGGCCGCACCGTGGAAGTTCGAGAGCTTTGACATCGCGGCCGCGAAGGCTTCCTTGTCGATCGCACCCGCATCCTCATAGGCCTGCTTGACGGCGTAGACCGCGTCATAGGCGAGGATCGCCATCGCATCGGGGGTCTTGCCGCCGTTGCGGGACTTGTACTTGCTGATGAATTCCTGCACCGCCGGATCCTGGTCATCGGAGGCATAGTGGTTCGTGAAGTAGCTGCCGACGATGTTCTGCTGGGCGATGTCGAACAGGTCCGGGCTGTCGAAGCCGTCGCCGCCGAGCAGGGGCTGGTCGAGGCCGACCTCACGCGCCTGATTGGCGATCAGCGCCACCTTGTCGTAGTAGCCGGGCACGATCAGCACGTCGAATTCCTGGCTCTTGAAGCGGTTGAGCTTGGAGCGGAAGTCGGTCTCGGTGCTGGAGAGGAAGCTGTCCTCGGCGACGATCTCGAGGCCGACACTCGGGGCGACCTCCAGCACGGTCCGGTAGATGCCGACGGAGTAGTCGTTGTCAGCATCGTAGAGCACCACGGCGCGCGTGGCACCGATCGGGCCGGCCGGGTCGGTGGCGAACTTCGCCATCGCCTCACCCTGGAAGTCGTCGGTGAAGCAGGTGCGGAAGATCCACTTGCGCACGCTGCCATCCTCGTTGGTGGTCAGCGTGGTCTTGGTGCTGGCCGGGGTCACCATCGGGGTGTTGTTGTCCTCGGCCACCTTGGCGATCGCCAGCGAGTTGGAGCTGGCGACGGCGCCGACGATCACGTCCACCTTGTCCTGGCTGCAGTGCTTGCTAGCCACCTTGGCGGCCTCATCGGTCTTGGAGGCATTGTCGTCCCAGATCGCCTCGATCTGGCGTCCGAGAATGCCGCCCGCGGCATTGATCTCGTCCACCGCCATCAGCGCTCCGCTGTGGCTGGAGAGCCCGAAGGAGGCGATGTTGCCCGTCTCCTCGAAGTTGAAGCCGATCTTGACCGGCCCCGTGCCGTCGCCGCCGGCATTGCTGGTGCCGCCACCGCTGGTCTGGCCGCCACCACTGGTGGTGCCACCGCCGTTGCCGCTGTCCTCAGCCGGGTTGCAGCCCGCGAGCACGAACAGCAGCAGGCTCAGAAATATCAGGATTGCATTGGCCTTGCGCATGAACCTCACTCCTCTTTGGATGTCCGTGCCACCCATTCTCACCCAGCACGGAACTTGGGGTAGAATGGCTATTCTAGCACTCAACCACTCCGGCGGGCAGTGGGCAGTGCTGACTGGCCGGAGTGGCGGAATTGGCAGACGCAGCAGACTCAAAATCTGCCGGGGGTGACCCCGTGGGGGTTCGAGTCCCCCCTTCGGCACCATACGCTTCAGCTTTCGCAGCGCAACCCCGCAAAACAGCAAGCCCATATCACTTACTCAGGCCCGGCGGGCGAATTGCTCCACCACCATGCAGCCCTGCCAACATATCGCCACGCCTTATCAACGGATCATCCGTGCATTGTGTTGACAGTCAGCAAATTGCCGGCGGAATTTCTGGCAACAGGCCTGAAGTGTATTCACAAGCGGGGGCCGGGCGGCATACAATAGCGGCATGGGATTGATGGGTGTGAGCCAGGACCGGCCGGAACCGGACAGCCTCAGCGGGCGGATCAGCGCGCTGAGTTCCGTTGCCATTGAGATCCGCAACCCGGACATCGCCCGCCACTTCTACACCGAGACCCTCGGGATGCAGCTCGTCAGCAATGGTGAGGGCCCGCATGCCCCGCTGCTCGTGCAGCCCTGCGAGGGCGGCCCGAGCCTGATGCTCTTTCGGCTGCTGGATGCCAGCAGTGAACTGGCCGCGGCCAGCGCCAGCCGCCTGCACTGGACGGGCCTGAGCCTGACAACCGACAACGTGGACGCCGTCTACCGCCGCCTGCAGGACCGCAATGTGCAGGTGCTGCAGAGCCCGCAGACCAAGCCCTGGGGCGTACGCGACTGCGTGTTCGCCGACCCCGATGGCAATGTCTTCAACCTCGTGCAGTCCGTCCCGGTCTAAAATCTCCTCCGATGCCTGATACCACGACCTTCAGCCCCGCGGGGCTGCGGCTGATCCTGCTCGATGCCGACGGCGTGCTCTGGCGCGGCGCGAGCGCCCTTCCCCATGCCGCCGCGTTCGTGGAGCGCGCCCGGCTGGCCGGCCTGCGCTGCGTGCTCGTCAGCAACAATTCCACGAAGGACCGCCGCAGCTACGCCGGACTCTGCGCGCGGCTGGGGATTGCGCTCGGGGAAGCGGACATCTTCAGCTCGAACCACATCGCCGGGCCCTGGCTGGCCCGCGAGCGATCCGGGCAGAGCGTGCTGGTGCTGGGCAGCGCGCAGCTGCATGGCAGTGTGGCGCAGCATGTCCGCGAGTGCTGGCATGCCCCGGCCTGGCTGGCACAGCAGGGCCTGAGCGGCTTCCGGGCCGAAAGCGCAGTGTATGAGATCCTCGCCGGGCTACGCCCGCGGATTGTGCTCAGCGGAATGGACACGGCGACGGACTACCTGCGCCACAGCCTGGCCTGCATCGCGATCCAGCAGGGCGCGGAGCTGATCGGCACCAATGACGACATCTCCTTCCCGGTGGAAGGCGGCTGGCTGCTGCCGGGCAGCGGTTCACAGCTCGGGATGTATGCAGCGGTCTGCGGCGTCGAGCCGCTGGTGCTGGGCAAGCCGGGGCTTGCGATCCTGGAGCAGGTGGAACTGGAGACGGGGATCCCGCGCAGCGCGATGCTGATGATCGGGGACCGCCCGGACACGGACATGGCGCTGGCGCGCAGGGCCGGGATCCCGGGCATGCTCGTGCTGACCGGAGTCACCGGCAGGGAGGCGGCGGAGTCCCTTTCTCCACGGCCTCTGATCATCTCGGATCTCCGGGAAGCGATGCAGCTTCTCGGGATCTAGTGCCGCACGCAGCGGCCGGCCCGACCCGGGCCGTTCAGCGGGTATGCAGGTCCGCTATCTGGCGTGCCGACCGGAGCGAAGAGAGGGGCTGAGCAGGACGAATAGTCCGCCCAGCCCCACGAGGAAGAGGAAGGCATTTATAGATAGCTTGTTTGGTGCGGAACCCGAGGACGCGAACTCACCCACTGCAAGGCAGACATAGGCCGCGAACACGCCACCCAGATACCGCAGGAACTTCCTGACGTCGCCGAACATCTCAACTCCCTAGCTCGAAAGCAACGCCCCGGTTCCCTATTCCGTTTTCCTATCCGTCGTTCCCGTCTTCCAGACGGAACAGCTCATCCACACTGAGCCCGAAGATGTCAGCCATCCTCATCGCCAGCGTCACCGATGGATCAGCCTTGCCCCGTTCCACGGCGTGGACCGTCTGGCGGCTGACCCCGATGGCCCTTGCGAGCTGTTCCTGGGTCATGTCCAGTCGCGCACGATGCATCCGGATGAAATTGATCAATTTCATTGGTTCAGCACCGTTAGTAAAGCTTGCTTTACTTCCTGTACTGTGCGCTGGACAGAATATATATGGTTTTAGTCATTGTGTCAAGCTTTTTGGCGTTTTGTCTGGTTTTCTTTACGTTGAATCGGTGAAAGCGGGGCGGAAGCCGCCGGGAGAGTAAAGCGTGAACGGTGAAGAGTGGGCCAGGGGGAGCCGCGCAGCGCAGCTTCGCAGGCTGTGCCGCCGAGGAGGTCGAGCGCCAGCTCGGCGGTGTGTCGGTCTTGAGACCGACAGGGCCCTGTAGCTCTGAAGAGCTACACACCGCTCCGCGCACCGTTACCCATGTCTTGGATGAACCAGAGCGCCGCTGCTACTGTTCCCTGGTCCCTGATCCCTGCATGTGTCCCCCTCAATCTGCATCACCTTTGTTCCTGTCCATTCCGGTCGGCTGCCGGTAAACTCAGAACAGGGTGAGATATGCAGACACAATCTGCCGGTTATCGCTGATCAGCGCATTGCTGCCTGCATTCCTGCTGGCAGGCTGCAGGGGTGGTTCCGGCTCAGATCAATCCCGTCTGAATGACATCAATCCAACCGAGGCTGAACTCCACGACTTCCTGATGTCCGAACTCGCCCGCCTGGGCAAGGACCCCGCGAAGACCACATCAGAGGCCGCCACCGGTGATGCCAACCGCGTCTTCGATCTCGACCTCGCGCTGATTGATCCTGACGGTCCCGGAGGAGATCCGCCGACGGGCGTTTCCATCAACTGGAGCGAGGTGCTGATCGGCGACTACGACCAGAACGGGCAGGTCAACGTTTCCGACCTGACGCCCCTGGGCCGGGAGCTGAACGGCACAGTGGCATATGACGACAAGGCCCTGCACGGCGGCTTCGCTGCCTGGCCGGCGGGCGACCCGACTGACGACGGCGGGGAGACACCTCCCGCCAAGAGCAGCCCGGCTGCCAACTGGCGGCGTGCCCGCATTGACGGAGACAGAAATGGATTGCTCACGCAGGCGGACATCACGCCGATTGCCGTGCACTGGCAGGAAGCACTATCCGGCTACCGCATCTACCGCCAGGCTCCGGGTGAAACAGAGTTCACAATGCTGCCAGGCCTGCCCGGTACGAATGACTTCCTCAGCGTGGACCATCCAGCGGCTCCCGGCAATGCTCCTGTGCTGTACGGCTTCGATGATGACAGTGCAAGCGCCAGCGGCATCTACCTCTACTATGTTGCGCCCTACGACCTGCAGTCCCAGCAGCAGGGACCGGCCAGCGGCATTGTCAGCATCGACCTCGACACCGGCACGGTGAACAGCTCCCCTGTTGCCAGCCTGACTGTCACGCCGGACTTCGCCGGAGCGCCGGCTGAGATCACCCTGGATGCCTCCGCCAGCTACGACCCGGACGGAAGCATCTCAGCTTACGAGTGGGACTTCGACGGCGACGGCACAACAGACTGGCTTAGTACCGACCCCCTGCCGGAGATGAGCAGCGATGGCACGGTGGACAGCTTCGAGATCGTGGAGCCGGGAAAGGTCAGGGCGACGTACAGGCAGGGCAGCGATGACTACTTCGAGCCAGTTGTCAGGGCAGTTGACGATCTGTCAGCTACCTCCAACCCAGCATCCCTGCAACTGGGCATTTCGGGCTGGGAATACGAAGTGCTCAATGCCTCGCTGGCGGACTACAAGCTGCCGATTGAGATAGAGGCGATGTCCATAGACCCCTTGACGGATGAGATCGTGGTGGCGGGCTACACGGATTCCGAAGTGACCGAGGGCCTGCTGGATAGCGGGATCTACTTTGCGCGTCGCTCGGCAGATGGAAGCTGGGATTATGAAAAAGTGCCGGTATCCAACATCGGCGCGCAGTTGGCAGGCAACATATCCGTGACAGGCAGAGTGAAGGCAATTTGCCAGGATGCAGGTGCCAAGGTAACTTTGCTGCTTGAAAGAAGGGAAGAGTCCCCTGCAGGAGTTGCAGTTCCGGATTTTGTCTGGCGTTGCACCGAGACAGGTCCTTCCACCTGGGACTGTGTACGGGTTGATGGGCTGAAAGAGCCAGAAGGTGAGGTGTTCAGGCACACACTTTCGGTACTGGATACCAAAGTACTGCCCAATGGACGAACTGCTTCAATCCTGATTGAAACGCAGGATGACATGGGGAGTATCGGCGGCGGGTTCATCCATTTTCGCTTCCATATCCTGCATACCCTGAATGGTGACTGGCAGGTTGAATACACGGGATATGACACTGCTGAGACATTCTTCGAACCACGCCGGCTGCTGGTGATGCCGGATGGCGAGGTGCTGGCCCTGTTTGACAATGCGGATGGCCTGCCAGCCGGAATACCCGCAGCACTGTGGACTGCGGGAGCGGGCCTGGGAGCCCCCTTCAGCCTGGATGGCGGACAGGTGGAGCTGGAGGGGAACTACAGGCTGGAAACAACTTTCACTTCGCTAGATGGGACATCCTTTATTAGTACCGAAACTAATTATCTGGAAGTGCCAGATGTACGAGCGCTCATCAAGTTCAGGAATGGGATAGCAGAAATGGAACTGCTGACTGACGAGCCAGAGTACGATGTTGCACCTGTCGTTTACAACCTCTGTGACGGCATTGGAGGAACGGAAGTGCAAATCAAGCACATCGGCATTGGCAATAAATATCTTGAGAATCGGATCTATTCCGGATCAAGCTACTATTCAGAAATAGTGTTGCCAATGGAAGAAGGGAATGATTCTGCGAATTATGGTAGCCAGGCAACAGCAGCTGACAGCTTTGGAAGAACATACATAGCTGCAACAGTCTCCAACTACAACTCTTTTCCTGACACTGAGTTCGCAAGACTTTATGTGCTCTTCAGGCACCTTGACCCACGCCTGAAGGGACTGTGACGAACTGAAAATTCAACTCGACCACATTTCTGAATCATGCATTCTGCGAGTGTGGGAGCTGAAAAAGGAAGAACCGGGGCGGCAACCCCGGTCCAGATTACACCCTAGCTAAAAGGAGTAACATCAATGTTATACCGCCCGCTCCTGAGGAGCATTGTTGCCAGGGAGCAGCGGGGAACCTGACACAGAGCTCCGCAGAGATCCACAGCGATCCACAGAGGAACGCGCAGGGGTCTTCCCATTGCCAATTGCTCTGCGCCTCTGCGTCAGATAGAACCGTTCGCGCGGGCTCACCGTGTCAACGCGCATGGGGACGTGGAAATACTTGATGAAACACTGAGGCACAGAGCTCACAGAGAATGCCAGTTTCAGATTGCCAAGTTCGGCCAGCTTCTGGAACATCGAAGCAATCCCTCCCAGTCGCGCCGGGGGCGCGCTGCTACATGGCTGATTCCCTGACAATCCGGAACTCTCTGCGCTTCTGCGCCTCTGCGTCAGATAGAACCGTTCGCTGGGCCGCGATGCCATCCGCGCATACGGGCGGGAAGCATTGCCAATATTCTCTGCGTCTTCTGCGGCTCTGTGTTTGACAATATCGCTCCCGCATCCGTGATGTCGCCACGCGCATGCGAGCGTTGCCACTGAATTATTCAACACAGAGGCACAGAGATCACAGAGATTATGAATCCAATTCAATCTTGGTTGCCAATTCCTCTGTAGAACTCTATGTCCCCTGTGGCTCGGTGGTTGACAATACCGCCCGCGCATCCTCGATGCATCCATGCGAATGTGGGCGTTGCCAGATTTCCAAATGCTCTGTGCTCGCTGCGTGCTCTGTGGTTGAAGCCCTGCGAGCTCCTTGCCCGGATTGCCCCACGCCTCCGCGCCTTGCTCGCGAGTCGGAATATTCACCACAAAGTGCACCAAGTTCACGAAGAGTTTCCAGGTTCACAAAGATTTCTTCGTGAGCGTTGTCAGACTTTGTGCCCTTTGAGAGCTTTGTGGTTGATGGTGTCAATTGCCCGGATTGCACCGGGCCTCCGCTTGCCCCGTGCCATTTGCACCTGTTGCCAGGAAAAAGAAAGCTCTGTGCTCGCTGTGCGCTCTGTGGTTCAATCCTCTTCGATCTCTTTGCCCGGATTGCTCCGGGCCTCCCCTTGCCCGGATTGCTCCGGGCCTCCCCTTGCCCGGATTGCTCCGGGCCTCCGCGCCTTGCTTGCGCAAGACCTCCGAGCCCGGCTTGCGCCGGGCCTCCTAGGCCGTGCGGCCGCCGCCCACCAGCACCGGGCTCAGGCGCCGGCGTTCGTTGTCATGCAGCGGTTCGTCGTCAGGGAAGATGTAGGTCGTCAGGGCCAGGAAGCGGTCCAGCAGATCCGGGTCGAAGCCGAAGGCATTCTCCGAGCTGTCCATCATCCGCCGGATGCGCCCATAGGGCATGGCCTTGCGGTAGGGCCGGTTGCTGGACAGGGCATCCCAGACATCGGCGATCTGCAGCACGCGCACCAGCAGCGGGTAGTCCGTGATCCCGTTGGGGTAGCCCTTGCCGTCCATGCGCTCATGGTGCATGAGCGTGATGTCCAGCAGCTCCTGCTGGCAGAGCGGCTTCAGGATGTTGTAGCCGTAGACCGGGTGCTTGCGGATCTCCGCGAACTCGTCCTCGGTGAGCGGCCCGGGCTTGTGCAGGATGCGGCTGTCAACGCCGATCTTGCCGATGTCGTGCAGGGTGCCCGCATCCTGCAGGATGTCCAGCTCGCGCGTGGACAGCCCCAGCTCCAGCCCGAGCGAGACGCTGAGCGTCCCCACCCTTTCGCTGTGGCCCCTGGTGTAGGGGTCGGCAAGCTCCAGGGCCTCGATCAGGCTCGTGAAGATCGCCTTGAGCTGGATTGTTTCCTCTGCATACTTCATCTGATCAGAGTATATCCACGCCGTTTGTACGCTCGGGCAAGGAAAGTTGTCAGAAACGCGGCTTAACCGTTCTTTCGTGGACCCTTCACCTGTTTTTGCCGACGGCTCAAAGGGCCTCCACGCTGCCGGCGCCGACGCGGTAGACCTGGCCCGCCGCGCCGGCGATCTGGCCCACCTCGCGCGCACTGGCGGAGGTGATGAACACCTGGCTGTAGCGGCCCGCCAGTTCCATCAGGCGCGCCTTGCGGCCGTCGTCCATTTCTGACAATGCGTCATCCAGCATCAGGATCGGGTCATCCTGCATGCGCTGGCGCGACAGCTCGCAGAGTGCCAGGCGGAAGGCCAGCGCCGCCGAGCGCATCTGGCCCTGGCTGCCGAAGCGCTTCAGGTCACGGCCGTCCCCGAGCCTGAACAGCATGTCGTCACGGTGCGGGCCGACGCTCGTATAGCGCAGTGTGGACTCACTGCCGGCGGCGGCCTCGAGCGCTGCTGCATAGGCCGCGGCGATCTGCTCCGGAGGGTCCAGCTCCACCTGCGAGATGTATTCCAGCGAGACCTGCTCGCCCTGTTCGCTGGCCAGCTGGCGGTGCAGGGGCCTGAACAGGCCGTCCAGCACGCGGGTGATCCCCAGCCGCTCGCGGATCAGCTGCGCACCGCTCTGCACCATCTGCTCGGTGAAGGCCGTGAAGCTCTGGCGCAGTTCGCGGCTTTCGCGGGTCACGCCCGGCTGCGGGTGCAGCAGCTTCAGCAGGCGGTTGCGCTGCTCGCGGGCGCGGCGGAAATGGCTCATCACGGCGGTGAGCTGCGGGCGCAGGCGCAGCAGCTCGAGGTCCAGCACCTCGCGGCGCAGTGCCGGGTCGCCGGTGACGATCCCCAGATCGCCGGGAAAGAAGAACTGGCTGTGCAGGCGGCCGATGTAGTCCTGGAACTTCTGCACGTCGTTGCCGTTGTAGCGCACGAAGCGCTTGCCGTCCTTGAGCACCAGGCGCACATCGAAGTCGCGCTGCTGCTCATCGGCGAAGCGGGCATCGATCACGGCGTAGGCCGCGCCGAAGCGCACGATCTCGCGGTCACGGCTGGTGCGGAAGGAGCGCAGATAGGAGAGGTAGTGGATCGCCTCGAGCAGGTTGCTCTTGCCGGCCCCGTTCTCGCCCGTGAGCACGATCACCCCGCGGGGGAATTCGAGTTCGAGGACGCGGTAGTTGCGGTAGTCGCGCAGGGTCAGGGCGGCGAGATGCACAGCGGCATTATAGCCCGCAGGGGACTGGGACTAATCCCAGCTGCCGAAGCTGTGGACAGTCAGTTCCTCAGCCACGACGAGGCTGGAGAGCGGATCGGGCCGGCTTTCCGCCTCGTTGGGGGCAGCACTGAGCTGCGCCATGCGGGTTCGGGCCCAGCTGCTGATCCAGCCCGCCACATTGCCGCCATAGAGTGCTGCCTGATGGCCAGGATCCAGCGGCGCTGCAGGCTGATTCTGAGCCTCGAGCATTTCACTGGCCCCCGTGACGATCCCCTCCACGGGGTCCGCACTGGAGATCGAGCGGCTGAGGTCCTGGATGCTGGGCGTGGCCGGGGCACCGCTGATCATGCTGCCGGGGCGGTACTCGGGCAGCACGAATTCCGTGACATCGGTCAGTGTCGGGGCCGTGCCGTTGCGGGCCTCCCACCAGGCGGCGAAGCCCTCGGCCTGCTCACGCTGGGTGAGGCCGGCCTGCTCGCTGAGCACGTAGATCGTGTCGCGGCCCTCGAAGTAGAAGCCATTCTCGTCGCGGCCATGCAGCAGCAGCCAGTAGCCCTCGTTGACTCCGTCGGCATCGGCATCCAGGCCGTAGTAGCTGAAGTCACCGCTGCTCTTCTCCTCGAACTGCACGCTGCGCATCGGCCGGTCATTGAAGCCGCAGGGCGGATAGGTCGCGCCGAGCTTGTTGGCATTGATCAGTTCATCGCGGCGGTTGTCATCGCCGAGCAGGCGGAAGGGATAGGACTGATGCTCCTGGTGAAAGGACTCCAGCGCCATCTGGATGCGGAACAGGCCCTGGCGCGCAATCAGCTCGCGGCTGGCGAATTCGTCCCACTCCTGCCCCGTATACAGATAAGGCCGGCGGCGGGCGTCGGCCAGGCTGTCGAAGCTCAGGGCATCAAAGATGTCGATGCGCCAGGCCTTGCCTTCGTAGGCATCCGGGTCAGTGCTGTTCTGGCGGATCAGGTAGTAGTAGATCCGCTCGGTGATGTCACTGCCGTCATCGGGGTTGGCATCCGCGAAGTCCACGGTGACGCGCACGGTTTCGCGGTCGGCATCGGAGAGCGGACTGACATCGCGGATCTCATAGCCCCGGGCGATCTGTGCAGCGCGCGCCAGGTAGTAGGCATTCATGCGGGCGATGTCGGCCTTGAAGGCGGAGCGGAATTCCCGGGAGAAGTAGCCGTCAGCCTGGGCGTACTCCTGGGCCGTGATCGCGGCGAAATGCCCGCTCACGACCGCTTCCGGCCCGGTCTGGGCCAGGGCCTGGACAGGTCTGAACAGCAGCAGGGCCAGCCCCGTACAGGCCAGCAGCAGCATGCCACGCCGGATCTTGCTTGGATAGTGCTTCATCATGGGTGCGGGACCCTCCCGACATGAAGAATATCAGCCGGGCAGCACAGAAAAATAAATAGCCCACCCTGGGAGGGGCGGGCTATCCTCCGGGACTGCACAGTAGTCCCGGGCCATCCTTTCGTTGGTGCTTATGGGATTTCCACACCAATCTCATCAATAAGAGTGTTGCTTGCGTCGAGTCCGAGATTGCCGGATGTGTAACCCAGCTGCTGCAGCTCCTGCAGCGACAGCTCGGAAGTACTGCCTGTGCCGTCCATGTCAGCCTGCACGTCAATCCGGACCTTGCCGGAGTCGGCACGCTGGATGTCCAGCCTGATATTGCTGAAGCCAGCCTCTCCGAGCACCTCGAAGACCAGCAGGCTCAGCTGGTTGTCACTGAGTTCGGAAACGGCCTGGCTGCCACCGAGGCGGCTGCCGACTTCCTGCAGGAGGTTGTCGTGCATGCGGGCCTCTATCGGGTGCGCCTCATGCCGCACTGCATCCAGCACCGGGAAGCTGGCGGCCATGCGACCGTACCAGGCATCCGCCTGATCTGCAGCGACGCCGCGCATCACGACCACGAGCTGCTGGGTGGAATCATCATCGATCAGGAAGAGCTTCATCCCGGACTGGGAGATGCCCAGGTTCTCGAATTCACTGCGGCTGGACTCACGCAGTTCCACGAACTGCGGGCTGTCATGCGTCCAGTCGGCCGGGAGCTGGACCACGATGGTCGTGCCCACATTGCGGGACTGTGCGGGCACAGCCCACATCCCGCCCACAAGCAGCAGCACCATCAGCGGGGCCGCGGCAAAGCGCAGCTGGCGCTGGTAGCTGTCAAGGAAGGCCACGTACCAGGGCAGCGCCACCGGCGGAGCACTCTCCACCAGGGCCGTGACCCGGTCCCAGGACATGAAATCCCCGGCTGTACAGGAGTCGCGCAGCAGGTCACGAAGCTCGGGCGAAAGCCCCTGCTCCATTTCAGGAAGTCCCTGCTTGCTGTTGGAATCGTATTCCATTTATGTTTCCCGATTGACCCCGTATATCTCAGCCTGACGGATTCATTCCTCGATTCCGTCTCTCTTCAACAGTTCCGCCAGTCGCTGCCTGGCGCGGTGCAAAAGCACCCTCACGGCGCTTTCGCTCTTGCCCATCACCTGGCTGATCTCCCTGATGCTGAGACCATGCACCTCGAAGAGCAGGAGCGCTTCGCGCTGGTCCGGTGAGAGCTTCTCGATCGCCACCCTCAGCACCCTGCTGCGGGCTTCGCGCTCCGTCCACTCCTCATCCCGGGGGGACCGGTTACCCAGGTCCTCCGGTGGCATCGCCTCCGGCTGCCGCGAATCCCTTCGCAGAGACTGCCTGAAGGTATTGGCGATGATCCGGAACATCCAGGACTTGAATGCTCCATCCTCCCTGAGCTGATGGATGTTCACCAGCCCCGTGAGGATCGCCTGGGCATATACATCCTCCGCGAAGACCTTGTCCCGCGTCAGGGTGTATGCCCACCTCTGGCAGTCCGTATTCACCGGTTCCAGCAGTTTCATGAACCGACGATTGCGTTCGTCTGTCAGATCCTGCTGCGACACCTTTCCCGGACCACGCTTACTAGAGCATTGAGCACCCCTGAATGTTACTGTCCGTCTGCCGGAATTTCACATTGGGGGGATACCTATCTAATAACATAACAAATAAGCCCGTGAAACATGGCATAACTCCTGTTTCACGGATCAAATTGGCATTTCATGGCATTTAATGAAAAGCAGACCGATTTGAAAGCGGGCCTTAGCCGGGGGATCGATCTTCGGATTTCCGCGCTGTTATACTGGAAAAAAAGCCAGCCTAACGGGGCAAATCGTGAATGCTGAAATCGTAAACAAGTTCTTTGGATCCACAGCGACCGTGCTGCGGGATTACTTCCATCTGGATGTCTCCAGCGGCGGCACCGCCTCGCTGGTCAAGATGCCCGCGGCACTGGATCACATCTCCGTGATCCTGTCCTTCACGGGCGACCTGACCGGCCAGTTCGTGATGGGCTTCAGCATGGAAGTCGGCCTGAACATGGCTCGCACCATGATGGGCAATCCGGACTACGAGCAGTTCGATGAGCTGTGCCAGAGCGCCATCGGCGAGCTCGGCAACATGATCTGCGGCATGACCTCGGCTGAGCTGACCGGGATGGGCTACATCTGCGACATCGCGCCGCCGGCCGTGCTCGTGAATGAGCACGCCTCGATGAGCTTCGGCGTGCCCACGCTGATCGCCCAGCCCATCAGCACGCGCTTCGGCGAATTCCGGATCTGCATCGGCATGTCCCCCTCCAAGAAGAAAGTCCCCGTCACCAGCTGAGGTAAACGATGTCCAACGATCTTTCACAGTACATGGACATGTTCGCGGCCGAATCCCGCGAACACCTGCAGGCCCTCAACCAGAGCCTGCTGAAATTCGAGCAGGACACGGAGGACATTGACATCGTCAATGAGATCTTCCGCAGCGCTCACACACTGAAGGGCATGTCCGCCACGATGGGCTTCAACGACGTGGCGGAGCTGACCCACAACATGGAGAACCTGCTCACACCCGTGCGCCAGTCGGAAATGAAGGCCACGGATGAGACGATTGAGCTGCTGTTCAACTGCCTCGATGCGCTGGAAAGCATGATCGATGCGCACATCGAGCAGGTGGAGCATGACGTCGACATCAGCGGGCTCGTGAGCCAGATGGCGGCAATGGCCCAGGGCGTGGCCGGTACGGCGAAGCAGCTTGCCCAGAGCGGCAGCGAACCCGCGGCGGAGATGTCCCAGGGCGGCTATCCGGCGCCGATCGGCGAGGACCTGCTGCAGCAGATCTCCACCTCCGTCAACAACGGCATGCCGGCGATGCACGTGCATGTCAATATCTCCGAAGCCTGCGAGATGCTCAACGTCCGCGGCTACATGGCGATTGCCAGCCTCAAGGAGCAGGGCAGCATCCTGCACTGCGTGCCCGACGAGGACGTGATCGTCAACGGCGAGGGCGCGCGCAGTTTCGACCTGCTGCTGCTGACCGACTCGCAGCCCGAGAGCCTGACGGAGATGCTCGACAGCATCTCCGAGATCAGCTCCAGCAGCTGCGTGCCCTTCGGCTCGACGGTGCGCCACCCCGGCATGGCCGACATGGCCGAGATCTTCGGCCTGAGCCCCAACGAGATGGATCTGATCCGCCATGGCCTCGAGGACGGCCTGCGCGCGATCTATGTGACGGTCACGCTTGAGGAGGAATGCGTGCTGAAGAGCGCGCGGATCTTCATGGTGCACCGCGCGCTGGAGGAGTCCGGCGAGATCGTGTTCGTGAATCCGACCGTGGAGGAGATCGAGGCTGACAACTTCGGCAGCACCGTGCACTTCATGGCGATCACCGACCAGAGCGAGGAGAACATCAACGAGGGCCTGAGCAAGGTCAGCGAACTGGCCTCCCACAGCGTGCTCGTGATTGACACCGAGGAGAAGAAGCAGGCGGAGCCGGAGCCGCAGGCGATGGCAACCGCCGGCCAGGCCGCCGCGGCTTCCGCGGCCGGCAGCAAGGCCAGCACACCGCAGCAGGCCCAGGCCCAGCAGCAGGCGCGTGGCAACGAGAAGGTGCGCCACGCCCAGACGATCCGCGTTGACACCGAGCGGCTGGACATGCTGCTGAACCTCGTGGGCGAGCTCGTGATCGGCAAGACCCGCCTGCACCAGCTGGCCCAGGATACGCGCAACCGCGAAATGAGCGACAGCATCGAGCACTTCGGGCAGGTCGTATTCGACCTGCAGAGCGTGGTGATGCAGACCCGCATGGTGCCGATCGAGACGGTGTTCAACCGCTTCCCGCGCATGATCCGCGACCTCGCCAAGAGCCGCGACAAGAAGATCAGCCTCGAGATGAGCGGTGCCGAGACCGAGATGGACCGCACGGTGATCGACGAGATCGGTGATCCGCTGGTGCATCTGATCCGCAACAGCGTGGACCACGGCCTGGAGTCGCCTGCCGAGCGCGAAGCCGCCGGCAAGGACCCGGAAGGCAACCTGCACCTCGCGGCCTTCCACGAGGGCAGCAACGTCTTCATCCAGATCCGTGATGACGGCCGTGGGATCGACCCGGACATCATCCGGAAAAAGGCCGTCGAGAAGGGCATCATCAGCCAGGATGCGGCGGCCAAGCTCAGCAACCAGGAAGCGATTGAGCTGATCTTCGAGCCGGGCTTCTCCACCGCGGAGCAGGTGACGGACATCTCCGGCCGTGGCGTGGGCATGGACGCCGTGCGCAGCAAGATTGACTACCTCAACGGCGAAGTCAACATGACGAGCGAGAAGGGCAAGGGCACGGTTGTCACGATCAAGCTCCCGCTCACCCTCGCCATCGTCCAGGCCCAGCTCGTGGACATCGCGCGCGAGGTCTTCGCGATCCCGCTGGCCTACATCGAGGAGACGCTGAAGGTGCGCTCCGAGGACATCAAGCGTGCCAACCAGAAGGACGTGATCATGCTGCGCGGGGACATCCTGCCGCTCGTGTACATGCGCGAGCTGCTGGGCAGCCCGCCGTCCGGCACACGTTCCGACAGCGTGTTCGTGATCGTCGTTGCCAGCGGCAAGCAGCGCATCGGCCTGGTTGCCGACCGCCCGCTCGCCCAGATGGAGATCGTGATCAAGAGCCTCGGGCGCTTCCTGCAGGAAGCACCGTACATGGCGGGCGGCACGATCCTCGGCGACGGCCGGGTGGCGCTGATCCTCGACGTGGCGCAGCTGGCGGCCTAGGGGCCGCAGGCATCACAGCGAGATCTGCGAGCTGATCTCCATCACGCGTTCCTTCGGGATGTTGAAGAAGGAGGTCGGCCGCACGGCGTTCTGGGACAGGATCGAGAACAGCCAGGCTCGCCAGCGGCCCATCCCGTGGCGGCCCTCCGCCAGCACGATCTCGTTGCCGAGGAAGAATGTCGCGCTCGCGATCGGTGGCGTGGGAGTGTCCCTGCGCGACAGCAGGGCCTGCACGTCCGGGTCCTCCATGAAGCCGTAGTGCGCGATCAGGCGCACGAAGCCGTTGCCGAGCTCCTCCACCTCCACACGGCCAGCGTTGTCAACGTAGGGAATCTCCTCGGTGACGACGGTCAGCAGTACCACCTGCTTGTGCACGACATGGTTGTGCAGGAAGTTGTGCACCAGCGCCGGGGGCGTGCCCTCCGAGTTGCTGGTCATGAACACGGCAGTGCCTGGCACGCGGCGGCTGTGGTCATCGCGCATGCGACGGTAGAATTCCTCAAGCGGAACGATTGTGCCCCTGATCTGGTTCCACAGCATCGCGCGGCCCTTCTTCCAGGTTGTCATCACTATGAAGACCATGGCTGCAACTGCAAGCGGGAACCAGCCGCCGTCGTGGATCTTGACCACGTTGGCACTGAAGAACGAGATGTCAACCACAAGCAGCACCGCCGTCAGCAGCATCGTGACCAGCCGGCCCCAGCCCCACAGATGGCGGGCCACGAAATAGGCCAGGATGGTCGTGATCACCATCGTGGTCGTAACTGCGATGCCGTAGGCACTGGCCAGGTTGGTGGAGGAGCCGAAGCCCAGCACGAGCCCGATCGTCGCCACCATCAGAATCCAGTTGATGGTCGGCACGTAGATCTGCCCGATCTCACGTTCGGATGTGTGGCGGATTTCCATGCGCGGGATGAAGCCAAGCATCGTTGCCTGGCGGGTGAGGCTGAAGGCTCCGGAGATCACGGCCTGCGAGGCGATGATGGTGGCCAGCGTTGCCATGATCAGCAGTGGAATCAGGGCCCAGGGCGGTGCCATGCGGTAGAACGGATTCTCGATTGCCTCCGGGTGGGCGATCAGCAGCGCACCCTGTCCAAAGTAGTTGATGAGCAGCGAGGGAAGCACGATCGTGAACCAGGTGAGGCGGATCGGCCTGGCCCCGAAATGCCCCATATCGGCATAGAGCGCCTCACCGCCCGTGACGACGAGGAACACGCTGCCCATCACGAGGAAGCCGTGGTGGTCATTGCCGAACAGAAATGTCAGCCCATGCACCGGGTTGATCGCGCTCAGCACATAGGGATGCTGGACCACCTGGGTGATGCCGAGTGCGGCCAGCACGAGGAACCACAGCAGTGAGATGGGGCCGAATACCACACCGATGCCCTGGGTGCCGCGGTGCTGGATCGAGAACAGCCCGATCAGAATCACGACGGTGATCGGCACGACGTAGTGTGACAATGCGGGGGTGGCAATCTGCAGCCCCTCGACCGCGCCGAGCACGGAGATCGCCGGAGTGATCATGCCGTCGCCATACAGCAGGGCGGAACCGAACAGGCCAAGCAGGATGATGATGCCGGTCAGCCGGGTGCGGCCTTCCTTTTCGGAGGCGAGCGACATCAGTGCCAGCACTCCACCCTCACCGCGGTTGTCCGCGCGCATCACGTAGACGAGGTACTTGAAGGAGATGATGATCATGAGCGACCAGAACACCAGCGACAGCACGCCAAGCACATTCGCGGTATTCATCTCAACGCCGTGATTGCCGTGGAAGCATTCACGGATCGCGTAGAGCGGGCTCGTGCCGATGTCCCCGAACACGACTCCGAGTGAGGCAAGACAGAGCGCGGCAAGGTACTTGCCCTTCGGCGTCTTGTCGTGAGCATGCCCTCCGTGGGCGGATTCCCTTTCTGACATGGGTCACCTCTTCGGGGGCGCAGTATAGCACCGTGCGGCGGGGAATGCCGACTCAGTCCCAGTGTTCCTCACAGTATTCCACCACGCCCTCGAAGACCCGGATGAAGTTGAAGTTGGTCTGGATCCCGTGGGAATCGCGGGGGAAGAGTTTCAGCTCCACGTTGATGCCTTCCTCATGTGATTTCTCGAGGTACTGGGCCACGGTCTGGAACAGGGTGTTGTTGTCGCGCAGGCCGTGCATGATCAGCAGGTCGCCGCTGATGTTCTCGAGGTATTCGCTGGCATTGCTGCGTTCGTAGGCCTCCTCGCTGCCCGGCAGCCTGCCCACACGGCTGGTGGAGTACCAGTAGTTGTAGTTGTCCCAGTCGATGGCGGGGGCCACCGCCACTCCCACCGGGAACTCACCGGGGGCCATGCCCATCATCATGAGCGTCATGAAGCCGCCGTAGCTCCAGCCCCAGATCGCACTGCGCTGCGGATCGGCACCGTAACTGGCAACGAGGTGGTCGCGGACGACGAGGATGTCGTCAACCTCAGGCGTGCCGAGCCGGCCCTTGACGTCGATGCGCCAGTCGCGGCCATAGCCCTCACTGCCGCGGAAGTCCGGCACGGCCACGATCCAGCCCCGTTCCTGCGCCAGCCAGGCGAAGTACATGTCGAACCACTGCGGAACATCCCTGACGTTCTGCGCATAGCCCGCGCCATGGGCATAGACCAGCAGCGGGTAGCTGCAGTCCGGGTCGAAGTCCGGCGGTAGGAACAGCTTGCTGGACACCATGGCCGGCTCTCCGCTGACATCGAGCGGAGCCTTCGTCGGCAGTTCGATGATTTCCGTGTTCCAGCTGTCCAGCCAGGCGTTGAATTCCGGGCAGTCGCGCTCGATCAGCGTCCAGAGCGGCAGGATGCCCTGCTCACCGGACTGCAGGCGCTTCGTTGCCAGCAGCAGGTCGAGCTCAGCGAGCTTCGACATCCGTGTGGCTGACTGCGTGCTGACCAGCAGCAGGTTCTGGTTCTCGTCGAGGGCTACGATGTCCGTCCAGGCATTGCCACCGGCGAGCAGGAGATCGCGGCCGCTGGCGAGGTCGAACAGCAGCAGCTGGCGGTGGGCGGGTGTCGGCGCTGCCAGCTGCAGCAGCAGCATGTCATGCCTGTCGAGGTAGCGCCAGCCGGTGATTTCGCTGTCCAGCCTGCTCAGCGGCTGCGCCATGTGGATGGTGTGGACCGTCTCAGTTGCATCAGCTTCCGCATCAGCTTCTGTCCCTGCCTCACCCTCTGCTTCTGTTCCTGATTCTGCTTCTGATTCTGATTCTGTTCCTGCTTCTTCGTCGTCAGTTTCCGGGACATACTCCGGATCCGGCACGAGTGAATACACTGCGCACTTGCCGTCCTTCTCACTCAGCAGATAAAGCGAGCCATCACTGCGCCAGCCGCAGCCGGTGCGGCTGCCGTTGATCCAGCCGCTGTCATCCTCGCTGTAGGCCAGTTCGATGTCGGCACCGTCACCTTCCTCATGCGGGGTGACCAGGTAGACCCTGAGACCCATCACGTCCGTGGTCACGATGCTCAGCAGCAGGCGGTTGTCACCTTCGATCGGCGACCAGTCAATGCCCTGGATCCAGTAGTGCGGCTCATCCGGGATCTCCACGTCGAACTGCCAGGGGTTCTCCCCGGACATGTCGCGCATGAAGAAGCTGACCTTCTCCGGCGTATCCTGCGGGCGGGCATAGCGGTTGGCAATGGAATACGGATTCTCCTCATACAGCTCGGGGATCTGGGTCTGGCGCACGCCACGGTAGTCGCGCCGCGAGAAGGCCAGCCAGCGTCCGTCACGGCTGAGGCTGTAGCCGTCCGTGTTGGCAAACTCATTCTGTCCGCCGTCGGTGAGCTGCACGAGCTCACCCGTGAGGCTGTCCCAGCTGTAGATGTCGGCGGCACTGGTCAGCAGGAAGCGGCTTTCACCGCGCAGGCGCTGCACCCCGCTCCAGCCGTTCTCATGCTTCAGGCGCAGCAGCGGCTGGGGGTCGGCACTGTCCATGTCCATTGAGTAGATCCGCCCGCCGTAGTTCCAGAACAGCTCATGGCTGCCACTGCGCCATTCCAGCCCGCCGACCCCGCCGAAGCTGTCGAACTCCTTCCGCAGCTCCTTCTCGAATTCCTTGCGGCGCTCCTCCTCGTCGAAGACCTCGACATCCTCGTCCTCGTCGTCAACAGCAGTCTCGCCGGTTTCCGACTGATCGAGCTGTTCGTCATCCCCGTCGCCGGACTGCTCCGCCTCAGCGGTGGATTCCTCATCCTCAACATCCCCTTCAACCGCCGTTGCGGGATGCTGCTTCTCCCAGGCTTCACGGTCCTTCTTCAGGTCACGCTCGAACTCACGGCGCTTGCGGGTTTCATGCTCGTTCCAGATGTCCGTGAACTGCCGCTTCTCCTTGCTGTCGCGGTCCAGCACCCAGAGGTTGCGGATGCTCTGGCCCGTTTCATCCCAGCCCATCGCCACGAAGCGGCCGTCATCGGAGACGGAAACCGGTGAGGGGCTGGTGCCGAACAGGTAGGGCCGGCGGTAAAGCTGCTCCAGGGTGTAGGGAGCTCTGGCGGAGGCAAGGCTGCAGGCCAGCAGCACGCTGAGAGCTGCCAGTGGGAGGATCCGGGAAATGCGCATCAGAAGATGGTAGCGGCGGAGGGCTGCCGCGGGCAAGCTGTCACAAATGCCGGCAATCCCGCGTCAGTATCAGTAGCGTTTGCCGCTGCAACTGCGCAGAGCCTGCGGCGGGTAGAATCAGATCAACATCCTGAGGGAGCGGAAACATGGATAGTGCAGCACAGACATCAAAGACGATTGCCCAGGTCTACCCCTGGCTGAACATGACGCTTGACTACACCGAGAAGATCGCAGCGCTGATTCCGGAGGAACTGCTGGACTGGCGCTATGAGGATCCGAGCGGCAAGTGGACCTTCAGCCTCGCCGAGCAGGCGATGCACTGCGCCGATGCGCGGATCATGTTCGCTCGCCAGCTCAGCGGCAACAGCAGCGAGGAAGGCTACTGGAGCCAGGGACCGGGTGAGGACGGCGTCTGGCCCTTCAGGGAATACGGCAGCAAGCAGGCGATCCTCGACAGCCTGAAGAGCGCACGCGCCGAGCTGGACGAGGTGATGAACCGCGGTGCCGCTGAAGTGCTGACGATCCCGGAAGGTACGAAGAAGGTCTATGAGCAGGTGCTGAAGCAGATGCAGGAACAGGGCGCGGACACCAGCGGGCTCGAGACCCGCGGCCCGGCGAACATCATCCGCGTGCTGATGGCGGCGGTGGTGCATGAATCCGGACACCGTGGCTCGATGCAGACGCTGTTGCGCATGAAGGGCGTCAACGCGGGGAACGAGTAGCGGAAGCGCACGAATAGCGGAGCCGCGAAGCGCAGCTTCGCTGGCTCTGTCCTTATGCAGTAGAACCTATCTCAAAATTGTTTAAGGAAGATGCAGACGACTGCAAGCTGCACGAGACCAAGGAAGTTCTCCGAGTGCAACTCCCAGCGTACAAGCAGCCTGCGCTGCCATTGCAACCATGCGAAGAATCGCTCAACGAGCCAGCGGCGCTTGTAGCGGCGAAGGTGTCGACCGTCCTGCGTCGCCGGTTTCCTTCGGTTGCATCTGTGCGGTGCAATCATGTTGATGCCATCTCTTGCCAGTTCCTCGTCAAGATCATCACTGTCATAAGCCTTGTCGCCAATCAGATGTTCTGGCATGGCCTCCAGCATGTAGAAATCAAGGCTGAGTTGCACCAGCCTGACCTCGTGGTGGTTGGCAGCATGCGTGCTCACTGACAACGGCAACCCGTGCCTGTCAACGATGGCGAGGATCTTCACGCCCTTGCCGCGCTTCGTCAACCCCACTTCATCACCGCCACCCCTGGCCATGGCAAACGTGGCGTCGATGAAACTCTCACGCTCATCGATCAAGTTCTCATCACGGAGCATGTTGGCCAGATCCGTCATTACATTGCGCAGCACCTCCGTCCGGCACCATTGCTGGAATCGCCGATGCACGGTCTTGTAGTTCGGGAAGCTTTGCGGCAGCATGTGCCACTGCGCTCCGGTGTTGAGGATCCACAGCACTGCCTCAAGAATCCTGCGGGCTGGAACAGGCTTGCGGCCACGCTTTTCCGGGGAAAGAACTCTTCCGAAAGTGATGACGAATCATCTCCCACTGGTGATCGGTCAGCTTCTGCATGTGCTAATTCTACCCGTTTTTGGCAACGAGTCAATTTTGAGATAGGTTCTAGGCAGTTGGCAGTAGGCAGTTGGCAGTAGGCTGAAGTCAGTTGGCAGTAGGCAGTTGGCAGAATTGAATCTGAGCGCCTAGTCCACCCGGATCACGACCTTGCCGATGCCGGTGTTGGAGTCCATGAACT
This sequence comes from bacterium, assembly GCA_041395205.1. GTDB lineage: Bacteria > 4484-113 > 4484-113 > 4484-113 > JAFGCY01 > JAHEFU01. Next base: position 273,464 of record JAWLAZ010000004.1, read on the forward strand.
CGTGCGCTCTGGCAACATCAGCCAGGCTGAACTCCGCCGCCTTGACTGCCTTGACCTTCCCCTCGGATACCAGCTGCACGAGCTGCTCCAGGTCCGGCCGGTTGCCAAGGTAGTAGCCCTTGAAGCGCAGCTGGCGCAGGTAGGAAAACTGCAGGTGGATGGTGGTCTCGACCCCGGTGAGGATCCCGCAGAAGGCCAGCGTGCCGCCCTTGGCGAGCAGGCCCCAGTTGGTCGGGAAGGCCGCCGGGCCGACGTAGTCAAGGATCAGGTCGATCCCGGCCGGGGCATTGCCGCGCACGGCATTGCCGATCGCCTCGAAGTCCATTTCACTGCGGTTGTAGACGAAGTCCGCACCGAGTCCGCGCATCGCCTCGAGCTTTTCCGGCGAACCGGCAACGGCATGCACGGTGGCACCCTTCAATTTGGCAAGCTGGATCGCGATCGTGCCCAGCCCGCCGGCTCCGCCCCAGATGAAGAACTGCTGGCCCGGCTGCAGGTTGCCGAGCTTCTCACTGAGGCCATGCATCGCGGTCAGGCCGGCCACGCCGAGCTGCACGGCATCGCCGAAGTCCACGTTGTCAGGCAGGCGCACGAGGTTGCGCTGCGGCACGGCGACATACTCACAGTGCCCGCCCTTGATCTGCATCCCGTAGAACTGCCAGGGATGCGAGAGGTTGTCCAGGCCCTGCGCCGCCAGTCTGTCACCTGGTTCAGTCACGATCGGGAAGACCAGCACGCGGTCGCCCTCCTGCCAGTCCCTGACTTCCGGACCGACGCCCGTGACGACACCGGCGATGTCGCCGCCCTGGATATGCGGCAGCGGGATCGCAATCCCGGGGTAGCCCCGGAGGATCAGCTGGTCCACCTGGTTCAGGCCCGTGGCCATCACGCGCACCAGCACCTCGTCACCCGCCGGCGAAGGTGTGGGGTAGTCATCCACGAACTCCAGCGAGTCCACACCACCATGTTTCGTCAGCAGAACGGCTTTCATCTCATCTCCCAGCTCAGAGCGGTATCACCACGAAGATCAGGCAGTCCCAGAGCGCGTGGCTGATCAGCCCCGGCCAGACATTGTTGTAGCGCCTGTACATCCAGCCCCAGAACAGCCCGCAGAGCGTGGCTGCGACCATCAGCATCAGGTTCATGCTCCAGATGTGCACGAGGGCGTAGACCAGCGTCGTCAGCCAGAAGGCCCGTCCGCTGCCGAGGCTCAGCCCCAGCCGGCGCTGCACGAAGCCGCGCCAGAAGATCTCCTCGGCGGGGCCGATCCAGCTCAGCAGCAGCACGCCGATCAGCCAGTGCGGGGCCTGGGTCTTCGTGGAATACACATTGTCAATCTCGCGGCCCGCGAAGTCAAGCAGCCAGTGCACGAGGTGGTTGCCAGACCAGAACACTCCGTACAGAACGATTGCCGAAACTATTCCGATTGGAACATAACGCCAGTCCCAGCGGTAATTCCCGCGGTTGCCAGTTCCGCGGTCCAGATAGAGGGAGCCCAGTCCCAGTATGGCCGTGGACGTGCACATGGCAACCCAGAAGTTGACATGGGACTTGGTCCAGGGACTGAACATCACGAACCAGCAGAGGGCGGCGATGCCGACCAGCACGTACAGCGCCGGACCCGGCCGCGGGGCCTGCACAGCGTTGCCATCATCTATAATCTGGGTCATTGCGGTGACGGGCCAGCGCCCGGCTGCAACAGGATACACCAGGCTGGGAGTTGCGCATGGACAGCACCGCTGTTGCCGAGAAGAAAGCTGACTGGGGGCTGGCCGTACGCGCCTTCTCCTTCCCCGCGAGCATCGTGCCCGTGGTGCTGGGCGGCGTGCTCGCCTGGTATGCAACCGGCCGCTTCAGCTGGGTGCTGTTCATCCTCTCGATCATCGCCGGGGTGTTCTACCACTGCGGCTGCAACCTGATCAACGACTACTACGACCACCGCAAGGGGATTGACAGGGAAGGTGCCTACGGCGGCAGCGGCGTGCTCGTCAGCGGCGCGATGGAGCCGGGGCAGATCATGCGCGGGGCACTGGCCTTCCTGGCGCTGGGCTCGGTGATCGGATGCTTCTTCCTGTACCACTTCCACACGCATCCCACGAGTCCCTGGCCCTTCGGCTGGCCGCTGCTGGCAATCGGCATCTCAGGCCTGATCGGCGCGGTCTGGTACACCTCCGGCGATGCCTCGGCGAAGTACAACGCGCTGGGGATCCCGCTAGTGTTCCTGATGATGGGCACCCTGATGGTGCTCGGCGGCTGGTTCATCCAGGCCGGCACGCTGGACTGGCTGCCGGTGATCGTCAGCCTGCCCGTGGGCTTCATGGTGGCGGCGATCCTGCAGGCCAATGACATCCGCGACATTGACGACGACCGCCAGGCGGGGGTGAAGACCCTCTCCAACCTGACCGGGCCGCGCGCGGCACGCCAGCAGTACTACTTCATGCTGTTCGCGCCCTATGTCTGCGTGGTGATCTTCGCCGCCTTCGGCCTGATCAGCTGGTTTGGCCTGCTGCCGCTCGTGACCCTGCGGCTGGCGATCCCGCTCGCGAAGCTGTTCGCAGGCACCCCGGAGACTGACAGCGAGAAGCTGCATCCCTCGATCGAGAACACCGCCAAGCTGCACATGGCCTTCGGGATGCTCTTGACGATCGGGCTGGTGATCGGCAAGCTGACGGGAATGTAATCAGTGCTTGGTTGTTGGTGGGTTAGTTCTTGGTAACTAAAATTGCACCATCTACATCGGTTCGAACCAGGCACTAAGAACTAACAACTAATTACCACTTACTCCGTACGTTGCCAATGAGCCTGCGGTACAGCCAGTCTCCGAATGCTGACGGGGATGTAATCAGTGCTTAGTTGTTGGTGGGTTAGTTCTTAGTAACTAAAATTGCACCATCTACATCGGTTCGAACCAGGCACTAAGAACTAACAACTAATAACTACTTCCTCCGTGCATTGCCAACGAGCTTCCGGTAGAGCCAGTCATGCCCGCCCACCCAGGCGAAGACCCGGTTGACAACACCGGGGATCACAATCACCCGGCCATTGCCAAGACTGCGCAGGCTGAAATCCACCACGGGCGCAGCATCCATCCACAGCCAGTTCGGCAGCTTTGACTTGTCGAGATAGGCGGCCTTGTCCGGGTCATGGAAGCCGGTGTGCGTAAAGCCGGGACAGAGTGCCTGCACGACTACTCCGGTACCGCTGAGATCCGCCGCCAGCGAGCGGCTGAAGGCATTCAGGAAGGCCTTGGTGGCGTAGTACATCACGCTGCCCCGGCCGGGCAGCCAGGCCGCCACGCTGGAGACATTCAGCACCGCCGCGCCCTCAGCCTGCTTGAGCTGCGGCATGGCGGCATGCGTGATGCGGACCACCGCCTCATTGTGTACGCGCTGCATCTCCAAAAGCGATTCCACACTGACCTCCTGGAACAGCCCGGGATAGCCATAACCGGCGTTGTTGACGAGCAGCCGCAGCCCTGCTTGCTGCCTGGCAGCTTCGCAGACAGAGGCAATCCCCTCCTCACTGGCGAGATCCGCTATCAGCACCCTGCAGTCCAATTTCTGATCCTTATTGAGATCAAGTGCCAGCTGCTCCAGCCGCTCAGCATTGCGGCCGTGCAGCAGCAGGCTGTAGCCCCGCCGCGCCAGAGCCCGCGCGAATTCTGCCCCGAGCCCGCTGCTGGCTCCAGTGATCAGCGCCCATTCCCCTTGTCTGGCATGCTGTCTGAAGGACATCCCAGCAGTATATCCATCCCCCGGAACTGATCCGGAGTTAACCTGTATTGAATTTCCATTTGATCTTTGTCTAAACTAATGTCAGTCATGAACTCGGCGGTACAGTCTCCACCCGGACTGGGATATGGGGACCAGCAGGAAATCGAAGCCAGGCTGGAGAAGCTGTTCCGCTACCTGCTGCTGTTTTCCGTACCCGCCGTGATTGCCTCACTGGCAAATGCCTGGGCCACGGGCTTCTCCGCGATGGCCTTCCTGCAGCTCGGGTTCTATGCCCTGCTGGTGCTGGGCCTGGTGATCGGCCAGCGCCTGAGCTTCCGTACCCGCTGCAACCTCTACATCCTGCCCGTGGTCGGCTTCGGCTTCATCGGCCTGCTGGCCTATGGGCTGTTCGGCCAGGGTCTCGTGATCCTCGTGCTGGCCTGCCTGCTGGCGGCGCTGGTGCATCCGCGCTTCTACCGCAACATCCTCCTGCTCTGTACGGTGCTGTTCACGGCGGCAGCCTTCATGTTCCTGACGCATTCGCTCGAGGTCCCGGTGAATGCCAATGACTACAACAACAGCCTGGCAGCCTGGGTCAGCGGGGCCTCCACCCTGCTCGTGACCTGGCTGGCCCTGACGACCTGGGATGAAATGCGCAGCACGCTGAGCCGCAGCAACCAGGCGGTCAGCAGCCGCGAGGCGGACCTCGCGGTGATTCTCGAATCCGTCGAGCACGGCGTGATCGCCGTCGACACCAGCATGTGCATCCGCTACATCAACCCCGTGGCCTGCCGGCTGTGTGAGACCAGGACGGAGGAAGCGATCGGCCTGCCGCTGAACGAGATCCTGAACATCAACAGCGGCAACGAGAAGCAGCTCAGCGCGCATGCCATCTACCGCGGCACGGAGGGCCAGGGAGACTTCTTCCTGATCAGCCAGGACGGGATCTCGCGCCGCATCCGGCTGAGCATGCACGGCACGGGAATCGATGCCCCGGACTGCATCAGCCACGTACTGGCCTTCCGCGACCTGACCGATGAGCACCGCCGCGAGCAGCAGCTCAGGCATGCCGAGAAGATGGAGACGCTGGGCCGTCTGACGAGCGGGCTCGTGCACGACTTCAACAACCACATCAGCGTGATCCAGATGTCACGTGAGATGCTCGAAATGAAACTCGAGAAGGGCCAGCCGCTCGGTGATGAACTGGGCAGCATCGACCTGGCCTGCCACGGGGCGCATTCGCTGGCAATGCAGCTCAGGGGCTTCGTGCGCCAGGATGACAGCCCCGGGGTGCAGGCCCATGCCCTGCACGGGATCGTCAGGCTGTGCGAGCCGCTGGTGCGCAAGGCCGTACCGCGCAGCCTGGAGATCGAATACGGGCTCTGGGCGCAGGAGGACAGCGTGATGCTGGACCGCGGCCAGGTGCAGAACGCGATCCTGAACCTGGTTGTCAATGCGGCGGATGCGATCGGTGAGAAGGGCCGGATCATCATCTCCACGCTCAACCGCCGCATCGAGCAGCAGGAATGCGCCGGCAGCCGCTTCGACATCCGCCCCGGCCTCTACATCCGGCTCAGCGTATCTGACAACGGCAGCGGGATCCCCGAGGAGATCCGTTCGCGGATCTTCGAGCCCTTCTTCACCACCAAGGGCAGCGGCAAGGGCAGCGGGCTCGGCCTGGCGAGCGTCGTCGACCTGATGGTGCTGAGCGAGGGCCAGGTTTCAATGGAGACCCGCAGCGGCCAGGGCACGACCTTCCACCTGGACTTCCCGCTTTCCGCACGCAGCACTGAACCTGCGCCTGCGGAAACCGGAACTGACGAGGCTGAAACTGGCCAGCAGGAGGGCGGAGCGGAGATCGGCACTGCGGCCCAGAGCGGCTGAAATCAGGCCGGCGGACGGATCTGGCTCGCGAACAGCAGGAGCCAGAAGAGCATGATCCACATTCCGACGAGCTGCTTCCAGTGCGTGCGTGAGGGCGTGTGAACGCGGAAATGCCCCAGTCCGAGGATCAGGGCGACGATCGCCATCAGGCAGAAGGGCAGCAGGCTCAGTTGCCAGAAAGAGAGGCGCTCGGGGTGGAAGCCGTCGGCGGCCATGGCCGGCAGCAGCGCACGCAGCAGCATCAGGCAGCGCAGTTCGGCGGCCAGCAGGCCCAGCCAGGATACGATCCACAGGATGCGGAACACGCAGTGATTATACGCTGACGAAGCTGATTGCGGGCCTCCCTGCCCGCGCTGCACTGGTTGGCAAGTCAGTCGCCGCCGGGACCGAGGAGACTGGCCCCGGCGGCCTGAGCCATGGGTTTGACCCTAGGGGGAGGCTGGCTCAGAGGTTTTTGGAGGTAAGTTGGCAGCTAGCTTGTGCTGGCCCTGCGCACGCGGCCGGCCGGCCCGTGTGCGGACCCTGTACTACGGTTGCCGCGGGAAAGTAACTGGCCACGCGCAGCACCAGCGTTGTCAGTCTCCCGTTCTGCTAGTCGGACCTCCCGTTGCTTCCCCTGGCAACAATACGGAAGTCCCAAAGCCGCAGGATCCCCTTGTTCACCACAGACGAGGTACGTGTCCCCGAGTCCTCGCCAGCGGGTGATGCGAAAGGAGTCCCCATGCATCCCGAGCTATATGACCAGCATGCCGGGATTATGTTTCACGAATCAGGGAAATGCTCAAGTGGTACCGTGGGCAGCAGAAGACCGGTTTGCTGTCAGAACCAGAGGCAGCCGCGGCGAGGCCTTGCCTTATTCGTTCCTTGCTGATCAACTGGTCCGTTTTGTATGAATTGCTGTTGCAAGTGAATCTGAGCCGTTTCACTGGCCTTGAACCATTCGAGCTTGTCTTCCTCGCTACCCCAGACTCCCTCACCCATGATTTCGGCATTCTCGCTATGCGCAAACGTCAGGAAGCGCAATGATTCCTTTATGACATTTGCTTCCGGCTTGTAGCCGCTTGCGTTAATCAGGGTCGCAAGTTCCTCAGGCATGCCGTCCGGTACCGGCATGCCCGTCAGGACCGCAACCGTGGTTGCCAATGCAACACTGATCTCGCAGTCCGGCATCTCGAGATATCCGCTTCCGGAGTTTTCCTGCAGACTCCTGAGCGTGCGCTTCACTCCGGACTCGATTCCTTGTTCTTCGAGCTCCTGGATCCAGTCCAGTGCATCATCAGAGTCAAAGACTCCCGTGTCCCAGCGTCCCATAGCGTCCTCCGAGTGTATGGTTCTATCTGATTATCGCAGGGTATAGAGTAAGGATGCGCCCTTTCGTGGCGCGGCTTGTACGGAGGAATTGATGAGACTAACTGCTGTGCCTTTGGCCGGAGCACTGCTGCTGGCGCTCAGCTGCTGCCTGTCCTGTGCGGGACGATCCGGTCAGCAGCCGCAGCTTGACGCATCGCGCGGCTTCTCCGTCAGCCTGCTGCTGGACAGCATCCACACCGGCGAAGATGCGGCAATCTCATACAGTGTTTCCGAGTCCGCTGCACAGGCCACGCTCACAGTCAGCAACCTGCCGGAAGCCCGCCTGAAGGCGGCATACCTGAAGATTGAATTCGACGACAGCAGCTGGTCTCCCGTGGACAGCACGACCCTGCAGAGCGGACCCGATGGCCGCCCCTGGCTCGGGCTCGTGGTGCCGGTTGGCGATGGCGAACTGCAGGCCGGTATCGTTGCCAGCGGGCTGGAACTGTATGGCGGGCTGGAGCAGCCAGCGGAGCTGCTGCAGCTGGTATTCGAGCGCCGCAGTGGCGACCCTGCCCTGCCTGTGCGGATGATGAGCGCGGCCCCCGTCAACCCGGGCTCAATGAGCGCACTGTCCGTGGACCAGGCGGCCGGCAAGCTCAACTGGGAATACCGCTGCAGCGGAGACTACGACCAGAACGGGCTCGTGAGCATCAGCGACCTGACCCCGCTCGGCGTGCATTTCGGCAAGAGCGGCCCCTTCAGTGTTTCGAGCATCGAAAGCGTGGTGGACGGCGATGGCAACGGGGAGATCAACCTCGGCGACATCACCCCGATCGGGCAGAACTTCGGCCGCGGTGTGGAAAGCTACAACATCTACCTCAGTGCCAACGCTTCGGACGCCCCGGCGAGTGCGGGCGAGGCCAGCAAGATTGCTGCCGCCGGAACCTACAACTTCGGCAGCGCGATCGGCAGTTCCGCCACGCAGCGCCTGCAGTTCTCGCGCACGAGCGTGATCACGGCCGGGATGTTCTACTGGATCCGGCCCGTGCACGGTGCTGCGGAAGGGATTGCCAGCAATGTCGTGCAGGCCGGCGGAGGCTCGACCAACGCCCCGCAGGCGGACCTGCAGGCCAGTCCGTCCAGCGGCCAGGCCCCGCTGCTCGTCTCGCTCGACGCCTCCGGCAGCACGGACATTGATGGCGACATTGACCACTACGACTGGGACTTCGAGGATGACGGGATCTTCGATGACAGCACTGCTGCCAGCAGCGTGCAGCACAGCTTCGCCAGTGGCAACTGGACGGTGCGCGTGCGCGTGGTTGACAGCGGCGGCCTGAGTGACAGCGCGACGGTGGCAATCAGTGCCGGGGACAGCCCGCCCCAGCCGCCGGTGGCCGTGCTCAGTGCGGATCCGCTGACCGGCGTGGCCCCGCTGCTCGTGAACCTGGATGCCTCGGCGAGCACGGACCCCAATGCCGACATCGACCACTATGACTGGGACTTCGAGAATGACGGGACCTTTGATGTGACAACCGGCATCCCGCAGGTCAGCCGCACCTACACCGGCGGGCCCTGGACCGCCACGGTGCGCGTCGTTGACAGCGGCGGCCTGAGTGACACGGCCAGCGTGACGCTGAACTACACCCAGGCCAGCTGGAACATCCGCATCGCGGATGACGATGCACCGATCAAGGAGCAGACGGTGCTGGTGCATGTCGGAGGCCATCCAGTGATCGCCTATGACGAATTCAGTTTCAGTCCCGTCTACGACAGGTTGTACGTGGTGCGGGGCACCGACACCCAGGGCTCGGGCTGGACGGCACCGACGCGGCTGGACACGGGGCTCGAGCTGCTGGGCGCGCTGGACATGGACATCGTGGATGGACAGGCCGCGGTCTGCTACTACGACCAGGACAATGGCCGGCTGCGCTACATGCGCAGTACCAATGCCGCTGCAAGCACCTGGGGCTCACCGTTGACACTGGAGACGGATGACAACGCTTCCAGCACCTATGGCAAGGACTGCTCGCTGGAGGTGATTGACGGCGTGCCGCAGATCGCCTTCCGTGGGGACAGCAGCCTGCGGATCTACATCAAGAAGGCCACGAACGCCACGGGTACGGCCTGGGGGGTGCGCAGCCTCGTCAGTTCCAGCCTGACCGGCGTGGGCGGCATCACCCTGCATGACGCCGGTGGCAAGCCGGGGATCCTCTGGAGCTCTATCATCCAGCAGAAGGTCGGCTACTTCCACGCCTCAGACTTCAGCGGACAGTTCTTCAACATGGACCTCTATGACGGCAGCCCGCAGCTCACCCAGGATTTCGTCTACCACGACGGGCGGCCGCTGGCCTGCTACATCACCGGAACACCGACCTTTGACGTGCGCGTGGCCGGAGCAAGCGATGCGGATGGAACGGACTGGGGGACGGCTCAGGTCCTCGGTTCGGCCAGCCAGAACGGCTGCTCGATGGCGGTCGTGAACGGCATCCCGATGATCGTGGCAACCAACTCCGGCAGCTCCCTGCTCGAGATCTATCGCGCACAGGATGCACAGGGCAGCAGCTGGAGTGATGCAGAGACCATCGATGGAGGACCAGACATCCTGGTTTCCGCTCCCAGCCTGATAGAGATCAGCGGCGCTCCGGCGGTGAGCTATGCCTGGGCGGATGATCCGGATTACCAGCTGCGCTTCGCGCTCTACTTCTGAGGCAGGGAAGAAATACCACGCCCGACAGGATTCGAACCTGTGACCCTCTGCTTAGAAGGCAGATGCTCTATCCCCTGAGCTACGGGCGCGCGTGGGCTGCGGGAACCGCTGAGGATGATACCAGAGAGAGTGGAGGCCTGACGCGAGCCAGGCACGGAGGTCTGACACAAGTCAGGCGATGGAGGTCTGACGCAAGTCAGGCATGGTCTTCATTACCGAGCACTAACTGCCAACATTGACGCAGCTTAGAGGGCAATGAGCAATGACGAATGAGCAATGAGCCTAACAAGCTCAAACGAAGTCCGACTCACTCTTCATTGCTCATCACTCATTGCTTTCAGCGCGCAGTGCCAATAGCAATATCGGCATAGCCCGCGCAGCTCCGGCTGCGCCTCCGCAACGCGGCTCCGGTCATTTACCTGATGTCCGCCCGGCCCGAGGCTACCTCGCGCAGGTTCGTCACATACTCCTGCCAGCCCGAGGCATGCCCCCTGAAGATCATGTCCAGCCCCTCGCCGTAACCAAAGCCCTCATGCCGCAGGCTGACAACGCAGCTGCCCTGCCCCGTCTCGCTCAGGCGCCAGTGCACCAGCGTGCGCGCGGCCTCACGCCAGTCCTGCTCGCTGCCCTGTTGCGGGTCCCAGTCCGTCGGATACCACTCCATGTCCAGCAGCAGCGGTGCCTCGGCCACGGTGATCGCGCCGCTGCGCCGGTGCGTGCTGCCATCCGGCCTGCGCCAGAGGAAGCTGTAGCTGCCGCCGGGGCGGGCATCCAGTTCCGCCTCCTGCGGGAACCACTGCGTGATGCGCCCGGCCTCGGTCAGCAAGGGCCAGATCGCGGCTGCACTGAGCGGCAGCTCCAGCCTGAGCAGGATCGCGCGCGATGGCTCGCCGAGGTGCTCCTGCACATTGCCATCGAGGTCCAGATGCACTGCCAGCTTCTCCACGGCGGAAGCCCAGCCCTCGCTGTAGTGGCGGCACATCTCCGCCTCCCCGAGGAACTCATGCAGGATGCGCAGCTCCGTGCCACCGCTCACGCTGCGGAAGCTGATGCTGACACGGGCCCCGCTGACATAGGCCTCACCGTTGCGGATGCTGTCCCAACTCAGTACGAAACGCTCATGCTCCACGATTTCCTCATAGCGGCCATGCGCGGTGTAGCTGTCACCGCTCTCCGGGCGGCGCAGGCCCCAGCTGAATTCACCGCCGACACGCACGTCAGCCGTGATCCCCGTTGATTCCAGCTCCGGCCCCGCCCACCACTGGGCGAACTTCTGCGGGTCGATCCAGGCCTGCCAGACGCGCTCCAGCGGGAAGCGCAGCGTGCGTACCACCTCGATGGCCGGCCGGGCCAGCACGACGTCAATGTCCTTTCTCATCCAGCGCCTCCACCGTCGTTGTCATTCTGCTCATCACTGGCAAGGAAGTCCTCCAGCGAGTCGATCCGCGCGTGCCAGAAGCCTCGGTAGAAGGCGATCCACTCCATCGCCTCGCGCAGCGGACCGGCCAGCAGGCGGCAGTGGTACTCGCGGCCCTGCTTGTCGCGGCTGACCAGACCGGCTTCCTCGAGCACCTTCAGGTGCTTGGAAACCGCCGGCAGGCTCATGCTGTAGGGCCCGGCCAGCTCGCTGACCGTGGTGCTGCCATCCGCCAGCCGCCTGAGAATCCCCCGCCGCGTCGGATCTGACAGCGCGGAGAATGTCCGGGAAAGTTCGGCTTCCGTATACTTAACCATCAAGTTAAGTATATCACGAGCACTCAGGGATTGCCAACGGCCGGCGCAGGTGTTTCGGTGAACTGCAGCCAGATCCCCCCGGTCTGCTGCGGATGCAGGCAGAAGCTGCTGCCGGGACCGCCACTGATGCTTTCAGCGCTGATGCCCGGCAGTGACATCGCCCCGGCGGCCTGCTGCAGCGATGGCACCTGCAGTTCCAGGCCGATCCAGCGGTTCTGCTGACCCGTATGCAGCAGGATTTCCACGCCCTGCATGCTGACCGCGGTGGCCACGCCGCGCGGAGTGCTGCGTTCACCGGCATCAGTGCCACCGAGCAGTTCCAGCAGCAGCAGGTCCCGGGCCGGGTCCGTGCTTTCCAGCCAGACCGCCCTTATGCCTTCTGCACCATTGGCATGCTCTCGCGGGCTGCGCGCATCGTAGCTTGGCAGCAGGTACTGGGCGAAGCGCAGCGGCTGGCGCTCAGGATCAGACGGGCGGCTGAGTTCAATGCTCGTGCGGTGGTCAATGAATTCCAGCGGCTCCTCCACCGCTTCCAGAGCAAACCGCAGATGCTCAAGCGCAGTGCCCGTCAGCACTACCCCGGCGGTCCCGCCTCCATCGCTGCTCAGGTCCGCAATGCTCTGGGCCCGGCGATCCAGTGCGGTGCTGCAGTGCAGCAGATCGAGCGAGGTTCCGTCGGCGAAGAGCATGCGCGCATCCTGCACGCCGCCCGGGCGCGGCTGCCAGTCCGAAAGGCTGAAACCCAGCGCAGCCTGCCACAGCTCGCGGGCGGCATCCGGCTCCGCCACGGCCAGCTCCAGGCGGTCCAGCCCGAGCGAGATCTCACCTTCACTGGAGCGCAGCCCGGGGCAGCAGTCCTCGGCCCAGAGCAGGCCGGGGACCAGCAGCAACAGGGTTATGGCGAGGATGGAGCGGCGCATGCAGGAAGTATATGTGCCCGCCTGCTGCCTTTCAGGCGAACATTCCACTGCAATCCTCTCCGATGACCAGAACATTATGCAGAATCAGGCGTCTTATTGATAAGCCTGAATCATCTGCCTTGATTGCCTGTGCCAGGCAATAAGTCCGCGATTGAGGGTAGTATCAGTTGGGATCCGCAGGGATCCCGGATCAGGATGGACACCATGAAGATAGCCGCTACGCTGATCATCGGCCTGCTCATGACCGCAGGCATCGTATATTCGGCCGCAGCCATGAACCGCCTGTACTATGCACAGGACTACGGCAACACGCCCGGTTTGGACAGCATGCTGGCCATCGGCTATGACACACCACAGGACTACAAGGCCGCACAGATGACTGAAACACCCGCCCCTCCGCCGCTTGACAGCCAGCTGCCCCAGAACCTGGAAGTTGCCAGCTTCGCGCTTGGTTGATTCTGGGGTCCGGACTCCCGGTTCGGGAGCATCAAGGGTGTCTACCGCACGGTCGTCGGCTACAGCGGCGGCGACAAGCTGAACCCGACCTACCACGACCTCGGGGACCACACCGAGTCCTTCGAGATCTGGTACAACCCGGATGAGCTGAGCTATGCGCAGCTGCTGGCCTATGTCTGGGACAGCCACGACCCGAGCTACAGCACGCGCAGTGTCCAGTACCGCAATGTGATCTGGGTGCATGACGCCGAGCAGCGCAGGGTTGCCGAACAGCAGAAGGCCGCGATCGAGCAGGAAAGCGGCCGGCCGGTGGCAACCGCGATCCTCGATGCCAAGACCTTCTACCCCGCCGAGGACTACCACCAGAAGTATGCACTGCGCCACAACCGGGCGCTGATGCAGCTCTTCGACCGCTGGTATCCGGAGGGTAGCGACTTCCGCAACAGCTTCACGGCGATGCGCTTCAATGCCTACCTGCAGGGGCACGGCAGCTCAGCGCTGCTGCTCGGTGAGCTGGAGGGCTATGGCCTGCCTGACGAGCTGAAGGAAATGCTGCGCGCCCAGGCCCCGAAGCTCAGCGAGGATGCCGGGATGCAGTGCGCCGTGCCGGGGGCATAGGCAGGACGGTATAGCTGAAGCTGCAATCACACGTCATATAATCCGGCTGTGCGCCTGATCGTAGCAAGTCTGATTCCGGCAACTCTGGCAATGCTCTGCCTCTGCGGCTGTCCGCAGAATCAGGCTGGCCAGACTGCGGGGGATCAGACCGCTGCCGATACCAGTGACAGGACTGCCGGGCAAGCGGCTTCCGAACTGCAGCGCCGCTCACCCGAGCTGGATCTGCCAATTGAGTTACCGGAGCCCCCCGCACCAGATCCCGCCACTGATCTGGCAACGCTGGCCGTGATCGGCAACTTCCGTGGTTTCCAGAAGCCCTGCTCCTGCACCCCGGAGCAGGACGGCGGCCTGGCACGGCTGGGCAGTGTGCTGCATCGCATGGACGAACTGGATCTGTCACTCAGCGCGCAGTCCGCTCTGCCGGCGGATGCGGACCTGCCCGAGTATGATGTCCCGATTGACGGGGGAGCATCGCCGCAGCCGCTGTGGCTGATCGATCTTGGCAACTTCTCCTGGACCCAGCTGCACTTCCCCGGCCTGCGCAGCCGCACGCATCTGCAGATCATGTCCGCGATCGGCGGGCGGGCTGCGATTCCCGGTGCCAGTGAGCTGAGCCTCAACCTCAGTGACGCGGTGGCGGCCTTCGCCGGCAGCCCTCTGCCACTGGTGAGCTGCAACCTGAGCGCGAGCGAAGCAGGGATTGAGATCCAGCCCAGCCTGCAGCTCGCTGACAACTGGTACCTGGTCGGAGTCAGCAACCCCGTGGATGGCCAGGGGATGCAGGCTGCGGGAGACTGGTGGCAGCTGGCCGATGCCAGTCAGTCCCTTCAGCAAACCCTGGACTCCCTGCCGGCCGATTGCCGGATCATCGTGGCCGGTGCCAATCTCGACCCGGAGCTGGCCCGGCAGACCCTCGCGGATGCGCGCGTCCGCTGCTGCATCGGTGTCCCCTCCAACTTCCACAGACGCAACCGGGATGAAGCGGCCATGTTCCGCGATCCGCTCTCCAAGTCCACTGTGCTGGATCTATTCAGTCTGGATAGCTCTGAGCAGACGATTGTGGACTGGACGCTGCAGCTCAGCCAGGACTATCCCGATGATCCGCGGGTGATGGCCCTGATCCGGCATGAGGGTGAACTGTCCCGCACGAAGCTGCGCGAGCAGCGTGCGGCACGGGCCCTGGCGGCTGGCGGCACGGACAAGCCGGAATTCGGGATGTCGGACAAGTTCCTGCCGGCCGATGACCGCGGTTTCAGCTACGACGACGAGCGCAGCTATGTAGGCGGCGAGATCTGCCTGCACTGCCACCGCGAGGCGGCGGATGTCTGGCGCGGCACCAGCCATGCCCAGGCCCTGCACAGCCTTGAGCGGGATGGCCAGGCGGACAGCCTGGACTGCCTCACATGCCACAGTACCGGACTGCTGATGCCCGGTGGCTACGACCCGCTGGAGCCGGATCCGCTGCTCGGCGCGGTGGGCTGCGAAAGCTGCCACGGGCCGGGATCACACCACGTGCAGTCCCGCAACAACCCGGTGGGCAGCCCCGAAGGCAGTCTGATCGAGCGTTTTCCCGTGGACGGCTGCGTACGCTGCCATGATCCCTACAACAGCCCCGGGTTTGACTTTGCGGAGTACTGGGAGAAGATCCGTCACTGAAGCATGGGTTCGTTGGGGCGGACATCGGTAACCGCCTGTTCATGCACCCAGCCCGTGGTGGCGAAGGTGGAATGCACGAGCAGCCAGTTGCCTTCCTGGCGGATCATCCCGAGCCGCGTACCCTTGCCGACCGTCAGCGGACAGCGGTTCAGGTTGACGGGCACGAGCGGATCCCCGTCCGGACGGTTGAGGAGCGTGGTGGTCTCACGCACGTAGCAGTAACCGAGACTGTCTTCCCCGTCACCGGTGGTCCAGCTGCCGGGCACATAGCGCTGATTCGGCAGGCTGCGCATGTTGCTGGCATTCGCCGGCGGCTGCGCAGCGGGCTGGCCCTGATTCTGCTGGGTGGCGGGCAGCGGCTTGACCTGGGTGCGGATCGCCGGGCTGCGGCTGGAGCTTCCCGTTGTGACGCCCGTCGACTGCGGCGGCGCCGGGGTGGCGATCACGACGGGCTGGACCGGTGGAGGGGTGGTCCGGCTGCGCAGCCAGGAGCTGAACAGCGGCCAGGCTGAGATCGCAGCAAACAGCAGGGCCACTAGGCCTGTCACCGCCAGGAGGTATCTGAAACTGCTGGGCATCCTGTTCCGCCGTTGATTATTAGACACCATGGAAGCCCAAATGTTTCGTGGCAGTCAGGGAAAGGCTCAGCCTGCCATGTCTCAGGCAATTTGGTATGATCTTAATCGGTCCGTGTTCCTGCAGTTCCGGGCCCTGCGGAACACGCGCAATCTGGCTGTATATCAGGAGTTAATAGATGCTGAAACGCTTGCAGGCCTGCCTGACCATTTTGCTGATCTTCATCTGCCTTTCCGCCTGCGGCGGAGGTTCCGACAATCACTCCCTCGACGGGCAGAATCTGCAGCCGATTGGCAACCCTGCCGCTCCCAGCCTGCCGGACAGCCTGATGCCGCAGTTCCCTGACGAACAGTTCGAGCGCGAGCATCCCGCCGGGGTTTCCGCCACGGAAAACACCCAGCTGGGCAGCCAGGCGATCCAGATGCAGGCCACGGGTGCCCAGATCAACGGTACGGCACTCGACCTGCTGGGGGACTCCGGCCCGACTGCGCTGTGGGGCATGTGGCGCTGGACCAACTTCCAGGGCGGTCTGCCGATTCGTGTGCTGCTGGACTTCGACATCGAAGCCGGTGGTGAATTCTATGTGCTGCGCACGAACTACGGCACGGGCCGCTGGGATATCGTCGGCCCCCTGCCCGAGACCTTTGCCAATGACAGCCGCACGAGCTACCCCGTCGGAGACTTCGTGAGCCCCGGCGGCAGCTCCTACGTTGCCGTGCTCGTGACCGCGGGCACCGACATGACCATCAACACGATTTCCCTGCTCGCGGATGACGACCTGACCCCGCCCGCCGCTCCCGAGAATCTCGTGGCAACCACGAATGATCCGGGCAGCGTGGCCCTGGACTGGGATGATGTTTCGGACCCGACACTCGATGGCTACAACGTGTATGCCAGTACGGACGGACCATTTGAAATCGGTGATCCGGGTGCTGAGCTGCTAAACCTCTTTCCCGTTGGCAGCAGTGACTACATCGCCGGCGGGCTTGTGCCGAACACCACCTATTACTTCGGCGTGAGCAGTGTGGACATGGTTGGCAACATCAGCCCGCTGAGCAACATCGCCGAGGCCACAACCTCCAATGATGACCCGCCGGGCATGCCCACCGGGCTGACAGTCAACATCATCGGCAGTGAAACGGTTGACCTGAGCTGGACTGCACCGGGTGACGGTGACGTGCAGGGCTACAACATCTACATCGGCAGCACTCCGGATTTCGACCTTGCCGACGGCACGAAGCAGGATGGCGCGCTGTATCCCGGAACCAGTGGTACGCGCAGCGGCCTGACTCCCTCAGTGGAGTACTACGCCCGCGTGACCGCCGTTGACATCTTCAACCTCGAGAGCCAGCCCAGCAACAGCGTGAACTTCACCACCGTTGACGATGCCCCTCCGATCCCGGACTTCCTCGTGAGCCCGGGCTACGTGGAGAAAGGCAAGATCACGTTCTTCAACCCCAGCCCGACCTTCGATCCCGATACGGACAGCAGCGAACTGACCTTTGAATGGGACTTCGACAATGATGACGTGATCGACGAGACCACGCTCGGGCCTTCCACCGTGCAGTGGACATTCGACACCGTCGGTCCCGCACCTGTGCGCCTGACCGTCAGCGATGCGCTTTCAAGCATTGACAGGAATGAGATCCTGATGGTCAACCGCCAGTTCGAGCGCTTCAATCTCGGCAACGGCAAGGGCAATGCGGGCAGCATCCTCAGTCTGGCAACCTGCCCCGAGAACAGTATCGTTGGCATACCCTACCGGGATGACAACAATGACATCATCCTGCGCTACTACAACGGTTCCGCCTGGAGCGTGGTCCCGATGCCCGCCCAGGGTTTCGCGGACTTTGCGGTTTCCCCCCAGGGTCCCGTGGCACTTTACCTGGATGTCACCACCACCTCGGTCACATGGAGCGTACAGCGTTACACCGGCAGCTGGAACACCATCCGCTCACAGACAATCTCCGGCCTGTCCGAGCCGTCCACCTCCTCCTCGCAGCTGGCGGTTGCCCCGAATGGCCGGATCTCCGTCGGCGTGATCTACTTCAACAAGCCGGCGGCTGGAAGCCCGATCTTCCAGTACCACGTCTGGCATGAAATGGCCGACACCAACCTGCTGAACATCGACATCTTCGGTGGTACCAGGCCTTCCGGGCAGTTCACCGCCACGGACCTGACCCGCACGAATGACACGAGTTACCTGCTTGACAACGTCTCGGGCAACGTCAACGTCGACCTGATCACGATCACCGACAGCGGCAGTACCACCAGCTCCGGCATCCAGACCATCAACGGCGTGCCTTCCAGGATGTTCATCGACACCGATCCGGACAATCCGGCACAGGTCTTCTGGGGCATGCTGAACAGCACCGACCGGATCTACTACGGTGACAACTACGGCACGGCCAACGGCGGCAGCCAGTTCGTCAATGCCGGCTCCGCTGCGGAGGAGCTGGCAGCCATCGGATTTGCCGGTGACAATGAAGCCGAGGTCTTCTGGCTGGACGAATACTCCACCGGTCAGCAGGAACTGCGTGGCTACACCACCATTTCGGATTCCGTCTTCTCGGTGGGGAGCGGAATCGGCTTTGGCGACAACGCCTTCGGCGGCTACCACGACACAGGCAGCGGCAGTGGAGTATGGATCGTGGTGCGCGAAAGCCGCGATGGCCAGGTGGTGGCCCGCTACATCGAGAATGAAACGGTGGCCGACGCACTGCTCGTGCACAATCCGACCGTGCCGAGCACGATCTTCACGAAGTCCGTCCCGCTGGCCTTCCCGGATGACAGCCTGCTGAGCCTGCATCTCCAGGTCTATCCCTCCGCTCTGGCAGGCCAGATCCCGGCAAACCACAGCACCAGCAGCGTGCAGT
This sequence comes from bacterium, assembly GCA_041395205.1. GTDB lineage: Bacteria > 4484-113 > 4484-113 > 4484-113 > JAFGCY01 > JAHEFU01. Next base: position 291,897 of record JAWLAZ010000004.1, read on the forward strand.
ACGTCGGAGAAGACTCATCCCTGTCCCCGCAGATCGGCTGCCTGACAGGGGTTGCCAACGAATACCTCGCCGGCGGCATCAATGCTGACGGCGTGCTGGTGCTGAACACCGGCTTCAAGGGCATTGTCCCCGTGACCCAGTCGCTGGTCGTCGAGAATGTCGGAATGGCCGCCCTGGAATACAGCCCCGTCAGCGATCGTGCTGTGCTCGTCCATACAAACAGCGGCAACACCCAGATCAGCTACTACATCTATTCCGCAGGATCGTGGACTGGACCCACGGTGCTGGCGAACCCCGCCGGCAGCGTCATGCGCATCGACACCAGCCACCGCTCTGACGGGGAATTCGGCCTGGTCTTCGCCACGGATGCGGACAGCCTGCAGTTCGTGGAGACAAGTGGCGCAAGCTGGGGCTCGCCCGTCGAGATTGACACCAGCCCCCTCGTGCTGATTACGAGCTTCATCGGACTTGACTATGACAGCAACGATGAGGCAGCGGTTGCAGTCAACAGGGTTACGGGCGGCCTCTTCATCGGTACCATTCCGGATGGCGGCAGCGTGAGCTGGGAAGCCGTCGACGATCTCAGCGGTGCCCAGTGCTTCAGCCTCGGAGTCGGCCATGACAGTGCAGACAATCCGGTGCTGATCTACCTGCGCAGTACTGCCTCGTTCGCAAATGCCGAGGTGTTCCTGACGGAGAAGCTCGGCGGGATCTGGGTCCCGGCCCAGGCTCCCTCCGTTGTCAAGATGCTCGGCATTCCACTGGGAATCACGCAGGACAGCAACCGCAACTTCATCATCGGCGGAGCTGACAAGTCAAGCTCGCCCAAGGCAATCTGCGTGATCTTCTATGACTGAGCCTGAACGGGCCTCGCGCCCGGCACCCGGACGGGACTGCCGGATCAGGTAGGTCCACAGGGGACAGGAGTTCAAATGGCTGAAGTAAATCTGATGGGCCGGCAGTTGCTTGTCGTGCTGCTGCTGTCCTTTGCGTGTTCATGCGGAGCTTCCGGCACCCTGCCCGGCAGCCCGGAGCAGGCCGTCCCCATGCCCGGGGAAGGCCATGAGCTGCTGCCTGCCGGGCAGCTGCCACCGTTCCCGGACGGCTTCGTGGAACGTGAGTTCCCCGCGACCACCTCTGACTTCCTCAATACCCAGACCGGCAGGCAGGCCATCGCCCATGCGGACCCCGGCATCGTGTTTGACGGGGAAGCGATGGAGATGGTGGGGGACAGCGGCGCTCCGCTGCTCTATGGAATGTGGCGCTGGGGCCAGTTCAGCAATTTCTACCCGATCAAGGCGTTGCTTGACTTCGAGATCGCCGAGGGCAGCGAATTCTACGTGCTGCGAGCCAACTATGTAACCGGGCGCTGGAACGTCGTGGGCCCGCTCGGCCCGGACTTCGGAAACGACGGCAGGCTGAATTATCCGGAGACGGGCTACATAAGCCCGGAGGGTTACTGCTACGTTGCAGTGCTGGTGGCCCCCGACACTGACATGACTGTGCACAGCGTGACCGTGCTTTCAAATGACGACCTGACTCCTCCGGTGATTCCGCAGAACCTTGTTGCCGATGAGATCACGCCCGGCGCGGTGGCGCTGAACTGGGACGACGTCACCGGTGATACTTCGCTGGACGGCTACAACGTCTACAGCGGGCCGGCTGCGGGCTTCCAGGCCGGGGATGAAGGCGTCGTCAGGTACAACGACTCCGTGGTCGAGGACAGTGAATTCGTGGTCAGCGGGCTCGTGCCGGGAACCACATACCACTTCGCCGTCAGTGCCATTGACATCGTTGACAACGAAAGCCCGTACAGTGAATCGCTGGAGGTCCAGACCCTTGCGGATGCCGTCCCGGATTCACCGACCGGCCTGACTGCTGATTACGTCGGCTCGACGACCGCCGAATTCAGCTGGACCGCCCCGGCGGACGAGGACCTCGCGGGCTACAACATCTACATCGGCTTCACGGACGGTTTCGAGCTCGCTGACGGCATCGTGCAGCAGGACGGCCTCTACCTCTGGGAAGCCGGCACCCGCGATGACCTGCAGCCGCTGACCCAGTACTGGGCGAGGGTCACCGCGGTGGACATCTACAACCAGGAGAGCCCGCCCAGCGGGAGCATCGGCTTCACGACCGTTGCCAATGCCGAGCCGCAGGTGGACTGGCTCAACACCCCGGGCTTCGTCCAGAAGAGCGTGGAGACGATCTTCGACCCGCGGCTGACACAGGATCCTGACAACGACCTGAGCCAGCTGGAATTCGTCTGGGATTTTGACGATGATGACGTGCCTGACTTCACATCAACCGGCCCCGAACTCGTCTACTGGACTTGGGATGAACTGGGTGACTACCCTGTCAGCCTGACGGTCAGCGATCCGTTCAATACGGTGGAACTGGTGCGCACGATCACAGTGAACCGGCACTTCAAGCGCTACAACTTCGGTTACGGCGAAGGCTACTACGCCACCGTGCAGCAGGCTGCCACCGATCCGGAGAGTGGCAGCGCAGCCGTGCTGGTCACGGATGAACTGGTGGAATCGCAGATCAAGTACTTCAACGGGTCAGGCTGGTCCACCATCGAAGCCGTCCCGGAGGGCGTGCGCTCCATCGCGGTCTCCTCAGAGGGTGTGTCCGCCCTGAGCGTTGTGACTGATGCCACAGGCTTCGACTGGACGGTTCACCGCTACAACGGCGGATGGCAGGTGGACCATTCCGGCAGAGTCTCCTCCAGTCCGAATGCCCCGGCTGTCTATTTTGCCCAACTGGCGGCCTCAAGCGGGGGACGGCACTCAGTTGCCTTCGTCTGGGCCCCGATCATCGAGGGTGATCCCACAATCACACTGCGCCTGCAGGCCATCCACGAGAAGGCGGATGGCAGCTTGTCACAGGCCGAGCTGTACAACGGCAGCCGTTCCGGCGACAGCTATGCCTGCAGCGCGATTGCCCGTGACGGGAACGCGACATTCATTCTTGACAACGTCTCGAACAGCCCCGACCTCGACATGTGGCGGATCGACGACACGGGCAGCAGCCTGATCCCCGCCCTGCAGCCGGTCAGTGGTCTCATCGTCGACATGCAGATGACCTGCAAGCCGGGTGTTGCCGACCAGGTGCACTGGGTCGCGCGCAACGCCGCCGGGCGCTTCCATTACGGGGACAACTACGGAGCACCGAACGGCGCAGGGCAGTACCATGATGCCGGTGCCGGCGAGTACGAAATGTCGGGCAGCGCCCCGCTGGCTGACAACGAAGGCATGTTCTACTGGACGAAGCTCGGATCCGACGGCGTGGAAAGCATCGGCGGCTACAGTTCCACGACTGATACGGAACACGGTTTCGGTGCCGGCCGGGGATACGCCTCGAGCGGCTGTGGCGCATGGCATGCCGGCCCATCGGGCAGCGGCATCCTCCTTGCGGTCAACGAACGCAGGGATGGCGAGGTGTTCACTCGGCTGCTGAACGAGGACCAGAACCTCGAAACCACCACCATGTATGAACCGAGCGGTGATGCATCCGTGTTCAGCAAGTCGGCACCGATCGTCTTCCCTGACAACACCATCTACAACCTGCACCAGATGCGCTACCCCTCCATCCTGGTCGGCAGCATCCTGCCGACTGATGGCTCGAAGCATATCTTCTTCCACGGCAATGACACCTATGTGGTGCCCAACGATGCCTGCCACACCATGAACTTCGACGAGTTCATGGTCGTGACCCGCATCGGCGAGGACCAGCTGCTTGTCAACCGGATGATGCGCTGGCAGTCAACTGGGGAGGAGAGCCTGCACGTCACGGATGCCAGCCTGCCGGAAATCTGCTTCAGCCCAGGCTCCGGTGCGGTGATGCTCGTCTACACCTCTGCGGACGGCCTGGACCTGATGAGCCGGACCTGGGCGCTGGGCAGCTGGGGTTCCGCCATGCAGATTGCCAGCAGTGCCACGCCCATCAGACGGCTCAAGCTGGCTCCCCGCTATGACGGCGAATATGGGCTGTGCTGGGCCAATGAAGGCAACCAGTTGATGTTCCAGGAGACGCAGGGAGGTGTCTGGGATGGCGGCACGGAGATCCACAGCGGGCCCCTCAACCTTGTCACATCCCATGTTGGCATTGACTACAATCCTGACAACCGTGCCGCAGTCGTGGCACAGCGTGACGGCGCCGGGATCTGGGTCGGCCTGATCCCGGACGGCGGCTCCGTCAGCTGGGAGGAAGCGGATCCGCTGACCGGAGAGGTCTGCTTCAGCCTCGGCGTGGCACATGGCAGCAGTCCTGACCCGGTCATCCTCTACCAGAAGGATGTCGGTTCCCTGCTCAATTCCAAGCTCTACATCAATGAACGCATCAACGGCAACTGGGTCGCGCTCGGAGCGGCCCCGAACGTTGACATCATCGGAATTCCGCTGGGCTTCGCCAGGGATTCCCTTGGCAACGTGATCGTGAGCGGCATGGATGCCAGTGATCCCTTCCGGGCGCTGTGCATCATCTATTATGACTAGGATGAAATCCGGCTGGAAGACACGATGAGGATTGCCGGGATCGACCCTGGCTACCACCGCTGCGGCTGGGCCGTCCTCGAGATCACCCGGGCCGGCGGAATGCTGCACGGCTCAGGCACGATCGTGGCTGAGGCCGGACAGGACATGGCGCAGCGCCTGAACCTGATCGCCGCAGGCATTGACCAGCTGATCGCCCTGTGGCAACCTGATGTGATGGCTGTCGAGGAGCTGTTCTTCGTCAAGAACGTCAAGACCGGGATCGGCGTGGCCCAGGCCCGCGGCGTGGTGCTGCAGCGCGCAGCGGCGGCGGGCATCCGTGTGGAGGAATACCCCCCGAGCATGATCAAGAACCAGCTGACCGGCAGCGGCAATGCCGACAAGAAGCAGGTGGAGTACATGGTGCGGCGCCTGTTCGAGATGCCCGAGGACAACCAGCTCGATGACGAACTGGACGCGATCGCCGTAGCTGTCTGCCAGGCGATGCGCAGCGGGATCCCGGAGCAGCTGCGTTGATCGCCTCGCTGCACGGCACGGTTGCCGACATCCCGGCGGAGGGTCTCGTATACCTCAGCTGCGGTCCCGTCACGCTGGAACTGCACATGCCGGCAAGCCAGGCCCTGCGCCTGCACAGCGGTGAGACCCTGCGCCTGCACACGCACTTCCACTTCAGCAGCAGCGCGGACATGCTGAGGCTCTACGCCTTCCAGCGCGCGGAGGAGCGCGACCTGTTCGTGATGCTGCTGAGCGCCAGCGGAGTCGGTCCGCGGGTCGCCCTGAGCCTGATGGACATCGGCTTCGGCGGGCTGGTGCGTGCGGTGATCGACGCCGATGAAAAGACACTGAGCAGCGCCGCCGGCGTGGGTCGCAAGCTGGCCCAGAAGATCGGCGTGGAACTCTCGGACAAGGTGGCCAGGCGTTTCGGGCAATTTGCCGGTGAAGCAGGCGGCACGGGCCGTCCAGCAGTTGACGACACAACGGAACAGGCCATCGAGGCGATCTGCGCACTGGGCTTCACCAGGGCCCAGGCGGAGGACAGCCTCGCTTCCGCGCTGGCGGACGGCCAAGCGGAAACGGCCGTGCTCGTGCGGCGCATGCTGGCCTGGCTGTCGCGGAACTGAAGCGGAGGAAGGATATCGATGAACTGCCTGCACTGCAATGCACAGAACCCGGAGGATGCCATGTTCTGCGGAGAATGCGGCCGCCGCTTCGGCGAGGACCTGCCCCAGGCCCAGGCCTCCCCGGCTCCGGATCCTCCCCCGCCCGTCCCACCGCTCCCTCCCACCGCGGATCCGGGCCCGGCAGGCTACAGCGCGGGACCGGCCACGATTCCCCTGGCTCCGCCACCTTCCATGGGAGGCTATGTCCAGCATACGAATACGAGCGGCACGGGGCCGCAGGCGATCCTGCCCGATGAAGCCAACGGCTGGACCTTCGCCGGCTGCCTGCCCTTCGGGCTCTACGCCTTCAGCCACAACATGGCGGGCTGGGGGGCCCTGAGCTGCCTCGGCACCGTGATTCCGCCCCTGCACTGGGTCTACTGCTTCGTGATCGGGGCCAGCGGCCGGCAGATGGCCTGGAAGATGCGCCAGTTCAAGGACATCGAAAGCTACCAGGGCACGATGCAGGCCTGGAACATCGCCGGGATGATCTGGCTCGGGATCAGCATCATGTACTGGATCGCGATGGGCCTGGTTTCATCATTCAATCCGGACAGCAGCACCAATCTTCTCAACATCATTCAGTAATCGAGACAAGGCGCATTTTGCCGGCTGCCCGCCTTGCCCGATTATGAATATTACAATGGCTCGAACAGTCCTTATTCCCCGTAATTCAGGGAGAACTCATGGCTAGCAGGAAGAGTGAACAGAGAGCGGAGCGCAGCACATTCGGACGCGTGGTGAGCGTGATCAACACCCTGACCTGGCTGCTCGTGCTGGGCAGCCTGGTGATGGTGCTGCTCGGTCTGCTCAATTTCCGCAGCGCCTACTTCGATGTGCGCGACGACATGCACACGCTCGTGGAGACGGATGTCTCCGACAGCCAGGCCACGCGCATCTACGCCCGCGACTACGACCCGGCCACGGGTGAAGGCACCCTGCTCGGCATCGCCGCCGAGGAGAACCGCAAGGACGTCGATTTCTACGAGCTGCCGCCGATGCTGGTGGCCTGCCTGCTGTCCACCGAGGACCACCGCTTCTACCGCCACCGCGGCGTGGACATCCTCGGCACGGGCCGCGCGATCATGCGTGGCGTCTCCAGCAACAGCGACATCCGCGGTACCTCGACGATCACACAGCAGCTGGCGCGCAACGTCTACCTTGCCAACATCAAGAGCGAGAAGAGCCTGAACCGCAAGGCCCAGGAGGCGGTGCTGGCGATGGAGCTCGAGCAGCAGCTCACCAAGAACGAGATCATCGAGCGCTACCTGAACCACATCTACCTCGGCAACCACAGCTACGGCGTGAAGGCCGCCGCCGAGAACTACTTCGGCAAGGACCTGAATGAGCTGAGCCTGGCGGAATGCGCCCTGCTGGCCGGTCTGCCACAGCAGCCCAGCGCCTACAACCCCGCCGATCCCGACAAGCAGAAGCGTGCCAAGGAGCGCCGCGACACGGTGCTGAGCCTGCTGGAGTCGCGCCTGGATGAGGGCTTCCTCGAGGAGCTGGCCGCCGAGGATCCGAAGATGTTCGGCAGCATGGAGATCACCCACGGCCGGATCCAGGAAGCGCTCCAGGCCCCGATCGAGGTCAACGTCAAGCGTGGCAGCAACCGCCTGCGCTACCCCTACTTCACGACCTACGTGATTGACAACGTGCTCGAGGAGCGCTACAAGCGTGAGAACGTGCGGCGCGAGGGCATGACCGTCGTCACCACGCTCGACCCGCAGTACCAGAGCTGGGCGGAGCAGATCGTCAAGGAGAAGGTTGACAGCCAGCGCAAGAGCAAGAAGGTCAGCCAGGCGGTGCTGATGCTCCTCGATGCGAAGACCGGCGAGGTGCTGGCCAATGTCGGCGGCTATGAATGGGGAGCGCCGAACCGCTTCGGCGAACCCGACAGCTTCAACCGCGGCTTCCTGATGCGCCGCCAGGTGGGTAGTTCCTTCAAGCCCTTCACCTATGCCACGGCCTATGAGCAGGGCATCAGCCCCAGCGCACTGATCTGGGACGGCCCCAACAAGGAAATCAGCGCGCAGATGCACAAGGAATGGCCGAAGAACTCAGACCTCACATACAAGGGCTGGATCAGTGTGGCCTGTGCGCTGCAGTATTCAAGAAACGCTGCCGCCGTGGACCTGCTCCATAACTTCTGCGGCGAGGAATCGGTGATCAATACCTGCCGCAAGCTGGGGATCGAGGCCGAGCTGGAGCCGGTGCCGGCCATGACGCTCGGTGTACATGACATCCAGCCCATTGAAATGGCGGAGGCCTACACTGTCTTCCCGAACATGGGAACGCATATCGAGCATGAAGTGATCCGCCAGGTCTACAACCAGAACGGCTTCAAGATCGAGGACAATGTCAGCACAGGGGCGATCCAGCGCCGCAGCAATGAAGCCCTGACCCAGAACACGGCCTGGATCATGGTCAACAACATGATGCGCGTCGTCAATTCCGGAACTGGCACCGCGGCACGACTGAAGACCTATGATGTCGGAGGCAAGACCGGCACCTGCGATGACTTCAAGGATGCCTGGTTCGTGGGCTATACCCCGGAGCTGATCTGTGCGGTCTGGGTTGGCAATGATGACCATGCCGTGGCCATGAACCGCATGTTTGGCGGCAGCCTGCCGGCGGAGATCTGGCATGACTTCATGGTCAAGATCCTCACCCCCGTGGATGAGAAGCGTGACGAGAATGGCAACCTGGTGTATGCCGCCTATACTCCGCGCTACACCCAGCTCAAGTTTGTCAAACCTGAAGGCGCAACATTCAATGGATTCGCCGGGCTGAGCTATGGAGGCAATCTCATCAAGACCGAGGAAGGGGAGTGGATGACCGAGGAGGAGCAGAAGCAGGCCGAGGAGCAGAAGCAGCAGGCCGAGCAGCAGGGCAATGGCCTCCCGGATGAGTTCTACACCCCCTGGGAGCCCGGCCAGGACCTCGGCGGCAGCATCTTCTAGCGGGAGATATTTCGATGGCGGTGAAACTATTGCCGCCCGGATCCGGTATACAGGTGGTGAGGAATCCCAACATCACCTGCCCGTTCTGCGAGGAGCGCACCCTGGCTTCCGCGAACGTCTGCCGCAAGTGCGGCTTCCCCTTCAGCTGTGATATTTCGGAATACGGACGCAGCCCGCTCCGCCGTGTGGTCGGGCATACCTGGAAGATCCTGCTCGTGATCGCCGCAATCGCCTTCGCGGTCACCGGCGGAACCTTCTTCAACACCAGTACCGAGAACTACCAGGGCCTGACAGCGGCCCTGATCAACCATCTGGAACCGGATACCGACAGCGGCATCCCGATCACTGGCCCGCAGGACTTCGTGCATCGCACCCAGATGGCGCTCGGGCTGCTGGAGAGCCGCTCGCCGCACTTCTACTTCCGCATGCAGCAGTACGTGACGGAGATCGAGTACTTCAGTGGCAACGAGCTGGACGTGGGCGACCGCCAGGTGCCGCTGGAGGGCATCGGCGCGGTCTCGACACCGAGCACCGGGCATGTGCTCGTGTTGTCAGGCACCGCCTACAACTCCGGCCTGCACAATTACTACGACCGCGACATCTTCGTCTACGCCGGAGTGCTCGTGCATGAGCTGCGCCACATCGAGCTGCATGCCTTCAACCAGGCACCGGGCGGCTGGGAGGAGGAGAAGCTCTGTGAGGAGGCGGCCTACGCGGCGATCCGGCAGATGGATGCCCCGGGCGGCGTGCAGGCCAACTACCAGATGTATCTTGTCAACCCGCAGGCCAACCGCTACCAGCACTGGTACGACTGGTACCGCAACTTCGACTGAGCCGCATCACTCCCCGGCGGGCGCTTCCGTGTTGCCATCTCCTGGATCCGGCTGCGGCTCGCTGCGCCCCGCACCCAGCATGGCATTGAACTTCAGGCTCTGCAGGACATCGTCGCAGGCCTCGCGCTGGCCCTCGTCGAGCGGCATGCCGCTCACGGCCTGGAAGAAGAACAGGTCGTTGTCATTGAAGAACACCCAGCCCTCGATGTAGACCCTGTCACCCTTGCCGGCAGCCGTGCGCAGTTCCTCCGGGAAGTAGCCCGGCAGGCGTGGATCATCGGCGGTGATCACATAGCTCAGCTGCTGGTGCACAGCCAGCCCGCCATCCACCTGCCAGTCCTCGTACAGCGGCTCACCGTCGGGCTTGAGCTGGTAATACTTCTCCAGCCCCTCCATCTGCATCACCCCCAGCCAGTCGTAGAGCGCACTGACCGGTTCGGCGTGCAGCAGTGTTGCCATTCCGCGGATGCGCTTGCCCTGCATGCCCCAGCCCTCTCCCTCCAGCAGGAAGGGGAACTCGGCGTTGTCAATGAAGGGTCCGACCGTGAAGTAGCGTGCATCATAGCTGAAGCGCACGTCGAGGTTGGGGTTTGAGCCCTGCTGCATGCGCGGGCTGCCACCGGGACCGCGCCCGCCGCTGCCCCCGCCACGCGGGCTGAGCATGAGCCAGACCAGCGCCAGGACGAGGATCCCCGCCAGCAGCGCGGCCACGAGCTTCAGACGGCCAGCCCCCATCAGCCCTCGCCTCCACTGCGCTCCAGCTCGGGATGGCGCTTGACGACGGCTCCGAGGATGCCGTTGATGAAGCGCCCGGCCTCATGCTCGCCGTAGGTCTTCACCAGTTCCAGTGCTTCATTGATCACGATCCGGTACTCCGTGCCGACGTACAGCATCTCCGCGTACGCCAGCTGCAGGATGATCTTCTCCGGCAGGCCGATGCGCTCATAGCTCCAGTCCGTCGGATAGCGCGAGAGCTCGGCGTCGATGTGCTGCTCGTGCCCCTTGACCGCTTCCACGAGCTGGCGCACGAATTCGGCACTTGACCCGCTGAAGCTACCGCGGACGTAGCCCTCCTCGTCCGGGTCATCCATGTAGAGTACAGACACCTCCGGATCGCTGATTGTTCTCTCCAGCGCGGAGGCGGGATCCAGCGCGGGATGCTGGGACAGCTCGAACAGCAGTTCGAAGGCCTTGCGCCGCGAGCGGCGGCGACCGGCATCAGATCCCGGCATGGGTCAGCTCCAGATATTTCAAGGTACGCATTGGCCGCCGAAGTTATATAGTCCGCGTGAATAATCGTCAATCCGCTGCAGGCGGGTCGCGGGACGGCCGATGGGGAAATGGGCGGCTCTGCCCGCCTGCTGAACCAAAGGTGCAAGGAGGCACGGCATGGACATCAGCAGTGCGATTGACATGGCCCAGGGATTTGCCAACAGAAACGTCGAGGCGGCGAAACTGTCGGCGACCATCTCCCAGGTCAGGAAGCACATGGACCTGCAGCAGAGCGTGGTGGCGCAGCTGCTGGCCAGCCTGCCGGACGTCAGTCCGGAGGGCGTGGGCGGCAACATCGACATCACGGCCTGAGGCCGGGTCCCGCAACCGGCGGGCGGGGGAGACTCCGCCTGCCGGGACTGGGGTGGGAGGCGTGCAGCTTGCCTGCACGAAATGGAGGTCGAGCGCCAGCTCGGCATGGAGGTCGAGCGCCAACTCGGCGGTGTGTTGGTCTCGAGACCAACAAGGCCCTGTAGCTCTTAGAGCTACACACCACTCCTCGCACCGCTACCCGAGCACTCTCCATTGTTCACAGGTCGCTCTCCGGCGGCGAGGGCTCCGCTGCTTCTGTTCCCCGGTGCCTGATCCCTGATTCCTGCATATGTCCCTTTCAATCTGCTTCCCAATTGTTCCTGTCCATTCCGGCTGGCTGCCGGTAAACTCAGATCAGGGTGAGATATGCAGACACAATCTGCCGGTTATCGCTGATCAGCGCATTGCTGCCTGCATTCCTGCTGGCAGGCTGCAGGGGTGGTTGCGGCTCAGATCAATCCCGCCTGACTGATATCAGGCCTCCTGATACCGAACTCCACGACTTCCTCATGTCCGAACTTGCCCGGCTCGGCAAGGACCCCGCAAAGACCACATCCGAGGCAGCTACAGGCGACGCCAACCGTGTTTTCGATCTCAACCTTGCGTTGATCGATCAAGACGGTCCCGGTGGTGATCCGCCAACCAGCGTATCCATCAACTGGAGCGAAGTTCTGATCGGCGACTACGACCAGAATGGCCTGGTGAATGTTTCCGATCTGACACCACTGGGCCGGGAGCTGAATGGCACGGTGGCATATGACGATGCAGCCTTTCATGGTGGTTTTGCAGGCTGGCCGGCTGGTGACCCAATCGACGACGGTGGAGAGACGCCTCCTTCGGCGGGCAGTCCGGCTGCTAACTGGCGATTGGCTCGCATCGATGGCGACCGCAACGGCCTGCTGACCCAGGCGGACATTACGCCGATTGCAGTCCACTGGCAGGAAGCACTATCCGGCTACCGCATCTACCGCCAGGCTCCGGGTGAGTCGCAATTCACTATCGTACCCGGCAAGGCAGGCACATCCGACGGCCTCAGCATTGACCACCCGGCTACGCCGGGCAATGCTCCAGTGCTGTACGGCTTCGAGGATGACGGTGCAATTGCCAGCGGCGTCTATCTGTATTACGTCGCCCCCTACGACCTGCAGTCGCAGCAGCAGGGACCGGCCAGCGGCATCGTCAGCATCGATCTCGACACCGGCACGGTGAACAGCTCCCCGGTGGCCAGCCTGACGGTCACCCCTGACTTCGCCGGAGCCCCAGCGGAGATCACCCTGGATGCCACGGCCAGCTACGACCCCGACGGCAGCATCGCGGCCTGGGAGTGGGACTTCGATGGCGACGGCACAACTGACTGGATGAGTACGGACCCCCTGCCGGAAACCAGCAGCGACGGCACGGTGGACAGCTTTGTGGAAGTTGAGCCGGGAGTTGTGAAGGTGACTTACCGGCAGGGCAGCGATGACTACTTCGAGCCAGTTGTCAGGGCTGTTGACGATCTGGCAGCCGCTTCCAATCCCGCTTCGCAGCAGCTTGGCATCTCCGGTTGGGACTATGAAGTGCTCAATGCCTCATTGGCGGATTACAAGTTGCCGATAGTGGTCGAGGCAATGTCGGTTGACCCGAAAACAAATGAGATAGTCGTTGCGGGTTATACCAATGGTGGCTCAGCTACGGCAGGAGTACTGGAAGCAGGAGTATATTTTGCGCGACAGGCACTGGATGGCGAATGGACATACGAGAAGATTCCAATATCGGACATCGGGACAGTCACAAGCAAAGGCCGGGTGAAGGGAGTTGTCCGGAATATCGACTGGACAAGTGGTGGGCAGCCAATGCTGCACATCGCCAGGGGTCTGGACATTCCTTTGGCTGAAATTGTCTATAAAATCTGGCGCAGCACGCAACTGCCAAATGGCAGCTGGGAAAGCCATGAAATCACGGATATGCCACTGCCGGAAGGCAATCCCAGTTACCTGAGTACGGGAATAGCGGACTGGACAGAATTGCCTGACGGAACAAAGGTGTATCTGTTCTCCACCAGATCCAATGAGGTGGGCAGCCTCGGCGGATCTTCCAGGCACAGTCGCTATTACCTGTTCAGCTATTCCAATGGATCATGGAGCGTTGAATATAGCGGCTACGACACTGCGGAAACCCAGAACGAGCCGCGCCGGCTTCTGGCAATGCCGGATGGGACTCTCCTGGTGTTGTTTGACAAACTCAATGCAGCTCCTGAATTACCTCCCGGAATTCCTGCTGCCCTTTGGACTCCTGGTGCTGGTGTTGGAGAGCCATTCAGTCTGGATGGCAGCCAGGTGGATCTGGGTGATGTCTATCGTCTGGAACTTGTCCATAATGACCCAAAGGGAACAGTATATTTATATTACGAAATTAATCAGTTTTCTGATCCCCATGTAAGAGGGTTAGTAACTGTCAGAGACGGAGTTGCAAAACTCCAGTTACTGGATTATGACTCGGAAACAGACAGCACACCAGTTGTTAACAGTATTGCTAATGGCATTGGAGGCACAGAAGTTTCCATTAGTCACATTGGAATAGGCAATCGTTATATTGAATATCGAATTGATGATGATTTAAATCCCTATTCAGAGGTGGTTCTTCCTGTGGAAGAAGGAAACATCAATGCAAATTATGGGAGTAATGCAGTAGTAACTGACAAGAATGGAAGGACTTATATCCTTGCAACAGTATTACATTACAATTCGTTCCCGGACACGGAATTCCCCAAATTGTACGTGCTTTTCAGGCATTTGGACCCTCGCCTGAAAGGACTTTGACGCCGCAAGAATGTAGAGAACCGGGGCGGCAACCCCGGTCCAAATTACCCCAAAGGGATAGGAGTAACAAAATGTTATACCGCAGGATCTGCCTCAAAGGTCTTGAACTCGCTCTGCTGCTGTGTCTGCTGCTCGGGCTGGCAGCCTGCGGAGGGAGCCATGGATTCTCTGGTGACATCAAGCTGAGCGCTTCCAGTAGTGAATCCGCGCTGCAGCAAAATGATTCCGGCACGTGGGATAGACGGAGCTTTCCACGCCGCGAAACAGTTATCAGCTACGACAGCAGCGGTTGCGTGGATGCCGATGACCTGCGACTTGTACCCCTCACAGAAGATGGCCTGCCGGACAGAAGTGCCAGCCGGAATTTCGGGCTGACCGTGCAGGAATCCGGGGCAGCAGACGGAAGCAGGACTGCAACCGTGACGGCAGCGCACGCGGGAAACTTACACCTGCACCTGCACTACGACGCGGCCAACTGGGCGGTCAAGGGTGTAGGAATAAGGAATCCATGGACCGACGGCCGTGATTTCCTGTCTTTCGCCTTTATTCCGCAGCCAGGTGTATTGGAAGTGATGGTGCAGTCGCTGAGACGCAATGGTGCTGCTGAAGCTAATGGCGAGCTGGCAGTCATTCGTCTTATTCCACTGACTCAGGCAAGAAATGCTTCGATTACCAGGCCAAGCGGACTTCATAGTTACGGTGCAGCCTATCTTGTTACGGACGACCCTCCTACGGCACCGGCCAGCAAGGGATATCTGACGGTACGACTAGATGGGACTCTGGGCGATCTTTCGAGCAAGGATAATCTGTTGTCGGGGAATGAACTGAATTCAGAACCCAATGACAATCTCGCACATGATGTGCTAGTGGACAATATCGGATCAACCTTCGTGGTGGGCGGGCAATTTCCCGCGGACCTCAACATTTCCTGGACGGAACGGCTTGCAGGAGATTATGACAACAACGGCATTGTGACCGTCAATGACACCACTCCAGTGGCTGAATTGGGAATGGATCATAACTACCATCCACCAATTCCTTTCCTGCCTGGTGATCCGCTCCATGTGCAGAGTGCTTCATATGAACCAAACAAACCTGGGACTCTGTGGTCCAAGATGCTGGACTCCGATTGGTTGACAGACTTAAATGACCACAATCTTGATATCTACTTCATGGCAGATAGCCAATGAACCAAGTGGCTATGACTGGGACTTCAGCAGCTATGGCGGGACCCCCTCACACGGTCGGACAAATGCGATGAACGGAGCTGACGGGCTTTGGGACGCTAATGTACAGAGTTACCACAACTGGGATTCGGATCCGCAACTTCAAGGACTGGAAGGCGATTACTGGTTCTTTGATGGCAACGGGCAGGTAGAATGGGGCGTTCCCGGCGATCTTTTGCCAATGGCATATCACATGGGAGAAAACATCGCTGGCTACGATGTCTGGAGTATTGCTCACAGTCTCCTGCCAAACGACATGAATCAATTTGATCCTGAGACTATCAGTTCGGCCGTGGTGCACATCGCTCGCTTGAGCGGCAAACGGCTCCAGCTGGATCCGAGATAGGTTCTATGCAGGGACAATCTATGAGTCTGACCGGCCCTGGGAACTAACGGGGACCCTGGAACGTTACAGGCGGGCCGGCTTTCGGACAACCCTTAATGAGGGGGACTTCAATGCTGAATACACCAGCCAGTACCACGACATAGTCATCTGCCCATATGGAATTGAGGAAGATGAAAATCACAATGAAGTCATGAAGTATGGGCCTGTGACCAGGGTCAGCAACGTTGTCAAGATTTCACCGGAAGGAGCTCCGCTTGACGGATTCGGGCCGGTGTATAACGCTGGTGCCGGCAATGTCGGAATTGCCGGAGTTCCGCTTGCCCTTGACTATGATGAATTCTGTTTCCAGGTCTGGGATGCGGACGATGTCAATGCGGATGCACCTCCGACCGACCCACCTCACAGAGAACAGGTTCGTTACCAGGT
Source organism: bacterium (assembly GCA_041395205.1). Taxonomy (GTDB): domain Bacteria; phylum 4484-113; class 4484-113; order 4484-113; family JAFGCY01; genus JAHEFU01. The sequence continues at coordinate 307,732 of JAWLAZ010000004.1, forward strand.
CTACGCGATGGCCGAGCCGGCTGAATTCATCGGGACTCCCGCGGATCTGCTTTGGCCCGCAGGGAATCCCGAGGTAAATGCGCTGGCTGGAGCAAGCTGGGATGAATCCGGTACGGCGGGAGATGGCGCTATCCACTCCTTCCCACCGGAGGGAAGCATCAACCTGTCAGGTTCTGGATTGCCATTGTCTGAATCTAACATTGGCAGAAACATCTGGTTCGGCATTCGTGCATTTGCCATAGGCGAAGCCGGTGCGCCTGGCGAACTCGAATACACAGGCTCCACCAGCGGGACTCCCAATACTGAAGTGATGGTGTTCAAGGTGCATGAGATTTCACGGCCATACTTTGTGGAGCTGGGATCTCCGTATCAGGAAGGTGCTGAATCTGCAAATGATTCCATTACTACCTGGAAGCCCTACGACAATGCCTTCGGTGTCTTTTTCAAGCATGGAATCGATCCTCCTGGATTCAGCAAGGAAGAAGAACTGGAATATACTCTGTACTATTCCAGAAACGAGTTCACTGCCAACGAGACACGCAAATCACCACTGCGCCAGGACATACTGACAAAGACTACAACTGAACCCATTTCCTATAATGGCACGCTTGATGCACGCGGGTACTTCGACGCAGACAAGCTGATGTTCTACGTTGATGTAGGTACCAGCACCGATGAGTATTACGTTTACGTTTCGGTCCGGGACAACGTTGCGCCTCCTTCATCAAGCCTGAACGACTTCGTGACCCATGGCGTGCATGCACGAATTCAACCATCAAATGAATTTATTGAAATCAGTTCCGGCGATTTCGGTGCTGCAGAAATAGTGGGTGATATACAAAGTGAAGGAGGGGATTTATTCTTCACATATTCAAATGGGTATCATTATAATCCATTAGATGTTAATCAACTATCACCGCAGTATTCACTTGCATATTCAGAATGGAGGGGAGGGCAACCAGGAGTTCAATCGAATATCAACGAGACAAATTTATTAAATGGACAGCAATATGAATTGAATGGTGGTGATTGTCAGTTAAAGCTCTGCTTCAATAGGAATAGTGAAGGTCACATCAATAACTATAACGCACATAAAGCCGCTGTTGTTAGTTTTGGTTGCAAGCAGTGGGGACACTTACACACATTTGCAGCAACAATTGCATATGGGCAATCAGGCTGGTCTCCTCCTTCTTTGCAGAGCAAGTTAGGAGAAGAAAATGGTTTTGCCTCCACTGTCGATTCCGGAGAAATATGCTCATATCTGTTACCAGGGGTAGGCGGCAGCGTTTCCCAACAGTTCTTTTATCCCTATACGACTTGGTGGACAGGATTGTCTTATGTGCCGCCTTTTGAGTATGGTCAACTCCGCTATAATATTTCCGCAGATCCAGTTTTCTGGCCGATGTGGATACAAACATTGAACCAAACTGAAGATTACTACCACGCGGCAAAGAGTTTCAATGAAACCGCATTTTTCGGTGGAGTGACTCCCGATGTTATCACATCACAATTGGCCATCGATCCTTATTCAATGCTTGGTCAATACTACCGAATTCCAGACGGAGCTGGAAGTCCAGGAACCGCCTTTCAACTTTCTGATGAACAATCTCACTTGTTCTTTTTGGCAAACAATAGTTCGTCAGTGGAATTAAACTCAAATATGTATCAATGTAATCCATATAGTTCGATTATGTTGTTCCATACTTCCGATCCGTCGAACAACTCGATATGGCAAAGTGTAAATTTGCGTGCAACTCAATTGCCAGGAATTGATAGTTCAGATCAACAAGCTGGAGGACCAAATTCTATCACAGTAAGTCGGAAAGTAAACAGTAATGAGGGATATATATGTTGCATATGTTGATGCACCAAACATTAATACAGTTGCAGAAAACCAAAGCACCGATTCTAGAGGATTGAGGATCGGATCCGCAACATACGATAGTGGTTCTTTATCTAATTGGAGTGGAAGCGGGTCGCAATATTTAATCAGTGATGAATATGTCCCGGTATTGAGAAATTCAGATCAAAGAAGGTTTGATTTAGTCGACCTGGCTTTAATGCCAGAGCATTTTATCGAGTCATTGCCTTTTAGTGGAATTGGATGTGCGTACATCAGCGGTAATGAGCTAAAACTTGCAGAGTCATTTTCGGTGAATGGAATTCCAGAATGGCAATATCACTCTGTTGAGCCAAGCGGAGAATTAATTGATTATGGGGATATTATTTGGGTAAAAAATACATATGTTTCAAGGGGCCCAGAGTATCCATCTGTCCCCTATGTATTGTACGCAATTCGATTGAGTGAACACAATTGGTCGTTGCGTCTCTGGAGGCCTGGCGGATTCTGATCCATAACCCCTCTTCTCTTCTCAGCATCACACAGGGCGGTCCTCGGGCCGCCCTTTCCTGTCCTATGTCCTGTTCGTTCCGCCCCCGCCCCCCCCCCCTGCCCCTTGCCCCCTCTTCTCCTCCCCCCCTGCGATACCATTAAAGTAGCTTGCTCTCATCCAAGTTCACAGTGCATTCGGTGGTGTTCCTGTTCCTCACCCTGTTCACGGTCGTCGTGCCCTGGGTGTTCCAGAACCCACTGCTCGTGTTCACCGCCGTGTTCCTCGTGGTCACGAACTTCGTGCCCTACATCTGGCCGCGGTACACCGTGAACGGGATGAAGGTCTAGCACAGCCACCCGCCGCAGGTGATGGCCGAATGAACCGGCCTGGGAAGCGCGCCCGGCGATCGACCCGGCGGGCCGGCTGTATGTGATGCAGAAGGATGGCACGCTGATTTACATTCAGTAGAGCGCTGAAAGCAGCGAGCAGAAGCAGGCGTGTAAGGATTCCGCTTCACATTGCTCGCATTGAATCCCGCAGGACGTAGTATTTCTTACTCCACGTCTGAGGATTCGAACATGCGCTCCTCCACCACCGGCGGACGTTCATGGATCGTGACGCGGCCCGGGAATCAGCAGGCCCAGGCCGCTGCTGCTGCCATAGCGCCTGCGCCGGCGGCCACTGGTGGCGCAGCATCCGGTGGAGTCTGCCGCCGGCTCTGCGGTCTGCCGCCACGAACCGGTAGATCCATGTATGGCTGACGGGACAGGCCTTCTCTGACAAGCCGGAGAGCCCGGATCTGCTCCGGGCTGTGCTCCTCGCGCAGCAGGCGCTTCACCCGTTGCCAATCCTTCTTCGCTATCCGTGGGCGGCCCTTGCCGTGGCGGCGCAAAGTTGCGTTCCTGTGTGCGAGCAGGATGGTAACCCCGCCGAGACGGGGGTTGCGCCGCAGTTCGCGGCTGATCGTGGACTTGTGGCGGCCCAGCTCCCGGCAGTGTCCCTGAGGCTCAGTCACCGCGCGCCGCCTGTCGATCTGGTATCGTTCTTCCTGGGTGAGCTGCGTGTAGCCCATCTGGCACTCCTTTTCCTGACAGTTCAGAAGTGCCGTGATACTACACCGGCTCGCCTTCCTCCGTCAGGAGTTGCACTTGCTTGTTTAATTCAGGTTTCAAGGGGCCCAGAGTATCCATCTGTCCCCTATGTATTGTACGCAATTCGATTGAGTGAACACAATTGGTCGTTGCGTCTCTGGAGGCCTGGCGGATTCTGATCCATAACCCCTCTTCTCTTCTCAGCATCACACAGGGCGGTCCTCGGGCCGCCCTTTCCTGTCTATGTCCTGTTCGTTCCGCCCCCGCCCCCCCCTGCCCCTTGCCCCCTCTTCTCCTCCCCCCTGCGATACCATTAAAGTAGCTTGCTCTCATCCAAGTTCACAGTGCATTCGGTGGTGTTCCTGTTCCTCACCCTGTTCACGGTCGTCGTGGCCTGGGTCTTCAGGAACCCGCTGCTCGTCTACACCGCCGTGTTCCTCGTGGTCACGAACTTCGTGCTCTACATCTGGGCGCAGTACTCCGTGAACGGGATGCGCGCCGAGCGCCGCCATCCGCCGCATGTGATGGCCGGGCGCGAGGCTGAGATCGAGGTGCTCTTGGAGAACACCCGCAGCACAGCGCGCTACGGCACGATGGGCTTCGACATCCACGCCAAGCTGGTGCCCGGCAAGGAGTACACCCCGGTGGCCTTCCTCTCGGCCCCGCCCGGTGAGAAGGTGCTCTCCAGCTACCGCGTCACCCCGGCGCGGCGCGGGGTCTATGAGCTCGGCCCGTTCTTCCTCTACGGCGGCGACCCCTTCGGCTTCTACAAATGCTGGCGCAAGCTGCGCGTGCCGACGGAGCTCGTGGTGCTGCCGGACCCGGTGCCCTTCCGCTTCCGCCAGCCGCCCTCGGCCTCGATGCTGGCCCAGGACGAGATGGAGACGCAGCCCGTCGCCGGCGAAAGCAGCGAGTTCCTCGGCGTGCGTGAGTACATGTCCGGCGATCCGATGAAGCGTGTGCACTGGATGAGCAGCGCGCGCCACGGCCGGCTGATCACGAAGCAGCATGAGATGAACGTTGCCAGCAGTGTCTCGGTGCTCTTGATCTCCGACGACGCGATGTGGCAGGGCATCGGCCACAACAGCCCGATCGAGTATGCGATCCGCATGGTTGCCAGCCTGGCCTATGCCAGCTGCTTCAACCGCTTCAAGCTGCACTACCTGGCGCTCAAGGGCGGCGAGTTCGAGAGCCAGTCCGGCAACGGCCAGGGCTTCTACCGCGAGCTTTCGATCCGCCTCGCACGCCTCAGCGGGCGCGGTGCGGTGGACTGGGACCACAACGGGCGGATCGTGCTCGGCTACCTGCCGCGTGGCTCCAGCCTGATCGTGCTGACGATGGACTTAAGCCAGGCCTCGCGCCAGCGCTTCCGCAACATGGCGGCGCGCTACCGCAGCGTGACCGTCGTGACCTTCAACGCCGAGAGCTTCCGCCGCATGCAGCCCGCCGAGCGTCCGGGGCCGCGCCTGAGCTTCGGCGAGGGCTACCTGATCCTCGAGGTCTACTACGGCGACGACCTCGCCGTGACGCTCGAGCAGGTGAATGCAAAGGCCAGCGTGGTGGTGCAGCGATGAGCAGCGGGAACCTCAGGCGCCGCAGCGAGAACCTCGACATGACGATCGCGCTGGACCGCGAGCCGCGCTACCGCATGCTGCTCTACGTGTTCAGCTACCTCGCGGGCCTGACCGCGCTGCAGATCCTGCACCTGACCGTTGACAACCTGCCGCTCAACCTGTTCCTGAGCGCGGCGCTGACGACGGCCTTCATGCTCAGCTACTACCTGCAGCCGCGCTGGCGTCCGGCCGCGACCTACATCGTGTCCTTCGCCAGCTTCGGGATCTCGCTCTACTACTTCAACCAGATCCGCCTCGACCCCAACAGCCTCGGCAGCGTGCTCGGAGTGCTGGGCGGGCTGCTCATGGTGCTGCTGTCATTCAAGGCCTTCGCCCCGGGAGACCACCGCTTCATCCTGATGTTCAGCGTGGTGTTCCTGATCTTCTCGAGCGTTGCCAGTTACGACCTCAAGTTCATGCTGCTGCTGCCGGTGTTCCTGACATTCGCCGGCAGCACGCTCTACATCGCCAACATGATCGACGTCGCCGTGCGCGTGGAGGGCACGACGGGCACACCCTACCGCCCGCGGGCGCGCTCGCGGCTGGACTTCCTCTGGATCCTGCTCAGGGCCGTATTCGGGATCATCCTGCTGTCGGTCGTCGTGTTCATCCTGATGCCCCAGACCGGCGGCAGCGGCCAGAGCGTGGCGCTCAGCCCTGCTCCGCAGGTGGATGACAACCGCCGTGAGGAGCGCAGCGAGGACCAGGATGCCCAGGATGGGAAGGACGGGCAGGGAGACTCGAAGACCGGGATCAGTGATGACTTCAACCTCGCAGACGGCAGCCGCCTGACGGATGACTTCACCGAGGTCCTCAAGCTGCAGAAGACCAACCGCGCCTACTACCTGCGCGCCAGGGTCTTTGATGTCTACACCGGCAGCGGCTGGGTTGAATCACGCTTCATGAGCGGGGAGAACGGGCCTGACAACCCGATCTTCCTCAGCAATGATGCCAGCGACACGAGCAACTTCACCTATGAATCCTTCGCTGTGCCGCTGCTGGACTTCCCGAGCCCCAATGCCTACCGCAGCAGCAAGAAGTCCGGCTGGCTGGAGGTCAACGGCGAGCAGCTGCGCTACCAGACCACCGACGTCAGGATGGGCCTGCCCCCCGGACCTTCACTGAATGAGAATGAGGATCTGAGCGTTGGCAAGATCCGCTATGAGATCACGCTGATGGAGCCCTTCGAAAGCCCGATCTTCCTCTCGATCTTCGAACCCTTCCGCATCGAGAACATCTCCACCGGCAAGGAATCGCACCAGCCCTATGACACGCCTGCGCTGACGATGGGCAGCACGCTCGTTTCCGCCGGCGGGCGCAGCGGGCATCCGCGCAACTTCACCTACACGATCCAGTCCCTGGAATACCGGCGCACGGAATCGGAACTGCAGAACGTCGTGACTGATGCTCCGGCCCACATCCAGGCCTGGTACACCCAGCTCCCGCTCCTGCCGCTCGCCGGACGGAACCAGCCTGCTCCCGCTGAGCCGGATCTGGGCTGGAGCGCGGCGGATATGGGGCAGGCCGCCTTCATGGGCCCGCTCAGTCCGCCGGCGGAGGTGCTGGCGGACTATGCGCAACGGCTGGAGGAGCAGCACGATACTGCACCCCAGCTGCTGGATCAGCGCACGGCGGAAGAGCTGAACATCACGCCGGAAAACTACCGCACGATCTCCAGCAAGCTGCGCAACTTCGCCCGCGGCTTCGAGACCGATCCCAGCAGTCCGGACATTCCCTACAATTCCTGGGAGAAGGTCCAGGCGATCATGGACTTCCTCAGCGGTCCCCGCTCTGATTTCGTCTACACGCGGCAGTTCGAGCCGCCGACCGGCAACCAGGAGATCACCGAGGCCTTCTGCCTGGGGACACGCCAGGGCTACTGCCGGCACTTCGCCTCGACGATGGCGGTGCTCTGCCGGCTCAACGGCGTGCCTGCCCGCGTCGTCACCGGCTACAGCCCCGGTGAGTACAGTCTCGTGGAGAATGCCTACGTCTACCGCGCCAGCAATGCGCATGCCTGGGTCGAGGTCTACATCGACGGCCACGGCTGGATCGAGGTCGACCCCACACCCGCCAGCCAGGACTGGTCCAACCAGCCGGAGGCCAGCAAGTGGTTTGCCAACCTGATCGGCTTCCTGCAGGACCTGTTCATCATTGACCCGGCCCGCACCCAGGAGCTGATCCTCGAGGCCATCAAGGACGCCTGGAAATGGGTGCTGGCGCACTGGCTGCAGAGCCTGCTGCTGGCGCTGATTGCCGCTGCCCTCGCCGGCCTGGCAACGCTGGTGAAGCGCGGGCTGTTCCGGCGCCGGCCACCGCCGCTCACGCCGGAGAATTCCGTGGTGGCGGCCTATCTGCGCATCAGTGCGCTGCTGGACAGGCTCGGTGTGCACCGCGAGGGCGGGATGACGCCGCGCGCCCAGCTGATGCAGGCCTCCTCGCGCTACGGCGGGCTGGCCACGCCGCTTGGCGGACTGATCCCGGTCTATGAACGCGCAGCCTACGGGCTCGCCGGGCTGGAGGATGGCGACGTGGATGCCGCCAATTCCGCGCTGGCCGCGGTGGAGGACTTCGTGCGCGAGGAACTGGCGCGGCGGAGGCAGCGGTGAGCCGCATCGTCTTCAATGCCGATGACTACGGCCTGACCGCCGGCGTCAGCCGCGGGATCCTCGAAGCCAGTGAGGGTGTGGTGCAGAGCACCACCGTGATGGCGAATCTCGTGACTGAGTCCGACCTGCAGAACCTGATGGCAACCCCCATGACGGCCGGGATCCACCTCAACCTCTCGCTCGGCAGGCCGCTCAGTGACAACTACCCGCAACGGCTGCTTGATGACAAGGGCTGCTTCCGCAAGGATCTCGCGCTCAGCGAGCAAAGCTGGCGCGATGCCGACCTCAGGCGGGCCGCAGCCCTGGAATGGACGGCGCAGTTCGAGCTGCTGAGACGCCGCAACCTGGAGATCTCGCATATCGACAGCCACCACCACACGCACATGCTCGGCCCGCTGTTCCCGATGGCGCTGGAACTGGCAACGGCCTTCGGCCTGCCGCTCCGCTGCCGCACTGAGTACCGCGTGCTGGCCGAGCCAGCCGGTGTCGCCGGTCCGGAGGTCTTCCTTGAAGGCTACTTCGGTGCTGGCAACATCTCCCGTGAACGCCTGCTGGAAATGCTCGAAGTGTTTCGCGGAAGAGAGGTCGAAGTGATGTGCCATCCGGGCTGTGTCGACCAGGATCTCAGGGTAATCTCTTCCTATGTGGAGGAGCGCGGGACGGAGCTCAAGGTGCTGGCCGATCCCGGGCTGCGCAGTGAACTGGAGAGTGCCGGATGGACAGTAAGCGGCTATACATTGCAGCAACCCTCGTCAGCCTGAGCCTGCTGGCGGGCTGCGGCGGAGGCCATGACGGCGCGCCGCTGGCAACGGCTGATCCCGCGGCAGGGCAGGGCAGTCTCGATGCTACCTACCTGCGCAGCCAGGCCGGGATCACGATTGACGGCATCGGCTTCCACCGCCTCGACCGCGACATGCAGGTGCTGCCGGACTGGCAGGGCATTGAAGTGCATGGCAGCCTCGCTGCCGGATTCGAGCTCGACTGCGGTTCCGCCACGCCGGATGACATCTTCCTCGCAGTCACTTATGACGATGCTGCCCTGCAGCTCAACAGTGCCCAGCTGACGCCGCAGGCCGCGGATGGCAACCTGCTGCTGGCGATCAACCGCCGGATTGACGATCTGGTGCTCGTCGGCATCACCCGCACCCGGGGGCATGGCACGGGGCGCGAGGCCATGCAGCTCGCCGGACTGAACTTCACTCCCGGCAGCGAACGGGTCTGGCGCAGTGCCAGCCTCGTCAATGAGGACCCGGGCAGTGCGGTGGAGCTGAGCGTGAGCTCCGTCAATGCCAGCAGCCTGACCCTGGAATGGGATGAGCGCAACATCGGTGACTATGACAACAACGGGCTGGTCAGCATTTCCGACATCACCCCGATCGGCCTGCTGTTCCATGCCACGCTGGCTGAGCATGATCCACCCGGAGAAGTGGTGCTGGTGGACGGCGATGGCAATAATGAATCAACCTTGCTGACCTGACGCCCATCGGCAGGAACAGCCCGCAGGGTCCGGCGGATACGGCCTTTACGCCCTGAACGCACAGACGGATGATGTCACTGCGCTCATTGGCTGAGGAACAGCCCCTGCCGCGCAGTGAGCTGTTTGCCGGGCTCGCCCCGGCAAGCACAGGCTGGGCTATTCATTCGAGGAAGCGGAGAGCACCGTATGCCCGCAGCATTGCCGTTCAGGCCTAAGGCAGCGATGTAGCGAGGGCCATTCAGCAACATCGTGACAATCGAGCAGGCTGTGTCGGTATTTGTCATCAATGGTGAGCTGGAGGCCGTCCCGAGCGTCGCGGGAATACAGATCTCCGTGCCCCGCGCCAGCGGCGAAAACCGGGCAATTCATGTATACCCTTGAATACAGGCTCAGCCTGGTGGGAGAGCGAGTACGGCCGCATCATCAGAGTTTCACTGATTTCGATTTCGGAGTTGGTGCGGACAGCCTGCTTTATTCCTGTTTACACGCTTGAGGCGGGGAAGCTCTATGACTTCCGTCTGGAGGTTGTCAACACTATGGGCTGCTGGGCGGCGTTGCGGTGAAGAACCTGCCGGCTGTGCGCATTCCCGCTATTGGGCTGGACAACCCGGATATCTGGGACAACCCCGGAGCAGACAGTGGACACGGCGGCTTCAGCCAGATTGCGGCGGTTGAGATCCCTTGAACCTGCCTGGCAGTATGAGCTGGAAACAACTGACAATGGCCGGCTCAACAACATGGTCAGCACCCCGGATGGCAGGCTGATGCTGGCTAAGGGCCTTGCGGTGTGTTGGTGGACCGGCGGATGGCTCTGCCCAGAGAAAGTGCCTTTGACTATTCAGGTGGGGATTTCCGTCCGGCATTCTCGGCCACGGAGGAGTATACGCGCTTCGTCGTTGCCAAACGGTGAGAATATCTGGCTGGGTGAGTATCCCGCGCAGCCTCAGCTTGAGTTCGTCAGCAGCAGTGCTGATCCGGTTCTACTGGATTACCTGCTCGTGCTCGGCCAGCCGGACGGCGGGATCTGGCTGCGTAGCTTCAGCGGCGGCGAAGCCTGGCGCAGTTCCCGGCAGCGGTTCAGCCACGCAGCTGCCCGAGCAACGGCCTCACCGTGGCCCAGCTAAGTGGACGGCAGCCTGCGCTACATGTCCACCCTGAACCCTTCCGTCAGTGAGAGCTTCGGTGTCAGTCAGCAGCAGTCTGACGCCCGGGCCATGATCATGCTTGGTGACATGACTGAGAACCTGCTTCTGCGTCCGATGGCAGTGGATCTCTACGCTGATGCGGATGCTACTCCCTTGCATTCATTCCCCGCAAGCGTGGCCCGGACCACATGCTTGCCACTGGTCTGCTGTCGCACGACGCCTGGTTCGTGATCAGCCAACATGATGATGAGGACGGTAGCCTGCGTGCTTTCCACAACGACGTGGACTGGCCGCTGAGCTGGGACCGGGAAATCCAGTGCCTGCGCATCTCCGCCTGCCGGGAAAGGATCTTCATAGACACCGGAATCGGGATCAGCATCCTTGATCTCAACGGCCGGCTGCTGCAGGAGATTCCGCTGTCCGGGCCTGTTGACAGCGACATGGTCGTGAATGAGGACAGCCTTAGTTTCATTCGTGGCAGCACCCTGCTTCACTATGTACTTTTTGGAACTGACCTCCCCCCCGTCTGGCAGGGCACTGAGGGTCTGCGGGAGCTGACGGTTGGCGACGGGCAGGTCACGCTCAGCTGGGATCAGGCCGTGGATGAGCATGGCGAACCGGTGCACTACGCCATCTACTACGGTTCCGTCTTCCCGCCGGACCCGGACAGCCTGGCAAGCTCGATTATCACTGACATCCCGGACATGGGCAGCGCCACGCATGAGTATGTGCTGGACGGGCTTGACAACGGCACGCGCTACTGGTTCATCGTCAGGGCCTATGACGGCTGGTGGGATGACAACCCGGACCTGGAGGAGAACCTCAACTGGCTCAGTGCCACACCGCCCTGGCTCAGTGAGGAGCTGCTGCTCGGGGAGGACCTGCCCGCGGGTGAGATCTTCTACATGCGCGGCATCGCCGATCCCTCCGGCACTCTGCATGTCGTCTACAACGACGAGGCCACGGTGCAGCTCACGCACCTGTTCGGCGACACCGGCAACTGGCAGCATGAATCAGCAGGTCTTGCAGGCTGGCCTTCCAGCGCCTTTGATCTCGGCTGGGACACGGACCTGCTGATCGGCCGTGCCAGCAACTTCCCGCCGCAGCTCAGCCTGCTCATGCGTACTGGCAGCGACAGCTTCAGCGAGATCCCCGTCAGTGGCAGCAACCCGCTGGCCAATCCACAGCTGGCGCTGGCCGTCGGCACGGAGCATGGCCTGGCCTTCACGGAGTTTGACAGCGGCACCCTGCCGCAGGTCAGCGGCTACTACTGGTACACGCATACCGACACCGGCAGCTTCCTGCCGCCGCTCGTGCTGGAGACCCCGCTCAAGCAGTACGGCCGCGACCTCGACCTGGCCTACAACCCGCTGGACGGGCTCGATCCCTGGGTCTGCTTCCAGCGCGGGACGGCCACCACTGACAACCGGCTCACGCCGATTGACGGCACGCTGCACTTCTGGCGTGACCTGGGCAGCGGACCCCTGGTGGAGGATGTTGACAGCGGGGCCAACCCCGGCGACAGCGATGTCGGCAAGCGCGTGCGGATGCTGCCTGACGGTGATGGCAATCCGCTGCTGGCCTACTACGACCTTGACAGCGACCCGCTGCAGCCCCGTGGGCAGCTGAGGACGGCGCACTGGGACGGGGCGCAGTGGAACCTGAGCGTGCTGGAGAACCGCGACCTGTCCTTCCAGGACACCGGTACCTTCCGCCATACCGCGCCGGAGCTGGACCTCGTGCGGAGTGCAACCGGCGATCTGGCAATCGCCGAGCTGCTGCGCATCAACGTGCCATCCAGCTCCACCCAGCCCCACAGCGTCGGTGTCAGGGCCTGGATTGACAGCGGCTCGGGCTTCGAGCTGGAGATCCTCACGGAGCCGCTGTGGATGCTGCCTTCGGACCGCGAACCCTGCGTTGCCATGTACGATGCGGCGGGCATCCTGCACATCTTCGTGGCCACTGCCCAGGAACCACCGGCGGGAGAGGACTACGTGGCGGACACGATCCTGCATCTGTGGCGGGGCGGGTAGTGGTCAGTGGTCAGTGGTCAGTGGGCAGTGGTCAGTAGTCAGGACCTGATGGCAGAATGAGAATCAGAATCAGCAGAAAGCTGTAGTCTGAACATCGGTCCTGTTCCTGATTCTCATTCTGATTCTGTCTCTTCCACTGACCACTGATGTCTGACAACTGACTACTGACCACTCACTACTGAAAAGCCCCGCCGTGGCGGGGCTCTGCAATACTACGCGTTGAGAAATTCCTCCACCTCAATTCCCGCCGCACGGAGGATTGCCCGGATGGTTCCTTCCGGCAGGTCGCCACTGTGACGTGGGATGCTTACCTTTGTGCCGTCCGACCTGCGCCAGATTTCATGACTGCCAGGGCCCTGCCTGTCAAAGAGAAACCCGAGTCTGCGCAGGCGACGGGTCAGCTCACGATAGCTGAAACCAGCCAGTCGGCCCATTACGGCAGGCTGACTGGCACGCGCAGCTGGATCGGCTGTGAGGTGTCAGCCAATGCCTGCAGGGCCGGTGGCAGCGGGTCGCCGTGTTCCAGGCAGGATTCCGCGAGTTTCCGGATCAGCCCCTGAGCGGTTTCCACGGCCTGGCTGAGAGTCTGGCCCTGGGCCACCAGACCGGGGACATCCGTGCTGGTAACGAGATAGTAGCCCTCAGGCAGCAGCTCGACCTGCAGTGCCACGGTTGTTTCTGATAATGGAGTCGGATCCATGCTGAAAGTATAACCGCGCTGCTGCCTTAACATTGAACTCGAAGACATCCAGCTCGTTAGCGATGGCTTGCCCGCTGAACGTGATGGGTAATGAGCAATGAAGAGTGCGCAATGATCCTGCAAGGCATCGAGCCATCTCGTCAGGATCAGACTCATTGCACATCACTCACCCTGCATTGCCTGACAGAAAGCCCCGCCGTGGCGGGGCTTTCCTGTTTAATGTCTACTGTCTACTGTCTACTGACCACTGACTACTGCCTACAGACCACTCAGTTGACAATCACGTCCACGAGGTTGCTGACGCGCTTCGTCAGGTCGTAGATCGTCAGGCTCTCGCCGGGGCTGAACTCCGCCACCACGGTGACGCTGTCACCGCTCTGCAGGTCGTCGGAGATCAGCGTGCCGCTGCCGCTGTCGAAGCTCGCGCTGCCGGCGTTGCCACCGTCCGGGATCACCGCCCAGGCCACCCAGGGGGTGATGTCCAGCATGCGCGTGATCGTCTCGGTGACGTTGCCGCCGCCGTCGCGCAGCTCCAGCTGGAAGCTGCCGTTGGCAACGAAGCCCACCGGCTCGCCGGAGTTGATCCCGACCGGCCCGGTGCCGCCGCCGCCCAGTGCGATGTCCAGCTCCTCGATGCTCAGCAGCAGGAAGCTCACCTCATCGAATTCCAGGTTGTTGCCCGGTGCATGCGCCCGCACCGTCACCAGCCCGCGGTTGCGGAAGCTCAGCTGGCCCTTCGTGCCGGCGCTGTCACCGACCACGGCGCTGTTGCCACCTGTGGGCACTGTCCAGATCAGCGACTCCGTGGCGTCGAAGGGATTGCCCGGGTCGGCATCGCTCTCGGCGGTGGCCGTCAGCCCGAGCAGCTCCGGCGCGAATTCCTCATTGTTGCCGGCGATCCCGTCCACGCTCGCTTCGGTGATGTAGACGATCGAGCGTCCGCCGTCCACCTCCAGCACCGGCGTGGCCGGCAGGCTGATGCTGACGTTGCTCAGCAGCGGCGCGGCCGTCACGGCCTGCAGGAACAGCACGTTCGAGCTGCGGCTGCCCAGCGCGCCGGCGTTGTCAAAGTACTGCACCGCGAAGAAGGTGTCCTCCGCCAGCGGGCTGCCGGTCCAGTTCCAGGTCAGCACGCCGTCGGTGGTCTTGGGGCTCGGGAATTCATCGGCGCGGTTGACGCGCTCCAGCTCCGTGAGGCTGCCCTCGCTCGAGCCGCTGAAGATCGCATAACCCGCGAGGTCCGTGCCGAGGTTGATCCCGAGCGGTGTCAGGTCGGAGATCGTCACGCTGCCGTTGCGGTCATAGTCCGCCTTGTCAGCCTGGCTGCCGGGAGTCACGCCCGTCGCATTGAGCGAGATCCCGAGCGGGGTCAGGTCGGAGAGCGTCACCAGCCCGTTGTTGTCACCGTCGCCGGAGTTGATCTCGCTCCAGCTCAGCTCAGGCTGGCCGGTGTTCTCATTGACGCTGCCGCTCAGCGTGAAGGCGTTGGCCGCACCAGTCGGGGCCTTGGCCACGCTGCGCTGCGGCTCTTCCGCGCCGTCCCGGAAGCTCAGGCGCGCGATGCTCTGGCTGCCGCTCAGTCCGCTGCGCTGGTCGAAGTTCGCCAGCACCATTCCGAACTCGAGCCCGTCCGCCAGCGGAGCGGCCAGGAACAGCCGCTCGTCAGCACTCTCACTCGCTTCGGCGGAGCTGAAGCTGTAGCGGCTGCGGTCATACTGCACCGTGCCGTAGATCGCCTTGGCATCCGCGAGGCCCGTGGCCAGGATCTCGAAGCCGTACTGCCCGTCCGGGCCGTCCAGCGGCCTGAGCTCGAGGCTGAAGTCCGCGGCGGCGATGCTGTTCCCGCGGTCCACGTCCGCGCTGAACCCGGCCGGGCCGTCCGCCGCCAGCTCCGCGGATCCTCCGCAGGCACCCAGCAGGGCGAGGGTCGTCAGGGCCAGCAGGCTGGCCAGCAGCTTGATGCTCTTCATACGGCTTCCTTGGTATTCAGATTTGCGAGCCGGCACGCGGCCGGCAGGGCTGTCCGCCACCATAGATTATATACCCGCAGGGGCGCGGCCCGTCTCTACTGACCGCTGCCGCCGCTGCGCAGTTCCCGCCAGGCCACCCCGCGCCGCCCTTCCAGCGCCGTATCCCCCGTCACGCGCCGGTAGCAGTCCAGCACCGCATCCACCGCGCGCTGCGAGGCCCCGCGGTTGCGCATGGTGACTTCCTTGGCGCGCCGGCCGATGTTTATGCGCGCATCCACGTCATTCAGGAGCGCCGCCAGCCGGGCCCCGGCATGCTCCGCATCCGCCTCGATCACCGCATTGTCGCGGCGCAGCATCTCCATCTGCGACATGATCCCGAAGGTGCTGGGCCCGACCACCACCGGCTTGCCGAGCACCGTGGCCTCGAGGATGTTGTGCCCGCCCACCTTGCGGTTGTAGCTGCCACCCATCAGCACGGCGTCCGCGAAGCGGTACATATCCACGAGCACGCCGTACTTGTCCACCACCAGCACATCCCACTCACGCTGCCCGCCGCCGCCGCCGCCGGACTTGCCCTTCTTCGCCTTGCCCGGCTTCTGCACATCACTCAGCCGCAGGGCTTTCAGCTTGTGGCGCTCGATCAGCTTCATCACCTCATCCACGCGCTCCACATGCCTTGGCGCGAGGATCAACCGCGTGCGCGGCAGGTCCAGCCGGGCCTGGGCCAGGCAGTCCAGCGCCAGCTCCTCCTCACCCTGATGCGTGCTCCCGGCGGTGATCACCGGCTCATCCCCCAGCCCGATTGCGCGCCGCTCCTGGCTCATGCGGCTCTCGCCCCATTCCTCGAGCTCGAAGTCGAACTTGATGTTGCCGCTCGAGACCAGTTTCTCCGGCGGGATCGCGAACTTGATGTAGTTCAGCCAGTGCGTCTTGTCCTGCGTCACGATCAGATCGCACAGCTCGATCAGCTGCTGCAGGATCGCCTTGCGCAGGCCCTGCTTGTTGTGCAGGTAGAGCCGGCCGTTCACCAGGCAGACAGGCACCCCTCGCTCGCGGCAGGCCGCCTGGATATTGGGCCAGAGCTCGGCCTCGGTCGTGATGTAGAGGTCCGGCTGCAGCTTGTCGAGGTAGCGCTTGACGGCCTGCGGCTGGTCCACGAGCGGAAGTAGGTGAGCAGCTCGATCTCGCCCCTGAGCTTCTTCTGAGCCATCTCCTGGCCGCTGTCCGTGGTGGTCATCAGCACCACCTGGCACTGCCGAGCGCCTCGCGCAGCTCGCGGATGAAGGAGGAGATCGCCACCACCTCGCCGGCGCTGACCGCGTTCACGAGCACGTTCAGGCCGGGCAGTCTGGGGTCGTAGCCCTTCGTCTCGAAATGCCCGAGCCGCTGGCGCACCGTCCCGCGGAAGGGCGGGTAGAGGTAGAGCAGCGGCCAGAGGATCCGCACCAGCAGGTTGTAGAGGGACAGCACTGGAAGATTATATTAGCGGCGGCAAGCTGCCTGAAAAAGTGGGGAAGTGGGGAAGTGGGGAAGTGGGGTGGGGGAAGTGGAAACCAGGTGTTTGTTTTGTGTTGCATTTGATTGCTTTATATGATACTATACATTTGTTAAATGGAGTAGTCTATGCGTATTGAGTCCCATCGAAACCTACTGGTCTGGCAGAAGGCAATAAAGCTGTCTCTCGGTGCCTACAATTACACCCGCTCATTTCCCCGTGACGAGCAGTATGGCCTGACTTCCCAGATCCGGCGTGCGTGTGTTTCCATTGCCGCCAATATTGCGGAAGGTAATGGGCGACGGACTGACAGGGACTATGCGCACTTCCTGTCGATGGCAATTGGTTCTGCCAGGGAAGTGGATACCCTGTTCGTCATGGCCAGGGAGCTAAGGCTGGGCGATGCGGCGGAACTTGAATACTGCGAGGGACTGCTGGAGGAAGTTGACCGGATGCTCGGGACCATTCATCACCGCTACTCAGGAAAGTGATCCATTTCCGGCTGGATGGCATATGCCGCGAACCAGACTCCGTGGGCTGATTCACTCAGCAGCTGAGGAGGAGATCTCCTGCCTACGCCCCACTTCTCTTACCTCTTCCACTTCCCCCACTTCTTCCACTATTCCTACTTCCACCACTTCTTCCACTTCTTCTACTTCTTCCACTTCCCCCACTTCTTCCACTTCTTCTACTGCCCCGCGCTGACCATTGACGCCTTGCGCATGTAGTCCTTCTCGCGGCCGATCAGCGTGATGTCGCTCGGGTTCACCGCGCCCTTGTCCAGCCACTGCGTCTCCTGCCAGGCGCGCACCACGTTGCGCTCAATCACCTCGCGGTCGCCGAAGCGGTAGGCCAGCATGTCGCGCACCCTGACGCGGTAGGGGATCAGCGGCTGGTCGAAGCTGTAGTAGCAGTCCTGCATCCACTCCTCGCGCTCCATCATGCTGCGGAACCAGCTGTTGGCCTCGGAGTAGTCCACGCCGATGATCCCGAGCTGCATCGTATAGCGCCCGTACTCATTCTCGTAGTAGTCCACCACGAGGCTGTGCCCGCCGTGCTCGGCGAGCTCCGTGCTGTACTTGGAGAGGATCCCCAGCAGGTGCGGGTAGTTCACCGGCTGGAAGTCCGCCGGCAGCTGCAGGTTGATCTGCTGGGCGTCGTCGTAGGGCCGCAGTTCCAGCCCGCTGCTCCAGGCGCCGATCGCCACGAGCGCGGCCAGCAGCACGGCCAGGCGGAAGCCGAGCCGCATGTGCGCCGGGTGACGGCGGGGCGCAGGCCCGCGGCGCAGGCGGTTCTCCAGCTGCAGGCGCGTGACCTGCGGGTCGACCTCCTGCTCCAGCTGCCCGAACACGCCGAAGATCAGCCGTTCGGCCTCGCTCTGGGGGTTGCGGTTGAAGTCCTGCTTACTCATTCGTCGTCTCCTGCACTACTGTCCCGTGAGAGAAAGGGAGGGCACCTTCCGGCACCATCGCGGCCAGTCTCTTCCTGGCCCGGTATGCACACTGGATCACTGCACGGGGGCTGACTCTGTGGATGGCGGCCACCTCCTCGGGGGAGAGCTCGCCGGGTCCGAGCAGCAGGAGCGTCTCGCGCTCGCGCGGCTTCAGCCGTCCCAGCAGTTCCCTGGTCAGGGTCAGCTGGTAGCCGAGCTCCGCGGGGTCGTTGCTTACAAGGCGTGTGGCTTCCCAGAAAGAATACGTACCCGCAGGCTCAGCTACCAGTGAGATTTTGCGCAGGCTGTCACGCCGGCGCTGGTTTCGGAATCCGTTCAGGAGGATCGAGAAGAACCATTCCCTGAACTTGCTCCGGTCCCGAAGCTGGTGGAACCGGCTGTAAGCACGGAGCACCGCGTCACTCGTCAGATCCTCGCCGTCGATCAGGCTGCCTGAAATGGCCTGGGCGTAGGCGAGGGCCCTGGGGTAGACGGGCATCAGCAGGTCGAGAAACTCGGACTGACGCGCAACCGTCGCCGCATTGTCCTGACCGTCTGATGAATCTCTGTTGCTCACGTTAATGCTGACAGCCTCGGGATAGCTCGGTAACGGAAAATCTGGGAAATTTTCCGGATTCACTGGAATTGGTACGTTTTTAGGACCTAGGATCTCGGTTGTAGGGTGTAGGGGAGGTGTCTGGCTGCGCCAGACCTGATCCCGTCTGAAGTCAGCTCGATACTCTGCTACACCCTAGCTCCCAGATCCTAGATCCTAGTATTGTAAGGTGCCGGGGATCCGGGGTCCGGTTTCCGCATGCTGGGATCAGTGCTTGCCGCGAACCCTGATCCCCGGTCCCCGGTCCCTGATTCTAACCCGGTCCCTGGTCCCCGGTCCCAGGTACCTGATTATTCCCAGTGCCTGATTATAAGGTGCCGGGGCAGGGGGTGGGGGTGGGTAATGCAAGTTGCAGTCTGGACGGGAGCAGAGTAGATGTTGAAGAGTAAGCACAGTTATTTCGACAGGAAACATAAATTTGACAAACTGGGTCTAAGGCTCTATATTCACGAGTCCGGATCTACATATCTGTAGAATTTGCAATCGGATCGCGATTGGAGAATAGATATCAACATCAATCGCAGGAGTCTCCACTGAAACTACAAAGCGAAGTCGAGTTACTCTGTTGTATTGCTGTCCATTTTCGTTCTTCACAACTACAACTGGGTAAACACCAATCATATTGCATGTTGCCAAATCTGCCGCTGTGCCACTTCCATAGGTGGAGTACGGTAGACCAAGGATTCTAGCATTTGCACCAATTGTCCAGCGATCCCCTTCCGCTAGATGTAGAGTAACTCTCTCCTTCCTCTCCCATTCCCTATGTATCCTTCCAAGAAAAATCAGCTTGACTTTCACGGAGAGTTTACGTAAATCGCAAGCCAAAGAAGGATATCTATGCTTATAAGTCCATCAATTTCTCGGGACTAGGTTCAATAAAATAAGAAAAGAGTTACCTTCAGTGCTACTGGTGTATCTGCAAGCGCTAATAAGCTCTTCCTTTGGCCAAGGTAGAGTGTGAAGATGCATGTCCTTTGTTTAGAACAGTACGCTCATCTCATGATACTTGGTATATGGTTGAATTGCTGATTGCGAAATCATAGTTACTGAATTGGAATAACCCAACTAGCTGCTCTATCCTCGTTTGGCACTCAAACCCACAGGTTCTTGAAGCAATTTCAACTCCGACTTATTTAATTCTTGGATACTCTGCTTATTTGGCTTCGTCACCTGACTAATGATTGCAGGCGTCCAATTAGCAGTATGAACCAACAAGCCTCTATCGTATTGTTTCCCAGACCGTACTTCCGCATATTTCTCTTGTAGGGAAGCCATCATTCTTGATACTTGAGCTGTAGCTGCACTTGTTGCGTTAATTGTATCGAACTGCCTAACAGTAGGGACATGGCTAGTAGACAACAGCGATAAATCATCGTGCATTGTAATAAATCCATCTGCAGTTCACGTGCAGGTTTCCCCCTTCCATGACTAATTCAGGCTTGTAAGGCCATTGATTGCGTTCCAAGATAAAGATGTTGAGCTAAAAGGTGACAATTGCCCCGGTGTTGCAAGCGGGTTAGAGAAATATCTTCTATTTTTGTGAAAGCAAATTCACTGTTATCTTTCAGTGATTGCGTTCCACGATTGCAGGATCCTTGATAGAATATCATAATTACTTAAAGGATATTGACCCCAAAGGTTAGAATCCTCTATATTGCCAGCTAGAGTACTATTAACCGCTTCTTCGAAATGTCATCTCCAAATGCTAATTGGTCTATTGCTGCTGACCAAGAGGTTGGACGACCCTTGTCTCGCGTATCATCTGATGTAACAGCCATACATATTGTTCGAGTCACCTGTGGATTTTGAATTTCCGCCCGACTCACTGCTTGAAAAGTGATATCTCCGTACAACTGAGGGTCATTTGGTTCATCAGGATTCAATAAATTTCGCAAACGAGAGAAGTTTTTCTGAAGTTTAATCGGAAGGCACGACACAATAGAACATTATAAAGATCTCCAAAACAAGCTAATCCACACATCAATGTTCCATGGCCATCAGGATCATTAACACCCCAAGAAGGATCTATCGTGTGGCAGTCTGTATCTTCAATTATTGGTGCAAGTAAAATGTGACCGTTGTTGACACCAGTGTCGAGAATACATATTGAGGATTGACTAGGTGCCTTGCAAGCTGGCTAAAGCAATTTCTGGAAGAAGACTGCCCTCAATCTGCTCGGCATTGTCAAAGTTAAAGATCTGACTGCCACGCTGCTTTACCAAGGCGCATTTCTGCAATATGCGACGCGTTCGATGCATCAGTTCTATTAGGTGAGTTCTCTTTGTTAGCTTTAGCAAGTGAACAGATCTTTCTGGAAACACTAATTTCTGATTCTTAACCTCGATTCCAATATCGCTTGCTGCATTCAAAACTCCTCAATTCTACTATTGCTAGTTGTAGAGAGCCAAATCTCACTTTTTAATCAAGATTCTCGGGTAGGAATCAATCTTGAGTCATCTCCCCAAAGGATTCTAATGCAACCAGTTGGATATCTTCAATATGTTTATAAACTCTGCGTTTCTCGGATTGCCTTTTGCAGTATCTTTTTAGGATCAGAATAGTCTCGCAATTTATTTAGGAATACTGATTGCTTTCCATCTACAGTGTACACTGTTGCCCTAGTCTGTTCTGTCTCTTCTCCTGAATCTAATTGTGTAACTTTATATATGCATAGCAGCTTTATGCCGGAGGAGATTGCTTCAAGGCTTTTTGTTACTAGTTCGTGATTCGGTGAGCCATCAAACTGAATATATGAGCCCGATTTCGTAGGTTTGAACTTCTGCAGTTCTTTCTTCATAGTCCTCCGTTGCCTTATTGTAGTGCCGCCCACTGTTCCTTGAGTTTCACTGCTTGTGTTGCTCTATTACGCTCAGAACGTTTGGGCCTCCAAGTGGTGGAGTTCGAGGGGTAGTAAAATCACTCTGTGTTTCAAGTGTCGGAAAGAAAAAATGTGATTGTGTCTTCTTACCATACCAACTGTTTCTCCTATTAATTGTTCAAGATACGTATACGGAAGCTCCTACTATCTTCTAGCATCCTGTTTAGATCAGTGGGAGTAACCGAAGGCTTGTACTACTCTAAAGTATTAATTTAAGTGCATCGTTGTCTTGAACGATTTCAGCATGGCTTAAAGAAAAGTGCTACTTGAATACAGGATGCAAAAGATGTTCCTTTCTACGAAACTTCCCTAATCTGGGTTATTAATTCATGATTTGTCCTTCCCCAGGCTTCTCGTATTGTAAAATGTCATCAAATCAATCTTAAACTAATGCACTTGATCAAGTAAGGCTTTATTGTTAGTTACACAATGATTATAATACTATCAGAAGATTCATTCTCAAGTAACTGCGAAATAGATTAAGAATGCCTGTTTTATTTCTCCAACGTCATTGCTAAAGCTCCTTTCGGCACCGATTGCATCAAATTCATCAAAAGTAAACGGCCCTTTTGTGGGATATTACTTCAAATACTTGTCGTAATTTTGTTGCAGTTTCTCCATATATTTTGTAATAGCTTATCCATAAACGTAGTGTATAGAGAGAGTGGCTGTAGCTCACATCTTTAAAATACTCTGATGTCAAAGTTTTTCCAGTTCCTGGTGGGCCAAGAAAATGGGAATTTTCCTACGATGAGTTCAAACCATGTTTTTTAATCTTGTCCATTAGCTTGTATTCTCTGATAATTCTAAGAATACGAAAATGTGCTGCTCATACGCTCTGTCGGAGGAGTCCTTCTTTGGATTGAGTTAAAGTAAATCAAGTTGTCTATTTCTGAGTTAAGAAAAATCTTTTAGTTTGTTTGATTTGCCTTATCAACAATTAATCTAATTTCTTGTAAGTGACTCGTGTCCTTGCCTAGCTTCATGTGCTGCAACTTGCAAAGCAATGGTATAGAATTTCTCCTCATCCGCGACAGAAGTGAGATCTTAGTAATGATTTCAGTTGATCTGCTGTTGCCATAATATTTGTGCCCTGATGTCATGATCTGCGATCTCAGCCCCAGTGGAGCAATACAATTATACTTCAAAGACTGTGTATCTGTCACCCTATCCCCACATCCTCCTCTTTTTCCGCCAGCTCCCGCTCAAGATCCGCATCCACAGGCCCGGGCAGTTGCCGGGGCAGAATTCATTGCGGAATTCGCAGCTGGGGTCAGAGTACAGCAGTGCGGTGTGCGGCTCTGCCCGTGGCCGTCCCCGCAGCCCGGCCATCAGCGCCGCGCTGCCACGCCAACACCTGTCCATGGTCCTGGCCCGGAAATTCGAGGAAGATCTCATAGGCCCGCTCGAGGATCTCCGCGTCGCCGTGCTCAAAGGCCCAGCGCGCCAGCTGCTGCCAGGCCGGGGCACTCAGGCGCTCCGGCAGGCCCGCCAGCAGTGCGTCGATCTCAGCGCGCGTCAGGGCATCGAAACCGTCGGAAGTGCCGTTGCTGCGGATGAAGGCCAGGTACATGCGCCGCACGCCCTCGGCGAAGGCCGAGTCCGCCGGCGGCCCGAAGCGCTCCAGCATCGCCGCGTAGTCCTGGCGAGTGTAGCCCCGGCTATTGGGGTGCCAGTCCACGCGGCAGTGCATGTAGGCCAGCAGGTAGCCGCAGGCCTCGCGCACCTCGGGGGGCAGATCCGCCCTGGGCAGGGCGGCCACAGCGGCCGCAAGCGCCGTGCGGGCCTCGGGGAAGCGGTGCTCATGCACAGAGCGCAGCACGGGCGTCAGCCAGGCGTTCTCCCATTCGCGGTAGATGGAGAGGGCATTGCCAAACTGCTGCATCGCATCCGCTGTGATTTCCGCCATGCCCAGATGATAGTGGCAGACGGGGCCGGGGCAATAGGGTGCGGGCTCAGAGTGTAAGGGTGTAGCGGGCGAGGGCTAGGGCTCGGATATAGGGTGTAGCAGGCGAGGAGCTGGGATCTGGGACATAGGGTGTAGCAGGCGAGGAGCTGGGATATGGGAAACAGGGAGGAACAGGTTAGGATGGAGAATCAGGTTTGGAAGTCCAGGGATTCGGAATCTGGATCAGGGGTGCCGCCGCTACTAATCGGACTTTCAAGACAGTCCCACCGCTGCATTGTGCGTCACGCCGTTGGCGTGATTGCGCACCTCCTTCTGCCTTCTGCCTATTGCCTTTTGCCCGGCTAAAGCCGGACCTCCGGTCCCCGGTCCCCGATCCCCGGTCCCCGGTCCCTGATCTTCGGTCCCCGGTCCCAGGTCCCCGGTCCCTACTGAGCCAGGCCAACGGCCTGGCCTCCGTCAGCCTTTCGCCGCATCTCCGAGGATGTTGCGGGCGATGATCACCTGCTGGATCTCGCTCGTGCCCTCGCCGATCGTGCAGAGCTTGGCGTCCCGCCAGATCCGCTCCACCTCGAACTCACGCACGTAGCCATAGCCGCCGTGGATCTGGATCGCGTTCGAGCAGACCTCCATCGCCATCTCCGTGGCGAACAGCTTGGCCATGCTCGCCTCCTTGGCGAAGGGCCGCCCGGCATCCTTCAGGAAGGCCGCGCGGTAGACCAGCAGGCGCGAGGCCTCGATCCTGGTCGCCATGTCCACGAGGTAGTTCTGGATCGTCTGATGCGCGCCGAGTGGCCTGCCGAAGGTCTCGCGCTGCGTGGCGTATTCCAGGCTGCGCTCATACGCGCTCTGCGCCAGGCCCAGCGCCATCGCGGCGATCGCGATGCGCCCGCCCTCCAGCGTCTTCATGAAGGCCGGGAAGCCGTCGTTGAGCTCACCGATCAGGTTCTCCGCCGGCACGCGCACATTGTCGAGGAAGACCTGCGCCGTGCTGCTGCCGCGCAGCCCGAGCTTGTCCTCCTCCTTGATCACGCTCACGCCCGCCGTCTCCATCGGCACCACGATCGAGCTGATCCCGCGCCCGCGGCCCTGGGAGGGGTCCGTCTTGCAGGTCGTGACCATGTAGCCGGCATACTTGCCGTTGGTGATCCACATCTTCGTGCCGTTGATCACGAAGTCGTCGCCATCACGCACGGCGGTGGTCGTCAGCGAACCGGCGTCCGTGCCGCTGCCCGGCTCGGAGAGCCCGAAGCAGCCGTACTTCTTCCCGCTGCAGAGCTCCGGCAGCCAGCGCCGCTTCTGCTCATCGCTCGCGAGGATCATGATCGGGGTGATGCACAGGCCGCTGTGCGCGGTGTAGGTCAGCGCCGTCGAGCCGCAGCCGCGGCCCAGTTCCTCCATCGTGATGATGTATGAGGTGAAGTCCATCCCGGCCCCGCCGAACTCCTCGGGGACGTAGATCCCGAGCAGGTCGAGCTCGGCCAGCTCCTGCATCGCCTCATGCGGGAAGGTGTGGTGCTCGTCAACGCTCACCGCGCGCGGCGCGATGCGGTCGCTGACCAGGCCACGCACGGTCTCCCGCACCATCTCGTGCTCATCCGTGAAGGGAATGAGGAACAGACTGTCACTAGCGCTCATGTTTCCACCGGTCCTGAAGTCCGACTATTCTAGCAAGGCGAATGCACTGCGCGGTACAGAGCGCGGCAGAGCGGCCCCGCTTTGCAGCCCGCCGATGGCAAAAGCGCGTGGTAGCTGGTAAGGTTCTATCCGCAATCAAGCGAGACTCCCATGACAGATCAGACACAACAGAACCCGGCGCAGCAGGAACAGTTCCTCTATGCCTTCAATGACAAGGGCCAGCGCGTGCGCTTCTCCCGCGAGCAGTGGGCGAAGCATGTGATCCCGCAGAACGTGAAGCTGCACTGGAAGGACGCCGACGCGCTGTTCGCGCTGCTGCAGCAGGCGGTGGCGGGCGGCTTCCACGCCGAGGTGGAGGAGGCGGCCTGGCACTTGCAGGAGATCGACCGCAACCTCGAGCGCGGCACGAGCCTGCTTGCTCATGTGCTGCTGCGGATCGGCAAGCTCGATGAATGCGAGGAGCTGATTGACCAGTTCATCAGTGTGGCGGGGCCGACCACGAACATGCTGGCCGGCAAGGCCAAGCTCAGGGTGGAGCGCGACCCGCAGGCGGATGTCTCGGCGGAGCTGCGCGAGGCGCTGACGCTCAACCCCAACCATGAGAACACCCTGCACTGGTACGCCCTGGACGGGAAGAAGCAGGACGGCCTCGAGGGCCTCAAGGCCCGGCTGCGCGAGGCCTGCGAAATGCCCGGGAGCTTCCTGCCGCAGATCCGCCTCGGCGGGATCCTGCTCGAGGAGGGTGACAACGAGGCCGCGCTCGAGCTCTACGGCTCGATCCTCGAGCTGGCGAAGCGCGATGGCAACATCCTGCTCGGGATCAGCTCGGCGCTGGCGCACTACCACCTCACCGATGAGATGATCGACATGCTCGGCCCGGTCTACAACTTCCAGAAGCACGGGCCCTACGTCGGCATGAACCTGGCGCAGGCCATGACGGATGCCGGGCGCCACAGCGACGCTCGCCAGATCGTCAAGCCGATCCGCGCCCTGAACAACCCGCAGTTCAATGAGTACCTGGACACGATGGACAAGCAGGAGGAGCGCCGCATGAAGCCCTGGTGGCAGATGTTCAATGCGGCGGCGGGGATGGAGGATGAGGCCGGGGCAGCCGGCAGCGCGGAGAATGCCGAAGGCGGGGAGCAGTGATGGACAACGTACAGCCCGAGCAGGATGACAGGATCACGGTGAGGCTTGGCAACGGCCTGCCGCTCAAGGTGGAGCGCGAGGTCTGGCGCACGGAGATCCTGCCTGACAACCTGAAGGCCGCCTGGGATGAACCGCCCGTGCTTGCCAACCTGATCATGGACGGCTTCTCGCAGCGGATGTTCCGCGAGGTGCTGGAGGCCGCGAAGCGCCTGCATGAGATTGACACTGACCCGCTGCGCGGCACCGCGCTCTACAGCCAGAGCCTGATCCACAACGGCGCGCCTGACAACGCGGCCAGGATCCTCGATGAGTATGAGAAGCAGCATGGCCAGGCGGCGGTGCTGCTTGTCAACCGCGCGCAGATCGCCGCGCAGCAGGCCGGCAGCGAGGCCGACCCCTCCGTCAGCGAGCTGCTCTGGCAGGCGCTGGAGCTGGAGCCGAACATGGAGAATGCGCTGTACTGGTATGCCGGGATCGCCGGCCGCCAGGGTGGCGAGGATGCCTACGTGGATGCGCTGGAGAAGGTCGCGGAACTGCCCGGGGCCTACATGGCGCGCGTACGCCTGGCGGAGGTCGACCTGCGTGATGAGGCGAAGGGCAGTGCGCTCCTGACGCTCGCCGAGGCGATCGAGGCCGGCAAGGAGCGTCCGGCGGAATCGCTCCTGGCAGTGACCGGGATCATGGGCCGCGCCGGGCTGGCCGCCGAGATGCTCGAGCTGGCGCTGCCGGTCTATGAGCTGAAGCAGCATGGCCCGAACGTGGGCTTCAACCTGCTGCAGGCGATGGTCGTCACCGGGCAGCGCGCCGAGGCCGGCCGGATCATGAGCGAGATCGCCGCGCTGAACCAGCCGCAGCTCAACGGGATGCTGCAGCGCCTGGCGGCCCAGCTGCAGCAGCGCGGCTGAGGAGTGGTCCGTAATCAGTGGTCAGTGGTCAGTGGTCAGACATCAGTGGTCAGTGGTCAGTGGGCAGTGGTCAGGCAAAGGATGGAGGTGTGCAGCTTGCCTGCACACAATGCACCGCGCGAGCCGTCTGAATGGTTCGAATAGTCACAATAGTGGAAGAAGTTCCTAGTGGAACAGTAGTCCGCCGTCGCAGGAGTGTCCGATTGCCATTGGATACTGGCTCCGGGAATTCCTTGATTCCAGCTTGATACCGGATAGAGACTGATTCTGGAACAATTCTGCAAGTTGCCTTGTCGATTCAGTGTGACTCGGGGGTTGTTTTGAATCCAAGGAATAGACTCTCACTTGTACCAGCCTGTGCAATGACCGTGCTGATCGCCGCGTCTGCCTTGGTTTGGGTGTTGCTGAATGGCTTTGATCCTGGCAACAGAGCCGCATTGCCTGACCTTCAATTCGCCGTGCCGCCAGCGAGCGCAGAACCGCAGGCCCCGCCTGAATCCTGGCACCAACGGGAAGAAAGGGAACGGAGCAGATTGAACGCCTATTTCCGGAATCAGATCGAGGAAATGAGAACGCGGAAGTTCACAGGAAAGGTTGCAGAGGAAGATCGTGAGAGGAATATCCAGCGATTACAGAACACTTGTGACAGGGAAACCGACCAGTCATTGACCCCGGTATGGGACAGGCGCGAGGTTGCCTACCTGATTATCACCGCACTCAACTCATACCATGATGACAATGATTCGTATCCTCCCTTCCTGCTGGGAGGAGGAAATGACAACAGCATTCTCCAGCAGGTTGCCAATCAGGACCCGCTCATAGCCGGTGGATACCTGCTGGACTACCCACCATACTATCCCGAACCGGATTACTGCTACTGCTCAAACCGTTGCTGGCCTTTTGATGAACGCGACAATGCTCGCTGGCTCTGCATGTACTCCACGCCGGGAGACTATTTCGAACACGGACTTTCTCAGCTCAAAAAAGCTGTTGAGGACAACGGCGATCCAGATTTTCGGGATGTAAGGTACGACAAGCCCGAGGCTGACGGACGACTCTATGCACTTGGAGGCCGATATCACAGGTTCGCATCGGTCAGCTCTCGCAGCAACTACTCCTTCTGGCCCGGCAGATTCGTGGATACGGAGTATCTGCTTCGTGGAACCCACGGACCATATGTCCCGCTGAGGAACTTTCCGTTCTTCGGCTACCAGCGCGGCGAGTGGCTGGGCAGCAATGAATCATCAGCCTGGCTATGGTTCTACGGCGACAATCGTGCTGCTGCCAATTCTGAGTTCACGCCCAACCCAGCTGGTTCCTGGGAATGGGTAAGTTGCATTCCAACAAAGGAATCCGGCATGGATCAGGGTCAGCTGGACCGGTTGACAGAGATTGCAGACAGTTTTCCTCTCTATGAACCTCAGGGTCTGGACCTGCTGAATGCCGCAAACGGCGAACTGCAGCCGGATGGCATCCCGGATGGAATCTGCCTGCTCTACAAACTGCAGGACGGCAGGCTCGTGGAGAGCATTGCGGCGCAAGGACTGAACTAGCTGGAGACCTGCAGGCTTGCCCGGGAAGTGCTCAAGGTCCTGGATCGCTGACAACTGGGCAGCTACTTCCTGA
>JAWLAZ010000005.1:0-165527 GCA_041395205.1 bacterium
GCAGGCTGCGCAGCAGCATGATGCCGCGCGTTAAGGGGAAGTGGCTGACCCAGCCCTGGACTGCCGGGCTGAGCTTCGAGAGATCCGAAAACGCCGGGATGAACAGGCTGAACTGGATGATGCTTGAAAGCTGTCCGACGCGCTTCAGCACCAGTGAAAGCGCACCGAGCAGCAGGCCGAGCCCGGTGATGCCGGCGATGCTGAGCACGATCGCCACGATCCCGGGCAGGATGTCGGCCGCCTGGAAGGCCAGCCAGCGGCCGGTCAGCAGCTGCAGGGAAAGGCCCAGCAGCAGCACCGTGAAGAAGCCGTATGTCAGCTTGACGAGCGCACGGATCCAGAGCACGGGCAGGAAGGCCGGAGCGCAGATGAAGACCTGCTCAAGCGTGCCCTGGCGTGCTTCGTTCTCCACGTCCACGCTCATGGCATTCAGGGCGATGATCGCGAAGAACCACATGCAGTAGCCGATCATCAGCATTTCGGTGTTCTCAGCACTGATGCTGCCGCCGGCGATCTGGCGCGCGCCAAAGAAGATCCCCGCAAAGAACAGGAACATCACGAGCAGGCCCGTGCCGATCTCCATCGGGTAGCGCAGCGCGGTACGCAGCTCCCGCAGATACTCGGCCCGCAGCACCTTCAGCCAGCGCGTGCTCACTCGCCTTCCTCCTCGCGGCTGCCGTCGGTGACCTTCACGAAGATCTCCTCCAGCGTCGGCTGCTCCTGGCTGAACTGCGTGAGCTGCACGCGATAGGCTGCCAGCAGCTCCATCAGCGGGTAGACGGCGAGGTTGTCAGGCATCCGGAAGCGCAGGCTGACCTGGCCGGGGCGCTGTTCATCCAGCTCCTCATATTCATATTCCTGCAGGTCGCGCTGCACCATGCGGTAGGCCGCCTCTTCCATGCGCAGCACATAGTCCCAGCGCCGGAACAGGTCGACGAGTGAATCAATGCTGTCCTCCAGCGCGATCCGGCCGGCCTTCATGATCCCGACGCGGCGGCAGATGGCCTGTGCCACCTCCATCTGGTGCGTGGTGACGATGATCGTCAGTCCGCGCTCGCGGACCAGTTCACGCAGCAGGCGCTGGATCGTCAGCGAGCTGCTCACATCCAGGCCGAGTGTCGGTTCATCCAGCAGCAGCAGTTCCGGTTCACCCAGCAGGGCCAGCACCACCGCCAGCTTCTGCTGCATGCCGCGTGAAAGTGTCTGCGCCGGGCGGTCACGCTTGTCAGCCAGGCCGAACATCTCCAGCAGCTGATTCGCCTGCGGCCTCAGCGCATTCATGTACACGCCCTTCAGTTCCCCGAAGTAGGCGATGTTCTCCCAGACTGAGAGCCGCCAGTAGAGATTGCGGCTGCCCTCCAGCACTGCGCCGAGCTGCGGGCGGCGCTGCCAGGCGGGAAAGCTCACGCGCCCTGCATCGGGCATCACCAGTCCGGCGATCATCTTGATCGTGGTGGTCTTGCCGGCGCCGTTACTGCCCAGCAGGCCGAAGATCTCCCCCTGCGGGATGCTCAGTTCCAGGCCGTCCACGGCCAGCGTGGACTGGCTGTCCCAGGGCAGGCGCCGGCGGTAGCGCTTGCTGAGTCCCTCGATCTGTACGGCCAGAGCCATCGCGCCATTATCCCACCCGCGAATCGCCTGTTGGCCATATGTTTATATGTGTGCCGTTTGTCCACCAACATTCAGTCACCACTGTCGCCATGTGTGCATTGCCAGTGGAAAAGCGGCTGAGCGCTGTCCTGTGAAGGAGCTCTGTCAACAGACATGGTGTACGGAAATCAACGGAAATTGCTGCAACTACGGGAGCAGTCCCAGCAGGATGTCCAGTGTGCGCTGCAGTCCGCCGCCGTCAATCAGCCGCATGCCATTGTGGATCAGCCGGCCACGCAGGTGGTTGCCACCCAGCAGTTCCATCAGCCGCCCCGCGGCGAGGTTATGATTGAGCTCGTCCGGCCTGCTGCCGATGATGCAGCAGCCGGCTGCATTCAGCTTGCGGGCGGTGTCCAGCTGGTGCGGGACGAGCGGCAGCACGAGCGGTGGAATGCCCAGGAACACTGATTCATATAGTGTCAGGCCGCCGCTGACGATGCACATGTCGCTGGCACTCAACAATTCATGGAAGTCCGCAGTATCCGGATGCAGCTCGACATCCAGGCCGTCCGGCAGCTGCAGCCCTTCAGGTGCCGGCTTGACCAGCACTAGTCCGCCGAAACCCTGCTCTGCAAGCAGCTTCAGTGCGAACTGCGTTTCCATAAGCCGGGGTGTGCCACCAAAGCTGAGCATGATGCTGCGCACCGGCCCGGGAGTGCTTTCCACGGGATCCACAAGTTCGGTCGACATGGCCCGCAGGCTGGCCTGCGCCCCATAGCGCAGCCTGAAGATCTCCGGTGAGAGCTGCAGATAGGTAATGCCGCTGTAGACCTCGGCTCGTCCGACGCGGCCATGCGCCGGGGCGATCTCAGACAGCAGGCTGCGCACCACCACATCCGCCGATTCAGTTGCCGGGCCGTAGTCATCCAGCAGCAGGCTGCGGCGCGCACTGCCTGCACATCTGCTCAGGAAATCCGCCGGGCTGTCCAGCCAGTCCACGAGCAGCAGCTCACATTCCGGCAGACTGTGCTCCATGGACAGCCAGTCCGCATATTCAGCCTGTATCCCCCGGCTGCTCAGATAAGCCTGTGCCTCCTGGCCGGTCTGGCAGCAGACGCTCAGTTCCAGCTCCCGGCCGCAGGCGGACAGGGCCTGATGCATCCAGACAGTCCTGTGCAGATGGCCCATGCCGAATTCATGGCCACCGCGCGTCAGCAGGCAGATCCGCATCGTCATACATAGATTATCCGCGATATGTGGGACAATCCTCCGGTGGCCAACGGGAGCGGCTATGACAGACGGACGCGCAAGCTGCTGCACCTGCTGCTGGGCTTTCCCGCGCTGCTGCTGCCCTTCATCCGCCATGACATCGCCCTCGTCTTCGTGATCGCTGCAGTGCTGTTCACCTTCTGGCTGCGGGCGGACCGCTTCAGCTTTATCAATCGCCTGGCAAAGCCCAGCGACCGGGAGCTCAACAAGATGACCGGCTTCCAGGTCTACGCCATCGTGATCCTGATTCTCGTGGCGATGATCCCGCTGCTGGACTACTACGACCTGGAGGGCACGCGCTTTGCGATGTTCGGCTGGCTGGCCATGTCCTGGGGGGATGGGCTCAGCGGACTATTGGGTCCCGGTCCGCGCGTGGCCCGCACCGTCCCCTGGAATGCGGACAAGACCTGGCTCGGGAGCCTCGGGGCCCTCATGGGCAGCTTCGCTGCCGGACTGGCCTGCTTCGCCGTACCCCTGGCAGGCCTGCTTCCGCTGCCACCCGTGCAGGCTCTGCTCATGGCGGTGGCCATATCCATGGTTGTTGCGCTGCTCGAATCCCTGCAGACCGGGATTGACGATAATTTCACCGTGGGCATCGGCAGCGCATTGACAGCGATTCTCATTAGCGGAATCCTCTGAAATAATGAGGCCTGCGAGGGGTATTGAACGGTGGACTTCGCATGCGGCAGACCTGTGTGGATGGTGCCTGCGGAATCGGTGAATGTTATAATCCGCAATTGGATCAGCACAGGAGGATCACGTGATCGATATCACTGAAGACATGTTTGACGACAAGGTAGTCAAGTCCAGCAAGCCCGTGCTTGTCGACTTCTCCGCCACCTGGTGCCCGCCGTGCAAGATGCTGCACCCCGTCGTGGAGCGCATCAGCCTGGAGTTCAGCGACCAGCTCGACGTCTACGGTGTCGACACGGACAAGAACCCCGGCCTGAGCCAGCAGTTCAACATCTCCGGCGTGCCGACCATGATCTTCTTCCGCGACGGCCAGGAGATCAAGAAGATCGTCGGTTTCCGCGATTACGACAATCTCAAGCAGGAAGTGCAGGCGATCCTCTGATCGCCTTGCGCCTAAGTGCCAGTCAGCTTCGGCAGTGACGGATACCGGGGGGTCATCGGACATGGCATGACCGCAGCTCATGCCGTGCGCATCCTCTACGGCTGCGTGGAATGGCTGCGCAGGCACCACCCCGGCTGCGAGTCGCGGGCGATCCCCATCGGTTATGACACACGCTTCCTTTCGCGCGAATTCGCGCTGCTGGCACTTGATGTGCTGGAAGCCCGCGGCCAGCGCTGTGTGATCGCCGGCCGGGCCTGCCCCAGTCCCTACCTGTCATTTGCCACGAAGCAGCTCGAAGCGCCGCTCGGGGTGCAGTTCACGGCTTCGCACAATCCCTGGAACTACAGCGGGATCAAGCTCAAGGGCTCCTTCGGCGGTAGCATGCTGCCGGAGGACGTTGCCGAAATCGAGAAGTTTGCCAACGCCTTTGACGACGCTGATCTCGGAGACTTCCGGCTCGGACGGCAGACGGCTGCTCCACTGGAATTCAACCTCGAGCGGGAATACGCCGCCGCGATCCGCCAGGCCGCGGGCTGGGACGGAGATCCGGGGCGTGAGCTGGCCGTTGACTACCTGAACGGCACGGCGGCGGGGATCTACCGCGAGATCCTCCGGCAGATGTTCTCCCCGCAGAATGAGCTGCGCACCGGCGTGGATCCCCTCTTCGGCGGGGACAAGCCCGAGCCGGTGGAGGAGAAGCTCAACGAGCTGAGCCGGATCGTGGCCTTTGACGGCAGGGACAGCCTCGGCTTCGCCTTCGATGGCGACGGTGACCGGCTGGCGGTGATGGATGAGCAGGGTCGCTTCCTGCGCACTCATGAGATCTTCTGCCTGCTGCTTGAGCACGTTGTCAGGACCAGGGGCGTGACGGGCATCGTTGTCACTTCCGTGAGCTTCTCCGGACTGGTGGAACGTGTTGCCAGGGATCTGCAGTGCACGGTGCTCGACGTGCCCGTCGGCTACAAGAACGTCAGCAAGGCCATGCTTGAATACAACGCCATCATCGGCGGTGAGGAAAGCGGCGGCACCGGTTTCGGCCATTACCTGCCGGAGCGGGATGCCCTGCTGATGGCCGTGATGCTGCTGCACGAACGCGTGCTGCGTGACAAACCTGTCAGCGAACTGGTTGACGAACTCTATGAGAAGCACGGCCGCCCGGTCTACATCCGCCGGGATTATGCGCTGGATGCTGACTACGACCGCGATGCCTACCGCGATGCCATCCGCAATCTAAGCCGGCTGGAAAGCCTGGCCGGTGACGAGGTGGAGTCACTCAACCACCGCGACGGCATGAAGCTGCGCACGGCGGAGGGCTGGGCTCTCGCGCGGATCAGCGGCACCGAACCGCTGCTGCGCCTCTACTGCGAGGCCGGCAGCGAGGAGCGGGCCGAGGCCTATGCCGATGAGCTGGTAAACGCCCTGGACTTCAGCGAACTGCGCGGCTGAGGCTCAGGCCTCGTTGTCAACCGGCACGCACAGTGCGAACAGCAGGTAGAGCAGCGGCAGTGCCAGCCCGCCGATCGTCAGGAACATCAGCATCAGCAGCAGGAAGCGGATCACGACCGGGTCAATCGCCAGATGCCGGCCCATCCCGGCGCAGAGCCCAAGCAGCACCCCGCCCTTGCCGCGGGGAACCCTCAGTACCCTGTCAGTGCGCTGCATCGCCTGTTTCTATTCCTGGATGTCCGAGCGCGGCAGGATGAACAGCGTGCGGGTATCGCGCGTGTCGCCGCGGGACTCGGTCGTCAGGTAGGGGTGGTCCGTCAGGAAGTGGTGCACGAAGCGCCGTTCCTTCGGCAACAGGCCGGGCACCGGGCGTTCCTTGTGGTCATATTCGATGTCACGGATGATCTTCGTCACCATGTTCTCGAGGAAGGACTGGCGCTTGCGGCGGTAGTTGTCAATGTCCACCGTGAGGTTGACCCAGCGCGGGAAGCGGCGGCTGACGCTGTGCCCGATCAGGGTCTCCACGGCGTCCAGCGTGCGGCCGTGCTGGCCGATGAACTGTCCGCTGCGGCGTGAGTTGATCATCACGAAGAAGTCCGTCACGGCGCGGTTGGACTTGATCTTGAGCTGGGCGCGGTTGTCGAAGATCCGCACGACGGGGAAGGCCAGGCGGTAGATCAGGTCCATCACCTGGGTGCGCGGCCAGGCATGGACCGTGACCGTGCCGCTGCCGTCCTCGGCGGGATCCTCCTGGTAGTACAGCTCGGCACCACCGGCCTGCTCACGCAGCTGGTCGCGCAGGGCGTCGACATCCGTACCGGTGGCGCTGAAGCCCGTCAGGGACTCGTCAGGGATTGCATGCTGTTCGCTCATCTCTTCCTTCTCTTCTTCCGGGGACGTTTCAGGGAAGGACCGGAACCATCATCGTCCGGGTCCGTACCATCTTCCGCATCGTCCGCCTGGCTGATCTCAGTTTTCCTATCTTCCTCATTCCCGGCAGCGGCTTTGGCGCCGGAGCCGGTATCCCGCTTGGCCTGCAGTTCCGCCATTCTCTGTTCCTGCGACTGCGGAGGCTCATTGATCCAGGCCTTGAGCTCCTGCACGTCGAACTTGACGTTGGACGAACTGCCCAGGACCTTGTACTCAAGGACCATTATTGTATTCTGAACGATGAAATAAAGCAAAGCCCCGGCACTGAAAATGAAAGCGAAGATGACGATGATGAAGTTCATGAACTTCATGGAGCGCTGCATCTGCTCCGCGGCATCCTGGGTCGGATCCTTCGGAACGTCCTTCATCTTCATCGCCGCGAGGAATTCCTCCTCGAACTTCTTGTCCGGCTTGTTGATGTCGCGCATCACCTTCTGCATCCAGAAGCTGGAAGCGACATACAGCACCACAAGGATCAGCGCGGGGGCATACCAGGTACTGCCACCCAGCAGCGGCACCGCAGTCGGGATGTGCAGCAGGCTGTCCTGCAGCTTATCGACCGAAATCACTGTGTCGATGATGTCCGCCATGTCCGCGCCGCCCATCCCGAAACTGCGGACGCCGGTCACGTTCACGGGGAACAGCAGCTGGATCCCGAACAGGTCGTGCCCGGCGAAGCTCTGGTCGTAGAGCGCGCGGTAGATGCCGAACAGGATCGGCATCTGCACGAGCATCGGCAGGCAGCCGGCCATGGGGTTGATCTTGTACTTCGAGTACAGATCCATGGTCTTGAAGCCCTGCTGCTGCTTGTCCGGATAGCGGTACTGGATCGCCTTCTGCACCGGCTGCAGCAGCTGCATGTTCTTCATGCCGCGGATCTGGGCCGAGGTCAGTCCCACCACGTAAAGCAGCAGTCTCACGACCACGGCGGTCAGCACGATCGCCAGGCCGTAGCTGCCGGTGAGCTCTCCCAGCGTGTTGATGCAGAACAGGAAGAACACGGCGAACACGCCGATCAGGTCGTTGAAGATGTTGCCGCTGCTGATGTAGGCCTGGTAGTCCGGAGCAAGGTTCTGGCCCTTGCTCATCAGGTCGCGGATCCTGTCAATGCTCTGCAGCATGAAGCCGGGAATGAATGTATGCAGGAGGTTCATCATGTCAGGGGGTCATAACCTCCGGGATTGAACGGGTTGCAGCGCAGCACACGCCAGGTGGCGAGCCAGCTGCCCCGCACCAGGCCGTAGCGGCGCACGGCATCCAGGGCATAGCGCGAGCAGGTCGGGGTGAAGCGGCAGCTCGGCGGGCTGAAGCGTGAGATATAGCGGCGATAGAACTCAATGGCAAGGATCATCAGTGTCGCGGGCAGCCCGAGGATGAAGCCCAGCGGGCCCCGGTGCCGGACCAGCGGGGGCTGGCCGGCTGCTTGCGAGATATGACAGGTCAAACACATGGGACAGATGATCCGTGTATTCCTTGTAACTCCCCAGGCACTCGTCTCGGTTGACCAGGATCACCATGTCCACCCCGCTCACGAGGCCAGGCTGGCATTCCCGCAGGTATTCCCTGGTCCAGCGCCTGATCTTGTTGCGGCGAACTGCTGTTCCCACCGCCTTGCGAACGGCAATGCCGTAGCGGTTGTGCTGCAGGCCATTATGCTGCCAGTACACAACCACACCGCGGCTGCCCTTCCTGAATCCGGAGGTCAGAAGCCTGCGGAACAGGTTGCGGCCGCGCAGGGCGCACAGGCTCACTAGACGGTGAGCTTCTTGCGTCCCCGGGCGCGGCGGGCGGCCAGCACGCGGCGTCCGCCGGGGGTGGCCATGCGGGCACGGAACCCATGGCGACGCATGCGGCGTCTCTTCTTCGGCTGATAGGTGCGCTTCATGTAAGCCCCTCGATGATCCTCTCTACGGATTTCCGCCGCTGCGCACGCCAATAGTGCCTGGCAGGCGGAACAGAGATATTAACACATCTTCCTGCAAATGCCCGTGAGAATTTCAGCAATCCTGCCGCCAGGCCTGACGAAGATACCGCAGGACTTGCGTCTGACGGGCGGAGTGCGGATCGCCACCGGCCTGCACACGCTACAATTACCGTGATCTATGGAGGAAATGCAGTCATGTGGCAACGCTTCGTAAGGTGGATGCGCTCCCTGTTCGGTGGGGCAATCGAGTCCCTCGAGAATCCCGAGCTGATTCTCAAGCAGACCATCCGCGACATGCGCGACCAGATGCCGAAGATCAACGCCAACCTGGCGAAGATGCGCGGCGGTCTGAACCTGATGCAGAAGGACTACGAGGATGCCATCGACAATGAGCGCAAGCTGACCTCGCGCATCAAGGCAGCCCTTGAGGCCGGCGATGAGGAGCTTGCAGGCGACTACGCGATCCGCCTGAAGCAGGTCCAGAACAGCAAGGAAAAGACCTTCGAGCAGCTCGAGAAGGCCAAGGAAGCCTACGAGAAGGCCGTTGAGTTCAAGACCGACTACAAGCGCGAGATGGACAAGAAGATCAACGCCGCGATGCAGGCCATCCGCGACCACCAGGCCAGCAAGTGGAAGGCCGAAGTGGCAAGCGTCTTCGAATCCTTCGAGGTCGGTGACGTTGACAGCAACTACGACGAGATGATGGAGAAGCTGCGCCAGAAGACCGCCATGGCGGAGGGCAAGCTCGACATGGCGATCGAGACCGTCGACATGCGCGAGATCCAGCTCGAGAAGCGTGCGGAGCGCATCGAGGCCCAGGAGCTGCTGGAGCAGTTCAAGGTGGAGTGGGGCATGGAAAGCCGCGACACCCAGGCAGCCTCCGACAAGACCGTGGGCCTGCCCGAGACCGAGCAGCAGTAGGCAGCCCGCCGCACGCGGACCGCACTTTTTCCGGCGCGCTGGATCAAAACCTGCGCCGGCACCGTCCAATCATCTGCGGGCGGCCGCATGCATTTGAGTACCTGGCGGACCGCCGAGGGTAGGGTGTTACATGCTCGCTAGGATCTGCGTACTGCTGATCGCATCATTCGCCATGCTGGCCCAGCCTGCCAGCGCCGGCGGACTGAAGCTCAAGGGGCTGTTCAAGCTCAGCGTCGAGGATGAGAAGCGCATCGGGGCCAAGATGCTCGAGGACCTGCGCAAGGATCCGGGAGTATTTGCCCCGGACAGCCAGGACAAGCGCAATCGCATCGTGCAGGATGTGGGCCGCAAGCTGCTTGAGATGAACGAGGATGCCCTCAGCGGTTCCGAGTTCGAGTACCAGTTCTTCCTGATCAAGGACGAAACCGTCAATGCCTTCGCCAGTCCCGGTGGCTACATCTATGTCACGGAAGGTCTGATGGATGTGATGGGCTACGACCAGTCGATGGTCGCCGCCGTGATGGCCCATGAAATGGGGCATGTGATGGAACGGCATGTGGCCCAGGGCTACGAGAAGGCGATGCAGGGCGCAGCCGGACTGAGCGTGCTCGGCGTATTGCTCGGCAAGAAGAACCGCGATGCCCTGACCCTGCTGGAGAGCGTCGGCGGAATCGTCTACCTCAAGTTCAACCGCGACCAGGAGGAGGAGTCCGACCGCCACGGCGTGCAGATTGCCTACAATGCCGGCTATGACCCCTACGGCATGATGCGCAGCCTGCAGTGCCTGGAGGCGATGTATGGCAACTCCGGTGATGTCGGTGAATGGATGACGGACCACCCGAGCACGGATGACCGCGTGACGCGCACCGAGAAGATCGCGCGTGAGAGCAGCGGCCACGAGCATGGCTACTGGCCGATTCCCGCGCCGAAGGACAAGGAGCATCCACTCTACGAGATGTATGGCAAGCCCGCTGCCAAACCGGAGGAAGTGACGCGCTCAACGAGCCCGGTGCGCTCCACGGGCGGCGGCAGTGCCAGCAATGTGCGCTACAAGGGCGATGTCAGCGCGGTGCATACCCATGATGTCTGGGTCGTTGACAACGAGGATGCCGCTTCTGAAGATCCCGAAGCGGAGGATCCGCCCGCTGAGGATCCCGGCGCCGGCGATCCCGCCCCCGGTGATCCCCCCGTGCTGGAGCCGGCACAGCGCGAAGGCTGAGCCCGGGCGCTACTTGCGGGCCTTGATGATCAGCACCACGGCGGCGATCACGAACAGCGTAGGCGCCATCCAGCCCGCGATCATCGGGTGGAAGATGTTGTCACCCTTGCCGGCCAGCTTGTGCCCGCCCACGATGAGATCCTGTGAGAGGATCACCCCCCGCGAACCGAGCACGCGTGCGCTGAAGAAGATGATGTAGTAGATCATCATCAGCACGAAGGAGAGGATGATTCCCATGTTGCGCTCATCGCGCGGTCCGCGCAGCGAGACCGGCACGGCCACGAGCATCAGCGCAATGCAGGCGAAGGGGATGGAGTACTTGAAGTAGTACTCCGTCCAGTCCTTGACGTACTTGGTCTGCAGGCCCGGGTTGGGGAAGGCCAGCGCTGCGATGCGGTCCCGTGTGCGGGCGATGCGTGAGCGCAGTTCGCTGGTGTTCAGCTCCTGCGGCGCGGGTTCGAGGGCGTACTCCACCACGCGCGTGCCGATGTCGATCTTGACCTCCGGCATCTCCGCGCAGACCAGGCTGTCACCATTGGATTCGTCGATGTTGTAGAGCGTGACGTTCGTGAGCACCAGGAACTTGTCGCGCACGTAGCCTTCCCTGGCAACGAAGATGCGCGGGAAGCGCCGTGTGCCGCCCTCGTTGACGAAGTAGTCATAGAGCCGGATGTTGAGCATGAAGCTCTCATCCATTTTCCCGCCATCCGGCAGTTCGATGCGGCGCTTGACGATCTCGTCAACATAGAAGTACTTCTTCTGCGGCGCCTTGATGATGATTCCGGGCTTGATGAAGTCCACGACCTGCGCCGTCCAGAAGACCTTCAGCACTTCCTTGTACTCACGGTTGGTGGGTGGCACGACATGCTCATAGATCGTCCAGGTCATCAGCCCGGCCACGATCGCCATCGTCACGAAGGGTATGTATATTCGATAGAGACTGACCCCATTGGTCATGAAGGCCACGATTTCGTTGTCACGATTCAGGCGGCCCATCGACATGAGTGTCGAGAACAGCACGGCGACGGGGATGGCCAGCACGATGAAGGCCGGGGCAGAGAGCAGCAGCACCTTGGCAATCGTGAAGGGCGGGATGCCCTTCGAGAAGATCTTCTCGCCCAGCGCGAAGATCGAGGTGATGATCAGGAAGAAGGTGAAGCCCATTGTGCCCAGCATGAAGAATCCGAAGCTTTCCAGCCAGAGGTACTTCTCGATCGTCAGCACCTTGAATCTGACGACGAACAGCCATTTCAGCGCTGCCAGCAGAGCCTGGCCGAAGCCCAGATGCCGGTGCTCACCGCGGGCCAGCAGCATGCCGATGTCGCTGACACGGCCGCGGCGGTCATGGTGCAGGGTCAGGTTGCGCCCGGTGAAGGTGCGCGACTTCTTGTCCCGCACCACCTTGCGCGCCTCGCGGATCAGGGGGCTGTCCAGCTTCTGCACGCGTCCGCGGCTGTCATGGAACTTCGTGAGCTGCAGGCCATGCAGCTTCTCCTGGCGCTTGATGTCCTCGGCGGCAACAAGGTTGATGCGCTTCTTGCCGGCATCACCCGTGAGCCGCCGGCGCTCGTAATGCGTCAAGAGCACTGGCGCGGATGGGATTGGCGGCTCAGCAGCAGACGGCTCCGGGGCGGCTGGAACCAGCGGTCCGCCGGCTTCAATGGCTGTCCCGGGCTCTGTTGGCATTTCCCCGCCGGAATCCTGATCCAGGTCAGGCGCATCCTCCGGCATGGACACTGAGCCGTGCTCCGGGTCTGTCTCCTGCGGGCTGCCGTGTGGATCCTGTCTGTCGTCGTCCTCGTACATGGCTTACTTGCGGCTGAACAGGAAGATTCCGAAGGAGATGAAGGCGAACATGATGTTCATGGCCCAGGCTGCGAGCCAGGGAGGCAGCACCTCGTTGTAGCCCATCAGCTTCGCCAGGAAGTAGATCGTGTAGTAGACGAGCACCAGCATGAAGCTGATGATGAGGCCCAGCAGGCGCTCGTCGCGCGGGGCCTTGAGCGACAGCGGCATTGCCACCAGCGCGAAGGCCAGGGAGGCAAAGGGACCGCTGTAGCGCATGTGGTAGTCCGTCATTTCCTGGGCGACATTCTCACCGCGGGCCTTCTTGATGCGAGACTGCTCGGCGAGGTCGGTCTGGGTCAGCTCCTGCGGAGTCTTGATCTGTGTGTACTGTTCCGCCAGCGCCAGCCCGAGGTTGGCCTTGTAGGTCGGTTCGTCCACGTAGCTGTCATAGAGCTTCGTCGTGTCCTGGCCTTCCTTCATCAGCTTGGGGTCCGTGGTGAAGTGGTCAAAGACATGCGCCGGGGTGGCGAGATTGACGCCGAGGTTGAGGATCGCCTTGTTGACGCTGCCCACGCGGCTGGTGACGAGCAGCTCGCCCTCGTTCTCACTCCAGGAGTCGTAGACCACATTGTTGAGCGCGCCGCTGTTTTCGTCGAAGGATGTTGCCGACAGGAACTGCCCGCTGTCCAGGCGGGTGATGAAGGGGTCGGCCTCCTTGCTGTCATCCTGACGGATCACCGGGTTGTCATCGATGATCTTCTGCTGGCGGGCCGCGGCCATGGTCACGAGGTTTTCCTGCGTGAAGTAGGCAATCAGCACCGCGATGCATGACAGCACCAGGTACGGCATGAACAGGCGGTAGAGGCTGATGCCGTTCGTGAAGAAGGCCGTCAGCTCATTGTCCTTGGCCAGCCGGCCCATGCTCATGAGCGTGGCGAACAGGATGCCGATCGGCAGGCTCCAGGTCATGAAGTTCGGCGCTTCCAGCAGGGTCACGAGGGCGATGGCCTTGCCCGGCTGGCTGGGATCGAGCAGCTTATCGGCCTCGAGGAACAGCTTGTTGATCAGCAGGAAGGCCAGGAATGCGCTGAATCCGAGCACAAACAGGCCACCGGCCTCGAGGAACACGTACTTGTCTACTGTGCGGATCAGCTTCATTGATGTCAGGACGGAACTTGCCCCGTTCCTATTCTAATTGATCGTGAATTCCACCGGCTCAGCCTGCTCACAGATATCTGCGCGAGGCCTGCTCGAATCTGCAATATTCACGTTTTACCGCGAACGGCGGGTTAAATGTATATAGTGTGTTATTATCTTAGCGACAAACGGTTTCCGGGCGCTGGTCACTCTGTGGCCTTTTTTTTGCGATGTACACAGACATGTTACAGCTGGAGGAGGAGCTCGACGAGTTCCTCTATGACTATGGTTATCAGTTGGTGGACTTTGTCATTGCAGGAAAGGGACCCAACCGCATCTACCGCGTGCTCTTTGATCACGTGGGCGACGAGCGGCTGACGCTTGATGACTGCAGCGGGATGGCGCCGCAGGTGCGGCTCTTTCTCGAGATGAAGGGCGTCTATAACGACAAGTGCAGTCTGGAGCTTTCCAGTGGTGGGCTGGACAGGGTGTTGAAGCGGGACAGGGACTTCGAGAAGTTCCTGGGGCGCGAAGTCAAGGTGCGGTACTTTGACGGCCAGCACAAGGCCACCCTGCGTGGCCAGCTGGCAAGCTTCACGGACCGGATGCTGATGATCGTGCCGAATGAGGGCGGGGAAACCGTCCAGGTGGACAGGGGTTCCGTCGAGAAGGTGAACCTCGTCCCGAATGTGGAGTTCTGAAATGAAGTTGGATCCGCAGTTTGCAGCTGCAATACAGGAGATCGAAACTACTCGCGGCATCCCCCGCGACAGGATCGTTGACGCCCTGCGCCAGGGCTTCGAGGCCGCGTACGAGAAGAATTTCGGATCAGCCAGCAACCTTGATGTCGAGGTCAACCTGCGCACGGGCGTGATTGAGGCCTACCTCACCAAGACCGTGGTCGAGGATGTCGTGGACGAGAACGAGGAGATCAGCCTCGAGGCGGCGCGCGAAGTCGAGGAAAGTGCCGAGATCGGCGACAGCATCGGCTTCGAGGCCGACATGACCTCGCTTGGCAACCTTGCGATCCACACCTTCAAGCAGAAGCTCAAGAGCCTGATCAAGGATGCTGAGCGCGACAAGGTGATGCGGCTCTACGGCGACCGCCTGTTCGAGATGATCAACTGCACCGTGCTGTTCGTGGAGCGTGGCGATGTCTACGTCGAGACCCCGGACAAGGTGGAGGGCATCATCCCCTACAAGGAGCAGATCCCGCGGGAGCGGCTCAACCCCGGGCAGCGCATCAAGTGCCTGCTGACGGAGGTCCGCAACGTGCGCAAGGCGCCGATGCTGGTCTTCAGCCGCACGCATGCCGATCTGCTGCGCGAACTGATGAAGAACGAGGTGCCTGAGGTCCGCGAGGGCAACATCGAGATCGTCGCGATCTCCCGCGACCCGGGTTACCGTGCCAAGGTGGCGGTGCGCAGCAAGCTTGCGGAGCTGGATCCCGTCGGTTCCTGCATCGGCAGCCGCGGCATCCGTATCACCGCCATCAGCCACGATGTCAACGATGAGAAGATCGACCTCGTGCTCTGGAAGGAAGATCCCTTCGAGTTCATTGCCGAGGCCCTGAGCCCCGCGAAGGTGATGAGCGTGGAGCTTTTCGAGGAGGAGCGCAAGGGCATCGTCGTCGTGCCGGATGACCAGATCAGCCTGGCGATCGGCAAGGGCTGGCGCAATGTGAAGCTGGCCAGCAAGCTGACGCGTTACTTCCTGGACGTGAAGAGCCAGTCCGAGATGGCTGACTTCTCCGCTGATATGCAGCGTGAAGACGACGATGACGACTACATCGACGACGATGAAAGCGATTACATCGACGAGCCGGAGGACGAGGCTGGCCTGCAGGCCGAGGCCGGATCCGCCGATGACGATGAGGCCGGTGAATAGTCTTCTGCTGCGCTGAGAAGAGATCTCCAGCCAGCCCGGGTGCCCTGCAGCGGACATGTGTGGCCTGCCGCAGGACCGGATTGCGCTCAGAACTGCTGCGCTTCCAGTTGGACAACGGGCACATCAGGCACGTTGCCACGGCAGCGCAGGCCATTGCCGGCCGCAGTGTCTATCTCTGTGCTGATCACACCTGCCTGCGGGCCGTGCTGAAGCGCGGAGTGCTGATTTTCAGGCATTCGAAGTATGCTAAGATTATCGTTCGTCTGAACCGCGAACAGGTGCAGCGCCTTGCGCGCGCATTCAGACGCATCCCCGGAAAATAGGCCGGGGGATTCTGGGAGTCTATGGCGAAATCGGTCATCAATCTGGTTAAGGAACTCGGCGTGAAGAGCACCAGCGAAGTGCTGGAGCTTCTGCGCGAGGTCGGCTACGACACAACTGTGGAAGGCTTCGGCGTCATGACGAAGATCGAAGAGGACGTCGTGTCGCGCATGCGCCAGGCCAAGGGCCG
This sequence comes from bacterium, assembly GCA_041395205.1. Taxonomy (GTDB): domain Bacteria; phylum 4484-113; class 4484-113; order 4484-113; family JAFGCY01; genus JAHEFU01. The sequence continues at coordinate 15,698 of JAWLAZ010000005.1, forward strand.
CAAGGGCCTTGCCGATGACTCCGCCCTGCGTGAGGTTGCCAGTCCCGCCGAGGAGCCTGAGAAGGAAAAGAAGGCTCCGCGCCGCATCGTTTCCGACGACAGCAAGGTGGACCTCGATGGAGGTCCGATCAAGCGCAGCGCCCGCAAGGATTTCTTCGGCGCTCGCAAGCCTGAGAAGCGTGAACCTTCCGTGGCCGCCAAGGAGGACCCGGGTGAGGCACCGCAGCGCCGCAGCGTGACCCGCACTCCGGTGACGGAGAAGGAGCGCCAGGCCGCCCAGGGGCCCGGGGCCCGTCCGGGAGGACCGGGAGCCGGAGCTGCCCAGCAGCAGGCCGACAAGCGCCGTCCGCCCCGCACTGACAAGCCGGACTTCTCCGGAGGTCCGCGCATCATCAGCATGCCGGATCCCGATGACAAGTCCGACAGCCGCAGTGGTGCCGGCGGCCTGAAGAAGAAGCCGGCTGATCCGCGCCGCAAGCCCGCTGCCCCGGCAGCCGCCGCCGCCCAGCACGGCGGACGCCGCAAGAAGCTCAAGAACATCGGTGGCCAGGAGGATGACGGCCGGATGCGCAGCCGCAAGCGCGTGTTCAAGGTCGCATCGCAGATGCAGGAATCCTCCACCGTCGTCCCGCACCTGAAGATTCCCGGAGAGATGACCATCCGCGACGTTGCCAAGGCGACGGGCATCAAGGTCGCCGAGATCGTGCGCTTCCTGATGCGCGAACTCGAGATCATGGCGAACATCAACTATGTCGCCAATGTCGATGAGATCCAGCTGATCGCCGACCACTTCTCGATTGACTACACGGTGGATCTGGCAACGGAGCCCGAGGGCGAGCTGAAGCAGTTCGAGGACATCGGCACTGACAACATGCAGACCCGTCCGCCGGTCGTGACCGTGATGGGTCACGTCGACCACGGCAAGACTAAGCTGCTGGATGCGATCCGCAGTGCCAACGTCGTCGCCGGCGAGGCCGGTGGCATCACGCAGCACATCGGCGCATACCAGGTCGAGAAGAAGGGCAAGCACATCACCTTCATCGACACCCCGGGTCACGAGGCCTTCACGGCCATGCGTGCCCGCGGTTCGCGCATCACCGACATCGTGATCCTCGTGGTCGCGGCTGACGACGGTGTGATGCCGCAGACGGTAGAGGCCATCAACCATGCCAAGGACGCCGAAGTCCCGATCATCGTGGCCGTCAACAAGATGGACAAGCCCGAGGCCAATCCCGAGCGCGTCCGCAACATGCTGGCGGAGCACGGGCTGGTGCCTGAGGAATGGGGTGGTGACGTGATGTTCGCCCCGATCAGCGCACTGACGGGCGATGGCATCGACGACCTGCTGGACAAGATCCTGCTGCAGACCGAACTCGTCAACCCGCAGGCTGACCCGAGCGCACCGCCCTTCGGAGTGGTGATCGAAAGCGAGGTCGACACCGGCATCGGTGTCGTGGCCACGGTGCTCGTGCAGCAGGGCCAGATGGGCAAGGGCCAGTACCTGCTCAGTGGTTCCAGCATCGGCCGCATCAAGCGCATGGAGGACGACCACGGCCGTGAGGTCGACAGTGCCGGCCCCTCCTTCCCGGTGCGCGTGCTGGGCTTTGTGGACCCGCCGGAGAACGGTGACAAGGTCTACACCTTCAAGAACAAGAAACAGGCTTCCGCAATCGCGGAACAGCGCCTCACCGAGATCCGCAAGAAGGCAGCTGTCTCCAAGCAGCGCATGAGCCTCGAATCCTTCTACGGCCAGATGCAGGAGGGTGCAATCAAGACCCTCAAGCTGATCATCAAGGCCGACGTGCAGGGCAGCGCGGAAGCGCTCGTGGATGTGATCGGCAAGCTGGACGTGGAAGGCGCCGAGATCCAGGTGATCTCCAGCGGCGTCGGCCAGGTCAACGAAAGCGACGTCAACTTCGCCCAGGCCTCGGGAGCGGTGATCATCGCCTTCTCCACCGGCGTGACTTCCAATGCCAAGCGCCTGATGGAGAAGGAGAAGGTCGACGTCCGCAGCTACGACATCATCTACAAGGTCACCGAGGATCTCGAGCTGGCCATGAAGGGTATGCTCGATCCGGAGTTCGAGGAGCGCCAGGTCGGCAAGCTGGAGGTCCGTGCGATCTTCAAGACCGCCAAGAGCCAGACCGTCTGCGGTGGCTACGTGCTGGACGGCGTTGCCAAGCGCGGTGACAAGTACCGCCTGCTGCGCAGTGGCGAGGTCGTGCTTGACAACATGACCCTGCACAGCCTGCGCCGCTTCAAGGACGACGTGCGCGAGGTCAAGAGCGGCTTCGAGTGCGGCTTCATGGTGGAGAATGCCGACGTGCAGGAAGGCGACATCCTCAGCCTGTACGAGATGGTGGAGATCAGCCGCTTCTAGGCAGCGGCGCAGCCCGGAATTTCCCGCAGCAGTTCATCTGACTACCGGCATTGGCAATCCGCCGGTTGCGCGTGCGCGAAGCGTGAGATGGGTAGTGCAGGGAATTGTGAGAGGCGGGACTGGGATCAGTTGTTCTGGTCGATGTTGCCCTGCATCATCAGCAGGCGCGGGAAGTCCCGTTCGAAGTCCATGAAGAGGTAGTACCAACGCAGGATCTCGTCGGTTTCGTCGGGGTTGCGGTCACGGTGCAGGTCACGCACCATTTCGCGGATCACCTGGTCGGGCTTCTTCTGGGCCACACGGCCCATGAAGTCGTCGGTGAGGAAGATCGGCCGGGTACTGTTCATCGCCTTGACGAGCAGTTCCTCCGGCATCTTTGCCGAGAATTCGAATTCGTCCTCGAAGCTCAGGAAGACGGTGTGCAAGTTGCTATCACCCACTCCAAGATTATGACACCTGTCAGGATGATCCTCAAGCGGCATTTCCGGCAGGCGGCTATACAGACCAGCCAGCCGCCTGCCTTGTTCCCGGGATACTCCTAGGCCGGTGCTTCCGAGGCCGCAGCGGTCATGGTTGCCGCCAGCAGGCCGTAGCACTCCGCCCAGGCGGCGGCCAGTTCCGGGTTCCAGTCCTCGCCGAGTCCCTGCTCGAGCGTCCAGAGCAGTGCGGCCCCGACCTTGCCGTAATCCTCATCGCGCACGCCGTACTGCACATGGCGCTGGCCGAGCTTCTGCACGCCGGGCACGATGTCATCCAGGCGCTTGAGGCCGATGACTGCCATATTGATCATGTTGAACAACAGCTTGTGCTGGTTTTCCATTTCATCGGGGAAGAGTTCGCGGACTTCGGGATACTGCTCAAACAGGCGGGAATAGAAGAGCTCGGTGGCCTTCGTGCCCATGGGAGTGACCTTGGCCCAGCTGTCCTGAACCATGGCAATCTGTTCTGCATTCATTGTTGCGCTCCAGTGGTTGAATCCGCTGCATTCTAGCTGAGCGGGGAGCTGCGGTGGGTTCAGAACAGGTGAAATCTCAATTACTGAGACTGACTTTCATCCATGTTGCTCTGCATCATCTGTGCCATGCTGCCGTAGATATCGCGCCAGGCCTTCTCAAGATCGGCGTTCCAGCGTTCGCCCAGACTGCTGGCCAGCGTGGCGATCAGGGCCTCACCGAAGACGCGGAAGTGCTCGGGGTTGACACCATAGTCCTGGTGCCGGGTGCCCAGCCTGCTCATCATGCCTGCAAACATCTGCTGGGAGGGCATGCCCGATACAGCTGAGTTGATCATTCTGAATAACAACTGCTCCTGGTCAGCCATGCTTTCCGGAAAGAGCGCATGCAGCTCCGGATTATCACTGAGCAACTGGTCGTAGAACTGCCGGGTAAAGCGCACACCGAGCGGCGTGACCTGTGCCCAGCTATCCTGAATCAGCCCGATTTGTCTACTGTCCATTGGAAAACTCCAATTCACCTGCGGTTCCGATTGTGCCGCTTGCCAGAGAAATCATCCATGAATTCCCATGCAGGGACCCATGCCGGGGGAGCCTTACCGTACCACCAATTGAGATCCAGTTCAAATAGCATACCTGTCCGGAGTCCGCACTTTGGTGCCGAACCCGTTAAAAGCAGGTGCATTGATAGTTTCACGGCCCGTAAAGCTCTGACAAGAGCTTAGCAAGTGAACTGGGGGAATGTGAAGATTATCGGAAAATCCATCAACGGCTATCCACAGATGCACTGCATTAGAATAAGCCCCGATGAGCAAGCAGGATGCATACGACAGCTGGCGCACTGAGCGCTATGAGCCATTCATCGCGAAGCGGCCGGAGCGCCAGGAGCGCTTCAGCAGCAGCAGCGGCTATGAAACCGATCCGCTGGCGGGGCCCTGGGCGGATGGCCGTGATTACGCGGACAGCCTGGGATTCCCCGGTGAGTTTCCCTTCACGCGCGGCGTGCAGCCCAACATGTACCGCGGCCGCTTCTGGACGATGCGCCAGTACGCCGGCTTCAGCACGGCGCGGGCCACGAATGAGCGCTACCACTTCCTGCTGAACAGCGGCCAGACGGGTCTGTCCGTGGCCTTCGACCTGCCGACGCAGATGGGCTACGACAGCACGGATCCGATGGCGCTCGGCGAGGTCGGCAAGGTCGGCGTGGCGATCGATACCGTTGAGGACATGGCGACCCTGTTCGCGGGCATCCCACAGGACAGGGTCACGACAAGCATGACGATCAATGCCCCGGCCACGATCCTGCTGCTGATGTACCAGGTCGTCGCCGAGCAGCAGGGGATCGATCCGTCGCAGCTCGGGGGCACGATCCAGAATGACATCCTCAAGGAATACATGGCGCGCGGCACCTACATCTTCCCGCCACAGCCGAGCATGCTGCTGACAACGGACTGCTTCCGCTACTGCACCGAGAAGCTGCCGCGCTGGAACACGATCAGCATCTCCGGTTACCACATCCGTGAGGCCGGCTGCACCGCGGTGCAGGAGGTGGCCTTCACGCTGGCGGACGGGATTGAGTACACCCAGCAGGCGATCAATGCCGGCCTGGACGTGGACAGCTTCGCCGGACGCCTGAGCTTCTTCTTCAATTCGCACAACAACTTCCTGGAAGAGGTTGCCAAGTTCCGCGCCGCCAGACGGCTCTGGGCGCGCATCATGAAGGATCGCTTCAAGGCGCAGGACCCGAAGAGCATGATGATGCGCTTCCATACGCAGACCGCCGGTTCGATGCTGACAGCGCAGCAGCCGTACAACAACATCGTGCGTACCACAATGCAGGCGCTCAGCGCCGTGCTGGGCGGGACCCAGAGCCTGCACACCAACGGCTTCGACGAGGCCCTGGCCCTGCCGACGGAGCAGTCCGCCGAGATCGCGCTGCGCACGCAGCAGATCATCGCGCATGAGAGTGGTGTCGCCGACACCGTCGACCCTCTCGGTGGCAGCTGGTTCATCGAGGACCTGACCGACCGGATCGAGACGGAGGCAATGGCCTATATTGCCAAGATCGACGAGCTGGGCGGGATGGCTGCCGCAGTGGAGCGCGGCTATCCGCAGGCCGAGATCCAGCAGGGTGCCTATGAATGGCAGCGCAGCGTGGAGACGAAGGACCGCGTGATCGTCGGTGTCAACGAGTTCCGCAGCAGCGAGGAAGCGCCCTTTGAGATCAACCGCGACGATGCCGCTGAGCATGAGCAGCGCGAGCGGCTGGAGCAGTACATTGCCAGGCGCAATGCCAACCCTGCGCAGTACGGCGGTGGGGCAGGGGGCGACAGCGCTCCCTGGCAGTCGGCCTGCGGCAGGTTGCATGAGCATGCGGCAGCCGGGGCGAAGTCGGGCTACCTGGAGCTGATCCGCGAGGCCCTGCTGGCCGGTGCCACCGAGGGCGAGATCGTCAAATCCCTCGAATCAGTCTGGGGCAGGTACCAGCCGAACCTGTAGTAGGCCACTCAGCTCTGTGCTGTAGACCTTCTGCTTCCAAGCAGGGCCTGCAGCCGCTCGCTGCCGACCGGCTCTTCGGCCTGCAGAGGCACAACTGCATAGTTGCCATTGCTCAGATCGGCCACTCTGGCGATCTCCGTATGCTCGGCGATGGCACGGCGCTGCAGCAACGCTGACCTGGTCTGCGTTGCCGCCAGGCTGCGGTTGACGATCCAGCCCGCCGCTTCGATCCCGGCGCGGCGCAGGTCATTCTGCAGGGCTTCCGCTTCCAGCACGGGCGTGGTCTCCGCCAGGGTGACAATCAGGATCTTCGTACGCTCCCGGTCCTGCAGTTGCATCATCGGCGTCGTGACCTGCATCCCGGAGCCGCCCATCTGGCGTGTGACTTCACGGTGGTAGGCCCCGGTGGCATCCAGCAGCAGCAGGGTATGCCCCGTCGGCGCGGTGTCCATCACCACGAAGCTGCGCCCGGCCTCACGGATAACGCGCGCGAAGGCCTGGAACACCGCCACTTCCTCAGTGCAGGGGGAACGCAGGTCCTCCTCCAGCATGGCCAGCGCCTCGCTGTCGAGGCCCTTGCCCTTGGTTGCCAGTACGCGCTGGCGGTAGTTCTCCGTCTCCACCTGTGGATCGATCCGGCTCAGTTTCATGTTGCCAGGCAGTGTGGCAACGGTCTCCTCGATATGTGCAGCGGGATCCGTCGTCGTCAGGTGTACGGGCAGGCCGCGGCTGGCCAGTTCCACGGCGATTGCCGCTGCCATGGTGGTCTTGCCCACGCCGCCCTTGCCCATCAGCATCACGAGCCCGTGCCCGGCTGAGGCAATGCCGTCAAGCATCCCGCCGATGCCGGGCAGTTCCGACCCAGACGGAAGCTCGGGCACGCTATCCGGAGTTTCGCTGTCCCCACCGAGCAGGCTACGCAGATTGCCGGCCCCGAGCATGTTGACGGCCTGCAGCTCCACTGCGTCCAGCTGCACTCCCTCCAGTCCTTCCGGCAGCCCTGCCAGTGCCGCCTGTTCACGTTCGTAGATCGCCTCGGCCAGCGCATCGGACTGCTCCTCCCGCTGCGGCAGCAGCCCGTTGACAACCAGGTGCTGCCCGTTGATGCCACTCTCCGCCAGTTCAAGGCGGGTGCGCGCCACTTCCCGCAGCGAGGCCCGGTCGGCCCGGGCCACGAGCACCAGTCTGGTCCGTCCCGGATCGCTCAGGGCAGCGACGGCCAGCCGGTAGCGCTCCCGCTGCCGATCCAGCCCGGCCAGCGGCCCGAGGCAGGAAGCATCACCCTGTCCGGTTTCGAGGAAACCGCTCCAGGCTCCGGGCAGCCTGAGCAGGCGGATCGTATGCCCCGTCGGCGCGGTGTCGAACACCACATGCTCATACGCCGCTGACAATGCCTCATCCGTGAGCAGCGCGGTGAATTCATCGAAGGCTGCGATCTCCGTGGTGCAGGCTCCGGAGAGCTGCTCCGTGGCACTGCGCAGCTCATCCGCAGAGACGGAACTGCGCAGCGGAGCCAGCAGGCGCTCACGGTAGTTGCCGGCCGCCGCCTCCGGGTCGATCTCCAGCGCATCGAGCCTGTCGACCCCGTTGATGGCCGTGATGCTGTTGCCGATAAGTTGACTGAAGACCTGGCCGATATTGCTGGCGGGATCAGTGCTGACCAGCAGCGTCCGCTTGCCATTCTCCGCCAGCTGCACTGCCAGGGCGCAGGCCAGCGAAGTCTTGCCGACGCCGCCCTTGCCGGTCAGGAACACGAAACGCGGGATGTCCATCAGGAAATGCATGATCACTCCGGATAACAGGATATACCTCCCGCTCTCCCTGGCTCACGCAATTGCGTCCTGAATGAGACTCAGTCCACGCGATACTTCAGCGTGATCGACATCGGCAGGTTGTCACGCCCGATGCCCTCCGGCAGATGGCCGAAGGGGGCGGCGCTGCGCACCGCTGACAATGCCTGCTCATCCAGCTCGGCATAGCCGCTGCCTTCCGCGACTTCAAGGCTGTCAAGCTGCCCGCTGGCATTCAGCACGAACTTCAGCTTGACCGAGCCGCTGTGCCCGAGGCGGCGGGCCTCCTCCGGCATGCTCTGGCGGTTGACGATCCGCGAGCGGGCATTCTTTGCGTAGTCCGCCAGCAGGGCCTTGATTTCATCCGCGCTCAGCTGCGGCTCCGGTTCGGGAAGCGGCTGTGGTTTCGGTGGCGGTTCGGCCGGCATCGTCTGCGGGACCGGCGGCCGCGGTTTTGCAACCGGGTCACTGGCCGGCTTGTCACCCGAGGGCAGGGCCGCCGGGCTGTCACCTTCCTTACCGATGATTTCCGGTGTTTCCACGGCCGGCTGGGCTTCCTGCGGAGCTGCTGTCTGGGGCTGCGGTTCCGGCTGTTTCTCCGGCTTCGGCTCAGGCCTGGGTTCCGGTTCCGGCAACTCAGGTTCGGGCTCGGGCTTTGGTTCAGGTTCCGGCTCAGGCATTACTTCCGGCTCCGCCTGCGGTTCCTGCAGGTGGATGCGGATTGCCTGCATGTCCTGCAGCCTGCTTTCCTGCGGCGCGGGCAGGGCGTAGAGGATCCCGGCATGCAGCACGATGGAGATGCTCAACAGGCCCCAGCCGCTGCGCAGCCGTCCGCGCAGCCTGCGCGGCACGGGGCATACGAGCGGTTCGGGTTCATGGGCCGGCCTGCCGTGTTCCATCTCAGTTGCCATTCTCCTTCACGGCTTCGAGAGCGATATCCTCCAGCCCCGCCTGGCGGATGCAGTCGAAGGCCCGCACCACCATCCGGTGCTCGGTGCCGCCATCCGCGCGCAGGCGCACTGTTGGCTCCGCGGCACTCAGCCCCTTCAGGCGCGGCGTCAGCTCCGTCCAGCTGATCCGTTCCTCGTCCAGCCACAGTCCACCATCCGCGTCAATCGCCACCAGCACACTCTGGCTGTCATTGATCTGCGCCGTCGTGCTTTCCGGCAGCGAAAGGTCGATCGTAGGATTCAGGAAGCGCGTGATCAGCATGAAGAACACAAGCAGCAGGAACACCACGTCGATCAGCGGTGCCAGCGGGATCACCGGATCCTGCTGCAGCCGGCGGCGCTCACGCCTCACGGCTGCCATCTACTTGACCTCCACGCCGCTGCGCGCCAGCTGCTTGATCGCATGCGTCACGCTGCTGCGCAGGTAGTTCTCCCAGCGGTAGACCCGGTTGCGGAAGTGCAGGTAGGCGATCAGCGCCGGAATGGCAACCATCATCCCGGCCGCGGTGGTGATCAGCGCCTCCCAGATCCCGCCGGCCAGCAGCGCCGGGTCCACCTGGCCCTGCAGGTCCTGGATGCGGCGGAAGGCCGCGATCATGCCGGTCACCGTGCCGAGCAGGCCCAGCAGCGGTGCGGTCTGAGCGATCACGCTGAGCCCGTTCAGACGCCGTTCGGCGTCGATCAGGTCCTGCTCCATGGCCAGTTCCACGAGGTCGCCGTCAATCTCGCCGCGGTCCAGCGACTGCTTCAGCAGCTCGGAGAGCTTACCGGTCGGCGGGCGCTGGCCCTCCTTGCGGCGGCAGACAGCGTCCAGGCTCTGGTTGATCTGCGGGATGCGCACGAGGAAGTGCAGCAGGCGGTCAGCGATGAACCACAGCATCAGCACGCTGCAGATCAGGATTGGCCAGATGAAGAAACCGCCCTTGGCGATCCATGCCATGCATTGCCTCCGTTGTCAGAAATCGTAGCTGTACTCGACCCGCAGTTCGCGGCCGGGCAGTGGTCCGAAGCGCACATTGCGCTCGTCAAGCAGGTTCAGGCCGCTGAGCTTCAGGCGGCCGCAGCCCAGCTCCCGTGATAGTGTCAGGCTCAGGCTGTCCTGCTGCGGCACCCGCACCGTATTCTCCGCATCGAACCAGTAGGGCTCATGGCGGCGCAGCAGCACTTCCGCCCGCAGGCGCGGGTTCTCGTAGAAGGCCCGCAGCGCGTGGTCGGATTCAGGGCTGTTCACGAGCCGCAGGCCCGTCTCCAGCACCTCCGCCTCCGGCAGCCAGCTCAGGTCATAACCCAGCCCGAACCAGGCATCATTGCAGCGGCCGTGGTGCCGCGTGGCCCGCCAGCGCTGCTCCAGCCCCAGCGCCAGGCCCTGGGTAGTCACGCCCTCGAAGTTGCGCAGGCTGAAGACCTGTGGCGCGGACTGGATCTCGACGAAGTCGATCAGGTTGTCAATTTCGTGGCGGAACAGGCCGAGGTGCAGGCTGCGCCCGCTCTTGGCGTAGCTGTAGTCCAGGGCGTAGTTCCAGCTCGTTTCCGGCTCAAGCTCCGGATTGCCGAGGATCGTGTAGTTGAAGGGACTGGGGAAGTCGTAGTAGCGCTCACGCAGGCTCGGGGCACGGTAGCCGCGACCCGCACTGGCGCTGAGCGTGCTGTAACGGTCGAGGCTGTGGCTCAGTGAAGCGCTGGGCAGCAGCTCCTCGCCGAACTCGGAGTGGCTGTTGAGCCGCGCCGACATTGACAATGTCCAGTCCTTGGTCATGTACCAGTCGTAGACAGCATAGGCCCCCAGCAGTTCGCTGTCAGCGCTGTCGCCACCGCCTGGCACGCTGATCCGGTCACTCTCGAGCCGTTCGGCCTGACGCTGCAGGCCGAGGCTCCAGTCGGAGTAGACCATGTGGTTGTCCCAGCGCAGCTCGGTGTCGTCCGTGCTTTCCCTGAAGGCGGTGCGCTCGTCCAGCGGGTCCTGTGTCTCGAAGTAGCGGTGCAGGCCATGGCTGTATTCGCCATGTTGCTGGCTGAGGCTCAGGCTGCTGCCGCTGTTGAAGCTGTGCGTCCAGGAGACACCTGATCCCCAGCGCTCCGTGACGAGGTCACTCGGCCGCAGCAGGTTCGGCGGGGAATAGTCCAGCCCCCGTCCCTCCTCACGGAACCAGTCCGCGTTGACGACCATCTGGTCATCGGGGCCGACGCGGAAGTCCCAGCGGCCGCGCAGGCCGAGGTTCTCGAAGCTCTGCAGGTCGGTGTCGGGCTGGGCGGAGTTGGCATCCCAGGCATCACGCGACTGGTGTTCAATGCTCAGCAGCCAGTGCTGGAACTCGTCCCCGTTGCCGATGCGGAAATGCTGGCGCTGCCAGTTCAGTGAACCATAGCCCAGCTCCATTGCGGCAACATGACCGCCGCCGCTGCGAGTCCTCAGGTTGATCACCACGCCGGCGTTGCCACCGCCGTAGGCTGCGGCCCGCGGACCGCTGATGATCTCCACGCTGTCGAGGGAGCCGAGGCTGAACTGAGAGAGGTCCATCTGCTCGAGGATGCTGCCGGGGACGCGCTGACCGTCCACGAGGATCGTCGTGAACTTGCCGGGCAGACCCTGGTAGCTGATCGTGGTCCCGCCGAGGTATTCACTGACGCGGATCCCGGCCTGGCGCGAAAGCAGCTCGGCCAGGTCCTGCGCGCCGCTGTCGTCAATCTCCTGGCGGTCGATCACCTCGCGCAGCTCTGCGAGGCTCGGGGGCCGGATCGCGGCAGCAACGGCATTGGCACTGGCCACTGCCGCGCTGGCCACGGTGGATTCGCCGAGGTCGATCTCCAGCTCCCCGTCATCAAGGTCCAGCTCCAAATCCAGCTCATCCGGATCAGCGGGTTCCTCCTCGCGCGGAGGATCCCCCTGCGGGTTCTGTTCCTGCTGGGCCCAGGCCTGCAGGGGCAGGCAGCAGAGCAGCAGGCAGAGTGTTGTCAGCTTCCTCATCGCCTCTCTTCCGGTTCCCCGCCCGCGGGAGGGGAACTGTACCGGTCCCCGCAGGGACCGGTACGATACGCCAAAGATGGAATTCTAGTTGAGCTGGGAGACGTCGGCCGTGAAGTCGATGCCGCTGTGGCTGTCGCCACCGCTGACCGTGACCGTGCCGTCGTACTCACCGAAGTAGGTCGCCTGATGCGTCGTCACGTCGTAGGCGAAGATCGAGACGCTGTAGGTGTCGTCATCGAGGAAGCTCAGGGTGAAGTCGATGCTGCTGCCCGAGAGCTGGTCTTCGAACACCTCGTAGACGGCGGGCGGAGCGCCCTGGGCCGGCGGGATGGTGTTGGCGGCGACGTAGTAGAACAGGCCGGAGGGCAGGGCCGCGCTCAGGCTCACCGTACCGGTGATCGTGCCGAGCTGCGGGTCGGTGCCCGGGTCACCGGCGAAATCACTGGCGAAGTTGACGGTGGCGACATTCGGGCTGCTGCCGCTGACGGTCACGGGGCTGTCAAACGCGCCGTAGGTGTCGACCTGGCGGCTGACCGGGTCATAGCCGTAGAAGCCGACCAGGTAGGTGCCGTAGGCGATGCCCTCGATGTCGTAGTGGATGCGGCCGTCATTGACGTTGCTCTCGCTGACGAGGTACTGCAGCACATTCTGCGGAGCACTCATCGGGGAGATGCCGATGAAGGTCAGCTTGCCGTCGGTCGGCCAGTCACCCACGATGCTGGTGCTGCCGCTGACGGTGCCCCAGGGAGCGGCACCGCTGAAGGAGCACTGGCCCTGCAGGCCGGAGACGATCTGGGCCTGCTCATTGAAGCTGAAGGAGCCGCTCTCGTAGTAGAAGGTCGGAGTGGCACCCTCGGCGAAAACACCGATGTAGTAGTTGCCGAAGGGCAGCTCGCTGAATTCGTAGCTGATCGTGCGGCCGCTGAGGCTCGCCGTGCTGGTCACATGACCGGCCGAGGAGGACTGGGTCGGGGTGGTGCTGCCCTGCGGGAAGACACCGACCATCAGGTCCACCGCGCCATTGATCGGGCCGACGACCGTCACCTGGCCGGAAACTATACCGGTGGTCAGCTGCTCGGTGCCGCCGCCTCCGCAGGAGGCCAGCAGCAGACTGATGAATAGCAGGAATGCCGCAACTCTGATCATCTTATACTCCTGGTGGCTCAGCCTGATGGATACAGGGCTGAGCGATTATTCGAGATTCAATTCGCGAATGCTGCGGATTATAGCACAGGAAAGGCTTCGGGAAAGTTCCTCGGAAAGACAATCCGATCAACACTAGGTTGAGTCGCTATTTGAGAATCCATTCACAATAACCCCTGCATCCGCACTATTGTAACCCCGAGTCAGTTCCTTCGGCAGGTCAGATGAGCTATCAGGACAGATTGCATCCGGATTTGACCGACGCATGGAAATGAAGTCCCTGGACGGGAATAGGCTGGCAGGGGAGGAATCAGGCAGACCTAGTGCTCAGGTTCGGCGGCCACCGCCACCGGCTCGTGGTTGTCCAGCAGGCGCGGACGCGGCCAGAACACGAACAGGGCCCGGCCCTCGATGTTGTCTCGCGGCACGAAGCCCCAGACCCGGCTGTCGGAGCTGTGGTTGCGGTTGTCGCCCATCACGAAGTAACTGCCTTCCGGGACTTCCACCTCGGAGTAGTCCAGCAGGGGCTGCTCCTTGATGTAGTCATCCTCGATCAGGGCCTCGCCGTTGACGTAGACCCGGCCGTGGTGAATCTTGACCATGTCGCCGGGCAGGCCGATCACACGCTTGATGTAGTCCTTCTTGGGATCCTTCGGGTAGCGGAAGATCATGATGTCGCCGCGCTGCGGATCCTGGCCGAGCAGCTTGAAGCTCAGTTTGTCGGCGATCAGCAGGTCGCCCTGCTTGAGTGTGTTCTCCATGCTGCCGCTCGGGATGTAGAAGCTGGCGACAACGAAGGACTTCAGCACAAGCGCCAGGCCGAGTGCCATCACGATCGTCGGGATCCACTCGTAGAGCAGGCCCTGCATGAAGGAAACGGCCACGAATTCGATCTTGTGGCGGAAGCCGGGACCGCTGAGCCAGCCCACTCCAGGGCGGTCATGCGCGTAGACGAGCAGGTTGGCTTCGTTGTTCTCGACGGGGACGGTGATCTCGCGCTGGATCGCACTCTCGGAGAAGCTGCCCTTGCTCAGCCGCAGGTGCACGCTTTCGCCGGGGTTGTCCTTGAAGCGGATGCAGATCCTGGTGGAGCTGGAACCGTCGGCCGGTGTCTTGGCCCGTTCGCTCAGAATTTCAACGCCAGGTCTGGAACCCATTGGCAAACTGCTCCCGCCGCCGGCCCTCCGCCGGCGGTTGTATCTCGTGGAAGGCGCCGCTGCCTAGCGGACCCTCTTCTCCTTCAGGCGGGTGGCCTTGCCCACGCGGTCGCGCAGGTAGTAGAGCTTCGCGCGGCGCACCACACCGTGGCGGGTGACCTCGATCTTGTTGATCTTGGCGCTGTTCACGAAGTAGGTCTTCTCCACGCCGACGCCGGAAGCGATCTTGCGCACGGTGACCTTCTGCATCGGGCCCTTGCCATGTACGGCGAGCACGGTGCCCTCGAAGACCTGGATGCGCTCCACGTTCTGCTTGGCCTGCTTACCCTTGGCGGCGATACGGTGAATCTTCTTCAGACCGGCGATGTGGTCGGTTCCGCCCTCATAGAGGTTGATGTGCACGCGGACGGTGTCGCCGGGCACGATCACGGGAACCTCGCCCTCGGGCTTGGCCATCTTCTTGTTGTACTGCGCAATGATCTGCTGCATCTTTGGTCTCCAGTCTGTCCTGCACGGACAGGCAAGCAGGGGCTAAGGCCCGCCCCGTGAGCCAGAAATTCTAGCACAAGCTGCAGGGAATGCAAGGGTGGGACTGAAAATCACTGCCCCGGTTCAGGCTGCTCGCTGCCGAGGCTGCGCGCATGCCGCGGCGGCCAGAACACCAGCACCGGGCTGCCCTCGATGTACTGCTGGGGCAGGTAGCCCCAGAAGCGGCTGTCGAGGGAGTTGTTGCGGTTGTCGCCCATCACGAAGTAGTTGCCCTCGGGCACCACCACCGGGCCGTAGTCCCGCAGCGGACCCGTGACCTTGATGTAGTCCTCGCTCTGCACCTCGTTGTTGATGTAGAGCTTCTGGTTGCGGATCTCCACCATGTCCCCGGGCAGGCCGATCACGCGCTTGACCCAGGTCTCGGAGCGGTGCTCCGGGTGGTGGAAGATCACGATCTCGCCACGCTGCGGGCTGCGGTTGAGGATCTTCGTGCTGAACTTCTCGGCGATGAACTTGTCACCGGGGTAGAGCGTGCCTTCCATGCTGGGGCTTGGCACGTAGTAGCTGGCGAACGCGAAGCTGCGCAGTACGAGTGCCAGCGCCATCGACAGCCCGAGCGTCGGCAGCCAGTCATGCACCAGGCCCTGCAGCAGGCTGGCGGGCTCAAAGCGCAGGATGTGACGGCTGCCATTGACACGCAGGATCACCCGGCCCGGGCGGCCGGTGGAATGGATGAGCACTGTCTGCTGTGCAGCTTCGGCCAGTTCCAGCCTGCGCAGGCGCGCAGCGGCACTGAAGCTGGCCGGTCCCTGCAGTTCGAGCCGGAGTGGTACTTCCGACTCAGCGACAACTGCCGTGATCACCTGCGCCGGGCGGGCCGGGGCCTTCTGTCTGTCAAAACTGATCCTGATATCCTGCATCCCACACCATCCATCCGGGAATGTCCGTCAGCGGTCTGACGTCAGAGTCCGAGAATTTGTTTTGCCTGCTCGCGCTGCGCTTCCGTCAGCAGCTCCGGTCTGCGCCGGTAGGTCATGAGCAGGGCCTGTTCGCGCCTCCAGCTCTCGATGTTGGCATGATGCCCACTGAGCAGCACTTCCGGCACGCTCAGCTCACGGAAGTTCTCCGGGCGCGTGTAATGCGGCCAGTCCAGCAGGCCGCTCGAGAAGCTCTCCTCACGCACGCTCTGACTGTCGCCGACAACTCCCGGGATCAGCCTGGCAACGGCATCGATCAGGCACATCACCGGCAGTTCGCCGCCGCTCAGCACGTAGTCACCCATGCTGATCTCACGGTCCACGAGGCTGTCCAGCACGCGCTGGTCCACGCCTTCATAGCGCCCGCAGAGCATAAGCAGATCCGGACCCGCGGCCAGCTCCTCGGCAATGGCCTGGCTGAAGGGTTCGCCAGCCGGCGAGGTGTAGATCAGGGGCAGGGGTTTTCCGGCCTCAGCACGGATGCTTTCCACGGCGCTGAAGATCGGCTCGCAGCGCATCACCATTCCCGGCCCGCCGCCGAAGGGCATGTCATCGGTGCTGCGATGTTTGTCCTGGGTGTAGTCGCGCAGGTCATGCACGGCATGCTCCAGCAGTCCGGCATCCACGCCACGGCGCAGCACGCCGTACTGAAAGACGGTGCTCACGAAGTCCGGGAAGATGCTCAGTACATGGAACTTCACTGCATATTGTCCCGGGCCAGCAGGCTGTAGTCCGAAACGAGGTAGCCCTCCTCGAGATACAGCTCCGGTACATGTTCCTTGTTGAAGGGGATCAGGATCAGCTTTTCGCCCTGGACCTCGAGGAACATCCCGGCCCCGGACTCGGCGATGTCCACCACCATGCCGACTTTCGCGCCGCTGCTGGTGCGGACTTCCATGCCCTCCAGCTCGAAGAAGTAGACCTCGCCCTCCTCACGCGGCAGCGCACCGCGCGCCACCCAGTACATGATGTCCCAGCCGTTGTACTGCTGGCCGGTTTCGGGGCTGTCAATTTCGGCGAAGCTTGCGAGGAAGCAGTCGTGGTAATGCTCGATCGCAATGAGCGTGAGCTGCATGACTTCACCCGTGCGGTGGTCATGGATCAGGTAGTGGCTGCGCTGGTCGAGCCATTCGGGGTGGTCAGTGCGGTAATCGCATTTGAGCTGGCCCCGGACTCCGTGTGGCCTGCGGATGCTGCCGACGCGGACCAGCGGCATGCTCAGGAGACCAGGTCGATCTTGAAGCGGCGGGTGGTCTTGCCGCCGGCAGCCTTGAGGATCTGGCGGATGGCGTTAATGATCCGGCCTTCCTTGCCGATCACCTTGCCCACATCCTCGGCGTCCACCTTGATCTGGATCAGCAGGCCCATCGGAGTGTGCTGCTCCGAGATCTGCACGTCATCAGGCTTGTCAACGAACTGCTTGACGATCTGGGCCAGGTATTCGAAGAGCTGGGCGTCACGGTTGCCGTAGCCGCCCCCGCCATGGTCACGGTCGCGGTCGCGCGGACCACGGTCGCGGAAGTCGCGGTGTTCACGGTCGCGGTTGTCTCTGTCTCTTCCGCCGTACATGATTACTTGATTTCGATGCTGGTGTTCTTGCTGATCAGGGTGCGCACACGGTCCGTGGGCTGGGCACCGACCCCGAGCCAGTAGCGTACGCGCTCCTCGTCGAGACGCACATCAGCGGGCTCGCTCAGCGGGTTGTAGAAGCCAAGCTGCTCGATGTACTTGCCGCTGCGCGGAGTACGAGCTTCCTTCACCACCACACGGTAGCTGGGCTGCTTGGTCTTGCCGATTCTCATCAGTCTGATCTTTACTGCCATTTCTATATATCCTGCTGGAATGAACCTCGTATTATACAGCACACCCGGGCGCTGTAAAGGGGCTGGATTGTACCAGAAAAGCGGGCTTGCGACTATCTTCAGACGCCGCTGTTGATGGATTCGAGCATTTCCTCGTGGCTGATCACGCCGTGCACAAGCTCCGAGGCCTTGCGGCTGGCGGGGATGATCGGCGGCAGATTGCGCACGAGCCCGCTCTTGATGTCCTTGATCACCTGCGCGTAGCAGTCGATGGTGCCCACGTCGCGCCAGTATTCATGGCACTGGAAGACCTTGACCGTCCCGCCCTGCTCACGCGTGGCGGCGATCACGTCCGTCATGAAGCACTTCTTCTCCGGCACGCTGCGGAACACGCCGGGGTTGACCACGTACATACCCGTGTTGATCAGGTAGTTCAGGCGCGGCTTCTCATTGATGTCGAGCAGGTTGCCCTTGTCATCGCTTTCCACCACGCCGTAGCTGATGTTCACGCCGTCCTCGCGGCAGACGACGGTGATGTCCGCCTTGTGGCCCTTGTGGAAGCGCAGGATGTCGCCGAAGCGCTGGTTGGTGATCACGTCACCGTTGGTGACGACGATCGGCAGGCTCTCCTGGTCAATCAGGGTCCGGAGGCTGCCCGCCGTCCCCAGCGGAGTCTCCTCCACGATGTAGCGGATCTCTATCCCGCGGTCGCTGCCGTCCCCGAGATAGTCCATGATCATTTCCTTCATGTAGTGGACGGCTACGTAGAAGCGGTAGAAGCCGCAGTCCAGCAGGTGGTTGATGATCCGGTCGATCATCCGGCCGTCAACCAGCGGGACCATCGGCTTCGGGATGCTGTCGGTGATCGGGCGCAGGCGCACGCCAAAGCCGCCGGCCATGATCACTGCGGCATTGTCGTAGAGGCCGTTGCGCAGCGCTTCCTCCCGGCTGAGAACGCTCGTGACATGACCCTGGCGATTGACGAAGGGAATGTACTCGGTGCTTTCCTCACTGAGGAAATGGCGGATCGCGAGCGGGGAGCTGTGCTCGGGCAGCATCGGGGATTCCAGGCTGGGCAGCTCGCCGACGGGACGGCTGGATGAACCGTTGCCGTTGTCAGCGGCGGCGATCTGCGCACGCGTCACCAGACCGATGTAGCGGCCCTCATCGCAGATCACTGCATGCCCGGTTTTGTTGTCCGCGAGAATCCTGTGCAGTTCGCTGATGTTCATGTCCGAAGGGACCATCGCCACTGCTTCCCGCGGGCCGTCTGCTGATATAGCCATTGAACCCTGTTGCACCCGAAGGGTGCCTTTGTGGATTATATGTTAATTATCGCCGTTTGCTCAAGTAGAGTAAGCAGCTGTCCATTTTTAACATGTGACTCAGGGTGACAGGGGTACCGCTCAGGCGCTAAATGCTGCGGTCCAGGCTCTTTCCGGTCTCAATATGCCGGAAGCTCGGGACCAGCCTGGCCACCTCGGCCACCATCGCCGCCTTGTCCATCCCTCTCAGGGCATCGGCACTGCCGCAGAGAACCTGCAGCTCATCCAGGCGGGTGCAGAGCTCCGCATAGCTGATGCCGGGTTCCGATTGCAGGCGGCTGATGTCCTGGTACTGGCCCTCGGCCAGCTCCAGCTCGCCCTCCTCGACGAACTCCTCATAGCCCTTCTCACCGCTGGTGCTGCTCGGACTGAAGAGGCAGGGGTAGCGCCCGGCGGCGATGTCAGCCTCGTGGTTGGCGAAGGCCGCGGCGGTATCCGTCCCATAGTTGTGATACCCGTAGCCGCGCAGATCCAGCAGGCGCCTGGCGATCTCATCGAACTTCAGCAGGTCCTCAGGACGCATGCGCGGGATCAGGATCTCCCCGCTCACTTCATGGCAGGCCGCCAGCAGGCAGAGCATCCCGGCTTCCTCAGGAGTGATGAAGTAGCGTTCGATGTCATCCGGCCCGGCCAGCGGCTGGCCCTGTTCCATGCGCATGAGGAAACTCTGGGGCAGGCTGCCGTCGCTGAACAGCACATTGGCGAAGCGCGTGGTCGTGATCCGCACATTGCGGAATTCCGGAGCGGCGGCGGCGCTGAACAGCAGCCGCTCCATCAGCCGCTTGCTGGCCCCCATGCAGCTCACGGGATTGACGGCCTTGTCCGTGCTGATCACGAACAGCCGCCGCTCATCACCCGCCGCCGCGCACCAGTCCAGCAGGCGCCGGTTGCCCAGCGCGTTGACACGCAGCATCTCGGCGATCGTGTACTGGTCCTTTTCGCTGCGCACATGCTTGAAGGCGGCGAAGTTCAGGATGATGTCCGGCCGGCTTTCCTCCAGCAGGGCCCGGAAGGGTTCGCCGGTGAAGTCCAGCGCCCAGCAGTCGAACTCCGGGGCATTCTCGGGGAAGGCATTGCGGAGCTGGCGGGTCAGCTCGGCGAGGTTGTTCTCGCTCAGGTCAATCAGCTGCGTGGCCACCGGCCGGCACTCCAGCAGGATCCGCGCCGTGGCCCGGCCGATGCTGCCGCCTGCCCCGAGCACCATCACGCGCTTGTCGGCAAGCATGGCGCGCAGGCGGGGCCGGAAGGTCTCGAAGTCGCGCGCGAACAGGCGCTCGCGGTCAGAGAGGATGCTGGTGGCAAGCCGGGAGGTGTCCACGGCGTAATCATAGCAGGCCAGCCGGGGCCGGATCCGTCACTGATATACTCTGCGGCGTGAATTTCCGGGAATTCTCCGCCGCCCACCGCAGTGCCATCGTGGACTGCCTGCGCGCGCAGACGGCGCCCGTGGCCGTGCCATCGCTGCGTGCGGCGATGGACCACCTGCTGGGGCTCGGCAAGCTGTTTCGCCCGCTGATGGCGCTCGCCGTGGCCCGGGCCTGCGGACAAACGGACATCCCCGCGCTGATTCCCTGGGTCACACCGCTGGAGCTGATCCATACCTTCACGCTGATCCACGACGACCTGCCCTGCATGGATGATGCCAGCCTGCGGCGCGGAGTCCCGGCGGTGCATATCGCCTTTGATGAGGCTCTGGCCGTGCTGGCCGGGGATGCGCTTGCCAACTATGCCTACCTGCAGCTGGCCAGTGCTGCCAATGGTCTCGGCAGCGGGCAGCGTCTGGCGCTGATCGCCAGTGCGGCCCGGGCCACGCACCTCGTGGTGGAAGGCCAGGTGCTGGATCTCGAGGGAGAGCAGCGCAGCCTGAGCCTTGATGAGCTGATCAACCTGCACCGCTGCAAGACGGGCGCGCTGTTCAGCACCACCTGTGAATTCGGGGCGATCCTCGCCGGCAGCTCGCCAGGGCGCATCGCCGAAATGGGTGAGCTCGGCCGCGAGATCGGCCTGGCCTTCCAGATCCGCGACGACCTGCTCAGCCTGAGCAGCACCGACAGCGAGATGGGCAAGACCCTGGCAACGGATCTCGAGCGCAACAAGTCCACCTTCCCGCGCCTGCTGGGCGTGGAAGGTGCCGAGGCGCATCTCGGCAGCCTGCTCGCGGGCATCGCGGAGCGGATCCGGGGCATGCAGCTCGCGGAGCCGGATGTGCTGCTGGACATTGCAGAGGCCGCCGGCCGCCGCAGCCACTGAGCGCTACTCCGGAATCGGATCGTTGGCAACCATCCAGGTCAGGACCTTCTTGGCGGCAGGCACAGCGGCGGCACCGGAACTGCCTCCGTTCTGGAAGAAGGCCACGAAGGCATACTTCGGATTGTCAACCGGGAAATAGCCCACCACCCAGGAGTGGTCCGCCTTGCCCCGTCCGGCCTCCGCGGTGCCGGTCTTGGCGGCGACCTTCAGCGCCTTCGTCTCACCATTGTTGAAACTGCGGCAGGTTCCTTCAGTCACAGCCAGGCGCATGCCCTGCTCGACGATCTCCAGGGTCTTCGTCTCCAGGGCCATGTCCCGTGGGGGCTTGATCCGCTCCTGGCGGACCTGCAGGTCCTGGCGCGTCGCCACCAGCAGGTGCGGTTCATAGAGCTTGCCACGGTTGGCAACCACCGTGGCGGACTGCAGCACCTGCAGGGCGGTGGCATTCATGAAGCCCTGGCCGATCGCGAAGTTGGCCTTGTCACCGTCATACCACCCCCTGTCCACGGGATTGGCCCAGTCGAAGGCCTTCTCCTTCCAGCTGCGGTTGGGCACCGTGCCGCGGGCGTCCTCCGGCAGGTCCAGCCCGGTGCGGCTGCCGTAGCCGAAGCGCTCGGCGTAGTCGTGCAGTACGTTGCTGTCATTGTCCATCGCCAGCACGATGTCGTAGAACACGACATCGCAGCTCTTGGAGATGCCTTCGAGCAGGGTCACCCCGCCATGGCCCACATCCTCATGGCAACGCATCTTGTAGGTGCCGATCTGCTTGTAGCCGGGGCAGTAGAAACCGCTGCCCGGCGAGAAGCCGCCCTTCTGCAGGGCAGCGGAGGCTGTCACCAGCTTGAAGGTCGAGCCGGGAGGGTAGGCCAGCCCGCTGGCCCGGTTGATCAGCGGCTTGTAGGGATTGTCCAGCAGGCTCTGGTAGTAGCCCTTCTCCTTGAAGCGGCCAGGGTCATAGCCCGGGCTGGAGACATAGGCCAGCACTTCGCCTTCATGCCCCTCCGACAGCGCCGTGACGATGAATGAGCCGGGGCGGCCCTGCATCGCCTTGTAGCATTCCATCTGCAGGTTCTTGTTGATTGCCAGGTAGACATCCGTGCCCTTGGTCGGGGCCACATCCTGCACGATGCGCTGGAAGGCCATGCGGTTGTCAACCTCGATGTCGCGCCGGCCGGGAATCCCGTGCAGCAGGCCCTCATACTGGCGCTCGATCCCGTCCTTGCCGACGTACTCGTTGTCACCGAAGCCCATCCGGCGGATCCACTCCGGGTCATTCTCCTCGCTGAAGAAGCCGAGGTAGCCCAGCAGGTGCGGCGTGGCCAGTCCCAGCGGATACTTGCGCGAGTAGGCGAACTCCTCGACGTAGAATCCCTGGAACTCGTGGTTGTTCTCGGCGATGAAGATCACCTGGTTGCGGTCCAGTTCATTGACGACGCGCACGGGCTGGTAGCGGTTGACGCGTTTCATGCCGGACTTGAGCGCAGTCACCATGTCTCGGAACTCCACGCCCTGCAGGTAGCTGGCAACACGCATCAGGTCGTGATAGTTGCCGGGGTTCTCCCAGCTCGTGACGGTGCCGCGCACATTGCGCTTGACGATGAAGTTCTGCAGCAGGGCGATGTCCGCCGCCGGCAGCTTGAGGATCCAGCCCAGCGATTTCCGCTGCTCCTCGCTGAAGCCGCTCAGGTCCTGGAATCCGGCCTCGCGCAGGCGGCGGTACTCCGAGGCGCGCAGGTCGCGCAGGCTGGCGAGCCGGGCCAGACCCAGCCGCTCCAGCAGGTCGAGCTCATCGTCCGTGAGCTGCTGCTTGGTGATGCTCAGCGGGGCGATGTAGAGCAGCGCGAAGACATTCTCGTCGGTGGCCAGCACATTGCCGCCGCGGTCGAGGATGTCACCGCGCGGCGGGTTGATGTCAACGGTGACGATGATGTTCTTGAGGCTGCGCACCTTGTGTTCACGCGCCGTGAGGATCTGCATCGAGAACAGCTTGCCGAGGATCACGGCGAAGGCCACCACGATCAGGGCGATGTAGACCCTGAGCACGGGCATGTCGATGTCGGCGGCCGGTCCGAACCTAGTACCCATGGCGCTGGGCTCCCTGGGCATGCGGCATCAGGCGCACGAGCGCCGGCCAGCAGACGTAGACCAGTCCGCAGAAGATGATGATCGAGAGGTAGTTCACGCGCAGGATGTAGCTGAGGCTGTCAATGTGCCCGAGCAGCAACGCGCTGGCCAGCTCCGCCAGTACCTTGAAGAGCAGCAGGCCGCCCACGGTCAGCGTGCCCAGCGACTTGAACTCGATCAGCATGTGCGAGCGAACCAGTGAGCCGATGCCCACCGGCAGCAGGTAGAACAGCAGGTGGAACACCAGGTGCTGGCCGCTGAAGGCATCGAGGAACAGCCCGCCGAGCATGGCGTAGCTGCCGCCCATCGCCGGGCCGCGGGTCGTTGTCAGGATCAGGATGTAGACGAGGAAAAGGTCGAAGCCCACGCGCCATTCCGGCAGCTTGAGCATCAGCGTGAGCTGCAGCAGCAGGGCGAAGATCCCGATCAGGGCCAGGCGGATCGGTTCGGTGAGCTTCATTCGCTGCGCTCCGAGGTGTAGATCGTCACGCTGCCCAGCCGGTTGACATCCGCCGCCGGCTCCAGCACCAGCTCCAGGCGGCTGCTCTGCTCGACGCGCTTCTCGCTGATCGTGCCGATGAAGATCCCGCGCGGACGGTTCTCGTTCTGCAGCGAGAGATTCTGGAAGCCCTCATATGAGAGATTGCCGCGGGTGTAGACCTTCTGGCCGACCTCGACCGGCGTCCCGGCCTTGACGTAGAGCAGCTCCATGCTGCGCTGGTCGATCCCGCGCACCACGCCCTCGGCCCGGCTCTCAAGCACGGCGTCCTGGGCCCCGGCAATTGCCCCCAGCCGGAATTCCGGCGAGCTGATCAGCTGGATCCGGGAGCTCGTGCGGCGCACGTCGGTGACCTTGCCGACCACACCGACACTGTTGACGACGAGGTCGCCCACCGCCACGCCATCGCGGCTGCCGGCGTTGACCATTGCGCTTTCCAGCCAGAGGTCGAAGGGCCGGGAGGTCACGCTGGCATGCACCAGCTTGAAGTTGCGGGCCGGCTTGATCCCGAGCTGCTTCTCCAGCTCGGCGACCTCGTTCTGGTAGTGCAGGCTTTCCGCCAGCTGGCGCTTCAGCAGTTCGTTCTCGCTCTGCAGCTCCCCGTTTTCCTTCAGCAGGCTCGGCAGCCGGAAGACGTGCACGAGTCCGCCGATGCCCTCGCCGATGCGCCTGACGACATTGACGACCGGGGTGCCGACCGCCATCATCGCGTTGTCAATCGGGTTCGGGCGGCCGGTGACGGCCGTGAACAGCTTGATGATCGCGATGAAGCCCGCGATCAGCGCGAAGCGCACCAGCCAGATCCGGGTCTGGCGGCGCTGGTCGGGCTTGTGCGGACGTGCCTGGCGGAATTCCATGCCTGTCTATAATCGCGCATGGAGCGGGGCCTGTTAACTCTCAGGCATGGGAGCGCAGTTCGGCATCCGCCTCCTGGCGCAGCTTCTGGTAGGACTTCAGACGCTCCGCGGCCAGCTCACCGGCCTCGATGGCCCGCTGCACGGCGCAGCCGCTGGACTTCTCGGCAGCATGCATGCAGTCCCGGAAACGGCAGTCCGTGGCGATGCGCGCGATGTCCTCGAAGTATTCATGCACCTCGGTCCAGGTCTGCTGGGTCAGGCCGAATTCCCGCACACCCGGGGTATCGAGCACCATCCCGCCGCCGGGCAGCTGGTAGGCGCGGGCCGTGACCGTGGTCTGGCGGCCCTTCATGGACTTCTTCTTCACCTCACCCGTGGCGATCGTCTCCCCGGTCAGGGCCGAGAGGATCGTGCTCTTGCCCACGCCGCTGTGACCGCAGAAGGCACTGAACTCGCCGGCGATCTCGCTGCGCAGTTCCGCAAGCCCTCTGCCGTCGGTGGCCTGGGTGAAGAACACGCTGTAGCCCTTGTCGCGATAGACCTGGATGTCGGCACGCCCGGGCAGTTCCGGGTCGAGGTCGATCTTGTTGACGACGAGGATCGGCCGCAGCCCGCCCTGGATCGCTGCGAGGAAGTAGCGGTCAACCGTGCTCAGGCGGATGAAGGGGTTGGGGGCCATCACCACCACGAGATTGTCGGCATTGGCCACCACCACCTGCGGCTTGCGCCGGAAGCGGCCAATGCTTTTGCGGATCAGCCAGGTCTCGCGCTCCAGCACTTCCTCGATCTTGTAGTGCTCAGTTTCCGGCTCGGTGAAGCGCACGCGGTCGCCCGGGGCCAGCTTGTGGGCCAGCTCCTGGTAGCCGGGGCGGGGATTGGCCGGCGGCCGCCAGACGAGTTCCATCCGTCCACGGGGCCGGGCGACGATTTCGGTACCGCCGTCGTCGGGCATGATCCAGCAATATTCCCTGTGGTACTCGACCACTGTTCCGGTCCGCATCGGCATGATTGTATCCACTGACTATAATCAGAACGTGCAGCAGGACGACAACAGGGGAGGGCAGCCGCCGCAGTGGCCTGAGCGGGATGGCCTTGATCAGCCGGAAGGGCAGGCAGCGCCGCCGGTCGCGGATGATCCCCAGCCCTGGCAGCCTGCACCGCCGGAACCGCCAGCCGCTTCCCAGCCTCCGCAGCAGCCAGCACCGCAGTCTCCGCCCCCGGTTCACGGCGGATATCCCCCGCCCGGATTGCAGCCCGCTGCTCCCATGCCCAGCCGCCAGCCAGTGGATGCCGCAGCCGAGGATGGCAGCGTGCTGATCGACGGCGTGCTCTGGAAGCCGGCCGGATTCTGGTGGCGGATGGGAGCATTCCTGATCGACTTCGTGATCCTCTCCGTGTTCAGTGCGCTGCTGCTGGAACTCGTCGGCTACACGGGTCCGGACGAGGCTGAGCTGGCAACAATGATGAACGGCATGCTGACGCAGATCATGAGCATGCAGCCCCCCTCGGACCACATGCTGGACCAGCTCATGGAGATCCAGAGCGGGATCCGCCTGGTGGGCTGGCTCAATGTCTTCCTGTGCATGGCCTACTACACGATCTTCCACAGCGTGGCCGGAGCCACGCTCGGCAAGCTCTGCCTCGGCCTGCAGGTGCTCTCCACCCGTGGCCACCGCCTCGGTTACGGCTCGGCCTTCCTGCGCTATCTGTTCCGCTTCATCTTCTCGAAGTTCTTCTTCGGCGGAGCCTTCACCGTCTGGTTCGATCCCCGCCGCCGCACCTTCTATGACATGCTGGCCGGCACGAACGTCTTCCGCCAGCAGCCGCGCAGCCAGCCCGTGCAGTACGACTGATCCCTCACGGTTGCCCGCTAGAATCAGCGGATGGATGCACAAGTCAAGCTGCTGCTCAGCGATGATGTATTCGGCCGCCGCCGCGGTGAACTGACAGCGATCCGGATCCAGTCCGGATTGATCCACAGCCTGGAAACTGTCAGTGCGGAGGATGCCGCCCGGCTGCTCGGCAGCGAAGCCGCCGTTCAGGACCTGCGCGGCTCCCTGCTGCTGCCCGGGCTGATCGACTCGCACGTGCATGCGATTGCCACCGGGATGTTCATGCTCAGTGAAAACCTGCAGGAGGTCACGAGCCTGGCGCAGCTCGAGGCGGCGATCCGTCGCACGGCGCAGCGCAGTGAGCGTGTTGTCAGACTCGGCGGGCTGGATCTCTCACGGCTGGACAGGGCGGAGCATCCGCAGCTGGACCGCGCCTGGCTGGACGGAGTCGTCTCTGACCGGCCGCTGATCATCAAGAGCGTGGAGGGCCATTCCAGCTGGTTCAATACGCGGGGCTGGGAGATGGTGATCGATGAGCGGATCATGGCGGAGGAAGGCCTGAGCCGTGAAGCGATCGACGAGATGTACGAGCGGGGCCGCCTGCATGGCGGTGCCTACGAGAAACACACAACGCCGCTCTATGACAGCTACAGCCACGCCGAGCGCCGGGCCGGGATGCAGCTCGTGCTCGACACCGCGCGGCGCATGGGCCTGACCGGGATCCACTGCCTGGAGGGCTACGGTGACTTCCGCCGCGAGGACTTCCAGCTCATCCTCGAACTGGACGGGCAGGGCTGCGACCTGACGCTCTACTGCCGTGACAGCACGCCGAAACTGGCCCATGAACTGGGCGTGCCGCGCTTCGGCGGCTGCTGGTGCGTGGACGGCGCGATCGGCAGCCACAGTGCGGCGGTCTCCGTGCCCTATGCCGACCGTCCCGGGCACTGCGGCGAGCTGTACTTTGACGACGCCCAGCTCGCGGCCTGGATCCGCAGCGGGATCGAGCATGAGATGCAGGTCTGCGTGCATGCGATCGGCGACCGTGCACTGGAACAGACGATCCGCATCTATGAGGAGCTGGCACCACGGCATGACCTGGCTGCCAGCCGCCACCGCGTCGATCACTTCATCCTCGGTGACGAGGGCCAGGCTGAGCGAGCGGCCCACCTCGGGCTCTGCAGCTCGATGCAGCCGGCCTTCGATGCCCGCTGGGGCGGCGCGTCTGGCGGCTATGCCACGCGGCTGGGCAGCACACGCGCGCTGGAGACGAACCCGGTCGGCACGATGCAGCGCTGCGGCCTGCGCGTCGGCGGGTCAAGCGACAGCTACATCACACCGCTGGACCCGCTGGGCGGGATGCATGCCGCGATGAACCACCACAATCCGCGCCACCGCGTGGACTTCGAGACCGCCGTTGCCATGTTCACGAGTGAAGGTGCCTGGCTCGGGCATGCCGAACATGAGCGTGGTGGCATCAGCGTGGGGCAGGCTGCCAGCTTCACGGTTGTCAACGGCGACCGCTCGCTGGAGGGCGCAGAGGTGCGCGCGACCATCCACCGTGGTCGGCTGGTCCACGAGGCTGGCTGACAGGCCGGATCCTAGAAGGGTGGCGAGGCGAACCAGTTCACGCCGCTGACGTTGTCATCCACGACCACCACCTGCTGGCTGAACGGGGTGATCGTCCAGCCGCTCTTGGAGCAGGTCGCGGTGTAGATCCCGCTCGGCACGTTGCTGATGGTGAAGCCGCCGCCACTGACACTCACGCCGTTGATCGGCGAACCGGATTCCGGGGTGAGCGTGATCGTCGCCCCGCTCAGGCCTCCCGGCGGACCGCTGACCACTCCGCTCACGCTGAAGGTGCCGTTGTTGTCAGGCGCGGCGCTGAAATTCACACCACTGACGTCATGATTCGTGATCTCGAGGCTGACTGAAGGAGGCGTGAAGACCCATCCCGCCAGACTCGGAGTCACGGTGTAGCTGCCCGCTGCCAGGCCGCCAAGGTTGTATGCCCCGCTGTTGTCAGTCGTTGTCACATGTCCGCCGGGGTTGACGGTGATCGTCACATTCTCGAGATTGGTGGTCCCGACCGTGATCCCGCCGCTGATGCTGTAGCTTGCCGTCACGATCTCGCTGCCGGTGAAGTCATTGCCCGTGCTGTCGCCATCACTGACTGTGAGGTTGATGCTCACCGGGGCGAATTCATAGCCGGCCAGGCTGGGGGTCAGGGTGTAGCTGCCGTTGACGATCCCGCCGATGCTGAAGTCGCCCGCATTGTCAGTCTGGATGCTGAAGCCGCCGGGGGTGAGCGTCATCAGCACGTTCTCCAGCCCGCCGCCCAGGTCCAGCTGCACGTTGCCGCTCACGCTGTGGCTGGGAATGCCGAGATCCTGCATGGCGAATTCCACGTCCGTCACGTCGGCGCTGGTGAGTTCAACCACCTCATTGCCGGGGGTGAAGCCGAAGCCGGCCTTGGCCGGGGTCAGGGTGTAGCTGCCCGGGGCCAGCCCGCTGAAGCTGAAGGCGCCGGCGCTGTCCGACAGCACACTGCTGCCGCCCGGTTCGATGAAGATTTCCACGTCCTCAACGTTCAGGGCATCCAGCGGGTCATAGACCACACCGCTGATGGTGTAGGTCACGGTGCTGTCGGTCTGGACGTTGGCACCGTTGATCACGAACTCACTGAGATCCCAGCCCACCACGGCGAAGTAGAACACGCCCGTGGCCGAGGTGTAGTCACCGCCGCTCGTGAGCGTGAACTCCTCAGTGCCGCTGCTGAGCGGTGCCCCGAACTGCCAGCGCCCGGTGTTGAAGTCGGCCAGGCCGAGCCAGGGAGCGCGGCCGGAGTTGAGGGAGATGTCCAGCACCAGCTTCACCAGTGGATCGCCCGCGCTGTCAAAGCTGTAGACCGCATACTCCAGCCCCTCAGCCGGGACATTGAAGGACAGGGCATTCAGGCTGGCGATCGCGCCATTGCTCTTCTCGAAGAATTCACTGCCCTTGATCTGGTTGTCAACCAACACCGCACCGCTGCGGTCAACGGGGAAGGGGGGCAGCTGATCCGCAGGCGCGCTGGACAGCAGCGACTGCTCAGTCTGCGGGGCGACGTCAGGCGCATTGTTTCCGGCGCAGGAAGCGAGCAGGTAGGCGCCGCAGAGCGCGAGCAGCACGGAACGGAACAGGGACAGCTTCATACATTCTCCAGCCGGGGTGAGCTTGCCGCGCAGTTACGGTCCCCAATGCGCGGTGCAGACCCTGAAGGCCATGCAAATTCAGGTTAGATCGGGTTTCAGCCCAGGTAAATTATGACGCAGCTGCAGCCGAAGTCAATGGACAGTTACGATGCTTTCGAGCTATACACCACGGCCTACCACCACCAGGAATCGTAGGGGTAGCGGTCGCGACCGTTGACCACTCCGTCGCGGTCGTAGTCCTCCCAGTACCACCAGGCGTCGTGCCGGTGGCGGTAGTCGTAGTCGGGGCAGTCGCACCAGTAGTCATCATCCCGCAGACCCACGGACACATAGCCGGAGCAGCCCGTGGCCCCCAGCGCCAGCAGGCCCAGCATGCAGATCAGCATGATTCTCACAGCAGCCATCACATTTCCTCGTGTTGCCGGGCAGTCTGAGCGGAACTGCTGCGGCGCGGACGGCGCACCAGCTCTCCATCGCAGCTGGGACAGATGTGCATCAGGTGCTCGGCGCAGTTCTCACAGAAGCTGCATTCATGGGAGCAGATGAACGCCCTGCCCCCGGGCGGCAGCTCCGCTTCACAACGCTCGCAGCGGGTCTTCATCTCGAGTGCCATGCCAGCCTCCACCACACCATAGTTTTAACTTATTCAGTCCAGCCGCGCATTATTCTTATCGGGGTTATCCAAAAACAGTCCACAAGGCTCTAGCGGCCTATACACCTGTTTGCTACAATCCAGCAGATGCCTGTCAGCAAGCCCAAGAGCAGCACGGGACGGTCGGCCAGCACTCCACGCAAGGCCGGCAGCACCGCGCGCAAACCCGCCGCGAAGAAGAGCAGCAGCACGAGCCGCAGCAGCTCCACTCGCAGCAGCAGCCGCGCGAAGACTCCGGCCGCGCAGCAGGGGCACAGCTTCGGCCGCGACCTGATGATCCTCTCCTCGGTGGCCCTGGCCCTGTTCATGGGCTTCGCGGTCTACTACCCGAGCTTCTCGGATCCCGTCGGTCCGCTGGTCCACAACTCTCTGCGAACCTCAATCGGGATCGGGATGTACGTGATCCCGCTCGTGATGGCCTGCGTACCCTTCCTGTTCTTCGAGAACAAGTGGCGGCCGCGCTTCCTCGGAGCCTGGCTCTGGAGCTGGGCGCTGACGATCCTCGGTGCACTGATCGGCGGCTGCTTCACCCTGCACGACTGGGGCGGACTGCTCGGCGACAGTGCAGCGAGCCTCGGGCGCAGCTACATGGGCAACTACTACGTCGTGCTCGTCGGCGCGATCAGCCTGCTCGTCGTCGTCCGCATCGTGGGCTGGCGGCCCTTCGTGAGCATTGCGAAGGGCAGCGTGCAGGCCGGGGCCAAAGCCGTGGAGGCTGCGGGCCAGTTCAAGGCCCAGATCTCCGAGGAGGCTGCGATCCTGCGTGAGGAGCGCGAGATCCGTACGCGTGAACAGGCCGCGCGCCAGCGTGAGCGGCGCAGCCAGGCGGAGCAGGATCTGATCAATGCCGAGCTGGAAGTCGCGGATGCCCCCGAGGATGACAGCCCGATCATCCGCGAAAAGCCCGCCAGGGCGAAGCCTGCCCAGACTGCGGAGGCAAGTGCACCGCCTGCTGAGTCACAGAGCGAGCCTGTGCAGGCTGCCGCTCAGACTGACAATGCGGCTGCAGGAACTGAAACTGCCGATGTCCCCGTGCAGCCCGTCGACCTGAGTGTCACCGGCCTGCCGAGTCTCGCCACCGCCGAGTCCGTACTGGCGGCGGAAGCCGTGCGCAGCCAGGATGACTTCATCGAGGTCGTCAATTCCGCCGGGAATGGCAATGCCGCAGAGTCATCCTCCATTGCTCAGCCGGCTGAGGCTCAGCCCACTGTGGAGCAGGCCATCCCTGAAGTGCACCTGATGGAAGGCCTGGCGGAATCGGAGACAGAAGCCCCGGCCAGCGAGCCGGTGGTCGCCCTGCCTGAAGAGCAGCCGCAGACTCAGGCGCAGTCCGTTCCGGCTGAGATCCCCGAAGTGGATGACTCCGAGCGCCGCCTGCGCGAGCTGGTGGAGGACCACGGAGCCCACGGCGAGGAGCAGCAGAGCCTGTTCCCGCAGCTTGCCAACGACTACACCCTGCCCGGGGTGGAACTGCTGAAGGACTCCGTCGTCAGCGGCGGGGAGGAGCAGCACCTCGCTCCGCGCGCCCGGATCATCGAGAAGACGCTGGCCAGCTTCAACATCGAGGCCCGCTGCGCCAACTGGGTGGTCGGACCGCGCGTGACCCGCTTCGAGATCAAGATCGGCCCCGGCATCAATGTCAACAAGATCAGCAACCTCGCTGACAACCTCGCGCTGGAACTGGCCGTCAAGGCCGTGCGGATCGAGGCGCCGATCCCGGGGATGAGCGCCGTGGGGATTGAGGTCCCGAACGCCAGCCCGGACCTCGTGACGCTCAAGGACATCCTCACGAGCAGCATCTTCCGCAACAACAACCACCCGCTCACGGTTGCCATCGGCCGTGACATCGCCGGCAACCCGATCATCGCCAACCTCGCGAAGATGCCGCACCTGCTGGTGGCGGGTGCCACCGGCTCGGGCAAGTCGGTCTGCCTCAACACGCTGATCGTCAGCCTGCTGATGCGCAACACGCCCGAGACCCTGCGCATGATCCTGATCGACCCCAAGCGCGTCGAGATGACGAGCTATGAGGATGCGCCGCTTCTGGCCTGCCCCGTGGTCTGCGAGGTCAACCAGGCCCAGAGTGCGCTCAAGTGGGTCGTGGCCGAGATGGACCGCCGCTACCGCCTGCTGCAGGCGCACAAGGCACGCAATATCGCGACCTTCAATGACAGCGTGGAGCGCCACAAGCGCCTGCCCTTCCTGGTCGTTGTCATCGACGAGCTGGCGGACCTGATGATGCTGGCCGGCAAGACCATCGAGGCCCTGATCTGCCGCATCACGCAGCTCAGCCGCGCCGTCGGGATCCACATGGTGATCGCCACCCAGCGCCCGGACGTGAAGGTCATCACCGGCCTGATCAAGGCCAATGTTCCGAGCCGCATCGCCTTCGCCGTCGTCAGCAACGTTGACAGCCGCACGATCCTCGACGGCGGCGGTGCCGAGAAGCTGCTCGGCAGTGGTGACATGCTGTTCTCGCCGATCGGTGAGAACGTGCCGCTGCGCGTGCAGGGCTGTTTCCTCTCCGATGATGAAATCAACCGCGTCACCGCCTGGTGCCGCGAGCAGGCCCCGCCGCGTTACGACGAGGGCATCACGCAGTTCGGCGACGAGGATGAGGATGGCGCGGGCTCGACGGTGGGAGCCGGCGGCGGCCCGGATGACGACCCGCTGCTCGGCGAGGCTGAAGCGATCGTGCGCTCCACGGGCCGGGCCTCCACGAGCTTCCTGCAGCGCAAGCTGAAGATCGGCTACAACCGCGCCGCACGCCTGATGGAGGAGCTGGAATTCGCCGAGGTGGTCACCCCGCCGGACCATGCCGGCAACAGGTCAGTGATCCCCTAGGCTTGACTTTGTATGTGAATTGCATACAATTGTATGTGAATTCAAAACATTCGCAGACTTAACATTGCTGTTAGTAAAGAATTATTATTGTTTCGCAGGGTTAAGCTCGGTGTTGTGAGCTATCGGAATTGAAAATGGATTTTGGTCTTGCAAAACTGCTCATTCTCTTGTTTCCCGGAGTTGTTGCATACATTGTGAGCGAGCGCATCATTATTCGCCAGGGAAGTGTTGCCGGGAAGAACTATTCAAGTGTCATTGCCATTGTTGCATTTTCGGCATGGGTATATGGAGTGTACATTGTCGTTTCGAATCTGTTGAGCGCTACGACTCTTCGCAATAATAGCGTGCCTCCCTTTCAATCTACACCGAGTTCGAATTCGCAATCATTGTTAAGTATTATTGCCGATATTAATGAACTGCCTTGGCTAATACTGATAGCTATTGCTGTTGGGGTAATATATGCGATTGTAAAGAACCGAGATCTAGATAGTATTGTATTGAATAGGTTCAGAGACAGGTCATGGGATAGAACTTCGGTATGGTATGAGTTTCTGAAATCTGGCGACATCTGGACATCTCCAAAGTGGGTGGAGGTGTACTTTAAAGATGGGAGAGTGTTGCTTGGTTCTATAAACGCAGCGCCGACTTCCATTGAAGAAGAGACAATGCTGTTGTTGCAAGGTGTTACATCATACAGATACGTGGATGAAAAGAAGATGATCAAATTAAAAAATGAGGTGTTTGATCACGTAATTGTTAATGTCCTGAGCTCTGACATACTATACGTAGCAGTCAAGCCTGGAATTAAGGAGTAGCAAAGATGACTGACCCAAAAGACAAGAACAACAAAGATCATGACAGTCGAAATAAGAACTCAGATCTGATATTTGAGCGCGGTGTAATCAAGGGATTGGTCCCAGATTCTTCTAGGCCGGAGCCTGAAGTGATGGAAGATGATGAAGATTAGAGCATTGGCAAGTTGCTAGCCATGTCGCCCAAAGGTTGTTTAGCTGCTACTTGCAACCCCCCCTCTACCAAATCCCCAGCATCCTCCGCATCAGTACGATCTGTCCGAGGTGGTATGAATTATGCAGGGCGTGGCTCGTGATGATTATCCCCACATTGCGGTCGCCGAAATGCACCTGCTCCAGTGCGCCCTCGCGCTCAGGCGTTGCCAGAAGCTGCGCCAGCACTTCATGGAAGTGCGCCACCTGCGCCTCCCAGGCATCGGGTCCGACCGCCGGGAAGTCCGTCACACCGAATTCGAAATCCTCCGGCAGTTCCGCCATGCCCTTAGTCAGTTCCAGCCGCCGGTCCTGCCAGTAGTTCATGTGCCCCACGAGCCCGGCGATGGTGTAGGGCAGGCCCGCAATCTCCCGGCAGGCCAGCTCAGGCGTGATCCCGCCGAGGATCTTCCTCGGGTCCTCATGTTCCCACTCGCCGCCGTAGAGGATTGCCAGTACGTCCCTGCCCGGGTTGATTGCCGTGATTGCGTCCATGCACTGATTCTAGCCCGAACCGTGCCTGCCTACCACTGATAGAGGGCCTGCGGCGCGCTCAGGTCGTACTCCTCCGGGATTCTGACAATCTCGGCGGGCAGGCTTTCATCCGCATCCACATAGGCCAGTTCATTGAGCATGCTCACATATCTGTCATAGTGGATCTGCTTGATCTGCTTCCACTGCCACTCCTTGTCGCCCTGGGCATAGGGCAGCAGGAACAGCAGCGCCTCGCGGATTCCCGCGCCCTCGTCGTCCCGGTAATGCCAGAGGTCCACCTCCACATGCTGTGCCAGCCGGGCCAGCACCACCATGGCCCAGAGGTTGTAGATGCTGTAGTCCCAGCTCTTGGTGCGGCGCAGCTCCAGCGGCTGGCTGCCATCGGCGGCGATCTGCGGGGCGAAGCGCTTCTCACCCGCAGCATTGCAGACCCGCCGCGCCGTCTCCTCATCATCAAGGAACAGCGAAATGCTGACAATCAGCGTGTCGTACCAGGTGCCGTGATTATTGAAGGTCGCATCCTCCGCGCGGCCGTTGTCACTGGTCAGCAGCCAGTCCCGGAATTCCCTGAACCACTGCCGGATGCCTGCGCGATCCTGCGTGGTCCAGCCCTCCCAGCTTTCCAGCAGCGTGATGTGGTCCAGCAGCTCGGCGGTCTGTGACCAGTCGATGATCCCGAAGCCGCTGCCATCGCGCCGTCCGGGGATCGCCTGGGCGTGCTCGAGGTTTGGGTTCATGCGGGTTTCCTCATCCAGGAACCAGGCGCGCAGCAGCACTGCCGCATGCCCGGAATAGCGCTCATCTCCGCTGAAATGCCAGGCCAGACTGAGCTGGCGCAGTCCGCTCTGCAGGCGTGACCAGTCCCGGCGGTTGGGCATGGCCTCACATTCCGGGTTGCGCTCGCCGTCGCGGTTGATCCAGGGCAGGCCGTCCGGCTTGTCCGGGTCCGGCCACCAGTAGGGGGCGTAGCTCAGGTAGTCATGCGGGTCGCCGCTGGCGGGCAGCTGCTCCTTGTTGACGACGCTCAGCGGTTCCTGCTGCAGCTCCTGCTCGGCACGGGCCAGCAGGTTCTGCAGCGCGGGGTAAAGCAGGCCGTCCTCGCTGCGGCAGTCGCGTCCGCGCATCTCCAGCAGGAAGTCGCTGTAGTAGTACAGCTCAGCCGCCGCCGGCGTGCAGAGCAAAAGCAGGCCAGGCAGGCACAGGCAGATCATTCTGAGGAGCATTGCCAGAGCATAGCGCAGGGCGCGCTACACAGATGCGGCAGTGCCTGCCATAATGGACCCCGTGTCAGTTCCCGGATCACCCGACGCCCGCCTCTCACCGCTCTACGGCCTCGTGCTGCTGATGCTGCCCTGCATCGCCGCGATGCAGGAATTCTTCTGGCAGATGCACCAACTGCAGTTCATCGCCCTGCTGGCAATGCTCGTCGGGCTGGTGCTCTATACCAGGCGTGAGTACCTCGACCAGCGCGACGGACAGTTCATCCCCACGGCGCTCTCCGATCTCGAACCGGCGGGGCACCTGCTGCTGCTGAGCATCTTCATGCTGGTGCACTTCGCGCTGGTGCGCTTCGTCTACGCGATCATCATCGGCAACCGGGCCTGGCTGATGCCGAACCTCCTGAACCTGGCTGGCCTGCCGCTGCATCGCGATTACATCTACTACGGCCTGGAACTGGCGGCGGTGCTGGCCGTGCTGCACTACTCGAAGAACATCGAGCGCGTGCGCTTCCACTTCAACCTGAAGTTCCGCTTCCTGCCGGTTGACATCCTGATCACGCTCGGCTTCCTCGGGCTGACCTTCGGCGGGCTCTACGGCTATCAGCACTTCTTCGGCGAGACGCACGGGCAGTGGTCGCCATTCGGGATCTCGGCGGAGGCGGGCCGCGTGAAATTCCTCGTGGCCGGTGCGGTGTTCGCCGTGATCAATGCGCTGGTGGAGGAACTGTGGTTCCGTGGCGTGCTGCTCGGCTCACTGCGCACGCTGATGCGCGCGCGCTACCAGATCCTGCTGCAGGGCCTGGCCTTCGGCCTGATCCACTGGTACGGCACGCCGCAGGGCATCATGGGCCTGATCCTCGCCGGCGGCGGGGGTGTGCTGCTCGGGGCCTGGACCTGGCGGAGGCGCAGCCTCTGGCCGGCCTTCATCGTGCATGTGTTTGCCGACTGGCTGATCTTCGCCTGGACCGCCGCCAAATCCGGCAGTCTGCTTGCCAACTGAGGACATGGGATCTCGGGTGTAGGGTGTAGCGGAGGCCAGGCCGTTGGCCTGGCTATAGGACATAGGAGCTCGGGTGTAGGGTGTAGCAGATGGGGGTGTAGCGGATTAGGGTGTAGCAGGCAAGGGATCAGGAACTGGACGATAGGGAGGTGCGACACTTGTTGTCGCACAATAACAGAGAAGCAGATCCTGACAACTGAAAGTAAGGTAGCAGTCCATTGTGCGACAACAAGTGTCGCACCTCCACCTGGCATCAATCCTTTCCGCTATCATTGCAATGATCAAGGATTCCATTGCCAGGCTGACAGCCTGGCCTCTGCTACACCCTACACCCGAGCTCCTACATCCTCGTCTGCTACACCCTACAACCCAGCTCCTACAAACTCTGAGAGGGGCAGGGCCACTGCGGTGCCGGGCCCTCGGCCGCCAGGTAGCGCCGCATCCCCGCATCCGCCAGGGCATAGCCCCAGTTGATCAGCTGGCCCTGCTCCTGTTCGCTGAAGGTGCTCAGCCTTGTGCGCACGTAGGCCAGTGAGGCACTGAGCTGGCTGTCGGCCCCCAGCGCGTCGTCAAGCCCGAAACTGGCAATCTCGCTCGAGATCCCCCAATAGGCCCCGCTCTGCGGATGCTCGGGGTTGCCGAGCCGCTGCTCCAGCAGGTAGCGCTTGCGCATCCGCCGCAGGCGCGAGACGAGCACGGTGTTGGCGCGCATCAGCTGGATCATGCGGTCGCGCGCCATCCAGTTCCAGGGGCTGAACAGCGAGCTGGCATCGCTGAACAGCAGGGTCCGGCAGCGGTCCAGCACGCCCTCCATCCCGAGGTTGTCAAACACGCCGCCGTCGGCCAGCACCAGCTTGCGGCGGTGCTGCGGCTCCTGCGCCAGGCGCTCACCCTCGGCCAGTTGCCATTCATGCGGTTCGGCGCGCAGGCTGAGCGGCGAGAAGTAGGGCGGCAGGGCGCAGGAGGCTGCGATCGCCCGCGAGAGCGGCATGTCCGTGCGCGGCAGCACGCCGATCATCGAATCCTCCACGCCGAGCGCGGAGAGTGCCACCGAGCCGCCGCTCAGCAGGTTGGTGGCCATGATCTCGAACAGCGGTTCGCCTTCCCGCGTGCCGGCCAGGTCCGCCAGCGTGCGCTGGCCGGTCAGGTGCCGGGCGAACAGCAGCCCGAGCCGCGAGCCGTTGCCACGCAGGTGCAGCGGGAAGCTCCAGAGGCTGGCAACGTCGATGCGCTGGGCACAGAGCCGGCGCACGGGTGCCGCCACCAGCTCGTCGAAGTTGACGGCCACGCCGTCGCGGAATTCCAGGCTGCGCCAGTTGCAGCCCAGCCAGCCGCCGATGATGCTCCCGCCGCTCACGCTGGCGATGATGTCCAGGCGCGGCAGCCAGCCCAGTTCATTGAGCCGGGTCAGGCTGCCGATGTGGAACAGCGTGGCCCGGTAGCCGCCGCCGGACAGCGCGAGTGCGGTGCCGGCCAGTGCATCATGTGCCTGCGCCCCACTCACAGCCAGCCCTCGCTGCGGTGCGCGACGACCAGCCGTAGGCCGATCACGAGCGTTGCCAGCACGCAGAGCTGGGCGAACAGGTCCCCCAGCCGCGTGTAGTACGACAGCCCGCTGCTCGGGCCCTCCCACTGCGAAAGCGTTGCCAGTTCGTCCGTGCTGCTCTGCTGGCTGATCCGACCGCTGGGTTCGATGAAGTGGCTCCAGCCCGTGGTGCTGACGCGCGCCAGCGGCCGGCGGTGCTCCACGGCCCGCAGCACGTCGATGTCGGCGTGCTGGCGGATGCCGTTCTTCAGGTCATACCAGGAATTGTTGGTGATCAGCAGGAACATGTCGCTGCCGCGCCGGGCCTCGCGCATGAACAGGAAGCTGAAGATGTTGTCAAAGCAGACCATCGGGCTGATCCGCAGCCCGCGCAGCTCGAAGCTGCCGGTGTCACGCCCGCCGGTCAGGTCGCGGCTGCCCCAGGGATAGTCGAGGAAGCGCACCAGTCCGCGGAAGGGCACCACCTCGCCGTAGGCCACGAGCCGCACCTTGCTGTAGACCCACTGGATCACATGATCCGGGCGGATCAGCACCGCCGTGTTCTCCCAGTCGTCCTCGGCATGCGGATTGGAGAGCGCACCCATCAGCAGTGTGGTGTTCTGGTTCGTCTCCACGAAGTTCCAGATCCCGAGCGGCAGGTCCTCCGGGTTGTGCGGTTCGACGCGCTTCGGGATGCAGGACTCAGGCCAGACCAGCAGCAGCTGCGGTTCGTCCAGCGGCCCCTGGAAATCGGCGACGAAGCCGCTTTCATCCGCGCTGTCCTCGAACTGCCGCCGCCGTTCCTCGATGCGCTCACCGGACCACTGCTGCGCCAGTTCCTCGCTGGCCGGCTCATAGACCGCGAGCATGCGCTGCAGCTCGCTGCCGCTCCAGCGCTCCTTGGTGTCCACGCCACCCTGGATCAGGGCCACGCGCACACGCTCCTCGCGCGGCTTGCCGTCGATGCTGTCCAGCCGCCGGTCGCCGTAGCCCAGCGCCAGGCAGATCAGTCCCAGCCCGATCAGGCTGTGGGCCCAGCTGCGCTGACGGCCGCCATGCCCGCTGATCAGCAGGAACAGCAGGCAGTTGGCCAACACTATCAGGAAGCTCACTGCATACACGCCGCCGAGATCCGCTACCTGCAGCAGCGGCAGGTTGTGGGTCTGGCTGTAGCCCAGCAGGTTCCAGGGCAGGGCCCAGAAGCCGAAGCTGCGCAGGTACTCAAGTGCGGTCCAGGCCAGCGGCAGGCCCCAGCAGACCAGCCCCGCACTCTGCTCATGGAAGATGCGCTGTCCCAGCCAGGCGAACAGTGCCGTGGGCAGGCTGAAGAACAGCGTGAGCATGATCACCGGAGCCACGCCGAAACTGCCGATCCAGTCCAGATGCAGCACCAGCCACAGCGCACCGGTAAGATAGCCGTAACCGGCAGCGGCGGCGGGGGAGGGACTGCGGCGGATCACCCACAGCAGGGGCAGCAGGGCCAGGAAGGCCAGCCCGGGCAGCTGGGCGAAGCCATTCGCCGCCTGCCAGCCCGGCAGGCTCAGGCCATTGGCCGTCAGCGGCTGCATCAGCTCCGGGGGCAGGCTCAGGGGAAAGGCCAGCGCCAGCAGCAGGGCGGAGAGGATGCAGGCTGTGATGCTGATCAGCAAGGGCATGATTATAAATTGCGCAGTCCGTCCAGCGGTTGCATCCGCCACGGAGCCTGCGCGCACCCAGTATGACGCACGCATGGGATAATCGATGCATGGCCCTCTATCTCGTGCGCCATGGACAGACGGACTGGAACCGTGAGAAGCGCTTCCAGAGCACAACGGACGTGCCCCTCAACGAAACGGGCCTGGCCCAGGCCTGGCGCATCCGTGAGGAGCTGGAGGCGCGCTCCGTGAGCTTCATCCTCGCCCGCTCCAGCCCGCTCAGTCGCGCTGTCGAGACCGCGCGGATCATCGTGCAGGGCACGGACACGCCCTTCGAGCCGGAGCCGGGCTTCATGGAGATCTCCTTCGGGGACTACGAGGGCCGGCTTGAATCGGACCTGCGCGAGGAGTACGGCGAGGCCTATGACAGCTGGCGCGCCTCGCAGTACACCGAGGCTCCCCCGGGCGGTGAGTCGATCATCGAAGGTGCCAACCGCGTGCGGCCCTATCTCGAGAAGCTGCGCGCCGCGGCCATGGCCCGCAATGTGCTGATCGTGGCCCACCAGGCGATCAACATGGCGATGAAGGTGGCGATCAGCGGCCGCATCGATGTGGAAAGCGCAGCGACATTCCGCCAGGACAATGACGAAGTGGACGTCTGGGACATGGCGGAGGGCAAGCGCATCGAGATGTGGAAGATCAGCGTCGGCTGAACGCAAAAAGGCCGACCCGCAGGCCGGCCCATGCTTTCAGCTTGATGCGGGATTGCTCCCGGGAAATCAGCCCTTGACTTCGAGCAGGAACTTGCGCTTGTCCTTGCCGAGGTCCACGTCGTTCTTGCTCTTGGCCTGGTCGAAGCTCACCTCGATGTAGGGCACTTCGCCGTCGAACTTGCCGACGCTCGTGACCTTGCCGTGGGCGGAGACGAAGGCACCCTTGTCCAGCCAGTTGCGCACCTTCTCGAAGAACACGATGTCGCCCTTCTTGTAGGTGTCGGCACCCGCGCCGGCGTCGTAGATCGGGAAATCGCCCTCAGTCTTCTTGCTGGCCGCGGTGGTTCTGCGTGTCGTAGTCTTCTTGGTAGTCGCCATGATTTCACTCCCTGGGGATTGAACCGGAGATTATATAACGTAGCGGCCCTGATTGCAAGGAAAAGCACAGGCCGCCAGCCCGAATCCTGTGCTTGAACTACCATGCATGGCCCGGGAATATCGTGTGAAAACGGCGTTATGTTTCACGCAATATTCAATCTGCCCTTTACTCCCGGTCCAATCCGGGGCGGTAGGATCTGACTGAACCCCTACCTCCAGAACCCGTCCCGCCGGACGGGTTCCTGCCAAGCGGGCAGGGGCGCAGCCGTCCGCTGGCCACGCCCCCGCCTGACACCGGCGCAGTGCCGGCGTCTTCCCCCATCCTTCAGCCGGCTGCCGCATCAACGGTCGCCGTCATAGTCCTCTCCCGCGGTGAGCACGAGGATCACCGCATCCCGGATCGCATTGGGATTGCCGTACTGCAGCTGGTCGTTGGTCTCCCCCACATTGCCGAGGGCGTACGGGCTGCCCTGCCGCGCCGTCGGGTCGCCGCTCTGGCTGCGGGTCCAGGGCCAGATCCGCAGTTCGACCTTGCCATTGTTGCCGCCGCTGCCGATATCGCCCGGGCCATCGGGGATGTCCTCAGCCAGCGGGCCGGCGGAGGGCAGTCCCGGATCAGTCACTCCGGCCAGCCACTGCGCATTGCCGGCGGCGGCACGCTGGAAGTAGATGATCTGCTGCTCCTCGCCGAGCACATCCTTGCCCTTGGTGCGGATCGAGCCGTAGCCGCCGAGCATGTACTGGTCACTCTGGGTCGGGATGATCGGGGCGGTGGAGGCGTCGTCATTCCCGGCCGCGATGATCGGTCCGCTGCTCTTGTAGAAGAACATTCCGGGCAGGTAGGGGAAGGGCTTGTTGCCTTCCCACATGTCCCAGAAGTCGTACTCGATGTTGGCGTAGGTGTTCTCCACGTTGCGGCTGCCGTTGTCGAGATTGAAGTAGATCCACTGCGTGTAGCGCGGGTCGGCAAGCACGCTGCCCATGCTGGTGCAGTAGGGGCCGAAGCGCGTGCCGTAGTCCTCGCCGGGATTGCCCTGGCCGTTGCGCAGCGGGTCAGTGGAACTCACGGCATTGGTGGGCAGGTTCTCCTGCACGCGGTGGATGGCAACGCCGTTGGTGGTGAAGGGGTTCTTCGGGTAGGCGTCGATGTAGCCGCGGCGCAGCAGCGGGTCGCTGGCGCGCTCCGTGGGCTCGATGTCCGTGATCTGGTTGAAGGCCCCGGCGCTGGCGCTTTCGATCACGAGTGCGCTGTACTTGGGCTCGCCGCCGATCAGGTAGTTGGGGTAGGGGCCCTCGCTGTCAACGGCCCAGCGCTCGACGGAGAGCTGGATGTTGTGCAGGTTGGCCTTGACCTCGGCTTCCTTGGCCTTGTCCTTGACCTTGATGTAGTTCGGCAGCGCGATCGCGGCGAGGATGCCGATGATCACGATCAC
Organism: bacterium; assembly: GCA_041395205.1. Taxonomy (GTDB): domain Bacteria; phylum 4484-113; class 4484-113; order 4484-113; family JAFGCY01; genus JAHEFU01. The sequence continues at coordinate 57,778 of JAWLAZ010000005.1, forward strand.
GACGAGCAGCTCAATCAGGGTGAAGCCGCGACGGTTCTTGGCAATTGCAGGGTATTCCATGATGCATCAGTTGACAGTACTGGGCGCGCGGACTGCCGCGCGCGATGGCGCCCGGTGGGGAGGCCCGGAGCAATCCGGGCAAAGGAGGCCTGGTGCCAACCAGGCAATGGAGGCCCGATGTCAGTCGGGCAAGGAGGCCCGATGTCAGTCGGGCAATGGAGGTCCGATGTCAGTCGGGCAATGGAGGTCAGAATTCATTCTGACAACCTGGGAGGCCCGGAACGATCCGGGCAAATGGCCGTCATCAATCATTCTGACAATGCCTGATCAATTGCTCAGCCTGCATTCCTTGGAGCCAGCGGCATTGCCTTGGTGAATGCTGGATGGGCGGTGATCGGTGTTGCCACGCCCGCGCGTGACCACCTGCCGGGCTTGCGCCCAGCCTCCTGCGCCTGACTTGCGTCAGACCTCCGTTGTGCGGATTGCTCCGCAGCTCCGGCGACCGGGTGTGAGAATGAGCGGTATGCGGTGTACTGCCAGCGTCGGAATGAATGAATGGAAAGAATGGCAATAATGATCTGCTGCCAGCCACCCGTCCGGCTCTGTCCCACCAGTTGTTTTGGAGCCGCAAGGCTCCTGCGGTTCGACCCACCTCCTTTGCAGTGTGTCGACCGGTAATTATGTCCCTTAGCAGATTGTCAGACCATGCGTCGTGGAGTTTGTTCCTGCCCGGAAAGTGAAATGTGGAAGAAGTCAAAGAAGTGGAAGAAGTGAGGGAAGTAGCGGCGACACTCCTGTCGCCGGGATCAGTGAACCGTGAACAGTGAACAGTAAAGAGTAGCGGCGACACTCCTGTCGCCGGGATCAGTGAAGCGAAAACAGTGAACAGTAAAGAGTAGCGACGACACTCCTGTCGCCGGATTCAATGAAGCGTAAACAGGAAGGAGCGCGAACATTCAGTTCGCCGGAGCGCGGGCATTCAGCTCGCCGGAGCGCGGGTGGGAGCGCGAGCATTCAGCTCGCCGGGGTGCGGGTTGGAGCGCGAGCATTCAGCTCGCTGGCGCGCGGGCATTCAGCCCGCAGCAAAGCATATCAATTCTCGCGGATGTCACTCGATTCGCTGAAGGCCACCGAAGTGTCAAATCTGACATGATCCAGGGAACTCCCGGCGGTCAGCACCAGGATAATCCCGTCATGGATTTCGTTCGGGTTGCCATAGTTGACTACAAGTGAACCGTCCTCCTCAGCAGCGACACTGAATGGACTGGCCTGACCCTCCGCATAACCCGGCACCGGGATGCCTGTTTCATTCCACAGTTGCAGGTGGCGGCCAGCCTTGTCCTTCACTGTATTTTGCTGGTTTGGTCCCAGCACATCCTGGCCCTTCGTACGTACGCTGCCATATGCGCCGAGAACATATCAGTCTGCATATTGGATGTTGCGCATTGCATTCTCGCCCTTTTCACGAATTAGCACGATCGCACCGAAACTCTTGTACATGAACTGGCCCTGCAGCCAGTATTGCGGCTTGTCCAGTTCCTCTATGTCCCAGCAGCGGTAGACCACATCAGCACCAGTACGCTTCCTGACCGGCTTGCCATCGCTGTCAACGCCCACTATCACTTCGGCGAAGCGCGGATCCGCCAGCACATTGCCCATCAGCTCGTAATCCTTGCCGAAGCGGTAGGCCGGGGCAGCCATGTCGCCAGCTTCAACGGGCCGCAGCGGGTCCAGCAGCAGCTCCTGCATTTCGCGCACAGCCCGGCGGGTTTCATTCCTGGCCTGTCCCGTTCTGGCAAAGGGGTTGGCGGGGTAACTCGGCATGTAGCCTTCCCGGATAAGCACGTCGGCAATGTACGCGGCCTCCGGTCCGCCGAGGCTGCCCGGAGCATGACTGCCGCCGCTGATCCACTGCGGATAACTGCCCTCGCTGTCCACCGCATAGCGCTCCACTGCCAGCTGGATCGCATGCAGGTTCTGCTTTACCTCTGATTCCTGGTACTGCGGATAGCGGTGATTACCAAACACCATCGGAACCGCGATCAGGATGATCCCCGCCACCACAGCGACGGAGATCACCGCCATCAGCCACCGGCCCGTGTTACTGCTCTGGTTTGTCATTGCTGTCCTCCCAGTTGTTTCAGATCAGCGAGATCCATCGTATCCATCCGACGCCCTCGCTAACACCAAACAGATCATGTCTGCAATACCGTTCGGGTTCCCAAACTGCAAAGTTGCTACATCATCTGTGCGTCGGAACAGAAATGGCGCACCCTTTGGTAGTGAACTGCCCTGCATGGGAACCCCGGTTCCTGACCAGACTGTCATTTCGCTTCCAGAACCATATCTCCATGGCAAGGGTTGCTCCTCACCGAGAATGTCCTTGCCCTTGTTGGCAACGCTCCCATAACATCCAAGGATGTAATACCTTGCCGCAGGATGGGACTCACGCGATTCAAGCTCATCTTCTACGAACCATTCATAGCTGTATGTGGACTTGTAGAAGAACTGCCCCTGCAGCCAGGGGTGAGGCTCTTCCAGTTCCTCAATGTCCCAGCAGCGATAGATGACATCACTGGCAGTATGTTTCATCACGGGGTTGACATCGCTGTCCACACCCACAATCACTTCGGCGAAGCGCAGATCCGCCATTACATTCCCCATCAGGTTGTAATCCCTGCCGAAACGGAAAGACGGCGCTGACAGTGGGACCTGCTCCATCGGCCGCAGCGGGTCCTGCAGCACTTCCTGCAATTCCTTCAGCTCCTGGACAGCTTTCTCGCTGTACCTGCCACTGCGAAGGAAGGGGTTGGCAGGGTACTTGACCATGTATGCCTTACAGACCAGCGGGTCAAGCATGTACTTTGAATCAGCAGGGTTGAAGTTGCCCGCCGGGTAGCTGCCACCGCTGATCCACAGGGGATAGTTGCCACCCGAGTCCACTGCATAGCGTTCCAGTGCAAGCTGGATAGCATGCAGGTTCTGCTTTGCTTCTGATTCCTGGTACTGCGGATAGCGGTGATTGCCAAACACATTCGGAATGGCAATCAGGATGATCCCAGCCACCAACGCAACGGAGATCACACCCATCAGCCACCTGCCCGTATTACTGCCCTTGCTTGTCATTGCTGTCCTCCTCCAGGTTGTAGCCGGATTGCTCCTCCTGCCATGCCTCCTTCGGTTCTTCTTCGCCGCGATCTGGTGGGTAATGGCAAGTGTAACTGAGGCTGGACCAGATAGTGATCACGCCGTCGGCAATTCCGTTCGGATTTCCTTCCGAGAGCTGATAGCCGGCCTCGCGGTCGCCAATGATGGAGAATGGACTAATCATCAATAGGTCGTCAGGATTGCCAGTTTCGACTGCATTGCCATGGAACTGCCAGATGCCCGTGTCTTCTCCATACTGGAATACTCTGTTTACAGGTCCGATCACATCCTGACCTTTGTTGTCGAACCTGCCGTAGCCGCCGACAATATATTGATCTGCTGCCCCCGGCAGGGAGTGTGATCCTGCTTCAGTTACTGCTGGGCCATAGATGCCTGTTGCATTCATCTCATATCGATAGAAGAACTGCCCCTGCAGCCAGTACTGTGGTTCGTCCAGTTCCTCAATGTCCCAGCAGCGAAACGGCACGTCCGCAGCTGTGCGTTTCATCACCGGATTGCCATCGCTGTCCAGCCCGTCCATCACTTCGGCATATCGTGGATCCGCCATCACGTTGCCGACCAGGTTGTAGTCCTTGCCAAATCGATAGACAGGTGGCTCGATCCTTGCTCCATAACCGGGCCAGAATGGATCTGCAAGCTTCTTCTGCATTAGCAGCAGCGGATCTGCATAGTCTGCCTTGGTTGAGCGCCGGAAGGGATTGCGCGGGTAGGTTGGCATGTAGCCTTCAACCATCAGGGGGTCGGGCAGGTACTGGTCATCAATGGCCTTGTTCCCGGCTTCAGCAAACTCGCCGCCACAGAGCCATAAGGGGTAGTGGTCGTAGTAGTCGACCGCGTACCTCTCAATGGCCAGCTGGATCGTGTGCACATTCTGCTTGGTTTCGCCTTCGCGGTTGTTGCAATCCGTGACCCTGAGCATGTTTGGCACTGTCACGAGTATCAGCGCAGCAACGATTACCACGCTGAGCACGCCCATCAGCCACCGGCCTGTGTTACTGTGCTTGCTTGCCATAATTGTCAGAACCTTCCTAATCCCATGAATATTCAGATTTCTGATTGATGTCCTGGGGATCTGGATAATCGAATTGCATGTCTGCAGGATTCTCAGCGGTTAGTACGAGAATCAAGCCGTCTCGCAGCCCATTTGGATTTCCATAGCAAATCGGGAAGCCGGAGTAATCTCCAGCAACTGGCCAGTTGTATGGGCTGCCCTGCCTGTAGCTTTTTCCAGACATCTCTATGCCATTGAAGGACCAGAGCAATCCTGCTGTGGCATTGCCATTATGAATAACTTGCCATGGCAACTCATCCCCAAGAATGTCCTTGCCCTTATTGCGATATGAACCGTAGGTGCCCAGGATGTAATCTCCACTTACATCGCTCTTGAAGGAAAACTGGGAAATGTCATTCACAAATGAAGTCCTGCCTGAAGGGACCTTGTACATGAACTGGCCCTGCAGCCAGTACTGCGGTTCATCCAGCTCCTCAGTGTCCCAGCAGCGGTAAATCACATCAGCACCGGTACGTTTCCTAACCGGAATCCCATCGCTGTCCACGCCTGCCAGCATTTCACTAAAGCGTGGATCCGCCAGCACATTGCCCATCAGCGTGTAGTCCCTGCCGAAGCGGTACACGGGTGGTTCCACGCTGCTGCCAGAACCCGGCCTGAGTGGGTCGCTGAGCCAGACCTGCATCGCCCGAAGTTCATCATTCGTGTCCCCGGTGCCATGCCTGTTGAAAGGATTGCGCGGGTATTGCGGCATGTAGCCTTCCGCCATCAGCGGGTCCATCACGAAATGCGGATCGATATCTCCGGCAGTCGCGTCTGTAATGCCTCCGCCGCTCAGCCAGAGTGGGTACACTCCACCGTAGTCCACAGCATAGCGCTCAAGTGCCAGCTGGATCGCATGCAGGTTCTGCTGGGCTTCGGCTTCACGATTGCTGCAATCCGTGACCCTGATCATGTTCGGAACTGTCACGAGGATCAGCGCAGCAACGATTGCCACGCTTAGCACACCCATCAGCCACCGGCCAGTGTTGCTGCCCTTAGCTGCCATTGCTGTCTTCGGTTGCATCAGGCGCAGAAGCGTCTGATGCCGTCACTTCTGGAACAGGCTCTACCCAGCCCTTGCGGCAACCGATACCGCTGCTGAGCATAATGCATACTCCATCTTCGAGCTCGCCTGGCATCGCGGTAGTGGGGATGAACAGCATTTCCGTCAACTCGCGGTTGCTGGCAACTGCACCATAGATATCGGATTCCTCCAGGAAGTGGCTATTTATGCTAGTTGGTTCCCAGCCAAGCATTTCTGAACCATTCGCATCCCGTTGTCGTTTCAGGCTGGCTGTGCTGAGGACATTCTTGCCTTTTTGGTTGGCGGCTCCCCAGCCAAGCAACTGGTAGCCAGTAGGGACAGATTTCCCGTCATACCTGGCGACACTGAATTCCAGCTGGTCGCTATAACTGGTTGGTACATAGCCGAACTGGCCCTGCAGCATCAGGCGATTAGGCGAACCCTGCGGCTGATCAACGCAGAAGAAGAATGTGTCAGCACCAGTTGGGCGCATCAGCGGCTTGCTGTATTGGTCCAGGCCGCAGTACTGCTGCGCCATCCGCGCATTGGCAAGCACATTTCCCATCAGTGTAAAGTCCTTGCCGAAGCGCATCACCGGAGCAGGATCGCTGGTCTTGCAGAACAGCAGTAGCGGGTCTTCCGTATGTGACTGCGCCACACTGATCAGGATCCGCTGCTGGCGGTCCTGCCTGGCAAAGGGATTGGCGGGATAGGCAGGCAGGTAACCCTCGTCGAGTAGCGGATCCAGTTTGAGCCTGGCAGTGCGTGCATGCTCAAGTGTGGTGTCAATCTCGCCGCCGCTGAGCCACAGAGGATATGTCCAGTCGATTGTATCCACGCTGTAGCGCTCCAGCGCAAGCTGGATCGTATGCAGGTTCTGTTTCGCCTCAGCTTCCCGTGCACTGGCGCGCAGATCCGGCACGAGGCTTACCACCGTGTACAGCAACAGGGCGATCAGGACCACGGACAGCAATCCCATCAGCCAGCGCCCCCCGGCGCTGCCGCTCGCAGAAATCATCGGAACTCCTTAGCTGGCTCCACTTACTGGAGCACCGGGCGGGCCGAAATGTTACTGCTGTTACAAAACACCCGCGCGGCGGCTGCCCGATATAATGGCCCGGATGGATCAGCCGAACCAACAGCAGCCGGTGTTCTGCGACCGCTTCGACGAGCAGCGCTACCAGTTCCTGCACGCCTGCCTGCCCCAGCCGCCGGCCGCGATGCTCGAGCTCTGCTGCCAGGACGGCTCCACCGTGGCGCGCCTGCTGGGCGAGGGCTATGAGGCCAACGGCGTGGAGCTCGACCCCGGGATGATCAGCCTCGCACGCGAGCGCTTCCCGCTGCTCGGGCACCATCTGATCCACGGCGAGATGCTCGAGGTCTTCGACCTGGTGCGCAGCCCGCTGGCGCTGGCCTGCTGCTGCGGCAACCGCCTGCCGGAGCTGGACAGCGAGGAGGACGTAGCGAGCGTGATCCTGCAGCTGCGTGACCTGGCCTGGCCAGGCGGCTACGTCGTCGTCGACTTCTTCAATGTCAACCGGCTCGTGCGCAGCATCGCCGCTGGCACGAGCAAGCTCGAGCTGCAGCTCACCCCGAGCATGCTGCGCAGCTGGCAGCTCACCGAGAACAGCACGCGCCCGCTGCGCGAGGTCACCGAGATGAAGCTCGAGGGCCGCTTCCACCGCCGCAAGCGTGAGCTGCTGATGCTCAACCGCCGGCGCATCGAGGAGCTGCTGCCCGAGGGCGTGCAGCCGGAATTCCTCGGCGGCTACGACGGCAGTCCCTGGAGCGAGGACAGCCAGTGGACGATCGTGCGCTTCCGCTGCGACTGATTTCACCGCCAGTTAACCTGTTGCCACAATCCGGCCCGGCCCAGTGCTGATCAGCCCTCCCGTGCATCCCGGCAGTGCCCCGCCCGCGCTTAACCTCGATTTGTTGCCAAAATCAGCCTGCGGGGCCACGGGGGCAGGGCCAGCTGTGTAATACTGACAGCAGGTTGGAATCCGGAAAGAACCGGATCTTACAGGAGATAGGCGGAAGATGTCGGCACAGAGCAGTGCCGGTGCCGGGCTGGCGGGAATCCTCTCGCGCCTGCAGGCACCGAAGAAGTCACAGATGGAGGCGCTCGTTCCCTTCGCGATCCTCGCAGCGGTGCTGCTGCTGGTCGTGCGCATCCCCTCGGGCCTGCTCGACATCTTCGTGATCATCTCGCTGATCAGCGGCGTGGTGATCCTCCTGAACACGATGTACGTCAACACCCCGCTGGACTTCTCGATCTTCCCGGCGGTGATCCTCTTCACGACGATCTTCCGGCTGTTCCTCAACGTTGCCACCACGCGCTCGATCCTCTCCAACGCCGAGGCCGGGCACGTGATCAACACCTTCGCGACCTACGTCACCGGTGGCAACGAGGTCGTGGGCCTCGTGATCTTCCTGATCATCGTGATCATCAACTTCGTCGTCGTGACCCACGGTGCCCAGCGCATCGGTGAGGTGGCGGCGCGCTTCACCCTCGACGCCCTGCCGGGCAAGCAGATCTCGATTGACGCCGACCTCAACGCCGGGGTGATCAACGAGGAGCAGGCCCGCGCCCGCCGCCGCAAGCTGGAGCGCGAGACGGAGTACTTCGGAGCGATGGACGGTGCCTCGAAGTTCGTGCAGCGCGATGCGATGGCCGGGATCATCCTGATCATCGTCAACATCGGCGCGGGCTTCATCATCGGCATGCTGCAGATGAAGATGGGTGCCGCCGAGTCGCTCAGCACCTTCACCTCGCTCACGGTCGGCGACGGCCTCGTTGCCAACATCCCGGCGCTGCTGATCTCCACCGCCACCGGCATCATGGTCACCAAGGCCGCCAGCGACGAGACGGTCGGTCTCTCGATGATCACTCAGCTCACCAGCCAGAGCCGCCCGCTGATGATCAGCGCCGGCTTCATCCTCGTGCTGATGATGGTCCCCGGCATGCCGAAGCTGCTCATGGCGCTCGCCGCCGGCACGCTGTTCGCGATCGCCCAGGTGGCGAAGCGCACGGAAATGGAGGAGGGCCAGCAGGGCAGCGGCCCCGACGGTTCCGGCGCTGCGGGTGGCGCGGGCGGCGAGGGCGGCCAGGCTCCGGCCGAGGAACTGAGCGAGGAGGAGCAGGCCCGCCACAACCTCGAGCAGCTGCTGAGTGTCGACCTGCTGGAGCTGGAGATCGGCTACGGCCTGATCCCGCTCGTTGACAGCGAACAGGGCGGCGACCTGCTGGAGCGCGTCAACAACATCCGCAAGCAGATCGCGATCGCACTCGGTTTCATCGTGCCGCCGATGCGCATCCGTGACAACATCACACTGAGGCCCGGTGATTACAACGTCAAGATCCGCGGCAACACCGTCGGCCATGGCGAACTGATGCTGGACCGCTACCTGGCGATGAACCCCACGGGCGAGGCCCCGGAGCTCAGCGGCGTGAAGGTCCGCGAACCCGCCTTCGGGCTCGACGCCTACTGGATCAACCCCGATGAGCGCGCCATCGCCGAGTCCGACGGCTACACCGTGGTGGACAGCGCCACCGTGCTGGCGACGCATCTCACGGAGCTGATCCGCCGCAACTGCAGCGAGCTGCTGGGCCGCCAGGCCGTGCAGGAACTGCTCGACCTCACGAAGCAGAAGTTCCCCGCCGTGGTGCAGGACCTCGTGCCTGACCGCCTCGGCGTGGGTGAGGTGCAGCGCGTGCTGATGCTGCTGCTCGCCGAGGGCGTGAGCATCCGCAACCTGCCGCTGATCCTCGAATGCCTCGGCGACCACTGCTCGATCAGCAAGGACCCCGAGGTGCTGACGGAGTACGTGCGGGTCGCCCTCGGGCGCCAGATCGCTGCGGAGCATGCCGATGCCGAGGGCCGGATCACGGTGCTGACGCTCGACCCGCGCATCGAGGAGAAGGTTGCCAATTCCCTGCAGAACACCACGACGGGCACCATCCCCGTGCTGCCGCCGGCCTACCTGCGCCGCCTGATCGACCTCGTCACCGAGCAGGTCGGGCGCATGCAGGGCCAGGGCTACGTCCCGGCATTCATCGTCAGCCCGCGGATCCGCCCCTACCTGCGCAAGGTCTTCGTCAAGCTCTTCCCGGGGCTCGTGATGCTCAGCTACGGCGAGATCGCGGGTGACGTGGAGATCCGGACCTTCGCCACCGTTGCCAATCCCGAGGAGCAGGCCTGAGGTGAACCATCATGCCAACTAGGATCAGAAGATATGAGGAGAAGCTTGAGAACCTGGACAGCCTGTTGTCACGGATCGAGCGTGAGATGGGGCCCCAGGCCCAGCTCGAGGCCCGCGAGTTCCGCCGCAACGGCGTGCTCGGGCTCGGCGGGCAGCGCATGGTGGAGATCATCGCCACGCTCAGCCTCGAGGAGCAGCACGGCGACGTGCTGGCCGACAGCGCAGTCCAGCCCGGCAATGGCCAGCCGCCGCCGCTGGCGGATCCCAGCGATGACGACATCCGCCGCGAACTGCTGGCCGGCTACGACTCAGCAGGTGCTGGCAACGCAGCCGCTGCAACACCGCGTCCGGCGGCAGCCCGTGAATACATGACCACGCGCCTCGATGGCAATGCCGGCAGCCGCCTGCGAGATGCCTTCGCGCGCAATGAAGACTCGCCGCTGCAGCCAGCCAGCCAGCCGCAGCCCTGGCAGCAGGCTCAGGCGGTTGCAGTGCAGCCCGTGGTTGTCAATAATGATAAGGACGATTCCGAGCTGCGGGCCTCGCTGGATGAAATCCGCGGCCTGCTTGGGGATCTGGCCCAGCGCCAGCGCGAGCATGAGCGCCTGCTGCGTGAGCAGGCTGATGCCAGCCGCGGGATGCCGGTGCGCTTCGCCTCAGAGCTGGAGCGCCTCGAGCAGAGCTTCCGGGCCCAGCGCGAGGAACTGGAGCAGCGCCAGCAGGCCCGCCTGCAGGAGCAGGTTGTCCCCGCCGGGCTGCAGCTGCCCACTGAGGGGCCGCAGGCATCCGTGCTAGAGACCCTGCTGGAATGGAACATCCCGCTCGCTGACTGCCGCGAACTGCTGCAGGAAGCACAGCAGGACCTGGCTCCTGATGCGGACGAAACGGCACTGCTGGCAGCGGTACGCCGGGAGATCTGCCGGGGCGTGCTGCTGCGCGGCGGCCTGCGCGTCAAACCCGGTGAGCGCCGTGTGGTGGCGCTGGTCGGCCCGACCGGCGTCGGCAAGACCACCACGATCGCCAAGCTCGCGGCCCAGGCCGTGTTCAGCCAGGACCTGCGCGTCGCCGTTGTCAGCATGGACAACTACCGCATCGCCGCCGCCGAACAGCTGCGCAGCTACGCCGAGATCATGGGCCTGCGCTTCGAGATCGTCTTCAGCCCGCAGGAGTATGCGGAGACGCTGGAGCGGCTCGCAGACTTCGACCTGATCCTCGTTGACACCGCGGGCCGCTCGCCCGGCAGTGCCGAGCACATCGCCGAGACCCGCGTGATGCTGGAGGCCGGGCAGCCGGATGAGGTGCATCTCGTGCTCAGCGCCGGGATGCAGCTCGGCGATGCCCGGCGCAGTCTGGAGGCCTTCAGCGTGCTGGGCTGCGGCCAGCTGATCCTCAGCAAGCTCGATGAGTGCGTCGGGCTCGGCGGGATCCACAACCTCGGCCGGCTCTGCAGCCTGCCGCTGAGCTATTTCACGACGGGCCAGAGCGTACCGGAGGACATCCGCAGTGCGGAACCGGAATTCATGACGGAACTGATGCAGACGGGGGTGGAGCCGCAATGAACGACCAGGCACAGATGCTGCGCAGCATCGCACAGCGCCAGACTGACGGCAGGCCGCTGGCGGCCCGCTGCCGCGTGCTGACCGTCACCGGCGGCAAGGGAGGCGTCGGCAAGTCCAGCGTGGCGCTCAATCTGGCAATCGCCCTCGGACGCAGCGGGGAGCGCGTGCTGCTGCTGGATGCCGACCTCGGGCTGGCCAACCTGGACCTGATGCTCGGGGTGGTGCCGCAGCGCACACTCGAGGATGTCGCCAGCGGCAATTGCCGGCTGGCCGCCACGGTGCTGGCAACCGACTACGGGATCGACCTGCTGCCTGGCGGGGCAGGGGTCCCGGCGCTGGCTGAGCTCGGCTCGCTGGCCCTGGTGCGGATCTTCGGCCAGCTGCGCGAACTGGAGGACGGCTACGACTTCATCGTGGTCGACACCGCGGCCGGGATCGGCGAGGGCGTGGCCCGCTTCACCCTGCCGGCTGACGACGTGGTGCTGGTCTGCACCCCGGATCCGCCGGCGATGCTCGATGCCTACAGCGTGCTGAAGATGCTCTGCGCCCGCGAGTTCAGCGGCCAGCTGCATCTCGTCGTCAACATGCTGCGCGAGCCGGGAGAGCTGGAGCGCACGCATGGTTCGCTGGAGCGGGTCACGCGGCGCTACCTCGGCCGCGGGATCAACCTGCTCGGTGGGCTGCCCTATGACAGCCAGATGTATGAATGCACGCGCCGCCAGCTGCCGCTCCTGGGGCTCTACCCGCAGGGGGCCTGCGCGGTGGCGATCTCCGGGATGCTGCCGGGGCTGTTCGGGCGGGCGGTGCAGCTGCCCGTGCTGGAGCGCCGTGGCTTCTTCAGCAGGCTGCTTGATGGTGTGCGGCGTACGGTGACGACTGACGGGCGGTAATCAAACCGGGATTTATTCCAGCACCAGACTGGGCTGGGGTAGTATTGAGGAACGAAAGGGTTCTTTTTGAAATGTCCAGAAAACACGGCATTCTGATAGTTGATGACAGCGCCTTCATGCGCAAGGTGATCACCGAGATCGTCAGTGGCTCCGGCCGCTACGAGGTCGTTGACACCGCGCGTGACGGCATGGAGGCGCTGGAGAGTCTCAAGCGCCACAACGGTGCCATCGACGTCGTGACCCTGGACATCAACATGCCGCGCATGGACGGCCTGAGCTGCCTGCGCGAGATCATGAAGCAGAATCCGACGCGTGTCGTGATGGTCTCCAGCCTCACGAGCGAAGGTGCGCAGGAGACTATCCAGGCCCTCGAGGACGGGGCGGTGGACTTCATCTGCAAGCCCGGCGGTTCCATCTCCATCGAGTTCAAGGGCATCGGCCCGCAGTTCCTGCAGGTGCTCGACCAGGCGATGGCCAGCCGCATCCCGACGCCCAATACGCGGTCCCGCACGATCGTTGTCAACCACCGCGTTGAGCGTGCCACGGCCTCGCACATGGGCGGTGGACCGCGCAAGCTGGTGGCGATTGCCAGCTCCACGGGCGGACCCAAGGCCCTTGCACAGTTCCTGCCCGCCATTCCCGCCGACATCGGCGCTGCGATGGTGGTGGTCCAGCACATGCCGGCCAAGTTCACGGCCCTGCTGGCTGAGCGGCTTGACGAGCTGTGCAGGATCCGGGTCAAGGAAGCCGCGGATGGCGACCGGCTCAGCGCCGGGCTGTGTCTCGTGGCACCGGGCGGCCGGCACATGGAAGTCAGCCGCGACGGCATCGTCAAGCTCAATGACAGTCCCGCCATCGGCGGACTGCGGCCCTGCGCCGACCTGACCTTCCGCACGCTGGCCCCGATGGCCGGACGGCGTGCGGTCGGAGTCGTGCTGACCGGGATGGGCAAGGACGGCACGGAAGGCTGCAACGCCTTCAAGAAGAACGGTTGCCGGATCCTCGCGGAGAGCAAGGAAACGGCCCTGATCTACGGCATGCCGCGCAACGTGATCGAAACCAGGGTCGCGGACGCGGCCTATCCAATACATGAACTCCCCCAGGCAGTGGTGGACGCGGTGGATGCAATATGAGCAGTGAAGCAGCAGTCAGTATGGTCCGGGAGATCCCGGAACTGCAGGCGGTCGACATCGAGGAACTCCTCGTGGTCTGCCGGCTGGGCGGCCAGGAATTCGGCCTGTTTGCCAACATCGTGACCGAGATCATCATGATGAAGGAATTCACGCGCGTGCCGAACTCGCAGCAGTGCATCGACGGCGTGATCAATCTGCGCGGCCGGATCATCCCGGTCTTCAACCTGCGCACCCGCCTGCAGATGGCTCCGGCGAGCGAGGAGCAGTATGCCAGCCAGTCGCTGATGGTCGTCGACTCAGATGGCGACGATGCCAGTCTGCTGGTGGATGAGGTCGCCGACGTGATCAAGATCAACACGCGCGACATAGATGATTCCGCGGCGAAGCTTGGCAACAACATGGACGGCCGCCTCGTGAGCGGTACGGTGACGATCAACGACAGGCTGATCACCCTGCTGAACCTCGGCGGGCTGCTCGGCAGTGAACACTCCGACAAGGGGAGGACCCAGTCATGAGCGGTTCTGTACTGGAACTGAGCGACCTGCAGAAGGACACGATCCGCGAGATCAGCAACATCGGCATGGGCAATGCGGCGACATCCCTCAGCCAGCTGATCAATACGCGCGTCGACATCACGGTGCCCTATGTGAAGGTCGTGCCGGATGTTGAGGTCCCGCGCCTGCTGGGCGGCGAGGAAGTCGAGGTCTGCGCGGCCTACGTGCAGGTCGTCGGCGACGTACGCGGGCACCTGGTGATGATCTTCCTCACCAAGGACGCGCAGATGCTCCTCAACCAGATGATGCCCGGCGCGGACATGGACATCGCGACGAGCGAGATGGCACGCAGCGCACTGCAGGAGCTTGGCAACATCCTCGCCAGCAGCTTCCTGCGCAGCCTTGCCGACATGACAGGGCTCGTGATGCATTCCACCGTTCCGGCGGTGGCGATGGACTTCGCGGGCAGCATCATCAGCTACGTCGTCAGCAACATGTATGAGCTGTCCGAGAACATCATGATCGTTGACACCCGCTTCGAGGTCGGTGGCGACCAGATCGACGGCGAATGCGTCTTCATCCCGGAGCCGGGCGCGCTGGGAACACTCTTGGAGACCCTGGGGGTGGGGGACGCCTGATGGCAATTCACAGGGTCGGAATGGCCGAACTGAAAATCGGAGGGCCGGGTGACCGGCTGGAAGCCCTGGGCCTGGGTTCCTGCATCGGGCTGGCGATCGTTGACAAGGTCAGCCACATCGGCGGGATGGTGCACATCATGCTGCCGGATTCGAAGATCGTGCAGGGACCGATCAAGCAGCTGGGGAAGTATGCCGACACCGCGGTGCCGGAGCTGCTGGAGCAGGTGATCAAGGCCGGAGCCCAGCGCGAGCGGCTCGTTGTCAAGATGGCGGGCGGGGCTGAGATGTTCGCCTTCGCCGGCAGCGACTCGCCGAAGATGGCAATCGGCAAGCGCAATGCGGAGGCGGTCCAGAACCACCTGCGCGAGCACCGCCTGAAGCTCTCGGGCAGTGACACCGGCGGGCACAAGGGCCGGACTTTCATCGTCAGCCTGGACGACCTGAACTTCATGATCAGGATCGTGGGGATGGGCGAGTCGAATCTGTAGGTTGGCGGCGGCGGGGAGCCGCCGGAGGTGGAGAAAGTGGAATATGACATCAGGCAGAGCCTGACGACGCTTGAGCAGCGCAGCCGCACACTGACGGCCCTCCTGATGGGGCTGGTGGCCTTCTGCGCGGCCTATGCGCTCATTCTCCTCAGTGGCGACACCCAGCGCCCGGCCGCGCATGTCTGGCCCTGGCTGCTGGGGGTGATGTTCTACCTCGCCGGCGACGTGCTCGGCTACATCTGGTTCCGCGTCGTGAGCATCCACGTGATAAAGGTGCTCAGGCAGTGGGAGGAGGAGCAGGAGAAGGTTGTCAACATGGAGGACGGGCTGGATGCCCATGAACTGGACGACGAAGTGGAAGTGATTGTCCCCAACGGGATGGAGGAGTAGATAAGTGGAAACAGCGATACATTGGCAGACATACGGAAAGGAGCAGCGCGAGCCGTATCTCGAGCAGCTGATCAGGGCCTATTCGCACCTGGCCGACTACCAGGTGCAGCGCCTGATCGTGGACCTGCCGGCTTCGGTCGACAGGGACGACCTGCTCAGTGAGGCGCGCATCGGCCTGATCGATGCGATCAACCGCTACGACCCCGCCAAGCAGGTCAAGTTCGAGACCTATGCCTCGATCCGGATCCGCGGCGCGATCGTGGATTACCTGCGCAAGCTTGACTGGGCACCGCGCAGCCTGAGGCAGCGGGCCCGCGAGATCGGCCGGGCGGAGCTTGAGCTGGAGCAGGAGATCGGCCGTACGCCGACGGATGAGCAGCTGGCGAAGAAGCTGAACATGAAGGTGCCGGAGTACCGCCAAGCGCTTTCCGAGATCAGCGTGCTGACGGTGCTGAGCTTCCGTGATCTGGAGGAGGGTGACACCGAGTTTCAGATCGGCAGCGACCTGGGGCGTCCCGAGGACAGCATCGCGCGCAGTGACTTCTCGCGCTGCCTGGCTTCGGCGATCGAGCGCCTGCCGGAACGTGATCAGCAGGTGCTGGACCTCTACTACCGTCGCCAGCTTTCACTCAAGGAGATCGGGGATGTGCTGAGCCTGTCCGAGTCACGCATCTGCCAGATCCACAGTGCAGCGGTCTCGCGCCTGCGTGTGATGCTGGAGGACTGGCGCGAGCAGATGAACAGCTGATCCGGCTGCGCCGAGAAAATGACAAGCGCAGCCGGCGTGTCCCGGGGGACGGCGCCGGCCGCGCAGGTTGTTCAAGACTGAGACTGACAACCCCTGCCGCGGCAGGTGTCAGTTACTTGCGTTTGTGCCTCAGACGCTTGCGCATCTTTTTGTATTTGTGCTTACGGATCTTAGCGCGCTTGGCCTTTCTTCCCTTCATACAACACCACGTTACTTGGATTTAGTCGTGACCAGCCAGCAAGTGTGAATCACAATTGCGGGCTGAAATTCTACCACAGACGCGATTCCCGTGGAATCCACCGGGGATTGATCTTCCTCCGGCAAAATCCATCTCTTCCTTCCCATTCCCCACTTCAGAGCTTCCCCTCCGCTTCCGTTAATCCATATGTGCAGATCATTTCCTATCTCGACATCGCGCACCTGCGTGCCGACAGCTATGCCGGCGGCCTGCTGAGCGTCAATGAACTGGGAATCCCGGTGGAGTTCATCCACAGCGAGCAGATCCGTCCGACGGAACTCCAGGCCAGCCTCTACGGCTCCACGCTGGGGCGTTACCTGCTGCTGGATGTGATCGGCAAGGGCCTGGCCGAGGCCAGCCAGCAGAAGGGTGCGCCGCTGGTGGTGGCCAGTCCGGATCTGCTGCCGCTCGCGCTCAGGGTGCGTCGCCCGGTCTGCTGCCTGCAGCGCACGGAGAACCGCCCACTCAGTGACAGCGGGGCCACGGACTGGCTCAACGAGACCGAACTGCAGGTGCAGCTCAATGAAACCCGCAGCCCGCTGCTTTTCCGGATCCACAGCCGCGAGAACTTCCAGGCAGAGCGCACCGTGCCCGGCTTCAGCGAATGCGCGCGCAGCTTCGACGTGCTGGAGCCGCTCTCGCGCATCCGGCGCATCCTGGATTCCGTGCAGCGCCAGCAGGCGGCCCAGGGTGCCTGAGGACAGCCTCAGTGGTCTGGATGAATCCGCGATTGATGCGGAGGATCTGGAAGCCCTGCATGCCGGTTTCCGCTTCTGTGCACTGCCTGCCATGCTGGATGTACGCATTCGCGTAATGGCAGCGGAGCAGATGCGGATGCAGGTCGCAGGCAGCTTCAGCAGCGTCGCACTGGGGATCAGCCCGCCAGCTGCCCAGCGCCGGGGCCTGTTGGGCTTCGGAGCGGCATCACCCTGGCAGCAGCTGAAGATTCCAGTATCCCGCCTGCGGATGCTTACCGATCTGGAAAGCGCACGCGAGGAGCCTGTGGCCCGTCCGCGGCATTTCGCTGATGAACTGCCAAGGGAGCTCGCGGCCGAGATGTTCCGGCAGATCTATGAGCAGTGCGATGACTGCGATGAGGAGCGCGAGCTGGAGGTCGTGGGGGTTTACCATGACATCCCCCCGGAATGTGCCGCCAGCATCGTGCTGGAGGAGGGGCTGCATCATGCCCTGTTCACACCTTCGGCATCACGCAATGGACGCTATGCATCAGGCTACAGCCTCGTGGCCCTGCGCACGGAATCAGGTAAACTTCGACGGTTGCTTCTGCGTCTTGGCTGAATGAGCGGGACGCAAGGTCCCTGGACAGTCATGATGAACAAGCTTTGCACACTCTTCACGATCGCCTGCCTGCTGCTGCTCTGCGGCTGCCCGCCTCCCGCCGGAAAGTCCGGGGGGACGAATACCGGAAATGGCGGTGCCGGCACTACTCAGACCTCAGGGAACACGGAGCAGCAGCTCGCCCGTGCGCATGGCCAGGACGTGGTGCTGATCGCTTCCGATCTGGGACTCGGTGACGGCTGGCGCGTGCGACAGATGCACAGCCTGCTGAGCAGCCTGGCCGCTGGATCTGAGATCGAGTACAGGCTCATAGGCGATCTGCCACGGGAGATCGAATTCGGTGAAGTCACGGCTGACGTGGGTTTCCCGGATCCCGAGTCGGACCTGCCCGGCAGCATGACGGATCTTGAGGGAGCAGCCCTGCTCGACGATGTGGCCAGCTGCGACTGGCTGCTGCTCAGCAGCGGCTACCTGCTGGAGCCAGCCTTGCAGCGCATCACGGCAGGCAGCCTGCAGGCCGGGGCTGTGCTTGTGATGGATGAGGCGGGCAGCCAGCATGTCGTCAACGCCTCCAATGTGCCGGTGCTGCGGATCCGCTTTGACATCTGCCACGCGGCCTTCATGGCCGGGGCCGCCGCCGCCAATTCCAGCAATGTGGCACACTTCCTGCTGCTCGGCGCTGAGGATGATCCGCAGGTGGACGAGTTCATGAGTGCCGCTGAGGCCGGGATGAAGTATGTCTCACCCAGCTCCTGGATCAAGCAGGCCGTGCTGCCTGTGGACAGCCGCGGGATGGTGACTCCGCAGACATTCCGCCAGGAGCATGTGCGCCTGCTCAATGAGGCCGGTGAGAACTTCAACTCGAGCCACTACATCCTGGACCTGACGCGTTCAAACGCCTATGTGACTTCGCTGATCGCGGAGCGTAACGGCCCGCTCAATGGCTACATCTCAGGTGGCTTTGAGGACCTGCGTGTGCTGGGTGACTCGCGTGTGCTGACCTTCGGCCTCAAGCGACCGGAAGTCGCGCTGGGCTGGCTGCTGCAGCACTGCCCGGATGCAGCAGCACTGCAGGGTGAAGCCGACGCGGACGGTGTGATCATGTTCGGTCTGAAGGGCAGCCGCCCCGGGCTGGAGGAAAGCGCGCTGGGCTACACACCGCTGGAACTCTACATTCGCTACAACCCCGACGGGCCGGAGATCGCGCAGGAACTCGAGCGGATCTGGAAGGAAGTCGAGGCCGGCGAGCTGGGCATCAACTACTGCGGGCACTGAGCAGCCTGTTACTCCGGCGCTGCGATGCCACGCTGAGTGCTCTCCGATTCAGGCACAAGCAGCATGTAGATGTCCAGGGCTTCCTTGCGGCAGCGCAGATCTACATACAGCAGCAGCTTGAAGCACTGCCAGAGCGGCGGGAAGATCAGCAGCACGACGGTCATCAGCGTCATCTGCAGTCCGAGGATGCGCGGGTCGGTCTGACCCTCGGCCTGGGCCATGATGAAGTCGTCAAATCCAGCCCCAGAATTCATGTAATCCCAGAGCAGCACACTCAGTTCGATGGTGCTGCTCAGACCGCGGCTGAACATGTTCCAGGCAATGCTCATGATGAACATCATCAGTGCGATGCGCACATAGTTGTGCTGCGTCAGGCCCCAGGCCCGCTTGAGATACCAGATGCCCTGACCGACCATGCCGGGGTCAGGACCGGTTTCGCAGGCCTGCAGCGCGCCGCAGAGTGCGGGGAAGTAGCGGAAGTACATGACCATCGTAACCATCACCGCTGCCCAGATCAGGAAGATGCCTGAGACGGAGACTCCTATGGTCATTCCGTTATTGCCCAGCGCCTGGGCCGCAAGTACAAGGAGCAGCACGACCAGCGCCAGGGCCACGGTCGGCAGGAAGTAGGTTGCCAGCGCGACCTGGGTGGCCCAGTAGCGCGACTGGGCGAAGCGGAAGGCGGAGGCGAAGTCGTCGCGGTAGCCATCGAGGGCGCGTGCCGCCAGGCGGATGCAGGTAAGCATCCCGAGCGGTGAGACCAGCAGCTGGTAGACCGCCACCACGAGCAGGCTGCCGATGATGAACATGAAGGAGTCGCCGTATTCAAGCACGAGGGTGTTGAAGAAGTCCGTGCCACTGGCGGACGATGATATGAAGGAGGGGTCCTGCAGCTTCTCGGAGAATTCCACCAGCTTGACGGTCATCGGAATCGCCAGCAGGGAGACCGGGAGCTGGACCATCGCCATCGCGAGGAACATCGGCACGAAGTTGAAGCGCAGCAGGCGGATCGTGAAGTCGAACAGGTGCTTCAGCTCAAGCGGACGGAGGATGAAGCTGTTCTGGGTGCTGCTCACGGCAGGCTAAATCCTAGCACAGCAGGCGCGTCCCGGGACCGGGGTCCGGCCAGTCCCGGTCGATTCTCCGCTGCGGCTTGCAAACGCCAGCCTGCGTGTTATAATTCCCCTTCGCCCAGACCGGGCCACGGTTCACGGGCGAGAGTCAAATCCCCTCATCGGAGGTTTCAACGTGGCACTCATTTCTCTGCGTCAACTTCTCGAATGCGGCGTCCACTTCGGTCACCCGACCCGCAAGTGGAACCCCAAGATGGCCCCGTTCATCTACACCAAGCGTAACGGGATCCATATCCTGGATCTGCAGATGACGACCCGCTTCATCGACGACGTGCACGCCTATGTGCAGGAGATCGTCGGCAAGGGCAAGACCATCCTGTTCGTGGGCACCAAGAAGCAGGCCCAGGACGCCGTGCGCGAGGAAGCGACCAAGTGCGGCATGCCCTATGTGCATAACCGCTGGCTGGGTGGTCTGCTGACCAACCGCAACACCATGACGAAGCGCATCGAGCGCCTGCGCGAGCTGCGCAAGCAGAAGGAAGACGGCTACTTCGACTCGCTGACCAAGAAGGACCGCGGTTACCTGATGGAGGAACTTGGCAAGCTTGAGAAGAACATCGGCGGTGTGGCGGACCTCAATGGCCTGCCCGACGCCCTGTTCATCGTTGACACCAACAAGGAAGTCAACGCCGTCAAGGAGGCTCGCAGGTTGGGGATTCCGATCATCGCAATCCTCGACACGAACTGCGACCCGGATGATGTGGACTACAAGCTGCCGGGCAATGACGACGCGATCCGCTCGATCCGCCTGTTCTGCCAGATCGTGGCTGACTCCGTGATGGAGGCCCGCTACGGCTACCTGCCGCCGGACAGCGTGTTCATCCGCGCCCAGGAGGACGAGGACGCGGAAATGGACGAGGAGCCCCGCAAGAAGGACAAGAAGAAGGAGTCCGCTCCCGCCGCCCCCGCTGCGGAAGCCGCTCCGGCTGCTCCCGTCGCCGCTCCGCCGGCTCCTGAGCTGGCCCAGGCCCCGGCTGAGGAAGCTCCCGCTGCCGATGCCGGAGAAGCAGGCGATAACGAGTAGACAGGCCGGGTAGTACACCGGTCCGAACAATATTTCACTCGGAGAAAGTGATGACTGAGATCAGTGCGAAGCAGGTAATGGAACTGCGCAAGATGACCGGCGCGGGCATGATGGAGTGCAAGAAGGCACTCGGCGACACCAGCGGTGACGTCGAGGCCGCCGTCGATCTCCTGCGCACCAAGGGCCTTGCCAAGGCCGCCAAGAAGGCCGACCGTGCCGCCAACGAGGGCATCATCAGCATCCTGCGCAGGGACAAGAACGACGGGATCATGCTGATGCTGAACTGCGAGACGGACTTCGTCTCCCGTAACGACGACTTCAAGGCGATGGTCGATGAGATCGGCCAGTTCCTGCTGAATGCCGACCTGCCCGAGGGCGTGAACGGCAAGCTCGGTGATGCCGAGGCGCTGGAGGCCGTCAAGGGCCTGAGCTACAAGGGCAGCACGCTCGGCGAGGAGCTGACCGCCGCGATCGCGCGCATCGGTGAGAACATGATGATCGGCGCGCTGGTCGCCGAGCGCAGCACGGATGCCACTGACTGGCTGCAGGAGTACAAGCACGGCGCGCGTGTCGGCGTGCTCGTCTGCCTGACGACCGGCAATGCGGCTACGCATGACAGCGAGAAGTTCCAGGAGCTGGCCAAGGACATCGCGATGCAGATCGCGGCTGCCACTCCCCAGGCCCCGCAGTCCGTGGACCGCAGCGGCATCGATGCCGAGGTGCTCAAGCGTGAGCGCGAGGTGCTGATCGCCCAGGCCAAGGAGGAGGGCAAGCCCGAGGAGATCGCGCAGAAGATGGTCGAGGGCCGCATCCAGAAGTTCTATGGTGAGGTCTGCCTGCTTGAGCAGCCCTTCATCAAGGATGACAAGAAGAAGGTCAGCGAGATCATCGACGCGGTTGCCAAGGAACTTGGCGACAGCATCACCGTCGCGCGCTTCCACCGCGTGCAGATGGGAGAGTAACTGCCAACCGGCGAAAGCCGGACAATGGGATTCAATGAGGCCGTCCTGCGGGGCGGCCTTTTTGTTTTCTGTGGTCAGTGGTCAGGGGTCAGGGGATGAGGCAGCACGGCTCGCTGGCGCTCGGGTGGCAACGAAGTAACACCGTGGCGGTTCTATTGGCGCAGAGGCGCAGAGACGCAGAGGGAATTCAAAGAAAGAGTACCGGCGCGGCCCATCCGCGATTGGGAGGGAATGCTGCGAAGTTCACATGGCAGCCAGGATTGGCAACATGCACTGCCACACGCCATGCATTGCGCACGAAGTATTCCCTCGCGTGCAGGCGTCGCAGGGCGCTGCCGGTACTTCATGTGTCGATGGTTCCTCGTGGAAAGTGCAGCAATCCGCATCCAGCCTACGGCGGGAAGCAGCCCCCTGGTAAGTTCTGCTACCCGGGACTGAACTCCACTACACCCTGCAACTCAGCTCCCATCTCCTCCTTGCCCGGATCGCTCCGGAACTCCCTTGTGCGACTTGCGCCGCTGCTCCATTGGAGGCCAGGCAGTTTTGCCTGGCATTTGCCAAGCTTACAGCTTGGCCTCCGCGCCTGGCTTGCGCCACACCTCCGAT
The DNA here is from genome assembly GCA_041395205.1 of bacterium. Lineage (GTDB taxonomy): Bacteria > 4484-113 > 4484-113 > 4484-113 > JAFGCY01 > JAHEFU01. The sequence continues at coordinate 80,101 of JAWLAZ010000005.1, forward strand.
AGAGGCCAGGCAGTTTGCCTGGCAATTGCCAAGCTTACAGCTTGGCCTCCACGCCGAGCTTGCGCTCGACCTCCGTGCAGTAGAACTGCCGGCAGTTTCCGCTTTGCAGCGGATATGTCCTCCGGGCCTGTGTCCTGGCGGGACCGCCTTGAAGGTCCGCTGGGCCAGTGACGGCCTCCGGAGAGCACACTACCTTGGGTGGATGCCTGGGTGAATTCCGGCTTCCGAAGCCTGACTTTCATCAGAGCTCCGAAGCCTGACTGAAATCAGGCCTCCATGGGACACCGTCCCCGCGTCCGGGATGGCGTGTGGGAAAGGAAGCCATCCGTGTCGTACATGTACTTGCGCTAGCTATGCCTATTATCCTTAACAATCGTAGAGTGTCAAGGAATGTGGATGTTAAAGTAAAAAAAGTGCGGAGTGGGCAGGTTGGAATTGGGAGGGGAGCGGAGTGTAGCTCTGAGAGCTACAGGGCCATGCTGGTCTAGTTAACGATGCATTGTCTGGCTGGAACCGCTGTAGTCATCCTGACGGATGAGCTCATTGTCAGCTTTACAGCTGACCTCCGGGCCGAGCTAGCGCTCGACCTCCGCGCCTGGCTTGCGCCAGACCTCCATGCCTGGCTTGCGCCAGACCACCGATGGTGCAGCTCCGCAGCACCTCCCATGGCACAGCTTCGCAGTGCCTCCCTACCTGATCAGCTTGCCGGAGCGCATTGCGCCCATGATCAGCTCGGTCACGGGGGTGCTCGTCACGCAGGGGAAGAAGTCACCGCCGCTGCGCAGTGCGAACTTCTTCAGCTCGGCCTGCAGGGCGGAGAGCCGCTCGTGGTAGCGCTTCAGCACATTCACGCCCATCGAGACATCCATGCGTTCGCCGGTTTCGCGGTCCACCAGTTGCAGGTCGCCGGTGAGCTGGGGATTGGCCTCCTCGGGGCTCAGGACCTGCATCAGCTCGATCTGGTGGCCGCTGCCCAAGAGCGGGGCCACGGTTTCGATGCCTTCATCCGTGAGGAAGTCGCTGATCACCACCACCATCCCGCTCTTGCGGGTATGGGCGGCGAAGCGTGCCGCTGCCCCCTTGAGGGAACTGCCGCCGCCGGCCTCGAGCATGTTCAGGCGGCGCAGGATCGGGTGGATCTTGCCCTTGCCGCGGGATGGGGTCTGGATCACCTCATATTCGCTGGAGAAGACACTGACCGCCACGCTTTCCATGTTGGAAAGCACGATGTAGGACAGGCCGGCCGCCAGACGGCGGGCGTAGTCAAACTTGTTGGGAGAGCCGTAGTCCATGCTCGCTGAGCAGTCCAGCAGCACGTAGAGGCGCAGGTCCTCCTCCTCCTCGAAGAGCTTGACGTAGTGGCGCTCCAGGCGGCCATAGAGGTTCCAGTCGATGCGGCGGATGTCGTCGCCCTTCATGTAGGGGCGGAAGTCCACGAACTCCACGCTCTGGCCCTTGTTGCGGCTGCGGCGCTCGCCGCGCATCTGGCCGCGGAAGAGCTTGCGCGAGAGCATGCGCAGGCGCTCCAGCTCCGAAAGGAAGGCCGTGTCCAGGGGACCTGCGGGATGCTGTGTGCTCACTGGTCTGATTGTAGCAGCGCGCGGGCCCTGCTGCCGGGAGCTGCTAAGCTCAGATGGTGCATCCCTCATTGAAGCAAACAGCGCACCGGCCCTGGCCGCTGCCGCAGGGCGAACCCTACATGACGATGGACTGGTTGGAGCTCAGCTTCCTGCATTGGTCGCTGGATCCGCAGCTGCTCAGACCGCAGCTGCCCGCCGGGCTGGAGCTGGACACCTGGGAGGGCCAGGCCTGGCTGGGGATCGTGCCGTTTCGGATGGAGAATGTCAACCCGACGCACTACCCGCTGCCGCGCATCATGTCAGCCTTCCCGGAACTGAACCTGCGGACCTATGTCGTTGCCAATGGCAAGCCCGGGGTCTGGTTCTTTTCGCTTGAGGCGACCAACCCGCTGGCGGTGCGCACGGCCCGGGCCAAGTTCCACCTTCCGTACTACGACGCGCGCATCCGGCACTCGATGGACAAGGGTGTTGTCAGTTTCCGCTGCCGGCGTGTGCATCGCGGGGCCGCAGAACTGGAGCTGCGGGTCTCCTATAGCGGGGCAGGGGAGACCTTTCAGGCCGAACCGGGCAGCCTGGAGCACTGGCTGTGCGAGCGCTACTGTCTGTACAGTGCTGACAACAGGGGCGGGATCAGCAGGGGCGATGTGCACCATCCGCCCTGGCCCCTGCAGCAGGGACGGGTGGAGATCGAGGAGAACACCGTGTTCCGGCAGCTCCGGCTGGAACTACCGGAGCAGCCGGAGCATGTGCTGTACTCCGCGGGGGTCTCCTGCGTGGGCTGGCGGCCGGTCGAGGCGTGAGGGATGGCGAGGCTGCGATCACGCCTGTAGAGCGATGTCATACAAAGGAGGCATGCAGTTGAACGACTGATGCTATTAATCAAAGAGGATTGCAGGATTTCTTTACAAATTATGGAATGTGTGATGAAATTGGCATAAGAACCAAGGCATTGGCGTAAAGATGCTTGCCAATGCCTTGGCGTAAGGAGGCTTGCCAATGCCTTGGCGTAAGGAGGCTTGCCAATGGATTACATATTACGAAGTGCAATACTTTCTCTGCTGACAACCGTACTGCTCTGTCTCTGTGGACCGACTTTGACATTTGCTGAGACGTGTCATGATGTCAGCGATGTCTCATCGCCCTTACCACCTGGTCAGGGTTGCTGGATGTACTGCGGAGAAACCAGGTATCCCTGCTACTACGCTTGGTATCAGGCTGAATATCACACGGTTTCCTGTGGGCCAGAAGATGAATGTCCATTCGATTGCACAACGTCAACACTTCGAAACTATACGGTGTACTACTGTGGCGGATGTGCAATTCCATACTGCCCTACTGAGGAACTAAGCAACGAGCATAGGGAGTATGATGAGACTTCCACAACCTGTGATACCTGTGGAGCATACGGAGGGTAGTTAAAATGTACAAATATATCGTCTCATTCACGGCAATCGCCATCTTCTCGACCGGTGTTGCGGCCGGACATCCATCAGACGGGTATGAAGCGAATCCTCTTCCAAGACCATACACGGCTGAGGGACATGGATTCACTTCGAATTGGAGTACAGGCGATCTTCAATTCCCGGCCGAGTTTCCTAAGGCTGGTGAAATGAGCCCGGCGGAAAAGTACATTGTCAGTGGCAGTCAGAACAGTTCCTACGGCTTTGGATTACGGCCCTGGAAATCTCTGGTGTACAACGCAGTGGCCATGATCTATGCGCAGACCGGGTCCATTCCAGAAGTTCTGGATGAGGATGCCATCGTTTCAATGACAGGCGGTGTGTTTTCAGCGGGAGACCCTCGCATTGATGAGTATCGCAGCCCCATCAGTGGAGATTTCCCATCTCTGAATGCAGGCGAATTCTCTGCTGGAGATGTATATATCAGACCATTGACTCTGTTTGAAATGGACAAGTACGCGAGTCTTGATCCATTTTACAGAGAACTCTGGAAGAATGACAGAGTCTGGAATCATGCAGAGCAGGAGTGGCAGTACGAATCACTTCTGGGGCAGGTCTTCTACATGCGAATCTACGGTGAGGAAGATGTGCTGGTGGCTGGCCTGTTCTTCTCAAGCTCGCAATCAGTTGGCAGATAGCAAATGATGCTGCATCAGCAATCAGAATTTGAATAAAAAGGGGAGCCCGCACTGGACTCCCCTTGTTCCTCATTCAACCACTCTCGGAAATGGTCCTAGACCGGGACCTTGCCCTTCTTGAGCTTGCGCATGTCGAACAGCACGGCCTTGCCGTTCTTGCCCTTGTACTTCAGCTGCTTGAGCTGACGGTCCTTCTGCTTGCCCTTGATCGGGTTGAGCTTTAGCTTGCTGGCAGCCTTGATCAGCTTCTTCGAGCTGAGCTTCTTCAGGCTCTGCTTGCCCTTCTTCTTTTTGCCCTTGCCCATGTTGCCATTGAGCAGGGCGACCGGCTGGCGCTTGCTGATCATCTTGGCAACGGCCTTCTGCTGCTTGCGGGCGCGCTGCTTGGCTGCCTTTGCCGCCTTCTGCTTCTTCGCCTTGGCGGCCTTGGCCTTCTTCTCCGCCTTTGCCATCCGCTTCAGCTCGGCATTGACGGCCTCGCGCAGCTTCTTCTCGGCGGCCTTCTCAGCCCTGCGGGCCTTGTCAATCGCCTTCTGGGCCTTCTCTGCCTGCTTGCGGGCCTTCTTCAGCTCAGCCTTCAGCTTCGCTGCCAGCTTGCTGACGCGGGTGTCATGCTTCCGGGCTTCGCTGATCGCCTTGTTGACTGCGGATACCGCGTCATTGGCCTTCCCGGCCAGCCCGTGGATCTTTTTGTCAGCCTTCAGCTTGCGACGGGGAATCCTGCGCAGGATGCCCTTGCCGGCCTGGACCTTGACACTCTTCTTCTGTTTCTTCGCCATCTGAACGGACTCCTTTGCCCTGCACGGAATGTGTCGGGACTGTGTGCAGTGTAACAGAAGAATGTGAAGATGGGGGCTGAGCCCGCATCAATACAGGAAATTCCGCAAATCTGAATTGTGTGTTTCCGGCGAAGTCAAGGTGAAGGGCAGATGGGCAGAGCGCTCAGTCGATTTCCTTTTCGATGTCGAGTCCGAGCAGATTCGCCATGTTGCGCACCGGATCGTAGTCAGAATCGCCTGCCGTGACCAGTCCTTCCACCTCATACAGCTCGAACAGCACGCGTTTGCCTTCCTCGCTCGCTGCCAGCGCCAGCAGCCCTTCGCGGATCCGGGCCGTCAGTTCCGGGTCGAGTCCGGCGGTCACCGAGACGTTGTCAGCGGGAATCTCCGGAGTGTAGGCCAGTACGCGGGTGGTCTGCATCAGCTCATCCATGCCGTTGTCAACGAGCTTCTGGCGGGCATCCTCGAAACAGCAGGCGGCGTCGACGCTGCCCTTGGCCAGCGCCAGGACGGCGGCATCATGGCTGCCGCTGTAGGTTTCCTCGAGATCCACTTCCGGATCCAGCCCGGCCTCGATCAGCAGTGTGGCGGGGTAGAGGTGCCCGCTGGTGGAGGCCTGTTCGGGATAGGCGATGCGCCTGCCCTTCAGGTCCGCGATGCTCTCGATGCCGCTTTCGCTGCCAACGAGGATCTGCCCGCGGTAGCTGCTCTTGCCGTGGCGCACGACCTTGAGGATCGCCTGGTCGCCATTGCGCTCGTGGGCGAAGACGTAGGCCATCGGCGGCAGCCAGCCGACCTGGACCTTGTCAGCGGCCATGGCCTCGACGATGCCGACGTAGGAGGTTGCCACCATGGAGCGGAAGTGCAGGCCGGTCTCGGCGGAAAGCAGTTCGCAGAGTTCGTCGCCGGAACTGACGACCTTCTCGGCCTCGGTGGAGGGCACGAAGGCCATGGTGAGGGGGTTCTTCTCGCTGCCGAGGGCGTGGGATTCAGCCTCTGGCTTGTAGCAGCCCGCCGTGAGCAGGCTCAGGAGCAGCGCGATGTGTAGCAGTCTGTGCACGGCACAGATTATAGGGCAGGGCACTGATGCGGGGCCCGGGTTGCGCGTGATGGATCAGGCGCGGAAGAAGTCGTGGAGCTGCAGGATGTGGATGCTCTGGCCGCGTACGCTGTCAGCGAGCGCCACATCACCGGTGATCACGCAGACGCAGGTGTGGCGGGCGATCAGCTCACTGACCAGTTCGCGGATATGCTCGTCGCCGGCTTCCTTGCCGCCGTCACCCTGGGCGCAGTTGAGCGTGACATGCTCACCGAGCTGGATGCTGGGCTTGTACTGCGTGCTGTAGACGATGTGGAACTTGCCGTGCAGCTCCGTGGAAAGCACGTCGATGTCACGGGCCAGTTCGTCGCGGGTCTGGGCCTCGAGTACGCCGCGCAGGCTGTAGTCGTAGTAGGGCAGGCGGTCCAGCACGCTGTCACCGTCCACGATGTAGGCTGCGCCACGCCCGAAGGTGAAGGCTTCCTTCTTCTTCAGGTGGTCGAGGTTGAAGCGGCTGAGCGTGCGCTCCGGGCTCTCGACGGCAACCTTGACAACGGTGGCCTCGACCTGCTCCACCACGCCGGGGGCGGGCTGGTCAGCGTCGACGGCTGCCGCGGCGGGGGCCACGGGCTCGGACAGCGCCTCGCCGCCATCCTCGTCGGCGGCCACGGCCTCATGGGCGCCGTTGCCATTCACGGACTCGGCATCACCGGCATGCCCGTTGCTGCCGACATGCACCTCGACGGTCTGGGGCTCCGCGGCGTCTTCCGCGGCAGCCTCCTCCTCCGCCTCGTCCTCAGTGCCGCTGTCCTCGATCACGGCCTCCTCGGGCTCGGCAAGCTCCGGAGTCTCCTCCTCAGCCTGGATCTCGGCCGCCGGCTCGGCTGCCTCAGCCTCCTCCGTGCTTTCCTCCGCGGACTCGGCTTCCTCAGTGGCGGCATCCTCGATCACGGCCTCAGTGACGGGGGCGGCTTCCTCTGCCTCCTCCTCCTCCGTTTCGGCCTCAGCGGTCTCCGCGCTGGCCACGGTCTCCTCACTGCTGGCCTCGCGGGCTTCCTCACTCAGCTCGGGGGCGGCGTCCGGGTTGGATTCATCCACCTTCTCGAAGAGCTGGGGAGCCTTCTCGCGCAGGGCCTCAATCAGGCGGTTGTACTTCGAGGATTCCTCGTCCAGCTCCTCGAGCTTGTACTCCAGGGAGTCCACCTGCTCCTGCTGGTCCTTGGTATCCGGATTCTCAACGACGAGATCCTTGCTGTCCAGCAGGTCCGCGGCCTCGGAGAGGATCGCCAGATAGGCATCACGCTCCTCGCGGATCTTCAGGACCTGGCCGAGTTCCTCGCGTGCAGTGTCGAGCTTTTCCTTGACGCTGCCTTCCTCGGATTTGATGGCCTTGATCTTGTCCACCAGCATCCTGGCGAGTTTGACATCCTGTTCGTACATCCGTCTCTCCTTAAAACGCAAGGATATCCCGTTTGGCTTCGAGGTTGCGAAACACCTGCGACTGGAAGCGGTACAGCGCCGCCGGGCGCCCCCGCTGGTGTTCCGCGGCACGGGACTCGCCCGTGTCCTCCACGATGCCCAGGTCGAGGATCTTCTTGCGGAAGTTCCTCTTGTCCAGCTCCCTGCCGAGGATGATTTCGTACAGCCTCTGCAGTTCCGCCATCGAAAACAGTTCAGGCAGCAGTTCAAAGCCGACCGCCGTATAGGCCAGCTTGCCCTGCAGCCTGTTGCGCGCAACACGCACGATCAGCCCGTGCTCACCCTGCAGCTCAGGTTCATCCTCCTCGGAGAACCAGGCCAGGCGGCCGGCGGCATGCTGCTCCACACCGGGGATCAGGTCCGGCGGAACCAGACCGTAGTAGGCGATCTCGATCATGCGCTGCCGGTCCGCAGGGACGCGGTTCCCGAAGGTATAGAGCTGCTCGAGGTAGTCCACGCTGATCGTGGCATACTCCCGGACAACCCGTTCAGCCGCCCGTCTGAGCGGCTCCGCATCTCCCGGTGTACCGGCGGGCAGACGCCAAGAAGCGCCATCCGACCGGACCAGCAGGGTCTTGAGCGCATCATCACGGATGGTGAGCAGGATGATCACCACCGAAATCCCGATTCCGCCTGTAACTTGCCCCGTGTAGTCCAGCTGACCCACCTGGTGTGTCATCTGGTGCACATATCATTGTCGATGGCATCCACCGACAGTTAAATGTGCGCCAGCTACTTAGATTATAGCTAAATAAAGTCCAATCTGAAAAGCCGCAGGCCAAGTGAATCGTGCGGGGGCAGGCTGACCGACACCTGGCTCTGATTCGGCCGTGATCACTGTTATACTCTTGCCCTCATGAGAATCCTGCTTGTGATGCTGCTGATTGCCCTGCTGAGCCTGCTGGGGGGCTGCATGATGCCCAACCAGGAAGAGCAGGCACGGGCCAACGAAGCCAAGCTCGTCAAGGAAGGCTATGTGCATCCCGAGGCGGGAGACATGGCGCCGCCGATCCGCAGCGTGGACCAGGAAGGCAATCCCTTCGAGCTGGAGCAGGCCCTGGAGCAGGGGCCGGTACTGCTCTATTTCTATCCGGCGAATAACACGCCGAATACCACCAGCCATCTGCGCCAGCTCAGCAAGGTCCGCAAGGAGATTGAGGAAGCAGGTCTGGGGATCGGCATCTACGCCCTGAACCAGGCGGATGCCACTGAAACAAAGGCCTATCTGCAGTCCGAGGAGCTGAGCCTGCCCGTGCTGTATGACCCGGACCTGACGATTTCCGAGCAGTATGGCTGTGCATCCTCCAGCGGTGAGACCCTGATGCAGGAGCGCAGCGTGGTGGGGATCAACCCCGATGGCAGCATTGCCTTCTTCGACCGGCGCTTCTTCCACAGGCCGCTGAGCCTGAAGCGCCTGCAGGACAAGGAGCACTTCAACATGGTCCAGGAGCAGTAGGCTCCAGGGGCGTGTTCATCAAGCGGCCTGCTGAGCAGGGGCAGCTGAGCAGGGGGGGGAGTGGGATCCGCTCGCGCTTCAGCGGAATCCGGCCTGATTCCAGTCCAAGACAGCCTGCTTCCAATCCCGACTACACAGGATTCTGACAATCCTGCGCCGCTGTCAGGCCAGCGCGTGGCAATAACCATACCTGATTTTCACCCGCCGATGCTGGCGCATCCGTGCATTGCAGGTTCCAGCTGGGTTCCGGCGGAGCAGCCGGACACATGGACCGGCAGGGCAGCAGGTGCTGAGGAACAAAAAAAACCCCGGGGCACAGGGCCCCGGGGCGATGATCAGTTCAGTTGATCAGTCTCAGATGCACTACGGCAGCAGGGTCGGATCCATCCAGTTGATCAGGTTCTGCATGTACTGACCCTGAGTACCCTGGATACCGGTGAAGATGTCACCGCCGAAGTAGGGGATGCTGCCCTTGAAGTAGTGGCCAACCCAGACACAGACACCACCCGGCGTGCCGCCACCGTTCTTGTCGAACTTGGTGACGTCAGAACGGTCGGTGCTGAACAGCCAGGAAGCCTGAACGGCGCCCGGAGTCAGGGCCGGAGTGTCGAAGTAACCGCTGGTGTACCAGGGGTCAACACCCGGGTTCGGGCCGACGGAGCTGTAGTGGTCAACCATCATCATGCCGGAGCCGCCGGGGCCGTTCTGCAGGCCGGCGACCGTGATGTGCTGGTTGTACCACTCGCTGTCGAACTGATGACGCTCGTTCATGAAGGACGTACCACCACCCATGTAGTTGATGTGCATGTCCAGACCGACGTCAATGGTCTCCCAGGAAGTCTCACCGGGCATGAAGAGCAGCAGGTTGCCGCCCGTGCCGGTGGAGCCGCCGTTGTCCAGGTAGTCCTTGAGGATGGTCATCTCAGCAGCCAGGATGCCCGGGCTACCAAGGGTGAACCACTCATGCTCGGTGAGCCAGATCACCAGGTCATAACCATAGAGGTCGGAGCCGGAGGTGATGCTGGCACGCGGAATCACGGACTGACCGGTCAGGAAGGTGTCGATCGCAGCCAGCATCTGGGCCGGGCTGTCATCGAGGGCATTGACGTTGTCATCAATGATCGCGTAGGACAGGCCGGGCTTCAGCGGCACCGCGTCGGGCCAGAAGAAGGTGGCACTGCTGGACGGAAGGTCACCGTCGTCGACACGCAGGCTGAAGAAGTAGTCTCCATCGCCGCCCGCGGGGGTCGGATCAACGTTGACGACATCGCTCCAGGCACCGTTGGCATTGTGAGTCGTGTAGTCATTCATCACGTTGCCGCTGTTGCCCCAGGCAATGAAGTCGTAGTTCCAGTCAAGGCTCATGTCGTAGTTCGGGACACCGTTGGCGATGATGTAGCTCAGGGTCACATCATAGTCCGGGCCGGAACCGGCGACCGTGTCCTTAGGATCATCCAGATCGGGATCGTCCAGGAGGGTCACGGGGTAGTTCGGATCACCCTCGTCGACCATGTAGCAGCCACCCTCGATGAAGGTGTCGCCATCGGGCCAGAAGTTCGGGTAACCGTTCAGGTCATCGAAGTAGTCGTCGTAGACGTCAATATCGGTGAAGAAGCGGACACGGACCGGGAACTTGTCAGCAGCCTCGCCCACAACGCCGTTGCGGTTCAGGTCGCCGTCCCAACCCTTGACTACTGCGTAGTCGAAGTCCACGGTGCGGCCTTCACCGGGGGTGGTGAAGGAGTAGTCGCTGCGCAGGTAACCCCACAGGTCGCGACCGGTCTGGATGTCGTGGTCCTCGACGAACTCGTACCACTGAATACCACCCTCACCGTAGTAACCCACGGCAGAGTCGAGGGCGTCGTACTTCACGCTCTTGTGGCCGGGGAACATCGCCCAGGCCAGGAAGGCAGGGGATCCGCCGTACAGCGTGCCCTGGGCCCAGTGCGCGATCGCCTCGGTGGCAACCAGGTCGTCATCGTTGTCGAAGGTCAGGTTCGGGCCGAAGCTGTCGCCGTAGCTGGCGGTGTCGAAGGAACCGAAGCTGTCCGTCTGGCTCAGGAAGTAGGCCGCAGCACGGTTGAGGCCGAGCGCGGAGGGATCAAAGACGCCGCCGTAGGGGGCGGTGAACTTCGTCCAGTCAGCGGAGATGTCGCTCATCGCGATACCCGCATAGTTGACGTCGATGATCTCAGCCGCTTCCACGTCGCCGGGGATCGCACCGAGGGTGTCATCCCACTCCACGTAGGCGTAGAACGGGAACTGGAAGTCCAGGTCGTTGCCATTCACGCCGGCGTCGTCATCGCCCGGCGTACGCACGCCACCGTCATACTCCACCGGATAGTCGAAGCCCGGCGTCATGTCCGGTCCGTACACATCGGAACCGTTCGGATCCGGGTAGTTCTGGCCACCCACACCCGCCGTGCCCTGCGACACGTTGCCATTCACCTTGTCCCAGGCGATCGGCGTCACGCACACGATCTCCGGAGGTCCGTCGTACTCCTCGAAGCCGGCACCGCCGCCGCCACCACCGAAGGTCAGGCTGTCATCCAGCCAACCCAGGATGTTGTTCAGCACGTCCGCACGGTTCATCGAGCCGGAGGCCGAAGCCGTCACGCTCATGCCCGCCCAGCTGTAGCCGACGTTCCACACCTTGCCGGTGCCGAAGCTGTGGCTGTAGCCCGGGAAGAAGCCGATGTTCTGGTCCGGTGCCTGGCGGTTACCCCAGGACAGGAAGCCCAGGTCGAAGCCCAGCGCGTTCGGCTGGTGGCCGATACCCGCCGCGAAGGACGGACCACTGCAGGCACCCGCAAAGGCGGAGCTGAAGTAGCCGATACCGCAGTACTGGCGGCCCGTCGGCATGCCGAAGCTGATCGGCAGCTCGCCCGAGGAACCGCTGCCCGTGTAGCGCTCAGCGGCATTCGTGCCGTCAGCGCCGAAGTTCGCGCCGCTCGGGTTGCCGATGAAGTTGCTCGGGGCCGTCGGGATGAAGCCCAGCGTACCGCCGAAGCCGATACCGTCATCGGTGCACAGGCTGGAGGCCAGGGCATGCGGCGGTCCGCATCCGGAACCGAGGACGGCAGCGTCGCATAGCCGTAGATGCCGTTCCAGCCGTTGATGAAGGCCAGGTCGCCGTCATAGCCGTGGTTCTGGCTCATCAGCAGCACGCCGAAGCCGTCATCCATCAGCTGGATGTAGTTGTCAATCTCCGACGCCGTCCAGGCCGTCGTGAACGTCGCGGACTCACCCGCGCCGCCCGGACCACCGCGGTACCAGATCGCGACCTTCGCATTCGGGTTGCCCGCGAAGTCGTCGGCCACGCTGCCGCTGAAGTCCACCGTGCTGTAGCTCGCGCCCAGCGCGTCAAGGTCCGCCGTCAGCGCATCCAGGTTCAGCTGGAAGTCGCCGCCGTCGTTGCGGATGATCACGATCTCGGTGTCGCCACCGCCACCGCCCGCGCCGCCGTGGCCGAGGTGAATCGGCAGGCTGTCGCCGTAGGCGATGTTGTCATCGGCATCAACCACCTGGTTGCGGATCGTGTACACACCCTCGACGTTCGTCTTGATCGCATTGCTGCTGTAGGTGTGCGTACGGGCAAACTGGCTCGGATCAAACGCCGTGCCCGCCGCCGTGACCGTTCCGTCACGCCAGCTCCAGGTGCTGTGCTTGTACAGGCAGTTGCCCCACTCCGGATGGCCCACATCCACACCGTCCGCCGTCGCGCCGCCGAAGGCATGCGCACTGGCCGCGACCGTCACACTGCTGATTCCGAGATTCTCGTCCAGCAGCATCCCGATCTGGTAGTAGGTGTTGTCATCCGAAAGCTGCGGTGCGCTCCAGTCGCCGGCGCCGTAACGCACGCCGTCAACCGTCACGTTCACGCCCAGATCGCCGCTGCCGCCGTAGAACACGTCGGGCTCGACCTTGCTGAAATCACCGTCGCAGTAGGTGTTGTTGCCGCTGTACACGTACATCTGCGCTTCGTCGCTCGCCGTCGGGTTGTTGTTCTGATCGTAGTCGATCCACCACATGAAACCCTTCTCGAAGAACTGGCCGAAGGCGTAGTACGCACCGTTGGCATTCAGGAGCGCCGCGCCGTTGTTGAACGCGAACGGACGGGCCACCGGCCAGCCGATCGTGTTCGCAGCCGTCGGGAAGCTCCCGTCGCCGAAGAACTCGCTGGCCTGGCTCGCGCCGCCACCGGCCCAGCGGGCCAGGATCACACCGAACACCGGGTTGTGCAGGATGTTCGGGTACGGGTTCACCCCGTCCGTACGGTCACGCCAGTCGGCATTCGCCGCCTCGTCGAAGTCATCGCAGCCGCTGTCCGCAGCATTGATGCCCACGATCATCGCGTCACCGTAGCAGTTCGACACGTTGCCGAAGTAGAAGGTCTGGAAGTTCGCCGAGGTGTCCATCGGGCTCACCTGATCCGCACCCTCGTCACTGCTCGGGGCGATCAGGATGTTGTACATCGCCGTGTCAGTGCCGCTCGGCAGGCCGATGTACTTCTCGTTGAAGGTCATCCAGAACGCATTGCGCACTCCGTAGGCCTCTCCGTCGCACAGCGTGCCGCTCGGGCCGCTGCCCTGGCCGTATCCGACACCATACGGGCCGAGGTCCGCACGGTAGCCGATCTCGCCGATGTCGTTCTTGCCCTGCTTGCTCGGGTTGGCCGTCTCGCTGTCCGCGAACAGCTGGTACACCGCCGTCTGCGCATCGTCGCCACCACCGCCAACGCTGTTGAAGTGGTTGATCGTCGACAGGCCCTCGGCCACCCAGCTGATCGCCTGCGCCGGCATCACACCGCCGTAGGCGAAGATCACGTCCTCAATGTCGGAATTGCCGTTGTCCGCCATCAGCGCACCGCTGGCGTTGCAGCCGAAGTCCGGAACACCGTTGGCATCCGTATCCGCCGGCTTGTACTGGCCCTTCACGAGACCGCTGTTCACGCCCGGGTTGAAACCGCGCTGGTCCAGCCAGCTCGCGCCCTTCACGCCCTCGCCTTCAGCACCACGCGGATACATCTCAAGCCCGCGCTCCGCCATCTCGCGCAGCTGGGCCATCAGCATCTCGTGGCTCGGACCCGCAATCGGGGTCCCGCTCTTGGGGGCGATGTACGGCTGGTTCCAGCCCGCATCTGATAGCAGTGCCTGCTGCTCCGCGCTCAGGCTGCCGATCTCATTCTCAGAGACCGTCAGCTCAGTGCCGGACCCACGGCCGTCAACGACCGGGGGAGTATTGGTGGAAACCGTCTGGTTGACCTGCTCGGTCAGACCAGCCGTGCCGCCACCGCCACCGCAGGATGCTGCCACGAAGACTACCGTAAGCGCCACGAGCGAAAGCCCGAGGTGCCTACACCAGTTCACATGAGTCTTCATAATAACTCCTAAGGATTGTGGTATGGAAATAATGTATAAACGCAATTGACCTGCCCGTCGGGCAGGGGTTCCAGTGGCGGGAAAACGGCCACTATTGGACAACAGAAACCTCCTGGAGACGTGATTTCAGCCGGATTTGCGCAGAGGTAATGACCAAGCTGCGCTGATTTGAAGAGTGAGTTGCGGTTTGGTATTGATAATTGAGAATCGTCTTCAGTAAAAAATCTGGACGCACTGGAACGAGGGTCACAGTGGCCCCTGTGATCCAAATCTGAGATTGCATAGAACTCAATTCCAGCTTCCTCAAGTGCGCGTGTCTTACTACTGCTTCCCGAAGCCGTAGTAGCTATGCAAACAGTATACGGTTCCCCAATGCAAATTACAAGTACATTTAACATGTCCATCCAAAAACAGTCGACGATACAAATAGATATATGTTTGCGCACAGTGCCCCCTTGTCCATCGGCAAGCACCACGCTTTGTCAATGTTGCAGTCCCCGGCAATCCAGCACGGAATTGCCATGCTGCGCACAAGCCTGGTGCCAGCCATGATCAGACCCGCAGGTCAGTGGAAAGATTGGCCGCCGCACGCCGGACCGCCAGCCAGATGCAGAATCCCATGAGCAGCAGCTGCAGAGGCAGGTTCAGGAGCAGGACCCAGCTCAGGGACTGGCCGCTGCCGGAGCTCTGAAGAATGACCTGGAGCTGATGCAGCAGCTGCAGGGGCAGGATGCTCCAGCTGGAGAAAGCGCTGACAAAGGGGCCGTTCAGGGGGTTCAGGGTGTCGGGGCCGAGGAAGATGATCGTCTCGCGCAGGGACCAGACTGCACCGGTGTACATCAGGCTGATGAGCAGCAGGCCCCAGGCCGCGGGACCGCGGGTCAGGGTACTGCGGGAAAGCAGGACCACCGTGGCGGTGATGGCAAGCGGCAGCAGCATGCCGCAGCCCAGTGAGAGCAGCTCCGACTGCCGGGCCGCCGCTGCACCCAGGTTGCCAACATGGTCCGCCGGGCTCCAGTATTCACTGAAGCGCTGCAGAGGCAGCAGGCAGAGCTGCAGCAGGTAGACATTTGCCGCCAGCAGGGGCGGGCGGGAGGCGGACTGGCCCGGACTCCCGCAGCAGAGTGCGAGGCTGCAGAGCAGCAGTACAGCGAATGATGAGAGCAGCAGGGAGGTCATCAGCAAGTCTGGCAGCAGCAGCCATGTCCAGGCGGAGACAAGCTGCGGATTGTCAAAGCGGATGTCGGCGATGTGGACCGCTGCTGCAATGCACAGGCAGAGATTGAGGATCAGCAGTGATGGCAGCACACGCCGCAGGGAATGCCAGAGTGCGGCTGTGACGAGCTCAGCGCTGCCGAGCCCAGTGCCGGCCAGGGACTCATCGAGGGTCCAGCCGCTGCGGGCTCGCCGGATGTCCGGCAGTCCCACACAGAACTGCAAAGCCTGCTGCAGGCGCGCCAGGCTGAACAGCAGGGCCAGCGTGCCGCTGAAGTAAATGGCAACGCCGGTTCCCATCCTGCGCAGGCTGTGGCGGATGAAGGGTACGGCACCCTCGTCCCAGACGGCAATGCCGACGAGCAGCTGACGCAGCAGCAGGAAGCAGGCGAGGGCGGAAAGCAGCACAGTCAGCAGCAGCACTCCGGGACTGGAGAACCAGCGGCTGGTCCGGGCGGCCCGGCGCGACTCCTGCAGTTGCCAGATGGCGGGCAGGGGATTGGCTGGCAGGCCGCGGATGGCGGCGATCCAGTTCACTGTGCTTGCTCCGTGCCTGGTTGGGAGATGCGATGGAGTCTTGTTTCGGTCTCGGAAGCGATCTGGCCTTCGGCAATGCTGAGATCCGTGGCCGAGGGTTGCCAGCCATCTGGAAAGGCCATGTCGGTGTAGCTGTACAGTGCAAAGGCATCCCAGTCCGCCTGCAGGGATTGCAGCAGCTGCGCTTCCTCGAAGAGAACCGCGCCGAAGCTCAGGTTGTAGTCACAGGCCCGGGCATGCCCGCCACTGAGGTTGGAGTCCAGCCACTGCAGGCCCGCCTCGTAGTACATGCGTGCCGGATGGACCGGCCGGTTCGCGGGATGGATCGCAGCTTTCCAGACATCCCGGCGCTGGCGCAGCTCCAATAGCATGGCCAGTTCCTGTGGATCATCCGTGATGCGCATGATGTGCATGTCAACCTTGCCGAGATTGACGATGTTGATCAGGCCGTCGAGGACGCTGTCCTGCTGGCCGCGGCCGGGGTCCGGCACAGCCCGGCGCAGGGCATCAAGGCATTCGGTGTCGCCGGCCAGCCAGGCCAGCTCGGCAATTTCGTCAATCCCGCCGCGCATATCGGAGTTGGCAGAGCTGAGTCCGGATGGAAAAGCCGTGTTCCAGTTGGCACCGGCAAGAATCAGTTCATTCGGGTCAGCTTCGGTCCTGAAGAGGAGGTTCATCAGGTCCGGGTATTGATTTGGCTGCGGCTGATCCGCCCGCAGAACGAGACGGCGCGCCTGAGGGTAATCCCCGCCACTGACCCAGTAGGAGGCCAGCAGCAGGCAGCTGAAGCTGTCCTGCAGGGGCAGACTGTCGCAGCGCTCCAGCAGGGGACGCAGTTCGTCGGGTCTGCGCCAGAGGAACCGGGGGCGGCCCTCGCGCTGGGCGGCAACCTCACCCGCCTCACTGAGCCGGTCATGGATCTGTTCAGTCTTCAGGCTGAGCAGCAGTTCGGCATTGGCAGCGGGGCTGGCCAGCGAGAGCTGCAGCACGGCATCATGTGCAGCATCCGGATCCGCGCTCAGGTCCACATGCAGGTCCGCTGGCGGGGGGCCGTCGTAGGGCTGGAACTGGTAGCGGGCCTCCCAGAAGCGTGGGTCGGAATGCAGCTCCTGCGGTGCATTGCCAAAGCGCAGGGCGAAGTCCCCTTCCAGGTAGCCATCCATGTGCAGCCTGGCATCCTCGATCAGGGGATCGCCGGCCAGCCTGGCGGCACTGCTCTCGAGGAGCTGCGTGCCATACCAGTCCATGAACGGGTCACCGGTTGCCATTTCGTAGGGACGCAGCAGGAAACTCAGCAGGATGCAGGCGAGGCAGAGCAGGAGCGGCAGGCCGATCAGCAGCAGGTCCAGCAGGCGGTCGAGGCGTTGCCAGCGCGGCTGACGTTTGTCGGCATTTGGTCCCGGCTCCGGTGTCATGGTTGGCTGCTGCTCCAGATTGCCACCTACTGCTCCGCCGCCGGTTCAGGCTGCAGGAATTCAGCTTCATGTCCTGAGAGGATGAGGCTGGTCCAGTCGAGCTCCTGCAGCTCCTGCAGATCCTCAATTCCGGAGGGGCCCAGTGCAGCCAGCTGCTGCGTTCTGCTGTTCTGGGAAATGTAGTAGTTCTGCCAGAGGGGGTTGGGGCCGTAGAGTCCGAGTCGCTGGCCGCTCAGTTTGAATTCCATGCTGTCATAGGCCATTTCGAGAATGTTCTGGCTGAATCCAGGCTGATTGAGGAAGGCATTTCGCGACAGGGCTGTGCAGTCCAGCTGTGCCCGGCGGAAATCCGCGTTGGCGGGATCATGCAGTACCGTGGGCGGAATGGCGTCCAGCATCTGCTGACAGCTCATCAGGTTGTTCTGCGGAAAGTTAGCACCACCCAGTTTCCAGTTGAAGACGTGGAACTCCTGCAGGATATCAGTGCGGCCCTGTTCCAGTAGCTCCGTTGTCAGCTCACTGTAGGTCTGGGGCCTAAGCCGGACTAACTGGGTAATGTTGCCGATGCCCATGAACTGCAGTGAAGCCCGACTGAGCTCGTCCAGCTGCTCGGTATCCCTGATGCCGAGCATAGCCAGCTGATCCACGGTGCCGGTTTCGGCCGGCAGCTCCGCATGCTCAGCAAGCAATGCTGCAGCGGCTTCATACTCCGTGTTGTTGACCAGCTGCGTGAAGCGTGTCGTCAGCTGGCTGGCACTCTGCACCGGCATGGCGTCGGCGCGTTGCAGCAGGCTCTGGATCCGCTCAAAGCGTTCCTGCTCCAGCCCGGAGTCCTGCCAATTGCCCAGCGGATTGAACCAGGCGTAGTTCTGCTGCCGCCAGTACTGCTGCTGGTCGCTGATCTGCCGGGGACTGATGTAGTAGATGCTGAGAGCCAGCAGCTCCAGCCCGTTGCGGTCCAGCCGGCCAAGCCGGTCCTGCTCCTCGAGGTAGGCAACACGGGCATGGGCGGGCTCGGCGGAATCGTAGTCGTCCGGGATGCAACTCGCTGCCAGCCAGACCAGGCGTGGATCCTCCGGATGCTCAGCCAGTGCTGCCTGGACCGCCGCCTGCATTTCCAGATCGAGCAGGATGCTGCCGCGCATGTAGGCATCGCTGGTCCGGGCTTGACTCCAGTCCGAACTGTTGAGCCATCCGGCGGACTGGACGGGATGCAGCACACCCTGCCAGTTGACCCGGTGCTGGGCCTGCAGGGCTTCGTTCAGCAGCCAGGCGCTGAATTCATCGTCGCTGCTGGCCTGTGGGACGGGGCTGGCCATGGCTGTCAGCATCACGCAGATTGCCAGCAGCATGGGCAGGCCCAACAGCAGCAGATCGAGTCCGCGATCCAGTCTGCGCCAGCGAGGCGTCTCCTGCTCCGCCTGCCGGCGAGTCCCGGCCTCGTTGACAATTGCGCTATGTGTCCTATTCATGCTGGCCGAGCCTCCGCTTGTCAAGCATCACGCGTGCGAAATGCAGCGCTCCCACCGCACAGAGCAACTGCAGCAGCAGGTAGCCCAGCGGCAGGCTGAAAGCATAGGTGTGCCGCCAGGCCTGCTCGGATACTGTCAGCCCGTTGTCAAGGTGCAGTGCATCAAGCAGCATGCGCTGGTAGAGCAGTCCGGTCAGGGGGCTGGCACTGAACAGCTGCAGGCTCTGCCGGCCGATCTGCAGCCCAGTTTCGGCAACATAGGGCCTGGCCAGCCAGATGTTGAAATCCGTCAGCAGGCAGAAGCCGTAAAGCAGAGTCAGGGCGAAACCGATCCAGAGCAGGAAACCGCCGGCGAGGATGCGCCGGAACAGATGGCTGTAGCCCGCCAGCAGCACCGGCGGAATCATCAGCAGGATCGGGAGGATTGCCAGCAGCGCGACGGCCCAGCCCTGGTTGACCTGGCTGCCGAAGTCGAAGAAGTCCGTGCTGGCAAGCTGCATGCCGAGCAGGATGAACTGCAGGCAGACCACGCCCACGGCGGCCCAGCTCTGCAGTGTGGCGGTACCGCGCAGCAGGCCGGCGCCGATCATGATGCCGCTGAGCAGCACGATCCCGAGTGTGCTGGACAGGATTGCCAGCAGCGGCACCCAGAGCAGGTTCTGCATGCTCTGCAGCAGGCCCGGGGTGTTGTCAAGCAACAGGCTGAAGGGCAGGAGCTGCTGCTGCAGGCCGAGCAGGAAGGCCAGCGGGATCGTGACGGGCAGCAGGCGTCGGAGGTTATGGGCGATCTGAGCGCTGATTACATGCGCACTGCTGAGTTCGGTGATCAGCAGGCTGTCATCGAGACGCAGGCGCTGTTCCCCGTTGCCGGTTTCCAGCAGAGCCACGGAATCGCGGATCACATGGAACAGGCGGGCAATGAACCGGATGCCGAGGAAGATCACGGCCAGCCAGATGATGCCGTTGGCAGCGGTCCAGAAGGCTGCGGCGGCGGGTGCCGGGTGCACGAAGCCGGACTGGCGCGCTGCAAAGAGGGCCAGCAGCTGGCGCACGAGGATCACGCAGAGCAGGATGCTGCACAGGGCGGTACCGGCCAGCAGGCCGGGACTGGCCAGCCAGCGGCTGCGGGACAGGGCCCTGCGCCTGTCCAGCTGGATCCAGAGCCGCAGAAGGGGATTGCCACGGATGCTGAGCAGGGCCGCGAGCCAGCCGGAAGAGAGATCGTCCCTGCCAAGGCCGCTGCTTGCCAGCTGATCATCGAGCACATAGCCATCTGCGGGAATGCGGTTCATGGCTGCTCCTCCACTGCTTCAGTTGCCAGCTGCAGGCTGGTCCAGTCCAGGGATTCAAGCTCAAGCAGGAACCGGCGGTCGGCATCCTGCAGGAAGGGTTCGACGAGACTGCGGCTTTCCACTACCTGCCAGAAGGGCTGGCTGAGTTGTGTCGGTGTTACGCGTCCGAAGGAGAGTGAATTCTCGATGTAGCGCAGTGTCTCCTCCGACCAGAACGCGCCCCACTGCTGGTAGGTCCAGACCGAGAAAGTGCCGTAGTTCCGATGATTGCGGATCTCCTTATGCAGCCTGCCGAACTGCGCATTAGCCGGGTCCTGGCGAACGGCCAGGGGTAAGGCATCAAGCATGGTTTCATCAGCAGTGAGCACGGTGTCCAGTCCTGTCAAACCGGAGATATCCCACCAATAATCGTGCAGGCGCTGCATTGCGTCAAGTCTGCCATAGGCTATGTAGAAACGGCTGGCGTCCAGCATGATCTGCGGATTGAGATCTGGCAGATCCATGTAGCTGTCGTCCAGCAGGCGCAGAATCCGCTGACTCTGAGCATCAAGTTCGGGTATTGCCTGCATGCCCATGGCCTCCAGGGCGAGGATCTCTCCGGTGGGACGAGGCTCTCGGGCGTAGAGTTGCAGACAGGCATCCAGCCGCTCGAATTCAGTGCAGGCCAGCAGCAGCTGGATTTCGCGGATCAGGGCGTACGTTCCTGGCTCCAGTGCGGCATGCTCCTGTTCATACAGGGCTGCCAGCACCCGGAAGTCCTCATCCTCAAGCCAGGTCCCGGCGAACATCGGGGAGTCTGGGTCCGTGCTGAATACTCCGGTCCAGAGTGTCGAGTTCTGATAATCTTCCTGCCACTGCAGGGATTGCAGCAGCGATTCAGCGCGGAACTGCAGCAGCAGACTGTTGTCAGTTTCCGGGGAGAACTGATCGAGCATTGCCAGACGCAGTCCATGGAGCTGCCAGTAGTACTGGTATTCAGTATTCCAGTGCTGATTCTCCATTCCGAGGTAGAGCAGTGTGACGAGGCGCTCATCCGCCATGCCGGGGGCTGAATCTGCCAGGCTTTCACGGGTCAGCTTCAGCAGTTGATCCAGTGCGCTCAGATCAAGATCGCGTCCCCAGCCATAGCCGCCGTCAAACAGGCCATCGATGGAGCTCCAGCAGGAATATTCGCGTTCACCCGGCTGCCAGGCTGTGAGGTACTGGACTTCGGCCAGATTGTCCAGCAGCCAGCGCTGCAGCTCATCTTCGGCCTGGATGCGCGGTGCCGGAATCAGTCTGGCCCAGATGACTGATGCCATTGCCAGTAGGATTGGCAATCCAAGCAGAATCCAGGCGAATCCGATGTCCAGTGCGCGGGCCAGACCTGGGGAGAGGCGCAGGCGGCTGCGGGCCGGACGGGAAGCATGCCGGATCTCGCCATGACTGCGCTGCTGCTCCAGCATGCGCAGTGAGTAGTGCAGACTGATGCGCAGCAGCAGCCACTGAGTGATGAGGATACCCAGCAAGGGCATGCCGGGGATCAGCCACAGCCCGTAGTCATCAGGTCTCTCGAAGGCACCTCCGATGAGCATGGCATCAAGCAGCACTGGAAGGATGCAGATGGAACGGGACACGAGGAACATCCAGCTTGAACAGGCATAGGACCATTCCCAGCCAAGGTAATTCAATTGTTGGAGCCGTTCTCCCAGCAGGGCTACACCAAGAATGACCGAAACTGGCAGCAGGCCGAATCCGGCGGCCAGCACCCTGCGCCAGCCGGAGCTGCTGATGGCAGCGGCCACCGAGATGAACAGAATCGCCGGCAGCAGCATTGCGGGGAGTACCGCCAGCGGGTCCAGCATGTCCTCAATGCTGTTGTATCTGAAATTTTCAAACATGGGATAGTTGCTGATTGCCAGCGCCAGCTGCACGGGGATCAAGAGCGCGAAGCCGCCGAGCTGCAGCGGCAGCGGCCCGCCGTGGGCCCCGTTGCCGATGGCGATCCCGCCGAGGATCAGCAGGGCCACCGTGCTCAGCAGGCAGGAAAGCAGCGGCAGCAGCAGGAAGTTCACTGCCAGCCAGGACATTGTGGGGAGCTGGTTGTCGGGCAGGCCGATGCTTCCGGCCAGGCGGTGCAGGGCCATGAGCAGGCTGAGCATCGCCACGGCAGGCAGCACTAGCCGGAGGTTGGCAATATGCTGGGCCGCGATGATTTCCCGGCTGGAGAGCGGACTGCTGCCCAGCCCGCCGTCAAGGAAGACCCGGCCGCGGCCGCTGCCGTTGAGCAGATTGCCACTGTCGGCCAGGGCCCGGTAGAGCCGGGCCAGGCAGAACAGGGCCAGCAGGATCAGGCCCAGCTTGAGGCTGCCGTTGACAGCCAGCCAGAATACGGCTGAAGCCTGCAGGGGATTCATCCCTCCCGCCTGCCAGGCGGCATTGATCGCCAGCAGCTGGCGGACGAGCATCAGGCTCAGCAGCGGTCCGAGGCAAAGCGCTGCCAGCAGCAGACCGGGGCTGGAGAGCCAGCGGCTGCGGCCAGCCATGCGGCGCTGCTCCTGCAGCTGCCAGAGTTCGAGCAGCGGGCTCAGGCGGGCCTCGCGGAATGCGGCGATCCAGCCCTGCTTCACGCTGCACCCCGGCGGTGGATGGAGAGCATGCGCCTGGAGAAGTGCAGGAAGCTGAGGAAATACAGGAATTGCAGCAGGATGCTCAGGCAGTGCACTGCCAGGAGCGCAGATGAATCCGCATTCTCCCTGGGCGTGTATGTTGCCGCTCGCACTTACTGCTCCCCTCCCTTTCAGCGACTGTCCGATTACCTGATGCAATTGTTGGGCAAATCGTTACTGAGTGCAAGTCCCGCCGGGGGGGTGGCAGGATCTCGGTTATCATCCTAGCCGTGCAGATCGTCTACATCGAACCGCATTACTACGCCGTGGACCGGGGCACCGGGGTGGCGATGATCCGTGCCGAGGACAAACCCGAGCGCGGCGTGCTCGTGAACTTCATGCGCGGCAGTACGGCACAGAAGCCGGGCACCGTGGTGCCGATCTGCTGGGAGATGATCCACGACTACTGCCGCGGGCTGGGAGAGATCCCGACGCTGTTCCAGTGGCCGCAGTTCCGCGAGTGGCTGGAGCAGTGGCCACATGAGGAGGCGGAGTTCAAGCAGATGTGGCGGCGGCTGTTCGGGATGCCGGACAACGACCTCGCGGATGCCGCACTGGTGGTCTGGGAGGAACACTAGCCGCTGCGCTATGCTGGTGGAAGATGCAGCGCAGCAATGCACACGGGCGCAGGAAGTTCGCCGGACTGGTGGGCGCGCTGCTGCTGCTCTGGCTCGCCGGGACTCTGTGGTTTCCGGCGCAGGCAGATTCGAGGCAGGGCTTCCGCAGGGCCTGGACATATGAGTCCCATGATGGACGCTGGATGATCCTGCCCCAGGTGGACGAGGGCGTGCTGCTGAAGTCCTTCGGTGGCAACGACTGCAGGCTGCAGCTGGTGGACAGGCAGGGGCAGCAGGCATGGCAGAACAACCTGGGCGTGGAACTGGGCTTTGGCGGAGCCTACCAGCGGGAACAGTCCATCTACGTCACTGTTCGCAATGGCGGCCTGATATGCATCGGTGAAGATGGCCGGATCGCCTGGCGGTTTGCAGCCGACTACAACGCCTTCGAAAGTCAGTTGGATGAGGAACCGCTGGCAACTGCGGAGCACTACTCACGCGCTGGATTCCTCGTCTATGGCGTGGCCGCGGATGGCAGCCGCTGCTGGACCAGACTGGCTGACAATGGCTTCATGTCGAACATGGGTGAGGATTGTGCAACTCTCTTCGGTGAGTACTGCAGCCTGGAGTCTGATTATGAGGGCATCAAGGTCTGGTTCCCGGATGGGCATCGGGAAACATTCCTGGCGGTGGAACCGGTAGCTGATGCTGCTGACTCGGCACCACAGCCCATTCCCATGTCCTACAGCGAACCTGCACGCCTGCTTGGGGTACGGCAGAATGGGCAGCTGCTGTTCAGCGACGGAAGCAAGCTGGCAACGGTGGACCGGGATGGAACGACCTGGCTTGACCTGCCCGGGTTCACTCCCGCTTCCCGCCTGGGCGATACAAGCATTGCAATGCAGGAAGACCACCTGCTCATGACAGCCGATGACAAGCGGCTGGTGGCGTTTGACGGTGAGTTCAGACAGCTCTGGGACTGGGACCCTGCGGAGCTGCAGGTGCTCGGCATCCAGCCCTTCGCCGATGGCATCATATTGCTGGCGATGGAAAATGACAACCTGTTCCGCAGTTTCAGCCTGCTCGAGGCCTACTTGATGAAGCTGCGGTTGACTGTCCAGAAGAGCGGGAACATCCCCTCAAGAACCGTTCCCGGTTACAGCGCTGCTTCCACCATAAGTCTGCTGTACATCGTCAATGGCGAAGTCATCAGCCGCATTGAGCTTGGCTCTCATGGAGCCCCGCGCAATGTACAGCTGGCAAGCGATGGCGGCATGATCTACCTGCTGGAGGGCAATGAGACTCTCAGCGCCTTTGAGGTGCTGGAACCATGAGACAGCCTGCTGGCCTGCTGCTCCTTGCCTGCCTGTGCTGTGGCTGCACTGCCGCGGATCGCAATCCCGAAGCATCAGTGCTGATTGATCTGACTGCACCGGAACAGTTCGCATTGACAGGGCCCAGGGAACTGCTGATCAACCTGAATTAAACAAGCAAGTGCAACTCCCCTGACGGAGGAAGGCGAGCCGGTGTAGTATCACGGCACTTCTGAACTGTCAGGAAAAGGAGTGCCAGATGGGCTACACGCAGCTCACCCAGGAAGAACGATACCAGATCGACAGGCGGCGCGCGCAGGACTGGAGCCTCAGGGATATCGGCCGGGAGCTGGGCCGCCACAAGTCCACGATCAGCCGCGAACTGCGGCGCAACCCTGCCCCGGGCGGGGGTTACCATCCCCTGCTCGCACACAGGAACGCAACTTTGCGCCGCCACGGCAAGGGCCGCCCACGGATAGCGAAGAAGGATTGGCAACGGGTGAAGCGCCTGCTGCGCGAGGAGCACAGCCCGGAGCAGATCCGCCTCCGGCTTGCTCAGGAGAAGGCCCGTCCCGTCAGCCATACATGGATCTACCGGTTCGTGGCGGCAGACCGCAGAGCCGGCGGCAGACTCCACCGGATGCTGCGCCACCAGGGCCGCCGGCGCAGGCGCTATGGCAGCAGCAGCGGCCTGGGCCTGATTCCGGGCCGCGTCACGATCCATGAACGTCCGCCGGTGGTGGAGGAGCGCAGCCGCATCGGAGACTGGGAGATCGACACGATCATCGGCAGCCGCCACCGTGGCGCGCTGTTGTCAATCACCGAGCGCCGGAGCAGGTTCCAGCTGCTGGCCAGGCTGTGCAGCCGGAGCGCCGAAGAGGTGCTCTATGCAAGCGTAGCCCTGCTGATGCCCTGGCGCGAGCATGTCCATACCATCACATCTGACAATGGGAAGGAGTTCGTGCTTCATTCCGAGATCGCCGGACTGCTGGATTGCAGATGGTACTTCGCCGATGCCTACTGCTCCTGGCAGCGCGGCACGAACGAGAATGCCAACGGACTGATCAGGCAGTACTTTCCACGGACACGCAACTTCCTGACGATCCGGCACTCGGAACTCGAACACGCCACCAGGCGGCTGAACAGCCGCCCGCGAAAGGGTCTGGGCTGGCTATGCCCCGATGAGGTATTCTTGGGCATCAAACAGGTCGTTGCACTTGCAACTTGAATTCAAGCAACTACCAGGGGCAACTGCAGCTGGTCGGGCTGGAGGACTATCCTCAGCCTCAGCCCGCTGGCCAGAACGGCAAGCCGCAGCCGCGATTAATGTCAAGGGATGTCGGTACCGAGATTGTGCTCAGTGACAGCGGGGAAATGCTGCTCTATGACAATCATGGCTACTACTATGTTCCATCGCTGGAACGCCAGTCTGAACGGGTGGAGCTGCCCAGACCGGAGATATTCAGCAAGGCTGTCAAATCAACCTACTATGGGCCGCATGACAACATGGGCTTCCTGGCCGGCGGCCCCGTGCTGATGCGGCAGATGCAGATGCTGGTGGCCTATGACAGGCAGGGCAGCATCCGCTGGACATTCATGACGGGCGGAGCCGCTGACTTCCTGACACAGCCCGATGGCGACAGGCTGCTGCTGCTCAGCAGCGATGGCAATGCCTACTGCATCTCGGACGCGGGTGAGGAACTGTGGCGCCGCAGTGGCAGCTTCCAGGCGGCGGTGTGCGGCACTGGACCGGTGCTGGCGGACGAGGCCAGCAGCAGCATGCTCAGCCTGGACTGGAACGGCAATGAGATCTTCCGGATTCAGCGCGGGCCGGATTCGCAGTCTCCTCCGGCCGTACTGGCAAACCCCCTGCGGGAGGAAGCGGTCTTTCTCGCGGGAGGATCAGTCAGTTGTCATGCGGCGGATGGCGCAACTCTCTGGGAAAGGCCACTGGAGGATGTGGTTTACGCCAGAGTGAGGATGTCGACGGACGGCTACATCTTCCTCACGCAGTATGCTGCACAGCGGATGCAACCGGGAAAGTACCTTGGACGCTATCCGGGGGGCTATGACTCCAGGGGTGCGCTGGACTGCTTTGATATCCATGGCAAGCATGTCTGGCAATTCCGGGATGATCAGATCAGATTCAATTCAGGCATTCCAGGCGAGCAGGCCAGTCTGTATACGATCAGCGGCGATCGCCTGATCTGCATCGGACTGGAGGAAGCCAGTGGCGAACAGGGCAAGGCTGGATCCAGTCATTAGGTGCATTGCCACCACTCCCTCACTGAACCCAGGCAGCGGCGTGAGCGTCCAGGGATACAATTGAAGCAATACGGACCGTCTGCGGACTGAAGCAGGCGGCCTGGACAGGGTGCGGGAGATGATCTGCAGGATACACAGATCGATGGTTCTGGGACTGACGGCATTCGTGCTGCTCTGGGCTGCGGGCCTGCTGGCCCTGAGCGTGCTCCGGGATGGTGGACAGGAACTCGCCGAGCGCTGGAGCAGGAAGCTACAAGGGGACTGGGCCATCCTCCTATCCGCTGATGAAACAGGCTGCCTGGTCTACTGCCCGGAAGCTGAGCGGGACAAGCTGCTCCGGTATTCTGCGGATGGCGAACTGTGCTGGTCCAGGCGGATGATGCTTGATCCCTATCGTGGTCCCTTCCAGAGGATCGGAGACATCAGCTATGTGACCAGTGCAGCAGGTGAGCTGACCGCACTCACTGATGCCGGAGAGGAACTGTGGTCATGCCAGCCGGATTTCACTCGCTATCGAGAGCTGCTTGAACCACTGCCTGATGCCAAGCCTGTGGTGTTTCTCAAAGCCGGGATCCTGCTGTACGGAGTGGACGCGGATGGCAGGCCCTGCTGGGTTGCCAATACGCAGCAGGCATATGAACACTATGGCCTGCCGAGCTACTTCAGTTACGACGGTCAGTACTCCTTCCTCTGCGGTGATTTCTTCAACAAGAAGGTGTTCACGATCGGGGGTGAACAGCGGCAGCTGAAGGAGCCAAAACATGCGAATGAGCAGCAGATAGTCGCCGGCAGGCCAGTCTTCATGGGTGGCCAGCCCATGCAGCTGTGTACGATTCTTCCGGATGGCGGACTGCTCTATTCCGCTGACAACAGACTGGTACTGCTGCGTGACGGTAAGGAATTCTCCCGGGTGCTGGACAAGGGGCTCTCCCAGCAGGGCATCACATTCAGTTCCGGCCAGTTTGCTGCCAGCCCTGAGCTGTTGCTGCACCCCACAAGTGATGGTGTGCTGCATGCCATGGACCGTGAAATGAATGAAGTCTGGAGTTACAGCCTTGAGGACTGCAATCTTGCCGAAGCGCATTATTCCGGAGATGCCTTCGTGCTGCTGACCACTGCCAGTGACAACCTGCTGCGCAGTCTGGAATTCCTCTCGCTGATGTATCCACGTCTGAATTCGATCCTGCCGTTCCTGTCACCCGCAGCGGGACAGCTGCTGCCGCAGCTGAGCGGCAGTGAGAAGACTGAGCTGCTGGTGATCCGCGACGGGCGGAAGATTGCCGAGATGGACATTGGCGGCAAACAGAGATTCAACCGCTATTCCTCGATCAGATGTGCAGGTGGACTGATCTATCAGCTCAGTGCGGACGGCCAGCTCAGGTGCCTGGCAACAGGAGGTGGGGATGCCTAGGATTGCACTGCCGGCAAGCCTGCTGCTGATTCTGCTATGTTCCTGCTCCGATCCTCCCTCAGCCCGGAAACGGGAGCTGAACGTCAAGGGACCGATGCTTGTACTGGAGGGGAACCACATCCTCAACTGGCAGGGCGACTCAATACTGGAGATTGATGCGCTGAGGGATGCCGGCGATGGTCCGCAGACGGGCCAGTCCTCGCAGACGGGGTATCCCCAGTATCTGAATGGTCCGGAAATGATGATCAGTGGACCGGACGACATGTACCTGTTGCCATTTGATCCGGTTCAGGGCGGTGTTCCGCTTATAGGTGCTGATGGATCGTCCACGGAGCTGATTCTGAAGCGGCCGGATATTGAGGCTAACGCACCCCAGTCAAGCTATCCCGGCAGGACGCAGTTCAGTGACAACTCAGGCTTCATCGGAGGAAAGCCCTTTGTGCTGTATGACCAGCAGCAGCTCGTATGCTTCGGGCTTGATGGCGAGCCTCTCTGGGAATACATGGCCGGCTCGATGCTGAGTGTCAGAGCCTCAAAGGATGGCCGGCAACTGCTGATCAGTGATCGGAGTGGCGGGCTGATCTGCCTGGATGTTGAAGGCCAGCCAAGCTGGAGCAGGGAATCAGTGCAAAATGCAATTGGCTTCGGGGAGCGGATTCTGATCACTGAAATGAACCGGCAGACTCTGTATTGCCTGGACTGGACAGGGACGGAACTCTGGAAGCTGGACATGGGCCGCTCGGAACTGCCATATCTGTACACGGTAGCGGATGAGTCAGGTGAGCGCTTCCTGCTGATGCGGGACGGAGTGGTGTCCTGCCATGATCGCGAGGGCCGGAAACTGTGGACAAACCAAGGTGTGGGCAACTCGATGTACAACATGCAGCTTGCACCGGACGGACATGTATTCGTAAAGCTATTCAGCAGGGACTACAGCAATAACTGGTTCGGTGGCCGGATCAGAAATGATAGAAGTTCCCCCTGGTGCTGGCTTTGTCTCGACCCGCAGGGCAGGCCACTGTGGCGCAGTGAATATATGAGTAGATTTCAGACCGAAGCCATTCCCGGTTATGACGGTGTGCTGTTCAGCAGCTCGGATACCGTGCAGGGCCTGGTCGTGCTTTCCCCGCCGGAATGACGACGGCGCAAGGGCAATGCGGCAGGCCCCGGTGAGCTAGAATCAGTCCATGGAAACGATGCGGCGATGGCAGCGCACTGCGGCAGTGGCCGCGGGCCTGCTGCTGTTGCTCTGGCTCTGCGGCCTGCTGCTGCTGCAGGTCCTGCGCCCGGCCCGGGACAGGCTGGGCCTGCACGCGGTTTCCCGGCTGAACCTGCAGCCCCTGCGCACTGAGCCCATGGCGGATGGCAGCGGTGGACTGCTGCTGCAGGAGCAGGGCGGACGCCTGAGTCACATCACGGCAATGGGCGAGCTGGATTGGCAGTTCACACCTCCGCCGCGCTTCGAGCTGATGAGTGTGCAGCCGGGGGAGGGCATGCTCGTACTCACCGGCCGCTGGGGCCGGGCCCTGGCGATCGACACCACTGGCAACGAGCTGTGGCGCTTTGAACCCGTGCATAATGAAATGGGGCAGAGGCGACTCAGAATGCAGCAGCCGGAGGCCAGCTTCTACTCGATGGCAACGGCCCTCGTTTATGGCCTCGATGAGCGGGGACAGCTGCTCTGGTTCCTGCAGCTTCCCTCCGCGAGCTCGATGCAGTCCCAGCGGCCCTGGATGGCGGTTGACAGCGAGGGCTGGCTGCAGAGCAGAACGAACGGCGGTCGCGTGCGGATCAGCCCCGAAGGCCGCGAAATCGGTGCCAGGGGCAACAGCATGCCCTGGCAGCTCAGCCAGATTGAACTGCGTGGCGAGCTGGTGCTGGAACGAGACGGGGCGGTGAATATCAGCCGCCTGGATGGCAGCAGTGTGGGCCAGCAGCTCGGAGAGGGCAGCCCCTACCGCGATGACCTGCGGACATATGCCTGGCTGACGGAGGATGGCTTCGCCGAATGCATTGACGGCGGCTATGCCCGCTACAGTGTGGATGGCACACAGCTGCGCCGTGACGATCTGGAGCGCCCGGTGCTGGATGCGACGGCAATTGGCGACGAACAGCTGCTGCTGCATGCAGGTCCGGCTGAGTTCGGCAAGTGGGCAGCGCTGCCGGCTGCCTTCTCTGCCGCGATGCGTGGCCAGGAGCCGGCGGTGGTACTGCAGGCGGATCCGGAGGACAGTTCCGGGCGACAGGGCATGGTGTTGGAAAGTGCGGCACTCAGCATCCCGGTTGCCATCCCGGGCTGGCTGCAGGGGAGGTTGGACAGGATTCACGGAATCGGCAGCGAGCATCTGCTGGTACTGGATGACGAGGGTGCAGACCGGATCCTGCGGCTGGGGGAACTGTGATGAGGAGACTGCTGCTGGATACACTGTACTGCTGGTCTGTCTGGCTCTGGCGCATATGCTGTCCGGCTGCAAGCGGACCGATGATGCGCTGGTTCCCGATGCATCCGTGCTGGCTTCGGGGAACTACCCCGGTGGGCATTTCGCGCTGCAGGCTGACAACAGCCTGCGGATGCTGCTGGATTTCACCACAGGCGAGCTTGCAGCTGATGCCAGCCTGGGCAGCTGGCAAAGCTATGGCAGCCGCCCCCGGATGCGGCCGGATCAGAATCTGCGGGCGGACCATGAACTGCTGGCAGGGCCGGAGGACTGGCTGGCGACCTGCCGGCGCGACGGGTACCTGGAGGTCTGGCGGGATGGCAATCCGGACGAGGCATTCTGGAGAATCGAGGAACTGTATACACCGCTTCCGCTCTGGCCGGGCTCGCAGTATCCGGTGACTGACAGCTGCCGCCTGCTGGAGGAACAGGTGCTCGTCACCGCGCGGGATCAGTCCCTCGTCAGCTTTGATTACGGCGGCGACGAGCAATGGCGATTCCTGATGGGCGCACCGGCACGCCTGCTGCTTGATGATCAGAATCAGCAGATCCTGCTGGCCAGCATGGATGGCAATCTGTATTGCCTCAATCTGCAGGGGGAGCTGCTCTGGCAACAACCAAGCGGGGGTCAGCAGGCGGACCTGCTGCCAGACGGCAGGATCGTGCATTCCGGGCTGGAAGGCGGGATCCACTGTCTGGATGCGGTTGGCAAGCTGCTCTGGGATTACGGAAATGACCAGCAGATTGACGAGCTGCGCTACAGCGGGGGGCGCATCTGGTTTGCAACTGCTGGGCGTCCAGGCTGCCTGGATATTGATGGGACTGCGCTGGAGCTCGACTGGCCGGAGGAACTTGAGCTGCGCGATCTGGTCTGCGGGCTCAGCGGCGAAGTATTCCTCAGCGGCTTTCCACATCCGGACAGCATCCAGGCTCAGACGGCGGCGGGCGGGCTGCCAGTAGCTGCCTCAGGCTGGCTGCTGTGCTTCGATGAGCAGGGTCGGCGACTCTGGGCCTACGACGTACTGCTGCCAACGGCAGCGATCATTCCGGCGCATGAGCGCCAGTGCTGGCTGATCAGCTTCCAGGACAGCGGCGGTGGAAACTCGCTGCTGCGGATCGGCCTGCCGCTCAGCAGCCAGGGGGCCTGACAATTGTTACGGGGGCTGAAGCTCAGCGCCCGCCGGTCTCCGTCAGCACCGGGGCTGCCAGCTTCACGACGAGACCGAGTTCATTGCTCTGGCGGCCGTTGACGGTCACGCTCAGATTACCGCTGCGGGCTCCGGGGGGAACAGCGAACTGGATCTCTTCATCCGTCCAGCTCAGCACCTCGGCCGGCAGCAGCAGCTGGCCCTGTGCCAGGTTGAGCTGCTTGGCGATATCCGCGCTGCTGAAGCCCAGGCCGTTGAGCGTGACGATCTCACCGTCCAGCACCACAGTCGGACTGAGACTGTCAATCACCGGTGTGGCATTCGTGACCTCGATGTCATCCAGCCAGATCCCCTCTGCAGTACCGCTGGAGCCGAAGACCCACCAGACGATCCGGCCGCTGTGGCCGAGGCGCGACGAGAGGTCGAATTCCACCTCGGTCCAGCCGTTGATGTTGTCACCCCAGCCACCGATCTGCTCCCAGCCGTACCAGGTGGTGAACAGGTACAGCCCGCGGCCGCTGCCCTGCGGGAAGTTGCCGTTGATGCGGTAACGCAGTACGGGGTCGACGACCTTCGGGTTGGCGAGATCCACGCAGATCCGGCCCTCCGACACGCTGCGGCTGCCCCAGAACCAGACACCTTCGCTGTCCCCGCTGAAGCTGCCGTCGCCGGTCCAGGCCATGGACTGCACGCCGCTGAAGGCGTCGGCGGTGCTCCACTGCCAGTTGGGCACGCTGCTGCCGCCGTTCTGGAAGGACCAGGCATTGGGTCCCGTATCGTCGCTGATCTCACAGTCGTCAAACAGCGGGAAGGGGCGTTCGGTGTCCCAGCTGATGGCCAGCTGATGAGGCGCACTGGTCAGGCCGTCGAGATCCGTGGCGATCACGCGCACGGGGATGTCCGGCCGGTTGTCATCATTGATCAGGCTGCGCTCATATTCATATGGCGCTTCACTGTCGGTGAAGGCCAGCCCGCCGTTCACATAGAAGTCCACGTGGTCCACGCCGGTGTCATCCGTGGCTTCAGCCACGAAGAGTGTGCTGCCTCCCACGTGCTCTCCATCGGCATGGCTGGTGATCTGGACCACAGGCGGGTCGCTCGGGGCCTCATGCACATCGAAGTTGTCAATGTTGGCACCGCGCCCGGCCTGGTTGTCGGCACGGACGTTGCCGTCGTAGCGCAGCTCCAGGTAGAACTGGCTGCCGCTCATGTCCAGCACCTTGTTGTAGGCCGTCCAGTCGTTGGTCTGCGGCAGTTCGTCGATCAGGGTCCAGTTCTGGCCCTCATCCGCCGTGATCCAGAGCGACAGCCCGTCCCGGCAGCGGTACTCGAAGCTGATGCTGGCCATGTGCACGTAGTCCGTGGCATCCACGCGCTGGCTGCGCAGGTTGTCAAGGGCGTTGTGCCACTCATTGTCATTGAGCTGCGGGGCCACCCAGGCCTCGTTGCCGCCGGAGATCGGCGGTGGGCTGGCCGGGCTGCCTCGCGTTTCCCACTGGGTCCAGGTGCCACGGCGCTGCTCGGGGAAGTCGATGATGCGCCAGAGCTTGAAGCCGATGTTGAAGAAGTCCATGAAGCTGGTCACACCCTGGTTGCTGACGGTCACGCTGATGGTGTCGCTGCCACTCTGGCCATTGTTGTCATAGACCCGGGCCATCACGTCCATTGTCCGGTTGAAGTCGACAAGTGTGTTCCAGAGCGGGGCTGAGCTGTTGGCACCGTACTTCGTGTCGACCAGTACGCCATCCACCCAGAGCTGGATCCGGTCGATGCCGGCGCTGGAGCTAGTGGTGATTGACAGCGGCACATTGCCACTGACCGTGCTGCCCGGTGTGAGGCCGCTGAGCGTGACCGTCGGCGGGGCAGTCGGGTAGAGCGTGAAGTCCGCGGTCATCGTCGCCCCGTCTGCGGAGATGTCGTCAACGAGCATTCCCGTCGGAGCGTCATAGCCGTCACTGCTGGGAGTGGTGGCGGGGCCGAAGCTCTCGCCGAGGTCGTAGTAGTCCCCGGCGTCGCCATTGTGATTCGGTCCGTTCTCGATCTCCTCCAGGCCATCCGCTTCCATCAGGCGGATCAGCTTGTGGTCGGTGTAGCTGTTGTTGTAGAGGTAGCCGCCACCGGCATTCACGCGGGCGTCAGCGTGCCAGATCAGGATGCCGTCCGCCGGCATCTGATAGTCAATTCCGTTGCGGCCGCGGTTCTGGGCCATGAAGTATTCGTCCCAGGGCGTGGCTGGATCGTAACCGGGCATGAACAGCACGGCATCGGGGTTGGCATCCGCCACATCCAGCGCTTCGTCGTCAAGATTCGAGAAGGCCACCGTGGGCTGCAGCCAGCCGAGTACGTATTTCGAGAAGCAGCCGTGCTCACCGCGATATCCGTCCATGCGGTCCATCGATCCCACGCCGCCATCCGGGCCGACGTTGCCATCATAGTCATAGTAGTCCGGCAGGCCGAAGCCGTGGCCGGTTTCGTGGATCACCACGTCGGCACTCCACAGATCGGGGGTCGGCGGCTCACTGTTGAAGCCATAGCCGCGTTCCCACTGCCACGAATAGTTTCCGAGGCGCACTCCGTCGTATGTGCGGTTGCTGCCCATCCCGGTGTGGTAGCCCCACCAGAAGGTGGCCCAGTCGCCATGCGGCCCGGTCCAGATCACGATGAACTCATCAATCACGCCGTCGCCGTCGTTGTCATACTGGCTGAAGTCATAGCCCGCCGCATCGGCGGCGTCGCAGGCCTCGAGGATCAGCTCCTCGCGCTTGCCACCGCCACTGTTGTCATTGGGGTGGTAGTAGGTGCGCGGGTTCTCGGCCATGTACCAGCCGAAAGTGTCGCCGTCGAGTGTGCAGGCGCCATGGCTGGCCTGGTCATAGAACCAGCGCATGCTGCCGAGGTGGTAGCCGGGCACGGGGGTCGGGCTGTAGCAGACGTCATGGATCGACTGCGGATCGAAGTAGGCCGGATAGTCCGGGAACTCGATCAGGATCGTCAGCATCTTGTCATAGCCGAGGCTCGGGAGCTGGGCGGTCTGCTTCGGCTGGGGATGGCCGAGCACCAGCAGATCGCGCTCATCAACCGTGCCGTCATGGTTCAGGTCCAGCTCCACCCAGGCCAGCTGGCTGCTGGTCATTCTGCCGACCTCACTGGTGGAGCGTTCGTCGAGGCTGCGACCGAGGTTCGCGGAAATCAGGTCGGCAATTTCCTGCGGCGAATGCTGCTGCAGGTTCAGCGCACCACGCAGGGGTTTCTTCAGTTCATGGTTGCCGAGGCTGCGGGCGAAGTCCTGCGCGGCCGAAAGTGTACCTTCGGCAGCCATGCGCTCCAGCATGCCGGGCTCCGGCGGATATGTGGCCTGTGCCGTGCCGAATGAAAGTACGGCAAGACCGATGGCAAGGCAGAGCTGGGGGAGGAATCTAGTTGACATCACTGCCTCCCGCTTCCGTACCGAGCTCGAAACTCAGATGCCTGCCCTGGCGATCACGCAGCTGCAGGAAGTCACTTCCGCCCTTGAATCCCGGTCGTCCGGCCTCGCTGCCGGCACTCAGCAGCCGGAAGCGGATGCGGAACAGCTCACCGCTGCCCTCGCCGATATCAGTACCTCCCGGCAGGGCCGTGAAGGCCAGCGGAATGAAGCCAGGCTGGCTGATGTCCGCGATGCGCACCATCTCCGCCGGAAGCAATTCTCCCGGAAGCACTTCAATCGGTTCCATCCGCGTGGCATCAAACTGCAGGCGCAGCACGCCCTGGTGGATTTCTCTGATGGCGTCCATGTGCAGCACGGCCGTGAACTCCTCTCCCGCAGACAGCTCAACAAGCGCGGGTGTCTGGAGTACTACGCGATTGACAGCTGCTGATTCCGTTTCCGGAATCTCCAGCTGCTGCTGAGGGGCAATGCGTTGCGGGGCGGGCTGACTGCTCTGTTCCTGGGGAGCAGGAGCGAAGTTTCCGCTGCCTCCGCAGGCGATGAAGAGCAGCGTTGCCAGAACCGCGGTCAGGCCTGGAACGATGTAAGTCGGACGAGCAGTACGCATGGGGAACCTCTTCAGGGAAGTGCTGCCAGGCGGGCAGGAGCTGTGGCCTGTCTTCCCGAGGGAATCCACATCCGGCCCTGACCTGAATTTCACCCAATGTAGATTATATATCCATGCGGGAATCGCCGCATCCCTGTAGGCTCTATGCACATCATGACCCCGACAGAGACGGGGCTACTCAGCAGGGAGTGAGAATTGAGCAGCACACCGATAGATGTTCAGGCAGGGATCGCCAGAATCGGCGATGAGGAGATCTGGAAGGAAATCGTGCATGACTACATCGAAGTGGTCGAGGGACTGATCTCTGAGATCGGTTCAAGCATCCAGAATCAGGACGCACATAAGCTGAGGCAGGATGCACACGCCATCAAGGGCAGTTCACTGGAACTGCAGGCCGGAGGCATGGCGAATCTGGCTGCTGAACTGGAGCATATGGGCCGTGAATCACAGCTGGACGGCAGTCAGGAGAAGTACGGACAGATCCAGGAGGAGTTCCGTTGCCTGGTCAGCTATCTCAGCAGCACGCAGGGTATTTCAGTATCAGGCTGAGAGGAAGAATTTCCAGGGAGCAGAGCCGCCGGCGCTGCCTGGCTTCCAGCGCGCTACGAGCTTCAGCAGTTCATTGATCTCAAATGGCTTGGCCAGCACTGCATCAATCCCCAGCTCAGCCATCCGCTCACTGTCCAGATCAGGCATGTAGCCTGTGCAGAGTGTGATCCGCATAGCCGGATTCAGTCCACGGGCCTGCTCTGCCAACTCCAGGCCGGAAGTGCCAGGCATGTTCTGATCCGTGATCAGCATGTCAATGCTGTGGGCATCGTTATTCAGAATGCGCCTGGCTTCCTGCGGATCGGAGGTGGCCAGCACCCTGATGCCTGATTTGGCAAGCAGGCGCTTGCCAAGACGCAGCAGCACTTCCTCATCATCCACAAGCAGCACCGTGAATTCTGCCTCCTGCGCTTCGGGAACCTGCAGAGCCTGGGAAGCAGGAATGCGCCTGAGCAGCATGCGCACGATTGTGCCGCCCTGGGCGGCCGGTGAGGCCCAGACCGCACCGGAATGCGCGCTGGCCACTCCCAGAACCATGGCAAGGCCGAGCCCGCTGCCTTCGCCAACGCCTCGGGTGGTGAAGAACGGGTCGAAGACCCGCTCAAGATACTCCGCCGGAATACCGGAGCCATTGTCCTCAATCTCCAGCAGCAGGTACTGCTCCAGGCGCGCGTCGGGACGGGGCAGCCGCTCCAGCATGGATTCCCGCGGTTCAAGGATACGGATGCGCAGCCGGCCGCCGACATCCGGCAGGGACTGCCGGGCATTGCTGATGAGCTGGGATATGGCCTGTTCGATCTGGCTCGGGTCGCCAATCACATTGTCATTCTGTGTAAGCAGTTCCAGCCCACAGTCTCCGGGAACCTGACTCCGAAGCGTCGCCAGACTCAGCATCCGCCGCAGCATCTGGCTCAGCCGGAATTCAGAGTGGTCCGTCTCCTGATTGCGACTGAAGGCCAGCAGACGCTGCAGCAACTGCCCGGCGCGCTGGGTGCCACTCAGGATGTCATTGAGCCTGTTCTGCTCATCAGGTCTGAGATTGCGCGCCAGCAGGCAACCTTCCGCGTTGGCGCGGATCACCTGCAGGATGTTGTTGAATTCGTGGGACAGGCCACCTGCAAGGGTGCCGAGCCTGTCCATCTGCCGGGAGCCGAGCATCTGCTCCAGCAGATAGAGCTTCTCATTTTCCGCATTGCGCAGCTGCGTGATGTCAGTGAGCATCACGGAGTAGAGCTGCATCCCATCCAGATTGCCGCAGGGACCGCTGTTGAGCAGCATGATCCGTTCGCTGCCATCCCTGTCAGGGATTGCCAGCTGCAGGCTGTGATGCTGGCCGCTGCAGATCCAGCGCATGCTCAGCTCGATCCGGTAGCGATCCTTTTCGGGAAGCAGTTCCTGCAGTCTGCTGCCAGCGGGTAGCATGCGCAGGAAAGCCGGGTTGCCATGCTGGATGCAACCATTGTCGTCGATGATGCCCAGTGCCTCCTCCATACCCGAAACAGCTCCGGCCAGCAGTTCGCGCTGCAAGATGGAAGCTGCGACATCAGCCGGAGTGCCGGTCTGTGCCGTCCGTTCAATTGCTGCGGGAATCAGCTGCCCTGGGGGAGGTGCATTTCTGTCTTGGCCGAAATCTAACATCTGGTCTGTCTTGCCTGCTCAGCTCCGGCCAGCCGCTGACCCTTGCTGCATATTCATTGATCTGTAAATCAGTGCCGCAGGTGTGTCCCGCCTGCTGGCGACGCGCAGTATAAGCGTGAAAATGCCGGGTTACGCGCCGTTAATCAGCTTTTGACATCTATTTAACAAGTCAGGCCATAATTATCTGACAAACCGCATCTGCTAGCATTGCCGGGTGTCTGGTGACTATCCCAATCCCCCGAGCAAGCAGGCTGCAACGGCCTTCTTCAACAAGCTGGGCAAGCTCTATACGACGCATCCGCTGGATGTGACGTCCGCCGACCCGTTCCGGGTACTCGTGGGTACGATCCTCTCCGCCCGCACCAAGGACCCCGTTACCAATGATGCGATTGCCAGGCTGTGGGCGGTGGCGGATACGCCCGAAGGCATCCTGGCAATTCCCGAGGCGCAGCTGGCCCAGCTGCTGAAGCCCGTCGGCTTCTACAACGCCAAGGCCAGGAATCTGCATGCGATGTGCGAGATGCTGATCAACGAGTTCGACGGCGAGCTCCCCCGGACCCGGGATGAACTGCTGAAGCTGCCGGGGGTCGGGCGCAAGGTTGCCAATCTGGTGCTCAACATCTGCTTTGACATTCCCGCGATCTGTGTTGACACTCATGTGCACAGGATCTGCAACCGGCTGGGCTGGATCGAGACGGAGACTCCGGAGCAGAGCGAGTTCGCACTGATGGAGATCATTGACGAGAAGCACTGGGCCACGCTCAACCGCGTGCTTGTCAACCACGGCCAGCAGGTCTGCAACCCGGTCAGCCCCTGGTGCTCGCGCTGCTTAATCAGTGCTCAATGTCCTAAAATCGGTGTGAAAACCTCCCGCTGAGGATGACAATCTGACCTGCGGTCGGTATATTCCTGACAAGTGGAAGGTTTGATGATAGTTCTTCTTGCGATCATGTCCGGGATCATCCTGTACATGCTCCTCAACCAGCGCTCATTCCAGCGCGTGGACCACACCCGCCTGAACCGCGAGGACGAACTGCGCGAGCATACCGAGCAGCGTCTGCGGAGGCTGGAGCTTGCCATGCAACAGGCCGCGCAGGTGGACCAGCTCGATGCCCAGCGTCTGGCGGCCGCATTGCGCGAACAGCAGCAGCAGGGCCGGACCGCGCTGGAGCGCACGAGCACGCTGATGCAGTCGCAGCTGGCCGCACTCAGCGGCCGGATCGGCGAGCTGGAGGAGCGCCCTGAGGCACAGCAGGCTGACAAAGTGCTGCGCAGTGCGCTGCTGGAAACACGCGAGCAGCTGCAGGAACTGGAACTTAACCTGGCAGCGGAGCAGGATGTCAAGCTGCGCATGATGCAGCGGGTAGAACTGCTGGAGGAGCACCTGCGCCGGATTGACCCGGACTATGCAGCGGACTGCAGTGACATTGCCGCGGCGACCGCCACTCGTGAACTGACGCCGGCTGCGGCACAGTTCCTGATGAGCAATGAGAAGTATGAGCAGATCGCCGAGATGATGATCCGCAATGCCGACTTCGCCGACATCTGCCGGGATCTGAAGGTCAGCCGCAGCGAGATCGAGCTTGTGGAGGCAATGGCCTTCCGCCGCAGTGCCTGAGCCAGCTACTTCAGGTCGACTTCCGTAAAGGGCTCGTAGAATTCGGATGTTGCTTCCGCAGCTGCTGTGCTGCGCTGCTCTCCAGGCTGTACTGCCGAGTTCCCCATGCTGACGATTGCCACGCCCGTGTAGAAGTAGCGCAGGATTGAGCTGTAATCCATGCCATCCTCCGCCAGCTTGCGGGCGCCCCACTGGCTCATGCCGATGCCGTGGCCGTAGCCGTCGCCCCGGATCACCAGCCCGCCGCTCATTTCCGTGCGGCTCATGCGTGCGTTGACAATCTTCTGGTCCGGCAGCACGTCACCCTGTGAGACGGGATCATCCGTGTCGCGCACCGGCGCATCCGCTTCTCCGAAGCCTGCCAGGGTGGATTCACTCTGGGCACTGAGCATGTGCATGTCACGGTTGCACTGCATCAGTGAGCTGCCATCATAGGCATACATCCCGCGCATCTTGACCGTGACCTGCATATCCGCACTTGCCACCCAGGGCTTGAGCCAGCCGTAGCTTTCCCGGGTGCTGAAGCTGCCATCCTCAGCAGTGAAGGACAGGCCGTCAATGCTGACTTCCGTGGCGCTGTTGACATCCCGCGTGATTTCCGGCGCTGCGGGAGCTGCGGAAGCGGGAGCACTGGCAATCAGCGGCGCCGGCTCTGTTCCTGCAGGGTAGATCCGGCAGCGGGTGCTCTTCATGGTGCTGCGTCCGATCAGCTTGCGCAGGGTCGTGCCGTAGAGCTGCTTGCTGTTGTTCGCGCCATGCACGATCAGGGACAGCAGGTGCCCGCTGTAGGCATCGTATTCCACGGTGACGTCCTTGATCGGTCCGATCTCCGCACCGCTTTCCTTCACCAGCCGGGAGAGTTCCTCGAGGCTGAGCTGCACCGTCCAGCCGTGGTGCGGGGAGTCCGGATGGTCCGTCGGCACGCTGCGCAGGTAGGGTTCGCTGCCCTGCTTGGTCATGCCTCCCGCACAGGCGCAGTAGAAGGCGGTGATGATCCGGCCGTCATACTCCAGCACCTGCCCGGCTGTTTCGAGCACGGCACGGTTGCTGTTGTCATGTTCGCCGCTCAGACCCTTGTAGGCCTGGTCGGAGACATTGCCATACACATCGTAGCTGCGTTCAAGGTTGGCAAGGATCCGGCTCATGGCATAGGTCCGGGCGGCAACCGCCTGGCTCTTGAGCGCCTCAAACGGCCAGCTGGGCGACATCTCGGCGGGAACCACGCCGCAGAGGTAGTCCTCCAGGGACAGTACATTCAGCACCACGACCTTGCCGCTCTGACCGACGAACAGCTCAATGTGGCCCCGGTAGCCGCGACCCTCGTACTGCACGTAGCCCTGCAGCGGCTCAGCGAAGAAGCGTGAAGAGGTATAGGACTTGCCATCCAGACTGAGCTTGAGCTGGGAACCGGAGATGCTGACCTCGCCCGGCTGCTCACTGCCTGCCAGTTTCTCGCTGGAGGTACGCCACTGCAGGTTGCCCTTGATGCGCGCGGATGCGGAACTGTCATCCAGGACCACGCGGATCTGCTGGCCAGCTGCGGCATGGGCCCTGCCGGCGGGGATTGCCAGCAGGCAGAGCAGGCTCAGACAAAGTGTGATCAGTTGGCGCATGCTAATCCCAGCGCATGTGGTAGATCCGCAGCTCGGGTCCAGCCTGGACTTCCAGATTGCTGTTGCGACCCCAGCGCATGCGCACCGGCCACCATTCCGGAGGCAGGTTGCCAAAGCCGTCCACTTCCGGCAGCCAGACATCATCCACCGCGCCGCTGCGCAGGTCTATGTGCTTGATACCCTGGCCCTGGCCGGGCAGGTCGCCGTCACCATCCCGGGGATGCGTGATCGCCAGCATGCTGCGCCGGTCAGGGCTGAGCAGGAAGTCGTCAGGGTAGGCTCCGGCCGGGAAATCCAGCAGCACATGCGATTCCTCCTGCCAGGCATCGTCATACCAGACGAGCTCTATCGGGTCGACCACCTCGTCGGCGATGTTGTAGTCAGGCCAGTAATACTCAGGGTCGCGCACAGCCACCAGCAAGTAGCCGCGCGGCAGCAGGTCGAAGGCTGCAAGCACGTAGCAATGCCTGAGCGAGAAAGGCTGGACCTGGTAGGGGTGGATCACGGTGAAACCGCCGTGCATCACGTCACCATCACCGCGTGAGACCGTGCCGAGTTGCCAGTCGATGCCGTCGATGAAGCGCTCCTTGCGGTAGTCCGCCTGGAGCTCGCCGATCCATTCGCGCTGCCAGATCTCGGTGAGGGTGAACTGCACGCGCTCGGAACGGGCCTCGGACCTGACCGGGGCAAGCAGAAGCAGTGTGCAGAGCGCCAGCCAGCGCATGGCAGTATGGTAATACATGCGGGTGGCAAGATTCGCGCGCATCCGCCGCCCGTGGCGCAACTGGGACATCACCGCACTGAGACGCAACCTCGGTGTCTACGTTCACATC
This sequence comes from bacterium, assembly GCA_041395205.1. GTDB lineage: Bacteria > 4484-113 > 4484-113 > 4484-113 > JAFGCY01 > JAHEFU01. Next base: position 121,907 of record JAWLAZ010000005.1, read on the forward strand.
CCATTCTGCCCGGCGATCTGCAGCTACTGTGACTTCCTCAAGTTCGGACCGAAGCGTCCCAAGGGACTTGATGAAGCAAGCTATGAGTCCAGTCTGCTGCGTGAGATAGAGGCGCGTGGCGCCTGGCTGACGGAGAAGCTCAGGGGAACGGGCAGGCGGGTGGACAGCATCTTCATCGGTGGCGGGACTCCGACGATGCTCCCGGCTGAGGATCTCTCGCGGCTGGCCCGGGCTCTCGTGGATCGCTTTCCGACAGAGGGTGGAGCAATCGAGTTCTCCTGCGAAGCCAATCCCGACACCCTGGATGCGGAGAAGCTGCAGGCGCTGCATGAGGCGGGTGTGAACCGGATTTCGATAGGTGTACAGTCCAGCAATGACCGCTTGCTGAAGTTCATGGGACGCACCCATCGCTGGACTGAGACTGCGCCAATCCTGCAGATGGTGTCTGAGGGGCCGATCCGCAACTTCAGCTTTGACCTGATCTATGGCCTGCCGAACCAGAGCGTTGGAACCCTGCTGGACAGCGGTCGCCGCCTGCTGGAGTACAGGCCCCCGCATTTCTCAGCCTACTGGCTGGTGCCGGAACCGCATACGGCATACACGCGCTGGGCCAGGCGCTACCCGACGCAGATCCCATCTGACCGGGAAGTGCTGTACCAGCAGCATGCCGTGGAATGCCTGCTGCGGGGCTATGGCCACTACCGCTATGAAGTCAACAACTATGCCAGTCCCGGATTTGAGAGCATGCACAATATCCGCTACTGGCAGGGTGGGGATTACATCGGACTCGGGCTGGGCAGTGCCTCGCGGATCGGCAGAGAGGTAGTGTCGAATCCGAAGAGTCACATTGCCTGGAACAATGCGATCGGTGTGATCGGCAGTGAGAATGATCCTTTGCACAGGGCCATGCAGGAACGGGGAACAGCAGAGTCCGCACCGGCCGCCGATTCATTCCTGCAGCTGCGAAATCGGCTCGGGCATGAGCTGGCTGGACTGCAGGTAAATCCCAAATGGATCAGCGATGGCTTGATGGAAGTGCATGATGGTCGATTGGAAGTCAGGTCCCGGGGATTGAACCTCAGCGAGCAGTATGCACTGGAACTGGAATCCGCGTCAGAGCAGTCCGCCTGATACTTAGCGATTCGGCTAAGAATAAGTTCTGGATTCGGGAAAGAGCGGGATAAATTCAGTTCAGCAAGAATATGACACCTTATACCGATGGTAAACTTCCAGTGCCAAAGGTATTCATCCCGGTGAGGTAGGACCTTCATCCACCATGCGGAATGCAGGGAGGATGGGGGCTGTTTTGTTTATGGTGTCTGCCGGGAAATCAGGAATTTGGCTGTAACAGGACATGGATAATCCTGATCAACATGTGGATTGCCAGAGCCTGGCCTTCATGGAAGGCCTGTATGAGGAGTACCTGAAGGACCCTCAGAGTGTCTCCGAGAGCTGGCGCAGCTATTTCGCTTCCTTTGAGGGCAACGGCGACAGCGGTGCCCGGGAGTTCCAGCTCGGCCCCAGCTTCCCCGCCCGCAGCATCTACAACGCCTCGGGTTTCAGCGGGAACGGCAGCAGCAGCATGGCGGCAGCCGCCCTGCAGGACAGGGTGGACCAGCTGGTCCGGCTCTACCGGGTCCGCGGACATATGGTGGCACAGCTCGATCCCCTCGGACGTCCGCGTCCGCACTTCGAGGAGCTCGACCCTGATTACTACGGGTTCAGCGATGCCGACATGCAGAAGCGCTTCAGCTCGAAGACGATTGCCGGTCCGGATACGCTGACGCTCGGTGAGATCGTGGAGGCGATGCGTGAAACCTACTGCCGCACGATCGGCGTGCAGTTCATGCACATCAACTCCACCGAGAAGCAGGACTGGCTTGAGCAGCGCATGGAGAGCACGCGCAACCGGCTGGCGATCAGCCCGCAGATGCAGCGCAAGATCCTGCAGATCCTGATCGATGCCACGATTCTTGAGGACTTCATCTTCAAGAAATTCATGGGCAAGAAGAGCTTCTCGCTCAGCGGCGGTGAGACCCTCATGCCGCTTCTGTACCTCGCGCTCGAGAAGGCCGGCGAGTACGACATGAACGGTGTGATCATCGGCATGTCGCACCGTGGCCGCATGAACGTGCTGATCAACCTGCTTGGCAAGCGGCCCTTCGAGATCTTTCAGGAATTCATGGGCACGCATCCGCACTATGAGCAGAAGCGCGGTGACGTGAAGTACCACCTCGGCTACGGCACGAAGTACCGCTGTGACAACGGTACGGAGATGCACCTCTCGCTGTGCTTCAATCCGAGCCATCTAGAATTCGTGAACCCCGTCGTCAGCGGGCGTGTGCGTGCCAACATGGACCGCCATGACGACCACGAGCGCCGCAAGGGCCTCGGAATCATGATCCACGGTGACGCTGCCTTCATCGGTGAGGGCATCGTGCAGGAGACGCTCAACCTGAGCCAGCTCAAGGGCTACAGCACCGGCGGAACCCTGCACATCATCGTCAACAACCAGCTCGGCTTCACCACCGACCCCGCTGATTCACGCTCCACGACCTACGCCTCTGACATCGCCAAGATGCTGGAGGTGCCGATCTTCCATGTCAACGGTGAGGACCCGGAGGCAGTTGCCCAGGTCGTAAACGTTGCTATGGACTACCGCCAGCGCTTCCAGACCGACGTCGTGATCGACATGTACTGCTTCCGTTACTGGGGGCACAACGAGCAGGATGAGCCGATGCTCACCCAGCCGCTGATGTACAAGCAGATCAAGGCGCATCCCTCCGTCAAGGACAACTACCAGGAGAAGCTCCTGAAGCTGGGAGGGATAACCCGCGCGGAGGCCCAGGCAATTGCCAAGGAACGCAGGAGCACCCTCAGCGAGGATCTGAACCTGCTCAAGAATGATGAAATACCGGACAAGGCCAGCCCGCATGGCACCCTTGCAGAGGTCTGGTCGCACTACAAGGGCGGGCTGGACAGCGATCTGTTCAAGGTAGACACCCGTGTGCCCGAACCGCGCCTGCGCGAGCTGCTGGCCGCCACCATCAGGTTGCCTGATGGGTTCAATCCACATGACAACGTACTCAAGCACAACGCCAAGCGCCAGCAGATGCTGGACGGCGAGGCTCCGCTGGACTGGAGTGCCGCTGAAGCACTGGCCTATGCCAGCCTGGCCGACGAAGGCATTCCTGTGCGCATGAGCGGCCAGGACTGTGAGCGTGGCACCTTCGCCCACCGTTACGCCGTTGTCCATGACCAGGAAACCGGAGAGATGTACCGACCGCTGCAACATGTCTCAACGGGGCAGGCGCCGGTGCGGATCTACAACAGCCCGCTTTCCGAGGCCGGCGTGCTCGGCTTCGAGTTTGGCTACAGCCTCGATTACCCGGATGCCCTGGTGATCTGGGAAGCACAGTTCGGAGACTTCGTCAATACGGCGCAGGTGATCATCGACCAGTTCATTTCAAGCTGCGAGGAGAAGTGGGAGTACCTCACCGGCCTCGTGATGCTGCTGCCGCATGGCAGTGAGGGGCAGGGCAGCGAGCACTCCAGTGCCCGGCTTGAGCGCTTCCTCACGCTCTGTGCAAATGACAACATGCAGGTCGTCAATGTGACGACCCCGGCGCAGATCTTCCACCTGCTGCGCCGCCAGGTGAAGGGCATCTGGCGCAAGCCGCTGATCGTGATGTCCCCGAAGAGCCTGTTCCGCCATCCGCGTGTGGTCTCGGACTGGAGCGACCTCTCCGAGCGCCGCTTCCAGCGCGTGCTGCCGGATGTGCTGCCGGACCAGGAGCGCAAGGTGAGCCGCGTACTGCTCTGCAGCGGCAAGGTCTACTACGAGCTGGAGGCGGAGCGTGAGGCCCAGGGCCGCAGCGATGTCGCCATCCTGCGTCTGGAGCAGATCTACCCGCTCCCCGAGAACAGCCTGAAGAAGCTGCTGAAGCAGTATCCGGAGGGCACGCCGCTGGTCTGGGTCCAGGAGGAGCCGGAGAACTTCGGTGCCTGGCGCTTCCTGCGTGTGAAGTGGGGCAGCGAATTCCACGGACATCCCTTCAGCGTCGTCAGCCGGCCGGCCAGCCCGAGCCCGGCCAGTGGCTCCGAGAAGGTGCACAAGGCGGAACAGCAGAAGCTCGTGAGCTTCGCCATCAGTGGGGAACTGGCCGGGCAGGCCGGTTCCTAGGCAATCAAGGAGAATACGGAAATGGCAGTGGAAATCAGGATCCCGAGTGCCGGCGAGTCGGTGACCGAGGTGATCGTCTCCGAATGGATGAAGAAGGAGGGTGACTACGTCGAGGAGGACGACTTCATCTGTGAGCTGGAGTCTGACAAGGCCTCGATGGAGCTGCCTGCTCCGGTGAGCGGGATCATCACGAAGATCCTCAAGCCGGCCGGTGAGCCCTGCGAGATCGGCGAGGTGATCGCCACCATGGAGGAGGCTGAGGCTCCTGCCACGGAGGAACCGGCACAGCAGCCACAGTCCGCCCCGGCGGCCGAGGCCCCCAGGCAGGAGGCAGCACCGGCTGCAAAGTCTGACAACGGTTCCGCCGGAGTGGCGATGCCTTCCGCCCAGCGCATCCTCGCCCAGAAGGGGATTGATGCTGCTGATGTGAAGGGCAGCGGCAAGGATGGCCGGATCCTCAAGGAGGATGCCGAGGCCGCCCGGCCCGCAGCCGCGTCCGCCGGCAGCGCTGCCCCCGCAGTGCAGGGCCCGCGCAGCACCGAGCGTGTGCGCATGAGCCCGATGCGCAAGACCATCGCCCGGCGTCTGGTGGAGAGCAAGCAGAGCACGGCACAGCTCACGACCTTCAACGAGATCGACATGAGCGGCGTGATGGAGCTGCGCAATCGCTACAAGGACGGCTTCGAGAAGAAATACGGCATCAAGCTGGGCTTCATGAGCTTCTTCACCAAGGCCACGATCGAGGCCCTGAAGGAGTTCCCGCAGGTGAATGCCGAGATCACGGACGACGGCCACCTGGTCTATCACAACTACTACGACATCGGCATCGCGATCGGCGGCGGCAAGGGCCTTGTGGTTCCCGTGATCCGCAATGCCGAGCTGCTGAGCTTCGCCCAGACCGAGCAGGCCATTGCCAATTACGCGAAGCGGGCCCAGGCCAATGACATCGAGCTCGAGGAGCTGGAGGGCGGGACCTTCACCATCTCCAACGGCGGTGTCTACGGCTCGATGATGTCCACACCGATCCTCAACCCGCCGCAGTCCGGCATCCTCGGCCTCCACAACATCGTGGAGCGTCCGGTAGCCATCAACGGCGAGGTGAAGATCCGCCCGATCATGTACGTGGCCCTGACCTATGACCACCGCGTGATCGACGGACGCGAGAGCGTGACCTTCCTCAGGCGCATCAAGGACTGCATCGAGGATCCGTCGCGCATGCTGCTGGAAATCTAGGAAGGAGGAATCCGCATGTCAGACCTGAAGCATATGACGGTCAGCGAGCTGAAACAGCGGCTGACCGAGAACCCGGAACTCCTGGTTGTCAACACGTACATGATGGAGGCCGGCTTCAATGCCACGCGCATCGAGCCGGCGATCCCGATGTATGTGTTCACGGAGCTCAAGGACGGGCTGGACCGGGACCGTGAGATCGTCTTCTATTGAGATTGACACGGTGATTCCGCGGCTGTCGGTCGGGCAGTCAACCTCACCCGTGAAGGCTGGAACAACGTATATGTGCTCAAGGGCGGCTATGCCGCCTGGCAGGCCGCAGGGACCTGAGAGCAGCAGGCTGTAATTGGAACGGGGCAGGGCTCAGGCAGTGCTGATGCCCCGTCCGGGGAATGAGATGAGCAACGAGAAATTCGACCTGATAATCATCGGCGGCGGCCCCGGCGGCTACGTAGCCGCGATCCGCGCCGGCCAGCTGGGCCTCAAGGTGGCCTGCGTTGACAAGAACGAGCTGTTCGGCGGCACCTGCCTGCGCGTGGGCTGCATCCCGAGCAAGGCGCTGCTGGAGAGCAGCTACCGCTACCACCAGGCGAAGGACCTGCTGGGCGATCACGGCATCGAGGTCAAGGGCGTCAAGCTCAACCTCGGGCAGATGATGGCCCGCAAGGACAAGGTGGTGCAGATCAACGCCGGCGGCATCGACGGCCTGTTCAAGAAGAATGGCGTCACCGGCCTGCGCGGCAGCGGACGGATCGTTTCCGCGGGCAAGGTCGAGGTGACGGACTTCGATGGCAACAAGCAGGAGTATGAGACTGCGCGCATCCTGATCGCCACCGGCTCCAAGCCGGCCCAGCTCAGGGGTGTGGAGATTGACAACGACCGCATCTGCGGCTCGAAGGGCGGTCTGAGCTTCCCGGATGTGCCGGAGACCCTTGTCGTGATCGGCGCCGGCTATATCGGCCTCGAGCTCGGCAGCGTCTGGCACCGGCTCGGCAGCAAGGTGATCGTGCTCGAGTACCTCGACCGCATCCTGCCCGGCATGGATGCTGGTCTCGCGAAGGAGAGCCTGCGCATCATGAAGAAGCAGGGCCTGGAGTTCCGACTCGGGACCAAGGTCACTGGTGCCAAGGTCAAGGACAGGAAGGTGCTCGTGGAGATCGAGGGCCAGGACCCGGTGGAGTGCGACCGCCTGCTGAGTGTCGTGGGTCGCTGGCCCAACACGGACGGTCTGGGGGCCGAGGAAGCCGGCGTCAAGCTCAATGAGCGTGGCCAGGTGGTGGTGGATGACCACTACCGCACGAACGTGGACGGCATCTTCGCGATTGGCGACGTGATCCACGGCCCGATGCTCGCGCACAAGGCCGAGGAGGAGGGCATCGCCTGCGTGGAGATGATCGCCACCGGCTACGGCCATGTGAACTACGACGTGATCCCCGGCATCGTCTACACGCACCCGGAGATCGCCACGGTTGGCAAGACGGAAGAGGAGCTGAAGGATGCCGGCATCGAGTACAAGGCCGGCAAGTTCATCTTCAAGGCCAATGGCCGTGCACACTCCATGAATGAAACGGATGGCAGCGTGAAGATCCTCGCGGATGCGAAGACCGACCGCGTGCTTGGTGTGCACATCATCGGCCCGCAGGCCGGCGACCTGATCGCGGAATGCGCCACGGCGATGGAGTTCAGGGCCAGTGCCGAGGATATTGCCCGTACCTGCCACGCACATCCGACGTTGAGCGAGGCGGTGAAGGAAGCGGCGTTCGCGGTGGACGGCAGGGCGATCCACGGGGCTTAGGACCTGGGATATAGGAGCTTGGGGTGTAGCATGCGAGGGATCGGATGATAGGGGTAGCGCCTAGCGCCACCTTGGAGAGCGTGCCACGAAGTTGACTCGCGGATATCCCTTGTTAGTTTCCTTCCGCACGAGACTTCCTGCGCACGAAGCTTTCCCTCGCGTGCTGGCGCAGTGGTACTGCGCCGCTACACCACACGTCCCATTTCCAACATGCTCTTCATGGTGGCACAGGGCGCCACCGCTACACCCTACAACCTAACTTCTATCTCCTAGTAATTCCCCAGCCTGTTGCCAGAAGCTTTCCAGCGAATCGATTACCCGGTCGGCCAGCTGGAAGCGCAGGTCGCCACGGTTCAGTTCCTCAGGCACGGCGACAACGGTCATCCGCGCCGCCTTGGCGGCAATGATCCCCAGCAGGGCATCCTCGAACACCAGGCAATGCTGCGGCTTGATGCCGAGCTGACTGGCCGCAGTCAGATACACGGCGGGGTGGGGCTTGCCGTACTGCTCAGCGGACGCGCTGGCAATCACCCGGAAGCAGTCACGCAGCCCGCTGACCGCCATCACGGCATCGACGACGTCAGGTGCGCTGCTGGTGGCAATCGCCAGCGGATAGCCGCGCTTGTACAGCTCCCTCACCAGCTCCTTTGCACCTGGCAGCAGCTGCCCGCGCTTGTGGATGCTCTCACAGAGCTGCTGCTGGATCCTGTCCGCCACGCTATCGGTGGACTCTCCATCCCAGGGGTAGAGCTCGCGCCAGTTGGCAACGACCTCGTGGATGCGCAGACCGGCGAACTGCGCGCAGTCATCATGTGTGATCGGCACGCCGAGCGGATTGAGCACCGCCACCTCGGCATCACGCCAGAATGGTTCACTGTCAATCAGCAGGCCGTCCATGTCGAAGATCACGGCCTGCAGGCGCAGACGCGTCTCAGCCTGCTTCATTGCCCGCCAGCTCCAGGTCCGCCTTCATCTCCTCACGGCTGAGGAAGTTACGGTAGGCCTCACACTCCGCCAGCAGCTGCATGTGCGAGCCGCTGCCAACGATCCGGCCCTCCTCCATCACGTGGATCAGGTCCGCCACCTGTGCCGTTGCCAGGCGGTGGGTCACGATCAGGCAGGCCGTCTGCGGGTAGTGCTCACGCAGCAGCTCCCAGAAGGCCTTCTCGTTCTCGGCATCCAGGCTGGCGGTGCAGTCGTCCATCAGCAGCACGTCAGGCTGCCCGGCCAGTGCACGGGCGATTGCCAGGCGCTGCTTCTGCCCGCCGGAGATCGTCAGACCCTTCTGTCCGAGCACAGTCTCCAGTCCCTTCGGCAGCGCTTCGAGCTCGGAGCGCACACGCGCCATCTCCAGCGAGCGCAGCACGATCTCGGCATCGGTCTCACGGCCGAAGCTGACGTTGTCAGTCACGCTCTCGCTGAACAGCGTGGCTTCCTGCGGAATGTAGCCCAGATGGCGGCGGTAGTCGTGCAGGTCGTATTCAGCGAGCGGCCTGCCATTTACGAGCAGCGCTCCATCCTGCGGCGGCAGCAGGCCCGCCACGATCTTCAGCAGGGTACTCTTACCGCTGCCAACGCGGCCGACGATCGCGATCTTGCGGCCACTGCTGAGCTCAAGGTCAACCTTGTCAACCGCATTCGGCAGGCCCGGGTCGAAGCAGAATGAGGCCTGGTGGAGCGCGAGCTGCTCAATCCTGCCGACCTGCTCCTGGCCGGTGTAGATGTCCTCGGTGCCGCCACGCGTTTCCTCGATCTCGATCTCGCGGTCGATGCAGGCGAAGGCCTGGCGACTGGTCACGAACAGGTTCGGGATGTCCATCAGCGGTGCCAGCAGGATCGAGAGGTAGACATAGAACGCATAGAACTCACCGATCTTCAGCTGGTCGTTGAGCACCATGTAGCCGCCGGCCACGATCACGATGATCTGCCCGGTGAACTGCACACCCTGGTAGAGCATGCGCACGCCCATCCACAGCCGCTGCAGGCGCAGTTCCACGCCGACCCGCTCGTCAAGGATGCCGCGCAGATTGCTGACCTGGTGCGTTTCCCCGCAGAAGGCCTTGAGGATCCGGATCCCGCTGAAGCTGGCCTCCAGCTCGTCATTGGTGCGGCTGAAGATCTGCTGGCGGTCCGCACTGGCCTTGGTCAGCGCCAGGCGGATGCGGTAGAAGATCATCAGCATCACCGGCAGCGGGATGATGGCCAGTAGTGCCAGCTTCCAGCTCATGTAGAACATGAAGGCCATGCAGAACACGAACTTGCTCGTGCTTTCCACGGCGCGGAAGATCCCCGAGCAGCAGAACCAGGCGATCTTCGGGAAGCCGAAGATGTCGTCACTGAGCCGGGTCACGAGGTCGCCCGTGCGGAACTTCTGGAAGAAGCGGTAGCCCTTGTGCACGATCTGGCCGAAGTAGTACTCGCGCACGTCCTTCTCCAGCAGGTTGTTCACCTGTGCGCGCACGCCGGGATAGAGCCAGGCGGCACTGCGCACCAGCCCGACCACCGCGATCATCATCACGAGCTTGTAGGTCAGCTCGGTGGCGTCAAGATCCGGATTGTCCTTCAGGTTCTCGTCGAGGTTGTCAATCACGAACTTCAGCACGAGCGGGAAGCCGATCGTCGCCGCGCTGCTCAGGAGCGTGAGGAAGCCCAGCACGTAGAGCCAGGGGCGGTGCGGCTGCCAGAAGCGCCAGATCCAGCGGATGTGCTTCATCGCTGCAGCGCCTTCGCCAGGTTGGCCGTGATCTGGTCACTCCTGTCGCCGAACTGGAGCTGCACGAGTCGCGTGTAGACTCCATTCTCGTGGTAAAGCTCCTCATGCGTGCCGCTCTCCACGAGCTGGCCGCCCTTGATCACCATGATGCGGTCGCTGTTGAGGATGGTGCTCAGGCGGTGTGCCACGATCATTGCTGTGCGGCCCTCCAGCAGGCGGTCAATCGCCTCCTGCACCATCTGCTCGGTATGCGGGTCCACGCTGCTCGTGGCCTCGTCCAGCACCAGCACCGGCGGGTCATAGGCCAGGGCGCGGGCGAAACTCAGCAGCTGGCGCTCACCGACCGAGAGGTTTGCACCGCGCTCCGCCAGTTCGCCGTCATAGCCGTCCTTGAGTTTGGCGACGATTTCGTCAGCACGGGCGATCTGCGCCACGTTACGCACCTGCTCGTCGCTGATGCTGTCGTCAAACACGCGGATGTTGTCCTTCACGCTGCCGGGGAAGAGGTAGATGTCCTGCAGCACGAGACCCAGCAGTTCACGCCAGGCCTTGACGGGGAATTCGCGGATGTCCACGCCATCCACCGTCACGCGGCCCTGCTGCGGGTCATAGAAGCGCAGCAGCAGGTTGATGGTCGTGCTCTTGCCACCGCCGGAGGGACCGACGAAGGCGATCTTCTGACCTTTCCGGACAGTGAAGGACACATCCTTCAGGATCCACTCCGGCTCGCCCTCGGCATTGTCCTCATAGGCGAACCAGACATTCTCGAAGCGGATCTCCTGCTCGAACTTCAGCTCGGATGCGTCACGCGGACCGTCCTTGATGGAGATCTCCGTCTCGAGGATGCCGAACACGCGCTCCACGGAGATCAGGCCGCGCTGTACGAAGTTGAGCTGGCCAGAGAGTTCCATGATCGGCTGGAACATCTGGCGGATGAACTCGATGAACATCACGAGAATGCCGAGGCTGACCGTGCCGTCGACGACGCCCTGGATGGCAACCACCAGCACCACGCAGATCGCGATGATCTCGCCGAAGATGAACCCGGCCCAGAAGCCGTACTCGATGTACTGGCTGAGGGTGTCAATCCGGTACTTGCCCATGTTGACTTCAGCCATCCGCTCGCGGGCACGCTTCTGGTAGTTGAACTGCTGGATGACGTCCATGCCCTGCATGTACTCGGCGATGTAGCCGATCACGATCGCCACCTGGGCGCGGCTCTCACGCCAGTACTTCTTCATGAAGTTCAGGTACCAGAAGGTAGCGCCGAACAGCAGCGGGATCATGATCAGTACGTAGCTGGCGATGCGCAGGTCCTTCAGCAGCATCACGGAGATGATCCCGAAGAACAGCACGAAGTTGCGCAGCAGGTTGACGCTGACGTCACCGAACAGTTCCTTCAGGGTCTCCGTGTCGTTCTCGACACGGCTGATCAGCTTGCCGGGAGGGTAGTCGCTGTGGAAGCCCAGACCGAGGAACAGCACATGCCGGAACAGACGCTCCTTGAGATCCGTGATGATGCGGATGCCCATGCTGAACAGGGCGATCGCCTGGAAGTAACTGACGATGCTGCCGATCAGGATCACCCCGAGGTAGATGCCGGCGGCAAGCCACAGCTCGCCGGTGTCTGCCTGGGGGATTGCGACGTCAATGATGTGCTGCAGCACGAGCGGGCCGATCAGCGCGGTGGCCGTGGTCAGCGCCAGCAGGGCGAGCGAGATGAAGAACAGGCGCTTCTGGCCGGCGAAGAGCGGGATCAGCTTGGGCAGCAGTTCGCGAACGCTCTGCGAGCGCACAGCCTCTTCAGTGGATTTGAAGTGTTTCACCCTGCTGACTCCTGATCTGCGGGGACGCAATGCCGGTGGCAGGTCCCAGTTCCCGTTACAGCCTTCTCCCGCAGGCTGCCAGCTTCCCGTTGCTGCTATGTCTGACGCATGTTCCGCGGATCCGTGCCGCGGGCAAAGAACATAATACCCAGATTATTCGGGACTGATTCACGGAAAAACGGAATCCGTCCGGAAGGAGAAGCTGATTCTCCAGCCGGACGGATCCCATGTCGAGATCAGCTTATCTGCGGATCTGCATCTTCAGTACGCGGTTGTTGCCGTTGTGCGTGCCGCGGTAGAACACCGCCGGCTGCCCGCCGACATCCAGCATCACGCTGCGGATACCCTGCTCCTGCAGGGTTTCCAGGCCGTAGGGTACGGTCCAGAGGCTGCCTGCCGCATCCGTGGATTCATGGAAATAGAGCTGGCGCGTGATCGGCACGCTGAAGTTGCTTGCCGAGATCGCCCTGCTGCCCACCACCTGGAACAGTGTGTCCAGGTAGGTGCCGGAGTTGTAGCGGCCAGGGCCGTTGACCGGATCGATTTCGTAGTCGTTTGGCCAGGTGGCCCCCTCATCGGCGGAGCTGATCAGGTGGAAGCTGCCCTGGTCACTGAGGATATGCGGCTGGTTGCCGATGTCCATCAGGGTGTAGTCATTGCCGCCGTTGAGACCCGTCGCGAAGTTGTCCGGCCAATTCGTGCCGAACTGGTCTGAGCTGCGGGCGTACTCATTGCGGTAGGCAATCGCAGGACGCAGGAAGACCAGTTCCATGCGCATCGGCTGGCTGGCGGTCGTATCCACGGTCACGGCTGCAGCCGGCCAGCTGGTGGGCAGGTCGCCGTTGACATCTTCGCAGTACTTGAATTTGAGGTTGGAACCGACGAAGTAGGCAGCGGCGGGATGGTCGTCCTGAAGCCTTACGATGTCGATGTCCTTGCTGTCCACGGAGGCTTCAATCACGACCGGTGTGGTCCAGCCGTCATTGTCGCTGTCCAGCGCCCTCAGGAACTTCATGCCGTCAATGTTGTTGTAGTAGGCAATGCCGGCCCGGCCGTTCTCAAGCTCAATCAGGCGCACCCGGCTGCAGTTCTCGGAGACGAGGATCTGCGGATCCTGCCAGCTGCTGCCCGCTGCATCATTGGCGATCACGAAGCGCAGCTGGCTGCTGCCGCTGGCATAAGCCACGGCGGGACGGCCGTCCACGATCGCGGCATCCATCCACTCAGCACTGGCAACGCCGGCATCGAGCACCATGAAGTCGAAGTCGTCACCGGCAACGATCGGCAGGCTGGCCAGGGCCACCGCACCATCATCGTCCGTGGCCCGCACCCAGGCGGTGTAGTTGCCGGTCTGCGTATAGAGGAAGCTGCCCTTGTCGAGCTTGCCGCTTTCCTGCCAGTTCCAGCCGTTGAGTTCGCCATCAAAGTCGAATTCATACTTCTCGATCACGCCGTTGCTGTCTGAGCCGTCGGCATCGAAGTAGACGGCGAATGGAGCCTCACCGGAGGTGCAGGGAGAGGAGAGGCTGACCGTGGGCGCCGGCTGTCCGCCGCTCACAACCACGGGCCAGGTTGCGTAGTCCGTGGCACCATGTTCATCCGTGATGCGTACCGTGGCCAGATAGCTGCCAGGCAGCGTCCAGCTAAGGTAGGACTGGGGAACATCCGGATCAGTGCCGATGTAGCCGGGTTCGTAGGTCCCGTCTCCGTCGAAGTCCCAGTCCGCAGTGATCATGTCTCCATCCAGATCGTCGCTCAAACTGGCATTGAACTCAATAGCCACCGGGGCGCTGATGTCGAAGCTGCTGCTGTCAGCGCTCAGGGACGCGACCGGGTCGGCATTGTCCATCACTGCAATTGAGACCGTGGCCTGGCTGCTCTTGCCGCCGTTGTCAATCACTTCCAGCAGCACCAAATATGGGTCGATTCGTGCCGTGTCAAAGGTGAAGGAGGGCTGGTCCTCCGCGCCTTCCAGCACGAAGTCAGGCGTGGCACCGTCGTAGTCGAAGTCCCAGCGGTAGCTGGCAATCGTGCCGTCCGGATCCATGCTGGCCGTGGCGTCGAAGTCCACCTTGAGCGGGCGGAAGCCGCTGAGCAGGCTGGCCTGCAGGTCCGCTACTGGAGGTTCATTGTTGGTGATGCTGACCGTCACGCTGTCCGTACTGCTCTTGAACTTGTCGTCAGTCACACGCAGGCGGATCGTGAAGCTGCCGCCCATGTCGTCGTAGAGGATGCTGATGCTGTCGACATTGCCATAGCCGTCGTCATAGTCCTCGTCACCGTCAACATCCCACTCATACAGCTCGATTGTTCCGTCGCTGTCGGAGCTGTTGCTGCCGTCAAAGTTGATGGTCACAGGCGTGAAGCCATTGAGCTTGTCCGCGCGGACATCCGCATTCGGCGCGGCATTGGCCGTGACGGTGATGGTCACGGTTGCCACCGCGGACTTGCCTTCGGCATCATTGACCCGCACAGCGGGATGGTAGGTGGCGGGACTGATGTAGTCGAACTGCACGACACCCGTGGTCTCCACGAGATCACTGAAATCACCGTCACCATTGAAGTCCCATTCATAGGAGGTGATCATGCCTTCCGGGTCCACACTGGCTGTGGCATCGAAGTTGACGGTGAGGGGATCGAGACCACTCGTCACGTCCGCCGTGAGCATGGCAATCGGCCTGCTGTCAAAGAAGATCTCCACCGGGACAACGAGCATGTTGGTCACGAGCACATCATCCGTGACCTTCAGTTCAACGTTGTAGACGCCTGCCTCCGTGTATTCGAAGCTCTGCAGGCTCTCCGCTCCCTCATAGTCATAGACTCCATCACCATCGAAGTCGAAGCTGTAGCCGATGATGTCGCCATCTTCATCACTGCTGCTGGAGGCATCGAAATTCAGCGTGACCGGCACGAACCAGCTCGGGTCAGCCACGGGACTGATCGTCATCGCTGCCACAGGGGGAATGTTGGCATTCACGGTGATCACGCGCTCAGCCACGCTGTACAGGCCCTGGCTGTCACTGACCTTGACGCGCACCGGGATCACGCCGGGTTCGAAGAAGGTCCTGCTGATTTCCCCTGTGGCGCTGCTGGCATCACTGAAGTCGAAGTCATTGTTGAAGTCAAACTCAAAGCCGGTGATTGTCGTATCCGCCTTGGGCTTGCTGGCCCCGGCGTCGAAGTCCACGTCCAGCGGTTCACGACCCTTCGTCGGAGATGCTACCAGTGACGCGGTTGGTCCGCCCGCTTCATACACAAGGACCTGCAAGGTGGTCTCCGTGGAGCGGTCCTTGGAATCCGTGACCTTCAGGCGCACGGTGAACAGGCCAGTCTCATTGAAGACGAAGCTGTCCTTGCTGGCGGCTGCGATTTCGTCATAGACACCGTCGTCGGTCCAGTCAAATGCGTATTCCACAAGGAAGGCGTCCCCACCCGGAGCAATGGACTCACTGGCGTCAAAGCTGACACCAAGTGGTACTGGTCCATACTGGCGGTTGGCCTTGAGGACCGCGATCGGCGGTCCATCAAGCTGCCCGACATTGAAGTAGTAGAGCTGGGCGGCACTCAGGCCGTCATATTCCGCACTCACGCTGAAGGGGCCGGTGTGGTCAACGGCAACCGTCAGCAGGCCGTTTTGGCTGCCGAAGCTGCCGGCAGTATCCGGCGTGATGGCAAAGCTGCTCAGGGCATCCGTGGTCACATCCACGCCGTCCTTGTCATCGAGCCTGAACTGGACCGTCTGGCCATTGGTTACGATGAATGGGTCCGCAAGCGAACCGCCACCGGTTGTCGGGGGCAGGGGAATGCTCAGTACCGGCAGGCTGCCATCCGGCGGGCTGACGAAACTGGAGGCGAAGCCCTCATTGCCTGCGCCGTCCAGCGGACGGACCCAGTAGAAGCCGGGCACGCCAGGATCGGAGACCGTGAAGCTGAAGGCCATCCGGTCCACTGTGGGATTGCCCACGGCGGCACTGAAGGGCAGGTTGCCAAGCAGGCTGGCCCCCGTGCCGTTGCCGCCCAGCGGATCAGCGGGATAGTCGCTGGCATTGCCGCTGCGGTAGATGTTGAATCCCCCGCTGCTGCTGCGGCCGAAACCGATGCCTATCGGGGTGATGTCGGAAATGTTGATCTGGCCGTTGCCATCGCCGTCCACGACGCTCTGCGCCGTGCTGTCATCAAAGCCACCTGTCTGGGAGTCCCCGAAGTTGACACCCATCGGAGTGAGGTCGGAGATCGTGACGATGCCGTTCTGGTCATAGTCTCCGGTATTGCGATAGAACCAGCTCAGTTCACCATTGAGATTGTTGAACTGGGGCGTGCTCTGGCTGCCGGAGTCGGAGGGCGGTTCGCTGACTCCGCGTCCGGGCTCCATCGGCCTGCGCTCGAAGCGCAGCGTAGCCAGCACACCATCGCCGCTGAAGCCGGGATGCTGCATGGGGTGGATCAGCAGCTGGCCATGCGTCAGCAGGCCAGGCTGGTCGAGGATCGCCAGTTCAATTACTCCGGCACTGCCCAAAAGCGTGCTGCGCTCAGCACTGATTGGCGTGTAGAGGTTGGGGTTGAATTCAACTTCGTAGTACACGGCCCGCAGGTCCAGGGCATCGCGGGCTTCCAGTTCCAGCACGACCTGTTCGCCTTCGTCGTGGCGGCGCAGGCTGAAATCCCCCTCGAGTGCTTCGCCCAGCGCGCTTTCCTCCAGCACATTGAGCGTGAAACGTTCGGGATCGCCGGTGAACGCGAATTGTCCGCCGCCTCCTCCGCCTCCGCCACAGGACTGCAGTCCCAGGCAAAGCAGTAACAGTGCCAGAGCACCAGTAACTCTGATTTTCATCATGTCCTCCCGTCTGTACCGGGCTGTGTTGTAACTACCATCGCCGGCCGGTGCGTGAAACAGCGCATCCCCCGACCCGGAGATTGTACTTCAGGTTGGTATAAGGTGCAGAGGGACACTTGGCACGTGATAACTGCATTTCCCCGGATACCGTGATCGGAAGCGAAGGAGTTGCCTGGGGGATTGTGACCGGCGGTCCAGATTTCCGGGTTAAGATCTGATGCAATGGAGCTGATCCGTGATGCATCCTGAATCTGAGGCACAGCTGGAGCTGGTGCTTGGACTGTTCGGCCGCAATGCCGAACTGGTTGACTTGCAGGATTCCAGGCAAAAGCCCCTGGAAGAATTTCTGTCAGACGCCGGGGTGCTAGCAGGGCACTTGGAGGGGCAGGACTGGCTGGGAAGCACCATGCTGGAATTGCCACTGCGCTTCGGCAACCAGGGCAGTGCCTGGATCCCGGCCGCAGCCGGTCAGGCGCAGGCCAGTCTCAAGCTTGAACTGAATCCCGGATCGCGAACGGACCTGCATTACCTCAATGAGACGGACACTTCCACAGCGCATTTCGCTGACAACCGGGCCCGCCGTCTGCGCCGGATTGTCAGACGCGTGCTGCGCGAATTCCGGAATGCGGCTGACTGACAACTCACCCTAAGCCGGCAAATCGGGCCGAAATCAGGGAAATTCAGGACTGATCCCTTGTAGAGCCTGCCCTGATCGGGTATGACTTAACTGCGTTGTGTGCGCCCATGACACAGCGCTACCATCCCCCCCTAACTTGGTAGGGCTCCGAGGTCACTCGGAGCCTTTTTGTTTGGCGGCGCGGGTGGGATCCCTCAAGCAGATGCCGTGAATTGCCGATGTATCCGGCATGCGGACTGCTGCCTGCCTGCTGCTACTGACCTGCCTGTGGCTCCCCGGTCTCGCGCATGCGCGCGTTGAGGAGCGGCGCAGCCTGCCGGATCCACATGAGCTGCCGGCCTCGACCATGCGCTGGCCCCAGCAGTCACCGGTGCTCAGTGGCCTCGAATGGAGCAGCATCGCCCCTCCGGGAATGCTCCTGATGCCGGTCGAGGACGAGCCCTACATCTACAACCAGGGCAGCTGGTACAAGGGCCTGCCCTATCCCGGGCATGGACTGAGCAGCATCCAGCTGATTTCGCATGACCCGCCGCTGGGCGCTTTCCAGGCCGTCGCCAGCCTGCGCATGAGCCTCGTCAAGGGGGATGCCAACCCGCTGCGCCTGAGCTTTGACGACAGCTTCCAGCACATGGCCCGCGCGGCGCAGATTGCCAGCGAGCTGCGCACTGACAACGGCTACAGCGTCACGGAACTGCGCTCCCCGCTGGGCCTGACCGACCCGCGTGACAAGGAGAACTGCGGGCGGGAGTACCTCGGCTACGTCGCGGAGCTGCCCAGCCCGCTCATGCATCCACGCAGGGAGGATCATGCCATGTACAGCAGCCTGCGCGGCGAGCTGCGGGTGCTGCGCATCGTGGATGGTGCGCATTACCTGCTGACGGTGGAGTTCGCGGCACGGGACTATCCGTACGCCATCGCGCTGACACACAACATCGCCTGCCTGGTGCTTGAGCAGTTCGCCTACTGCGAACCGGAGATGTGCGTGCCGGCCTATGCCCCGTATGAAACGGAGTGGTACTGGCCGGTGGCGGACAGTGCCCTGCTGGGTCAGCTGAATGAAGGAGTGGCGGATCTGGTGGAACAGCCGGACAGCGGCCTGCATCCTTCACACATGCCGGAGCGGCTGGAGCAGCCGGGGGCCGCGCAAAGCCTGCAGCTCCCGGAAATGCCATCGGCTCCCAGGCAGAGCCTCCCGGAAGGCGAGGTGCGGATGCGGATCATGCCGGACGGCAGGATGATCGAGGCCCCCGATGAGGACTGGGCGGATCTGCCCTACGAGCCGCGCGGAGGCCGCGCTGCGCCGCGCAACCCGCTTGATGGCTGGCTGGATGAGCCGGCGTCTCCACCGCAAGCGCCGATCAATCCACTGGAGGGCTGGCTGGATGACATGCCGGAGACGGCCAGTCCCGTGAATCCACTGGAAGGCTGGCAGGACTCCGGTGGGGAAACACCCACTGAGGAAACGGGCACCGCTGCATCGGCTGAAGGCCGTGCCGTGCCGGATGCCAGTGCGGCTGCCCCCGGAACACCGGCCCCACTCCAGCCGCAGCTGCCTCGCCTGTTCGAGGGCTGGGGCAGCCCGCGCAGCAATGCCGCCCTGCCTGCCACGCCATCCATGCTGGAACCCTTCGCAGGCTGGCTCGGGGATACCCCGGGCAGCATCGCGGCGGAGGTCGCCAGACAGCTGCGGCGCAGGGAAAAGCGCGGTTACTAGCCCTGGTCGCCCATGCCGGGAGTTGCAAGGTCGCGTTCCAGCAGCAGCACCTCTCCTGCCGAGATAGCCGCCGGGTCACTGTTGCGCAGCTGGTAGACGCCGAAGGGCATCGGCTGCAGCACGCTGGCCCCGTTGTCAAGCTGCAGGTTGAGCATCTGCATCCCGCTGTCGACAAGCGCATCCACACCGCTGCCGAAGCAGCTGACCCACAGCAGGCTGCGTCCGCTCCAGGCCGCGGGCATGCCGATCAGCGCTGACTGCGGCGCAGCCGGTGCCTCGCCGGTGAGCGTATAGCTGCCGTAGCGCGGTTCGCAGTAGAGCAGCACGTAGTCGTCAACCGGTCCGGCTTCGCGCTGCAGCTTGTCACTGAGCTGCAGCAGCTCTCCGGCGTTGCCAGCGGTCATGCCGTAATCACAGATGATTCCGCCCGTGGCATCACTGACAGCGAGTCCCAGACCTGCAGTGCTGGTGATTCCGCTGCCGGCATAGGCTGAAACTCCGAAGATGCGCTGCACCAGCATCCCGAGCATCCGGTCACGCAGCAGGGGACCCTCGTTGCTGTGCGGCAGCACGTACAGCCCGCTGCAGGGCGGAACAGCCAGGCTCGGCAGTCCCTGGATTGCCAGTTCGAGTGGCTCATCGCGCTCCGCATTGTCCTCACAGAGCTTGAGCAGGATCAGGCTGGCGGCGGCCGCCTGGCTGCAGCCGAGCGGCATGCTTGCCGGATCCTGGCCGCCCTGCATGCCGGGGTCGGGATCTAGCAGCAGGCTCAGGCCTGTGGCATCGGCAAAGCCACTGAGCAGTAGATCCGCCGTGGCCGGGCGGCGCAGGCTGAGAGGTATGCGGCCGGCATTGGCACCATCCGTTGGCAACGCAGCAAGCTGTGGATCATCACTGAAGAGACTGCTGGCTGCGGGCAGGCTGAAGGGCGAAACCCGTTGCCACTCGCTGATCCCATATTCCGCACACATCGCCAGGCAGTCCGCTGGCAGGGCACTGCCTCCCGCTCCATCCGGCAGGCTGTGGCCCTTGCGGCTGTCCGTGATGATCCCGCGCGTGTCCCAGAGTCCGGTGCGAAGCTGCAGCACTTCCTTTAGCTGTCCGAGTGCCTCGCCCTGCATTTCAGGCGAGATCCCTGGTGCATCGAGCAGACTGTGCCATTCCGGTGCGAGCGCAGGCTGGTAGCGGGCATGGAAGGCCGCCACGTAGTCACTCAGGCGGTCAGCCACCTGCTCGGCGGCCTTGCAGAGGAAGGCATCCTCCATCCGTCCTGCCTGCAGACTGAAGGGTTCCAGCACCACACTGTCGCGCTGCGGCAGGCCGCTGATCAGGATCGGGGGCGTGAAGGCGTCGAGCGTGCTGTTGTAGATGCCGTAGTCGATTCGCAGCTGGCGGTTGCCATCCGCGTTGTCAGTTCCGTTTGCAAGCCGCCAGTCGCAATGGTATTCGCGGTCGAGTCGGCGCGGGTGTTCGTCGGAGATCCCGAGCAGCAGGCCCCGGCTCTGGTCATAGGCTGCCAGCGCAGGCAACATCAGCTCCGCAGGGTAGTCCGCGCCATGCCAGCCGCCATCAGCCTGCGGCTGCTCCAGTACACCGAAGGGCCCGCTTGCCGACGGAGCAAGCCGGTAGGGCAGCGGTGGACAGTCCAGGGTCCAGGCCGTGTAGTCGCTTCCCAGCGGATACTCCACGTCCAGTCCGCCGGCTTCATAATTGCGCTTCACCTCGAGATAGCGGTCCTGGACCCAGCGCAGACTGAGCGAAAGGAAGATGTCGTTGTCAAGCTGGTACTGCAGGCTCATCCCGCCGCTGCCGCTTTCCTGCTGGTTGACCAGCACGGGTGCTGCCTGCTTTTCCGCACTGTCCTGCCAGACCCAGAGTACGAACTCCTCCGCGCTGGCCTGATTGCGGACGACAATGGCAATGCCGTCATCACGGATGCGCTGACCGAGCTTGTAGTCATTCTGGGCTGTGCCACTGCTGACTGCGGCAGGGCTGCCTTCCCCGGCGAAGTGTTCCTGCAGGCGCCTGAGCTCTGGCTCGAAACGTCCGAGATCACTCAGCAGCTGCGAGTATTCCGCATAGCTGCCGGACTCCGGCTGAGGATTGTCCTGCTGCCTGTCCGCAGGGCATCCCGCCAGCAGCAGGCAGGTACCGAGCGACACGGCTGTCAGTCTGTTCATGGGCTGATTGTAGCCCAGCCGCCGGACTGAGCTACAATCCAGGCGTGGCAAGGATACTGCTGCTGGGCTACTTCGGGGCGGGCAACTTCGGTGATGAGGCCCTGCTGGCGGACTGGCTGGAACGCCATGGCCGGGATATGCGGGCTCAGACATTCAATATTGACGTGGTGGTGCGTGATGACGTACTGCTGCGTGGCATACCCGGATCACGGGCCTTGCTTGAACTGATCAGTGAACGTATCCCACAGCAGGCCGCCCTGAAACTTGATCCCCGTGACTATCAGGCCCTGGTACTGCCCGGCGGCAGTGTACTGCAGGACAGCACAAGCCTGCGCAGTCTGCTGTACTACCTGTGGTTCATCCGCCGCTTCACCCAGTCCACCTGCAGGGTGATGCTTCTCAATCAGGGCATCGGCCCGATCAGCTCGTGGCTGGGAAATGTGCTGGCACCGCTCATCCTGCGCCAGGCGGATATGCTGAGCCTCAGGGATGAGCAGAGCCATGAATGGGCCATGCAGAAACGCATAAGCACAGGCAACTGCCAGGTCCTGCGATCCTGTGACCCGATCCTCTTGCGCCAGCAGCCGCCCCAGCCTGGATTTGACGGAAGTCTCCTGCCTGCTGCGTACTTCGCATACGTTCCCAGACGCAGCGGTGATCTGCCTGCTCCGGATGACCTCAATACCGAGGCCCAGGCCGCAGCCCTGCTGATCCGCCATGTACGGGAACAGACGGGCCTCGACTGTCTGCTGCTGCCCTATGCGCCGGAGGATATGGAATTCGCGCAGGAGATCGAGCGGGAATGCGTCGGCGAAGCCCGGATCGCACCGGGCCTGGATGCGCCGGAACCGGATTTCTGGTCCCTGACACGCTCTGCCCAGCTCGTGATCACCAGCCGCCTGCATGCCCTGATCGCGGCCGCCGGAGCGCTCGTGCCCTGTCTCGGGATCGCGATTGACCCCAAGATCAACCGGATCGGTACTGAGCTGGGCTTTCCCTGGTGCTTCCCCGCCACCCAGCACCGCGAGGATACATTCAGCACTTTCCGCGATCTCTGGGAGGAACGGGCGCATGTGCGGACGCATCTGGAGGACAAACTGCAGGAAATGCGGGAATTACTGGATCGCAGCGACCGGCTCTTCCGTCAGTTAATCTAGGATGAGCATGCGCTTCCTGATCTACTGCCTGCTGGCCCTGATGTTGTGCGAATCCGCATCTGCGGCTGAAGCGCGCATCGTCGCACGTTTCGTGCCCGAGGCGGGTCAGATTGCCGATGCCGCGATCCTCGGCCGCGATCACATCGCTCTGCTGTATCCGGCGGATGGCCGGATTGCCGACTACTCGATGGAAGGCCGGCTGATGCAGCACATCATCCGTGAGGGTGGGGCGGAACTGCAGTTCCAGCCGACGGCCTGTACTGAAGGTCCGGACAAGAGCATCTGGGTGTTTGACGAGGCCGCTCACCGGGTCTTCCAGATTGCCCCGGATGGCAACTTCACGCGCAGCATCAACCTCGCCTATGAATATGCCGACGGCAGTGTGCTGGCCCTGAGCAGGGTCGGTGACATCGATGTCGGCAAGGACGGCCTGCTGTGGGTGCTGCTGCCGGACCGGGGCACGATCACGGCCTTCGACCGCGAGGGCAGCATGCGTGACCAGGTCTACCTGCAGAAGCTGCTGCCCTGGCCGGATGCGGTCTATGCCCGCACCGCCAATCTGGAGGACGGCTCGATGTTCGTGCTGGACTACCATCAGGGGGCGGTGCTCTACCGGCGGGGCCAGGAAACGGACTTCCACCGCCTGATTCTCAGCAGGCCGGCAGGCGTTGACAGTGTGCCGGGTGTGCAGGACTTCGCAGTTGACGAAAATGGCAATGTGATGCTGGCCACCTATGGCAACGGCGGAGAGCTGTACTTCCTGGAGCCCCGTGGCAATGACTATGCCTCCCGGCGTGTGGAGCTCAGGCTGCCGGAGGGTGAACACCGGCTGGCCTGCCGCTACAGCAATGGCCGCTTCATCGTCTGGCTGCGGGACAGCCAGCTGGTCTATGTGCTGGAGGTCAGCCAGTGAGCAGATTTATCGGTTCACTTGGTCTGGCAACACTCCTGCTGCTGAGCGCCTGCGGCGGAGGTGGTGGCGGTGGGACCACGCCAGGACCCGGCCCAAGTGTTCGCTACACACTGAGCGGCCGCGTGCTGGATGGTGCCGGTTCTCCGATTTCAGGGGCGCGTGTGCTCCTCAGTCTGAATGACACCAGCACTGATGCACAGGGGCGATTCAGTTATGGCAATCTCCCGGCGGGGAGCTACGTCGTCAGTGTGGCGGATGCCAACGGAAACTACGACAGCCAGCGCCTGCAGCTGGGAGCCACAAGTGGTGAATTCAGCTTTGAGCTGCCGGCCAGTGGCGGGTTCAGGGTGCAAGGCACCAGCCCGGCCCTGAATGACAACGGCTTCCCGCTGGATGGGGCGATTGAACTGGAGTTCAGTCAGGCACCTGATGCGGCGAGCGTCTCCGCCGATGACTTTGAAATCACGCCTTCCGTCGGTGAACTGCAGCTACAGCTGAACGGGTCAACGCTGCGGATCCTGCCGGAGCGCCAGCTCCCGCCGGGACAGACGATGCTGATTGAGTACAGCGGTCAGATCAGCAGTGGTGGACAGGACATGAGCCAGCCCCTGCGCCTGCGCTTTGCCACGGACTCATCTGACCAGTATCCGCCGCGCCTGGTTGATTCACGGCCAGCCGCAGGGGCTACAGGCTATGCTCCGAACCTGGCGGTCAGCCTGGAATACAACGAGGAACTGGACACGGATACTTCCAGTTTGACAATCGACGTGCAGCCGGCCACCCCGGTAACCCTGCGTGTCAGTGGCAGCAGCGTGCTTGTTTCCCCCACAGGGGGCTGGCAGGTCAACACTGACTATACGCTGGAGCTTGCCGGAGTCAGGGATGCCAGCGGCAATCAGGCAAACCTGCCCAGCATGCTGCAGTTCCGCACCGGCAGCCAGCCCGCCAGTTCCAGGGACCGCGAAGCCGACTGGAATCTGACAACGGACAGCATCGTCTTCTCCAGCAACATCAACGGTGGCTACGACATTTTCAGCATCCGTCCGGATGGCAGCGAACTGACGCAGCTCACTGCACTATCCGGCGATGAACGGCATCCCACGCTGAGTTCCGACGGCAGCCTGCTGGCATTCCAGAAGCGGGATGCTGACGGCAACCAGCAGATCTGGCTGCTGGCGATGGATGATCTCGGAGCCGAGCCGGTGCAGCTTACAAGCAGCGGCTACAGCAGCATTGAGCCATACTTCTCACGCACGCTCAGCAATGACATCGTGTTCACGAGCACACGGCAGTCCGTCACGGGGCTGTGGCGCGTCAGTCCTGACAACCTGCTGGAGACCGAACTCGACGAACTGTTCGGCAGCGGCCAGTCGCAGCCGCGCTACCATCCGCTTATCGACGGGCAGCTGCTGTTCCAGAGCGGACGCAGCGGGAATGGCGACATCTGGCGCAAGACCATCAGCGTGATCAGCGGTGAGACGATCAACATCAACCTGACCCAGCAGCTCAGTTCTGACGAGCACAGTCCGGCCTGGAGCCCCGATGCCTCGTTCATCGTGTTCATCAGCGACTTCGACGGGCATGAGAACCTCTGGAGCGCAGATG
Source organism: bacterium (assembly GCA_041395205.1). Taxonomy (GTDB): domain Bacteria; phylum 4484-113; class 4484-113; order 4484-113; family JAFGCY01; genus JAHEFU01. Next base: position 146,694 of record JAWLAZ010000005.1, read on the forward strand.
CTGCGGGCGATCTGCAGACGCAGCTGACCTATCTTGAGACTGACCTCAGTGATCCTGTCGTGGATCCGGTCAGTGCCAACAACCGCTGCCTTGTTACAATGGAGCAGGGCAGTGCCGGCAGTGACCTGGTGCTGGTGGATCTCACGAGCGGTGAGATCCTCGCGAACCTGACTGGAGTGTGAGAAGCAATTGACTGAAGTACGCAAGACGAAGCTGGGCGGACTGAAGGCCCTGCTCGTCGTGGTCCATGAACGACCCGCCCGCCGGCCCGCGGAGCCCGGCCAGATTGACAGCTCCGGACTCGTGGATGAACTGGCGCGCCGCTATGACCGGGAACAGATCCAGCTGAGCGAGACCGGGGACTTCACGGAACTCGCGATGGCCGCCGGGCTGGAGATCACCGACACCATGGAGATCAACCTGCGCGAGCGCCAGAGCCGCTATTACGTGGGCAGCGGCCAGATGGAAATAGTCGTTGAGCGGGCGAAGTCCTGCGAAGTTGACCTGATTGCCATTTCCGCGCCGATCACAGCCGTGCATCAGCGCAACTGGGAAGTTGACAGCAAGCTGGTGGTGCTCAACCGCTATGACCTGATCTTCGCGATCTTCGAGGACAACGCCGTCACGGCTGACGGCAAGCTGCAGGTCGAGCTGGCCCAGCTGCAGTACGAGCTGCCGCGTGTGATGCGCAGCTACGAGAAACTCGACAGCATCGGCGGTGGCAGCGCCGGCGGCACCTCGACGATCGGCCCCGGTGAACAGCTCACCCGTCGCGTGAAGAGCCAGCACCGCAAGCGCATCACCCTGATCGAGGGCAAGCTCGACAAGCTGCGTGGCCAGCGTGAACTGCGCCGCCAGCAGCGGGTGCGCTCCGGCGTGTTCACCGCGAGCATCGTGGGCTACACCAATGTCGGCAAGAGTACGCTGCTCAACCGGCTGACGCGCGGCGGCGTGCTCAGTGAGGACCGCTACTTCGCCACGCTCGACCCGACGGCGCGGGCCATGCACCTGCCGGATGGCAGCCGGCTGCTGCTGACGGACACGGTGGGCTTCATCGCGGACCTGCCCTCTGAACTTGTCAACGCCTTCCGGGCCACGCTTGATGAAATGGCCGGCAGCCATCTGCTGCTGCATCTGGCGGATGCCTCGCACCTGCGCGTGCATGACCAGATCGAGGCCGTGCAGCAGATCGTGGGACAGATCGGTCTGGACAGCATGCCCGAGCTTTTGGTCTTCAACAAGATTGACAGGGCTGACAGCGAGGAGCTGGAACTGCTGCGCAGCACCTACCCGGATGCATTGTTCATCAGTGCGGCGACCGGGGAGGGGATTGCCGGCCTGCTGCAGCGCCTGGTGGAGCTGCGCGACAGCCGTCCGGAACCAGCGAGGCCACTGACGGAGAAGGAGCAGCTGGCGCGGATCCTGGGGGAGTAGGTGACCCGGCGATAGGGTCAACGCGGCCAGGGCTTTCCTTTAACCGACCGAACTGCACTGCTAATCATTAATTGCCACTCGGATACAATAAGCCCATGTACGTTGTATTCAGGAATGTCGTGTTTCCCTTGCTTGCCGCGCTGCTGTGCACCATTGTCAACCATCAGTCCAGCCTGGCGCAGGCTGAGGAGATCTCGCCTGAGTCGTTCCAGCTTCGTGATGAGCTGTTTGATCTCTACTGGAATGAAGAATACGAGACGAGCCTCGAACTGCTTGACCGGCTCCAGCAGGAATTCCCTGATGACAAGGAGCTGCAATACTTCCGGGCCATGGCATTGTATGGACTGGGTCGCTGGGAAGAAGCGATAGATGCTTTTCACCGGAGGCAACAGACTGCCAATGACGACATTGGGGTCTGCTACCTGCTGCTGGAACTGGGAGACCTGGAAAGTCTTCGGACACCATTTGTCTCTTCCTACAGGGATACTTCATATGACCTCTCGTTAATCAAGGAGATAGACGCTGATGAGAGTCTGCCGCAGCTGTCAGCCTTGATGGACTCCGCCCGCCAGGCAGTTCCGGACAGCCTGGTGCCCTGGTTACTGGAGACGATGTATTTCCCGGAAAAGGAAGCGGATGCGGACTGGCGCACCGGCCGCCTGGCGGTGCTCAGAATCGGTGCGGAACCTGCCAACTTCGCCCAGATGGCTGTTGAGGCCTTGCGAACCGGCAACCCGGAATCCGCTCGGGAAATCTGCCATGCAGGTCTGGACATGTTCCCGGATGATCCGTTGATCCTGGAGCAGCTGGTGCAGGTGCACTGGAGTACCGGGGAAGACCTGCAGGCCCATGACCTGCTCCTGGATCTGGTTGGGATAATGCCGGAAGATACATCTGTCCATTTAATGCTGGGATTCAGCCACGAGGACCGGGGAGAGCTGCAGAAAGCGCTTGTTCAGTTCCGTCTTGCGAATGAACTCAGTGAAGGTGGCTGGCCTGTGAACGTTGCCCGCATGCAAAATGAACTTGGCATGCATGACCAGGTCCTGGCGGAGTACCAGCCGCCTCCGGATGACTTCAGCTGGGAGAACATGCTCTGGGATGAGTACAAACCGGAGTACTGGTACGAAGTTGGTCGGGCATTTGAGGCGGTGGGTGATCTGGAGGCAGCGGCAGAGCGCTATGAGTATGCTGAGGATGACGCATACTACTACCCTGTGGCTCTCGCCCTGGCTGGAGTATTGCAGAAGCTTGGCCGCCACGAGGATGCGCTTGCCAAACTTGAGGATTCCTATGAGTATCTCCACCAGATGGATGCGCGGGGCTGCATGGTGGCGGCTGAGGCTTATCTGGCACTCGACTTCCAGGAGGATGCGGTCCGCGAAGCCTATTTTGCCACTCAGTCCGATCCTGACAACGCACAGTATGTGGCACGATATGCTGAGTTGCTTGCCCTGGTTGAGCCCGCTGACCTTCCGGAACTTGAGCAGATGTGGCGCTGGGACTGGGAATTCACAACGGAGGTCAGGTATCCGTTTGACATGGCAATGGGCTACATTTCGGCAAGTGATGTCAGGCGGGATATTCAGGCCGCCCGAAGCAGGTACCCCGGGAATCCGCTGCTGGCCTTCGGATGGGCCGCCATCCTTGATGACACTGGCAACAACGGTTCTGCCCGCCGTGCCCTGGAATCAGCCCTGGATACGCTTGATGGAGGGTACGAACAGATTGCGGACATGATCGGCATGCTCAAGCTGCTGCTGGATGTCGGGGAACAGCCCGCGCAGGATCTTGTCAGCCAGCTTGAGTACTTCCTGCAGAAGTATCCAGATGAGCAGATGCCGATCACCAGTGCCTACCTGCTGTATGGTGCTCTGGACGAATACGCACTGGGCGAGGAGTACGCGAGAAAGGCGCTGGAAATCGATCCGCAGGACGTGGATGCGATGAATTCCCTTGCTGCATACCTTTACAGGCAGGATCGGGCGGATGAAGGCGTGGCAATTGCACAGCAGGCCATGGCACTTGATCCTGGCAACGCTGAAACTCATATGATGTACCTCTACAATGCAATTGCAGCGGGCCAGCTTGCGCGGATGCTGGAGGATTTCTCAGGACTGGAGGACTGGCAGCACAGCGTTGCCAGTGAACTCTGCAAACATTATCATGGATTGCTGGTTTCGGAAGGTGAGGATGCTGCGCATGCATACCTCAAGCAGCAGATGGCTGATGCCAGGGACAAGCTTGACCATGAACTGCTCGTGCCTGTCACCTTGCTGGTCCAGAAGGACAGTGGGGTTGTCTTTCTGGGCAAGGACAACCGGCCGGAGGATCTCGACTACCTGCTGGGGGCGGAGGAAGCACTCGCATTTGTGGAGACCTTCCAGCTGATGGCAAGGAATGGTGGGAAGTCAGAGGAGGACTTCCTCGCCTGGCAGGAGCTGCATTCGCGCTATCCTGACAACCCGCTGGTGCTGCTCACATTCACCGGCGTGAGCCGCAACACCGACCACGATGAGATTGCCAACGAAATTCTCGCTCAATGCATGGCGAAGTATCCCGGGATTCAGGAAGAGATCGGTACGGCCGTCCACGGGGAAAGCGACAGGCAGGCCATTGCGGATGCAATGTTTGATGTGTTCCAGCGTTACCTGGAGGCCACACTCAGTGCTTACCCTGATCAGCCGGAGAGCTTCCTTGCACTGGGGCGCTTCTGCCTGCTTTCCGGACGTGGTGAACGCACGCAGAAGCTGGTGAACCGCATGGAACGGGATTCAGTTCACACGGAGGCAATGCGCGAACTCAGGCGGTTGCTGGCGGAATTCTGATCAGGCACAGACTCGAATTCCGGACTGGACCAGCATCTTGCCGCTCAAACTCCTGCCGGATCTGATTGCGCCAAGCTGGATCAATTCCAAAGTTGATCTTCGCGTAGTCACAATGCCACGTATTGGCTATGACTGCCTCACAAACCGGCAGCTTCGGCTGGGCTCGTAAGGCCTAGCTCGCGCTGCTGACCAGCCTGGCTTCAAGCTTCATCGGCACGCTGGCCAGGGCGCGGCTGATCGGGCAGCCACCCTTGGTGCCTTCCGCGAACTCGGCGAATTTCTCGGCATCGATACCCTCGATGTCGGCTTCGCAGTGCAGCTCGATCAGGTCCAGCGTGGGCTTGCCGTCCACGAAGTTCAGGTGCACATTGGCACGCGTCTTGACGGAGTTAACCGTGTAGCCGGCACCGCTCAGGTCAGCGCTCAGGGCCATGCTGTAACAGCCGGCGTGCGCTGCGGCGATCAGCTCCTCGGGATTGGTGGTCTCCCCACTCTCGAATCTGGAGACGAAGTTGTAGGGTCCGGAGAATGCTCCGCTTTCCACGGACACATGGCCCTTGCCACCCTTGAGATCACCATTCCATTCCGCTGTTGCATGTCTGACCGGCATCACTTCCTCCGCAATAATCTGGATCTGCAGTACTACCCGCCTTGCGGCCTGCTTGTTGCAGTTCCCGGGAAATCAATCCAGAGGATGCGGGCGGCCGAGCAGGGCTATGACATTGGAGAACGCAGACAGCTCAAACTGCTGGTCGGCGGCGCCGCGCAGTGGAGAAGCACTGACGGCTGCCAGCCGGAAGACACAGGCCCGGCGCAGCAGGGAATCTGAAACGCCAAGAGCGTAGGCACGATCCAGCATGGATCTGTCAGCGCCATACCAGGCAATGGCATCAGCAACGCAGATCGCCATCGCATAGGCAGCTGGCCGCCAGTATGGCGAGAAGTCGATCACACCTGGATCCAGTCCTTCTTCAAACAGCAGGTTGCCAGCCATGTCGCCATGAATCAGCTGTTTCGGCAGGCGTCTGTCCGCTGGATCACAGAGTTCCAGATGCTGCTCGATCACATCCCGCAAATTCCAGCGCTCGCCACAGCGCTCCTCCTGCCAGGCGATGCGATCCGCCTGAGCCCAGTGATGGCGCGGTGTGGCGAGGAAGGCCGGGGGATCGAGGCCTTCGAGTGCCATGTGGAAAGCCCGGCAGACATCCAGCATGGACTGCCAGTCTCCCTGGCAGTCATGGCGTCCCGGCAGGAAACGCCAGGCTGTCCAGCCCTGGAAGATGAAAGTACCATCAGCGCTCGCCAGCGGTCGCGGAATGCGGAAGCCGTTCTCGTTGAGTCCGGCATAGAGTTCCGCCGTGTATTCCGCCTCAGCTGAATCTTCCACAGGTCGCAGGATGGCGCTGGTCGCACTCCAGCTGCGCCCCTGGCCGTCAGCCAGCAGGCGTGGAGTGACGCCCTGCAGCCCGAAGGCTGCAAGGACTTCCGCGGAAGGTGCCGTCTGTTCTGTTTTCATGCTCATAGCTCTTCTCTGATCTTGCCGCAGCTGGGGCAGGAATGGATCAAGAGCCGGTTAGATTATCCCAGGGATGCAGTTTTCAGCCGGATCTGCATGAAAATCCTTCAGGCTCCAACTGTGGACGCCCGCTGTCTGCGCAGGTTACAGAAGCGCCAGCCTGCAGATCCCGCCGATTTAAGGTCGAAATGCAGTCTCGACAGGTACCAATAACATTATCTGCGGGAGGAAGGAACATGGAAGCAAACAGTGGAGCAGCAGCCCGTGCGCGCCGGATCCGGCTCGGACACAGTAATGCGGAAATCAGCCGGGTCGGCCTGGGCTGCATGGGGATGTCGGAATTCTACGGGCCGAGTGACGAAGCTGAGTCAATCAAGGTGCTGCAGGGAGCACTGGACCTTGGCGTGAATTTCTTCGACACGGCGGACATGTACGGCAGCGGCCACAATGAGGAACTGCTCGGCCGGGCCTTTGCCGGCCGTTGGAACGAACTAGTGCTGGCAACCAAGTTCGCCGTGGAGCGGGGTCCTGATGGCGCCTTCACCGGCATCAACAACAGGCCTGAGTACATCCACAGCGCCTGTGAGGCCAGCCTGAAGCGCCTGGGACGCGACAACCTGGACCTGTACTACATGCACCGCCGTGATCCCGCAGTACCGCTCAGCGAAAGCATCGGGGCCATGAAGGAACTGGTGGAGCAGGGCAAGGTGCGCTGGATCGGCATTTCCGAGGTCAGCCCGCAGGAACTGCGCGAGGCATTTGCGATCCATCCGATCAGTGCCGTGCAGAACGAATTCTCCATGTGGAGCCGGGAGCCGCTGGACGGCATGCTGGAAACCGCCGGCGAGCTGGGCACTACCTTCGTGGCCTACAGTCCGCTGGGCCGGGGCTTCCTGACGGGGGCCATCAAGGACAAGGACGCACTGGACCCCAGTGACTTCCGCCTGCACAACCCGCGCTTCAGCGACGAGGCACTTGAGCGGAATCGCAGTTTCCTTGAGGTGATTGCACAGGTGGCGCAGGAGCACGGTGTGAGCAGTCCGCAGGTGGCGCTCGCCTGGGTGCTCAACCAGTCGCCGAATCTGGCGGTGATTCCGGGAACGCGCAAGCTGAGCAGGCTGCAGGAGAACATCGCAGCCGGCGAAATCAGCTTCAGTGCTGAGCAGCTGCAGGGCATCACCGCCGGACTGCCTGAGCAGACGGCTGGCACACGCTACTGATAACGCGGCAGGAAAGTGAATATCGGGCGGGCGAGATTCGAACTCGCGACCCCTAGTCCCCCAGACTAGTGCGCTAACCGGACTGCGCTACCGCCCGACGTGAGGGCATATTATAACCGCCGCTGCGGACTGCGCAATCGCGGATTTCCGCAGTTTTCGGAATGCACTGGACCAGGATGAAAATGGGGGAAGCCACTGGCTTCCCCCGTATGATTCATCCTGTTTCGCAGTGTGTGGTCAGTCTCAGTTGAAACTGACGAAGTCGAAGCTTGAAGTCGTCAGTCCCTCGCCGCCGTTGAGTTCCTCAGTGCCCGGCAGCTTCACGCTGACGACCACGAACAGATAACTCATTCCATCCTCAACTGCAAGCGGCACGGTCCGGCTGTAGCTGCCGAACTGGCCGAAGCTGGCGGTGAAATCCGGGGCACGGCCCTCGTCACGGTAGTTGAATGACTCGTAGTTGGGATTCTCATGTTCCGGGTCATTCTCCTCGTCATAGCTGACCTTGCCACCCATCACGTCCACCAGTACTTCCAGGTCGGAGTGATCGGGGCTGTAGAGGTCAACCGTCAGCAGCACCGTCCCGTCCTCCTGAACGATGGCATTTCCATCCTCATCGGTCTGCTTGCTGATGCTGAGACCGATGGGCGGGGGAGCAGTGTCCTGGTTGAGGAAGTAGAGCAGGTTCTCCTCCAGGTGCTCGTCGATGTCGATGCTGGCCTGGATGATGCCGTCGGGATTGATGAGCATCGTGGTCGGGAAACCCTTGATGTTCCAGTCGGCCTTGTTGGAAAGGTCCGTGGCCTCGCGGTGGTCCCAGACCACTACGTGCGGGATGCGCTTCTCGCGGATGACCTTGTCAACATCCTTCTCCCTGTCGGGGTTGTCAAAGGCCACGGTGAAGACCGCGAAGTCATCGCGTTTGCGCAGGGTACGGGTCTCGTCCAGCAGGAAGGGCAACTGCCCCATGCAGGGACCTCACCAGGTGGCCCAGTTCTCCAGCAGGACCCATTTGCCCTGATAGTCGGACAGCTCAACCCAGTCTCCGCTCACACGGTCAACGCCGTAGAGCGGCAGGGCCCGGTTGCCTGAATCCGCCTGGAAGGCGAGGGCAGGGGCTGTCCACAGCAGCAGGATCGCTGCCAGCAGCATGATTCTCTTGTGCATTGGCTACCTCCACTGCCAGCATAGCACCGGAGGGATCAATGCACCAGATGGATTCAGGCGAGTTCTTCCTCGCGCTCTTCCACGGTGACTGCCACGAGTTCGCGCACGGGCACGGCGTCGAGGATGCTGCGGATTCCGTTGTTGTCATTACGTCCGATGATGGTCATGGATTCTTCTCCAAAAAAAGTTACTTAGTAAGTTGACTCAAGTACAACCAGGGTTTCACCCTAGGCGCTTGCGAAGTATTCTATAGCAAAAACCTTCTCGTTGCTACCAATCACCTCGAGAACCGGATTTCTGCGCAGTTCCGCAAGAATCACTTCGAAGTCCCAGCAAGCCATGAACTGCTCGCCGTAGTTGATTTCCTCCTGGCGCTGCGCTCTGATCTCACTCGTATACATGCGGTTTCCCACTTCCTGATGAATTGGGGTTTCATTGGTGAAACCGCTTGTATTACCCCCGCTGGCAAGTCAGTAAACAATCATCTCCCAGATGATCTGAAAATCCCAGGAAAGTCTCTCGCTTGACTACCCAGTGCCAGCCGGAGCACTGACAGAGATGACGGGAAGTGCCTGTGGGTGGTTACCCCTGCGCGCTGCCGGCAACCGTAATTTAATCAGGGAATGATCAGCGCAGCTTCTTCAGTTCACGGTGGCGGAAACAGCCGGTGATGTGGTCATTGACCATACCCGTAGCCTGCATGTGCGCATAGACCACGGTCGGCCCGACGAACTTGAATCCGCGGGCCTTGAGATCCTTCGAGTATTTTTCCGCAAGCTCCGTGTAGGCCGGGATCTCAGACATCTCAGTCCAGCTGTTCACGAGCGGCCTGCCATCAACAAAGTCCCAGTTGTAGGCATCGAAGCTGCCGAACACCTCCTGGACCTGCAGGAAGGCCCGGGCATTGGCAACCGCTGACTCAATCTTCTGGCGGTTGCGGATGATGCCGCTGTCCTGCATCAGCTTCTCAAGCCTGGCTGGCGTATAACGAGCCACCTTCTGGGGGATGAATCCGTCGAAGGCCCTGCGGAAGGCATCACGCTTGCGCAGGATGGTGATCCAGCTCAGTCCCGCCTGGAAGCCCTCCAGCAGCAGGAATTCAAACAGGGCATTGTCATCATGCAGCGGCACGCCCCATTCCTCATCGTGATATGAGACGTAAAGCGGATCCTCGCCGCACCAGCCGCAGCGCTGCCTACTGCGTGGCATCGCCGCCCGTGGCTTCCGCGCCGGAATGCAGCTTGCCGAGTTCGGCCATGCCGGTGCTGTAGAAATGCTCCATGATGCCGATCACCTCATCCTCACTGGCACCGTCCGGCCTGAAGCGGCAGGACCATTCGAACTCACAGCCGCCTTCCGGATCTTCGAGGATCTTCATCGTCGCCACATAGTCCCGGAAGGGGAAGCTGCTGTCCAGAATCGCGTAGGTGTAGCTGCGGATCTCCGGTTCATAGCGCATCAGCTCCTCCTTCACCCAGTGGCCGCCCTCGATCCGGATGTGGCGGTTGGCACCAGGTTCCCCGCCCGTGGTCTCGCAGGATGTGATCATCGGCAGGAAGGCATCAACGCGATGCCAGTTGCCAACGGTGCCCCACAGTTCATCGGCACTGACCTCGAACGGTGCCTTCATCACGAATTCAGTCATCTGCAACTCCTCGTCTGGCCTGAGCGGAGATTCTATATCCTGCGGCAGGCCGTTGCCACTAGCCTGATTGAAACAATCCGTTCAGCTGCCGAGAATGTCAACCCGCAGATGTGCCGGCAGGTTGCGTGCGCCTTCGCGGCGGGTCAGGCCGCTGGCCCTGTCGCCGACCCGCTGCAGGAAGGCATGTACTTCCCCGGGGTAGTGCTTCGATGCTTCACGCAGCACCCAGCCCAGAGCCTTGCGGATGAAGAATTCCTTCTCATGCAGGCGGGATTCGAAGGTCTCCCAGCAGAAATCCTGAGCCAGCCTGGCATTGCGAGCCGGATGGATGTGCACGAGGATGCTGGCGCGACGAGTCCACATCACGGGGTCCTCACGCCAGGCAGCGGTTTCCCTGTAGAACTGCTGCCGTTGTCCAGCATGTTCCTGCAGCCGCAGGGGCATGCGGGACAGCACCCCGCAGGCGATGCCATCCAGCTGTGCCCAGCCCTCACATTCCCTTGTCATTGTCAGCAACCAGCTGAGATCGGCAAGGACCAGCTCCCGTTCGCAGCGCTCCAGCAGCATGATGGCAAGCATGCTTTCCTCCCAGCAGAAGGAGCGCCAGAGCGGCCTGATCACTGCCTGGATATCCTCATTGCCGATCCGGCTCCGGGCCGGAAACACTTCCCGGAGGATCTCGCGAAGCCTTGGGGTACGCAGGCCATGGAACATCAGGTCTGACTTGTGATAAGCGCGATGGAAGCGGGCATGCTGCGGGTCCGCATTCTCGACAAGCAGTTCCCGCAGTCGCTGTATTCTGTCGTCAACTGGCCCTGTCCGCCGTCCGGTCATGGACGGATCATAGCCCATCGCTGAATCTCAGCGCAACAGCACCATGGAAAAGGCGAGGTCCCCGAAGCAGACCACAGCCGCCACCATTGCCACCTTCGTGCGGACGCGTGGCAACATGATGAGGCCCATGATGAAGACGCAGAGGCCGGTGCCGGCACCGATCAGCAGGCCCTCCAGGATCCTGTCGGGGATGCCGGCGTAGAGCGTGATTACGTGATGCAGCAGGCCGGCAGCCAGGGCGCTGCCCGCTGCCAGCGGGAAATAGCGCCGCGAGCGGGTCTGGTCCATCTTCGTCAGGCTGAAGCCGACATAGACCGAGATCAGATGGATCAGCAGGTACATCCCCACAAGCGCGAGCATCAGCCGGCCCCCAGTTCGGGGCGGTCCTCGAGCCCCATCAATGTCATCTGCATCGCTGCCACGAGCTTTTCGCTGCCATCCTGCACAGCCATGACATCCACGCGGACCGGGAACAGTGTGCGTCCCGCCTTCAGCAGCTGGCCCCGGGCGATCAGACGCTCACCGATGGCAGGGCTGATCAGATTGATCTTGAACTCGGTGGAGAGCATTGACCAGCCGGAGGGCAGCATGGAATAGGCGCTGTAGCCGCCGGTGACATCCGCCAGCGTGGCAATGGCTCCCGCATGGAAGTAGCCATGCTGCTGGCAGAGATCAGCTCGCCAGGGCAGGACGGTCTCCACGGCACCTGGGGCCACCTTCGTGATCTCCGCACCAAGCAGGCGCAGGAAGCTCTGGGTGGTCCAGGATTCGCGCACACTGCGTTCGTAGTCGGGATTGCGGGGGATGAAGTCCGGCACGGGGAGAGTATATACGAGTCAGCGCGGACTCGGTCAGGATACCTCCGCCTGAAATGAAGAGGGGAGCCCCGCAGGACTCCCCCATGTCGTCAGAATCCGTCTGTTCAGGGCAGGGCGATGTTGCGGCCGAAACTCACACCGACACCCTCTCCCTCGTTCAGCTCCTCACTGCCCGGATAGGTCACGCTGGCCATCACGTACAGGGAATCCGCCTCGCCGTAGTCCGAGATCACGAAGCTGTGATCCTCGTTGGCAAACCAGCGGAACTGCTGGGTGAATGAGTAGTCATGGCCCTCGTCGGCAAGTGAGATGTATTCGCGGTCAAGCGGACGGCCCTTGTGCTCCGGGTCATTCTCCTCATCCCACTTGAACACCACGCGGTAGACCTCCACGTTGACATCCATGTCAGTGTGCAGGCTGGAATACATGGAGAGGTCCACCTTGACCGTTCCGTCCTCCTGCAGTTCCGCGCTGCCGTTCATGTCCATCACGCCGAGCGCTTCACCGTTGTCAATGAAGTACTCAAGCACCTGCTTGAAATCCTCACCGGCATGCAGGTCGGCAACGATCTCACCCTGGGGGTTGATCAGCACGGTGGTCGGGATCCCGCGGATGTTCCAGTCCGGTGTGTTGCCACGGTTGGGATCATTGTTCTGCCAGATCACGGGATAGCGGATGCCGCGCTCATTGATGACATCCAGCAGGGCCTGCCTGTCCCGGTCATAGCTGGCCGTGATCATCTTCAGCCGGCCATTGTCAATCAGTTCACGGGTGCCGGACACCACCTGAGGCAACTGCCTCATGCAGGGGCCTCACCAGGTGGCCCAGAATTCGGCCAGCACCCACTTGCCGCGGTAGTCCGCCATGTCCACCCAGTCATTGCTGAGCGCATCCGTCCCATAGAGCTCAGGCGCGCGATTGCCGGGCTTGGCCTCGAACTGCGCGTGCGCCGTGGCGGGCAGGCTGCAGGCGGCGATCAGGCCCGCCAGGATGATCTGCTTTCTCATGTCTACCTCCCGGTCAATGCTTGGCTGTTGACAGCCTACTTGTCAGCGTTGAAGCGGATCCGGCCGCTGTCCGAGACCCACAGGCCCTCGCCGTCGAACATGTCCTCGGTGCCGGGGAGCAGCACGCGGACCGTGTACCCCATCATCGCCGTGCCCTCCACCCCGGGGATGGTATGGCTGAAGGAACGGTCACCGAACTCGCCGAAGCTCGCACTCTCGGAGATCTCGGAGTTCTCCTCGTCCAGCTCGATGTACTCGCTGCTGACGGGACGGCGCTCATGGTTGGGGTCATCCTCGGCATATTCATACTTGACGTGGTAGTAGTCGACCTCGTACTTCAGCGGCTTGTGGTCAGGGCTGAACAGGTCAATCGCCAGGCCCACGCTGCCGTCACCGTTGTCAGTGGCGGTGCTAGACAGGCCGATCGGCATGTAGTCGCCATCGTTGCCAAGGAAGAAGTCCAGGGCCGGGCCGAGCTTCTCACCACGCAGGTTGGTGGCCACGATCACGCCCTGGGGATTGATCAGGAAGGTCGCGGGAATGGAGTGGATGTCCCATTCCTTGCTCTGCACCGTATCCCAGCCGCCGCCGTCGTAGGTGACGGGATAGTCGATCCTGTGCTGCTTGATGTACTTATGCAGCAGGTTGGTGGTGCTGTCGGCATCGAGGCTGACGCCGAAGACCTGGAAATTGCCATACTCGCGGGCCACGCGGCGGGTTTCCGTGAGCATGTTCGGCAGCTCGCCGATGCAGGGACCGCACCAGCCGGCCCAGAAATCCAGGAAGACCCACTTGCCCATGTGGTCTGAGAGGTGTGCCACTCCGCCGTTCACGACATCACGGCCGGAGATGTCATTCGCGCGGTCGCCGACCTTGGGGCTGTAGGCCTGTGCGGGATAGGCGGCGAGGAGCATGAGCACGGTCAGGATCAGAATTCTCTTCATGTGTTGTTCTCCCTTGTGGCGGGTGGGACGGTCCAGCAGCCCCTGACTATCCGCCGGCAGCTTGGATTATCCCAGAAAACGAAAAGTGCGGCAAATCCCTGCTGTCAGTCAATTCCGGAAGTGGATCAAGAATCCCGTGAAAAGTAAAAGGGCGGCTCCCACAGGAACCGCCCGGAAAGCTCAATACCGGAACAGGTCAGTTGACCCGCACGATCACGATGCTGTCATCATCCAGCGCCAGCGGATTGCTGCTCTGGATCAGGGCAGTGGCCTGCTGGTCATTCTCGATGCGCAGCAGCTGCATGTAGTAATTGGCACCACGCACGAACTCGCTGGTCTCGGCGAAACCGCCGCCATCCGTGGACTGCACGGTGATTTCCACCGTCTCTGGATGCTGGTCGCTCGGATCACCCACGAGGCCGGGGAAGATGTCATTCTGACTGACCACCTGGTCTATCACTGAGGCGAGGTTCCAGGGCTCGTACAGCCTCAGCCGGAAGCGGCGGTCGGGGTCCAGCACCTGCAGCACGATCGGGTCATCATTGCCGTCACGGACCTGCACCCGAACCTCATGATTGCCGCTGTTGCCCATCTTCAGGCTCAGGGCAATGCTGCCGTTTGCATCATGGTCCTCATCATAGTCATAGGCGAAGCCATGATCAGGATGGAAGGCGCAGACAATGCCGTACTTGGCGATGGCACCTTCGATCTGGAAGATGCCGGAATCACCGGTGATCACGTACTTCGGCTGGCTGAGGTCATTCAGGAAGGGGCTGGGCACTCCACCGAGACTCTGGGCGGAAGCGGCGATCACGAGTACACCTTCGAGCGGGTTGCCCTCGCTGTCGCTTACCACACCGCTGACTTCGCTGGTCAGGGTAGCCTGCAGCACGAAGTCGGTTTCCTGGTCCTTGAGTTCGATCTTGCCCTCGAAGTTCTCCGCCAGCGTCTGTCCTTCATAGTTGACACGGATTGAGTAATTCACATCCTTGTGCCAGCGGTAGCCGATCTCGTATTCACCGGAATTGTCGGTTTCATCGCTGAATGTCAGCAGATCGTTGTCGCCGTTGACTTCGGCCCGGACCTGGACGACGACGCCACCGACGGCCTCACCCTTGGTGTCAACGACGCGGCCTGTCCATTTGCGCTTGGGAGCTTCATCATTGAGCAGCTCGCGCACCAGCAGGCCGGCAACGACCGTTTCACAGCTGGTGGCCAGTGCAGCCATGCAGAACAGTGACAGGAGCATCAGACTGATTGCCCGCATAAACCCTCCAGTCCGGAACCCTCGTATTTGCCCCGTGTTCCGGACCGCGCCTAGATTCTAGCCTAGTTCAGTAGTGTGTGCCGAAAAGCTGAGATTACGCTAATCAGCTGCTGGGTGGCGTGACCACGAAGTCCGTGCTCTGGTCGCCGAGTTCGACCTTGCCGATCTGCTGCTCGGTCAGGACCTGGTCCTCAAACACCACACGGATGGAGTAGTCCACCTTCTCATTCCAGCGGTAACCGATGCGGTATTCGCCGTTGAAATCGGTTTCGTCGCTGTAGCTGATGGTGTCATCGTCGCCGCTGACTTCCGCCCGGACCTGCACCAGCACACCGCCGATACCGTTCCCCTCACTGTCACGGACCGTGCCGGTCCATGTACGCTTGGGGGCCTCGTCGTTCAGCAGTTCGCGGATCAGCAGTGCCGCCACTGCTGCGCCACAGCTTGCGCAGACCGAAAGCAGGCCTGCGAGGAACAGCAGTTTGATTGAGGTGCTCTTCATCCGAATATCTCCTTGTTGACCGCGAATCAGGTCTGAAACAGGACGTTGGTCCAGCTTTCAGGTTCATTAAGCGGAATCGCGAATTCCGCACACAATGCAAATCATGCACTGGATATCGCTGAAATACAGCCGCCGGGGCGTGGGTAGAGAAACCAGCATGCCGCTCTGGATGGGTTGTGGCATGAAATGTAAAACCAAACCGCTGTTCCTGTCGTCCTTGATAGCGGTCGAGAATTCAGGCCGGGGCGGCAGCCATCGGACAACAAGGGTACAATCTCGGGATGTGTTAAGATTTTCCCCCTAGCGGAAACTCGGCACATTTAACTATCTTTATGCAGACAAATCGATTCTCACAGATAATCCTGACCTTCGGTGTGATCATCATCGTGGTGATCATGCTCCAGTACCTCAAGTCAGCGAACATGGTCTCCATCGGCTTCAGCGAGCTGGTGGACCGTGTCAGCAACGGCGAGGTGATGGAGGTCAACATTGAGAAGAACTCCGGAAGGGTCGTGGGCAAGTTCAAGCAGGGCAGTGATGCCATCCGCAGCCACGACAACAAGGAAGCCTTCACCTCAGTGATCGAAACCGAGTTCACGGACGAACTGATCGCGATGATGCGCGAGAACAACGTGAAGTTCGACATCGTGCCGGTCAGCTTCTGGGATACCCTGCTCAGCCCCAACACACTGCTGCTGGTACTGGTGTTCACGATTCCGATCGTCTTCCTGTTCTGGCTGATGAACCGCCAGATGCAGAGCGGGGGCAACAACCAGGCCATCAATTTCGGCAAGAGCCGGGCCAGGCTGGCCAGTGACGGGAAGAAGAAGATCACATTCGCCGACGTGGCCGGTGTGGATGAGGCCGTCGAGGAACTGCGGGAAGTCGTGGACTTCCTGCGTGATCCCAAGAAATATGAGGCACTCGGGGCGGAGATCCCCAAGGGCGTGCTGCTCGTCGGGCCTCCGGGCTGCGGCAAGACGCACCTCGCCAAGGCCGTGGCCGGTGAGGCCAACGTGCCGTTCTTCTACATCAGCGGTTCCGACTTCGTCGAGATGTTCGTCGGTGTCGGTGCCAGCCGCGTGCGCGACCTGTTTGACCAGGCCAAGCGCCGCGCCCCATGCCTGATCTTCATCGATGAGCTGGATGCCGTGGGCCGCCACCGCGGTACCGGTATCGGTGGTACGCATGATGAGCGCGAGCAGACCCTGAACCAGATGCTCGTCGAGATGGACGGCTTCGAGGCCAACAGCGGCATCATCGTGCTGGCGGCCACCAATCGTCCCGACGTGCTGGACCCGGCGCTGCTGCGTCCCGGCCGCTTCGACCGCCGCGTGGTGGTGGATGCCCCGGATCTCTCCGGTCGCCTGCACATCCTGCAGATCTACACCAAGAACAAGCCGATGTCATCCGACATCGACCTGCGCGCTCTGGCTCAGCGCACGCCGGGCTTCAGCGGTGCGGACCTGAAGAACGCCGTGAACGAAGCTGCGCTGCTGGCTGCCCGCCGTGGCGAGACCCGCATCACGAGCGAGGACCTCTTCGAGGCCGTCGACCGCGTGGTGGCCGGTCCCGAGCGCAAGAGCCGCATCATCAATGAACACGAGAAGCAGGTGATCGCCTACCACGAACTCGGGCATGCGATCGTCAGCCATGAGCTCGAGAATACTGATCCCGTGCACAAGATCAGCATCCTGCCGCGCGGCCAGGCCCTGGGTTACACGCTCAACTTCCCGGCGGAGGACCGCTTCCTCGTCTCGAAGAAGCAGATTCTCGACCGTGTCAGCATGGCGCTGGGCGGACGGGCTGCTGAGGAGATCGTCTTCGGGGACATCACCACCGGTGCGAGCAATGACCTCGAGCGCAGCACGCAGATGATCCGCGACATGATCACCAAGTACGGCATGAGCGAGGAACTGGGACCGATCCAGTTCGGCCGCACGAATGAGAACCCCTTCCTCGGCAAGAGTTTCGGTGAGGACCGCAACTACTCGGATGAGGTGGCCTATCGCATCGATGAGGAAGTGCGCCGCCTGGTGATGGGCTGTTACGAAAGGGCCATTGAAGTGCTGCGGACGAACCGCCGCAAGATGGACTACCTGGCGAGCATCCTGATCCGCGAGGAGCAGCTGGACCGTGATGACTTCGTACGACTGATGGATGAGGAAGTGCCGGAGGACTTCACGCCGACGCCACTCAAGCCCAACAGCTCGACCACAGCGGCCCTGCGGGCCAAGGAACGGGCGGAGCGCGTCCACACGGAAAACAAGCGCCAGGATCAGCCCTGGCGTCCGGGTCCCGCCCCGGCGGGCTAGGCAGGGACCGGGGACCAGGGACCAGGGACCGGGAGGTCCGGAGCAATTCGGACAATCATGAGATTAGGCTTCGGCAGCTGAGGCGAGGTCAGCATCAGACTTTGAATGCTCAACACCACTTCAGTGGTATCGACATTTAGCCAGTGACGAAGGCAGGGTAGTGACCGGGTTATCAAGCTGATCCCCGGTCCCTGGTCCCTGATCCCTGGCAATGTACATTGACAATGGGGGTGATCCGGTTTCGACGGTATGGTCGAAGCGCTTGTTGCATCTCGCGGCGGAGCTAACCGCGTTACAAACTGGCCACAACTACAGTTGGCAACACCAACTTTGAACTGGCTGCTGCTTAATCCAGCAACCCGTGAAACTGCCGCCCGGTCCCGAGGCGTCAGCGTAGCGTAAACCTTTCGGGCTGGCCCGCAGGACGCCCGACCTGCGGGTGAGATAAGGGCTGCTGGCCGTTCTCCGAGTGTCAACGGATGCGGGGTCCGGTCCTAAGACAATCCCGATGACTATGGATGTAGACGCAGGCAGGGACATCATATCGGACGGGGGTTCGACTCCCCCCACCTCCACCAATGTACTTGTCGAGTAGTGCGGTTGCTCGGGCATCTGCGCGACCGGCACTTCCACCATGCGCAATGCGTCCCGCCCAGGCGGGGACAAGCCCCGGCGCGAGATGGTCAAGCGCGCAAAGCACTTGACGCGATCACATTCCCAGGCAATCAGATGGGTGCAATTCGGGGGAATTTCAGGCAGTGTGCTCCAAAAGCTCTTGACGACCGCCGTGTGAGTCAAGTGCCCTGAGGCAAGTGTTCATGCTGGTCAAGAGGTCGGCCTATTAACTGCAGTTCGAAAGACATATCTTTATTATTTGTGCGTTGCCAGGTTATGATAGGAGGAAATGCATGCACTCGCAATTCTTCAATTGTATTATTGGATGTTATTCGAGACAAAGAAATCAATTGACAATATTGCTTGGGCCGTTAAACTTACGTCATGCGACGACCTCCATTTCAGAAGCGACAACTTGCTAAGTTCCGGGCGAGCTTGGCCGCCGAACCGCTGCTAAGAGTTCATGGTCTTGTTATCGACACTAATGCACTGGCCAAGCTAGGAAGGATTGTGGGTCCAGGAATGGGCGTGTTGCTAAAGCAGTTCACGGCTGAGATGGCTGAGGCGGTTCGGGAGGATGCTTGGACAAGAGGTTTCAGGTGCATCAAGTACCTTTACATTAGAGTGAACCGCGGGATGGCAAACTCCTACAAACTGAAAGTGGAAATCAGCAGCGGGCGTGGAATGATGCTGATCTGCTGTCTGCGTGACTACCTTCATTT
>JAWLAZ010000006.1:0-99026 GCA_041395205.1 bacterium
CAGGATCCTCGACATCTTCGGTGAACGATTCCGTGTTCCGCCGGAGACTCAGTACCAGTATGTTGTCGCCACGGTTGATGTCCATGAACAGAAACTAAAGCTCTATCTGGACAAGTTGCAGATCGAGGAATTCGACTACAAGCTCCGCTGAACTGTACTTGTGTAAACGATGTCCTGGCACTAAATCATGTAAACGATGTCCTGGCACTCATCAACTAAGAACTAACTCACTAACAACTGGGGCTTCCCCGGGCGTAAACGCCCGGCTACCCATATCCCCCTCAGCGTCTCCGTATTCCCTCTGCGGCTCTGCGCCAAAAAAACCATTGTGGTAATCACGCTGCTGCCCGCGCGGCTGCGCGGCTCAGACGCTTCACTGTTTACGGCTCACGGACCACGGTTTACGGATCACTCTTGCCCGACTGACATCGGGCCTCCGGCGGCAGGGGTGCCGCCGCTACTATTCTGACAATTCAGACTGTTCCACCGCTGCATTGTGCGTCACGCCGTTGGCGTGATTGCGCACCTCCCCCCGGTCCCCGGTCCCCGGTCCCCGGTCCCTGATCTTCGGTCCCCGGTCCCTGCCCGGCTACTCCCACTCCGGGTAGTCAATCAGCACATCGCGCAGCTTCCTGTACTCGCTGCCCTCGCGCGGCCAGTTGACAAGCGCGGCCCAGCGCGTGTCCTGCGGCGGGGCCAGCAGGTTGTCACCCTTGGCGCTGTCAAAGGCCGGGTTGATCCAGCAGTGCCACCAGGGGAAGTCCGCGCTCTCCTCCGGCCCGAGCTCGCCCGCCGCCACGCTGTCCCGCAGGGCCAAAAGCCCGCGCGAGGCATCGGTGGTCCCGCCCTCGCTGCAGTGCCCGGAGGCCGCGCGCCGGTAGAGCAGCCAGGCCAGCGGGTAGTTGCCCTTCTGGCCATGCGTGGCCTGCACCACCCATGTGAGCATCGCCTCCGCCTCATCGAGGCTGCCATGCTCCAGCAGTGCTATCCCCTGGTGCAGGCGGTGCAGCCAGTGCTCGGGCTCCAGCAGCGCCGCCCGCGAGAAGGCCAGCGCGGCCTCCTCATACTGCCGGCCGGCGGCGAAGGCGCTGCCCAGCTTGAACCAGGCCACGGCGAACTCCAGCGCGCCGCTGGCGATGCACTGCTGGTAGCACTGGATCGCGTCCTGCACGCGGCGCTGGTCGAAGAAGGCATCGCCGCGCAGCATGTAGACCACGTCGTCGCTGTGCTGCGTGCCGAGCCCCAGCAGCTCATCGGTGAGCCCGATCAGCGCGGCACTGTCGCCCTGTTCCAGCAGCGCGCGGGCGCGCTCGAAGAGGGCCTGGACCTCCGCTGATTCATCGGCGAAGGGCTGTTCCTGCGGGTCATGCTGTGGTGTCTGTTCCGTCACGGGACAAGTATATCGGGGTGCCGCGCGGGCCCAGGGGAGATGCGTTGCGCAGGCGCAGCCGCAGCTGCGCAATCTCCATACGTCTTGTCTCGGCACAGCCTGCAAGGCGGCGAGGTCTGGCGGCGCATCGGGTGAGTGCAGCTTCCTTTCAGGACCGGCAGGGCCGGACTGCTACCCGGCAAACGTGCTTTAAACTCCGCTCCCCTGCTACGATCATTATTCATGCTGGAGTGGGACCGGTAACATCGATATGCATCTCTCTTTCAGGACGCTCATGCACGCACTCACGGCGCGGCCCGGCCTGCGGCTGCCGCTCATCATCACGCTCGCGCTCACCGCGGCCTGCCTGCGGCCCGCCGCTGCCACAGCCGCCAACCTGACCGGCGTGAACGTCAACCGCAGCGGCTACCACATCGAGGTCGAGCTGGCCTTCGACAGCCGCCCGAAGCAGCTCACGGAAAGCTTCCGCTACGACCCGGACCGCTACCTGCTGACCATCGAGGGCTGCGGCTCCAGCCTGCCGGCCACGCGCGTCGAGGAGCTGGGCACGATCAACCACAAGCTCCTGACCCGCGTCAGCGTGTTTGCCAACAACGGCAACCTCGCGCTGGGCTTCTACCTCAACCAGTACAGCCGGCCCTTCCTGCGCTACGATGGCAACTCCTGGTTCCTGCGCTTCCCGACCGCGGCGCGCTCCGAGCAGGTCACGCAGCTCGCGGACGGGATCAGCCTCACCGAGAAGCGCAGCACCTACCGCGACAGCAACTTCACGCTCTACCTCGTGCGCATCGACCCCTCGCAGGCCGTTGACATCTTCTCCGCCGCCGCCGACCGCTATGACGGCACGACGCGCAAGCGCGCCCCCTCCAGCTTCGCGCGGCGCGAGGGTGCGGAGGTGGTTGTCAACGGCGGCTTCTTCGGGCGCGCCGGCGAGCACCTCTCCACGCTGATCGAGGATGGCCTGATCCGCGCCACCGGGGTCTATCCCACGCGCCCGATGCTGATCGTCAGCGAGAGCGGGCAGGTTGCCATCGGCCGCTACAACATCGAGACCGCGCTCGTGGGCCCCGAGGCCCGCATCCCGATCTCCGCCAAGAACTACCCCTACGTCAGCGGCAAGGTGATGGTCTACGATTCGCGCTACCCGCTGGACAGCCTGCCCCAGAGCGGGATCTTCTACTTCATGCTGGAGAACGGCGCGATGTGCTACCTCGACACCAGCACCGCCGGGATCACGCTCGGGGCCGGGCAGCTGCTGGTTGCCAGCGACATCATGCCCGAGGTCAACCCGCTGCGCAACATCCGCAAGGGTGACGACGTGAAGCTGCAGACCGTGATCACCGACAAGGCCGGCAACGTGGTGCCGGCGCGCAGCGCGATCGGCGGGGCGCCGATGCTCGTGGAGGGCGGCAAGGTCTACATCACCACGGCGGAGGACAGCGTGCAGGCGGACATCTCGAAGAGCGAGCGCAGCCGCACGGCGGTGGCGCTCACGCCCTCGGGGCAGCTGCTGATCGCCGTTGTCAAGGAGGTCGAGAGCCAGGGCTTCGGCGGGGTGACGCTCGAGGCGCTGGCGCAGATCCTGATCGACGAGGGCGCGGTGGTGGCGATGAACCTCGACGGCGGCGGCAGCTCGGCGATGGTGGTGGCGGGCCAGCTGCTGAACATCGCGGAAGCGAGCGAACGCAGCGTGAGCAATGTGCTGGTGGTGAAGAGCCGCGAGGTGATCAAGGGCCTGGCCGACGAGAAGAAAGGAGCCACGGGTCTGCCGGTGCCCGCGGTGGTTAGGTAGGGGAGGGATCAACATCAAACTTATAGATAGGAATATTCCCCCTTCTTTGGAAACAGGCAAATGGGGAACTTACCACTTTTGCGACTTTGTTCATAATGCAGATCCTGAATTTGCCCTAGCGCAAGATTTACTAGAGGCATGGTTCGAACATTATCCAATGGATGAAAAAAGAAGATTGAAGAGAGATTTCTATTCAAGTGAATGGAAGTGGTACGCCCCATTAAGTGAGTTGTTTGTGCATGAAGTTTGTAGACTGCATGGCGTTGAATTACGTGCGCATCCAGGTAGTTCTGGCAAAAATCCGGACTTTCTTGTTTCTAAGAATAACAACAACATTTGCGTAGTAGAGGTTACTTGTATCCTCCACAATTCCAAACTTGAAGACATAGAAGATAAGAAAAAGTGTGATTTGATTAATAAAATAAATGAGCATCAATCTGATGGATACAAATTTGGTATTGAAGTTAATATTTGTGGGGACAGATACCTGCCAAAGAAAAGAATATGGAACGAGCTTGATAAAGTTTTCCTAGAATTACAGAGGGATTTTGCACGAGATGATTTCACACGAAGTAAGGTTTCGAGGAGATTCAGGGAATACAAGATTGAAATAGGGGATTGGCAATTCACACTTACGCTCCTAAAG
This sequence comes from bacterium, assembly GCA_041395205.1. Taxonomy (GTDB): domain Bacteria; phylum 4484-113; class 4484-113; order 4484-113; family JAFGCY01; genus JAHEFU01. Next base: position 3,829 of record JAWLAZ010000006.1, read on the forward strand.
CGTGACAGTAGGAATGGTAGCTTGATTGCAAGTACTTCAGTATCGTCCTGGCCAGGACTGTCAGATAAAATCAGAAAATCTTTGAGTGAAAAACACCCATCAAAATACTCAAGCAACTTACCATATGTGTTGGCCATTGTCGTAGCAGATCCAATATGTAGCGTTCGTGATTTTGTTTCTGCATTATATGGGGACGAAACAATGTTGTTCAATAGGGATTCCGGCGCTTACTCGGGAGAGGGTCGCCAAGCAAATGGTGCTTGGTCAAACACTAGGGGATGGAAAAGCAAGGGATTTTCTGCGATTATGGGATTTACAGGCATCAATGTAGTTGATTTGACGCGGTCTCAAGGCTACCTGTTCCTGCATCCAGAAGCAGCAAATCCTCTTGATTTCAGTTTCCAGCACTTAATTCAGCTTCAAGTTGACAAGACCACAGGATATTTAAATGTTCAGGATGGAAGTTCACTAAGTGACATTCTTCACAAACGAAACTGATTCTCCAGCCGCCGGACATCCAGGGCGGGGGATCACACCGCAGGTGTGATCGCCACGGGCGAGGATGGCAATCCGGCCGGCGGCTGAATCTGTATCAAGCTTCTTCTGCTACCTTATCCCCATGAGCATTCCCATTACCGGAAGGGTTGAGCGCCTGCCCGTCCGTGATGTCTGGCCGCATGAGGCGCTGGCCTTCACTCCCTGGCTATCACAGAACCTGGATGTAATCGGTGAGCTGGTGGGACTGGAACTGAGCCTCGAAAGCATCGAGCAGACGCTGGAGAACTTCCGCGTGGACATCATCGCCAGCGACGCGCGCGGGCGCAGCGTGGTGATCGAGAACCAGTTCGGCGACAGCGACCACAAGCACCTCGGCCAGTTGCTGAGCTACTACGCCTCATGGAACGCGGATGTGGCGATCTGGATCGTGGAGAAGGCCCGCGCCGAGCACGTCAAGGCCGTCAGCGTGATGAATGAACACTTCCCAGCGGACTTCTACCTGATCCAGGTCGAGGCGATCCGCATCGGTGACAGCCTGCCCGCGCTGTTGCCAACGCTGATCTACGGCCCCAGTCCGGAAACACGCCAGGCTGCGATAGCCAGCCGGGAACTGGAGGAGCGCAAGGCGGACTACCGCTCATTCTGGAGCGGCGCTGTCTCAGCGGGCGCGGGATGGCCAGGGACCGGCCGATGCGGCAGGCCGGCTGTGGTACCAGCGCCTTGTGGGCGGAAGTGGCAACTTGCCGGGTGCGCAGTACCTGAAGTACAGCAGCGGCATCAGCGGGCACTACTTCGTGTTTCATCTGATGGGTGAGTTCAGGCGGATTGAACTCAACCTGTTCTTCCGCAACCAACCGGAACTGGCAACGGAGGCCTTCAACGGGCTGCATGCACAGAAGGCCGGGATCGAGCAGCAGTTCGGCAGGGCCTAACCTGGATGCGCGTGAGGACAGTATGTCAGCCAGCATCCGCTGTGACTATCCCGGCAGTGGCTGGCAATCGGACGAGGCGGAGTGGCCAGCAGCCTGCGATGAACTGCTGCGAGAGATGGATCGCTTTGAGCAGGTGATGATGCGATACATCGGGAAGTAGCAAGCAGCGCTTGCCGAACCCGTGGCAGCTGGGGATGAGATACCAGTTGCCACTCAGTCCTTTGATTCCGGCCACGGATGCATCTCCCAGTCGCCGTCTGCACCGCCGAGCATGGCCTTGAGCCGTTCCAGCAGGTCCGGGGCCTCGGGGTGGTAGTGCATGCTCAGCAGGGAGTAGAACATATCGGGCTCGCCTTCCCGCCCGGTGATGCAGGCAAACAGCCGCACGGGTTCCCGCCCGCGCACTCCGTCCGGGGGCAGCACTGTCTGAACCACCGACCACTCCCGCCCACCGGCGGGCAGCAGTACCCCCAGCTGCAGATTGCGAGCCTGAGCCGGCAGGAGCTCCAGCATCATGAATGGCATCAGCAGCGGATGCAGGGGGCCGTCCTTTGGGCGGTCGGGGAAGACATTCATCACGCCCTCGACGTTGTAGAAGCCACCCGGCTCGACATGATCCCGGTGTATGCACCAGTTGAAGTAGTGTGAGGGTTTGCCCCGCTCGAATTTGCCCCCCTTCGGCAGATGGATTGCCAGGGGCCAGCCCTGCTGCCAGTGCGCTTCGAGGTCATACGGATCTAGGGGTTCACGCTTCTTTCTGTTGAACAGCCAGTCGAGCATGCACAGCAGCATAGCAGATCCGCAGGAAGCGGCGATTCAGTTTCGCCGCCGGACATCCAGGGCGGGGGGATCACACCGCAGGTGTGATCGCCACGGGCGGGGATGGCAATCCGGCCGGCGGCGGGGGAGGGTGTAGGAGCTCGGTTGTAGGGTGTAGCAAGCGAGGGTGTAGGAGCTGGGGTGTAGGGTGTAGCAGAGGCGGTGTGTTGGTCTCAAGACCAACAGGGCCATGTAGCTCTGCAGAGCTACACTCCGTAAGGCTCCCCCGTTGCCAGAATGTATTCCGGCCTCCGAATTGCTCTGCGACTCTGCGCCTCTGCGTTGTCAATTCCTTTCGGACCAGCTCGTTGCCACCCGCGCGGAGGCGAGCCGCGCGATCTCACTCGCGGGACATCTAGCGCAAATGCCACCGCTCGCGTGCAGTCGTCGCAGGGCGACGCCGGTCCTTGGGAGGGTGTAGGAGCTGGGGTGTGGGGTGTAGCAGGTGAGGACATAGAAGCCAGGTTGCAGGGTGTAGCAGGCGAAGGTGTAGGAGCTGGGATGTAGGGTGTAGCAGAGGCGGTGTGTTGGTCTCAAGACCAACAGGGCCATGTAGCTCTGAAGAGCTACACTCCGGACTGCTACCGACTGCAGGGGTGCCGTTGCTACGTGCTGCTTCTGCCGAAACCGGAAACCCGAAACCCGACCCCCCGTCGGCGACTGGAAGTCGCCGCTACGGAATCTTGCTCGACGCCCCGCCGTCCACTTCGCTTTCCACGCCGCCCGTGCGCTGCACGTTGACACGGGGCTTTGAGCCCGGCGGCAGGCTGCCGTCGCCACGCCTGCCGGATTGTGCGACATCAAGTGTCGCACCTCCATGCACCGTTACGCCGTCCCGGCCGATATGCAGCGGTGCGTCGCCAGTCCCAGTTCCCCCGTCGCTGCTACCGGTCCCCGGTCCCAGGTCCCCGATCCCTGCAGAGCGGTCCAGTTCCTCCGGATCCACCGGTGAAAATGGCCGCAGGCCGCGCTGTTCCGCGATGCCCTGGCGCGCCACCTCGGCGAAGTACTCCTTCAGTTCCTCCGGCACCACGCGGCTCTCCGGGTCGAACACCGGCGCCGCGCAGCCGATGCCGCAGCTCGTGCACTCCACATGGCAGGCCGGGTTGGCATCGCCACTGTGGTAGTACTCCCACTCGCGCCACAGGTAGCGCTTGCCAACGCCGCGGCTGATGTGGTCCCAGGGCAGGGTGTCGGCATACTGCTTGTCCTCGTGCACCTCGCCCGCGAGATCGAAGCCCCACTCGCTGCAGATGTCCTGCCAGACTGACAGCTCGAAGTTGTCAGAGAGCAGCGTCTGCCCGCGCCTGAACGCCTCCTCGATGATCCCGGCCACCTCGCGTCCGCCGCGTGAGAGCAGCGTTTCCACCACGCCTTCCTCGGCGTCGTGGTACTTGAAGATGCACTGCCGGCCGTAGCGCTTCAGGAGGTCCAGCAGGCGCGCCTGCTTCTCGCGCGTGACCGCCGTGCGCTCCATGCCCTGCCACTGCAGCGGCGTGTGCGGCTTCGGGATCAGCACCGAGCACGAGATTGTCAGGCGCGGGCGGCGGTGCCCCTTCTCCTTGGCCATGTCGAAGATCTTGCCAACGAGCTCAGCGATCTCATCCATCGCCTGCATCGGCTCGCCGGCGAAGCCCATCATGAAGTACAGCTTGAACTTGTGCCAGCCGGCCTTCATCAGCAGGTCGAATGTGTAGAGCACATCCTCCTCGCTGACGCCCTTGCGGATCGCGCGCCGCGCGGCATCACTGCCGGCCTCGATCGCGATCGTGAGCGAGGTCTCGCGCGGGCGGCGCATCATCACGGAGAGCTCCGCCGACATGCGGTCGGCGCGCAGGCTGGGCAGGGCCACACCCACGTCCTCGGGCAGCGCGGCCTTGACGCTCTCGACGAGCTGGTAGACCTGCGGATGGTCCAGCGTTGACAGTGACATCAGCGCCACTTCATCGCTGCCGGTCTTGTTGATCAGCTCAACCGCGGCCTTCGTCAGGTCCTCCACGGTGCGGGCGCGTGCCGGGCGCGTGATGTAGCCGGCCTGGCAGAAGCGGCAACCCTGCGGGCAGCCGCGCATCACCTCGAGGTAGACCTTATCGCTCGGGATCTCCACGTAGCTCTGCACCGGGTTGAGCGGCGGCATGCTCATCGCGAAGTCCTTCGCATAGCCGCGCTTGACGCGCAGCGGCATGCCCTCGCGGTTGGGGCGGGTGCGCAGGTGCTTCCCCGCCTCGTCATATTCACAGTCGTAGAAGCGCGGCAGGTAGACGCCCTCGATCTCGCGCAGGGCGAACAGGCGCTCCGTGCGCGGCAGGCCCTTCGTGGCCTGCAGGCTGTCGATGATCTCATCGAGGATGCTCTCACCCTCGCCGTTGACAACCACGTCGAAGAAGGGCGCGATCGGCTCGGCGTTGCACATGCACTGCCCGCCGGCGATCACGATCGGGTCGTCGTCAGAGCGGTCCAGGCTACGCAGCGGAATGCCGGCCAGGTCGAGCACCAGCAGGCCGGAGGGGTAGGCCATCTCGAAGGTGAAGCTGATCCCGATCGCGTCGAACTCGCGCAGGCTGCGCTTGTTCTCGAGGCTCCAGAGTTCGACGCCCTCGCTGCGCATCAGTTCCTGCATGTCACGTGCCGGGACGAAGCTGCGCTCGCAGAGGCAGTCCTCCCGGGCGTTGATGTGCTGGTAGATGATCTCCCGGCCGTGGTAGCTCATGCCGAGCTCGTAGAGGTCGGGGAAGACGTAGCAGAATCTGAAATCCACCGAGTCCCAGTCCTTGCGGATCTGGCCGAGTTCCTCGCCGATGTAGCTGGCGGGCTTCTGCACGCTGAGCAGCTGCGGGCGGATCAGGCGTTCGAAGGCGGATCGGGGCTGGCTTGCAATACTGTCCATGGACTGCAGATTCTAACGGATGTCGCTCCCATCTGCGCTCCGGGAGAAAAAGCAACGGCGGGCCGCGTCAGCCGCGTACCCGCCGTATCCGTATGCGTGTTGTCCGGGAGCTAGTCGGTTTCCGTCTGCATGTAGGAGCGCACGGACTCCGCGGTGACCTTGATGCTCTGGTTGTTGTTGAAGGTATCCTCGCCGGCGTGGCTCTTCCTGGCCAGTTCCAGGATTTCCTTGGCACGGATGTAGGAGCCCTTCTTGCCGAAATCCTCTTCCCACTTGCTCAGCACGCCCTCCAGCTTGCCGAGGCTCGCATCGGAGATCTCGCCCTTGGTGTTGATGTCGTTCTCGATTCCGGACAGCGATGACAGCAGCTCGGTCTTGTAGCGGCCGTGGCCCGATGTGCCTGGAATGGAGCAGCTGCTGAGGTTGACCCCCAGCACAAGCACTGCCAGGGCCAGAATGGTCAATTTCACGATCTTCATGCTTCCTCTCCTGGGTGGTAAGACCGCACGATTGTAGCGCTGGAAAGCGGCCTGCGCAAATCAATGCTTAACCGGAACCCCTATAATCATTGCTTGATCATGGCCAGTGAAAAGCAGAGAGAAACGCGCAGGGCTGAACCCCTGGAGACCTTTGAGGTGGTCTTCCCGCAGGACCTCAACCCGATGCATACGATGTTCGGCGGAGCCGTGGTGGCGCTGATGGACAAGGCCGCGGGGATCGTCGTCAGCCGCTGGGCCCGCCGCCCGGCCGTGACCGCGAGCATTGATGCGATCCAGTTCCTCACTCCGCTCAGGCAGGGCCAGATGGTGCAGATCAGCGCGCATGTGGTCTATGTCGGCAAGTCGAGCTGCATGGCGCGGGTCCAGGTCTGGGGCAATGACATCTCCAGCGGCGACCGGCACTTCTGCTGCGAGGGCTACTTCACGATGGTCACCATGGATGCCAACTTCCGTCCGGTCGGACTGCCGCTGATCCCCGTCGAGACAGATGAGGAGAAGACGCAGTGGGAATACGCCCGCCAGATCAAGCAGGCGATGCTGGAACGGCGCGACCGCGCCCGCCGCATCGAGGAGTAACTTTCCGGACGGGGCGGCGTCAGATCCTATAATCGGACGCAACATGAGCATTGAAGCGAGCAGCACAGGCGGAAGCAGTGCACGGGGACAGCTGATCGGGGAGCGTGTCAGGCCCCGCAGTGCCGGCTACATGATCTTCAGTGCGCTCGTGCTCGGCATCGCACTGTTCTGCATGCTGCTGTTCATCTTCCTGTTCCTGCGCCGCAAGCCCGACAGCGGCACGCGGATCTGGGTGCTGAACCATACCCCGGACCAGGTGGTGATCTTCAACCCGCATGACGGCGTGGCCGAGAAGAAGTTCCAGGTGGCGGACGGACTGCGCGGCCTGACCTTCTCCCGTGACGGTGCCAGCGCCTACATCTTCAACGTGGTGGACGTCGTCAACAAGTTCACCAAGGTGGACACCGCGACCTACCTCAAGCAGGACAGCATTGAGGTGGACGGCGTGCCGCAGGGGATCGGAACCTTCCCCGGCGACCGCGAGGTGGCGGTGATCACGGGTTCCAAGACCACGGGTGAAGCCGGCGGCTTCGACGTGCTCAGCATGACGGAAAGCAGCAGCGCCGACCCCACCAAGCCGAAGCGCCTGTGGCGCGTGCGCGACCTGCAGATCACCCACAAGATCGCCGTCAGCGACAGCGGTGACCGGATCTACCTGCTGGATGCCAAGAGCGAGTACCTGACCGTCTACGACTACAACAAGCAGGCCGTTGACAAGGAGATCAGCCTGCACGGTGCCGCGGAGCAGTTCCTGTACCCGCGCGCCGGTGACTACTACTACATCTCCGTGCTGCAGCACAATGCGATCTACCAGTTCAGCAAGCTGGATGACTCCATCACGGGAGCCTTCATCTACAGCTTTGCCGATCCCGAGAAGAGCTTCCACAACATCAAGCTGCGCTACATGGATGTTGACAGCGAGGGCCGCTACCTGTTCGCCACCTGCTATGAGGCCAAGAGCGTCGCTGTCTGGGAACTTGGCAACCCGGACTTCGCCAGGCTGCCCGAGGATGTCGTGCTGCCGGTCGGTCCGGACCAGAAGGGCTACATCTGGAGCGATGTGACCTACTACCTCCCGGCCCTGCGCTTCGCGCTGAAGGGCGGCTATTCCGAACGCTTCAACTTCGTGGCCGGCGGTGAGCGCATCGCCGTTGATCCGGCCGGTTCCTTCCTGGCCCTCAATGACGACGAGGGCGCGGTCTACGTCTACGAGCTGTTCGAGGTGATGAAGAAGCTGCGTGAGCGCAGCCCCATCCCGGAGATCGCCCCGCCGGCCCGGGAGCTGCCTGTGCTGGAACCGCATCTGATCATCACGGATCTGGTGCGGACCGGCAGCGGCGACGTGGAGATCCGCGACCTGCAGATCGCGCGGCCGCAGGTCCGGCGCGGAGGCGGCAGCACGGAGGCGGCGGAGGATCTCCAGGCATGGATACGCTGAGTATCGAAGCCTACCAGGGCCGCCTGCCGGCGCTGATCCTGCTCGTTGTCTACATCGCGGCGGTGGTGATTCTCCTGCCGCGCGAGCTGCGCTTCCTGCGAGAGGTCCAGAACGGCGGCACGCGGCGGATCTTCATCGTGCAGGACCTGTTCATCCAGGTCTGCATCCTCGGCGTGCTGATTCCCGCCGTGCTGATGAAGGGTGTCAACGACAGCAACAATGAACTGCTGGGCCTGCTGCTGCTGCTGTCCATGACCGGGCTGTGGCTCTGCGTGCTCTGGACCGGCTGGTCGCGCTGGGTCTACACCTGTCGTATACTCAGTGACGGCAGCAAGCGCAGTGCCGAGGAGCTCAGGCGCATTCAGGAGCTGCTGAAACGGAAGGGAATTGAGACGGATGAGATAGAGGATGCTGATGTCTGAAACACTACAGCTCAGCCTGGCCCTGCTGCAGGTCGAACCCTCGGGGGCCAGCGTCGCCGCCACCAAGATGGCGGTCGTGGTCGGGATCGTGCTCGCGGTCGTGGTCACGGCGATGTACTTCACCCTGCGCGCGATCCGTCCGAAGACGGACAACAGCACCACGATGCAGGTCCGCGACGAATTCAACAAGCAGAAGGACGCGCTGCTGCTGGCGGCCCAGGCCAGAAAGGCCCAGCGTGAGCAGGATGAAAGCGCGCGGCGCGAGGGTGACAAGGATGAGAAGGAGAAGGAGCTGCTGCGCGAGCAGATCGACCGCGAGGCCGTGCTCGGGCGCAGCTGTCCGCTGTGCGGGATGGAGATCATGGCCGACAGCGAGATCGTGATCGACCCCTACACCGGCACGGCCTATCACTTCAGCGCCTTCCTGCATGACTGGCCGGCGGATTCCGAGCGCCCGAAGTTCGTCTACCGCTGGCCGCAGGATAGAATAATCCGCAGTGAGGATCTGCTGAAGGGTTTCTGAAACCACGGGGCAATTCAGCGCGTCACAAGGAACGAGGAAGCAATGGCAAGAACGGCGGCATTCATCCTGACAGGCATCGCAGTCATCCTGCTGGCTCTGCCCGCCTGGGCCTGCTCCGACTGCAGCACGCCCGCGGAAAGCGCCGCCTGTTGCTCGAAGCGCATCTTCGAGATCTCGAAGATCCTCAAGCACCATCCCGTCTGCGAATTCCCGGAGCACCACTGCGCCTTCCCGCTGAGCTGGGAGCGCGCGCTCTGCATAGAAATGCCCTGCCATGAATGCCCGGTGCCCTGCGCGATCGACCGCGAAATCTGCATCGAGCCGCCCTGCCACATGCCGGCCCTGGCCCTGCGCCCGGTGGAATGCTGCCTCTGCGGCATCGAACTGACCGGCACGAAGGAGCTGATCGTGATCTGCGATTCCTGCCGCAGCCACGACTGAGGCAGGGGGAGGCCGGATGTCAGTCCGGCAAAAGGCAAGAGGCAAAAGGCAGAAGGCAGAAGACGGAGGTGCGCAATCACGCCTAGGGCGTGACGCACAATGCCGCGGTGGAATCAAGGCAGATGGAGCGCGAGCATTCAGCTCGCAGGCGCGGCGGCCCGGTGCAAACCGGGCAATGGAGGCCGGATGTCAGTCCGGCAAAAGGCGGAAGGCAGAAGGGATCGGGGACCGGGGATCGGGGAGAGGAGGTCCGGCTTTAGCCGGGCAGAAGGCAGAAACAGAATGAGAAACCAGTCCTGAAAGTTCCTGCGCAAGCCGTCGGCTGATTGATCTGTTTGCAGGATTGGAGGGAACTGGATTCCCGACATCCTGCACAGAATGTAGACCGGCGAATGCTTGCATGAGCCGGCAAAGGAAACCGGAGTGTGGCTCGTCAGAGCCACAGGGCCCTGTCGGTCTTGAGACCGACACTCCAATCACAGCCGCATTGGGAGCAGTTCTTAGTTATTAGTTCTGAGTTTTTAGTAGCAGGAACGAGGGTCTCAGACTAAGAACTAACTTACTAATCCACTAACAACTCGCATTCCCCGGGCATGAACGCCCGGCTACCGAATGGGTGGAAGGCCGTATACGGCCGCCATGGGAGCAGTTCTTAGTTATTAGTTCTGAGTTCTTAGTGTCAGCGTTTAGTGTTGCGGGTCTCAGACTAAGAACTAACTTACTAATCCACTAACAACTCGCATTCCCCGGGCGTGAACGCCCGGCTACCGAATTGGGTGGAAGGCCGTTCACGGGCGCCATGGGAGCAGTTCTTAGTTATTAGTTCTGAGTTTTTAGTGTCAGCGCTTAGTGTTGCGGGTCCCAGACTGAGAACTAACTTACTAATCCACTAACAACTCGCATTCCCCGGGCATGAACGCCCGGCTACCGAATTGGGTGGAAGGCCGTATACGGCCGCCATGGGAGCAGTTCTTAGTTATTAGTTCTGAGTTCTTAGTGTCAGCGTTTAGTGTTGCGGGTCTCAGACTAAGAACTAACTTACTAATCCACTAACAACTCGTTTTCCCGGGCGTGAACGCAGGACTACCGTTTGCTGACTACAGACCCCTGACCTCTGACCACTGCCAGCCAAGCCAACGGCTTGGCCTCCCACTCTCCATTTTGTTATTTCCTCCTGTTTTTCTGTCTTTACATTGACATGCTGATTCAACTAAGGTAAACATATGTATTGATTACCAGGAGGTTGAATCATGGGAAACACGCAGATCAGCACCACGCAGGAGTCCAGCCTGGCCAGCGAGCGTCCGCTGGACTGGCTGATGATCTACACCATCGAGGCCAACGGCGGGATCACGGACGACTGGCTGAAGCGCAGCCGCATGGAGCGCAGCGAGGCCCAGCGCCTGCTCAATGAAAACCCCGGGGCCCGCCGCGAGGTACGCCAGCTGCTGCAGCTCGGCAGGCTGATGGACCTGCGCATGATGTTCGGGCTGCTGCTGCAGCGCACCTCGGAAATGCTGGCGGCGGCCACGAAGCCCGCGGATGTGCGCTCGCTGACCGGCACCCTGCAGCAGCTGCGCCAGGTGGAGATCATCGACCAGCGGGAACTGCAGCGCAGTGCTGACCAGGCTCAGCGCCTGCAGGCGACGGCCCGCCTGGCAGCGGGCTGAGTAAAGCAGCGTGCGGAGGAGCTCAGGTTTCAGCCGAGCCAGCTGAGTTCTGGAAGGCGGACATGGCGGAGGTGTGCAGTTCATCTGCACACAATGTGATGGTGGATCTGCCTCGCCTCGGGGACTCGTTGACAACGCAATGATTTGCTTGATGGCAACTTTCCATTGTGCGTCACGCCCTTGGCGTGATTGCGCTGCTCAGGCTAATCCTGCCTGTTGCCTTCTGCCTGATATAAGGTGGCAGGCCGTTCACGGCCGCATTGGGAGCAGTTCTTAGTTCATTAGTTATTAGTGCTTAGTGGCAACTCAGTGTTGCGGGTTTCTGACTAAGAATTAAGAACTAACTCACTAACAACTCGTTTTCCCGGGCGTGAACGCCGGACTACCGGTAGGCCTAGCTGCTTGCAAGAGGCAACTTCCAATCGCCTGTATCTTCCGCGCGATCCCGCCTGCGGCGGGACTTCGCCTGCGGCTCAGCCCGCAACTTCAACCCGACCCGGACACGCGAATGCGTGGCCGCAGCGCCAGACCGAATTCCCTTTCCCGCTCATGCAAGCATTCGCGGGTCTGCAATGCAGCTCGAAACAAGTTCCTCGCTGATTGCACGGAGCATCTTCATGGGCAGGGATGTATCTTCCGCGCGACCCGCTGGCAGCGTATGCGCCAGCGCAGCGCCAGACCCGTGAGCCCTTGGGCGAACGGGAAGGAAACTTCAGTCGTCATCATCCAGCAGGTCGGCGTGGTCCTCCATCTCCTGCGAGAGCCAGGGCTTCAGCTCCTCATCCTCCAGCACCGGGCCCTGCTGCCAGTTGCCAAGCACCTCGGTGACGATCCGCAGCACCTGCAGGCGTGCATGCAGCTTGTCATTGCCCGCCACCAGGAACCAGGGCGCATAGGGCCAGTTGGTGCGCTTGAACAGCAGGTTGGCATGCTCCATGTAGGCATCCCACAGCTCATTGTTGCGCCAGTCCTCCGGCGTCAGCTTCCAGGCCTTGTAGGGGTTGTCCTTGCGGAGCTGGAAACGCGCGAGCTGCTCCTCATGGCTGATCTGGATCCAGAACTTGAGGATCAGGTAGTCCTCCTCCACCAGTACGCGCTCGAGGTTCTCCACCTGGGCGAAGGCCCGCTCATAGGCGCTGTCGTCGCACAGGCCCTCGATGTGCTCGAGCATCAGCCGCCCGTACCAGGAGTAGTCGTCAAGGATGCAGATCCGTCCGCGCTTCGGCAGGCGCATCCAGAAGCGGCGCAGGTAGTGGTGGATCATGTCCGCGCTGGAGGGCGGCCCCAGCGAATGCACGCGGTAGCCGCGCGGGTCGAGGAACTGGATCAGGCGCTTGATGGCCCCGCCCTTGCCGGCGGCGTCCATGCCCTCGAAGATCAGGATCACGCGCATCCCGGTCTGGCCGATCTTGTGCTGCATGCGCACCATGCGCAGCTGCAGCTGGCGCACCTGCTCGTAGTAGCTGTCGCGGTCCACGACGGGGCTCATGTCCAGCTTGGAGAGCTTGAGCGGAGATTCGATGCTGCTCAGGCGGCGGATGTCGAGGCTACTGCGGTCCGTGGTGAAGGCCGTGGGTGCACCGATCAGGGCCTGCTGGTAGATCGAGCCGGCGCTGAGTTCTGCGGGGACATCGATCCCGTCGCCATTGCCGCCAGGGCCCTTGCTGTCATCCGTTGCCATGCCGTGGAGATTATAGTGCGGGGTTGCTCAGGCCGGTCGCGAAACAGCAGAATGCGTGGGTGAAGTGTAGCGGCGGGCCCCCGGCACGCTTGATAGGGCAAACAGCTTGCCTGCGACCTGCACTTTCACTGCGCAGAATGCCTGTCATGACCGCCGGGGGCGGACAGCTACAGTTATTGGCAACTTGGCACTTGGCAATCCAATGTGGGAACAGCGGATGGAACCCGGCTCAATCAGACGCCTGGATTGATGTTGAGGTAACATGACGAGGATGAGCTATCTACCGAGAATAGTCAGTGTGACAGCGGATTCGGCACGGCAACTGCTACTGGAATTTGACGACGGCCGCAGGGTCCTGCTTGATCTCGGCGAATATATTGCCAGAGGTGGAGTGTTCTCTGAACTGGCAGATCCGCAGTTTGCACTGGCATTCAGGATTACCGAGAACGGGCGTGTCCTGAGCTGGCCTGGAGAACTGGATTTCTGCGCGGATGCACTCTATGACAGGCAGGCCAGACATCTCAACCCCCTGGGCAGCCCGGATTCCCTGACCCGCAGCTGAGCTGTCTCAGAGCGCCGCCTCCGCATCCTTCCGCTCCCAGCCCTTCGCTTCCTTCACGCGCTGCAGCACGATGAAGCCGATCAGGAAGAACAGGATGATCAGCGCGAAGACCCAGCGGTGCGCCGTGGCCTCGGCTGTCGGGCTGGCCAGCTCCTCCGCCATGCCACCTGACTTCAGCCTGATGAGCTCCGCGCCGTAGACAATATCGCGCACCTTGCCGCTCACCGCCGGTGAGATCATCGCCGGCACGAGGCTCGTGAGCATCCAGAGGCCCATGAAGCTGCCGGCCTGGTCCTTGGGCATCAGTGAGCAGCCGAAGGCCCAGTCGCTGGCAACGAAGGCCCCCCAGCCGATGCCGAGCACGGCCCCCGCACTGATCGCCGTCCAGACATTGCCGGTGAGGATCAGCGGCAGCACCATCGAGCCCGAGAGCAGGATCCCGAAGCCCACGGTGCGCTTCTTGCTCTGCCAGTTCGCCAGCGGCGAGCTGATCAGGTTGCCAAGCAGGCCGCCCACGAGGAAGAACACCATCATCCCGGCCAGCACGATCTCGAGATAGCTCTCGATGCTGTCGGGACCTACCCCGAGCGAGATGAGCCAACCCTCGCGGTCGAGGTTGATCTGCGTGTAGTAGTTCACCCAGTCGGTGAAGATCGTGTAGCCGAAGTAGATGAAGGCCCGGCTGCCGGAGAGCCAGAAGAAGTTCGGATGCGCGCGCAGGTCGAGCCCGAAGTAGCTTCTGGCAACGGTGCTCAGCAGGTTGCTGCCAGTGCGGATGTAGCGCACGGTCGTGCCCGGGAAGAGCGTGAACTGGCGGATGCGGCTGCCGGGTTCCTCATGCCGGCTGCCGCCCGCCGGCAGCTTGCGGCGGAAGGCCTCCTCGAGGTCCTCACGCTTCTCCTGCATCCAGCGCACTTCGTCGATGCCGAAGTAGGTGCAGGCCAGCGTTGCCAGCAGCACGATGAAGTAAAGCGCCAGCATCACCATGTTCGACTGCGGCCGGTCGAGATCCGCCAGCGACATGCCGATGTAGGCCAGCAGGCCGACGAGCACGCCGCCCATGTTGTTGAGCCCCATGATGCTGCCGGCCAGGTTCTCCTGGCTCTTCGGCACGAGATCCGGCAGCAGGCTCTGGAAGGGCACGGCGGCGAGGTTCAGGCAGAAGCTCATGAAGGCGTAGGCGGCGAACAGCTGCCAGTAGCCCGGAGCGAGCATGAAGAGCGTGATCCCGAACAGGCCGGAGAGGATCCCGGAGAGGATGAAGGGCCGCCGCCGCCCGCGCTTGCTCCAGGTATGATCCGAGAGGAAGCCGCTCACGAGCTGGGTGATGATCACCACGGCGCTGCCGGTGCTGTCCAGCATGCCGCGGTAGAGCCCGAGGTTGATCAGCGTGCCCTGTTCCGCGAGGATGAATTCGCGGATGCGGTTGGGCATGATGAACAGCTGGTTGGAGGTCCAGAAGAACTGCAGGCCGAACCAGATCGCCGACATGTTCATGATGTGGATCAGCTTCAGACGCTGGGGCGGATCGTGTTCCCGTACTGCCGGTGAGCTGGCCTGGTCCATGCTTCATTCTAGCAGGACAGGGTGTTTCGCTGATTAATATAATGTGTCGGTTCCGCGATTATCTAGCTGTACGGCTGGATCAGCGGCGCTGTTCAGCCGTCCTGATTGGGCGTGGATAACTCCAGAACACAGACTCGGGGCAGCAAACCGGTCCAGCATCCAAGGTACAGGCGCGTACTGCGCGGCTGCCTGTGGACGCTTGCCGCCGTGTGCGCGCTGCTGCTCTGCGCCTGGTTCTACCTCTCCCGCAATGCCGACCGCCTGCTGAAGGACCGCGTGCTGGCGATGGCGGATGCCTCCCTCAACGGCGAGCTGCAGTTCAGCCGCATCGACGTCGACCTGCTGGGCCGCGCCGTCTTCCACGACATCACGCTCACCGCCGACGGGGAAACTGATCCGGTCGTCACCGCGCAGACTGCGCTCGTGAGCATGGACCTGCTGAACCTGTTCGGCCCCAACCGCGGACGCACGGCGATCGTCGCCGAACTGGTGCAGCCGCATGTGCGGCTCGTGCGCCTGCGCGACGGCAGCACGAATCTGGAGCAGCTCGTGAAGGATCCGGAGCAGGTCCAGCAGCGCAACCAGCCGGGGCTGAGCCTGCGGATCAGCAATGGCACGGTGGATTTCGAGGACCGCTGCCTGGTCTCCAGCGACTACCCGCGCATCGAGGCGGAGGAAGGCCTGACGGCGGAGCTGCTGCGTGAGCTGAACTACGACATCCTCGCTCCAGCGGAGACGGCTCCGCATCGCGAGACCGTCGGCCTGCACGGCAGTGTGAATGTCAACAGCAGCCGTGGCGAGCTGAGCTTCGCGCTCAATGCCACGCGCAGTGAGCAGGGCGGGCAGCTCAGTGTCAGCGGCCAGGGCGACACGCTCGGCGGGCGGCTGGAGCTGCGGGTCCAGGGCCGCGGGATCAATGCCGCGAGCCTTGGTGAATATGCGCATGCGCTGTTCCCGGCACTCAGCGTGCTGGAACAGGCAGAAGCGCAGCCGGGTGGCAGCCGGCCGGCCCTGGCCCTGAGCCTGCGGCGTTTCGACATGCAGCTGGAGCGGCCCGATGAACAGACGGCCTTCACGCAGCGCATCACGGCTGAGCTGGAGGACACCAGCTTCAGCAGTGCGAGCCTGCCCTTCGTGGCACTTGGCAACGCTGCCCTGAGCTATGACCAGGCGCAGGACAGCCTGACTGTCAGCAAGCTGCAGCTCAGCGCCGCCGGTGCCGAGCTGAGCGGCACGGCCGAGTTCGGCCCGGAATCAGGCAAGCTGGGCGGCCGCCTGAATGTGAAGGTCCAGGACCTGGCGAGTCTGCTCAAGGCCGCTGAAATTGACAACACTGAGCTGGCCGGCAGCCTCGAACTGGACCTGCGGCCGGGGGGCACGCTGGAAGTGCCGGAGATCTCCGCGGGATTCAGCGGCGGCAGCCTCACATACGCCGGGCATGTCCTGGGCCGGCCCGGTGGGCGGCTGGAGCTGCGGGACAGGCTCCTGAGCATGGACAGCCTGCGGCTCAGCGGCGGTGAACTGCCGCTCAGCCTCAGCGGAGAGCTGGATCTTGACAAGCTCAGCGGCGAGCTGAGCTATGAGCTGGACAAGGCCGAGATCGCAGCGCTGCTGGATCTGGCAAAGCTTGCCGGCAATGAAACGCAGCTCAGCGCCAGCGGCCGCCTCAGTGCCCAGGGCACGGCGAGCCTCGCGGAAAGCAAGCTCACGGCCCTGCAGGCCAGCCTCAATGGCAGCAGACTCGTCGTCGAAGGCGTGAAGCTCGGCAATGCGCGCGGCGGCCTCGGCATGGAGGGCGAGCGCCTGAGCTTCAGCGAGCTGCAGCTCAGTGGCGGTGATCTCGCGCTCACGCTGGACGGCAGCCTTGATCCGCAGAAGGGTGATGCCGAGCTGCGCTTCAGACTGGGCAGAACCGGGCTGGCGGACCTGCTGGCTCTGGCCGGGGATGAGCTGCCGGCGGATGTGAAGGAACTGAAGCCGGCGGGCACGGTCAGTGCCGATGGCAGCCTCAGCATGAAGGCCAGGCAGCTCAGCAGTGCCAGCGGCACGCTGAACGGCACGGCGCTGGAACTGGCCGGGGTGAAGCTCGGCACGGTCAGCGCGAAACTGGCAACGTCCGAAGGCAAGCTGAAGGTGGAAAGCGCGAGCTTCAGCGGCGGTGAGATCCCGCTCAAGCTGAGCGGCAGCACGGACATGGCCTTCCAGAACGGCAGCTTCAGCATCGAAGCCGGGCCGCTCGGCGTTGACAAGGCCGCGGTGCTCGCCGGTCGCTTCATGGACGAGCCGCCCGACACCCAGGGCCTGAGCGGCAGCCTGAAGGCCAGCGGCAGGCTCGGCTTCGAGAAGGGCAAGCCCTCCAGCAGCCTGACGCTCACGAGCGAACTGCTGGAGAAGGATGGCAACCGCCTGGAACAGTTCAGCCTGAAGGGCAGCCTGAAGGGTTCCAGCTTCGAACTGGACAGCGCCACCGGGACATTCGTGACTGCGGAGGCCGTGGACCTCGGCGGCTTCAGCAGTACGGAACCACTGCGCATCCCGCTGCGCGTGGGCGGCAGCGTGAGCTCCACCGGCAAGGACGGGGCCGTCTCGCTGATCGGCAGCGCGCAGACCGAGAACCTGCGTCCCAGCCAGGCGGAGATCAGCTTCAAGCTCGTCGGCCCCTCCAGCGGGCCGCAGCTGCGGCTGCAGATCAAGAGCGAGCAGGAGAATGAGCCGCTGCTTGTCAATGCCGAGGCCTATGTCTCCGGCGGGCTGCAGCCGGCCACGGCCAAGCTCACCTGGTTTGACTCGCAGATCTTCTTCGAGGGCAAGGCGGATCTCTCGCAGCAGGCCTTCGACGGCCGCCTGACGGCCTCGCAGATCAACCTGGACCGCTTTGTTGACGACGAGCACATCAGCGGCGAATTCTCGCTGGACGGCCAGCTCAGCGGCACGGCGGGCACGCCGACGCTCAGCGGCCGCCTGGCCAGCCCGCGCATCAGCTATGTCAACGGCCGCAACCGCCACGACCTGACGGAGCTGGCAATCGGCTTCAAGCTCCGGGACGGGAATGCGATCAGCGTGAGCAACGGCAGCTTCAAGCTGGACCGCCAGCCCTTCAGCGTGGACGGCGTACTCGGCACGGGCGGGGCGGACCTGACGATCGCCTGCCAGGACTTCAACCTGCTGAGCGCACTGGCAACGGTGCCCACGGGTGGCAACGGCAGCAGCCCCAACCGCAGTGCCAGCCAGGCCGTGCAGGTCGAGGCCCATGGCCCGCTGGAGCTGCGCCTGAGCGGCACGCTGGAGAAGCCGAGCGGCACGCTGAGCTATGCCAGCGGCCCGGGCCAGGTGGAGGGGACGCGCTTCGATTCCGCGCGGCTGCAGGCCACGCTTTCGAAGGAACAGGCGGTGATCGACAGCTTCGAGATCGTCAGCGCCAGCGGCCGGGCCAGTGCCGAGGGCGGCGTGAACTTCGAGCCGCTGCACTTCAGCATGGATGCTGACATCACGAACTTCGACGTGCGGATCCTCACCGCGCTGGCTGACGACGGTCCGCTGCGCGGGCTGACGGGCCGCCTGAACGGTGCACTGCGCTTCAGCGGCGGCACGGAGAACTACAGCGCCGACGGTGACCTGACACTGAGCCAGGGCCGCTTCGGCGACGTGGACATCAGCGAGCTCAAGGCCAGCCTGCGCAGCCATCCCGACGGAGTGGAGATCACCGGCGCGCGGCTGGTGGCCAGTGGCACGGAGCTGACCGCCAGCGGCGTGTTCAGCAAGCAGCTCAACCGCAGCCGGATCACGGCGCATGCCGATGAGGTGGAGCTCTCGCTGTTCAATCCGCTGCTGCCGGACAATCTGCCGCCGCTGGACGGCGGAGTCAGCCTGGATGCCCGGCTCAGCCCCTCCAATGGCAACTACCCGGACGTGGAACTGACCATCGCCGACCGCGGCCGCGGCCTGAGCGTGGACGGCCGCAGGATTGACAAGGTGAATGCCAGGCTGACGCTGAAGGGCGACCAGGCGAATCTCAATCCGCTGCGCATTGAGCAGGGCGGCAGCAGCCTGCAGCTGCAGGGCAGCCTTGACCTGCGGGAGCTCAAGCCCGGCAGCCGGCGCATCCCGCTGGATCTGAGCATCAGCGCCGACAGCTTCCAGATTGACGACATCGCCGGCTTCCTGCCGGACGAGACCGCGAGCCAGCTGCCCGGTGGCAACCTGACCTGCAGCCTCGACGTGCGTGGCAATTCGCTGAGCCCCGTGCTCAACGGCGAACTGGCGGTGAACCTCCTGCGCATGCCGCCCTCCCTGCCGCTGGAACTCTCGGAGCTGCGGGCGCAGTTCAGCCTGAAGAACAATGAATTCAGCATCCGCAGCATGGACCTCGTGCCCGGCGATGCCAGCTACTACGCCACGCGGGTCACGGGCTCGGCCCGGCTGGCCTTCAATCCGCCGCGCATCGCCGATGCCTCCGTCTCCGTGGTGTTCAGCGAGGGTGCCAACCACTCGCGCATCAGCCTGCGCACCCCGAATGCCAAGGGTGAGCAGGTGCGGGCCTTCGAGGGCACGCTCGGCGGCTCGATCCAGATCCGCACCAGCCACGACCTCGTGCATCCTGACGACGCCGGCACGCAGATCTTCGTGGTGAGCGGCACGCCCGTGATCAACGGCGGGTCGGGAGGCAGCACCTTCCGCTACCAGCCCGGGCCGCGGCGTGAGCCGAGCGCGGAGAAGGTGCCGCTGCGCTTTGACAACCTGACCCTGCTCGTGCTGCCCGGTTCGCAGTTCACCACCGGTTCGGCCCTGCTGGAGATGGACTCCACGATCCACACCGAGGCTCCGGGGCTCGTGATCAACGGCATCCCCAATGCGCTGCTGGCCTCGGACCAGCTGAGCATCAGGGGTAACGTGATCATCGACAGCGGTTCGCTCAGGGCCTTCACCAACACCCTGCGCCTCGATGAATCGCGCCAGAACCGCCTGCACTTCACGGGCATGACCACCAACACCGGGCTGTTCCCCTATCTCACGGCGCGGGCCAGCACGGTGCTGAAGGGCGCGCTGCGCAATGAGCAGCAGAACACGCTCGGGCCGACGAGCAACGACCTGAAGGTGTTCTTCGACTTTGACAACGTGCAGCTCGACCCCGAAAGCGACATCATGAGCAGGGTGCGGCTCACGAGCGATCCGCCGCGCTCCCCCAATGACATCAAGGTCTACCTGCTGGGCGGGGTGGGTACGCTGCTGGCCGGGGACGGCGAACTTGGCGACGTGGCCCGCGAGGAGATCCTCGGGCTCGGTGGCAACTTCCTCAGTGGCCAGCTGGAGAAGGGCCTGGGCCTCGACAGTGTGACCATCGCGGGCAGTGGGGACCTGAACAATCCCTTCCATGTCGGACTGGAGAAGGACGTTGACGACCGGCTGCGCATCGGCTATTTCCGCGACTTCTACGATTCGCTGGGGACGAGCGAGGAGGTCAGCTTCCGCTACCGGCTCTTCGAGGAGCAGCTCGGCAGCCGCTACAAGGGCATCAACCTGCAGCTCAATGTCAAGGATGATGCCCTGCAGGGCAGTGGCAGCGAGATCATGCTGC
This sequence comes from bacterium, assembly GCA_041395205.1. Lineage (GTDB taxonomy): Bacteria > 4484-113 > 4484-113 > 4484-113 > JAFGCY01 > JAHEFU01. The sequence goes on from JAWLAZ010000006.1 coordinate 23,919, forward strand.
AGTACACTTTCTCCTTCTGATGACCAGATACCGGATGCAGCGCACGCACAGCGGGAATGAACATCCCCTGCCTCCGCCCGCGCGCTTCTCCAGCCGCAGCCTGACGATCATCGCGGCCGCGGCCTTCGGCCTGCTCGTGCTCGTCGCCCTGGCCCAGGATGGCTGGCGCCTGGGCGGGCTCGGACCGGACCCGGCCTACAAGCTGCCCGTGGGCTGGCCCTATCCGGGGCTCGTGCCGCCGCGCGGGGCGCAGCCGGCCAGCAGCCCGGACTTCCTCGCGATCATGCAGAATGGCAAGGGTGACACCCTGCACTGGCTGGATGACGGAGTCGTCAAGCAGGGCATCAGCTTCGCCCACCAGGCCCCGCCGCAGGAGATGCAGGACTACTTCCAGCGCATGCTGGAACAGGGCCGCTTCGAATACAGCGGGCGCGAGGCCAGCGGCTACAACTCGGTCAACGTACTGGCGGTCTGGAACTCCGAGGACGGGCTGACATCCGTGGTGCTCAGCGAGTTCGGCGGGCGCTATGAGCTTTTGCTGCTGGGGAAGTAGGGCTGCAGGCAAAAGGCAGAAGGCAGAAGGCAGAAGGAGTCGGAGGTGCGACTGTGGGATTTTTCCCTCGCCGACGATGGAATGCCGGATTCAGCCACATAATGTTGTTACCCTGTCATTGTGCCGGTTCCCGCAGGGAAAGCTGATACTGGACGGAGGACATTGATCGCACCACGGATCCTCAGGGATCTCCAGCAGTATGACCTGCCCGGCTTCCGGGCTGACCTGCTCGCCGGACTGAGCGTCGGCGTGGTGGCCCTGCCGCTGGCCATGGCCTTCGCGATTGCCAGCGGCCTGCCGCCGGAGCGCGGCCTGTTCACAGCCATCGTGGCCGGCCTGCTGATCTCGCTTTTAGGCGGCAGCAGCGTGCAGATCGGCGGCCCGACCGGGGCCTTCGTGGTGATCGTCGCCGGGATCAGCGCACGCTTTGGCTATGAAGGCCTTGTGCTGGCAACGCTGATGGCCGGCCTGCTGCTGCTGCTGTTCGGCTTCTGCCGGATGGGGGAGGTGATCCGCTACATCCCCTTCCCGGTGGTGACCGGCTTCACGGCCGGGATCGCGCTGATCATCGGCTTCACGCAGCTGCGCGACCTGCTCGGGCTCAGCATGGAAACGCCGTCCGCGGAATTCCTGCCACGCCTCGGCGAGTACATCGCGGCCCTGCCGAGCCTGCAGCCGGCGGCGCTGCTGCTGGGACTGGCAACGATCGTGCTCGTGGCCCTCGGGCGGCGCTACCTGCCGAAGTTCCCCACGATGCTGGCCGTGCTCGTACTGATCAGCCTCGCGGCACATTTCCTCGGCAGCGGCGTGGAGACGATTGCCTCGCGCTTCGGGGAACTGCCGCGCGCACTGCCAATGCCGCAGCTGCCGGTGCTGGACCTGCAGCTCATCCGGGAGCTGGTCGGCCCGGCCTTCACGATCGCGCTGCTGGCGGCGATCGAGTCCCTGCTGAGTGCCACCGTGGCCGACGGCATGACCGGCGACAGCCATGACCCGAACACCGAGCTGGCGGCGCAGGGCATTGCCAACATCGCCTCGGTGCTGCTCGGCGGGATCCCGGCCACCGGGGCGATCGCGCGCACCGCCACCAACGTGCACTGCGGGGCCCGCACCCCCGTGGCGGGGATCGTGCATGCGCTCAGCCTGGCCCTGCTGCTGGCCCTGCTGGCCCCGCTGGCCGGCCATATCCCGCTCTGCGCACTGGCCGGGATCCTCTGCGTGATCGCCTGGAACATGTCGGAGCGCCAGCATTTCGCGCGGATCCTGCGTGCCCCGCGCTCGGACAGCGCCGTGCTCGTGATCACCTTCCTGCTGACCGTGCTCGTGGATCTGACGGTGGCCGTGGAGGTTGGCATCGTGCTGGCCAGCCTGCTGTTCATCCGGCGCATGTCGGAGGTTTCCACCATCTCCAGTCCGGGCCGGCGCCGCAGCACGGATCCGCGGCCGCCGGAACCGGAGGCCGGGGCGGAGCCGGAACTGCCGGAGGGCGTGGAGGAGTATGAGATCCAGGGCGCATTCTTCTTCGGCGCGGCCAGCCGCTTCCGCGAGACGCTGTTCATCGCCGGCCGCTCCTCGCGCGTTGTCATCCTGCGGATGCGCCAGGTGCCGGTGATCGATGCGACGGGCAGCCACCTGCTGCGCGAGTTCGCCGAATCCTGCCACAGGGCGGGACGGCAGCTGATCCTCTCCGGCGTGGCCCCGCAGCCGCTCTCCGTGCTGGAGCGCAGCGGGCTGCTGGAGCTGATCGGTGCCGGCAATGTGCTGGCCAGCTACTCGGATGCAGTACGCCGCGCGCAGGAGATCCTGGCTGAGAAGGGGGACGGATAGTGGGCAGTAGTCAGCGGGCAGTGGGCAGTGGGCAGTAATTAGTTGGCAGTGGGCAGTAGTCAGTGGTCAGTTGGCAGTGGGCAGTGGGCAGTGGGCAGTAGGCAGTAGGCAGTTGGCAGAATGAGTCGGAGGTGCGCAGCTTGCCTGCGCACAATGCAATGCTGGAAACAAGGCAGAATGAGCCGGAGGTACGCAGCTTGCCTGCGCACAATGCAATGCTGGAATCGAGGCAGAATGAGCGGGAGCGCGAGCATTCAGCTTGCTGGCCCGGCTGTAGTCAGCCGCCGCGGGAGGACTACTCCACTACTTCAACTATCAATACCTTTCTGACTACTCCGACAATTCAAAGGTCACATTGTGCGCAGGCAAGCTACGCAGCTCCATCCGTTCCATGTTGCACCATCATCCGTTCCATGTCGCACCTCTGCCCGGCTTTGTCTTGCCTCTGCTACACCTTACAACCTATGTCCCAGATCCTCAGTACGCGCCCTTCCTTGACAGCACGGCGGGGATCGTGCGCAGGATGATCAGCAGGTCGAGCCCGAGGCTCCAGTTGTTGATGTAGTGCAGGTCGAAGTCGATGCGCTGCTGGTAGCTCGTGTCACTGCGCCCGCTGACCTGCCACAGCCCGGTCAGGCCCGGCGGCACGGTCAAAAGCAGCGTGGCCCAGGGGCCGTACTTCTCCTGTTCCTTCTCGACGATCGCGCGCGGGCCGACGAGTGAGCAGTCCCCGCGGATGATGTTGATCAGCTGCGGCAGCTCATCGAGGCTGGTCTTGCGCATGATGCTGCCCCACTTCGTGATGCGCGGGTCGTGCTTCAGCTTGTACTTGTCGTCAAAGCCCTCGAGGTCGACCCTGACCTGCGCCGCGTTGGCAATCATCGAGCGGAACTTCACCGCGCGGAAGCGGCGGCCGAACAGGCCCATCCGCTCATGTGAGAAGAACACCGGGCCGGGCATCGTGGTGAGGATCCCGAGGATGCAGAGCAGCCACAGCGGCAGGGTGAGGATCAGAAGCAGCGTGCCGAACAGCACGTCCACCACGCGCTTGATGCGGCGCATCTGCTCGAGGTCGGCACTGTTCTTGACATTGAAGACCGCCACGCCCTCCAGGTTGGCAACGGAGAGCGCGCCGCGCGTGGAGGCGCGGGGCAGCAGGCTGATCCCGGCCCGCGGCGGGCTGTTGCCGAGCCGCTGCCAGAGCCCGTCGGAGAGCGTGCTGTCGCAGAAGATCCAGTCGAAGCCGTTGTCGGGAACCGCTGCCGGGTCGTCAAAGTGCCCGGCGAGGCTGAAGCGTCCGCGCCCGCCCTCGAGCTGGCGCACGAGGTAGTCGGCCAGTTCGCTGCGCCCGATCACGATCGCCCGCGCCCGGTTGCCCGGCAGGCGGCGGCGCAGGCCGCGCACTGAGGCCAGCAACAGCCAGCAGCAGAGCACGGCCAGCAGCAGGGCCAGGCGGCTGTCCGGCAGTTCACGCATCGTGAAGGTCAGGATCACCGAGGCCACCAGGCCCTCGGCCACACTGTGGGTCAGTGAGGCCAGCTCGGCGGAATGCTCCTGCTTGAGCCGGGAGTAGTACAGGCCGTGCAGGGCGAAGATGAACAGCCAGAGCGGCAGGGAGTAGAGCGCGAGCAGCATCCAGTCCGCCAGCGGGATGCTGCCGAGCGGTGCCGCGATCCAGCCGCTGTCGAAGCGCAGGAAGTGCGCGAGCCAGAAGCCGGCGAGGATCGCCAGGGCATCCGTCAGGAGCAGGACAAGCTGTGGCCCGCGCGGCATGTAAGTATTCTAGGGGAAGTAGTGCGTCAGCCAGTTCCGGGTGCCGGGTGGCAAGTTGCCCTGCCGGCGCGGTTGCGCTGGTGCCAGTAAAGCAGATGCGCGAAATCGCAGCAGCACCTTCGATCACTCGAAGCAGGAGGCACCAATCCAGGAACCAGCGCACCTGGAACTGATTCCTGCGGCTGGACAGAATCGGCGGGCTGGTGTAAATTTCAGCGTCAATAAAGTTAACGGAAGGATGAAATGTCCAGATTGATGATCGCGCGCGCGGCCTGCGGGCTGCTGCTGGGACTTGTACTGGCCTCCTGCGCTGGCGGTTCTGCGCCACAGTCCGCTGCCGCTCCGCAGGTTGATCCTCGGCTGGAGGGATTCCCGGGACTGCCACTGGATCGCAGCGCGGACACGGTGGTGGCGCATGTGCGCAAGGGCCTGGAATTCCACAGCCGCGAGGCCCTCAGCACCTCCGTGGAAGCCCCGGAGAGCCTGAAGCTCGATGCGGGACTGGCGCCGCTCTCCTGGGCGATCTGGCAGATTCCCGTCGGCACCGATGAGCTGCAGGAGCTGGAAATCGCCGGCAGCATTCCCGGGGGCAGCGAAGTCCTGGTCGCTCTCGGCGACTTCACGAGCGGCCGCTGGGAGTTCAGCGCTCCGCTCACGGAGTTCGGCAAGCTGCCGCTCGATACGCAGAAGCATGCCTCCGCCGCCGGCAACCTGGCCTGCGCGGTGCTGACGCTGGATGGCAACACGGCCGTGGTCGGCCGCCTGAGCGTGCGCAGCAATGACGGCACGCTCAACCAGCCGCCGGTCGCTTCTCTGGACATCACCACCCAGGGCGACATTGCACCCTTCCAGACCGAGATCAGTGCCGCAGGCAGCACTGATCCCGACGGCAGCGTCGTCAAGTATGAATGGGACTTCGATGGCGACGGGATCTTCAGCGAGCCCGGCGAGGAGGAAGCCGCCTTCGGCTCGGCGCTGGTGCTGCGCGATGTGCTGCAGACCGGGGATTTCCCCATCGGCCTGCGCGTGACTGACAACGGCGGGGCAATCGCCGAGGCCACGGGCGTGCTGGAGGGCCTGCGCTGGGAGACGGCGGCGATCCTCGACAGTGGCAACAAGCTGGCCGGCCTCTGCCTGCTGGAGAACAACGGCACGCTGCAGCTGGCGATCACGGACGGCCTGGGCCGCTACCTGGGCCAGGTCCCACTGGGGCAGGCGCTCGAGCCCACGGCCTGGGACTTCAGCAAGATCAGCAACACGGACTCCCCGAGCTTCGACACGCAGTCCGACTACAACAGCTTGATCCTGATCGATGGCAAGCCCGCGATCTGCTTCCAGCTCACCGACAGCTGGAGACTGATGTATAGCGTAGCGAGCAGCGCTGCCCCCGCCGGACCGGCGGACTGGACGGAGCACAGTACGCAGCCGGTCGGCTTCCGCGACGGCGGGATGTGCAGCATGGCCCTCGTGGACGGCCGTCCGGCCTTCGCCTGCAAGGGCTTCGACGGACCGCTGCTGTACTACCACGCCACGAGCGCGAACCCGCTAACGCATACCGACTGGCAGCACGTGACCGTTGACAACGGCGAGTGCTGGAACCCGAGCCTCGTGGTCGGTGGCGACCGGCCGCGCATTGCCTACAACCGCCAGGGTGACGGTGTGCTGTATGCCTACAGCGACACGGCGGCTGGCGATGATATCGCGGACTGGCACAGCCTGTGGCTGGTCGGCGATGCCGATGCGGACATGACGAAGTTCGGGCTCAGCATGCTCGGCGGTGTGCCGGTCTTCAGCATCTGGCTGCGCAGCACGCCCGGCAAGCTGCAGTATGCCCGCAGTTCGACGGCGCTCGGCAGCGACCCGCTGGACTGGCAGATCATCACGCTCGTGGACACCGGCCTGCCCGCGCTGGCTGCCAACATGCTGAGCTTCAACGGCCGGCCGGCGATCGCGCACTATGACCAGGCCACGGCCAAGCTGCACCTGCTGCGCAGTGAGACGGTGACTGGCAGCTTCCCCGTGGACTGGACGGACAGCGAGCAGTGGGACATCGACCAGCCGGGCCGCCGCGGCATTGCGCACTGCATCGTCAACGGCCGCCCGCTGCTGGCCTGGATCGACAGCGAGGATGTGCTGTCGGTCGCACAGCTGGTGAAGTAAAAGTGGGCAGTAGGCAGTAAGCAGTAGGCAGTAGGCAGTAGGCAGTAGGCAGTGGTCAGTGGTCAGCGGAGGTGCGCAACTTGATTGCGCACAATGGGAAAAGACAATAGGCAAAAGGCAGAAGCAGTAGTCAGTTTGAGTTTGCAGAATCAGAATGAGAAGCAGGAACTGGCCCGAAGAGCCTACAACAGATTTCTGCTGATTCTGTTTCTCATTCTGCCAACTGCCAACTGCCAACTGCCAACTGCCCACTGCCAACTGCCCACTGCCAACTGCCAACTGCCTACTGCCCACTGACCACTGACCACTATTCAGGCAGCCGGCTCTCCACGTTCGTCTGGGCGCTGATCGCGGCCTGCACGCGCGGGTTGTGGATGAAGCTGTGCGGGAAGGGCCGCTCCACCGCGCTGACTTCATTGAGCCTCGCCAGCTGCTCATCATCCAGCTGCCAGCCGCAGGCTCCGAGGTTGTCACTGAGCTGCTCGGGCGTGCGCGCGCCGATGATCGGTGAGGTCACACCCGGCTGGCAGAGCAGCCAGTTGAGCGCCACCTGCGCCGGTGACCTGCCAATCTCCTGCGCCATGTCCACCACGGCCTGGGCGATGGCAGTATTGCGCTCACTGAGCTTGCCGCTGCGGTTCACGGCCCCGCTGCGCGTGCCCTCGCCCTCGCCCTCCGCGTTGCCAAGGTACTTGCCGGTCAGCACGCCGGCCCCCAGCGGGCTCCAGGGCGTGACGGCGAGGTTCAGGTGCCGCGTCATGCTCAGCATCTCGGCCTCATAGGTGCGCTCGATCAGGCTGTGCTCCATCTGCACGGCGACGGCCGGTGTCCAGCCACGCAGTTCGGCCACGGCATTGGCACGTGAGACCACCCAGGCCGGGGTGTCACTGAAGCCGAAGTAGAGGATCTTGCCACTGCGGACGAGGTCGTCAATCGCGCGCATCAGTTCCTCGATCGGAGTGCGGTACTCCCAGACATGCTGCCAGTAGAGGTCGATGTAGTCCAGCCCGAGGCGCCTCAGGCTCTCGTCCACGCTCTGGATGATGTTCTTCCTGTGGTTGCCACCGCTGTTGGGGTCGCCCTCGCGCGTGCCGAAGCTGAACTTTGTGGCGATCACCAGGCGCTCGCGCCGGCCCTTCACGAATTCACCGACATATTCCTCGCTCGTGCCCTTGTTGTAGTTGATCGCGGTGTCGATGAAGTTGCCGCCGGCCTCCACGTAGCTCTCGAACAGGCTGCGGCTGGTGTCACGGTCGCAGCCGAAACCCCATTCGGTGCCGAAGGTCATGGTGCCGAGGCAGAGCGGGGAGACGGCCAGGCCGCTGTTGCCCAGCAGGCGGTAGTTGTCAAGTGCGGGAATGTTGCTCATGGGTCTATTCTAGGGCAGGATGGGCGATGGGGCATGGGTTGTGGAGGTGCGACACTTGTTGTCGCACAACTCACCTTCGGAAACATCCTGATATCTGCCGGAACCCGGACGGTAAGGTGAAGGAGGATTGTGCGAAAACCCGGGCCTCCTTGTCAACCTGACGGTTGACCTCCTTGTCAGGCTTACGCCTGACCTCCTAGGTCGTGCTGATCACGTGGATCCCGCCGTCATCGATGTCGTGGTAGAGCAGGTGCCAGCGGCCATCGTTGCCAACCACCAGCTCATGCAGGTTGCTGCCGGCGAAGTCCAGCGGCGGCAGCGGCAGCTCCTCCCAGTCGCCGAAGTCGTCCCACTCCAGCACCGCGCCTGCGGCGAAGGACTGATCAATCAGCCCCACGCAGGTCTCGCCCCAGGCCTGGGCCGCGCTGACCGAGCGCAGGCGCTGCCATTCCCTGGTCCCGAAGGGGAAGCGGAAATGATCGGTGCCGTACAGGATGAAGTCGCCGCTGGAGCCGAAGCCGATCATGCGCGTGGCCTCCTGCTGGTAGGTGCCGTCCGCCATGTAGAACACAGTCAGGGAGGATCCGTCGACATGCTTGCCCATGCAGGCATCCAGCTGGCGGCCGCTCAGCCCGCTGTCAACAATGGCTGCTGTGGCTGATGTCGTCATCAGGACTTCCACCTCTGTGCGGGACTGGCCGAGGGTTCCGATGCGCCCGTCCGGAGAGAACCCGTTGCCAAGCGCAACCACCGAGACCGGGAAGTTGCCGCTGATCACTGCGGCCCCCTCCATCACCTTCGCGGGACTGATGGAACTCTGGCTGTCCTGCAGGCCCATCCCGCCCTGGTTGGTGACGTAATGCAGTGAGCTGCCGGGTGAGTCATCCTGGAGGAAGAACCACTGCGGTGGGGCAGAATTGGACTGCATGCACATCCAGGGGTTGGTCTGCTGCAGGTTGCTGAGCGTGAACCAGAGCACGTCCCAGTCCGCACCGTTCCATTCAAGCAGGAAGGAGGCATCACCGGAACGGGTTGAGAGATGGACATCGCGGCCGCGGTCCGCCATCAGGTCCTGGGAATCGCAGTCTCCCAGCAGGTTGACGGGCAGCCAGCCGCTGCCATCCAGAGGATTGCGGTAATGGCGGCTGCTGCCGTCCGCGCACCAGATCGCATGCAGTCCGTCCGTGCCGGCCACGGCATTGAGGTCCTTGCCCTGCGGCCCGGTCGGTGCCAGGTTGCCGGCGACCGCCTGGGAGCTCCCGGGCTGGATGTCAACGAGCCAGGTCTGCTGGGAGCCGTCACGGTCCAGCACTCGCAGGCTGCCGTCCGGCCGGACGGCGAGCGCGGCATCCAGCCCGGAGTCGACGGCCCAGTCAGCCTCCATGCGCTGCCAGGAGCCTCCCGTGCGGTGGTACAGCCCGGCAGGCTGGCCGGGGCTGCCGAGGAACACTGCGGGTACGCCGTCCACCCAGGCCAGATCCTCGCCCGTGCTGCTCAGCAGCAGGGGATCCAGCTGCTCCGTGGGCAGGAAGATGTCCGTGATGTTGTCATACTGCGTGTAGAGTGCTGATCCGCCGCTGCGGCTGAGGATGCCGGGACTGCCGCTCAACGGGTCGATCTCCAGATCCAGCATGTCCGGAGTGCTGAAGGACACGGTGCGCTCCAGCACGAGGTTGCCATCAATGTCACAGCGCCTGAGCCTGGTGATTCCGGGCTGGCCATAGAGGATGTCGAAGCTCTGCTGGGATTCATTCCATTCCACGTCGAAGGGGTATTCGCCTTCGAAGAAGGGCACCAGTTCGAGGGGAGTGTTGCTGCCGAAGCTCTCGTAGGCCAGCAGGCGCGATACCGGCATGAAGTTCTCCTCGATGAAGAACAGATGGGGTACGTTGCTGCCAGGCACCACCAGATCGACACCGCTGCCCTTCGCGAATCCGCGGGCCCCTTCCAGCCAATTGAATTCTTCGCCGTCGGTGAAGGCGACCCAGGCATTCGAGCCGTCCACGGCGGCACAGATCGCCAGGCCGTTCCAGAGCACCGCCTCGGAGATGCCTTCTATCCCGAAGCGCGGTGGCACGATGCGCCGCAGTGATGCCTCGCCATCATCCGGCTGCAGCAGCAGGCCCAGTCCAGGCAGCAGCGGTTCCTTCCCGAAGCTGGCAACGCCGCCGATCGCCGGCAGATGCACACTGACTGGATCTGACAACACGGGCGCGCTCGGCGGAGCAGGGGCGATCAGCTGCGCTTCCTGTTCCCACTGCGGATAGACCTTCAGTTCAGCGGTACAGCTGCTGGATAGACTGCCCGCCTTGGCGCTGGCAATCACACGGTAGCAGCCAGGCTGCAGCAGCAGACTGAACAGGCCATCACCGTTCGTGAGGGGCTCGATGCCGCTGTCAAGCTGGCCGCTGCCGAAGCGCAGGAAGTAGTCAGTGAAGACATCGCCGTCCCTGTCGAAGGAGCCGGAGAGGTCTATCTCCACCTGCTGGGCACCGTAGAGCGGACCGGACGGGAGGTCAATGATGCAGACCGGCGGCAGGTTGTCAGATGTGTGCAGCACGGTGGAGTAAAGTCCCGTGCTGGCATTGCCGGCGAGATCACGGCACTGCAGGCGATAGCGGTAATGCTGGCCGTCCTGGACCGCCTCATCCAGCCAGTCCTGTTCCGGGCTCAGCGGACTGATTGGGGAGAATGCAGTTCCCGGCCAGACGGCTCGTTCCACGATGTAGCCGGCGAAGTCCGGATTGCCACTGTCGGCTGAACTGTTCCAGTTGATCTGCACGCCCAGCGGGCTGCGGTAGCAGAAGGGGAAATCCACCGAGGCCGGAGCCTGCTGGCCGCCGTCAACCGCAAGCTGCAGGCCGCTGATGGTCAGCGTACTGCCCGGATTGGCAACCAGCGCAATGTAGTGGATACCGTGCGGGCTGAGATGATTGCCTGGGTCGGAGCCTGCAGCAGCCGCAGGATATTCGAACAGGGCATCCCCGCTGCTTGCTTCACTGAAGTCCCAGCGGCCGCTCAGCTGATTGCCGGTGGCGAGGTGGTAGTCGCCGCTGACCGCACTGACTTCGCTCTGCAATGCCGCCGGGAAGCTGTCGCCATCGAAGCCCTGGACGGCGAACAGCAGCCAGGCAGCCTGGTCCCCGGCCGCGATGTGGATGCCGTCAGCTTCCAGGGAAACCGTGCCGGCGCTGTCCAGCAGCACCCCCTGTTCGAGGATCGGCACCGCGTACCAGCCCTGGCCGAGGTAACTTGCAGCGTGGACCGGCTCGGGCAGGCCGGCAATGTCCGGCAGGCTGTTGAGCGGCAGCTCGGGGGCGGATGGTGGCTTTGGCTGCAGGGCAGCCTGGCTGCCACTGGCTGCAGGAGCCCTGCCGCCACAGGACGGCAGCATCCAGCAGATTGCCAGAATGGACAGTGCGGCGGCCGCCCGGGCGGCGCCGGATCCCACAAATCTCATGCAGAACTCCGACGGGGGCATGGCCTCCTGCCTGCCGCTGCAACTACTGCAGATCCCTGTATTGAGTATATACGGGAACGGGGAGAGAGCAGAGGAGCTGTGAAGCGCAGCTTCGCCGGCTGTCCGGGTCCGCAACAGGGAAGGAGCCAGCGCAGCTCGGACTGCGTCCTCGCAACGCGGCTTCGCCTCCATTGCCCGGATTGCTCCGGGCCTCCGTCTACCGCTGAAGCGGGTAGCTCCCCTTGCCCGGATTGCTCCAGGCCCCCGTTGCCCGGATTGCCCCGGGCCTCCGTTGCCCGGATTGCTCCGGGCCTCCATTGCCCGGATTGCTCCGGGCCTCCTTGTCAACCTGACGGTTGACCTCCTTGTCAACCTGACGGTTGACCTCCTTGTCAGGCTTACGCCTGACCTCCTACGTCGTACTGATCACGAAGATGGCACCGTCCCGTCTGTCACGGAAGAGCAGGTGCCAGCGGCCATCCAGGCCGACGACCAGCTCGTGCATCATCGTGTTCTCCATGTCGACTGCCGGCAGCGGCAGGCTTTCGAAGTCGCCGTAGTTGCTCCACTCCAGCTGTCCGCCACCATTGCCGAACTGGTCAGAGATGGCAACCGCCGTGAAGCCCCAGGCTTCGGCGGCCGAGACCGTGTGCAGCATGTTGGCGCTGTTCTCCAGCGGACCGTCGTCTAGGAAGGTGGATTCCTCCAGGTTGAACTTGTTGTTGAAGCATCTGCCGGTGAAGCGGGTGATGCCCGGCCCACGGTCGTCGGCTCCGTTGATCCAGAAGGCGCTGTCAAGGCCTGAAGGACCGGAGGCGTAGTTGCAGGCGTCCATCCGCCGCCCACGGGTCAGGTCAAGGTTGCCGAAGAAGTTCTGGCCGTGGGCAATGTGCGCGAAGGTGTGGTCGTCACTGGAGATGAAGCCCACGAGTCCGCTGGACCCGAGGATCTCATCGCCGCGCACGAAGCTGATCAGTCCGCTGTTGTAGAGCGAGACGCCCTCGTCGAGGCGGATGTTGTCAAAGTCGTAGGAATCGAAGACGAGAAAGCCGCCGCCGTCATCGTGCATGTGGCGCAGCACCGGGGTGGCCGGAGTGTCGTCATGCACGATGTACTGCCCGCCGGGAGCATTGCGCTGCGCCGCCAGGTAGGGCAGGCTGTTGCCCCAGCGCGGGGAGCTGCCCTCAATCAGCCAGGCGCCGCCGAACCAGCTGAACAGGTCGGCCGTGGCTCCGTGCGTGTTGCTGACGAAGACCTTGCCCTCACGGTCAGCCATCAGGTCCAGGGCGTCCGAGCTGATGAAACCGGCTGAGGCAGTCCAGTTGGTGCCGTCGGCATCGGCGATGAAGTGCAGAGCGCCGTTGTCACTGCCCCAGACCGCGTGGATCCCGTCGCTGCCGGCCACGGCGCTCAGGTCCAGACCGTCCCAGGAGACCGAGGGGATCTCGTAAGGGGAGGGGTGGCTGCCGTCGTCACTGAAGTCGGAGATGAACAGCGCGCCGCCGAGCGTGCCGTCGATGATGTTCACGCGGCCGTCGGGCCAGCTGGCGATGGCGACGTGCTGGCCGGAGAGCAGCGCCCAGTCGACGGTCTGCGGGTCCCAGCTGCCGCCGTTGCGGCGGTAGAGCGAGGACTGCCCGACCACCAGCCCGAAGAAGGCGGCCATGTCCGTGCCGTTGTAGACCAGGTCACCGGACTTGGTGTTGAGGCCCGCGGGCTCGATCACCTCCGGCCCGGACCAGCTGGCACCGCTTTCGTCATACTCGAAGTAGGTGAATGAACCACCGGCGGGTCCCATCACGGCGGGACTGCCGTCGGCATGCAGCTCCATGTCCAGCGAGTCGAAGATCCCGGCTCCGACGAATCCGTTGTCAACCAGGCCGCCCTCCTCATCCGTGCGGTTCCAGTGGATGCTGCCGATCGTGGTGTAGATCAGCTCGAAGCCTCCGAACACCGGGTTCCACTCCACGTCGAAGGGTCCGTCGGAGTTGGACATGAACTCCAGGGTGTAGTAGTCAAGCGGGTTGGCGGCATTGACGGCGAGGATCTCGAAGTCGCCGGGATTGTATTCATTGAGCTGGCAGATGCGCAGCTCATCCTCGCCGTCCACCACGAGGTCGATGTTGTCAAAACTGGTGTAGCCCGTGCCGCCCTGCCAGTGCAGACCGGATTCGTCCAGGCTGGCGAGGATCACGGCCCCGTCGGAAACGGTGGCGACATAGGGGAGGCCTTCCCAGATCACCGGCTCGGAGATCCACTCGATCTCATACAGGTAGTAGGGCTGCTGCAGGATCTCACGGCTGCCGTCTGCATGCTGCACCATGGCACCGAGGCCGGGCCCGAGGTAGTCATGGAAGAAGGTCACGATCGCGTCACCCTCCGGCCAGTAGATGCTGCGGTTCTGCTGCATGCGCCACTGCCCGGGGCCGGGTTCGGCCACTAGCCGGATGTCCTGCTGCCAGGCCGGGTAGACCTTCAGTGTCTTGGTCACAAACTGGCTGTAGAACGCCGACTTGGCGGCGGCCCGCACCAGGTAGCAGCCAGGCTGCAGGTAGACGCTGATCTGCGGGTCCGGACTGGTAACGGGCATGATGCCGCTCGTCCCGCCGCCGCTGTCAAAGGACACACGGTATTCGGTGATCGCATCGCCGTTGGGGTCGTAGCAGCCGCTCAGATCGAAGGTAACGAGCTGTGCGCCGTAGAGCGGACCCTGGGGCATCTCAATCGCGGGAACCGGCATATTGTCACCGGGGAAGATCTGGATCGGGCTGCTGCTGCCCCAGCTCGTGTTGCCGCTTACGTCCTCCACGCGCACGCGGTAGCGGTACTTGGTACCCTCCGCAGCCGTGGCATCGTGGTAGAAGCTCTGATGCGCGAGCGGGCCGACGTCCTGGAAGTCCGTGCCCGGCCAGAGGGCGCGCTGCATGGTGTAGCCGGCGAAGTCCGGATCGTCATGATCAGGGCTCGGGTTCCACCAGAAGTGCAGGCCGGCATCGCCGCCGCTGACCTCGAAGAACTCCGGGCAGACAGGGGCGTTGGCACCGCCATCCACGCCGAGCTGCAGCCCGGTAAGGGTCATGCTGCTGCCCTCGGGCACCAGCACGGTGATGTAGTGGTAGCCGCGCTCGCTGACGTACTGGTCCGCCACGGTGTACTGCGCGACATGCTCATACTCATATTCCTCGTCGCCACTGAGTGCATCGCTCCATTCCCAGCGGCCGCTGGCGTAATGCGTCACGCCGAGGTTGTAGCTGCCCTGCAGGTCCTCGAACTCGGCCATCAGGGCATTGGGCTGGTTGTCACCGTCGAAGCCGTAGACCCCGAACATGACCCAGGCCGGACCGGCGCTGCCATCCAGCTCCACCCCGGCGGCACCGGAGACCACCCCGCCCTCGCGAGCGAGCATCACTCCCTGCTCGAGGATCGGCACCTGGAAGTAACCGGGGCCGCTGATGCTTGCCAGCCGGTCCGGTTCGGGCAGCTTGTCCAGGGCGGGCAAGCCTGAAACATCCGGCTGGGAGTCGGTCGCCTGCTGCGGCCTGGCCTGTGCATTCAGTGAGCTCGTAAGGGAGTCGCTGCCACCGCCGCCGCAGCTGCTCAGCAGCAGGGCCAGCAGGCAGAACAGCAAGACATGAATCCTGGTCATCTTATCCGTCATGATCTTCTCCTGGATCACGCAGCCGCTTGGGCTTTCGCAACCAGAGGTTCTACCCGGCATTTAACCAATATCTAACCGGGCAGGAGAATTTACCAGATATCCACATGGATGAGCCACGGGCGGCAGCCCTGAGGCCACCGCCCGCGGTCTGGACCAGGAATCGCAGATGGGACTAGACGTGTCCCATCCGGTGGGTCGTCATGAAGTACTTCTCGAAGGCCAGCTTGGCCCAGTGGGCCTCGGGCCCGGGGATCAGCCAGGCATGCTGGCGCGGTTCGAGGAAGTGGTCGGCGAGCATGATGATCCCGGTATTGCCGGCATCCAGCACGCATTTTGCATCGATGTACTGCGGGGGCAGCTCCATCTTCTTCCCGCCGGTGATGTCGGCCACGATGTTGTGGGCCACGACCTTGGCCATCTCCTCACTGAGATAGCCGGTCTTGGGCACGCCGCAGGGGACCTTCGTCACATCCGGCGGGTCCATCGCCACTGCCACGCCGGCGGCATAGACCTCGGGGTACTGCTCGGTGGCGTAGTCCCTGCCGACCTTCACGAAACCGCCTTTGTTCGTGATCTCCGTCAGCTCACGCACCGGCTTCACGCCGCGGAAGGATGGCGCGAGCATCGCGAATTTGTAGGGGATGCGCCGCCCGTCCGTGAGCAGCATCTCGTCCGGGGTGATCTCCTGGAATTCGGCATCCAGCTCGGCTGTGATGTGCAGGTTGCGGAAGAACCAGTCCGTCATCTTCGTGCCGTTGCCGAAGCCGCCGATCCCGAAGTGGGCGAGGAAGGGCTCCGCCGTGACGTAGGTCAGCGGTGCCTTGTCCAGCAGTTTGTGCTTCTTCAGCTGGTGCGCCGTATTGAACAGGAATTCGTAGGCGGCCCCGAAGCAGCTGGCCCCCTGCACCGCGCCGATCACGACCGGGCCGGGATCGCGCAGCAGTTCCTCGAAGGCCTGCTGCGTACGCTCGGCATGCTCCCAGCTGAAGATGGACTGGGTGTAGCCATCGATCGGCCCGAGCCCTGGAATCGCATCATAGGCCAGCTCCGGCCCGGTGGCGATCACGAGATAGTCATAGCCGTAGAAGCCCTTCTCGGTATGCACCGTACGCTGGGCCAGGTCGATTCTGTCAACCGTCTCCAGCACGAAGCGGATGCCCTTCTTCTCATAGAGCGGCTCCAGCGGGATGGTGATCTGCTCACGCTCGCGCAGGCCGAAGGGCACCCAGATCAGGGAGGGCATGAACAGGAAGTCCGGGGATTTGCTGATCACCGTGATGGCGTGCTCGCCCTTCAGTTCCTCCTGCAGCTTCATCGCGGCGGTGTAGCCGGCGAAGTTCGATCCGATGATGACAATCCGTTTCTGCATCGCCAGGTCCTCTCATTCCCCGGTCGGGATGGTGCATGGCACCTGAATCTGGTACCCGCTGCGTCTCAGTAATAATGTCAACTGAGAGAAATGAGAGTGATTCTCAGGAGCTGGCGCTGCGGGATCAGGGAGTGCCCTCGGCGGGCAGCACGAGGTTCAGGGTGTGCTCGGCCGGGCTGAGTTCCACCGAGTGGCCTTCGAGGAATTCCAGGCGGTCGGTCTCGATCCCGTCGGCGAAGATCACCCCGCCGCTGCCCATTTCGCTGACAACGCGCAGGGGCTGGCCGTCGGCACAGTAGCCGAAGTTCAGCTCCGCGCCGGTGGAGACCGAGGGCCAGGGTTCGCGCACGAACCAGGCGAGGCTGCGCTCCTGGGCTGCGGGCAGGGGCTGGCTGATCCCGCGCTGCAGCACGATGCTGCGGGCCCAGCCCGTGGCTCCGGTGCCGGTGGAGCAGATGATCCCCGAGGAACTCTGGCGCTCCTCGCGGCCCTCGCTGTGGAGGCGGTAGCGCGCACTCTGGTGCGAGCTGTGGCCGACGAACACGTCGTTGAGCGCCACGAGCGTCTGGCCGTCCTCGCGCCGGGCCCGGGCCATGCTGCGGTGTTCGATGCGGAAGTGCACGCCGCCACCGGCTCCGCAGAACTGCAAAAGCGCCGCCACATCGCGCGGATGGTGCGGGCAGAGCACGCCCTCGAACAGCTCGAAGTCCGGGTTGACACCGGCCACGAGCTGGCCGCTGAGGTACTTCGCGGTATTGGCAACCAGTCCGTCCTGGCCGACCACCAGCACGATGTCGTCAGGGGCGAAGAGGAAGCGGTCCAGCTCACTGCGGTCAACATGCGTGCGGCGCTGCTCGGCGGGGAGCTGGCCCATCACCGCCGAGAGTCCGGCCTGCATCCGTTCATGCTCGGCCTGCAGGGGCTCGATCGCCTGGCCGCGGGACTGCTGGTAGAAGGCCGCCTGGCCCCGCGTGCCATGCCGCTCAAGCAGGATCTCCAGCCGCGTGGGCCGGGTCACCACCACCACGCGCGGGCTGGCGGAATGCTGCTGCTGCTGTGTCTGGCCGGAGCCGCCCACCGCCTACTCCGGCTTGCCGCTTTCCTCAGTGAGGAACTGGCGCAGGTTGCTGGCCAGCATGTCCGGCGTGATGTTCAGGTGCTGGATGTCGCGGATCTTCGAGGCGAACTGCATCAGCGCCATGCCCGTGGCCACACTCGGCGGGGCATCGCGGTAGAGGGCGACGCGCGCGGCTTCGGCCTCATTCTCCGCCTGGGCGGTGATGCGCTTGCTCTCGGCCTGGCCCTCGGCGCGGATCCGCACCTGCTGGGCATCACCCTCGGCCGTGAGCCGGCCGGCCTCATTCTCGGCCTCGATCTCCAGGCGGCGGTTCTCGCCCTTCTTCCTGATCAGCGATTCATTCTTCTTCTCGAGCTCGATCTCGGTGTCGAGTTCATTCTGCTTGATGGCGCGTTCCTTCTCGACCGCGATCGCGCGGCGCTCGAACATCGCCTCGTCGGCCTTCTGCTGGATCGCCTCACGGGTCGGGGTCTGCAGGGCCTTCTCGACGTCGGCACTGGGCAGCACGCTGTTGACCTGCACGCCGACCAGCCCGAGCCCCATCGCCTCCAGCTCCGGGTCAGTGCTGAGCGCTTCGCCGATGGCGTCGGCAATCGCACTCGGGGCCTGGGTCACGGCCTGCTGCACGGTCATGCTGCTGATGTAGTCGCGCGCGCTCTTCAGCGAGCGCTGCAGCCAGAAGCTTGCCAGGCGGTCCAGGGGCTGCTCCAGCCAGGAGCCGCTGCGCAGCGAGACCGAGAAGTTGAGGCGCTCGGCGGCCATGGCGTGGTCGATCACGCGGTAGGTGATCGTGACCTGCACGGAGAGCTCCTGGAAGTCGGAGCTGCGCTCGCGCAGCATGAAGGTGGTTTCGATGTCCTCGCGGGGCACGATCGCCACGGCGGTCGAGAGCGGGTTGAACCAGAAGGCCAGGCCCGGGCCGCTGCGGCGCAGCTGGCCGCCGCCGTAGATGAGGATGTATTCGCTGCTTTCGCCGCGCAGATGCCTGGCCCAGGGCAGGAACACCGTCTTGCTGATCGTCGCCATCTTCCACTTCCTCCAGATTCCGCCGCGCTGTGGCGACTCACCTTAATATATATGAAGGATGCCGGCCGGCTGGAGTGGCAGGGCGGCGGGCGGTTGGAAGTGTCAACCTGCGGAATCAGGGCAATTGTCCCCTTGTAATTCCAATAAAAACAGATTAATCTGAATTTGCAATGCATTTGACAGACAGGCTAAAGTCAAATGCGGGGTAGGCAAGTTGAGGTTTTACTTAACGATATTTGCAATATTGATCCTGCTGGCAGGCTGCAGAGGCGGCACCAGTCCTGAAGCGCTTTCTCCTGATTCCAGTAACTCCGCCTTCAAGTTCCCCGAGCTGCATGATGCCCTGGCTGCCGAGTTCACCCGCCTGGGCATCGACCCTGACAAGGTGCCAGCCAAGGTGGCCAGCGGCGATGCCAACGCCGTGTTCGACCTAACACTTACGGTTGACGATCCCGACGGCGAAGGCCCCACCCCCGCCAGCGGCGTGACGCTCAAGTGGACCGAGCGCATGCTGGGGGACTACGACCAGAACGGCCTCGTGAATGCTTCGGATATCACGCCGCTTGGGCAGAACTTCCAGCAGAGTGTCATCTATGACGATCCCTTCAGTCACAACGGTCTGGAATACTGGCCCACGGGCAACCCTGATGACGGTGGCAGCGGTTCTGCCAACTGGCGGCGCGCTCGCGTGGATGGCAATGATGACGGGCTTGTCGGCCTCTCCGATATCACCAGCATCGCTCAGCACTGGAATGAACAGCTGTCCGGCTATGTGGTGCAGATGGCGGTCAACCGCGGCGACGGCGAACTGAACTGGACTGATGTGGACAGCGGTAACGGCATTGCTCCCAGCATCGCGCGACCCAGCGTCAACAATGCAGCACCTGTGCGTTATGAGTTGTACATCCCGCTAGGCGAAGCCCAGTTCGCTCATCATTTCAGGGTGCTGCCATTCGATGCCGGCACAGATGAGCGTGGGGCATTGTCCAACCGGGCGGACTTCTACCCGGTTGACCAGGGCGATACTACACCGCCGTACTGGCTCGACACGGTCGGCGTGCAGCAACTTGTCCCGTCCAGCGAACAGATCAGGGTGGAGTTTGGCAATGCAGAGGACAGCCAGTCACCACCGGTGAGCTACCGGGTCTACTGGGAGGAAACTACCGAAGGCAGCCTTGATCCCTTCGACTACGGCAGCGCCCAGTCAGAGGATGTGACAGAGTCTCCCTTCACCATCACTGGCCTGACAAATGAGCAATACTACCGCGTAGCTGTGCGCGCAGTTGACAGCGCGGAACCGCCGAACGAGGAACAGAACCTGAAGGTACTCGGAGCGCTGGTGGAGCCGCGTGACGTGTACCCGCCGGAGTGGAACGAAGCACCAGGTATCCAGGAGCTGTATTACGGTGATGGCAGTGCACTTGTAGTAATCCATTCCGCAACGGATCATCATGAGGATGGATATGGAGTCTGGGAAAGTGAGCCCGTCAGCTACCGGGTCTACTTTGGCGAGGGTACTGTGCCTGATTGGCAAACTGCTCAGGTGCAGGAATTTGTGGACATTGGGCTGGATACCGCACTGATTCCAATTGAGGGTTTGGATACAACAGTCACTCGATGGTTCGCGGTACGTGCGATAGATTCAGCCGAAATTGCAAACGAGGATCAAAACACTGAAGTAAAAATTGGCTATGGTGTAACCGTCACCGAAATTGAAATTCCGGCGGAAGGTCCCTCAATTGAGGATCCGGAAGTAGCAAAACCTGTTGGCTTTACTTTCACTCCAGACAGGCAAAAACACCGTTTTCTAGTTCGAAGCGAGAAAGATGACTGGCACTGGATATCATCCTATGAACTTGTTGGTTCAGAATATGAGTTCAAGGATGACCTTCGAATAGCTGAAATTTCAACAAATCCGCTGTATTCTGTAAAGGCTTCGTGTTTAACCGCTGATGTTGATTTGAAATTTGTGTATATATCCAGCAGTGAATTGAATGGACCAATCCAATTTGCAGAGTTCCAGCAGGAAGTAGAATCATCAATAACTTACTTTGAAAATGGCCCTACAAGTATCGAGGCCATTGGGTACGATCTCAATGCAAATGCATTTATCATTCTCAATGATTATAATGCAGATGACATTTTCAATGTGAAAAACAAGTATTACTTTTCACGACTTCCAATTGAAAGAAATAATTTAATTTATGACACTGAAGACGAATTTAATGAATATAGTTTTCGCTTTGCATACGATACCTATGCCTTATTGTCGAATGGAAAAATAGGGTTGTTTGCAAACAAAACAGACTTATCCGCTTTTGATACCTATCTATATCTACAGGTAGACAATGACAGCAATTCCACAGTCGAACTGATTTCGCATAGCTACCCGGCTACGTACGATGTCACCGGATACAATGTCGATAATCCGATCATCATTGAGGAATACAATAAGCCTGATGATACAGAGGAGATAATTGTAACCAGCAACAGCAATGGTTTTGTTCTTGGTACTATTCTTGGAGCCTCCTCATACAATGTAGGTAAGCCGAAAATGATAAACACGGAGCATTATGTTTATCAGTTTTCCTTTACTACCAAAGGACTTTACACTAGTCCTGGCATTGACGAGAATTTTATGATTGCTGTAATGGTGCAAAACGGTACGGAGACAAAGTACCTATTGAATGAAGCTCACAGCTCTGATTTCAGGACTGATGCAATTTTTGAAGATTACGAGTTCATCAATAGCTATTTCACCAAGAAATCTCTACCGGGAATACAACGTAGAGTACAACTTTTGATGGAAGTTAATAGAGGAGTTATGTAATGAAAAGCAGTGCAAGGTATTTCGTAATTATGGCATGTATCAGCTTCTGCTGTTCCTGTGGGGGGAACAATGCTTCTAACATATTGAAGATTGATCAGAGTACAACAGACGCGAAAGAAAGCATATCGTTAGAATTAGTGGAATCTGATGAGTGTCCAACACTTGTATTGGATCTAGACGTTGCGGAAGAAGCAGATAGATTAATTGCTAGGCTCAACTCATCGCGAGACATGCAGACTTCTCAGGCCCTACTATACTTACGTTACAATCCTGAACTACTTTCGATTCACAGTGTAAATACGGACAATCAAATCTTTCCTGATAGCACGCTGGAGTTTGTTTATACTGACAAGCCAGGAATTGTTGCTATTGGCCAGGTGAACCCTGGAATGAATGAAGTATATGTGGACGCAAATAGTTATTTCGCTGAGGTTCAATTCAATTTTGGGACTGAGAAAAAAACAAAGGCATCATCTGCTGAAGACGGTGGATTGAAATTAAGAAAAAATCAAGAATTTAAGAACTCTGATGTGGCAGCAGAAGTATTTCCAATCGAAAATTCAACAGAGATTGAGATCGTTTGGGAAGAAGCAATTGATGGCGATTACGATCACAATGGTATTGTAAACATTTCGGATCTTTCTCCGCTAGGGAGATACATTGGTAATTCATTGGTTGCATCTAGTGATGACTACTTTACTGAAACCTCACCTCTTATCCCTAATGAGAATCCTATATCTGGAGTTTATATCAATCGCTATGATTCAAGCGCAGATTCACGTATTGCTCTGCGGAATTGTGGCCAAGCTCTTAAACCGAGCACCCTAAGTGACTTGTTTGACTCTGAAGATAGGTATCTAGTATCAGGAGATTCAGTAGATTATTCGCCTTTATCAGAAGAAATATATCAAATTACGACTGCATCAATTACTGAGATTGGTAAGAACTTCTTTGCTTCAGTTGTCGAGGGATATGAGATTTATGTTGCTACATGTCCTTCAGGTTACACACCTAACCAAGAAACCTGGGTGTTAGGTGGTGGCGGGCAACCTGGAGGTGCTCCCAGAACGGAGCCCGACTGGTTTGTGCGTAGACCAAACTATCTGACTCAGACTCTTGACCAGGACAATCTAAACATGGATGAATATAATCCACTGAATGAGAATCTAACATACAGTCAATTCTGCACAGAAAAATGTACTGGAGACAAAGTGCGCTACGGCTCAATTCCTCTCAAGGATGAGTTTCGCATGTATAAAAGGATCATAGATCCGGGAATACTTCCGTCTGGTGACTCCTTCGTCATGCTCAAGCCCCTGCCTGGCCCCGATGGTGACACTACGGAGAATCCTTATGGTGCCTATACTTACATCCCACTCCCGAGTTCAAGTTCTGGCGTCAAGCCCACTGGCATCGAATGGGCTAATGATGATGCTGGTATTCAGGAATTGCAATTGGCTCAAAGTACCGAATGGTCTGGTGGTGAGAAGTATCAACTGCGTCTGGCTTTTAATGAGGCGACTCTTACATGGGACGGAACACCTGATCTTGACTGGGAAGTTCGTTACGCAATATTCTTTGCGGAATCACAGAATGATCTTTGGCAATTGACGAATATGAGTGGCCAGTACCAAAATATGCCATTACGAATGTTTTACCCGAAAGATGGCATCACAAATAATCTAAAGATGATTGATATCGAACGTCCCTCTGGCTATCTTGAGTTGCCTAATGCTCCTGACTTTGCTTCTCCTTTCGGTGGCCCTGCCAAATCACTTTGGTTTGGCGTACGTGCCTATGCTTTTAAGGTAACGGCCGCAAGTACTGGGCAGGTCGTTACCAGATTAACCACAGATGCGCAGCAGAATTTGCTGGATGGAAATACTGTAGCTTTAAGCAAACCTATGCCGGAAACTGATGAAATTCCACCAGAGGATGGCACTCAACCAACTAATATTTTCCGATCCTGGAATGATTGGCCACTTGAACTTGCCTTCGTGCAAACAACGACAACATTTGATCGAACTGAGGGTGAAGCCACAATTACCGATAATGTTTATGTTCCGCTTATGAGGCCGCATCAAGATAACACAAATTTTTCGTATAATGAAATGTATGAAAGTTATTTTGCAATCAATGCAGTTGACGTACTTGCACCAAGTGATTACAATGAGAACGGAATTGAATTTTCTGGTCTAAGTAGTTATTTTACATTGCGTACCGAAGTTTATCGAACAAAATACAACAAGGCAGATCTTGTCTCTTTAATTGACTCTGCTGGAAGTTTTGCAGATTATCGGAATTCTGCTGATCAGAATTTGCAGGACTATGATTTGGAGTTATTTGCAGTTACATTGATTCAACCAAAGGATGTCACCATATCTCCAAATGTTGACGCAGAGTACACAGGAGATATATATCGAAATCATTTCCAATTTAATGATTCACAATTCGGTATTTTGCGATGCAATCTAATAATGTCACCACTGTTGCCTGGCGCCTATTTCAACTCTGACGGAATGACGCCGGGTCGAACTGAATTGCGAGATAGGTACGCAGTCTTGGAGTACCAAGATGTAGATGAAAATGGAGATCCAATCACTACTGTCTATCATTTAGATTTCGATTTTTATGAGCAGGTAGCACCGTCACCTTTTGATTGGAATAGTGCTGGTCATTACACCATTGGAACCAAACGATATATTCCCGCTGACTTTCCTGAATGGAGAGCATTTGGTACTACTGGAGTAATAAAATATGAACATGATTTTCTGGATACAAATGAATTCGTAGTTTTCTCGGCTGATCCAGTTAGAGAAATCAATCCGGAGTCAAATTTACCATGGAATTATTTTTCAATCCTAGCATTGAACGATGCAAATGGTAACTGTTCATATGCTCCTGAAGGTGAAGGGAATAGCAGCGAGATACATTGGCTTGAATCTATAAAGCCAGGAGAGTTGGAGAAATCCAGACTATTAACAACATCTGAGCATTATGAAGAGAACATTGTAAATAGTTTATATTGGGGACGAACTGATGTTAACAATCAATTCTGGTTGGATCCAGTTGCAAATTCCAAGGAGTCTTCAGCATGGTCTTCATTTTCGTCGGGTGATTTTGAAATTAGATTTCCAGAACTTGCATTTAACGAATCTGATAATGTAATTGGAATTAGCTACTATAGACCGGAATCTGGGGAAGTTATATTGGAGGAATGTGGTATTGAAATGCAATCTTCAGAAATCACAGTTGTTGATACTGCAAGTTATGGTGATACATCTGTAATATACGACATTAATGGAGATCCACATGTGACATACTTAAAACTGACGACTTCAGGTGGACAAGTAATAGGTCAGGGATCAAACCGAAGCGGAAGCAGCATTCCTACTGGGGGTGTGTCGTATCGAACAAGAATGGGAACTAACTGGCAATCAAGCGAGCAAGTCGACAATTCTGCCGCTATGAATGCAAGTGAAAATCAGGTTTACTTGTATGACGTTGGAAGCATTCAAAAGCCATACTGTATTGTACCCGTCCCTGGTACTTCATCAGGAGTCACAGGGACTGCAGGAATCGCTCGCAAGACTTCAGGATGGAGCACCACGGTTCTTGATGTAGGCAACCGCGTAGCGAATCAAAACATTGATTCCATAGAGGTGGTCGATGGCAACGATACTGTTACGTTCATTGCCCAGGTGGATACGACTAACTATTGTCTAATCCTTGGACATCTTACAAACATGGCAGGGTATACTTATTCTGTACTTGATACAGATAACGTCATGGGTTATCCATCTCTTATAGAATTGCCCAACGGATTAATTGGAATATCCTACATGGCGGGAATAGATAACCACATGAGGTATGGCACTTGGAATGGAAGCAGTTTTTCGATTGAGTATGACAGTCCATATCCAGAGAGTGGTTATCAAACAGCTGTAACATTCGACGATGTTGGAGATCCAATAGTACTTTCCTTACTAAAGACATCTGGAATGTTACTTTATTCAAGTGTAGATTCCGGAAACTGGTTTCAGCTTGGTTGGAGTTTGGCTGGTACTTCATCGCGGTTAATTGAGGCAAACACCATTGATGTATTGCGTTTTAGTAATAGAATATATGTAGTGTTCATTAACAGCGATGGTACACTTGGACTATTGCAACTGGAATTCTAATGGAACATATGAGCTTAAATTAGTAGCATGGTGTTTGCCTTGTAGGGGGTATAATGATATACCTTGAACCGAGTTCAGAGTTAAAGGGAATAAGTCTATCCTGCGTTCCCGATCCCACGTGTCTGCGGCCCGGTTCCCACCCCTGCTGCTGCTGAAGTGCGCAGCCCCCTCCCCCCTGCGATACCATGAAAGTAGCTTGCTCTCATCCAAGTTCACAGTGCATTCGGTGGTGTTCCTGTTCCTCACCCTGTTCACGGTCGTCGTGCCCTGGGTGTTCCAGAACCCACTGCTCGTGTTCACCGCCGTGTTCCTCGTGGTCACGAACTTCGTGCCCTACATCTGGCCGCGGTACACCGTGAACGGGATGAAGGTCTAGCACAGCCACCCGCCGCAGGTGATGGCCGAATGAACCGGCCTGGGAAGCGCGCCTGGCGGCGAGATCGACCCCGGCGAACCGGCTGTATGTGATGCAGAAGGATGGCACGCTGATTTACGTTCAGTAGAAGCCCGCTGAAAGCAGCGAGGCAGAAGCAGTGTAGCAAGGGCGTGGCGATTCCGCTTCACAATGCCCGCAAAGAATCCCGCAGGACGTAGTATTTCTTACTCCACGTCTGAGGATTCGCACATGCGTCCGTACTCCCTTGCGTGCCTGCTGCTGGCAGGCTGGCTGGCCGGCACTCTGGCCAGTTCCTGCAGCCGCGATGCCAACCCGGCCCTGCCCTCCGGCGGGAATAGCGCCGGAGCCGCAGCCCTGCCGGCCGGGCTTCCGGCTCCCGACGAGCTGCTGCGGCGCGAGACCATGGACAGCCTCGGCTTCGTGCTCGGACAGCGGCTGCTGCCCGGCGGGAGCCAGGGCCGCCTGGAAACTGACAACGGCGGAATCCGCTTCCTGCCGCTCGCACCCACTGACCCGGACCCCGCCGGCTTTGCCTGGGGCGTATACCGCGTGCCGCTGTCGGACAGCGGGCCGCTCAGCCTGGCCATGGACTGGCATATCCCGCCGGCGGCCGGGACCTGCTACATAGGCATCGGCAACATTGCTGACAACCGCTGGGAGTGGAGCCTGCTCGCGGACCCGCCGGCTGAGCTGGAATGGAGCGCGGCGGCGGACTACATCTCCGGGGAGCAGCAGGTGCTGCTGGCCTTCGTGCTGCTGCCGGGGGCGGGCCAGCCGGTGCTGGACCACTTCGCGCTGGCAACGCTGCCGGCCAGTGGCTGGCGCTTCGTGGAGCTGGATGCCACGAGTGCCGTGGGCAGTGCCTTTGACGGCGCAATTGCCCTGCAGGCCCGCATCATCAGCGGCCGGCCGGCGATCGTGTACGGCATGCGTGATGCGGCCGGCAGCGAGACGCTGCGGCTGGCAATCTGCAACACCGTCAGCGGGGCGGCTGCGGCGGACTGGGAAATGCTCTCGCTGGAGGGGGAATTCTACAGTGCGGCCGGTCTCGACATGGCGGATTTCGACGGAGGCTTCGGGATCATCAACGTCGTGCCCTTCGGTAACCCGGCGGCCCCCACGCTGGTCTGGCACTTCGCCGGAGATCCGCATGAGAGCTTCAGCAACGAGGCATTCATGGGCGCACCCAGGCTTGTCAACCCGCGGCTGGGCCGGCTGGACAGTGGGCCGGCGATCACGATGCAGGTCAGCGGTTCGCCCAGTGACGACTTCCACACCCTGCTGTATGCCTTCAAGTCCCGCCCCGATGATCTGTCCTGGGCTGTCTGCGACGTGTATCTGGACCTGCCGGACATCCCCGGCACCTCCGGGACGACGGCGCCGTTCAGCATCAACGGCGGCCCGGCCTTCGGCTACTGCACTGATGCTGGCGGTGGTCAGTACGAGTTTCGGCTGGCCAGCAGTGTCAGTTCATTCCCGAGTTCAGCGGACGACTGGAACCACCTGCTGCTCGGTGAGGGACGGGACTCGGCGATGTATGCCACGGAACTGAACGGGCATATCCTGCTGGGATCCCAGGACAGCCAGCCGGCAATGGATGGCGATGTGCGGTTCTGGACATATGAATTCACCGGCAGCGAGCCGCAGCTGTTTGAGTCCTGGCAGATCAGCAGCTATGACATGCTCGGGCTCGGGCAGTCTCCCGTGCTGGGGCTGGCGGGCGGCGGGACGGAGCTGCACTTCCTGCAAGGCAGCCCGCAGGCGTCCACGGCGCTGGATGGGCAGCAGCAGCCGCTGAGCCACTGGAGCAGCAGCGCTCCGGGGAATGATCCGGCGGACTGGCAGCTCGATACCGCCATGGCGGACTACCCCGCGGGGCTGACGAGCTTTGTGCTCGTGGATGGCCAGCCGGCCTTCGCACGGCTGTTCAGCCTGGCGGCGGGCAGCGGTGCTGCGGTGCGGACGCAGACGAAGCTGCTCTGGGCGGTGTATGTACCTTAGGAGAAAGCAGGAAACAGAAAGCAGAGCGCAGACTCGGACAGATGAACGTCGCTGAAGGATCGCGATGCCGGGTCTGCTGCCTGCTATCTGCATTCAGCTCTCCGCTTCCTGACCGGCGCTATAATCGGCGCATCTTCATTGGTTAATGGGGTGACCCGTGCTGACACATGCCGAGATCCGCGAACGCAGCCTGGCTGCCGATACGCTCAATCTGAGCAACGATGAGCTCAGGGAGGTCGCGCGCACGCTGCGCAGGGACGCGGTGATGATGACCAACGCCGCCAACAGCGGCCATACCGGCGGACCCTTCAGCATGGCGGACTACACGGCCGCGCTGGTGTTCAACCACCTGCGCATCCGCCCCCATCAGCCCTACTGGCCGGACCGCGACAAGTTCGTGATCTCCAACGGCCACGTCAGCGCGCTGCAGTACAGCCTGCTGTCGCGCCGTGGCTACTTCAGTCCGGGCTACCTGCTGACCTTCCGCTCCACCCCGAGCCGTCTGCAGGGCCATCCGAACCACATCAAGCTGCCGGGCATCGAGATCGGCACCGGCTCGCTCGGGCAGGGCCTCTCCGTGGCGCACGGCATGGCGCTCGGGAAGAAGCTGGAGGGCAAGGGCGAGCAGTTCGTCTACTGCAATGTCGGCGACGGCGAGATGCAGGAGGGGCAGATCTGGGAAGCGATCATGCACGCCGGGCACCGTGGCACGGACAACCTCGTGATGAGCTGTGACTACAACGACATCCAGATCGACGGGCGCGTGAAGGACGTGAAGCGCCTCGACCCGCTGGATAAGAAGCTGGAGGCCTGCCACTGGCTGGTGCAGAACGTGGACGGGCATGACCTGGACGCGATCAATGCGGCCTGGAGCTGGGCTCGCAAGCAGGAGGGCAGCCCGAAGGCGCTGATCTTCCACACCACGATGATGAAGGGCGTGCCGGAGTACGAGGACATCTTCAAGTGGCACGGCAAGGCCTGCACCGATGCGGAGGCAACAGCCTGCCTGAAGGCGCTCGGCTATGAATTCGAGAGCCTCGACGAGGTGCGTGCGGAGTACGGCGCGCCGGTCTACGACGGCGTGGTGCAGCAGATCCAGGCCAGCCCCTGGGCGCGCGTGGTGCACATGGACAGCGAGGGCCCGGGCGGCCCGGCGGATCTGACGATCACCGAGCAGCGCCACAACACCCTGCACCCTGACGCGGTCAAGCCGGACCACTTCCGGGAAATGAGTCCCGTGGAGTAGGTAGGTCGAAGCTTGCTTCGGCAACGGAGCTGCGGCGCAAGCCGCACAACGAGCCCGCAGGGGTTTTACCACAGAGGGCACAGGGAGCACAGAGTTTACTGAACTCTCAACATTGCCACTTCGATATCGGCAATGGAGGTGCGATCCCGCCAAGGCGGGACTGTCGCACAACGGAGCTACCCGCTTCAGCGGTAGCCGGAGGCCTGATGTCAGTCAGGCAAATGAGCCCACAGAGCTGTTTAACCACAGAGGGCACAGGGAGCACAGAGTTTTCCTGGGTCAATACTTTGCGACCAGCCAGGTTACGGTGCTGCGACGCAAGCCGCACAACGGAGCTATCCGCTTCAGCGGTAGCCGGAGGCCTGATGTCAGTCAGGCAAATGAGCCCGCAGAGGGTTTACCACAGAGGGCACAGGGAGCACAGAGTTTACTGAACTCTCAACATTGCCACTTCGATATCGGCAATGGAGGTGCGATCCCGCCAAGGCGGGACTGTCGCACAACGGAGCTATCCGCTTCAGCGGTAGCCGGAGGCCTGATGTCAGTCAGGCAAATGAGCCCACAGAGCTGTTTAACCACAGAGGGCACAGGGAGCACAGAGTTTTCCTGGGTCAATACTTTGCGACCAGCCAGGTTATGGTGCTGCGACTTCAACATTACCCGCTTCACTTCCGATGATCGGCAATGAGCCCGCAGAGGGTTTAACCACAGAGGGCCAAGGCACAGAGTGTTGGGGATCAAATCTGGCGACCACCAACGGAGCTGCGGCGCAAGCGGAGCTATCCGCGCCCGGAGGCCTGATGTCAGTCAGGCCGTGATGTTTAACCACAGAGGGCACAGGGAGCACGGAGTTCCCATAAGGCAGCTTGTTGGCAACAACATCATGTCCATTTACTGCTGCCTGCATTATGCCAGCCGGACATTCCGGGTGGGGTGATGCCGCAGGCATCGCCACGGGCGGGGATGTCAGACAGGCCGGCTGGCGGGATTCAGCAACTGATTGCTAGAATGGCTCGTGACGCTTGGGGGAGCAATCGAGCATTCAGGAGTCCGCTGTGAACAGATCGATCTGCAAACACCTTCCGGCCATTGCGGCCAGCTGCCTGTTGTCATTTCCACTATCCGCTTTCGCCCAGGAGGCTTCGATGGATGCTCAGAACAGCAGTGATGCCCACCGCCTGCAGGTCGCCGAGCTGGTCTGCTTCGCCGGGGACTGGACGGCCTGCCGCGATTTCTACCGTGACAGGCTGGGCTGGACGGTGCTGTTCGAGTTCGGTGACCAGTACGCCTCGATCGACTGCGACGGGGCCTACCAGCTTTCGCTGGTCAGCGCGACATGGGCGGCAGGCTACGTTGCCGGCGGGCCGACGCCGCCTGCCAACCTCAGTTTCCAGAGCTTCGACCTGGCCACGGACCGCGCGCGGCTGATCGCACTTGGCAATGACTGCACGGAGATCACGGGTGATGAATCGATGCAGACCTTTGAAGTGCGGCACCCGTATGGCAGGCCAATGATCTTCTGGGCGGATGCCAACAGTACGGTGGCCGCCACGCAGGCCGTGGAAGCCCATCAGGCACAGGCCCCGGCATCCAGCCGCTACGGCATGGGTGAAGCGCTGGTGTTCGTTGACAACATAGATGAGGCGACCGAGTGGTACACCGGCCGCCTGGCCTTCAGTGTGCTGCAGGAACATGGCAGTGTCTACAAGGCGCTCAAGTTCAGTGACGAGGGACGCTTCGTCGGCCTGATGGACTGGGCCAGCTGGTGGGGCGGTGGCAACCCGGAGGGCAGTGAGCCGGCGCCCCTGCGCCTGTGCTTTGAATGCCAGGACATCGCCGCCGAACATGCACGCCTCGTTGCCAGTGGCGCCGGGCCGGAAGTGCTGCAGGGTGAGCCTCAGGACCTTCAGTGGTTCAGCGTAAGTGATCCGGCCGGCAATGTGGTGACCTTCTGGCAGTACGGGGCGAGTGGGCAGTAGGCAGTAGGGAGGCCAGGCTGTAAGCCTGGCAAGGCAGAAGGCAGAAGGCAGAAGGCAGAAGGCAGAAGGCAGAAGCAGAATGAGAATCAGGAGGTGCGGCACTTGTTGCCGCACAATCTTCCTCAGTCCACTACACCCAACAACCCAGTTCCTAAGTCCTCACCAGCCGCCGGCCTATGTGACATCCCCTCCCGTGGTGATCACGCCTGCGGCATGATCACCCCGCCCTGGATGTCCGGCGGCTGGGGAAGGCATGATCAGTGCATCGAAGCAAAGAGAATAGTAGAGTGAGCAATGAGGGAGCTGCGAAGCGCAGCAGTGCAAAACGGCAGTGCTACACTCCGCAGTCGCAGCATATCCAGGGCGGGACAGTCCTGATCGGCTCGGCTACAATCAGGCCATGATGAAGCAAGAACTCCTGAAGCTCCTCGGGGATTTCCCGGGCAAGGCAGCACTCGATCCGCTGATCCTGGCTGAGGAAGACAGGGGTTCATACCTGCAGCGAAAAGTTGAATACTCCTCGGAAGCAGGCGAACGGATTCCTGCATATCTGCTGTTGCCGAAGCTTGAAGGCAGGCTGCCAGCAGTATTCGCCCACCACCAGCATGCCGGCAATTTCGAACTTGGCAAGAGTGAAGTCGTCGGTCTGGCGGGAGACCCGGATCAGGGTTATGCAAGGGAACTTGCCGAGCGCGGTTATGTTGTCATTGCGCCGGATGCCATCGGTTTCGAAGCGCGCAACGATACCGGCAATACCGGCGGCTCGGCGTACAGGGAGTTCACTGCGCGTCTGGTCAGGGGATCTTCACTGAATGCAAAGGCTGTGCACGACATTTCTGCGGCTGTAGATTACCTGTACACACTGCCGGAAGTTGATGCTGAGAGAATCGGATTCATCGGCCATTCCTATGGCGGGCAGATGGCACTCTGGTATCCGGCATTTGACAAGCGCATCAGGGCCACCGTTTCAAACTGCCGCTGCATCTCCTATGCGGAATCGCTGGAGAAGGACATCGGCATCCAGCTGGAGTTCGCGATTCCGGGGATTGCCAGCTGGGGCGATATCGGGGATCTGGTCGGCCTGTTTGACAAGTGCTCAACGCTGATCTCGGCGACCACGGATGACAAGTACAGCCTTGGAGCACAGGCGCTTGCTGATTACATCAGGGCTGGTTACCCTGCCCAGAACCTGGATTTGAAGATATATGAAGGCGGGCATGTGTTCACGCCGGAGATGCGGGAGTATGCCTACGCCTGGCTGGATGCCAGATTGCGGCGCTAGGGCCGGATTGCCGATTCGAATCCTCGCGGATAGCCAGCGGGCCGAGCTGACGCTCGACCACCTGCGCCTGGCTTGCGCCAGACCTCCATTGTTCCATCACTCGCCCGTGGCGTCGGCCGGCAGCTTGACCATGTAGTGCAGGCGGTCGTCGGAATTGTCATGGTAGACCAGTGCCGGGATTCCGCCGATGATCGCCAGGTCCAGGTCGCTGGCATCCACCGGGCCATGCACGATCTGCCGGTTGAACTGCCAGTCCATGCCGCTGCTGCCATCCGGACTGCCACTGGAGTTGACGGCTTCCACGTAGAAGATGCCATTGCCAAAGGTGTTATAGGCTACGATCGGCACGCCTTCATGCACGATTGCCGCAAAGTTCTCAGCACCTGTCTGGTTGTTGCCGATGATGTTGACATCGCTGCCCCAGTCCGCCGCATCCAGGCCGTCGACGCTTGAGCTCTGCTGGAAGGTCAGGCGGTTCAGGGTGCTGAGTTCGCCGATGATGGCCGGCTTGCCACCGATCTCCAGCAGCCTGTGCCCGCGCAGGTAGCCATCCGCTGCCAGGCGCTGGCCGAACAGGCTCGTGAAGTTTGCGGCATCACTGAAGCGATGCACGTTCAGGCCCTGGCTGCTGCCCAGCTGCCAGTCCGTCACCGTTGCCAGACCATCGATCTCCAGCAGGTCGCTGGTGTAACCGCCGTCGCTCAGGATTATCGGGCTGCCCCAGCTTGTGCCCGTGGTATCAGTGGCGCGCAGGTACCGCAGCTCCGTGCTGCAGCGGTATGCTATTGCCGGATTGCCGTTGATCACTTCCAGGTCCGGGAAGCGGCAGAAGCTGGTGCTGTTGTCAACGAGGGTGGGGCTCGGCCAGGCGGCACCGCTGGCACCGCTTTGATCCGTGGCCCGCACGTAGTACAGTTCCTTGCCATCGCCGTTGCAGTAGGCCAGTGCCGGGTTGCCATCCACGATCCTGAGGCGGGTCCGGCCGGACAGGTCGGTGTAGGGCACTCCCAGGTCGTCAATGATCACCGCGCCCCAGCTGCTGCCGCTGCTGCCGTAGGCGGTGTCAGCCCGGGCGTACATCATCTTGTCGTTGGCATCATCATAGAAGCTGATGGCGGGCCTGTCGTTGACATCCAGCACGGCGCAGCCGTCTCCCGAGCCCGGCGGTGTGACGGCATAGGCGTCCCAGGGCGTGACCCGCAGCGGGACGCTGTCCGTGGCGACATTGCCCTCGGCGTCCGTCACGCGCACGCTGACAGTGATGTCCAGCTCATCCATGTAGACCACGGCGTTCAGCAGTGGCTGGCCGGAGACGGGATTGCCCCAGGCGTCCGTGCTCTCCGCCGGGATGCTGGAGAGTTCGCTGTAGTTGCCGTCGCCATCGAGGTCCCATTCATAGTTGGCAATGTCGTTGTCCGGGTCGCTGCTGCCCGTTGCATCGAAGCTGAGCTTCAGCGGATACGCCCCGACGCTTGCGGATGCACTCAGCACGGCCACGGGCGGGCTGCTGCTGGCGGTGATCAGCAGGCTGGCCTGGGAGATGTTGCCGTCGTTGTCAGTGACGCGCACACCGGCTTCATAGCTGCCGGGGTTGCTGTAGGTCACGGCGGCGGGCATGCTGCTGCCCTGCGCCAGGCCTTCCGGCCCCGACTCATTGAAGATTCCGTCGCCATCGAAGTCCCAGCTGTAGCCGGTGATCGTGCCGTCTGGATCGGAGCTGCCGCTGGCATCGAAACTGACGCTGAGCGGCACGCTGCCGCTGGTCACGTCAGCCTGCAGGTCGGCGAGCGGCGGCGGCGAATCGGAGACGAAGAGCTGGCGGGTGGAAGTGTCAGAATCGCCGTAGTCATCGAGCACGCGCAGGGAGATGTCGTAGGTCCCGGCCGTGGCGAAGTCGAGCGTGTGCGGGCCGCCGCTGCCCTGGGCCGTGGCTTCCGCGCCGGGTTCATTGAAGATCCCGTCGCCATCGAAGTCCCAGTGATAGTCGGCGATGCTGCCATCCGGATCACTGCTGTTGATGCCGCCGACGTTGATCTGCAGCGGGGCTTCACCGCTCAGGGTGCTGAGCTGCAGCACGGCCTTGGGCGGGAGCTGGGTGAACATGTTGAGCTGCTCCAGCAGCAGCGGGTCCTCACCGAGGGCCAGGACCACGATGTAGAGCCTGCCTGTGGCGGGTGTGAGCCAGGCGCTGATGTCACCGAGCGGCAGGGACTGGGCCTTGAACCAGGGACCGGCCTGCCAGTCCCAGCGGTTGCTCTCCCAGTTGGCGAGGCCGATGTAGACATTGCCTTCGGTGCTGGCCTTGCGCCACTGCAGGCGCAGCTTCATTGGGTCCGCGGCATAGGCCGGGAACTGCAGCTCATAGATGCCGTAGGCGGTGCTGCCGCTGCCGCCGGTCCAGGCCGGGGAGAACTGCACGCCCTCGCCATCGGTTTCGGGTGCCAGGTTGGCATTGACCAGCCCGGGCAGGAATTCGGAGCCGAGGCGTTCGCCTTCCGCAAAGCTCACGAATGAGATGCTGCGCTGCGGGGCTGCGGCATCCCCGCCGGCAGCGAGCAGCTCTGCGGGAGAGGGCAGGGCCGGCAGGAAGCTGCCCTTCTCCGTCTGCATAGCTTGCTGCGCAGGCTCAGGGCTGACAGGCTGCCGGCTTGCACCGCAGCCGGCAAGCAGGATCAGCAGGCAGAGCCAGCCGGCACGGGCTGCCTGGAAAAAATTCGAGCGAAAACTGTTGCGCATCCGGGAACCACCTATCTGTAGAAGCAACATTATAGAGAGGGGGATTTGCCGGGAAGTTGCAGCGAAAGGGGATGGTAATCGCGGAGCAATGATGGGAGAGCAGTGTAATCAAAGCAATGAGCAATGAAGAGTGAGCAATGATTCCATGCTGCATCGAAGTTGGCTCAGTCAGGATTGGCTCATTGCTCATCACTTGTAGCTCATTGCTCGGTATTACCCATCCCATGCCCCTTTGCCCGACTGACATCGGGCCTCCACCCCGGCTGAAGCGGGTAGCTCCCACTACCGCTGAAGCAGGCAGCTCCCATAGCCGGACTTACATCCGGCCTCCAACGCACCTTATATAATCTTCCTGCCGCTGCGAACGGCAGGACAAGACAATGGCACAACTCAACTATCTGAACGGTTACAAGCCCAGCTCCGCCTGGGAGGACAAGCTCACGCGCGAGGGCTTCGGCGATGCGCTGCTGGCGCTCGGCGAGACGAACGAGAAGGTCGTGGTGCTCGACGCCGACCTCGCGGAGTCCACCTACACGAAGTTCTTCCGCGACCGCTACCCCGGCCGCTTCTTTGAGTGCGGGATCTCCGAGAACGACATGATCAACACGGCGGCGGGCCTCGCCAAGCAGGGCTTCATCCCCTACCTCGCGAGCTATTCGATGTTCCTCGCCGGCCGTTCCTGGGACCAGATCCGCAACACCGTGGACTACTCCTACTGCAACGTGAAGATCACCGCCGCGCACGGCGGAATCAGCGTCGGCAAGGACGGCCCGACGCACCAGTCCTCCGAGGACTGCTCCTGCATCCAGCCGCTGGTGAACACCGCGCTGATCTACCCGACGGACTACTGGGAGACGCTCAAGTGCACCAGGTTCATGGCGGAGTGGTACGGCCCGATGTACAGCCGCATCGGCCGCGAGAAGGTGCCGCTGATCTCCAGCGAGGACACGCCCTTCAACTTCGGCAAGGCGACCAAGGTGCTCGAGGGCACTGACATCACGATCATCGGGCATGGCCTGATGCTCTCGCGCTGCATCCTCGCTGCCGAGCAGCTGGCCGAGCAGGGCATTTCCGCGCGTGTGCTGAACATGAGCAGCGTCAAGCCGATTGACCGCGAAGCGATCGCTGCGGCGGCCGGAGAGACCGGCGGCATCGTGGTGGCCGAGGAAGTCAGCTACTACGGCAGCATGGGCAGCACGGTGGCGACGGTGATGGCGGAGGGCGAGCACCTCGTGCCGGTGCGCCTCGTGGCGGTGCGCGACATGTACCTCTCCAGCGGAGACCCGTATGAGCTGATGGACCTCGCGGGTCTGAACGTCAAGGGCGTGCTGGATGCATGCAACGACGTGCTGGAGCGCCGCAAGCGGATCTTCGCCGCGGGCTAATCCCCAGACAGCCGGAAGTGACGTTGCCAGTCTGAGAATTGGCAACGGTCCCTGAGGAGTCGGACCGCTCAGGTCTGATCGGGGAAGTACTCGCTGCGCCGGGCCGCGTACTGCTCGCCCACCCAGAAGTCCTCGCGGCGGATCATCCGTCCCTCCCAGTGCTGGAGGTGGATCCCGGGCTGGCTATGGCGTGTGCCGTCAGCGGTGGTCCAGGCATACTGCACATGCAGCAGCGCGCGCTCGCCCTCGATGCGGCTGTCCAGCAGGCTGGCGCTGAACTCCGTGATGCCTGCGCGGAAGCTGCGCTGCCTGGCCAGAGCTTCGCTGCGGCCCCGGGCGAACAGCTCGTCGTTCTCATACTGCTCGGCGTCATGGTGCATCAGGCCGCAGCAGTTGAGCGTGCGCCCGCCACTGAGCTGGTTCAGGTAGACCGGCAGCATCACTGCGATGGACATGGTTCCAATACGATAGCGTGTGTCAACCAAGCTTTGCGTATATGCCGCTGCGTCAGCTAATTGCCAGCTCCGCCAGCACATCATCCAGGCTGCGGTATCCTTCAGCTTCAGC
Source organism: bacterium (assembly GCA_041395205.1). Lineage (GTDB taxonomy): Bacteria > 4484-113 > 4484-113 > 4484-113 > JAFGCY01 > JAHEFU01. Next base: position 60,796 of record JAWLAZ010000006.1, read on the forward strand.
CAGGGCCCTGCGGAAGCACTCAGCATCCGCGGAATCCTCGATCAGCTCCAGCAGCCGCTGAAACTCGTCCAGGCTGAGCTGCACGGCGGTGGGCTTGCCCTGGGCATCCGTCACGATCTGGGGATGCAGTTTGATGCGGCCATCTACTGACATAGGCAGATTATAACTTCGCAGAACCTGCAAACACTTTCCTCCATTGGGAACACAGGTGTAGAGTCCGCAATAACCAACATGTTCCTCGCCATCGAACTTTGTGGGGAAACCACGCAGGCTGCATCCCGCTGCGCCGCCTGCGATAATTGGGCAACGGAAGCGCGCATGCAACACCTGTTCGGAATGCCTGCCAGACTCCGCAGCGAGCTGCGGGAGCATCCGCTTGGCCGGATCATCCTGCGCGCGGCTGATGCCTACCACGAGCACGGCTGCATGTTCATGTCGGCGGCGCTGTCCTTCTTCGTGGTGATCTCGATCATCCCGCTCTCCTACCTCGCACTCGTGATCCTCACGCAGATCGTCGGCCCGAGTGTGGATGTCTACAACAGCCTCGATGCCGTGCTCAGGCCCTACCTGCTGCCGGATGCAATCGTGATGCTGCGCGAGCGGCTCAGCAAGATCAGCGAGGACGGAATCAGCGTGGCCGGGGCCGGCTTCGGTATCCTATCCTTCCTCTGGGCCGGGATCCGCTTCTATGAGATCCTGCAGGTGATGCTGACCCGGGCCTGGGGCGGCAGCCAGGTGCGGCCCTTCCTGCGCAGCAAGCTGGTTTCAGTGGTGCTGTTCATCTCCGCCGGAGCGCTGACCGGGCTGTTCCTGATGCTGAGCACGGCGCTGCGCAATCTCGAAAACCTCGTGCCGGCCTTCCTCGGCTTCCGGCTCGACGGACTGTGGATCGTGCTGACGGACAGCGTGCCCGCGCTTGCGGCCTGTTTCACGGTGTTCCTGATCTACCAGTACCTGCCCACGAAGCGCGTTCCCTGGAAAGTGTCTCTCGGTGTTGCCCTGCCGGTGGGGCTGCTGTGGTACCTGAGCAAGTTCCTGTTCACCCAGATCGTGATGGCCGGCGGCGTGTTCGCCACGCTCTACGGCCCGATGGCCGGATTCATCGTACTGATGATCTGGATCTACTTCTCAACCAGCATCGTGCTCTTCGGAGCGGAGATGGGAGCCTCGATCCAGCAGGAGCTGCATCCGGAGGAATTTTCGGCCGATGCCGGCCCCGTGGAGCTTCCAGTGGAGGTCGGGGAAGGAGCCTGAGGGCCGCTCAGGCCTGATCCAGACTGGATTGGACCGGTTACCCGCAAAAACCGGGCAACTGGTACCCCACAAAAACTGGTGACCGGATAGAATACCCCCGTAGTGCAGACTGTTACCGTCGTGCCCAGTGGGCATGACTCGCTCTCTGATTAGTACTGCGGGAGGTACTACATGAAGTCAGTGAATATCGTTTGGGTGGCGCTGGCCCTGATGGCCGCGCTGCTTGCATCCTGCGGTGGCGGGGGAGGTCCGGCGACGCCGCCGGACAGCTTCGAGCGCATGACCGCAGTCGCCTATGGCACGAACGGCGCGCCGCTGAGCAATCTGCAGGTGCGCGTCGAGGGCCAGGACACCGGAATCTCCACGGATGCCAACGGCGCCTTCACTCTGCAGCGCGGCCAGTTCCCCCGTGGCGTGAACACCGAGAATGAAATCTCGCTGGGCACGAACGGCGTGGTGGTCGGCAGCCGCAGCGTGGTGCCGCTGGACAACCAGAACCTCGTGATCCGCTTCCAGCCGAGCGTCGGCGGTGAGGGGACCGGCAGCCTCGGCGGCAGCGTGACCGACGAGAACAGCGGCGCTGGCCTCAACAATGTCGAGGTCACGATCTTCTCCGAGGCCGGCGGCGTGCAGACCACGCACACCAGCGGCGGAGTCTACCGCTTCGATGAGGTCAGCAGCGGCACCTGGAACATCGTTGCCAATGTCGAGGATTACTACCCCGGCATGGCGATGGTGCGCGTGGCCGAGGGTGACACCAGCATCCGCAACATCGAGCTGACCCGCAAGGGCCAGGTCGGCAGCGGTGACGGGATCATGGTCAGCGGCCGCATCGTGGACAGCAAGAGCGGTGCCGGCGTCGGCGGTGCAACCGTCAGCATGATGGTGGACACCGGCTACTTCGGCATCCCCGAGCCGATCGGCTTCGAGGATGACTTCAAGTGGGACGAGGGCGATGACAGCCCGAACGTGGGCCAGACCGAGCCCGGCTTCGCCGGCGGCGGCGCGGACGGCCGTGACATCAGCCTGAGCATCGCCCCCGATGACTACTGGCGCTATGAGCCCCAGTACCAGGAACTGACCACGGATGCCGACGGTTACTTCGAGTTCCCCGACAGCGTCGCCGGTTACAGCGCCTGGTTCAGCGTCTATAAGGACGGCTATCTGAACGGCAACCTCAGCCGCGAGATCCACGGCATGACCGAGGACCTCGAAGTGGAGATCGCGATCCAGCCGATCGTGATGACCGCCATCAGCGGCAAGGTCGTTGACGGTGAGGGCCAGCCGCTCAAGGGCGCCTACGTGGAGTACGTGTTCGGCGGCGGCTTCGGCTACGACATCGCCGTGCCCGGCGCGGTGGACCTCGACATGGTGTTCGAGGACGGTATCGAGATCTTCAATGAGTTCGGTGCCCCGGCTCCCCCGCAGTCCCGCGGTGAGGACATGAACACGGGCGGCAGCGATGACTTCGCCTTCCCGACGGCTCCCGCGGCGGACTTCGCCGAGGAAAGCACGAACAGCGACGGCAGCGGCAGCAGCGGCAGCGAGTTTGACAACAACACGATGCAGCGCTTCCTCTGGGAGCGCCGCAACGGCCGCTCCAGCTCGATGGTCGCCGATGCCTTCATCGGTTACTACAGCACCTACGCCGACGAGAACGGTGAGTTCAGCTTCGATGAGGTTCCGGCCGGCCCGTACTACGTGTTCGCCAGCGCCTACCGCCACGTCGCCTACAGCGCGGATGTGACCGTCGAGGAGAACGAGGCCGCCAACGAGGTGGTCATCACCCTGCCGGAGATCCCGGTGGGCAGCGTGCAGGGCAAGGTCACCGATGAGGATGGCAACCCCCTGCCGGACGTGCTCGTCAATGCGACCCAGCCCAACGTGGATCCCTTCACCTACACGGATGCCTCCGGCAACTTCGTGATCGACAACGTGCCCGTCGGTGAGTGGCTGGTCAGCGGCTACCGCAACGGCTACCTGACCCAGGGCATCAGCGTTGAGATCAAGGATGGCCAGGCCAGCAACGTGAACCTGGTGCTGGAGACCTACGAGGCTCCGGACGTGGTGACCGGCAACTTCAGCGGCACCGTGTTCGACGGCTACGATGACTCCACCATCGCCGGCGCTGACATGGTCTTCACCCCCTGGGAGGAGTCGCTGGGCGGTGCCTACCACCGTCACGTGGTCAGCGATGGCAGCGGCCGCTACAGCACGACGCTGGCTGAGGCTGAGTACAACCTGCTGATCCAGGCCGGCGGCTATGAGGACATCTTCATCCGCATCTGGCCCGAGAGCTACAACCGTGAAATGGACTTCTGGATGTGGCCCATCGGCGCTCCGGGCGGCGGTGGCGGCGGGATCCCGATCGGCATCGAGCCCGGTTTCGATGATGAGGTGCCCCCGGTCAGCGGTGACCCGGGTTCCCCTGAGAACCCGATCGGTCTGTAATCCAAGGTAGTAGTTTTGGTCCGGGCAGTGCCCGGGTCCCGAATCACCAACTCTTTTGAAAGACTCCCTGGAGGGTAGTAGCTCCGGGGAGTTTTTTTTGGAGGTTGGAGGATATTGGTTGTAGTGGGTAGGGCTGGTGTCAGGCTTCGCCTGACCGGATCATTCCTGTCAGGCCACAGGCCTGGGAAATTTTGCGAACTCCAGACACCACTCTCCAGGCTTCCCCGAAGCAGTGTTATAATCCTTCTTCCCCCCTGCGGGCCGTCCCGTGGGAAGGGCACCCGGCGGCGTAGCCAAGTGGTAAGGCAGAGGACTGCAAATCCTTTATCGACGGTTCGATTCCGCCCGCCGCCTCCATTACCGGGCGATTAGCTCAGTTGGTTAGAGCGCTACGTTGACATCGTAGAGGTCACTGGTTCGAATCCAGTATCGCCCACCATAACTTCCGTGAACAGTGATGCGTGAACTGTGAACAGTGTTTACTGTCAACGCTTTACTGTTTACTCTTCACTGACCACTGACCACTGACCACAGACCACTGCCTACTCCCCCGTCCAGTTCTCCTCGTAGCCCTTGAACTCGTCCGTTTCGATCTTTTTCGGGCTGATGCCGCCCGCCTCCAGCTGCTGCATCACGCCTTCCACAAAGCCCGGTGAGCCCGCGATGTAGTAGCGCGCATCCGGATTGCGCTCGATGCAGGTGCTGATCTCGCCTGCCAGGCCCGCGCGGTCGGTGGCGATGTATTCATCCATCAGCGGCTGGAGCACACCGGCGAACAGGTGCTCGCTGCCGGCGGCGTGGATCAGCTCCATCCGCATCCGCACCCCGCTATGCTGCTTGTCCAGTGCCATTGAACGAAAGGGCGTGACGCCGACTCCGCCTGCGATGAACACCACGCATTCCTCGATCACCGGCCAGAGCATGTGCATCTTGGACTTGAACAGCTGCAGGCTGTCCCCCGGCTGCATTGCCAGCATATGCAGCTGGAAGGGCGAGCGCGAGCGGCCGTCGATGGTGAAGCTGACATGCTCCTCATGCGGCGCGGAAGAGAAGGACAGCTCACGCACGCGCTTGGCATCCGGGTCGGCCAGCTCAAGCGCGACATGCACGTACTGCCCGGCGTTGTAGGGCAGCGGCTCGTCGGCCCTGAAGTGGTAGCTATGCACGTCGCCATAATGGTGCTCACGCGCACTGAGCACGAGCCGGACACGCTTGGTGCCACCGCCGGGACGGGTCTGGGTAGGCTGAGTTGACATATTGCTCCTGGTCCTGGCCAGCTCTGGTCTGGGGCCGGAGCGCGGGCTGGCGGCCGGGACTCCGTGCTGCAATGTTAGCATCGCCGGGCAGGTCAGCTGCCCGGCTGGCAGGCGGGGCCGCAGGGTGCTAGAGTGATGCTGTCCGGGCCGCAACAGGCCGGACAGGGCAACAGGCCCCGGGGGAACGACATGCGGATGATAATGCTGATTGCGGCAGCGGGGCTGCTGCTGAACGGCTGCCAGCAGCAGGCGGCGGGTAACCCGGCGGATGCGGAGCTGCAGGCCGCGGTACTGCTGATCGAGCAGAACCTGCTGGACTGGGCGCGGCAGAACGGCGGGCTGTACCCGGAAATGCTCGGCCCGGAGCTTTTGAAGGATGCGCAGAACAAGGCGCTGCTGAACCCCTATGACGGTACGGAGATGCATCCGGTGGCCTTCACCGCGGGCGAGCTGGCCGCTGGCAATATCTGCTACATCGCCGTGCATGAGGGGGCGGAGGTGCAGGAGTATGTCTTGCTGGGCTTCGGGGAGGACATGGCCGGCGGGCAGGATGTGGACGGGGATGGCAAGGGGGACGGGGTGATCGAGCTGAAGCGCTCGAGCGGGGTCAGCGAGGAGCGGATGCGCGAGCTGATCGCGGAGATGAAATAGGGACCAGGGACCGGGGACCGGGGACCAGAAGGCAAATGGCATAAGGCAGAAGGCAGGGGGGCCGAGAAGCAGAGCTTCGCAGGCACAGTGAAGGTTTAGGTAGTTTGAATAGTGGGAAGGTTGCTGGATCACAGTAGCGGTGTGCCTCGGGCGTGACTGGGAGTGGGTGTTTTGGATTCCGTGTTTGCTCCAGAAAACTCTGTGCTCCCAGTGTGCTCTGTGGTTTGTTTTCCCTTGGCACAGCTTCGCAGTGCCTCCAATGGTGCAGCTTCGCAGTGCCGCCAATGGCACAGCTTCGCAGTGCCTTCATTGCCCGGATTGCTCCGGGCCTCCATCTACCGCTAAAGCGGGTAGCTCCGTTCTACCGCTAAAGCGGGTAGCTCCCGGTCATGCGCCATAATCTGGCATCCGGCTGCGACCGGGAACAGACATGGCAGATAAGGAATCGGTACAGCAGGCAGCAGATGGCCAGGCAGCGGGAGCGCGTCCGCATTCATTGTGGCGCGAGCCACTGCTGCACTTCATCCTGATCGGCGGGCTGCTGTTCCTGCTTGGCAATCTGCGCGGGCAGCCCGAGGATGATTCCGGCTACGAGATCAATGTCGACCAGGCGCGCATTGCCGTGCTCTACCAGACATACCTGAACGACTACCAGCAGGAACCGACGGCGGCGGAACTGCAGGAGCTGATTGACGACTACATCCGCACGGAGGTCTGCGTGCGCGAGGCCCGCAGCATGGGCCTGGAGCGTGACGACGCGCTGATCCGCGAGCACCTGCGCGGCAAGTATGAACTGCTGCTGGATGACGGCAGCGAGCCGCCCACGCCGACGGAGGCCGAGCTGCAGCAGTTCCTCGCCGAGCATCTGGAGCGCTACCGCACCGAGCCGGCCCTGAGCTTCATGCAGATCTACATCGACCCCTTGCAGCATGAGCAGCCTGATCGGGATGCAGAACTGCTGAAGCAGCAGCTGACGGGCAGTGAGGAGCTCGGGCTGGTGCAGGCCCTGAGTGACGCGGGCAGCCTGCCGCCCAGCCTGCCGCTGGTGGCGCTCAGCGAGATCGGCTGGCAGTTCGACCCGCTGTTCGCGGATGAGATCAGCGAACTGCCGCTGGGCGTCTGGAGCGGCCCGGTGTTCTCGGGCTATGGCCTGCACCTGGTGCTCGTCACGGACAGGCGCGAGGGCCGGCCGCTGGAGCTGGATGAGATCCGTGCGGACGTGGAGCGCGACTGGACGGAGGCCCGGCAGCGCGAGCGGCTGGATGCGGAGCTGGAGGGCGTGAAGCAGCAGTACAGCATCAGCGTGGCGGACTATGACATGGCGGATCTCGCCGGGCTGGCAAGGGACGATAATGGCAACACGGAAGGCGGAGAGTGAGCAGGGCCTGGCTGGCAATCATGCTGCTGTTCGGCCTGGTGCTGCTGAGCAGGCCGGCAGAGGCGCATGAAAGCAGGCCCTGCCTGCTGAACATCAGTCAGACGGATGAGACGCAGTTCCGCGTGAGCTGGAAGACCCCGCCACGCACGGGGCCGGAGGCCTATCCGGTCGGGCTGGAGCTGCCTGCGGACTGGGTGGAGAGCACACCCGTGCAGCGCCGCAGCCTCAGTGACGGCGAGCTGGAGATCCGCAGTGTTGCCATCGAGCTGGGCACGCTCGACGGCAGTGTTGTCAGCTTCCCCGGCCTGGAAAGCATCATCACAGAGGTATTCGTGCGGGTCACGCGCCTCGATGGCAGCACATACAGCTCCGTGGTGCGCTCGACTGATCCACGGCTGGTGCTGCGCGGGGAGCGCAGCGCCTGGGCCTCGATGCGGGAATACATCGCGCTTGGCTTCCAGCACATCCTGCTCGGCGTGGACCACCTGCTGTTCGTGCTCGGCCTGCTGCTGATCGTCGGACGACGCCCGATCCTGCTGAAGACCATCACCGCCTTCACGCTGGCACACAGCATCACGCTGGCGCTGGCCAGCCTCGGCATGGCCAGTGTGCCGGTCGCCCCGCTGAATGCCGCGATCGCGCTGAGCATCCTGTTCCTCGGGCCGGAGATCGTGCGTGTCTGGCGCAGCGAGACAAGCCTGACGATCCGCTACCCCTGGGTGGTGGCCTTCGCCTTCGGGCTGCTGCACGGCTTCGGCTTCGCCAGCGGCCTGAGCCTGACGGGCATGCCGCGCCTGGAGATCCCGCTGGCGCTGCTGAGCTTCAACATCGGTGTCGAACTCGGGCAGCTCAGCTTCGTCGTGCTGGCACTGGCGCTGGCACGTGCCTTCAGGGTGCTGGAATTCCACTGGCCGCGCTGGACCTGGCGCCTGCCCGGTTACAGCGTGGGAATCGCCGGAGCCTACTGGTTCATTCAGCGGACATATATGATGATGGTTGGGAGGTAAGCAGGATGCATACTCGTTCATTCACCCTGTGGCTCGCGCTGGCAACGCTTCTGTGGCCGGTGCTGGCGTATGCGCATGTGGAAGAGGGCGGGGCCGTTGGCTTCCTGGCCGGCATGCACCATCCGGTCAGCGGCTGGGACCATATCCTCGCGATGGTGGCAGTCGGCCTGTGGGGCGCGCAGCTGAGGAAGCCCGCGATCTGGCTGCTGCCGGTGGCCTTCCCGCTGGTGATGGCATTCGGCGGCTTCCTCGGGCTGATCGACGTGCCGATCCCCGGCATCGAGGTCGGGATCGCATTGAGCGCCGTGGTGCTCGGCATCATGGTGCTTGGCAACTTCAGACCGCCACTGTGGGTGGCCTTGCTGCTGGTCGCCGTGTTCGCGGTGTTCCACGGGCATGCGCACGGCACGGAGCTGCCCGCCGGTGGCAACGGCATGCTGTACAGCATCGGCTTCGTGATCAGCACCGGGCTGCTGCACATGTGCGGTATCGCACTCGGGATGCTCAACGATGTGAAGCGCGGTGAACTGCTGGTGCGGGCCGCCGGAGCCTGCGTGCTGCTCGGCGGGCTGTTCTTCCTGAAGGGGGCCGTGCTCGGGTGAGGCGGCTGCTGCCAGTTGTCATCTTGCTGGGCCTGCTGCCCGGCACCGCCTGGGCGCATCTGGTCAGCACGGGTTTTGGCAGCTACTACGACGGGATGGTGCACCTGCTCGAAACGCCGGCGGACATCCTGCTTGTGGTCACGCTCGGGCTCCTGTCGGGACAGGCTGGACGGGAAACTGCGCGGCCGCTGCTGCTGCTGCTGCCGGCGAGCTGGCTGCTGGCCGGGATGGCGGGGATGCAGTCCGACGGCGGTGCGGACAGCCCGCTGCTGACAACGCTGAGCTTCGGCCTCGTCGCCGTGCTGGTGCTGCTGGACCGCCGGCCACCGCATGCAGTGCTGCTGGCTCTGGCCTGCCTGCTGGCGGCCCTGCATGGCTACCTGAACGGGGCAGCGCTGACAATGGCCGGCATGGACGGGCTGGCGATCTGGGGCGCGGCCACGCTGGTGTTCCTGCTGGCAACGCTGCTGCCGGCGCTCGTTGTCAGCCTGCGCGCGGAGTGGATGCGGATCGGGGTGCGCGTCGCCGGCAGCTGGATCGCGGCGGTCAGCCTGCTGATGCTGGGCTGGATCTGGCACATGTCGAGGATGTAGAAGCCCGGTTGTGGGGCATGGCAGGCCAGGCGTCTGGGATCAGGTTTAGGGGCATGCAAAAGCAGTGAACAGCCGCATGTCCCGGCGGGATTGTTGTGCCTTGCCAATCAGTCCGTCTATGCAGCACGGTGCAGACTGTCAAGTCTTCCTTCACTTCAGGCCGGTTCTCTCGCACCAGGCGCCGGGGGAGCACCATGCTCTGCTGAAACACTTCTGCCTGCCGTGGCGTATAGTAGCTCAACTGTGACGCGTAAGGCCTGAAACCCCGCATGGGGCAGGCGGCGAAGCGAGGACAACATGGGAAAGAAGCATGAGCGCCGCTCTGGCGCGCATAATGACGCGGATCCCACCATCAGGGTGGTCGTGGGCAGCGGTTCCGGACTGGATGAGCTGCTTGATTCCATCACTGGCAAACCCGGCCCGTCCGCGCAGGCGGAGGTCGAGGATGATTTCGAGGCCGGCGATGAATGGGGCGACGGCAGCCAGAGTGGCGACGCCGACCGCCAGCGGCATGGCCAGCATGGCCATGGACAGCACCGGCATGGACCCGGCAGGCACAGGCGCGGTCCGGGAGGCCCGCCCTGGATGCGCGGCGGCTGCGGCGAGCGGCGCGGCTGTGACCCCGAGGAAATGAAGCAGCACAAGCTGAGGCGCATGCGCCACAAGCTGGAGCGGCTGCGGCGACTGGACGGGCTGAGCTTCCTCGGCGAGGGCTTCGGCAGCCGGCTGGCGGAGCAGATCGGCCAGGCGATTGACAACGCGATGTCCGAGGCGGGGATGCCGGGTTCGCAGGGCAGCACTCCCGGGCGCGACCGGCGCAGCATGCGCGGCGTGAATGCCGCCAATGCCAGCTTCGCCGGGCGGCAGCTGAGCGGGATCGACATGACGGGCAGCAACTTCGCCAGTGCCAGCTTCAGCCGGACCCGGCTGGAGCGTTGCCAGCTGACGGGCTGCAACCTGGCCAGCGCTGATTTCGGCAAGGCGGAGCTGCGGGACTGTACGCTGAGTGGTGCCAACCTGGAAGCTGCCAACTTCGCCGGCGCGCGGCTGGCGGCCTGCAACCTGACCGGCAGCAACCTGGCCTCCGCGGATCTGCGCAAGGCCCGGCTGAAGGGCAGTGACCTGAGTGGCAGCAATCTCGGCAGTGCCGACCTGCGCGGGGCCCGGCTGGGCAAGGCCAGCCTCAATGGTGCCAATCTGGGTGCTGCCGACCTGCGCGGCGCACGCCTGAAGCATGCGAGCCTCAGCGGTGCCAACCTGCGGGACTGCCTGCTGGAGGGTGCGGACTTCCAGTCCGCCGAGCTCCGGGATGCCAACCTGCGCGGCGTGGACCTGAGTGCCGCGCTGAACCTGAGGCGTGAGCAGCTCGAGCAGGCGAAACTTGACGACGCAACGATCCTGCCGGACAACCTGGCGGGATAGGTGGTGCTGTGATGGACAGGGACTGGCTGACAAGCACTGAGGCGGCGGAGCTGCTGTCGCGGCTGACGGGCCGGCCGCTCAGACGCCAGCGCCTGCAGCAGCTCTGCAGCGAGGGCCGGCTGGTGTACCGCGACATGGAGGTCGTGCGCCACGAACGCCGCATCTCGCGCGCGAGCATCGAGCAGCTGGCGCGCACGGGCCTGCCGCGCGAGCGCAGCGGCGGCGGACATGTGCAGGTGCAGGAGGAGCTGCGGGGGCGTGACCTGCGCGGGGTGATCCTGCACGGAGCCCAGCTCCGCGGGCGAGACCTGCGCGCTGCCGACCTGCGCAATGCGGACCTCAGCGGGGCGAATCTGCAGGAGGCGGATCTGCGCGGGGCGGACCTGCGCAATGCCGGTCTCACGGGAGCAACACTTGACAATGCCGACTTGCGTGGCGCGCGCCTGGAGGGCTGTGACCTCTCCGGCGCGAGCCTCGCAGGCGCGGATCTGAGTGAGTAGGAGGCCAGACCCATGGTCTGGCAGGAAATCATTCCCATGGAATGATGAAACCTGATACATCAGAGTTAATGCCAGTGCATGGCACTGGCTACCTGCCAGACCATGGGTCTGGCCTCCGGCGGGACTGAGCTCCCGCTATATCCCGTACCTTTCGCGCACCTTCGCCACATCGCGTTCCGCCCAGGCGCGGTCGCTGAGAACCTCCAGTCCCCCGGCGGCCACGATCTGCTCGACGACTGAGCGGTATGCGCCGCCGAATGTCGGCATTTCGAGTGCGCCGTGCAGGGCCCAGCCGAGCGGGTTCCCGTTGTAGAGCTTGTCGTAGCGGTCCAGCGGCGCGCCGGCCTCCAGCAGCAGCCTGACAACCTCGGCCCGGCCACGCAGGGCCGCCCGGTGCAGCGGTGTGGCATCCCATTCGTCGGACATCCCCACGTCCCAGCCGTTGGCAATCATCAGCCTGACAACCTCGGTCCGGCCACGCTCCGCCGCATCACAGAAGCTGTCCGGACCCTGCTTGCCAAGTTCTGCCAGCAGCTGTGGATTGGCGGCGATGAGCTCGCCGGCGGACTGCACATCGGCGGTCATCACCGCCAGCAGGTAGCTGTCCAGCGGTGCATTGTCATCACGGCCGAAACCATACCGCCGCAGGAGCTCGATGGAATCGGCGTTGCCACTGCGCAGCGCCAGCTGCCAGCCGTCCACGCCGTCCGCGCGCTGGTAGTGGCCATCGGCACCATGCTTCAGCAGGGACTCGACCACATCCGGGCGGTGGTGCAGGCGCACGGCGAGCTGCAGGGCGTTCTCCTGCCATTCGTAGCTCGGCACATTCGGATCCGCGCCGTGCTCCAGCAGCCAGTTCACGCCACGCATGGCGGTGCCATAGCCGCGGTCACTGGTGCGGTGCCCCAGTAGGAAGTAGAGCGGGGTATTGCCCCACTGACCGCTCTTGCGGTTGGGCTGGCCACCGAACTCCAGCAGCAGGGCGAGGCATTCCTCGTACATGAACTGCGGCACATGCCACATGCATTCGTCGTCATTCGGGTCGGCCCCGGCCTCCAGCAGCAGGCGGGCCAGCGCCGGGAAGTTGCCATGCCCGGTCGCACCGTAGAGGCAGGCCTGCATCGCTCCGGCCCAGGTGCCGCCCTCGTCGTAGGCAGCGTTGGGATCAGCGCCGTGCGCGAGCAGCAGGCGTGCGCATTCCAGCAGGCCGGAGCGGTAGGGCTCGCCGAGGCGGTGCATCATGGAATAGCTGGCGTAGATGATCAGCTCGCGGTCCAGCGGGGCGAATCTGCGCTGTGCGGCATCCGGGTCGGAGGCCAGCAGGGCAGCCAGCGCGGTGTGGTCACCACAGCAGACCTGGCAGGCGATGTCGAAGGAGGCCACATCCGGATGCTCCCTGATGATTGTGCGGTAGCGCTGATCCTGCCAGCCGAACATGCTGTCGATGAAGGCCCTGGCCTGCCCGGCCAGTGGCCGCTGGGATTCGATCGCTTCCCTGAGCTTCGGCCATGAATCTTGACCGTACTGCCGGGCGATGATCAACTGGGCATCGCTGAGCTGCCAGGCGGACTCAGGCGGCTGCGGATGGTGGGCTGCGGCCAGCGCCAGGGCCTGCGGCTCCGCGGCCTTGAGCTGCTTCAGGAGCTGCTTGGCCTGTTTGCGCGCGAACTCAAGGTTGGCGCCGGCGGGTAGTTCATTCGTCATTACGACCTCCGATATTGCCGCTGTCCGCATGGCGGTCCCGAAGTGTCGTAACAATGCATCTCGGGCAGATTGGTCAGGCGGGACATTCCCTTCTCGCGGACTGAGTGCGCCCTGTGCGCTTCATCAGTATAGCTGATGGGGGAGGGGGCTGGGAGCATAAAGTAGATAGCGGGGAGCCGCGTTGCGAGGACGCAGGCGGAGCTGCGCAGACCTTCGGGCTCGGTGATTATGGAGAGCCGGAGAAGCTGAGCTTCGCGGCTCCGCTTTCCGCTATCTGTTCCCATTCCCCCGTTTTTCTGGCATAATATCCCTCCCGTCAGATGGACGGGACTTTCCCGGGGGCGCTTAGCTCAGTTGGCTAGAGCGCATCGTTCACACCGATGAGGTCACAGGTTCGAATCCTGTAGCGCCCACCATTTCCCCTACTGCTGTTACCGGCTTGCTGTCCCCCTTCGATTTCCTGCTAAGGTGAACTGTACCGATGTCCAGGCTTGCCAGCAGTTTGATTGTGATTCTCAGCCCTGCGCTTTCGCTGGCTGCTTGCAATAAACCGGATCCAGCGGAGGAATACGCCAGGGCCATGCAGCAGATGCCTCCGAGGCTCGAACCTGAGTTACTGCCATACCTGAATGAAAGCCCCGAGCAGGAAGTTGTAGTTGACGATGTGGCGGGCGTTCCGAGTGTCCGGATTGTCCCACTTGGGAATGGGCTGAGCAGGATCCGGATCGTGTACGGTCCGAACCCACAGCTTGACGAGCATTACATCGATCCATACCTGCTGAACAAGGTGGATGGCAATCTGGCCGCCTTCAGTTTCACGACCTACATGGATGATCCAAGTCCGGAGGAAACCAGAGACTGGACCCATGAGGACTGGGTGGGAATGGAAGAGAGCTGGACCGGGCAGTTCAGTTTCAGGCTTGTCGAACCTGGCAATGGCCTGCTGGCCGGCCTGCTGCTGAATCGGATTGCGAGCAATCCGCCGGAGTATCCCCAGATCAGCTTTGACCATACCGGCGAAAGGACATTCATCCATCTGCTTGAAATGGAACCGCGCTGCCTGTTCAGGCTGGCGGACCTGCAGGAGTTCAGTACGGACGAGTGGGAAATGGCAACGAGTTTCCACGTGACGAAGCAGTGGAAGATGATGACCTGGTTTGACGAACAAACACACGAAATCGGCTACGAGCTGATCCGGAATGGCAGGCACAGCACGGGAATATGGCCGGTTGAGGAGTTCCCGGTGGTTCATAACCATGTCAGTTATGACCCAGCAGATCCTGCTGTGCCGGTTGTGATCAGTGAGGAGGAGTTAAGGATTGGCTATGACGAGCACACACGCTTCAGGATCGGCAGTGTGGGCAGTGATATCCTGGCCTACAACTTCAACCGGGACATGCTGATTGTCATCCGGGATGGCAAGGCGCATACGCTACAGCTGAACCAGGGCATCAGCCAGCTGATGGGCAGTGAGTACATCATGAAAACGAATGATGTCGGCTTCGGGGAGCAGGGCATGTACATCCTGGCTCGCGAGCGTGACAGCGTATCCATCATGGAGCTGCCGCATGAGGGTATTCCGCTGGATGGAGGAGTTCCGCAGTTGCAGCTGCTTGCCAGACTGATAACCGAGGATTCCTACGGTGGCAGCATCAATGAACTGCCGGAAGGCCTGCTGGTCCAGTCAGGCGATGGCTTCTTCCTCGTTGACAGGGAGCCGATAGGGCGGACGATCGAAGCGGACTACCCCGTGGCAGTGGATGCGGAGGGTTCAGAGTAAAGTCTGTAGGTCCACAGAGTTATCGGGATGGGTTGGATCGTTGGCAATGCGGACTTCGCGACATGCTCTCTCAGGCGTCGCGGGGCGCCGCCGGTACGGGGGATGTGGGGCGGTGGAACTGATCAGGATTTCAATCCCGGGCATCTCAGCGCCTCCGGTTTTTCCTCAGCGGCTCTGCGCCAACAAAACCGGAGTGGCGATCTCTGAATAACCCGCGCGGCTGCGCGCCTCGCTGCGCTCGGGGGGCTGGCTGGGCGGACCGGCGGATGCGGATCAAACACCGAGACTCAGTGGACAGAGAGTTATCGGGATGGGTTGGATCGCTGGCAATGTGGACTTCGCAGCATGCTCTCCCAGGCATCGCGGGGCGCCGCCGGTACGGGGGATGTGGGGCGCTGGAATGGACAGAGGATACTGCCGTGGCTGGACACAGATGCATTGCCAATGGAAAACTCTGTGCTCCCTGTGCCCTCTGTGGTGGAAATCTCGGTGCGCTCCTCCGGCTCATTGTGCGACTTACGCCGCACTTTTACTACCGCTAAAGCGGGTAGCTCCATTGTCCGGATGGCTCCGGACCTCCGTTGTCAGCTTTACAGCTGACCTCCTTGTCAGCTTTACAGCTGACCTCCGATTCTTGCCGAGAATCCTGTAATAAAACTCCGTGCTCCCTGTGTCCTCTGTGGTGAAAATCTCGGTGCACTCCTCCCGCTCCTTGTGCGACTTACGCCGCACTTTTACTACCGCTAAAGCGGGTAGCTCCATTGTCCGGATGGCTCCGGACCTCCACTACCGCTAAAGCGGGTAGCTCCATTGTCCGGATGGCTCCGGACCTCCGTTGTCATCCTGACGGATGACCTCCTTGTCAGGCTTACGCCTGACCTCCGGTTTTTTCCTTGGCAATGTAGTACAGCAGTGGGATCACCAGCAGTGAGAGCGTTGTGCTGGCGAGGATGCCGAACAGCAGCGCCCAGCTCAGGCCGCTCCAGACCGGGTCCGTCACCACCACGAGCATGCCCGCGATGGCCGCCAGCGCCGTGAGCACGATCGGCCGCGTCCGGATCGCCCCGGCGAGGATCACCGCCTCCCTGAGCGGCACGCCCTCGTTGAGCGCATCCTGGATGAACTCAATCAGGATGATCGAGTTGCGCACCACGATCCCGGCCAGCGCGATCACGCCGATCATGCCCGTCGCCGAGAAGTAGATCTCGAAGTTGCCAAGCAGGGCGAAGCCGGGCAGCACGCCGAGCATCGTCAGCGGCACCGCGCCGAGGATCACGAGCGGGTCCGTGAAGCTGTGGAAGCGCCCGACCATCAGCAGGTAGATCAGGATGATCGCCACGCCCATGGCCATGCCGAGGTCGCGGAAGACCTTTAGCGTCAGGTCCCATTCGCCCTCCCAGACCAGTTCATAGGCCGGTGGCAGCGGCTGCTGCTTCAGCTTCGCCATCATGTCGAAGATCGCATAGACGCTGGAGCGCCCGGCCATCTCGGCGTAGACATAGCTCACCTGGCGCAGGTCCTTGTGGTGGATCGGGCGCAGGGCCTCCCCCTCGCGCATGCGGGTCACCGCCGAGAGCGGGATGTTGCCGGAGGGTGAGGGCAGCACCACGTTGTCAAGATCCGAGAGCCGGCTGCGGTAGGCGGGCGGGAAGCGCAGCACCACCGGAGTCTGCACCGTGCCTGCGGGGTCGTGCAGTGCGGTGATCTCATAGCCGGCCAGTGCCGCATACAGCGCGGTGGCGACATCCGCTGAACGCAGGCCGCTGCGCTCGGCGCGCTCGCGGTCGACCTCGATGCGCAGTTCACGCGCCGCCGTGCTGACCGTGTCGTCAATGTCCACCACCGCGTCCGTGGAGGCATACAGCTCACGTACGCTGGCAACGGCCTCGCGCTGGCCCTCGCCGTAGGGGCCGTAGATCTCGGCCAGCACCGTGGCCCGCACCGGCGGTCCCGGCGGGTCCTCCACCAGCTTGAGGATCGCCTGTCGCTCAGCGGCGAGTGCGGCCAGCTCCGGACGGATGTTGAAGACGATGGCCTCGCTGGCAATGCTGCGCTCCTCCTTGGGGGTCAGGTTGACACGGATGTCCGCCTGGGCCGCATCACTGCGGAAGGAAGTGCCGCGCAGCAGGCCGTTGAAGTCGATCACGCTGCCGGTGCCGACCGTGGTCACGAGCGAGTTGACCTCGGGATGCGCCAGCAGGCGCTCCTCGAGTTCGCGCACCAGACTGTCAGTGGCGCTCAGGCTGGTGCCGGCCGGCATGTCGAGGGTCACGAGGAAGGTGTTCTTGTTGGCCTTCGGCAGCATGCGGAACTTGACCCACTGCAGTACCGGGAAGCTGAAGCTTACGAGCAGCGCGATCACGAGCACGGTGAACAGCACGGCGCGGCGGGGCTTGCTGTCAATCAGCGGGCCGAGCATCCGGTTGTAGAAGGCCAGCAGCTTCGGGTCAGCGCCGTGGCTTGCGGAATGCGCGTCGTCAGGCTTGCCTTCAGGGGCAGGCGCGGCGTGGGCATCGGCCTTCAGCCAGCGCAGGGCGAGGTAGGGCGTGACCTTGAAGGCCACGATCAGGCTGACGATCATCGCCACCGGCACGTTGAAGGGGATCGGGGCCATGTAGGGGCCCATCATCCCGGTCACGAAGGCCATCGGGATCATCGAGAGCACGACCGTGAAGGTGGCGTAGATCGTCGGGCTGCTGATTTCGTTGACTGCCATCACGCAGGTGCGGATCCGGCTCTGGCCCGGCGGGCGCAGCTTCAGGTGGCGGTGGATGTTCTCGACGACGACGATCGCGTCGTCAACCAGGAGGCCGAGGCTGAGGATCAGCGCGAAGAGCGTGATGCGGTTGATGGTCTGCCCGGCGAGGAAGCCGATCCCGAGCGTGACGAGCAGCGTGAGCGGGATGGCGAGTGCCACCACCGCGGCGTCGCGCCAGCCGAGCGCCAGCAGCAAAAGCCCGAGCACGATCACGATCGCCCAGCTGAGGTGCGTGATCAGTTCGTTGACGGCGTGGTTGGCACCCTCGCCGTCGTCACGCGTGATCAGCCAGCCGCTGCCTTCGGGCAGCAGCAGCGGACCGAGCTCATCCATGCGTTCGATCACGGACTCGGAGATCAGCACGGCGTTCGTGCCCTTCTGCTTGGCAACGGCCAGGGTGACGGCGTTGAAGCTGCGTCCGGAGAGTTCCGGAGCGGGGCCGCTGAAGCCGCCGCGCAGGCCGTGCCCGGCATCGCCGATGTGGCTGACATGCGGGCCGAAGCTCAGGCGGCTGACATTGCTCTGCTCCGCCGGACCGTCGCTGATCGTCGCCACGTCACGCAGGTAGAGCGGCACGCCGCTGCCGCGCGTCGTCAGCACCGTGGCCCCGACATCCGCGGCATTGCGCAGGAACTGGCCGCTGCGCACCAGCAGGCGCTCGCCGCCCATCTCGAGGCGGTCCGCCGGCAGGCGCACGTTGGCACCCTGCAGCGCATTGGCGATCATCTGCGGGTCGATCCCGAAGGCCGCACTGCGCACCGGGTCCAGCTCGATGGTGATCTGGCGGCCGTCCCCGCCGACGATCACGCTGGAGCTCGTGCCCGGCACCTCGCGCAGTCCCTGCTCCAGCCGTTCGGCGGCGCTGCGCAGCGCATGCGTGTCATGCTCGCTGCTGAAGAGCGTGATGGCGACGATCGGCACGTCGTTGATGTCAACGGGCTTGATCAGCGGCTGCTGGGCCCCGGCCGGGAGGCTGTCCAGGTTGGAATAGACCTGGTTGTAGACCTTGAAGACGGACTGCTCCTGCTCCTCACCGACGAGGAACTGGGCGGTGACGACGGCGAAGTCCGGGTAACTGATCGAGTAGACATGCTCGATGCCCTTGATGTTCCAGATCCGGCGCTCCATCGGCTTGGTGACGAGGTTCTCGATCTCCTGGGGGGAGGCGCCGGGGAAGGGAATGATCACGTTGACGGCGGGCACGCTGATCTGCGGGTTCTCCTCGCGCGGGGTCACGAACAGCGCGAACAGGCCGAAGATGAAGGCCGCGACCATCACGAGGAATGTGGTCTTGTTGTCAATGAAGGTCTGGGCGATCAGCCCGCCGATGTTCAGGCGCGGGTTGACGCTCGGTTCAAGCTGGTCAGTCTGCGACGTGCTGTCCGCGGGAGGCACATCCCTGTGCTTGTCATCCATATCAGTGGCCCTCCGCCGCCGGAGCGCCTGCTCCGGCCACGCGTGCCCCGGCATACAGCCCGGGCGGCGGGTCGCTGACGACGCGCTCACCCTCGCTCAGGCCGCGCAGGATCTCCACGCGGCCCTCCATGCGGCGGCCGGGTTCGACGGCGGCGCGGGTCAGGAGGCCGCCGGAGGAGACGCGCCAGACGTGGAACTCCTCACCGTCACTGACAACCGCGTTCTCCGGGACCCAGAGGATGCGGCTCGTGCCGCTCGGGACCAGCACGCGCACGAACTGCCCGCTGAGCAGGCCCTCGGCGTTGTCAAGTTCCAGTTCCGCCGGCACGCTGCGGCTGGCGGGGTCGGCGCTGGCACCAAGCACCACAAGCGTGCCCTCGCGCAGTTCACGCCCGCCGGGGCCGTCGATGGCAATCTGCAGGCGCTGGCCGGGGCTGAGAGCCATGGCGGTATGGTCGGGGATCGCCAGCTGCACGCGCAGGGTCCCGGCCTGTTCGATCACGAGGATCGGCTGGCCCGGTACGCTGAGCTGGCCGGGTTCGAAGTAGCGGGCCTTGACGATGCCGTCGAAGGGGGCGCGCAGCACGGCGTAGTCCTGCAGTGCCTGGGCCTGCAGGTCACGGGCCCCGGCCTGCTGCTCCTTGGCCTCGACCTGCGGATTGCGGCTGTCGGCCTGGGCCACGGCGGCCTCGGCCTGGCTGCGCGCGGCGCGGGCCTGTTCAAGGTTCTGCCTGGCAAGGTCCGCCCCGAGCTGCACCTTGTCAAGCTCCGCACGGCTGACGACGCTGCGCTCATAGAGTGCCTGGAAGCGGGAGAGATCGCGCTCGGCATCCTCCAGTGCGGCCTCGGCCTGGCTGATCGCGGCACTGGCCTGGGTCACGGTGGCCTCGGCCTGGCGGCGCACCGCCTCAACCTCGCTGAGCGCGGCGCGGGCCTCAGCCCGGTAGGCGGCGGCCTCACTGCGCATCGCGCGGATGTCGCTGTCGTCAATCCGCACCAGCAGCTGGCCCTCGCTGACGCGCTGGCCCTCCTCGACCTCGAGCATGGTGATCTCGCTCATGAGCTTCGTTGACAACGGAATGCTCAGCCGGCCCGTGACGGTGCCGGTCAGCTCCAGCGCAGTGCTGCCTTCCTCGGCGCTCACGCTGGCAACGGGAGCCTCAATCGCCGCCGGCGCCCCGGCCTCGCCGCGTCCCCCGCGGCTGCAGGCGGCCAGCAGCAGCGTTGCCAGAATGGCAAGCGGCAGGAGTCCGTGGATGCTCCGGGTCAGGCTGTATCTGTTCATGTTCGGCCTCCATGCTGGAATACCCCGCACAGCGCGAAGTTGTCTATCAGGGATATCCAATATGCCTGATCTGAAACAAATATCGCATCCACAGGTAATAATCAGCATCGTAAGACTTTAGCCGAGGTGAGCCATGTGTCGTGAACGGATCGTCCTGATGGTGGCGGGTACGCTGGTGCTGACGGGCCTGCTGCTGGCCCATTATGTCGCGCCGGGCTGGATGTTCCTCAGTGCCTTCGTGGGCTTCAACATGCTGCAGTCCAGCTTCACGGGCTTCTGCCCGCTGGGGAAGATCCTCAAGGCGGCGGGCATTCAGCCCTGCTCCGAGAAGGCTGCGGTGCTCTGAGCCCTGTCTGATTGAACGCGGAGAAGGATGCGGCTAAGCTGTATTCCTGCCCGGCAGCCGGCCGGGAAGGAGTTGGCAATGCCGCATCTGCTTTCTGACAGACGATTCGCATTTATCATCTGCAGCCTGCTGCTCAGTCTGCTGGCAATCTCAGTGGCCGTGGCACAGGAAGCGGATCCGCAACTCGAGGCTGCGCTGGCAGCCCTCGACATCAGCGACCCGGGCTTCGCTGATGAGCTGGCGCTGGATTCCTCCGTCTATGCCCGGGAAGCCGCGGCGGCCTACAACAGCGGGGACTATTCACGGGCGGCGGGCTGCTACATGCTGGCCCTGCAGCGCGCTGCCGGGGATGCGAGCCTGCTCTACAACCTCGCCTGCTGCCAGGGACTGCTTGGCAATGCGGAACTGGCGGGGCGCTACCTGCGCCTGAGTGTTGCCAATGGTTTCGGCGATGCCTTCGGAATGCAGCACGACCCGGACTTCGAAAAGGTGCGCGATGATCCGGGATTCAGCCAGGTGCTGACTGAACTGCTGGCCGAACTGGAAATGGACAGCAAAGCCGCCGGACAGCGGATCTACTTCCCGGCCCGCACCTGGCAACCGGCCTGGGTGCGCTATCCCGAGAACTACGACCCGGCTGAGCCGCACCGCCTGCTGGTCTGCCTGCATGGCTACGGCAGCAACGCGGAGGATTTCATGGGAATCCGCGAGCGCTTCAGCGATCCGGACTTCATCATGATCTGCCCGCGTGCGCCTTACCCCTTCAGCCTGGGTGCGGAGACGGGCTACTCCTGGGCCGGCTGGACGGCGGACGGGGGCCTGACGCTCGAAAGCTTCGCCGACAGCCAGGCCTATCTGGATGAGGTGATCGGCGGGATGCGGCGCACGCACAATATCTCGGAGGTCTACCTGTTCGGCTTCAGCCAGGGGGCGATGTTCTCCGTGTACGAGGGGCTCTCCAGCCCGCTCCTGGTGGACGGGGTGATCATCTTCGGCGGTGCGTTGTATGACTTCCTGATCGGTGACGGCCTGCTGCGCGACCAGCCGGGCAAGCTGCGCTGGTACGTGGTGCACGGCAGCCGCGACACCCAGGTGGAGTTCGAGCGCGGCCAGGCGCTGCGCGATGCTCTGCTGGAGGCCGGGCATGATGTGAGCTGGCGGGAATTCGACGGTGCGCACAGTGTGCCTGCGGAGGAAGTGAAGCTGGCCGAGGCATGGATGCGGGCGCAGGACGCAGAGCCTGGGGAGTAGCGGCAGAACAGGTGAACAGAGAGAAGACTGGCTGGCAGGCAGTCCAGCCCTATACCGGAATGACTGGCCGCATGGTTGAACAGTTGTGCCTGCTCAGCGGCGCATGCATGATGACCGCGGTGTACCGCAGTCGGGAAGGCTGATTGTCAGTTTCAGTGGCCGATGTTGAATGAAACGTTCTCGCCGTTGCGAATGCGCTCCATCTTCACCATCTTCTCATGCATCAGCGCGTACTTGCGCTGGCCGTGGGCCATGGTGATCTCGGCGTCATAGATCCTGTCGAGCTCGCGCAGGTTGGCAACCATCTGCGTCGTGCGGTCGATCGACATGGACATCTGACGGATATGAGAGTCATCACTCAGGAAGCTGGCAATCGATGATTCAAGCTTCCCAGTATTGACGTTCTTGCTGTCTGCCATCTTTGTCTCCGCTCTCAAGTGAAGCAATCGGTCCAGAGCCCGATAGCGTTCTGTGCCCAGAGTGTAGCAGCTCATTCCTGATTTGCAAAGCAAATTATGCAAAATTTCTTTAATCTCAGTTAAATGAGAATTAAATCGCTGGGAGAGCTCATCAGAACTGGAAGTAGATGAAGGGCGCGGAGTCCGTGGGCCAGAGCAGGCAGAGCAGGACCGTGGCGATCGCGAGGCTCGTGAGCGCCCGCTTCCAGTCCGGCTCACTGTGACTGCGGCGCTGGCGCAGGTAGAACAGGGCGTGGCAGATCCAGAAGATCACGAGCACGGCCAGCACCGTGAACAGCTCGACTCCGGGCATGCTGTGCAGCACCGTGCCATTGCGACCGGAAATCAGGGCCCTGAGCATTGCGGCAGCGCTGCCGGCATCCGGGGCCCGGAACAGCAGCCAGCCCAGCAGCACCGCCGCCTGCAAGAGCAGCCAGCTGCTGAACTTGACCGGCAGGCGCCAGGCTGGACGGCTGAGGATTGCGGCCAGGGGGTTGAGCCGCTGCAGGATCAGCAGCAGGCCATGCCAGGCACCCCAGAGGATGAAGCTCCAGCCGGCACCGTGCCAGAGGCCGCCGAGCAGCATGGTGATGAACAGGTTCAGATAGGTTCGCAGTAAACCGTGGCGGTTGCCGCCGAGAGGAATGTAGAGGTAGTCCCGCAGCCAGCGCGAGAGTGTGATGTGCCAGCGCCGCCAGAAGTCGGAGGGCCCCTGGGCGAAGTAGGGATAGTTGAAGTTGCGCGGCAGTTCCAGCCCGAAGATCGAGGCCAGACCGATCGCCATGTCTGAATAGCCGGAGAAGTCGCAGTAGATCTGGGTGCTGAAGCAGAGCGTTGCCAGCAGGATGTCGAGGCTGCCGGCACTCTGCCCGGCGGAATAGACGGCGTCAACGTAGGGGGCGAGGTTGTCGGCGATCACCGCCTTCTTCACGAGCCCGCCGCTGATCAGCAGCACCGCCCGGGGGCTGAGCTGCAGGCGGATTCCGCGGGCCAGCTGCGGCAGGAATTCCCCGGCGCGCACGATCGGCCCGGCCACGAGCTGCGGGAAGAAGGCCACGTAGAGCGCATAGTCCAGCAGGCTGCTCGCCGGACGGATGCGACGGGCGTAGATGTCAATTGAATATGACAATGTCTGGAAGGTGTAGAAGGAGATGCCGACGGGCAGGGTGATCTCCGGCCAGCTCCAGTCCCAGCCTAGCCCGCTGCTGCGCGCGAAGCCCAGCAGCATCGCGGAGAGGAAGCCGCTGTACTTGAACCAGGCCAGCAGGCCGAGATTGGCAGTGATGCTCAGCAGCAGGAGCTGCCTGCGTGTTCCCGGCCGTTGCTCCCGGTACAGGGCATTGCCAATGAACCAGTCGAGCAGGCTTGAGAAGAGGATCAGCAGGATGAAGGCCGGGTTCCAGGCCATGTAGAACAGATAGCTGGCGAGCAGCAGCAGCAGGCGGCGCAGGGGCTGGGCCCGCAGCAGGTAGAGCAGGCCGCAGAGCAGCAGCATGAACAGGGCGAACTGCAGGCTGGGGAAGAGCATCAGCCTGCCCCCCCCGCGATGAACTGCAGTACGCGGCGGGTCAGTTCCTCGCTGCCCTCGTCACTGACATGCAGGTCGTCACGGAACAGTCCGGCTGCCTGGTAGTCACTGAGGTCGAGGATGCGCGGAGCGGGGCCGAGCTGCTGCTGCAGCCAGGCAGCGGAGTACTGCGGGAATTCACGCTGCTGCCAGTCGCGGAAGCGCGGATGCAGAGGGTACATCACGATCACGAGTTCGCGGCTGTTGTCAGCCAGTCCGCGGCAGGCGTCGCGCAGTGCTGCCGGCGTGCGGGGATCACCGACGCCGCTGTAGGCTGGATCGGCAAGCTGCTCCAGCCGCCGTGCGACGGCCTGTTCCAGTTCCACGGGGGACATGCTTTCCCCGAAGCGCGGATAGCGCAGCTCGCGGACGTAGTCCTCCAGCAGATAGCGGTGGCGTTCACGCCGTGCTCCGAAGCGGACCTGCAGACTGTCCTTCAGGTACTCCGGCAGACGCCAGCGGGCGGAGTGCAGCTGCTGCCAGCGCGGTCTGCGCAGCATTGCCAGCGAACCGGGGTCCAGGGTCTGGCCGTAGCGCGCGATGTTGTCATCGAGATTGTCGGGCAGGCCGAGCAGGGCATAGGTGTTGGCCTTGCGCGGGTTGAGTTCCAGCTTGGAAGGATTGAAGCTCGTGACCGGCGAGACGAAGAGCACGATGGTGGATTCCCGCAGGGCCGGCCGGCCGCTGGCCAGCAGCAGCTCCGGATAGCTGGCGGCGCTGCTGGCCAGGTTCCAGGCTTCCGGCAGCCCGGCCGGGCGCTCCGCGTTCCAGATCTCAGCATTGAAGGCACTGCGCCCGAGACTGTCTCCGAGCACGACCACGGCGGCTTGGGGTTCGACGGCGTGCGCGGCATACCACTGCTCAAGCACAGGCAGGCGGCCCAGCTCACCGAGCCCGAGCCCGCGCTGCACGATGAAATCCAGAAACAGAGCGCAGGCCAGCAGGCAGGCTGCCACCAGCAGCAGGCAGCGTGGCAGCATCCGCAGCGCGTCCGATTCAGACCGGTTCCCAGCAGCTTCCCGGTCCAGATTCTGACCATTTACGGTCATGGCGTGTAGGCGCAGTATAGGCGAGGGGCAGCGGGCTGGATAGACCGGCATTGATAGGGGCGTATCAACAGCGCGAGTGAAATTGACAGCGTGGGACAGGGCATGCTAATCTGCGCGTTCGCGAGGCCTCAGGCCTCCCGAGGAAGGCATGACAGGCATGAGAGGCAGAGCATTCACCGCATTGGCGCGCACAAGCGTCCGCGTCTGCCTGCTGCTGCTCTTCCTCACGAGCCAGGGTCCCGTGCAGTTCGTGCTCTGCCACGAGGCCGGGGAACTGCCCCGACTCGAGCAGGCCGTCAACGGCCAGTGCCTCACGAGCTCCAGTGAGACCTGCTCAGACTGCTGCTCTCCGGAGCAGATCCGGCAGCCTGGCACTGAGAGCCTGGATGCGGTTCATCGCCACTGCACTTCCTGCCAGGACCAGGTCCTGCACCCGAGCCCCGGCAACCGGCTGGCCCGGGTCCAGAACATTGCCATGCACAACTGGCTCGGCGGCTGTCTCTACAGCTGCATGTTCAGCGCGGCAAGGCCTGCGTGCGGAACCTGGATCAGCCCCGTTGACAGGCAGGGCAGTTCGCCGCCCACTGCAGCACAACTCGTGGCCGAGACCACCTGCCTGCTGATCTAGACCGGCTTCTCCCTCCCGGGGCCGCCCGGCCCCATTGCCCATATCCATTCCACGGAGAAGATTCCATGCGAACTGCTTTCTGGCAATGCTGTGCATTGCTGATTCTGACGATGCTGCTCAGCGCCCGCCCGGGCCTGGCTGCGGCGCAGGAAGTCACGGTGACTGAGGTGACCCTGCAGGATACGCAGTCCGAGGCCACTGCAGCACAGGCTCCGGCCCCTGTGGCGGCGGAGTTCGGGGAGGGCGGGACTGAACCTGCCGTGCAGACCGAAGTATCCATGCCCGCGGGCGGGCTGAGCCTCGAGGAGGCGATTGCCCGGGCCCTGGCGGACCACCCGGAGATCGCTGCCTTGCGAAAGGAGTACCAGGCCCTGCAGAGTGAGGCCTTCCAGCAGGGGCGCAAGCCCAACCCGGAGGTCGAGGTCGAGCTGGAGGAATTCGGCGGGACCCAGGATGCCAGCGGGATCAGTGCCCTGGCAACGCACCTGACCTACAGCCAGGCGCTGGAGCGCGGCGGCAAGCGCAGCCTGCGTGAGACCACTGCCCGGCTGGAGGCGGAACTGAGCAGCTGGGAACTCGCCGAGCTGGAGTATGCGATCCGCAGTGCGGTGCGCATGGCCTATGCCGAGGCCCAGTCCGCGCATTACGAACTGGAGCAGCTGGAGCGCTACCGCCTGCTGGTGCAGCATATCTACGACACCGTGGCTGCCAGCGTGGAGGCCGGACGCAGTGCGCGGCTTGAGCTGGAGCGGCTGGACATCGAGCTGGCACGGCTCGACCTGGAGATCGCCTCCGCCGGCCGGGCCCGCCGCCAGTCCCTGCGTGGTCTGGCAACGGCGATGGGTCTCTCCGAGGCGGATTTCGAGGCGGTGCAGCTGCCGCTGGAGGACCTGCCGCAGCTTGTCGAGCTGGCCGAGCTGGAGCAGGCCGTGGAGGGCCTGCCCGCCGTTGCCAGATATGACGCGGAGTACGACGTGCTGAACACCATGCTGCTGCTGGAAAATGCCAACGCGGTGCCGGACCTTGAACTGTTCGGCGGGATCTCGCGGCTCAGTGAGATCAACGAAACCGTGTTCAAGGTCGGCGTGGCCTGGGAACTGCCGATCCATGATGCCAACGAGGGCGGGATCAACGCCGCCTACCACCGCCGCGAACAGGTCCAGTACCGCCGGGATGCCGCGCGGCTGGCGCTCAGGATGGAGCTGGCAGCGCTGCATGGCCAGGCCGAGGCCGCGCGTGCCAACTACCTGGACTACGGCTCGAGCCTGCTGCCGGCGGCCGGCGAAGCGCTGGACCTGACCGAGGAAGGCTACAACTACGGCAAGTTCGAGCTGCTGGACGTGCTCGATGCCCAGCGCACCGTGCTGGAACTGGAGAGTGAGCAGACCGCCGCACTGGTGGAGTACCGCATGGCGCTGGCGGGGATCGAGGCCCTGCTGGACATGAGCCTCGCGGACTGGGCTGCGCCCGCTGCCGCCATGCAGGTGGATCTAATCGAGATCCGCCCCGCCGCCGATTCCGGCAACACCGAGGAAAGCAACCATGAATAGAACACACACCATCCTGCTGCTGCTTCTGCCGCTGCTGGCCTGCCTGAACGGCTGCCCGGCGGGGAAGGCCAGTACGGCGGACAGCCATGACGACCACGATGGCCACGACCATGCCGCACATGCCGAGCCTGTTGCCGACGAGCATGACGATCACGACCATGCCGCACATGCCGAACCCGCCGCCGATGAACAAGACGACCACGACCACGCCGCGCATGATGAAGGCGGGGAGGGGCATGATGAGCATGAGGGGCATGACCACGGGGCGGAGGAGGCAGCGAAGATCAGCCTGACCGCCGAGCAGATCCGCGAGCTGGGGATTGCCAGCGCACCGGCCGGGCCGGGCAGCCTCGGCCGTGAGCTGGAGCTGACCGGCGAGGTCGGGATCAACGAGGACATGGTCACGCACGTGATCCCGCGCGTTGCCGGCATCGTGCGCAGCGTGCGCTACACGCTCGGCGACAGCGTTGCCAGCGGAGCAGCGATGCTCGAGATTGACAGCACGGAACTGGCCGAGCACAAGAGCGGCTACCTGGCCGTGCTAAGTCAGCTGGCCCTGCTGGAGGAGACCGCGCAGCGCGAGCAGATGCTGGTCGAGAAGGGCATCAGCGCCGAGCAGGACTATCTTGCGGCGAAGCAGGCCGTGGATGAGAAGCTGATCGAGAAACGCGGCATCGAGCAGACCCTGCATGCGCTGGGCGTGAGTGATGCGCAGATCGCGGGGATCGTTGCCAATCCCGAGGCCAGCCTGACGGGCTTCACGGTGTATGCCCCCGCCTCCGGGGAGATCATCGAGAAGCATGTCACCAAGGGTGAGATGGTCGGTACGGATGAGCCGGTGTTCACGATCGGCAACATGGACAGCCTCTGGGTGCGGCTCAATGTCTACCCGGAGGACATGGCCGACGTGCGCGAGGGCCTGGAGGTGCTGGTCGACCCCGGCCACGGGATCCCCGCCGAGACGGGCTACATCGACTACATCGAGCCGCTCGTCGGCGAGGCGACCCGCACGGCCGTTGCCAGGGTCGTGCTGGAGCGCAGCAGCCCGGCCTTCCGCCCGGGACTGTTCGTGACCGGCCGCGTGGAGATCGGCGGCGACACCGTTGACATCGTGGTCCCGCGCGACAGCGTGATCGAGCTTGACGAGGACAAGCTGGTGTTCGTGCGCAGCGGGCTGGGCTTCGAGCCCCGCGTCGTCAGCACGGGACGCTCCACCGCGAGCGGCACCGAGATCCTCGCGGGCCTGCGCCCGGGTGAGGAAATCGTCGTGGAGGGCGCGTTCCAGCTCAAGGCTGAGCTGCTGAAGGGCACCTTCGATCCGCACGCCGGGCATGCGCACTAGGGGGGCCTGATGAATCACTTCATGGAATTCGTACTGCGCAGCAGGCTGCTGTTCATCATCCTCTGCGCGATCGTGGTCGGGGCCGGCTACTACAGCTACCGCGGCCTGCAGGTCGATGCCTTCCCCGATGTCACACCCTCGATGGTGCAGGTCTTCGCCGTCACCGAGGGCCTGGCCCCGGAGGAGGTGGAGAAGTTCGTGACCTACCCGATCGAGGTGGCGATGAACGGCCTGCCGCGCCTGGTGGAGATCCGTTCGGTGAGCATCTACGGGCTGAGCGTCGTCAACATCTACTTCGAGGACGGGATGGACATCTACTTCGCGCGCCAGCTCGTCGGCGAACGGCTCGGGCATGCGCGCGAACAGATCCCCGAGGGCTTCGGCGAACCGGAGATGGGCCCGACCACCACCGGCATGGGCCAGATCCTGTTCTACTACCTCGAGGACACGACGGGCGAGTATTCGCCGCAGGAACTGCGCGAGATCAACGACTGGATCATCAAGTACAACCTGCAGACCGTGCCGGGCGTGACCGAGGTGCTGAGCATCGGCGGTGACGTGCGGCAGTACCACATCCTCGTCAAACCCGGCGAGCTGCTGCGCTACGACCTCTCGCTGCATGACATCATCGAGGCGGTCGAGGCCAACAATGCCAACATCGGCGCGCAGTTCATCGTGCAGAACGAGGAGGAGTTCGTCGTGCGCAGCGTCGGCCTGGCCGATGGCAACGCGGCGCTGGAGCAGATCGCCGTCAAGGTGGAGCACGGCACGCCTGTCTACCTCAGCCAGGTGGCGGAGGTCGTGCCCGGCTCCGAGGTGCGGCGCGGTACGGCCACGCTCAACGGCGAGACCGAGACAGTCGTCGGGATGGTGCTGAAGCTGATCGGCACCAACTCCAACGAGGTGATTGACGACGTCAAGGCGCGGCTCGATGAGATCAACGAGGTGCTGCCGGAGGGCGTCATCGTCAGGCCCTACTACGACCAGGGCACGCTCGTCGGTGAGGTCGTGAACACGATCTCCAGCGCGCTCCTGCAGGGCATCGCGCTCGTGGCGCTGGTGCTGCTGATCTTCATGGGCGGCTTCCGCCCGAGTACGGTGGTGGCATTGTCAATCCCGTTCTCGATCGGCTTCGCCTTCATCGTGATGAAGCTGACCGGGATGAGCGCCAACATGATGAGCCTCGGCGGCCTGGCGATCGCCATCGGGATGATGGTGGACGGCACGATCGTGATCGTGGAGAACGTGGACCGCCTGCTGCGCGAGTCGCGGCCAGGTGAGTCGCGCTTCCACACGGTGGTGCAGGCCGTGGGCGAGGTGATCCAGCCGATCGTGTTCGCGATCTCGATCATCATCATCGTGTTCATCCCGCTGTTCGCACTGCAGGGCGTGGAGGGCAAGACCTTCCGTCCGCTGGCCTACACCGTGGCGCTGGCCATGGGCGGTTCGCTGATGTTCGCGATCATCCTCGCGCCGGTGTTCAGCTACCTGCTGATGCGGGCCCCGAAGAAACGGGCGGAGCAGCAGCCCGGTGCCGAGCCGCAGGAGCTGTGGATCGTGCGCATGCTGCAGCTGCCCTACCGGCCCGTTGTCAGCCTGTTCGTGCGCCAGCGCTGGCTGGCGGTGCTGCTGGCAGTCGTGATGCTGGCCATCGGGGCCTGGACCTTCCCGCAGCTCGGCAGCGAATTCGTGCCGCGCCTGAACGAGGGCGACATCCTCGTGCAGGCCACCGCGGCGCCAAGCATCAGCCTGCAGACCAGCAGCGATGCGATGCTGCGCTTCGAGAAGCAGCTGCTGCAGGAGTTCCCGGAGGTTTCGCGGGTCGTGACCCGCACCGGCAGCGGCGAGGTCGGCGCGCATGCGCATGGTGTCAACTCCAGCGAGGTCTTCGTGGAGCTGCGTCCGCATGAGGAATGGGAGCGCCAGGTCTCGAGTGAGGAACTGATCGAGCTGATGAGCCATGCCTTCGAGGACTTCCCGGGCATCACCTTCAACTTCAGCCAGCCGATCGCGGTGGCCGTTGACGAACTGGTGACCGGCACCAAGGCCGAGCTGGCAATCAAGATCTTCGGTGAGGACACCGAGGAACTGAAGAAATTGGCGAACAAGGTGGAACAGGTGATCCGCACCGTGCCCGGCGCTGCCGACGTCAGCAGTGACCAGATCAGCGGCACGCCGCAGCTGCGGATTGACATCAACCGCGAGGCGATCGCGCGCTACGGCTTGTCGGTGAGCGAGGTGCAGGAGGTGATCGCGGCCGCGGTCGGCGGGGCCGGCGCTGGGCAGATCTACGAGGGCATCCGCCGCTGGGACATCGTGGTGCGCTTCGCCGAGCAGTACCGTGACACCCCGGAGGCGATCGGGCGGCTGCTGGTGCATACGCCGGAGGGCCAGCTCGTGCCGCTCAGTTCGCTGGCAACGATCGAGAAGGCCATCGGCGCACGCGCGATCACGCGTGAGAACACGCAGCGCCTGATCAATGTGCAGTGCAACGTGCGCGGGCGCGACATCGGCAGCTTCGTGCATGAGGCCCAGGCGGCGATCGATGCGCAGGTCAGCTTCCCGCCGGGCTACATCGTGAGCTGGGGCGGGCAGTTCCAGCTGCAGCAGGAGGCCAACCGCCGCCTGCTGGTTGTGGTGCCGGTCACGCTGGCACTGGTGTTCATGCTGCTGTTCTCGAGCTTCAACAGCCTGAAGAACGCGCTGCTGATCATCCTCAACATCCCGCTGGCACTGGTCGGGGGGATCGTCGGACTGTACATCTCAGGGGAGAACCTGAGCGTGCCGGCCTCTGTGGGCTTCATCGCACTGTTCGGGATCGCACTCGAGAACGGGATGGTGCTCGTGACCTACCTGAACCAGCTCGTGCGCGACGGTGTGCCGATTGACCGGGCGAGTGTGGAGGGTGCGCTGCTGCGGCTCAGGCCCGTGCTGATGACCGCGCTGACAACCGGGCTCGGGCTGATCCCGCTGCTGTACGCCACCGGCACCGGCAGCGAGGTGCAGCGCCCGCTGGCCGTGGTGGTGATGGGCGGACTGATCACGAGCACGGTGCTGACGCTGCTCGTGCTGCCGGCGCTGTACCGCTGGCTGGCGGATGCACCGCGCCGCGAGCAGGCGCGGGAAGTTGCCAATTCTGGCGAGGGAGCATGACATGAAGGAGATCAAGGCTTACATCAAGCCCTTCAAGCTGGATGAGGTGATGCGCGGTCTGAGTGCCATCGAGGGCCTGACCGGGATGTCCTTCAACCGCGTCGAGGGTTATGGCCGGGGGCGGGGCAGTGACAGCGCCACTGTGCTCAGCGGCGATGACGTGCGCTTCGTGCAGCACGTGAAGCTGGAGCTCGTCGTGCGCGATGCCCTGGTGGAGAGCGTGGTTGCCACGATCCAGCGGCATGCGCATACCGGGCTGCGCGGCGACGGCAAGATCTATGTGCTGGACGTCGTGGAGGCGGTGCGGATCAGCACCGGGGAGCGTGGCGAGGCAGCGGTCTGATCTGGGTTCAGTAGGCGGCGCGCAGGATGTTCTCCGTGCTGCGCTTGCCCCAGTGGCGGCCGACGGCGACGTACAGCCCGCAGGCGATCAGGTTCTTCCTGAGGATGGTGTAGTTGCGGCGGTCCAGCAGGATCTCCGGTGAGGTGCTCTGGCGGGCGATGTAGCCATGCGCCAGGGCGTTGATCACGGCGATCAGGCAGAGCTGGCGCTGCTCATGCATCGGCACGTCCACATCCAGCATGCGCAGCAGCGGCTCGTGGCGGCGGCCCGCCAGTTCGGGGATCGGATCCACGAGCCCCCAGGTGCCGAGCATGCGCCGGGCGATGACGGGTGAGCTGACGCCCCAGTGCTCCTCCTCATGCAGCAGGCGCTGCTGTTCATCCGGGAAGGCGAGATAGCTGTCCTCGTCGAACTGGCTGGTCTGGGCATAGAGCAGCGTCGTCACCGAGCTGAGCAGCGCAGCCTGGATCACGGCCTCGGGCTCGCCGATGCTGATCTCCTTCGTGTAGATCCCGGCCAGCACATGGCAGAGCGTGGAATGGTTGCGGATGTACTGCAGCAGGCGCTTCGGGACCTGGTTATCCTCGCGCATGTCGTTCTCCATCTCGTAGGTCAGCACGATGGAGAGCACGAGCTCCTGGCCGAGCTGGCGGCAGGCCTTCTCCACGTTGCGCAGCGGATTGCGCCGCCCGGTGCGCGTGGAGTTGGCAACGAACAGTATCTTGCTGGAGAGCAGCGGATCAGTCTGGATGCGGCGCAGGGTCTCGTGGCAGTCGGAGCACTCCAGGTGCTCCATCCCGCGGCACTGGCCGGTGAACAGCGAGGGGATGGCGCGCGTGCTGATCAGCATGTCCCAGTAGGCGCGGCGTTCCTCGCTCAGTTCCTCGATACTGTGCACACGGCTCTCGCTGTGCAGCAGCTCCTTCACGTCCGCCGTCATCAGTATGACGCCGCCTCGAGCTCGCGCTGCATCAGCTTGCTCTCCCAGGCGTCGTTGACGATCTCCAGCAGCTCCATCCTCTTCAGATTGGCAGCGAGGGTCTGGTAGGCATTGCGCCCGAGGAACTCCTCGGGGGTCACCCGGCTGTAGTTCATGTAGGTGTCGGCGAGGTTCACGCTGAGGGCCAGCAGGGTCAGGGCCCGGTTGGTTTCACTGGGCTCCAGCTCCAGCAGCACCGGCTGCCAGAGGTTGTCAACCATGCTCGGGATCGGCTCCGGCAGGGTCCAGTGGCGCACGAGGCGGCCGCTGAGCAGCGGGCTCGTGACGCTGAACTCGGCAAGTTCATGCTGCAGGCGGGCCGGTTCATCCGGGAGGGTCAGGTAGCTGCTGCGCGGCGGATTGCTGCTCATCGCGAGGATCACCGTGCCCAGCCGTGCCAGCAGCGCGACCGTCGGTGCTTCCTCATGGCGGTCCAGCATCGAGGCCCGCTTGAAGAAATGCAGCGTGGCCGTGCGCGCCGTGGCCGACCAGCGGCGGATCAGGTCCAGGAACTCGCGCGAGACGCCCTGGCCGCTGGCCAGCGCCTGCTGCAGCTGGTAGCTGCTGATGATCGAGACGATCAGGTTGAAGCCCAGGTGCACGATCGCGCGGTCGACGGTCATGATCGGGCTGGAGAGGCCGATCTTGGCCGAGTTGGCAACGGCGATGATCGTCCCGCTGATCACGGGGTCGGCCTCGATGTCGGCGGCCAGCTCCTTCGGGCGGAAGTTGTCGGCGGTGCTGCCCGCGGAGTGCTTGTACATCGGCGGGAGGCTGATCCTCGAAATCAGCGATTCCCACTCCGTGCGGGTCTCCGCGCCGAGGTCATCCCAGCCTGGCAGGCGGTTGACGGTCGGGCTGCTTGTGCGGTCTTCTGTCATGGCGGCGGATCAGATCCTCCTGTTCTTCTGACAGATGTTCTAACACCGTGAGCCTTACCGGAAGTCAGAGCGCGGTGAAATCACAGGGCATTTGCGCGGGAGTTAACCGGGGCATACCCCACAGAGGGTGGCAATGATGAAATCCCGGTTGCCAGCACCGCCCGTCCAAACCACGTGTGCTTTAGCTGGTATCTTCTGGCAGTCCAGCCCATGAGGCACGTTGACCACGTGAACGGATGAACATGCAAAGTCGCAGGAAACAGCCGGAAGTGAACTGTGAGGGCGGCGTATTCGTCATCGAGGATTCCGAGGTGATGCAGCGCCGCTACCAGGCAGTGCTCGAACAGAACAGGATCGGGATCTGCGCGATCGTCGGCAGCGGTCGCGAGGCCGTGCTGCTCGCACCGCGGATCAGCCCCGACGTGATCATCCTCGACCATGAACTGCCGGATGGCACGGGCCTGCACATCATCGCGGCACTGCGCTCCTTCTGCCCCGAGGCCTCGATCGTGGTGATCAGCGGTGTGATCACGGCCTCGCTGGCCCAGCAGTACCTGGCGCAGGGGGTCTGCCGGCTGATGGGCAAGCCGATCAATGAGGCCGAGCTCGTGCACCTGCTGCGCGGGATGCTCGTCAGCCAGCGCCAGATCGTGGCCACGGCCGGCTGAGGCCGGGCGCTATACTTGCCCTGAGCCCTGCTTATGGCAAGCACCGGTCCTGAAATCCACAACTGGCAACAGCCCTCCGGTGCGGAGCTGTCCGGACTGCTGGACAGCCGCTTCCATTTCACGAAGGTGGAGCTGCGCGTGCTGGGCCTGCCCCAGCATGAGGCATTCCGCAGTGCCGTGGGCAGCCGCCTGCAGCGCGAAGCCCTGCTGGTGCGCCTGCATGGCAGCGACGGCCTGTTCGGGATCGCCGAATGCAGTGCCCGCCCCGATCCCTACTACAATGCTGAGTTCCTGGAAGGCTGCCTGGCGGTGCTGCGCTCATTCGCCGTGCCCGCCATGCGCAGCGGGATGCGCCTCGCCGAACTGCAGCGGGCAATGGGACGAATCCGCGGCTGGCAGTTCACCACGGCGGCAGTGCTGGATGCAGCGCTCGACCTGCTGCGCCGCAGCGGAGTGCCGGATCTGCTGGACATCTGGCCGGGGCAGCGCCTGAGCCGCATACCGGCCGGGATCAGCCTCGGTATCTTCGACGATTCCGGCAAAGCGGAACGCCGCGTGCAGCAGGCGCTTGAGGAAGGCTACAGGCGCATCAAGCTCAAGTGCAGCCCGGCGCAGGATCACGGCGTGCTCCGGGCGGCAATCACCGCCTGTGCTGATGCCGAGTGTGCGCTGGATGCCAACGGCAGTTTCAGTGAGGATGAACTTGAGCTGCTGCTGGAGCTGACGGAAGGCGTTGCCATGCTGGAACAGCCCTTCGCCCCGGACCGGCTGGACCTGCATGCAAGGCTGCATGCACAGCGGCCCGGGCTGCGGCTCTGCCTGGATGAGTCCGTGCACCACGCCGGCGAGCTGGA
This sequence comes from bacterium, assembly GCA_041395205.1. GTDB lineage: Bacteria > 4484-113 > 4484-113 > 4484-113 > JAFGCY01 > JAHEFU01. Next base: position 95,922 of record JAWLAZ010000006.1, read on the forward strand.
AAGTGCACTGGCCCTGCAGTCCCTGACGGAACTGAACCTCAAGCCGGGGCGCGTGGGCGGGCAGCTGCATGCCGTGCCATTGCTGCAGCGCTGCGCTGAGAAGGGACTGGGCTGCTGGATCGGCGGGATGTTCGAGTGCGGCGTTGGCCGTGTTGCCAACCTGCGGCATGCAGCCTGCCTTCTGCAGGCCACGGCGCATGACCTGGGGCCGAGCGCACGCTACTTTGAGCGCGACATCCTGCGTGAGCCCGTGCGGATGGGCAGTGATGGCATGATCGAACTCGGCAGCGGAGCTCCTGTGGAACTGGATGAGAATGCGATTGAGGAAATGACAATGCAACTTGAATACCTGGAGCCCGGCAGATGATGCTTGACCTGCTGATCCACGGGGCAGAAGTCTGTGATGGCGACAGTCCGCATCCGCGGCGCGTGGCCGTGGGCGTCGTCAATGACAGGATCGTGCATGTCGGTGAGAAGCCGGGCGGGATGGCAGTGCGGCAGAGCCTCGACGCAGCAGGGCTCACGCTCTGCCCAGGCTTCATTGATACACACAGCTCGACCGGTCTGACCTTCCTCTACCCGCGCAGTGGTGACAACAAGCTCAGCCAGGGCATCACCACGGAGATCTTCGGCAACTGCGGCACCAGCCAGGGCCCGGTCGGCGAGCGACTCGTGCCCGTGATGGAGAAGCTCGACACCGATCTGGAATTCGGCTTCGACTGGCGCAGCCTCGAGGACTTCCACCAGCGCCTCGAACGCGAGGGCCTGCCCTTCAACGTGGCCGGGCATGTCGGCCACGGCACGCTACGCGCCGGCGTGATGCAGCCCGGTGAGGACTACTCCGGTGAGCGCCGGGAGCGGATGCGCGCCCTGCTGGAGCAGGGACTGCGTGACGGAGCGCTCGGGCTGAGCACGGGACTGGTATACGCGCCGGGCAGCTTCGCGGATACGGCGGAGATCATCGATCTCGCGCAGATCGTTGCCAGGCATGGCGGGATCTACGTCAGCCATGTGCGCGATGAGCGGCACAAGGTGGATGAGGCCGTGGCCGAAGCCATCGAGGTCGGTCGCCAAAGCGGGATCCCGGTGCTGGTCAGCCATCTCAAGGCCGCCGAGCAGGCCAACTGGGGGCGCATCCCCTCGATCATCGGCCAGGTGGAGGAGGCGCGCGGCAGGCTGGCGACGCCGCTGAGCTTCGAGGTCTATCCCTACACGGCGGTCAGCACCAAGCTGCGCACCTTCATCCCGCGCGAGATCATGGACGGCGGGATCGAGGAGTACAGGCGGCGGCTCGGCGAGCCGGACTGGCGCGAGCGCTGCCGGCGCTACATGCATGAGCGGGGCACGGACTTCGCCGCGATGATGCTGCTAGGGGATCAGGGCGAGGGCAGCGGGAGGTCCAGCGTTGCCAGCCTGGCGAAGCGGCACGGCAATGACCCGGGGCTGGAGGTGGTTGAGATCCTGCAGCGTGACCCGGACATCTGGATCGTCTACCACTGCATGGACCAGTCCGACGTGGATGCGGCCGTGCTCTGGCCGGAGAGCATCATCTGCACCGATTCCTGGAGCCATCCCTACAATGCACCGAAGCAGATCGGCGACCCGCATCCACGCACCTTCGGGGCCTTCACGCGCTTCCTGGAACAGTATGTGATCCGCAGCGGCCGGCTCAGCCTGGCAGCGGCGGTGCGCAAGCTGACCGCGCTGCCGGCGGACTTCACCGGGATCCGCGAACGGGGCCGGATCCGTGAGGGCTGCTTCGCTGACATCGTGCTGCTGGATCCGCCGGGGATCCGCGAACTGGCAACATATGAGGAACCGCGCCGGCTCTCGCTCGGCACGGAGTATGTCTGGGTCAACGGCCGGCCGGCCGTGGAACGCGGGCGGGTGCTGGACACGCGCCCGGGAAGGGTGCTGCGCCATGGACGCTGACAACACACTGATCCGTCCCTTCCGGGAGGTGGATGCGGAGACGGTAGCGGCGATCTACAACGAGACGATCAGCGCCGGGGATGCGAGCATGGACCGCGTTGCCAAGACGGCACGGGACATCCTCGGCTGGCAGCGGGACTTCAATGAGCGGGAATGCCTGCTGGTGCTGGAACTCGACGGCGAGACCGCGGGCTGGGGCATCATCAAGCGCTACAGCGACCGCCCGGCCTACGGCGTGGCCTGCGAGACGGCAGTCTACCTACGGCGCAGCCTGCGCCGGCGCGGGCTCGGCACCTTGCTGAAGCGCCATATCATTGAAAAGTGCCGGGACCTGGGCTATCATCACCTTGTCGCCAAGATCTTTGCCAACAATCAGGCGAGCATCGGATACAACCTGGCGCTCGGCTATGAACTGGTGGGCATCCAGCGGGAGATCGGCTGGCTTGACGGGCACTGGCAGGATGTTGCCATCCTCCAGCTGATCCTTGACGACGTACCACCCGCCGCCGCACAACCCTGAGGAGTTCCAATGACAGACCTGAATCAGAACCTGACCGACAGCGCGCAGCCGGCCCTGCCGCCCAGCGTGCAGGCCCTGGTGGAGAGCATCAGCGCGGAAGCGAGCATGTCGCCGGAGAAGGCCGCGCTGCTGCTGGAGCAGAGCGGGATCAGCGCGGAGGAGCTCGCCCCCTGGCAGCGCTTCGAGCATCCAGCGCAGGACTGCTACGGGCGCACGATGATCCACGACGGCGGTTCCTTCGAGCTGATGCTGATGTCCTGGCTGCCCGGTGACATGTCGGCGATCCATGACCACGGCTACACGATGTGGGGGGCTGTGCGGATCTACGGCCAGGCCGAGCATGCCGTGTTCGAGGAACGTGAGGGCCGGCTGAGTACGCGGGAACGCGTCAGCTTCGCAGCGGACAGCATCGTGGCGGTCTCGCACGAGCTCGTGCACCAGATGGGCAACATTGACCAGCCGCCCTTCGTGAGCCTGCACCTCTACGGCAGCCATGAGCGGGAGCGGGATGTCACGGCGGATTCACGGATCTTCGAGCTGGATGAGGGGCGGATCCAGATCACCACCGGCGGGGCCTTCTTCCTGCTGCCGGAGGAGCAGGTCAGTGATGCCAGCCAGCGCGTGAAGGGTGACTTCCCGACCTGGATGCGGCA
>JAWLAZ010000007.1:0-58055 GCA_041395205.1 bacterium
GGAGCGGGATGTCACGGCGGATTCACGGATCTTCGAGCTGGATGAGGGCCGGATCCAGATCACCACCGGCGGGGCCTTCTTCCTGCTGCCGGATGAGCAGGTCAATGATGCCAGCCAGCGCGTGAAGGGTGACTTCCCGACCTGGATGCGGCACAACTGCGAACTGCTGCGGCGCATGCGCTGCATCCGCAGTGCCGGAAGGCGCGGCGGGCTGCAGGTGCGCGAGGAGCGCCTGCTGCGCGAGTTCAACAGCATCGACACCTGGCAGGCCCTGCGCCAGGAGCTGCAGCTGCGCCTGCCCCGGCTCAGCGATGAGCAGCAGCTCGGATACATCACGAGTCTCGGGCAGGAGCTGGTCAGCGCCACGCGGCTGTTCAGTGAACTGCACGCGGAGGGCCGCTTTGATCCCAGTCCGGAGGTGCTGCAGCTGATCGGGGAGATCGCCGGAATGCTGGAGCATGCGGAGTTCGTCTCCAGGATCGCCGGCGAATAGAAAAACACAGGCTGTCCGGAGACAGACCCAAGGGCCGGTCAGCCACCGCCAGCGGGAGCAGGCGGGGCATCCCGGCATGTGAGGGATCGGACGCATTTCAAGGACTGCGTCCTGTGTCATAGACACGGCTATCAGGGGGAGCGTAACGCTCCCGGGAAATCAGCGCTGCGGCCGGATTTCCCAGTGCCAGTTGCGCTCCAGACGGATCAGGCGGTCATCGAGGTCATCCCCGACATTGCTGCCGGTGGCACTCTCGCTGATCGTGCCGCTGATTTCAGTGGTGCGCACCGCCTGGCGCGTGAAGTAGACCACGATCTTGAATTCGTAGGGCTGGCTTGAAGCCTGGTTCTGGCGGAACTTGAGCGGCATGTCGGCATTGATCCCGAAGTTCCAGCTGCCGTTGGGCGAGGTCATGGTCGCACTGTCGCGGTAGACATCGCTGAACGGTGCCTCATCCCAGGGCTCGATCTCCAGCTCCTCACTGCTCATCCGGCCCCAGACCATCATCGTGGGCACGATGTCCGTGGTGTTGCCGGTGACGTTCAGATTGCCGACGAGGCGCACGGTCTGGCCGGGTACGACCTTCTCCAGCGGCTTGAGCGTGACCGGGTCCACGAGCTTCAGCCCCGAGATGTTGACGGTGGGCATCACCGGCCCGTTGACGACGATCTCGATCTGGCTGGCGATCTTGTTGCCACCGGTGAGCTTGACCTCAAGATCCAGCCGGAAGCGTTCCTCGAGATACATCCGGCGCATGTCGAAGTCCAGCGGGAAGACGTATTCATGCTCCCCGGCATGGATCGTGAATTCCTGGTTGTCACGGAACAGGTCGTTGCCATTGCGGTCCTTGAGCGTCAGGAAGATCTGGGCCGTCTTGCGCTTCGTGTAGTTCTTCGTCTCGTAGCGCACGAGGGCGTTCACGCGCCGCTGGCTGGGCCAGCTGAAGTTCTCGCGCTTGAGCTGCTTGCCGGCGGTGGAATCAAATGCATAGAACTCCAGCAGGTCCACGGCGGGGTCAGCGTTCTGGGCCCAGGCCCCGGCACTCATCGCCAGCAGCAGGCAGGCCATGCAGAATATCGTTCTCAGGCTGTTCATCTCATCCATCTCCTCTGCGGTTCATCTGTGATTGTTCCCCAAGGACCACTGTGGTTCAGGGCAGGGTGCGCTGGCAGTACACGTTGCCACTTTCGGGATCGCGCCAGAACAGGTACCAGCGCCCATCCGGATCCACCAGCAGTTCCGCCTGGGAGGGCAGTCCGGCAGTGTCCGGCAGCGGCAGTTCCTCCCAGTCACCGAAACAGCTCCACTCCATATGGCTGTGCTTGCCGTCAAGGCTGCTCATGACGGAAACAGCCGTCAGTCCGTTCGCCTGGGCGCTGCTGACGGTGCGCCGCACTTCCTCGCTGCGCCACTCACTGTTGCGGAAGGGCAGGTCAGTCAGCTGCGGGTCCATCGGTACACCGCCATCGCTGCGGAAAGTGTAGCGGAAGGCCGAACCATTGTGTCCGTTGACACTCCAGCAGGCCAGCTGCGTGGAGTTGCTCATCTCCCTGTTGCCGCGGAAGGGCATCATTTCCATCGTGCGGCCGGCAGTTTCCCTGTCATCAAAGGCACTGAGGTCGCTGATTGACAGCGAACCGTCACTGAAGCCGGTGATGTGCTGTACCGTGCCGATGTAGGGATTTAGCAGCCCGAAGGACTGGAACAGTGCCGGGCGGGAGTAGAGCACGAAGGCCGGGGTGATGCCGTAGCTCGCATCGTAGACCAGCCTGCCCTTGTGGACGTTAGTGGTCTCAGGCCAGGGCAGGGAAGAAGTCGTGAAGCCCGCGGCATTGCCCTGGGAACGCAGAAGGCTCGGAGTATCAGTGTCATCCAGCAGCCAGCCCGTGAAGGAGCTGGCCCGGTTGCCCGCGGAAACGGCTTCCCGCGTCTGTGTCCCCGGCACGATCCAGCGATTCTCCCAGCCTGAACCGTTCCAGTAGGATACGTCGTAGCCGGTGCTGGAACGCAGGGTCAGGAAGACCTCGCCGCCCCGGTTGTCAAAAAGGTCGGCATAGCCATCGCTGGCAGCGGTGCCGGTTTCCGTCCAGCTCTCGCCGTCCGCACTCTGCATGTGGCTGATCCCGGTGAGGAATGCGCCGGCCATGATCAGGTGGAAGCCGTCCGCACCGTACGCGCTGTCCAGCCAGCGGCCCCAGCCGTGGTCACTCCTGATGTAGTCAAGGACGGTCTCCGTGTCATCCGGGTTGAGCTGCACGATGTACATCCCCGCACTGGCGTCCCGGTCGCAGAGCAGCAGTGCGCCACTGCTCCAGTCATGCAGCAGGCAGCCGGTGTAGAAGCCGTCCGGAGTGTAGTCGGAAACATTGATTGTGACTGCGCCGGAACTGTCCAGGCGGTAGTTGCGGGTCTGGCCGCTGCCTCCGGCGAACACGCAGTAGGGATTGCCATTATGCCAGGCCAGGTCAGCGGGCCAGAAATTGGTGACCGAAGTGTCAATGTCCTGGGGTGCACTGATGGCGGCAGTGACGGGCTTGCGCAGGAAGACTGTCTTCCCGAAACTGCGCGTGATGACGCAGAGCTCGCCGGAGTCGGGATCGGCTTCAACATCGATGCCTTCGCTCAGTGAATCAGCAAGCCCGGAGTCATCATCCGTGATGCTCATGCTGAGCGGGTCCCAGGAGCCGTAGGCCAGCAGGCCGGCGTCGTCATACAGGATGTCTATGGTCTCGGTGACCGGGTTCCAGCAGGCATCCATGTAGTTGTTGCCGGTCAGTCCGGTATAGATCGAAGTCAGTCCGAAGCCTGCTTCCAGGTCAAGGATCCCGATTCCGGTCGGACTGGAGATAAGCATGAAGAGTTTTTCTCCATCCGTGACAGGCAGCATCCTGGTGAAACCGAAGCTGCCCTCGATGATGTGGCTGCCGCTGGCATTGCTGGCGATCATGTAACTCCCGCCGCCTGCAGGCTGCACTCCGACGTATGCGGTTCCGTCAAGAATCACGGGGTCGGTGTAGATGTTGGGAGTCGTGCCGTAAAAGGGCACGCTGTCAAAACTGAGGTTCCCGGGCCGCCCACGGCGGATAGTCGTACCGGGCAGAGTCAGGTCGTCGGCGAAGATCACGAGCTCATCCGTATCCGGGTCAATGATTCCCGAAACCTGGGAGAAGCGTTCAACGGGGAAGGAACGGTCCGCTTCCCGCACGATCAGCGGGCTGCTTTCCCACTGCGGGTAGACGATCAGCGTACGTGTCGTCTCACCATAGTCTGCGCTGATGCCGGTACCGTCATTCACTTCGAAGCGGATGTAGTAGCAGCCGGGCTGCAGGACGCGGGAGACGGTCGGACTGGCACCGGTGTAATTCAGGGAACTGTTCTCAAACAACACCTTGTATTCGGCGATCGTGCCCTCAGGTGTGCTCGAGGCACTCATGTCGAAGTTGACCTCCACCGGGCCGTAGAGCGGGCCGCGCGGCATGTCGACCGCCACCTGCATGATCTTCGAACCGATCACCAGCCCGCCGTCCACGCTGAATGTCCAAGCGCTCTGGTTGCCTGAGACGTCGAAGGCGGCAACCCTGTAGGAGAAGGTGGTCCGGATGCCGGGAATCACCACGGAAGTCTCCAGCGGGCCGGTGCTGGCCAGCTGGAGCCATTCATCCGAAAGCAGGTCGCGGCGTTCGACGACGTAGCCGCCGAAGTCCGGCTTGCCGTAGTCCGGGCTGTGATCCCAGTTGGCAACGCTGCCGTCGGCATAGACGCCGGCAACGATCCGTGCCGGCGGACGCGGGGCCAGCAGTCCGCCGTGGATGCCGATTTCTATGTTGTCAATTTTCAGGTCCACACCCGTCTGATCGGAGACCACGGTGACGTACACACGCCCGGCGGGGGAGACATAGTCCAGCGGATGGCGGCTGCCATCAGTCGTGCCGGGCAGATCCACCTGGACTGTGCCGATGTGCAGGCCGCCGCTGGTCCAGCGTCCGCTTGCGTAGTCCGCGAACAGCAGCGTGTAGGGCGTGTCCGAGCCGGACTGGGGCGTGATGCGCACGGAGGTCGGGCTGAAGTCTGAGTTGAAGCCGCGCAGGCAGTACAGCGCATAGGCATTGCCGCCGCCGGCGTTGAGGACGATGTCATTCCCGCTGCCGAGGCTCAGGAAGGCCGAATCGCGGATGTCCTCATGCCAGAGCTCGTACCAGCCCGGACCCAGCAGGCTGGCACTGCGGCTGCCGGCCGGCAGTTCGTCGAGAGTGCTGAGTGCCGGCAGGCCGGATCCAGTGCCCGGGCCGCTGCCGCTGTTATCAGCAGCTGAAATGAAGTCCTGGCTGGAACCGGTTGTGCCGCCACCGCAGGCTGAAAGCTGCAGCGCGGCGGAAAGCAGGGCCAACAAGATCAAGATTTTCCGCATGGAAGCTCCTCCTGGCACCCAGTCCAGGGTCGGTGCCTTGCAGATCATGACCGGAACAGCGTGAGCTGCCGGCTGATACATATAATCACCTGCGGCGGGGCTCAGTTAAGAAACCATTAAAGTTTTTTTCAGAGGCAGTCTGCGCCGCACCAGTCCCGCAGCAGTTCGCAGAGGCTGACGAGATCCCGGATGCTGATCCGTTCCACCATGCTGTGGCTGAATTGCAGGGCGATTCCGAAGGCGAAGCACAGGGCATTGCCGTCCTGGAAGACCGAGGCATCATTGCCGCCGGGCATGAAGCCCAGCTGCAGTTCGTGGCCCAGTTCGCCGGCCCGGGCCATGACGGCCTGCCGGTCCGCTTCTCCCACGATCACGGTGGAATCGAAGCAGCGGAATGCCGGACCATGCCCGGGACTAACGGCCTTGAACTGGGGATTGTCGCGGCTGCTGCCGGCGACCGTCATGCTGTCCACGGCGATCACTTCACGGCAGCCACTGAAGCGCTGCGCCAGCGCGCGGGCACCGCGCAGGCCCAGCTCCTCCTGCACGGCCCAGGCCAGCACCGTGGGTACGGCCGGCGGATGCTGCTCAAGTTCGAATGCGAGTTCCACGAGCGCCGTGCAGCCGAAGCGGTCATCCAGGCTGCGGGCCTGGACCCAGTCCTCGCCGAGGCGCTCGAAGCATTTGGGCCAGCTCACGCTGTCCAGCAGGCTGATCCCGAGGGCAGCGAGGGTCTCGGGACTGTCCGCCCCGGCATCCAGCAGCAGTTCATTTGCCGTCAGACGGTGCTTGGGGCCGAGGCCCTGGCGGTCCGTGACATGCAGGCTGACCGGGATGATCGCCGCCGGCAGGCTGCCGGACTCCGTGTGCACATGCACGCGCGAGCCTTCGTAGAGCTGGGCATCATTGCCGCCAAGCGGCGTCAGGTGGCAGAGTCCGTCGGGCCGGATCGAAGTGATGCGCCAGCCGATCTCATCCATGTGGGCCACGAGCAGGCGCTCAGGCGGACCATCCGGGCCGCAGTGCAGCCAGAGATTGCCCATCCGGTCATGGCCGAGGCGCTGCGGGTCGATGCCGCCGGCACTGAGCTGGCGCTCGATCACGCGGCGCAGGCGGTGTTCACTGCCACTCACGGCTGCCGTGAGAATCAGTTCCTCAAGGGTCTGGAGGATCCGTGCTTGACTGGCCATGCTCCGATTATAGGGGGCAGGCCGGGGCAACTGTACTTAAGGTCAGCACCAAGCTACAATCAATGCCAGCTCACTGGGCTGAATGCTGCGGGAGATCCACCACATGAGAACGCTCATCCACACCTGCCTCGTAGGCGCCTGCTGCCTGTTCGCCGGCCTCGCTGATGCCGCTCCGCTGGAGGGCTACCACGACCACGCCGCACTGGTGGCGGAGCTCAAGCGCATGGCCCAGGCACCGGAATGCGAACTGCTGGAAATCGGCCGGACGGCTGAGGGCCGGGAGATCCTCGTGCTGCGCATCGCCGGTGAGACGGAGCTCCTGAATGCGGTCGGTGACAGCATGCCGCGTCCGGCGATTGCCGTGGTGGGCAGTGTGCAGGGCAGTGACCTGGCCGGGCGGGAGATCTGCCTGGAACTGGCCCAGCGTGTGCTGGACAGCCTGGATGATGATGAGCAGCTGTTGGCCTTCCTGGGGCAGCATGACCTCTATTTCCTGCCGAGCCCCAGCCCGGATGCGGCGGAGTATTTCTTCGGGGCCGCGGATTATGAGCGGGATAGCAACGGCAGTCCGTTTGACGATGACCGCGACGGCCGCGTGGATGAGGACCCTGGTGAGGATCTTAACGGCGACGGCATCCTGACGATGATGCGTGTGGAGGATCCCGCCGGCGACTGGATGGAGCATCCGGACGACCCACGCGTGCTGATCCGGGCGAAGCGTGAGGAGAATGAGCAGGGCCGCTGGAGCCTGTACAGCGAAGGCACTGACAATGATGGTGACGAGAAGTGGAATGAGGACGGCCAGGGCGGGGTGGACTTCAACCGCAACCTGACCTTCAACCACGACGGGGGAGCGGCGGGCTGCGGCCCCTGGCCCGTGAGTGAGGCCGAGACCCGCAGCGTGGTGGACTGGTTCTACAACAACCAGCAGATCTGCATGGTGCTGAGCTTCGGTCCCGAGGACAACATCCGTGCCCCCTGGAAGAATGAGCACGGTAAGCTGATGCATGAATCCGCTGAGGGCAGCGACATCTCGATCCTCGAGCATATCGCCGCCAGGGGCAGCGAGCTGCTCGGCAAGGAGAACTTCCCCGGTTCCAGCAATCCGCGCGGCAGCTTCGCGGACTGGGCCTACTTCCACTACGGTGCCTGGAGCATCAGCACCCGGGCCTGGTGGGTGCCGGAGTTCAAGCCGGAGGCACCGGCGGAGGGCGAAGCAGCTGCGGTTGGCGAGAATGCTGAGCAGCCGCAGGCAGCCGAGAAGCCGAAGAAGAGTGATGAGAAGCGCGGTGCCGATGAGATCAATGCACTCAACTGGTTCGCGTCCCAGGGCATTGACGGCTTCGTGGACTGGACGGATGTTGCCAATCCGGACTTCCCTGGACGCAGCGTGCAGGTCGGCGGCTTCCGGCCCTACCTGCGCAGCAATCCGCCGGCGGCCATGCTTTCCGAGCTGGCAACGAAGCAGCTGGACTTCCTGCGCGAGCTGACGGGGATGCTGCCCGCGATCAGCTTCAGCGAGGTCGAGGTCGATGACCTGGGCGAGGGCCTGTACCGCGTCACGGCGCATGTTGCCAACAGCGGCTACCTGCCGACGAGCACGCGCAAGGCCGCGAGCATCCGCCAGGACTATCCGCTGAACATCGCGATCAGCCTGCCGCAGGGCGCGAGCCTGCTGAACGGTTCGCTGCGCGGCCGGCTGGACCGCATCGAGGGTCTGGGTGGCGAGTCGGAGTACAGCTGGCTGGTCGTGGCTCCGCAGGGCGGACGGATCGGCCTCGTGGTTGCCAGCCCCTCCGTCGGGATGGCCAGGACTGAAGCCGAGCTGTAAGCACCGGCTAAATCATCACAAAATCCCTGTCAACACCTGATTGCGGCGGATGCCTCAGCCTGCCTGAGTGTTAGCATCTCTGGTTAATCCCGGAGGAAGGCATGTCCATCCGCCAACTGATATTGCTGACACTGTCCATTAACCTGCTGCTGGTTGCCACGCTCGGTTATCTCACGATCCGCGAACAACTGGCCAGTCGCAGCCGTACTGCCTATCTGGCTGATGCCAATCACCTGGCGGACCTGCAGATCGCATTTGCCGCGGAACTGGCCAAGGAGCGGGGCTTCACCAACGGCCTGCTCAACAGCGAAACCGCCAACCCTGCAGTACTGCAGCGCGTGACGGATGCACGCAAGCTCGTGGACCAGCATGCGAGTGAAACGCTTGAGCTGCTGGAACTGATCGGGAAACGGCATTCAGGCCAGCTCAGCCCGGTCTACCGCAGTGCGGAGGATGCCTACAGGAGCGGTCTGGATAAACTGCATGACAACCGTGAGCTGGCCGATGCCAGCTTCGGTCCCGCTGCCAACAGCATCAGCGGCCGGGACTGGCTGACGGATGCCACGGGGCTGATCGGCTCCGCGCGCCAGTTGCGCCTGACGGCCTTCACGCCGGCTGATGGCACGGAGCTGCTGCTGCAGTCCAACCTGCGCGTCAAGGACCAGGTCTGGCTGGCCAGTGAAATGGCGGGTCTGGAGCGGGCCACGGTCGGTGGCATGATCGGAGGCGGAGCCTGGCTCGACGATGCGCGCCATGACAGGCTGATCGAACTGCGCTCGATCGTGGATGAAAGCGTCGGACAGATCGTGTTGCTGGCAGAGGATCCGGCGGTGGATCCGGCACTGCGCCAGGCCATCCGTGAGATGGAGGGGAAGTTCCTCGGAGAGTTCGAGGAGCTGCGCCAGCAGGTCTTTGCCGCCGGCACTCGCTCCGAGGCTTCGGAGAGCGGACCGCAGTATCCGGTGGACCTGAATGGCTGGCTGGGCAGCAGCACGGAAGCCATCGACAGCCTGCTGGCCGTGGCCGACGCGGTTTCGCTGCAGCCCCAGGCGATGGCAATGGCCCAGGTCGCTGACAACAACCGTGAACTGTCGCTGGCCGGCCTGCTGACCGGCAGCGTGCTGCTGCTCTGTGTGCTGATGTTCCTGATGTTCCACCGGCGCGTGATCACACCGCTGGAAGCCACCGGGCAGATGCTGCGCCGGGCCGCAGGCGAACTCGACCTGCACAGCCGCCTGCCGGTGCATGGCCGGGATGAAATGGCGCTGCTGGGCAGCCGCTACAACGAACTGGCCAGTGAGGTCTGCGAGGTGCTGGCCTCGATCTCCGCACAGTCCCGCCAGATCTCCGAGTTCGCCGCCAGCATGTCCGACAGTGCCGGTGAGACGGCACGCAGCGTGAACCACGTGGCCCGCACGATGGAGGATGTCTCCAACCGCAATGCCGATACGACTGAGCTGATCCGCGGGGCCAGCACGAATCTGGATGAGATCAGCGAGGCGATCATGGGCATCAATGACAGCATCGCCGAGCTGAACCGCATCAGTGAGGAAGCCGCCGCCCACAGTGACCGGGGGCTTGGCAATGCCAACGAGGCCGTGCGGATCATGACCGAGGCCAGCACGGCCGTCGGCGAGACCTCGCGGATCGTGGACGAACTGGACCAGAAGACCCACAGCATCTCTGAATTCACGAACGTGATCTCCGGGATCGCAGATCAGACGAACCTGCTGGCCCTGAATGCCGCAATCGAGGCCGCCCGCGCCGGGGAGGCGGGCCGTGGCTTCGCCGTGGTCGCCGATGAGGTGCGCAAGCTGGCGGAGGAAGCCAACAGCGCCGCCGGTGAGATCCGGGCCATCGTGAAGGACATTGCCAGTGAGATGCAGATGGCCAAGACCTCGATGCAGCGTAGCAGCAGCAGCGTGGAGGGCGGTTCCGCCGCAGTGCGGGATGCCAGCGGCCAGCTGGCGGACATCGTGCGCTCCGTGCGCCAGATCAGTGAGCGCTTCGCCACGATCTCCGGGACGGCCGATGAGGTGCGGGAGCGGACGGGTGACGTCAATTCCCGGATGCAGCAGGTCAGCGCGGCGGCCACCGAGAATTCGGAAATGACCCAGGATGTCAGCGCCTCGGCTGAGCAGCAGACGGCGACGATCACGGAGATGAGTTCCAACATCGACCAGATGGCGGGGCTGGGCAGCCTGTTGCGCGAGGAAGTCGAGCGCTTCCGGATCTGAACTCCCGGGGTGCTAGCGGATTGCGGCCTGCTCTGATATGCTGGTGTCCGGGTTCCGCCGGAGCCGGCAGTGGGGATTGATGCTGCCAGCCATGTCGGGGCTACACGCGCCGGTCCGCCGGCAAGTCTGGATGGTATGCATGCGATTCGCGATCCTGTTCCTCATCTGCGCCCTGATCGTTACTGGCACGGCCCTGGCCGACGACGGCTATCCGCTGATCGGCCGCCCGGTGGACCCCCAAGTCCCGGCGGCCTGGGACTTCTACCGGGACTACGAGGCCCAGACCCAGCTGCTGCAGGACCTGGCGGCCGCACATCCTGACATCTGCCGGCTCGAGAGCATCGGCAAAAGCTGGCAGGGCCGCGAGATGTGGGTGATGACGATCACGAACTTCGCAACCGGCGAGGAACTGCACAAGCCCGGCTTCTGGCTGGACGGCGGGATCCATGCCAACGAGGTGCAGGCCTCCGACGCCGCACTCTACACGGCCTGGTACCTGATCGAGGGTTACTCCCAGATGCGCCAGATCCGCGAGATCGTCGACAGCCAGGTGTTCTACATCCTGCCGATGATGAGCCCGGACTCGCGCGACATCCACCTGCATGAGGCCGCCACCACGCACGGCCCGCGCACCGGCCAGCGGCCGATTGACAACGACCGCGACGGCCTGTTCGATGAGGATGACGACGACGACCTGGATGGCGACGGACACATCGTCAGCATGCGCGTGAAGGACCCCAACGGCCGCTGGAAGGAGGACGAGGAGTATCCCTGGATGATGGTGCGCGCCGAGGCTGATGAGGTCGGCGGCTGGACGATGCTCGGCGAGGAAGGCTTTGACAACGACGGCGACGGCATGGTCAACGAGGACGGCGCCGGCGGCTACGACCCGAACCGCGACTGGGGCTATGACTGGCAGCCCGGCCACATCCAGTGGGGAGCCTACCGCTATCCCTTCTCCCTGCAGGAGAACCGCGCCGTGGCGGACTTCGCACTGGCGCATCCCAACATCGGCGGGGCGCAGTCCTTCCATAATGCGGGCGGGATGATCCTCAGCGGTCCGGGAGCGGAGGAGAACACCTACAGCCGCAGTGACCGCGCGGTCTATGACGCGATCGGCCAGCGCGGGGAGCAGATGCTGCCCGGCTACAAGTACATGATCACCTGGGAGGATCTCTACACGGTGCACGGCGGCGAGCTGGACTGGTGGTACGCCAGCATGGGCGCGCTGAGCTACACGAACGAGCTGTGGACGTCCTTCAACTTCTTCCGCACCGCCAATGATGGCAACTGGCAGGGTGACCGCAATGACCAGGCGCGCTTCAATGACCAGCTGCTGTTCGGCGAGGCCTTCGTGCCCTGGCATGAGGTGGAGCACCCGGACTACGGGATGGTGGAGGTCGGCGGCTACAAGAAGAGCTACGGCCGCCAGCCACCGGCCTTCCTGCTGCAGGAGGAGCTGCACCGCAACATGGCCTTCACGGTCTACCACGCCTCGCAGCTGCCGCGCATCCGTGTTGACAGCGTGAGCGTGAAAGAGCTCGAGCACGGCCTGACCGAGGTCACGGCGGTGATCCTCAACGACCACCAGATCCCCACACGCCTGAGCGTGGCCGAGCGTTCCGCGCTCGTCCGCCCGGACATCATCACGCTCAGCGGCGGCAGCGGCCTGAAGGTGCTGACGGCGATGCGTGACAACGACATGTTCTTCCGCCGCCCGCGCGAACAGGAGCATGACCCGCAGCATGTGGAGATCAGCGCGGTGGCCTTCGCCGACCCGGTCTATGTGCGCTGGATCGTGCGTGGCAACGGCCCCTTCACCGTCACGGCTGATTCCGTGAAGGGTGGGATCTCGGAGCTGAGCTCGCAGTAGGCTCAGCCGACGGTGATGTAGCTGCCGACGGGATGCTTCTTGAAGCGGCGCACCGTGAGCAGGAATTCCTCGACGATGTCGCTGAGCATCTCGGCCTCGGCCCGCTCACGCAGCTCGCCTTCCTTGCCGAGTGCGCGCGTGGCCTCCGCCAGGCAGAACATCTGCGGCAGCACGAAGGCATTGAGCGACTCCAGCGGGATGCGCAGCGACCACAGTCCCTGGCGGCCGCCCTGGCTGTCGTCACCGGCGCTCATGAGCTGCATCACCTTGCCGCGCAGGGGCATCGGGCTGGCCTTGCTGAGCCAGTCGATGGCGTTCTTAATGGTGCCGGGCATGCTGCAGTTGTACTCCGGGGAGACGATCACCACCCCATCCGCCGTGCTGATGCGCGTTGTCATTTCACGCGCGCCGCGCGGCAGGCCGAAGTTCTCCTCCATCTGCCGGTCATAGAACGGCATCTCGAACTCGCTGAAGGAGGCATGGTCAACCTCCACGCCCTTGCTTGCGGCAATCCGCGCGGCAAGCCGGGCCAGGCGGCTGTTGACGGAGTTCTCCTCCGGACAGGGTGTGAACACGAGAATCTTCATGACGATCTCCCCAGTGCAAGGGTATTGCGCACCAGGGAAATGATAGTTATATATTGCATAAATTGCAACTTATTGACAATGGGTACAATAATGCGGACTTATCTGGTCATTTTGTACTATCGGTAGAAAAACTCCGGAGTACGCAGGGCAGCGCTATGATGGAGCCATGCCGGATGAGGCACGCAGGGCAACTGGCTGGAAGCCTGTTCCGCTGCTGGCTGGTCCGCTGGCAATGCTGGTAGTGGAGCTGCTGGCAGGTCCGCACTGGCCGCAGGGGCCGATGCTGCACGTTGCCAGTCTGGCGCTTTGGATGTGCATCTGGTGGGTGACGGAAGCCGTCCCCCTGCCGGTCACTGCCATGCTGCCCTTCATCGGCTTCCCGCTCACCGGTGTGATGTCCTCCGCTGACTGCGCAGCCACGTACTTCAACAGCACGGTGTTCCTGTTCATCGGCGGCTTCCTGATGGCCTTCGCGCTGGAGCGCTGGGAAATGCACCGCACGATCGCCGCCGCCGTGCTGCGCCTGTTCGGCCGCCGGCCGCAGAGCCTGCTGCTGGGACTGATGCTGGCAACGGCCTTCATCTCGATGTGGATGTCAAACACGGCGGTTGCCATCCTGATGCTGCCCGTGGCGCTCGCTCTCTGTGACACTGCCGGGCAGCAGGGCCTGCGGGGCCTGGCTCCGGCGGTGGTGCTGGGAGTGATCTACAGCGCTTCGATCGGCGGGCTCGGCACGCCGCTGGGCAGCCCGCCGAATCTGGTGTTCCTGCAGATCCATGCCATGAGCTTCCCGGACTCAGCCCAGCCCGGCTTCCTGCAGTGGATGCTGTTCTGCGTTCCGCTGATGCTCGCGCTTCTGCTGTGCTGCTGGGCCCTGCTGGCCCGCAACTTCCTGCGGCACGGCGCAGCGGAAATCCCGGCTGAGCTGCTGCGCAGCATGCAGCTGGGTTCAAGGCCGGGACGCGAGCAGTGGACGGTGGGGCTCGTATTCTGCGCCACGGCCCTGCTCTGGCTGAGCCGGGCCCCGCTGGGTATCGGTGCGCTGCAGTTCAGCGGCTGGGGTGTGCTGTTCGCTGACGGGGGCGGACGGATGCTGGCTGACGACGGCACGGTGGCGGTGCTGGCCGCACTGCTGCTGTTCGTGCTCCCGGCTGGCAGGGCCAGCGGCGGTGGTGGCCTGCTGCGCTGGGAGGATGCCCAGCGCATTCCCTGGGGCATCGTGCTGCTGTTCGGCGGGGGCTTTGCCCTGGCTGAGGGAGTGATCGGCAGCGGCCTGTCGCACTGGGCGGGGGAGCGGATGCTGCTGCTGGCGGTGCTGCCGCCACTCCTGATGGTGGTGCTGGCCTACGGCATCACGACGATCCTCGGGGAGCTGGCCAGCAATACGGCGATCGCCCAGATCCTGCTGCCTGTCACGGCGGGGCTGGCAATCAGCGCGGGGTTGCCTCCGCTACTGCTGATGCTGCCGGTGACGCTCGGTTCATCGCTGGACTTCGTACTGCCCAGTGCCACACCGCCCAATGCCATCGGTCTGGCAACGGGCCAGATTGACGTGCGGATGCTGGTGCGCAACGGTCTGCTGATGGAACTGATCTCCACGCTGCTGGTGACGGCGGCAATCTGGCTGCTGGGTGGACCGGTACTCGGGATCCGGCTCTAGGCGTCCATCAGCTTCAGGCTCTGCGTGACGCGCAGAAAGTAGTCCACCACCCCCTGCAGCCGCTCCAGGCGCTGCGGGTCGAGCAGTTCGCCGTCAGCCCCGAAGGCCTCGTTGGCGGTGTTGAGCGAGAAGCGGTCAGGCATCACATGCATGCCGAGCACCTCGAGCGGCGTGCTCAGGGCCTCGGCAGCGCGGTTGCCACCCACGAGCGAGGGCGCGGCACTGAGGATCTGCACGCTGCGGCCCCGAAGGGGCATCGGGCGCAGGCGCGAGAGCCAGTCGATCGTGTTCTTCAGGGTGCCGGGGAAGGAATGGTTGTATTCCGGCGTGGAAATCAGCAGGCCATCCACGGATTCCACGCGTCTGCCGAGGGCCACACATGCCTCCGGGAAGCCCTGCTGTTCCACATCGAAGTTGTAGTTGGGCATCACGAGCTCGGAGAAATCCGCGAGATCAACCTCCGCGCCGGCCTCCCGGGCCAGGCGTGCCGCGATGGCGATCAGCCGGCCATTGAGGGAGTCGTGCCTGAGTGATGCTGAAAAGGCGAGAATGCGCATTGTGGGGGCTCCGGACATGTTCATGGCAGTTGAAGTACCGCCATTCTAGCCGGATTGTTTCCCACTGGCCAGCCGTTAGTTGCTGCCGATCTGCAGTTCGCCGTTGCCGATGTCCACGCTCAGCAGGTTGCCGGCCTCCTCGCCGATCGTGGCCGTGGCCGTCGCGCCGATGTAGCCCTGGCGGGCCACATTGCCGCGCAGCTTGCCGTGCAGGTCGATGCTGCCGATGGCCACCGAGCCGTTTAGGCTGCAGTTCACGCCGTCCGCCACGTCGATGTCCACATTGCCGTTGCCGACGTAGATGCTGTGGCGGCCGGAGACACCGAGCAGGTCGCCGGTGAGCATGCCGTTGCCGAGGTGGATGTCCGCGCCCCTGCGCAGTGAACCGTGGAAGCTGATGTTGCCGTTGCCGAGGTCCAGGCCGTCGATGAAGTCCGCACTGGCCTTGATCTCACCGTTGCCGAGGCTGGTTTCGACGCTGATCCCGGGGGCCATGAAGACCTTGAGATGCAGGTCGGGCACGCGGGTGCCGTTGCCGATCCGCTCATCCTCGACGGAAAGTTCGCTGTCCTCGCGGTTGAAGTAGATCTCGAGCCCGCTGCGCTTGCCGCGCACCTTGCGGCCATTGCGCCTGATTTCCCAGTTGATGCGCACCGTTCCGGGAGCAAGGCCCTCGTCCTGGTTGATTGTCACGACTCCGTTGTTGATCCGCAGCGTCACTTCGGAGAGCTCAGTGAACTCACGGGAGCCGACGGTCTCGTCGGATACCGCAAGATCAGTGCTTTCCAGCATCATGCCGAAATCCTCCTTCTCAGTTGCCCCCGTCTGTCCTGTCTGGACAGTTCCCAATTCCTTACCATTGCCAGCTACCTGGTTATCGCATCCCGAGACGGAAAGCGCAGCCAGGGCGGCAACCATGAATCTGCTGGAAGCCCGCAGCGCCTCCTGCATGAGCCTGTTGGCCATGTTGCAGCTCCTTATCAGGACAGGCATCCTTCCCGCCCTGTTCAGTGCCACCGCAATTTTCAGCGGTGATTTCCGGCGAGCCTGTTGAAGAGGGCCGCCACCAGCCTCCCGAGCATGCTGCGGCGCAGCTTCAAAAAGCTCTGCCTGAGTCTGCCGGTCAGCTCCTGTACGTAGTCCATGAACGTCATGATATGGAGCTTTATGCGCAAAAGCCCGCGCAGGTTTCAGCGCGGGGGGCGGATCTGGACTTATCTGAGCGGGTCTGGCTAAGGTGCGTTAATGATCTTTGGTATCAAGCAACTCGCCGATGATGTCGTGGCCGTGGTCAACCTGCTGTGCGACGGGCAGCGCAGGCTGCCGCTGCAGGGAGGCCAGTCCGCTGCCGGAGGCCTCGACGCGCTGAGCCAGCAGCAGCATGCAGGCTGCGATCACGAAGTTGAAGCCGGCGATGGCGCGCATCGTGCTCACGAACTCCGTGCGGATGCGGCGGCGGCCGAGCATCACGAGGCAGAACAGGCCGAGCAGCAGGCAGCTGGCAGCGGCGATGTAGCAGAGCAGGTCAGCATTCAGCAGTGTCATGCCAGATGCTAACCGCCGGGCTGACAGCCGGTGCAAAACTGCGGTTCAATCCCGGTGAAGATCAGCGCAGCCTGCCGATGTCAGTGCGGAACTGCATGCCCTCGAAATGCAGGTTGCCAAGTGCTTCATAGGCCAGGCGGCGGGCCTCGCTGAGATCCACGCCATGCGCGCTGAGCGCCAGCACGCGGCCGCCGCTGGCAAGGAAGCTGCCTGGGTTCTCCGCTTCGAAGTGGTTGGCATAAGCCTCAGCAGAGCCTGCCGCGGCACTGCGGCTGACTCCGGCGAAATGCAGGCTGATCCGGGGCGGCAGCAGCTCCTCGCCCGCGCGCTGTGCCGCGAACAGACCCTGGGCCTGCAGGCGTTCGATGCCGATGATCGCCGCCGGTTCGCTCCTGCCATGCGGATAGTTGCCACTGGCCAGCACCACGGCCAGGCAGGCGCCGTCACGCAGGGAGATGGCCTGCTCCGGCAGTTCACCGGCTGCCATGGAGGCCAGCAGCAGCGGCCAGTCGGCCTGGCAGAGCGGCAGCACGACCTCGGCCTCGGGATCGCCGAAGCGCACGTTGAACTCGATCACCTTCAGGCCCTGCTCAGTGATCATCGTGCCCACGAACAGGAAGCCGCGGTAGTCCAGCCCATCAGCCCGCAGGCCGCGCATGAAGGGCGCGAGGATGTCGCGGCTGAACTCCACGATCACATCATCGGTGGCCCAGGGCGTGGGGCAGATGTTGCCCATTCCGCCGGTGTTGGGCCCCTGGTCATCATCCTGCAGGCGCTTGTAGTCGCTGGAGGGTGGTAGCACCTCCGCCCGCCCGCCGCTGATCAGCACCGTGAAGCTGATCTCCCGGCCGAACAGGCACTCCTCCACGAGCACCGTGCTGGCGGCGGCGCCGAAGCGCTGCTCCTCCATCAGTACGCGGGCCCCTGCTGCGGCATCATCGCGGTTGGCGGCGACAATCACGCCCTTGCCGGCCGCCAGGCCGTCGGCCTTGAGTACGACCGGGCCCTCGCCCGATGCGAGATATTCCAGTAGGGCCGGCAGCTCCGTGAACTGCGCGAAGGCCGCAGTGGGGATGCCATGGCGGGCCATGAACTGCTTGGCGAACAGCTTGCTGCCCTCCAGCTGGGCGGCCTCAGCACCGGGGCCGACGGCCGGGATGCCGGCACTGCGCAGGCGGTCAGCCAGGCCCGCACAGAGCGGATCCTCCGGGCCGACAACCACGAGCTCCGCCTGGATCTCCCGGGCGGCGTTGACAATGCCGTCCAGGTCAGTCGCCCTGATGTCCAGGGTATGCACCCGGCCCGTGCCGAGATGGTCCACGAGCCCCCAGTTGGCGGGGGTGATCCACAGGCCCTCGAGCTGCGTGCTGAGCAGCAGCGCATTGCCGATGGCATTCTCGCGGCCGCCGTTGCCGACGATCAGGATTCTCTTCGGATATTGCATGGCCAGTCCGGGGGAGCCTACATCGGCTCCAGGAAGCGGGTGATCTCCTTGAAGAAGCGCATCTTGACGAGACCCGTCGGGCCGTTACGGTTCTTGGCGACGATCAGGTCGGCATCGGGCAGCGTATGGCGGTCGTAGTCGGCATCCACGCTGAAGTCCTGGGTCTTCTCCTGGTAGTAGTCCTCGCGGTGGATGAACATCACGATATCCGCATCCTGCTCGATCGCGCCGGATTCACGCAGGTCGGAGAGCTGCGGCTTCTTGCTCGTGCGGCTTTCCACCTGGCGGCTGAGCTGGGAGAGCGCGATCACCGGGATGCGCAGTTCACGCGCGATCTGCTTCAGGCCGCGGCTGATCTCACTGACCTCCTGCACGCGGTTGTCACCGCCGCTGTTGGGGCCGCTCATCAGCTGCAGGTAGTCCACGATGATGCAGCGGATGCCGTACTGGGTGTAGAGCCGGCGGGCCTTGCTCTTGAGCATGCCGATCGTCAGCACGCTGCTGTCGTCAATGTAGATCGGTGCCGCCACGAGCTTGTTGTAGCTCTGGGTCAGCACGTTCCATTCGAGGTCGGAGAGGTCCGGGTTCTGCAGCCGGCCGCTGGAGACACCCTGGATGCGGTTGTGGCGCGTGTACATCGTGCCCTGGGTCATCAGGCGCTCCGCCATCTGGTCGGCACCCATTTCCAGGCTGAAGATCGCGGTGGGGATGGAGTTCAGCACCGAGACGTTGTGCATGAAGTTCAGGGCCAGCGCGGACTTACCCATCGAGGGGCGGGCCGCGAGGATCAGGAGTTCGCTTTCGCGCAGGCCGCCGATCATGGAGTCGAGATCACGGAAGCCCGTCGGCAGGCCGGCGCTGATCTTCGGACTGTGCTCTCCGGCATCCCGGCGGCGGCGCAGTTCATCGTCGCGCTCACTGAGCTTCTCCCAGTACTCGCGCAGCACCTCGCTGATGCTGTCCATCCGGGACTTGCCGGTATGGGTGCTCATCTTGAGGATGCCGGATTCCGCCCGGTCGATCACCTGTTCCAGCGAGAGTTCCTGGCGGTAGCATTCGTCGACGATCTCGGTGCAGGTGCGGATCAGCTTGCGCAGATGCCCCTTCTCCGAGACCTTGCGGGCGTGGTACTCCACGTTGGCAGCGGTCGGCACGGAGTTGAGCATGCCCATCACCACCGCACTGCCGCCCACGCGCTCCATCTGGCCGCGGCTGCGCAGTTCGTCGAGCACCGCCACGCTGTCGGGCGGAATGCCGCGGTTGAACAGTTCGCCCATCAGCTCGTAGATGATGCCGTGCCCGTCAAGGTAGAAGGAATCACGGCTCAGGTAATCCGCCGCCAGCGGATAGGCTTCCTTGGGTTCGAGCATGATCGCGCCGAGCACGCACATCTCGAGGTCAACATTCTGCGGCGGCGTGCGGTCGTGCACGTGCTCCTGAATGTTGTCATCCCTGTATACAGCCAAGGCCTAGCTCCTGTTTCGGTATGTGACCCACCCAGAAAGGAAGCCCCACCACGTGCCTCCGCTGCTTCTGGAGCGTGATCATATCGCAAATTAAATCCATGGTAAACCCGCATCATGCTTGGCTTCAGCGTGCATGTGCATCAACAGCGGACAGGTTGCCAAACAGGCTGTTGCCATTCTTCAACCGACTCCGCACTTTCACGATCCGTGAAATGCGGATATCCGCAAAACCGTCCACAATCCCCGGGCCTCCCGGTTGATAAGGGGGAAGCCCTGTGCCCGGCTGCCGGGAACTATGAAAAGCCGTCAGCACGGGAAACAGTTTCTCTCAGTTGTATTGTGCAAATGAGAGAAAGATTTCATGGGAAAACCCATCGGCACCTTTCGTATTATACATATGTTAAGCGCCTCCGCAAGCGAAAGTGGCAGATTGCCAATCGCCCCCGGCGGCGGACCTGCTGTAGGATTAGCGCATGTCGGCAAACGGAGGCAGACGGTGCGCGGGCTGATCAACGAACGGGTGATCCTCACAGTGATCCTGCTCAACGCGTTCGTGCTGTTCCTCGAGGCCTTCGCCCCGCTCAGGATGGCCATGGGCCCGCTGCTGCTGATGGTGGACTCCGCCTGCGTGGTCTACTTCATCCTCGAGGCCGCGCTGAAGATGCGCTACCAGAGCGTGCATGGCTACTTCAGCGATGCCTGGAACGTCTTCGATCTGGGGATCGTGCTGCTCAGCCTGCCCTCGCTGATGAGCGGGGCCCCGGCGCTGTTCACCCTGCTGCGCCTGCTGAGACTGCTGCGCTTCCTGCGCCTGATGCGCTTCATCCCGAACATCGAGCGGCTGATGATCGGCGGCAAGCGCGCGCTGAGGGCCAGCGTGGGGATCTTCATGCTGGTGTTCTGCTACCTGTTCATCTTCGGGCTGAGCGCACATTACATGTTCGGCTACCAGACCACGGTCGATGCCTCAGGTGCGGTGGTTCATCTGTATCCGGAATTCGGTGACCCGCTGCTGAGCATGTACACCATGTTCAAGATCTTCACGATCGAGGGCTGGTACGAGATGAGTGACAACATCGCCGCGCACTCCACGGGGATCACGGCGCACCTGATCCGGCTGTACTTCATCATCGCGGTCAGCTTCGGCGGGATCGTGATCCTCTCGCTGCTGAACGCCGTGTTCGTGGATGAGATGTCGCATGACATCGCGGCGCGCACGGAGGATGAGGTGGAGGAGATAAGCGAGGAAGTCGAGGAGATCGATGCGCGCCTGGAGAGGATCAGCAACAGGATGATGGCCAAGCTCGATGAGATCAGCGAGCGCCTGGACAGGCTGGAGGGAAAACGGGAGTAGCGGGGAGGATGCATGATGAGGTACTTTGTCATCACGTTGCTGGCGGTTCTCGTCACTGCAAGCCAGGTTAGCGCTGATACATATGGATCAGTTGATGACAGCGTGATCCGCAGGAGTCTAGCTGAGTTGGATCCATTGTCATCGGAAGAGCGTAACGCATTGCTTGCCAGGCTGGATGACAAGGACTTCCTGGCAGTGCAGTACATCCTCGACTTCGGCCAGCTGGATGAAGCAAACAACGACCGCTACTACGACCTGTATGAGGAAATGTACAGCAATGCGCGGGGGAGCATTCAAATCGGACCATCAGCTGGTTTTCGTGATTCTGATGGCTGAGTGGTCGTACCGAGAATTGCATTATCTCGATCCGGAAAATGCTTAATACGACATTGCCAGAATGTTGCTTCGCAGAACTTGGTACGGATGATCCGACCATAGCAGCTATAAAGCAGAGTGTGAATGAGTCCAGCATGTCAATCATTGATATGCGATACATGGTGGAGAAGGTTGAGGAGTATTGCAGCACTGCCGAGAAGGAGCTGAGTCCCGAGGGCATGCTGTATCTGAGGCTGCTCTGGCAGGAGTTTGCTCCAGCGCAAGATACAGCGAAAGAATAAAAAGGAGACTAATCCGGAATGGTATGCACGAGCTGATGGGCTCGATTGCATGGATCTCACTTCGTAAAGAAGTAGGGATGGGTTAACACCCCATCCCGGTGGCGGTATTACCGCTACCCTACGTCATCGTTTGCGTCAGAACTGCGTTTCTGTGAATTGGCTCATTGCTCAGTCTTCTTTGCTCATTGCTTCTGCGCCGAGCTTGCACTCGACCTCCTCGCCCGGCTTGCGCCGGACCTCCCCCATTAACACTCCCCATCCCCACGACCCTGTCCGGCCCTGTTAGAATAGGCACGCTGCCGTGTCCCTGCTTGAATTCTCCAACCTGAGCTTCGGTTACACCGATGAATACATCATCCGCGATGCCAGCGGCCAGCTGCAGCCGGGTAATGTGATCGGGCTCGTGGGCCAGAACGGCGGCGGCAAGACCACGCTGCTGAAGCTGATTGAGGGCCGGCTCACTCCCGAGTCCGGCAATATTCAGGTAAGCCGCGGCACGCAGATCAGCATCGTGACCCAGGCCTCCGGCGGTGCAGACACGGATACCCTGCGGGAATTCGTGCGCGGCGGACGGCCCGACCTCGTCGAGCTGCAGGAACGCACGGGGAAGCTCGTGCGCGAGCTGGAGCACCAGCCGGACAGCGAAGCGCTGCAGGCCGAACTCGGCAGCGTGCAGGAACGCTTCGCCGTGCTGGACGGGCACCGCTGGGAGACCGACATCGACCGCATCATCAGCGGCCTGTCCTTCACCGATGAACAGCAGCACCAGACGCTCGGGAGCATGAGCGGCGGGCAGCGCCAGAAGGCCTGCCTGGCCCGTGCGCTGATCAGCGATGCCAACTGCATGATCTTCGACGAGCCGACCAACCACCTCGACATCGAGGCCCAGGAATTCTTCGCGGACTACCTGAAGAGCCTGCGCAGCCGCGCCGGGGTGATCCTCGTCAGCCACGACCGCTGGCTGCTGGACGTGGTCTGCACGCATATCTGGGAAGTTGACAACCAGGGCCTGTTCCGCTATCCCGGCAACTACACGAAGTACCGCCCGCAGCGCGACCTCAGGCGCCGCGCCGAGCTGGAGCAGTTCCAGAAGCAGCAGGAGCACATCGC
Source organism: bacterium (assembly GCA_041395205.1). Taxonomy (GTDB): domain Bacteria; phylum 4484-113; class 4484-113; order 4484-113; family JAFGCY01; genus JAHEFU01. The sequence goes on from JAWLAZ010000007.1 coordinate 22,373, forward strand.
GAAGACGGAGGAGTACATCCGCCGCAACATCGCCGGGCAGAACACCAAACAGGCCCAGGGCAGGCGCAAGCATCTGGGGCGGATGGAGCGCGTGGACCGCCCGGCGGACGATCCGCAGATGAGCTTCGTGCTGAAGCCCGCACTGCTCTCCGGCGAGCAGCTGCTGATCGTGGAGCAGCTCTGCTTCAGCTACAGCGGGCTGGAGCGCCCCGAGGAAAAGGTCTACGAGAAGGTCGGACATTCCGGCCTGGCCCTCAACCCGCCGATGGAGATGGCGCGTGGCGCGGTTGGCGAGGGCCTGCTGCTTGACGACGTGGACTTCCGCCTGTTCCGCGGGGAGCGGCTGGGGATCGTCGGCAGCAACGGCTGCGGCAAGAGTACGCTTTTGAAGCTGCTGGCCCGCCGCCTGGCGCCGCTGCGCGGAATGGTGGCCTGGGGCAGCAATGCCGATGTCGGCGTTTTCTCTCAGGACAGCGCGGACCTGCAGGACGGGCGCGACCTGATGGCGGAGCTGCGCAGCGTGGATGGCAACATGACGGATGGCGAGGTGCGCAGCTATCTCGCGGTGTTCGGCTTCAGCGGCGACGAGGTCTTCAAGGATGTGAAGCAGCTCAGCGGCGGTGAACGCAGCCGCCTGACGCTCGCCAAGATCTTCCGCCGCCGCCCGAACGTGCTGCTGCTGGATGAGCCGACGAACCACCTCGACATCTGGGCCCGTGAGGCACTGGAGCAGTTCCTGCTGGCCTACGAGGGTTCGCTGATCATGGTGACCCATGACCGGGCGCTGCTGGAGCGGATCTGCAACCGGCTGGTGGTGTTCGAGCGCGAGGGGGCCGGCAACAGCTTCAGCTCCTCCTTCTTCCGCGGCCATTACAGCGAGTACCGCCGTTTCCACGAGGCGCTGCTGGCCGAACAGAATGCGCAGGCCATCGCTGACAACGGAGCAGCTGCTGAATCTGACGACGAATGGACGATGCTGGAACAGGCCGCGAAGGAGGCCCGCACCAATGTGGAGGGTTACTGCCGCCGCCAGCTGGACCGGGCCGAGCAGAAGATCGCCGCGGTGGAACTCGGGATCGAGGAACTGGAACAGCGGATCCGCGAACTGACGGAGGAGCAGCACGGCGTGGATGCCGCGTCGGACTATGCGCGGATTGCCGGCCTGCAGCAGCAGATTGACGACATTGCGCTGGAACGCGATGAGGTCTTCGCCACGCTCGAGCCGCTGCTGGAGGAGGCCGATCTCTGGCAGGACCGGCTCACGCGCCTGCAGGAGCGGACGCAGGCATGAGCGTGCGCTTCATGAGCATAGCCAGCGGCAGCAAGGGCAACTGCTACTACCTGGAAACGGCGCACTCGCGCATGCTGGTGGACTGCGGGATCGGCATCCGCCGCGTGCAGGCCGCGCTGGCCGTGGCCGGGGTGCAGCTCAGTGAGATCGACGCCGTGGTGATCAGCCATACCCACAGTGACCACATCAGCGGGCTCGGCGTGCTGCTCAAGCACGCAAGCCCGGTCGTGTACTGCCATGAGCAGGTGCGCTGGGAACTGGCCAGCAGCATCCGCCAGAAACGTGGCAGCGAATATGACAACATCCTGACCTATGACTCCGAGCATGGCTTCCCGCACCGCGACATCGACATCCTGCCCTGTGCGGTGAGCCATGATGCCGAGCCGACCTGCATGTTCAAGTTCTACTGCGGCAGGCACCGGCTGGGGATCCTCACGGACCTCGGCTGCTACGGCCCGCAGCAGGTCGCGCTGTTCGGCGACTGCGAGCTGCTGGTGCTGGAGAGCAACCACTGCCCGGAGATCCTGCGTGGCAACATGTACCCCGAATACCTGAAGAGCCGGATCCGCGGCAGCCACGGGCACCTGAGCAACCAGCAGGCGGTGGAACTGTCAACGGGACTCGCCAGCATGCCGCAGCACCTGCTGCTCGGGCATCTCTCTGAGAACAGCAACACACCGCGGGCCGCGAGCGAGGCCTTCTCGCGCGTGGAGGTCGGCAGGATCCCGCATACGATCCTCACCCAGCACGAGCACAGCCGGCTGATGGAGCTCACATGAAGCGCGCCGGGCGGATCTGGACGCTTGTCGGAGCGCTGGCCTGGCTGGGTTACTTCGCACTGACGGTTTCGCTGCCAAGCGTGGAGTTCCTGCCCGAACAGCTGTCGCTGGCCCTGCAGGGATTGTCAATCATTCTCGGCATGAGCCTGCTGTTCATGGTGATCCTCGTGGGGGAGTCCGCGGACTGGCCGGCCTGGAGCCGCTATCTGATGTTCGCGGGCGGGGTGGGCAGCATCCTGCTGCCGGTGCTGCTCGCTGACAACTCGCTGCCGCTGCGCGCATTCAGCACGCTCGGGCTGATCCTGATCTCGCTGCCGGTCGGCTACTGGGTCGGGGACCGCATGGAGAAGGTCACGAACCTCGTGCCGCTGGCGGTGGCTATGGCCTTCGCCGACATCTTCAGCGTGTTCCAGGGGCCTTCGAAGCGCATCGTCGAAGGGATGCAGGAGCATCAGCAGCAAGTGGCTGAGGCGATGGCCGAAGCAGCGAAGAGCGTTCCGCCGGAGCAGGCCGCGAGTGCAGCCGCTGCGGCGGCGGAGGCCGTGCGCGTACCCTGGATCAACTACCTGTTCGTACACCTGCCGCTGCCCATTGGCGACGCCGCCCCGGTGATGGGCGTCGGCGACTTCGTGATCCTGGCCTTCCTGTTCCGTGCGGCCTGGGTGCATGGCCTGAACCGGCGCGTGATGTTCTGGAGCACGCTCGCGATGGCAATCATTGCGCTGGCGGCCTCGCTGATCTTCAGTCTGGCGCTGCCGGCACTGGTCAGCATCGCCTTCGGGACCCTGATCGTGCTGTGGTTCACCGAGCCGCGGATGCGGGCCATCGACCGCCAGGAGATCCTCCTGAGTTTCGCCGTGGCCGGGCTGTTCATGGCGCTGATGGCGGCGAAGTGGTTCACGGCCGCTGCCAGGGTGCAGTAGGAGGCACTGCGAAGCTGTGCCATTGGAGGCGCTGTGCAACTGCGCCAAGGTGGGATGGAGGACGGGCAGAAGGCAGTCTTGCCGCATACGCCGCCAGGATCGGTGGAAGGCCGATTACGGCCGTAATCATTCCAGTTCGTGAGCGCCTTCCGTTGCCAGAATGAATTCCGGCCACATTTGTGCGCAAGCGAGGTGTGAACCTCCGTTGCGGAAGCAAGCTTCCGCCTCCCTTGTAAGGAAACCCCAAACCCGAAACCGGAAACCGGAAACCTGACTACCGCTGAAGCGGGTAGCTCCCCCTTGTCCGGATTGCTCCGGACCTCCGATCAGTCGTCGGCGTCGGTCGGGTAGGGCATCTCGCCGTGCTGGAACTGCATCACCTGGTCGATGGTGTCCAGTCCGCGGCTCTTCAGGTAGTTCAGGAAGATGATCAGCAGTTCGCTCGTGGCGTAGGCATCGCCGGCGGCACGGTGGCGGTCCGGGATGCTGATCCCGAAGAAGGCAGCGAGGTTGCCAAGGCTCTTCGAGGGCAGCCAGGGCACGATGCGCCGCGCGAGCCGGGAGGTGCAGAGGTCGCCGTTGACCAGCGGGCGTTCGCCCATCAGCTCCAGCTCGTTCTCGAGGAAGCGCCGGTCGAACTGGCTGTGGTGCGCCACGAGAATGCTGTCCCCGAGAAAGCTCTGCAGGTTTGGCAGCACGTCGCGGCTGGGGGGCATGTCCTTCACCATCTTCTCGTTGATGCCGGTCAGGCCGGTGATGAAGGCGGGGATATTGCGTTCTGGATTGACGAGCGTCACGAATTCATCGGTGATCCGCAGGCCGTCCACGTGATAGGCCGCAATCTCGGTGATCTTGTGCTCCGGTGGGGCTCCGCCGGTGGTCTCGAGGTCCAGCACGCTGAAGCGCACCTCCTCGATCGGAGTGTGGGCGGCAATGCTGAGGCTGATCGTCTCGCTCATCGGAAACTCTGGATATTAGCACGTACCTGGACGCTCGCAGCCCGGCCGCTGCCCTCGCGGGCAACACACTATACCCGCACAGCAGACAGGCTGCAGGGTGAAATCCGGGTTGAGCGGGCAGGCTTGATCCGGATTTGGTTCAGTTTCGACCACGGACCCAATATGATCTCTGCGGAGAGTGAAGTGGAACTGACTGACTACCTGGGGCAGCTGGGGCTGCTCTGGCTGCTGATCCTGTTGCGCACGATGGGCTTCGTGTTCCTCGCGCCGATGTTCTCGGCGCAGGGCGTGCCCGTGATGCTGCGGGTGATGCTCGGCTTCCTGCTCTCCAACATCGTCTACACCTTCTACGCTCCGACCGCCACGCTGAAGCTGCTGGACGATTCGCTGTTCCTCTCCGCGGCCGTGCAGGAGCTGGCGCTCGGGATGCTGCTGGGCTTCATCACGGGCCTCGTGTTCGTGGCCTTCCAGTTCGCCGGGCAGTTCATCGGCTACCAGATGGGTTTCGCGGTGGTCAACGTATTCGACCCCAGCACCCAGACCCAGGCCAGCATCATCGGGCAGTTCCTGTTCACGACGGCGATGCTGGTCTTCGTGGGCAGCGGCCAGCACCTGGAGCTGCTGCGGCTCTGGCTCGCCAGCTACGAGCTGTTGCCACCCGGCCAATGGATGATCGAGCACTTCGACACCCAGACCATGGTCTCGATCTGCACGAGCCTGTTCGTGATCGCGATGCGGATCTCATTGCCGCTGATCGCATTCCTGATCCTGATCGATCTGTCGCTGGGGATTCTCGCACGCGTGATGCCGCAGCTCAATGTGTTCTTCGTGGGCATCCCGGTCAAGATCGTGCTCGGCCTGCTGTTCCTCGCGCTGGTGACGACGGAACTCGGCAGCAATGTGCGGCGAACACGCGACATCTTCATCAACCACTGCGGGGAGATGATGCAGGAACTCGGGGCGGAGATTCCGCCTGACGGGGAGCTGGAGGTCAACCGCAGCCTCAGCCCGCAAGCAAGCCGGCGGGACGGCAGTTGAACGGATATGACCTGGAGAAGCGCTGTTTTGGGCCGCCGGCGCAGGATCAGGCTGCGACCGGTTACAATCTATCATGGATACTTTTTCAACGCCGATTGATACTGATGCCGTGCGGGAATTGGTTTCCCATTCCGGTGATCCCTGTGTATCCATCTATCTGAACCTTGCGGAAACCGCTTCCGCCGCTACGGACTCCCAGCGCCTGCAGAACCTGATCCGCATGGCGACACGCCTGCTGCAGGGACGTGGTCGGAGCAGTGCGGAGGCGGCTGAGCTGCTGCACGACATCTCAAGGCTTGCTGAGAACAGTGGCTTCAGCAGTGATGCTCCGGGCATGGGACTGTTTGCCAGTCCCGGCTACAGCGCCAGTTTCGCACTGGGCAGTGCGCCGATGGAGCAGGTCTCGGTCAATTCCCTGTTCCATATCCGGCCCCTGCTGGAACGAATGGACCAGGTGGAGGTTCTTGGCGCTGCCATGCGCAGCAGGCTCGCGGGGATTGAACAGCTGCGGGCCGCCGAATCCGAAGCGGTGGCTGAAGACCTGCAGCAGGTGCTGGATGCCGCCCGCAACGGTGAGGTGGAGCTGCTGTTCATCAGTTCTGACTGCCGGCTGTCCGGCAACGGTAAGGGGCTCAACGATGATACGCGCATGAGTTATGCGGGTGCGGACCTTGCCAACCAGGCGGCGATCTGGACCATTGAACGAGGTGGCGAGGTGCTGATGACGGCACCGGATGAGCTCGGCAACGGAACCAAGCTGCTCGCCGGACTGCGCAGCCCCAGGCCGGTCTGATCAGCCGGCCTCGGACAGGGGCTCGAAGGTTAGGGTCAGCACATTCAGGCTGTGGTCGATCTCGCACTCGATCTCCAGCTCTCGGCAGATGCTCTCAACCGGCACCCAGGTGCGGCCCTCGATCTGGATCACGGGATGGCTGAGCGCACGGCGCTCCTCGTTGACATCGATGCTGCGCCGCCCGTCCTTGTAGAGCAGCACCCGATCGCCACGCCGGAGCTCGACGCGGTCGGCCTCGGCATCGTACTTCAGTTCACCGCCGATGATGCCGACGAGGTCGCGGCTCTGCATGTAGGCGGCACCGTCCTCGATGCGCACCAGGCCCTCGCTCGCCAGCTGCTCGCCGTTGACAACGATCCGCAGGTCGAAGTTGGCACGCCGCAGCTCAAGCTGGATGTACTCGAAGGCCTTCGGATCCTGGAACTGCAGCACCACGCTCTTGCCGGGCCTGAGCGGCGGTTCAAGCAGGAATTCATGCAGCAGCCAGTCGGCGAATTCATCCGGGAAGGTGTCGTAGGGTGAGTAATAGGCGGCAATCCGCACGCCATTGAGGTTACGGTCGCCGATGTTCGTGATCCGCGCACTGACGGTGGCCGTTCCCTGGCCGCGCACGTCGCCGGTCACGTCGCCGCTGATGAACTCCAGTCTGACTTCGTCAAGGATCCCGGCCTGCACCGGCCGCTGCAGGAGCATCAGGCCCGCGATGACAGACAGGACAACTATCAGACTGCGCACGGATTCATTATAGACAGCCGCGGGGCCGCTCTGCCTGCTCTGCACATCGCCTGTCCCTCAATATGCTGCGGGAATGCGAACCGGATCAGTACCAGGCTAATCGCGATTCCATCTCATTGACTTGCCTTAGGTATACTATTTGAATTCATATTGTTCATTAGTGCAGGATATTAAATATTAGTTGAATAATACATTCATTTTGTTAAACATGATATATAAACAATACATCTGTTCCGCTGTGAGATGAACATTTCTTTCACATGAAAGCGGCGGATACGCATAAATTCAAGGGGCAAAGTCCCGGGAGCCAAAATGGCGGATGTGAAGGAAACACTGGAAGAACTGAGCCGCATTGACGGTTTCGTGGCGGCAGCCATCGTGGATGGATCCAGCGGCATGATGCTCGGCGAGCTCGGCGGCGGTATGATCAATCTGGAAGTCGCCGCGGCCGGCAACACCGAGGTGGTGCGCTCCAAGCGCAAGGTGATGAAGAATCTGGCCCTCAATGACCGCATCGAGGACATCCTGATCAACCTCGAGAAGCAGTACCACCTGATCCGCCCCGCCGACCAGGACCGGATGGATGTGTTCATCTATCTCGTGCTGGACCGGGAGCGCTCGAACCTGGCCCTGGCCCGCGTCAAGCTCAAGAGCTGCGAAGCTTCGCTCGAAATATAGGAGCAGGCTGCGCTTCATGAGCGCGGACGGTAGCGGACCGGTTGTCAGGCGGGGTTGCCGCGGCCTGCGATGCAGCCGGGCAGCACACAGCCCGAAAGGGGTATGGAACTGGAAAAGGCCAGATCGATGATCTGTGAACAGATTCTGCGTGGTGATTTCGACTCAGCCGGGCAGTCGCTGCGGCAGCTTGCCACTGACAGCGAGCTGCCCCCGCCGCTGCTCAGCCGGCTGGCGGAGATTGCCACGGATTCAGCGGAACTACGGATGCCGGGCATGCTCTGCTACCGGCTCGGGATGCTGCTGGCGCGTCACGGCCGGGTGGATGCGGCCCTGGAGCTGGCCAGCCGCCTGCGGATAGACAAGAGCCAGCTCCCGGAATACTTCTCGCTGCTGGAGGACTGCTTCAGCAAGGTCTCGAGCGGCAGCACGGAGCAGTGCGACTGCGGGCTGGAACTCGTGCGGGCCTATGCCTCGATCTCGCTGTACTCAATGGCGGCCTCGCGCCTGGCCCGCCTGCTGGCCAGCGCACCGCTGAGCCTGCACGGACGCTGCCTGGCGCTCAGGGAACTGGGCAGCCTGCGCATCGTGCCGGAATCGGCGGAGCTGCATTTCCTCAGGCTCTACAGCCTGGCGCGCACGGGTGCGGAGCTGGACTGGCATGACGTAATTGCCTGCATCACGGGGCTGCAGGGCCTCGTGCCGGATGCGCTGCTCGGCAGCCTGGCCCGTGAGCTCGCACTCTGCAGCAGCCGGGCGGACTGCCAGGCGGATGAAACCACGCAGCTGCTGGCCCTGGCCGCGGCCTGCGAGCTGCGCCAGCTGGACCAGGTGGCCGCGATGCACCTGCTGGGCGTGGCCCTGAGCTGGCACCGTCTGCTGCACGGCAGCGACGAGGGTTTCCAGTTCCCCTGGCCGGCCCTGCTGGAACCGCAGCGCGAGGATGTACTGCGTCCGCGCCGCGAGTCAGTGCTGGCCGGCATGGAGCTGCGCTGGAGCCTGGAGCGCGGTGCACGGATGCCGGTTGGCAATCCGCAGGAGGGCAGTGCTGCCGTGCTGCTGGGCTCGCTGCTGCAGTCCGTCGACGAGGAGGACGGGATGCAGGCCCTGGCCCGCGACTGGGTAGAAGCCCAGGGACTACAGGAACTGCCGGTGCTGGAACTGCCCGAGCTGCTGGCGGATGCCGCGCTGGAACTGCCGCCCGTGCAGGAGGATCCCGCAGCAGCGCTGTCGCCCGGTGTCAGCTACCGCAGCGTGGAGGAAAGCATTCCCGCACCCCGGTCTGAGCCGGAATGGAACGACCTGCAGGAGCATCCGGCGGATGAACCGCTGCGCCGCAGCGGAGCCGATGCGCTCACGGAGCCGGCTGCCGAGGCCACACCTGCGGCAATGCAGCCTGAACTGCTTCCTTCCCGCAATAATGTCAACGACTGCCTGGTGCGGCTCAGTGACATCGACGGCTTCATCGCGGCAGCGCTGCTGCATGGAGAACCCCCGCAGCTGCTGGGCGAGATCGGCACGCTGCCTGAAGGTGGGGCAGAGCCCGTGCTGGCCCAGGCCGCGGGCGAGGGGGGCAGCGGCAGCAGGCTGGACATGCGCCGCGTGGGCTTCAACATGCTGCTGACCGACGGCGAGGTGCTGCACGTGGTGCGCTGGGTGCGGCGCGACAACGCCCCGCTGCGGATCTACCTGCTGCTTGGCAACCCGTCCGCCAACCCGGTGCTGCTCAACCTCAAGCTGGAACAGGCCGAGCTGATCCTCGCGGGCTGAGCAGGAGAGGCTGGCGACGGCGACATGGGCCTGGAGCACGGCGCTCCCCTACCCCCTACAACCCAGATCCTATGTCCTCTTACGAGGCCACAGGCCTCGCGGCACGATACAATTCCTGCGCCATGTCTGAACTCACGCGCACGCACAATCTGCAGGAAATCATCGACGCACCGATCGGCACTGAAGCCACGCTGATGGGCTGGGTAGCCCGCCGCCGCGACCTCGGGCAGCTGATCTTCATCACCCTGCGTGACCGCTGGGCCGAGCTGCAGTGCACGCTCGACCCCGAGGAGAGCCCCGAGTCGCATGCCGTGGCCTCTGAGTGCCGCGGCGAGTACGTGGTGGCCTTCACCGGCCTGACCCGCGCGCGGCCCGAGAAGGAGCAGCGCGAGGGCCCGGGCGGCGACCGCGAGTTCATCGTGCAGTCCGCCGAGATCCTCAGCCGCGCCGAGACCACGCCCTTCGTGATCGAGGAGGAGGTCAAGGCCTCGGAGGAGCTGCGGCTCAAGCACCGCTACATCGACCTGCGCCGGCGCACGATGGTGCGCAACATCACGGTCCGCCACCAGGTGGTGCGGATCATCCGTGAGTACCTCTACGAGCAGGGCTTCCTCGAGATCGAGACCCCGCTCCTTGCCAACACCACGCCGGAGGGCGCGCGCGACTACGTCGTGCCGAGCCGCGTGCATCCCGGCAGCTTCTACGCGCTGCCCCAGAGCCCGCAGCTCTTCAAGCAGGTGCTGATGTGCTCGGGAATGGACCGCTACTTCCAGATTGCCAAGTGCCTGCGCGATGAGGACCTGCGCGGCAACCGCCAGCCGGAGCATACGCAGCTCGACCTGGAGATGAGCTTCACCTCGCGCGAGCAGCTGTTCGGCATCGCCGAGGGCTACATGCAGCGCATCTGGCGCGAGTGCATCGGGCATGAGCTGCCCGTGCCCTTCCCGCGTGTGCCCTACAACGAGGCGATCGAGCGCTGGGGCTCGGACAAGCCGGATGCGCGCTTCGGCAGCGAGATCCGTGAGCTGACCGCGCTCTGGCAGGGCACGGAGGCGGCCTTCGTGACGGCCGGGCTGGAGGAGGGGCAGGTGGTCCACGGCGTGTTCATCCCGGGCCTGAGCCTGAGCCGCAAGGAGCTGGACAGCTGGACGGAGAAGGCCAAGCGCTACGGTGCCAACGGCCTGATGACGATCGAGACCGGCGGCGATGAACCGAAGGGCAGCGTTGCCAGGTTCGCGCCGGATCTGCAGGCCTTCGCGGCGCTGGCAGCGGAGTGCGAGGGCAGCAGCACCGGCACCTGGTGCATGGTGCTCGGGCCGAAGCCGAAGAACCTCAAGGTGCTCGGCGAGCTGCGCCTGCGGCTGGGTGAGGAGGCCGGGCTGATTGACCATACGCAGTTCGCGCCGATGTGGGTGGTGGACTTCCCGCTCTATGAGATCAATGAGGAGAGCGGCGGGGTGACGGCGGCGCACCATGCCTTCACGAACCCACTGGCCGCCGACATGCACAAGCTGGACAGCACGGACATCGACGAGCTGCTCAGCATCCGCGCTGACAACTACGACATGGTGCTCAACGGCGTGGAGATGAGCAGCGGGTCGCTGCGCGTCTTCGACCCCGCGCTGCAGATGCGCATCCTGCGCAACATGGGCCTCAGCGATGAGCAGATCGAGCACCGCTTCGGCTGGTTCCTCGAGGCCTACCGCTACGGCGCTCCGCCGCACCGCGGCTTCGGCCAGGGCATCGACCGCCTGGTGATGAGCCTGCTCGGCGTTGACAACATCCGTGAGGTGATCGCCTTCCCGAAGACGGCCACCGCGCAGTGCCCGCTGACGGGCGCACCGGCCACGATCGAGCAGGACCAGTGGTGGGAGCTGCGCCTGCAGCCGCTGAAGTAGGAGGCCAGACCCATGGTCTGGCAGGTTGTCATTCCCACGGAATGACAGGATCGCAGGCCCACGGACTGACATCCTGCGGGATCAGTGATCCAGCCGAACGGCCGGGCCTGGCAACATTGAAGTGGATTGAAGTAAGAAGTAATGCTGATTCATAGTGACAACGAAGGATATGAAGTTATACACAGCGCTCAAGCCATGGGCTTGAGGGCCTGCCAGTCCATGGGACTGGCCTCCCGCAAATCATGAGCTGGCCCGGATTCCGTCCCGAGCTCGTGCTGCTGGATGCCGACGGCGTGCTCTGGACCGGTGAGCACAGCATCCCCGGGGCGCGCGAGTTCCTGCAGACCCTCTCGCGCGGCGGGATCCAGCGCGCGCTGATCAGCAACAACTCGGTCTACCTGCACGAGCACTACCTGGCGCGCTGCGAGCGGATGGGCTATGACCTGCAGCGCCACGAACTGTTCGGCGCGGGGATTGCCAGCGCGGCCTACCTGCAGCACCACCACGCGGATGCACGGATCCTGCTGCACATGTCGAGCGAGATCGCGGGCTACATCGAGGAGCGCATCCCCGGGGCGCAGAGCATTGACAACTGGCTGGACTCGCTGGGACTGGCTGACAACCACAGCCATGTGCAGATCGTCGAGGCGCTGCAGGCCGACCCCTTCGACGCGCTGCTCGTCGGCATTGACCGGCATGGCAGCTACAGGAAGATCGGCGTGGCCAGCGCCGCGCTCAGTGCCGGGGCGCGCTTCTACTGCTGCAATGCGGACTACGGCTTCCCGACGGAGGCCGGGACCTGGCTGCCGGACAGCGGAGGGATAGCCGACATGCTGGCGCGCCTGACGGGGGTCCAGCCGGAGATCCTCGGCAAGCCGAGCGTGCACCTGCTCGATGAGATCGAGGTCGCCACCGGGGTGCAGCGCGAGCGGATGCTGATTATCGGCGACCGGCTGGAGACGGACATGGCGATGGCCAGCCAGCATGGACTGCCGGGGATCCTCGTGCTGACGGGGGTGGCCACGGTTGACGACGCCGTGCGCCTGAGCGAGATGGATGGCAACCTGATCGCGGTGCAGGACCTGCACGCGGCGGCTGAGCTACTCGGGCTTTAGGAGCTGGGATCTGGGTTGTAGGGTGTAGGGGGAGCTGCGGCACTTGCTGCCGCAAGATAGATGTGTTGCTGGAAGAAAATCGTGCGACAACTAGTGTCGCAGCTCCGCTCCCCACTACACCCCAGCTCCCATGTCCTACTCAGGCTTCCACGTCTCCAGTGACTCGATCAGAAACGCGTGGTTGAACTTGGCACTCGCATTCTCCCAGGCGATGGTCATTGTCAGTTCCACGATCTCGGGCACGCTGAACTCGCCGCAGATGCGCGAGAACAGTTCATCGCTGACATCCTGGTCGGTGTAAGTGATCGCCTCGGAATATTCCAGCGCCAGCTGCTGGCGATGCGTGTAGATGATGTTGCCACGCCAGTTGTCAAGTTGCGTGAGTTGTTCGTAACTTAGGCCGTTTTTGCTGCCACCTGCAGCATTCAGGTCGGCTCAATAAGGGCAGTGGTTGATCAGCGCCACATGCCGGTTCAGCAGGTTGCGCAGCGCGGGTTCCAGCAGGCCACTCTTGTGCAGTGCACCGAACATCCCGCGCATCCCGTTGAAGATCTCCGGGCTGTGGGCGGCGATGAACTGGCCGGTGAGCGGCTGGCCGTACTGCTCGGCCTGCGCCTCGAAGATCTTCCTGAGGCGAGTGTCCAGCTTGTCGATATCCGGTCCCTTGATGCGCGCCATGGCTTCCTCCTGCCCGTGCTGCGGAGATTGTAGCGGGCGCTGGCTGTGCGAAGGAGGCATTGGCATACAATGGAAGCGGGAGCCAGACAGCAGTACTTATGGAGAAGCAGGGACAAGCCGGGGGATCGGACAGCCAGGCTAGGCTGGGCAGGGATGCGCTGACTGACGGAATTGCCTTGAACACCTCCGGCAGTGCAAGTGGCAGCAAACCCTCCATGACGGCAAGGATCACGGAGATCCGCACGGCGCTCACCGAACTGCGGGCTGACAACGAGCGCAATGCCCGGCGCATCGCCTGGGCATTTATCCTGCCTGCGCTGTCTGTGATCTTGCTCAGCCTGACATTCCTCTCACCTGAGCTGCTGCAGATGTTCGGCGTGGATGAAAGTATGGACGAACCGCACGTCGTCGGGATTGGGGCAGTGGTTATGGCGGCGATGTATCTGCCCTGGCAGTTCATCGGCTGGCAGATCGGCGGAGTGTTCCTGGACAGGACGCAAACGGAGAAGTGCCTGCGCAGACGGGAGGAGGAACAGCGCCTGTACCGCATGCGCGTGCTGGAGGGCAGCGGACTGGCGGAGGAATTCATTGAGGACCGGCTTGGCAATGGCCGGCTGAGTGCTGAGCTGAGCAGTCGCACGGGACTGGCTGTCAGCGGGAAGTCCTCTGTTGTCAGGGAGCAGCTCAGGAGCCTGCTGGCGGCCTGTGGTGCCGCGCCCAAGCGGGAGTCGGGCGGGCGGATCCGGCATCCGCTGGATTTCCTGCTGCCGCTGCTCTTCTCGGGGTATGTGATCCATGAGTCCTTCAGCATCGGTCCGGTGAGTGGCGTGATCGCCCTGACGGTGTTCATCCTGCTGGCAGCAAGCGTGCTGCTCGGAAGGCGGACTGACTGGCGGCTGGGGCTGGAGTACTTCGGGAAGTATCTTGACAATGCCATGGACTACTACGGCCTGCAGGGCAAGGTTGCCGTTCCCGCCTCGCAGCTGGCTGCAGCCCCGGCGGAAGTGCGTGGCACGCGCCTCAGCCGTCGCGTCGAGGCGGTCTGTACCGAACTGCGCATCGCGCTGGATGAGAGGGAAGTGGACACGCTGCAGGCCATCAGGGTCATGCCGGTTGCTGGCAGTATGCTGGCCGTGATCGTACCCCTCGTGCTCAGCGACCTCAGCGCTTCCTGGATTCCCGGAGTGCTGCTGGCGGTGTCAGGGCTGGTACTGATGATGCTCAGCATCCACAGCATCGTTGGCTTTGATGATGAACTGAAGCGCTGGCGAATGGAGTACCGCGCCGGCATCGAAGGCAAGGGCCTGATGGAGGAACTGCTCATCGGAACATTGCCAACTGCGGAACTGCTGGAACACTGCCCGTCCTTCCTGCAGTTCTGCCTGTATCTGCCAACGACGACGGTGGAGCTGAAGGAGGAGCTGCAGCGCAATGCCTGGCTGGCGATGTGGAATCTCGACTGGTTCCTGCGCGGCACGGGCAGCAGTCTGCGCCGGGATGTGCTGCTGCTGGCGGCAGCGGCCGCACCGGTCATCGGCAGCCTGATCATCATGCTGTCGGGCAGTGTGCCATACAGCAGCCTCAGTCCCTTTCCCGGACTGCTGTTCACCCCCCTGCTGGGAGTGCTGACGATTGCTGCCTACCGCAGCCTGCTCAGGCAGCGCGCTGCCGCGCTGGCAATGCTCGACGTGCTGGAGGAACGCCTGCTGCCTGCCGGAGCCGTGGAGCGCCTGCATGAGGAGCAGGATTGATGCAGGAGACTCTCGGCAGCCCGCCGCGCAGCATCCGCCAGATTGTCGGCCGGGAGCTCGTGCTGCCGCAGGGAGCGGAGCTGCAGGAGCGGATTGCCGGACTGAGACAGGCCCTGCGTGAGCTGCGGACTGACAACGAACGGAATTCACACAGACTGGCCTGCGGCATTGCCTTTGCAGCATTGCTCGGCGGACTGTTCATGCTGCCGGGAATGATGGCTATCTGGCAGCTGCTTCTGGGTCCGCAGTGGAGCATCTACTCAAACGGAATCCTGATGTTCTACTGCATGAAGTGGCTGATCACCTGGCAGTTGCCATTTGAGCTGTTTGCACTTCATGCCTATCAGCTCGTGGTCTGGGGAGCCGACCAGGTGAAATTCCGCAAGGAACTTGAGGAAAACCTGAAACTCGATCGCATCAAGCGCCTGAATGGCAGTGGACTGGCGGAACTGCTGCTCAGCGGTGACCTCGACGAGGAGCAGTGCATGAGCGTGTTTCGCTGGCCCCGGCGCCTGTATATGTGGGTGGGCAGGATCCGGGGCAGCAGCCAGGAACTGATGCTGTTCCTGAGCGCTCTTGACAATCTGATCAGGCAGCCGGCCGGAGGCAGTCACAGGAAGATCGGACTCAACTGGCCGCTGACACTGATACTTGTCGTGCTCGTGCCTGCCGCATATCAGAAGGGCGCCGTCGAGGGGCATTTCACCCTGGCTGGGCTCCTGCTTGTACTGCCAGCCATCGTGATTGCCAATGCAAACATCTGGCGGGCCAGGTTTCCGCTGCTGGACGAATACCTGGAGCGCTGCCTGGACTTCTATGCAGGCCATGGCTCCCTGGAACTGCCGGAGGAACAACTGGCGATTGCCCCGCCGGAAATCCTCGGCACACGCCTGCCGCTGAGCATGGAAGCACTGTGCGGGGAATTGCGCAAGGGAGTTGTCAATGGAAGATTCGGTGAGGTCGGGGCCGCGCATCTGAATCTCCTGTGGTGCTGCGGCATCAGTCTGCTCGGTGCGGTCGTGATGCTGGCCAGTTCGCCGGGCCTGCCACTGCTCGGTGGCAAGGGGCTGTTGCTGCTGGCCGGCGGTCTGCTGGCCGTGCCGGTGATGTATACGTCCTTCTTCTCCATGCTGAAGCGCCTGCGCACAAGCTATCGTGCTAGGATCCGCAGCCGTGGGCTGTTCGAGCAGCTGATCAGCGGGACGCTGCCTGTCCGGGAGCTGGAGGAATCCTCACCGGTCTGGCTGCGGGACTTCCTGCACCAGCCAAGTGTTCCGGAGGATGTTGACAACGGGCTCGGGCGCAATGCCTGGCTGCTCATGTGGAATGTGGACTGGTTCCTCAGAGGCGAGGGCAGCAGCATCCGCTGGGACTGGAGCATGCGTCTCAGCCCGCTGTACCTGCTGTGCCTGCTGCAGACCGTGCACATCCTCGCCGACCCTGGGCGATATGCCCTGCCGCCGGATTATGACGGGATGTATGAGTACTGGCTCTGGATGCTGGCAATCATCCCGCTGGGGCTGGCGCTGAGTTATGTATCCTCATATGTACTGCTCAGGCACCGCGCTGCCGCGCTGGCAATGCTCGACGTGCTGGAGGAACGCCTGCTGCCCGTGGGCGGAGGAGAAGCAACATGACGGAGAAATCGGAAATCCGCTTCATACCCTCGGACATCCGCCAGGTGCTGGACAGCATTCCGCCGCTGCCGGAGGGCCAGGCCCTGCTCGCGCGGATCGGGCGGCTGGAGCAGGCCGCGCTGCGCCTGCAGCGCGAGGCCGAGGGCGGGCAGTTCGCCCTGCGGGCGGTGGACTTCGTCTCCTACGCAGCCGTGCTGGTGCTGTGCTGGGTGATTGCCATCATTCTCGGCTACGATGCCTGGCAGACCCGTTTGCAGGAACCCGGGGCCTGGCTCGTGGTGATCCTGCTGATGCTGGCAGCGCTGTTCCTGGTGCTGACCCAGGCCGGCCGCAGTGCGGAGCGCCGCCGCCGGATGCAGTTGCGGGTGAGTCAGCCTGAATCATATCTGGAAGGTCTGCAGCGGGATTTCGGTGACGGCCAGATGGAGCTGATCATCGCCGGGGGCCTGCCCCATGAGATTGTCCACCGCAACACCGAGCCGCTCTGGCGCTGGTTGAGCGGGATGCCGAAGCCCGTGGACGAGTACCACGAGCTGCTGATGCTGCCGCACCTCGCCGTCAACCATGAGCGGGCGCAGAGCATGGAGAAACTGCCGGAGTCCTTCCGTCTGCTCTACATGTACGGCCGGCCGCTCAGCCTGGCATTGTTCCTGCTCTACTTCCTCTATGCCAACTTCCCGGATCTGATTGCCAGCGCCCTGCTGGCCGGGCTGCTGGTCTGCCTGATCTCACTGTGGGTGCAGATCTGCAATGCCTGGCGGATGGAGTCGGCCTTCCTCTGTGAGTACCTGCTCAGCGGCCTGGCCTTCTACCGGCAGCAGGGCAGCCTGCTAGTGGATCCTGAGGTGCTGGCGGGCTATGCCCCGAAGCCTGGGCCAGGTGACTATCCGGAAGATGATGAAGATGACCGTGACTGGGATGCGGAGGATTGCCGCGGGGAAGAGGATCAGGACCACGAGGACTGATCCCCGGACTTCAGCGAAGCTTTACCGGCCGGGGAGCGACCGGCCCGGGGCAGCTGGCCGCATCCTCGGGTAAAATGCTTGTACGTGTCCCTCGAGTATGCGACAAGGCCATATTGCGTCGAACCGTAAGTCTCTACCGGGAGGCAGAGTCCAGAGGCTGTAACCCCAGCGCTCAGCGAGCTTCCCACCTATGCGAAGGTTCTCTTCGCGAGTGGTACAACGGTACTCCGGGGGCACGTTCTCCTTTCCATGAAACTGACTGAGCTCAACGACCGCAGCATGCCGGACTTCATCCAGAAGGCGCGTACCCCTGCGCTCGTGGCCTTCACCGCCGCCTGGTCCAAGCCCTCGCGCACGATGTTCCCGGTGCTTGAGGAACTGGCGCGGCAGTATGACAGCGTGGTGCAGATCGCGCTTGTGGATGCCGACAGCTCACGCAATTCGCTCAACCACTACGGCATCCTCTCGCTGCCGACCTACCTGTTCTTCCGCAATGGCCGGGTGGTGGACCGCTTCATTGGAGCACTCACCAAGGAGAAGCTCACCGACCGCCTGGAACAGGATCTGCAGAAGAAGAAGTAGGCTGCGCTAGGCGCCGCTGCCAGCCAGGCTGCTCGAGAGGAAGCCCGCGAGCTTCCCCAGCGCCGCCGTCCAGCCCGGACGTACGAATACGGCAATCTCATCGCGCAGGCCGCTGTGTACAAGCTGCACAAGCGTTCCGCCTGCCACTTCCTCGAAGGTCACCCGGACTTCCATCGGCACGTCCTGACCTGGAGCATTGGCCCTGAAGGCGATCACGCGCGGGCGTTCATACTCGGTGAAGAAGCTGTCCTGGTAGGTCTGGCCCTTCTCACCGAGCTGCATCCGGTGGCAGTACTTGCCTCCCACCCGCGGCTCTATCTCTGATTCCACCTTCGTGGTGTCACTGCAGCCCCACCATTGCTGCACCTGGCTGGTTTCCACCCAGGCATCGAAGACCCGCTCTCGCGGAGCGGCGTAGACCGCCCGGGCCGTGAGTGTGCCGTTGCTGTAAATCACTTCAGGTTCCATCTTCCCGTTCTCCTGTTTCACCACGCCTGAGGTATTCATCAACAGCATTGAACTGGCGCTTCCAGAACTGCGTGTAGTAACTGATCCAGCCGCGGGCCTGATCCATCGGCTCCGTGTTGACACGCAGGAAGCTCTGGCGGCCGCGCCGGTAGCTGGTCACCAGTCCCGCCCGCTCCAGTACGCGCACATGCTTGGAAACCGCGGGCTGCGAAATCCGGTAGCGCTCCGCGAGGCTGCCGATATTGCGTTCACCGGCCGAGAGCTGGGCCAGCATGTCGCGCCGTGTGGCATCAGACAGTGCGGCGAATACGCGGTCAAGCTCCTGTTGATTTATAACCATCTGGTTATATGTTAACTGATGAAGCGAGAACTGCAAATTCTCGAGGTTCATCCCAGGCCCATCCGCTCGCATGCATTTCCCCTGGTAAGGGCGGCGCAATGTTCATTCTGCTGAATGCCGGGCTACTGCAGCTCAGCTATCTCCAGGGGATGACTTTCAATGCCTTCCTGATTTCCGAGGTAGGGCCTGACCCAGAATACTGAGCCGGCTATTGGTGGATCGC
This sequence comes from bacterium, assembly GCA_041395205.1. Taxonomy (GTDB): domain Bacteria; phylum 4484-113; class 4484-113; order 4484-113; family JAFGCY01; genus JAHEFU01. Next base: position 40,993 of record JAWLAZ010000007.1, read on the forward strand.
CGGGTGTGAAACTGTAGTGCAGCCGGTCAACATTGGGTTCGCCCGTGGCCTCCGTGATTGCCACACTGCCAAGCAGATTGCCATTGTCCGGGAAATCCGCCATGCTGCCGGAATACACGTTGTATCCGTCGAGCGCAAGCCGGTAGTGGCCCAGCAGCGGCCCTATGAAATTCGAGCCGATCGTCATCGAAGGAGCGCCGGCAATCCAGCCCACGAGGGAATCCGGATCATCGTCACTGTCACCCCAGAAGTAGGCGAGTTCGCTCCAGTCGAACATATTCACCACGCCATTCTGATCAAAGTCCCCGACAAGTGAGTGATTCCAGCCTATGCTCCCCGCCGCAGTGTCCTGCCTCAGCACCGCCCTGCAGTCCTGCAGGTTGGCAACCCGTGGTGCAGCGTTCTTGAAGGAACCCGGTTTCCCCTCCCTGAAGTAGTACAGGGCTACCACCACTTCATCTCCGCTCAGCCCCGTCTGTTCCTGCGGACGCAGCATCAGGCTGACGAAACCGGCGGAAACCGGATCATCCGGCTGCTCAGTCATGTGCCCAGCCGGACTGCTGAGCCGCTGCATGCCGAAAGTCTCAGGCGTCGTGGCATAGTCAAGCTCGAGCCGCTCGTTGTCAAAACCCAGATCAATGAACGCCATGCGGATTCCCTCGGCCTGCTCAGCGACGACTTCCACCTCCATCAGCGGAATGTCAGCGGAGCCAGTCAGGTTCCACCAGCGTTCCCCCTCGTATGCTGACCAGCGTACCGAATATCCTTCGGCACTGCCGCCATAGCGGTAGCTTTCCTCATATACGGTCACACTGAACTGATAGTCCCCGCTGGGGAAGGCTGCGGGATCCGGATCCGGTGGAAGTGTCGTTGGATCAGGAAACGGATCAAGAATGATCGGAGGTGGAACCGGAGGCTGTTCTGCAACAGGAGGATCAGGCTCGGGCTCAGCTGGCAGCTGCGGCTCTGGCTGGACTGCAGGATTACCGGATACCGGTGGGAGAAGACCCTGACCATTGCCTCCCGGAGGCAGCGGATGCGTCTGGGCGCACGCCCCCAGCAATCCCACCTGAACTGCCAGCATGAATGTGCAGACTGCCTGACTGTACCTACTCATATCACTGCTCCTGAACCCCCGGACTACGGTCACAGCCTAACCGGAGAAGGAATAAATGGAAAGTGTCAATGACATGGGGATTCCATCGAACAGGATAGTCGTCCGCATGGATTTGTTTGATTGTTCGGTGGAAACACCGGGCAATTGTCTCTTGTGCTGTTCCTTCATACTCTGGGATACTGGCACTACATGTTCCAACTGCAGATCAGGCCTGAATCGTCGCAGCCGGTGTATGAGCAACTGGCGCTGCAGCTCAGGCAGATGATCCGCGATGGGCTGCTGGAACCCGGCTGCAAGCTGCCGGGAATGCGCGAACTGGCTGCTCAGCTCGGAGTTTCCCTGAATACCGTGCATGCAGCCTGCAACCTGCTGATTGCTGACAATCTGCTGATCACCAGGCGCGGCAGTGGCACATTCGTATGCCAACAGCCGGATGTGGTGCTCGGCATGAATCTGCGTACGGCCAGCGAACTACTGGCAGACAGCACCGCGCCAAGAATGGACTGGAGTGCCCTGGACCTTGCGGCTGATGACTTCATCCATCCTCCCCCTCCAAGGCTCAAGGGACTCGTGAATCTTGCCAAGGCCAGCCCTGATCCTGCACTCTATCCGTTTGACCGGGTCAAGAAAGTCGTGAGCAACATGCTCTGGAATCCGCAGGAGCTGTTCTTTGAGTATGGCCATGTGCAGGGCCATCAACCACTGGTGGAACACCTGGAACGGCAGATGGCGCTGCGCGGGGTCCCGATGGCTGTCGGTGAAAACGAGATCATCATTACAGGCGGTTTCCAGCGGGCACTGTCCATTCTGTTGCATCATCTGGTACGGGACGGACGGCGGGTGCTGGTGGAGGATCCGGGATACTCCGCAGTGATCAACCTGCTGCACAGCGAACGAATAGCACACACGGGCATCCCGCTGGACGATGAGGGCATTGACCCGGAGGCATTGCGACGCGAGCTGGAACGCGGTGATGTTGCAGTGGTCATCTGTACTCCTGACTTCCAGAATCCGACGGGCATCTGCATGAGTGATGGCCGCCGGCGCGAGCTGCTTGCTCTGGCACAGGAATTTGCAGTAGCGCTGATCGAGGATGACTGGGGCAGCGAGCTCAGATATGACGGCGTGCGTCTGCCTCCGCTCAAGGCGCTGGACGGTGGCGGGCATGTGATCCATGTCGGGAGTTACAGCAAGTCCTTCCTGCCCGGTCTGCGCATCGGCTGGATCACCTGTCCGGCGGATCTGGCGGTCAGCCTGCTGGTTGCCAAGAAAGGCACGGACAGGGTTGACAACATATTCCTGCAGGCCCTGCTGCATGAATTCATTCTGCGGGGCTACTATGAACGGCATCTGCGCAGTGTGATCCGCAGCTATCGCCGGCGGCGAGACCTGATGTGCAGTCTGCTGGAACAGCACCTGCCGGCAAGCTGCAGATTCCGGAAACCGCAGGGTGGGCTCAGTGTCTGGCTACAGCTGCCGGCGGGCTGGAAGTCCGGCAGGCTGCTGCCACTTGCCAGGCAGCGGGGCGTGGAGTTCCTGCCTGGCAGCTACTGCAGCGTCTCGCGACTTGACGGCAATGCACTGCGGCTTTCCTTCAGCCGCAATGAACCGGCGGAAATCGAACGAGGGATACTGTCCCTCTGCAGCCTGCTGCAGGACTGCAGCAGACGGCCCGCGTCCGTCCCTGGCAACAGTGACAAAGGGAGTACTCAATGAGATTGACAACCAGCATATTGGCAGCGCTTCTGGCGCTGGCCTTCTGCAATGCCTGCCAGGGGGGCGGACAGCAGCCGGATGTTCCACAGCCAGCCGGGGATTCAAGCCGGCCGGTGAGCAGGGTTGATCTGCGGGTGGCTGTGGAAATCACCGGGATACCGCTACGCAGCATGTCCACAGTTTCCGGAGTGGACCCGGATCTGGTTGAAATGACACTCCTTGAACTTAAGCAGGGAGGCAGACTGATCTTCCCGGACGATGACCCGAGCTGGGCCTGGATCGGCAGGATCCTGCCGCTTTCAGATTCCGAATGGCTGATCAGCGAACTGAGTCCCGGTAACATAGCCATGCTTCAGATCCGCTTTGCTCCGGGAAGTGATGTTGACAGCGGAGAAGTCCTGCCCGCAGGCAGTCCTTACCGGGCTTATCTGAAGGTCCCGATTGCCGTGCCGGATTACGATGTCTCGCGCTGCGACATCACCATCCACATGCAGGAGCGGGAGGATGGCAGCTACCAGGCGGAAACATACATCCGGTTCAGCTGAACCAGATGTGCTGGCAGGCATGTTGCCTGCTGGTGGCCATCTCTGCAAATGGCCTCAAGCGGGCTGCGGAGGGTCAGTACCTGCCTAGCCGTTGCCGCCCTGGCCCGTCTCATGCACAGCGCCCAGCACGCCCGCCAGGCGGCGTGCGATCTCACGGAAGCGTTCCGCCAGTTCGCTGTCCGGGAACTGCGCCATCAGCGGCTCACCCACATCACTGCCCTTGCGCATGCGCATGTCCAGTGGGATCTCCCCGAGGAAGGGCACGCCGGCATCACTGGCCAGCAGCTTGCCGCCGCCGCGGTCGAAGATGTCCGTGGAGGTTTCGCAGCTGGGGCAGACGAAGTAGCTCATGTTCTCGATCACGCCGAGGGTGCGGATCCCCATGCGCTCGAACATCGTCATAGCCTTGGCGGCCACGCTGGCGGCCACTTCCTGCGGGGTGGTGACCAGCACCGTGGCGCTCAGCGGCAGGGACTGCGTCAGTGACAGTGGGGCGTCACCGGTGCCCGGCGGCAGGTCGACGATCAGGAAGTCCAACTCGCCCCAGTCCACGTCCTGCAGGAACTGCTTGACGACGCCGTGCACCATCGGCCCGCGCCAGACCACCGCCTGGTTGGGCTTCAGCAGGAAGCCCATGCTCATGATCTTCAGATTGTGCTTCTCATTGGGGACGAGCTTCTGCTTCGCGTTGATCAGCGGATGGCCGTCCACGCCCATCATCAGCGGGATCGAGGGGCCGTAGACATCCACGTCCAGCAGGCCTACCTTGTAACCGATGTCCGCCAGGGCCAGGGCCAGGTTGACACTGACCGTGCTCTTGCCGACACCGCCCTTGCCGGAGCCGACGGCGATCACATGCTTCACTCCCGGGACCGGGTTCTCGCCATCCGCGACGGGTTCCCCGCCGACATTGAGCGGGCGATGGCCATCGGCAGCCTGCGACTGGGGCGGAGGAGGCGGCGCAGCACCGGCTCCCTGGGGAATCTGTGCGGTGGTCTTCGACTCATCGCGCACGGACATCGCCATTTCCGTGACCCAGCCCAGCTCATTGAAGCGCTCGGCGATCGCCTCCTCCATCTCCTCGGGGACGAAGCTGTAGCCCGGCGGAATCACCAGCGTGAACTCGACCACGCCCTCGCGGATGCGCAGGTCCTTGAACATCCCGAGCGCGACCATGTCGCGGTCAGTGCCGTCCAGCTCGATGCTGCGGATGGCGTCAAGCACCTGCAGCGTCTTGCTGCCGGCCTTTGATGGAGTGTTGCCCTGTGTATCGCTCATAAAGCTCCCTGCGGATAGCCTATCCGCCTGTGCAGGGCATTATCTTACTCGCCGAATATCAGCGGCTGCCGAATGAGCCGTGCTTGCTCCTGCGCTTCGGCTTCTCTTCCCTGTCCTTGCTGGCACCGGGCACGCCGAAGATCGGGTTGCTGCTGCCGGGGGCATTGCCGACGGTGTCTATGGCGTCCGCCAGGCTGAATTCGCGATCACCTTCAATGGTGATCAAAAGCGGCGTGGGCGGCGCACCGGCCAGCATCAGGAAGTCGCCGCGTGAGGCTACCTCACTGGCCGTGATCGGGCGCTTGGAATAGGGGTTCCAGATCGTGATGCCCAGCTCAGCCGCCATGTCGATGCGCTGCTGCGCATCGAATGAAGCAAACTGGTGCCGCGGGATGTCCCCCTGGTCGGACATGTACTTGTAGAGGTTGTAGTACTGCGGCAGCAGCTCCTCGGCGAACAGCAGCACCTCAGCGGTGTAGACGTCGAAGGGCCACTCATAGTCATTGGAATCCACGCTCATGATGCTCAGCCAGCGCTGGTCGGGAGAACTCTGCACATACTCCACGAAGGTGCCGTCCGGGGCGAAGATCACGAGCTGCAGCATCCGCCCGTTGGTGTAGTAGAGCAGGTCCCCCGGACTGGGAGCGGGGACGTCGCTGGGGTCCACACGCAGCGGATTGTTGCTCATCGACATCGGCTGCAGCACGGGATTGTCGGCATTGCCGGGGCCGCTGGGTGGCATGAGAGGCGGGCTGGTGTCCAGCGGGCGCAGTTCCGCCATCAGGCCGGGGCTCGGGATGTTGGTCTTGCCGACGCTTTCAGGATCGTAGTAGACGGCGTCAATCGCCCGGCCGCTGAAGATGTTCTGCAGGTCAAGGTTCCAGGCGCCGGAGTTGTAGAGCTGATAGAAGTCCTCCGGCAGCTCGTTGTATTCCAGATAGTAGGCATGCGCGCAGAGCGCAGCGGCCAGCATCTGGGTGTAGGCCCGGGCCCGGAATTCGCTCTTCATCATTTCCGTGCCCTTGATCATGCCCACGCTGCCGGCATCGTCCGGCAGGAAGTCCTGCTGGGCCAGGGCCGGACCGGCCAGGCTCACAAGGAGCAGGCCCAGTGGCAGCAACATTCTGGAAAGACTGATTTTCATGATGATCCCCGGGAAGTCTGACCAGCATGTGCGCGGCCGGTTCCCGCCGTGATTATATGGCTTGGGCTGGACCACTGGCCTGCTGCTGGCATAACGAGAAGGACACCATTGGCGGCGGGGATGTTCTGTCAGGGGCTGCGACGCGGCGGCAGACTTCAGCCGAAGGGGTAGGAAGAGGACTGTCCCTCCGGGAACCAGCGGTCGAAAATCTTCTGCAGCTGCGGGGGGTCGCCATGATAGAACTGGTAGATCTCGCGCAGGTCGTCCTTGAGTTCCTCGATCAGCTGCTGGGCTTCCTCCAGCGTTTCAGCTCTTTCATCCATTTCATTTCCCGGTCGGATTGATCTCAGTGTATGGCGGCCAGATAAGCTGACCACATAACTGATTACCCGCAGAAGGATATGGCTGATCTGCAATGCCGGGGATTGCATGACCGAAAACTGAATTGAGACTCAGTCCGAACCACGGCTGCCATTGCCTGCCGTTTCATCCAGCTCGCGCTGCATGTCGCGCTCCATCTCCTGCAGATATGCCCCGAACTGCCGCTCACGGTGCTTCTCCAGCACGCGAGTTTCCTGGTGCTTCTCGCTGACGAGTTGCTGCACCTGTTCCAGTTCATTGCGGCGCTTCTCGATCAGGCCGGCCTGGTCCTGCAGCCGCCGCTTCAGCAGCGCGGTGTAGCTGCCGAGACTCTCCTGCAGTAGTGCCACCCCGCGGCTGGCCCGCAGGCGCGCGATCTCGTCGTAGGACTGCTCTAGCTCCCCGAGCATGTTCTGCTGCTGCTCCAGGGCTTCCTCCAGCTTCTGCTGCGCGCCGCGCAGCTCCATGCGCAGGTTGTCAAGTTCCAGCCCGCGCACGTTCTCGAGACTGGCAAATCTGTAACGGAACTTCTTCATTTCAGCTCCGGCGCTTTTTTGCGCCATGGCAGATTCTACAGCTGGCGGCCCGCCGCCGCCAGGGCGATTAACCGGGATTTGGCCTCAGCGAAGCTGCTGCTTTCGCGCAGGTCCTGGCGCAGGAATTCCCGCAGCGGCTCGATGTTGCGCAGGGCGTTGTCAATCCGCGGGCTGTTGCCGGTCTTGTAGGCCCCGATATTGATCAGGTCCTCGGCCTCGCGGTGCACTGCCAGCACCTGCCGGGCCCAGGCCGCGGCCTGCAGCAGTTCGTCGTCAACGACATCGGTCATCACGCGGCTGACGCTCTCCAGGACGTCCACGGGCGGGTAGTGACCCTGGTGTGCCAGCTTGCGGCTGAGCACGATATGTCCGTCCAGCACACTGCGCACGATGTCGGCAACCGGCTCATTCTGGTCGTCACCCTCCACGAGCACCGTGAACAGCGCTGTGATCGAGCCGTTCTCATCAATCCCGGCGCGCTCGCAGAGCCGCGGGATCTCGGCATAGACGCTCGGGGTGTAGCCGCGCGTGGTCGGCGGTTCCCCGAGGCTCAGGCTCAGTTCGCGCTGGGCGTAGGCGAAGCGCGTCAGGCTGTCCATCATCAGCAGTACGTCGCGGCCCTGGTCGCGGAAGTACTCCGCGATGCACATCGTCACCTGGCTGCCCTTGAGCCGCATCAGCGGGCTTTCATTGCTGGGCACGGCCACGATCACGCTGCGCCTGAGGCCTTCCTCGCCGAGGTCGCGCTCGATGAATTCCTTGACCTCGCGGCCGCGCTCGCCGATCAGCCCGATCACGTTGACATCGGTGTCGGCGCTGCGGGCGATCATCCCGAACAGCGTGCTCTTGCCGACGCCGCTGCCGGCCATCACACCGAGGCGCTGGCCCTTGCCCCAGGTCGTGAAGCAGTCGATGCTGCGGATCCCGCTGGAGAGCGGTTCCGCAATGCGCGGACGGCTCAGCGGCGAGGGTGCGGGCCGGTTGACATTCTGGCCAGCCCCCTGCGGGAGCGGGCCCCTGCCGTCGATCGGGCGGCCCAGTCCGTCCACCACGCGTCCCAGCCAGCCGCTGTGCACGGGCAGCTCGAAGCCGCGCCCGCTGGGCACGACCACCGTGCCGACACTGATGTCAGTGGAGTAGTCGTAGGGCATCAGCATCGCGAGGTTGTCACGCACACCGATCACCTCGCAGGGCAGGGGCTGGGCCAGGCGCGGGTTGTGCAGGTGGCAGATCTCACCGATGAACACCGGCGGGCAGGAGACCTCAACCAGCGCTCCGGTCACGCGCCTGACAACGCCGCGGCGCTGCAGGGTCTCGATCCCCGCGGTGAGGGATACCGCACTGGCGTAGAGCGAGGCATCAGCCATTGCCGGCCTCCTCTGAAGGGGCCGGTGGTCCGACCTTCACGCCGGGAAAGAGCTGGCGTGCCAGCAGTTCGTCGAGGCGCTGCAGACTGTCGTCAATGTCAAAGGCCACCTCGCCGCTGTCGGTCACGAGCTGGAAGGCCTGGGCCGCCAGCTGCGGGTCCGGCTCGAGGATCAGCGGGGTGCGGCTGTTGCCGGCACTGAGCAGTGTTGCCAGACGCGGGTCCTCGCTGACGGTGTGGACGAGCGCGGGATTGAGCCGCAGGCTGATCGGCCGGCCTTCGCCAAGCAGGCCCAGCCCGCTCCTGATCAGGCCAAGCACATACTGCGGGCTGCGCTCCAGCTCGGACTGCAGCAGGCGTCTGGCAATCTGCAGCACCAGCTCGAAGGCCGGCAGCTCCAGGGCGGCCAGCATCTCGCTGCGGCCGTTCTCCAGTGCACTGGCAGCATCCGCGAGGGCCTTCAGCCCCGCAGTATGCCGCTCACGGTATTCGTTGTCAATCGTGCTGCGCAGCTGCGGTTCCAGCTGCGCCAGCCTTGCCTCGGCTTCCGCCTCGCTCCGGGCGCGCAGCGCCTCCGCCTGCTCCCGCGCCTCATCGAGGATGCGCTGGGCATCGCGGCGGGCCAGCTCCATCAGTTCCGTGGCCTGGGCCTCGGCCTGGCTGAGCAGCTCACGGGCCTGCTCATCCTCGCGCTGCTCGCGCAGCGGCTGCTCGAACTTGAGGCGCAGTTCGTCCGCCTCGGTGCGCTGCAGGCCCTCACCCTGGCGCGTGGTGATCACGTGCGGCGTGCCCTTGCGCAGCTGCTCGCCCTTCAGCACATTGCGTTCAAGCTGTTCCCTGTGCAGGCTGTCCATCAGGCCGCCTCCGCCGTGTGATTGCCGGAATGCTTCATCAGATCATCGCGTTGTCGCCACCGCGGTCGATGATGATCTCGCCGGATTCCTCCAGGCGTCTGATCACGGCCACGATGCGCTGCTGCGCGTCCTCCACGTCCTTGAGGCGCACCGGCCCCATGAAATCCATTTCCTCGACGAGGCTCTGGGCCGCGCGCTGTGACATGTTCTTCAGGCACTTGGAGCGCACGTCCTCGGCCACGCTCTTCAGTGACAGCGCCAGGTCCTTCTTGTCGGTCTGGCCGAGCACCGCCTGGATGGCGCGGTCGTCCAGCATCTTGATGTCCTCGAACACGAACATCAGGCGCTTGACCTCATCCGCCAGCTCCGGCTCGCTGTCCTCGAGGCTTTCCATGATCGCCTTCTCGGTGGTGCGGTCCACGAGGTTCAGGACCTCGACCAGCACCTTCACACCGCCGGTCTGCTGGATGTCCGTCGTCATCACCGAACTGATCTTCTGCTCGAGGATGCGTTCCACCTCGCGGATCACCTCCGGGCTGCAGCGGTCCATGTTGGCAAGCCGCCGCGCCACGTCGACCTGCACTTCCGGCGCAAGTCCGCCCAGCACAGGTGCGGCGTCGCCCGGATCCAGATAGGAGAGGATCAGCGCGATCGTCTGCGGGTGCTCATTGGAGATGAAGGTCAGCAGCTGCTTGGGGTCGGTGTGCTTGAGGAAGTCGAAGGGCGAGACACGCAGGAAGCTCGAGAGCCGGCCGATGATCTCATCCGCCTTGCTGCTGCCGACGGCGTCGTTGAGGATCGTGCGCGCATAGTCCACGCCGCCGGACATGATGTACTCCTGGGCGACGGCGAGGTTGTAGAACTCCTGCAGGATCTCCTCCTGCAGGTCGGCATTGATCTTCTTGAAGTTGGCAATCTCCAGCGTGATCTCCTCGATCTCCTCCTCACTCAGCAGGCGCAGCAGCTTGACGCTGTGCTCCTGGCCGAGTGCGATCACGAGAATGGCGACCTTCTGCTTGCCGTTCAGTTCCGAGACGGATATTGTCCTGTCAGTGGGCATGGCGGTCCTCAGTCCTCCATGATCCAGGTGCGGATCAGCGCCACCACCTGGTCGGGATTGTGCTCGATCATGCGTCCGATCTCCTCACGCATCAGCGACTGCTTGTTGCTGTCCAGCTCATCGAGCTTGCGCAGCACGTAGTCATCACGGCCCCCGCCGCCCATGCCGCCACCGGCACCGCCGCCGCCATCGGCGGACTGCGGGTCGGTGGCCAGCAGCATGCCCGGGTCCTGCGGCAGGTAGTTCGTCACCAGGCCGCGCACCATGCTGAACATCAGCCCAAGCATCAGCACGGCGATCAGCCAGCCGATGATGCGGTTCGTGGCCTGGCTGCGGCGGCTGCTGGCAACCTGCGCGCTCATGTTGCTCTCGGAGAACACGCCGCGGTTGATCGCGGTGATCGAGATGGTGTCGCCACGGCTGAAGTCCGCGCCGATCACTCCGGCCACGAGCTGGCGGATCTCATCCTCCTGCTCCATGCTCCAGTCCTTGGCATCCATGTTGATCGTCACCGAGGCCGTCATGCGGCGGATCCCGCCCTGGGCCACGCTGAAGTCGCGGTCCAGCTTGTTGATTGCATAGTTCTGTACGATGGAGTCATTGCGCTTCTCAATGCCGTCAGCCTGGGCGTTGTAGTTGGGGTAGCCCGGTGCATTGCCTTCCACGCCCGGCGCACCTTCCGGCTTGAGGTTGATGCCGCGCTCGAAGTTGCGCTCCTCATTGGTGTCGAGCACCAGGCCCTCCTCGGAACCCTCCAGCGGCGTGGCGTACTTGGTCTCCGCCTCGCTCAGTTTGTCGAAGTCCAGTTCCACGCTGACGGAGGCACTGACATTGCGGCCGTAGATGCCCTGCAGGTGGTCCTCCAGCTTATCTTCCTTGTTGCGCTCGATGCGATGCGCGAGGTTCTGCTGCTCGCGCACCAGCTCGGTCTCGTTGCCGATGGAGTTGTCATACTTGTCTAGCAGGTTCAGGCCGTTCTGGTCGATGATCGTGATGTTCTCGCGCGGCAGGTGCAGCACGGCGCTCTGCACGAAGTCGGCGATGCCCTGGATCTGGTCCCGGCCGAGCGTGGCCCCGGGGCGCATCACGAGGTTGATCGCCGCGGTTGATTCGGAGTAGTCGAGGAAGCTCGTGCCGCCCTCGCGGTCGATCGTGACCTGGGCCTTCTGCACCCCGCTGATCACCGAGAGCGTGCGCTCCAGCTCGCCGATCATCGCGCGCTGGATGTCAATCTCGAGCATGCGGTCCGTGCGCCCCATGCTGTTCTTGTCGAACAGGTCATAGCCGTGGGGCAGCATGTTGTGGTAGCGCATGCGCATCATGTCGACCTTGGCGATGTCGTCAACATAGACATAGATGGAGCTCTGCATCTCCTCGCCGTCCTGCCTGACGATGTACTCCACGCCGTCGGCATCCAGCGACTGCATCACCTCCACGGCCTCCGCCTGGTCCGCATCCGCGAACAGGAGGAAGCTCTGCCGGGGCGTGCCGACCACGCGGTAGATCAGTACCGCGGCACCGATCAGCACCAGCAGCGGCACCACGCCGAGTACGATCCGTTGTGTGGGTGTCATCCTGCCGAGGAAGTCCCTCAGCATCTTCATCACGTTTTCCATTGCTCTTCCGCCTTATCTCCCGTGCCTCGGCGGCCATTGCCGCCTGCCATGCCGCAGCCCGCGGCCGGCTCATCAGACCTGCATCCGGCTCAGCTCCTGGTAGGCCTCCAGCAGCTTGTTGCGCAGTTCCATGGTGTAGGTCAGGGCGAGGTCCGCCTTGTTGACGAGCATCACCGCGGTCTGTGTGTCCAGCTCGCCGAGCTGCCACTGGCGCTGTGCGCCTTCCGACATGTTGTAGACATCCCGCAGTTCCTGCAGATGCTGCTTCATGGTGGCGCCGAAGTCCGCTCCGCCCTCGGCGACAGGCGCCGTGACGGTCTTCGCCTGCTTCAGGGTGTTGCCTGCTCTCTGCCAGGTGATCAGTTCATTCATGCCATTCTCCCCGTTGCCAGATCAGACCCTCAGGCCTGCAGCAGCTGTACCAGGCGCATCGCGCCGTCCTTGGCGGACTCGAAGACCGTGGCATTGGCCTCGAAGGCACGCTGGGCCACGAGCATGTCCGCCATTTCATGCATCACGTTCACGTTGGAAAAGGTCACCATGCCGCGCTCGTCAGCCTGGCGGTGGCCGGGCAGGTACTCCTGGCGGCATTCCTCCTGGCTGTCCTCGAAGCGGTCGATGGTCACGCCGCGCACCTGCATTTCCTCGTCGATCATCGCCTGGAAGATCGGGCGCACGGCGCGGTAGCCGTCCTCGCCGGGATCAACGCTCGTCTGGGCATTGGCCATGTTGGCGGCGATGATGTCGAGCCAGGTGCGGTTGGCACTCATGCCGCTCGCTGCGGCGTCAAGGGCGTTCAGTCCGTTCATGGCTTACCTCCCGTCCCGCATGACCATCTTGTAGGTGCGCAGCTTCTTCTGCATCAGCGAGTAGCTGGTCGCGCGGTCCACGCTGTTGCGGGCCAGCAGGCCCATCTCGGCGGCGATGTCGACGCTGTTCTCGTCGTTGTTGAAGCTCTCGTCCTCGATCACGTACTCCCGCGTGCTGCCGGAACGGACCGCATCACTGAGCTGCGTGCGGTCGCCACCGGAAGCCAGCGCCTCCTTCAGCCCGCTGAGGAAGTCCACCTCCAGGCGCTTGTAGTGCGGCGTGTTGGCGTTGTCGACGTTCACGGCGATCGCGTTCTCACGCTGGGCCTGGCCGCGCATGCCGTATTCGAGGGTGGCCAAGGTCACGTCCCTGTGCAGTGCATCCAGCATATTTCTCCCCACCGGCCCCTCCTTTCCGGGGCCGGGTTTCCTTTGAATGGAATCTCCGCTGCGCAGAATATAACCAGCCTTCAAATCGAATGGAAGTACATTCATGCTCTTTCAACCGCGATTTGACTGCCCGTTAATGCTTCCCCGCCCCGCATCGCGCCGATATAATCGCCATGCAGCGCGGAGGCAGCATGGTACTTGACAACCACAGACCGGTATACGTGATCGCGGAGGCCGGCATCAACCACGGCGGGGACATGCAGGTCGCGGCGGAGATGGTGCGCGTGGCGGCTGCGGCGGGGGCCGATGCCGTCAAGTTCCAGAGCTTCACCGCCTCGGGCCTGGCGCATGGCAGCCTGGCGGCGGACCAGCATGCCTTCTTCTCACGTTTCGAACTCGGACGCGAGGAGCATGCACAGCTCAGCGCACTCTGCCGTGAACATGACATCGACTTTCTCTCCACGCCTTTTGACACGCAGATGCTTGCACTGCTGGAGGAACTGCATGTCCCGGCCTACAAGATCGCCAGCTGCGATCTGACGAACCTGCCCTTCATCGCCGCCGTGGCCACGCGCCGCAAGCCGATGTACATCAGCACGGGGATGGGCAGCATGGATGAGGTCTGGCGCGCCTATGAAACCGCGGTCGAGCATGGCTGCCCGCAGGTCGTGATGCTGCAGTGCACCACGCAGTATCCGACTCCCTACCCGCATGTCAGCCTGCGCAGCATGCTGGCAATCGCTGAAGAGGTCGGTTGTGATGTCGGCTTCTCGGATCACAGCATCGGCAACTGGTGCTGCTTCGCTGCCGTGGGGATGGGGGCCTGTGTGATCGAGAAGCACTTCTGCCTCGACAAGCATGTGGATGGCCCGGACATCCCGGGGTCCTGTGACCCGCAGGAGCTCATTGAGCTGGTGCAGGGCATCCGTGCCATAGAGCAGGCGATGGGCCGCCGCGTCAAGCAGATGCAGGACAGCGAGGAAGGGATTGCGGCGATTGCACGGCGCAGTGCCTTCTACGCCTGTGACCTCGGAGCCGGGCATGTGCTCTGCGAGGAAGACCTGCAGTTCCTGCGCCCCGGCAACGGGATCTCACCGCGGGAGGCGATGGCGCTGCTGGGCCGCGAGCTCAGGCTGTCCGTGCGCAGTGGAGCAGCGCTGAAGCCTGGCGACTTTCACATGCCCGAGGAGGAGTCTGGCTCAGAGCCGGCGCAGCATGCCGTCGAGCGGGATGTCCTCGGAGCAGACGCTTAACTTGACAACGCCGCGCGTGCGCCCGCTCTCGCGGCTGCGATCCTCACTCTTGACGATCACGATGATCATGCGCCGGTCCGCGCTGACATACTGCCGGGCCAGGGCGCGGGTGGAGGCACTCTCCACGTCATTCTCGACCACGGAATAGCCAGCGGCCTTCAGGTCCGCCTCCCAGTGCTGCAGCACCTCGGAGAAGCCGTCATCAGTGGCGAAGCCCACCGCCCAGAGTTCGCCGTCGAAGTCGCCCACGGCCGGCTTGCCCTGCACTGTCCGCCCGTCGTCACTGTCATAACCAAGCGAGGCGAACAGCTCCGCGCTGTCCATCCCTGCAGGCACGCTCATGGCCGGTTCGGGCCAGCTGGCCGGGAACTGCAGCGGGCCGGCTGCAGCGCCTGAATTGCCACGGCAGCCGCAGGCCAGCATTGCCAGCAGCAGAGCGCAGAACATGCAGGGAACTCGCATACCGGGCTTGACGCCCAGAGCAGGCCGGATGGTTTCGCGATGCTTCATCCGCTCAGGAACCGAAGTGCGGCAGCTTCGGTACTTCCATCGACATCAATGTGTACATGTCACCGCCGGCTCCCGTGATACTGACCATCACCTGAGAGCCCTCCTGGGTGTAAGCATCCTGCGCGGCATTGCCCATTCCGGGAATCATCACCTTCTCAAAGCCCTTCTGCCTGAGCTGCGCGGCAACATGGGCCTTGACCTTCTCCTCACCGTCACTGCAGGTGAAGGTCACCACGTGCATGTTCATGGCAGAACCGGCACGCTCCGCCAGATCACCGCCCGGATTCTTGCCGATTTCGGATCCCGCGGGCAGGGTGATCTGAACCGGGAAGTCCGCCGGGACAGGCACACCGGGTTTCTGGCAGGAGGCCAGTGACAACATTAACAGGATTGCCAGAATCAGCTTGCGCATCTTTTTACTCCAGCCAGGCGGCTGAGTGGGATGCACTACTTTATCACCCCAGCCGCTGCGGATGCGGACAGGACATCAGCAGGAATGCCCCCTCACGCAGGGGGTCCTCCGAGAAGATCACCAGTACGTCACTATGCGGATGCTCATACACCGTCCAGTCCGCAAAATCCTCCTCGAACAGTGAGAGGCAGTCCGCCTGCTGGAAGCCGCGGCTGCCCAGCAGCTCCCTGAGCAGTCCATGCATCTCGCCCATTCCTGAGGAATGCATGAAGCTGATGCGATGCAGCTCCTGGCCCGCCTCAATCAGGCTTTCACGCAGCAGCGAATCCGCGCCCGCCGGCAGCTCCAGGTCAATCGGGAAACACATTGACATTACCCCCATCGGGAAATCGCCGGCCCCAGTCGCCCGCAGTCCATTCTTCCACGAAGCGCAGCCTGGGGACAGTACTGTACTGCCGCTTTTTCACCATACACCTGCATTGATCCTGCAGATGAATTGTGGAACAGCCGATAAACTAGGCGCAATGCTTCCCGAGGACAGGATCCGTGAGGTCGAGGCCGCCAACAAGGCAGCCAGCGAACGCTTCAACCCGATGCGCATCCCGCGCACACTGGAGGAAGCGCTGGGCAACCGCACGGTGCTGGTCACCGGAGGTACGGGCAGCATCGGCCGCGAGATCGTCAACCAGGTGCTGCAGTACAAACCGCGCGTCGTACGCGTGCTGAGCCGCAACGAATACAACCAGTACGCGATGCGCCGTGAACTCGGTGAGCGCGGGGACCTGCGCTACCTGATCGGCGACGTGCGCGACCGCGACCGCCTGATGCGGGCCTGCGAAGGTGTCGACGTGGTGTTCCACGCCTCGGCGCTGAAGCACGTTGCCATCTGCGAGTACAACCCCTTCGAGGCGGTCAAGACCAACGTGCTCGGCACGCAGAATCTCGTCGAGGCCGCACTCAACTACAACATGGAACTGCTCGTCGGGATCAGCACGGACAAGGCCGTCAGCCCCACGAACACCATGGGTGCCACCAAGCTGCTGGCTGAGCGCATGATCCTTTCCGCCAGCCAGTACAAGGGCGACCGCCGCACGCGCTTCGGCGTGATCCGCTTCGGCAACGTGCTGGCCAGCCGCGGCAGCGCGATCCCGATGTTCATCGAGCAGATCCGCCAGGGCGGCCCGGTGACGATCACGCATCCGCAGATGCGGCGCTTCTTCATGAGCATTCCCGACGCGGTGGAGCTGGCGCTGAAGGCCTCGCTATCCGCGCGCTCCGGCGAGATCTTCATCCTGAAGATGCCGGTGATGCGCATCATTGACCTCGTCACGGCCCTGATCCGGATCTACGCCCCGCGCTTCGGCCACGACCCGCAGGCGATTGCCATCAATGAGATCGGCCTGCTGCCCGGCGAGAAGCTCTGTGAGGCCCTGATGACGCCCGAGGAAGGCCTGCACTCCACGGAGTTCGCTGACCACTTCATGGTGGAGCCGCTCAGCCCGCCGGACCAGTCGAAGCTGCGGCTGGAGCAGACCGGCTATGACAGTGAGAGCCAGGAGCTGCTGGACGTGGAGGGGATCATCGCCCTGCTGGAGGAGCGCGGCCTGGTGCAGCAGTTCCTCGACGGCCTGAGCCAGCAGGCCTGATCTCTCAAGTCCCCCGCCTAAGCGCCGATAAGCAGAATGACAACTCATTTGCTATGGCCGGCCCCGGTCGGCTATGGCAGGTGAGTTTCCTTGTTTCTCCCCTCCTGCGCTCCCCCTGATTGAATCAAACGCTGGGCTTCGGGTGTATAACTGAGTCCATGCGCTTCCTGTTCGTCTGTACCGGGAATACCTGCCGCAGCCCGATTGCGGAGCGGCTGGCGCGCAGACTCTATCCCGAGCATGTTTGGCAGAGTGCCGGGGTGATGCCGCTCTACGAGCTGCAGCCGCTCAGCGCGCGGGTGATCACTGAGGCCGGCGGCAGTGCCGAGGGCTTCAGCGGCCAGGATGTACACGACCTCGACCTGAGCGAATTCGACCACGTGATCCTGATCGGCGAGACGGCCCGCAACCACAGCGGCCCGCTGCCCGAGGGCGTGGGCCAGCACATCTG
>JAWLAZ010000008.1:0-57409 GCA_041395205.1 bacterium
GCGTCTAGCCGAGATCAATCAGAGCACGGCCACTCGAGAGTTCCGTCACTGCATGCCGGAACGCATCAATCTGCTCACGGGGCAGGCGCAGTGCAATGCGCACCCGGTCCGTGAACTGCTCCTGCAGGACCTCGGCCTCATGCGGGGCCAGCAACAGCCGCAGCTGATCGAGGATCGGGTATTCGATCGTGAGTGTCAGCGGCTGCCAGTCGATCCTCTCGGTGGTCGGCAGGCTTTCGAGCGCCAGCTTCACCCCGCCGCCGTAGGCCCGGGTCAGCCCGCCGGTGCCAAGCTTCGTGCCGCCGAAGTAGCGCGTCACCACCGCGGCGATCTCCCCCACCTTGCAGTGCATGAGCACGGTCAGCATCGGCCGCCCGGCCGTGCCCTTCGGCTCGCCGTCGTCGCTCATGCCGATATGCAGCTGGCTGCCGGGAGGACCGGCGATGTAGGCCCAGCAGTTATGCGTGGCATCCGGGAACTCCGCGCGCAGCTCTGCCACGAAGCGCTCCGCCTCCTCCCGGTTGGAACAGTGCGCAATGCTCGTGATGAAGCGGCTGCGCTGGATCTCCTCCTCGACGCGATGCCTCTCCGCAGGTATCAGATATCTGTTCGGCTGCTCAGCCACCGCACAATGTTAATCGCAGGCACGGTAACTCGCTGAATCCATCGAGAACAGAGAATCATTCCAATTGAGGGAATTCTCCGTGATTCCATGAACATTCACTTCCGGGCGCACATCCTGAAGGGTATCGGACCTGTTCCGGTAAGGGATGTAAACCAGTTCAGACGAAAGCCTCCATGTGGGATGGGGGCTTTTGTTTTTTCTGCGGAAGATCCGGCAGGCTTCGGCCGGAAACGAAACAGCCCCCGCCGGTGGCAGGGGCTGTTTATTCCCGGTATATGGAGGTAAGGGGATTCGAACCCCTGGCCTCGTCATTGCGAACGACGCGCTCTACCAGCTGAGCTATACCCCCGGGAAACGGGCTAACTAATATAACACAGCATCCCGGCAAAATCATGCATGATCTTCACTGGCCTTGCCTGCCGTGGGCGTGCTCAGGCTGTCCATGCTGCCGCGCCGGGCGCTGTCAAAATTGCTGCCCTTCATGCTCGGGTCCATGTCGATCATCCTGCGGCCCTCATGGATCCCGGGTGCCAGGCTGCCGAAGGAGACGTAGATCCGCGTCATCTCCTCCACGGTCATGTCGATGTCGACCACGTCCTCGCAGGGAATGATGTAGCTGAAGCCCGTGGCCGGCATCGGTGTGTTCGGGAAGTAGATGTAGTAGTAGGGCTTGTCGCGGATCATCACCGGCTTGCTGCTGGCCAGCATCCCGAGGATCCACATGTTGGCATACTTCGCCAGCACCACGTTGCTCATGGCCTTGGCGGCGTCCTCATCCTTCTTCTGGAAGAGATCCACCACCTGCTCAGCGCTGTTGTAGACCGTATTGATGAAGGGCACCTTCTTGATCATGCCCGTCACGTGTCCGGCGAAGTAGCGCCCGATGATGCTGCGGATGCCCTCCAGCCGGCTGCCCGCGGCACCCCGTGTGAACAGTCCGACGACGTAGATCATGAGCAGGATCACCACGAGCGTTGCCAGATAGAGCAGTGCGGCCTCGAACTGCTTCTCGGCGTGGCGGCCCACGAAGCGCCCGAAGGCGCTCTCCGGCCCCAGCCAGCCGTAGATCATGTTGAACAGGTAGGTCAGCACCGCCAGGGTGATCACCAGCGGCAGGATCGCGAACAGACCCGCCGCCATCGTCGAACCGATCTTCTTCAGCATTCACTCACTCCTTGCATCCGTCTATTCGACGTACCAGTTGACCAGCGGGAAGCGCCGCCCGCTGCCGAAGGCCTTGCGCGTCACCCTGAGGATCGGCGGGGCCTGCCAGCGCTTGTACTCATTCATGCGGATCAGGCGGAAGGCCTGTTCGGCCTCCTCCCGTGTGTAACCGAGCTCCAGCAGCTCCGCCAGACTGCGCTGGTTGACAACGATTTCATCGACCAGCGGACCCGTGCGCTCGTAGTCAAACGGATCCACCTGGTTCTCACGCAGCTCCGCGCTGGGTTCACGCTCGATGCTGCGCAGCGGAATGATCTCGCTGCCGCGCCAGGCGTTGTACCAGCAGGCGAGCTGGTAGACCTGCGGCTTGGAGAGGTCCCCGATCGGGGCCAGCGCGCCGCACATGTCGCCGTAGAGCGTGCTGTAGCCGAGGGCGTACTCCGTCTTGTTGCCGGTGGCCAGCACCAGGCTGCCGCGGTCGTTGGCAACTTCCATGAGGATCTTGCCGCGCTCGCGGGCCTGCAGGTTCTCCCGCGTCAGTCCGCTCCTGTACTGTCCCATGCGTTCCGTGAAGCGCTGCTCAGCCAGCGCCACACTCTCCTCGATCGGAAAGACGTGGAACTCCATCCCGAGGTTTCGCGCCAGCAGTTCCGCATCCGTGTTGCTGATCCCAGCAGTATGGCGCGAGGGCATCGCCAGCCCGCAGACGTGCTCAGCCCCGAGTGCTTCAGCGGCAAGGCAGGCCGTCAGCGCGCTGTCAATCCCGCCGCTCAGACCCAGCAGGGCATCACTGAAGCCGCTCTTCCGGAAGTAGTCTGACAGTCCCAGGCAGAGCGCGCGGAACAGGTCCTCACTGCCGTCATGCTCATGGGTATCGCTCAGTTCCGTCGATTCAGTGAACGGATCAATCAGCAGCATGTCCTCCGCAAAGGCCCTGCCACTGGCGATCAGTCGGCCCCGGCCATCCACGGCAATGCTCTTGCCGTCGAAGATCAGCTCATCCTGGCCGCCGACCATGTTGCAGTACAGCAGCGGAAGGCCGGTGCTGCGCGCATGCTCGCTGCAGAGTTCGATGCGGCGCGCCTGCTTGCCCTGGCGATATGGCGAACTGCTCAGGTTGACAATCAGCTCCGCACCGGCCGCCGCCAGCCTTCTGACGACCTTGATGTCGTATCCGTCATCCCAGATGTCCTCGCAGATCGTCACGGCCACGCGCCGGCCCCCGATCAGGATCGGCTCAGGGTTGTCACCGGGCCGGAACCAGCGCCATTCATCGAAGACGTCATAGGTCGGCAGCAGGCTCTTGCGCACGATGCGCTGCAGCCTGCCGCCTTCGATGTAGGCAGCGGCATTGTAGATATGTCCGTCGGCATCCGTGTCGATGAAGCCCACCAGCGCCGGCAGTGCCAGACTGCTGCAGACGAGTCCTTCCAGCAGCTCCCGCTGCTCACGGATGAAATGCGGCTTCAGCACCAGGTCCTGCGGCAGGTAGCCGGTCATGCTCAGCTCAGGCGTGAGCAGCAGCTCCGCCCCGGCGGCCTGTGCTGCGGCACCCGCCGCGATGATCCGCTCGGCGTTGGGCAGGAGCCCGCCGACGACGGCATTCAGCTGGGACATGGCGATCAGCATGCGCAGATTATAGGCCTCAGCGCCGCCGCAGCCTGCTGGCGAGGATGTCGCGGTACATCCCGAGGCGGGCCGTGAAGCCGGCGATGCAGCCGCGCTTCTCCTCCTTCATCACCTGCGCGGCTCCCGGCCATTCCACGATGCACTGCTCCACCCCGAGCTTCTCCAGATGGTCATTGAGGGAACTTTCCACACCGAAGCGGCTGTCCCAGTCCGTGAAGCTCACGAGCAGCTCCCGGCGGATGCAGCGCTGGCCGCTGATCAGGGGTGAGATGCGCTGCGCCAGGCTCGTGAGGGCCCTGCCCCCGGTGAACACCGCGAGGCTGGCGCTGTGGCTGCCGCTGCGCACCGGTGCCAGCAGGTCCGCGAGATGGCTTGCTCTGACATTCAGCAGGTCCGCATCGAGATAGCAGAGCAGTTCCGCCCGGCTGGCCTCGAAGCCGCTGCGCATCGCCTGACTCTTGCCGCGATTGCGTTCATGCCGTACTAGCTCGAGACCGGCTTCTGCAGTGACAACCTTGGCCGTGTCATCACTGCTGCCGTCGTCAACCACGATCACGCGGCCGAACAGGCCGCTGTCACGCGCGATTCTGGCAACGGCCAGCACTCGCGGTCCCTCGTTGTAGGCCGGGATCACCGCGTCTACGCTCGGTGCCGCCACGCCGGTATCTGCAGCGGGCATCAGGCCCCCAGCTGCTGCAGCACCCAGGCCGGCGGCGTGTAATGCCAGGCACTGAGTTCCTCGAACTGCGCACAGATCCGCAGCAGCAGGCTGTCATGGAAGCCCGGGCAGACGAACTGCACCGAGGTCGGCAGCTGCTCGCCACCAGCTTCCGCGAAGCCGTTCGGCAGGCTCAGCCCGCACAGTCCGGCGAGGTTCACGAATACCGTGCAGAGGTCGGACATGTACATCGCCACCGGGTCATCCGTGCGCTCGCCGATGCCGAAGGCCACATTCGGGCTGGTCGGACAGAGGATCACATCCACCTGGGAGAACATCTCCGCCATGCTGCGGCTGATCTCTGCACGCATGGCCCGCGCGCGGTTGTAGTAGGCATCGAAGTAGCCGCTGCTCAGCACGTATGTCCCAAGCAGCACGCGGCGCTTGACCTCCTCGCCGAAGCCGCGTGAGCGCACGTCGATGTAGCGCTCCAGCAGCTCCCGGCCCTCAGGCTCAGCCCCGTAGCGGATGCCGTCGTAGCGCGCCAGGTTCGAGCTGCACTCCGCCGCCGTGATCACGTAATAGGCCGGGATGCAGTAGTCGGCAACGCTGAAGTCCAGCTCCGTGATGCTGGCCCCGGCCTCGCGCAGGATGTCCAGCGAGCGCTCGTAATTGGCAAGCACCGCCGCGTCGATCTTCGCGGGATCGCTGAACTGGCGGATCGTGCCCACGCGCAGCTTGTTCCAGTGCACCGCCTGCTTTGCGGACTGGTAATAGTCAATTCCCCCGCTGGCCCGGCAGGTGCTGTCCAGCGGGTCGGGATGGCTCATCGTGTTCATCGCGAGCGCGGCATCCAGCGTGCTGCGCGTGAAGGTCCCGGCCTGGTCGCAGCTGCTGCTGTAGGCCACCATCCCGTAGCGGCTCAGCAGGCCGTAGGTCGGACGGTAGCCCACCACGCCGCAGAAGCTGGCCGGGATGCGGATGCTGCCACCGGTATCCGTGCCGAGGGCCATGAAGCTCTGGCAGGCCGCGACGGCACTTGCGCTGCCGGAGCTGCTGCCACCGGCCACGCGTGTCAGGTCCCAGGGTTGCGCGTCGGGCCATAGGCGCTGTTCGCCCGAGCTGCCCATCGCGAATTCTGTCCATGTTGGTCTTGCCAAACGAGGTGGTTGCGGGCTTCGCGCAGATGCCCGACCACACTGGCGTCGAAGTCCGGGGCATAGCCCTCGAGAATCCGGCTGCCGGCCGTCGTGGCCAGCCCGCGCGTGGCGAACAGGTCCTTGGCGGCGTAGGGCATGCGGCTCAGGCCCTGCGGACGGTCCGGACTGAGGTCCAGCTCCCAGCCCGGCTCACCCTGGAAGTCCGCCCAGGCCGTGAAGCCATTGAGCTTGCCGTCAATCTCACGGGCAAATCCGAGCTGTGTCTCCATCAGGGCATTGTGGTCCAGATCCCCGCTGCCGATTTCCTCGAGCAGTTCATGCGCTGTGCGCGCCAGCAGCTCACGCATCAGCCTTCACCCTCGAAGTCGATGATCATCGGCACGCGGTAGTCGTGCACCGTGCCCTCCGGCCATTCATAGTCGCGCACGGAGTCCGGGCGCAGCTGCAGCCCGCCGTCCACGCCCGCCAGTCCGGCATCCGCCGGCTCCCAGCGGGAGAGGCTGTCAACCATCGCCAGCATGCTGGCGAACTTGCGCTCGAAATCCGCCGTTTCGCGCTCATCCAGGCGCAGCCGGGCCAGATTGCACAGGTGCATGAACAGCTCGTGATCCATGCAGCAATGATAGCAAAGCCCCTGCCCTGTTCCAGCCGGGTTTACTGCTCCTGCGCCGGGAGCGGGTCGCGCCAGAGGGCCTGCCAGGCATCACCCTCCAGGGCCGCTGCCAGACTGCCCGGCAGGTCCGCGAAGAAGCCATGTGTAGGCCAGCCGCGGATCATGTCATTCCCGCTGCTGTCGGAGTTGTAGCTGTCATTGCCGCCGCCGCTGTCGATGAACAGCGAAAGCGAGGTGCCGCCGTGGTAATCGTTGCCACCGGCGCGGGCCTGGCCGGCCGGGTAGTCATAGACATCATCGCCGAGCATGTCCCACATCAGGCAGATGGAGTTGTGTGCGCTGGCGGCCTGCGAGAAGCCCCCGCCGCCCTCGTAGCGGTCATTGCCGTTGTAGTCAATGAACACCGTGCAGGATTCATCCCAGGCCAGACCCTGGCTCACACTCTGGCGCGTCTGGTACCAGTCATTGCCCCCCTCCTCCAGGAACACGCCCACCGCCTGGTGAGCGCAGAAGCCCTGGTTGTAGCGGCTGCCGACGTAGTGGTCGGCATCCTGGCCGACGTCGTGGAAGAAACCATAGCCGAAGTAGTAGCCGCCGCCCTGGCTGAAGTTGCCGGCCTCGTTGTAGTCGCTGCCTTCCAGATCCACGATGCCGGCGATCCCGCCGGAGGCGATGTTGCGGAAGCCCTGGGCACAGCCCTGGCTCCAGGAATCGAAGATCCCGTCATCCTCATAGCTGGTGGGGTACCGGCCCTTGGCATAGCGTTCATCATCGCCGCTGGCATCCAGCAGCAGTGCAGCCCCGCGCGCTCCGCCGAAGGCCTGGCTCTTCATGTGCGCATCCATCCGGTCATCCCCGGAGAGATCGAAGAGCACCGCACTGCCGAACAGCGCTGCCGCCTGGCAGAATTCAGCACCGCGGTAGGTGTCGTCGCCGCTGTAGTCAATCAGTGCGCCGCAGCCGAGAAAGGCCGTGCCCTGGGCCCAGCTGAGGCCGATGTAGCTGTCATCACCGGACATGTCGATCAGCAGTCCGCAGCCCATGCTGCCGCTGCCCTGGCAATAGGGCGTGGTGGATTCATAGGCATCATTGCCGCCGAACTCAATCAGCAGGCCGAGCGGATGCGCAGGTCCGGTGGCACTGCCGGCAGCGTTCGAATAGAAGTCGTCGCCGCCCAGATCGATGCGGCAGACCGCATCATCACTGCGCTGCCAGTGGCTGCCGCTGCCGCTGACGACGATGTCACCGGCCGGAGTCGCCATCCGCAGCAGCTCCACATCCTCCAGATTGTCAGCGTAGCGCGCCCGCAGTCCCTGCTCCAGCCGTGTCAGGAAGCCCACCTGGGCCAGGGTCGCCAGCCTGAGCTGGGCCTGCTGCAGCTTCGGATGGTCGATCCGCTTGGCCAGTTCAATCAGGCGCTTGTTGTCAGCAACCCGGCGGGCGTTCAGATCCTCACTGTCGATGTATGTGTACTGGCGGAAGATCTCCGTCAATTCAAGGCGCTGGGAGTCCATGAAGTCCAGCTCCTCCTCACTGAAGCCGGCAAAGGCCTCACGCACCAGGGCATCCGCCTCGGTCAGAGTTGTTGACAGCAAGGCCAGATCATCATCGAGCGTGCCATCCTTGTTGTCAGCAAGCTCCGGGAAGTCACTGCCGTAGATGTCCATCATCTCGGCGAGGGTGTACTGGATCTGGGTATAGCCGCTGATTCCCGCCACGATGCTTTCGGTGAGCTTGCCGCTCAGGCTGCGGGTCACCGCTTCACCCTTCAGGCCGTCGCGCAGCAGGTAGGCCGTGCGCTGGAAACGGTAGCCATCGTCCGGCGTGGCCCGGCGTCTGAGGCGCTCATTCAGGTCGGCGCAGTCCGCCTCAATCCCGGCCTTGGTGATCAGTGCATCACGGAACTGCGGCAGGCTGGCGCGCAGGTCCACCACATCGCAGGGCAGTTCATCATTCAATGGAATCGGCTCGCCCAGTGTATCCGGCCGTGGCCCGAGCGTGACGCTGATCTCAAGCTCCACCGGCTGGCGCTCGGCATTCAGGCTCAGGCTCTCGCCGTTGCCAAGTGCGGCGATCCGCTCCCGCAATTCCTCCAGCGGGAAGTCAGTGACCTGCGTACCGGCCGCATCCCGGAGCACGATGCTCGGAATGCTGCGGTAGACCCTGAACAGCAGCACATCGCCGATCTGCCGGCCCTCCAGGGATGCTGAGAGCAGCGCGGAATAGTTGCCATCCGCGGCATCCGCCATCTGCACGCCATCGATTGCCGTGATCACGTCGCCGCTGCGCAGCCCGCCGGCCTCCGCCGGAGCCCCGGGCACGACCTCGATCATCAGCCCGGGCGGCTCCGTGTTCGGCGTGGGCCGCAGCCCGAGATAGGGATCACCCGCCGCCTGCGCGAGACAGGCCGGCAGCAGCGCGAACAACAGCGCCAGCACGAATTGGCAATGCTTCATCCTGATGCTTCCTGGCAGTGGGATACGACTACTGTAGCACCCCCGGCCCGCCCTAACGGGCAGTGGCGGTCTCGCGGGTCTCGCGGATCACCGTGACCTTGACCGTGCCGGGATACTCCATCTCCTCCTCGATGCGCTTGGCGATCTGGCGGCTCAGGTCGTAGGTGAGGATGTCATCCATCATCTCCGGCTTGACCATCACACGCAGCTCACGCCCGGCGGAGATCGCGAAGACCTTCTCCACGCCGGCGAAGCTCATCGCCATGTCCTCGAGCTGGCGCAGGCGCTGGATGTAGCTCGTGAGCGCCTCACCGCGGGCACCGGGCCGCACCGCGCTGATCGCGTCAGCCACCTGAACCACGCAGGCCTCGATCGTCATCTCCACGTCGCCGTGGTGGCCTTCGATGCAGTTGATGACAACGGAGTTCTCGCCGTACTTGCGGCCCATGATCCCGCCGACCTCGGTGTGGCTTCCTTCCATCTCGGGACCGGCACCCTTGCCGATGTCGTGGAACAGACCGCCGCGCTTGGCGTTCTTGACGGGGATCCCCAGTTCGGCGGCGATCACACCGGACATGATGGCGACCTCAATCGAGTGCGCCAGCACGTTCTGGCCATAGGAGGTACGGTACTTGAGCTTGCCGAGGCCCTTGATCATCTCCGGGTTGACGCCGGTCACGCCGACCTTGAAGGTCGCTTCCTGGCCGGCCCGCCAGATTTCCTCGTCAACCGCCTTCTGGGCGTCGGAGACGACTTCCTCAATCTTCGCCGGGTGGATCCGGCCATCCTGGATCAGGCGCTCCACGGCCTGCCGGGCCACTTCGCGGCGCACGCCGTCGAAGCTTGAGAGCATGATCACGTTCGGGGTGTCGTCAATGATCACGTCCACGCCTGTGGCGGCCTCGATGGCGCGGATGTTGCGGCCCTCGCGGCCGATGATCCGGCCCTTCATCTCGTCGTTCTTGATCTCGACCGTGGTGATCAGGCTGTCGCTGTAGTGGTCCACCGCACAGCGGAACACGGCCTTGAGGATCAGCTTGCGGGCGATCTCATTGGCTTCATTGCGCGCCTCATCCTCCAGTTCCTTGCGGATCTTGGCGGATTCGTAGCGCGCGGAATCCTCGATGCGGGCCAGCACCTCACGGCGGGCCTGCTCCTGGTCCATGTTGGCAATGCGCTCGGTCTCGATGCGCATCTGGTCCTCATGGCTCTCGATGGTCTTCTCGCGCTTGTCGAGGTTGGCACTGCGCCTGTCCAGTTCGGTGCGGCGCTTGTCCACCTTGTCGAGCTGCTCGGTGAGCGTCTGCTCGGCCTTGATGTGCAGCTCCTCACGCTTCTCGAATTCCTTGACGCGCCGGCGGAGCTCCTGCTCGCCTTCCTTGGCGCGCTGCACGCTCTCACTCGCGCGGTCGTTGGCCTTCTTCGTGATCTGCTCGGCATCCTTGCGGGCTTCAGCCAGCAGATCCGCCGCGCGCTTGTCCGCGCGGTCCTGAGTATCCTTCAGCAGTGCCTCGGCCTTCTTCTCAGACAGTTCGCCGCGCTGAGCCATCGCGCGCGCGCTGAGGAAGTAGCCGATCGCGGCCCCAACCAGGGCGCCGACCACAATGGCAATGACTGCCAGCAATGTGGGGGTCATCGTCTTCTCCAGGTTTTATTTACGCCTTGGAGCTACGAGGCTTCCTCAGCCGCGGGAACATCCGGTGCGGCTTCGGCATGTCCCAGCTGGGGCAGGCCGTGGATCTTTCGCAGCTCGTTCTCGAGCGAGTTCTGGAGAGCGGGATTTTCCTCAAGGTACTGCTTGGCGTTCTCACGTCCCTGACCGAGCTTCTCGTCACCCATGGTGTACCAGCTGCCACTCTTGTTGACGAGCTTGTTTTCCACCGCGAGGTCGATGATGTCACCGGACTTGGAGATGCCTCTGCCGAAGATGATGTCGAAGGTGGCCTTCTTGAAGGGCGGTGCCAGCTTGTTCTTGACGACCTTGGCCGTCACCTGGTTGCCGACGATGTCCGTTCCCATCTTGATGCTGTCCGAGCGCCGCACCTCTATCCGCATGCTGGAATAGAACTTGAGCGCCCGTCCACCCGTGGTGGTCTCCGGATTGCCGAAGACCACGCCGATCTTTTCACGTACCTGGTTGATGAAAATCAACGCCGTCTTGCTACGCGAGGTGATTCCCGTGAGCTTACGTAGGGCCTGGCTCATGAGCCGGGCCTGCAGTCCCATGTGGCTGTCACCCATTTCCCCGTCGATTTCCGCCCGGGGAACCAGGGCCGCCACGCTGTCGATCACGATGATGTCCAGGGCACCGCTGCGGACGAGCATCTCGGCGATTTCCAGCGCCTGCTCGCCCGTGTCGGGCTGGCTGATCAGCAGTTCATTCACGTCGAGGCCAAGCTTGGCCGCGTAGTCGGGATCCATGGCGTGCTCCGCGTCGATGATCGCCACGCGACCACCCAGACGCTGGGCCTCCACCATCATGTGCATAGCAAGTGTCGTCTTTCCGGAGGATTCCGGTCCGTAGACCTCCACGATCCTCCCTCTGGCAATGCCGCCGATTCCAAGCGCAATGTCGAGGGACAGGCTTCCCGAAGGAATCACGCCATCCTCAACCCGTATCGCACGATCTCCCAGCTTCATGATCGAACCCTTGCCGAACTGCTTTTCGATCTGGTCCGTAGCCATCTGGAGAGCTTTCAAGCGATCATCTGTTTGCTGTCTCGACATCACCAGCTCCAAACTCATAGTAATTATAGAATAGATTGTCCCGAGAGCTTCTCCAACGGAGAAGTAATCAACAGGCCATATGTGCATGTTAGCACTAAACTAAACACTTGTAAAGGGCCTGCGTCAAAATCCGTCAAGAAAATTGACCGAATGTCAGTGCCCTGCACCCTCCAGGCTTTCTCGCGCCGGAATTGCAGCTTGCCTTCCGAAGTGATGCGGGGGTGCTAGAATTGCCGCACCTGAGGCTGAGGAAGATTGAATGGATCCCATTGCTTTTGCAATAAGCGACAACCTGCAGATCCGCTGGTACGGCATCATGATGGCGGTTTCCATGCTGCTGGGCAGCTACATCGGTGCCCGCCTGCTGGACAGGATCGGCCGCAAGGGCGACCTGATCTGGGACGGCCTGGTCTACATCATCTTCGCCGGCATCGCCGGTGCACGGCTGGTCTATGTCCTGACCAACCTCAGCGACTTCGTGGCCAATCCACAGGAGATCATCCGCGTTGACCACGGTGGCCTGTCCTTCCACGGCGGGATCATCGCCGGGGTGATCGCCGCCTACTTCTACTTCAAGCGGCATCAGATCAACTTCATCGAGGTCATGGACAGCTTCGCACCGGGTGTCGCCGTGGGCGTGATCCTCGTGCGCATCGGCAACTTCATGAACGGTGACATCCTCGGCTTCAAGTGGGAAGGTCCCTGGGCCATGAACTTCCCCTATGACGCCTATCACACCGCGGAGACCCGCGATGAAATCATCCTGCGCCATCCGACTGAGCTATACGGCCTGCTCGTGGGCGTGATCACGTTTGTTGTCTGCTATGTGGTCTGGCGCAGGATTTATATTGACAAGGTCCTGCCGCGCGGCGCGAACTACATCACCTTCGTGTTCTGCTACAGCCTGCTGCGCACCACGATTGAGGATCCCTTCCGCCACGTCGATGCAGCCCACCGCATTCCCCTGATGGGCAGCTTCACCCTGACGGTCTCGCAGATTGTTGACATCGTGCTGATCCTGGTCTGCATCTGGGCCTATACGCAGCTGCGCAAGTGGGATGAGGCGCGCAAGGCCGTAGAGAATCGCGGCAGCGGATTCGGCGGCGGAGAATCCAGGCAGGAACGCCGGGCTCGCCTGCGGGCGGAGAAGGACAAAGCTTAAGCGAAAATTAAATTTTTGTTAAATTATCGCCTTTGCGTTGACCTTTTGGGGATAAATCTTACAATTCGGCTTGTATTCGCCCCTGATTTGCCCAGTTTTTTGCATTTCGCGGGAAATTTGTAAGCATTTGTGATAATATTAACTCAGGCGGTGTCAACCATACTGCCTTATTGAAAGGATCACCAATAGTTTCAAACGGTGATTGTTGAATATTGTAGGAGTTTCGTATGCCCAAGATAACGAGCAATGAGGGCAAGCCTTACGCTGAGATCGGTACCCTGTTGCGCAACCTGCGTCTGCGTCGTGGCATGAGCCAGTTTGATCTGGCGGATGCCTCCGGTATCAATAACAGCTATCTTTCCCGCATTGAAAACGGCGAGCGCCGTCCGAGCCCCAAGATTCTCAAGCGCTTCAGTGAGATTCTGCAGTTCCCCTACGACGAACTTGTCGTGACCAGCGGAATCCTCAGTGAAGACTTCGTGAAGTCCACCCCCAGCGAAACCAGCGGCGGGGATCCGACCACCCAGGCCCTGCAGCAGCTGATCTCCGGCATTCAGGGCAAGCCCGCCGGCAGCAATGGCTCAAGTGCCGCGATGGCCGCCGCGCCGCGCCGCGCCATGCCCGTCTATGACACGGTGCCCGCCGGACTGCTGAAGGACGCCAACGTGATCGAGGCCCATGCCGACATCGAGAAGCTCGTGCTCTCCGAGGACGAGATGATGTACGATCCCAAGAGCTTCGGTCTGATCGTGCAGGGTGACAGCATGCTGGAGGCTGGTATCCTTGACGGCGACACACTGATCGTCAGCCCTGCCACCCAGGTCAGCAACGGCGATATTGCCGTGGTTCAGGTTAACCGCCGCCAGACCACGGTAAAGAAGGTGTACTTCGAGAATGAATCGGTGATCCTGCAGCCGGCCAATTCCAATTACCGGCCGCAGGTGCTCAAGTATCCCGACGAGGTGGAAATCCTCGGCAAGGTGATACTTGTGAGGCGTAAGCTTATCTAGGGAGCCGTGACAACAGGCATGAGCAAGGTAAATGACCAGCATCTGGACGAGATCGCGGCTGCGCGCGCGCAGACTGATTACGGCCGGGCCGTGGAACCCTGTGGTCCCAGCTGTGGCTGCGCCGGCCCCCAGCGCGGTGCGGAAGCGGATTTCGAAACCCGCCTGAAGGCTGCTCTGGAAAAGGTCCGTCCCTTCCTGCAGATGGATGGCGGCGACCTTGAACTGGTCGCGATTGAGGACAACAATGCCCTGATCCGCCTGATGGGTGCCTGCCAGAGCTGTTCGATCTCCACCGTGCACATGAAGATGGGCGTGGAGACCGCGATCAAGAAGGAAATTCCCGAGTTCGGCGAACTGATCACCATCGAGTAGGCTGTTCAGACCTTGAGCGCATCCCTGCAATCAAGCCTTGCCCTGCCCTGGCACCTGATGGTGCGGCCTGTGGCCGTCTGGAGCGAACTGCAGTCCCGCGGCTCGCTGCTTGGCGCACTGGGCTGGCAATGGCTGCTGCTCTGCCTGGCTGAACTTGTTGCCAGTCCTGTTGTGCTGGAGGCAGCCGGCAATCCCGCCGAAGGCAGCGCGCGCTGGCTGCGCCCCCTGGGTGTGCTGCTGGCCTTTGCACCGCTGACCCTGCTGCTCAATGCCCTGCTGGCCAGCCTGTGCTGGCTGTTCTTCCGCCTGCTCGGAATCAACCGCAGCTATGCCAGCTTCCTGCACTGGAGTGCCTACGGCATGCTGCCCTTCGTACTCGGGGCTTTCCTCGGCCGCCTGAGCCTGGAACTCCTGCACCCGCAGCAGATCCCGCAGGTCCTGGCAGCACCGCTGCAGTTCCGCGGCATCAGTCTCGGGCTGGCAAGCTGGCTGCCGGCCGGCCAGCAGCCCCTGGGCTTCGGCTGGGTCAGTCTCAGCTACCTTGATGTATTCGGGATCTGGAGCCTGATCCTGCTTGGCCTGGGACTGCGGCATTACCTGCGCGCCGAGCGCAGCCAGAGCCTGCTCGGGAGCCTGGCGCTGCTGCTGCTCTGCCTGTTGCTGGTCACCGGCATCTGGCGGATCTTCCACCAGCTGGCCGTGGCCGCCTGAGCCAGTCTCATCTCGCCTCCGGGCTGCCCTGCAGCTGCACACGCCTGCTAACATTGTGCAGCCCAGCCGCTTCAGTCAGCAACTGAAACCGGCCAGACTTCCGCGGCGTCATACTGCGGGTTGGCCCGGCTGTGGGCGTAAGGAGATGGGAGGAAGACATGTGGCGCAGGCTTGGATTCGTGCTGCTCGGCTTGCTGGTGATCGGCGTTGTCGCCGGGATCATCATCAAGCAGAAGGACGGCAAGGGCATCATCAGCAAGGGTGGGTCGAAGAGCGGCGAGGATGAGGAAACCGAATACTTCGAGCAGGCCCGCATCGGCGATCTGAAGATCGTCGTGGAGGCCACCGGCACCACCGAACCGATCACCGACATCGAGGTCAAGAGTGAGGCCACCGGCCGCATCACCGACTTCTTCGTCGAGGAAGGTGACCGCATCGAGGCCGGGGACGTGATCTGCCGGCTGGATCAGCGCAACCAGCAGCTGCTGGTGGACCAGCAGGAGATCGTGCTGAAGCAGGCCCGGCTGCGCTATGACGAGGCCCGCAACGCCACGAGCGAGACCACCCGCGCCTCGCTTGAGACCCAGCTCGAGAACTCCCGCAACCAGCTGGCCGCCGCCCGCGACAACCTCCAGACGCAGCAGCAGAGCTTCGAGCGCATCGAGGCCCTCTATCAGAAGGACTGGGCCACCCAGCAGGAATATGACAACGCCCGCAACCAGCTCGTCAGCCTGCGCAGCTCCGTTGCCAGTGCCGAGGCCTCCCTCGCCCTGGCCGAGGAGAACCTGCGGGCCTTCGACGAGGGCAGCAATGACAACAGCATCAGCCTCGCCCGCCTGAGCTACGACTCCGCCGGGGTGCAGCTGGCCGAGGCCCGCAAGCAGCTCGGTGACAGCGAGATCGCCTCGCCGATCAGCGGGATCGTGCTGGAGAAGCTGCTCGATGTCGGCGACAGCGTCGTCAGCATCAACTCCTCCTTCAGCGGCGGCAACACGATCATCAAGGTCGCCGACCTGAGCCGGATAAAGGTCCGGACCTACGTGGACGAGATCGACATCGGCAAGATCAAGGTCGGCCAGAACGCCACGGTGGAGGTCGATGCCTTCCTCGAGAAGGAGTTCAGCGGCAAGGTCACGAACATCTACCCCCAGGGCGTGCAGGCCGGCAGCGGCCTGATCAACTTCGTGGTGATCATCGAGGTTGACAACGAGGAGGGCCTGCTGCTCGGCAACATGACCGCCAGCGTCAAGATCGAGGCTGACGTGCTCAAGGACGTGCTGCTGATCCCGCTGGGGGCCACACGTGCCGGCGAAAAGCCCGACACGAACATCGTCTACCGCCTCAAGGAAGGCGGCGACATCACCGACAGCAAGGCCGAGACCGAGGAGATCGAGGTCCGGCTCGGCGACACCGACTATTACGACATCATCGTGCTCGAGGGCCTGGAGGAAGGCGACTACGTCAAGGTCCGCGGCTTCGAGACACAGATCCAGTTCGGTGGCTAGGCCCCGGACGGAGGCTTGATGAGGACGATCTGGCTCAGCCTGGTGATCGGCTACAGGATGCTGATGCGCAACAAGCTGCGCAGCCTCCTGACGCTGCTCGGCATCATTCTCGGCGTGGGGGCGGTGATTGCCATCGTCAGCCTCGGCGAGGGCCTGCGCCACCAGTTCACCGCCAACATCACCTCGATGGGCGGCGACGTGTTCTTCATGACGCCGATCTCCCCGAAGCGCCCGGGCCAGGCCCGCCAGCAGATGCGGATGTTCACGATGGACGACATGCGCGCCGTGGAGGAGCAGGCCACGCTCGTCCGCGACGTGATCCCGGCCATCGACGTGGGCGTGATTGCCAAGCAGGGCAACAACACCACCAACGGGCATGTGCTCGGGGTTGACGCGGACTACATGGATGACATCCCCGAGGTCATCGAGGAGGGCCGCTTCTTCACCCAGGCCGAGGTCAACGGGGCCTCGCGCGTCGTCGTGATCGGCCACGACATCATGGAGGACCTCTACGAACCGCATGAGAAGGCCGTCGGCAGCCGCGTGCGGCTCAACGGCACGAACTACACGGTGATCGGCCTGATCGAGAAGCGCAAGAACATCTTCGACGGCGCGCCGAATCCCGACACGGGCTTCCTCAGCCCGGTTTCCACGGTGCAGAAGCGCATCATCGGCAATGACGACGTGTTCTGGGTCAGCATGTACCTCGCGGAGGGTGCCGACGTGCGCGCCGCCAAGGAGGAAGTGGCAACGATCATGCGCCAGCGCCGTCGGATCCGCAATGCCTCGGATGACGACTTCCAGTTCATCAGCCCCGACCAGTTCCTGGAGATGGGCAACCAGTTCCTGAACGTGCTGATCTCGATCTTCGGCGGCGTGGCCTTCATCTCGCTGCTGGTCGGCGGCGTCGGGATCATGAACATCATGCTCGTCAGCGTCACCGAACGCACGAAGGAGATCGGCCTGCGCCTCGCACTCGGAGCCCCCCGCCCCGCCGTGCTCATGCAGTTCATCATCGAGAGCATCATGCTCACGCTCACCGGCGGAATCTTCGGAGTGCTCAGCGGCTACGGGCTGGCAACGATCGCCGCCAAGCTGCTGGAGAGCACCATGGAAGCCACCTGGATCGCCGTGATCCCCTTCGAGTGGCTGGTCTACAGCGTGCTGGTCTCGGTGTTCATCGGCCTCGTGTTCGGGGTCTACCCCGCCTGGAAGGCCAGCCGCCTGGATCCCGTGGAGGCGATGCGCTTTGACTAGTACATTCCTGCTCTCCGTCTTCCGGCTGGCCCTGCGCCAGGTGCTAAAGCACAAGGTGCGCAGCTTCCTGACGATCCTCGGCATCCTGATCGGTGTCGGGGGCGTTGTCACCATCGTCTCGCTCGGCGAGGGCCTGCGTGAGGTCTTCAAGGGCAACATGGCGAACATGGCCAGTGGCGACGTGATGTTCGTGATGCCCGATGCCCCGATGGAACCAGGCCGCGTGCCCGAGGGCGTCAAGCTCTTCAAGGGCCGCGACGTGGACGCCATCGAGGAATCCGAGTACGTCGTCGGCGTGATCGGCGGCAACATCAGGAACAGCGCGCTCGTCAAGCACGGCTGGCGCAGTGCCAACCTGATGATCTACGGCTCGCCCTGGAACTACTTCCCGATTGACAACCTCGAGATTGACTACGGCCGGCTCTATACCCGCGGCGAGGAGATGGGCCGGGCAATGGTCTGCGTGGTCGGTGCCGACATCAAGAGCGAGCTCTACGATGAGCAGGAAAGCATCATCGGTTCCTTCCTGACCGTGGAGGGCGCGCGTTACCGCGTGGTCGGTGTGCTGAAGAGCAAGAGCGCGATGGATGGCGGCGGGCAGTTCAACAAGAGCATCCACATCCCGATGGAAACAGCCGCCGCCCGGCTGTTCGGCAATGACGACATCTACTGGATGGCGATCAAGATCCACGACTCCACGAAGCTGCAGGAGGCCCGTGAGGATGTGGAGGCCCGCCTGCGTGCCAGCCGCCGCATCAAGAGCGGCAAGGATGACGACTTCAAGCTCAGCACCCCTGACGACTGGGCGGAATTCGCCAACGGCTTCGTCAATTCACTGATCATGGTCTTCGGCGTGATCGCGCTGATCGCGCTCGTGGTCGGCGGGATCGGCGTGATGAACATCATGCTCGTCAGCGTGCAGGAGCGTACCCGTGAGATCGGGCTGCGCAAGGCTCTCGGGGCCACCTCCGGCATCATCGCCGTGCAGTTCCTCGTGGAGAGCGTGACCCTCACCCTGGTCGGCGGAGCGCTGGGCATCGCCATCGGCTATGCCCAGGGCGGGCTGGTCTCGCTGATCATGAAGAATGCGCTGGATGTCTCCTGGCAGCCGAGCGTTCCGCTGCAGTGGGTGGCGATCGTGGGCCTGGCGATGCTGGCCATGGGCCTCGGCTTCGGGGTCTACCCCGCCTGGCGTGCCGGGCAGCTTGATCCGATCATCTCCCTCAGATATGAATAGCCCCGGCCCTGCGCCGGGTAGAATGCAGCACGTGAGCTCCGCCCAGCAGTACGCCAGCCTGGAATTCGACCGCCTGCTCAGCCGCATCTCCGGCTTCGCGGGCAGTGAGCTCACGCGCGGACTGATCAAGTCCGTGGATGTGGTGTTCCATCCCTCGCGCATCGAGCAGAACCTCGACCAGACCGAGGAATACATCCGCTTCGTGGACAGCAACCCGAGCATCGAGCGTCCGGACTTCGGCCGCCTGGAGGATCTCACCGCGCTCTGGGCCGCGATGGCCAGCGGTGCGCAGATCGACCAGGGTGAGGCCCGCCAGCTGATCCGCTTCTTCGCCCTGACCCAGCAGTTCGAGCAGTGGCGCCGGCACTTCAGCCTGCAGCGCTATCCGCGGCTCAGCGAGGTCTGGGCGGCCTGGCAAGGCCTCGACGATCTCGTCTCGCTCACCAGCCGCGTCTTCAACGAGGATGGCGAGGTGCGAGACAGTGCCAGCCCCGAGCTGGACCGCCTGCGTCAGAAGCTGCGCCGCTTCGAGAGCGAGGTTGCCAACAGCCTGCGCGACGTGCTGAGCAGCGTGGAGCAGCACAGCGGCGAGAAGCCGATGGTCACGATCCGCAGCAACCGCTTCGTGGTCGTGATGCCGCGTGGCATGGCCGGCTCCTTCAAGGGCAGCATCGTCGACGTCTCCGGCAGCGGTCAGAGCATCTACTTCGAACCCCAGCAGGTCTCGCAGCTCAACAGTGAGCGCCAGCACCTGTTCATCCAGGAAGCCCAGGAGGTCGGGCGGATCCTGCGCGACTATGCCATGCAGGTCGCCCAGCGCCGCCAGGTGCTCGGCAGCAATCTGGCAATCCTGGCCCAGACGGACTTCGTGATCGCCCGGGCGCGCTTCAGCCGCAGCATCAACGGCAACCGCCCGCTGATAGTGCCCGGCGGCGGCTACCGCCTGGAGAAGGCGGTGCATCCCCTGCTGCACGGCGAATTCATCCCCGAGGACCTCTATTTCGAGAACGAGAAGGCCCTCGTCGTCAGCGGTGTCAACGCCGGTGGCAAGACCGTGCTGCTCAAGCTGATGGGGATCTACAGCCTGATGGCCTGCCTCGGCTGCTTCGTGCCCGGCCAGGCCACCCTGCCCGTGATCAGCGGGATCATGGCCGACATCGGCGACGACCAGAGCACGATTGCCAATCTCTCGACCTTCACCGGGCACCTGCACTTCATCAGCGAACTCTGGAAACAGCTCGGCGAGATGCGCGACCGTGACTATCCCCTGCTCGTGCTGATTGATGAAATCGGCACCGGCACCGAGCCCAGCGAGGGCAGCGCCATCGCCTATGGCCTGATCCGCGCGCTGCTGGAACATCCCGTGCTCGTGGCGGTGACGACGCACTACGACCTGCTGAAGACCCTCGGCTTCGAGCGCAGTGACGTCAAGAACGTCAGTCTCGAGTTCGACCAGCAGGCGCTCAAGGCCACTTACCGCGTGCTCGACGGCCAGCCGGGCAGCAGCTACGCCCTGAAAATCGCCCGCAACTGGGGCATTGATCCGAGCGTGCTCTCGATTGCGGAATCCGTGATCGGCGAGGAGGCCGGACGGATGTCCGGTGCGATTGGCGAGATCGAGCTCCTGCGCCGCGAGGCTGATGAACAACGCGCGGAGGCCGGCCGCCAGACCGCTGAGCTGACCCGCCTGCGCGATGAGAATGCCGTGCTGAATGCCGACCTGCTCGAGGCCCGGCGCAAGGTCAGCAAGCAGGCCGAGCAGCTCAAGCAGCGTCTCGAGGAGCGCATGGATGAACTGCTGCGCACCACCAACAAGAAGCTGCGTGAACGGACGCGAAAGAGCGTAAAGAAGCAGGATGACTACGTCAAGGCCGCCAGCAAGACGGCAAGGATTGCCAATCTGCGCAAGGCCGAGTTCGGCGAGGAGTTCCAGCGCATCCTGGCGGAGCATGAACTGCCCGTCCAGACCGTGGCCGTCCCGGATCGCGAGCTGCGGGTCGGCGACCAGGTGATGATCGAGGGCAGTGCCCTGCGCGGCGAGCTGCTGGAGTTCACGAAGAACGGCAAGGAGTGCATCATCAATGTCAGCGGCAAGAAGCTGACGATCAAGGTCGGCAAGCTCAGCCTCGCCCCCGGCCAGAATGACAGCACGCGCCAGGCCGGAGCCCTGCAGTACCTGGACCGCGCCCGCTCACGGGCGGAGCGCAACTTCCGTGAGGGCACCGCCGAAAGCAGTGACACGATCGACCTGCACGGGCATACCGTGGAGGAGGCGACAACGGAGCTCGACGTGTTCATCAGCCAGTGCCTGCTTGCCAACATCCATACGATCCGCGTGATGCACGGCGTCGGCACCGGCCGGCTGCGAACCTTCGTGCAGAGCTACCTCAAGCGGCATGGCAACGTCGGCAACGTGCGTTTCGCGGAGATGAATGACGGCGGTGTCGGCGTGACGGTTGCAGATCTTCACTGAAGCGCGCTGAAGTCCACCGCATCATCCCGCACTCGGTAGACCGTGATCCGCAGCTGCGGCTTCGGGTCCAGCGCGGTCTGCTCGATCTCGAAGCGCGTGTCGTACCACTCATTGGCATAGTTGAATGAGTAGCCGTTGGGGATCGAGATGTACTGCGTCTGGCGGAAGCCCGCCTCCTGCAGCCTGTCCCGGTAGAACTGCTGAATCTCCTCCAGCGGGGCATCCACCTGGCCGGACACGAACCACATGTCCATCTTCTCGCCGAGGCTCGATTCCGCTTCCTCGCGCTTCGACTCCAGCACTTCCAGGCCCTCATACAGCGGGAAGAGCCAAGCCGGATACTCCGGGTCCACCCCTGCCGCCTCATTGGCACTGCGGAATTCCTCGCGCTTTTGGGCCTCGTCCTCGACCATCGCCTGATGCAGCGCCCGCAGATCCTGCTTCTGCTGAGCCGCTTGCTGGACCTGCTGCAGCTTGCTGCGGTCCGCATTCGCGGAATCGCTGAACTGCTTGACGGCCAGACCCACGAACAGCCCGGCCACCAGCAGGAAGGGCAGAATCCCGCCGAAGCCGGTGCTGCCCCTGCTTTCGCTCTGTTCCTGTGCCTGACTCTTCTTCTTGTCTTTACTTGCCATGTAGCTTGCTGGGCATTGTTGAAATGTTTGTGATCACTGTGGACCAATCCGATTATAAGACATCCTGGCGGGTCCGCCGGCGTGCATGCGCGGCTGACTCCGGCAAGCGGATGGGCTGTTGAGAGGGAATCACGAGGGGCCTGCCGCGGGACGGAATGCATATGATGAGACTGATGAGAATCATGCTAGTGACGGCCATGCTGCTGTCTGCGGCACTGCTGGCGGGACGTGAGGCGGCTCAGGCCCAGACACAGTCCCGCAACGTGTCCATCCTCTACACGGGTGACACCCAGGGCCATCTCACGAGCTTCTACTATGACTCGAAGAAGCCTGTGGGCGGGATTGCCAAGCGCTCGATCTACTTCGCAGAGAAGCGCCGCCATTCCGACATGGTCTGGCTCACGCTTGACAGCGGCGATGCTATTTCAGGGACACCGCTAAGCAATGCCTTCGAGGGCTGGCTGGACATCGAGGCCATGAACCGCCTCAAGTACGACGCGATGTGCCTCGGCGTGCATGAATTCGACTACGGCGTGGAGCGCCTGCGGGCCGTGCTCGGCAAGGCGCAGTTCCCCGTGCTCAGTGCCAACATCGTCAATGCCGCCACCGGCGAGACCTTCGTCAAGCCCTACGTGATCCTCGAACGCGACGGGCTGCGCATCGCGATCTTCGGCCTGACAACCGCTGAGATTGACGACCAGCTCCCCCCCGAGAAGTTCAGCGGGCTGCAGGTGCTGGACCCGATTGCCACCGCCGAGAAGCTCGTGCCGCAGCTGGCCGCGCAGTCGGACATCATCATCGCACTCACACATCTCGGCATCGACGAGGACATCCGCCTTTCCAGCAAGCTGCAGGACATCGACGTGATCGTCGGCGGCATGAGCCATTCCGAGCTGCAGGTGCCGATGAAGGTCGGACGCACCCTGATCGTGCACGATGGCGAGTACGGCCGCAACGTCGGCCTGCTGAAGCTGGCCTTCCAGCAGACCGGTGCGGACTGGGAGAACAAGTACTTCGATTCGCTGCTGGAGCCGATGGCCGGCAAGTGGGTTGAGAATTCCGACAT
The DNA here is from genome assembly GCA_041395205.1 of bacterium. GTDB lineage: Bacteria > 4484-113 > 4484-113 > 4484-113 > JAFGCY01 > JAHEFU01. The sequence goes on from JAWLAZ010000008.1 coordinate 22,461, forward strand.
GGTGGACTGGCTGGCTGAGTTCCAGTCGCAGCTCGGCGAGCGCATGTCGCGCGTCGCGGGCTCCAGCAGCCAGCGCTTCAGCAACCTGAAGATCTACAGCAGCGAGACCGAACTTGGCAACTACGTCTGCGACGTGCTGCGCCAGCGCAGCGGTGCCGATGTGTCCCTGCTGCCCGCGGCCTTCTTCCGCGGTGACATCGAACAGGGGGATGTGACCCTGGCCGACCTCTACACCGCCCTGCCCTATGACCACTACGGCATGGTGCTGACCGTCAGCGGGGCCGAACTGATCCAGATCCTCTCGGAAGGCGCCGGCAGCATCGGCCGCCCGGGCTTCCCGCAGGTCAGCGGCGTGAGCTTCGGGATGGCCAACGGCAAGGCCTACGACGTGCGTGTCAATGGCGTCGACGTCCAGCCCTTCGACAGCTACCGTCTGGCAACCTCCGACTATCTCGCTTCCGGCAACCTCGGTTACGCCACGCTCGGCACGATCAAGACCCGCCGCAACACGGGCTATCTGATCCGCGACATGGTGCTCGACACCCTGCGCACCGGCCAGCAGGCCAGTGCCGCACTCAGCGGCCGCATCAATTTCGTGGTCCGCGATGAGCAGCCGCAGTACGTTGCCGATGCCGGCAGCCAGGGCAATGGCGGCCAGCCTTCCGCTGGAGACAGTGTCTACCAGCCGGTGCAGGACAACAGTCCGCTCGACGACGGCAGCTCTGAAACACCCGTGACCGATGACATCCCGCGCACGGACGACAGCTACCAGCCCGCCATGAACACGGATCCGCCGCCCACCACTGACAATGGTCAGGACCTCGTGCGCTACGATCGCTACGGCAACCCGATTGATGACAGCGCCGTGCCCGAGGATCCGGTGACGATGGACGACAGCCGCCTGGATGACATTGCCAGCGATGTCGAGGACAGCGTCACGGATACGATTGACAGCGCGGAGGACCAGGCCCGGGAGGTCGTGGAGACCACCGTCGCTGACGTGCTTCCCGACAATGTTCCGCTCAGCAGTGGCAGCCTGCCCGAGGTGATGGGCAGTGAGACCGTGGAGCGCAATGGCCTCGTCTACAACTTCACGGTGGTGCCGGGCCGCGATGCCGGGACCTACCGCTTCAAGCTTGACGTGCTGAACACCACGGGCCAGCCCGTGCAGATCGACTACGAAACCTCGGAGATCCACAACTTCCAGGTGCGCGACGGTGACAGCCTGATCTGGGACTACAACGCCAACCGCTTCTTCGTGCAGAACCCGCAGCGCCAGACCATCAACCCGGCCAAGTCGCTGAACTTCGAGGCGCTCTGGGAGCCGCGCCGCACGGACTCCGGCTTCGTGCCGCGTCCGCTGCGCGTGATCGCGGTGCACAATGTCAGCGGTGAACCCGTGGTGATCGAGTTCATGCTCAACGCAGGCTGAGTTGTTTCCCGCAGCGATAGTCACGCCGATGATCATGGCAGGGATCCTGCTGTGCATCATGAGCATCGTCGATACCCTGGCCTACAGCGTGCGTACGGCGGGGGTCTATGCCGGCCGCCTGGCTACCAGCCTCTCGCTGTTCAATGCGGTGGTGATCATCAGCCGGCTGAGCAACATGTTCCAGGCACCGATCATCGGTAATTTCAGTGACAGCGTCAACCAGGGTGAATACACCGTACACGATGTGCTGAATGCCCTGCGTGTCGACCTGCTGTTCATCGTCGGCGGCGTGCTCGTCGGCGCAGCGCTCACGCCCTCATTCATTGCCATCTTCAAGCGCGGGATCGTCGTGATGGGCGAGCGCAAGACCCTGCCGCGCACCGTGGCCTATGGCCTGAGCCGCATCGGCCACCTGCCCAGATACCTGCGAGTGCCACGGCCGGAGAGTATCAGCCGCAACCTGAGCCCCGGCAGCATCCCGAAGTCCATCCTGTTCTGGAACGTGTTCATCACCTGCTTCTACAGCATCGGCGTGATGAGCACCGCGCTGGCCAGCAGCTACAACCACAGCCTCGCGGCGACCTGTGCCAACCTCTCCGGGATCGTCAACGGCATCGCCACGATGCTGCTGTTCGTGCTCGTGGACCCGCCGGCCTCGCTGATCATTGACGACTGCATCTCGGACAAGCGCCCCCGCGCCGATGCCGTGCGCCTCAACCTGCACATGATCATCTCACGCCTGCTGGGCTGCCTGCTGGGGATCCTGATGCTGCCGCTGATGGCCCGCTATGTGCTGGCCGCGGCGGAGCTGCTGGACAGGTGGCTCTGATGTTCCTGCGCCGCATCCGGGAGCTGTTGTCAACCGGAGCCGAGCGGCCGGCCCCTGCCATTGAGGAGCATGACGCCGCCCTGCACCGCCTCGACCCGCTGCTGTTCCTGAACCTGTTCGAATCCCTGACCCGCTACGATGCGGAACTTGCCAACACGCTCGCCGACCGGCTCGGCATCACGCAGCTGGGCCTGCTGGAGCTGGCCGGCAGCGGCCGCCTGCTCGGCCCGGGCCAGCTCGGGGAGATCCTCGATGCCCTCGACCACCATCCGCGCTACCAGGACATCATGGACCTCGCCGGCCGCAACTGCTACCCTGCAGTGCGCACGCGACGGCGAACTGCGGCGCATGCCCCTGCCAATCCTGGCGCGGCGCATCGGGGAACGCCTGCTGCCCTTCCTCGGGGAAGCCAGCCTCTCCATCGACACCCGCGGCCGGGTGCTGATGCTGCGCCTCACCAACAGCATCTTCGCCACGGACCGCTATTCCATGAACTGCCTCTGCGGCTTCTACGTGGGCTACCTGCAGCAGCTCGGCCAGGAAACCGGGATGCGTGGCCTCGAGGCCCGGGAGTCCAGCTGCGCCTGCCAGGATGAGGATGAACGCAGCTGCCTGATCCAGGTCGCCACCTGAGAGGCGGCGCTGTCTATAATCTGGCACATGTCATTCTCCGATGAGCAGCTTCAGCAGATCGCCCGTACCGTGCTCCAGACCGAAAGCGCGGCTCTGATCAGCCAGCGCGAACTGATCAATGAGCAGTTCTGCAAAGCCTGCCGGCTGATCCTCGACTGCCGCGGCCGCGTGATCATCTCCGGGATGGGCAAGAGCGGGCATATCGCCCAGAAGATCGCCGCCAGCCTGACGAGCACCGGGATCGCCACGCATTTCATGCATCCCGCGGAGGGTGTGCACGGCGATCTCGGCGTAGTGCACCGCCACGACCTGCTGCTCGCGATCAGCAACAGCGGTGAAACCGCGGAGATCACGAGCCTGCTCGGCCCGGTCAGCACGCTTGGCGTGCCGGTGATCTCGATCACGCGCAACCCGGAAAGCACGCTCGCCCGCCACAGCGATGCCGTGCTGCTGCTGGCGGATGCCCCGGAGGCCGACCCTCACAACCTCGTCCCTACCACCTCCACCACGCTCACCCTGGCACTCGGTGACGCCCTGACGATCACGCTGATGCAGATGCGGGGCTTCACCCCTGAGGAATTCGCGGTCTTCCATCCCAGTGGGATGCTCGGCAAGCGCCTGACGCTCAAGGTGGCGGATCTCCTGCGCGGAGATGAAACCAATCCCGTGCTCGGCCTCGACAGCAGCTTCAGCAGTGCGCTGGAGGTGATAACGAGCTACGCGCTGGGCGGGACGAGCATCACCGACGAATCCGGCAAGCTGGCGGGGATCCTCACCGACGGCGATGTGCGCCGCGTCTTCAGCCGCGCCGGGCATGGCAGCGGCACGGTGGCGGATGTGCTGGCCACCCCGGTCTCGGAGCTGATGACCCGTGAACCCAGCTCGATCCGCAGCGATGACCTGGCCTATGACGCACTCAAGAAAATGGAAAACCACCAGCCGCGTCCGATCATGGTGCTGCCGGTACTCGACAGTCTGGACAGGCCGGTGGGCATGCTGAACATCCACACCCTTGTCCAGGCGGGATTCAAGGCTGGAAGCCAGCAGTGATTCTGTACTTTCTGCAGGTTTTTGTGAATTGAATCGTCGCTGACCGATGGTAATTCCCGGAATTACCCTGAGAATTACCACCGGTCAGTCAGTTAATTCTGGTTCACTTTCTGCAGCGTATTCCGGATGATCCGCATGCCGTGCTGCAGATTGCTCCTCAGCATCTCCGTATTGCGTGTCACCTTGTAGTGCATCATAGCGCCCTCGATCAGGCAGAACAGGAAGCTGGCGAGTTCACGCGGATCGGATCCCGGTTCCAGCCGGCCGGCCGGCCGCAGCTTGTCGAACTGGTCGCTGAACACGTCGATCACGGCGTTGACAACGCCGTCGATCTCCCGGCGGAAGTCGTCGGAGACCCCGCTCAGTTCCAGTGCCAGGTTGCTGACGGGGTTTCCATGACCCTTCAGCACTTCAGGTGACTGCGCTATCTGGCTTACCAGCTCGGTGATGTTGTCCCACGGATCGGCCTCATCCCGGACGATGCTCTCCAGCCATTCCAGGACCTTGCTGCGTCCGAACTCGCGGATCACGGCAAGACCGAGGTCATCCTTGCTTTCGAAGTAGTAATAGAAATTACCCTTCTGCACATTGGCTGCAAGCAGCACCTGCTCCAGCTTCGTGCGGGTATAACCCTGGCTGAAGATCAGATTGGCCGCGTTTTCGACAATCCTTCGTCTAGTAGCAATAGCCTTTTTTGTGTATGGCATAAGAAGTATCCCTACAGAAATGACTAATATGATTCTAACAAGGCATTCGACAAGGGGGTTAACTTGTTGGCAAAAAGGAAACAAGCAGAGGATGAATAATGATTAAGGTGGATTAAGTGGCTAAAGTATAGAATTTCCATACCGGTATTCAGGCTTTCCAATACCGATTTGGCAATCATCAACGATCTCCGGCGCGACACCGGGCTGCATGCCCGGGCACTGCAACCTGCCCGGCAGGATATAATTCTCCGGTGTCCCAGCAACAGCCAGTGGCCCTCACTGTGGCCGGCAGCGACAGCGGCGCCGGTGCCGGCATCCAGGCGGATCTGAAGACCTTCAGCGCACTTGGTGTCTACGGCCTGAGCGTGCTGAGCGTGATCACCGCCCAGAGCACCAGCAGCGTTGATCGCGTGGACAGCCTGCCGCCGGACCTGGTGCAGGCCCAGCTGGATACGGTCGGTGCGGACTTCCGCATCGGGGCCCTGAAGAGCGGCGCCCTCGGCAGCACGGAGATCATCCACGTGCTGGCGGGCTTCCTGCACGCCAACCCTGCCCTGCCCTATGTACTCGATCCGGTGATGATCAGCAAGCACGGTTACCGCCTGATCGCCGATGAGGCCCTGCAGGCCCTGCGTGATGAACTGCTGCCGCTGGCGCTCGTGGTCACCCCCAACCTGCATGAGGCCGCCGAACTGGCGGGCATGCACGAGATCCACAGCGAGGAGCAGATGTACAGTGCGGCCCAGGCGATCCATGCCCTGGGCTGCCCCAATGTGATCATCAAGGGCGGGCACAGCGCCGACTCACCGACTGATCTGCTGCTCGGTGAAGCCGGAGAGCTGCTGCTGCCCGGCGAGCGCATCGACTCCGAGCATACGCATGGCACCGGCTGCACCTTCAGCGCGGCGATCACGGCCCGGCTCGTGCTTGGCGACAGCCTGCCCGAGGCCTTCCGCCGCGCCAAGCAGTACATCAGCGGGGCGATCGCCCATGCGCAGATCTTCGGCCGGGGGATCAACCCGGTCAATCATTTCTGGAAAAGCAGCCCGCGCTTCGGCGTGGTCAATTCCGGGCCGGGTCCGGCCGGCCCGCCAACTGGAGCCTGACAAGTGGTCATTCCGATTCCGATCTACATCGTCGTCTTCATCTTCGGACTGGTGTTCGGCAGCTTCTTCAATGTCTGCATCCACCGCTGGCCGCAGGAGGAAGACAAGGATCGCGAATGGGTCAAGACCCCCAGCAACTGCCCGAAATGCCGTGCCCCGATCCGCTGGTATGACAACATCCCGCTGATCGGCTGGCTCAGGCTCGGAGGAAAATGCCGCGACTGCAAGGCCCCGATCCACTGGCGCTACCCCGCGGTGGAACTTGGCAACGCCCTGATGTGGACCCTCAGCCTCTACCTGGTCACAACCTACGGCCTGTCCAATGTGGCCCCTGAGAACATCGGGATCGTGCACATCATCTTCGTGATCTTCCTTGCCAGCATCTGGCTGATCGGGATGGTGACTGACTTCGAACATACAGTGATCCCGGATGAGGTGTGGTTGCCGAATTTCATCGCCGCCGTGATCTTCATGTTCGCCGCCGCCGGACATACCATCAGCCAGGGCTGGCTCTCAAGCCTCTACGGGCTGTTGCTGTTTGCCGGGTTCATCGCCCTGTTCTGGGCATTTGGCGGCATGGGTTTTGGTGATGTGCTTGTTGCATTCGGCTTTGGTGTGATCTTCGGCTGGCCCCTGAGCGTGGTGGCGCTGTTCCTCGGCATCCTCAGCGGCGGCATCATCGCCATTCCCCTGCTGATCTACATCCGCCTGATCCAGAAGCGCAAGGACCGCGCCGAGATGCCCTTCGGACCCTGGCTGTTCCTCGGCTGCTACGTCAGCCTGTTCTTCGGCACGATGATCAAGGACTGGTATCTCTCCACCTTCCTGCCGGCTGCCCCCGCAGGGTCCGGCGCCGGTGGTTCAGCCTGGCTGCACATCCAGGATGCGGCACTCGCCGTCATGCAGCTGTTCAGCTGATCAGACTGCCTACTGCCGGGCCAGCGGGCGGATCACCTCGACATCATCCTCCACCGGGCGGGCCTGGGGCACGCTGCCGAAGCGCAGCACGCTGATCGTGATGTCATCCGCGAACACCGGCTTGTTGCCGAAGCTCGCACATTCCTTGAACAGGCTGCCGATCAGCTGCGCCGGAGCCTGCTCGCGATGCCGGCGGAACACATTGACAACCCCCGGCAGCCCGAACATCTCATTGCCGGCATTGGTGTGCTCCGTGATCCCGTCCGTGAGCAGCAGCGCCATGTCCCCCGGTTTGGGGTGCAGCACCACCTCGCTGTACTTCTCCTCGGCGAAGAAGCCCAGCGGCGCGCTGCCGCTCTCGATCTGCTTGATCTTGCCGCTCTCGGCCTCCATGAACAGCAGAGGCACATGCCCGCAGTTGACGACGGACATCCTGCCACTGGAGGGCTCATAACGGATGTAGATCGCCGTGAAGTAGTAGTTCTCCGTGAGGAAGCGCGTGCTGAGCTGGTTGATGCGCTCCATCACCTGCGGCGGGCTCAGGTCCCGCTCCTGGCTCATCGAGACGAACAGCACCTTGAGCTGGCTCGCGATCAGCGCGGAGGCGATGCCGTGCCCGGAGACATCGGCGATGATCAGGCTGAAGCGCCCGAACTCATCCTCCATGAAGTCGATGAAGTCGCTGCCCAGGTCCTCGCTGGAACGGTGCTCGAAGTTCACGCTCAGGTTGCGAAAGACCTTGTCGCCGGGCGGCAGGATCGCACGCTGCACGCCGCGCGCCATGTTCAGCTCCCGCTCGATGCGCGAGATATGCTGCTCGAGCATGTGGTTCTGGCTGCGCAGGTGCTCATTGGCGACCCGCACCTCCTTGCGCAGCCGGCAGAGCTGCAGCTGCAGGTCGACGCGTGCCATCAGCTCCCCGTTGTCAATCGGCTTCGGCATGTAGTCGTTGGCGCCGATCTTGAAGAACTCCACACGGTCCTTGTACTCGGTCATGGAGCTGATGATGATGATCGGGATGTCCTTCGTGCTCGGGTTGCGCCTGAGGATCTTCGTGACCTCCACGCCGTTGAGCGCCGGCATGATCACGTCCAGCAGCACGAGGTCGATGCCGCGCTGGTCCACGATCTGCAGTGCGTCGCGGCCGTTCTTGGCAACGATCACCTCATAGCCGCGGTTCTCCAGGCAGCTGCGGGTGTGTTCGAAGAAGGTCGGCTCATCATCGACAACGAGAATCTTGGGATTGTAATCCTCTATGGTCTGCTCCTTGCCGGGAGTGTAACAGCGCAGCCGGGGCTGTTGTCACGCTTAACCGTAATGTGGGAGCGGTTTTACCCTTTACCGAAAGTCAGTACCGACCGGTGCTGTCAGCGTACGAAGTCCACACTGCCCTGGAAGGAGTAGCGGATTTCATCCCAGTAGAGCGTGATCGGGATCTCACCGGCATCCACGAGCTGATCAGCCAGAGCGTCAAAGGCCTCCTGGCTCAGCCCGCGTCCGCGGCGGAACACGAGGCTGACGGCCGGTTCACCGAGGAAGTCGATGGCCGTTGCCGATACGGCGAAGCTGTCGATGTTGTTGTTGAGCAGCATGTTGTCGGAGCTGAGCTTGACCCGGGTCCAGTCCACACGTTCACTGCCCTTGCCACGCGGCTGGAGCGTGAAGCTGAAGCCCTGCTCCTCCATCACCACGGGGCGCTTCGGCATCTCCACGCTCAGTGCCTCCTCAACCGCACCACCGCTGCCAACGGGGAAGATCAGCACCTGTCCCTCCGGCCAACCCAGTTCAATGCCCGCATCCAGTCTGAGCTGCAGCCCGGCCCCGAAGTCCACCGCCGAATCCCATTGACCCGTCGGCGCGCTGATGCGCACGATGCTGCCCTCCAGCGTATTCTGCGGCAGGGCCTGCACGATCGCCGGTGCGGGCAGCAGGCTGGCCCTCACGATGTCAGCGCTGTTGGGTATGAAGGGCGTGAAGTCCACACTGCATACGAGATTCTCGCGGTCCAGGCGCAGGCTCTGCGGATCGAGATTCAGGCCTTCCGCTGAACCCTGCAGTCTGGCCGCCGGAGCCGGGAAGTCAAAGGCGATGTCCGTTGCCAATACCGTATCCGGGCCGTCATGCAGGGTCAGCTCCACGATTCCCGGCACGAACAGCCCGCTGAACTGCGCTGTCCAGTTCTCCGCAGCCCCGCTGAGTGCCAGATCGCCGGCATAGCTGATGTTGCTGAAGGCCACGCTGTAATTCGGATTGTCAGGGATGAAGGTCCAGCTGCCGCTGAGCAGCGCGGGCAGCACCGGCTGTTCACCGCTGTAGCGCAGGTGTACCGTGCCGTCCATGCCGGTCGCTCCCTCCGTGAAGCTCGTGAGCTCCACCTCCCAGGCGCTGCCGCTGATGCGGTTCTCAGCCGTCCCGCCGGGAGCTGCGCTTGTTGCCATTTCCCGCACGCCGCTGATCCCCAGCTCCAGTTCGGTGCTGAAGGGACTCATGCTGTTGGCGGCGTCCACGATGCGCAGCAGCAGGCGCTCGCCGGCATGCCAGTCCTCGCCCTCGGGGCCGAAGATGCAGGTGATCCCGTTGTTGGTGAAGCCGCTGAACAAAAGCTCACTCTCGCCGCTCTGGCGCTGCAGGCTGTAGCTGAGGTTGTCAGCATCCAGCTCGGAGAGCCGGCTGCCCTGCAGCGTGAAGCGCGCGGGGTTGCCCCCCGGCTCCATTTCACTGGATGCCAGATTGAGGCTGATCAGATCGGGATCAGCCTGGGAACTCCAGGCCGGACTCGTGTTGCGCGGCTGCCAGGCGGCTGGGTTGCCGCCTGCCGGCTCCAGGCCACCGCTCTCGGTCGCGGCATTGCCCTGTCCGGGATCCCCGCCATCCGTCTGCGGATCCGAGCCGCTGACATTGGCGACGCCGTTCTGCGTCGGCTGCGTGATCAGCCCGGCGGCCTTGACCGTCAGATCCTCCAGCAGCAGGGTTTCATCCGCCTGGCGCACGATCAGGGTGTAGCGTCCCGGAGCAAGTTCCATGTCGAAGCCGAGGATGATCGAGGTCGCATCCTCCAGGCGCTTCGAACTGGGTTGCAGCGGCTGTTCGTCGTGCAGGAGCTGGATGTTCAGGCCGTCGAGGAAGGCCTGGTCAAAACCTGAGCCGATCAGGCGCACGCGCTGGCCGGCCACCGGTTCCAGCTCGGCGGGGCTGAAGCCCAGCACATAGGCCCCCTTGCTGCTGCGGATCGTCAGCTCGATCAGGTAGATCGGCGTGCTGTCGAACATCAGCCGCCCGCGGATGCTGCCCTCCGGCAGGGCCCCGCTCACGGCAGCCACGACCTGCGTCGGCCCCGTGCAGCTGAACACCGTCTGCAGGCGGCGCAGCTCCAGCGCGCCCTTGCTCCATTCGATGTTGAGATGCCCGGCCGCCGCCTCGGACATGCCGTCACAGGTCAGCAGCAGCGCGAAGCCGTTGTCAGCCTCGGCGATCACCTTCGGGTCGTAGTCCGTCACGACCGGCACCACGAGATCGCTGTCAATCCGGAACATCTTCTCTGCGAAGGCCTCCTCGCCGAGATGGTTGTAGACAAGGATGTTGTAGTCGCCGGCCGGGGCGGTCTGCGGGATGCGGATCTGGGCCACGATCTCATCAGCGCTGGCCGAGAGCACCTTCACGAGCTGGATGCGCTGCGGGAAGAAGTCCAGCGAGACTCCGCCCTGCGGCAGGTCCGTGCCGCTCACGGTCAGCATCACGGTCTGGCCCTGCTTGGCACTGGGCGGGTCAACCTTGGTGATCTTGCCGTCCAGCGCCAGCGCAGCCTGCGGCAGCAGCACAAGGCTGAGCAGCGCGGCAAACAGGCTGGCAATCAGGCTTTTCATCTCAGAGCTTATCTGTGCAGGATCTCCGACAGGTCGAGGCCCTCATTGCCGCTCATCACGTCAAGCGCCATCCCCGCTTCCAGTCCCTCCGGAAAGACAATCCGCACACCGTTCTGGTCCTGCACGATGCTGAGCAGGTCGCTCTTCAGCAGGGCCAGCTCAGCGGAGAGGTCAATTCCTCCACTGAGCATGAACTGCGACCCGTAACCCGGGTCAATTGTTCCCGCAATGTTCTGGGCGCTGAAGCTCAGGTCCTGGTCCGGCTGGCGCAGCGAGCCGCGCACGGGGTTGCCCGTCGCCAGGATGTCGATCAGCGTGCCGCTGTGTCCGTTGTCAATGAACTTCGCCGTGACGCTGCCGGCCGCGAACTGCAGCTGTTCCCCGCGGATCTCCGTCGCCAGGGCGTGCAGGCTGCTGAGCTGCATCCGCTCATCCAGCGTACCCGTCATTGAGGCTCCGCTCAGCATCAGATCCTGCATCAGCGGCTGCGTGGGTCCCGCTCCAGAGCGTGCGTCGTCCGCCACCGGCAGGCTGAGCTGGAAAGCTCCGGGCACATTGACCAGCCGCGTGGCGGTGTCCATCGTCACCTGTGCAGTGCGGAATTCATAGCCCTCCGCATTCTGCACGACGACATGCTCCAGCAGTTCGATGCGGTAAGTCGATGCCGGGTCACCGGCCTCGCCCGTAAGCTGCACATTCGCGGATTCAGCGCGGAAGGCCATGCCCTCCTCATCCAGCCGGCCGCTCAGCTCGCCCGGGATCCAGAGCCGGTTCTCGTCGATCAGGACCTCCACGCGCTGCGTGAACAGCCGGCTGCCGGCCTGGGTGAGCAGCACGTCGCCCGTGGCTTCGGCACGGCTGCTGGCCTGGTCATAGCGCAGGCTGTCAGCCACCAGGCGGTAGTCCTGGTATTCGAACTGCACGCCACCGGTATAGACCGCCACCTGGTTGCCTTCGTGGATCTCGATGCGGGTCCGGCCATTGCTGCGGATCGTCAGCAGGTCGGCATCTGGGTCATCCTGCTGCGCACCGGACAGCGCGGGCTGCAGCAGCAGCAACGCGCAGAGTCCGGCTGGCAGCAGGAATCTATTCATACAACAGTACGTCCGCGTCCAGCGGAATGAACTCCGAGGCCGTCAGCCGCAGTTCCTCACTCGTGGAACCGGCGAAGCCGTAGACCTCCACACGCACGCCGTGCGCCTTGAGATGGCGCACGAGGTCGCAGAAGTCACCGTCGCCGCTGACGAGCGCCACCACGTCCACACGGTGCATCAGGCTGATTGAGTCAATGGCGATGCCCATGTCCCAGTCACCCTTGGCGCTGCCGTCGGGGCGCTTCTTGAGTTCCTTGCTCTTCACCTCGTATCCCACCTGATGCAGGAAGTTGATGAAGCTGCTCTGGTCTATCTCCGGGGTCTGCACGATGTAGGCCAGCGCACGGATCATGCGCCGTCCCATCGTCACCTTCTCCGCCAGCTGCTGGAAGTTGAGCTTGCGCTGGTAGAGCGCGCGGGCGGAGTAGAACATGTTCTGTACATCTACGAACACCGCCAGTCGCTGACTGACGTGGATCGGACGTCGGCGTTCCATTTCTTGAGATCCTGAATCTATATATTTACGCGGCCAGATCCCATCACGGGCCACGGGCTGATTCTACATCATCGCGGGCGGGAAGGGCCGCTTCAGTTCTGCTCTTCCGCCGTATCCGGTTCGGGGCCGGGAGTGGTATCCAGCGCCTCAGCGGTCAGATGCCCCTCCATGTCCTCCTCGGGCTCCAGCTTCGGCTCATCCGCCACTTCAATGCCGCTGGCCAGCTTGCGGGCCACATCCTCACCCTTGGTGAGAATCGCGTCATTGGCGCGCAGGTAGCGCGTCAGCTCGGTGCGCAGCTCCTGGATCTCCTTGCTCTTGGCGATGATCCGCTCATCAAGATCACGCAGGTAGGCATCATCCCTGAGCTGGTTGTTGACGTCGTACCAGATGTTGGGGGAGATGCCCTCCTTGTGGATCTCCGTATGGCTGGGGGTGTAGTACTTGCCGATCACCACGGCCAGCGCTGAGTGCTCGTCACCCTTCTCGTCGTAGTCCATCGGGATCACGGCCTGGACCACGCCCTTGCCGAAGCTCTTCTCGCCGACGACCTTGGCCTTGCCGTAGTCCACCAGTGCCTGGGTCAGCACCTCGCTGGCGCTGGCCGTGCCGTCATTGATGAGGATCACGATCGGCACATCGAACTTCTCCGTATTCGGATCGGCACCGAGCCGCGCGCTTTCATCACTGTTGCGGGTCTCGACCTCAACGATCATCCCCTCCTCAACGAAGCAGTCCGCCACGTCACGGGCCGCGGTCAGCACACCGCCGGTGTTGTCACGCAGGTCGATGATCAGGGAGCTCATGCCCTGGGCGCTCAGCTCCTCCATGTTCCTGCGGAAGTCCGGACCGGTCTCCTCCGCGAAGTTGGAGATCTTGATGTAGCCCACGCCGCCGTCATACATTTCAGCCACGGCGACGGAGCTGTACTCCACATTGCGGCGCTCGATCTCGAAATCCATGAACTCCGGTTCACCGGCCCGGAAGATCTTCACCTTGACCTTGGAACCGATCGGGCCCTTGATCTTCGATGCCACCTCTGGCAGGATCATGTTGAAGGTATCCTCACCCTCAATCTCCGCGATCACGTCATTCTTGAGCAGGCCGACTTCCTCGGCAGGTGTATTGGGGAACACGGTCACAAGCTCAGGGTAGTGCCCATCAGCACTGAGCCCCATCAGGATCCCGACTCCGGCATACTCGCCCGTGGTCTGGGCATTCAGGTCCTGGTAGAGCTCAGGATTGTAGAAGTGCGTGAAGTCATCGTTGTAGGGCTCCTCGCGCAGCACGCTGAGCATCCCCGTCACCGCGGCGTACTCCATCTGTTGCTTGGTCTCCGCATCCAGCTCGGTGTAGTAGTCCCTGTCCAGCAGGTCAAAGGCCTTCTTCACCAGGTTGGGATTCTGCATGCTGCGGATCCGGCCCAGCAGGTCGGAAGTGCCGCTGCCATCACTGGAGCGGGCAAGCTTCATGCCGAGGAACAGGCTGGCGACGGCGACGAGCAGCAGTACGCTCAGGCGCACAAGGAAGTTGGTCATGCTGTTGTTCTCCAAGAAAACCCTCCGTGTCGGATGCAGTCAGGACTGCCCACACCCCTATGGATGTTCGGAAGTGGCTAAAGTGTAACGCAGGGACATGAATTCTCCCCGCAGCGGGAGCTACATGCTCTTCGTCGGATCGATCGGTTCACCCTTGATGCGCACCTCGAAGTGGCAGTGGTTGCCGGTGGATGTGCCGGTGCTGCCGACCTCACCGATCTTGTCCCCCTGCTTGACCTCCTGGCCTTCCTTGCAGCTGAACTTGCTCATGTGGCCATAGAGCGTGGTGCGGTTGTTGCCGTGGTCGATGATCACGGTGTTGCCGTAACCGCCGTAGTACTTGGCGACGATCACCTTGCCATCACCGCTGGCCCGGATCGCCGTACCCTTCGGGGCACCGATGTCGACGCCCGTATGCATGCGCTTCGTCTTGTAGATCGGATGGATGCGGTAGCCGTAGGGGCTCGTGATCGTGCCGCTGCAGGGCTTCTTGAAGCTGCCCTTCCACTCACCGCTGAAGGATGCGGACTTGTTGTTGGCAATCGCGGCCAGTTCCTTCATGATGCGCTTGTTGGTTTCCTCAAGTTCACGGATCTCCTTGAGGTAGACCTTCTTGTCCTGTTCGATCGCCAGGTTGACGCTGCGCTGGTCCTCGCTCAGGCGCTCGAGGTTCTTCTTCTCCTCCTCGAGGCTGAGCTTGATCTTCTCGATCTCCTCAATCTGGAAGCCGATCGCCGAGACCTTCTGCTCCAGTTCCACCTGGGCGGCCTTGGTGTCGGTCACGATCTGCTGGTCCTGCTCAAGGATCGTCTGCACGAAGAACATGCGGTCCACCAGCTCGCCGAAGTCCGCCACGTTGAACATCACGTCCACGTAGCTCAGCTCGCCCTGCATGTAGAGCGTGCGCGCCCGCTCACTGAGCCGCAGCTTGTGCTCGCTGACCTTCGTCTCGAGCTGGATCTTCTCATCCTCGCTCTGCTTGCGCTTGGTCTCAGCCTCATCGAGCTGGGTCTGGATGCCGTCGATCTGCTTGTTCTTGGCGGAGATCTGCTGGTCAATCTTGGCGATCACTTCCTGCACGGAATTCTGTTCGCCATTCAGCTCACGGATCTTGTCCCAGAGCTTGTTGGCCTGCTTGCTGTTTTCCTTCTGCTGCTTGTCCAGCTTGGCACTCTGGCCCCAGGAGACACCGCCTCCGAGGCAGAGGGCAGCGAGCAGGATCGCCGCCACGCGACGGACTGAGTTCAGCTTGCCTTGTGCCATGCTCATCTCACTCTCCTTGTCCCACTCCGGATTCCGATTTTAGCAGTTCCCATCTCACTTCAGCTGCTTGCGCACACGGATCGATTCCAGCTGCAGTTCCAGTTCGCGCGAGAGGAAGTTGTTGACGGTCTTCAGCGAGCCGAAGAAACCGACCAGCACCCCGAGTCCCACCAGCAGCACGGCGAGCGCCAGGAACAGATAGCTCTCATCCACACCGAGGCTCGGCATGGCCTGCGCCAGATCGGTCAGAGCCAGGGCCTGCTTCATGCTCACGAGCAGCGCGAAGATGATCAGATACGCTATGCTCGCCCCGAGGAAGCCGAAGAAGATCCCCTCGAAGATGAAGGGCCAGCGGATGAACCACCAGGTCGCCCCCACCAGCTGCATGATGCGGATCTCCGTGCGCCGCGCATAGACCGACAGGGCAATGATGTTGTTGATGCTTGAATAGGTGAACAGCACGAGCAGGCTGATCGTGATCAGGCAGACGATCACGAGGATCATCAGGATCTTCAGATACTTCTCCACCACCTGCGAGCCATAACGCGTGGCCAGCGTGCCCGTCAGCTTCTCACACTGCGCCACCACGTCCTGGATATGCTCCGGGTCCGTGGCCTGGATCACGAAGCTGGCCGGCAGCGGATTGTTCTCCAGCAGGTCATTCAGTTCCAGCGTGCTGGACCGCGCCGAGAAGATCGCCAGCGCCTCATCCTTGGAGCGGAACTTGACGTTCCTCACGAACTCCATGTTGCCGATGTCCTGCTCCATGGCGTTGATCTGCTTGGCACTCAGGTCGTCCTTGAGGAATACATGGATCTCCAGCTGGTCGCCGAGCTTCTTCCAGGCAATCGCTCCGCCGACCAGCAGCACGAAGAAGATTCCGAGAACGAGCAGGCTGATCGTGACCTGCGCCCCGTAGGTCAGGTGCAGGAAGCGGCTGTGGCGCAGACTTTCCACGAATTCACGGAAGAGGAAGAAGAAGCTACGCATGCGGCTCCTCCTCCGGGCTTTCGTGATATCCGCCCTCGCGCCGGTCGGCATACACTTCGCCGTTGCGCACAACGAGCGTGCGCCGCCGGAAGCGGTTGACGATACTCGCATCATGCGTGGCCACGAGCACGGTCGTGCCGCGCTCATTGATGCGCGTGATCAGTTCCATGATCTCGAGGCTGGTATCCGGGTCCAGGTTGCCGGTCGGCTCGTCCGCGAGCAGGATGTCCGGCTTGTTGACGATCGCGCGCGCGATGCACAGCCGCTGCTGCTCACCGCCGGACATCTCGCCGGGGTAGCTCTTCAGCTTGCGGGCCAGCCCGATCCAGTCCAGCACCTCGGGGACGAGCGTGCTGATCTGGCGCTGGGTTGCACCGCGGATATGCAGGGCGTAGGCCACATTGTCGTAGGCCGTCTTCTGCGGCAGCAGCAGGAAGTCCTGGAAGATCACCCCCACGCGCCGCCGGTAGTAGGGAATCTCGCGTACGCGCAGGCTGGAGATTTCCTTGTTGAACACCAGCACCTTGCCTTCGGTGGCAACCGCATCCCGGTAGATGAGTTTCAGCAGGCTGCTCTTGCCACCGCCGGTCGGACCGACGATGAACGCGAACTCCTGCTTCTCGATGTGCAGGTTGACTCCCTTCAGGCCCGTGGCCATGTTCGGGTAGGTCAGACCCGCATTAACAAACTTGATCATTCAGCTTCCCGACGTATTCCCTGAGCACCAGATTGATGAAGCGCGGCAGGCTGCCCAGCCGTCCGAGCCGGGCCGGGTCCTGGATGGCGCGGTGCAGCCACTCCATCCCGCTGTCCTGCACCCACTGCGGGGCGCGCTCCTTCACTCCGGCATAGACTTCGAGGGAACCACCTACTCCCACCATCAGTTTCGCACCGCAGCCCAGACGTGCGGAATCAATGAACTGTTCCTGTCTGGGGCTGCCCATTCCCACGATCAGGATCTCCGCGGCGGAATCCCTGATCAGTGAGGCAATATCCATGTCGCTTTCAGCCGCGAAATATCCATCATGGCATCCGGCTATGTTAACCCGTGGCAGACGCACCCGGAGATTCGCCGCGGCGGCCTCGGCCACACCCGGCCGGCTGCCGAGCAGATAGACCCGCCGTCCCGCCAGGCGTTCCAGCACATCCAGCGCCAGCTCCACCCCGGGGTAGCGCTGCACGGCATGCACGCCCAATAGCTTCGCTGCCAGTTGAATCCCGACTCCGTCCGCGACCACGGCATCCGCGCGCCTGAGCAGCTCCGCCACCTGCGGATCACGCTGCATCGCGATCACCATCTCCGGGTTGATCGTCAGCACCTGTGTACTCAGATCCGCGCCCACACGCTGCACGAGATACTCAATGATCTCCTCCCGGCCGCCGGTCAGCACCGGCAGGCCGAGCAGTTCGGCTGTGTCTGCGTATGGGGACATAACTGAATTCAGGTAGTAGTTATTCGGCGGGCTCAAGTGAGCTGATTAACAGCCGATGGATTAAGCATGAGTTCAGTCCCGGCAGCTACGGTCCACCTGAGGGATCCATTCCAGCGCGAGCTGCCCGCCAGCCCTGCTCTGCTCCCGGCTGAACCAACTCCGCAAACTGCACCGCGCTTCAGCGCGCTGTTGCGGGATGCCATGTTCGATGTGGACATGGGCATCGGCCTGGCCCTGCACGATACACCTGCCCGCCGCGTCCCGGCTCCGGCCACGGCCGCGCGCATTGACAAGGCCGCCGCCGACATGGAAGCCCTGTTTGTGAGCCAGATGCTGAAGGAAATGTGGAAGACCGTACCGGAAACCACCTTCGGCATGCAGGGTACTCCCGGTGAGATCTACCGCGACATGTACATCGACAACATGGCGGAACTGATCAGCCAGGGACCCGGGATCGGGCTGAAGGCCGTACTGCGTGAGCAGCTGCTGCAGTCCGAGGCCGGAATTCAGCCGAAACTGCCCGATTTCTCGTGAACTGATTCACGTTAAATAATCCGGAATCCATCAACATGCTCGTGGATTTATCGGATAAGTGTTGTCCACTATAAGCCATTTTCAGGCTGGCAATACACCGGCCCTTACCCTCCCCTTTCCGAAAAAGATCAGTAACCATGCGGGGAAATCGCGAAGTGGGACAGAATAAATCCTGATTTGACATGGTATACTCCAACTGTTGCCGGTCGGCAATCCATCCAGGAATTTTGCAGTTGGAAAGCATGCTTAAAATCACGAATTTACATGCGGGAATCACCGGTCAGGAAATCCTGCGCGGTGTCGATCTCGAAGTCGCCACGGGCCAGGTTCATGCGATCATGGGCCCCAACGGCAGCGGCAAGAGCACGCTCGCCAAGGTGCTCGCCGGCGATGAAAGCTATGAGGTGACTGAGGGCTCTGTCAGCTTCCTCGGTGAGGACCTGCTGGAGCAGGAACCGCACGAGCGCAGCCGCAACGGCCTGTTCCTGGCATTCCAGTACCCGGTTGAGATCAGCGGCGTGACCATCGCCAACTTCCTGCGCACCGCGCTCAACGCCCGCCGCGAGAACCCGATGAGCGCCATGGAGTTCTACGGCCTGCTGCAGGACCGCCTGAAGGAGCTGAAGCTCGACGACAGCTGGTCCACGCGCTACCTCAACGATGGCTTCAGCGGCGGTGAAAAGAAGAAGAACGAAATCCTGCAGATGATGCTGCTCGAGCCCACGCTCTGCCTGCTCGACGAAACGGACAGCGGTCTGGACGTCGACGCCCTGAAGATCGTCAGCGAGGGCGTGAACCGCATGCGCTCCGCCGAGCGCAGCATCGTGATCGTGACCCATTACCAGCGCCTGCTGGAGTACATCAACCCGGACTACTGCCATGTGATGCTGAGCGGCCGCATCGTGCAGAGCGCTCCGGGAATCGACCTGGCCCGCCGCATCGATGAGCAGGGATACGAGCTCATCCGCGAGCAGGCCAGCGTCTGAGGGGGCCTACATGAGTGATACACAACCCAGCGCACCCGACCTGCTCAACATCGGTTCCTATGAAGCCGGCTGGCATGACGCGAATGCGCGTTACAGCTTCAAGGCCGAGCCGGGACTGAATGAGAACGTCGTGCGCCAGATGAGCGAGATGAAGAACGAGCCGAAGTGGATGCTCGACTTCCGCCTGCGCTCGCTGAAGCATTTCGAGGAGCGCCCGATGCCCTGGTGGGGTGGCAGGATCGACGTCGACTTCGACTCAATCTACTACTACCTCAAGCCGGACACGGGCAACAACCGCAGCTGGGATGACGTGCCCGAGGAGATGAAGCAGACCTTCGAGCGCCTCGGCATCCCTGAGGCGGAGCGCCGCTCCCTGGCCGGCGTCGGTGCGCAGTACGACAGCGAGACCGTCTACCACAACCTGAAGAAGGAATGGGAGGAGGCCGGCGTGGTCTTCCTCGACATGGACAGCGGCCTGCGTGAGCATGAGGACGTGGTGCGCGAGCACTTCGGCACGGTGATCCCGCCGGAGGACAACAAGTTCAGCGCACTCAACAGCGCGGTCTGGTCCGGCGGCAGCTTCGTCTATGTGCCGAAGGGTGTGAAGATCGACATCCCGCTCCAGGCCTACTTCCGCATCAATGCCGACAAGGCCGGGCAGTTCGAGCGCACGCTGATCATCGCCGATGAGGGTGCCTTCGTGCACTACATCGAGGGCTGCACCGCCCCGACCTGGACCAGCGATTCCCTGCACAGCGCGGTGGTGGAGATCATCGCCAAACCGGGTTCGCGCATCCGCTACAGCACGGTGCAGAACTGGAGCAACAGCGTCTACAACCTAGTCACCAAGCGGGCCGTGGCCATGGAGGGTTCCACCGTGGAATGGCTGGATGGCAACATCGGCAGCCAGCTCACGATGAAGTACCCGAGCGTGATGCTCGTCGGCGAGGGCGCACGCGGCGAGGTGATGTCCATCGCCTATGCCCAGGACGGCCAGCACCAGGACACCGGTGCCAAGATGGTGCATGTCGCTCCCGGCACCACCAGCCGGATCATTGCCAAGTCAATTTCCAGGGGTCTCGGACGCAGCACCTACCGCGGCCTCGTGCGCATCCACAACGGCGCGCGCGGTGCCAAGAGCAGCGTGGACTGCGATGCCCTGCTGCTCGACCGCAACAGCCGCACCGATACCTACCCCTACATCGAGGTGGAGGAGGACAGCGCCAGCGTCGGCCACGAGGCCCGCGTCAGCAAGGTCAGCGAGCAGCAGATGTTCTACCTGATGCAGCGCGGCATCGAGGAAAGCGAGGCCCTGGCGCTGATTGTCAACGGCTTCATCGAGCCGATCACCAAGCAGCTCCCGCTGGAGTATGCGGTCGAGCTCAACCGCCTGATTGAACTGGAGATGGAGGGCAGCGTAGGCTGATGGACGCCAGCACGAGCAGCAGGACGGCCGGTGCGGAATCGCTTGCCGGGCCTGCCAACCTGACTGAACTGAATGAACTCTACCGCGGCCTGGCGGCGGTCCTGCCCCTGCCCGACCTGCGTACCGAGGCCTGGCACTACGGCCGGCCGGACCGCTTCCTGCCCGGCGAACTGCAACCGGCAACTTCCGCGCAGCTCTCCTCACGGGCGCAGTCCCTGCTGGAGCTGCTGCAGTCTGAGCGGAACCTGACGGTGCTGGAGTACCTGGCTGACAATGTCGAACTCCGCCACAACCAGCAGGACACGGACGGCGTTCTCATGCTCGTCCAGCGCCTCACTCCTGCTGATGCCTTTGCCGGCAGCCCCGCACTGCAGCCCTGGCTCAGTGATCTCACCCAACGTGAGCCGGAACGCCTTGAGGCGGAAGCACTTGCGCGCCTGCAGCAGATCCTGCTGATCCACGTGCCGGCCGGCAACAGACCGGAAAGCGCGCTGCACATCATCGTCGACATGCCGCCCGACGGGCAGGCACGCTACGAGCAGATCGTTGTCAATGTGGAGAGCGGGTCGGAGCTGGAACTGCACCTGCACATCGCGGGTGACGACGTGGCAGGCCAGAGCCTGCTGCACCTCGGCCTCGACATCACCCTGGCTGACAATGCCGTTTTCCGGCTCGTGCGCTACCAGCATACCGGCAATGGCTGCGATATACGCGGCATGGAGCGCCAGCGCCTCGGCCGTGACGCGCGCTGCAGCAGTGTCTCGCTGTTCAGCGGCGGCCGCCACCTGCGCCATGATGTGGCGACGCAGCTGCTCGGCAGCGGCTGCGAAAGCATCCTGCGCGGCCTCTACCGCATGAGCGGCCGCCAGACCGCCTCGATCTTCAGCCACCAGGACCACCAGGTTGCCAATGCCCACAGCGACCTGCTGTTCAAGGGCACGCTGCTGGACCGCAGCGCGGCCAGCTACCTCGGCCAGATCAGCGTGGCCCCCGATGCCCAGGGCACGGATGCCTACCAGAGCAACCGCAGCCTGCTGCTTTCGCCCCAGGCCCGTTCCTCCAGCTCCCCGCAGCTCGAGATCGAGGCCAATGACGTGCGCTGCAGCCACGGAGCCAGCGTTGCCAATGTCAGCGCCGAGGAGCTGTTCTACCTCGAGACTCGCGGCATCGATCCCGAGACGGGACGCCACCTGCTGATCAGCGGCTTCCTCGCGGAGGTTGCGGATCTCGTGCCTGAAGGCGCACTGCGTGATTACGTGTACGGTGAAATGCTCGGAGGCCGGAACTGATGGCCCGCCACAAGGTCGCCCGCTTTTCCAAGCTGCCCCAGGCCATGGCCTGGCCCGTGACCGTCGAGGACTACGACATCATGCTCGTGCGCCTCGGGGATGAGGTCTTCGCGCTGGAGGACTGCTGCAGCCACCAGGAGTTCCCGCTCAGCCAGGGTGAGATTGACCGCCAGGCCTGCAGCGTGCGCTGCCGGGCGCATGGCGCAACCTTTGACCTGCGCTCGGGAAAGGCCACGAAGGCCCCGGCGTTTGCACCTGTCCCCGTCTACAATGTTACGGTCGAGGACGACGATGTCTTCGTCGAGATTTCCGACTGAATTCCCGGACCTGGAGCGCAGCATGAACAGTCACAGCCCTGCGGGCAGCGGCGTCAGCACCAAGTATGACGTGGCACGCATCCGCGAGGACTTCCCCGCCCTCAGGCGTACCGTCAAGGGCCAGTCCCTGGTCTATTTTGACAACACGGCGGCGACGCTCAAGCCCCAGACGGTGATCGACACCATCACCCGGGTCTACTCTGACTTCCCCGCGAATGTGCACCGCGGCATCCACCAGCTCAGCGAGGAGGCCACGGAAGCCTATGAGGCGGCCCGCCTCAAGGCCGCGAACTTCATCAACGCCGGCGATCCGGATGAGATCGTCGTCACGCTCAACACCACGGATTCCCTCAACCATGTCTGCGGCAGCTGGGGCGAGGCCAACATCGGCCCCGGGGACGAGATCCTCACCACGGAGATGGAGCACCATGCCAACTTCGTGCCCTGGCAGCAGCTCTGCCTGCGCAAGGGAGCGAAGTTCCAGGTGGCGCGCGTGCTGCCCAGCGGCCAGCTGGACCGCGAGGACTTCGACCGCAAGCTCAGCGAGCGCACCAAGCTCGTGGCCGTCGCGCACGTCAGCAACGTGAGCGGCGTCGTCAACCCGATCAGCGAACTGGCGGCCCAGGCGCACCGCGTCGGCGCGGTGTTCGTTGCCGACTGCGCCCAGAGTGTGCCCCACATGCCCGTCGACGTGCAGGCGCTGGGCGCGGACTTCGTCTCATGCAGCGCCTACAAGTTCCTCGCGCCCTTCGGCGTCGGCCTGCTCTGGGGCCGCAAGGCGATCCTCGATGCGATGCCGCCCTACCGCACCGGTGGCAACATGATCCACTCCGTCAGCACGGAGAAGACCCGCTTCAACGTGGCCCCGCACAAGTTCGAGGCCGGCACCCCGAGCATCGCCGACGTGATCGGCATGGGGGCCGCGATTGACTACCTGCAGGCCATCGGCATGCAGGCGATCAGCGATTACGAACATGAACTCTCACGCTACATGCACGAGGAGCTCCTGAAGCTGCCCGGCCTGAGCATCGCCGGGGACTGGTTCCCCGGCAAGCCGGCGATTGCCAGCTTCCACCTCGACTATGCGCACCCGCATGACATCGCGCAGTTCCTCAATGAGGAAGGTGTCGCCGTGCGCAGCGGCCTGCACTGCGCCGAGCCCCTGCACTGCAGCCTCGGCCTGAGCAGCACCACCCGTGCCTCGCTCTACCTGTACAACACGCACGACGAGATCGACCGGCTGGTGGCCGCGATCAGGACCGTGGAGGAGATTTTCGCCTGATGGACCTCAAGACGCTCTACCGTGAAGTGATCCTCGACCACTACAAGACCCCGCGCAACACCACGCCGCTCTCCGCACCGAGCTGCGAAGCCGACTGCCGCAACCCGAGCTGCGGGGACAAGGTCCGCGTGCAGCTCAGGCTTGATGACGGCCTCGTCAGCGAAGTGGCGATCATCGGCAATGGCTGCGCCATCTCCCAGGCCAGCGCCTCGATGATGACCGAGGCCGTCAAGGGCCGCCGTGTGGTGGAGATTGAAGCCGTGATGGAGGAATTCCGACGGATGGTGATGGGTGCCGGTTCAGAGGCGGACCGCGAGGTGCTGGGCGACCTGATGATCCTTGAGGGTATTGCCAGGCTGCACGCCCGCGTGAAGTGCGCGATGTGCGGCTGGAGTGCGCTGGACGCCGCGCTCAACGAGAACGGCTCCGATGTCAACCTTGATGAGGATACGGAGCTGCCGGCTTCCAGCCAGCACTGATCAGCCTTCCCGCCCTGCTCAGGCCTCGTTGCGCATGCTGGCCCGGTACCAGTTGAATGCCACCAGCAGACCGAGCACGATCGGCAGGATGAAGATCTGCGCGCTGGCCTCGCGGTTCAGCTCGTAGTGCCAGTACGGCGCTTCCCAGTCCACCCAGAAGATCGGGAAGCCCTGCGAGATCCCGGCGAACATGTAGATCACGTAGGCCGCGATCAGCACTCCGATGATGAGGGCGTTGAACATGGCTGCATCTTAGCAGAAACGGCTAGAATTGTTGCCATGCTCAGACTGTTCACCGGGATGGATTTCCCCGGCTCCCCCGACCCCGACACACAGCGCCAGCCCGCGGGCTATGACTTCAGCCTGAAGAGCATCGCCGCCTTCCGGGGTCCGGCTACCCTGGACTTCAGCAATGCGAAGCGTGAGCTGCCCGAGCTGGCTGAACTGGCCTGGCCGGAGGACGGTTCCCCGATTGAACTCAGCCCCGGCGGCTACCTCGTGACCTACAACGAAACCGTCAGCGTGCCGGAGCATTCCGCCGGAATCCTGCTGCCACGCTCCAGCCTGATGCGCTGCGGGGCCACGCTGCACTCCGCGCTCTGGGACCCGGGCTACATTGGCAAGGGCCAGGGCCTGATGACGGTCTACAACTCCCTGCGCCTGCATCGCGATGCCCGCATCGCGCAGTTCATCCTGATCGCGATCGAGGGACAGGTTGAGTCACTCTACAGCGGGCAGTACCAGGGCGAGAATCTCTGACTCAGTGATACAGCTCAGCCGGTGAGGCATGGTCCGCCTCATCCGGCAGCATCCAGCGCAGCAGCGCCGGACGCACGTAGTCACCCTCGCGCAGCTCCAGCGAGCCGTCCAGCACGAGACACAGGCAGCGGTCTTCCCGCAGCTCCAGCACGCGCAGCGTTGCCAGTTTCAGCGGCTCGTCCCAGACTCCCTTGCCGCTCATATCCGTGATGGTCTGGATCCGCAGCGCATGCAGCTCGTCGCCGGAGCTGATCCGCTGGTCGCCACCGAGACTGACAACGGCGGTATCACCGCTCAGGGCCAGCACGCGGCCCTGCACCGGCAGGCGCTGGTACATGTCGTAGAGAAATGCCCCGATCGCCTTGTAGGTCGCCAGGCCGAGGTTGCTTTCATGGAACTGCGCCCCGCGGTAGTCAAGCTGGCGCAGCAGCGGACCGCTCAGGTGGTCAATGCGCACGCCGCGCCGGCTTTCCCGGCCGCTGTAGTCGCCATCCACGAGCACACTGCCCGTCAGCAGGTCCGTCAGCCGCACATGCAGCCGGCACTCCGCCAGTTCATCGCTGCCGCCGAACATCCGGCTCAGGTCGTTGAAGTCTTCCCCGAGATCCATGATGTTGTCGCGCGTCGTCAGCCCGAAGGAAATGACATCAATGCTGACCAGATAGCGCGCACTGTCCTGCCCCGCTTCCGGCAGCAGCTCCAGCATGATGCTGTCATCCATTATGTCAGGCACAGCGGCCTCCGCCTGCAGCGCCACGCTGGCTTCGAACATCCCGCTCAGATTCAGCTGCTCGGCGAGGATCCAGGCCAGGCCCTCGCCGACCTGCGGGATCGGATGCCGCGCGGGTTCGACGACCAGCTGCTCCGCCGCGAAGGCGGGCAAGGTACCGCACAGGAGCACAAGCCCCGGGAAAATCGCTGTAAAGCGGCGAAACAGTGTTGACGCTGGCATCAAGGCTCCGTATAATCCTTGTTCCTGCCGGCGTAGCTCAGTGGTAGAGCAACTGATTCGTAATCAGTAGGTCATCGGTTCAAATCCGTTCGTCGGCTCCACTTCCCTTCCACGACCCTCTCAGGCCACGGGCTGTGCCACCGACTCCTGCTCCTCCGCGATGCTGCGCATGATGCTGTGCTCCTCGTCGCTCAGTACGTTCTCCACGTCGAGGATGATCATCAGGCGCTCGTTCAGCTTGCCCACGCCGGCAATGAAGTCACTCCTTATATCGGACGCCATGGCCGGGGGTTTACTGAGCTGCGAACCCGTCAGCGTCAGCACCTCATTCACGTCATTGACCTGCATGCCCACGGTCACACCGCCGACTTCCACGATCACGACCTTGGTGTCGTCCAGCGGATCCGTGCCCATGTGGAACTTGGTGTGCAGCGAGATGATCGGGATGATCTCGCCGCGCAGGTTGATCACGCCGAGGATGAACTGCGGCGTATTCGGCAGGTGGGTGATCTCCGGTCGGCGGATGATCTCCTTGATGAACTGGATCGGCACGCCGAATTCCTCATCCTCCAGGCGGAAGATGACCATCTGCAGGCTGTCGGATTCCATGAAAGTCGCGCTCATGCAGTCCCTCCACGCGGTGATCCGCGTATTTCGTATACGCAGACATTAACCCGCCCGATTGGACCCGCAGTACACAAGCCGCAGTTTATGCCGGATTTGTCAGTTTCAGAGCCGGCCCTGCACCACGCGCCGTCCGCCGTAGACGGCGGCACTGCCCAGCTCATCCTCGATGCGCAGCAGCTCGTTGTACTTGGCAACGCGGTCCGTGCGGCAGGGCGCGCCGGTCTTGATCATCCCGGAGTTGGTGGCCACCGCCAGATGCGCGATCGTGGTGTCCTCGGTCTCGCCGCTCCTGTGGCTCGTAATGCTCGTGAAGCTGGCATTGTGCGCCATGCTGATGCAGTCCAGCGTCTCCGTCAGGCTGCCGATCTGGTTGAGCTTGATCAGGATGCTGTTGCAGGCCCGGCTGGCAATCGCTTCCCGCAGGCGAATGGGGTTGGTGACCAGCAGGTCGTCGCCCACCACCTGCAGGCTGCCGCCCTGCTCCGCGGTGAAGGCCTGCCAGCCCTCCCAGTCGTCCTCGTGCAGCGGGTCCTCGATGCTGAAGATCGGATACTTGCCGCGCAGCTCAGCATAGAAGCGCCGCATTCCGGCACTGTCCAGCTCCAGCCCGCTGCCGCTCAGGGCGTACTTCCCGTCGCGGAAGAACTCACTGGCGGCGCAGTCCAGTGCAAAGCAGACCTGCTCGCCCAGCCGGTAGCCGGCCTTCTCCACGGCCTCGCTGATCAGCTGCAGGGCTTCCTCGTCACTCTTCAGGGCCGGCGCGAAGCCGCCCTCGTCGCCGACGTTCGTGACATAGCCCCGCGCCTTGGTCACGCCCTTCAGCGTCTGATAGATCTCGCAGCCGCAGCGCAGCGCATCCCGGAAGCTGTCGAAACCGAAGGGCACGACCATGAACTCCTGGATGTCGACATCATTGTCACCATGAGCTCCGCCGTTGATCACGTTCATCAGCGGGACGGGCAGCGTGCAGGCATTCGTGCCGCCGATGTAGCGGTAGAGCGGCATCTGCACCGCCTCCGAGGCGGCATGCGCCACCGCCAGGCTGACAGCCAGCACGGCATTGGCACCGAGCCGCGACTTGTCCGGCGTGCCATCCAGCTCGATCAGCAGCTGGTCGATGCCGCGCTGGTCCGTGGCATCCGCCTGCAGCAGCTCGGCGGCGATCTGCGTGTTGATGTTCTCAACCGCCTGCGAAACTCCCTTGCCGAGGAAGCGCGCCTTGTCGCCGTCGCGCAGCTCCAGCGCCTCGTGCGTGCCCGTGCTGGCCCCGCTCGGAACCAGGGCCCGGCCGTAGCTGCCATCCGTCAGCAGCACCTCGGCCTCCACCGTCGGATTGCCACGGGAGTCGATCACCTCGCGCCCGCGTACCGCATTGATCAGAGTCATTGCCATCTCCCTGCCGGCGGCCTCAGGGCCGGCGCGGCGTCTCTCCCAGTACATGCCCCCGTGCCACCAGGCCGTCCAGATAGCGGCGCAGCGCCTTGTCCTCACCGCAATACAGCGCGGCTGCCCGCTCCACGATCGTACGGTCCAGCGCTTCGCTGTACCACACACTGAATCCGCTGGCGATCTTCATGCGGAAGCGCAGTTCCGCGAACAGGTGCTTCATCGCATCCGCCAGCATTTCGCGGCTGCTGCCACGGTAGCGCGGATCCGTCCGGTCAAACACGCGGCTGGCCTGCAGGTTGCCACTCTGATAGCGCAGCTCCAGGCGGATCACACTTTCGGGTGTGTCGCCATCACGGCGCAGCACGA
This sequence comes from bacterium, assembly GCA_041395205.1. GTDB lineage: Bacteria > 4484-113 > 4484-113 > 4484-113 > JAFGCY01 > JAHEFU01. Next base: position 50,219 of record JAWLAZ010000008.1, read on the forward strand.
GCTGCAGGTCATGCTCCAGTCCCGCGTTGTCAGACTTGCCAGTACCCATCACTCCCGGCGGCCGGGTCACAGCCGCCCTAGCCGGCCCGCTCAGGCGCCGGCGCTGCTGCTCTGCTGCCTGGCCGCAATGCTCGCCTGGGCCGCTGCGATGCGGGCCACCGGCACGCGGAAGGGGCTGCAGGACACGTAATCCAGACCGACGCTGTCAAAGAAGTGGATGCTCGAGGGGTCGCCACCGTGCTCACCGCAGATCCCGAGCTTGATCCCCGGGCGCGCCTTGCGGCCCAGTTCGCAGGCGATGCTCACGAGCTTGCCGATCCCGCCCTGATCCAGGCTGTTGAACGGATCCTTCTCGTAGATCTTCATGTCAACGTAGCGTCCGAGGAACTTCTGGGCATCGTCGCGGCTCACGCCCATCCCCATCTGGGTCAGGTCGTTGGTGCCGAAGCTGAAGAACTCCGCACTGGCGGCCACTTCGTCAGCGGTCACGGCGGCACGCGGAATCTCGATCATCGTGCCGAACATGTAGTCAATCTGCTCGCCGTACTCCTCCATGGTCTTCGTGGCCACGGCACGCAGCACCTGCTCCACCAGCTGCAGTTCCTTCACATGCCCGATCAGCGGCACCATGATCTCCGGCAGCGCGGTCTTGCCGCTGCGCTTGACCTCGATCGCGGCGCTGATGATGGCGCGCACCTGCATCTCGTTGATCTCCGGATGGATCAGGCCGAGCCGGCAGCCGCGGAAACCGAGCATCGGGTTGCTCTCACGCATGCCGTGGATGCGGTTGACGATCTCCTCACGGCGCTCCGCGCTGACCTCGCCGAACACGGCCTGGATCATACGGTCGATGTCCTCGACATCATGCGGCAGGAACTCATGCAGGGGCGGGTCCAGCAGGCGGATCGTCACCGGCTTGCCGTCCATCGCCTCGAAGATCCCGATGAAGTCCTGCTTCTGGAAGTTGAAGATCTTCTCCAGATGGCCGCGGCGCTCCTCTTCCGTGTTGGAGAGGATCATGCTCTGCACGTGGGGCAGGCGCTCGGCCTCGAAGAACATGTGCTCGGTGCGGGTCAGGCCGATGCCCTCGGCACCGAACTCCACGGCCTGCTGCGCATCATGCGGGGTGTCGGCATTGGTGCGCACCTTCAGGCGGCGCTCCGCATCGGCCCAGCCCAGCAGGCGGGCCACGTTGCCGCCGAACTCGGCGGGCTTGAGCGGCAGCTCCCCGGCGTAGACACTGCCGGTGCTGCCGTCGATGGTGATCCAGTCACCCTCGGCGAACTCGCGGCCGCCGATCGTGACCTTCTTTTCCTCTTCATTGATGATCAGGCTCGGGCAGCTGGCGATGCAGGGCGTGCCCATCCCGCGGGCCACGACCGCCGCATGGCTGGTCATGCCGCCGCGTGCGGTGACGATGCCCTGGCTGACAACCATGCCATCGATGTCATCCGGTGCGGTCTCCTCACGCACGAGGATCAGCCTGGCCTTCTCGCCGCTCTCCCTGAAGATGCGGTCGGCATCATGGCTCTCCAGCACGATCATGCCGACAGCGGCACCCGGGCTGGCCGGCAGGCCCTTGTTGTCAAGCGGATCCTCGCTGTGGCCCTCCATGTCAATCTGCGGGTGCAGCAGCTGCTCGATATGCTCCGGGGAGACGCGGGTCACGGCCTCGGTGGTGCTGATCAGGCCCTCGTCCACGAGGTCCACCGCGATGTTGACAGCGGCGGGACCGGTGCGCTTGCCATTGCGGGTCTGGAGGATGTATAGCCTGCCTTCCTCGACCGTGAACTCGATGTCCTGCATGTCGCGGAAGTGCTTCTCGAGATTGGCAATGATCTCATAGAGCTGCCTGCCGACCTCGGGCATCACGGCCGTCAGCTCGTCGATGTGCTGCGGGGTGCGGATTCCGGCCACCACGTCCTCGCCCTGGGCGTTGATCAGGAACTCGCCGAACACGCCATGCGCGCCGGTGCTGGGGTTGCGGCTGAAGCAGACGCCGGTGCCGCTGGTCTCACCCTTGTTGCCGAACACCATCGACTGCACGTTGACAGCCGTGCCGAGGTTGTCAGGAATCCCCTCCTGGCGGCGGTAGGTCTTCGCGCGGTTGTTCATCCAGCTCTTGAAGACCGCCTCCACGGCGATGCGCAGCTGGCCGTAGACATCCTGGGGGAAGTCCATCCCGGCCTTCTCGCGGAAGACGCGCTTGTAGGTGGCGATCACGCCGTCCAGTTCCTCGGCGCTCAGCTCGTAGTCCTGGCGGTCACCGCGCACCTTGAAGAACTCCGTCTCGAAGTTCTTCAGGCCGATGTCCAGGGCCACGTTGCCAAATGTCTGGATCAGGCGGCGGTAACTGTCCTTCGCGAAGCGCGGGTTGCCGGTCTTCGCGGCCAGGCCATCGCAGGTCTCGTCATTGAGGCCGATGTTGAGGATCGTGTCCATCATGCCCGGCATCGAGAACCTGGCACCGGAGCGCACGGAGAACAGCAGCGGGTCACTGGCCCCGCCGAACTGCTTGCCGCCCTTCTGCTCCAGGGCCTCCACAGCGGCGTGGATGTCATTCTCCAGGCCGTCCGGGAAGCTGCCATGCTCACTGTAGTAGTTGCAGGCCTCGGTGGTGATCGTGAAGCCCGGCGGGACCGGCAGGCCCAGCTGGGTCATGGATGCCAGGTTCGCACCCTTGCCGCCGAGCAGGCCCTTGTTGGTCCTGTCGGCATTCTCGAACGCATACAGCCACTTCGAACTCATGTTTTCCCCACTTGCGCCGGTGTTCCGGCCTGATCATGAAAATGGAGGGGCAGCTGGGCCCCTCCACCTTGATACTACATACTCCGCCGCCGGGGGCTTTCGCCTACTTGGCGGTGCCGGGCACGAGGCTCTGGTCGGAGCGCTCGGACTGTGCTTCGCGCGCCATGTTGATGGTCAGGTCCTCATACTGCTTGCGCAGGGCCTCGTCCTCCACGAAGGGGAACTCGATCGTGGTCTCCTCCACGATCTCCTTGCGCACATCCACCAGGGCGGCCTGCTTCTTGACGTTGCGGGCGCGCTCCTCGCAGATCGAGGAAACCTTCTCATATTCCACCGTTGAACGCTCTGACTCCGGCAGGTGGTTGTCAGCCAGGTACTGGTCGATGATCGAGCTCTGCTGGGTATCCCACAGCTCCAGCTTGTCCTCCTCGGAGACGGTCACGCGGGATTCCACGAGCCGTTCGAACATCAGGGAATACTTGGCGTTCAGCCAATACTCCTCCTCGGTGACATACTGGCTCTCGAGGTAGTGCTCCCAGGTGGTGTTGCGCTGGTCGACCACCGCCTTGGTTTCGTCAATCCGTGCGTTGACTTCCTCATCAGTGACCTGCACATTGGCTTCCTTGGCCTTTTTGAGCATGGTCATTGAATAGCAGTACTCGCGCAGTGGATTGCGCAGCAGCGGGGATGTCAGCACTTCCGAGGCCGGATACTTGTCCCCTGTGACGATCAGAGCCACTTCCCCGCCGGCAGCAGTGCTGACCTGGCCCGGGCCGCCGCTCTTGTTCTCGGTGCAGCTGTAGATCGCGGCTGCCAGCATGATCAGTCCGCAGACGATCAGCACCCTGGCTGCCTGTTCAAACGCCTTCATATATAGCTCCTGATATGTCTCTGTCTGGAATCCGTAATGTTATCGCCAGCAGCGGCAATTGTAAATGCAGCAAGGCACAGGACTGTGCTATCCTCGATTTCCTTCAATCCGCGGAGCGCTGCCTTGCGGCCGCCTCCACCACAATCCGGAGTCATACATGGACATCAAGGTAGTCAGCAAGCCCTCAGGTGCCGCAGCGGACATCGTCTGCCGCTTCATCAGGAACGGCAGGGGCCTGCATGCCCAGGCGGCGGCGATCGACAAGGCGGCCATCGCCAGCGGCAAGGGCTTCTACGTCGGAGCCAGTGCCGGCCAGGTCGTGCTCATTCCCGTGGTGGAGAAGCTCGGAGCCAGCCTCTATCCCGATGAGGCGATGCGCACCGCCGGGGGCCGCACCCTGCTGCATGCCGTGCAGAACGGCGGCAGTCATGTGCAGTGGCTGCTGGACGGCGAGCTGGATGAGAACGACTTCCGCCAGCTGCTGGAAGGCGCGCTGCTCGTTGACTACGAATTCACGAACTACAAGAGTGCCGCCGCCAGCGGCAGCCTGAAGCTCAGCATCGTCGCCGGATCCAATGCCGGGACATTCCGTAAGGTGCTGGAGCGCAGCAGCGCAATCTTCAGCGGCGTCAACCTGGCGCGCGATGTCGTCAATACGCCGGCCAGTGACATGACTCCGCTCAAGCTGGCTGATGTCGCGAAGGATGTAGCGAAGCGCCATGGCCTGAAGTACCGCTCACTGAGCAAGGCTCAGCTGGAGAAGGGTGGTTACAACGGCATCACGGCCGTCGGCCAGGGCAGTGTCAACGACTGCGTGCTGTTCAGCCTGAGCTATGTGCCCGCGAAGAAGGCCAGGGGCAGCAAGCCGCTGTGCCTCGTCGGCAAGGGCGTGACTTTCGATACCGGCGGCATATCCATCAAGCCCTGGGACGGGATGTGGGACATGAAGGGCGACATGGGTGGCAGTGCCGCCGTGATCGGCGCGATGGAGGCGATTGCCAGCCTCAAGCTGCCGATTGAGGTGCATGCCGTGGTCGGCAGCGCCGAGAACATGTGCGACGGCAATGCCTACCGTCCCGGCGATGTGATCCGCTATCGCAATGGCCGCACGGTCGAGGTGCACAGCACCGATGCCGAGGGCCGGCTGGTGCTGGCGGATGCCCTGCTCTTCGCGCAGGAGACCCTAAAGCAGAGCCGCATTATCGAGTTCTCCACGCTTACCGGAGCCTGCCTGCGGGCGCTCGGGCACCAGTACATCGGCATGATGTCCCAGAATGAGGAATTCAAGTACGAGATCCGCAAGGCGGCGGCCACCAGCGGCGAATGTGTCTGGGAGCTGCCGCTGCACCCCGAGTACCGCCTGCTGCTGAAGGGTGAGACGGCTGACGTCAAGAACGTCGGTGGCCCGCTCGCCGGTGCCCAGACGGCTGGTTGGTTCCTGCACGAATTCATCAATCCGGGCACGACCTTCGCCCATATGGACATCGCAGGTGTGTTCCTCGCTCGCAAGGAGAAGTACTGGAAGGGTGCCGGGGCCAGTGGTGCCGGTGTCAGGCTGGCGGTCGAGCTGGCCTCACTTTAACAAGCAAGCAGCTGGTTTCCTTTCGACTTGGTTCGCCTACTTGGCCTGGTAGAGATAGCCGAGGTTGATCCCGAGCTTCTCAAGTGCACTCACGGTCTCCGGCGTCAGTTCGCCGTGTGATTCGGCATCCAGCTTGATGTGATAACTGTGCTCGCAGCTCGGGCAGCGCACCTTGACCCGTTCACAGATCTCCACGCTGCGCAGCTCCTCCTCACTTTCCCAGGAGAGCACCTGCTTGAATTCCTCAATCGGCGTGGCGATCTCCATGCGGTTGTGGTCGCACTGGTCGCAGCGGCGGTCGAACAGCGTGCCGGGACGCAGCAGTTCCCGCGGAATGTAGGCGAAGGAGTCCCAGTGCCCGACGCCGTTGCAGGTCCGGCAGATCTCACGTTCATTGCCGATCAGACCCTGGCCGTTGCAGTACTTGCATGTCGGCGTGAAGAAGGTCTCACCGCTGCCGCTGCACATTTCGCAGCTGAGCGGCACCTGTTTACGGATCAGTCCGAACAGCGAGCTGGTCTCGACCATACGGACACCTGTGCCGTTGCAGTACATGCACTGCTTCGTGACAAGCATGTCTTCCTTTCCCATTACACAACCACCTGCTTCTGAGCTGGATGCGCAGCGTGTCCATCACTGCTCATTAGATTTTACCCAGCCGCCGCCCGTGCCGCAATGGAAGTTTCATTGATTAAATGTTGACAGATCCGGCCTCCAACGCCCGCTCTGTACCAACTGTGTTACACTCTCGCAGGAAAATTCCGGGGTGGAGGGACCCTGATTGAACAGCCCAGCGCGATCAAAGCGAGTCAGCCCCGGCAAGGCGATCCGGGATCTGTGCCTCAGGCTCGCGCAGCTTGATCCCACCCTGCTGGCCGATCCGGATGCCGAGATCCTCGACCTGATTTCCGAAACCCTCAGCTGCCCGCGCATCAGTCTGATCCAGCTTGACAAGTCCGGCGGCGTGCTGCGCATGTCCACCCACGGCTTCAGCCTGGAGAATTTCCAGTCCCTCAGCGAAGCCCCGGTCGTGCGCCGCAGCCTGGAGAAATCCCAGCCGCTGCTCGTCCCCGATGTCGGAATGGACAAGCAGCTCAGCGAGGCCAGCCAGTCGCGCTACCGCACCGGCTGTTTCGCGGTCTATCCCGTGCAGGTCCAGGGCCATACGGCCGCCGTGCTCTGCCTGAGTGACCTGATGCCGGACAGCGTGGAAGCCCTGAAGAAGAGCGCCTCCGACATGCAGCTGCTGCTGGCGATGCTTGGCCAGTACTGCCTCAGTGCCAGGCGTGTCAGCCAGGGCAGTGAACAGCCCGCCACCACCCTCAGTGATGATGAACTGAGCACGCTGATGCGGCTTGTGGAGAAGCTGGATCACAGCCTCGACACCCGCAACATCTTCGCAAGCTTCTGCGAGATCGCCGGCAGCCTGCTGCCGATGGATGCGATGCTTGTGATCCATGACTCCCTCGACGATGCCCAGCACGGCAGCATCGTGGTCCAGCGGCCACTGCACTACGACGAGCTCAGGCGAGAATACGGCGGGCTCTGCAGCCAGTGGGAACGCCGCCACAGCCGTGCGATCAGCATCGAGGATGAACGCACCTCGCTCGTCGGCCGCGAGCTCGTGATGTTCGAGGGCGACTGCCCGGACGAACTGCGCTGCGGCAGCTGCGAGACATTCCCCGTGTTCATTGACAACGACCTCTTCGCGCTCGTGCTCATCAGCGCCGAGCAGGACGTGATCCGTGACCGCCGCCGCCTCAAGCTGTTCTCGATCCTGGCCCACCACCTGATGCTGCACATCAAGAAGGGCCTCCTGATGATGCAGAACCAGGAGATGCAGACGGTGGACAGCCTCACCGGGCTCTACAACGAAAGGCAGTTCTATAGGATGATGGAGCGCGAGTTCGACCGCGCCAGCCGCTACCGCGTACCGCTCTGCATCCTGATCGTGGACGTCGACCACTTCCGCGACGTGAACGAGACCTAC
>JAWLAZ010000009.1:0-38075 GCA_041395205.1 bacterium
CTACTGGCGGCTGAGCAGGGTGCGCTTGATGTCGAGGTAGTAGCGCTTCTTGAGCGTGGGCTTCAGCATGTCAGCCGTGGCGAACAGCGGGGCCGGGTTGCAGACATGGCTCGAGAGCTTGCGCTGCATCTGGTTGGCAATCCCGTAGTCCATCGCGGGGCAGCTTTCATCGCTCGTGGGGTAGTCCATCTCCTTGAGACGGTCCACAGCCAGGCCGAGCATGTGGCTGTCACGGCGGTAGAAGGCGATGTGGCTCATGCGGCTGGCGAGGTAGCCGCCCTCCCAGCCCTCGATGCGGGTGAAGGGCTCCAGGGTGTCGAGCTCACTCTCGCCGCTGGCGGCGACGACGTAGCGCCGCAGGCCTTCCTCATACTCCGTCTCGGAGTAGTCCTCATTGTTGAGCGCCGCCTGGGCGCAGAGGTTCTTGACGTATTCACCGCCGACGATGTCGCTGACCTGGCAGACCGTGGCCAGCACCTTCCAGTCGGAGGGACCGAACAGGCGCACGGTGGGCAGGCGCGGAATCGCGAGGTGCACGAGCTTGCCCATCAGGCGGAAGTCGAAGAAAACGTGCGGATTCGCCGCGAGATCAATCATCTCGAAGGTGAAATAGAAGTTGTGAAGCGGATTGCGGTCTGTGGTTTTACCCATTCCATTCCTCCCTCGTCAGATTGCCCGGGATTAAATCATAACAATTTTCTGCGAATATTTCCATATTCACTTGATGCGTATTGGCGGCGGTTCAGCTGTTCCACACAAAAGGCCCACGCACAGGGGCCGGAAGGCAGGCCGGATCAGGGCGCAGGCGGGGGTGTGCCCTGCTCCTCCGCGGCATTGCGCGCCGCAGGCGGGTACTTCTCCCAGAGCTCCTCGATATTGCCAAGCTCATCCAGGCGCGCGAAGATCGCATCGAAGTCATCGAAATGATCCTCCAGGCTGCGGCGGTCGATGGCGTAGTAGCCCTCGCCCACGCTGACCACGCTGCGCAGCGCGGCGGCCAGCAGCTGGTACTGCTCGATCGCCAGCTGGCCTGCGGGGCCCGTGCCCTCGCTGTCCAGCAGCACGAGCACGAGGCTGCGCTTGAGCTGGATGATGCTGGAGATGCGCACGCTTTCGTCGAGCTGCTCGGAGAGATAGCCCGCCGTGGCATAGGCGATGCCGCTCGCCAGCGCCCCGGAGAGGGCGGCCTCGCTCATGCTGCGCTCGGAATGTGAAACCACGAGCATCCCGTCCAGGTAGCGCTTCAGCGCGGGCCAGTCCTTCTGGGTGAAGGCGGTGTCCGCCAGCCGGTCATAGAGGTAGATCGCCTCGCGGTAGACACGGAAGTCGGAGGTGTCGGTGTTGGTGTTGCGGAATTCCTCGCTGAGCAGCTCGAACTGCCGGCGGGCCTCGGCGTAGTCCCCGCTCTGGTAGGTCTGCTCGGCCTTGCGTGAATCCACCACACTGGCCAGTGCCGGCCGGCAGAGGCCAGCCAGCAGGAAAAGGAGCAGCAGGGCCGCGCGCGGGAGGCTGCCGGGCAGATGGCTGAGGATGTTCACATGAATACGGTCGGTCATAGGGCGCGATAACTAAAATAGGTGGATGCCACTGGAACTGAATATCATGATCGATGATCCGCGCCTGCTGCTCGGCGTGGTGGAAATCTCGGGCGGGACCCTTGCCGCTTCCTCCGCGGAACTGCAGCAGGCCTGCACTGCACTGGCTGCCACGGTCTGTGCGGAGGACTTCAGTCTGGACGAGGGCCGGCGCGCGAGCGTTCGCAAGCTCCTCAAGCTGGCGGGCTTCTCCGCCACCGGACGCAACAAGCCGGCCCAGGAATTCCTGCTGGCGGATGTGCGGGAGCGCGGGGAGTTCAACCTCATCAACAACTGCGTGGACGTGAACAACTACATTTCACTGAAGCACTGCCTGCCGATCAGCATCCTCGACGCCGGCAAGCTGGATGGCCGGCTGACGGTCAGGATCGCGGATGAGGGAGAGGGCTATGTCTTCAACAACGCCGGGCATCTGATCGACATGAAGAAGAGCATCTGCCTCTGCCGCGGGGCCGGCGATGGGGAGCCGACAGGCGGGCCGGTGAAGGACTCGATGGCAACGAAGATCTTCGAGGGCGCGACTGAATACATCGCCGTAATGTACGCCTCAACGGAGGGCTTCAGCCGCGGGGATGTGCAGGCCGCCGTGGACGAAATGGCAACGCTTTTGTCACGCGAGACGGGCGGGACTGTTGTCAGGCAGCTTGTGCTGCCTGGGTAGGACATAGGAGCTGGGGTGTAGGGGGTAGCACGCGAGGAAGTAGGAGCTGGGGTGTAGGGATGTTGGGAGTCGAGCTGCGCTCGACCAGGATATGCTGGTGACACTTCGTGTCACGAATGCCGCACTCAGTCCTGCCCCTGGCTGCAGTTCCCTCCAACCCTATGTTCTCAATCCTGGATTGCTACACCCTAGATCCGAGATCCTATGTCCTGGTACGCCTGGCCTCTGCTACACCCTAGATCCGAGATCCTACATCCTTACATCCTACTCCTCAGCGCTTTCAGCGCTGACCGCGGCACCCTCCTCCTCCTTGTCCTCATCGGTGAAGATGCCCTTGTGGTTGTCACAGACGGCATTCGAGCAGTAGCGGCGGAAGCGGTCCGTGCCCTTGATCTTCTGCTCGGCGAGCCAGAAGCCGCACTTCTCGCACTTCTCGAGCAGCGGCTTGCCCCAGAGCACGAAGTCGCAGTTGCCGACCTTCTCGCCATCCGGCTTCTCGTTGTTGCCACAGACGAGGATCACGCGGCGGTTGGGCAGGCGCTTCTTGTGCAGCTCGCCCTGGCACTTCGGGCATTTCGTCTGCAGCTCGCTCGTGTAGTCGCACTTCGGGTAGCCACTGCAGCCGATGAACTTCGTACCCCAGCGGCTGACCTTGACGGAGAGTTCCTTGCCGCACTTCGGGCAGGGGTAGTCGACCTTCTGGCCGGCCTCGCTGACCGGGCGGTCGATGATGTTGCCCTTCTCGTCGATGTTCTTGATGTTCGAGCACTCCGGGTAGGCGGAGCAGCTCAGGAAGCGCCCGAACTTGCCGTGGCGCAGGAGCATCACGGAGCCGCACTTGTCGCAGCTGTGCTCGGTTTCCTGGGGCTTGGCCTTGAAGTACTTCTTCTCCTCACCGGCCGCATCCACCTTGCTCTTGAAGGGCTGGTAGAAGTTGCCAAGCACATTGCGCCAGTCCATCTTGCCGTCCTCGACCTCGTCGAGCTTGCCCTCCATGTCACGCGTGAAGCCCACGTCGACGATCTCGGGGAAGTAGTGCTCCATCATCTCCGTTGTCACGAAGCCCCATTCGGTGGGCTGGAACTGCTTCTGGACCCTGACGACGTAGTTGCGGAAGATGATCGTGTCGATGATCGAGGCATAGGTCGAGGGCCGGCCGATGCCGTACTCCTCCATGGCCTTGATCAGCGAGGCGTCGGTGTAGCGCGGGGGCGGCTTGGTGAAGTGCTGCGTCGGACGCAGCTCTTCGAGGTTGACGCCCTCGTTCGCTGACAGCGGCGGCAGCTCCGGCTGCTCGCTTTCATTGCGGGCGTCGCCATAGACCTCGAGGAAGCCCTTGAACAGGGTGTTCGTGCTGGAGAGGCGGAAGGTGTAGAGCCCGCCGGTGATCTCGATGGAGTGCGTCTCGAACTCCGCCGGCTTCATCTGGCTGGCGATGAAGCGTTGCCAGATCAGGCGGTAGAGCCGCATCTGGTCCTCATTGAGGAAGCGCGCCAGGGCCTCCGGGGAGCGCTCGGCACTGGTGGGGCGGATCGCCTCGTGCGCATCCTGCGCATCCTTCTTGCTCTTGTAGTAGTTGGGCTTCTCGGGTAGATGCGCCTGGCCGAAGCGTCCGGCGATCAGACCGCGGGCGTCGTCAATCGCCGCCGGGTTGACACGCACGGAGTCGGTTCGCATGTAGGTGATCAGACCCTCGGGCCCGCTGCCGAGATCGATTCCCTCGTAGAGCTGCTGCGCGATGCGCATGCTGCGCTTGCCGCTCCAGCCGAAGCGCCGTGCGGCGTCCTGCTGCAGGGTGCTCGTGATGAAGGGCGGGGCCGGGCGGCGGGTGTGCTTGCGGCTGGAGATGTCGGAGACGTTGTAGCTCTGGGCCCGGGCGTCGGCCACGAGCCTGTCCGCCTCCTCCTGGCTGCGGATGATCACGCTGCGCCCGCCTTCGCCGCTGGAGGATTCCTCCTCGCGGCGGTGCTCCTCGCTCGGGCGGCTGATGCGCTGGTCGCCGATGCGTACGAGCGCCGCCGTGAAGTTGTCAGTGCCACGCGCGAAATCGGCCTCGAAGTTCCAGTATTCCTCGCGGTTGAAGCTGCGGATCTCCTCCTCGCGCTCGCAGATCAGCCGCACGGCCACGCTCTGCACGCGTCCGGCGGAGAGCCCGGGCTTGATCTTGCGCCACATCAGCGGGCTGATCTGGTAGCCGACGAGGCGGTCCAGCACGCGGCGCGCCTGGTAGGCGTCGACGAGCGCGGCATTGATGTCATGCGGATTCTTCAGCGCCTCGAGCACGGCCTTCTTGGTGACCTCCTGGTACTCGACGCGCTTGACCGGCTTCCTGAGGATCTGCGCCACATGCCAGGCGATCGCCTCACCCTCGCGGTCGGGGTCGGTTGCCAGGTAGATCTCGTCGGCATCCTTGATCGCGTCCTTGAGGGCCTTGATGGTCTTGGCCTTGCCGCGGATGTTCTGGTACTCCGGCTCGAAGTTCCTGTCAACGTCCACGCCGAGACTGCTCTTCGGCAGGTCGCGGATGTGGCCGACCGTTGATACCACCTTGAACTCCTTGCCAAGGTAGCGCGCGATTGTCTTGGCCTTGGTGGGCGACTCGACGATCAGTGCTTTATGTCCCATATGTGCCTACTGCCTGAATCTGGAATTCACTGCCTATATATAAGGTGTCCGCGGAAATATTTCAAAGGCGGACATAATATCCGCCGCTGGCCGAGGAGATTAAACCCCTGATCTCCAGCATCGTCAAGAGGCCGGAGCATTGCGCGGTGTTCATTCCCAGCCGGCGCACGACATCATTGATGTGCGTGCCCTCGTAGCTCAGGGCCGCCAGAACCCTCTGTTCATCAGGCTCCAGCGCACCGGCAGCCACGGCCGGACCCGGCTCGCGGCTTCCATCCTCCCGGACCGCGGGCTCCACAATAGCACCTGTGCGCCGCCGCCCGCCGGCGAGATCCAAGAGCGCACTGCGGTTCGTGCCGAATTCCACAAGGATGTCATCGAGGGTCTCGGTCAGCTTGGCATGCCCGGACTTGATCAGATGGTGGTTGCCGGCGACCTGCGGGCTGAGCGCGGGACCGGGCATCGCGAAGATCTCGCGGCCCTGGTCGGCGGCGATGCGCGCGGTGATCAGCGCGCCGCTGCCCATCGGGGCCTCGATCACGAGCGTGCCGCGCGCAAGCCCGCTGATGATGCGGTTGCGCTGGGGGAAATGCGTGCGGTGCGGCTCGGTGCCGGGGGGGTATTCACTGACGAGCAGGCCCTCCACACTGAGGCGCTGGAACAGTTCGTGATGGCGCGGCGGATAGCAGATGTCAACGCCGCAGCCCAGCACCGCAGCGGTGGGCCCGCCCACGCTGAGCGCGCCCTCATGCGAGGCCCCGTCCACACCGAGCGCCAGCCCGCTGATCACCGGCACGCGGCATTCCCCGAGTTCGACGCCGAAGTTCCAGGCATGCCTGAGCGCACGCTCGCTGCACTTGCGGCTGCCGACCACGGCAATGCCCTCGCCCTCGAGGATCTCCAGCCGCCCGCGGCAGTAGAGCAGCACCGGCGCATCACTGCAGTCGCCGAGCAGCTCCGGGTAGTCCGCCGTGCCGATCGCCAGCATGGCGATGCCCTGCTCACGCATGCGTGCGATGTCACTGGCCGGGTCACAGCCATGCATGGCCTCGATCAGCCGCCCGCGCACCCCCGTGGGCAGGGGCAGGCGCGCCAGCTCATCATCCGCGAGGCCGGGCAGTTCCTCGAGCTCCCCCAGATGTTCCGCCAGATCCTCAAGCATCCGCCGCGTGACATTGCGCGTGAGGGACAACAGATAGACCGCTTCCAGGTACTTTGTCATATTTGGATATTATCCATGTCTTGTAGACAAATGTAAAGTACCTTTCGCAAATGTCGATATCCAGAGCGCAAGGGACTGTTCCCTGCAAGTGTTTCCTCATATTGGCATGCTTGTGTGTATTTCACAATCCGGCTATTCGGGGACAATAAATATGAACAGGGACCCGTGTTCCTGGAGCTAATTACCAATCAGGGAAGCATGAGCAAGATGATTTCCCGGAAGCCGGCTGTGTATTATGGAACGGTACCGCGCCTGCTGAAGGACTGAGTGGAGCAAGTGTTCCCCGCTACCGGCTGTATGTGTGTATGGCCGATTCGCCTGGATAATTCCATTTGGGCAGGGCTGGGCCTGGCCTACCCGGTGGAGTTTTCCAGGCGTCCCTTTTTCCGGCCCGCCTCCTCCCCCCTTTGCAAATCCGCTGCTGGCGTCCTAGAATCTGTTGGGCATACCGCCCGGGAGATGGGCGTGACACGACTGATCCTCACGAGCCTGCTGCTGATCTGCATCACGATGCTGGCTGCCGCCTGTGGCAGCGGTTCCGCCGCCGGTGAAGGCAGCGCACTCGCCGCTGCACCCGCCGGGCCTTCGTTGCCAGGCAGCCTGCCGCCATTGTCAGGCCTTGATGCCAGCGCCGCCGGACGGCGCAGTGTCAGTGCCAGCAAGCTGGAGCTGCTGACGACGCTGCCGCTGTTCAGTTCTGACAACGGCGTGGCCCAGGCCCCCGGCTCGCTGACGCTCACCCCTGATGCCGCGGATCCGGCCTGGGTGATCATGGCCGCGCCCGGCCTGCAGCCGGAGGGCAGCGTACTGCCCACGGGCCTGCTGACCGTCTTCAACAAGCCGCTCTACGTTGCCATTGCCGATTTCTCCAGCGGGCGCTGGGAATGGCACCGCCGCAACAGCATCGGCAACCTGACGCTCACGGACGGCGCGCGCTACATCTCACCGGCCGGGCTGGTATATGTCGCCGCCCTCGCTTTCGAGCAGCCCACGAGCCTCAGCGCGCTGGAGCTGCAGTTCAGCGGCGAGGTGCCGGGCAGCCCGCAGGCCCAGCTCACGCTGCCCGATCCGGCCATCGCGGGCTACAGCCTGGAGTTCAGCGCGCTCGGCAGCGTGGCCGGCAGCGGGGCCGTGCTCACGGCGCTGCAGTATGACTTCGGCGACGGCAGCGGCGTTGTCAACGCGGGCAGTGTGGATGAGATCGTCAGCCACAGTTATGCCAGCCCCGGCAGCTACAGCGTGCAGCTCAGCCTCTACAACGACCTCGGTTACACCGACACAGTGAGCGCTCTGCTGGAGGTCGGCGGCGGGCGCACGGAGCTGCTCGTGGTCTGCAATGCCGACATGCCGGAGAGCCAGGCCCTGGCGGACTACTACATGTCACCGCTGACGGGCCGCGGAATCGCGCCCAGCCACCGCCTGGAACTGCCGCTGGGTGAAAGCATCAGCCCCTCGATTGCCAGGGCGGACTATGAAACAGACATCCGCGATCCGGTCAGGGCCTTCATCACTGACAACGGCCTGACCGACAGCCTGAAGTACATCCTGCTGCTGGATGGCATCCCGCACCAGATTCCGGGATCAAACGGCGGGGACTACAACCTCAGTTCCTTCAGCTCCGTTGACAGCGAACTCTGCACGCTGTTCTCCGATGACAGCTATGCCTATGAAAGCTTCCTCTGGAATGAGGAGGAATGGCAGGACTTCCGGCTCGGGGGCAATAACAGCCGCAGCTTCTACCTGGGACTGGGCAGCCCGGATGCGGACTATTCCTTCAGCCACGGCGGTTTCGAGGTCACCGATGGCAGCGGCACCAATTATCCGCTGGACTACCTCGTGGGCCGCCTGGATGCATATACATTTGAGGATTCGCGTGCACTCGTTGACCGCGCAAAGGCGGCGGACACCTCCGGCAACGGCTGGATCGTCTATGACACGACACCCGCACGTTTCTCGCTCGACACGATGTCAGATCCGGTCTGGCCCTTCGCGAATGATGGCGACGCGCTCAGCGGCGATGAACTGCTGAGCTCCGTGGCATTCCAGCACTACATCGACCTGACGACCACGCGCGTGATCGGCCAGGAGAGCGACGGCCTGCCGGAGGGCTGCGTTGACAACGTGATTGCCTATGCCGGCTGGGGCGTGAACCACACCGGTGGCAGCTGGCCCAGCGGCAGCAGCTACATCCTCGATGACCTGCTGTTCAGCTACCTGCCGGGCTGCGCCTGGATCAGTTATGAAAGCTTCAACGGCACGGACTTTGCCAGTGCCACCGTGGACGGCGACCGCTCAGACATCGACCGCAAGGGCCAGGGGCAGATCTGCGACTTCCTGCATAAGGGCGGCACTGTCGCCATCGGGCATGTCTATGAGCCCTGGACGATCGCCGTCGGCGACGAGCGTGCCGTGTTCTACCGCTACTGCGTCAAGGGTGACAACTGGATCGAGTCAGCCTACAAGGGTCTCAGATGCCTGAGCTGGATGGACGTGGTGGTTGGCGACCCGCTCTGCAAAGTGAAGCAGTAGCCCCGGCCTGTCTTGTCTGTTCAACTCTGCAGCTGCTGAAGGAGCTGGATCTGTAGCAGCGGGCCGGATTCCCGGGTCTATAGCAGCAGAGCGGGTGAAGTGCTGCGACTGATTCCGGCCGCGGGCTTTGCCCCAGATGACTGGAGTGGAACATGGCACTTGCGGAAAAGGCGATCTACTGTGCTGCAGCATTTGCGCTTGCGGCACTGCTGCTTGTTTCCTGTACCGGACCTGCTGGAAGATCTGAGCTGGAGATGGAGTCCGGCAGCTGGAATCTGCCTGCGCCGGGCGCACTCGATGAACTGCCGCAGCAGCAGCGCAGTGTTTCCGACGGCAGGCTGGAACTGCTCAGCAGCACTCCGCTGATGCTGAGCGGCAGCGGCGCCACAGCGGTGCCGGGGCAGCTGAGCCTGCTGCCAGTGGACTCCAAGCCGGCCTGGGCAATCTACGCCGTCTCCGGACTGGAAGAGGGCAGTGGGAAGAAGCCGCTGTCCCTCACCACGGGCGCGGATGCTGCATTCCTGCTGGGGATTGCGGATTACGCAAGCGGCCGCTGGACCTGGCAGGCAATTGCGGAGGATACCAGGCTGGAATTCGGGTCCGGCCAGCAGCTGATCTCTCCCGCAGGCCGGCTCTACATCGCCGCACTCGCCTGGCAGCAGCCCGTCCTGCTGGACAGGCTGGAACTGCAGCTCAGCACTGAGCTGCCCGGCGCTCCGCTGGTGCAGGTCAACCTGCCCTTCCAGCCCATCGGGGGCTATGCCTGTGAATACAATGCACTGGGCAGCACTCCCGGCGACGGAACACAGATCACCGCCGTGCACTACGACTTCGGCGACGGCAGCGAGGAGGTGCTCGCGACCGACCCGGCCAGTGCCGTTTCGCATGCCTATCCCGGGCCGGGCAGCTACGAGCTGACGGTCTGGGTCTTCAATGAACTCGGGCAGGGCGGCAGCACCAGCGTCGAGGTTGACAACGCAGCGGGCTATGCGGAGCTGCTCGTCGTCTGCAACGGGGATGACCCGGAGAGCATGGAGCTCGCCGACTACTACATGTCACCCTTCACGGGGCGCGGCATCGCTGTTGCCAACCGGCTGGAGCTGGCCCTGGGAGGGGATCCCGGGCCGGACATCCCGCGGGCGGAATTCGAGGCAGTGATCCGCGACCCGCTACGCGCCTTCATCACGGACAAGGGCCTGACGGACAGCCTGAAGTACATCCTGCTGATGGACGGCATCCCGCACCGCATCCCCGGAGCGAACGGCGGACAGATCACGCTCAGCACCGACACCGCCGTTGACAGCGAACTCTGCCTGCTGTTCTCCGATGGCAGCTACCCGCATGAGGGCTACATCTGGAATGCGGAGCTCTTCCACGACGTGCAGGAAACGGAACGCGCCGCACGCAGCTTCCATGCCGGACTGGCCGGACTGGAGAGCGACTATGACTTCCGGCACGGCGACTTCGACGTGACGGACAGGGACAACACGGTCTATCCGCTGGATTACCTGGTGGGCCGCCTCGATGCCTACAACCTGGCGGATGCCAAGGCGCTCGTGGACCGCTCGCTGGCGGCGGACACCACTGGTGCGGGCTGGATCATCCTCGACACGACCGAATATGACAGCGGCTGGGACACGATGTACGACCCGGTCTGGCCGCGTGATGACGAGCTGGAGGACAGCGGGGCGGAGCTGTTCGCCGCAGCCGGCTACAAGCACTTCCTCGACGTGACGGAAACGCGGATCACGGGCCAGCCCTCGGACGGGATGCCCGCGGGCAGCGTTGACAATGTGATCGCCTACGCGGGCTGGGGCATGAACCACACGGGCGGCAGCTGGCCGCATGCGCGGGAGTACATCCTCGACGACCTGCAGTTCAGCTACCTGCCCGGCGCGGCCTGGCTGAGCTATGAAAGCTTCAACGGCCTGGACCTGGACAGCGCTGATCCTGACAACGACCGCAGTGACATCACGCGCTGGCAGGGGATGATCTGCGACTTCCTGCACCGCGGCGGCAGCTGCGCGGTGGGGCATGTCTACGAACCCTGGACGATCGGCATGGCCGACGAGCGCGTGGTGTTCTACCGCTACTGCGTGCGGGGCGACAACTGGATTGAATCCGCCTACAAGGGCCTCAGGACCCTGAGCTGGCAGGACATCGTGGTTGGCGACCCGCTCTGCCGGGTGAAGTGAGGAGCTCCGGAGCAATCCGGACAAGCGGAGGTCCGGAGCAATCCGGACAAGCGGAGCTCCGGAGCAATCCGGACATGGGGAGCTCCGGCTTAAGCCGGGCGAAAGGGGAACTGGAGCTGCGACTTCAGTCGCATGATACGGAGCTCCGGCTTCAGCCGGGGTCGGGTTACAGGTTTCGGGTTGCCGGTTGCCGGGATCGGGATTCGGAGGCGGAAGCTGGCTTCCGCAATTGAACATACATCCCGCCGCAGCCCTCATGCAGTTACACTGTATGGGAATCTTCCGGGGGATCGGAAATGCAGAGACACGAAACGAAGTGCAGCGGGCCGCATGAATTGATGGCAGTGCTGGCAATCATCCTGCTGGGGATGATGCTTTGCGCCTGTGGCAACAGGGGCAATGAACTGGACTCAGCAGGGGACTCCCGCAGTACGGCAAGTCCCCATCCCTGGCCGATGGAGCTCGGCAATTCCCAGAACAACAGCCTGTCCAGAGCAAAGGGCAGCAGATCCGGGCAGCTGCTGTGGGAACGCAGTCTGGAAAACCAGCGTGGCGGTTCTGCGATTGATTCCGCCGGCAACATCTACATCCAGACCAGCTCAGGATTGTTGAGCCTGGACCCCGATGGGCAGCAGCGCTGGGCCTACGAGCGGGGCATTTCCCTGACGCGCGACCTGCTGCTCAGCCCTGAAGGCTACAGCCTCGTGCGCGTGAGTGGAGACAGCGCCGAGGGTAGTACGGTATTCGCCCTGCTGGATGGCAACGGCATGGAACTGGCCCGGCAGGAGCTTCGGGATCTGCTCTGCGTGATCTCAGCTGATAGCTTCCTCGTCCTGACGGACCGCGACACCGTGGCCGTGCTGCATGCCGACGGCTCGCTGGACAATGCCGCCTCACCCGGGGAGCGCTTGAGCAACTTTCCCAATGACAACCTGCAGTTCAGCGCCAGCGGCAGTGCCGTACTGCACAGCCCCGGAGGGCTGGTGCATTACACCACCGACGGCGGCCGCAGCTGGACCAGCAGTACGGAGGTCGGCGGCGACTTCGGGATCAGCCCCGCCGGTGAAATCTGCACCACCGTCAGAATGGAGGATGAGGAGCAGCTGCTGCGTCTTGAACACGGTAGCTGGGTGAGACTGGTTGGCAACGCAGGTGGATACACCTGTGCTCCGGGCTTCGGCCCCGACGGCCAGATCCTGCTGGCCGAGGACGGCGGGCGGGCCGTGGTGCTGGATCACAGCGGGCAGCCGCTGGCCAGCCTCGAAACCGGGCTGCGGATCTCACAGCTCTGGCTGCAGGGCGGGATCCTCTATGCGTATGGCCGGGAAATGCAGCACCACCTGCGCATCATGCAACAGTACCGGCTCAGCGACGCCGCCCTGCTGTGGAGCGATGATTCCGACGACGCCCTGCTGCTCAGCACCGCAGAGGATGGCAGCACTGCGCTCGTTAGTAGTCGCTACTCCAGCCGGGTCTTCGCAGCGGACGGCAGCGAGGCCTGGCAGCTTGTCCACGACAGCCCCGGCAGCCTATTCATTGACAGGGATGACAACATCCTGCTGAACTCCGGTTACACGGTCGAGCTGATCAGCCCGGCAGGCAAACACCTGCGCAGCGACACACTGCCCGCCATGCAGAACGGTGCGCGCAACCAGCGCCTGCTGCTGCCCGGCGGCAGCCTCGCCATGATCCCTTTGCAGAATCAGGCGCTTGAGTTGCTCGACAGCGGCAGCCTCGAACTCCTGAGCGTGACGCAGTGGGAGGAAACACGCTTCAGAGGTGAGCCGCTGCTGCTCGGACAGCGCTTCGCTCTGCTGGATGGCAACAATGAACTGCACCTGATTGACGGCCAGGGCACGGATACCGCCAGCTTCCCGGTCCATCCCAGCTACCCCGGATCACCGAGCCTAAGCGGCAGCGGCACGCTTATCTTCTCCGGCAGCAGCGGGACGCGCAGCCTCAACCTGGACGGAGAGCAGCTCTGGCTCAACCAGGAGATCAGCAGCCGTAACAGTACCGTGACCGTCAGCGGAACGGGGGAGCTGCTCGTGCTCACGGCGGATGGCACACTGGCCGTGCTGGATGAAGCCGGCAGCCTGCTGTGGCGCACTACCGTGGCAGGCTACCTCTACGGCACGGCCGCCGGTGCGGATGGCAACATCTACCTGTGGCATGCGGATGACCCGCCGGCAGGTGGCACACCTGGCTCACCGGGCTTCCTCAATGGCAACACGGGAGGCCTGACGGGTGGCGGAGTCAACAACCCACCGGCGGATTCTCAGGAGCAGCGCGCCCCTGCGCGGACTGCAGGCCAGACGCCGGATGGCGGTTTCAGCCTCATCGCCTGGAATCGCCGCGGACTGCGCCTGTGGGAGCATGCGCTTGCGAACGGGTCCTTCCAGCAAGTTCCGCCGCTCGTTGACAGCACTGGCCGCCTGTACTTCGCGGACGGCGGTGAAGTGCTGTGCCTCGACGGCTTCAGCGGCAGCATCGTGTGGCGCAGCGCCTTTGGCAACGCACAGAGTCCGGAGTCGGCAATCCGCATGGCCATGAACAGCCGTGGAGAACTGCTGGTTCTGACCCGCCAGGGGCTGTACGCCTTCGGTGACTAGAGCCAGGCATTGAGCATAGAAGGGCCTGTGCGCCGCAACTACCGCTGAAGCGGGTAGCTCCGTTGCCAGATTCACCACGAAGCTCACGAAGGACACGAAGTTTGCCAGGGTTCACGAAGAATGCCTTCGTGATCCGAATAGCCCTTTGTGAGCCTGGTGCTCTTTGTGGTGAGTCTTCCCTTGCCCGGATTGCTCCAGGCCTCCCCTGCCTGACTGACATCAGGCCTCCCCTGCCTGACTGACATCAGGCCTCCGCCCTCGCCTGGGCCGTGATCTCGGCGATGCGCTCACGTGCTCTGGCCAGGGCCTCAGCGGCCCTGTCCTCTCCGGCGAGCGTGGGCTCGATCAGGATCAACTGCTGCTCGTCAATGCCCATGAAGCCGAAGATCTTCCGCAGATAGCTCTGCTGGAAGTCCCAGTCCTCGCGCCCCGGGCCATAGGCGGAGCCGCGCGCCAGCACGAGGTACAGCCGCCGCCCGCCCAGCAGGCCCGCAGGACCCTCGGCGGTGTAGTGGAAGGCCAGCCCCAGCCGCATCAGCTGGTCGATCCAGGCCTTGAGCGTGGAGGGAATGCTGAAGTTGACCATCGCCGCTGCGACGACGATGTGCTGCGCCTGGCGGACTTCCTCCAGCAGGCCGTCACTGAGCCTCAGCGCATCAACTTCGGCTGCACTGCGCTGCTCGGCGGGCTTCAGTGTGCCGCTGGCGAACAGGGCGTCGATATGCGGCACGGGCTGCGTGGCCAGATCGCGCAGCTTCAGACTCGCGCCCGGCTGCTGCTCCATCAGCCGCGTAACCAGTTCATCGGCGATCTGACCAGAAATGGAATCCGCCCCGCGCGGGCTGCTTCTGATGTAGAGAATGTCCTGCATGCCATTGCCTGCCTTTCAGTGAATTCGCGCACCGCTGCGCACTCTTTTACATATCCCGTTTTGCGGTTACTATTTTAGTTCAGGTTACGGAAATATACCAAGTGAAAATTCGTCACTATGGTATATTCCAATTGGAGGTATCTCCAATGGATTCCACGCATACGGTTACATCACCGGTCTGCCGCGCGCTGGGCGAAGTGCTGGCGCGCATCGGCGACAAATGGACGATCTTCGTGGTCGGCGAACTGTCCCGCGGGCCGCTGCGCTTCAATGAACTGAAGCGCCGCGTCGACGGGATCAGCCAGCGGATGCTGACCCGCACCCTGCGTTCGCTGGAGCGCGACGGCTTCGTGAACCGCACCGTACACCCCAGTGTGCCGCCGAGCGTGGAGTACAGCCTGACGGAGCTCGGCCACAGCCTGCGCTGTCCGCTGGATGAGCTGGCGGGCTGGGCGCGTGAGCATCTGCCGGGGATCATCGCCGCCCGGCTGGCCTATGACGAAGAGCACAGTGATTGCGAGGAAGCGGACTGTACCGGAGAGGAACAGGCGTAGCTCGCAAAGTGTTTCCCGCGATTGCCGCGGCAGTGCGCCCCTGCAGGGCTTGCCCTGCCTCCTGCACTCAGGTAGGATGAACTGGCAATGCTTCACCGGCTGATTCCCTGCATCCTGCTCGTCATGCTGCTCTCCGCCTGCGGCGGCGGCGGCACTGCTCCCGATCCGGCTGATCCGGACCCGGTGATTCCCGCCGAGCCACAGCTGGCCGACCCCTCGGAAGTGCAGCACCCCCTGACAATCGAGCCGGGCGCAGCCGTGCTCTGGCAGGGCCAGGGCGGGGACTCCGCCAACACTGGCAGGAGCAGCCTGCAGCTGCCGGCCGGCCAGCCGCGGATCAGCTCTGTCACAAGCGTCAGTGACCGCACCAGCAGCAGTGCGGCGGTGGCCCCGGATGGCAGTGTGCTCGTGGGCTGCGGCCAGAGCCTGCTGTGCTTCGCCCCCGATGGCGCCCTGCGCTGGCAACGCAGCCTGCTGCGCCAGCTCAACAGCCGCCCGCTCGTGGATGACAACGGCCAGATCGTGATCCCGGGTGGCGACCCCGCCTGGCTGGACAGCGCTGAGCGCGGGAACTGGATCGAGGCCCTCGACAGCTCCGGCCAGACCCGCTGGCGCTTCCTGACCGCGGACTACCCGGCCCTGCTTTATGCCCGGCTCGGGAATGGCAACCTGCTGGTGCGCAGTGGCAACGGTGAATTCAGCCTGCTCAGCTCCGGCGGCAGCCTGCTCTGGCAACGCGATCTGGGAGTCAGCGCGCTCTACAACGCCCTGAGCGATGATTCAGGCAGGATCTACTGCGGCAGTGAGCAGCAGGCCCTGTTCTGCCTGGACAGCGCCGGCCAGCCGCTCTGGGATTACAGCCCGCCCGGAAGCGCGGCCGCCAGCCTGACGACGAATACGCGGCTTCTGCATCCCGACGGCAGCATCCTGCTCCTGAGCGGCATTGAGGGCGATGAGGCCAGTTTCCTCGTCAGCCGTCTGAGTGCGGAGGGCGAGCTGCTGGGCAGCTGGGCCTGCGGCGAACAGTTCAGCTTCGCCGGCACCGACGGGAGTGATTCCGTGCTGCTCTACGACCGTGAAAGCAGCATCAGCCGCTACAGCCTCAGGGGCGAGCTGCAGGACCGCCAGGTGCCGGGCTACGGCTTCCCCTTCGGCATCAACACCAGCCTGCCCCAGCGCTACTTCAGCGTACTGGCCCAGCCGGATGACTATACGGAGTACCTGCTGACCAGCACCGATCCCGCCGGCAGTGAACTCTGGCGCCTGAGCAGCCAGTGGAGCTTCCGCTATCCGGTGCTGGATGAGCGCGGGATGCTCTTCAGCGGTGACGAGCGCAGCTTCTTCGCGCTCGACAGCCTCGGACGGCGGCACTGGCAGCGCATCCACGGCGGAACGCTCTCCGGCCTGAGTGTCTCGGAGAGCGGGCGGATCTACAGCTGCGGTGGGCGCAACCTGTATGCCTTTGACGGCGATGGCCAGCAGCTCTGGCAGGTTTCCGCCGATGGCGAGGTCTGGGCCGCCCCGGCCCTGCTGTCCAGCGGGCAACTGGCCTTCGGCGACAACCAGGGCTTCTTCTACTTCTATGAGAACAATGGCACGCGGCACAGCAAGTTCATTCTGGATGGCCAGGTGCTGAGCAGTCCGGCCGTCGGCGCGGACGGCATGATCTACGTCGGAACCACGGCCGGTGAGCTCTACAGCTTCGGCGCGGACTTAAGCCCGCAGCGGCAGTTCCATGCCGACAGCGGGATCCGGCTCAGCCCGGCGATTGATGCCAGCGGGACGGTCTATGTGGCCACCGAGGACGGGCATATCCATGCCGTCTACAGCGACGGCATCGAAGCCTGGGAGCGTAACCTCGCGGAGCCGCTGGCCAGCGCGCTCGTACATGACGGGGACTACCGCGTGTTCGGCTCCACGACCTCCGGCCGGGTCTTCGCCCTGCATGCCTATGACGGCAGCCTGCTGTGGGACCTCTATCTCGGGACCGACCTCGGCCCCGGCCTCGCCCTGGACAGCCAGGGCCGGCTGCTGGCCGGCAGTGACAGCTCCGGCGGACGGCGGGAGTCGCCGCAGCTAGAGCGCAATGGCAGCGGGCGCGGCCTGTACTGCATCACTCCCGATGGTGAAGTGGCGTGGAGCCTGAACGGGCCCTACTCCTTCAGCTCCCAGGCGCTGGTGGACGGCAGCGGGCGGATCTGCACGGAGGCCGGGGGCTGGCTCGTCTGCCTCGATGCGGAGGGCGGGGAGCTCTGGCGCCTGCAGGCCGGCTTCGAGGATGCGCCGGGCACTCCGGTGCCACTCAGCGATGGCCGCTTCGCGGTCTGCAGCGGCACCCAGCTGCTGATCATCGAATAATCTCCGGCTTCCCCAGAATCGGAGAGCAGTTCGTCACAGCGGAGCGGATTCAGGCATCTATACATTTAACGAGCACTGCCTGGGAAGCAGGGCCGGACACGCGCCCGGGAGGATACCGGTAACGGGATGGGAGCGGGGACACCGGCTGTAGACACAATGCTTTGGGGAAGCACTTTTCAGCTCTGCGCCACGCTGCGCAGTCTGCCTCGGGGAAGCGTGATGCCGCCATCATCAATATCCTCGGGGCGGGCAGGTATGTACGCGCCTGCCCGCCTGTCATTCCGCGGAGGATTTCAATAAGAGCCTTCCCCAGGAGAATTTCCGCCGCAGCCACTGACTTTGCCCCCGGATTCAATTTTGATTGTTTGTGAACACAAACTTGCCCTGCTCAGGAAAGAGTGCTAGAGTTATCGCCGGTTATGGGGCAATTTGTACGGTTGGTGCAGTGTGCATCGCCGTCGAAAACGGTCATCCGACCGTCCAGGGTTGAGATATTTAGAACAACGGGTGGAAATCTTCGTCCAATGAGCTTCGTGGAACGCAATGGGAAGAACGCGGGACTGACTCCTGAGGAGGAACTCAACCTCTGGGAGAACTACAATTCCCGCGCGCGCGCCCGGATAGTCGAGGCCTACCAGCCGCTGGTCTTCCACATCTTCGGCCGCCTGGGCCTGAACCTGGGCGAGGAAGCGGTGGATCTGATCAGCGAGGGCAATGTCGGACTGATCCAGGCCGTGGACAACTACGACTACCGCCGCGGCGTGCCCTTCAAGAGCTACGCCTACCTGCGTGTCAAGGGCGCGATGATCGACTACCTGCGCAGCCAGAAGATCGCCGTGAAGGGCGGGGAGCTGCGGGAGTTCGACTTCTTCAGCGCCCTGGCCGCCGAGGGCAAGGACAAGTACAGCATCGACCGGCTGGAGTTCGTGTTCGCACACCTGCCGGCGCTGTCACCGCGTGAGTCACAGATCATCAACGGGCTGTACGTCGAGGGCCTCAGCCAGCGCGAGCTGGCCACGCGCCTGAAGTGCACCCCGGCCAACATCAGCATCCTCCACGGACGCGCCGTCAAGCGCCTGAAGAAGTTCGTGGCGGAGGAGCGCCGGCGTGGCATGGCTGCCGGCATCGCCTGGTTTTAGGTTATTCACGTTCGACTCAGCACTTCACAGGTGTGGTTCGGACGCCATCAGCAATTATTCACTTGGACGGGGTCCCGCGAGGGACCCCGTTTTGTATCCGGCTACACCTGCCTCAATCCGCTCAGGGCAGGTAGTTCGTGAAACCAAGCTCGATGGTGCCCCGCAGGTAGCTCACCGCGGGACTGCCGTTGATCAAGGTCAGTGAGGGGAACTGCGCATTGTCATACCTGTCCAGCACCTCGGGGTAGGACCAGGCGGAGCCGAGCGGATCAATGGCACGGATATATGACAGCTGCTGATCCGGGTCGATGAAGATGATCGCGGGATTGCCATTCACGAGCGCGGTTTCCACGGGTGAGTTGGTGACGGTGGCATCCCACAGCAGATTGCGTGAGCCCCAGCCGGCACCTGTGCTGTCCGTGGCACGGATGAATACCAGCCTGTCCGCCGCGTCATCCAGATAGGCAATCGCCGGATTGCCATCCACGATCAGCATGTCGGGGAATACACCTGACTGCGCTGTGGCATCGACGGTCTTCAGCGTTCCCCAGGCAGTGCCCAGGGCATTCGTCGCCCGCTTGTAGACAAGCTGCTTGGCAGTCGTGGCATAGGCAGCCACCGCCGGATTGCCATCCACGATTTCCATGTTGGCATAGGCATAGTTGTCAGAAGTGTCAATCGTCACCGGTCCATCCCAGCTGCTGCCTGCGAGATTCTGGGCCCGGATGAAGAGCAGATCCTTGAAGTCATTCACATAGGCAACCGCAGGCAGCCCGCCGACCTCCTGCAGGCTCGTGACCAGGCTCGTGGAATTGCCCGTGATCTTCTGCTTTGCCGGCCAGGAGCTGCCGATCGCATCCAGACTGCGCAGGTAGTAGGCATCTTCAGCGAGAGGCACCCCGAAGCAGACCGCCGGATTGCCCTGGATCAGCTGCATTTCAGCGTAATAGGGTGAAGCGCCGACGATCGTGGCCAGGGTGATCGGGCTGCTCCATGTGCTGCCCTGCGGGTCCAGTGCCCGCGTGTAGTTCACTTCATCGGTACCGAGGTCCACGTAGACGACTGCCGGATTGCCGGCTACTTCAATGATGTCACTGAAATATCCGGTGGTACCACCACTGCCGTCAAGCGTGCGGGGCTGGGTCCAGCCGCGCACCACCAGCAGGGCCTCGTCCGTGGCCGTCAGGCCCTCGCCATCCGTCACGCGCAGGCGCAGCGTGTGGAAGCCGTAAGTGCCCAGCGATGTCGTGAGGTGATCGACAGCGCCGCTGCTGATTTCAAAGCTGCCGTCGCCATCCGTGTCCCATTCATAGAGCACGATCCCGGAAGGAGAGGTGCTGCTCCCCCCGCCCAGCGTGAACAGTTCACCGGCCTCCACGGCATCCGGGTTGATCTCCAGCACAGCCACGGGGCCCTCGGCCTCCGTCACCAGCACGGGTACGGTGTCAACATCCCATGCAGCCTCGCTGTCGGTCACACGGAACTTGACTCCGTGGATGCCGGGATTGGCATACTGCTGCGGGTCAGGCGTGAGCGTGTCGGTGCCTGCCTCATAGATCCCGTCGCCATCGAAATCCCAGGCGTACTCCAGCGCGGAAGCCGCATCCTCACTGTCCTCGGCGCTGCCCGTGAAGGCCACGTCCAGCGGGGCCACGCCGCTCTGGGGGTCAGCCACGGCGCTGGCCACGGGCCGCGTATTGCCCGTGATCAGCAGCGAGAGCCCGCCCAGTGCCACCGCCTCGCCGGAGGCGTCACTGCCACGCAACCCGGGACGGATGATGCCCGTTGCGGTGGTATCGGCGAACTGTGTCCCGAGGGCATCAGCCTGGATCTCGAACACACCGTCGCCATCGAGATCCCAGTCATAGCTGTCCGCCCCGCTGGCACTGAGCTGGATTGCGGCATTGATCAGGCCGGAAGCTGAGTCGCTGATCAGTTGCAGCTCCGGCAGCTGGCCGGCAAGCGGCGTGGCATCCAGTACGGCCGTGATCGCACTTTCGTTGCCAGCGAAGTCCACGGCCGCGATGGCCAGCCAGGTTCTGCCCGACAGGGGGGCCAGCAGGTGCCGGGTGCCGCCCTCAAGATGGTTCACGCGCCTGACTCCGGCGGAGTGGGGATTGCTGAAGCCCGCGGATGCGTGGTAGACCAGATAGCCCGCCAGATCCGGCTCCAGCACGGGGGACCAGCTCAGCTCAATCCCGCCCGCCACGGGAGTGAGCACCAGACCCGTCGGAGCCGCCGGAGCCTGGGCATCCGCCGCTTCGAACTGATTCACGCCGATCCCCACGGCATCGATGCTGCTGCCGGCCGGGCAGAGCAGTGTGATGAAGGTATTGCCAAGCACACTGGTCAGCTGCGCACCGGCAGGGGTGGCTGCCTGCAGTCGCACATGGTTGTCAGAGAAGGGACCCTGCCAGTCCCAGCGGTCCGTGCCGTAGTTACTCAGTCCGACGTAGTACTCGCTGCCATTCCCCAGCAGGTTGGCATCCACACTGACAACTCCGGGCTGCGCGCTTTCCATGCTGACGCGGTACATGGCATAGCTGGCAGCGGAGCTGTCCGTGCCGTTGATGCGGCTGGCCTCTCCGTTGTCAGTAACATCGCCGGCTTCCAGGAAGCGCTCGACACCGGGCGTGAAGTCCGTGTTGCCATTGACTGATGAGGAGGACCTGTGCTCCGGGCTGATCACATGCCCGCCGGCATCCACTGCCTCCCAGGGCTGCACTCCGTCCGCCGGCAGCCCGGCCGGCAAGCCTGCGGCATCCAGGGCTGAGGGAAAAGGTGCTTCAGGCGGCAGCCTGTCAGCGGCCGTTGATCCGGAGTCAGCCATCCTCTGCTGACCGGCTGAACAGGCGCTCAGCCCAAGCATCATCATTGCTAGCACACATGCAAGCTGCAGGACTCTCATGCCTGGCCTTCCTTCGGACGGGACAACGCAGTGCCGAGCCCGCCCTGTGATTTCCTAGAACAGGATCGCGAAGCGCAGATCGCTGTCCGCCAAGTCGTAATAGCCAACGGCCAGTCGGCCGTCCAGGCTGATCGCACAGGGATAGCCCAGATTCGTTACCGGGCTTTCATCGACGAGCACTGGCTCGCTCCAGCTGCTGCCCAGACCGTCGAGGCCCCGGGACAGCACGATTTTATGGTTGATGCGGTCGGACAGGAACATGCAGGGCAGGCCCTCATGAACAAGCAGGAAGGGATCCATGCCGGTCTGTGACACCGTTTCCACCTGTACCGGCACCGCCCAGTTCCTGCCGTCGGGATCCAGGGCATGCATGTAGTTCGTGATCCCGCTCGTGATGTTCCGGTACGACACCGCCGGTACACCGTTGGCAACTACGAGGTTCATGAAGTATCCGGTGTTGCCGGTTGTGTCGAGCACCACGCGGGAATTCCAGCTGTCGCCGAAGCTGTCGAGGGCCTGTACATAGACGGCATCATCCCCCGTGGAATTCCGGTGGGCGATCGCCGGCCTGCCGTTCACTACCGCCAGCGAGCAGTAGTTGCCGGGATTCTCAAGAGTGTCCACGGTGACGAAGGCGTTCCAGGCAGCGCCCACCGCATCCTGGGCCCGGATATAGCGCAGGCTGCCGCCGAAGCGGTAGGCGATCGCCGGGTTGCCTGCCACGGTCGTCAGACTGATGTTTCCCGCACTGCCGCTGGCATCGAGCAGCTGCGAGGCACCCCAGCTGCTGCCCTCCGGGTTGCTGGCGCGGCTGTAGCGCAGGCCGCCGCTTCCGCTGCTGTCATAGGCGATCGCGGGATTGCCGGCGATGATCGCCACGCTGCGCGGTCCGCGCACGAAGCTGTCCCCGGTGATGAGCAGATTTCCGCCCCAGCTGCTGCCGAATTCATCCTGGGCCCGGTTGAAAAGCAGGTCGTCACTGTCATTGTCGTAGTAGAACATTGCCGGGTGGCCCGCAACTTCGAGCATGGCGATTTCAGTCACGGCCTCAATCCCGATGTTGAGTTTCGTGACCTGCCAGCCGGCCACCGTGACCTGCACCATTGCCATGTCGGTATGGCCGTCGGCATCGTGGACGCGCACCGCCACGGGCAGGAGCCCCACGCTGTCACTGCTCAGGCTGATCTGTGCCAGCCCCTGGAAATCCTCCTCCAGGGTGGAGGCTTCACTGAACAGGCCGTCACCATCGATGTCCCATTCATAGTCGGTGATCGCCCCGCCCTGGTCGTGGGAGGCGGAGGCATCGAACTGGAAGGGCACGAGCTTCTGGCCGCGCTCGGGACTGGCCATCAGCACCGCCGTGGGCCAGCCGCCGAGTCCGGGGCCGACCGTGACCGCCACGCTGTCAACATCCCAGGCACCCTCACTGTCGGTCACGCGGAACCTGGCATTCCAGGTGCCGTCAATTGCATACTGCTGCACCGCCGGCTGCAGCAGGTCGTTGTCGTTTTCATAGATTCCGTCGCCATTGAAGTCCCAGGCGAATGTCAGCGCTGAGAGATCATCCTCGAGATCCTCGGCAATGCCCTTGAACTGCACACTGAGCGGCGCCGGTCCGCTCTGCGGATCAGCCGTGGCACTCGCCACGGGGCGGTTGTTGCCGATGATCAGCAGCGAGACACTGCCCAGCGCCACGGCCGTGCCGGAGCCGTCACGGCTGCGCACGCGCGGACGGATCACACCGCTCTGGCCCGTATAGGCCTGGCGGCTGCCGGTCAGATCACCGGTGATCTCGAAAATGCCGTCACCATCCAGATCCCAGTCATAGATTGCCCCGCCCGTCGCCGTCAGGTTCAGCGGTACGTTGATGCCACCGCTCACCCCGCTGACACTGAGGTTGAGCTTGCCGGGATCGCCCGGCAGGGGCTGGGCGCTGAGCACGGTGGTCGGCGGGCTTTCATTGCCGCCGAAGTCCAGCGCACTGACCGCCACGAACTGGCGCTTCGTAAGGCCGCCGAGTACGAGCCGCGTGCTGCCTTCCAGCCAGCGCAGGCGCTTTACACCCACACTGTGGGGATTTGAGAAGGAGTTGTCTGAGTGGTAAACGATGTAGCCTGCCAGGTCAGAGACCGCCACCGGGCTCCATTGCAACTCCAGTCCGCCATTGACAGGTGTCAGCGAGAGACCGGCCGGCGCCGGAGGGAAGGAGGCATCGGTCGGCTCATACTGATTGACCCCGATGCCGACGATGTCCAGCGCGGAGCCGGGCTCGGCCAGGACCGTGACGAAGGTATTGCCGAGACCGGAGGTGTAGTCGCCGTTGCCATCCGTGACCACCGGCAGGCGGATGCTGCCCTCCCTGAAGGGTCCGGTCCACTCCCAGCGCACGCCCCCGTAGTTGCTGACGCCGACGTAGTAGTGGCTGTCCGGTCCCAGCAGGTTGGCATCGACGGAGACAACCGCCGGCTGCTCATCCTGCAGGCCGATGCGGTAGATCGCGTAGGCGTTGTCATTGCCCGAGCCACCGTTCAGGCGCAGGGCCTCGCCGTTGGCTGCCACATCCCCCGCCGCGAGGAAGCGCTCCACACCCGGAGTGAAGACGGTGTTGACGGTGATCGACGAAAGACTGCGCGCACGCGGCACGGCATGGCCCTGGGCATCCAGCTCCTCCCAGGGCTGCAGGCCGTCGGCAGGCAGGGCCGTCAAAGGCTGTACGGACCCGGCGACTGGCAGCAGCGCGGGAATCTGCGGGGCAGGTGAATCAGCTGAACCACCACAGGCGGCAAGCAGGCTGAGCAGGAAAGCCGGCAGGATCAACCCGGAAACTCTCTTCATACTGTTCCACTCCTGGTCATTGCATGGAGCTCGCAGACTCCGTTCCTGCTCCAATCATATCCGAAGCTGAGTGCCTGGTACATGGACTAGGATAGTCCGCAATGCTTCTGCAGGGAAATCCGGCCGGAGATGATGGCGGCTTCGCCAGCCATGTGCTGGACCACAACCCGCTGGTGGGCTATGTCGCCGAGCTGGCCGGTGTCTCGGTTGCCACGGCCGAGAAGCTGCTGCTCTCGCTGTTCCTGCTGATCATCGTGCCGCTGCTGAACTCGCTCATCCTGCGCGTCGTGCGCAGCAGCGTGAAGGACAGCACGAGCGTCTACCGCGCGCGGGTGGCGCTGCGCTACTTCTCCGGGATCAGCGTGCTGATCCTGCTCGTGGCGATCTGGTTCGGCAGCATTGCGGACCTCGGGACCTACATCTCGATCATCTCCGCCGGGCTGGTGATCGCGCTGCAGGACAGCGTTGCCAACATGGCTGGCTTCGTGTTCGTCATGTGGCGCAGGCCCTTCAGCGTGCAGGACCGCATCGAGATCGACGGGCTGCGCGGCGACGTGATCGACATCCGCCTGTTCCAGTTCACGATCGTGGAGGTCGGCAACTGGGTGGATGCTGACCAGAGCACGGGGCGGATCGTGCACATCCCCAACCGCAAGGTCTTCACCGAAGCGCTGGCCAACTACACCGCGGGCTTCGAGTACATCTGGAACGAGATCCCGGTGGTCGTGACCTTCGAAAGCAACTGGCGGCTGGCCAAGGAACTGCTGACGGGGATTGCCCAGCGGCACTGCGAGCAGTTCAGCCCGGAGGCGGAGAGTCAGATCCGCAGCACGGCGCAGCGCTACATGATCATCGCCGGCAAGCTCACGCCGATCGTCTACACCCGCGTGGTCGACATCGGGGTGGAGCTGACCCTGCGCTACCTGACGCATGCCCGGCGCCGGCGCGGCACGAGCCAGGAACTCTGGGAGGCGATCCTCGATGAATTCGCACAGCATCCGGACATTGACTACGCCTACCCGACCACGCGCTTCTATGACAACCGCAGGGAGGGCAAGCCGGAGGCGGGAGGAACACATAGGGACCCGGGACCGGGGACCGGGGATCAGGAATAGCAAGTCAGGGATCAGGGACCTGGGAACAGGGATCAGGGAAATCAAGTCAGGGATCAGGGATCAGGAAGCAGGGTAGCTTGGAGTGAGGAGCTGTGCAAGCTGCTTGCACACAATGCCGAATTGTCAACAGCTGCAATATCCGGATACAGCTTCAGCATGTGGTGCGAAGAAAAACTGTCACTGTTCAACGAGGATCGGCATTGATGCTGCTTCCCATGCGCGCCTCCAACCTCCAACCTGGTCCCAGGTCCCCGGTCCCTGGTCCCTACCCCAGGTCATTCGCCCGGATCACCTCCGGTTTGTCCGGGATGTTGAGCAGGCGCTCCTTGAGTATTTCCGGGTTGAAGGGTGCAGCCGCCAGTTCACTGAGCGGCAGCCAGCGGAAGACCAGGCGCTCGCCGGCCTCCTCGCCGTCGAAGTCGGACTCGTTGTCATGCAGCGGGTCCTCGTCTGCCAGGCGCATCAGGTAGTAGAAGCAGACCTCATGCACCTGCTTGCCCTCGGCGTAGCCGAAGAGATTTTCCATCACCCACAGCGTGCGCTCCACGGTCACACTGGCCCCGAGTTCCTCGGACATCTCGCGCACGAGCGCGCTGTCACTGAATTCCAGGGGCTGGATCCGCCCGCCGGGCAGGCTCCAGTTCGTTTCCCTCTCCGCCCGGTGAACCAGCAGGCGGCTGCGGGAAATGGCAACGCCCGCCACGCGGAAGTTGAAGACGACGCTGGAGTGCTCCCAGTCCTTCACGGCTCTACTTTAGCACTTCCAGGGCCACGGCGGCGGCCTTGACCTCGCTGCCGCTTTGTGAGTCATGCAGCACGAGGATCGCGTAGTAGGTGCCGGGTTTGGCCTTGTAGTCGAGCAGCAGGTTGCAGTCGAAGCGGCCCTGGGCATCGACACGGATGTCGTAGTAGGTGTCCACGTTGAAGCGCCGGTCGGTATGCGGGGTATAGACGGCGAACATCGTGTCCCCGTCCGCGTAGCTGCCCGTGCCGTTCAGCCAGCTGGCTTCACGCGTTTCGGGCAGGCCCTCGTGGCGCAGCACCACGTAGTTCAGCTGGTAGCGATTGTTGTCAAAGCGTCCGCTGAAGTTCACGACATCGCCGACATAGGCTTTCAGCGGGCAGCTGTAATCACCACCGGCGCGGCAGATGAACTCCTGCACCAGGTAGAAGCGGCTGCCCTCGACCGCCAGCCCCAGGCCGACATCGGTATAGGAGGGATCAAGCATCGTGGCGCGGTGGCCGCGGGAATCCGCCAGCGCCTGCATCGCTTCGTCAATGAAGCTGCGCCAGTCGCCGCGCTGATATTCCGAGAAGAAGATGTTCTCACCGAGGCCGTGCATCCCGCCGGCAAGGTTGTAGCGCCTGGTCGGCTTGCGGCCCTCGCGGTCCCAGTGCGAGAAATAGCCGTGTTCCGCCATGTCCCGGGCGTGGCGCTGGGCCAGCTCGCTGGAAAGGGCCTCCAGCCTGACGGAGGGCAGGCCATTCTCCGTGCGCAGTTCATTGAGCAGGTCGAGACTGTATTCGCGCGCTTCCTCGTAATGCTCAATGATCTGCTCCGCACCGTCCTGGGCCTGGGCCGGCAGGCCGCAGAGCAGGCAGGACAGGCAGATGACCAGCGCAGGAATTCGCCGCATGGCGCAGTCTAGCATGCCGGGCACAGCGACCGCGGAATATGGGTTGCGGGAAGGAGGAGTTGAATTACCAGCTGTTCTGGCTGACGAACATGTAGACGATGCTCAGGCCCATGAAGCCATAGCCGCACCAGGAGAGCAGCTTCTTCTTCTGCTCCTCGACACCGGTGGCGCCGCGGTAGCTGTCGGTCTGGCCGGTGATGGCCGCACCGAGACCCTCGCTCTTGGTGTTCTGCGTGAGCGTGACATAGGCCATCACGGCCCCGACGATCCAGATCAATACACTGATGGCTGCAAGCATGGTAGGTTACCCCGAACCCGGGATTATAGCATGCCCTCGGAATCCTGCAGGTGAATTGCAGCGCTGCTGCCGTAACTTCAGTTCAGGACTGAATGCGGCAGTGCACCGGATACTCCTGACCATGTGAGATTTCATTGCTTTGTTTCATAATCTGGGAATTTTGAAACAGTTCTCATGGAAGTGTTTCAAGGGTGAAACAGCGGATAGAACAGTGTTTCAGAATATTGTGAATATGAATCAATGTTAACTGTTTGTTCCATAATGGAGGTAATATGTAACAGCAATTCATGGAGTGTTGCATCGCTGAAACATCAGCTGCAAGTGCCAAAAAGCAATGCGCAGGGAAGATTTCACTGAGAGAATGCCCGGGAGGCTGCTGACTACCGCCAGCGGCAATCCTGCATTCCTGCCCTCGCCCCTGCCCCCGAAGCTGGATCTCGGCGAACCAGAGCTTTTGGACAGCCTGCTGCTGGCCGCCGAGAATGTCTCAGCCCTCGGCCAGGCTGCCAACGACATCCGCAATTCGGCGCTGATCGCCGCCATCAGCAATCTGCGCGCCAACATCGAGGCCCAGATGTCATCCCGGATCGAGGGCATTGAGACCACGATCACCGATCTGCTCTGGGCCTACCGCCAGGAGCGCCGGGGCAGCGTCACGAATCTGATCGTCAGCCGCAACCTCGAGGTGCTCAACTACCTGCATGCGCTGCGCATCGGCCAGGCGCGGCTGCTTGGCAGCGATGCCCTGCCGATCTGCAGCCGGCTGATCCGCGAGCTGCATGCCCGCCTGATGCAGGATGTCCGCGGAGCCACGCTGGATCCCGGGGAATTCCGCAGGGTGCAGAACTCCATCGGCCGCAGCGGCGCCAGTGAGGCGGATTCCATCTACACTCCGCCGCCCCCGCAGGAAGTTGCACCGGCGATGTCGGAGCTGGAGAAGTTCATCAACCGGGATGACATCAACATCTTCGTGAAGACCGCGCTCGTGCACTACCAGTTTGAGGCGATCCATCCCTTCAGCGATGGCAATGGGCGGGTCGGCCGGCTGCTGGTCACGTTGATGCTGCTGGAAGGCAGCCGCCTCTCGCAGCCGCTGATCTACCCCAGCGCCTATCTGGAGGAGCATCGCCAGCAGTACTACGAACTGCTGCTGCGGGTCAGCACGCAGGGCGACTGGCATGCCTGGCTGGTGTTCTTCCTGAAGGGCATCGCCAGCCAGGCCAGCTCAGCGCTGGAGCGCGTCGGGCTGCTGCGGGAACTGCATGGCCACTACCGCGAACAGCTGGTACGGCGCAATGCCCCGATCCGGCTCGAGCGCCTGCTGGATCACATCTTCAGCAATCCGCTGATCGGCCAGCCGGAGATCATGGAGCACCTGGGCGTGAGCCGGACCACGGCCTTTCGCTACATGGAGCACCTGCTCAGCACCGGCATGCTGGAGCCCCTGCATCCACAGCAGAGCAACCATCGCTGGTATGTGGCGCGGGAACTGCTGAACATCCTGGAGTAGCCCAGCGCTGCTGCGGATGTTCAGCGCTTCCAGCTGCGAAAAGCGCCAAAACCCACCAGCCAGCCGCCCAGCACGAGGATCAGCCCCGGGTTGCGCAGTGCTCCCTGCAGACCCGGCAGGCTGTCCTCGGGCGGGTCCACTCCGCCCCACCAGCCGATGTAGCCGAGCAGGAAGGCGCAGGCCCCCAGGGTGTAGACCCCGACAAGGCCCATGATTTCGCGCAGCACGATGGGGCCGGTCGGGTCTTCGCCACTGCGGTCCTGCTTCTCGGTCCTTTGCGAAGTGAAGCCGAACAGCACACCGGTGGCGATGCCCAGCACGACGGCCGTGGCCAGCAGCGGAAGGTTCTGTGACACCCGCCGATTGTAGTACAGCGCGCGCGGGACTTTGCCGGAAGCTAACCGCTGGTTCACGCTGGCTTAACCACAACGGGCCCTGCTGTTCCTAGACTCTTGGTGGAGATAAGTGACTTGCTAGATGGCTGATCAGGGAGAGAAGACGGAGGCCGCGACACCGCGGGCTCGACAAAAGGCGCGGGAGCGCGGACAGGTGGCGAAGTCCACCGAGCTCGTCAGCGCGATCCTGCTGTTCGGGATGTTCATCCTGCTCTTCAACCGCAATCACGGCCTCGCAGCCCAGTTCAGCGCCTACTTCACCGACACGGCGGGCAAGGCCTGGACCACCGACATCTCCGCCGATGGCCTGCCGCTGCTGATCCGCGAGAACATCATCGGCTTCCTGAGGATCCTCGCCCCCTACCTGATCGCGAGCCTCGTGCTGGCCCTGCTCGCCAGCCTGCTGCAGGTCGGCCTGGTGTTCTCGGCCGAGCCGCTCAACCCGCAGCTCAGCAAGCTCAACCCGCTGAAGGGCTTCCAGCGCATCTTCTCCATGAAGGCCGTGGTGGACTTCCTGAAGAACATCCTCAAGCTCGCTGCGGTGGGCTTCGTGGGCTTCAGCGTGCTCTATGCCGCCTACCCCGGGATCATCGTCAGCGTGGACCGCCAGCCCTTCGACTCCGTGGCCTTCGCCACCACCATCGGCTACCGCATCGGAATGTTCTGCTGCGGGCTGCTGCTGGTGATCGCGATTCTCGACTACATCTACCAGAAGTTCGAGTTCGAGAAGAGCATCAAGATGAGCAAGCAGGAGATCAAGGAAGAGTACAAGAACATGGAGGGCGACCCGCAGATCAAGCGCCGCATCCGTGAAATGGGCCGGCAGTACGCCATGAGCAGCATGCAGGAGCAGGTCAAGCGCGCCGACGCGGTGATCACCAATCCCACGCATTACGCTGTGGCTGTCTGCTATGAACTGGACTGGCCGGCGCCGATGGTGGTGGCCAAGGGCGTGGACTACTCCGCGCTGCGCATCATCCGCTATGCCGAGGAGCTGGAGATCCCGGTCTACCAGCAGCCGGAACTGGCCCGCGCGCTGTACACGGTGGAGCTCGAGCAGTACGTGCCGGCCAATCTGTTCCGCGCCGTGGCCCGCGTACTGGCGCACCTCGCCCGCTACGACGGCAAGCTGCGCCGCAAGCTGGGGACGGGTGGCAAGGGGAGCCAGGTTGCACAGGCAAAGCCCTAGCTGCCTGGACTCCATGAACTGCAGGCGGAAGGCCCGCTGCTCGGAATATCCGGCCAGGATATCTGGGAATGAAGCCAGGTGTATGGCAGCTCGCTCAGTTCCATACACAGCCGCAGGGCTCTCCAGTACTGGCCTCAGCGCTATTTCAGGAATCCCTGCGGAATTTTTTCTGAGTGCCTGTAACATTCAGCGCAGCAGCTTCATCTATTAAGCGACACCAGTTTGCAAGGCAGGTGTGAGAGGGGTCCCGGGCCGGGTGGCCGGGGTATCCCGATCAGATCAGCCACCAAATCAGATTACCTCCTATATTTCAGCCGGTAGTCCCCGAGGGAACCCCCAATCTCTCGGGGCTCTTTTTTTTTCTTCCGACTCGCCCAAGGGCTCGTCGGTCTGGCGCTGCGGCCAGCTAAGCTGTCCGGGTCGCGCGGAAGTTACATCCATTTCAATTCGCCGACTCGTGCAAGCACTCGTCGGTCTGGGCGCTGCGCTGGCGCATTCGCGGCCAGCGGGTCGCGCTGAAGATTCATCGCAACATTTGGAAGATGCAACTTGCAAGAGCTGAGGAACTTGTTTCCAGCGGTTTGCAGACCCGCGATTCCTTGGATGAGCGGGCAAAAGGATCGGGTTCTGGCCTTGCACTGAAGCAAAGCTTCAGTGGGTCGGCCGCAAGGTAGCCCGGCGTTCAGCCGGGTCAGGCCGTAACGGCCTGCTACCTTCTAAACCCCTGGCAAAAGGACAGTAACCGGAGGTGCGCACCTTGATTGCGCACACGAATTGCTGCGGCAGCTTGAGGATTGGATATCGGAAGATACAGATGCAGGCTCTCCCACTTGGCGCAGGGCGCCATCGCTACCCGTCATCCATTTCTTCCACTTCTGCCCCCTGCCCATTGCCTTCTGCCTTTAGATCCCTGATCCCTGCACCCAGCAACCTGCAACCTGATATTTGTTAAATGTTGATTAACCCATCGAACCCGCTCCCTCGTAACCGGTCTGTCTGTTTAGAGGATGGTAAAGGGATTCCCAGAGCCAAAAAGACAGTAAGGGGTCCCGGGGACTGTAGGAGATAAGCGGGTATCTGAAGCAATGGATGCCGGGAAATGTGGCTGTGCGCTATGGTCGCTTTCCCGGAAATCCCGGCGCTGAGGATACCCTTTTTGTTGATATTGAACCTGGTTTAACCCTGCTGAAATTCAATTACCCTATCAATTCTTGCCTCCCACTGCATATCACTATTCGCTGGCAGGCCAGGCCAGGCACGGGCTCAGAGATTTACGCGGGTCGCTGGGACTGGAATTGGCGGCTTAATTAAAACTGCGGCTAAAACCCGGAATCACTGGCTTTAGGTGTAACTTTCTCCTGAGCGGCTGCATCCATTAATCACCAGTTCACAGAGTCAGTGGGAAGAGGAAGGGCACAAAATGCCCGCCGGTGAGATTCCGGCAACTTTTTCAACATGACGTAAGCCCGCGGAGCAATCTGCGGGCTTTCGCGTTTCTGGCGGCGATACTTTCAGATTGCCAGAGCCGGAACTTCCCGGTCAGGCCAGCGGACATTGCAGCGCGTTATCACAGTTCGCCGGTGCAGTAATCCACAATCCATCCCCAGAGCCCGCATGTTTACTGGGCTCAGCCCAAATCCTGTCGACCTTCAACGCTCCGTCTGCGGGCAGTTTCCCCTATAATTGAAGGCCGCCCGCGCGGCGGAAAAGAAGAGGTGGCAAACGGATGAACAGCGCCGAAGCGCGCATGAGCGGCCCCAGCCTGCAGGAGGGCCGCCTTGCTTAGACTGACCCAGATGGAACTGCTCGGCTTCAAGAGCTTTCCGCACAAGACAATGATGGAACTTGACGGCGGTGTGACCTGCATCGTCGGCCCCAACGGCAGCGGCAAGAGCAACCTGAGTGATGCAATCAACTTCGCCTTCGGCTCCCAGAGCGGCAAGGAACTGCGCGCGCACAACCTTTCGGGCCTGATCTTCGCCGGCACCGAGCAGCTGCGCCCGCTCAACATCGCCTCCGTGACCCTGCACTTCGAGGTGGTCGACGACACCCCGCCCGATGATGAGGACAGCGAGCTGCTGGAGGCTCTCGCCGAAAGCGGGATCGGCGAGGAAGCCGGCCGCGCGGCCCAACTGGACATCGAGGCCAGCGGCTACCCCGGCCTGCAGCTGACGGTGTTCCACTCCGCCCGTCTGGAGGAGAAGCAGGACCGTACACCCGGGATCATCCGCCTGCTGCGTGAGATCAGGACCGGCGACCGCATCAGCCTCACGCGGCGCATCTTCCGCGACGGCACCGGCGCTTACTTCATCAATGATGAGCAGGTGCGCCTGAAGGACGTGGACGAACTGTTCAACCGCTTCAATCTCGGCCGTAACAGTGTCTACAGCGTCAGCCAGGGCGAGGTGGAGAAGAAGATCCTCGGCACCCCGCAGGAAATGCGGGAGTGGCTGGCCGAGGCCACGGGCGTGGCCCTGCTGCTTGCGCAGAAGAACCGCGCCCAGCAGAAACTGAAGAAGACCAGCCAGAATCTGGAGCGTCTGGAGGATATCAGAACAAACACCAGGCAGTTGGTTGAGGATCTCGCGGACCAGCGCGTCAAGGCTGAGGAACATCTCAGGGTGCGTGAGCAGCTGCGCATCGTGGAACTCAATGAAATCAAGCGAGAGGTTGAATTTTCCCAGCGCCAGCAGCTCAATGCTGAAGGCGGCCTCGCTGAGCTGGGTGGCAAGCTTGAGGCATCCAATGCTGAGCTGGCAGATGCGAAGCAGGCGCTCGGCAGCAATGAGCAGGCCCGTGAGGAAGCCCGCCGCGAGCTGGAAAGCTGCAACCGCCGTCTGGAAAGCCAGCGCGAGCAGGCGGCCCAGCTCAGACAGGCGGCTGCCGTGGCCCGCCAGGCCGTTTCCAGCCATGAACAGGCAATAGAGCGGGCCCGGCATGACAGCGATGAACTGAAGAACCAGCTGGCGGAGATGGATGCGCATGAGGAAGCGCTGAAGCGCAGCATCAACCAGGCCCGCGAGGAGCAGGCCGCCGTGTCCGAGGGCGGAGGTGAAACCAGCCGCCGCCTGCGGGAATGCCAGGAGCAGGTCAATGAGATCAGCCAGCAGCAGACCCGCCTGTCCTCGAATGCCTTCGAGAACGCCCAGCAGCTGGCCCGCATCAACAACCAGCTGGAGAGCATTGAGCGCAGTGAGCGCCAGCTCAGCGCGCAGATCGAGGAGCGCCAGCGCCAGCATGAGGCTTCCAGCCAGCGCCTGCAGGAGATGAAGCAGGAACTGGAGGAGGAGCAGACCCGCGCGGAGCAGCTCGCCCTGGAAACCGGCTCGCAGAAGGATACGATCGAGGAGCACAACGCGGCTCTGCTGGAGTTGCGCGAGGCCATCGGCAAGAGCGACCAGCATTGCGCCGGCCTGCGCAATACCCTGGCCGAGCTCAACTCGCGGCGGCGCACGATTGCGGAACTTGCTGAGCAGGCCGGCCAGGAGGAAGGCGCGATCGCACTCCTGAATGACGAGGAACTGGGCTCCAGCCTTGCGCGGGTCACGAGCATCACCTTCGCCAATGAACTGCGTCCGGCCTTCACCCGCCTGCTGGCGCATATGGACGATGCCCTGGTGGCGGAGGCCGCCAGCCGGGGCCGGGCAGCCGGGATCCTCGCTTCCGCCCAGGCGGACTCCCTGCTGCTGACCGGCAGCTATTCAGGTGAATACCATCAGCAGTCGCTCTGGCGGCAGCTCGCGGGCGACCGCCGCGTGATCAGCGCCCTGAGCGCCATGCTCGGGGATGTGCTGCTGGCGACGGATGCCGCGGAGGCCGATGGCCTGCTGGCTGCCAATCCGGCAGTGCAGGCCGTGGTGCTGCGCGATGGCAGCATGCTGGTCGGGCGCAGCCACAGCTTCATCGGCCAGCCCTCGGCGGAGAAGGCGCTCAAGGTGGCCCGCCAGTCGGACCTGGCCTACCTCGACGAACAGATTGACGACATCCGCCTGCGCCTCGAGAAGGCCAGCACTGAACTGGCCGAACTGCGCAAGGCCCAGCAGAAGCGCCAGCAGGAGCGCGACGACGCCGTGGCGCGGCTCGCCGCCGCGGAAGAGCGTCTGCGCAATGCCCTGCAGCTCTGCGACCGTCTGCACCGCTCGATCGGCGAGCGCACGGCTGAGCTTGAACTGCAGGCCCGCCAGACCGAGCAGCTCACGAAGGACCGCACCAAGCTGCAGGAGGAACGCCCGCAGCGTGAGACGGAGCTGCGTGAACTGCGCGAGCAGCAGTCGCAGATCCAGCAGCACGGCAATGAGCTGGAGCAGCGCCGCGGTGCCGCCGAGCTCGAACTGGATGAGGCGCGCCGCCTGCACACCGAGGCCCTGACCCGCAAGGAACTGGCGGACCAGCAGGTGCGCCACCTCGAGAAGGAGGAGCAGGACAGCGCGGCCCGCGCGCAGTCCCTGCGCCAGCGCATGCAGCAGCTCGGCTCCCGCATCGAGGCCAGTGAGAAGGAGCGCCAGCAGGCACTCTCCACCTCCGGCAGCGCCGCCGAGCAGGCCACGGTGCTGGAGGAACAGCTCGGCAGCAGCGGTTCGGAGCTTGAGGAGCTGGCCCGGCGCCGCGAGGAGCTGGAGCGCGCCTCGCGTGAGCTGCAGGAGCGGCTCAGTGAACTGGGGCGGATGCGCGCGCGGCTGGAGCAGGAGCAGATCTCGCTCGCAGGCCAGCGTGAACGCGCCGTGGAGCGGATCTCGGAGTGGCTGGCAATGCTGGAGGAGCGCCACCAGCTGACGCTCACCCAGCTCATGAATGATGCCAGCCTGCGGGTCTCACCCGTGGAGGCCGACATGGACGCCGCCGAGGCCGGACGCAACAAGCTGCGCGCGGAGAAGGCGCGCCTGCAGGAACTGCTGGACCGGATCGGCACCGTCAACCTTCTCTCGATTGAGCAGCATCAGGAGCATTCGCGCCGGCTGGACTTCCTCGACAGCCAGGCGATCGAGCTGGAGAAGGCCGTGGCCGACCTCGGCAAACTCGTGGCGGATCTCGACCGCACCACGGAAGTCAAGTACCGCCGCAGCCTGAGACGCATCGAGAAGCGTTTCAATGACATCTTCCTCGTACTGTTCGGCAGCGGTTTCGCGCGCCTGAAGTACGACGAGCCGGAGGACATCATCAACTCCGGCGTGGAGGTCGAGGTGCAGCTGCCCGGCAGCCGCCGCCACAGCCTCAGAAGCCTCTCGGGAGGACAGCGCACGCTGATCTTCCTCGCGCTGTTCTTCGCGGTGCACGGCGTGCGCAGCCCCGGCTTCTGCGTGCTGGACGAGGCGGACGCCGCGCTCGACGATGCCAACGTGGAGCGTTTCGCGAAGCTGATCAAGCACTACTCCGAGGATGAGCAGTTCATCGTGGTGACCCACAACAAGAAGACGATGGAATGTGCCGACAAACTCGTCGGCGTGGTGGGCCGCCCGCGCGGTGTGAGCAACCTGCTGGATGTCAACATGCGCGATGCCAGGAAGATGGTGGACCAGGCTGCGGGCGCGTAGCGAGGGTGCGGGTTGCAGGTTCAGTTACGTGATCCTAAGTCCGGCGTTGAAGTTCACTGGACTTCGGTTCGCTTACAATCGCTGAAGCAATCCTGCGCCTTCCCGGGTTCTCTACAGACTTACGTTACGTAAACATTTCGGACAAAGTGTACGTACTTACGAATAAGTTGTAACATTTAGTCCGATGTACCTGAGTGATGAAAGCGCGATCCGGATCTTCAGCGAACAGGGGGGCATTCTGTCGCTGAACAGGGCACGGGAACTCGGGATAAGCAAGTACCGGCTGTACGACATGCTGCACCGGAAACTACTGGAACGTCTGAGTAGAGGAGTTTACCGGCTCAGTGAACTCCCGCCACTCGGGAACCCGGACCTTGTTACGGTTGCTCTACGGGCACCGAACGCGGTAGTCTGCCTGGTCAGTGCACTGGCGTTCCACGGAATGACGGATGAAATTCCGCACAGGGTACATCTCGCCATCCGCAGTACCGACCGCAAACCGAAACTTGAGTACCCACCGGCCATCGTCTACCGCTTCTCCACGGCAAGCCATGCAGCCGGAGTGGAAACACACGACATGGACGGGACTGCCGTGAGAATCTATTCCATCCACAAGACAATTGCCGACTGCTTCAAGTTCCGCCGGCGGATCGGGGAGGACATCGCGATAGCTGCGCTCAGGGAGTACCGCAGAAGCCGCAGTTACAAGC
The DNA here is from genome assembly GCA_041395205.1 of bacterium. GTDB lineage: Bacteria > 4484-113 > 4484-113 > 4484-113 > JAFGCY01 > JAHEFU01. The sequence continues at coordinate 36,490 of JAWLAZ010000009.1, forward strand.
CGGTGGAACTGATCAGGTACTGCAGGATCTGCCGGGTGGAACGCATCGTGAGAACCTATCTGGAGGCAATCAGCTGAAGGAGCGGAAGAACCATGCGGAATCCGTGCTGGCCAGACTTCGCAGGATCGCGAAGGAGCAATCCCTCTCAGCCAATGAACTCGATCAGCATTACGTGATGGAGCGGGTGCTCTACCGGCTCTCCCAATCGCAATACAGGAAGGAGTTCGTGCTGAAGGGAGCCGTGATGCTGCGCAGCCTGGAACTGCCCGCATCCAGACCGACGAGAGACATTGACCTGCTGGGGCTGGGAAGTAACGAAGAGGAAGTCATCAAATCCGCATTCAGGAAAATCCTCGCTCTGGATTATCCGGAAGATGGGGTCGTAATTGACATTGACAGCATCAGCCTTGAAAGAATCGTGGAGGACGCTGATTATTCCGGTTTACGTCTGCGCTTCACTGCTCTGATTGGAACTGCCAGATACGTGCAGTACATTGACATCGGCTTCGGTGACAGGGTGCATCCGGATCCCGTCATGCGTACGCTGCCGGCGATCCTGGACCAGGCTCCACCGGAACTGCTGTGCTACAGCATCGAGAGCGTGATTGCTGAGAAACTGCAGGCCATGCTGCACCTGGGTGACACGAATTCCAGAATCAAGGATTACTACGACATCTGGTGGCTGTCCAGCAAGCAGGGCTTCAGCGGGGAACAGCATGCGCATGCCATATCCGAAACCCTGAAGCAGAGGCAGACTGCCGCGGACCCGCAAAGTGCTGCTTTCAGCCATGACTTCATCAATATGCGGAAAGCCCAGTGGAGGGCCTTCCGCAACCGGCTCGATGATCAGGACGCACCGCAGGAGTTCGCTGAAGTGGTTCAACTGGTTCGGGATTTCATCGGGCCATTGCTTGAAGCACTGAGAGATGGATCCGGGTTCAGCCTGCACTGGGATCCGCCAGGGCCATGGCGGTAGGCAAGGGTAACTTCCAAGGCTCAGATGTAATCTCTTAGCTGATGGAATACGGCATGCCAGCCGTCGGGGACAGTGCGCGGGGGATCGAGGGCAATCCCGTGCTGCGCCTGCTTGAGCTGCAGGCCTCGCGCCGCCGGGGCCTGCGGCAGGATCTGGCAACAAGGCCGATGCTGGTCGCATGGAAGGATCGCCAAATCAGTGAAGCGGTGAGAGTGAACCGTAAAAAGTAGCGGCGCGGCCCCGCCGCGATTGGAAGGGACCGGGAGGAAGTATTCGCTGCAGGCGATTGGCAAAATGCACCATCTTCTCAGCGCCTCTCTTCATGCCCTGCGGCTCTGCGTCAGCAAAACCACGCTGACGATCACGATTCCGCCCGCGCGCCTCGCATGCGTCCGGGTGGCAGCATGGCATGCGTTGCGGTTTACTGGCGCAGAGATTCAGAGGATCTGAGCAATATGATTGGCAACAGCCCCAGCCTCCCGTGGCGCATAGCGCACGAAGCATCCCCTCGCGTGCTGGCGTCGCAGGGCGCCGCCGGTCCTTACTGCATGGATGCGAGGCGTGGGAGTGAGATGCCCTCGGGCTTCTGCCTTTACGGCCGTTGCCCGGT
>JAWLAZ010000010.1:0-12207 GCA_041395205.1 bacterium
GGTGACACTTATTGAGAATTTCAGGGGAGACACTCCACTCAGGAGGAAGCGGCGGTCCGGCATTGGATCGCCTGAGATGCTCAGACAGGCCGGAGTCGTAGAATTAGGGGATGTTCTCAGCGTCGCCAGCCATGCTGCTGCAGGGGGCCAGCGCCCCGCAGATCGACTGGCTGCAGCTCGGGATGCTGCTGCTCGGCGGGCTGGCCTTCTTCCTGTTCGGGCTGGAGCATATGTCGACCTGCCTGCGCAGCGCCGCCGGTGAGCGCCTGAAGGATGTGCTGCGACGCCTGACCGCGCGGCCGCTGAGCGGGCTTCTGACCGGGATCGGCGTGACGGCCCTGACCCAGAGTTCCTCGGTGACGACGGTGATGCTCGTGGGCTTCGTCGGTGCGGGCCTGATGCAGCTCCCGCAGACCGTCGCCGTGATCATGGGCAGCAATGTCGGCACGACGGTCACGGCGCAGATCATCGCCTTCCGGATCGCGCATTACTCCCTGCTGCTGGTAGCGCTCGGCTACCTGTTGTCACTGCTGGCCAGGCAGCGCACTGCGAAACTCTGGTTCGGCGCCCTGGCCGGGCTGGGGATGATCTTCTACGGGATGGAGCTGATGAGCACGGCGATGCAGCCGCTGCGCAGCTTCGGGCCCTTCATCGGGCTGATGCAGTCGATGGAGCATCCGCTGGCCGGATTTGCCGTGGGATTTCTGTTCACGGCGCTGGTGCAGAGCAGCTCGGCGACGATCGCGCTCCTGATCGCGCTCGGCAGCCAGGGGCTCGTCAGCCTGCCGGCGGCGATTGCCATCGCCTTCGGGGCCGAGGTCGGGACCTGCCTCACCGCGCTGATCGCCGGGCTGGGGCGCAGCACGGAGGCGCGGCGCGTGGCCGTCGTGCACATCCTCTTCAACCTGCTGACCGTGGGCCTGAGCCTGCCGCTGATCGGCTGGCTGGCGCGGCTGGCGATCCTGATCAGCCCGCTGCCGATCGGCCCGCCGACCATGGATGAACTGGCGGCGGTGCTGCCGCGGCAGATCGCCAAGTCGCTGACGATCTTCAACCTGGTCTGGGCCCTGGCCCTGCTCCCGGCCGGCGGGCTGCTGGCGGGACTGGCACGCCGGCTGGTGCGTGAACCGCAGCAGGGTCCGGATCCGCAGGCCCCGCAGTTCCTCGGCGCGGAATTTCTGGCAACACCGCCCGCGGCGCTGGAGATGGTGCGGCGTGAGCTGGGGCGCCAGGGTGAGCAGGTGGCGGGGATGCTCGAGGACAGCCTCGTGCTCGTGCTGCAGGCCGACCATGAGGGCCTGGCGGAGCTGCGTGCCCGGGATCGCAGCGTGGACCGCCTGCATGATGCGATCGTGGAGTACCTCGGGCGGATCAGCCTGGCAACGCTCGGCGAGCCGGACAGCCGGGAGTTCCTGGCCCTGATGCGCTGTGGCAACGCACTCTGGCACATCTCCAACCTGATCGGCGACCAGCTTGTGCACCTGGGCGGGGAGCGCCTCAGTGACGGCCTGCGGCCCGAGCCGGAGATGGCGCAGACCGTGGGCCATGTGCATGCGGCGGTGCTGCAGGCCTGCCGCCTGGCCCTGCAGGCTCTGGCTGACAACGACATGCAGGCCGCCCGCGACTGCCGCAGTGCCAAGCATGCAATCAGTGCGATGATGGCTGATGCGCGGCTCGGTGAGGCGGCGCGGCTGCGCGACAGCAGCCCGGAGGCGATGAACCTCTACGGCTTCGAGATGGGGGTGCTGGAATGCTACAAGCGCATCTACTACTACTCGGCAAGGATTGCCAAGACCCTGCTGCACGTGGATGCCGATGAGAATGGCGAGGATGACTGAGCCCGGGGCCCGGGGCTAGCGGCGCGGGCGGTCCGCCGTTTCCTCGCTGCGTCCGGCCACCACGCCGACGATGCGCACCCCCGGCGTCTGGCTGAGGTCCAGCTCCTCCGGGACATCCGTCTCCTGCAGCTGGCGGTCCAGCACGATGCTGACGACGGGGCGGGTGATCGCTGCCTCGTTCACGGAAGTGACGACGCCCACGCGCCCGTCGCTGAGCCGCACGAAGGTCCCGATCGGGTACTGCCCGACCTTGCGGATGAACATGTTGGCGATCTTCGGGTCGAACTGCGGGCCGCAGCCCTGGATGATGATCTCGATCGCCTTGGCGAAGTTCATCTTGTTCTTGTAGCTGCGCTTGGTGGTGATCGCGTCGTAGACGTCGCAGATCGTTGACAGCCTGACGAACCTGTCAATCTCGCTCGCGTTGCGGCCGTCGGGATAGCCGCTGCCGTCCAGCTTCTCGTGGTGCGCGCGCGCGATGCGCATCCCGGTGTCGGAAATCGCGGTGTCTTCAAGCAGCTCACTGGACCAGACCGGGTGCATCTTCATGATCTCCCATTCCTCGCGGTCCAGCGGGCCGGGCTTGTTGAGGATCGCGAGGTCCACGCGGCTCTTGCCGATGTCATGCATCACCGCGCCGTAGACCATCTCCGCCAGCTCGTTCTCGTCGTCAACCCAGTCCGCCACGTTGAGCAGGTAGAGCAGGCCGACATTGATGGAATGGCGGTAGGTGTAGCGGTCGAAGTGTTCGAGGTCCAGCAGCTTGACGGCGCCGCTGGGGTTCTTCGTGAATTCGCGGATCAGGCCGTCGACTGTGCCGCGCATGCGGGTGAGGTCCACGCTCTGGCCGAGTTCGAGGTCGCAGAAGAAGGTCTCGATCTGATGGCTGGCGCTCTCCAGCTTCTCCTGGGGGATAACCATCTCCAGGTTGTGCTTCTCGAAGATCCGCCCCGTGTCCACGAGCAGCGCGGCGAAGCGGTCCTCGGCACTCTCGGGCAGCAGCGCCAGGCGGCTGAGGCTGGAGCCCCTGCGGACCTTGAGATGCTCGATGCTGCGCCGCGTCAGATTGCTGATGATCGACTGGCTGAGTACGGTGCCCTTGCTGATCAGCTTCTGGTTGTCGGCATACAGGTCGCTGTCCACGACCAGGCCGACACTGAGCCGCTCGACGGGCACGAGGACGTCCTCGTCCCACTCCGCGGCAATGGTGTTCTGTGAGCTGCTATCCATCTGCAGTGAATATAACGTCAAGGGGATGTTGTCAGGCTGGCTTGAGGGCTATTTAACCTGGGGTGGGAAGGCAGTTCACAATGGACCGGGAGTCAGGGGGGGGGCAGGCCAGGCTGTCAGCCTGGCTGGCAGTGGTCAGTGGGCAGTGGTCAGGGAAGGTGCGCAATCACGCCAGCGGCGTGACGCACAATGGGGCACGGGGAGAAGTGAAGCGTAAAGCGTGAACCGTAAACCGTAATCCGTGGACACTAAGGCGGTGCCTGGCAACGCCAGAGAGGGGAATTAGGGGAAGTCATCTCCATATCCCGGATTGGCAATGCCATATGGAACTCTGTGCGCTCAGTGCCTCTGTGTTTGATCAGAACCGCCCGGCATCTCCTCGCTGCATCCCGAGCGCATGCGAGGCGGCGCGCAGCCGCGCGGGCAGGACCGTAATCGCCAGTCTGGTTCTTTTGGCGCAGAGCCGCTGAGTCTGAAGAGAGGCGCTGAGAAGATGATAGCGTTGCCAGATCTTCTGCAACGGATACTTCCAGGCTTCCCCTCCCAATCGCGGCGGGGCCGCGCCGGTACATGATCCTTTCGGATGCATCACACTGAGGAAGGACCGGCGCAGTCCCACTGCGCCTGGGAGGGAATGCCGTGATAAGCTCGCATAGAACGGGATTGGCAACTCTCCCTTACCCGCGAATCGTGTTGCGCACGAACCAGCTGTGCGCATTCTGGCGTCGCTGGGCGACGCCGCAACGGATCAACGTCCGGCTGCTGGAAGCAGCCGCTACCGTAGACTTCTTCCACTATTCGGACTATCAATACTATTGCCACTGTTGTCAGACTGAAGTCTGACCTCCATGTGAACCACACGGTTGAGCTCCCGGCTGCTGGAAGCAGCCGCTACCGTAGACTTCTTCCACTATCCGGACTATCCAAACTATTGCCACTGTTGTCAGCTTTGCAGCTGACCTCCAGCCTATTGCCCGTTCAGCAGGCGCTGCAGGTCGGAGAAGAAGCCCGGGTAGCTGTGGCGGATCGAGTCCACGCCGTGCAGCGTGCTTTCCCCGTTGGCAATCAGCGCCGCCACCGTGGCCATCATCACCAGGCGGTGGTCCCCGGCGCACTGCACCTCGCAGCCGTGCAGGGGCTTGGGCCCGTGGATCGTGAAGCCGTCCTCCTCCAGTTCCACATCGGCCCCGAAGCGCCGCAGGATCTGCGCCGTGAGCAGGTGGCGGTCCGGCATGCGCGCTCCGAGGCGGCTGAGCCCGCGCAGGTAGGACGTGCCCTCGGCCTGCGTTGCCAGAAGCGCCAGCAGCGGCAGCTCATCGGCCATGCTCGGGCTCAGGTTGGGGGCGATGTTGAAGGCCGGCAGCTCCGCGCAGTGCCGGACCTCGAGGCTCGTGACCGGCTCGCTGCCTAGCTGCCAGTCGCGGGTGCGCTCGATGCAGCCCTCGACGCGCGAGAGCACCTTGACCATCCCGCAGCGCCCGGGGTTGAAGCCCACCTGGCTGACGCTCAGTTCGCTGCCGGGCAGCAGCACGGCGGCGGCGATGAAGGGCGCGGCACTGGACATGTCGCCGGCGATCTTGATGCGCCGGGCCTTGGGGCTCTGGCCGCAGGCGAGGCTGATCGCCCCGCTCTCACGGCCGAAGACGATCCCCATGTGCTTCATCAGGCGCTCGCTGTGGTCGCGGCTGGGGGCCTTCTCCACGATGCGCAGCGTGCCCTCCATGCAGGGACTGGCCAACAGCAGGGTGCTCTTGACCTCGGCATCGCGCACGGCGATCTCCAGCTTGCCGGCCTGCAGGCGCTGCCCGCGGATGCGCAGCGGGGCGCTGTCCCCGATGCCTTCGCAGACGATCTCCGCGCCGAGCTGGCGCAGCGGTTCCACGAGATGCGTGACGCGGCGCTGCAGCAGTTCCGGTGACCCGGTCAGCACGCTCTCGAAGTCCTGCGTGGCCAGCAGGCCGAGCATCAGCTTGAGCGTGGTGAAGGAGCGGCCGCAGTCCAGCGGCACCTCCGGGGCACGCAGCCGTCCCTGGCTGACGGTGATGCAGTCCTCCTCGGCGCTGCTCGTGAAGGTCTGGCCGAGCTGGGCCAGCACGCGGCGCGTGCAGACCGTGTCCTCGCATTCCAGCGAGCCGCAGATCTCACTGTCCTCGTCCGTGAGCGAGCCGAGGATCAGCGCGCGGTGCGTGATGCTGCGGTCACCGGGCGGCTCATAGCTGCCGCGCAGGGGGGAGGCGGCCGGCCCGATGCGGATGCTGCCGTTTTCAGGATTGCTCGTGTCCATGGTCAGTACGCCCTACCCGCGGGCAGGCGTGGTTCTATTATAGGTTTTGCAACCCGGAGGGCCACGCAGCACTCCAAGTTGTACGGAGCAAGCATATGTGGAAGGGACTGGCCTGGCTGATGCTGCTGTATGGGCTGCTGGCAACAGCGGCGGCGGTGGATGCCGGGGACAAGCAGAAGGGACTGAATGAGATGCTCGGCAGCTGGACCACCAGCTTCGCCGAGCTGAAAGAGCGCATGGAGAATGACGGGATCGAGGCCCCGCCCATGCAGCGCTTCGAGGGGCATGACCCGCTGGCGGCGGCGAGCAGCGGAGCCAGCTTGGAGATCCGTGAGGATGGTGATGAATCCTGGCTGGACTGGACACCGGCACGCGGCAGGGCGCAGCTCGACCTGCTGGGCCTGATGCTCAGGCCGGGTCCGCCGGATGCCAATGGCCTGGCGCTGGAACTGCGCGGCAGCTACAACGGGCAGGTGGTGATCGGCGTGCTGGAGCGGGATGGCAGCAACTACACCGTGTTCCCGGAGCGGCTGGAAACGGACTGGACAGGCTATGAGATCCCGCTGGATGTGCTGACGCTCGGGGATGACAGCGAGGATGAGAATGAGCGGCTGGACGTGGAGCAGATTGAGGCGGTGATCATCGGCTACATCGACCTGCCGGAGCGTGGCAAGGAGGAGGGGCCGCGGGTGATCAGCATCGACAACCTGAACTTCCGTCGCTTCCGGGACAATCCGCTGTTTCCGGACTTCGAGCGTGGTGCGGGGCTGGGCGAGGGCGGAGCGGGACCAGGCGGAGGACCGGGAATGCGCGATGGCGCGGGCGGCCCCGGGATGGGAGAGGGCGAGGGGCCGCTGCCCGGTGAGGGCCAGCGTCCGCGGGACCGGCTGCGGGAGAAGCTGAAGCAGCGGCGGGAAGACGCGGGGGAGTGAATGGAGGCCAGGCCCTTGGCTTGGCGAGGACATGGGAGCTCGGTTGTAGGGTGTAGCGGAAGGAGAGATGGGAGAGCCAGCGGAGCAGTGAAACCAGCTGATGCACATGGGGAAGACAACTTAGTCGCGACACATTGTCACCTGATCTTCTAGATCGCTAAGTGAATCAATTGAATCCCAGCGCTCGTGCCTCGCGCTGCTGCGCGGCCTCCGGCCTTGCCTGAAGGAATGGCGGCAGCGAGCCGTACCTAGCGAATGAAGTACGGATTCCGAGGTAGCGTTGGCACCCTGCCGCTGTCATTTCAGCGCCGGACCCGCGAGTGCCTGCATGAGCGGGCAGATAGGGATGTACCAGGCGAGAGCAGTGAAGCTATGCTTCGCTGCGGTTCGCAGACCGTCGAACCTTCAGGTGAAGCGGCAAAGGAAATCGGAGTGTTGGTCTTAGACCAACAGGGCCCTGTAGCTCTTGGAGCTACACACCGCCGCAGGGCCAGCCCCCGAGTGCTTGCATGAGCGGGCAGATCAACACAGAAAAGGTAAAGCCGGCCATCTGGCAAGGAACCGGATTTCTCCGGGATGGCCGGCAGTATGAATTTTCAGGGTCCCAGTCCAGGCTTCCTGCCTTGGAGCCTTCCCTTCCCGCCTGCGACGGGACTTCCTCAGGCTGGTTTCCCACAGCCGCTTTCGCTGGCACGGACAGGAGTTTGCCCCTGGCCCGCCGGTGCTGCCCATTGCCTTCCCGGGCTGCCCCACTGCATTGCGGCCTGATTTCATTCTAGCTCAGATTGAAGCCCGCCGCGAGTCCCCTCTGGAATTCGCGGCGGCTCTTCCTCTACAGCGTTGGATGAACTTAACGAAAGTATAGCACAATCTCGAGGGATGTCAAGGGGGAAATTCAGGGATCTGGGAGCAGTAGTGGTCAGTGGGCAGTAGGCAGTGGTCAGGACTCGGGAAAGAGGAGCGCGAGCATTCAGCTCGCCGGTCCGGCGGCATTGTGCCGCCTGATCAGTTAATCAGTCACCATTTCCATCATTCAGTTTGCGACAAGCAGCCCGGAGTCCGCCGGGATCTCATCACGCACATTCCAGAAGTGGCTCAGATCAAAGTCCTCCACATAGCTGAAGGGGAAGACGCGATCGTTGCCAAAGCGGATGATGAAGTAGCCGGAGTCCACATCAGCCGCTGATCTCCCGTCCGGCATGCGGCAGTCCGACAGTGAGATGAACCTGCCATCGAAGTTGATGTATGCGGACTTCCTAGCGGATGCAGCCAGCAGCAGGCTGTTGCAGCCGGCAGCCAAATCCCAGCTTTCGCCTTCTGATTCTGACTCCAGGTTGACATAGCCATTGACCGCAGGTATTGGTACGCACAGCTCAAGCTCTAGTCTGCCATCGTCCGTCAGCTCAAACCAGAATGTATTCCAGAGAAACTCCTGCACCTTCAGGTAGGTCTTATGTCCGCTGGCAGATGTACGAAAATTGACTACATGCTGCACTCTGTCCAATTGATCCGTCTGGCCGGTCAGCTTGCCATTTTCATCGTAGATGGAAACAAACGAAGCATATGCCGTCTTCCTGTAACCCGGTCCGCCAACCTGTTCAGCGGGATAAATCGGATTCCAGCAGGCTGCAGTGTAAGTGCCACCATCGGTATACATGGACGCCATGCTGACAATCCATGCATCGTCTGATTGCATTGCATCCAGCAGTGATGAGAGCTCCTCGTGGAAGAAAACCACTTCAGGTTCGCCAACAGCATGGAAACTGCAGAAGTGGTTCTCGCCGCCATGTGAATCCAATCCCGGATCTGGCAATATCAACTTCCCGGCATCCGGGAATAACGTTGATGATGCATCTGACTGAATCTGATCAGTGGAATCAACTGGTTCAGTTTCCTGAGTTTCCACAGACTCTGAAGTAGCATGTTTCGGGCTTTCATCCTTTGCCTGTGTACACGATGCCGCTGCGAATGTAATGCAGGCCAGATACAGCCAAAGAACGCGCATTCCTCACCTCCCGACATGGAGATCATCGGAAGCGTTGCCAGAAATGAAAATGGGCCGGGGAAGCAATGCTGACTCCAGGCCCAGCCGCCGGCCCATTTGACATCCCCGCCCTGTGGATCTCGCCTGCGGCTCAATCCCCACCCGGGATGTCCGGCGGCATGAAGAAGGGTTGAGCAATGGGAAAGCAATGAGCAATGAAGATTGAGCAATGAATTCAACTCAGGTCGGGTAGCCCGCCGTTTACGGCGGGAAATACAGTGGGCGTAAACTCCAGCCTGCCAGTCTGGCTCACTGCTCATCCCACGCAAGCGCAGCTATGTCATGCTCAGGCATGACTGCGCTACGCGCTCAGGCGAGTTGAATACTCGCGTTCCGGCGGGCTGAATGCCCGCGCTCCATGCCTGCGCATGCTCCGGCGAGTTGAACACTCGCGTTCCGGCGGGCTGAATGCCAGCGCTCCATGCCTGCGTTTGATCCGGCGAGTTGAACACTCGCGTTCCGGCGGGCTGAATGCCCGCGCTCCATGCCTGCGTTTGATCCGGCGGGCTTAACACTCGCGTTCCGGTGGGCTGAATGCCCGCGCTCCGCCTAGCCCTGCTCCATCTGTTGCAGCATCTCCGCAGTGGCTTCCGCGTTGGGGCCGTAGATCCCCGGGATGGGCAGGCCGGCCTGGCGCATCAGCACGGAGAGCTGGCCGCGGTGGTGCACTTCGTGCGAGATCAGCATCCGCATCATCTGGCTCAAGCTGACATCCAGCTTGTCAAAGAAACGGTAGACGACCTGCAGGTCCGCCTCAGTCTTCGTGGCCGCCTGTTGCAGGATGCGCTCCAGCAGCATGTCGTAGTTCGCGCGGATCATGTCCGCCGTCAGGTTCTCCGGGAATCCGTGGCCCTGGTCCGGCATCTCGAAGCCGGTCTGACCAAGCAGGTAGCAGCGCGAGGACGTGATGTGCCAGGCGATCCGCCCGAGGTCGTGAAGCCCCTCCGCCTGCACCTGTGCGAGGGAGGCGTCGGTCAGTACAGCGAGCAGGCCCTGTGTGACCGCGCTTTCCTGACTGTACTCATCGATGAACTGCTGGGCTGTGGTGAACATGCTCTTCCTCCGCTTGGCAATCCGCAGATGGATTCATACCCTGTCTGCTGCTGGAATCAGTGTAGCCCGGGACTGCCGGCAACTCAAGCCAGCAATAACAAAACGGCGGCCCGCAGGCCGCCGCTTCGGTGGGTCGCGGGAGGCTGTCCCGCATTGGTGTGGATTGGCAACGGAAAAATGATGGGCAATGAGCAATGAAGAGTGAGCAATGAGCCAGACAGGTCGGGTAGCCCGCCGTTTACGGCGGGAAGCACTGCGGGCGTAAACACCCGCCTACCGTTCTGGCTCACTGCCATCCGAAGATGAGCAGCTATGTCACACCCGCGCGTGACGGCGCTTCGAGCTCCAGCTCCTTCATTGCGGGATGCGCAGCTTCGTCATGCTCAGGCATGACTGCGCTACGCGCTCCACCTAGCCCTGCTGCATCTGCTTCAGGAACTCCTGAGTCTCCTCGTAGTTCGGGCCGTAGATGCTCGGGACGACCAGCCCGGCCTGGCGCATCATCACGCTGAGCTGGCCACGGTGGTGGATCTCATGGCAGACCAGCGCGCCGATCATCTGGTTGGAGTCCCAGACCATGTCAGGCATGCCGAACACGTTGAACTTCTCATTGAGTTTGTCCTCGCTGAGGCTGGTGGCGAGCTTCTTGATGGCCTCGACATCCGCCTTGTAGTTGCTCTTCAGTTCGTCGAGGTTGACATCGCCTGTGGGAGCCCAGCCGCGCTCCGGCAGGTCCCACTTGACCTCGCGCATCATCATCGCGGGGGCGGTGGCGATGTGGTAGGCCAGTTCACCGATGGTGTTGTGGCCCTCGGCCTTCTTCAGGCTGAGACTCTCAGCGGTGAGGTTGTCAAACAGCGACGCCGTGACACCGCTTTCCCAGCCGTAGCCTTCAACGAATTCCTGCATGTTTCTGTACATATCCCGTATCTCCTGGTTGTGTATATTCACGGCCATTGTCCGGCCGCATTACATTGCATTCCCCACAGTCAGTCTACCCGCGCCGGATGGGGAAATGCGTTGGATTACCGGCGCTCAGGCGAAATCAGGGGTGCGCTTCCATGCCGTAGTCGGCCCAGTCCTCGCGGGCCGGACCATACAGCCCGGGGATGCGCAGCCCGGCCTGGCGCATCAGCACCGTGAGCTGGGCCCGGTGGTGGATCTCATGCGTGAGCAGCACGAGCAGGGTCTGGCTGCGGGGCCAGTCCTCGCCGTACATGTTGTCCGTGACGGACAGCTCGCCGTCGGCCCAGCTGCGCTCCACCGTGTCCAGCAGTTCCTGCGAGGCCGCGGCATAGGCACTGCGGATTTCCTCGACACTGTCCGGAGCCTCGGCCCCTTCCAGCTCGGCGAGCTTCAGCCCGGTCCTGTTCATCAACTCCGGGATGGTGGCCACGATATGCCAGGCGATGTAGCCCAGCGTGCGGCCCTCGGGCCCGACCCGGGTGGACAGGCTGGCCTGCGTGACCGCCTGCAGAAGCTGCATGGTCTTTTCGCGCTCGGCGGTGTAGGCCGCCACAAAGTCCTGGATGCTCCGAATCATTTCCGCCTCCTGACTAACTTAACATTAGTATAGCATAGATTAGTGCTTAGTGAAAAAGTTCTTAGTTCTTAGTCTGACCATTTTCCTGTGTCTTTGCTTCCTCACGAGTAGCCCTTAAGCCAGCACGTGCTGCTGCTCAACCATACTTTCGACAACAGCATGGTGCTGCTTCCACTAACAACTTACAACTTACAACTAACAACTACTTCCACTTCCTAGCGATCCGCCTTGCGGTAGACCCATTTCAGCGCGGACCAGGTTTCGTTCACGCTGCAGACCTTGACGTCCACCAGCCCCGTCGGATGCAGCAGGTCGAACACCACATCGCGGTTGAGGTCCGTTGCCAGTTTCGCGGCCTGCTTCGGCCAGCTGGTCCAGAGCGTGCCATCCATCGGCAGGAGTGCGATGTGACTGTCCAGTTTCGCGGTGAGCTGCTTCACGTCGAGCGCAAACAGGATCACCATGTCGACACTGCCGGTGGCGCGTGTTGCCAGTTTCACACCATCAGGGATGTCCGCGCGGGGGATGGTGTCCGGGGCCGGTTCATTGGCAATCAGCAGACGCATGCCGGGCTTGATGCCGAGCTTCTGCGGCAGTGTGCGGTGCGAGTAGTCGCGGTCGGAAGGCATGGGGGGAGTGTAATGCAGATTGCAGGTTGCAGGTTGCAGGAGTGGTGAGAGTTGAGATTTCTGAAACGAATCGGCCGGGCTACTCCGTGCTTGTGGCTTGGTCTTTCCTGCTTCTGCGCCTGAAGAAGAATCGATAGTACCCACGGCCCCAGAACTCCCTGCCGATGACCTGAACCATTTCCCAGCCATGCCTGTCCATTCTGTTCAGGTATTGCTGGATGTTGAGGTCGCCAAGCGTCATCCGCAGTTCAGTCTTGTATTCCCAACCGGCGGGCTCATGATTGGTAAGCAGGTCAATCAGGTTGCCGTCATCCATGCAGTGATTGTAAGTCCGCCTGAGTCTTTTCTGCAACCGGCAACCAGCAACCTAATCCCTGAACCACCGTTCCCAGGGTCCCCACTTGAGCGGGTCGCTCAGCGTGTGGCCATTCTGCTTCATGGCCAGCATCAACTGCCCGCGGTGATGCGATTCATGGGAGATCAGGTAGGCCAGCCAGACGGAGGGGTGGCGCTTGCGGATCACATCCCCGGCCTCCAGTGCATTGCGCAGCCTGGCGACGACCGCCACGCTGCTTTCAATCAGTGCCTTTTCGAGTTCCAACCGCGTCGGTGAGTAGCCCTTGTCGAACACCGGCACTTCCGTCATTTCATCCT
>JAWLAZ010000011.1:0-10376 GCA_041395205.1 bacterium
CTTCTACCGCTAAAGCCGGAGCTCCTACCCGATGCGCAGGCCGCTGCCCAGATTGCCAAGCACCGCGATCGCGCTCAGGGCCGCCAGGTAGCTGGTCTTCGGATTCTCCGGGAAGGGCACATTGCGTGATGTGAATTCCACCTCGCCCGCCGCCCCGCGTGCCACCAGCTGGTGGATGTTGCGGTCGATGGCCGGGTCCGCGATCAGGCGCATGCGGGTCCGCTCCGGGCCGATCCCCGCCAGGCTGAGCGCCACCGCCACATTGGTGTTCTTCGGAAAGAGCCGGATCACCTCCGCCGCCGTGCCCTCGAACACCACCGTCTCCTCCGTCACATCCAGCCCCAGCCCGGCCGGCGGCTTGCGGCTGGTCAGCTCCACCGAGTCCAGCCCCGCCTGCCGGAGCGCCAGCACCGCATCCAGCCCACCCAGCGCGCCGCTCGGGACATGCACCGCTGGTTCGCCCGCGGGCCGGTCCTCGAAGCTGACATCCAGAAGCCCGCCCACGCTCAGCACCACGATGTGCTGCTGCGGGCTGCGGCCCCCTGCCAGTTCACGTGCCCGGCTGATCAGCTCCGGCACGGCGCTCGGATGCGCGCATTCCACGAGCACGTCGCATTCACTGCAGAGCTGATCCAGCTCGGCAGCTTCGCCGCCGCCGGCGCATTCCGCCAGCAGCTCACGCGCCCGCTGCGGATCGCTGTCAAGCACATGCCGCAGTTCGTAGTCGAGCCGCCCGTCCGCCACCGCGCGGGCGATGGCCGTACCGATGCAGCCGGCCCCGAGGATCCCCAGACTCAGCCTGGCAGTCTGCTCTTGCATGCCCTCACCTCATAAAGCAACGGGACGCCCCGCAGGACGTCCCGGAATCTCAACCTGATTGTCAATGCCGCGGGCTACTGGCCCCAGCTGTCGCTGCTGCCCGTTTCCGGGCCGCCCTGGGGCATATCGCCTTCCTCGGCCATGCCTTCCGCGGCGTCCATCGTCTTGTCAACTTCCTTGGCCATGAACATCTTCAGGTTCTCCAGTTCCTCGGGCATTTCGTCGCCGACGCCGGGAATCGCGCTGAAGTCCATGTTGAAGGGCTTGCCGTAGGCCACGATGTGGTCGCCGGGTTCAGCCTTGCTGGCGGCCTTGCTGATGTCGATCACCATGAAGCCGCCCTCCACGAAGTACATCGTGCCGTCCTGGCCGCTGGCGCTGCTGAAATCGGCGCTGTCGAAGTCGCCATTGTCCGAACCGCCGAAGTAGGCCTTCCCGAAATCCTCGGGGGACATCACCACGCAGTCCATCGCCACCCAGTCCTTGGTGTAGCTCTCAGGGCTGGCGGCCACGGAAGTGGCGTCATGGTGCTGGGCGGAGGAGCGGATCGTCGCCGCGTCCGTGCTCTGGATCTCCATCGCCACCTTCATGGCGTCGCCCATGAAGCGGTTGAAGATGTTGCCGACACTCACCGCGACGATGATGCCGACGACCAGCAGCACGCCGCAGCTGATGCCGCAGCAGGCCAGCCAGTTGAAGCCCTTCTTCTTCGGCGGCGGTCCGTAGGAGGGGTCCATCGGCTGATAGCCGCCTCCCGACATCTGGCCACCCTGGTCATGCATGCTGTCCATATTCCACTCCCTAAGCTATCTCGTGTGCAGCCTCCTGCCGCACTCCTATTCTACAGGAAGCGGCAGCGGAAGGTTTCACGGACCGGACCCCGGAAATGCAGAGGCAACCCGCCGCGGCAGGTTGCCAGACATGCATGCGTGTTGCTGCTCAGCGCTTGATGATGCCGTCCCCGCCGCTGTCGGCGAATTCCTGCTTGGGCACATCCAGCTCCTCCACGCCCTTGGAGAGGAAGAACACCACCTCATCATCCTCGTTCAGGCTGGAACCGAACTCCTTCTGCAGATCCTCCCCGAGCACGGGCAGGTTGAACAGGTCGCCGACGCGCAGCACGAAGACCTTGCCGTGGCCCTGGATGTGTGCGCCCTCGCCGTAGTTGCTCTTGGCACCGCTGATGTCAACGAACACCAGCTGGTCGTCCAGCACGTAGCTGCAGTAGTCCTCACCGTTGAAGACCTCGCTCGCCATGTTGGAGGAGACGCTGATCGACTGCTCCTTGCTGACGGTGCCGTCCAGCACCACGAAGCGGTCGTCGAGGCCGTGCGGGCTCTCCAGCAGTTCGCTGGCGGAGGTATGGTGGGCCTGCTGGCTGATCTGGGCCAGGGTCAGTTCATCCATGGCCCGCACGCCCTCATAGAGGCGCTCGGCCTGCTGGATGAGCTTGTTCTCGCGGAACTCGCGCAGCAGCATCGAGCCGATGATCCCACCGCCGATCACAAGCGCGATGAGCACGGCCCTCCAGAGCTTGAAGCCGCCCTGCTTGGCTCCGGTCGCGGCGTTGTCAGAATTCACGGACTGATCCATTACATACTCCAGGCAGAAGTTTTGCTGGAAGTGTAACGGTGCCCGGCGGAACTCAGGAGGCAGTTCACCCCGGTTTTACGGGGCCAGTCCGGATTTTACCCGCCGCCGGTGCTGGCGCGGTGCTTGATCATCACGAGCGCGCGGCCGCCGTCCTCGAACCACATCTCGTCCATCAGCGAACGGATCAGCAGCAGTCCGCGTCCGCTGCTGCGGAACAGCAGCTCCGGCTCCACGTCCTTGAAGTGGTTGTCAAAGTCGAAACCGCCGCCCTGGTCGCGGACCCTCAGGCTCATGCGCTGGTCGCTGATCTGCAGGTTGACCTCGATCTGCTTGTCATTGTTGCCGGGGTCATTCATGCGCTCCATCAGGAAGTCACGCCAGGCCTGCTGGCTGATTTCCAGCAGCCGGCTCTTCTCATCCCCGGGGATCCCGAGGTTGCCATGCTCGAAGGCATTGGTCAGGGCCTCGTACATGCAGACCTTGACGTCGTGCAGGTTCTCGTCGTTGACCATCCAGCGCGCCTTGAGGTGGCTGAAGACGTAATTGATCACCGTGTTCAGGAACTCGAAGTCGCTCGGAATCGCCAGCTTGATGTTCTCATCCTCGATGAACTTGATGATTTCCCGCTGGTCGGCCTCCTCGGCCAGCTTGCGGAAGGTCTTCTCGATCGTCTCGATCACGTCGTTGATGTCGAAGGGCTTCTTGATGAAGTCCTCGGCGCCGAGGTGGATGGCCTCGATCGCATCATCCAGCGTGCCGTAGCCGGTGATGATGATCACGGGAATCGAGGGCTTGAGGCGCTTCAGGTTGCGCAGCAGCTCGATGCCGTTCATTTCGCTCATCATCAGGTCGCTGATCACGAGGTCGACATTCTCGCGCTCGAAGATCTCGAGGGCCGGCAGCCCGTCCCCGGCCGTGTGCACGATGAAGTCAGTCGACTGTTCAAGCTTGCGCTTGAGCACATTGCGGATGATTTCCTCATCGTCGACTATCAGGATCGTGCGTTGCATATCGGGTCGAGCGCCTGGCGCTTTCGCAGATTATATCGTCAAGGAATCCCGGCGAATCTGCAATAAAGTGCAAACTGGTAAAATATCAATTGGCCTGGGGGAAAGAACAGGTCAGGAGTGTGGCGCAGGCCATGATCGGAGAAATACTGCTTATCATCATTGCCGTGGGGGCAGTTGCTGTATTCATAAACGTACAGCTCTGGATGCATGATCCGCGACGGCGGGAATTCAACGCGGAGTGGTATCGCCAGTTCGAGAGCTTCCGCCGCTCCCGCTACGACAGCCGCGAGATGCTTGAAAGCGTGGAAGGCTTCAGTGAGCACTTCCACCGCGATCCGCACATCGCGGGTTAGGACCCTTCCCCGTCGCGATCCAGCCCTGATTTCCGGTAGTCCAGCCAGCCCTGGAGGATCACCGCAGCCGCGTGCGCATCCAGTTCGCGGGGCTTGGTGCGCCCTCCGCGTTTGCGGCCGGCCGGGGACGGGGCTGATGCCGCCAGATCACTGCTGAAACGCTCGTCGTGGTAGTTCACGGGCCAGCCCAGCTCGGCTTCAATCAGGCCGCCGAGCTGGCGCGCCAGTGCGGCGGACTCACCTTCGCGGCCACGCAGGTCCAGCGGCAGCCCCATGATGACCTGCCTGACCGGATACTCCCTGAGTGCTTCTGCCAGCCTTGCAGAGAAACCTGAAATGGGATTTGTATGTATAATCAGGTATGGGGATGCCAGTGTGCATGTCGGATCAGCCAAGGATATACCGGTACGCACGCTGCCTGCATCAAGGCCGATGATGCGCATTTCTGAGTAAAGATTCGATTCGTCTGTTTGCATAGTTGCCTGGGAGAAGTTAGCATAGAACAGGGGAATGAGAATAAGCTTGGGAGCTTGTCGTGAAAACTACTCATTCATGGGCCATGCTGGTCATGGTGGTGCTATGCGCCTGTGCGTGCAGCAAGACTGACCAGAACATCACTTCCGCAATCACCGCAGAGGAACTGCCCAGCATCCAGGAAAGTGTTCCGGCGGGTCTGCCCGCGCCCTCCCAGCTCAATCGTTCCGGTTCCGCCGTCACTGGCGTTGACGGTGCCGCCTTCAGTGCTTCCAGCAATGCCACCCTCGACGGTGCCTCCGCCGTGCTTGAATACACGGGCCAGATGAGCGGTGCTCCGCCGCATGCTGATTATTCCTACGCCGTCTATGTGCTGGATGAAGTGAGCGACCTGCCGCCGATCCTCGAGGTGGGCATGCAGGGTGACTTCACCTCCCGCGTGCATACCGCCGTTGCCAACTGGCGGACCGACCGCTGGGACTTCAGCTTCGGCCATGTCTACACATATTCCAACCGCAACTTCCCGCTGCCGGACATCGAGGAACTGCCGGGGGACTTCGTCTCCCCCGATGGCCGTGTGGCAATGGCCTTCATCAAGGTTGATGAGGATGGCCCCTCCACGATTGACTACCTGCGCTTCTGGGAGCCGCAGGAGGTACTGAACGTCGTTGCCAGCGATGGGCTCTGGGACGGGATCGAGGTCAGCTGGGAAGTTCCCGGCGGCATCGATTACGTCAACATCGAGCGCCGGGCCCAGGGGGTGGCGCAGTGGGAACGGCTGAATGAGGAACCGATCGCGGCCAACCTGATCACGTACAAGGACGCCAGCGCGGAGGGTGGAATCTACTATGAATACCGCGTCTCCGGCGGCTATCGCTGGGACACGGTGCTCGGGGACCAGTACTTCTGGACCTCCGGCAAGAAGGCCATCGGCCTGCGCAACGTTGACACCGTCAACCTCGGCATGAATGTCGAGGAGCTGGTCGTGCCCGGCAACAGCTTCAACCGCCTGAGCTTCTACTTCGCTCCGACGAATGATGCCAACGGCCTGCACGCCGTGCGCAACACGACCTTCCCTCCCGGACTGGACTGGGAACTGTTCGATGAGACTTCCACGAACTTCCCGTATCTCTCGATCAATAATGATCCCAACCTCGGCCCCGGCATATCGGTCTTCGACCTGAATGAACTGAACAACCCGCTTGTCAACATCACCTACTCGGACGGAACGGGCATCTATGCCTATGCCGCGCTGCTGGACCATGATGGCCACTTCGAATGGCTCAACCCCGGCGTGGTGCGCTCCGGGACACAGCACCACGTGCTCGGCACAATCGAGATGGAACGCCGTCTGGCCTGCCTGAGCTGGAACAGCCAGCTGCAGCGCATCGAGATGACGGAAAGCGTTGACAACGAAGGCACCTTCTGGTGGGAATACGATGACCTCAGCAAGTGGGCAGTCGCCAGCGAACGCAAGCCGCAGGGAGGCATTCTCGTCTCTCCGACCTCACGCCAGTCCTTTGCCTTCCGTGAGCAGGGCACGAACAACATCGTGAACTGCGCGAAGGGCAATGACGGCTGGATTGAGCAGGTCGTGGATGTGGAGACCAGTGCCCGCCCCGTGCTGCAGACAATCAAGGTCAGCTCCCTGGATATCACCGGCGCGCTGTTCTACCGGGACATGGACAGGAAGCGCATCCGCCTGGTGCGCAGCTTCGACGGAATGACCTGGCTCACCAACCAGCAGGAGACGCTGGTACAGGTCAAGGATGCTGATGAGATCGGCGAATTCGTGCACTACATGCTGGAGCCGCCGAGCAACTTCAACGTGCTGGCCTATACCCACAATGGCAACCTGAAGTTCCGCTTCAGCTCCAAGACCGGCCAGGATGTCTGGACCGAGGAGTTCCTGCTGGATACCAGCGGCAGCTGCCGCAACCTGAGCATCATCCGCGTCGGCACGGATCTGCAGTGGCAGTACTTCACCTTCCTGAGCTACATCCGTACGGATGAGAACGGTGAGGCGCAGCTGAAGTTCATCGACCTCGTGAGCTTCCTTGAGGCGAACGGCAACATCTGATCCAGACTGCTGATTCTGACAACATCAGGGCCCGCTCCGGCGGGCCTTTTTGATTTGCCGGCTCATGTGAACATTCGCCGGTCTGGCGCTGCGGACACGCCTGCGCGTGTCCGGGTCGCGCTGTAGGGAAGGAGGCCCGGTGCAAACCGGGCAATCGGAGGCCTGATGTCAGTCAGGCCATCGGAGGTCAGCTGTAAAGCTGACAAGGAGTTCATCCGTCAGGATGACAATGGAGTTCCGGTCAGGAAGCCCGACGCCAGTCAGGCCCGATTCAGATGTGTCGGTCTGAGACCGACAAGGCCCTGAAGCTCCCGAGAGCTGTATTCCGTATTCTCCTGCCGGCTCATGTGAACATTCGACGGTTTGGCGCAGCCGGAGCATCGTCCATCAACAGTCTGCTGTCCTGTGCCTGCTCAGGCGGTCCATGGGACCGCTTACCTGTCAGGCCATGGGCCTGACCTCCCTGCCTACTGCCCACTGCCCACTGACCACTGACCACTGACCACTGATTACTGTTTACTGATTACTGTCCCACTGCCCACTGTTGTCAGACCTTCACCATGAAGCGTTCGCCCTGCTTCAGGCTCAGGCACAGCGCGCAGAGCAGGTCGGCGATCCTGTCGAGATCGCCGAGGTGCACGGTCTCCGCCGGGCTGTGCATGTAGCGCTGCGGCAGGCTGACAACGGCGGTGGGGATTCCGCTTCTGGTCACGAAGATCGAGTCCGCATCCGTGCCGGTATGGCGCGGTGTGGCCTCATGCTGCAGGCCGATGCGGGCCTTGCGCGCCACTTCCTCGATGCGGCGGTTCAGCTCCGGATGGCAGGCGCTGCCGTGTGCCAGCACCGGGCCGTTGCCGACCCGCATGTCGCCCCAGCGCTTCTTCTCCGCCTGCGGATGGTCCACGCTCTGCGTGACATCCACCGCCACCGCGAGATCCGGATCGGCGCCGTAGGCGGCCATCCCCGCACCGAAGCAGCCGATCTCCTCCTGCACCGCGGCCACGGCGGTGATCCGCGCATTGAGCTTCCTGCCGCTCTGCTTCGCGCGGCGCAGGGCCTCGACCCCGGACCAGATCCCGATGCGGTTGTCGAGTGCACGGCCGCAGACGAGCCCGTTCTGCAGTTCCTCGAGGCCGTAGTCCAGCACGATCGGGTCGCCGACGCGCACATGCTTCTGGGCCTCGGCCTTCGAGCGCGCGCCGATGTCAACGTAGACGTTGACACCGAACTGGTAGCGCTTCAGCTCCTGCCCGCCCTGGGCCTCACGCTGCAGGTGCGGCGGCAGGCTGCCGATCAGGCCCGGCAGTGCACCGCCCTGTCCCAGCACCCTGACGCGCATGCTCGGGAGGATCTTGGCATCATAGCCGCCGATGGTGCTGACCCACAGGAAGCCGTCGTCGTCAATGTAGCTGACCATCAGCCCGATCTCGTCGGCATGCCCGTCCAGCAGGATATGCGGGTCGCCACCCGGGTTGAGCACGGCGAAACCGTTGCCATAGGCATCGGTGTACACCTCATCCGCGAACTGCTTCGCGTAGTCGAGCCAGGTGCGCACCACGGGGGCCTCGAAACCCGAGGGGCCATAGCTGTTGACAAGTGCTGTGAGGAAATCGCGGGCGGACTGATCCATGGGGATATTTTATCGCGTTCGCCGCGCTGGTTTCAGTCCGGCAGCTGCTCATAGCTGGGCAGCCTGAAGATCTCCCCGAGGCTGGCATAGCGCCCGCCGCCCATGCGTGCCAGCGGCTTCAGCCGGTGCGGGTCGATGGTGCCGCGCGCGTCGAGCAGCGTATCGCGGATATGCAGCATCAGCACATCCACGAGCACCATCGTGCTGCCGGTGTCACCGAGCTCGATCAGCTGGCGCAGCCGGCATTCCATCGCCACCGGGGCCTCGGCCACGAAGGGCGCACTGACCACGCTGCCCCGCGCGGGTGTCAGGCCCGTGGCCCTGAATTCATCCTCGCCGTAGGGCAGTTCGGCACTGCTTTCGTGCAGCCTGTCGCCGAGGCTTAAGTCCGCGATGCTGACCGTCAGCTCCCCCGTGCGCCGGATGTTGGCGAGGGAGTCCTTGCTGGGCTTGCTCTCCGTCGGCGAGAAGCCGATCCCCAGCACCGGCGGGCTGGCGCTCAGGCAGTTGAAGAAGCTGAAGGGGGCCAGGTTGTGCCCGCCCTCCGCATTGTCCGTACCCACCCAGGCGATCGGGCGGGGTACCACGGCGCTGATCAGCAGGAAGTAGCGCCGCGCCGGTGAGAGGGTCTGCGGATCGATCTGCATCACAACCTCCGTGTTAAAATAGCGGGAACTCACATTGTCCCATGAGTACAGGCTCCATGAGCAATCCCGAACAGGTCACCAACAGCCCGACGGCCTCGATCAGCCCCTCCGAACTGGATGCGGCCCTTGCGCTCGTCAACCGGGTGATCCGCAACATCGAGCTCGCGATCCTCGGCAAGCGCGACGTGATCGAGCTGGTGCTGATCGGGATGTTCTCCGACGGACATGTGCTGCTGGAGGACGTGCCCGGCGTCGGCAAGACGATCCTCGCCCGGGCGCTGGCGCGCAGCGTGCGCGCCGAGTTCAAGCGCATCCAGTTCACCCCGGACCTGCTGCCGGCGGATGTCACCGGTGCCAACACCTATGACCAGAAGGAGAACCGCTTCTCCTTCCGCCCCGGCCCGGTGTTTGCCAACATCCTGCTTGCCGACGAGATCAACCGCACCAGCCCGCGCACCCAGTCCTCGCTGCTGGAGGCGATGGAGGAGCGCCAGGTGACCGTGGACGGCGTGACCTACCCGGTGCCGCGGCCCTTCTTCGTGATCGCCACGCAGAACCCGGTGGAGCAGCAGGGCACCTACGACCTGCCGGAGGCCCAGCTCGACCGCTTCATCCTGCGCGTGAAGATCGGCTATCCGAGCATCGACCACGAGGCGGAGATCCTCGAGGCCCAGCGCCGCACGCATCCGATCGAGGAGCTGGAGCCGATCTGCGGCCCCGACGAGATCCTCTCGATCCAGCAGCTCGTGCGCCGCATCGGGGTCAAGCCCAGCCTCAGGCGCTACGTCGCCGAGATCAGCGCGGCCAGCCGTGAGCATCCGGATGTGCTCGTCGGTGTCAGCGTGCGCGGCAGCCAGCGCCTGATGACGGCGGCCCAGGCCTATGCGATGCTCAACCACCGCGACTACATCATCCCGGACGACATCCAGAGCGTGGCGCCGCACTGCCTGGCACACCGCATCCTGCTCAGGCCCGAGGCCAAGCTGGCCGGCGTCGACGAGAAGAGCGTGCTGAAGGCCATCCTGCGCTCGATCAGCGTCCCGGCGCAGTAGGAGGTCAACCGTAAAGTTGACAGGGAGGTCTGGCGCAAGCCAGGCTCGGAGGTCGAGCGCAAGCTCGGCGCGGAGGACCGATGTAACTCGGGCAAGGCGATTTTCCATATCAAATTGACATGTCGTCAACATCTGGGGGGGCAATGGCAAATAATCACTTATCAGGATTGACTTCCTTTCCTGATTCCGTTAAGCTCTGATTGAATCGCTCCCAATGCACAGAGGCGGGGAGTCGGGGTAGGATAGAAACGTGCGTTTCGTGTGGATCATACTGGGGACATTGCTGATCTTCGCAGGCTGCGGAGGCAGTTCCACTGTGAGTTCCCGCTCCCAGCCAGCAACAACCGATCCCGAACTCCACGACTTCCTCATGTCCGAACTCGAGCGGCTGGGCAAGGACCCCGCGAAGACCACATCAGAGGCCGCCACCGGTGATGCCAACCGCGTGTTCGATCTCGACCTCGCGCTGATCGATCCGGACGGGCCAGGGGGTGATCCGCCCACTGGCGTCTCGATCAACTGGAGCGAAGTGTTGATCGGCGACTACGATCA
Source organism: bacterium (assembly GCA_041395205.1). Lineage (GTDB taxonomy): Bacteria > 4484-113 > 4484-113 > 4484-113 > JAFGCY01 > JAHEFU01. The sequence continues at coordinate 10,211 of JAWLAZ010000011.1, forward strand.
GAACGGCCAGGTGAACGTCTCCGACCTCACGCCCCTGGGCCGGGAGCTGAACAGCACGGTGGCTTACGACGACAAGACCCTGCACGGTGGCTTCGCAGCCTGGCCGGCTGGCGACCCGGCTGACGACGGCGGGGAAACACCGCCTGCATCCAGCAGCCCCGCAGCC
>JAWLAZ010000012.1:0-5744 GCA_041395205.1 bacterium
ATTACGTCGCACCTTACGATCTGCAGTCTCAGCAGCAGGGACCGGCCAGCGGCATCGTCAGCATCGACCTCGACACCGGCACGGTGAACAGCTCCCCGGTTGCCAGCCTGAGCGTCACACCGGATTTCGCCGGAGCTCCTGCGGAGATCACCCTTGATGCCTCGGCGAGCTACGACCCGGACGGCAGCATCGCTGCATACGAATGGGACTTCGACGGCGACGGCACTATGGACTGGCTGAGTACCGACCCGCTGCCGGAAACAAGCAGCGACGGCACGGTGGACAGTTTTGTGGAGGTGGAGCCTGGGAAGATGAGAGCCAGCTATAACCGTGGAAATGCAGACTACCTTCATCCAAGTGTCACAGCAACTGATGACTTGTCAGCAGCTTCCCTGCCCGTAGATGCGCAGCTTGGCATTTCAGGGTGGGTGGATTCAGAGTTCATCTGGTCCGACGCTGACCCCCGCATTTCCTTCAATCCTGAGCGCTTCTTCCATGACGACATCAATGACAGGCTAGTCTGTACTGGTCCAAGTAAGGACAACGAAACAATGTATATGGCAACGCGGACGGGATTTGAACAGTGGGTAGAAGAAGTCATATACACCACTGATAACCCTGTGATCCAGGAGTTTGTTAAGGGAAAGGGAATCCTTTTCAACCGCGCCTGGCCAGCTTTCCTCTCCGACGGTTCCCCAATTGCCTTCATCCATATCGGCTGGGGGTCAGCCTTTCCGGCTGTGTTTACGATGTTCCTTGGAGAGAAAAAGTCGGGAAGTTGGCAAATCAGGCACTTATACGAGCATCCGGAAGGATTCGTCAATCCTGGCTATTCTAGTTTTACTCGCATAGGACCGGACCAGTTTGCAATTCACTGCGGAGAAACCGACACATCCATTCCATTAAACATGAGCGCCAGGTATTTCGTAATCTTCTATGACAATGGTGATTTATCTGTTGAGTATATTGGGTATGGAGAATATACAGAAGATAAGTGGGCGTATATAAATTTCATAGCAAACAGTGCTAATGCCAACCTGATTTGTCCATTTGAATACTATGTTGATTTGCAGAATCCCCAGCCTGAACTCCACTGGTATGAAAGACAGGGACCGGATGACTGGGAGTTGCAATCGATGAACTTCGATTCAGAGCCTGGCCTGCTTGATGTACTGCGCTTCATGAACATCAGTGTTGATTCAGCAGGAACAATGAACCTCCTGATGGCAAGTGAACCAGCTACATTTGATGACAGAAAGGCATTCCTGCTGAGAATTACAGGTCAGAAACAGGAATTCATCGAGCTGCCGACAGAGCTGCCAGTCGTTGCGACATTCTCGGGACATACAGGAATGTTGATTGAAACGGATCTAGGCGTTTTGATAATGATTGGTTTAGATCCAACCTTACCGAGTGCTCCAAATTCAAATGTTTACACTTGGAGCCAATCGTGGCTAAGTGATGAGAATTTACTTTTTGTCGAAGACATCGCAAAAACGTATGAAGACGGAGTTAATCCTCGTGAAACTACAGGAGCTCGTCTAATTGTGGATTCTCCATCTCTGGAAACTATATGTGTAGTTTCAGGCTGGTTATATGAATATGGAACTGATGATGAGAAGGGAAATGGAGCCAAAGTTTTGAAGCGAGTTGATCCAAGAAGCAACTAGTACAGTTTGAATGCGAGTGTGTTAAGGAGTTATCAGATGGGACAGAGAGTGATGGGATTCATGGCGATTGTCATCGTGTTGATTTGCTTGTCCTGCGCTGGCAACAAGGCAAGTTTACCCAGCTGTTTAGTATATCCGGCGATGAAACGTCGGGTGCTATGGAAGTTAATGTGTATAGTTAACCTTCCTGCGTAACAGTTTCCAGATATTATTCCTTCACGGTGTCAAGGGGCCGTTTCCCCATGTTGCGGTATCCCTGATGCTGGGCGTTCCTCGTTGTAGTGCTTCAGCCAGCGGTCGAGGTCCTTCTGGCAATCCTCCACGCTCGCATAGTAGTTCTGGCGCATCATCGGTCGGAAGAACTCATCCAGCACGGTGCGGTTGAAGCGTTCCACGAAGCCGTTGGACTCCGGCCTGCGGATCTTGGTGGTGCGGTGTTCGATCCCACTCAGCTCCAGGTACAGCTCATAGGGATGTTCCTCCGTGCCGCAGTATTCCCGGCCGTTGTCAGTCAGGATCGTGCCGACCGGAATGCCCCACTCCTCATACTGCGGCAACACATCGTTGTGCACCACGGCTGCTGCGTGCTCGGCATGCTTGCCGGTGTGCAGGTAACCGAAGGCATAGCTGCCGAAGGTGTCAACCACGGCCTGCAGGTAGACCTTGCCGACACCCTTGAAGATGCCCACGTAGAAGGTGTCCTGGTTGAGCAATTCGCCCGGACGCGAGCTCTCAACGTGCCGCTCCCTGAAGCAGGGGTTGTTCTTCTCGATCGCAGCCACCTGCTCGGCCGTCAGTTCGATCTCCTCGCCCAGCGCCTTCTCCTCCAGCTTCAGCAGGCGCTCGTACTTGCTGCCCATCCCGTGCTTCTCGAGGATCTTCTGGACCGTCACGCCGGAAACACTGACCCCGCGCAGGCTGAGCCGGTGGGACAGGTAGTTGCAGCCCTTCATCGGGTTGTCAATGGAAATCTCCAGGATGAGCTCCACCACCTCGGGCGGGGTGGTCTGTGGGTGGCTCTTGTGCACCGGCGGCAGGTCAACCAGCCCCTCAAAGCCGTGGGTCTGGAAGCGCCGCTTGTATTCGTAGAACTGTGTCCGCGATATGCCGCGCCGCCGGCAGACCTCCGACACGTTGCCAAGCTTCTCCGCCAGTTCCAGCGCGCTCAGGCGCTTCCTGGCAAGCTTCTTCTCAGCTGCCGTCATCTTCTTCATCCTCCTTCACTATACAGATCGCTCTGTTCGTGAAGAAGGTTAACTATACACCTTAGCCCCCCGCAGTCCCCGCCAGCCAGTCAGTCGCCTCGCGCAGCACCGCAGCCTCATTGAGGCTGAGCACTTCGCGGTCGCGCATCAGCAGGCGGCCATTGGCAATCGTGTGGCGTACGTCCGCCGCCTGTGAGGAATAGGCCAGGTAGCTGTAGACCGCGCTGTCATGTGTGTAGCGCGGAGTGGTATGCGGCGTTGCCAGGTCGATCACGCAGATGTCCGCGAGCTTCCCGGCAGCCAGGGTGCCGAAGCGTCTGTCGCCGAGGGCCGCGGCTCCGCCGGATGTTGCCAGCTGCACTGCCCTGTGCGCCGGCATGGCCTCGGCATCCAGGAGGATGCCCTTCGGCAGCAGGGCCGCGAGGTGCAGCTCCTCCCAGAGATCGAGGTTGTTGTTGCTGGCCGCACCATCCGTGCCCAGCCCGACATTCACACCGGCCTGCAGCATGGCAACCGTCGGGGCCACGCCGCTGGCCAGCTTCAGATTGCTGGCCGGACAGTGGCAGGCTCCGCAGCCATGGCTGGCCATCAGCTCCATGTCCGGCTGCTCCACCCAGACGCAATGCGCCCCGAGCGTGCGCGGACCCAGCACCCCGAGCCGTGCAAGCCCGGCGGTGGGGCTTTCGCCCGGCTGCAGCCATTCGGTGAGTCCCGGTTCGGCATTCGTTTCCTGCAGGTGGATGTGGAACAGCAGGCCGTGCTCGCGCGAGAGGCCGTGCAGCGTTGTCAGGATCTCCGGCGTACAGGTGTAGGGGGCATGGCAGGCCACGGCGGGTTCGATCAGCGGATGCCCCGTATACTCGGCGATCAGCTGCTTCTCCAGCTCCATGCCGTCCTGCCAGCTGGCGGCGCTCGGCGTCGGGAACTGGATCACGCCCTCGCTGATCAGCCCGCGCATCCCGCTGTCGGCCACGGCGCTGGCAACGCTGGCAGCGAAGAGGTACATGTCATTCACGCAGGTCACACCGCTGCGGATGCTTTCCAGGCAGGCCAGGCGCGAGGCGTGGTAGCAGAACTCCGGCGACAGGTGCTTGCCCTCGGCAGGCCAGATATGCTCATTGAGCCAGGTCAGGAGCGGCAGGTCATCCGCCAGGCCGCGGAAGTAGACCATCGGCAGGTGCGTATGCGCATTCACGAGCCCGGGCATGACCACGCAGCCGCTGCAGTCCAGCACCTCGTCGTAGCCGCTGACCGGCGGGCACTCGAACATCGGTCCCAGCGCAGTGATCAGCGCGCCCTCCGTTGCCACATAGCCCGGGCTGTACTGGCGCAGCTCGCCGTCCATCGTCAGTACGCTTGCATTCTGAAGCAGGATCCTGCCTGAGGAGTTTGACATGCAGGGATTCTACCAGTTCAGTGCGGCGGCGGGGGAACTGGGTTAGACTGACGGTCTGGACGCCCTGCGCAGACAGTTTCATGAGACGGATCCCGCCGAACCAGCACTGATGCCGCTGCAGCGCTGGGGCGGCTTCGCACTGGCCGCCTCCACGCGCCAGCCGGGGTTGAAGCTGCATTGCGCAAATGGCGGTGAAATCGCCTGGCATCCGCCGCTCAGCCCGCTCGGCAGCGCGCTTGTGCTGGGTGACCCGCTCTGCTCAGCGGCACAGCGCCATGCCCTGCTGGCGGACTTCCTCCAGGCCCAGCCGCGCGCGGCCTTCTTCCAGGTCAGCGCAGCCACGGCGCTGGAGCTGCAGAAGCTGGGCTTCCACTGCACGCCGCTGGGCTTTGAAAGCTGGATCTCCCTGCCGGACTGGCATCTGCGGGGCCAGGCACGCAAGTACCTGCGCTTCGTGCTGAGCCGGGCCCGGCGGATGGGCGTGACGCTGCAGGACTGGCCGGACTACCGCGAACGGATGGCTGAACTGCAGGCGATCAGCCGGAGCTGGCTGGAGCTGCGCCGGCGTAATGCCCGGGAGCTGCACTTCCTCGCGCGGCCGCTGGACAGCTGCCATGACCCGCTGACACGCTGCTTCGTGGCCAGACGCGCGGGCCGCGTGATTGCCTTCGTGGTCTTCGACCCGCTCTATGAGGAGGGCCAGCTCGTGGGCTATGCCGCTTCGCTGCTGCGCGCGCGGGAACTCGGGAGCGTGGGCTGGCAGGATTTCATCGTGCTCGGGGCGATGCAGCATTTCCGCATGCGCGGCCTCTCCTGGCTGACACTCGGGCTCTCGCCCTTCGCCCCGGCCGCGGCACATCCGGAGCTGGCAGGCTCGGCTGCCACGCGCGCCATCTTCCAGTGGTGGCATGAACATGGCAACTGGCTCTACAACTTCCGCGGAGTGGGTTTCCACAAGCGCTACTATCCGGCCGAACGGCGCACGATGTACTTCTGCTCCCGCCAGGCCCTGCCGCTGATGGAACTGCGCGATGCCCTCGCGGCGATGCAGGTCAGCCCGCTGGCGCGGCTCAGTGGGCATCTGCGCACGAGCCTGGAGCAGCTAGCCCGCTGAGGCCTTCTCCAGGCCGAGTTCCCCGGCCAGTTCAGCCAGATGGCTGAGCAGCTCCTCGCGTACCTCGCGGTAGATCTCCAGGCGCTCTTCATCGGTGCCGATTGCGTTGTAGGGATCGAAGATGTACCAGATGTGCTGGCCCACACCCTCGGGCAGCGGGCCGCTGTGGTTGCGGGCCGTCTCTCCGATCAGGATCACGTGGTCGAATTCGCTCAGGTCGAGGTCATGCACATCCTGGCCACTGAAGCCCTCGGCACTGCCGCCGGCCTCAGTGATCACCCGCGCGCTGAGCGGCTGCAGCTCGTAAAGCGGCATCACCCCGGCGCTCTGCCAAACATGCTCGGGGTAGAGTCTGCGCG
>JAWLAZ010000013.1:0-3845 GCA_041395205.1 bacterium
GAGCGCGGATCTGGGGATGCATGCTGACAACGGCCTGCCGCTGCTCGTGGGCCTGCACGTCACGGAGCACGGTGGCTTCTCCAGCTTTGACAGCGTCGGCAGCTATAGCCCGGCCAGCCCGGCCCGGCCCTGGACGGAATAGGGGGCACCACAAAGTTCACGAAGGACACGAAGCAGATCAGGGTTCTTCAGATCATCTTATTGATCGCACTGAAAGCTTCGTGCTCATCGTGCCCTTGGTGGTGAACAGAACATGGCAATCATTCTGATGGAGCAAACAGCATGGCATTCACCGGTGCAGCCACCACTGAACTGAAACGGCCCGGGCGGCGGGTCAGCTGGAAGCTTGAGGCCCGCAGTGATCTGACAACGGAACTGGCCTGGCGCGAGCTGCCGCTCACGGACTTCCGCCTGCTGCATGAGGCCACGGGCGCGATGCGCCTGCGCGCGGAGATTCCGGATGCGAGGCAGCAGTGGGGCGACCCGGATGATCCGGGCAACCCGCTGCGTCTGCTTTCCGAGCTGAAGCTCACGGCACTTGTCGGCGCAGAAAGCGAGGTGCTGTTCCGTGGCCGTGTGGCAGAGCTGGACCCCGCCGAGGGCCTGATCCGCCTGCGCGCGCTGGACTGGAGCTGCCTGCTGGCGGAAACGGAATGTGAGCTGGCCCTGGCCCCGGCGGAGACCGCTGAACTGGCGGTGCGCCAGCTGGCACTGATCAAGGGCGGGGTGTTCGGCAGCGTCTACGGCTTCAGCTACAGCGGGGCCGGTGACCCGGCCTTCAACCAGGATGCCAACCCCGGCACGCGGCGGCGCAGCTTCGCGGCGGCGGCCCTGCGGCTCTGGTACGACGCGGCGATGACAATGGAGGTCTCGCCGGCGCACTACCAGGTCAATCTCAGCGGCGGCAGCGTGAGCATCCTCGAGGACACTGCGGGGCGCAGCTACTGGCTGAGCGGGGTGCGTTGCCATATCGAGGGCACGCTGGACCTCGCGGAGCTCTACCGCACGGCGCTGAAGTATCCGGCGGCACTGGGCGGACCGGGCCTGCCGGACAGCCGGCTGGACATCCCGGATCTCGGGCTGGACCCCGCGGGGGCACTGGCCTGGCAGGGCAGTGTGGCGGAGCTGATGCAGCGCCTGCGTGAAAGCCAGCAGGCCAACCTCAGGCTCTGGTACGACAGCGCGCTCGACAGCTTCCGCCTGCGGCTGGTGGAGCAGCAGGCAATGCCTGACAATGAACTGCTGAGTGCCGGCGAGCGCGGCCGGCCGCAGGACATCTCCGCGCTTTGCAGCCGGGTGGTGGTGCGGGGCCGCAGTGAACGGCCGGTGAATGTGCTGGCGGATACTGCCGTTGCCAGCGACATCTCCAGCCAGGGTGACTGGTTCAGCTGGGATGGACTGAACGTCGGAGCGGACAGCAGCTTCGCCAGCGTCGCGGGACTGATCTGGGACGGGGACAGCAGCCGTGGGGCCTCGCTGCACAATCTGGCGGCGAGTGAGAACGGCGGCACGGGCTTCTACGACTCCTGGTACGACTGCCTGCAGTTCGATCTCGGCAGTGTGCAGCGCGTGCAGCGGGTGCGAGCGGTGCTGCCGGGCAGCCGCAACCTGAATGCCGCGGCCGGGCATCAGGGCCTGTTCTGGCCGGGGATCCGCCTGCTGGGGAGCACGGATGGCAGCGAATGGCGGCTGATCTCGCCGCTGGCCCAGGGCCGCTTCGCGCCGCACAGCCTGCTGGAGATCGGCCCGGGCGAGTTGAGCCTGCCGCGCCTGCGCTATCTGCGGGTGCAGCTCGGGGCCTACAAGCACGGCTTTGACAACCAGTCCGACCCGAGCATCGGGCTCGCGGAGCTGGAACTGTACACGGCGGAGGAGTACCGCGTGGTGCGCGAGATCAGTGGGCTAGCAACGCCGCCGCAGTTCTACGAGTACAGTTCTGACTATGATGGCGACGGGCTGGACGACCGCTGGCAGCGCAACCGGCCGCTGCTCTGGGCCAGGCTCGGCGGGCGGCAGCGCACGCTGTTCACGGAATTCGGCGGCAATGAATTCCTGGCCCAGGACCGGGCCACGGACCTGCTGGCCGAGAGCCTGAGGCAGTTTTCGCGCATCGAATGGCAGTGCCTGCCGGATCCGCGGATCGGGCTGTGGCAGACCGTGGCCGGCAGGGACCGCACGGGGAAGATTGTCAGCGCGCTCGTGGAGCGCGTCGAGCATACGCCGCGCGCCACGGTGGTGGGCGGCACGGATTATCTGGCGGAGGAAGCGGAATGACGATCAGGCGCAGGATGCGGGAGCAGCAGTCACTGGGAGCGGCGATTGACGCCAGGCAGCGCAGCGCGCGCGAACTGGAGCAGCAGCAGGGTCTGGGGGGCAGCGGGGCGGCTCCTCTCTCGAGCGGCGGGTCCACGGCCGGCGGCGGCGGGGTCACACTGGACCCTGCCCTGCCGGAGAGTTTCGTGACCGGCCTGGCGGGCGGAACTGGCAACCCCTACCAGGCGGGGGAGCTGACGATCACCGGCAGCGGAAGTGCCAGCGTCACGCAGGATGCGCTGGCGGGGGAGATCGATGTGCATGCGCCGGCCTACACGGCTGGCGACGGCCTCGATCTGACGGCGGAGGAATTCGCAGTGGACAGTACGGTGCTACGCACGAGCGGGGACCAGGCGGTTAGCGGGCTGAAGACCTTCAGCACTCTGCCGCGCAGTGCGGCCACGCCGCTGGACGACACGGATCTGACAACGAAGGACTACGTTGACGAGCGCACGAAGGTGGTGCACCGCCAGGTCTTCCCGGCGGCGGGCAGCCGCGACAGCCTCAGTGGCAACAGCGAAATCAACCTGCCGTGGGCGGTAAGTGCTTACCCGAGTGGGGCAGGAGTAGCAACAGTCACGCTGAATAGTGATTCGGATGTGTCTTTCAATACGGTCCCCGTGGCAATATTCAACACGAGCTATTTAGAGCTATCTTGGACATCCTCACAAGTTTCTGGAAGCATTGTTATGGGTGCTCAAGTAGCGCTCGGGGCACAGATACACAGGTATGGAGCAACTGCCAGCCTCTCGGCAGAAATTCGGGTAGAAGATGTAAACCGGATATCCAGTGTCTATCTCACCATAAATGACAACAATGGGTCATTTTCTCCCACTTCTCCAGTAAATCTGTTAAGTTCATTGTCGAGCTCAACTTGGCAAATAGTCGTTTCTAACGGAATTAGCATACAGAGTTTAAGTGATTCATTATATGCCGTCCTTACAATTAATGGTACCGATGATAGCATGAATGTCGGCGGAACCAATGTGCAAGTGAGGACTATTCAAGTTGTCCAATTGGAATAGTGGGGCTTCATATTCAGTTTACATAATCGCTTTTTGCATGCTCTTGACATTGTATTCATGCGGAAAGTCCTCCCAATATGAAAAAGTAGTTTTTGATCGAGCACAAGCATGGGAGGGTGAATTGGAATATAGAGAGAATGATGAGACGTCAACACTACTTCAAATTTCCACAAGCGGTATGACCGACGTCGATTTAGATTTATCACTGTTTACAAATACATCATGCTTTCCAGTTGGAAAATATGTTGTTCAAAGTTACGAATTGAAAACACCTCACAAAATTAGCGATTTAAGCAAGCTAATTAACAAATCAATACATTCACCACAGCATGCGCAAGATGGAAATTGGTTTACTTATTCAGAAGTCAGCTTCGGAATGTCATATCAAACTGATGATCCTGATCTTGTTTCAAGTATAGGACTGCCTCCATCAGACTACTCTCCACAGTGGGCAGCTTTGCAAGTCGGTTTGCTGGACGTTTGGCCTGTCACACGTGGGAGCCCTCA
>JAWLAZ010000014.1:0-3021 GCA_041395205.1 bacterium
ACTCGCCGCCGAAGCTCTCCCCACCTGCCAGCACCGTGCCCACGACATGCGCGCTGAGCCGTGCCGTATCGTAGTAGAAGTTCAGGTAGGCCCCCTCCGCTTCAATCCTTCCGATGTACGGCAGCGCGGCCTTTGCCAGCTCGCCGGCCAGTTCGCCCGCCAGCCGCACACCCGCCTCATTGGCAAGCTGCCCGCTGAGTTGCTTGGCTTCCTTCTTGCCGAGTCCTTCGGTCTGCCTGGCAATCTCCTCCGCGGCGGCCTCGCGCCCGAGCATGAAGCAGACATTGCTGCTCACGCCCCAGTCCCGCGGCGGCTCAATCTCAAGCAGCGCCACCTTACCGTTCAGTCCGCGGCTGGCCAGCGCCCCATTGATGGCCGAAATGATTTCAGCGTGTGCTACCTGCATCTGCGTCTCCTGGCATGGCCACAGCCCTGCCTAGTCCACCCACTCGGCGATGAACACATTCGTCTCACCGGTCACGCTGCCATTGCGGTTGGCACACCACACGATGTACCTGCCGTCCGGGCTGAACATCGGGAAGCCGTCGAACTCCTCGTCCCAGGTGATGCGCACCGGCTCCATCTCGGGCTGGCTGAGCTTCAGCATGTAGACGTCGAAGTTGCGGCCGTCCGGGGCGTGGCGGTTGCTGCAGTAGACCACGGTGTCGTTGTCAGGATGCAGGTAGGGCGCGAAGTTGGCCGCGCCGTCGTTGGTCAGCTCGCGCTTGTTGCTGCCGTCGCTGTCCATCACCCACAGTTCCAGCACGCCGGGGCGGATCAGGTTGTCAGCCAGCAGCGCGCGGTAGTCATCCTCCTCAGCCTGGTCCTTGAACATGCTGCGGCGGTAGACGATCTTCGTGCCGTCGTAGTTGATGAACGGGCCGCCATCATAGCCGTAGGCATCCGTCAGCCGCTCACGCTCCTTGGTGTTCATGTTGTAGCGGTAGACGTCGATGTCGTCATGCTGCTTGCTGGCGTAGTACAGCCAGCCGCTGTTCCAGTCGATCGTGCCCTCGGCGTCATAGCCCGGGTTGTCCGTCAGGTTCTCCAGCACCTCGCCGGTGTTGATGTCCGCGAGGTAGATGTCGTAGCTCTCATAGACAGGCCAGACATAGCCGCGGCTGAAGTCCGGCGTCGGCGGGCATTCCGGTCCGTTGTTGAACTCGGTGCTGGAGTAGATGTAGTGCTGCATGTCAGCGGTTAAGTAGCTGCAGGTCACGCGGCCCTTGCCGGAGCTGATCAGCTCAAGCGCGCCGGTCAGCAGGTCCAGGCGGAACACCTGGTCGCAGGGGAATTCATTCACCGCCGCCTGCAGGATCAGGCTCTTGCCATCCGGGGCCCAGTAGGCCTCGGCATAGTTGGCAGCGGCGATCTGCGGGTCATCCTTGAAGTTGCCGAAGGTCAGCTGGCGGATGTTCCTGAGATGCACTTCCTCGGCATGCAGCATTGACTGGTCGGAGGCCCCGACGGTCTCACGCGGCTGCGGGGGAGCACCATGTCCATGCCCATGTGAAGTACTGCTGCTGCCGCTTTCGCCCTGACCCTCCGACTGCACCGCCACGGTGAGCTGATCCACGTCGATGGTATGCGCCTGCACGGCATAGAGCTGAGCGCTGACGGCTATGCCGGCAAGCGCAAGTAGGGGGATCCTGATATTCACTGCCTTGATCTGCATATCGAGAATTGTAGCACGATACCAGATCTGTCAAGCGCCTGCGATATCTACTGCTGCGGCGTCCACTCTGGCCAGTCCAGCGGGTCATACATCCGGGCCTCGGTGCCATAGGTGGTCAACATGAATAACCTGTAGCTACCACTGGCCTGGTCCGGTTCCGTACCGAAGAACACGGCATGCCCGCTCTGCGGGTCAATCAGGGCCGGCGTTCCATGGTGGAAATCCTCATAGGCCCTGTCAAGCAGAATTGAAGCTGCCTTGTAATCCCAGCTCTGCAGTGTGGGCTCAGGAGAGAACCGTTCAACTTGATTTGCCCCATCGTAGCTAAGTTCCAGCATCTGCCCATCCCGGCGCAGCCAGAACGGCAGCAGGTGGTAACTGTCGCCGGCAGCGGCGGGAGCAACCAGATAGTAGCTGACATGATGCAGCGCTTCCAGTTTCCTGATCAGTTCATATTCCGCATTGGCAGGCAGAGACCTGATTCCCTGGGTACCGTTCACGAGCAGTTTCCACTGGCCGTTCTCCAGCAGCAGGGCACTCCAGGCAATTGGGGAATCAGCCAGCGGCTGATTGCCCCAGAGGTTGTTGCCATACCAGTTGCCCTGCATGATTTCATTCCAGTTTCCCTGCGGATCGCGGTTCATCAGGAAACGCGGCCCGTCAACCACACTGCTCAGGTCCCGTGTCGTCAGAATCTGGATGCTGCCATCCTGCTGCTGGAAGAACCTCGGGTAAGCGGCATAACTGCAGACCAGTTCCTTGCGCCAGCCGCTTGCCTCAGACTCGTCGCGGAAGTGCAGCCAAAGCGGCGTGACACCGTTGCCATCCTTGCCTCCGAAGGACCAGACGACCGGGAAACCCTGCTCATCGAATACCCCGCTCCAGTTCCTGCCCGGTGAGATTTCCATTCCGGCATCCACCCAGCTCCCATCCGCCATGCGCCGCAGCAGGTACTGGCTGTCCGGATAGTTGTACTTTGCATTGAACAAAACGGTGGCCCACATTTCACCGGCGGCATTGATTCCCATGTTCGAGAATTGCAGACTCCGCTTTTCCTTCGGGTTGTCATACATCAGCGTTGACTGCCAGCTGCCGCTTTCCAGGTCGAGCTCCAGGAAGCGCAGTACTTCCCGCCCCTCGTGCAGGTGCTTGTATGCACCAAACAACTTTCCCTGCTCCGGATCAACAGTTACTGCGGGATAGACAGCACCGCCCGTGTCATTGATGCCTGGCAGATTCGGATCAATGTAGACCTTGCGCAGGTCAGTTGGCGCTGCCAGCAGGTCCCTGTCCGGCGATGTCGTATGTGCATACGTTTCATTGTCATCGCGGACACTGACCGCCAG
>JAWLAZ010000015.1:0-2304 GCA_041395205.1 bacterium
TTGCTTTCACCGCAGTGCCAGACCGATGAGCGCTTGCGCGAATCGGAAGAACACACAAGCTATTGTTGGTTGCGTGAGGTGAGGTCTGCCGGCCGGGTTCAGTCCTGTTCAGGACGGCCGGCTATCTATCGAGGAGATATCGGAGTATGGCCGACCCGGATTGCCGCACTGCACATGGCTCGCTGTTTCGCTTCACTGCTTGCATGCTGCACCTCCGGGTGGAATATCCCCGCCATTGGCAGGGTCGAGGGATTATACCCGTGATTCAGGAGTTGTCAAGCAGCACAGGAAAACAGGGATCCGGGACCTGGGATCAGGGATGAAGGCTTTGCCTTGGATGGTAATGAACCTGCAGCCATGCCCTATGCTGGAGGGACTTCAGGTCTGGCATGAAGGGAGGCTCGCACATGCTGCGTGAAGGAGAGGACTATGCCGTCTACGGAGATTTCACTGCGGCACAGCTGCTGGAAATGCTGGAGGCGGAGCTCACATGGTTCTACGATGTTGACAACAATGACAGCTTCTGCCTGCACGGCGGCAGCTTCTTCTTCCTGAAGGCCAATGACCTTGACGACAGGTTTGCCTACCAGCTCCTGCAGGCAAGTCATCAGGATGGTGAGAGACGCATGGTGGCCGAAATCAACTCACATGGCGGCAACTTGCGCAGGAACCACAGCGGCAAGCTCATGAGTGAAGGGATGGATGCACCCGGTTGCCAGCAGAAGGGCGTGATCCTGCTGCTGCTGTGCGTCGCAGTGCAGCTGCTGTTCATGATTGTGCAGGGCAGGGTCTGAGAGCCTGAAATGATGCAGCGAGCGCTGCCGAATTGTCGACTGGCCTGCGCGTGCCTCCTGCATCCTGCCTGCGGCGGGATGCAGCTCCCCTGGTCAGTCCTGCTGCGCGGGACTGACCTCCGTGTCAGTCGACGGCGTTGTCAGAACTCTTCAGCGTGATGACCGGTGAAAGCCTGTGGACCACCTTCACGAGGTCCTGCTGGCGGGCCATCACCTCGTCAATGTCCTTGTAGGCCTGCGGCGTCTCATCGATGCAGCCGCTGTCGGCCTGCGTGAAGGTCCCGCTCAGGCTCGTTGCCATGTCCTCGGCACTGAACTCACGCCTGGCCTGGGTACGGCTCATCGCCCGCCCCGCGCCGTGGCTGCATGAATGGAAGGAGTCCGGGTTGCCCAGCCCCTCCACGATGTAGCTCGCCGTGCCCATGCTGCCCGGGATGATTCCCGGCTGGCCGGCCCGCGCCGCGGTCGCTCCCTTGCGGTGGACCAGCACGTTCCTGCCGAAATGGTTCTCCATCGCGGCGAAGTTGTGCGGCAGGTTGAGCATGCGCTCCTCTTCGAACTCCATATCGAGCGCGCCGAGTGCAGCGCGCAGCATCTCCCTTGCGGCTGAACAGGGCATACTGCACAGCTTCCACTGCATGTCGGCAAGGTAGTCGCGGTTATCCTCGCTGCCAGTCGGCAGCCAGTTCAGGCTCTGCGGGGCCTCGCTCTTCCACTGCGCATTCAGCTCACGTGCGCGGCGGTCGTAGTGCCCGGCGAGGCGCAGGCCGATGTTGCGCGAACCGGAGTGCACCATGATCCAGACGTTGCCATCCTCGTCACGCTGCGCCTCCAGGAAGTGGTTGCCACCGCCGAGCGTGCCCGCCTGGCGGATCATCTGCTCATGCAGCGAGCGGAACCTGCGCCCGGTCTCCAGGCCCTGGGCAGCACGCGGCTGCCGGTGCCAGTCCTCGCTGCCGAAGTGCTCGACAGCCCGCGCCTCACGCTCCGGGCCGCCCTGCGTGCCGCGGCGGTCGCGATCATGACAGGAGAAGCCCACCGGCACCGCCTCCGCGGTGCGCGCGAGCCAGCCCTGCCAGAATTCGCGCGTTGCCATTTCGCCCTCGAACTTCAGCCCGGTGTTGATCGCCGCCATTCCGCAGCCGATGTCCACACCGACGCAGTTCGGCACGACGGCGCCCTCGAGCGCCATCACGCTGCCGACGGTCGCGCCCTTGCCGTAGTGGCAGTCCGGCATGATCGCCAGGTGGCGGTAGAGCTGCGGCATCGTTGCCATCCTGCGAATCTGCTCAGCGGCGCTGCCCTCCAGGGCGGAGGCGTCCGCCCAGCAGCGGGCGAAGCGGCCGTTGCCGCAGTCAATCACCTGGTGCGTTGATTCATGTCCCATGATCTCCATGTCGTTTTCCTTGTAACTTGTCTCAATCAATTCCGTGCACGAATCATGATTGTCATGTTGATCCCGCCTTTTCGCAACTGCGGGAGATGTTGGTTCAGCGCGACACGGTGAAAC
>JAWLAZ010000016.1:0-2071 GCA_041395205.1 bacterium
GCGCACTTGCCGTCCTTCTCACTCAGCAGATAAAGCGAGCCATCACTGCGCCAGCCGCAGCCGGTGCGGCTGCCGTTGATCCAGCCGCTGTCATCCTCGCTGTAGGCCAGTTCGATGTCGGCACCGTCACCTTCCTCATGCGGGGTGACCAGGTAGACCCTGAGACCCATCACGTCCGTGGTCACGATGCTCAGCAGCAGGCGGTTGTCACCTTCGATCGGCGACCAGTCAATGCCCTGGATCCAGTAGTGCGGCTCATCCGGGATCTCCACGTCGAACTGCCAGGGGTTCTCCCCGGACATGTCGCGCATGAAGAAGCTGACCTTCTCCGGCGTATCCTGCGGGCGGGCATAGCGGTTGGCAATGGAATACGGATTCTCCTCATACAGCTCGGGGATCTGGGTCTGGCGCACGCCACGGTAGTCGCGCCGCGAGAAGGCCAGCCAGCGTCCGTCACGGCTGAGGCTGTAGCCGTCCGTGTTGGCAAACTCATTCTGTCCGCCGTCGGTGAGCTGCACGAGCTCACCCGTGAGGCTGTCCCAGCTGTAGATGTCGGCGGCACTGGTCAGCAGGAAGCGGCTTTCACCGCGCAGGCGCTGCACCCCGCTCCAGCCGTTCTCATGCTTCAGGCGCAGCAGCGGCTGGGGGTCGGCACTGTCCATGTCCATTGAGTAGATCCGCCCGCCGTAGTTCCAGAACAGCTCATGGCTGCCACTGCGCCATTCCAGCCCGCCGACCCCGCCGAAGCTGTCGAACTCCTTCCGCAGCTCCTTCTCGAATTCCTTGCGGCGCTCCTCCTCGTCGAAGACCTCGACATCCTCGTCCTCGTCGTCAACAGCAGTCTCGCCGGTTTCCGACTGATCGAGCTGTTCGTCATCCCCGTCGCCGGACTGCTCCGCCTCAGCGGTGGATTCCTCATCCTCAACATCCCCTTCAACCGCCGTTGCGGGATGCTGCTTCTCCCAGGCTTCACGGTCCTTCTTCAGGTCACGCTCGAACTCACGGCGCTTGCGGGTTTCATGCTCGTTCCAGATGTCCGTGAATTGCCGCTTCTCCTTGCTGTCGCGGTCCAGCACCCAGAGGTTGCGGATGCTCTGGCCCGTTTCATCCCAGCCCATCGCCACGAAGCGGCCGTCATCGGAGACGGAAACCGGTGAGGGGCTGGTGCCGAACAGGTAGGGCCGGCGGTAAAGCTGCTCCAGGGTGTAGGGAGCTCTGGCGGAGGCAAGGCTGCAGGCCAGCAGCACGCTGAGAGCTGCCAGTGGGAGGATCCGGGAAATGCGCATCAGAAGATGGTAGCGGCGGAGGGCTGCCGCGGGCAAGCTGTCACAAATGCCGGCAATCCCGCGTCAGTATCAGTAGCGTTTGCCGCTGCAACTGCGCAGAGCCTGCGGCGGGTAGAATCAGATCAACATCCTGAGGGAGCGGAAACATGGATAGTGCAGCACAGACATCAAAGACGATTGCCCAGGTCTACCCCTGGCTGAACATGACGCTTGACTACACCGAGAAGATCGCAGCGCTGATTCCGGAGGAACTGCTGGACTGGCGCTATGAGGATCCGAGCGGCAAGTGGACCTTCAGCCTCGCCGAGCAGGCGATGCACTGCGCCGATGCGCGGATCATGTTCGCTCGCCAGCTCAGCGGCAACAGCAGCGAGGAAGGCTACTGGAGCCAGGGACCGGGTGAGGACGGCGTCTGGCCCTTCAGGGAATACGGCAGCAAGCAGGCGATCCTCGACAGCCTGAAGAGCGCACGCGCCGAGCTGGACGAGGTGATGAACCGCGGTGCCGCTGAAGTGCTGACGATCCCGGAAGGTACGAAGAAGGTCTATGAGCAGGTGCTGAAGCAGATGCAGGAACAGGGCGCGGACACCAGCGGGCTCGAGACCCGCGGCCCGGCGAACATCATCCGCGTGCTGATGGCGGCGGTGGTGCATGAATCCGGACACCGTGGCTCGATGCAGACGCTGTTGCGCATGAAGGGCGTCAACGCGGGGAACGAGTAGCGGAAGCGCACGAATAGCGGAGCCGCGAAGCGCAGCTTCGCTGGCTCTGTCCTTATGCAGTAG